>NZ_FNIT01000003.1 GCF_900104035.1 Aureimonas jatrophae | reverse complement strand
CTTCTCCAGCGTTAGATCCGAGACCGCCTTGCGCAGGCGCTCGTTCTCCTTCTCCAGGTCCCTCAGACGCTTCACCTGGTCCGACTTCAGCCCGCCAAACTCCTTGCGCCACCGATAATACGTGAAAGGCGTCACGCTGATCGTGCGGATCGCCTCGGCTACCGGGCGGCCCTGAGACAGCAGAACGTCCACCTGCCTCAGCTTGGCAACGATCTCTTCCGGCTTGTGCTTCTTCTGTCCCATTTGGGCATCCTCCATCGGCTCGAAAGCCTACTTCAGGGAGGACCACTTTTCAGGGGGCAGACCAAGCCGCGCATCGCGAACCCGGGCAACTTCGAGCGCGCCATGTTCTCGGGTGGCGGCACGACCGGGGCAGGGCGCGCCTCGTTCGCGATATCGTGCTCGTGAATGAGGACGACGGCCTGTCCTTTATGCGCAAGCTCGCCTTCGACGGCCGCTTCCTGCGCCTCTACCAGCTGGCCGACGGTGTGCCGTTTGCCGGCCGCGAGGTCGTGTTCTCGGGAACGGTCGAGCAAGCCGAGGTGTCGGAGAAGACCGTCTCGTTCCGTCTGCGCGACCGCCTCGTCGAGTTGCAGAAGGATCTGCAGCCGACGCGCTACCTCGGCACGACGACGTCAGCGGGCAAGGGCGTCGAGGGCACCGAGAACGATCTGAAGGACCGGCCCAAGCCGCTCGCCTTCGGCCGTGTGTTCGAGGTGCCGCTCGTTCAGGTGAACGCCTTCGACGGCCTTTGGCAGGGTGCCCAGAACGCGATCGCGTCTTGCGAGGCCGTCTACTCGTCCGGTCTGACGCTGACACGCGTCGGCGCTGCACAACCGGATCTTGCGAGCCTGATGGCGGTGACGCTCACGCAGGGCCAGTACGCGGTCATGCTGTCGCCCTTCATCGTTCGCATCGGCGGCAAGGTGACGGGCACGATCACGGCCGACTACACCGAAGGCGCAACCGCTGCCCAGCGCACCACCGCACAGTTGGTGCGTCGCATCCTTCTGTTTGCGGGCAAGGTCGAGGGCGTGGACTTCCTGCCCGCCGACATCGCCGCCTTCGACACGGTGGCCCCGGCCGAGCAGGGCGTGTGGTGTGCGCCCGAGGACATGCAGATCCAAGCGCCACTCTATCGCCTTCTGGCGGGCGTCGGCGGCTTCCTGACGACCGACCGCCTCGGTCGCTTCCGCTTCGGCCAGTTCCGCGCACCGACGGGCACGCCGCGCGCGATCTTCACCGAGATCGAGATCCTGGACGACGGGCAGGCGATCGAGACGCTGGCGACGTCCGACGAGGGCAACGGCGTGCCGACGTCCAAGGTCACCGTCACCCATACGCAGCTGTGGCAGACGCAGGACGGCTCGGCGGTGAACGGTGCGGTGGACGATGCCCGGCGTGCCTACCTGAAGACCGCGACCCGCTCGGCCGTCGCTGAAGACGCGAGTGTGAAGGTGCGACACCTTCTGGCGTCCGAGATCACCTTCGCAAGTCTCCTGACGAACTCGACCGACGCCACTGCCGAGGCTGATCGCCAACTCGACCTTCGCAAGGTCCGGCGCGACTTCATCCAGATCAAGGTTCCGTCCGCAGCGGCGGTCGGCATCGATCTCGGCGACACGGTCATGGTGCGCGTGCCGCTGCTCGGCCTCGACGACGGCAAGCTCTTCGTCGTCACCCGCATGATCGAAGAACTCGACAGCGAGGACGACGGCGAGATCGAGGCCGTCACCCTCGAGCTTTGGGGCTGACCGATGGCGGGCAAGGGCATCGCGATGTTCCCGAACCGCGGCGACGCGGCGGAGCTCAAGGACGGCGACTGGCAGCTCTCGCTCCTGAACCTGCAGGACCGCATCCTGCAGCGGGTGGCGCGATCGCGTAGCCTCGCGCTCTCGTCGACGAGGCTGACGGCGGTACTCGACCGGGCGCGCTCTATTCGCGCGATCGTCTTCATCAACACGAACGCCTCGACAGCCGGGCGCAAGAGGGTTCGAGCCTACGGACCCGCGATCAGCGATGCGCCGGATGGCGAACTCGTCTGGCAGACGGGCAGTGAGGCGTCGGACGGCTGGGAGGACATCTATCCCCGCGAACGCCCAACGGCGCAGATGCAGTGGCGGGATCCGAATTTCTGGACGGGTCGGCCCGACGCCGAAAGCCTCGTCGGCTCGACGCAGTCGATCATCACGATCATGCCGCAGCTGTTCTTCGTGTCGCGCTTCACCGTGGAGTTCGGCGACCAGAGCAACGACGACGGCTTCCTGGACCTCGGCCGCCTGTTCCTTGCGGGGCAGTGGCAGTTCTCGCTGAACCTGAAGCCCGGCGTCGAGCTCGGCTTCCTGGCTCGCTCAACGTCCGCACGCTCGCTCGGTGGCACGCTCTATCACAGCCGCAAGCGCCATCCACGGACGATGCGCGGATCATGGGACTACCTGCCCGAGCCCGAGATGCTGTCGCAACTCTACGAGCTGTTCCGCCAAGCCGGCACGGACCTCGAGGTCTTCCTCGTCCAGCGGCCCGACGACGTCGTGAACCGGCAGCGCTTGTCCTGGCTCGGTCGCATGCCGGAACTGCCCCCGATCGCGCGCGGCGTCTCGCCGGGGCGTGCTGCCGGCTCTCTCACCTTCGAGGAAATCGTCTGATGGCCATTCCCGGCTTCGTGCAAACGTCGCTGACCCGACTTGCCTCCTACTTCAACAGCAGCGTCGCAACGCCTGCCAACCCCGGCGGCTTCGACGGCGACGGGCACGTCGTCAACTTCCCGCTGGCGCTGCAGGACGTGGCAGCCGTCGGACAGTACGTGGCTGAGGCCGCCGATCGGTTTGCCGACGCCGTCGCCGCGATCGAGGCTGGCCCCGTCACCAGCGTGAACGGCATGTCGGGCGCTGTCGTGCTGCCCGAGGTGCCGAAGGTGCTCCCGCCGATCGTCACCGCGCCGGCGCAGGGATCGACGCCGAGCCTCACGGGCGGGGCGCTGCTTCTATCGGTGGACCGGCTGACCTCACTCTACGGCGAAGCGCAGAAGACGATCCGCTTCCGCATCGCGACGGCGGCGAGCTTCGCAGCGAACACCATCGTCTACGACACGGGCGTACTGACGCAGACCGGTGTTTCGGCCTCGCTGGCGAATGCGCAGGCGACGCTCACCGGCGGCACGACCTACTACCTGCGCGCCATCCAGACAGACGCCAAAGACGTGTCGTCGGGCTGGTCGGCTCCGGTCTCGTTCACCTTTCCGCGCCTGCCCGTCGCCCCGGTCATGTCGGCGCCCGCCAACGGCGCCACCAACGTCGGCGCGCAGAACCAAGCGGTCACCTTCACCGCCTCGGCCTATTCGCATCCGAACGGCACGGCACAGGCGGCACGGCGGTTTGAGCTGTCCAAGGACAACTTCGCCACCATCGTCACGGTCAACGGAGCGGTGGGGCAGGCATCGGCCACTCTCGCTAGCCCGAAGGACAGCCTGTCCGCCAATACGGTCTACAAGGTGCGCTGCGTCGATACCGACACGAACGGCGGCGTCTCGCCGGGTGCGGCGACGAGCTTCACGACTGCGACCGTGTTCCGTCCGGATCTCGGCAGCCCGTACCAAGGCGGTTTCTTCGCCGGTCAAACTGACGACGGGAAGGATATCGTTCTTGCGGATCGCTCGACCGCCGCCGCTGGAAGCTGGAGTTATGCGAACCAGTCTGCGAACGACCTCGTCTCGAACGGTTTCACCGATTGGGCATTGGGCGCGCGAGCTATTATGGCGCGTGTCAGCTCCAACCTGCGCGGCCTTGCGCTGTTTCAAGTGGGCGGTGCGCAAGCATTCGAGAGCACCCCTTGGTGGACGTCCGAGGTTTATTCGGACAGCGATTTCGTCCAGCGCGCCAATCTGATCCGTATGACGACGGGCGAGTACGTCAACGGAGAGCGAGCGGACAGTACCAACTACACCAGCCGCGCCATCCGCCTCGTGACGCCGACCTGAAGGAGCCCAGATTGACCTACGTCTCCTTCACCACCGTCGACGCCATCACTGGCATTCCCGCGAACGTGCAGCCGACGCGTGGCGGGCCTGTCGATCCCGCCGGCTGCGTTCGGGACTTCGCGCTGGAAACCCGCTGGCCGATCACCGGGTCGAACTACGACATCCTCTACGGCACCACCACGGGCCGCACGGACATTCCCGGCATCCTGTCCACACTGACCAAAACGCAGTTCGACGCGGCCAAGGCGGCTGAGATGGCGGCGCGGGTTTTGGCGCTGCGTTTGACCATGTCGCCAATGGTCGACGCAGAGCGCGATCGTCGCATTGATGCTGGCTTCCTTTTTGGCGGCACGTTGTTTCAAGCGCGCCCTGCCGACCGCGAAAACATCCTTGGCGCCGCCTCGCTTGCGCACATGGCGGTGACGCTCTCGGGCAAGAAACCCGGCGATCTGCGCTGGCATGATGGCGACGAGGACTTCCGCTGGATCGCGGCGGACAACTCCCTCGTACCGATGGACGCGCCGACTGTCATCGCCTTCGGGCAGGCGGCGGCTAATCACAAGAGCGTCCACACCTTCGCGGCCCGCGCGTTGAAGGATGCTGATCCGATCCCAACCAACTTCGTCGACGATGGGTACTGGCCAACGCAGTGAGCGCCTACACGCAGGCCGTCGTCGTCTTCGAGCGGCTGGAGGGCATCCAGTATCGCCAGCACGGCGCAACGCGCTGGGAGATTGGCGCCAAGGGCTCGGGCTGGTGGTTCGAGGTTCGAGACGGGACCGTCTTTGACGTATCGATCCCGGTTCTTCTCCGGTGGATCTTCGACCCGCACGATCCGCGCTACCTGAAGGCCGCAGCTCTCCATGACGAGCTGTTGCGCAGCGGCGTCGATCGCATCACGGCGGCGGGCGCCTCCAACGCGGCGCTGGCAGCCGATGGCGTATCGCGGCCCAAACGCTTCGCCATGACGATCGCGGTCGCCTTCTACCGCTTCACCTAAGCCGACCTCACCACCCCATCCACCTTTGCGGCCGCTCTCCACCAGGGCGGCCTTTTTCGTGCGCCCAAGGAGAACCCCATGGTCCGCCTTTCGAACTCGCGTCTTGTGGCCGCCTATATCGGCGCCGGCATCATCGGTGGCGGTGTTGTCCTGCCCCCGGTGAAGGCGTCGGCCAACACGATCGTCGCCTTCGGGCACAGCATGATCAACACGTTCACCTTCGCGATGAACGGGGCGACACCGCCGGTCGAGCAGAACGCCTATCAGATGGCCGGCGGTCTGCTGACGGGGCTGCGCCAGCTGTCGAAGGGGCAGATCGACTTCAATCGTGCCAACACAGTGGGCGAGGGCGGGCAGCAGAGCCCCTACCTGATCGCGAACTATCTGGCGGCCGCAGTCGCATCGCCAGCCAAGGCCGCCCTTGTCCTGGCGTTCACCAACAACTTCCGGGACGGCGACCCGGTGAGCCTGGCGCAGTCCAAGGCCGACCTCGATACGATCATCGCGCAGCTGCGCACGACCAAGGAGGTCATCTTCATCTGCGACGAGGCGCCGAAGACGACGACCGTTACGGCCTCGATCATCGCCGACTTCGCTGCGTGGCGCGACTACGCGCGTTCGAAGCACGACCCGTCGAAGGGCATCTACGTTCTGCCAACCTGGAATGCCATTGCCTCGGCACCTGACAGCAACACGCCGGCCGCCGGCATGCTGAGATCGGACGGCATTCACGATGCGACCGCTGGCGTTCAGGCCAAGGGGCGCGCCTGCCTACCGATCATCGCAGCGGCCATGCCTGCGATCGACCTGACGGCGCGTGCAGGCGTTCTGGCGGGCGGCAAGTTCACGGCGACGGGTGGTACGCTTGCGGGGGCGACCGTCGTTCCGACCGGCGCCGCGCCGTTGGGCTGGTCGGTGAACATCGATGCGGCGGCGAGCGGATCGGTGGTCTCGAGCCTCGACACCGCGACGGGCATCTGGCGGCTCGACATCGCGAACCTCGCCAACGGATCGTCGGCCTCGGCAATCTCACTGCGCGGCCCAACGAGCTTCGGCATGGGTCTCGCGCTCGGAACCGATCGCTTCGATTTGACGATGTTCTCGAAGGTCCTGGCCGGCTCACAGAACCTCGGCCGCGTCTCGCTGAAGCTGCGGCGCAACGGGGGCCAGTTCGAGCCGAGCCTCGGAGATCCGGCAGCTGACGCAGAGTGGGCCGGATCCACTTCGACCAACGCCTTGGCCTTCGACGCCAAGGAGTGGGATGCGCTGCTGCGCCCGGGCCATGCTCTGACGACGGCCGGCGCGACGCAGGAGTATCCCTGGCTCGACATCAGTGGGTTCGCGAACCAGGCGCTCACCGCCTCGATCGAGTTCCGCATTCCGCAGATCAGCGCCTACACGGGCGAGATGGCGGCGTGACGACCCGACCGACGCATGAAGGATAGCCGGCCGGGCCTGCCGCTCGAATGGACGGTCGCCTCGAACTAGACGATCACGTCACCGGTGTTGCTAATGATCGGGTCGCCCGGCGTCAGCGCCATCGTCATCCAGCGACGGATTTCGACGTTCTGCTGTTGCGGGATGAGCTCGCGCAAGGCCGCACGGATGTCGAGGATCGCCGAGAGCGTTGGATCACTTTCCAAACGGTCGATCTCGGCGGCGAGCCCATCGAGTTCGACCGTTTCCGGCCAGGAACCTAGCGAGGCCGAGCGCTTGCCCGCTTCTCGCAACTCCTGCGTCAGTGGATCGTTCGGCCGGCCGCGCCGCGTCAGGACCGCCGCTTGACTGGGTGTCTGCGCCGGCAGGACGCGCGAGATCAAAACCTGCAGCCGTACACGTTCCACCGGGGCGCGCGGTGCGATCCGGTGTAGCAAGTTCAGCCGTTCGAAGGCTTTCGTGAAGGCGCCTGCCGCGTGCGGCCGGCCTTCTTCGAGCGACTGACCGATCCGAGCGTCCTGAGACGGCAGCATAGGCAACTCTTTCGCTTTGACCCGCTGCGTCATCGGTAAGCGGCAGAGACGTATTCAACAACCCATGGCGCCCGTGTGGCGCCTTTTTTATGCCTGGAGCACACTCATGGATCGCACCGTCCCTGCCGGCGCCGCGCGCCTTCTCGACTTCATTCGCGCCACCGAGGTCGGCACCGACGATCGATCGGGCTACGACGTCATTTACGGCCACAACCAGGGCAAGCTGCCCAAGCCCGTCACGTTGATGACGGTGGACGAGGTGATCGCAAGCCAGGCCAGTTGGACGCGCCGGTTCAAGTCGTCGGCCACCGGCGGCTACCAGTTCATGCGCAACACGCTGAAGGACCTGAAGGCCGAGCTCGGGCTCCGTGGTGCGCAGGTGCTCGATCCCGATCTGCAGGACCGTCTCGGCTTCCACCTTCTGAAGCGCCGCGGCTACGAGCCGTTCGTCGCCGGCACGATCACGCGCGACGAGTTCGGCAAGCGCCTGGCGCAGGAGTGGGCGTCGTTCCCGGTGCTTCGGGCCACGAAAGGCGCGCACCGCACGCTCTCGCGCGGCCAGAGCTACTATGCCGGCGATCAGCTGAACAAGGCGCTAGTCCAGCCGGCCAAGGTGGAGGCGGTTCTAGCCGAAGTTCTGGCCTTGTCTCGCGCGTCGGTCGCGGTTGCAGCTGATCCGGTCCCGCCGGCGCCCGTCGCTCTTCCCAAGCCCGAACCTGTCGACGAGGCCGAGCCCACGCCGACCTTCTTCCCGGCGCCGACAACGATGCCGCTCCCGGCCCCGGATCCGATCGCGGCGATCTCCAAGGCGATCGGTGCTGCCAAGGGCGGTGCAGCGGGTGCGCTCGCCAGCGTCGGCGGCATGACCGGCGTCAGCGGGGCGCTGTCGGCCGCCAACTGGCTTCCCAGCCTGTCGACGACGCAGCTCCTCGTCATCTTCGGCGGCGTGACCGCGGTGGTGGCTGTCATCCTGTGCGCCGGCTTCGCCTTCTGGCGCGCCTACAAGGCTCCGGCGAACGCGAGCGCCTAGCGAAAGTCCCATGCAGATGAACGGCATCTCCCTTGGCGAGTTCGCAACCGTCATGACCGCGCTCGGCGGCGTGCTGGGGGCGGTCTTTCTTTACACGAAGTCCAACACCGAAGCGCAGGCCAAGAGCTACGAGGGCCGCGTCGCAGATCTTCAGAAGGCGATCGCCAAGCTCGAGGAGGATGGCGACGACCGACTGGCCGAGATCCGCCGCGACTTCGAACGCCAGCTGACCGACGTGAAGCAGGCCATGATGAACCAGGCCCGCACGATCGAGCGACAGGAAATCATGCTGGCGGACTACTCACGCCATGTCGGCAAGCTGGAGCGCATCATGGCCGGGGCGCAACTGGCCATCCCCGAGTTCGAGACCTCACCCTTTCGCGGAGGAGCGTAATATGACGAAGCGAGACCTGATCCTGATCATCGGCGCCATGTTCTGCTTCACGGCCGCGATTGCCGCTTTGATCGTGATGAGCGGCGAAAGCTCGCGGCGCTCGGAGCGCAACATCGAGCTGATCTGCGCCCAGCTGCAGGAGATCAACGGCAAGCCTTGTCAGCTTCTCCAGCCAAGCGAGACCGAGGCACGGATATTCGCCTTCAGCCGACGGCGTTGAAGGGTGGATAGCGGTCGGTCTGTTTTTCAGCCGTGTAGGCCGATAACCTGCCGTCTGCAGAGACGAGGTACCGACATGGCTACTCGCAGTTGGACGATCAAAGACGGTTGGCTTACTGCCTTCAGCGTCACGATCCACATACTTCTCGTCATCGCCCTAGTTCTAATGTTCTTCGACCCGTTCGACGAGAAGCACTTCCTGCGCAGTCTCACCGTATCCGAGACGATAGAGCCGCTCGCGCTCTGCGGCGCGGGTATTTTGACCGCCGCCGTGTTCGTGCCGCTTTGCATCTCGTTCGCGCGGGCTCACTCGCATCCCGAGTTCAGAAATTCGTTTCCCCGCTATTTTCCGGAGGAGGACGGGGATCGGGTCGTCGGTCCCCACACGGTCCTGAAGTTCGCCGGCAACACGATATTTCTTGCCGTCGCGATCGGGGTAATGGCGTATCTCGGGCTGCGGAGCTATTTGCCGTTGATCCTCCACGACATGGGTCGCGTCGATCATGCGAGCGTCCCGTTCGTGATCCAGAGCGCATCCTACAACAAGTACTGTCCCGGTGTGACCGGCGACAACCCGGAGTTCGCAAGTCGACGTCTCTGTGGAGTGAAGCTGAACGGTGCCTTTACCGACTACTACGGCAAGGACGTTATCCTCACTGGTGAGCGGTCGTCGTATGGCTTCAGACCAGAGCGATACACACTTCCGGACATACCGCGTTCGGCCCAGTGAAATGCAGCCGAGCGGCTTCAGAGGGTGGAAAGCTGCCGGTCGGCTTCTGAACGAGGTTGCCGATAAGCTGCCGATCGCGATGGGGCGACTTACCGGCTGATCGCGAAATCGAACTGACCGAGCAGCGGTAGACGCCTCAGACCGAGTATTTCTATCCCGCCTTCTTGAGCAACACCATCGTAGATGAGGAGGCGGTTCACCCGTCCGCCGTACCCGGTCGTGCGTCGACCGTTGCCGAAGCCGCAGTCCATCCCTGGGCAGAAGACGAAGGCCGTTCCCCATCTTGGGTTCTCGGGATGGCCTCGCAAACTGATCTCAATCCTGGGCGACAGCGAAAGCGGGATCACACAGTCCGCATCGGCGATGCATAGGGCTTCCCCAGCAACAGGCTCGAACGTACCCAAGGTTAAGCCGTACCGGACGGTATACCGCACCGGTTCCGCGGCGGAGGCTAGGGCGGAGGATGCGGCTAGCCCCACGGCCAGAGCGAGGCCGGCTCTTCCGATCATGTCGCGATCCCTCCCTCTGGGACTAGCGGTTCTCGCAGTTCTGGAAGCTTCGGCGTCTTGCCAGTGCATCGCTGCATGAGTGCGAGAAACGGCTCCCGGTTCTGCGCATACACGCTGTCTTGTCCGGGTACATATGGCCACTCGAAGCGAAGAGACCCTGCAAACTCCCCGGATGTGACCGTCTCGGTACCTTGGCGAGTCTCGCGGAATGCCTGATGCCTCATCGTCTCACCCGGCACCTCCACGTTCATGTAGTACGCTTCGTATCCCTGGCCGGGAACGAGGACCTTTTCGACGGTGATGTCGTCGGCGCGGACGCGGCCCCAGTCGTAGATTCGCCGCTCAACCTTCGTGACCGTCGGGTCGCCCTCGTCGACGGTCCTGCTCACAAGCTCGACCCGACACCCGACGTTTCGCCTGACGGTCATCAACGTAGGATTGAGCTGCTCGGATTGCGTCTTCGCCTCCCAGCGTATGATGTACATCCCGGCAGTTCTCGGGACGCTGCGTGGCGGAATGGCGTAGATGAGGTAGAGGGTCGTCTCCTCGGGCGACATCGCGTATCGAGCTGCGTCCACAGTCCGGTAGACCGCGATCACTGCGAGCGTGACGCAGAGCGCTGTCAGACCTCCGAGGACGATGCGCAGCAGGCAAGTGCCTTCCCTTAGATTGGTCATCCCACGCCTGTAGCATCACCACGTTCGGTCATCTGTCTATCGACATCCGCTTTCGGGAAGTATGGAACATGGCGGGAGATGTCTTGGAAGGGTCGAAACCCATCTGACTGTGTTGGGCGTCAGGTTTCCATGTGGCGATCGGCACGACCGGCTCGGAATGCGATGATCGGCTTTTACCATCGAAAACAACCATAGCGGACGTTAGAGATCGGTATGCACTCGACGGTTGACCTCGAGGTGTGCTCTTTCCACGTTGTCAGAGATGCGTTGGGGCGCTGAACGACATGCCGACGAAAGAAATTCTGCGATACGGTATCTACTACGCTCTCATCTATGTTGGCGTGTTGGGCATCATCTTCGTTGGAGCTATGATCGCCACGTTGTTCTTTGAGTTTCGATCATCCCATATGAGTATCGGCGCGCTCATCGGTGCCGCAGGGTTCACCTACCTTCGATTCCTCGAAGACAAGCTCCGCCTTCCAACATCCCGCGAATACTGGTCGCTTGTCGCTGTCGGTTCCATCATCGTGCTGGTTGTTGACGTTACGCTCAACGCTCTTGTGGTCCAATCCACGCAACAAGCCGGCATCGATGGATTAGTGTTACTGATCCTCATCGGTTTCCCGCTGTTTAAGGGCGTTCTCGGCAATATGCTCTTCTTCCGAGGGGGCCGCTTCGCAGAGCGAAGTTTGGAGTGGATCAAAGCGAAGAAGGCGCAGCTTGGCCCACCCCCTGAACCGCCGTCCAATAGGATGACGTTCGGCGGCATGGGTCCGTTTCTCGTCCGCTACTTCGCCGTCTACATCCCCCTCTACGCACTTACTGAATGGGTTTCGATCACGAGGGACTTCACGGGTGAATGGGCACTGTCGCTCGCAGGGATGATCGTCGCGGCGATCTGCGCCTTCGCTTACGTCGTCAGGCATCTTGGCCGCCGGCCGACCCGGTCGGAGTATTGGCTTCTCGTCTTCACAAGCGCGGTCTTCGCAACGGTCTTCGAGTTCGTCGCCAAGCTGGTAATTGACTACTACCGTTTCGATGGCCTGCCGAACTTCGGCACATGGTTCCTGTACATTCTAGTGGGAATCAGCCTCTACGCCACCGTTCATGCCATCGCCTACTCTCGCCCTGTGGCATGGCTTATTCGACCAAGACCGCAATCGACCCATGGTGCGAAGGCATGAAAGGCGTCCGCTTTCGGAACGCATGTTCGTCGCGTTGGATGGCTTGGAAGGGTCGATAGCGGTCATTCGCCCGCCGACATTGCGCCCGCGCTGCCGCCGGTGACCGGCATGGGCTATCGGTCAGGCGAGGGGCTGGCGCAGTGCCTGATGCGCCGGTTCGCAGCGGCGGGGCGTTAAACCCAATGCCGGGGGGGGGCAAAGGCGTTAGCGCTTGCCGGCCCTGAAAGCTGCGATCTGCGCTTCATGTCGTGCCTCGGCCTCGTCGACCTCGATCAGACGAAGCAGGATCGCCAACGGGATCTCGTCGTCGATCGTATGGGATGGGGAACGGCGCATCGCCTCGCGGACGAGAGACATAATGCTAGGCGAACGGAGGGTCTGAGTGCGATCGGTCAAAGGTGCCTCCTGCGCCGCTCTGGAAGGCATCATGCATGGAGGATGGTGAATGAACGGTGTGCTGGAATGCGGTTGGCTTACCGGCGACTGATCTGACGAAGCCAAGCCGCAGGTCAATCTACTGTACCGCGATCCCATTCTAGCCGCAGCTTGATGAGGCCACGGCGAATGACCGTCTTGACGGTTCCCAGCGGTACGGCTTCTTCCCGTGCAAGGTCCTCGTAGCGTAGCCCTTCGAAGAACGTACGGGTGATGAAGCGTTGTGTGCGGATATCTAGGGTCGTGAGACAGCTGCGTAGCCGTTGAGCGTCGTTATCAGCGGCGACTTGGGCGAGTGCATCGGGCCGCTCATCCGCAATCTCTTGTCCCTCTTCGAGCGGAACCTGGATCCCGGTCCTGCGACGTGCTCGAAGTCGATCGAGTGCGCGGTTTCGGACGATCGTGACGAGCCAGGTTACGGGACTGCCTCTGGCCGGATCGAAGCGGTGGGCCTTTGCCCAAACCGCCAAGAACGCCTCGTGGACGAGTTCGTCAGCCTCGTCATGGTTGCGCAGAAGGTCGTCGGCAACGCGGCGCAGCTTGGGCGCAGTCAGAAGGTAGACCTGTTGCAAAGCGTCTGGATCGCCAGCCGCAACTTGCTCGAGGCAGGCAACCAGATGCGCACGAGCTGTACTCGAAGCGGAACGGGTCAGGACGAAGCGCGCAGCAGGAGGTCGGCTGCGAGTTCGATATGCCTTGCAGCCCGTGGGTTGGTTCGCCGAAGGCGCTCGGCGAGCGCGTACAGGAGATGGATGTCGCGATGAGCGATGTGCGGGTTGGGTTGTGACGGTGGTGGGTCACCTCGGTCGCCGAGTTCGCTGCGCATGCTGTTGCTGACCCTGCCCATTCCTCACGACGAGGTACGGGTCCCAGGACGTGGCGGATGCGGACAATCGATCACGTCGGAGCGAGGGAGGTCGCTCGAAACGCTCACATAGCCGCCAACGGAACGGCGCATACTTTCGCCAACTTTGTCACCAGCACGCAGGCCGGGTGAGCATGTGTCCGCTTTCGGGTGGAATAGATCTGGCGTCGAATGGCCAAGTTGGATCGAAAGTCGTCATTCGCCCGTCGAGATCGTGCGGTTAGACCATGGGCCTTTGGGCTACCGCTCGAACGAGGGGTTTGCGCAGTGCCTGATGCGGCGGTTCGCGGCGTCCCGCTAGCCCCACTCCCTCGGGAACAGGATCTTCAGCGCGATCCGCTCCTGCTTCGTCCGTGATGGAGATGTCGGCGAAGGGTCGACGGCGCACGCTAGCTTCGATCCTGTTTCCCCTGCTATCCACCACTGCCGTCGAGGTGCCGGTGGGTATGTTTCTAATTTCTGGGGAAACGAACCTGCAGAAATTGGTGGGTACGGCGGTGGGTACAGGGTAGGTGGGTATCGTAAGTTTCGTCTGCCGGAACAGTCTCCTAGGTGCTGGGAGCGTATGACACCCCATCCGCCACTCTACGCTCTCGAGAATCGAGTGAAGCGTCTGGCTTCAGCTGGTTCCGCGGCATTCCGTGTGGAAGGGATTCGGTGCGGACATGCCGATCGTACAGCGCGGGATAGTGTGAATGGCGTCGGGCCGGCTCGGTATAGCAGTGATTGGAACGGGTGCGATTGCGCGGCGCTTTGCGGCGGATATGCGTTATTCCCGCAATGCGCGCATTGTTGCCGTCGGGGCGCGTGACGCCGAGAAGGCGCGGGTCTTCGCCCGTGCAGTCGGGCAAACCGTGTTCCATGGAAGCATCGAAGCGGTTATGACGTTGCCGAGCGTCGATGCGGTTTATGTTGCGACGTCGAACGTCGTCCACGCTGCGCATGCGCGATGCGCGATCGCGTCCGGCAAAGCTGCTTTGGTCGAGAAACCCTTTGCCATAACCGCCGACGAAGCTGAGGACGTTTGTAGCTTCGCACGATCCAAGGGCGTCTTCGTCATGGAGGCGATGTGGGCGCGCTTCACTCCCGGCATCCGACGTCTGAAAGCCATCTGCGAGAGTGGGGAATTGGGCGTCATCCGGCGCGTCCACGCCGAGATCGGCTATCCATCCTCCGGTACATCGATCTCCGACACGAAGGGAGGTGCCTTGTTGGATCTTGGCGTCTACCCGATCTCGCTAGCCCAGCATCTGCTTGGGCCACCGACCCGAGTCCAAGCGAGCGGTCGGCGTAACAACGCTGGCGTCGTTATGCGCGCGGAACTGCTCATCGAGCACGGTGACGCTTTTGCTAGCTTATCGTCCGCTTGGGACGCCGAGGCAACAAATCGTCTTTCGATTGTCGGCGACAACGGCGTTGTCGAAGCCCAATCGCCGCTGTTCTCACCGCCCTTACTGTCGCTCCGGCGCACACGCCGACCCGGTTCAGTAACGGAGAGAGTATCATACCCGGCCGGCATCGAAGCGGGCGCGCGCATCTCGCGGTTAAGAGCGATCAAGGATGGGCTGCGTCCGTTGCGCGCGCGTCGTGTGCTGACCCTCTTCGAAGGAAGTGGCCTCCAGTATCAGGTTGACCACATGACAGAATGTCTGCGCGCCGGCCGGCAGGAAAGTCCGATCATACCGCTCGCAGACAGTTGTCGGACCCTACGGATCATTGACGAAGCGATGACGCAGATCAGTTAGTTGATCGGAAGCGGCGCAAAGGCTGTTCGCGGTTTATAGGGTGAGGGGAAGCGCGCTGCGTCCTGAGCGACGAGGGCCAACTCCGTTATATGCAATGCAAAGTCTGCGGGCATGGGTACGGGTTTGCCCGCGCGCAACGCCTCTGCCGTTGCGGCCGGCCCACGCGAAAAATCCATGCGAGATGGGTAGCCGGGTGTTACGGCCCTGTTTGGCCCAAGCGGCAGTCGCTCGCCGAGCCAATGCCGTCCGGGGAGGTAGCGTTCGATACGGCCGAAAGCCTGCGGGAGTTTAGGAATACGTGACATCGGACGCCCTTCGGGATCGCGTAGCCACACGCCGGACCGGTAATTCCAGCCGTCCGTAACAGTGAGCGTGCCTTCCGTACCCACCACGTGAAGAGAACGGTCCTTCGGTGCCGCTAGACCACATGTCAGTCGGGCAACCACACCGTCTGCAAACCGCAGGCAAGCGACTGAGAAGTCCCCGGCCCATCCGCCCTTCGGTGCCGGAACGCCCTTTTGATCGAAGAGCCGCGCGGAGAATGCCGTTATCTCCTGCGCCGGCCCGAAGAAGGCACAAAGCCAAGTGAGATAATACCCAGCGTGTTCCAACGTGCAGCCAACGGCGAACTCGTCGTCGGCCGGCCAGGGCGCTCCCGACGGCGAGCGCCAATCGTGGAAGCGCTCGCGAAAGACCATCGAGTCCTCCATCTCGGCATAGGCTAGGCGAACGCGACCGAGGCGGCCATTTTGGATCGCCTGCCCGGCAGCCAAGGCAGCCTCGCCCAGTATCGAGCAGGGGGCCGCCGTGATCGCCAGACCCCGTTCGGCCGCGATCCGAACGAGGTCTTCAGCGTCCTCTATCGTCATTGCGAGCGGTTTTTCGGAATAAACGTGCCGCCCGCTCTCAAGGGCAGCACGCGATATCTCGTAGTGACTGCCAGGATTCGTTAGATTGAGAACCATCTCGACGCTGGTATCAGCGAGAAGGGCAGAAAGGCTGTCGTATGCCGGGATCTTGTGGAATGTGGTGAACTCACGCAGGCGATCCGACTTGCGATCGAAGGCGCCAGAGACCGCCAAATTGGGGTGATTGCGTAGGGTGAGCATGTAGTAGTCGGCCACGTATCCACAGCCGACGATCGCAATTCTCATGATCCGTTCTGCCTTCCCAATGCCCTCCGATCCTTTCTAACGATGGATAATGAAGGATCGGCCAACAGTTGGGTTGTGTTGTAGCGCTGGCGAATACGTTGCCTCACGCTGACGCGGATTGGCCGGCGTCGGCCGGCCGAGAAACGCCTCCGGCACTATTGCTCTGTGGATATCGCGCGAGGTGAACGCAACTTGCACTAGTCCTTGGGAAAGTGCGGGTTGCGTTCTGATTCATCGGTTGTCAACATTCCTCAGCGAGGAATGCGGTTCTGTGTTCGCGACTGCGAGCGGTCCACGCAGGGTTCGAGCAAGCAGATGGGGGAACGGATGTTGCTGATCGGGGGATCAAGCCACCGTTGGTTGGCCCGCGCGGCCGCGCTCGCATTGAGTGCGTGTCTCGTTGCCGGATGTCAGTCGCAAGCGTCCTCTACTCATGAGGAGTTGGCCCCTGACGACGATGCACCGATCTTCAGTTCCTCCATCTTCGGCGTGAAGGCGAGCCCGCGCGTGACGCGTCTCAAGCGTGTGCCCAAGGGAGGGGGACGGGACCAGACGGGGCAGCCGTACAAGGTGCGCGGGAAATGGTACTATCCGAAGGAAGAGCCCGGATACGTCAAGACCGGCCAGGCCTCTTGGTATGGCGCGAACTTCCACGGTCGCCTGACGGCAAACGGGGAAGTCTATGACATGTACCATCTATCGGCAGCGCATCCGACGTTCCCGCTTCCGTCATACGCGCGGATCACAAACCGGAAGACTGGTGCCTCCGTGATGGTGCGGGTCAACGATCGTGGACCCTACATGCATGACCGGGTCATGGATGTATCGTCCAAGGCAGCCGAATTGCTGGGTTTCCAGCGGGACGGCATTGCGGACGTCAAGGTCGAGTATGTCGGGCGGGCTCCCCTTGAAGGCGACGACACGAAGATCTTGATGGCATCGTATCGACCGGGCGAAAGCAGACCGATCGACGATGGATTGCCGACGGGCGTCATGATTGCCTCGAACCGGCCCGCGCACGCCGCGACGACGCTCGTTGCGACCGCCTTTGCCCCCCCGAAGCCAGTTTCACCTCGGGCAACGGCGCCCGCACCAGCGGCCATGTCGGTCGAGGATTTGATCCGGACCTATGATGCGCCAACGAGCACGCCCGTGCCCAGTTCGCGCGGGCTGGTCTTATCTTATGCGCCTGCCGGGGAGCCGAGGGGTTCACGCGCGGCTGTCCTGGACATCATGCGGGAACCCAGAAGCGTGCGCGCGCCCGAAGGAGAGCGGATCGAGGTCGGCTTGGTCGATCGTTCCACACGGCTGCGCCTTTCGAAGTTGATCGCCCTCTCGGGTCTCGAACTCTTGGACGAGGGTGAGGGGTCTCTCGCCATTCAGATGCCGGACGGCGTGAACGCCGACGAGCTTCTGACCAAGGTGTGGCACGCCGGAGCCGGATCCGCATTCGTACTCCACGATTGAGAACGTCCGACGCCGCGGCAGCGCTGTCCGATGCGATCATATCTGCTAAGTTGGGCGATGGATGAGTTTCGACGAGAAAACGGCGGACGCATGATGAAAGCAGACGGTCGACGCTGTATCGCGTTGATGTTTGCCGGCGTTCTGGTGGTGTCACCAGCGGTGACCCTCGCACAGGACGACAAGCCGTTTGCGATCGAAACGCCAGCAACGACTGCGCTGGTTCTCGATGTCGAAACAGGAACTGTCCTTTTCGAAAAGTCTGCCAGCGAGCGGTTCGAGCCTGCATCTCTCGCAAAAATCATGACCGTTGAAACGGTTCTCAGTGCGCTGGACAAGGGCGAGGTGACAGCGCAGACCGCGTTTCCCGTCTCGGATCATGCCTGGCGGTCCGGTGGCGCACCATCTCGTACGGCGACGATGTTTGCTGCTGTGCGGTCGACCGTTCCAGTCGACGCGCTTCTACGCGGCGTCATGGTTCAGGGGGCGAACGATGCGGCGATCATTCTCGGCGAAGGCATCGCTGGAACCGAGAGTGCATTCGCGGTTCGCATGAATGAGCGCGCCAGCGAGATTGGCTTGGCGGACAGCCATTTTGTGAACGCAACCGGGCTCCCGGCTGAAGGACAGTTCACGACGGCTCGGGATGTCGCGCAATTATCGCTGCGTATGCGCCAAGACTACCCCGCATGGTACGGCATCTACGCTCAGCCCGAATTCGAATGGAACAAGATCCTCCAGCGAAACCGCAACCCACTCTTGCGTGGCACAAGCAATGCCACGGGTCTGGCGACAGGGTTCGCGGAAGGCCAGGGATATTCGATTGCCGCCCTGGCCGAAGACGGGCCGCGCGGGACTATCGCTGTCCTGAGTGGTTTGACGAGCGATGCCGTCCGAACGAAGGAAACAGAACGGCTGCTGGCATGGGCGCGTGATAGTTTCGAGCGCCGTATTCTCTTCACACAGATCCTGCCTGTCGGCACCGCCAACGTTTTTGGTGGTTTCGAAACGTCGGTTCCGCTTCTGGTGAAGAGCGATGTCGTTGCCTTCGTGCCGAAAGGTCGACCCGATCTCGTTCGTGCCGAAATCCGCTACGACGGACCCTTGCATGCTCCGGTTGAGCAGAACGCCCGGGTTGGAACATTGCATATAACGATTGATGGAAAACCGGCTCTCGATACGGAACTCTTCGCCGGCAAGACAATCCATCAAGGCACGTTCTCGATGCGTGCCATGGATGCCGCGCAAGAGATCGCTTTCGGATGGATCCGGAAATTGTGACTGTCGAAACGACCGTCGGAAGAGGTGAGGGCCTGTTCGTAACCTTTGAAGGCGGGGAAGGCGCTGGGAAGACGACACAAATCACGCGTCTTGCGGATTGGCTTCGTGGGCGAGGCTACGATCTCGTTTCAACGCGTGAGCCTGGCGGCACACAGGGCGCCGACGCGATACGAACGCTTGTTCTATCGGGTGCCGCGGAAACCCTCGGTACGGAAACCGAGGCACTCTTGTTCGCTGCGGCGCGCTTGGACCATATCGAACTCGTCATTCGTCCCGCGCTGTTGCGCGGCGCCATCGTACTCTGCGACCGATTCCACGATTCGACCCGCGTCTATCAGGGGCTTGCAGCAGGAGCGGACGCAGAGTTTCTTCGCATTGTCGAGGATGCCGTCTTGGAAGACATTCGACCTTCACTCACCATACTCCTCGATCTCCCTGCGGCGATGGGACTCGCACGCGCCAGTGCTCGCCGCGGCCGGGATGGAGTCGTGGATCGCTTCGAGCGGGAAGCGCTCGAGCGGCATGAGGCACGGCGTCAGGGCTTCCTCGCGATCGCACGTGCCGAACCGCATAGGTTTGTCGTCATAGACGCGCAACAAGACGCCGATACCGTCGCCAGCAGCATTATGAATGCGGTCAGCCAACGGTTGCAGGCATCCTCTGACATGTCGGTTCCAACCATCGCATGATCGAGGCTGAGGCAAACCACGACGATCTCGACGGCATTCCACCGCCGACGGCGAACGTCTCCCTAATGGGGCGGGCAGCGCAATGGAACGAGCTCACGGAGGCTTTTGCATCCGGCCGTATGCACCACGCGTGGCTACTACAGGGGCCTGCCGGCATCGGCAAAGCGACGACTGCCGTTGCCTTTGCACGTTTCATATCTGGTGACGTACCGGAGGGGACCAGCGATGCTCTTCGCTTCGATGAGACTTCTACCGTCGTTCGGCAGATTGCACAGGCTGCGCACCCCCAGGTGCTTCACCTCGCGCGGCCGCCGGCCGAGCGGGGAGAAGGTTTTCGGACTCAGATCACGGTTGACGAGATTCGGCGGCTCAACCATTTCTTCCATTCGACAAGCAGTGGATCTTGGCGTGTCGCCATCATCGATCCTGCCGACGACCTGAACCGAAGTGCGGCCAACGCGCTGCTCAAGACGTTGGAAGAGCCGCCAGCACGGTCCCTCTTTCTCATATGCAACCATGCGGCCGGACGCCTGCTGCCTACTATCCGTTCGCGTTGTCGCATCTTGCCGTTCGAACCGCTCACAGCAAACGAAGTGACGACACTCGTGAAGCGGTTGGATCCTGACCATGGTGACGATGCGGTTCGAGCCGCAGTCATCTCATCGAGTGGAAGTGTGCGCAGCGCACTCGGCGTGCTCCGCAACGGGGGCCAGGAGATTGCATCCGTCGCGGAGCGTCTCGTCCTGGCCTCGGAGCCGGATTGGACCTCGATACAAGCTTTGGCCGACAGCCTCGTCCAAAAAGGCCGTGAGTCTGCCTACGCATTGGCGCTCGACGCCTTTGCATCGTACCTGGTCGACGAGGCTCGCAACGCGCTCGCCGCCCGGCCGAGGCATGCCGCCGCAATCGCAACTCTCTGGCAATCGGAGACGACCCGCTGGCGCGAGGCGACTGCCTACAACCTCGATCGCAAGCAGGTGATACTGTCCTTTTTTCAGAACCTCCACGACGTGCGCCAGCGATCGGTGAACACGTAGGCGACCTAACTCCGCCAACCTTTCGTTGAGGCGGTCTCTGCAATGGGCTATGGCCGCAGACAAGTACGCTCCAGCCCAAGAAGACCCATGTCCGAACGCTTCTATCTGACGACCGCGATCTCCTATCCGAATGGGAAGCCGCATATCGGGCATGCGTACGAGTTGATCGCAACGGACGTGATCGCGCGATTCAAGCGTCTCGATGGGTTCGATGTTCTGTTCCTCACCGGAACCGACGAGCATGGCATCAAAATGTTGCAGACGGCAAAGGCGCAGGGTGTCTCGCCGCAGGAACTGGCTGATCGCAACTCAGCCGAATTCGAGGAGATGGGCCGGCGCGTCGGCAGCTCCAACGACGACTTCATGCGGACGACGCAAGAACGCCATCGACGAGCCTGCCAGGAGATTTGGCGCCGCATGGCGGCCGCGGGGGATATCTTTAAAGACTCCTACGCCGGCTGGTACTCCGTCCGCGATGAAGCCTACTACGGTGAAGACGAAACCAAGCTGAACGAGGCGGGCGTTCGCCTCGGACCACAAGGTACACCCGTCGAGTGGGTCGAGGAGGAGAGTTACTTTTTTCGCCTTTCGACTTATGGAGACCGCTTGCTCGCTTTCTACGAAGCGAACCCGGACTTCATCGCGCCGACCGAGCGGCGCAACGAGGTCTTGAGCTTCGTTCGCTCCGGCCTTCGCGATCTCTCGATCTCTCGCACGACATTTGATTGGGGCATTCCCGTTCCAGGCGACGAGCGGCACGTCATGTACGTGTGGGTGGATGCACTCACAAACTACCTGACCGCGACGGACTTTCCCGATGGCGGCGACCGGTCCGGCTTTTGGCCGGCCAATTTACATGTCGTCGGTAAAGACATTGTACGGTTCCACACGGTGTATTGGCCTGCATTCCTCATGTCCGCCGGTATACCGCTCCCGAAGCGCGTCTTCGTCCATGGTTTCCTGTTCAATCGAGGGGAGAAGATGTCGAAGTCGGTCGGCAACGTCATCGATCCGCTGGCGTTGATCGCCACGTACGGGCTCGATGCGTTCCGCTACTTCCTTTTGCGGGAGGTTCCGTTCGGTCAGGACGGCAATTATTCGCATGAAGCCATCGTCGCGCGCATGAACTCGGAACTTGCGAATGACCTTGGCAACCTCGCGCAACGCTCACTCTCCATGATCGCCAAGAACCTGGATGGTGTTTTGCCGACTCCGGGCGAGCTGACAGAAGCCGACCACGCCATTCTCGATCTGAGTGGCACTCTCCTTGAGCGTTGTCGTGCCGCGATTGACCGCCAGGAACTCCACGTCATGCTCGCCGCTATCGTTTCGGTTGTTTCCGAAGCCAATCGGTACTTTGCGGCACAAGAGCCTTGGGTTCTTCGTAAGACGGACCCAGCTCGCATGGGAACGGTTCTGTATGTGACCATCGAAGTCGTCCGCCGCGCGGCGCTTCTGTTGCAGCCCGTGATGCCGGACGCAATGTCGAAGCTACTCGACCTCCTTTCCGTCGGAGAAACGGAACGTGCTTTCGTCGAGCTGTCGCAGGGGCGAATGCTCCAATTCGGTCGCTCGTTGCCGACGCCGGTCGGAATCTTCCCGCGCTATGTCGAGGCGGATACGCAGGCCTGACAATGCCGGATCTGTTTCTGGTGGACAGCCATTGCCACCTCGACTTCGCCGACTTCACGGAGGATCGCGACGCGATCGTCGAGCGCGCCAGACAAGCAGGCGTTGGCCTCTTGGTGACAATCTCGACACGCGTCGCCCGCTTTGCCGATCTGCTCGCCATCACGCGACGATACGATAACGTCTTTGCAAGTGTCGGAACGCATCCGCTCAACGCGGCCGAGGAACCGCATTGTACCGTTGACGAGTACATTCGGTTGTCATCGGAGCCGAGGGTTGTTGCGATCGGCGAGGCAGGTCTGGATTATCACTACGATCGCACCCCACGTGACGTGCAAATGAGTGTCTTTCGCCGGCAAATCGAAGCGTCTCGAGAGACTCAGTTGCCCTTGGTGATTCATGCGCGTGCAGCTGATGCTGACATGGAGGCTGTGCTCGTAGAGGAGAGCGGGAAGGGTGCCTTCCCGTTCATTCTGCACTGCTTCTCGTCAGGTCCGAGGTTGGCAGCGGTCGGCGTTGAGTTGGGAGGGTACGTTTCGTTCTCGGGTATTGCCGCGTTTCCGAAGTCCGACGAACTGAGAAAGATCGCAGCAGAGGTGCCTCGCGATCGCCTTCTGATTGAAACCGATGCGCCTTACCTCGCGCCGCCGCCATATCGCGGTAAGCGCAACGAGCCGGCTCATGTGGTGCATACGGCAACCCGGCTGGCAGACGCCCTTGGCTTGAGCCTCGATGAGCTCGGGAAGATTACAAGCGACAACTTCTTCCGCCTTTTCCGAAAGGTACCGGATCCGCGTACAGGTTCCTCGTCGTGACGGACCGACTCCGTCTCACGATATCGGGATGTGGGTCGTCGCCAGGTGTTCCGCGCATCACTGGAGACTGGGGCAACTGCGATCCAAGCCAGCCACGGAACCGTCGGCTTCGGTGCTCGGCGCTCGTTCAACGAATTCGAGCCGATGGTGCGACTACGAGCGTATCAATCGACTGTGGTCCCGATTTCCGGGAGCAGATGCTTGCCGCAGACGTGACGCGGCTCGACGGTGTCGTCGTGACGCATCCACACGCAGATCATATCCACGGTCTTGATGATCTTCGAGGATACGTTCTCGAGCAGCGCAGCCTCATAGACCTGTATGCCGATCATGCGACGTTCGATCGCATGTTCGACGCGTTCGCCTATTGTTTCCGTACGCCTGCCGGCAGCTCATATCCGCCGATCGTGCGTCATCGCGCAATCAGTCCCGGCACATCGTTTCGCATCCAAGGGCCCGGTGGGCCTATCGATTGGGTGCCATTTCAGCAGGTTCATGGAGCGATCCATTCCCTCGGCTTCCGGATCGGCCCGATCGCATATTGTAGCGACGTCAGCGACTTCCCGGTGCCAGCGCAGAACTCGATCACGGGCGCTGAGCTGATCGTCGTCGACGCGCTTCAGTATAGACCGCATCCCAGTCACTTCTCGCTGAACGAAGCGCTGGATTGGATCGATCGACTGGCAATCCCACGAGCATTGCTCACGCATATGCACACGCCTTTGGACTACGATACCTTGTGTCGTGATCTACCGATGCATATTCGGCCAGCGTATGACGGCCTCATTGTCGATTTTCCGATAGAGTCAGTTCACGCAGCCTGATGGCGTGTCCGCTGTACGCCCAGTTACGGCGATCTCAGACTCGGCAGGGGACATTTCCGCTGCGGCTTCGGCATAGCCTACCAGCCGAGTTAGCCCACACCCACCAGACACCTCACATCATGTTCCATAATGCATATTATGCCAAAAAAAGGTAAAGATGTTGGTGGTTGGGACTGAACTCTCGAGCCCCCCTGCCGGTGCATGTGATCGAGAGCAAAGTGGCCGCGCGTGGGCATGCTGTTCCGATTGCGCGACTTGGACTGACAGTCGAAAAGTTGACAAGCGAACGATCGGCATCGCTTCACCAATCGAAAGGACGCTCACATGCAGCCATCGAACGATATCACGCGCTTGGTGGAAATCATGCGTGCCTTACGGGCGCCGGATGGTGGTTGCCCGTGGGATCTCGAGCAGAGCTTCGACACCATTGTGCCGTACACGTTGGAGGAAGCTTACGAGGTCGCTGACGCCATCGAGCGTCGCGACCCTATCGATCTATGCGAGGAACTCGGTGATTTGCTCCTCCAAGTCGTCTATCACGCGCAACTCGCGACCGAGCTTGAACTGTTCACGTTTGATGATGTCGTCTTGGCCATCACGCGCAAAATGATCCGCCGCCACCCTCACGTATTCGGCGATGCCGACGCGCGTTCCGCGCGCTCCGCGAAGGTTCAATGGAAGCGCATCAAAGCCGTCGAAAAGCAGGAACGCCAAATGGCCCGGACACGAGCGGAGTCCATTGCGGACTTAGAGAGCGGAAGTGAATGGCATCGACCGTCAGCGACCACCCGTCACCTCCTCGATGACGTCCCTGGCGCAATGCCGTCCCTTATGCTCGCCCAAAGGGTTCAAGCCAAAGCGGCAAAAGTTGGCTTCGATTGGACGGAGCTACCGCCGATCATCGAAAAACTCCGTGAGGAAACCGACGAACTCGTATCGGCCGCGGCGTCAGCAGACGTAGCCGCATGTCGTGATGAGTTGGGCGATGTTCTCTTCACCGTAGTGAATGTTGCGCGCCGGTTGGAGCTTGACCCGGATGGAGCTTTGCGCGGAACGGTCCAGAAATTCCGGCGACGCTTCGCTGCTATGGAAGATAGCGCAACGCGAAGCGGTACGACACTGTCAGCCCTCAGCTTAACCGAGCAGGAAACACTTTGGCAGCAAGCGAAGACGACAAAACACTCTGACGGGCTCAGGTGATGCGCACATTTGGATAACGGCCTCCAAGCCGTAACAGCTCACGATGGGCTTGCTGTGTGACATTCAACGTCAGGCCGACGCCTCCGTCCTCTTGGTCGATACGTTCGCGGACTATGGCGTTCTCGTAGATCCAAGGCAGGAGCTGAAGGCTGTCAGCAGGAACTTCTAGGTACAACGCGTCAGCGCGTCCGGCGATACGGTGTTCAATGTCTTCGAGAAGCGTCTCAACGCCATCGCCGGTGATCGCCGATACGAGATGAACGGCCTGCCCTTGCCCGTGCGATCCCGCTGTTGCTTCTAGATGGGCAAGGCCCGCCTCGTCCAACCGATCGATCTTGTTCCAGACCTCGATCACATGTTCCGCGTCATCTGCATCGATTTCGAGATCGGCCAGGATTTTTCGGACGTCCGAGGCCTGCGCCAACGCATCGGGATCGGACATATCGCGTACGTGCAGAACCAGGTCAGCCTCGATAACCTCCTCAAGGGTTGCGCGGAAGGCGGCGACAAGATGGGTCGGCAATTCGGAAATGAAACCGACCGTATCCGAGAAGATGACTTCGGTTCCGAGCGGAAGCGTCAGGCGTCGCAACGTCGGATCGAGCGTCGCGAACAGAAGGTCTTTCGCGAGCACGTTTGCGCCGGTGATGCGGTTGAAGAGCGTCGACTTGCCTGCATTGGTGTACCCGACAAGCGCGATGACGGGATGCGGTGCTTTCTTGCGCTTGGAGCGATGCAGCGAGCGCGTTCGACGGACCTGTTCGAGTTCCTTTTCGAGGCGCTTGATCTTCTCCTGCAGTTGCCGCCGATCAGCCTCGATCTGCGTCTCCCCCGGGCCGCCGAGAAATCCTGCACCACCGCGCTGCCGCTCCAAATGTGTCCAGGAGCGCACCAGACGACCGCGTTGATAGTTAAGGTGGGCAAGCTCGACCTGGAGCCGCCCTTCCTTCGTCCGTGCCCGCCGACCGAAAATTTCGAGAATCAAACCTGTTCGATCGAGAACCTTAGCATTCAGCTCTTTTTCGAGGTTGCGCTGCTGAACGGGTGTCAACGGGTGATCGATGATCACCAACCCGATGTGCTCTGCCGCAACGAGTCCTTTCAGCTCCTCGACCTTCCCGCTACCGAGAAGAGTCGCAGGCTGAACCTTGGCAACCGGTATCAAACCGCACGCTACGATCTCCAGATCGATCGCCGCCGCCAAGCCCTCCGCTTCGAGCAATCGATCTTCGTCCGCCCGCCGCGGTGCTTCGACGTCACCAGTCCCGCGTAACTTCAAAAGAGGTACGAAGACCCCTGCCCGCGTTGCCTGGCTCTGGTGCTCGATAGGTGCCCGCTGCTCCCGTTCGTTCGTCCACTCAGTCAATCGGGCTTCCCGGTCGCAGCCTCGTCGCCATCGTACATGTTCACTGGCTGCGATGGCATAATTGTTGATATCGCGTGCTTGTAGACAAGTTGAGAATGCCCATCCCGACGCAACAAGACGCAGAAATTATCGAACGATGTTACAACACCCGTCAATTTGACGCCGTTCACCAAAAAAATCGTGAGAGATATCTTCTGCTTTCGGACTGTGTTGAGAAACAGATCCTGCAAATTCTGTGCACGCTCCGGCATCGGCGTCCTATTCTTGGCTTGCCGACCAATTCGTGCGGTCGGTCATCGCTTGTGATTCGACCCGTCGGGAATGCGGTGTCGTTGCAGGGAAGATAGGTTGAGGCGAGCCCCGACGCCAGTGCGATGCCGGTCTCGCTGCCTTATATGCCGAGTGACTTGAGCTTTCGATGCAGCGCGGATCGCTCCATGCCTACGAACTCGGCCGTTCGAGAGATGTTTCCGCCAAACCGATTGATCTGAGCGACGAGGTACTCCTTTTCGAAAACCTCGCGTGCATCGCGCAGTGGCAGCGCGAGAATGCGGCCGTCAGACTGACTCGGCGTACGCGGAAGCATGTCGCTCACCTCATGCGGCAGCATATCTGCCGAAATCGCCTCCGCATCGTCCT
This sequence comes from Aureimonas jatrophae, assembly GCF_900104035.1. Lineage (GTDB taxonomy): Bacteria > Pseudomonadota > Alphaproteobacteria > Rhizobiales > Rhizobiaceae > Aureimonas > Aureimonas jatrophae. Next base: position 449,983 of record NZ_FNIT01000003.1, on the reverse strand, counting down.
GTCGAGACAGGATCATCAAGCGTTCGATATTGTTACGTAGCTGCCGGATGTTGCCGGGCCAATCGCTCGACTGCAAAACGGCAAGAGCCTCCGGGCTGAGCGACTTAGCTCGGATGCCGGTCTGATCCGCGATTTGCCGCATGAACGCATCGATCAGGATCGGTATATCGGATCGCCGGTCGGCTAAGGGCGGGACCGGAATTGGAACAACAGCCAACCGATGGAAGAGGTCTTCCCGGAACGATCCGTCAGCGATCAACGATTCGAGATTCTGAGCCGTTGAAGAGATGATCCTGACGTCGACCTTAACCTTCTTGGCTCCGCCCACTCGCTCGAAAGTCTGCTCGGTCAGCACACGCAGGATCTTGTTCTGCGTCTCGCGTGGCATGTCTCCGACTTCGTCGAGGTAGAGTATGCCACCGTGCGCCTCTTCCAGCGCCCCGACCTTCCGTTCCACGCCTGGCGGCGTCTCGGTTCCGAACAGCTCAATTTCCATACGCTCGGGCGTTATGGCTGCTGCGTTCAGAGCGACGAACGGCCCTTTCGCGCGAGTTGACGTCGCGTGAATGGCGCGGGCCACCATCTCCTTGCCCGACCCTGACGGCCCAAGAATCATGACACGGCTATTGGTGGGTGCGACGCGGTCGATCGTTGCGCGTAGCTGATTCATTGGGTGTGACTTGCCGAGTAGTTCAGCCGAGTCGGATGACCGACGTCGTAGCTCGCTAACCTCACGCTTGAGCTTCGAGATCTCGAGTGCGCGTTCGGCCACGTGAACCAAACGATCAGCCTTGAAAGGCTTTTCGATGTAATCGTAGGCCCCGCGACGGATAGCCGACACCGCCGTCTCGATATTCCCGTGGCCGGAGATCATGACCACGGGAACCTCCGGGTGTTGAACGCGGATGGCGTCCAGCACATCGAGACCGTCGAGGCGGCTACCCTGCAGCCAAATGTCCAGGAAAATGAGCCGAGGAACGCGATCCGCTATGGACTGCAACGCTTGATCCGAGTTGCTTGCAGTCCGCGTCTCGTGCCCTTCATCTTCCAAAAGACCGGCGACAAGGTCGCGGATGTCGGCCTCGTCATCGACGATCAGGATGTCCGATGCCATCAGTGCTCACCATACGTGTTCGGTCTGTCTTCATACGTTCGTGTCGCGTCCGCTACCGACGCAGGAAGGCGGATGCGCACAAGAGCACCGCCGGAACCACCGGGTGCATCATCGAGCTCGATACTGCCCCCATGCTCCTCGACGATCTTTCGAACGATCGCTAAGCCGAGTCCCGTCCCCTTTTCACGCGTCGTCATATAGGGCTCAAGCAGACGGTCGCGACCCTCGCTCGGGAATCCACGACCGTTGTCGCGAATTTCGACGACGTACTCCGTCCCGTCCCGTCGCGCCGTCATACTGATGCGACCGGCATGGTGTTCGAGGGTTTCCATGGCTTCGACGGCGTTCTTCACGACGTTACCGAACGCTTGACTCAGGAGTCGGATGTCGAAGGATCCAAGGAGAGGCTCGTCTCCGATCTGCGTTTCGAACGTGATACCGTGATCTCCCATTTCGCGCATGAACACCGCTTCGCGTAGGGCTTCGCGAAGATCTCGATCTTCGAGGCGCGGTTTGGGCATTCGGGCGAACGTGGAAAACTCATCGACCATGCGTCCGATGTCGGACACCTGCCGGATGATCGTATCGACGCAGCGATCGAAGATTTCCCGATCGTTTTCGATCAGCTTGCCGTAGCGGCGGCGAATACGTTCGGCCGAGAGTTGGATCGGCGTCAGCGGGTTCTTGATCTCGTGAGCGATGCGCCGCGCGACATCTGCCCATGCCGAGGACCTCTGAGCGTCGACTAGATCCGTTATATCATCGATCGTGATCACGCTTGGCCGCAGGCCCGTTCCGCTCTCTTCGGACGTCACCCGTATCGTCAGCGTCCGCTCTCGTTCACGAACGCGTAGCTTGATCTGTTCCTGATACTCGGAGTGACGTGACGATCCGGCCGCGCGATAGATCGCGTCAATTGCCGGAAATGGATCAGCTAGGAGGCCGCCGACGACGTTGCTTGATCGCACGCCGAGGATACGTTCCGCCGATGGGTTGAGCATGCTCACCCTACCGTCATGACTCATGCCAATGACGCCGGCGGTGACGCCCGACAGAACGGTCTCCGTGAACCGACGCCTTTCATCGATCAGATCCTTGGCGTGGACCAGTTCGTGGCGTTGACTGCGCAACTGACCGATCATGTTGTTGAACGTGTTGGACAAGGACCCAACGTCGCCGTCGGAAACGCGCACGGGGACGGAAACGTTGAGGTTACCCTCACTGACCTCGTCAGCCGCGCCGATCAGTAGTCGAATAGGACGTACCAAGCGATCCGCGACACCGATACCGGTCCAGATGGCCGAAAGAAGTACAATCAACGTGATGCCCAGATACAGCAACGCGAAGGCAATCTGAAGATTGAACCGGTTGCTCTCTAGGCTCGAATATTCGGCCGAGCGTTCTTCCATCATGCGGAGCGCGGCAATCACCTCGGGGTCAACGGCGCGCACCGTGTAGAGATAGATGTCGCCATAACCACGTAGCCGCGTGACGGCACCGACAAGGTTCGTCACGCCAGGCGGTATGAAGACAAGGTTGCCTTGTGCGGCCTGATCGAGGGCGTCGGTAGGCGGCACCGGAAGTGGGCGCTCGACGGGTACGTCCGCGCGCAGGAACGGCGTCCCATCTTCCCGAAGAAGCTGTGCTCCCAAGAGGGAGCGACCCTTGGCCTGTTCCGTCATCAACTGTTGGAAACCCGTGCGGTCCAGGTCGAACAGTTGTCGTTGTGCGCCAAGATCGTAGGCCATCGACATGGTCGAGCCCTGCAGATTGCGCGCATTCTCGTTGACATATGCATGCGCGACGCTGGTCGAGGACTCGACAATCGCACGCGTTCTGATTTCAAACCAACGATCAAGACCCAAGTCGAGAGTGATGCCGGCTACGATCGCGACGAGCAACGCGGGCAGCGCAGCGACGATCGAAAATAATATGACGATGCGAACATGCAGTCGTGACGCCGCTTTGCCGCGACGCCGAGCCAAAGTCATACGGGCCACCTCACGACCGATCAACGCGCAGAGCAACAGGACGAACGACCCGTTCACGATGGACGCGATCTTCACGACCAAGTCCGTGGGTGCGATCGGCGTCAGACCCATCAGAACCACGAACGAGATCGCGCCTGTTACTAGGGCTCCAACGACTGCGAGAATGCCGGGTACCAGCATGAACCGCCGCCGCTCACCCAACGGTGCGAGATCGTCCGCTGTGGAAATGGTATGCGCTGTCATAAGCATGCCTACCGTGAATCACGTGGCATGATTGCAACGCAATGTGTTTAAATTGCAACGAGCAATTAAGGGACCTAACGTATCGAGCGCACGATTGAGATGTCGAGATCGCGGATTTTTTTACGTAAGGTGTTCCGGTTCACGCCGAGCAGGTCTGCCGCTTTGACCTGATTGCCGCGGGTCGCAGCCAGCGCGGCGGCAATGAGCGGGTACTCCACCTCGCGCAGGATACGCCCATGCAGACCCGGCGGGGGAAGATCATTGCCGTAGGAGGTGAAATAGTCTGCCAGATAGCGTTCGACCGAAGCTGACAAGTCGATGGTCTTGCTGCCGTCCCCATCGTTTCCGGCGGGTCGGGTCTGATCTGCCGTTAGTTCGTGCTCCACAAGCTCGGCGGTGATTTCGTCCTGCGGATAGAGAGCGCATAGACGTCGGACGAGGTTCTCCAACTCTCGCACGTTCCCTGGCCACGAGTACCGGCGCATGACATCTAGCGCGCCAGACGTCAGCGTCTTGCGGGAGAGCCCTTCTTTTTGAACGATCGAAAAGAAATGGTTCGTGAGATCACCAAGATCTTCAACGCGCTCTCTTAATGGCGGTAGGCGAAGCGGGACCACGTTCAAGCGGTAGAAGAGATCTTCGCGAAACAGGCCGCGTTGGATAAGCTGTCGCAGGTCCTTGTTAGTGGCTGAAACGATGCGAACGTCGGTGGCGATCGGTGTGCGTCCGCCGACAACAGTATACTCTCCCTGCTGCAAAACACGGAGTAGCCTCGTCTGCGCCTCCATCGGCATGTCACCGATTTCGTCGAGAAATAGCGTCCCGCCCTCGGCTTGCTCGAAGCGGCCGCTCGTGCGGGTCTGCGCTCCGGTGAATGCCCCCTTCTCGTGACCGAACAACTCCGACTCGATGAGGTCACGTGGGATCGCCGCCATATTGATGGCAACGAAGGGCCCCTTCCGGCGTCGACCGTAATCGTGGAGCGCACGCGCGACCAGTTCTTTGCCGGTACCAGATTCGCCCGTGATGGTAACGGTCAGGTCGGTTTGCATCATTCGCGCCAAGGCGCGGTAGATATCCTGCATGGCCGGCGACCGCCCGACCAACGGAATGGCTTCGCTGCCGTCATCCGCCCCGCCCAACCGCGGTGAAGCTTTTGGTTCCGCCAAAGCCCGGCGAACAATCCCGACGAGTTCCGAGAGATCAAAAGGCTTCGGAATATAGTCGTAGGCGCCTTTCTCGGACGCCTTGATAGCAGTCATGAACGTGTTCTGCGCGCTCATGACAATGATCGGTAGATCAGGTCGTGTGTTTTTGATTTTCGGCAATGTATCGAAAACGTTGCCATCCGGCATGAGCACGTCCGTTATGGCCAAATCGCCATCGCCCGAACTAATCCATCGCCAAAGTGTGGCAATATTCGACGTCACCCGCACCTCGAATCCAGCCCGCATCAACGCCTGGCTGATAACCGTCCTGATAGCGGCATCGTCGTCAGCAACGAGGATCTGCGAACTGGCCATCAGTGCCTCCGTCGTCCAGGCGGATTGGGTGCATCCTGCCGCTCATCTTCAGTCCACGCAGGCATGAGCACTCGAAAAGCGGTCTGACCTGGGTGTGAGTCGCACTCAATGACACCGCCATGGTCGCCGACGATCTTTGCGACAAGTGCAAGCCCCAAACCTGTGCCGCTCGGCTTCGTCGTGACGAACGGATCGAAGATATGCTCGCGGATATCGTCCGGCACACCGACACCGTTGTCCTCAACAATGAATTCGAGGGGAAGGGTGACGCGCGATCTCGTCCCTGGAACAGACAAGCGAACCCCGGGGCGAAAAGCTGTCGACAGTCGGATCTCACCGTCCGGCCGATCTCTGACGGCTTCGCTCGCATTTTTCAGGAGGTTGAGGAAAACCTGCACCAACTGGTCGCGGTTTGCGAACACAGGCGGCAGCGACGGGTCGTAAACCTCCTGTATGCGGATGCCTCTTGCGAAACCGCTCTTGGCGAGCGTTTTGACGTGCTCGAGCACGGAATGAATATTGACTGCCGAACGCTCGATCGGTCTCTGATCCGAGAAGACTTCCATGCGATCGACGAGTTTGACGATACGATCGCTTTCTTCCTGGATCAAACGCGTCAGGATGCGATCTTCGTCCGTCGCCGCAGTCTCAAGAAGTTGAGCTGCCCCTTTGATACCGGACAGGGGATTACGGATTTCGTGCGCCAGCATCGCAGCAAGTCCCGTAACGGTACGGGCGGCTGAGCGATGAGTCATCTGACGATCCATCTTGTCAGCCATCGACCGCTGCTGGATCATGATGACGATATGATCACTGCGATCCGCAAGTGCTGAAACATAGACATCGACAAGACGCTCGCCACCAAGTCGTGGCGAAGAAACATCGACGCGATACTCGCTGATCCGGGATTGGCTGTCTCGAACTTGCTCGATCAAACGAAAAATCGGACTGTCAGCTGGAATGAAATGCTGCAACTTGCGCTTTGCAAGGCTCACAGCACTCGACGAGAAGAATTGCTCCGCGTCCGAGTTCACGAACACGAAGCGATTGTTTTCGTCGCACACCAGAACGGGATGAGGAAGCGCGTTTAGGATCGCGGCTTCCTCAGGTTGTAGCGTAGATTGTTCCATCGTTCTCACGCCGCCTTCAGCTGAGCCTGTGCGTTCTCGATGTCGAGAACGGATATGCCTGAGAACAGTTGGCGTAGCAGTTTGATGACAGCAGTTGGTTGGGGTTCGAGCATGACTTTCGAACTGTCAATCGGAAGCACACCGATGACATGAGAAAGACCGTCGAGATACCAGCCCAAGTGCTTGCGAGCATGACGAAGGCCGATCGTCTGACCATAGTGTGCAAGCATAGCTTCGTAATGCTCGATAACGACTGTACCCATATCGTATCCTGCGAGTGTGCTTCTCCTGATACGTCCAGCGAGCAACGCGGGAGCCCATGGACGTCCGCATGCCCCTCGCCCCATCATCAGACTCTTGCACCCGCTACGTTCTCGCATGAGTGAGACTTGCGTAGCGTCGGTCAGATCGCCGTTAGCCGTTACCGGCAGCGGAGTGCTTTCGTTGACAGCGAAAATGGCAGACCAATCTGCCGTGCCATCATAGAACTGATCACGGGTGCGGCCGTGGATGGTAAGTCGCGCCGCTCCTTCTTGGTAAGCGACCTCAGCGAGCTCGGATGCGTTGAGGTGCAGGCGATCCCAGCCGAGCCTCATCTTTACCGAGACAGGTACGTTCTTTGCGCCTTCGAGAGTGGCGGCGATCAGACGTTTTGCCAAATCCAGATCGCGCATCAGAGCGGCACCGGACGCGCCCCCAACGACCTTCTTGGCGGGACAGCCCATGTTGACATCAATGAGATCGGCCCCCTCGTCTGCCAGGCGATGGGCTGCCGACTGCATGATACTGGGGTCTCGGCCAGCGAGTTGGACCGCGTGCAGGCCGTCACCGGCGTGCTGGGCCCGCAGGAAACTCTCGGTCACGCCACGAAGGAGTTCACCGCTCGCCACCATCTCGCTGTAGACGATCGGGCAACCAAACGACCGTACCAAACGGCGAAAGGGAACATCCGTGATACCGGACAAAGGCGCAAGAACGACGTCGAAGGCTTCCGGAATGATCGGTAGAGACGAGATCGTCTGAGACGGGGTGCTCGGCGTCGATGGCGCAGTGTTAGTCAGCATCGCTGTACCATATCGAGGCATGCTTAAATCGCAAGCACCAAACGTGTGCGCTGCAATAGCTACTCGCTTATGTGCTATGCAACGAGGTCATTGCGAAACCGGCTACGATTTGCTGTTTCAGAGTCCAAGAGACCCTAGAAGGCTGATTTGATGGAAGTTGCGGCCATACTTGTAGCGGCTGGGCGTGGCGAGCGCGCAGGACCGTCCGCGGATGGACCGAAACAATATCGTTCGGTCGGCGGTCGGGCGGTGATTGCGCACACGTTGGATGCCTTTCGCCAATCAACATCGATCAATCGGATCGTCGTCGTTGTGCATCCGGACGATATTGAACGGCTGCGGTCGGTCAGCGAGGTGGCCGACTGCATCGTCGTGACCGGTGGTCCAACACGACAAGCATCCGTGCTCGAAGGCCTTCTGGCACTCAGACAGCATGCTCCAGACCTCGTTTTGATCCATGACGCCGTGAGGCCATTCATTCAGGCGGACCTGATCGACGACGTCGTCTGTAACGCTGCGGAGGCCGGCGCCGCGCTTCCTGTTCTACCGGTTACGGATACGTTGAAGTCCGTCGATACCCTTGGACATGTGACCGCAACGGTTCCACGTGCGGGGCTCTTCGGAGCGCAGACCCCTCAAGGCTTCCAATTTCAGGAAATTCTCGCGGCACATTATGCTGCAGCTGGCCGTCCCGACATCGTATTCACTGACGATTCGTCGATTGCGGAGTGGCATGGAATCGCAGTGCGCACGATCCTGGGCAGCGTCGACAACATCAAGCTGACGACGGCACGGGATATCCAAATCGCAGACGAGCGTTTGAAGGGGTATCAACAATTGCCGGACATCCGGACTGGAAATGGGTACGATGTCCATCAACTCGTTGATGGTGAGGGCGTAACGCTCTGCGGTGTGCGCATTCCCCATAGTCAGACGCTTCTCGGTCATTCCGATGCGGATGTTGGCCTGCATGCCCTCACCGACGCGCTGCTCGCGACCTGCGCTGGTGGTGATATTGGACACCACTTCCCCCCGAGCGATCCGCAGTGGCGCGGTGCGTCGTCCGACCGCTTCCTACGCCATGCTGCTGACCTTGTTGCTGCCAAGGGCGGACGCATCTGCAATGTCGATGTGACGCTTATCTGCGAGGCGCCGAAGATAGCGCCTTTTCGCGAACTAATGCTCGAAGTGATCGGCCATGTGCTTGGGATCGATACGGAGCGCGTCTCGGTCAAGGCCACCACAAATGAGACGATCGGCTTTGTTGGACGCCGCGAAGGCATCGCAGCGATCGCAACCGCGAGTGTCGCTTATGCTTGATCGAGAGACGATCGCCGCAGCCGAGGCCTTGGTCGACGCGTTGTCGAAGCGCAGTTGGGTCATAGCGACCGCAGAGTCCTGCACGGGTGGCCTGTTAGCGGGAGCGATTACATCGGTTCCTGGATCGTCGTCGATCTTCGCCGAAGGGGTCGTCACCTATTCGAATGATGCGAAACGGCGCTATCTGGATGTCCCGTCCGAACTGCTCGGTATGTTCGGTGCCGTTTCACCGGAGGTCGCAACGGCGATGGCCGTGGGATTGCGAGCGAGGACGCAATCCGACTGCACCATATCCGTGACAGGTATTGCAGGCCCGGGAGGTGGCTCGGATACCAAGCCGGTAGGTTTGGTCTACTTTGCGCTCGCGACATCGGAGCGGGCCGAAGCATTTGAACAACACTTCGAGGGAATAGATCGCATGGGCGTCCGCAGAGCCAGTGTCCTATTCGCTCTCGAGATCGCAACCGGGCATGCACATGGCAGGCTTTAGCTACGGGCGCCCGTAGCGCGAGGTTGGCCATACACGACGTTTGCACGGTCCTCGAAGGCGTTTGCAAAGCGCCGGAAGGCGTAATCAAACATGGAACCCATCAGCAGTCCGAGGGCTCTGCTCTTGAACTCGTAGTCGATGTAGAAGCGCACTTCGCAGCCCTCGCCGACCGGCCGAAAGGTCCAACGGTTCTCAAGGTAGCGAAAAGGGCCATCGATATAGGAAACGTCGATCTCGCGATCGTCTGGCCGCAGAAGCACTTGCGATGTGAAAGTCTCTCGAACCAACTTATAGGCGACCGTCATGTCGGCGACGAGAAGCGTCTTCCCCTCTCGCTCACGCCGTGAGCGGACCCCGATATTCTGACACAGCGGAAGGAAGCGTGGGTACTGTTCGATATCTGCGACCAGATCAAACATCTGGTCAGGCGTATGGGGAACTAGCCGAGCGGTCTCGAATTTCGGCATACTTGATCAAGCGGCCTGACGAGCGATACGCGCCGCTCTAAGACGCTCGAAATCCGCGCCGGCGTGATGAGATGATCGCGTCAGGGGGCTGGAAGCCATCACAAGAAAACCCTTGGTGTATCCAACCGTCTCGAAGGACTTGAACTCCTCCGGCGTGACGTAGCGCTTGACCTCATGGTGTTTCCGAGTGGGCTGGAGATACTGCCCGATCGTCATGAAATCGACATCGGCGGTTCGCAGGTCGTCCATCAACTGAAGAACTTCGTGTCGCTCCTCACCGAGCCCTACCATGATGCCCGACTTGGTGAAGATGGTTGGGTCCAGCTCCTTCACCCGCTGCAGCAGTCGAATCGAGTGGAAGTAGCGAGCACCTGGCCGCACCGTCAGATAGTTGGACGGCACGGTTTCAAGGTTATGGTTAAAGACGTCGGGCCGTGCCGCGACGACCGCCTCTAGCGCACCAGGCTTGCGCAGGAAATCCGGCGTTAAGATCTCGATCGTCGTAGCGGGAGCCGAAGCGCGGATCGCTCGAATGGTCTCAACGAAATGCTGCGCCCCGCCATCGAGAAGGTCATCTCTATCCACTGACGTGATGACGACGTGGCTAAGGCCCATGCTGGCGACGGCACGAGCAACACTTGCTGGTTCATGAGGATCCAGCGCATGCGGCATACCTGTCGCGACATTGCAGAAGGCACACGCCCTCGTGCAAATGCCCCCCATGATCATGAAGGTTGCGTGCTTCTTCTCCCAGCAACCGCCGATGTTCGGGCAGCCTGCCTCTTCGCACACGGTCACGAGTTTGTTGGATTGGACGATCTCGCGCGTCTCGGCATAACCCTTCGAAACGGGCGCCTTGACGCGAATCCAGTCCGGTTTCGGCAGCACCGGCGTATCCGGTCTACGGGCCTTTTCCGGATGACGCGGCCGAGGCGGAACCTCGGCCGACGAACGCTTATCGAGGATGGTGACCATGACACACTAATTAAGCAGGGCCACCACCGAACGCAACGCGACTTATGCGCGTCCGCGAATGGCACGCCACAGGAAGATGAGGATGCACGCGCCAATGATCGCGACGATGAACTGAACGTACCAAATCGGCGTTGTGTAGACCCCGAGAAGGTTCAGGATGAAGTTGAGGAACAGGGCGCCGACGATGCCCAGGATGATGTTCGTCAGAAGGCCGATATTCGCCTTCATGATCTTCTCTGCGACCCATCCGGCGAGCCCGCCGAGAATGATCGACATAATGATACCCTGTCCGTCCATGCGACACTCCTTTTCGAGCTGCGGCAAAACTGCACGCCCAGAAGCATAAATGGGCCGAAAATTGGGTGGTCAAGAACTGGTGACCGGGGAAAAGACCCAACGATCACATCAACTCGCCAGTTACATGTGGATGACCTTGCCGTAGGCGTCGAGAACGCTCTCGTGCATCATCTCGGAGAGCGTTGGATGCGGGAAGACCGTATGCATCAACTCTTCTTCGGTCGTCTCCAATCCCATGGCGATGACGAAACCCTGAATCAGCTCCGTCACCTCGGCGCCGACCATATGGGCGCCAAGCAGTTCGCCGGTCTTGGCATCGAAGATGGTTTTGACCATACCCTCCGGCTCGCCGAGCGCGATGGCCTTGCCGTTGCCGATGAAGCGGAAACGCCCGACCTTCACTGTCCGCCCGTCTTCCTTCGCCCGCTCCTCTGTCAGGCCGACGGACGCAATCTGCGGCTGGCAATATGTGCACCCGGGGATCTGCGTCCGCTTCATGGGATGCGTGTCCATGCCTTTGATCGCCTCGACACAGATCGTGCCTTCGTGCTCCGCCTTGTGCGCCAGCATCGGCGCGCCGGCGACGTCTCCGATCGCATATATACCCTGCACATTGGTACGCCCGGCGCCGTCTACCTTGATGATCCCGCGCTCCATCTCGACGCCGAGTGCTTCGAGGTTCAGATCGTCAACATTGCCCTGAACGCCGACGGCCGAGATCAACCGCTCCGCCCGAAGCGTTTGCGACTTGCCGTCCTGTTCGATGGTGACTTCCACGCCCGGTCCCGATTTCGCGACCTTTGCAACCTTCGCGTTCGAAAGGATCTTCATGCCCTGCTTTTCGAACTGCTTGCGAGCGACAGCGGCGATCTCTGCATCCTCGACGGGGAGGATTTGGGGAAGCAGTTCCACCACCGTCACTTCCGCGCCCATCGCGCGGTAGAAGGATGCGAACTCGATGCCGATGGCACCCGAACCCATGACGATCAATGATTTCGGTAAGGCGGCCGGCTTCATGGCCTCGAAGTAGGTCCAGATGCGATCGCCGTCCGGTTCCATGCCGGGAAGTACCCGCGGCCGTGCGCCTGTCGCCACGATGACGTGCTGAGCACTGTAGGTACCGTGCGGTAGAACCGCTTTCGGAACCGGATTTTGCGGCTCGACGGCAGGCTTCGACGCCGGCCCGACCTGTACCTCGACCGGACCGCCCTTCCCGACCTTCGTGATTTTCGCTTCGCCCCAGATGACGTCGACCTTGTTCTTCTTCAACAACATCGCAACGCCGCCGTTGAGTTGCGCCGATACACCGCGCGACCGCTTCACGACGGCGCCGATATCGAAGCCAGGCTGGGCGAGCTTGAGACCGTAGCTCTCACCGTGTTGAGCGTAATGGTAGATTTCGGCCGACCGCAACAAGGCCTTGGTCGGGATGCATCCCCAATTCAGGCAGATGCCGCCCAAGTGTTCACGCTCCACCACCGCGGTACGGAAGCCCAACTGCGCGGCACGAATGGCGGCGACATAGCCACCGGGTCCACCGCCGATGATGAGGATGTCGTAGGGTGCAGCCATCGGTCAGCGTCCTGAGAGTTTGGTTTGAAAGGCGGCCTCGAGCGTAGCGCTCAAGTGAGCGTGCCGAGTGTTGAGGCGATCGCGGCACCCAGCTTCCGAGTGTTCTCCGCATCCAGATGGATCCCGTCGGTCGGTGTCGCCGTACAGATCTCCGATGCAGCGACATGGACGCAGCCTAGCCGACGCGCAAGGGCCTCGAAGAGCTCGGCAAACTGCAAGGACTCCGCTCGCGCGAAACCGAACATCGCGTCAAAGTTATCATCGGTTGTTTCGACAAGTGCCGGTGGGGACACGATGACAACCTCGGGAGCATCGTAGTCGAAGCCATAGGGAAAGTTGCGCGCTATCTCTACCAGCCGCTCCATCCCCCAGGCCGCCTCGCGCGCCCGGCCACCACCGGTATGACGCTTCAGATCATTCGATCCAAGCGCCAAGACCAAGACGTCGATGGGCGCGTGTGTGGCAAGGATGGTCGGTAGGACACGCGCACCATTGCGATCGCCCGCGGCTAGATGGTCATCGTAGGCCGTCGTGCGGCCATTCAGGCCTTCCGCGATGACGTGCGCTCGGCGTCCCAGTGTCTCCTGCACGACGCTCGGCCAACGGTCTTCGTACCGGTGGCGTCCTTCCCCGTCGGCATCGAAGCCCCACGTCAGCGAGTCGCCGTAGCAGACAATCGTTGAGGTCATGCGACTGCTTTCCCCAAACTCAAACGAGCATGCTCATGGGGTTTTCAATGAATCGACGGAAGGCGGACAAGAGTTCAGCTCCCAAAGCGCCATCCACTGCGCGGTGATCCGTCGAAAGCGTCACGGTCATCAGATTGGCAATTGTGACAGCACCGTTACGGACGACGGCTCGTTCCTCGCCGGCACCGACCGCCAGAATCGTCGCGTGTGGCGGGTTGATGACCGCCGCAAAGTCGCGAATGCCGAACATGCCGAGGTTGGATACGGCGGTTGTCCCGCCTTGATACTCCTCGGGCTTCAACTTGCGCGAGCGAGCACGCTTGGCGAGGTCCTTCATCTCGTTCGAGATAGCCGAGAGGGTCTTTTCCTCGGCCCTGCGGACAATCGGGGTAATCAAGCCGCCTTCGATCGAGACGGCAACGCCGACATCGGCGTGTCGATGTTTAAGCATTGCCTGATCGGTCCACGAGACATTGGCATCCGGGACCGCCTGTAGGGCACAGGCCATGGCCTTGATGACCATGTCGTTGACGGAAAGCTTATAGGCCGGCTTATCACCCGCCTCGGTGCGGATCATCGGCGCGGCAGCGTTGAGTTGCTTGCGAAGCGCCAAAAGCGCGTCGAGTTCGCAGTCCAAACTGAGATAGAAATGCGGAACGGTCTGCTTCGACTCGACGAGGCGTTTCGCGATCGTCTTGCGCATGCCGTCGTGCGGGATCTTCTCGTAGGACCCTTCGCCAAACAGCTTGAGGATCGCATCGTCCGCAGAGGGCCGTGCCGAAGCGGGAGCTGCCTGTGCGGGAGGAGAAGAGGACGCCGCGGTCGGTTGGGCCGCGCTCGCAGGCTGCGCCGAGCGCTTGCCGGTTGCACCATTCTTTGCAGCTGCCTCGACGTCGGCCTTCACGATGCGCCCGCGCGGACCGGATCCCGACACGGCGGCAAGGTCAACGCCCTGTTCTCTTGCCAGGCGTCGGGCGAGCGGAGACGCGATTGTGCGACCGTCTGACTTGGTCGCGGTGGACGAAGCCTCACCGCTTGCCATGCGTGGCCCGCCCGAAGCGGTTTCCGCCGGGCGCTCATAGGAACGCTGCGACAGATCCTTCGCCGCTTCCTGGTCGACCACGACCGCGTTATCGCCTGAGGCTCCGCCCTGCGGCTTTGCATCGCCTGCACCCGTCGACGGGGTCGCTTGTTCCGCCCCGGACGATGCGACGCTCGCTTCCTCACCGTCGGCCGCCAGGATTGCGATGACCGCATTGACCTTCACGCCCTCGGTCCCTGCGGGAACGACGATCTTGGCGACCGTGCCTTCATCGACCGCCTCGACTTCCATGGTCGCCTTGTCGGTCTCGATCTCCGCGATCACGTCACCGGACGAGACCTTATCACCTTCCTTGACCAGCCACTTCGCCAGGTTGCCTTCCTCCATCGTCGGGGAAAGGGCTGGCATCGTTACGTTGATCGGCATGGTGGACGGTCCTCTCACTCGCCCTTGGCGTGGGCATCGATGTCTTCGGCATGCGCAGCCCAATTGCTCAGGTGGCGCGTCCAATCGTCTTGATGGCTGTGCATGTAGGCGAGGCGCTCGCGTTCGGGAGCCGCCATCCAACCTTGATGTTCAATGGTAACGAGCGAACCTTGGTCGCTCGCTTCAATCCAGATCGACACGACTGTGTCGAAGCCCCAATCATCGTCCGCCCAAACCATGACAAGGCCGTTCGGCGGATGGAAAGCCGTGACTTGCGCCCGCACGGTCCGTCCGCGTCCCTCCGGATCGATCCAGGGAGCTGTGAACATTCCGCCAGTCTTGGCGTCAAATTCGACATGTGTCCGCCACCATTTGCGGAAGCAGGTCGGGTCGGTCAGACACGCCCAGACGCGCTTCGGCGGTGCCGAAACGTGTCTGAGTATTCGAAGCGTCCCCTCACCGTCATCGACGGACGGCGAAACTTCGGGCTTGTCCATCAATCGCGATAACAAACGGCGCGGACGGCCTCTATGACGTCCTTGACCGAAGGCAGAGCCAACTTCTCAAGGTTTGCGGCATAGGGCATCGGCACATCCTTGCCGCAGACCTTCAAAACCGGCGCGTCGAGATCGTCGAAGGCGCGGACCATCAACTGCGAGGCGATCTCGGATCCAACGGAGTTCTGTGGCCAGCCCTCTTCGACGGTCACGCAGCGGTTGGTCTTGCGCACCGAGCGCACGATAGCATCGACATCCATCGGACGGATCGTACGTAGGTCGATGACCTCGGCGTCGATGCCCTCCTTCTCGAGTTGCTCGGCGGCCGCAACCGCATAGGTCATACCGATTCCGAACGAGACGATAGTCACGTCCTTGCCTCTGCGGTGGACACGCGCTTTACCGATCGGCACCGTCCAGTCGTCGACCTGCGGCACATCGAAGGAATGGCCGTAGAGAATCTCGTTCTCTAGGAAGACGACCGGGTTAGGGTCGCGGATCGCAGACTTCAGGAGACCCTTCGCGTCGGCCGCCGTATAGGGCTGAACCACCTTGAGCCCTGGGATGTGGCTGTACCATGCCGCATAATCCTGGCTGTGTTGTGCGGCCACTCGTGCAGCCGCACCGTTGGGTCCGCGGAAAACGATCGGGCAACCCATCTGCCCGCCAGCCATATAGAGGGTCTTCGCCGCGGAGTTGATGATCTGATCGATCGCCTGCATGGCGAAGTTGAAGGTCATGAACTCGACGATCGGCTTCAGTCCGCCGAAGGCTGCCCCGACGCCCATACCCGCAAAGCCGTGCTCGGTGATCGGCGTATCCACGACGCGCCGTGCGCCGAACTCTTCCAGCAAACCCTGGCTGATCTTGTAGGCGCCTTGGTACTCGGCAACCTCCTCACCCATGAGGAAAACCCGCTCGTCGCGGCGCATTTCCTCCGCCATCGCGTCGCGGAGCGCTTCACGGACAGTCTGGCTGGCAAGCTTGGCGTCTGCAGGAACCTCTTCGGCGTAATCGCCATCGGCATCGCCGACTTCGGGATGGGACATGCCGGCGGCAGGGACAGATGCAGCCTTCGACTTATCGGCTTCGCTAGCGTCGGGCTTGGCCTCCTGCGGAGCCTCCTGCTTCGCCGACTGCAACGGCGTTGGAGCCGCAGCCGTCTTGGCATCATCCGCACTTTCGCCATCGGCGAGGAGCACCGCGATCGGCGTGTTGACCTTCACGTTTTCGGTGCCGGCCTGCACGAGGATCTTCCCGATCGTACCCTCATCGATGGCCTCGACCTCCATGGTCGCCTTATCGGTCTCGATTTCGGCGATCACATCACCCGGGGCGACCGTATCACCTTCATTCTTGACCCATTTGGAAAGCGTTCCCTCCTCCATCGTGGGCGAGAGAGCAGGCATCAGGATTTCGGTCGGCATGGTTCGCCCTTACTCCGCGGCCTGCGGGATGTCGTCAGCATAGATGTCGGTCCAGAGCTCCGCCACGTCCGGTTCCGGATCGTTCTGCGCAAACTCCGCAGCGTCCGCGACGATCTCGCGAACCTCCTTGTCGACGGTCTTCAGTTCGTCTTCGCTCATGGCATGAGCATTGACGAGACGAGCCCGCACCTGCTCGATCGGATCGGACTCCGAGCGCATCTTCTGCACCTCGTCGCGTGTCCGGTACTTCGCCGGGTCCGACATCGAGTGGCCGCGGTAACGATAGGTCAGCATCTCAAGGATGATCGGGCCCTCGCCCGAGCGACAGTGTGCCAAAGCCATGTCGCCTGCCGCCTTCACAGCGCGCACGTCCATGCCATCCACTTGGATGCCGGGGATTTTGAACGAAATACCGCGGTGGGCGAAATTCGTTTCGGCAGAGGCGCGATTGACGGCCGTACCCATCGCATAGCGGTTGTTCTCGATCACGTAGATGACCGGAAGCTTCCACAACGAGGCCATGTTGAAGCTCTCGTAGACTTGGCCTTGGTTCGCCGCGCCGTCACCGAAGTAGGTGATCGAAACCGCGTCGTTGCCCTTGTAGCGGTTGGCGAACGCGAGGCCTGTCCCAAGCGAGACCTGGGCTCCGACGATGCCGTGTCCTCCATAGAAATGCTTCTCTTTCGAGAACATGTGCATAGAGCCGCCTTTGCCCTTCGAGTAGCCAGAGCGGCGACCCGTCAGTTCGGCCATGACGCCACGGGACTCCATACCCGTCGCGAGCATGTGCCCATGATCGCGGTAACCGGTGATGACCTCGTCGCCCTCTTTCATCGCCATCTGCATGCCGATGACGACGGCCTCCTGGCCGATGTAGAGGTGGCAGAAGCCACCGATGAACCCCATGCCGTAGAGTTGCCCAGCTTTCTCTTCGAAACGACGAATCAGAAGCATGTCGCGATACGCGCGCAGCTCCTCGTCCTTGCTGAACTGAACGGGCGCTGGCGGCTCAAAAGCCCGAAGGGTATCGACGATCGCACCCGCGGCGCGAGCCTTTTCGGCTGCGACTTTAGGACTGGTCTTCGGCTTGCTGGCGGCCATGACGTATCCGTCTTCACGCGTCCGCGAGGCGGACATTGCGAAGGACACTATCAGCTTCGGCGCCGAAGCAACAAGAGAATGATCGGCCTGAACCGTATTTTGGTCAACAAGAGCGTACGTGAATTTCGATAACCGATAATCAGTTACTCTCTTGGCTCGAACAGGATGACAATTTCATCGGCATTCGCCGTATTCAGCGTCCGTCTTGCGCGTTCGTCGATCATATCGCGTTCAAGCGTGCCGTCGCTGAGGAGCTGCACTCGCTTCTCGATGCCGCTCCGTTGCTTGAGAAGCGAGTTCAGGGTCGCTTGCTTCGCGCCCAATTCCACGCGGAGTTGGATACCGGCCTCGGTGCCGTAACGTCCACTTTCGGCGTGCGTAATGAAATAGCCGAGACACGGCAGCGTAATGGCCGGAACCACAAGCAGCCGAAGCGGGGAGCGACGATACTGGCGTGTTTGGGTCGGGAGCGTCATGCGCATATCCTCCCAAAACATCCTTAGCAAAACCCTAAGCCAGCCGCGACAGCTGCTACTGGAACTTCTGCCATTCCGAACGCAAACGGGGCGCCGAAGCGCCCCGTCGAGATCCAGCTGGTTTGAGGTTCAGCGACCGCGCAGGATCGACCGACCCGCGTAGACCGCCTGATCGCCGAGCTCCTCTTCGATGCGCAAGAGCTGATTGTACTTGGCGAGCCGGTCAGAGCGAGCCAGCGAACCCGTCTTGATCTGACCGCAGTTCGTAGCAACCGCTAGGTCTGCGATTGTCGAGTCCTCGGTTTCTCCCGAGCGGTGGGACATGACGGCCGTGTAGCCTGCACGGTTTGCAACGCTCACGGCATCCAGCGTCTCTGTCAGTGTACCAATTTGGTTGACCTTTACGAGGATCGAGTTGGCAACCCCCTTCTGGATACCCTCGCGCAGCCGCTGCGAGTTCGTGACAAACAGATCGTCGCCGACGAGCTGCGTCGTGGAACCGATGCGGTCTGTCAGGCTCTTCCAGCCGGCCCAGTCATCCTCGGCCATGCCATCTTCGATCGAGATGATGGGATAGGAACCGGCGAGCTCGGCGAGATATCCAGCCATCTCGTCGGCAGACAGTTTCCGCTTCTCCCCTTCGAGATCATAGACGCCGTTCTTGAAGAACTCGGTCGAGGCACAGTCCAATGCGAGATAGATGTCCTCGCCAGGCTTGTAGCCGGCGCGCTCGATCGAACGCATAACGAAGTCAAGCCCGTCGCGAGCGGAGCCGAGGTTGGGTGCAAAGCCGCCTTCGTCACCTACGTTGGTGTTGAGGCCGGCGTCCTTCAGAGCCTTCTTGAGCGTATGGAAGATCTCGGCGCCCATGCGCAGACCCTCGGCGAACGTCTCAGCGCCGACCGGCATGATCATGAATTCTTGGAAGTCGATCGGATTGTCGGCATGCGCACCACCGTTGATGATGTTCATCATCGGTACCGGCAGGACATGGGCGCCGGCGCCACCCACGTAGCGGTAGAGCGGCAGGCCTGCGGACTCGGCAGCTGCCTTGGCGACTGCCAGCGACACACCTAGGATCGCATTGGCGCCCAGACGGCTCTTGTTTGCAGTTCCGTCGAGCGAACGCATCACCGCATCGATGCGGATCTGGTTCTCCGCTTCGAAACCCACCACCGCTTCCAGGATGTCGTTGTTGACCGCCTGAACGGCCTGTTGCACGCCCTTGCCGCCGTAGCGCTCGTCCTTGTCGCGAAGTTCGACGGCCTCGTGCGCACCCGTCGATGCACCCGACGGGACCGCCGCGCGGCCCATGGATCCGTCCTCCAGGACGACATCGACCTCGACCGTCGGATTACCCCGGCTGTCAAGGATCTCTCGGCCGATGATGTCGATGATCGCTGTCATGGTATTTTACCCGTTTGGAGGTTTTGCCCGATGGCCGATTGGCCGAATGGGTGGTTAAAAACCCTTAGCCACGGCGTCCAGTGCCTGAAGCCGTTCGAGAAGCGTCCGCATGGCGTCAAGCGGCACCATATTCGGTCCGTCCGAGGGAGCGGTATCCGGATCCTCGTGGGTCTCGATGAAGAGGCCGGCCACACCGACCGCCACGGCGGCCCGTGAGAGCGTTTCCACGAAACGACGTTCGCCACCCGAAGAACCGCCCTGCCCGCCGGGCTGTTGCACGGAATGTGTCGCATCGAACACGACCGGCGCCCCGGTCTCCGCCATGATCGGAAGCGCACGAAAGTCCGAGACGAGCGTGTTGTAGCCGAACGAAGCGCCTCGTTCCGTCAGAAGAACGGTGTTGTTACCGGCATCAATAAGTTTTCCAAGGACATTGGTCATGTCCCACGGCGCAAGGAACTGACCCTTTTTGACGTTGACGACCCGGCCGGTCCGCGCGGCGGCAATGAGGAGGTCGGTCTGGCGGCATAGAAAAGCGGGGATCTGCAGAACATCGCAAACTTCACCCACTTCGGCGCATTGCTCGGCCGTGTGAACGTCGGTGAGGACCGGCAGATCGAATTCGCGCTGTATCTCGTCGAAGACGGGCAAGGCGCTGTCAAGACCGATGCCACGTCGCCCCTTCATGCTGGTACGGTTCGCCTTATCGAAACTCGCCTTGAAGACATAACCGATACCAAGATCGCCGGTGATGCGTTTCATGCGCTCCGCAATCATCAGCGCGTGGTCCCGACTTTCCATTTGGCAGGGACCGGCGATCAAGGCGAAGGGTTGGTTCTGCGCGAAGTCGACGCCGCGCAAGGTGATATGGGAACGTGGCTCAGTCATTGGGCTCAAACCAGTCGCGACTGCTCGACAGCCGCCGCGATGAAGGAAGCGAAAAGCGGGTGCGGCTCGAACGGACGAGACTTGAGCTCCGGATGATACTGGACGCCGATGAACCAGGGATGATCCGGCAGTTCCACCGTCTCAGGCAGAAGTCCGTCCGGCGACATACCGGCAAACCGCATGCCAGCCGCCTCGAGCCGATCACGGTAGGATCGGTTGACCTCGTAGCGATGTCGATGGCGCTCACGGATCGCCGTGTCACCGTAGATCGATGCGATGCGCGACCCACCTGCGAGCTTGGCGTCATAAGACCCGAGCCGCATCGTGCCGCCCAGGTCCCCCTCGGCGGCACGTTGCTCGAGTTCGTTGCCCTTCATCCATTCGGTCATGATGCCGACGACCGGCTCGTCGGTGGGACCGAACTCAGTCGAGCCTGCGTTCTCGACGCCTGCGAGAGAACGCGCTGCCTCGATGACCGCCATCTGCATGCCGAAGCAGATCCCGAAGTATGGGACGTTACGCTCACGAGCGAAGCGCGCCGCCAGGATCTTGCCCTCCGATCCACGCTCGCCGAAGCCGCCAGGCACGAGTATGCCGTTCACGCGCTCGAGATACGGGGTTGGATCCTCTTTCTCGAAGACTTCGGACTCGATCCAGTCCAACTTGACGCGGACACGGTTGGCAATGCCCCCGTGCTGAAGCGCCTCCATCAGGGACTTATAGGCGTCCTTCAGACCCGTGTATTTGCCGACCACCGCGATCGTGACCTCGCCTTCCGGATTGGCGACCGCGTCGACGACCTGATGCCACCGGTCGAGCTTCGGTTTGGGAGCCGGATCGATGCCAAAGGCAGCCAGAACTTCGGTATCGAGACCTTCCTTGTGGTACGCGACGGGCACGTCATAGATCGTTGCGACATCCAGAGCCTGGATGACAGCCGATTCACGCACGTTGCAAAACAAGCTCATCTTACGCCGTTCCACCTCGGGGATCGGCCGGTCGGCGCGTACCAGCAGGATATCCGGCTGTATCCCGATGGAGCGCAGCTCCTTGACGGAATGCTGGGTGGGTTTCGTCTTCAGCTCGCCCGCAGATGCGATGTAAGGCATCAGCGTCAGATGGATATAGACCGCACCGCCACGAGGTAGATCGTTTCCGAGTTGGCGGATCGCCTCCATGAAGGGCATCGCCTCGATGTCACCCGCTGTCCCACCGATCTCGCACAGAACGAAATCGTACTCCTCGTTGCCCTCGAGAACGAAGTTCTTGATCGCGTCCGTGACGTGCGGAATGACCTGGACAGTCGCACCGAGATAGTCGCCCCGCCGCTCCTTCGCGATGATCTCCTGATAGATCCGCCCGGTCGTTATGTTGTCCATCCGATTAGCGGACCGACCGGTGAAACGCTCGTAATGTCCGAGGTCGAGGTCCGTTTCAGCACCGTCGTCAGTCACGAAGACTTCGCCGTGCTGCGTTGGGCTCATCGTGCCCGGATCGACGTTCAGATAAGGGTCAAGCTTGCGCAGACGGACCCGATAGCCCCGCGCCTGCAGAAGCGCACCGAGGGCCGCTGAAGCGATGCCCTTCCCGAGTGAGGAGACCACGCCGCCGGTGATGAAGATGTATCGCGCCATGGGCCTTCCCGATACTCGCTTGGGCTGGATTCGGCCAGCCGAAAAAACGGACTGCGAACGAAAACGGGGCGCCGAGGCGCCCCGTCGAATAACGTCAGAGTCGGACGTGCTTACGGATTCGTCGGTCCGGTCGTGGTCGTACCGGCAGCGGGTGCCTCGACTGGAGGAACCGTCGGAACGTCATTTGAATTCGATGCCTCCGGGGCGGGGTTAGCTGGAATAACATTGGAAGACGACCCATTCGGAGCCGCCGCACCGGTTGGAACTCCGGTGCTCACAGGCGGGGCGACCGGCGTCGAGGGCGCCACAGAAGGCTGGGTGCCGCCCGTGCCCGTCGGCACTTGAGGCGTAGCCGGCGTCGCATCCGGCAACGGACCAAGCTGGTCAAGCAGGTTACCCTGATCGGCTCCGGCAGGCGCCGCACCGTTTTGCTGCGCCGGGATACGGTCGAGAATATCGAGCGGGTTATCGCCGCCGTAGCGGGCCAGGATCCCGAGGGCCATGGACGTGATGAAGAAAAGCGTCGCTAGGATCGCAGTCGTCCTCGTGAGGACGTTGGCCGCACCACGCGCCGTCATCAAGCCGCCACCACCGCCTCCCATTCCGAGGGCGCCGCCTTCTGAACGCTGCAGAAGAACCACAACGACCAGCGCCAGAACGATGAGGAGGTGGATAACGATCAGGACAGTTTGCATGGAAAGAACGCGCAATCGCTGGACAAGTTGGGCGCCTTCTACATGACGGCTTATCGAACGCCAACCCGGTCCTGTCGGCGGTCCTTACCGCTCCGGTGCTGAGCGAGCGATCGCAAGAAAGTCCGTCGCCTTCAAACTCGCGCCGCCGATCAAAGCGCCATCGACGTCATCGAGAGCGAAAAACTCTGCGGCGTTTGAGGGTTTAACCGAGCCACCATAAAGAATCCGAACACACGATGCGAACGCATGGCCGAAGCGCAACGCAAGCCGGTTCCGAAGGAAAGCATGCAGCTCGGCGATATCGTGCGGCGTTGGGGTAAGGCCCGTACCAATGGCCCAGATGGGCTCGTAGGCAATCACCAGTTTCTCCGCTGTAACCTCACCGGGAACAGACCCGTCTAGCTGACGACCAAGGATGGTCAAGGTTTCGTTCGCCCGGCGCTCCGCCTCGCTTTCACCAACGCAGACGATCGTTCTCAGTCCCGCCGCTAGAGCGGCTTGCGCGCGAGCGCATACGTCCTCATCACTTTCCCGATGATCCGTTCTGCGTTCGGAATGGCCGAGTATGACCGAGTCAGCGCCTGCCTCCTGCAGCATATGCGCCGACAGGTCGCCGGTATGGGGGCCCCTTGTGTTGTGATGGCAGGTTTGGGCCGCGACACTGACGTCGCTAGGTAGATGCTCTCGAGCGGCGGCCAGAAGTGTTGCTGGCGGCGCGACTAGAAGCTCTCCCGGTCCGGTATCTTGGGACGCAACGGCCGCGGCGATAGCGTCGAGTTCCGCCAGCTCCGCCCGTAAACCGTTCATCTTCCAGTTACCTGCGATCAGGAGGCGCCGACCCATACATGTTCTCCGCTTGGAAACTGGGGCATGGCTATCAGGCTGGAGGATGAATTCAAAGCGCGCCATCCGGTGGACACGCTTTCCTTCGCAAGACGAAATGCCTATTGCCGTCACGCAAGGTCAAACCGGAGAGGCAGGAGAGCGCCACCGATGATGAAGCAGCTGCGTCGAGGCGCCTCCGGTTGGGTAGCAAAGGTTTTCCTGGGAGGACTCGCCGTCAGCTTTGTCGGATGGGGTATCGCTGATTTTCTGCGACCGCAGGGCGCGGGACGCGATGTCCTGACCGCCGGATCGACGCATGTTTCCGCAGCACAATACCAAACAGCTTACCAACAGGGGCTGCAGACGCTCGCCAACCAGATCGGTCGTCGCCCCAGCGCCGAGGAAGCTGAGATCTACGGTGTCGACCAGCAAACCTTGTCGATCTTGTCGTCGACAGCTGTTCTCACGGAAGAAGCGCGCCGATTGGGGATTGGCGTCGGCGATGAGGGACTCGTCGGTCTCATCCAACAGCAGCCGGCGTTCCAGGATCAGGCCGGGCAGTTTTCGCGACAGCAGATGCGGAGTGTCCTGGCAAATGCAGGCTTCTCTGAAGCGGCATACCTCGCCGAGTTGCGAAACGAGGCAGAGCGGGGGCAACTCCTCGACAGCGTCTCCGGTGGAGCGTCCGTCCCGACGGCATTCGTCGACGCGTTGGGTGCTTATGGTGGCGAACGACGCGACGTTTCGTTCGTCCAGCTTCAGCCGCAGACTCGAGAAGCCATCGCTCAGCCGAACGCCGATGAGTTGGATGATTATTTCACCGAGCACCTCGAGAGCTATCGGGCGCCGGAATACAGGACAATCTCGTTCGTCGATCTATCAACCGATGCCTTCTCGAAACCGGTCGAGATCGGTGAGGCAGACGTCTCGACCTTCTACGAGAGCGAGAAGTCACGTTTCACCACACCGGAGCGGCGCCAGGTTCAACAAGTCGTTTTCGCGGACCAAGCTGCTGCTGACAGTGCGGTAGCGGATATGGCAAGCGGTCGCAGTCTTTCTGACGCGGCGAAGGCTCGCGGGACTGACATTACGGACCTGGGCCTCGTTGCAAAGTCGGCTCTCCCTGTTGGTGCACTTGCGGACGCGGCGTTTTCAGCGGAACCCAACAAACCGACCCCGGTCATCGCCGGTCCATTTGGGCCGACCATCATCAACGTCACAGACGTTCGGCCGTCTGAAACACGTCCACTCGAGGACGTATCGAACGAGATCCGCACCGAGTTGGCACGGCAACGGGCAAACGCGCGGCTGACCGAGGCGTATAATTCCATCAGCGACTCTTTGGGCAGCGGGGCTCCCCTTCCGGAGGCTGCATCGCAGGCAGGCCTAGCGGTTCGGACGATCGAGAATATCGATGGTCAGGGTCGCGCGATGGATGGCAACGAAGTTCCCGGCATCCCCGATCGAGCCCAGTTTCTCCAGGCGGCCTTTCAAGCAGAGCCGAATGCTGCGACGACGCCGATCAACTACGGTGGCAGTAATTACGTTTTCTATACCGTCACAAGTGTGACTCCGGCGCGTGACCGAAGCCTCGACGAGGTGCGAGACCGCGTGGTCGCCGCCTGGCAGGACGATGAAGCGCAACGCCTTTTGATCGATCGGGCCGAGGCGCTTGCCACGCGAGTCCGCAAGGGCGAAACGCTTGCCAGCATCGCTGGGACCGAGGGTATCGCCGTGCAAACGGCTCCGGCAATCACCCGGACGAGTGGGCCAGCCGTTCTCGGCGAAGCTGGAACGCGTGCCGCGTTTTCGGGTCCCGAAGGCATCGTGGCACAAACCCCTGCGCTTGAATCCGGCGACGCCATCGTTCTGCGGGTCGATGCCGTTGTCCCTGTCGCAGATCCGGCAGCGCAGGTCAGCAGTCAAACGCGAGAGACACTTTCGGCGACCCTGCGAAACGACTTGCAGCAGGGTTACGTCGAAACTCTGCGCCGACAAATCCCGATTGAGCTGCATCCAGCAACGATCGATCAAGCACGGCTGAACGTGCGATGAGTCAGGGCTTGAAGCCTCTTCTTTCGCAGGTTGCCGAAGGCAGGTCGCTCGATCGCGAACAAGCGCGCGCCGCGTTCGCGATCCTGATGTCGGGCGAGGCGACCCCCGCTCAGATCGGTGGATTCCTCATGGCGCTTCGCGTCCGTGGCGAAACCGTCGAGGAGATCGCCGGAGCCGTCGATGTTCTGCGCGGCAACATGACGGCGGTTCAGGCTCCCGATGGTGCGGTCGACATCGTCGGAACGGGAGGCGATCACGCCGGCACGCTCAATGTCTCGACCTGTGCAGCCTTTGTCGTAGCGGGATGTGGCGTGACAGTCGCCAAGCACGGCAATCGCGCTTTGTCGTCGCGATCGGGATCCGCCGATGTCCTCCAGGCTCTCGGCGTGGAGGTTGATCTCACCCCGGACGCCATCTCGCGTACGATCTCCGAGGCCGGTATCGGCTTCATGTTCGCACCCAACCATCACGCGGCGATGCGGTTCGTAGGCCCCAGTCGCGTTGAACTGGGGACTCGAACGATTTTCAACATGCTGGGTCCCCTTGCCAATCCGGCTGGCGTGCGGCGGCTCCTCGTCGGCGTGTACGCACCACAATGGGTTCGGCCTGTCGCCGATGCACTGCAAGCCCTTGGCGCGGAGAACGCGATCGTAGCTCACGGTGACGGGCTCGATGAAATCACGGTCTGCGGACCGACGCGCATCGCCCATCTGGAGCACGGTGGGATTACCGAGCGCACGATCACTCCGGACGAATATGGTTTGGAGCCTCGTCCCTTGCAGGACATCGTTGGAGGCGATGCAGTTCACAACGCTGCCGCTTTACGTGCCGTTTTGGATGGCGCGAGAGGAGCTTATCGAGACATCGTTCTCTTGAATGCCGCGGGTGCTCTGATGGTCGCCGGTCGTGTCGGCGGGCTGAGGGAGGGACTGGCATCTGCTAGCGAAGCCATCGACGATGGACGAGCGCTCGCCTCCCTTGAACGGCTCATCGAGGTTTCACGCGCCCAAAAGGAGCGGCTGCATTGACCGACATCCTAGCGCAGATCGAAATCTACAAGCGAGCGGAAATCGCCGCCGCTCGTTCTGCAGTTCCGTTTCCTGAAATCGAAGAACAAGCGCGCCATGCGACCCCAGTTCGCGGCTTCGCCGCTGCTCTTCGAAGGCAGAGACAACGTGGGGCTTTCGGACTGATTGCCGAGATCAAAAAGGCAAGTCCATCGCGAGGTTTGATACGTCAGGAGTTCGCGCCGGCAGAGCTCGCTCGCGCCTACGAAAAAGGCGGGGCTGCCTGTCTCAGCGTTCTGACCGACGCGCCGTCATTTCAGGGTCATCCGAAGTATCTGGTCGAGGCGCGCGAGGCCACGCAACTCCCTGTCTTACGTAAGGATTTCCTGTTCGACCCCTATCAGGTCGTGGAAGCGCGGGCGTGGGGCGCGGATGCCATTCTCGTTATCATGGCTGCCGTCGATGACGTTCTCGCTCAGGAGTTGGAGGCTGCCGCGGATGAATGGCAACTCGACGTTCTCATCGAGGTGCATGATGAAGCGGAGGCCGAGCGCGCTCTCAAGCTCCGCTCGCCGCTTATCGGCGTCAACAACCGCAACCTACGGACATTCGTGACCGATCTCGCCGTGAGTGAACGCCTGGCGAGGCTCATACCGTCCGACCGCATTCTCGTCGGTGAAAGTGGCATCGCGACCCACAGCGACTGTCGTCGTCTGGAACGCCGCGGAATGCATGCGTTCCTGGTCGGAGAAAGCCTCATGCGCGAGGCAGATGTCGAAAGCGCGACACGGGCGCTTCTCGGGACGGTGGGAACCTCTGTATGAGCGAGGACCGTCTGACCCATCTGGACGCGACGGGAGCAGCCGTGATGGTGGACGTCGGCGACAAGGACGTCACCGTGCGCTTCGCCAAGGCGGAAGCTTTGGTCGTCATGCAGCCCGAAACGTTAGAGCTTATCCGGCAGGGCAACCTGAAGAAGGGGGATGTTCTGGCGACCGCACGTGTCGCCGGCATCATGGCCGCCAAGCGAGCCTCCGAACTCATTCCGCTTTGTCATCCTTTGATGCTTGAGAAGGTTGCGCTGGAGTTCGATTTCGAGCCGGCGCTGCCCGGCATTCGGCTTCGATCAGAGGTCCGTCTCTCTGGTAAGACGGGCGTGGAAATGGAAGCCCTGACCGCTGTTACGGTCGGTGCGTTGACGATCTATGACATGGCGAAGGCGGTCGACCGCACGATGTCGATGACGGCCGTGCGGGTGGTTCAGAAAGGTGGCGGCCGATCAGGAGACTGGACCGCCTGATGCTTCCTATAGAAGAGGCGATCGACAGGGTGCTGGCCGGTGTGCAGCCGGTGCGGGAGAATGAGGTCGTCCGCCTTCGAGAGGGAGCCGGCCGCGTCACAGGCGCGGATATCCGGGCCATCCGTACCCAACCGGATTTCGACGCGTCAGCCATGGACGGCTACGCGGTGCGCGCGACCGACACGCAAACGCAGCGGACGCTTCGCCTGATCGGTGAGTCAGCCGCCGGTCGGCGCTTCGATGGAGTTGTCGGTTTCGGCGAATGTGTTCGCATCTTCACCGGCGCGCCCATGCCGTTTGGCGCTGATGCCGTGGTTCTGCAAGAAGACGTCGACCGTGCTGACGACTCGGTCATGCTGCGCAGTAGCACCCAAACCGGCAGGCATGTCCGCCCACGCGGAAACGACTTCACGTCCGGCGACCTGCTCGTTCCGCTTGGTTCGCGCCTGCGAGCGGCCTCAGTTGCCCTTGTTGCAAGCGGTGGACATCCTGACGTCGTCGTTTGCCGGCAACCAAAGGTTGGGATCCTGTCGACCGGAGACGAACTCGTCCGGCCGGGTCAGCCGGTCGGACCCGATCAAATCGTTGCGTCGAACGTCTACGGCATCGCTGCCCTGGCGGAAGGCGCGGGCGCCTCGGTGATCGACCTCGGCATCGTCGGCGATCGTATGGAGGAACTCGATCGGTGCCTCCACGAAGCCTTTGCTGCCCAGATCGATATCTTGGTCACGATTGGCGGCGCGTCGGTTGGAGATCACGATCTCGTCGCATCGGGACTCCAGATGCACGGAGTAACGCTCGATTTCATGAAGGTCGCCATGCGTCCGGGCAAGCCGCTCATGGCAGGACGTTATGGGCGGACGCGCGTTCTCGGCCTTCCTGGCAACCCAGCGTCCTCTTTGGTGACAGCCACCGTGTTCTTGGTTCCGCTGATCCGCCGCATGCAGGGATACGAACACACATCCTGTCGCGAGAGTGGTCGCCTTGCTTGTGACCTCCCGCCCAACGATCACCGGACCGAATTCATGCGGGCCCGACTGGATGTGACGGGCGACGGAGCCCGTATCGAACCACTGGCGCGACAGGACTCCTCGCTTCTGTCGATCTTCGCTCAAGCGGACGCCCTCTTGGTCCGCCCAGCAAACGCGCCAAAGGCATCAGCAGGCGATCGATGCGAGTATATTCGCCTGGCCTGATCTCTTGCGGAACACAAGAGGAACAGATACCGTTTGTTCAGGGTTTGTTTTGGTCGGGAATCATACGATGCTCACGCGAAAGCAGCATGAGTTGCTGGTCTTCATTCAGGAGCGTCTGCAATCCGCCGGCGTTCCGCCGTCGTTCGACGAAATGAAGGACGCATTGGATCTTAAGTCCAAGTCCGGCATTCACCGCCTCATCACGGCCCTTGAGGAACGCGGATTCATCCGGCGTCTGCCGAACCGCGCTCGCGCTCTCGAGGTGATTAAATCGCCGGACGCTGGTGTGACCACCAAAGCCGCACAGGTCGTCGATCTCTCTTCTGCCCGTCGCTCGCGTGAAGACGCGTCCCGTGCGTCAGCGCATCGTGACGTCGTGCCCGATAGTGAGGCTATGGCTATACCGGTCATGGGACGGATTGCGGCCGGCGTCCCCATCTCCGCCATCCAGCAGAATACGCATTCGATTGCCTTGCCAGCGGAGATGATTGGGCTCGGTGAGCATTACGCCCTTGAGGTGAAGGGTGATTCCATGGTGGACGCCGGTATCCTCGATGGCGACACGGTTCTGATTCAGAAGACCGACAATGCCTCGGCGGGTGAGATCGTCGTTGCGCTCGTCGATGACGAGGAAGCGACCCTCAAGCGGTTTCGTCGGCGAGGTGACATGATCTCTCTCGAAGCTGCCAACCCGGCTTACGAAACCCGCGAACTGCGAGCGAGCCGCGTCAAGGTTCAAGGGCGTCTCGTTGGCTTGATCCGACGGTATCACTAAGGGTTATCGTGCGAGCGGTCGTCGCGTCTGAACGCCGCCAAAACTCTGGCCATGGCTCTCTACGATGGGCGTTCCATGGCTGACGATCTGGATCGACCGATGGTTCGATGGTGACTCCGGCGGAGTTCTTGGAGATTGCGAGACTACCGGAGAGTCGCAAGCTTCTCAGCGTGACGAGAAGCCCACCATCAGGGCATTCCGTCGAGCGGATAGCCCGAGCCACGATCGCAACATCGGCATCCTCGCAAACTGCAGGCCAGTTGCGCCAGTCGTCTGTCCAACTGATCCGAACTCCCGACCGCGTTTCTGCTCGGCAGATGCCGCCGCTGCACAAGAAGCTCGGCGACGTATTTCGACCCGGAACGAGCGAGAATACCCGAAGCCACTGTTCCGTAACAAAACGGTTCGGCCGATTAGAGGGCGTCTGCAAGATGCCGCTTGGCATCAGAAGTGCGAGTTGACGACCATCTTCGAATAGAACGGCTTCCGGCTCGGCCTTTGGCGGCAGGTACATGACTGCCGCTAGTGCAAGTGGAATGCACGACCACCGTAGGCGCGATGCGCAGAATGACAAAGCTAGGATCGCGAGCGTGAAGAGAAGCAGGCTCGCTGTGCTGATGCGTCCTGTTGCCTGATCGGGTAACCAGGTCGCCAAATGACGAGCGAGCACGAAAGATAGCTCGAGGCCATATCCCATGCCGGTGAGCGGAATGCGTTCGAGCCCGAACGGCATGGCAAGCGCGGATACAAGCGCCAACGGCATGACCCAGAAGCTGAAGATCGGCGTTGCAACTAGGTTGGCCACAAGGCCGAACGGCGCGACGCGTTGGAACTGGTAGACACCATACGGTGCCGTCGCCATGCCAGCGATGATGGCCGAAAGAGCGGCAGCAGCCAGTGCGAGATAGATGGACTGGAACACGCTGCGCTCTGTTCGAGCGCCCTGCGCCTCCTCCCCCGATCGCCAACGCGCGTAAGCACCGAAGGCGCCGACCAAAGCTGCCGTTGCAGCAAACGACATCTGGAACGTTGCGGTCAGTACGGCATGCGGTGTGAGAACCATGACGATTACCGCTGCAAGTGCGACGTTGCGTAACGTGAGTGACGGCCTATCGATCAGCACAGCTCCGAGCATCAAGGTGATCATGATGAATGAGCGCACCGTCGCAGCGTTGTCGCCGCTCAGCAGGAGGTAAAATGTTGTCGCCACCAGTGCTGCGAAGGCTGCCACCTTGCGTATCGGCCACCGAAGTGCAACGGACGGGAAGCATGCGAGTAGGCAGCGGACCGCCACCATGCAAAAACCCGCGACCAACGACATATGAAAACCGGAGATCGATAGGATGTGCGCGAGGCTCGTCGCACGAAGATCGTCTTCAATGGCCTGCGGGATGCCGGCACGTTCTCCTGTGATAAGCGCTGACGCAACAGCGCCGACGGCTCCTGGAAGTTCATCTCGTATTCGTTCGCCCATCGATAGGCGGAGACGAGTGAGATGGTCCGAGACGGTCAGCGTGGTCGTGAGCGACGAATTCGGAACGCCGAGGGCGAAACCATACGCTCCGAGGCCATCGAAGTAGGGCGCAAAGCTGAAGTCATGACCGCCTGGGTAGGCGGGACCTGCCGGAGGCCGAAGCCGGACGAGGCCATGGTAGAGCGAGCCGATCGCCAAGGGCGTATGGCGCGCTGAAACAAGAATTCGAACCCGTTCCGGTGGACGTGAAAGTGTCGGCCGATCGGTCGAAATGAGTCTGAGGTTGTACCGCTGGCGGCCGCGGTCATCGGTCTCGCGACCAAGAACCCGTCCCACAATCCGAGTCGTTGCATCGCCGGATATGATCGTGGTTTTCGTCCGCGACACTTCAACGTGCGCTAGGCCCTGGCCGGCAAGCAATCCAAGGACGACGATACCCATGAGATGGATGGAGGGGCGTGAGCGGTAGCAAGCGATCGCGATCACGGCCGACACGAGCCCGCAGAGCAAGACAGACACGGGTACGATGAACTGATCTGCGTAGAAGGCGGCGATGCCGAACCCCATCGAGATCGGCCATAACGCGAACGCCGAGCGGGCCTTCGCTTCTAAATCCAGCAGATCGTTCGCTGTCGTCACAACGCGATGACGATAGGTGACAAGGAAGGGATTGAGGATCGATCGGGCTTGCATATGCTGTTGCGGTGCCGACACGATCTGCTCCGCTTGTCCCCGACCTTCGCTATGCTACACACCTGCGCACCGCGGGGATCGCTTCCTGCGAAGGAGATTGAGGTCTTCCACCGGCAAATTCGTCGTTGGTCGGCCGTTACGCAGCGAGGCTTCATGGTTGCATCTGTTGTTACGCGCTTCGCGCCCTCCCCGACCGGCTACCTTCACATCGGCGGTGCGCGTACGGCGCTGTTCAACTGGCTTTATGCTCGGCACACGGGTGGTCGCATGCTCCTGCGTATCGAGGATACCGATCGCGAGCGGTCGACCGATGCCGCGGTCAACGCCATCATCGACGGTCTTGCATGGTTGGGTCTAGAAGCTGATGAACCACCCATCTCGCAGTTCGAGCGAGCCGCTCGCCATCGTGAAGTTGCCGCAGAACTTCTCAAGGCTGGCAAAGCCTACCTCTGCTTTGCGACGCCCGAAGAGTTGGCGGAGATGCGGGAGCGCGCCATCGCCGAGAAGCGTCCGCCACGATACGATGGACGCTGGCGCGACCGTGACCCTTCCGAGGCCCCTGTCGGTGTGAAGCCGGTGATACGCCTTCGCAGTCCGACTGAAGGCGAAACGTTGGTACGGGATCTCGTCCAGGGCGATGTCCGCTTTCCAAACAAGGATCTCGACGACTTTGTCCTTCTGCGTTCGGACGGGACGCCGACCTACATGCACGCCGTCGTCGTCGACGATCACGATATGGGCGTCACGCATATCATACGTGGTGACGATCACCTGACCAACGCCGGACGCCAAACGTTGATCTATGACGCCATGGGTTGGGACGTGCCCATCATGGCTCATATCCCACTCATTCATGGAGCTGACGGGGCGAAGCTTTCCAAGCGGCATGGCGCGCTTGGCATAGAGGCCTACCGCGCGCTCGGTTATCTACCCGTTGCGCTTAGAAACTATCTCGTTCGCTTGGGCTGGAGCCATGGCGACGATGAGATCATGACCACAGATCAAATGGTTTCCTGGTTCGAGGCATCGGACATCAATAAGGGAGCGGCGCGTCTCGACTTCGCAAAGCTTGATGCCATCAATGGCCACTGGATTCGCGCGAGTTCGGACGAGGAACTCGTGGAACGGGTGATGCTGGATCGCGATGTCTTGCCCAACGGCTCCATCCTGGGTGTCGCGGATGACGCCACCACGCGACGCCTACTGCTCGCCGCAATGCCCGGCTTGAAAGAACGAGCGAAAACCTTGGTGGAGCTGGTTGATGGCGCTGCCTTTTTGTTCGCCCAACGGCCGCTTGAGCTCGACGATAAAGCGTCCGCCATCCTCTCCAGCGATGCCCGTGCACTTCTTGCCGATCTTCTACCCCGCCTGGATGCGAACACAGCGTTTACCGCGGCCGAGTTGCAGGTTGTCGTTACAACCTTCGCCGAAGAAAAGGGCATCAAGCTCGGGAAGGTCGCGCAGCCGCTACGTGCCGCTTTGACGGGACGGTCGACATCTCCGGGCGTCTTCGATGTCCTCGCCGTCCTCGGGCGAGGCGAATCCCTCGCGCGTTTGCGTGATCAGTCACGCTGATATCTCCATTGCCAGGGCATTGCGGTGCAGCATCTTCCATGATCAAAACTCACTCGGCCTGAGCTCATTTGTTAGACACCGGCGAGCTCCATGAACGTCTGTCGTCCACGGACGCAGTCACGCATACTACCGGAAAGGGACATCAATGACGGAAGCTGCAAAGTTCGTCCTTGGCGACAAGAACGCGGAGCTTCAGCTCCGTCATGGCACGATCGGTCCGGACGTCGTCGATATCGCGTCTCTCTACAAGAACACCGGCCTCTTCACTTACGACCCGGGCTTCACGTCGACGGCATCGTGCGAGTCCAAGATCACCTACATCGACGGTGATGAGGGTGTCTTGCTGCATCGCGGCTACTCGATTGACCAGTTGGCTGAGCGGGGCGATTTCCTCGAGACTTGCTACCTCTTGCTTTACGGTGAGCTGCCGACGGCACACGAGAAGGAAGACTTCGTCTATCGTGTAACCCGCCATACAATGGTTCACGAGCAGATGTCCCGCTTCTACACGGGCTTCCGGCGAGATGCCCATCCAATGGCGGTCATGGTTGGCTCCGTCGGCGCATTGTCGGCCTTCTACCACGACTCGACTGATATCACCGACCCTCACCAACGTATGGTTGCCTCGATACGGATGATTGCCAAGACTCCGACCTTGGCTGCAATGGCCTACAAGTATCACATCGGTCAGCCATTCGTTTATCCGCGCAACGATCTGACATATGCAGAAAATTTCTTGCATATGTGCTTCGCAGTTCCTTGCGAGCCGTACCATATTAACGCGACGCTCGCCAAGGCGATGGATCGCATCTTCATCCTACATGCCGATCACGAGCAGAACGCATCCACATCAACGGTTCGTCTTGCGGGTTCATCGGGCGCGAACCCCTTCGCCTGTATTGCCGCCGGCATCGCGTGCCTTTGGGGACCGGCCCACGGTGGGGCGAACGAAGCCGCGTTGAATATGCTGGGCGAGATCGGGACGAAGGATCGTATCCCCGAATTTATCGCGCGGGCGAAAGACAAGAACGATCCCTTCCGCCTGATGGGCTTCGGTCATCGCGTTTACAAAAACTATGACCCGCGCGCGAAGATCATGCAGCAGACCTGTCATGAGGTCCTCGACGAGCTCGGTATCAGGGACGACCCGTTGTTGGAGGTCGCGATGGAGCTTGAGCATATCGCGTTGAACGACGAGTATTTCGTCGAGAAGAAGCTCTACCCGAACGTCGACTTCTACTCGGGCATCACGCTGAAGGCTCTGGGTTTCCCAACCGAAATGTTTACGGTCCTCTTCGCAGTCGCACGCACGGTCGGTTGGATCGCGCAGTGGAATGAAATGATCGAAGACCCGCAGCAGCGCATCGGGCGACCCCGGCAGTTGTACACCGGCGCGCCACGTCGTGATTATCTCGGCATTGATCAACGCGGGTAAGTTGATACAAGATTCTATCTATACTGTGGTCAGGGGCGTCGTTGCGGCGCCCCTTTTCTGTGTCGCGACGCTCAATATGATGTCCGCAGTTGCTTCTGCAGGCGGCCGTGCAACGTTCATGCGCCGACGGATCTCCACAAAGCCCGCTTGTTGCGCGGCACGCTCCGGAGTGTCGCTGATAAGCCTCGAAAGACGCCGTGCTAAGGTTTCAGGGCGAATCAACTCGTGGAAATGCTCCGGCACGAGTGGATGTCCGGCCGCGAAGTTGGGCAGCGCGGCAGTCCACCCGGTCACAAGGTGACGCATCATGTATCCAATCGGATCGAGCCTGTAGGCGAGTACCATTGGGACGCCGGCTAGAGCCAGTTCAAGGGATACGGTACCTGATGCGGCGAGCGCAGCATCGGCCTGTGCAAAGGCGTCCCACTTACCGCTTTCGGATGTGACCAGGTTTGGGCGGACTGCCCACGACTCGAGTTCGCGCTCCACGTTTGATCGTACCCTCGGGAGCGTCGGCAGCGAGATCTCAATGGCAGGATGCATCTTCCGTAGTATCTCGGCCGTACGACCAAAATCCTTCATCAGGCGGGAGACCTCGCTTCGCCGCGATCCTGGAAGGACAACCAAACGCGGCGGGGAATGCGGAGATCTCATCCCCGCAAGTGCATCTCGTTCTAGGATTGGCTGAAGGTGGGGATGAGATAGGAGGGGATGACCAACGTAGGTGGCTGGTGGGCCGCCATGCGAAGCGAGAACCTCGGGTTCGAACGGAAAGAGACTCACGCTGTGTTCAACCGCACGAGCGAGCTTCGTCGCCCGGTGAGGACGATACGCCCACACGGCTGGTGGTACCACGTTGACGATACGCGCGGTCGGCCAAGCCTTCTTGACGCGAAGTGCCACCCGATTGGTGAAAGTGAAGCTGTCGATCGTCACGATGACGTCCGGTCGCTCCTTCAGCAGGAACTGAACGGTTTGGTGAAGGCGCGCGAGGAGCTGTGGGAAGCGAGCCAGAATGGCACCCAGTCCAACGATCGATAATTCTTCGATCGGGAATAGACTGCTCAGTCCCTGTGCGCCCATAGCGCGCCCACCTAGGCCGATGGGATGAAAGCTTTCTCCGAGCCGTGCCTTGAGGGCTGCCGCGATATCAGCCCCGATACGGTCGGCCGACTCTTCGCCAAGAACGAAAGCGACCTTCACGCCAACCGTTCGCTATCGACGCCGACGAGGAAAAGGCCGGCTTGGTTCATCGCTCCCAGGACATCGTCATGGCCGATGATTAGGGATTGGCCAGCTGTCAGGGCGATACCTGCCAGTCCCGCTGCCGTCGCCTCATGAACAGTCTCAACGCCAATGCTTGGCAAATCGAAACGCTCGTCCTGCTGCGGTTTGAAGGCTTTGAAGAGAACACAGGGTTCTGCACGGCCAATGCGTCCTCTCAAACGCAACTCGGCAACGCGGTTGAGCATCTCACGCGTTCCTTCGATACCTTCGAGCGCGATAATACGATCGGCAGATGCAACGACAGCCTGTCCTGCATCAACAGAACCGAGTCGTAGGGCTGCTTCGTAGGCGCGTCCGATTGCAAGCGTCTCACGGTTGTCGGGTTCTCGGAAGGTCGCCACGCCTTTCGGAGTTACCAGTTCCGGTGCGATGGATTGGACCGATACCACCTCAAACCCACGCCGCTCGAACGCTCCGGCGACGGCTCGTAACATGCTGTCGTCGCCGCCGCGAACGATGCGGAAGAGCTCGGGAAGCATCAACAGCGTTCGTAAGCTCGGCAAAAGTGAGCGGTAGTCGGGTCGAACCGAGATCGTACCGCAGAACAAAACCTGGACTATGCCCAGACGCCTCAGAAACCCGAACACGTCGCCTGTTCGGGACCAAGGAAAGTGCCGATGGCTATAGTCCGACCAACCTTCTGATGAACCGTCGGCAATCGGTATGATGAACGGCGATAGACCCTGTTCCGATGCGCGTCTCGCCACGATTCTCGGAAGCGATCCACCGCCAGCGAAGATCGCAATCCGACCGTCAGCGGCCATGGCTTTTGCTGCGCATTACGCCGGACGAACGCTGCGGGGAAAACATATCGCGCGATCGCCACCCGCACGAATGAAGCCGAGCAGATCCTGAACTAGCGGATCATCCGGGAATTCGGTTTCCACCTCGTCGATGTTTTCGCGGAAGGTCAAGTCGTCGGAAAAGAGCATTCGATAGGCCTTCCGCACGTTTCGGATCGCGTCTCGATTGAACCCAGCGCGCTTCATGCCAATCACATTCAAACCGGACAGGTAGGCGCGGTTGCCGAGCACCATCCCGAACGGGATCACGTCGCCTTCGACGGCAGCTAAGCCGCCGATGTATGCGTGATGCCCGATCCTCGTAAACTGATGGATCCCAGAACCTCCGGCAATCGTGGCGTAGTCGCCGACCGTGCAATGTCCGGCCAGCATCACGTTGTTGATCAACGTAACGTTGGAACCGAGATGGCAATCATGGGCTACGTGCGAACCGGTGAAGAATGCGCAGTTATCACCGATCGTGGTCTCCGATCGACCTTGCACCGTTCCCGGGTTCATAGTGACATGTTCTCGGATGAGGCAATTGCGCCCAATCACGAGCCTCGTTTCTTCACCCTGATATTTGAGATGTTGAGGATCGTTGCCGATCGCCGCAAACGGGAAGATATTGGCCCCATCGCCGATCGTCGTGTGTCCTTGAAGAACGACATGCGAACGTAGGATTGAGTTCGCACCCAATCGGACCCGCGAGCCCACAACGCAGAAGGGGCCGACGTGACTCCCCTGCCCGATCTCAGCGCCTGACTCGATGATGGCGGTCGGATGGACTGCAGCCTCGAGCATCAGATCAACGAGCGCCGGCCGCAACGAGCATCGCACTGATCGATGCCTCGGCGACACGAGCGTCGTCGACGGTACCGACGCAATCGAACTTCCAGATATTACCGCGCTTCTTTGACTGTTTGACGTGATACTGGAGGTGATCTCCTGGGACGACTGGCTTACGGAACTTTGCGGCGTCAATCGTCATGAAGTAGACGATAGAACTATTATCGCCACCTGTCGCGAGTTGGCAGATAGCGCCTGCCGTCTGGGCCATCCCCTCGATGATCAACACGCCCGGCATGACCGGGTAGTTCGGGAAATGGCCCTGAAAATGCGGTTCGTTTGCCGTGACGTTCTTATGTCCGATCGCACTCCGATCCTTATCGATCGCCGTGATACGATCGACCATCAAGAACGGATAGCGATGCGGCAGCAACTCCAAAATCTTCTGGATGTCGGCGCTCTCAAGCGTCGTTGCCATTTCCGTCGTCACGTTCGGCCCCTCGTCGATCTTTGGCGATGGCCGTCAGTGTCGCCATCTCCCGTATCCATTCCCGAACCGGCCTCGCCGGCATGCCGCCCCATCGTGCGCCAGCAGGAACATCGCCTGCCACAACACTCACAGCTGCGATCTGTGCACCGTCTCCGACAGTGACGTGACCCTTGAAGCCGGTTTGGCCGCCGACTGAAACCCCGTTGCCAAGGGTCACACTTCCAGCGATGCCCACTTGTCCGACGATGACGCAGGACCGCCCGATGACAACGTTGTGCCCAACTTGAACAAGGTTGTCGATCTTCGTGCCTTCGCCAATGACCGTGTCGCGCACCGCGCCACGATCAACCGTCGAATTCGCGCCGATTTCGACATCGTCCTGGATGATCACGCGCCCGATCTGGACCATTTTCGTTAGCTGATTGCGATCGGGCGTGTAACCAAAGCCATCCTGGCCGATGCGAACGCCGGGATGGAGTATTACACGGTTCCCGATCAGCGCGTGCTGAACCGAAACGCCCGGACCGATAGAACAGTCACGCCCGATGTGACAACCCGGCCCGACCATGGCGCCTGCTGAGATGACGGTCCCCGAACCAACATGAACTCCGTCAGCAATCACCACGAATGGTTCGATCGTAACGTCGTCTTCGACGACGGCAGATGACGACACATGCGCTTGCGCAGATATGCCGGGCGAAGTCAGGCGTTGGGGTTTGAGGGCATCTGGAAAGAGCGTCCGCCCAACCGTCGCAAACGCCGCGGACGGATGGGCAGTCATCAACAACGGTAATCCCGCACGAGCCAAGTGCCGGTGTCGCCTGCTGGTGATGACGGCGCCAGCGCGCGTCTCCGCGAGCAGTCCGCCATATTTCGGATTTTCCAGGAACGCGATGTCGCGTGGTCCCGCCGTATCCAATGCAGCGATACCGTCGACCACGACATCAGCCGGGTCACCATTCTCAAGCGAGGCGCCGCAAAGCGCTGCAAGCGCCGCCAGCGTCATCGGCTGACCGCGCTTGAAGAAGCTTTCACTCATTCGAACCGTCTCGTCTCGTTCCTGGTTTAGAAGCGAGACGAGAAACCGAACGAGAACTCCTGCGTCCGGTCGAAATCTTCCTTGGCAAGAGGCTGGGCGTAGTTGACCCGGAGCGGGCCGAACGGAGAGGCCCAAATCAAGCCGATACCTGCCGACGCGCGGAGCGAGAAGTCCTCGCCCTGAATGCCAAACTCGTTTTCGATGTTGTCGAGACCCCAAAGCGACCCAGCATCGGCGAAAGCCGCACCTCGGAAGCCGAAGTCGCGCGAGACGAGCGGTAGCGGGAAGGTAACCTCCGCCGAGGCGTTCACGTAGTTCGTACCACCGATCGCCACGCCGTTCTGGCGGGGGCCGAGACCCTGGTACTTGAAGCCACGGACGATGTCCTGACCTTTGAAGAAGTTATCGAACACTCGGAGGTCATCACCAAGCGCCGTCACGTTACCGGCGCCACCGCTCAGCTGACCGATCAGGTCGTATTCTTCCGACAACAGGCTGAAGTAGGACGCGCGACCCGTCGTACGGATGAACTGCGCGTCTCCGCCAAGGCCTGCGACCTCCTGGCCCGCCTGCGCGAAGAAACCATTGCGCGGGTCTTGCTGATTATCCAGCGTGTTGTAGGTCAGCGCGTAGGATACCGACGACGTCGAGTACGGACTATCACAGATAGCCTGATTGATGATCGGCGACGCGGTGTAGAGCGGTGCGATCGGATCCGCGCAGGTCGTGAAGATATAACCCGTCGGTCCCAGAATAAAGTTGCCGGTTGCATCCCGTAACGCAATGCCCTGGTCGTCTCCAAACGTTTCCTGCTTGTAGTTGTAGGCGACCTGCGCCGTGAGGTCTTCCGTGATCGGCGCGGCGAGACGAAGTGCTCCACCATTGCGCACGATATCGTAGGCGGTCGAAGACGAATTCTCGGTGCGGTACAGGTCGAAGCCAGCTGCCAGACGACGACCGAGGAAATAGGGCTCGGTGAACGACAGATTGTAGGAACGAGTGTCTTCGCCGAACCCGGCGGAGACTTTCACGAACTGCCCACGGCCCAGGAAGTTTCGTTCCGTGATGCCGATCTCCGCAACCGGGCCCGAACTCTCGCCGCCGGTCGTGTAGCCGCCGCCGATCGAGAACTCACCCGTAGACTGCTCTTCGACCTGGACGATGACGATCACCCGGTCGGGTTCGGACCCCGGTGCCGTCGACACGTTGACGCTCTTGAAGAAGCGCAGTCCCTCCAACCGCTTCTTCGCGCGCTGAACGAGAACCTGATTGAAGGCGTCGCCTTCCGAAACGTCGAACTCGCGCCGAATGACGTAATCGCGAGTCTTGGTATTGCCGCGGATCTCGAGCCGCTCGACGTAGGCGCGCGGCCCCTGATCGATGACGTAGTTGATCGAGATCGTATGATTGGTGAAGTCGCGATCCCCGCGCGGGGTAACCTGCGCAAAGGCGTAGCCGGAATTGGCGACCGCATTCGTCAGGTTGACGAGCGACTCTTCGACGTCCTCGGCACTGTAGGTGTCGCCGGACTTGGTCTTGAGTTCGCCGCGCAGCGTCTCACCATCAATGCCGGGGACCGTCGAGTCGATGTTGACGTTGCCGTAGACGTAACGCTCCCCTTCCTCGACCGTGATGGTGATGAAGTAGGCGTTCTTCGTCGGATCCAGCTCGGCAACCGACGAGACGATGCGGAAGTCGGCATACCCTCGGTTGAAGTAGAAGCGCCGAAGCGTCTCCTCGTCCGCGCGAAGACGGTCTTCATCATAGATGTCATTCTTCTGCAAGAACGAGAAGAGACCAGACTCGCGCAGCGAGATGACTTCCTTCAGCCGCCCGTCGCCGAAGGCGTTGTTGCCAACGAAGTTGATCGTGTCGATCTTGGTGCGGTCGCCTTCGTTGATGTCGAAGACGACGTTGACGCGGTTTCCTTCGGCCGGAAGCGTGCGCACCGTGACAGTCGCATCCGACCGCCCGGTACGAACATAGGCGGCCTTGATCGCGTCGACGTCAGCCTGCGCGGTCGACGCATTGTAGGGCTGTCGAGAGGACGTTTGAACGATAGACTGCAGCTGCTCGTTCTTGATGCGGCTATTGCCCTGGAAGACGACGTCACTGACGATTTGATTCTCGTCCACGTTGACAACCAGCGTCCCGCCGCTCTGATTGGCGCGGACATCGGAGAAAAGCCCGGTCGCGAACAGGCGCGTCACCGCTGCGTCGACGTCCGCATCCGTAATGTTCTGACCCGTGCGGATCTGCGTCAGGTTTCGAACCGTATCGGCATCTACGCGCTGATTGCCGCGAACCTCGATG
Source organism: Aureimonas jatrophae (assembly GCF_900104035.1). Taxonomy (GTDB): domain Bacteria; phylum Pseudomonadota; class Alphaproteobacteria; order Rhizobiales; family Rhizobiaceae; genus Aureimonas; species Aureimonas jatrophae. Next base: position 408,480 of record NZ_FNIT01000003.1, on the reverse strand, counting down.
CGATTGACGACAGCGGCGTCAGCTTCGGACAACGTGGCCAGCTGAATGCTGATCGCGGAAGCTGCGAGCACGGTGGACGAAAGAGCAGCTGCCGACAGCGCGCTCATAAGCTTCGACCCAGCCTTCATACCACCACTACCTTTTCCTATTCCGCCGAATATCGGCGCGACCTACGCGTGGTCGCACCCGTTTGTATCGGCTTTGCAGACACGTTCAACCAAACTGGCGGGATTCCGTTTAGGAAACGGAAAACCGTTGCGAAGCCGCCACGCCGCCCCTGGCGTATGGTTAACGTGCTGCAAATTTCCCCATCAAACCCCCGATCGATCGTGCAACCGACTCATCAGGTCAGGCTGGTCAGATCGTTCCAGAACGCAAATACCATAAGAAGCATGACGAGAGCGAGCCCGATCCGGAATCCCACATCCTGAACCCGTTCACTCAACGGACGTCCGCGAACGGCCTCGGCCGCGTAGAACATCAGGTGTCCACCATCCAGCATTGGGATCGGTAGCAAGTTCAAGAGTCCGATCGATACGGAGAGCAGCGCGGCGAGGTTCAGCAGGGGCGCGAAGCCGAGCGTTGCAACCTGGCTCGACATCTGCGCGATCCGAATCGGACCGCCGATCTGTTCGCTGTCCTGACTGCCTCCGAAGATCCCACCGATGAAGGCGACGGTACGCTCGGTCACGAACCAGGTCTGCGAAACGCCATACTCAAGCGCGTCCCAAACTCCCAGATCGACTGTCCGGAACGAGGCGCTCTCATTGCTCGCGACAATACCGATCACGGGCACCTTGAACTCGTTGCCGAAATTGTCGGTCTGGGTCTCTTCACGCGGCGTGACGGTTATAGGCGTACGAGCGCCGGATCGCTCGACCTCTAGCGCGATCGGAACTCCGGCTCGTGAGGCGACATACCGTTGCAGATCGGCGAATGTATTGATGGCATTCCCATCGGCAGCCAGGATGCGATCTCCCGGCGCGAGACCGGCGGCCTGCGCGGGCGATCCGCCGCGAACCTCGGCCACCACCGGATCACCAATCACGATACCGCTGGCGTAGGCCGTCCCTGCGAAGATTGCGATTGCCAGAATGAAGTTCGCAATCGGACCCGCTGCCACCGTAGCGGCGCGGCGTCCGACACTAGCCGCCGGAAAGGCGCCCTGTCGCTCTTCGGGCGACATCCGCGCCACCGCCGAAGCGTCTGGAACACTCGCCGCGTTCTCATCACCCCAGAACTTGACATATCCCCCGAGCGGGATCGCGCTCAGCTTCCATCTCGTACCGTTGCGGTCGTTGAAGCCTACGAGTTCAGGGCCAAAGCCTACCGAGAACGCATCCACGCGGATGCCGGATAAGCGCCCGACCAGATAGTGTCCGAGCTCATGGAAGAATACGATGACCGTGAGAACGAACAGGAAGGGTACGACTTTGATCAACGTCGTATCCCACAACGCACCCAACCAGCCTGCGATGTCCATCAGTCTCTTTCCATGGGAGGGTTCCGATCGTCAACGCGATCCGTGTTGTCCGCATTCTATAGGCTAGAAGGCAAAAATGGCGCGCGCGGGATGATCGAGGCCTGCCACGGCAATTCCGAACAGGAGGGCGACAGCGGCGGAGACGATCAGCGCATCGATGCGATCCATGAGTCCGCCATGTCCTGGAATCAAGCGACCGGAGTCTTTCACACCAAAGCGGCGCTTGATCCACGACTCGAAAAGGTCTCCAGCTTGGCCGACAATCGAAAGCACCGCGGCAAGGAGCACGACCAACCACGTCACCTCATCGGTCAGCCAGTATGAGAACGCCGCCGCGCAGACCGTTCCCGCAATGAGGCCACCAACCGCCCCGGAAATCGTCTTCTTTGGTGAAACGAGCGGCATGAGCTTGGGTCCACCGACGCTCCGACCGGTGAAATATGCGAACACGTCCGTCGCCCACACGGTGCAGATGACGAGACCCAAAACCGCCAATCCTTCCGGACCACCGTCTCTTAGAATGCCCGGCGCCATTCCGGCCAACGCCGAATAGACGAGGCCTCCCATCACCCAATCCGCTTTGCGTTCACCCCGGTCGACAATGCCGATAAAGGCCGTTGCAAGCGCCACAATCAGCAGCGCGATGCCGTGATACTCAAACAAGAAGGCGACAAGAGATACAAAGAGCGTGCGCCGCGCGAACGCGTAGATATCGCCCGCCCTCTTCGCACGCGTCATGCGCGACCATTCGTCGAAGACGATGACGCTCGCCATACAACAGAGAATGCGGAACGGCACGCCGCCGATAATGGTCAGAACCAAAACGGCAACGCCAAGCACGATCGCCGAAATCAATCGCGAGCGCAGATCCGTCCAAGTTGGAGCATTCAGGATACGCGCAAGCCCAAGACCCATCGCTAGGACGCGATCTCCCGGGATAGACCGCCAAACCTGCGGTCCCGCTGCCCGAAGTTCTGGATGACTTCCTCGAAGGCCCGTCGATCGAAATCCGGCCAAAGGCATGGCAGGAACGCGAACTCGGAATAGGCCGCTTGCCACAGAAGGAAGTTCGAAAGTCTCAGTTCGCCGCTCGTGCGAATGATCAGATCCGGATCCGGAATTCCAGCGGTATCCAGATGCGCATCGAGGTAGTCCGGTGTCACGTGCTCCGCAGTGACCTCGCCGGCGACAAGCTTCTCGGCAATGCGGCGCATCGCTCGAGCCATCTCGTCACGTGCGCCGTAGTTAAAGGCGATGATCAGCGTGTTCCGATCGTTGGCTGCCGTCAGCTGCTCGGCTTCCTCCAGCAGGTTTCGAATCTCGGGTGCGAGATCGCTGCGGGAACCGATCACACGAATGCGTACCCCCTCGCGATGCAGCTCCGCGAGATCGCGACGGATGAAGAATTTCAGCAGTCGTAGGAGTTCTGTGACCTCATCCGGTGGCCTCTTCCAGTTCTCGGACGAAAAGGCGAACAGGGTGAGATAGCGTATGTTGAGTTCACGGGCCGTTCGCACCGCTTCTCGAACGGCTTCCACGCCGCGCCGATGCCCCATCGTGCGCGGCAGGCCGCGGGCCTTCGCCCAGCGACCATTGCCGTCCATGATGATCGCGACGTGTTGCGGATGCCGCATCTGTTCCACCACTTGGCTGCGAGGTTCCGACCGACGGTTCACCGTGCCCGAAAGATGCAGCTTTATACCTGCATGATTTCAGCTTCCTTGACGGCAAGCGCCTTATCAATCTCGGAGATGGTTTCATCCGTCATCTTCTGAACGCGGTCCGCCATCACGCGGCTGTCGTCCTGACTGATGTCCCCGTCCTTCTCGGCCTTTTTCAGCATATCCATGCCGTCTCGCCGCACATGGCGGGCCGCGACGCGTGCGTTCTCGCTATAGGTGTTCGCAACCTTCACCAGTTCCTTGCGGCGCTGTTCGTTCAGTTCCGGAAGCGGGATGCGCAGCGTGGTTCCGTCGGTGATCGGGTTGAGGCCGAGGCTGGACTCGCGGATCGCGCGCTCGACCGCTCCCACCATCGACTTGTCCCAGATGGAAACCGCAACCATCCGGGGCTCAGGCACTGTCACGTTCGCAACCTGGTTAAGCGGCATCTGCGAACCGTAGGCTTCCACCACAATTGGGTCGAGCAGGTTCGCGGACGCGCGACCGGTACGAAGGCCCGCAAGATCGCTCCGAAACGAGGTGATCGCTCCGTCCATGCGGCGCTTCAGTTCGTTCAGGTCTAGGGCGGCCATTGCGTATCCTTCGTAAGTTGTTGCCGGCATTCTAGGTTTTGGTTTCCGATCGCTCGCGGTCAGTCCGATACAATCGTCGAACGTCCGCCTCCGGTCAGGATACGGGAAAACTCCCCTTCCTCATGGATCGAGAACACAACGATCGGGATCCTGTTCTCACGAGCAAGCGCAACTGCCGTAACGTCCATGACGGCCAAGCCACGGTTGAGCACTTCATCGTGTGTCAGCGTATCGTAGCGTTCGGCGTCGGGATGGTGCTTCGGGTCCGCACTGTAGATGCCGTCGACCTGCGTGCCCTTGAAAAGGGCGTTCGCTCCCATCTCGGCGGCGCGCAGGGCGGCTGCGGAGTCCGTCGTGAAGAAGGGATTGCCTGTTCCGCCGGCAAAGATCACCACACGCCCGGCAGCTGCGTGAGCCAGCGCAGCCCGTTGCGAGAAGCTTTCGCAGATTTCGGGCATGGCAATGGCCGACAGCACGATGGCATCGACGCCAATCTTCGTCAGTGAGGTACGAAGCGCCAAGGCGTTGATGACTGTCGCCAACATACCCATGTGATCGCCGGTCACACGGTCCCCGCCCTTCGACGCGACCGCCACGCCTCGGAAGATATTACCGCCGCCGATCACGACGGAGATCTCGACGCCAAGTGCGCGCGCGTCACGGATATCCATCGCGATGCGATCGGCAACCGCGACGTCGATGCCGAACCCCTGCCCGCCCATCAGCGCTTCGCCCGATACCTTGAGAAGCACGCGGCGGAATCGGACTGTCATATCATGCACCTGTTCGAGCAACCGGGTTCCGATACAGGAAGGCCGTCCGCTTCTCAAGGCGGACGGCCCAATGCATCACCGACCCTGAAGCCGAATTCGCGCTTACTTCTTGCCGGCTGCCGCAGCAACCTCGGCCGCGAAATCGCTTTCTTCCCGCTCGACGCCCTCACCAAGGGCGACACGCTTGAATCCGACGATCTTGGCAGGCGCTCCAGCGTCCTTCGCTGCCGCTTCGAGCGCCTTCTCGACCGTGAGGTCCGGGTTGATGACAAAGTTCTGCTTCAGGAGGACGACCTCCTCGTAGAACTTGCGCAGCCGCCCTTCCACCATCTTCTCGATGATGTTCTCGGGCTTGCCGGACTGACGAGCCTGCTCGGAGAAGACGGCCTTCTCGCGCTCGACGACGGTTGGGTCGATCTCACCGTCCGTCAACGCCAGCGGATTGGTGGCGGCGACGTGCATCGCGACCTGACGGCCGAAAGCGTTGAGTGCCACCGGGTCGCCAGCCGACTCGATGGCCACTAGCACGCCCAGCTTGCCGAGGCCGTCCGCCGCCGCGTTATGGATATAGGTCGCGACGACGCCCTGTGGGACCTCGAGCATCGCAGCGCGCCGCAGGCTCATGTTCTCGCCGATCGTGGCGACCGCGTCCTTGATGGTGTCGGTGACGGACTTGCCGCTGGTCGGATTGGTAGCGGCACCGACCGACTCGACCGAACCATCGGTGGTCAGCGCGACCTCGGCGGTCTGTCGCACCAACTGCTGGAACGCATCGTTGCGCGCAACGAAGTCGGTCTCGGAGTTGACCTCGACGACGACGGCCTTGGCGCCCTCCGACGCGACGCCGACAAGACCCTCGGCAGCGGTGCGACCCGACTTCTTGTCGGCCTTCGCGATGCCCTTGGCGCGCAGCCAGTCGATTGCGGCCTCCATGTCGCCGTTGGTCTCGGCGAGAGCCGTCTTGCAGTCCATCATGCCCGCGCCGGTCTTCTCGCGCAGGTCCTTCACCATCGAAGCGGAAATCGTCATCAGTCGGCCTCTATAAAGAAAGGGCGCACCGTTCCCCGGAAGAAAAGGTGCGCCGGACAGGTGACGGCGCCATGACGCACCGTCGGCTGCAAAGGTTTGGGTGCGGATCAGGCCGCGGCTGGGGTCGCCTGCTCTTCGCTCGAGGCATCCGCCTCGTCGAGGGCGGGCTCCACCGGAGCTTCCTCCATCGCGCCGATGTCGACGCCCATCGAGCCCTGCTGACGACCGATACCGTCGACCGCGGCGCGCGCGATCAGGTCGCAGTAGAGCGAGATCGCCCGAGCCGCGTCGTCGTTGCCCGGAATTGGATAGTCGATGCGCGAGGGATCGCAGTTCGTGTCGACCACGGCCACCACCGGAATGCCGAGGCGCTTCGCCTCGTCGATCGCGATCGCTTCCTTGTTGGTGTCGATGATGAAGATCATGTCCGGCACGCCGCCCATGTCCTTGATGCCACCCAGCGCGCGGTCGAGCTTGTCGCGCTCGCGCTGAAGCGTCAGGCGCTCCTTCTTGGAGTAGCCATGGGCCTCGCCCGAGAGCAGCTCATCGAGCTTGCGCAGACGCTGGATCGAATTCGAGATCGTCTTCCAGTTGGTCAGCATACCGCCGAGCCAGCGGGCGTTGACATAGTACTGGGCGGAGCGGTCAGCCGCATCCGCAATGATCTCGGACGCCTGGCGCTTCGTGCCGACGAACAGCACGCGGCCGCCGCGCGACACCGAGTCGGAGACGGCCTGCAGCGCACGGTGCAGCAGAGGCACGGTCTGCGCGAGGTCGATGATATGGATGTTGTTGCGGGCGCCGAAGATGTACGGCTCCATCTTCGGGTTCCAGCGATGCGTCTGGTGACCGAAGTGAACGCCAGCCTCGAGAAGCTGACGCATGGAATAATCGGGCAGTGCCATCGTGTTCGTTCCTTTGAACCGGTTAGTGCCTCCACGGATCAGAGCGCCTCGGCGAGACGCCACCGGTGGGATCGTAGCGGAGACCCGCGTTGAACCCGACATCCGTGTGTGGAATAGCGGCGCGCATACACCAGAACGCCGTGTCCGACAAGTGATGCGCTCGCGCCGTTTATATGGCGAGCGCCGCGGACCATTTCAATTCGGGCGCCCGGGTGCGGTACAAGGCACCGGCTCGAGGTAGGAAAGTCGGGTGAGCCGTCCCTCCAAGGTATAGGCCCCGAAGTTCATCACGAGTTCATCCGACACGCCGTTTTCGAAGAGCCGATAGCGGGTTTCGAAGATCGGCTGGCCGTCGTCGTCGCTGTCGGCGTTATAGTACGATTCCGTGACGAGCCAGGACTTCAGTCCCCGCACGGCATCAGCGATGGCTGCCGTGGGTGATTCAGCGCTTGATGTGATGATCGAGGTCGTCGTCAGGCCTTTTTCAGCCTCGGCATCGCCGTCGAAGAGCTTGGCCTCGACGATGCGCTCACCGGCTTCGGCTCGCTCGATCAGGCGAGCGATGTGCTGAAGCGGGAAGCTCGCAGATGGAATTGTTGACTCGCGCTGTACAGGCTCGCTGTAGATGACCGTCGTGCTCGCGCCCGCTGTCGAGGCCTTGCCCTCGACGCGCTCCTGCGCCGTTCCGTCGACGAGGGTTTGCGTGGTGAACGTCATTTGCGAGCCGTCGGTGCGCTCGTGCGTGCGTGTGCTTTGGTCGGTGACGGTGACCTCGTCGTCCTGGTGAAAGCGCGCGACGAAGCGGTAATCGAGGCCGAACGAGTCGCATTCCTTCTTAGTCAGTTGCAGGGCGATGCGCGCATCCACCGCCGAAATCTGGTCGGTCGGTTCGGCGAGCTTCAGGTCGTAGACAGCTTCGTGCGTCCGCAACTCGGCCGCGAGCAGCGGTTGTGTCATGAAAGAGGCCAACGTGGTTGCGGCGAGGAGCATTCGAGCGTGCATCTTTACCCCGTGTCGAAGCTGTGGTCTGCCACAGGCGCGAACGGTGTCTAGCCGATCATGGCGGGCACGTCGCGCACGACGACGAACAAGGCAAAAAGGCCCAGCATGACCGCAACGATCGATAGTCGGCTCGCCGACAAGGGCGTGAACCTTCCCAACGCCGCTGCGCCGGCCGCCAACTACGTTCCCTTCGTTCTCTTTGGCTCGATGCTTCAAACATCCGGGCAACTCCCACTCGAGGGCGGTGCCATCGGCGTATCCGGCAAGCTCGGCGAGGGCGTCTCACTGGAAGACGGGCAGAAGGCGGCGCGCCTTTGTGCGATCAACATTCTCGCACAGGCCAAGAGTGCGCTCGGCGACCTCGAAAAGATTGGGCGTCTCCTCAAGCTGACGGTTTTCGTCGCAAGTGCGCCGAGCTTCACCGAACAGCATAAGGTTGCCAACGGCGCCTCGGACTTTCTCGTCGAGATTCTGGGCGAGCGCGGACGTCACGCGCGCTCTGCGGTCGGGGTTCCCGCGCTTCCGCTTGATGCGGCCGTCGAGATCGAGGCGCTGTTCGAGATCGCGCAGTGAGCACGCTGGACATCGCATGGCTGACGGCCCAGCCGATTGCGCACCGAGGACTCCATGATGGCAACCGTTCGGTGCCTGAGAACTCGCTGGCAGCCTTCTCTCGTGCCATCCAGCATGGGTTTGCCATCGAATGCGATCTGCATCTGTCGAGCGATCGAGTGCCCGTTGTCTTTCACGATGCCACACTTGAGCGCATGTGCGGCGACCTCCGGCACGTTGTCGAGGTGTCGGCCGAGGAACTCTCAACCCTCCCTCTTGCCGGCTCAGCAGAAACGATCCCGAGTTTTTCGCAGATGCTTGCCGTCGTGAACGGTTCCGTTCCAATCGTCGCCGAATTGAAGGGAACCGATGAAGATAGCGATCAGGACTTCATCGAACGGCTGCGTCCGCTTGTGGAGACCTATTCCGGCCCCCTCGCTCTCATGTCGTTCGACGAGTGGCTCGTGCGGAAGGCTGTGGAGGCCTTTGGTGCTCGGCTGCCGGTTGGACTGACGGCCGAGGGTACTCGTCCCGAGGAACTGGAGCGGCATTCTGCCCTGTTCGCAGGACGATGCGGCTTCACATCCTATAATGTCCACCATCTTCCGAACGCGTTCACCGACGATGTTCGAGGATCGCTCGGGTTGCCGGTCATCAGCTGGACGGTTCGCACCCCGGACGAGGTCACGCGTAGCACACGGCACGCGGACCAGATGACGTTCGAAGGGTTCGTGCCCGACGCGTGAGCCGGACCCGGGAAAGGCTCGCTTCATGACCACGACCATGCCTGACGAGATCGATGGCGACACGCTTGTGCTTCGGGTCTCGGAATCGATCGGCGGCATCGATGCCGATCGCTGGGACGGGCTGGCCGCAACCGTGCCTGGACGTACTCTCAATCCGTTCGTCCGGCACGCTTTCCTGTCATGCCTGGAAGATTCTGGAAGCGTTGGTCGCAAGGCCGGTTGGCTGCCGCAGCATCTCGTCCTCGAGACATCGGTCGGCTCGATCCTAGGTCTCGTGCCGGCCTACCTCAAGGGTCACAGCCAAGGCGAATACGTGTTCGATCACGGTTGGGCCGATGCCTTCGAGCGGGCAGGCGGACGGTACTATCCGAAACTTCAGATCTCTGTCCCATTCACGCCGGCCACCGGACCGCGTCTTCTGGTCGGTAGCGCAGGGGACGGCCTGCGTCTGGCGCTCTGCGAGGCGGTCAAGGCGTATATCGGGCAGACGGGCGTCTCGTCAGCCCACGCGACCTTTCTGGAAGCGGCGGATCTCGCGGCGATGGAAGGCGATGACTTCCTGCATCGCACGGACCAGCAGTTCCATTTCGTCAACCGCGGATACGGCAGCTACGACGATTTTCTAGAGACGCTTGCATCGCGCAAGCGCAAGGTCTTGCGCCGCGAGCGACGCGACGCGCTGGCCAACGGCATAACGATCGAGCAGCTGACGGGCATAGACCTCACCGAGGCGGTCTGGGACAGCTTCTTCTCCTTCTATATGGATACGGGAAGCCGAAAATGGGGTCGTCCTTACCTTAATCGGCGCTTCTTCTCGCTTCTCGGTGAACGAATGGGCGACGCTGTCGTGCTTGTCATGGCCAAGCGCGAGGGGCGGTACATCGCGGGCGCACTCAACATGGTCGGTGCGAACCGAATTTATGGACGCTACTGGGGCTGCACCGAGGAGCATCCGTTCCTGCATTTCGAGGTCTGCTACAATCAGGCGATTGATTACGCGATCGAGCATGGCCTTGAGGTCGTCGAAGCGGGGGCGCAAGGCGAACACAAGCTGGCACGTGGCTATGAGCCCGTCATGACCCACTCCGCCCATTACATTGCGAACGACGGATTGCGAGACGCAATCGACCGCTACCTCACGCGGGAGCGGCGCGACGTCGAACGCACGCAGGCTATCCTCTCCGAGCACACGCCCTTCCGACGCGGCGAGCTCCAGCAGGACGATTGAAGTTTCCTTCCGCTTGAAGCCAGGACGCGCCATGACCGCATACGACGAGAACAACATCTTCGCCCGAATCCTGCGTGGCGAGTTGCCGTCCGCTCGCATCTTCGAGACCGACGACGTGGTCGCCTTCATGGACGTCATGCCTCAGTCGAAGGGACATTGCCTCGTCGTGCCGAAGGCGCCGTCACGCAACGTTCTCGACGCGTCTGATGCGACGCTGTCTTCGTTGCTCCCAGCGGTTGCCCGGCTGGCGCGCGCTGCAAAGCGGGCTTTTGATGCCGACGGCGTGACGATATCGCAATTCAACGAGGCGCCCGCCGGACAGACCGTGTTCCACCTCCACGTTCACGTCATTCCGCGCTACGAGGGCGAGCCTCTGATATCCCATGCCGGCGTGATGGCGGATCCGAACTTGCTTGCCGAGCAGGCCGCCCGTATCCGCGCGTCGCTCGACCAGGACGGCGGCTAGAACGACCCCATCGCCCAAGGAACGCCGAGAAGCACGATCTCGGCGACGAGGATGGCGAGGAGCGTATGGCGCCCGAGCCAGTAGTAGGCAGCAAAGCCGAGAACGACCGCCGAGATGCGAACTGAGGTCGGGATGTCCGCGAGCGAGCCCGTCGGGTAGAGAACGAGGCGGGCGATCACGGCCGCAACGAGGGAGGTGGCGACCGTGCGCGCGACGGCGAGCGCGGGCGACGCATCGTCGAAGCGTCCAGCCGAGGCGACGCCGAGCCAGCGCCAGACGTCGGTCGGCAACCATCCGGCAAGCAACACGAAGACGAACGGCCACCAGGCGGCGTCGATGGCGTCATAGCCAAACGCGCTCATCGCACGTCGCGCCTTCTTCCGATCCAGCGGCCCATGCCGAAGGCGACGGCGCCACCGACGATCCCGGCGATCAAGATATCGAACTCGGGTGCGAGCCAGTTGGCGGGCGGAACCGCTAGCATGCCGGTGAGAAGCGCGAGGCGACCCGATAAATCACGAGCAGACCCGAACAGCGACGTCAGGAAGTAAACCGGCGTAAAAAAGGCCAGCGCGCCGGTCGCGATCGCCGGTAGCTGACCCATGAGATTGAATGCAAAGGCAACTGCGATCACGTTGATTGTGCAGAGCGTGACGGCAAATCCGCCGAAGTAGGCCGTGCGCTTATCGCGAGGGATCGTCGACAGCTTCTCCATCGCCACGACCCAGGCGGTGATGGCGATAAAGTGCGAGAGGACGAACAGCGTGGACGTCCGCGTGCGAGGTGCCCGCATCTCGGGCAGAAGCGCAAGGACCATCGGCATCAAGCGGAGTGACGACAGCCCGACCGCAAGCGCTGTTGCCGCTAGCGACGAACCAGCGGTGATCGCCCCTAACAGGATCAGATTGGCTGGCAACGCCCAAATCGCGCCGACCATGAAGCTTGCTTCGAGCCAGTCGACGCCCGCGTCACGCGCAAGCCCCGCGAAGCCAAGGTGCGCGGTCACAAGAATGAGCGCAGGCGGCGACAGGACCTGACGCATTCCGCGCAAAATCCATGTCCGGTCGGAAGCATCCGACACGTCGCCTGCCACGCCGTTTGCCATGCTGTGCGTTCCGTCACCGACCCGTACGGGTCGCAGAGAAAAGGCCGCTCCGAACGGAGCGGCCTTCCCTTAGAACATCAGTTCAGCTTGCGGGGAACTTTCGGAACGGTCCCTGCCCGCTTGCCTCCGGTCGGCGGCTCCGGGTCGATCTCTGACTCGTCGTCGACATCCTCAGCGTCGTCGAAGTCGTCGTCCGCCTCGTCGACGATCTCCTCGCCGTCCGGCGAGACCTTGGCACGGCGAACCCGACCGTCGCCCGAACGCTTCGTCTTGATCGGCGTCTCATCGGCGATAGCCTCGAGATGCAGCTTCTTGCCGCCCTTCTCGTCGTCGACCACCGTCACCTTGACCGTGCCGCCGCGCTTGAGCTTGCCGAACAGGACCTCATCCGCCAGCGGTTTCTTGACGTATTCCTGAATCGTGCGTCCAAGTGGCCGCGCGCCCATATGCTCGTCGTACCCCTTGTCAGCGAGCCAGGCGATCGCTGCCTCGTCGAGTTCGAAGGTGACGCCGCGCTCCGAGAGCTGAGCCTCGAGCTGCAGAATGAACTTCTGGACCACCTCGTGGATCACGGGCGTCGGCAGAGCGCCGAACGGGATGATCGCATCCAGGCGGTTGCGGAACTCCGGCGTGAAGAGGCGATTGATCGCCTCGACGTCGTCGCCCGTCCGGCGGGTCGAACCAAACCCGATCGCCGCGCGCTGCGACTCCGATGCGCCCGCGTTCGTCGTCATGATGAGAATGACGTTGCGGAAGTCGATCTTCTTGCCGTTGTGATCCGTCAGCTGGCCGTGATCCATGACCTGCAGCAGAATGTTGAAGAGATCCGGATGCGCCTTCTCGATCTCATCGAGCAAGAGCACGCAGTGCGGATGCTGATCGACGCCGTCGGTCAGCAGGCCACCCTGGTCGAAGCCGACATAGCCCGGAGGCGCTCCAATCAGGCGCGAGACCGTGTGCCTCTCCATGTATTCGGACATGTCGAAGCGCAGGAGCTCGATGCCGAGCGAAGAGGCCAACTGCTTGGCGACCTCCGTCTTGCCGACGCCCGTCGGACCCGAAAACAGGTAGGAACCGATCGGCTTCTCCGGCTCCCGAAGGCCCGCCCTCGCCAGTTTGATCGCGGTCGTCAGGTTCTCGATCGCCGAGTCCTGGCCGTAGACCACCCGCTTCAACTGCTCGGACAGGTTCGACAGAACCTCTTCGTCGTCCTTCGAGACCGACTTCGGCGGGATCCGTGCCATCGTGGCGACGGTCGCCTCGATCTCCTTTACGCCGATACTCTTCTTGCGCTTGGCTTCGGGCAGAAGCATCTGCGACGCGCCCGTTTCGTCGATCACATCGATCGCCTTGTCCGGCAGCTTGCGGTCGTTGATGTAGCGCGCCGAAAGCTCGACCGCAGAGCGGATCGCATCATTCGAGAACTTCACGTGGTGGAAGTCCTCGAAGTAGGGCTTCAGCCCCTTGAGGATCGAGATCGCATCCTCGACGGTCGGCTCGGCGACGTCGATCTTCTGGAAGCGCCGGACGAGCGCCCGATCCTTCTCGAAGAACTGTCGATACTCCTTGTACGTCGTCGAGCCGATGCAACGGATCGCCCCAGACGACAACGCCGGCTTCAAGAGGTTCGAGGCATCCATCGCACCGCCGGACGTCGCGCCCGCACCGATGACGGTATGAATCTCGTCGATGAAGAGGACGGCGCCCGGATATTCCTCAAGCTCCTTGACGACCTGCTTCAGTCGCTCCTCGAAATCGCCGCGGTAGCGCGTTCCAGCCAGAAGCGTTCCCATGTCGAGCGAGAAGATCGTGGCATCCGCCAGAACCTCGGGAACGTCGCCCTCGACGATGCGCTTGGCGAGACCTTCGGCGATTGCGGTCTTGCCGACACCGGGGTCGCCCACATAAAGCGGGTTGTTCTTCGAGCGCCGGCACAGGACCTGGATCGTGCGGTTGATCTCGTTCGCACGGCCGATCAGCGGATCAATGCGACCGCCCTTGGCCTTCTCGTTGAGATTCACGCAGTAGGCAGTGAGCGCATCCTGGGCGTTCTTGCGGCGCCCTTCCTCCTCGGTACCCATGGTCGACTGCTCGTCCTCCGCTCCGCGAACGGTGCGGCTCTCCGACGCCCCGGGACGCTTGGAAATTCCGTGAGATATGAAATTGACGGCATCGTAGCGGGTCATCTCCTGCTCCTGCAGGAAGAACGCCGCATGGCTCTCACGTTCGGCGAATATGGCGACCAGGACGTTGGCGCCTGTCACCTCTTCGCGGCCTGAGGACTGCACGTGAATGACCGCACGCTGAATGACGCGATGGAAACCTGCGGTCGGCTTGGAGTCCTCGTCCTGCAGTGTGACGAGGTTCGCGAGTTGGTTGTCGATGTACTCCGTAAGCGAGGCGCGCAACGTGTCGATATCCACGCTGCAGCCCTTCATCACTGCCGCTGCATCCTTGTCCTCGAGCAGCGCCAGCAAAAGGTGTTCCAGGGTCGCGAATTCCTGGTGTCGCTCATTGGCGTAGGTGAGAGCCTGATGGAGGGACTTCTCCAGGCTTTGCGAGAATGTAGGCAAGCTTCACCTCAATTCTTTTCCATCACGCATTGAAGCGGATGTTGGTGCTGACGGGCGAAATCCATGACCTGGGTCACCTTGGTCTCGGCGACCTCGTATGTGTAGACGCCGCATTCGCCGACCCCATGCTTGTGGACATGCAACATGATCCGGGTCGCAGCCTCACGGTCCTTCTGGAAGAACCGCTCCAGGACGTGGATCACGAACTCCATCGGGGTGTAATCGTCGTTCAGGAGGAGCACCCTGTAAAGGCTCGGGCGCTTCGTCTTCGGTTTTGTGCGTGTGATGACCGAGGTGTTACGATCGGTATCGTTGCCGTCGGTCTTGTCGGCCTGCATGCGTGGGCCGCAGCGTCCACCAAGGCGATCCCCGTCGAGCTTCTTCACTGATGTCACCCTGATCATGCCTCGGTATGTATGCGCCCCGTGACGCATTTTAAGACGCTCGCCGGTTGCGGCAAAATTGCGCCGGCGAGCCGGCCGTTCGTTCGGCCGCTTCCATAGATGGCTCGCCATGCCGAACGAAAAAAGGCCCGGTCTAAACCGGGCCCCTTTTCTCATCGAACACTGCGGAAGGCGCTCGGCCTCAGCCGGCCTGGCGAACCTCGTCCTTCGCCGCCTGCGCGGCAGCGAAGCCGGTGGCCTCGAACGGCTTGTAGGCGTCTCTCGCGATATCGGAGTAGAGCCCGGCCATCTTGTTGGCCTGGCTCATCCAGGTGTCGTAGGCCGTACGGGCGAACTCGCTCTGGAGCTCGACCGCCTTATCGAGGGTGCGCACCTGCGACAGCTTCTCGAACATTTGTGCGGACTGCTCGAACGAACGCTTCGTGAACTCACCAGTCTCCGTCGCAATCTGCTGGAAACCCTTCGTCATCGCAGACATCGACTTCAAGGCGTTGTTCATCGCTTCCGATCCAACGCGGTTGGCGTTGTCGTAAGCTCGATTGGCGTTTTCGTACCCGTCCATAGTCATCTCCCTCGCGGATATGCCGTCACGCGCGACGGCGCTGCAACATACATATTGCAGTGCACAAAAACGGTCAAGGGGCCGGTTGTGTCAGCACTGTTCCGGCACATCCCAAGACTGTGATTGCTCGGGAAACGGTGACAGATCCGTCAAATGACACCATCAGACCACAAGGTTCCGGCAACCATAAACCGATTGGTAAGGTCGCCCAGCGTAGCTTTGCCTCAAGTGAGACATCGAAACCATTGTAGTGGCTCCTCTTTCGGTGCAGCCGGATGGGGATGGCAGTGTCTCGAAACGCGAACGAGAGAGCTGCCTGGTGCCCATAGCGTTTCCGAAGATCAAACTTCTCGTCCGTCGGTTGGCTCGCACGGCCGGCCTGCTTGCGGTCAGTGGCGTGGTGGTCGCTCACGCAGTTCCGACGCATGCTCAGGCGGCTGACGATCGATACGCAGCCATCGTAATCGATGCCAACAACGGAAAGGTGCTGTTCGCGAAGAGCGCCGACGAGCAACGCTATCCGGCGTCGCTGACCAAGATGATGACGCTGTACATGCTCTTCGAGGCATTGGAGACGGGTCGTGCAACCCTTTCCACGCCGATGAAAGTCTCTGCCTACGCGGCGGGACGGCCACCGTCCAAGCTTGGGATGAAAGTCGGCTCGACGCTCTCGGTCGAGGAAGGCATCTTCGCGCTGGTGACGCGTTCCGCCAACGACGCAGCGGTCGTGATCGGGGAATATCTCGGCGGAACGGAGTCCCAGTTCGCGCAGATGATGACCAGCAAGGCTCGGCAGCTAGGAATGTCGCGCACGGTGTTCCGTAATGCGAACGGCCTGCCCAACACGGATCAGCATACGACCGCGCGCGATATGGCGACGCTTGGCATCGCGCTGCGTGAGCATTTCCCTCAGTACTACCGCTACTTCAGCACCCGGTCCTTTAATTTCCGCGGTCAGACAATCGGAAATCACAATCGACTCCTGGGCCGCGTTCAGGGCGTGGACGGTATCAAGACCGGCTACATCAATGCTTCGGGATTCAATCTCGTGACGTCGGTCGTGCGCGGCAACAAGAAGCTGGTTGCAGCTGTCATGGGCGGTCGCACAGCTCGGTCGCGCGACGACCACATGGCGGAGTTGGTGAAGGAGTATCTGCCGAAGGCGAGCGGACAGGATGGCGCACCGCTGATCGCCGCCTATTCTCCGTCGAAGCGTGGCCCCGCCGTCACCCGTCATGCGACCGAGGTGGCTTCGCTCGTTCCCGACACCGTGCCGACACCAACGCGTCGCTCGTCGAGCATCAACGCACGGGTAGCGGAAGCTTACGGCTCGAATGCCGCGGGGGCGATGAATGCGCTCACGCGATCCGAACCGCGAACGATCATCGGGCGCGACGCTCTGCGCGCGGCACTCGACAGTCAGCAAGCGATGCCGCGCATGGACGTGCCCGTAGCCAACGCCTTGGCGCCCACCGGCTCCCGGCGATCGCAGGCCGAAGCACCTCTTGCGATGCCCCGGATCGCGTCCGCTGCACAAGCGGCAACGCAGACACCGGCATCCGTGCCGTCGGACGCAGCTTCGTCGTGGGTCGTCCAGATCGCCGCGACACCTGCCCAAGCCACGGCGCTCGACATGCTGTCGGAAGCACAGCGCCGGGTTGGGCAAGCCCTCGCGAAGGCTCAACCGTTCACGCAAGCTGTTGGGTCGGGGAATCAGACCCTGTATCGGGCCCGCTTCGCCGGCTTCGATACGAAGGCCGAAGCCAACGCCGCTTGCGATGCGCTGAAGAGCAGATCCTACGCCTGCTACGCGATCGCCAACTAACGTCCAGCATCGCTCTCTGCCTGCCTCTGACGACTCCACGTGGCGACCGTCGCCGCCACGGACGCCCGAACCATGCCCCAACCTCCGCTTGTCGATCGAGATCGCCATGACCTTCGAAACCGATACTCTCGAACTAGCCCCCTCGTCTGCCGTGCGTCGTCCGGAAATTGGCCTGCACCCGCTTCAGCAAGCCTCGGTCCGCCTCGGCGACTACCGGGACGGTCGGTCGCGCGTTCGAGCCAAGGATCTGGTCGGACTCCTCCTGTGTCATGGTGCAAGAGCTTGGCGCTCCGCTCAGCCGCAGGCGCAGGTCCGGCTTCAGGTGGCCGGGCAACCGGGGTATCGGGCCGTTCGACTGTCCCTGGACGGGATGCGTCGGGGTTAGATCAGACCTAAATCGGCAAGCTCCCGCCGCAATGCGGGAGGCAAAGTCAGAATATCCTGTTCATCGGCACCAAGGTCGGCAGGCGCATCTTCTCCGATCAGGTACCGCCAGCCTTGAAACGGCCGCCTTGCCAGCCATGAGGTCCGCCGGAACTCCGGGGCAAGCACAATGCGGCAGCGGTCGATACCGTCTTCCGTTCGCATTGTTTCAAAACGGATCACGGGCTGTCGGACCTGGACGTGACCGCGGATCACCCAAAAGAGCGATCCACCATCCAGGATTTCATCGGCCCTCTTCGGCATGACCCGGGTGATATGAAACTGTTCGTCGGGCTCGCCGCGCGCGCGCCGTTCCGCACGTCGCTGATCGGTCCAGGCCTCCAAATCCTCGACGGTCTCCACGCCCACGCAAACCTTGATCATATGTAGCGGCATGCGATCGGTTTGCGTCCACATGAGGACGTCGTCAAGCGCGCTGACGAACTGGGCAGGCAATGGTAGGACGCGCAGGATCGTTGTGGTCCGACGGAATGTCCGATGCCTTTCAGTCAACTCTTGGGCTCTGGCGACCTGGCCGCCCTCACCTTCTTTCTGGTCGGCTGGGGGACCTACAGCCTGATCGTCGATCGCAGCCGTTGGTCGCAGGGCGGTCTCAGTCGCCGCATGAACCAGCAGCGCGAGGCATGGATGCGCACGATGCTGTTGCGAGAGTTACGCATGATCGACACGGCGATCATGTCGGGGCTCCAGCAGGGCACCGGCTTCTTCGCGTCCGCCTGCATCTTCGCGATCGGCGGCTGTTTCGCCTTGATCGGATCGGCTGAACGCATCGCCGCCGTCACGACCGATCTCCCGTTCGTGGGAGCATTGGAGCGTGGTCTTGTCGAGGTGAAACTGCTCGGCTTGGTTACGATCTTCGTGTACGCGTTCTTCAAGTTCGGCTGGGCGTATCGGCTCTTCAACTACTGCACGATTCTGATCGGTGCGGTACCCATGCGGCAGGAAGCGGAACGGCGGCCCGAATTCGCCGAAGCAGCCCTTCAGCGCGCGCTGTCGATGAACCGGATTGCCGGACGAAATTTCAACGCGGGTCTGCGTGCGGTATTCTTCGGCCTCGCCTATCTCGGCTGGTTCGTTGGCCCTGTCGTTCTGGCTGCGACAACGCTGATCGTCGTTCTCACGCTGTTGCGACGCCAGTTCCTGTCCGACGCGAACCGCAGTCTCGCCGTGACCGAAAGGGATGCAACATGAGCAAGGACATACGTGATCGCATCATCAGCATGGTCGAGGAGCGAGCGGAGCGGCCCGTCGACCCGGCCGAGATCGCACGCTCCCTTGTTGGTAGCGACGAGAAGCAGTGGCGTCTTCTGATGACGCCCATTCGTCGTGAGGCGATCAAGTTGGCGGAGAAAGGGCGCGTCGTCCTGTTACGCAAGGGTCGTCAGATCGATCCGGCGGATCTTCGCGGTGTTTATCGTATCTCCTCGGCCGCGGCAGCGGGTGCGGGGAAGAGCGCATCGGTCTTGCCGGTCAACCAGTAAGCCGCGAGACCAAGATACTCGCGGATTGCGAAATGAACCTTCTCGACGTTGCGGATCGTCGCGGTGGACGGCGAATATGCGGCGGCACCTCCAGGCGTCTGGTAGTCCGTCGGATAAGGTAGAACCTCGAATCCAGCTTGGCGGAAGCATCCGACCGATCGCGGCATATGGTAAGCGGACGTGACGAGTAGCCAGGTTTCGCCGGGCGCTGGCCGTGCAAGCGCGCGCGAGTAACGAGCGTTTTCCTCCGTATTCCGCGCTTGATCCTCCAGTTCCAACCGAGACGGGTCCAGACCCAGATCGGGAAACATTTGTCTCGCGAGGTCGGTTTCCGCGATGTCCTCTTCGAGCATCGCGGCCGACCCACCCGTGAACAGCACCCGTGCTTCGGGGAAGCGACGTGCCAAGCTCAAAGCCGTCGTGATGCGGTCCGCCGCCTCGTTGAGTTCGGGTAGGTTTCGCGTCCGCGCGATCTTCGTATCGAAGGATCCACCGAGTACGACGATGCCGGTGACCCGTGCAGGCAAATTCGGGCGAGGAAACCGGTTCTCCAAGATCGACATCATGAGAATGCCGAGGGGCGTCACGCTGATGACGAACAGGGCGAGGCATCCGACCGTCAGCAGCGTTCCCCCGGTCCGGGGCATTCTGAGGAACCAGAAGAGGAGACCAGCGCCCAGCAGCAGAAGGATAACGACGAGCGGCTGGACGAGGTACCATCCAACCTTCGAGACAGCGAAGAACATGCGTCAGACTCGATCCCAGTTCGGGGCGAAGCCCGGATCGACGAGACGTTGCCGCCGGCTTCCGAGTTCGGAGATCGCACGACGTTCCTCGGGAGTGAGTTCGAACGAGAAGACATCCAGATTCTCGGTTAGTCGATCCGGGTTTGCTGTGCGGGGTATCGCGGCGACCCGGGGCTGTTCGATTTCCCAGCGCAGGACGATCTGAGCGGGAGAGCGACGATGCGCCTGTGCGACACCCTGGATTGTCGGGTGGGACAAAAGATCCTTCCCCTGCCCGATCGGTGAATAGGCAACAAGAGCCATGTCGTGTCGCTCGCAGGCTCCGAGTATGGCTTCCTGCGAGATGAACGGATGATATTCGACCTGATTGCAGATCAGGGGCGCCTCCGAGATGGCGCTCGCGTCATCCATCATGGCACTCGTGAAATTGGCAACGCCAATATGATGGGAGAGGCCGAGGCTCCGCGCTTCGTTCAGCGCTTGTATCGAGTCTTCCAACGGGATGTCAGCGTTCGGCCAATGAATGAGAAGGAGGTCGACCGTACCGATACCGATCGCGTCGACCGCGGCTCGTGCCGAGTCAACCAGATCAGCCGACCCGATCTGATCATGCCAAATCTTGGTCGTTACGAAGAGTTCGTCGCGTGCGATGCCGCTTGCGCGGATGCCCTGGCCGACGTCTCTCTCGTTGCCGTACATACGCGCCGTATCGATGTGCCGATAGCCCGCTTCGATCGCGCGCGCGACGAGGTTTGTGCAAGCCTCACCGCGCAGTTGGTAGGTTCCCAGACCGATAGCGGGAATGCGTGCGCCGGAGGCTTCGATGAATTTCATGGAGGTTCCCTGCCTGTTGCGGACGCGGTTTCGCGTCATTCCGGTCGCCACGTCGCGCCGTTTCAGATAGGCGGATCGACCGTGCTGCCAGTGGAGCGACGCAATGACCAGTAGTGGACGTCAGTTTCCCGGGCAGCGCATCGAGGTGCTCGATGTCCTGCGTGGCGTCGCATTGCTGGCGATGGCGAGCTACCATTTCACGTGGGATCTGGAGTTTTTCGGCTACCTGCCCCCAGCCTATGCAACGGAGGGTGGCTGGCGTCTCTATGCACGAGCGATCGCCACGACGTTCCTGCTTCTGGTTGGGATCGGCCTCGTTCTAGGTCAGAATCCGGCAACGCGTCGGCGGTCTCGGATCAAGCGAATCCTCATGATCGCGGCGGGAGCCGCCGCGATTTCGATCGTCACGGCATTCGTGACGCCGCAGAGCTTCGTCTTCTTCGGTATTCTCCATCTGATCGCGTTTGCGAGCGTTGCGGGAATGTCCCTCCTTTCGCTGCCGTTCTGGATGAACCTCGCTCTGGCCGCAGCCATCCTGTTGGCCGGCAATACGATCACGACACATCTGACCGATACACGCTGGCTCGCCTGGATCGGGTTTTCGGCTTCTGCGCCGATTTCGAACGACTTCGTTCCGGTATTCCCATGGTTCGGTGTGGTCGTCGCCGGTATCGCACTCGGCCAGCTTGCCGTCATCACGCGCTTCATCGAGTGGTTGGGACAATTGAACGCTCGGCTGCGCCGCCTGCACCCATTGGCTTGGCTCGGTCGCAGGTCGCTCGCCTTCTACCTCATCCACCAACCCGTTTCGCTCGCCCTCGTCGCGGCACTGAGCTTCGTAGCTCCGCCCGACCAGACCCGCTATTTCACGCAAAGCTGCGAACGGGGCTGTTTGCCGGACCGGGAGGCGGCCTTCTGCACGCGCTACTGCGCTTGCGTCCGCGATGACCTGACACGCCAAAATCTTCTGGCCGACACGTTGATGGGACGCCTTGATGCGGCACGTGAGGCGCGAGTCCGAGACAGCGTGGCGGCGTGTTCCGTCGAACCCTAGAGGCCGACAGCATCACGCGCTGGGTGCAATCCCAAGCTCCGCCATGCGGGTCAGGCAAGCTTCCTCAGCCTGGTCCAATTCGCCCAAGAGGTCGTCGATGTCACGGCGCTTTTGTTCGAGTTCACGACGCCGGTCGCTGACCTTGCGAATGATGGTCCGTAGCTGCCCAGCCTCACCTGGAGGACTGCGATACATCCCCATGATTTCCCGGATTTCCGCGATGGAGAAGCCAAGTCGCTTACCGCGCAGGATCATGCGGAGAAGATGGCGATCGGACTGTCGGAAGAGACGTGTGCGGCCTCGGCGAACCGGCGAGATGAGACCTTCGTCCTCATAGAACCGGATCGTGCGCGTCGAGATGTCGAACTCCCGCGTCAACTCGGTGATCGTATAATACTCGCGCATCGAACTCCGGCCGCACTGGACGATGCCTCTGCATGGTCCCGTTCTTACGTAAAAGTCAAACGCGCACCGTTCGCTAGGTAAAGAACAACGTCGCCAGACCGAGGAAGGCGAAGAAGCCGACGACGTCCGTGACGGTCGTTACGAACGTTCCAGAGGCGATCGCCGGATCCGCACCAGCCCGATCGATCAAGAGCGGAATCAGGATACCGGCAAGGCCAGCCGCCAACATGTTGATGATCATCGCGGCCGCGATCACCAGTCCCAACGCCGTGCTGGAGAACCAGACGGACGCAACGAGGCCGATGAGGACCGCGAAAAGCGCCCCGTTGAGACACGACACGGTTGTTTCGCGACGTACGACACGCCACGCGTTGTGAATCGTCAGATCCCGTGTCGCCAACGCGCGGACAGCCACCGTCATCGTCTGGGTGCCGGCGTTGCCACCCATCGACGCGACGATCGGCATCAACACCGCTAGTGCGACCATCTGTTGGATCGTTGCGTCGAACATATCGATCACAAGCGATGCGAGAATGGCCGTGGCGAGGTTGATCAACAGCCACGAGAAGCGCGACCGCGTGATCTGAGCGACCGTATCCGACAGTTCCTCATCGCCGACGCCACCCAGAAGCCTGATGTCCTCGTCGGCCTCGGACTGGATCACGTCGACGATGTCGTCGATCGTGAGCACGCCGACCAAGCGGCCGTCTTCGTCGACGACGGCAGCGGACAGAAGGTCGTAACGCTCGAAAAGCCGAGCGGCTTCTTCCTGATCCATCTCCGCCGCGATGGCTTGCGGATCGGGGTCGACAAACGTCTCGATCAGGGTCCGTGTCGACGCACGCAGGAGGTTCGGAAGGGCGACGGATCCCATCAGACGGAAACGCGGATCGACGACGAATATCTCCGAGAACCGGTCCGGCAGGTTGGGATCGCTGCGGAGATAATCCAACGTTTGCGCAACGGACCAATATGGCGGTGCCGCGACGTACTCGGTCTGCATCCGGCGTCCCGCCGTTTCCGCGGGGTACTCGAGCGCACGCCGCAGACGAAGCCGCTCCGCAAAGGGAATGTGCTCCAGGACGGCATTGCGGGTGTCTTCGGGAAGATCCTCGAGGATGTAAACCGCGTCGTCGGACTCCAACGTGCCGAGGGCTTGGGCAACACGTTCACTCGACAGGGTCTGAAGAATGTCGAGCCGTATGGCCTCGTCGACTTCCGTCAGCGCGGAATAGTCGAAGTCCGCGCCGACAAAGTCGACGAGAGCCGTCCGCTCGAACGGCGTGAGTCGTTCCAGCAGACGCCCGAGTTCGCTTTGATGCAGGTCGGAGAGTTCACGTAGCAGGCGATCACGATCTTCGGCGGCCAGGGCCGCGCGGACGGAGCCTAGAAGATGAGGCGAGATACCGTCGTCTTCGTCCAACACATCCCGTTCCGCGACGGCTTGTACCGGCTCCGACATGCCACTCTCCCAGCCCACACCATGCCCGGGCGATAGCATCTATCGCGAAGATGTCAGACGTCTTCCGACACAACAGCCTATGGAGCCCACCGGTTTGGCGGTGAGCCATACAAAGCGCGCGGTGAAAGTGCTTGTGGCTCCCCGGGCCGGATTCGAACCAGCGACCGATCGATTAACAGTCGATTGCTCTACCACTGAGCTACCGGGGAACGATCCGCAGCGGCTGCGGATGGCGTCGCTATAGCCCAGCCTTTTTCGGTTTGCCAAGTCGCGATCGGGTCTTTTGCGAGAAAATATGCGGGCGTCCTCGTTTCCGGCGTGGTTTCGGCGTAACCCAATCGCCATGTGGTGCCGCTATGAAACTCTTGGTGCCGTCTTTGAGGACCGCGATAGCGCATGACTGAACCGACGAAGACGGGCGGCTTCTTCCGCGTTCGCGGGCACACGCTCGAGGTAATGGGCCGAACGTTTCGACTGCCGTCCAACAGACTCGCCCGTATGGCGGTGGGCGTCCTCTTCGTCCTGGGCGGCATCTTCAGTTTCCTACCGGTTCTCGGCATCTGGATGCTTCCGCTCGGTCTCGTGATCCTCTCCATCGATATTCCGGCCGTGCGTCGTATGCGACGTCGCAGCGAGGTGAAATGGGGACGTCGTCGGCAGCGTCAGCGCGCGATGGCCGCGACCCTGCCCCACCGTCCGCGGAAGTTTCTCCGTTTTCGGGTGCCGCGCTTCCTTTCGCGTTGACGGATGCACGATCGAACAATGGTCAGGGATCGACACTGGCGCGCCCGACCGACCCCGGTCCCATCACTTCTCCGTCTTCGCTCATGGCCGGGGAAGAATGACCTTACGGCTCTTGCGGAACGCCGGTCACCTCAGTAGGTAGACGCTCGTTGAGGCCTCGTGGCGGAGTGGTTACGCAGAGGACTGCAAATCCTTGCACGCCGGTTCGATTCCGGCCGAGGCCTCCAACCCATCCATGGATTCGTTGAGTGCGCGATCCAACGGATATGCGAGCCCGCATTTCTTGCGAACATAGCCGCTAACCCCCATATAAACGTTAGGAAATTCCAACGTTTGGGTGGTTAGATTGAAGACGATTGCGTTGCACTCGCTGTTCCTTGATTTGCTGGCGTACGGTTCGGTTCGCTTGAAGAAGAGCAAGTTGCTCTGGATGCTCGATCGCGCACATGAAACGCCGACCGCTTGGGACCTTCTGCTGATGGAGTGGCGAGAGTTCGGCCAGTCCCGCCCGCTCTTCGGTCTGAACTGGAACGACGAGATCACGCTGACCGTGGGCGAGGCTGCGGATATCGCGGAACGCTGGTCGGCACGCGGGCGAAACGTGACCCCAGAGGTTGGTACTACGGTGCCACGCGCGCCCTTCCTGCCTCACGTTGTCGCTTAACCTCGGTCAAACTATCGTCCCGACTACCGATCCACCTATCTCTGCCGCCGGCTAGTGATACGCGAAGGGGTCGGTGCGATGATTTCGGATGACGGAGAAGCGAAGGACGAAGGTGATGGTCCGATCATCGTCTGGCTTCGCAACGATCTCCGCCTCGACGACAATCCGGCGTTGTTCCATGCCGCCGAGACGGGTCGACCTGTCGTGCCGGTCGTCATTCACGATGAGGAGGGCGAGCACCTGCGGCGCCTTGGTGGGGCCCATCGCTGGTGGCTGCATCGCTCTCTCGAAGCGCTGGCACCCAGACTGCAGACCTTGGGCTCGCCGCTTATCCTCCGCCGAGGACAGTCCGCTGAGGTCCTTGTTCGGCTTGCGCAAGAGGTGAAGGCCACGAGCCTCTACATCAATCGAAGGCTCGAACCGCCAGCCGTCGCCCAGGACGACGCGGTCGAAAAAGTACTTCCGAACTTGAGCATCGCTCGTTTCGTGGCGAACTTTCTCCACGACCCCACGGCAATCCTAACGGGAAGCGGAACGTTCTATAAGGTCTTCAAGCCTTTCCGCGAAAAGGTAGAGGGTGGCGCGCCAGCCCGTGAGCCCTGGGATCCGCCGAAGAAACTGAAGGCCCCGGACCGATCGCCCAAATCAGATGAGCTCGCATCTTGGAAGCTTCTTCCGCAGACCGTGGATTGGGCTGAGGGGTTCGGCGAACACTGGAAGCCAGGCGAAGAGGGTGCGTTGGAGCGACTCGAGGAGTTCTGCGACCGTTATTTGCAGGACTACAAGGCGGGTCGCGACCGCCCGTCCGAGGATGCGTCGTCGCGTCTGTCGCCGCATCTGCGTTGGGGTGAAGTGTCGCCATTTCGCGTTCTTCACACGGCAACGAAGTACGCCAAGCGGCGCGCGTCGATACCGCAGACCGAACTCGCCAACTTCCGATCCGAGTTGCTCTGGCGCGATTTCAACTATCACGTTCTGTTTCACGTTCCCGACTTGCCGTCCGAGAACCTGAACCCGAAGTTCGACAAGATGCGGTGGCGTAAATCAAAGCCCGAACTCAAGGCTTGGCAGCGCGGAAAGACCGGTTACCCGATCATCGACGCGGGTATGCGACAGCTTTGGACGACCGGATGGCTGCATAATCGGTTGCGTATGATCGTTGCATCCTTCCTCACGCGAGATCTCCTGATTGATTGGCGCGATGGGGAAGCGTGGTTCTGGGATACGTTGGTCGACGGGGATATCGCCAACAATACCGCTCAATGGCAATGGATCGCGGGCACCGGAGCGGATGCCCAACCGTTCTTCCGCATCTTCAATCCGGTGACGCAAAGCGAGAAGTTCGATCCGAAGGGCGGCTACATCCGCCGATACGTTCCTGAACTCGCAAAATTGCCGAACGATGCCTTGCATGCGCCCTGGCTGGCCAGTGACACGGTATTGGCAAGGGCTGGCGTCGAACTTGGGAAGACGTATCCCAAACCCATCGTCGATCATGGCGAGGCACGAGCGAGAGCGCTGAAAGCCTATGAGGTGGTGAAGAACTGACTTCTGCCTTGCTCCGGTCCGGGCGAAGTCTTAACCCACACGGATAACCGTCGACGCAGGGCGAACCAGCATCCATGTCACGCCACCATTCGGTTCTCGACGCCATCGGTAATACCCCACTGATCCGCCTCCGCCGGGCCTCCGAGGAAACGGGTTGCGAGATCTATGGGAAGGCGGAGTTCCTCAATCCTGGGCAGTCCGTAAAGGACCGTGCGGGTCTTTTCATCATTCGCGATGCGGAGGAAAGAGGCCTCTTGGCGCCCGGCGGGATCATCGTCGAGGGCACCGCGGGCAACACGGGCATCGGCCTTGCCCTCGTCGCTGACGCGCTCGGCTATAAGACTGTGATCGTCATCCCCGAGACGCAAAGTCAGGAAAAGAAGGACGCGTTGCGTCTTATGGGCGCGGACCTCATCGAGGTGCCGGCGGTCCCCTATCGTCATCCCGACAACTACGTGAAGCTGTCCGGCCGCCTGGCAGAGCAGCTTGCGCGGACGCATTCTGCCGGAGCGATTTGGGCCAATCAGTTCGACAACACGGCCAATCGCGATGGACATGTCGTGACGACAGCGGAGGAGATCTGGCAGCAGACCGGCGGGCAGATCGACGGCTTCATCTGTGCCGTGGGAACTGGTGGCACCCTTGCGGGAACGGCCATGGGGCTCAAACGGCATTCGAGCCATGTGAAGATCGGTCTGGCTGACCCCTTCGGCGCATCGCTTTTCCGCTACTACACGGCCGGTGAACTACAGGCGGAAGGCAGTTCAATCACGGAAGGCATCGGGCAGGGTCGCATCACGGCCAACCTCGAGGGTTTCGCGCCGGACTTCTCCTACCAGATCCCGGACGAGGAAGCCTTGCCGATCGTCTTCGATCTGATTGGAGAGGAAGGGCTTTGCCTGGGAGGATCGTCCGGCATCAATATTGCCGGGGCGATCCGCATGGCCCGAGAAATGGGTCCGGGACATACGATCGTGACGATCCTGTGCGATTATGGAAACCGCTATCAGTCGAAGCTCTTCAATCCGGCCTTCCTCCGCTCGAAGAACCTGCCGGTTCCGGAATGGCTCGAGCGGGAACCGCGCTACGATATCCCGTTCGAAGGAGCGCCGGCGTGAGCACGGCAACCGAGGCGGCGTATCTGGACGATGCCTACCTATCGACGCTTGAAAGCGCGGTGGTCGGCCTCGATGGAGAGACCGGTATCGCAGTCGCGCGATCCAACTTCTATCCGGCCGGAGGCGGGCAGCCGGGCGATACCGGGTTCATCGAGCGGGAGGACGGTCGCCAAATCTCCATTGTCGATACGCGTCGCTCGGACGATCGCCTGCGTATTGTCCTCGTCGCAGCACCTGGAAGCGAGCTTCCGAGCATCGGGGAAACGGTTGTCCTGCACGTTGATTGGGCGCGACGCTACAAGCTGATGCGCATGCATACGGCGCTGCATCTTCTGACGGTCGTGTGTCCCTATCCTGTGACGGGCGCCGCGGTTGGAGAGGACGAGGGACGAATCGACTTCGACTGGCCCGAGGCCGATATCGACAAGGAAGCCGTGACGCTGGGATTGCAGCGGTTGGTGGACGCCAACCACGCGGTCGGCACCCGATGGATCACAGACGACGAGCTCGACGCAAACCCGGGTCTCGTTAAATCTGCGAACGTCAAACCGCCACGAGGTTCCGGTCGTGTGCGTCTCGTGACGATCGGTCTAGACGGCGCAATCGATTCCCAGCCGTGCGGAGGAACGCATGTTCTCGAAACGAGAGAGATCGGTACCCTGCACGTAGGGAAGGTCGAAAAGAAGGGGCGCACCAACCGACGGATCCGCCTCAGGTTCGGTGACCTGCCGTAACGGTTTCGAGTCCGCATTTTGCCTTTTGAGACATACCCGTATGCTGACAGAGCGCAGCATTTGTGACGAGGTCGAGTTGAGTTCCAACCCCTTCGCCGTGTCGGCATCTGAACTGGCTTCCCGGATCGGGCATCCAGGACTCTCCGTCGTTGACGGCTCTTGGTACCTACCGGCGCAAAAGCGGTTTGCACGACCCGAATATGAGGCGGGGCATATACCCGGAGCCGTTTTCTTCGATCATGACACGGTTGTTGCAGCAGACTCCGACCTCCCGCATAGTCTCCCGGATGCTGCAACGTTCGGGAACGCGCTCTCCGAACTGGGTGTGTCGGACTTGGATACCATCGTCGTCTACGACGGCCTTGGATTGTTCAGTGCGCCACGCCTTTGGTGGATGCTTCGGACGTTCGGCGCACGTGATGTTCGTATCCTCGACGGCGGTTTCCCTGCTTGGCGCGAGGGAGGTTACCCGATCGAGACGAGCGTTGCGCCGCGCCGCCGCGGTCACTTCGATGCCCGTCTGGACATTGCGGCTGTCGCCTCGCTATCGGACGTTCAGGCTATCGTTTCGGGGGTTGACGACGGCCAGATTGTTGATGCCCGGTTGGCTGAGCGGTTTCGCGGCGACGTCCCGGAGCCTCGAGCCGGTGTTCGCTCCGGTCACATGCCCGGGGCCCGGTCCCTGCCCTTCACGGATCTCGTCCGCGACGGACGTCTGATGGATCCGGACGCGATCAGAGCCGCTTTCGAACGCGCGGGTGTCGATTTGGATCGTTCGATCGTCACGAGTTGCGGTTCGGGCGTAACGGCTGCTGTCGTGACGTTGGCCCTGGCGAGGCTTGGCGTCAGCGATACGCGGCTCTACGACGGTTCTTGGACTGAATGGGGTTCACTCGCGGATACACCGGTCGAGACCGGACCCGCAACCTGATGGATGCGCCGCGACCCATGCGTTTGTTGACCGCGACTGTGACGCAACTCGTGATGCACCAGCTGCCCGAGACGCCGGTATTGCCGCCGGAGAACGGTCGGCACTACGTCGTCCTGCGTACCCGTCATATTCCCTTGGACTACTACCGTTACCTCTACGTTGCGGTCGGTCGCCCGCACCATTGGACGTCGAGGCTTCTGCGCGACGACGCATTGAAGCGCGAGATCCACGCACCCAACATGCGCATGCGCATCCTCTACTGCGATGGCGTACCAGCCGGGTGGTTCGAACTCGATGCCGGGCGCGCACCCCGCGAGACCCGGCTCGTTCATTTCGGCATCATGCCCGAGTTTCGCGGTCAGGGCCTGTCGCGGTACCTGTTATCGCAAGCGATCATCGCGGGCTTCGAAGAAATGCCGAGCGCGTTGACGGTCGAGACGAACACGCTTGATCATCCCGCGGCGCTTCCCCTGTATCGTAAGATGGGATTCAGGCCACTCTCGCTGCGAGAGGTCACGACACCTGCGTTCGAAGACTGACGCGCTCGCGAAAGGACGTTCCCATGACCGCCATCAACCGTCGCGCCTTTCTTGCGGCCGGCGCTGCGACAACCGTTGTCGCCGGCCTGCATCCGTACTCCGCCCGTGCCCAAGCTCAGCAGGCTCACTTGCGCATCATGGAGACGACGGATCTCCATGTGAACGTCTTTCCATACGATTACTACGCGGATCGGGAGACGCCGACTGTCGGGCTCGCACGTACGGCGAGCCTGATCGATGCCATTCGATCCGAGGCCACCAACTCGCTACTATTTGACAACGGCGACTTCCTGCAAGGCAATCCGCTGGGCGATTACATCGCCTTCGAGCGGGGCATGAAGGAAGGCAACGTCCATCCCATCGTGGCGGCGATGAACACGCTGCGCTACGATGCTGGGACGCTCGGCAATCATGAGTTCAACTACGGTCTCGATTTCCTGCAGAAGGTCATCGGTCCGGCGAACTTTCCGATCGTCAGCGCCAATCTGGTGAAAGGCGAACGAGCCGCCGATCCGACGGCGGATGAACGCTTCGTGCCGCCTTTCGTCGTGTTGGACCGACGCATCTCCACTGGCGATGGTTCGAGCCACCCAATTCGCATCGGCGTGATCGGATTCCTTCCGCCACAGATCGTGGTGTGGGACGCCCAGAACCTCAACGGCCGTGCGACCACGCGCGGCATTGTGGATGCGGCACGGGCTATGGTTCCGCGCGTTCGCGCTGAAGGAGCCGATATCGTCGTTGCGCTCTGTCATTCCGGTATCGCGGCCGGCGACCCCAACGACTCCAACTTGGAGAATGCGGCGCTCCAGTTGGCGACGGTCGACGGGATCGACGTTGTGCTGTCCGGCCATCAGCATCTTCGGTTTCCGGGGGACGATTTCCAGGAGATCGATGGCGTCGATATCGGCAAGGGAACGCTCCACGGTAAGCCTGCGGTCATGGCAGGGTTCTGGGGTTCCGATATGGGTCTCGTCGATCTGCTTCTCGAACGTGCGGACGATCGTTGGCGCATCGTCTCCGCCACGTCGGAACTCCGTCCGATCTATGAGCGCGTCGATCGGCAGCCACGGGCGTTGGTCCAAAGCCAACTCGACGTGCTCGAGGCCGCTCGTGTCGAGCACGAGGCGACGTTGGCCTACGTCAGGCGACCCGTCGGCGAGACCACAGCGCCGCTCTACTCCTATTTTGCGCTGATCGCCGACGATCCGTCCGTGCAGATCGTGAACCAAGCGCAACTGCGCTACATGCGGACGATTCTGGCGGAGACACCCTACGCGACCTTGCCGCTCCTCTCAGCGGCGGCCCCGTTCAAGTCCGGGGGGCGGAGCGGTCCTGACTACTATACTGACATCCCGGCAGGTCCGATCGCCATCCGCAACGTCGCTGACCTCTACCTCTATCCCAACACCGTCCAGGCTGTGAAAATCACCGGCGCGCAGGTGAAGGATTGGCTGGAGATGTCAGCTGGCATCTTTCAACGAATCGAACCCGGCCGTACGGGACAAAGCCTGATCGAGGAGACGTTTCCGTCCTACAATTTCGACGTCATCGACGGCGTGTCGTACCAAATCGACGTGACCCGTCCGGCGCGCTTCGACCGAGATGGCAAGCTGATCGACCCGGATGCGTCGCGCATCGTCGATCTGCGGTTCGATGGCAAACCCATCGATCTGACGCAGGACTTCGTCGTTGTGACGAACAATTACCGTGCGGGCGGCGGCGGGAAGTTCCCTGGCATCGCGAGCGACAAGATTGTCTTCGTGGCGCCTGATGCCAATCGAGACGTCCTGATCCGTTACATCATCGAAGAGAAGCGTATCGATCCCGCTGCGGACGGAAACTGGAGACTCGCCAAGACGGCTGGGACCGAGGTCACCTTCCGCACCGGACCCGGTTCGGCAGCCCACCTCGGGGACCTGACGTCGCTGGAATTGATCGAAGCCGGCCGCAGCGAGGATGGTTACGCCATCTATCGTCTGCAACTCTGAAGCCGAACGCCGTCACGAATGTCCAACACCGAACGCTCCCGCATCTTTTCGATATTGAAGATCGTGCTGCCGCTGCTCGTCGCGTTGCTGCTGCTCGGCCTTGGCCTCTGGGTGTTCGGGCCGAGGGAGCCGCTGCGCCTCGAGACGCGCTTCGATCCTTCAGCGATCGGTCGTGACGTTTCTGCCTACCTTTCGAGGACGGAAGCGGACGTACCCAACCTACGAACGAACGCACAAAAGGAGGTTGTTTGGGCGTATCCGACGTCCAAAGCCAAGACGCCGATCGCGCTCGTTTACATTCACGGCTTTTCAGCGTCGCGCGATGAAACGCGTCCGTTGCCAGACGAGGTCGCGCGCCGGCTCGGTGCGAATCTCTTCTTCACGCGTCTCGCAGGTCATGGCCGGGACAGTGCCGCTATGGCCGAGCCCGAAGTCGGCGACTGGATCGATGACTTTGCCGAAGCAATGGCAATCGGCCGAAAAATCGGCGAACGCGTCGTCGTCATCTCGACATCGACCGGAGCAACTCTGACGACGCTGGCTGCCAGCAGACCCGAGCTGATGACAGATGTTGCTGGCGTCGTGGAAATATCGCCGAACTTCGGTGTGACGGATGGCCGAAGCTGGATGCTGACCATACCATTCGCCCGGTCCCTGATTCCCTATTTCGGCCCCGAGGAGTTCGGGACCAGCGAAGCGGACATGACGACGAACGGTATCTGGACGCAGCGCTACCCGACGCGAGCGCTCCTGCCGATGGCTCGCATGGTGGAAGCGGCGCAGAAGCTTAATGTTTCGATGCTTCGAACGCCCGTGCTGTTCGTCTATGCACCCGGCGATAAAGTGGTGGACGCAGGACGCACGGCGAGTATCGCGCAGCGTTGGGGCGGACCTCGCGAAAGCATCGTTGTCACCGATAGCTTGGATCCGTCGCAACACGTCATTGTCGGTGATGCGACGTCTCCCAACACGACCGAGCGCCTTTCGACGGCGATCAGTGAATGGATCGCCGCCTTGCCTGCCCCGATCTCCTGATAAGATGCTGGCCTAAACCAGGAGATCCGTCATCACCTGGTTGTCGGTGATGTCCTGGAACCGAATGCCCTCCTTGGCAAACCGCGTCAGGAGCGCGTCGAAGTTATCAGGCTCACTAGTTTCGATGCCGAGAAGGATGGAACCGAAATCGCGCGCAGATTTCTTCAGATACTCAAAGCGCGAGATGTCGTCGTCAGGACCCAGTAGCGCGAGGAAATCCCGCAACGCTCCTGGGCGCTGCGCCAAGCGCAGGATGAAGTATTTCTTCCGGCCCTCGAAGCGAAGCGCACGCTCTTTGACGTCCGGCAGACGTTCGAAGTCGAAGTTGCCACCCGAAACGACGAGGACGACCGTCTTGCCTTTGACATCGTCTCGCAGCGACCGGAGTGCATCGATCGCAAGCGCTCCGGCTGGCTCGAGGACGATACCTTCGACCGTCAGCATCTCGAGCATCGTTTGGCAAAGGCGACCCTCCGGCGACAGGATGACGTCCCCGACCTGAAACCGCGACAGGATATCGAACGGCAGTGCGCCGATCTCGGCGACTGCGGCACCATCGACGAAGCCTTCCATTTGCGGCAGCTTGACCCGCCGGCCCTTCTGCAGACTGGTCGATAGGCTCGGTGCCCCTAGCGGTTCGACGAGACGAAAGACAGGACTCGCCTCGCCGTCATGGTAGCGCGCCAAGCCGGAGGCCAATCCTCCTCCACCGACGGGTAGGACGAGCATATCCGCCCGTTCTCCAGCGAGTTGCCTCTCGATCTCGAGTCCGACGCTCGCCTGCCCTTCCACGATATCGGCGTGGTCGAACGGCGGCACCATGGCGGCGCCGGTCGCTGCGGCATAGGCGCGGGCAGCGGCGTAGCAGTCGTCGAAAAAGTCGCCGACGAGTTCGATCTCGATAGCGTCTCCACCGAAGGTTCGGGTCTTGTCGATCTTCTGTTGTGGCGTGGTGACCGGCATGAAGACACGTCCACGCAGGCCGAAATGCTGGCACGCGAAGGCAAAGCCTTGAGCGTGATTGCCGGCCGAGGCGCAGGTGAAGCGGTCTGTGTTGCTGCCCTCTTCCATCCGCTTGCGCATGAAGTTGAACGCGCCCCGTATCTTGTAGGAGCGAACGGGTGTCAGGTCTTCGCGCTTGAGAAAGATCCGAGCGTCGTAGCGCTTCGACAAATGTTCATTCAGTTGCAGAGGCGTCGCTGGGAACAGGGCTCGCAACGCGTCTTCGGCGCGAGCAACGTCGGCTCGAAAGGGATTCAATGTCATGAGAAAAGGCCACGGATGATCAACGCTCGCGGGCGTCGATGAGGAAACGAATGCGGCTCGACAAGCCGTCTACGGATCTGCGGCGAAGGCTCTCGGTGCAGAGCCGAGAGGAGCCTCGCGTTCCGGTCGCGCTCAGTCCCGTTAGGGGTCTAGAGGGCGCCGGCGCGACTAATCGATCCGAGACGGCGAAACGTCGGCAGCATCATGGTTCCTATGGCGTCAACCGCGCGTACCGCTGGGTACTTCCGACATTCCCGTAACGTTGTAAAGTCTCATGCGAAAACGTCGACGAGCTCGAAGCGCTCGACGTCCACCAGGCCACGATCCGATAGGCGAAGCGAGGGTATCACCACCAGGGCGAGTAGCGAATGCTGCATATAGGCGTTGTTCAGCTTGCAGCCGGCGGCGCGCATGGCGGCAAGAAGAGCATCAACCTTGGCAGCAACAACCTCGGCCCGTTCGGTTGACATAAGACCTGCGACGGGAAGTTCGACCATCGCCGCTTCCACACCGTCGCGAAAGAAGACAACGCCCCCGCCTACGTCACCCAAGCGGTTGGCGGCCGCCGCCATATCGTCCGCGCTCGTACCGACGACGATCATGTGATGGCTGTCATGCGCGACAGTGGACGCCATGGCGCAGGGCACATCGTAGCCGAAACCCGAGACGAGGGCGTTGACGACATCGCCGGTCGCCCGGTGGCGCTCGACCAACGCAATGCGGCAAACGTCCTGCTCCGGGTCGCCCGGTACCTTTCCATCGATAACGGGCAGCCGGCGTTGCAAATGTTCCGTCGGCGCCTGGTTCTCGATGACGCCGATGACACGGGCCTCGACGTGGTTTTTGCCGGCCGGCGCCGATAGTTCGAAATCCTGAGCTGTCAGCTTGCGTCCCAGATGGACCGTTCGCATCGCCGTATCGGGATACGCATACACCGGTATGTCAGCTGTCAGTTGGCCGTTCTGCGCGAGCCGAACGCCACGCCCGTAGACTTCATCGATGCGCAACTCCGCGAGTTGGGACACGATAAGAAAGTC
Organism: Aureimonas jatrophae; assembly: GCF_900104035.1. GTDB lineage: Bacteria > Pseudomonadota > Alphaproteobacteria > Rhizobiales > Rhizobiaceae > Aureimonas > Aureimonas jatrophae. Next base: position 373,540 of record NZ_FNIT01000003.1, on the reverse strand, counting down.
AGCCCGTCGTCCCGGTGTGATCGAGCCGATCTCCCGTTCGAGTCCGAAATGCTCAGCCGTGTTGAGGGTCGCCATCTGAATGGCCGTGACGGGCTTGAGGCCTTGGCGGATCGCATGACGTACCACGCGATCCATATGGCCTTCGGCGATCAAGGTGCCGGAATGGCAGTCGTCCGTGCATAGAATGAAGTTGCGCGGGTCTAGCCCTTGCTCCGTCACGGCACGGATCTGCTCGGCGACGTCGTACCAGGCCGACCCCAAACGGAGCATTGCCTTCATGCCCTGCCGCACTCGCGCTATCGCGTCGTCCGCCCGTGTGCCTTCATGGTCGTCCTGCGCTCCACCCGCCACGTAGCCGTGGAAGTCCCGTCCCAGATTCGGTGACGCGTAGTGTCCGCCAACAACCTTCCCAGCATGCCGGGTCGCGGCGATGGCTCCGGCCATGACGGGATCGTTGGCGATCACGCCGGGAAAGTTCATCACCTCACCGAGACCGATCATGCCCGGCCAACGCATGGCCTCCTCGACCTCGGCGACGCCGATTCGTGCGCCGGCGTTCTCCAAGTCGGGCGCCGAGGGTACGCAACTCGGCATCTGGGTCCAGACATTGACCGGTTGCGCCAATGCCTCGTCGTGCATGAGACGAACGCCGGCTAGCCCAAGGACGTTCGCGACCTCATGCGGGTCGATGAACATCGACGTGGTTCCGTGTGGAATGACGGCTCGGCAGAACTCCGTGACCGTCACCATGCCGCTCTCGACGTGCATATGGGCGTCGCAGAGTCCCGGTACGACGTAGCGATTTCTTGCTTCGACGACGACCGTTCGCGGACCGATCGTATGGGTCGCATCCGGTCCGCAATAGGCGAAGCGGCCATCCGCCACCGCAATGTCGGTCGCTGGGATGACCTCACCCGAATGCACATTGACCCAGCGCGCGCCTCGTACAACGAGGTCGGCCGCTGCTCGACCCATGGCAACGTCGACCAGCAATCTAGCCGTTTCTGCATATGCGCGCATCATGCCCTCATCACCTACCGCTCGTCCTTGAGGCCGAGTGGGTTGCAGCATGCATAGCATCCGCAGCGGCACCGTGAACGGCATTGAGACTATCGTTGCTTCCGGCTAGAGGTAAGCGGCCGGGCTGCCTCGATGCTGGGCATCGAGGCATGCGGGCTTGGCGAAATGGTAGACGCAAGCGACTTAAAATCGCTCGAGCATGTCTCGTGCGGGTTCGAGTCCCGCAGCCCGCACCAAGCCATCGGTTCCATCAGACAATAGGTCTTGCTCACCAGCAGGAACGGGCAGCGCACGGCTCCGAATTGATCCTGTGCAAAAGATCGCTCCTTTGCCCTTCATCAATATTTCATTAACATTCTTGCAAATTCACACGCCTTGGAATTGCGCTCGTCGGCCGCGCGTGTTCCACTTCAGATGTCAGCCGGCATCATGCGGACGATCGAGGAGACCCTCATCATGTCGCAGCATCGTCGTTCCAGCAGTCATCTCTTTCAGGAACCCAGCGTGGGTTTTGAGATGGATGATGCAAGAGTTCGCAATCTCTTGGATTGTCTGCAGCGCGCCAATCGTGGACTCGACGAGTTGCGTCAGGCGCTGGATGCGGTCGACCCGGCCAAATTGAGCCAGTTGGAACGGCCGACGCCGTCTAACTGAGTAGTGGATGCAGTTTGCAACCGTCATAGCGTTGCGGAGCAGGAGGATGCCCCCTGCCCCGTTTGTTTCTTGACCGCTCAGGCGACCAGCTTGCCCGCGATCTGTGCGATATGGCGTCCCTGGAAACGCGCTCCATCCAGTTCGACTTGGCTTGGCTGTCGCGAACCATCGCCGGCAGCAATCGTGGTCGCTCCATAGGGGGAGCCGCCGGCGATCTCGTCGAGCGTCATCTGACCTTGGAAGGCATAGGGCAGGCCAACGATCACGAGACCATGGTGGAGAAGGGTCTTGTGCACGGAAAGGATCGTGGCTTCGTTGCCGCCATGCTGGGTTGCCGACGACGCGAAGACGCCACCGACTTTTCCGATAAGGGCACCCTTCGCCCACAAGCCGCCCGTACGATCCCAGAATGCGGCCATCTGAGACGCCATGTTACCGTAGCGCGTCGGGACGCCAACAATGATGGCGTCGTATTGGGTCAGGTCGTCCGGCTGCGCTTCCGGGAAATCATGGTCCGTCTTGAAATGCGCCGCAGCGACGACTTCCGGTGGCGCGGTCTCAGGTACACGCTTCACGTCGACATCTGCGCCGGCCTCGCGAGCGCCGTCCGCAACGGCGCGCGCCATTGTTTCGATGTGCCCGTAGCTCGAATAATAGAGTACCAGAACCTTGGCCAACGCGGTTTCCTTTCGGTCGGAGTTCATGATTGCGTCCGTGCCATAAAGCGCGGACGTCGTCGGAATAAAGCCGGCGGACCCGCGACGCACTGTCTCTTCATCGGGGCCACATGTCTTGCCGACGTCCTGCCTCACGCCAGATCGTTGCGTGGACGAACCCGAAAGGATGACCGATGGCTGGTCGTGAGGAAGCAACCGTCTCGGCCGGCATGGTCGCGATCGGTGATGAGGTGCTTTCGGGTCGTACCAAGGATCGGAACATCGGTCATTTAGCCAGCGTCCTGACTGTGGCGGGTATCGATCTGGTCGAGGTCCGCATCGTGGGGGACCGACAGAAGGCAATTGTCGAGGCCGTCAACGCTCTGCGTGAGCGGTACGACTATGTCTTCACCTCAGGCGGTATCGGACCGACGCACGATGACATCACAGCCGACGCCATCGGCGCTGCGTTCGGTCGTCCTGTTCACGAGGACGAGCGCGCCTTGGATCTACTCGGTCGGTACTATGCGACTCGCGAGCTTGAGTTCACCCCCGCCCGGCGCCGCATGACGCGCATGCCTGAGGGCTCGGAACTGATTGCGAACCCCATCTCGGTAGCCCCAGGCTTTCGGGTCGAGAACGTCATGGTCATGGCAGGCGTGCCGTCCATCTTCGCCGCGATGGTCGACAACGTGTTGCCCACTCTGCGCACCGGAGCCGTTATCCTGAGCGAGACCGTGCCCTGCCATTTTGGCGAGGGTGACATCGGCGATGCGCTGGCCGCCCTGCAGAAGGCTCACCCCAACGTCGCAATCGGATCGTATCCGAAGTCTGACGGTCAGCGATACTCGACCGATCTGGTCGCACGCGCACGAGACCGTGCATCGCTCGATGAGGCGGTCGTCGCGATCCGAAAGATGATCGGTGTACGGGAAGGCGCCGGCTCGCATTCATAGCGAGGTCGAACCGTCACGGCCCGATCGATCGAGAGTAGCGCTCCCGATCGTCGGCCTTGTCGGTTTCGGGACGACCGGCTATCGCGACCTCATTGTGTAGGAGCTACGCCATGTCGACCGCCGAGAAGTCCTTCCCCGTCTCCTGGGAACAGTTTCATCGCGATGCACGCGCTCTTGCATGGCGGCTGGCCGGTCAACGGGATGACTGGAAGGCGATCGTCTGCATCACGCGCGGTGGACTGGTGCCTGCGGCGATCATTGCGCGAGAGCTGGGCACGCGTCTCATCGAGACCGTCTGCATCGCCTCCTATCATGACTACGACCGGCAGGGTGAGTTGCAGGTCCTCAAGGACATTGCACCCAACCTCCGCGATGACGACGGCGACGGGATCCTGATTGTCGACGATCTGACCGATACGGGTAAGACCGCTGCGCTCGTCCGCGCGATGCTGCCGAAGGCACACTTCGCAACTGTCTACGCCAAACCGAAGGGGCGTCCGCTGGTGGACACGTTCATCACGGAGGTCAGCCAGGATACGTGGATCTACTTCCCATGGGATCTGGGTTTAACGTTCCAGGCACCGATCGGCAAAGGCTCTATCGGTTAACGATGTGTAAGTAACTCCGAATCGGGCTGGAGTCTGCAGGACTCTCCCCCGACCCTTCGGTCAAGATGAGCGCCCCATTATCAACTGCTAAATACTCGTTGTGGAGAACCGGATTCTCGCGGAACCCGGCTCGGGTCCGGGGAGTCTCTGCCTCGTGACTGTCGTGTGTCACTTAACCAGCGGATAACCACACAGCCTTACCTTGACACTCAGCTGCCCCATCTAGATGATGTGATGGAGCACCCACGTAGCCACTAAATATGGTGTCTGCGTTCCGCCAATCAGCGAATTAGTTGCGGCGAATGAGCCCGCGCACCCCTATATATCGGGTGGCGAAGCCTTGTCGTGCGAACTCGCATCGCCGTTCGGAGACTGTCCATGGGCATGAAGATCGAGCGCCGCTACACGCGGCCGGGCCAAGACGCTTACCGCGCCGTGGAGTTCCGAAGGGCGACCAGCGAGATCCGTAACCCGGATGGTTCGGTCGTGTTCCGGCTTGCGGACATCGACGTTCCGGCACAGTTCAGCCAGGTCGCAGCCGACATCCTTGCGCAGAAGTATTTCCGCAAGGCGGGCGTGCCGAAGGTGTTGAAGCGCATCGAGGAGAACGATGTTCCCTCCTGGCTCTGGCGCTCGGTTGCGGACGACGAAGCGCTCTCGAGCCTGCCGGAGAACGAACGGAGCGGATCGGAAACCGATGCGCGTCAGGTCTTCGATCGCTTGGCCGGCACGTGGACCTATTGGGGCTGGAAGGGCGGCTACTTCGCGTCCGAGGACGACGCCCTCGCCTTCCGTGACGAGCTAGCGTTCATGCTTGCGACGCAGAAGGTCGCGCCGAACTCGCCGCAGTGGTTCAACACCGGGCTGCATTGGGCCTACGGTATCGACGGCCCGAGCCAGGGCCACTTCTATGTCGACTACAAGACGGGCGAACTCGTGCGCTCCGCCTCGTCTTACGAGCATCCCCAGCCGCACGCCTGCTTCATCCAGTCCGTCGCCGACGACCTCGTGAACGAGGGCGGCATCATGGACCTTTGGGTTCGTGAAGCGCGTCTCTTCAAGTACGGTTCCGGCACGGGTTCCAACTTCTCGCAACTGCGCGGCGAAGGCGAGAAGCTGGCGGGTGGCGGCCGTTCGTCCGGACTCATGAGTTTCCTGAAGATTGGCGACCGTGCGGCAGGCGCGATCAAGTCGGGCGGCACCACGCGGCGCGCGGCCAAGATGGTCGTGGTCGATATCGACCATCCCGACATCGAGCAGTACATCAACTGGAAGGTGCGCGAGGAGGAGAAGGTCGCCGCGCTCGTGACCGGTTCCAAGACGGTCTCGAAGCATCTCAAGGCGATCCTGTCCGCCTGCGTCAACTGCGAGGGCGGCACGGGCGAGGAGTGCTTCGATCCGAACATCAACCCGGCGCTCAAGCGCGCGGTGCGGGACGCCAAGAAGGCACAGGTTCCCGAGAACTACGTCAAACGCGTGATCCAGTTCGCCCGTCAGGGCTACACGCAGATCGATTTTCCGATCTACGACACCGACTGGGACTCCGAGGCCTACCTGACGGTCGCCGGCCAGAACTCGAACAACTCGGTACGCGTCACCGACGAGTTCCTGCACCTCGTCGAGAATGATGGCGACTGGAATCTGATCGGACGTACAACGGGCAAGATCACCAAGACCGTCAAGGCGCGCGAGCTCTGGGACAAGATCGGCTACGCTGCTTGGGCGTCGGCCGATCCCGGCATCCAGTTCCACACGACGATCAACGACTGGCACACCTGCGCGGCGGCCGGCGCGATCAACGCGTCGAACCCCTGCTCAGAGTACATGTTCCTCGACGATACGGCCTGTAACCTGGCGTCGTTGAACCTCCTCCAGTTCCGTGAGCCGTCGGGCCGCTTCGACGTCGATGCCTTCGAGCATGCGACGCGTCTGTGGACGGTCGTTCTCGAAATCTCCGTCCTGATGGCGCAGTTCCCGTCCAAGGAGATTGCGCAGCGCTCCTACGACTACCGCACGCTCGGTCTTGGGTTCGCCAACATCGGCGGCCTCCTGATGACTGCCGGCATCCCGTACTCGTCGGCCGAAGGCCGCGCGATCTGCGGTGCGATCTCGGCGATCATGACCGGCGTCTGCTACGCGACCTCGGCCGAGATGGCGCGAGAGCTCGGACCCTTCCCGGACTACGCCCGCAATGCCGAGGGCATGCAGCGCGTCATCCGCAACCATGCCCGCGCAGCCCATGGCCTTGCCAACGGCTACGAGGACCTCGCGGTCGATCCCGTACCGCTCGACCACGCCTCGCTGAAAGACAAGCGCTTGTCGGCGCGCGCCAAGCAGGCCTGGACAACGGCACAGGAGCTCGGTGAAAAGCACGGCTATCGCAACGCTCAGACGACCGTCATCGCGCCGACCGGCACGATCGGCCTCGTCATGGACTGCGACACGACCGGCATTGAGCCTGACTTCGCGCTGGTGAAGTTCAAGAAGCTGGCCGGCGGTGGCTACTTCAAGATCATCAATCGTGCGGTGCCGGAAGCGCTTCGCACGCTCGGCTACTCGGAGTCGCAGATCGCCGAGATCGAAGCCTACGCCGTCGGCCATGGCAACATGAACCAGGCCCCGGCCATCAACCCCGGCTCGCTGCGTTCGAAGGGCTTCGGCGACGAGCAGATCGAGGCGCTGAACGCTGGCCTCAAGAGCGCCTTCGACATCAAGTTCGCCTTCAACAAGTGGACGCTCGGCGAGGCTTTCTGCCGTGAGACGCTCGGCATCTCGGACGAGCAGCTGAACGACATGTCGTTCGAGATGCTTCCCTTCCTCGGCTTCAGCCGCAAGGAGATCGAGGCGGCGAACGTCCACGTCTGCGGTGCGATGACGCTCGAGGGTGCGCCTTTCCTGAAGAACGAGCATCTGCCGGTGTTCGACTGCGCGACGCCGTGCGGCCGTATTGGCAAGCGCTCGCTCTCGGTCGACAGCCACATTCGCATGATGGCGGCTGCTCAGCCCTTCATCTCGGGCGCGATCTCCAAGACCATCAACATGCCGAACGACGCGAGCGTCGAGGACTGCAATGCGGCCTACATGCTGTCGTGGAAGCTCGCGCTAAAGGCCAACGCCCTTTACCGCGACGGCTCCAAGCTCTCCCAGCCCCTCAATGCCTCGCTGATTGCCGACGAGGACGAAGAGGAGGATGCGGTCGAGGCGCTGCTCGCCGCGCCAATCCCGGCGCGTGCGGCCGAGGTCGCCGAGCGCATCGTGGAGCGGATCGTCGAGCGCACGGTCGAGAAGGTCGTGCGCGACCGCGAGAAGCTGCCGAACCGCCGCAAGGGCTACACGCAGAAGGCCATCGTCGGCGGGCACAAGGTGTACCTGCGCACCGGCGAGTTCGACGACGGGCGTCTGGGCGAGATCTTCATCGACATGCACAAGGAGGGCGCCGCCTTCCGTGCGATGATGAACAACTTCGCCATCGCCATCTCGCTCGGCCTGCAGTTCGGCGTGCCGCTCGACGAGTACGTGGAGGCCTTCACCTTCACGCGTTTCGAGCCGGCCGGCATGGTGCAGGGCAACGAGGCGATCAAGAACGCGACGTCGATCCTCGACTACGTGTTCCGGGAGTTGGCCGTCTCCTACCTCGGTCGCCACGACCTCGCCCACGTCCAGCCGGAGGAGATCAACGCCTCCACCGTCGGGCGCGGCGTGGAGGGCGACAAGCCGGCGCCCTTGCCGATCTCAAGCGGTATGGTGCGTGGCCAGACGGCGAAGTTCCGCCTCGTCTCGTCGGCCGACGCGGCACCTGCGTCGCCGACCAAGACGATCGCCTCCGCCAATCCGGTCGCACCGCGGCCCATGGCAATGGCGACGTCCGCCGGGTCGGCGGCCCGCTCCGTTGCGTCGATGCCGGCGACTCTGCTGCGTGAGGACAGCGAGCCGCTTGCCGTGCGCTCGCGTGCAGCCGACGTCTCCCCGGCTCAGGGCCTGTTCGAGGCACCACTTGCCTTCGGCGCAAACGACAAGGACATGGCCCGCGTCGAGGCGGCGCCGAAGGCGACCAGCGCCGAGCGCCGGGCGCAGGCGATGATGAAGGGCTACACGGGCGACAGCTGCTCGGAGTGCTCGAACTTCACCATGGTGCGCAACGGCACCTGCCTGAAGTGCGACACCTGCGGCTCCACCAGCGGCTGCAGCTAAGCTCAACGAGAAAGGCCCCCGGAGGCGAAAGCTTCCGGGGGCCTTTTTGATTCACGATGCAAGGACAGGATGGCGAAAACGAAACGCGGCAGGACCGTGAAGTTGAACGGAAAACGCCGCGCCGGCTGCAACCGACGCGGCGTCAAACCCAATGAAACCCACCCGGGAAAAGGGGATATATCAATGGGATATGAAGACCATAACCCTGAACGGCTGTTCCAGAACTGGCTCCTCCGAGATGCCGATCGCCGCTGGTGGCGCTCGCCTCGAACTAGGCAGCCTGTTCTCTACGATACGAGTGGTCGTCCACTTCGCAGCTCGCGTAACGAGAATGGACAGGCACAGCTAGAACCGTTTGAAGACGGTAGTCCGCATCACGGACAGCGAACTCCGGATCGATTCGACTGAGTAAGAATGGGGTCGGTTGCTCGTCACAATCAACCGGCCCCAGCGCTTTAATCCACAGTCACCATCACGTCGGACGCCTTCACAACCTCGTACCGTCCTGGCCGACCTCAAGCTCAAGCCCGCCCACGGCCTCGTTGGTGATGGCGGTAACGGTCGTGCCGTTCACGTCGAGGCGGACATGGGCTGTGGTCGCGCCTTTGCGGATCTCCGTGCTCTCGCCCTTGAGCGTGTTGCGCGCGCTGATCGTCAGGCCGTTCGCGCCCGAATGGTGACGCCGGACCGGATTGGCCCGGTGGATTAGGTGCTTGTGCCAAAGGATGGATGGCGCGAAAAGGATCCGATCCCGTCTTCCCGACCGTTTGCCCGTCGAGTTCCGCCCATGAGCGCCCTGCCCGAACCTCAGATCGCACCCACGTCCGTCCGCTCTAAACCCGATGGCTCGCTGTCGCGGCGCACCTTTGCCATCATCTCCCACCCCGACGCCGGCAAGACGACGCTGACGGAGAAGCTTCTGCTCGCCGGCGGCGCCATCAACATGGCGGGCGCGGTGAAGGTGCGCGGCGAAAACCGTCGCGCCCGTTCGGACTGGATGGAGATCGAGCAGTCGCGTGGCATCTCGGTCACGTCCTCGGTCATGACGTTCGAGCGCGAGGGGATTACGTTCAACCTTCTCGATACGCCCGGTCACTCGGACTTCTCGGAGGATACCTACCGGACGCTGACCGCCGTCGACAGCGCGATCATGGTAGTGGACGTCGCCAAGGGCATCGAGTCGCAGACGCGCAAGCTCTTCGAGATCTGCCGCCTGCGGGACATCCCCATCATCACCTTCGTCAACAAGGTCGACCGCGAGGGCCGCGATCCGTTCGAGATCCTCGACGAGCTTGAGGCGGGACTTGCTCTGTCGGTCTCACCCCAGGTCTGGCCGGTGGGAATGGGCTCCGACTTCCAGGGTTGCTTCGATCTGGAGACGAACGAGTTTCTCCATTCGCGTCCGCGGGCGGCCGGTTCGTTCAATTCCGTGACTCAATTCAACGGCCCCGACGATCCCGCCCTGCACGCGGTGCTGCCCGAACATGTCGCTGCGAAGTTCGCGGGCGAGGTCGAGCTCGCGCAGGCCGGCTACAGCGCCTTCGATGCCGAAGCCTATCGGCAGGGGCACCTCACGCCCGTCGTCTTCGGTAGCGCGCTGCGCGACTTCTCGGTGGATCAGCTTCTCAAGATCGTCGCGCGCTTCGCGCCACCGCCGCGGCCCCAGCCGTCGGATAAGGGTGCGGTCGATCCGCTGACGCAGTCTGTCTCCGCCTTCGTCTTCAAGGTGCAGGCCAACATGGACCCGAACCACCGCGACCGCGTCGCGTTCGTGCGCTTCTGCTCCGGCCACTTCAAGCGCGGCATGAAGCTGAACCACGTGCGCAGCGGAAAGCCGCTTGCCGTCAACAATCCCATCTACTTCTTCGCGCAGGAGCGTGCCCTGACGGAGGAAGCCTTCGCGGGCGATGTCATCGGTATCCCGAATCACGGAACGCTACGCGTCGGCGATACGCTGACGGAGGGCGAGACCTTCCGCTTCACCGGCCTCCCATCGTTCGCGCCTGAGGTGATGCGTCGCGTCCGGCTCGAGGACACGATGAAGATGAAACAACTGCGCCGTGCGCTCGAGGATTTGGCCGAGGAGGGTCTCGTGCAGGTCTTCAAGCCGACGATCGGATCGCAGTGGATCGTCGGCGTCGTGGGCCCGCTCCAGCTCGATGTTCTCGCCTCGCGCGTGCGCAACGAGTACAAGACCGACATCACCTTCGAGCCGGTTCCCTACGCAACTGCACGCTGGATCTCGGCCGACGAAGAACGTTTCGTGAAGACCTTCATGCAGGAAAACATGATGAGCTGCGCGATGGACCGGGACGAGCGTCCGGTCTTCCTACCGAAGAACGACTGGGAACTTCGATACGCGCGCGAGCGCAATCCCGGCCTTACCTTCGCAGAGACACGAGAGATCGTCGCGACCTGATACGGCACAGTTGCGAGACGGTGCGTCCGCGTCTTGATGGTTGCGTTGCGTCTGCAACGGTTCCATGTCCGTCCGGTCTCTAACGAGCCCTAGGAATCACGACATGCCGACCGTTGCCGTTCTCGTCGGCTCGCTGCGCCGCGAGTCGATCAACCGCAAGTTCGCTGAAGCGCTCGCCAAACTCGCAGCGGGTCGGCTTGAGTTTCGCTTCGTCGAACTCGGCGATCTCCCAATGTACAACGACGATCTCTGGCCGAACCCGCCGGAGTCGGTCCTGCGCTTCAAGCGCGACATCGCCGACGCAGACGCCGTTCTATTCGTCACGCCCGAATACAACCGGTCCTTTCCCGCCGTTCTCAAGAATGCGATCGATTGGGGCACCCGTCCCTACGGGCAGAACTCGTTCGCGGCGAAACCGGGGGGTCTCGTCGGAACGAGTCCGGGCGCGACCGGAACCTCGGCCGGACAGAACCACCTCAAGAGCGTCCTGAATGTGGTTGACGTCGTTCTCATGGGACAGCCCGAAGTCTACTTCACGTACCGGGCTGACCAGTTCGCGGCCGATGGGTCGGTTCAGGACGATGCCGCGAAGGCGTTGCTGACACGCTGGACGGATCGCTTCGTCGCCTGGATCGAGCGGACATCGGAGCCCAAGACCAAGGCGCAAGCCAACGCCGGTTGACGGCCGTCAGACGAGAATGTCTGCGATGCTTTGACGTTGGATACCAACGCTCTGCATTCGGTCCCACGCGTGGGTCAGTGAACCCTCAAGGTCGATGGCGCGGCACGCCTCGTCGATGACCGCGACGTCGAAACCAACATCGCGAGCGTCCAGCGCCGTCCAGCTCACGCAGAAGTCGGTTGCCAACCCGCAGACGGCCACCGACCCAACGTTGCGTTCGCGTAGATATCCGGCGAGGCCGGTCGTCGTCAGCCGATCCGCCTCGCGGAAGCCGGAATAGCTGTCGATGCCCCGGCCCCAGCCTTTCCGGATGATGGCTTGGATGGGATTGAGGTCGAGTTCATCGTGAAACGCGGCACCGGTCGTGCCTTGTATGCAATGGTCCGGCCACAAGACCTGATGGCCATATGGCAACTCGATGGTCGTGAAAGGTTTTGCGGCATGTTGGGATGCGAAGGAGATGTGGTCGGCAGGATGCCAATCCTGCGTCGCAACGACGACCTCGAACCGCCCCATCAGCCTGTTGATGACAGGTATGACAGCCGAGCCGTCCGCAACCGCTAGAGCGCCCCCAGGGCAGAAATCCTTTTGAACGTCGACGACGATCAGGGCAGTCTTCGAACCAAACATCATCGGATTACTTCTACTAAGGCAGGTTCGGAAACGGTACCGCTGAAGGACCGTCGCTGTCATCCGGAGACTGGTTCGTGCGAAGAGCGCTTTTTATTGCTGTTCTGGGTATTCTGAGCATTTGGGGAGGATCCGCTATGGCCAATCCGCTTGCAGCCGTTCGCTGGGAGCAGCGTGTCCTCCTGCTGTTCGGACGTGAGCCGGCCATCCAGGAGCAGATGGGGAAGCTGGCGATCGACGAGAACGGTCTGATCGAGCGTCGCTTGCTGGTGTTATCGGTCGACGCGACGGTCGAGACATTCGCCGGCCAACCGCCGGCGATGCTGCCGTCCGCAACGGACCTCCGCCGACAGTTCGGCGTCGATGCGGATAGCTTCTATACGGCCGTTCTCGTAGGTCTCGACGGCGGCGAGAAATGGAGATCGACGGAGATCACAGCGCCCGAGACCATCTTCGCCGTCATCGACGCGATGCCGATGCGACGGGCGGGGTCCGAGCCACCTCGGCAGCCCTAGTTCTCTTCTTTGATCAGCCGCTCGAAGCGTGCCCGGAGTTTGTCGTCCGGTTTCGGCGGCTGGAGGTCGACGCCATCGGAAAGTGTATCCGCAATCGCGTTCATGGCTTCGAGCCGAGCATACTTCTTGTCGTTCGCCGGGAGCACAAGCCACGGGGCGCCACTGGTCGACGTCCGCTCGAGCATTTCGTTGGCGGCATCCTGATAGTCATCCCAGCGCTCTCGATTGCGAAAGTCCTCGTAGGAAAGCTTCCAGCGTTTGAGCGGATCCTCCATTCGATCGCGAAAGCGTTTCAACTGCTCGTCAGGCGTGATGTAGAGGAAAACCTTCATGACACGCGTTCCGTCGTCCACAAGCATACGTTCGAACTCGTTGATCTCCCCGAAGGCCCTGCCCCACTGAGACGGCTTGGCGAAACCCTCGACCCGTTCCACCAGAAGTCGCCCATACCAGGAGCGATCGAAGACGGCGATCTCACCGCGACCCGGCAAGCGTTGCCAGAAACGGGTCAGATAGTGATGGTCTTGCTCCTGCTGTGTCGGCGCCGCGATAGGCCAGACCTTGAACCCGCGTGGGTCCATAACCGACGCAATTCGACGTATCGTGCCGCCCTTGCCCGCGGCATCCCAGCCCTCGAACACGATGACCGCATTGTTGCCGGTGTGCAGATAGGCTTGCTGGATGACCATGAAGCGGGTTTGCAGATCTTGGAGGGACTGATCGTAGCTGTCCGGGTCGGCTTTCGCTGACAGATCGAGCCGGTCGAGCGGACGATGCCCTTGCGGGGCATGCTGATGCGTCTTGTGAGCCATGAGAACTCGCTCCGTCCGTGATCTGCTCGACGCCACCTAGGCGAGAAATTGCAACGTTCCACTCCTTGCAGGCACCGTCTGAGAAACCTGTGGGCGGGCGCCGAATGCCGGATCGAAGCCCTACGACGCACGTTGATACGACAAGCGCCGCGCGACGGCGCAATCGGGAGACGATCGATCCATGTTGCAGTCCCTCTCCGTCGAGGCCCAAGCGGCCCAGGCGGAAAAACTCGCCCCGCTATCGCCCATAGGCGCCACAGCGGCCGTCATCCACAACGAGGCGACCAAACGTCAGGGGCAACTCTTGCTGTACGTCGCTCAGACCGGACGGCGAGCACGAGATCTAGCCGATATGCTGCTCGCCTTCGATCCAGAGCGTTCGGTCGCCTACTTCCCGCCATGGGACTGCCTGCCCTTCGACAGTGCATCGCCGTCCCGGGCCGTTATGGGACAACGTATGGGCGTCCTGCGTTGGCTGACCAATGCCGACAACCGACCGAATGTCGTCATCACGACCGTCGAGGCTCTCCTCCGGTTGGTACCGCCGCGATCGATTTGGTCTCAGCTGCATCGCGAATTCCGGGTCGGCGACGAGATCAAGATTGCCGAGCTCGAAGCGCATCTCCGGCATATCGGGTACGTGTTCGACGACCGGGTCGATGAGCCCGGCGAAGCCGCCATTCGAGGACGTGTCATCGACTTTTTCCCAGCCGCGGCACCTAACCCCTGCCGTGTGGAATACGACGGCAGCCGTATCGTCTCTATCCGATCCTACGACCCGGCGACCCAACGAACGATCGCCGAGTCCGACATGCTGATCGTCGATCCCGCAAACGAGATCATCGGACGGGCCGGCGTCGATGGACGCGAGCATCAGCTCGCGGCGTTCTATCCGACATTGGAGTCCGTCTTCGACTATCTCGGCGACTGCCCGATGATCATCGAGGACGGTGTGACACGTCGGGCGAAGGCGTTCCGCGACGCGATCGAAGAGGGTGCCAAGTTTGCCTCGCAGCGCCCCTGCAAACGTCCTTTGAAACCAGATGCCGGATTCCTTCCGATGGATGATTGGGAGCGATTGGCTGGGCAGCGGCTGGAGGGCAGCGTCGATCAGACGGAGGAAACGAACTTCTTCGTTCCGCGCTTCGCTGCGGAAGCCCATCCTTGGAAAGAATTAGCGGATTTCCTCGCTTCGAGCGAGCAAGATCGGACCGTGGTCTTGGCAGCACCGACCGAAGGCTTGCGGCGGGAATGGGCTCGCCGGGCGGCAAGGCACCTCAAAATGCCCTTTCCCAAGGTCGACACATGGCAAAGCGTCGTCGATGCAAAGCCGGGCGGTCGCTTCTCTTCTATTCTACCCTGTTCTCAGGGCTTCAGAACCGGCGATCTACCCATCACGGTCGTCACTGCGGAAGATATCGGCGGCCAGGCTGCCGTACGTTCGGCATCGCCCGCAGCGTCAGCTTTCACGAGCTTGATTGACGGGTTCGCCCTTGGCGACGCGGTCGTCCATATCGAGCACGGAGTCGGTATCCTCGAAGCGCTTGAGGAGATTCAACACGACAAGGGACGGCGAGAAGTTCTCCGTCTGCGTTATGCCGATGACGCGACGCTTATGGTTCCGGTCGAGGAGATCGGCGCGTTGTGGCGCTATAGCGGAGAAACAAGCGGGATCAGCCTCGACAAGCTTAAGGGTGGACGCTGGATCGAGCGCCGAAACGAACTCCTCGGCAACGTCCAGAAGACAGCCGTGAAGCTCAGCGATTTGGCTGGTCGTCGCAAGACGATCCGCACACGTCCCCTGAAGCCAGATCGGCAACTCTACGAACGCTTTTGCGCGCGGTTTCCGTATGAGCTGTCTCCCGATCAGGCATCCGCAACGGACGCCGTGCTCTCGGATCTTGCCAGCGGGCACCCGATGAACAGACTGATCTGCGGTGACGTTGGTTTCGGAAAAACCGAGATTGCGCTGCGTGCCGCTGCCGCAACCGTGTTCGCTGGTCGGCAGGTTGCCATCATCGCTGCGACCACTGTCTTGGCCCAGCAGCATGCGCGCAACTTCGAGAAACGTTTTGCGGGCTTGGGTGTCGAAGTCGCTCACCTGTCGCGGCTGACGTCGCCGAACGAAGTCAAACAGATACGCGACGGCTTGGCGAATGGAACGATCAAGGTCGTCGTCGGCACGCATGCGCTTTGCGGCAAACATATCCGCTTCGACGATCTTGGTCTCGCTGTCATTGACGAAGAGCAGCGGTTCGGCTCGAACCAGAAGGAGGCGCTGCGCGAGCTTTCACAGGACGCGCACTACCTTTCGATGACGGCAACGCCGATCCCGAGGACCCTCCAAGCCAGTTTCGTCGGTCTCAACGATCTGTCCGTGATTGCAACGCCTCCCGTCCTGCGCCAGCCGATCCAGACGATCGTCCTTCCTTTCGACGAAGAACGCGTTCGCGATGCCTTGGAAAGGGAGCGGCGCCGTGGAGGTCAGAGCTTCGTCGTTTGCCCACGGGTGGAAGATATCGAGCCGATGCGGGAGCGCCTCCAACAGATCGTCCCGGACCTGCGCGTGCTGGTCGCCCACGGAAAATTACCGGCAAACGAAATCGACGCGACGATGCTGCGTTTCACCGAAGGGGATGGCGACGTACTGCTTGCCACCAACATCATCGAGAGCGGCTTGGATGTTCCGGCTGCCAATACGATGATCGTTTGGCATCCCGATCGCTTCGGCATGGCCCAGCTTCATCAGATCCGCGGGCGCGTCGGTCGAGGATCGCGACGCGGCGTGGCGTATCTGATGACGGAAAGCGGCAAGACACTCGCGCCGGAAACGGAGCGGCGCTTGAAGACTTTGGAGGCCATGAATCGATTGGGCGCCGGCTTCCAGGTAAGCGCCCGCGATCTCGATCTTAGAGGTGCAGGCGACCTTGTCGGCGAGGAGCAGGCTGGTCATCTGCAACTCGTTGGTCTCACGCTGTATCGGCACCTGCTCGAGCGCGCGTTGGCGGTTGCCGAAGGACGTGATGTTCGAGACGACTGGATGCCGGAAATGGCGCTCGGCATCGCTGGACGCATTCCGCCCGACTACGTTCCGGAAGCTGAGACCCGGATCAATCTCTATGCGGAGATCGATCGCATACAGGACACGGCCTCGCTCGAAGCGCTGCGCGATGACCTGAACGACCGCTTCGGACCGCTGCCGAAGGCCGCGAGCGTCCTCTTGAAAATGGCGGCTATTCGCCTGCGTTGCATCGAGGCCGGCATACAGCGCCTTGCGGCGGGTCCCAAGGGCATCGCCGCTATCTTCCGTACGAAGGCCGATGCTGACGTCGCAAGGGAGTTCGATTACCCGAAGGGCTTCAGCTTGAAGGGGCAGAAGCTTGTGCTGAACGTCGCAACCCAGAACACCAGCGAACGGCTGAGAGCCGTTGTCGCGATGCTCGATCGGATCGACGCAGCCTGCGCTTAGGCAAAAAAAGGGCGGCCTTGGGCCGCCCGAAGTTTGGCTGGAGTATCAGGCCATAAAAAACCTGATGCTCGTAAATCGGCAACACAATGGAAAGGTTGCCGGCCCGACGCGAATTCTTGCGTTCACGTGGTGCCCTTCTCGGCCTCTCGCAGCCGGCAACCAACCTCACCAACGCACGTTATCGCCGCGGCGGCGGTCATTCGTCGCGGGTTGAGCGTGGCGGTCGTGAGTTGTCGATCGTCCTGTACACAAGGAGAACGACATGTTTCGCGACAAGCCCTCGGCTTATGACCGGCTGACGGACGCGATCGGCGATATCGGCGAGCGCCTCGCCGATCTGGAGTCCCAGATCGTCGAAAGAATCCATCCCAAGCCGTCGCGGGCCGAACGGCTGCGTCGGCTGGTACAGCATGAGGTGAACCGCCTGCATCACGATGCCGAAGGTGGTTACGCCCGTTATCTTCCCAGCTTCCTCGGCAGCATTGCGTTTCCGACGGCGGGTGACCTCCGCTCCCGTTGGCACGGTGCCGAACATTCGGTCCGCGATGGTGTGAAGGATGTTCGTGACAGTCTCCCGTCGTCTACGTCACTTTGGCCGAGCTTCGGGAAGCGTGCGAGTTTCAACACCGGGCGCGGTTACCAGCGGTCCAAGGATTACCTGCGCGACCATTCGGAAGTCTCGACTGCTCTGATCGCTGGTGGCGCTATCCTCGCGGTCGGTGCGGCCATTTACGCGACCAAGAAAATCGCCGATCATGCCGAAGAGCCGGACTACGACGTCGTTCGAAAGGACGGCGACATCGAGATCCGGGACTACGATGCGATGGTTGTCGCGGAGACGGTGAAGACCGGATATCATGAGAAGGCTCGGCGCCGGGGGTTCGAGACGCTCTACGATTACATCGCGGCCAATAATCGATCCGGCAAAAAGATCGCGATGACTGTGCCCGTCCTGCAGCAGCTCTCCGAGAGCGCCGGTCGCACCAAGGGTTGGGCCGTTCGTTTCGTCATGCCGAAGAAATACACGAAGGCGAGCTTGCCTACGCCGAACGCGAACGACATCACGCTACAGGACGTTCCTGCCCGGCGCCTTGTCGCCGTACGGTTCAACGGGAACTTCAGCGCGTCCCTCGCATCGAAGAAGCTGATGTCGCTCTACAACTACGTTGCGGACGAGAATCTGAAGCAGAAGGGCGATCCTATCTACGCCTTCTATAATGCGCCTTGGACGCCAGGCTTCCTGCGCCGCAACGAGATCCTGATCGAAGTCGAGCGCTGAGCGTCTGACATTCGTCACTGCGTGGGGCGGCCCAAGTGGGTCGCCCTTCTTGCGTCTGGCATATGCCTGCGCACACAAGGGGCATGGCCCTTCCCACGACTTTTCATCTCGCCGCCGACCGGTCATCCTTCCGGCTGGATCCACGCGACCCAACCTTCTTTCAGAATCCGTACCCGACTTACGCGGAACTCCACCGCCGAGCTCCGATCGCCTTCTGGGACGACGCCGGTTGTGTCGCCGTCGCATCATACCCTGTCGTGTCGGCCCTTCTGAAGGACCGCCGCTTCGTCCGCGTTGCGCCTGACAGACCGGAAAGCGAACGTTTCCCGCCACACATGCCGGCTTTCGCTTCGCTCGAACGCCATTCTCTTCTCGAATTAGACGGAGAGCGACATGCCCGACTGCGCTCGCGGCTGACTCGAGCCTTCGTCACACGGGCGATCGAGTCCATGGCACCGACCATCGAAGATACGGCACGCGACCTGGCTTGGCGTCTTCGCTCGCAAGGTGACGGCGACTTGGTCACACTGTTCGCGGAGCCCCTGCCCGTTGCGATCATTGCGGACCTCATTGGCGTGCCACGGGCGGCTGCTCCCGACCTTCTGCAATGGAGCCATGACATGGTCGCGATGTACCGGTTCGGCCGGACCGAGGTCGAGGAACTGGCCGCGGAACGGTCGTCCCGAGAGTTCGCCACCTTCCTCAATGACGCGATCGCGGCGACCCGCTCAACCAAACGCACCGGTCTTCTTGCGACGCTTGCCGCATCAAGTGACGATCCTTTGTCCTCAGACGAGGTCGTATCGCTGGTCGTTCTGCTCTTGAATGCCGGTCATGAGGCGACCGTCCACCAAATCGGCAACGGCTTGGCGAGCCTGCTATCCGACGGAACGCAGCTTGCGGACGCATGGAACGACACCCACGACGCCGAAGCGATCGTTGAAGAGATGCTGCGGCACGATACGCCGCTTCATGTTTTCAAGCGAACCGCGTTGGTTGATGCCGAGATCGCAAATGGCGTTCACATCAGCCGGGGACAGGAAATCGCGCTCCTGCTGGCGGCGGCGAACCACGATCCGAATGTCTTCGACGATCCCGAGCGGTTTGATCCGCAACGCCGGCAGAAGCCGCACGTGTCGTTCGGAGCCGGTCCCCATTTTTGCATTGGGGCGCCATTAGCGCGGCTCGAACTTCAAATCGCTTTCCGCGTCCTCCGGGAGGAAGTACCGAGCCTCCGACTCGCAGCGCCACCGCTCTTTCGCGACAGCTTCCACTTCCGGGGTGTCGAGCGGCTGCCTGTTAGGTGCGGATGACATAATGCTTGCGCGTCGTCAGATCGACGCGCCACGTTCCACGGAAACCAGGCCTCAGCACGAAGGCGTCGCCTGGTCCGTAGCGCAATGTCGTCCCATCATCGTGGGTTACGGTCCCTTCGCCTGAAATGATGTGACAGAACTCCCACTCATCGTACTCGATACGCCACTCACCCGGGGTTGACTCCCAGAGGCCCGCATACGTTCCCTCACCGTCATCCTCGACGTTCCATGTGCGGTGCTTCGGTTCACCAACCAAGATACGCTCCGGCCTTGGTGAACCGAGCTCCGGTGAGACGTCGTCGCTCGATACGGCGAGCATCCAAACGTTGCTCATGTCATGTCCCCGTTCGCCGCCGTTTGTGAAAACTCAGAACCGTTATACAAACAGCCCCTCATTGACAGGTATCATGGTACCTCAAAGGTCAACCTGTTGTTTTGGCATCATAATTACCGTCTCAAATGGGCACCGCATCGTATTGCTATACCGCGATCGCTTCGTTATGGAAGGCGCATCGGTCAAGGCCTTCGCCTTAACCTCGAAAATCGGCTGCGGCGTGCCGCGGCTCTGAGATCTACCAACCCAAAGGTTCCTCATGAAGACCTTCTCGCAGAAGACCGAGACGGTGGAGAAGAAGTGGATCGTGATCGATGCTGACGGCCTTGTGGTCGGCCGCCTCGCATCGCTCGTCGCTCTTCGCCTTCGCGGCAAGCACAAGCCTTCGTTCACACCGCATGTGGACGACGGAGACAACGTCATCATCGTCAACGCCGACAAGGTCGTGTTCACCGGCAAGAAGCGCCAGAACAAGACCTATTACTGGCACACGGGGTATGCGGGCGGCATCAAGGAGCGCAAGGCGCGAGAGATCCTCGAGGGCCGTTTCCCGGAGCGCGTGCTCGAGAAGGCGGTGGAGCGTATGCTCCCCCGCGGGCCGCTCGGTCGTCGTCAGCTCGGCAACTTGCGCGTCTACGCTGGTGCCGAACATCCCCATATCGCTCAGTCGCCTGAGACGCTCGACGTGAAGGCCCTGAACTCCAAGAACGCGAGGGCTGCATAATGGCCGATCTGAGCTCGCTCCAGGGCCTCGCCCAAGCAGACGTCGCGGAAGCGGCCCCCGTCCATGTCCAGAAGCTCGATGCCTATGGACGCGCGTATGCGACCGGCAAGCGTAAGGACGCTGTCGCTCGTGTATGGGTCAAGCCGGGAACCGGCAAGATCACGGTGAACGACAAGGACTATCTGGCCTATTTCGCTCGGCCGGTTCTGCAGATGGTTCTGCGTCAGCCGATCGTCGCCGCGAGCCGTGACGGTCAGTTCGACATCATCGTCACGGTCGCCGGGGGCGGTCTCTCCGGGCAGGCTGGTGCCGTGCGTCATGGCATCTCCCGGGCCCTCACGTTCTATGAGCCGGGTCTGCGCTCGGTTCTGAAGAAGGGTGGCTTCCTGACGCGCGATTCCCGTACGGTCGAGCGCAAGAAGTACGGCCGCGCGAAGGCCCGTCGTTCGTTCCAGTTCTCGAAGCGTTAATCCATCCGAACTTTTCGGATTTGATCGGGGCCTCGGGAAACCGAGGCCCTTTTTTGTGACGCGCGATCGGTCCATCTCGCAAGTCGTCGAAGCGTTTCGTGCTGTTGGGGAATGCCATGCCGTCCGGCTCGATTGACCATGCCTTCACCGCAACGTCGACGTTGGGTCCCGCAGGCGATCCAACCTATGCGGGGGCTCTGTCATTCCTGCGTCGGCGCTTCACGAAGGATCTCGGCACGTCCGATGTCGTGGTCTGGGGCGTCCCATTTGATTCCGCGGTTTCGAACCGTTCTGGCGCGCGCTTCGGTCCGCAAGCGCTCAGACGGGCTTCGGCTATCTTTGACAACGATCCGCAATACCCTTTCGAGCGCGATCTGTTCGAAGCGATGGCGGTGACCGACTACGGAGATTGCCTTCTCGACTATCGACTTCCTGAGATGGCTCACGCCCGCATCCGGGAGCAAGCAAAGGACATCCTGACGTCCGGTGCCTTTCTGCTGTCGCTTGGCGGCGATCACTCCATCACGTACCCTCTGCTTCAGGCGCATGCCGACCGGCACGGGCCTCTCGCTCTTGTCCATTTCGATGCCCATCAAGATACGTGGCCATTGGCCATGGGTCCGGACGGCAGCCTGCGGGTCGATCACGGGTCGTTCGTATCGGCAGCGGTGGGGGATGGTCTCATTGATCCAGCGGCGTCCTTGCAGGTCGGCATACGAACCCACGCACCGACTGACGAAGGCATCGAGATCCTTTTCGGACTCGAACTCGAGGATATGTCTGCGAACGTCGTCGCGCAGCGCATCGCCGAAAAAACGAACGGTCGAAAAGTCTATCTTACCTTCGACATCGACTGTCTCGATCCGGCGTACGCTCCGGGTACGGGAACGCCCGTTTCCGGTGGACCGTCGAGCGCGAAAATGCTCTCGGTTCTTAGCCGCCTTCGCGCCCTGCCTCTAGCAGGAGCCGATGTCGTCGAAGTTGCACCGGCCTACGATCACGCCGACATCACTGCGGTGGCTGGCTCGGCCGTCGCCATGTACATTCTCGGCATTCTTGCATCGCAGGGGTTTCGAGCTGGAATCCGTTCAGCGGAGGCGACGTCATGACGACCCCACGCGTTTTCATCGATGGTGAGCACGGTACGACCGGTCTGCAGATCCGTGCGCGCATGTCGCAGCGGCAGGACGTCGAGTTGCTGTCGGTTCCCGAAGCCGAGCGGCGGAATCCGGCACTACGCGAGGAGATGCTGCGGCGGGCCGATATTGCTATCCTGTGCCTACCGGACGATGCGGCGCGCGAAGCCGTCGCAATGCTGGAAAACGAACCGTCCACTCGCATCATCGATACGAGTACCGCCCATCGTGTCGATCCGAATTGGGTTTATGGATTTGCCGAACTCGATCGGGATCAAGCAGCACGCATTCGTGCCGCACGCTATGTCGGCAACCCGGGCTGTTACCCGACGGGCGCCATTGCATTGCTGAGGCCGCTCCGTGATGCGGGTCTGCTATCGGGGGAGACCCCGGTCACGGTGAATGCTGTTTCGGGTTATTCAGGCGGTGGCAAACAGCTCATCGCTCAGATGGAGGACGCGACCCGAGCCGACCATATCGTGGCGCCCCATTTCCTCTATGGCCTCGATCTCAACCACAAGCATCTTCCGGAGATGCGCGTCTTTGCTAAACTTGACGCCGATCCGATCTTCGCGCCGTCCGTAGGGCGATTTGCGCAGGGAATGATCGTCCAGGTGCCGCTCCATAGCCAGTGGCTGGCAGGTGCGAGCGAGCAAACCGTCCGTGACGCACTCACGACCCATTATGACGGGTCGAACCTCGTTGAAGTGGCCGATCGCTCCCAAACCGCCGCCTTATCACGTCTCGATCCGACCGAGTTGGCTGGAACGGATCGTATGCGTCTGCATGTGTTCGCGTCGAAGGACGGCGCCAGATTCAATCTCGTCGCCCTGCTGGACAATCTCGGTAAGGGAGCCAGCGGCGCCGCGGTTCAGAACATGGATCTGATGCTTGCCGCTCGCTAGCTATCAAGGCATTGCGCGTACCGGATAAGCGCCGCGCATGTCCCGTGCGTGGAAAACGGCAGCTGCTAGGACCGCCAGCGCACCTGCTTGATGCAGGAGCGCCCAGCCGATCGGCACGTGCAGAAGAAGCGTCGTGATCCCCAAGCTTGCCTGGATCGTCACGAGACCCGCCAAGTGAGCAGCTCCCTTGGCATGATGCGATCCACGCATGCGCATCCACGCGGCGACGGCATGAATGGCGGCGACCATGAACAGGAGATAGGCGCCCGCGCGATGGACGAATTGCACCGTCATCACGTTCTCGAACATGTTCCGCCAAGCTGGCGACATCACGAACAGGTTCGCTGGGATGAGTTGTCCATCCATCAGCGGCCAAGTGTTGAAGCTGAGCCCGGCATTCAGTCCGGCGACCAGGCCGCCGAGATAGATCTGGGTCAGAGCTAGAAGCGTGAGCAGGATACCGACGTACAGGGAGCTTGGCGGCGCCGGTGACGCCAAGGGTTTCGCTTGCAAACCTCGCGCGATCCAAAGGGTCGATGCGAAGATGATGCAGGCCATCGTGAGGTGAACGGCCAGTCGGTATTGGCTGACATCCGTCCGGTTGACGAGGCCGGACGCGACCATCCACCAGCCGATGCCTCCCTGGATCCCGCCCAGCGCCAGGAGAAAGACGAGGCGCGGCTTCAGCCACCTCTCCAATCGACCGGTGAGCCAGAATAACGCCAACGGAACCGCGAACGCGAAGCCAACGCTTCGGGCAAGGAAGCGGTGCGCCCACTCCCACCAGTAGATCGTCTTGAACTCGCCGAGGCTCATGCCTCGGTTGATCACCTGGTATTGCGGGATCTGTTTGTAAAGGTCGAACTCCTCCTGCCATTCCGCGGCCGAGAGCGGCGGAACGACGCCGTGAATCGGCTTCCATTCCGTGATGGACAACCCGGATTCTGTGAGACGCGTCGCTCCACCCACTACGACCAGCGCCACAATCAGAAGCGCGACGGCATAGAGCCAACGGCGGACATGTTGCCGGTTTCTCGCGATCCGCGGATCTGCAAGGGTTCGGTGATCGAATGCAGGGAGTGCGAGTGTGCTCATCGTAGACGGACCTTGCGACACTTGCGTGCGCTTCTTGGCCCTACCCTTTCTTTCGCCAGCAATCGCGCCTACGGATCGCTATGCCGTAGGCGATCCGCTCCCCCTCTCGGATCCGGGTTTCAAACCATACGGTTCCGTTTGGCAAGCGCGAATGGGTCGCATGGACCCATGACCGACTAGAAGGCAGGAACGGCGTATGCCCGTACGTCTCAAGAAACTGATCGGCACGTTCGTGCTTCTCGCTCTCGTCATTATCTATGCCGTATTCGCAACGGCGTACGCATCTCTATACCTGGGCGAGGCGCCTGGTTACGTTCACCTTTTATATTTCCTCGTGACCGGCCTATTGTGGATCGTACCCGCCATCTTCTTGATCCGTTGGATGGAGCGGGAACCGCGCCGTCGGTAGCACGGTCAGCCGTTTTTGTTCTCGCTGACGAGGATCATGTCGCCTAGGCCGACTTGCTTGAGGGCATCGATACGCTGTTGAACACGTTCGACAGAGGACGCATCGACCGCGACGAGTAGGGCGGCATCGGCATCCATCATGGAAGCGAGCCGGTCCGGCGTAATACCGGTGCAGTCGACTATGATCGCCTCATAACTTTTCTCGACGAAGTCGAGCACGTTGCGGCGCTCAAATGACGCATCGAGCGGTGATCCATTCGCCGACGTTCCGCCGGGAACGATCTCGGCTTGGGTTGCAAAATCTCTCGCTGCCACGGACGCGAAGCTGGCACGACCTTCTATGAGATCGGTGATGGTCGGAGCGTTCGCGCCAACGCCCATCGTCCGCGCAGCGGCTTGGCTATCAGACATGTCGACAAGTGCGACTGACTGGCCACGTAGCGATAATCTACGAGCGATGTTCACCGCTAGCGGCGGAGTCGATGTCGTGCCCGTCTCTCCGGCCAGCATAATCCTCGAGACGTTGCTCGATATGGCCGCATCGATCACGTCGTCGATAGGAGTCACGTCGAACGGCTTCGATCGCGGTGCGTCGGGCACGAATGCATTCGGAGCGACGTGCGGCATTGTCGGCAAGACAGCGGACTGTTTCCCGCCATGTCGCCGGTTGCCGATCAGGAACAGACCGACGGCGGAGAAGAGGAAGCCAAACAGCGCCGACGCGGCCGAGACTGGAATGGGATCGGCATGCTGCGGCGTAGACGGCATCCACGTGCGAGTGAACTCTGGCGGTAGGGACGCAGGCGGGTTTGGTGCCAACGGTGCAGAAGGTGCGGTTCGTGTAGCTTTGGCTTCAGCGGTCGGAGGGGCACCCGCCGGCTGTGTAAGCGCAGCTTGGATGGCATCCGCCGACGCTTCCAAACGCTCTGCCAAGCGAAGAGCCACGTCGCGTTGTTGTTGATACTCGCGTCGCTTCTGCTGGGCTTTCTCCGCGTCTAGCGCGGCTGCTCGTAGTGCATCCAAGCGGCGACCGGCTTCCGCAACGCGGGCCTGGGCGTTGCGTTGCTGGATGTCGAGCGATCGCATCACCTCCTGCTGTTTCGTGCGGACCTGGGTATCGAGGTCTGCAAGTCGCAGTCGTGCCATCGCCATTCGAGGATGCCCATCCAGTAGCGTCTTTGACAGGACTGACACCTGGTTTTGCAATCTGGCGCGATCATCCGACAATCGGACCCACTCTGCCCAACCGTTCGGAGGTGGGCTGACTGCTGCTAGGGTCTGCCCGGCCCGCGACGATGATATGGCTGCACGCAGGCGATCGATACTCGATTGGGCGGCTCGCGCCTTCGTTTCCGCGGCTATGGCAGACGCGAGTTGATCCGCGTTTGGTCCGAGGTCGACTTCCAGCGTTGCGATGCGTTTTTCCAAGCCCGCGGCTTCCTCGCGAGCGGACTTCGCAGATGCCCGTAAATCCGCGGCGCTTTTCGACGAAGCCGATGCGTTGGCGATCTCTTCCTTTCCGGTCGCGCTTGCGGTTTCCTGGGGTACGGTCGGCAGTTCGATGGTCGGTTGCCTAGTGGCTATGGCAGACGCCCGTGAGACTTCCGCCAAACGCGCTTCAATCCGTGCGGCCGCCTGCTCGGCGATCGACCTAGCTTCCGCTTCGGTCGCAGCACTCGCCGCTACGCGAAGTTGCGTCCCGTCACCCGACACGGCGGCCAGAGGTTCAGTTGCGATGGCTTGCGCCAGATGATCACGCGATAGCAAAGGTTTGGAACTATCGAGACCTAATTTCGCGGTGTAGCCGATCGGCACAAGCAGAGTGGCCAGATAACCGGCCAAGCCGAAGGCTGCGGTGGATCCCAAAACAATCATCGACCGCCGGGCCACTTCGGCTGGACCATGTCGCTCGACACTCCCGTCAAGATCGTTCGGCTGCTTCGTCACCCTTGTTCCATTCGATAAGACTCGGCCGAGAATGTCTGCCGCAGGATAGGATCGGCGGGTATCACCACAAGGCGGCGATTGTTTTACCAAGCATTAACCCTAACCGCCGTAAATGTGACGCAACGGTCTCTGACCGGAAAGTCCCTGGCTGTGTGGAGATAGAAATGGTCCGGTCGGGATATGCGTTGGCGATCGGGCTTCTGGCGCTAATCCTTGGCGGTTGCACGACGGCCAAACCACCCTCTCCTGCCTTCCATGCCGTTCTCAATCAGCCATATCGCCTTGACGCTGGAGATCGAGTCCGGGTGACGGTCTTCGAGCAAGAAAGCCTCACGAATACCTATGCTGTCGATAAGGCGGGTTACCTTGCGTTGCCGCTAGTCGGATCGGTCGCTGCACGGGGTCGCACGACAAGTGACGTGCAGAATGCGATCACGACAGCGCTTGCCAACGGCTTTCTGCGCAATCCTGACGTCTCCGTGCAGGTCGACCAGTACCGCCCGTTCTTCGTTATGGGTGAGGTAACGACAGGCGGACAATACTCCTACGTGCCAGGTATGACGGCGCAGAATGCCGTCGCCATAGCCGGCGGCTTCTCGCCGCGAGCCGATCACCGCACCGTCGACATCACGCGCCAGGTCAACGGACAGGTCGTGACGGGTCGGGTTCTAGTTTCCGATCCGGTGCTTCCGGGCGATACCGTGACCGTCCGGGAACGCCTGTTTTGACGCCATCATGGGCATTCCTTCAAATGACGGCTGACGTCGTGAGGAAGATTTAGCCCTTCGTCCGTACCATCCCGGCTCACGAAGATCGGTCTTCCATGGCCTGATCTGTCTTGAAGCTCCTGGCGTCGGGAATGGTAACGTGACGGTTGATCCTGCTGACGTGCGGATATTTGATCGCGAGACGATCCGGACGTTCCAAGCCGAAATCCGCGTCCAAAACCCGACAAGTCTGAGCCCATCAGCTCGCCGTGCCTTGCGACAGTTCGGCAAACCGATCCTGTCGTCACGCCTTGTGGGCGGTTTGTATCGCGGCGCAGAGTTCGTTCAATTCCTGCTCATCGGTGGGTTCGCCATTGCCTGGACTGGACTTCCCAGAACCCCAGTCAGCCTTGTGTTAGGGCTGGCGGCATTAGCATTCCTGACGGTTGCAGTAGCCGACATTCTCCATTCCTACGATCCGCCGAAGCTTCGCTCGAGGTGGCAGCAGCTCGGCCGGATCGGCACAGCGATCGTTCTCTCGACCTGCTTGCTGGCGTTGGTGTGGAGCGTACTCGGGTTTGTAGATCCATGGTTCTGGGTGGCGTCCTACCTTCCCCTCGCTCTTTCAACAGCGCTTCCCTTCCGGGCGCTCGTTGGCGCATCCATCCGCCGATGGACTCGAAACGGAGTCATCGAACGCCGTGTGGTTTTGGTTGGCGGCGGCGGAGCAGCCGAGACGTTCATTCGTCAGTTGGAGCGGGAGCCCGACAGCGACATCCGTATCTGCGGTATCTTCGATGACCGTGACGATCGACGCTCGCCACCGATCGTCGCCGGTTACCCGAAACTCGGTAGTATCGGAGAGTTGGCCGAGTTCGTGCAACTCGCCAAGATTGATATGTTGGTCGTGACGCTACCGCTGAAAGCAGAGCGCCGAATCCTGTCGATCTTGAAGACGCTGTGGATCCTTCCCATCGACATACGGCTGGCCGCATCGTCCGCCACGATGAATTTCCGTGCGCGGCGCTCCCGGGTTGGCGGCGTCGAGATGCTGGATGTCGTCGACCGTCCGATGACGGACTGGGACGCGATCGTGAAGCGCCTCTTCGACGTGGTTGTAGGGTCCGTCGCCCTTGTCGTCTTGTCGCCCATCCTCGTCGGCACGGCTATCGCGATCAAACTCGACACGCCCGGTCCAGTGTTCTTTCGCCAGAAGCGGCATGGTTTCAATAACGAAACCATCAACGTCTGGAAGTTTCGGTCGTTGCGTCATGACATGGCGGATCCGACCGCTAAGAAACTCGTGACCCGCAATGATCCGCGCGTGACACGTGTCGGTCGTTTCATACGCCGCAGCTCGATCGACGAGTTGCCGCAGCTCTTCAACGTGCTGACGGGCGAGCTATCGTTGGTCGGACCTCGTCCGCATGCAGTCCACGCCGTTTCCAGCGAGAACGAAACGTTCTTGGAAATCGTGGACGGCTATCTCGGGCGTCACAAGGTCAAGCCAGGGGTCACCGGCTGGGCGCAGGTGAAAGGATGGCGCGGCGAGATCGATCGGGGGGAAAAGCTGCAGAGGCGCTTCGAGCACGACTTGTACTACATCGAGAACTGGTCGCTTCTGCTCGACGTCTACATTCTGGCCGTCACCCCGATCAGCCTTGTTCGTCCCCAAGGTGCCTACTGATCCGAAAGCTTGCCCACGGTGACGCAGGCAAGCCGATGTTGCGAGCGCCTAGCGTGCCGCGACGACGATGATCTCCACAAGATAATCCGGAGCCGCGAGCTTCGATTCCCCCGTTGCGCGAGCCGGCGTATTCGCCGGATCGACCCACGCATCCCACACGGCATTCATCGCGCCAAAGTCGTTCATGTCCGCAAGCCAGATGGTCGCCTGCAGAAGCTTGGACTTGTCCGTTCCGGCAGCGGCAAGAAGGGCATCGACACGCTCCAGCACCGTTACGGTCTGCTGCGTGACGTCGTCCCCCGCGTTGCCTACCTGACCCGACAAATAGACGGTGTCGCCATGCACCACGGCGCCGCTCATGCGACGGCCGGCCTCGAGGCGTTGAATGCTCATGCTGGTACCCTTGGATATCCGAAAACGACATCGCTCGTAACTCGTTTGCCGTCCCGTGTGTACCCTTCCGTGCTGCCATGTCGCCTAACGAGGCGACCCATGACTTGCGCTTCGCTACCGACTCTTCTAAAGGGGAACGCATCGGAGCGTAGCGCAGCCTGGTAGCGCACCTGAATGGGGTTCAGGGGGTCGGAGGTTCGAATCCTCTCGCTCCGACCAATACGACAAGGTCTCGCATCGCAGCTTGCACCCATAGCATCGAGCTGGGCCACTCGACTTTCGCTCGTGCGTTCGCCGTTTACCGGACCTGATCGAGAAGCCGCTTCAATTCAAGCAGCTCGAGAATGACGCTGTTGAGGCTCGCGGCGTCACCGGAATCCATGTTCGAACCGGGACGACCGAACTCACCCCTCTCGCGCCTCAACAGGTTCGACAACCCGGCACGGGAGGTGGCGCCAGTGCCATCTACCCCATGGTCAGCGTCGACCTGAGGCGTTCCATTTGAACTCATCACAGCTTGGCTGACTGCGAGTGTATCGAGGCTCCGCAGGTCGCCGCCGCCGATCGCCATCACGGCCTTGTTGCCGCTTTCTTTTAGGATGCGCTGAACGCCGCGGATCGTGAAGCCGCGAACGTAGAGGAGGTAACGAACTCCGCGCAGAAGCTCGACGTCATCCGGCCGATAGTAGCGTCGTCCCCCGCCGCGTTTCATCGGTTTGATCTGGGGGAATCTGGTCTCCCAAAAACGCAAGACATGCTGCGGCAGGTCGAGTTCTTCTGCGACCTCGCTAATCGTCCGAAAAGCGTCCGCCGCCTTCTCCGTTGCCATGTCTTATTCCGCGGCCTTGAGCGCCGTAACATCCTCGCGTCCGGGCAGGATGCCGTGAGCGGCGAGGATCCGATCCTTCATGACGTTGGACGGCTTGAACACCGTCACACGTCGCGGCGAGATCGGTACCTCCTCGCCTGTTTTAGGGTTGCGCCCGACACGCTCATTCTTTTCACGCACCAGGAAGGAGCCGAAGGACGAAATCTTCACGGCCTCACCGCGGGCGATCGTCATGCAGATCTCTTCAAGGATCGATTCCACCAGTTCCGCCGACTCGGTCCGCGAGAGGCCGATCTTGCGGAACACCGCCTCGGCCAGATCGGCCCGCGTCACCGTTCTGTCTCCCATGTGATTCCCCTGCTGCCACTTGGGTGCCATCCGCTCGGCCGACGCGAACGGTTCGCTGAAAATACCGAAAAGGTCTGTCAGATCAACCGCGCGCCTTACCAACGCACGATGACGGCACCCCACGTGAAGCCGCCACCCATCGCCTCCAGCAGAACGAGGTCGCCGGCCTTGATGCGCCCGTCCCGGACGGCAAAGTCCAAGGCCAGGGGGATGGATGCGGCCGAGGTATTGCCATGCCGATCGACGGTGATAACGACTTTCTCTGGCTCGATACCAAGCTTCTTCGCTGACGCATCGATGATGCGGCGATTCGCTTGATGGGGGACGAACCAGTCGATGTCGTTTGACGTCAGAGACAGGGCGTCCAGCGAGTCATAGACCACGTCCGTGATCATACCCACCGCATGCTTGAAAACCTCGCGACCTTCCATCCTCAAGTGACCGACCGTCCCTGTCGATGACGGGCCGCCGTCGACGTAGAGCTTCTCGCTGTGAACGCCGTCCGAGCGCAATTTCGACACGAGCACGCCCCTACCCGTCGCGTCCCCGTCGGACTGCGCCTCCAACACCAGCGCGCCAGCCCCGTCACCGAAGAGAACGCACGTTGTCCGATCCGACCAGTCGACGAGACGGCTAAAGGTTTCAGCACCGATGACGAGGGCGCGACGAGCCATTCCGGAGCGTAGGTAGAGGTCGGCGGTCGTCAACGCGTAGACGAAACCGCTGCAGACCGCCTGCATGTCGAATGCGAAGCCGCGGGTGATGCCCAGGCGTTGCTGGATATGAACGGCAGATGCCGGGAAGGTTTTGTCGGGCGTCGCAGTCGCAACGATGATCAGGTCGATGTCATCTGGCGTCAGACCGGCTTGCGTGAGTGCGTTGCGGGCCGCCATCACGCCCAATGTGACGGTCGTCTCGCCTTCTCCGGCGATGTGCCGCTGGCGAATGCCGGTTCGCTGCTGGATCCATTCGTCGGATGTCTCGACGCGGCTTTCGAGATCCAGATTTGTCAGCACCTGCTCCGGTAGGCAGGATCCGGTCCCCCGAACGACCGAGCGCAGATTTCCGGTCACGACACGGCCTCATCTTGCGCCTGGGGGGGCACATTCGCGGACGAGACCGCCATTCGCGCGTAGACTTCGCTCAGATCGGTCTCGATCTTCGTTAGCAGTCCATTGGCCGCCATTGCGTAGGCAACGTCGATTGCAGCGGCGGTCCCTTCTGCATCGGAACTTCCGTGACTTTTGATCACGACACCATTGAGGCCAAGAAACACGCCACCATTCACTTTCCGCGGATCCATCTTGTCGCGAAGCCTGTCGAAAGCGCTCTTCGCAAGGATGTAACCCAGACGCGCGAGCCAGGTCCGTGTCATCGCCGCTCGGAGGTAGGATGCGATCTGTCGTGCGGTTCCCTCTGCCGTCTTCAAAGCGATGTTTCCGGTGAACCCTTCGGTCACAACGACGTCGACGGTTCCCTTGCCGAGGTCTGTACCTTCCACGAATCCTCGGTAGTCGAGATTTGGGATCTCGCCCTCCTTGAGGAGGCGGCCAGCTTCGCGAATCTCGTCCTGCCCTTTGATTTCCTCGACGCCGATATTCAGTAGACCAACAGTTGGACGTTCGATGTGGAAGAGGGCGCGCGCCATGGCAGCGCCCATGACGGACAGATCGAGGAGCTGTTGTGCGTCGGCTCCGATCGTTGCACCGACGTCGAGGACGATGCTCTCACCTCGGATCGTCGGCCATATCGCAGCGATAGCCGGGCGCTCGATATTGGCCATCGTCCTCAGGCAGAACTTCGCCATCGCCATCAGCGCACCGGTATTTCCCGCCGAAACCGCAACTTGGGCTTCGCCGGTCTTCACCGCTTCAATAGCCAGCCACATCGAAGACTTGTTGCGACCTTGGCGCAAAGCTTGCGACGGCTTGTCGTCCATCCGGATCGCGACATCGCAGTGACGGAAGGTCGAGCGCTCCGCGACACGTGGAAAGCGCTCCAGTATGGGGCGAACATCCGCTTCGCGGCCGAAGAGCGAGAACTGTATGTCGGGATGGCGCTCAAGGGCGATGTCGGCGCCTGCGAGAATGACGTCGGGGCCATGATCGCCCCCCATCACGTCGAGGGCTATTCTGATCGCTGTCTTCGAGTCCAAGACATGCTCACTTTCATACGGGAAGGACGAGGTGCTGGTCGTCAGATAGGATCGTGAACCTCGCTATGACGAGGACGCTCCCTTGAGTTTTGCGAGAGCAGCGAAGGGCGACACCTTACCGTCTTCGGGGTTTGGATCCGTATCGTATTCCTCGAAGGCTGCGTCGCTTTCGCGCGGATACGGTTCTAGCGCCAAGGCGACAGCCTCGCAGAGATAGGCGCCGAGGTCGATGCGGTCACCGCGAAACGTCTCCGGTATGTCGTCACCGTTGGGATCGAGATGCAGTTCACCGTCGCTCGTGGGAGAGATTCGCGCCAGCTTTGAACCCTCCGGTACGAAGATGGCGTCGACGGCCTCGTCGATGTCTTGCTCGACCGGTTCGAGCGTCACCACACTTTCTTGGACGATACGACCACGAAGATGGCCGGTCACCTCGACGCCATCACGCTTCCACTTCTTCACGACGAGTTCGGCAGTCAGATTGGGCACGTCGACAATGCCGAGGAAACGAGCCAATGCCTCTCGTTCGGTTGCATCCGGAGCGAAGCGAACCGGCATACCATTTTGTGGAAGCTTGGTGACGCTGACGTCGAACGAGATCGGCATCACATCGGCCGCGGGAGCAGAGGTCGTCATCGACCAAAACCTTTGGTTGATGGGGAAATTTGACCTGTAAGAATGCTGTCGACCGGAAGGCGGTCGAACCAGTCCGATCCGGCTACCAGCTGATCGGCCAATTGCGGCGCTTTGCTGGGATCGCCACCTTCCGCGTCGCGGAAAACCGTATCGCAAAGCGCATGAGCCAGCGCGTTTCTATCTCGCAGGGCGAGAGGAGCCTCGAGCGCTTGAACGCGGGCGTAGAAGCGACCCGCCAACTTCCGCATCCGCTTGGGCACCGCGAGGTAGCCTACCCCGAGCTCACGCATCGAGTGATCGAGATCCGTCATGAAGCGGTCGACGACATCCTGTGAAAGCTCTGTGAGGCGGGGATCGTTGGAGCAGCGTCGCAGAAACAGGAACGTTTCCAAGCCGAGTGACTCAAACCGCCCCAGAACCGTGTCGGGCAGACCGCCCTGTTCGAACCGCTCCGGCTGCCGCGCACGGAGGACGATGTCGTCCCAGAGCCGTTCCACGACTTCACGATTTCGCCGCCGCCTGCGAAAGGCCTCGAGCATATCTGTTCCTGTGCCCAACTTCCGCGTGGGGTTCGCATGTGCGCTGGCTGATTGCAACGTTTTGCCGACTGCTTTACCAAGTCGCAACCCTGCGGGAAGCGAAGACCCGGCCCGGTTCTTTATGTCCCGCTTCGTTCCAAGGGAATGAAGCCGCGTGTCCATGAAGTTGCGATCCAATCTGTCTCTCGCTGCCGGCCTCGGCGCGCTCGTCGTGCTGTCCGGTTGCCAGACGGCTCAGGTCTACAATCAAGGGTACATTATCGACGAGCAGTCGCTGTCGCTCGTGCCGGTTGGCTCGAGCCGGGAGCAGGTTCTCTTGGCGCTCGGTTCGCCGTCCACGAAGGCTACGTTCGGCAACGAGGTTTTCTACTATATCTCGCAGAAGCGCGTGCGTCCGGTCGCCTTCATGCAGCCCCGTCTCGTCGATCAACGCGTTTTGGCTGTCTACTTCGGCTCCAACAATACCGTCGAGCGGATCGCGAACTACGGCCTGCAGAACGGTCGCGTCTTCGACTTCATTTCCCGCACGACACCGACCGGCGGGCGTGACCAAAGCTTCCTTGGCTCGATTCTCGCTGCGACCGCACCGGATGGGCAGAGCATCGTTGATGCAGTGAGCCGCGGCGCGCGTGGTGGAGGTGGCGTCTCTCCTGGCCGGTGATAGCTTGAACGGAAGGCGCCGCACCGGCGACGCCTTCTGTTCGAACACGCCTCTTAGGCGTTTGAAGGAACGTCCTGGCCCCGCCCCTCGCCGCGCGAACGCCGTGCCACCCGATCCAGGACAGCGTTGACGAGGCGCGTCTCATCGTCGCCATAGAATGCTTTCGCGATGTCGACGTACTCGCTGACGATCACGGCGATGGGGACATCCTTTCGTCCCGTCACTTCGTAGGTTCCCGCACGCAAAATCGCACGCAGCGTCGTATCGAGGCGCGAG
Organism: Aureimonas jatrophae; assembly: GCF_900104035.1. Lineage (GTDB taxonomy): Bacteria > Pseudomonadota > Alphaproteobacteria > Rhizobiales > Rhizobiaceae > Aureimonas > Aureimonas jatrophae. Next base: position 339,083 of record NZ_FNIT01000003.1, on the reverse strand, counting down.
AGCGGCCAATCCGCCGAAAGCGACGAATGGATCATCGGATCGATGAAGGTCTGCCCGCGAACGACGCCTGAGACGATATCTCGAAACCAAGCGGCATCCGCTTCGCGGTACACCAATCCATCGACTTCCTGGCCAAGGCGGAAGGCCTCGTACTCGGCGACGGTTTCGAGAAGGCCTGTCCCACCAACATCCATCTGATACAGCGCCTGTACGGCGGCAAGGCGAGCGGCGCCGCGCTTGTTGGCAGGCCGGGCGGTGCGAGCTGTCCCGTCGCTCATGGCCTCAGGCTCCCAATCGGCTGCGAAGGGCGATCATGGCGAGCGTCGTTTCGGCCGCACCGCCACCTTTGTTCTTTCGATCGACCTGAGCTCGTTCAAGCGCCTGATCCTCGTTCTCGACGGTCAAGATGCCATTCCCGATCGCCAGTCCCTCATCGATCGAAAGGTCCATGAGAGCGCGGCACGATTCATTGGCGACAATGTCGAAATGATAGGTCTCACCGCGAATGACGCAGCCAAGCGCAACGTACCCGTCATAGTCACGACGACCAGCGTCCGCTCCCGTCAGCGCGAAGGTGATGGCAGCCGGCACTTCCAAAGCGCCGGGAACGGTCACGACGTCATAGGTTGCTCCAGCCGCGTCCAGGTGCGCCTTCGCGCCATCCAGCAAGTGGTCCGCGATGTGATCGTAGAATCGAGCCTCGATGATCAGGATATGGGGCGCGGACATGGGAGAAGGAATCCTTCGAGCGACCAAGCGGCGTCGACCCGGTGGGTGCCGCATGCCGCTGCGGTCTCAGATGACGATGTGATACGGCGTGTTGCGAACCACGGCCGAACTCTACTCTAGCCCGGAACCGGTACGCTCATCTGGGCGAACCGCCCCAACGCTGAACAGGCGCTCCGCATACCGCGCAATCTGGTCCACCTCAAGGTTGACCCGATCGCCCTCGCGCTTTTCGCCCCAGATCGTCACCTGCAGCGAGTGCCGGATCAGAAGGACATCAAACAGATCGGAGGCAACGCCGTTGACCGTCAACGACGTGCCGTCCAGGCAAACCGATCCCTTCTGGGCGATGTATCGTGCGAGTTCGCGTGGTGCTCGAAGCGTGAAGCGGATCGCTTCGCCTTCGTCCTTCTTTGCGACGATCGTCGCTTGTCCGTCGACATGGCCCGATACAAGGTGGCCGCCGAGTTCGTCGCCGACCTTCAGAGCCCTTTCCAGATTCACGAGCGACCCGGTTTCCCACACTCCTGCCGTGGTCAACCTCAAAGCCTCTTCCCATGCCTCGACGTCGAACCATGCCTGAGGCTCGGACGTCGCGGCGAGTTCGACCACAGTCAGGCAGACGCCGGAGCAACTGATGGATGCGCCAATGAGTATGTCGCTCGGATCATAACGGGTCTCGATGCGAAAGCGTCGACCCATAGGCAGCTGGCTGACCGAGGCGATGCGGCCGACGTCCGAAACGATACCTGTAAACATCAGTGCGACTTCCTGTCGTATTCGACCCAGCGGTCATCGCCGAAATGCAAACGGCGGGTCGCTTCGAAAGCGGATAGATAGGAGCGAAGATCCGGTGCCGAGACCCCCTTCCCTCCGATCTCGTTGCGAGACTGTATGATGACGATACGGTCAACCAGATCTTGTGCCAGAAGCGAGGCCGCCAAGCGTGCGCCGCCTTCGCAGAGAATGGAACCGATCCCATCTTGGCCCAAATGCGCGCACAGGCGGCGAAGCGCATCTAGTTCACTCCCAAAGGGAACAAGCTGAACTGGTCGAGGTTCGAGAACCGCTACTGAAACGTCGTCAGCGCGCGTCGTTGCGATGAGAAGCGGAACGTCCCCGGCAGTCTGCATCAATCGAGAAGTACGTGGCGTGCGAAGACTGGGATCGATCACGAGGCGCTTTGGTTTGCGCTCGGATAGACCGTCGAGCCGCACGGTCAGCAGCGGATCGTCGGACAGCACAGTTCCGATGCCGACCATGATGGCATCGCTTCGGGCGCGCAAAAGATGGGTTTGGCGATTGGAGATAGCACCGCTGATGGCGACCTGCCCTCGGTCGACATGACCGATGTAGCCGTCCGCCGACACTGCGAGCTTCAGTGTCACGAACGGTCGTCCGCGCCGCATACGCGTGAGGAAACCCTCTACCCCGATATTGCCCCTAAAACTTGCGTCAACAGCGACCCGGACGCCCTGCAAGCGAAGCCGCTCGATACCCTGACCATCGACACGAGGATCGGGGTCGTTTGCACCGATAACGACCCGAGCAACGCCTGCGCTTGCCAACGCATCGGCACAGGGTGGTGTACGACCATGGTGGGCGCATGGCTCAAGCGTGACGTAGGCAGTTGCGCCCTGCGCCAATGGACCAGCCTCGTCCAGGGCGACCCGCTCTGCATGGGGTCTGCCGCCAAAGGCTGTCACACCGCGCCCAACGATGCGCCCATCGCGAACGATCAGGCAGCCGACGGCTGGATTTTCGGCCGTAAGTCCCGCGTGTCGCAGTGCAAAACGGCTGGCAGCGTGAAGATAGCGTCTGTCTTCCTCGCTGAGAGACTCAGTTTGCATCGTCCGCTTCGACGCGCTCGTCCGCGGTCAATTCGCCGAGAACGCCTGCGAAATCCGCAGCGTGCTGGAAATCCTGATAAACGGATGCGAAGCGAACGTAGGCAACATCATCGAAACCCAGCAAAGCTTCCATCACCAATCGACCGATCGCTGCCGACGGCACATCCGCCTCACCCGTTGATTCCAGTTGGCGGACGATGCCAGAGATCATTCGCTCGACGCGTTCCGGTTCAGCGTCCCGCTTGCGCAAGGCGGTTCGAATGGATCGAGCCAACTTCTCACGATCGAATGGAACCCGCCGCCCCGACTTCTTGATAACCACCAGCTCGCGCAACTGGACGCGCTCGAATGTCGTGAAGCGTCCATTGCAATCGGGACATATGCGCCGCCGTCGAATGGCAATGCCATCTTCGGCGGCACGCGAGTCCTTGACCTGGCTGTCAGGCGAACCGCAGAACGGGCAGCGCAAGGCGAGCGGGTCAGCCGAGGTTCGGATAGATCGGGAAGCGGTCGGTCAACGCTTGAACCCGCGCCTTCACCGCAGCTTCGACCGTGGCGTTGCCGTCCTCGGAATTGGCAGCCTTCATGCCGTCGAGCACTTCCACGATCATGTGCCCGACCTCCCGGAACTCCGCCGCTCCGAAGCCACGGGTGGTCGCAGCGGGCGTACCGAGGCGGATACCGGACGTGACCGTCGGCTTCTCCGGATCGTTGGGTACGCCGTTCTTGTTGCAGGTGATACCGGCTCGGCTGAGCGCGATCTCGGTCTTCTTGCCCGTCAACATCTTGGGACGCAGATCGACAAGCATCAGATGCGTGTCGGTACCGCCAGAGACGATGTCGAGCCCGCCCTCTCGCACGGTCTCGGCGAGAACCTTGGCGTTCTCCACGACCGAGGCGATGTAGCTGCGATAACCGGGCTGCAGCGCCTCACCAAAGGCGACTGCCTTCCCAGCAATCACGTGCATGAGAGGTCCACCCTGAAGGCCTGGGAAGATCGCCGAGTTGATCTTCTTCGCGATATCCTCGTCGTTGGTGAGGATCAGGCCGCCGCGCGGGCCGCGAAGCGTCTTATGGGTCGTCGAAGTCGCAACATGCGCATGTGGGAAGGGGCTGGGGTGCTGACCACCTGCCACAAGACCGGCAAAATGCGCCATGTCGACCCAGAGGAAAGCGTCGACGGCATCCGCAATGGCTCGAAAACGTGCGAAATCGATGATGCGGCTGTAGGCGGAACCACCGGCAATGATGATGTCCGGCCGCATTTCCTGCGCGAGCTGCTCGACTTGGTCGTAGTCGATCAAACCCGTTTCGAGATCGAGGCCATACTGGACGGCATTGAACCAGCGACCTGACAGGTTCGGTTTGGCACCGTGGGTAAGGTGTCCGCCGGCATCGAGGCTCATACCAAGAATCGTCGCACCGGGCTTGGACAAAGCCAAGAGGACGGCCTGGTTTGCCTGACTGCCGCTGTTGGGCTGGACGTTGGCGAAGCCACAACCAAAGAGTGTCTTGGCACGGTCGATTGCCAGCTGCTCGACGACATCGACATGCTCACAGCCGCCGTAGTAGCGACGGCCGGGATAGCCCTCGGCGTACTTGTTCGTCAGAACCGATCCCTGCGCTTCCAGAACGGCGCGCGATACGATGTTCTCCGATGCGATTAGTTCGATCTCGTGCTGCTGACGATGAAGTTCGGCCCGCATCGCCGCGAAGAGGTCCGGATCGCCTGCAGCGATGCCATCCGAGAAAAAGCCGTTCTGATGCGTAGCCGGGGCAGCGGCAAGAGCTTGCGACATCATCCGAACTCCCTGGAACGAAACGGGGGCCACAAGGGCCCCCTCAACCGGTGTTTGCGTGCGCACTATCACATATTGCGACGCCGCGCCAACGGGCTTTGCGGCGGGCAGCTTGCGACCTAGTACGGCAGATCGGCGTAGGCTTGCTCACCGGCGGCATAAGCCGTTGGCTGCGCCTCCGACATTGCCAACTGCTCGGCGCCGTCGCGGCGATAGATGTCATCCCGGAACTGCACGACGGTCGGGTCAGTCGCCCAGGCGGTCAGATAGGTGAAGTGCAGCGGGACCGGATTGGTCAGGTTCACATCCTGCCGAGTGCGAGCCGAGATCGTGCGTTCGATCGCAGACCTGTCCCATCCCGGCGTGTCGCGTGCCAACCAGACGATGAGATCTCGCACGTTCTGCACTCGCACGCAGCCCGACGATTCAAAGCGCATCAGCTGAGAGAAGACGCTCTGCTGCGGCGTATCATGCATGTAGACCGCATACGGATTCGGGAAGTTAATCTTCACCGAAGACATCGCGTTCATACGGCCGGGGTTCTGGCGGAACAGGTACTTCACCGCCTCGTCGGTGTTCCAGTTGATGGTTTCCGGCGGGATCACGCTGCCATCGGCTGCGTAGATGACGATATCGTTGCGTGTGAGGTAGGTCGGATCCTTCTGCATCAGCGGGATGATGTCCTTGCGGACGATCGATGCTGGTGCATGCCAATAGGGATTCAGGTTCAGGTTCGTGATCTTGGAGTCCAGGATCGGCGTCTGACGATCGATCTTCCCGACGACCGCCGTATGGCGTTGAACGACGCGGCCATTCTCGACGGCTTCGATCGAGGCTGCCGGAATATTGACCATCACGAAGCGACCTGGATCCGGCTGGATCGCGGAAAGACGCTGGATGTTGGTCTGAAGCTGCATGAGACGAACGTCTGCCGGGACGTTCAGGGCCTTGTAGGTGTACTCACCCACCGCTCCGTCGGCCGGAAGACCATGTCGCGCCTGGAAGCGCTTAACGGCCGCATCGACATAGGTATCGAAGGCAGTCGAGTTACCGGCCGAGCGGTCGAGGTCGCCCGACGCGGCCAGACGCTGGCGCAGGAGCGATACCGCCTGATTCTGTGCGCCGATCTGCAACTTGCCGGTCTCGGGAACCTGAGGCCAACCGCCGCTCATGGCGATCTGATTGTACGTACCAACGGCCTGCTGCATAGCAGACAGGGTGTTCGGTGAGAAAACCGGCTGGTATGATGCAACGTTGCGAACGCTGGCCGCACGCGTATCGAACTGATCGGTCCACCCACCACGGTTTGGAGCGCTGAGTACGCCCTCGAGCGCAGATTGCGCACGCGCCACGCCTGAGATGGCACCGGCGCCAAACAAGCCTGCGGCGCCCGCGACGAACGTCCGACGGGAAAGGGTCGGTCGATTACGGTCTGGGATGCCTTTGGTCATGTTCATTCCTCGACGGTCAGTGTCAGGTCGCTTGCGGCGCAACATATGCCGCTTGTGGTAAATCAAACGACAACACTGAACGTCGCTCTGATCTACACATCCATGAGGAAAGGCAGGCCATTCGATTGAGGCAAAAGCGTGGATGCTCAATTGCTTGCGCTCCGTTGTGTTGAGGAGCGCGCAGCATGTTGCGAAAAAACCCCGCGATGGCCTGCCGGCCTTCGCGGGGTTTGACGATCGACAGCGGACTGGAGGAACGCTGCCGCGCGTTCGCAAAACGGTCAGAGACGGTACATGATGGAGTCGTTCCAGAAGCGGTCCAGCCGTTGCAGCGACTTGTTCATCTTCTGGAACTCGCCTTCGTCGAGCCCGCCAACCTTATCGATCGATCCGATGTGACGGTCGTACAAAACGGCGACGATATCGGCGACTTGAAGTCCAGCCTTCGTCAGCGAGACGCGAACCGCGCGACGATCAACGCGCGAACGCTGGTGATCGATGAAGCCAAGCTCCACGAGCTTCTTCAAGTTATAGGAAACGTTCGAACCGAGGTAGAACCCCCTCGTCCTCAACTCGCCCGCCGTCAGAACCGAGTTGCCGATATTGAACAGGAGCAGCGCCTGGACCGCGTTGATGTCGGTCCGACCGGCGCGGTCGAATTCGTCTTTGATGACATCGAGCAACCGGCGATGCAAACGCTCCACGAGTTGCAGCGTTTCCAGATAAAGACTCTTCAGCTCGACCTTGTCGTCGGACGTGTCGGGCGTATCGCGCTTGGTCTTCAGGTTGCTCATCTCGCCGGCTCCACTGTCTGTTTCGGAACTCTCGTGGTCCCGTCTTGATCACGAAGCTATATCGGACGCGTCTAATTCGCTTTAAAACTCAAAGTAAATGATTTGCAGCGAGCGCAGAGGCTCGAATGGCCTTAATGAAATCCGTACAAGATCCCGAAAATCGTAGGTACGATGCTTAGTGGAGCGTTTTACTTGCGCCGTTGTTCGGGCAGTGCAGCGACTCGCAGCATCAAAAGAGCAACCAATCCGAAGGCGTGTAGACCGACTTGTGCTGGAGCCGTTCCAAACAAGCGAGCAAAACCCAGATGCATGATCGCTTCAATGGCGAAGACGAGGGTCCAGATCACGATGCCCCATGACGCGATCAACCAAAGCCCGACTCCGGCGATTGGATATAAGACGGCAAGAACCGGCGTTGCGATCCGCCACCAGATCGGCATCGTATCGAACCGCCAAAGAAGTCCATCGTAGACGCCGATCAGGCGCGTCCAGTAAAATAGGCCGCCTGCAAAGAGCGCGACGGATGCCAACCGGCAAACGACGTCTCGAAGGCGATCGTTGATGAAAGGTGCGCGTTCCGGACGCCCGGTCTTGCCTCTCACGGCACGCCTGTCACGGGGCGACCCAAACCATCCATTCGCCCCATCATGCGGTTCATTCCAGTTCGTCATCGCCTTTGCCGGGCGACGGACTTGTCGTCGCCCAACGCTAGGATTAGGTCCGGGTCACGTCAACGCGCTGCCGTGGCCGCGCCGAGCCTGTCCCCAGTTGCGGAACGTCGCGCGCTCCGCAGGCACCTTGCGGAGATCCACCCATGTCGTCACCCACGCCTCCGCGTTTGTCCGCAGCCATTGACCGTGCGACCGGCGGCACGCGGCTACGTCGCTTGAGACAAAGCGATTGGGTGCGCCGTCTCGTCCGGGAGTCTGACGTGACCCCGAACGACTTGATATGGCCGATTTTCGTCCGGGAGGGAGACGGCGATCCCGAGCCCGTCGCGTCCATGCCTGGCGTGTTCCGTCGTTCGGTGCGCGGGTGCGCCGAGGCAGCGAGCGAGGCTTACGATCTGGGTATTCCGGTTGTCGCCCTGTTCCCGTTCACGGGCCCCGGACAACGGGACGAGCGCGGAAGCCAAGCCTTGGACCCAGACAATCTCGTCTGTCGTGCCGTGCGGGCAATCAAGGCCGCGGTGCCGGACATCGGCGTTCTGTGCGACGTGGCGCTCGATCCCTACACCAGCCACGGGCACGACGGTCTATTGCACGACGGTCGAATTCTGAACGACGAGACCGTCGAGATCCTGTGTCAGCAAGCTCTGGTGCAGGCCGAGGCTGGTTGCGACATTCTCGGTCCCTCCGACATGATGGACGGGCGCATCGCCTGTATCCGCTCAGCATTGGATGGTGCCGGCTTTCGCGACAGGATGATCATGTCCTACGCGGCGAAGTATGCCTCCGCCTTCTACGGCCCTTTCCGCGATGCAGTCGGATCGACCGGTGCGCTGAAGGGCGATAAGCGAACATATCAGATGGATATGGGCAATACCGATGAGGCTCTGCGCGAGGCGCGTCAGGACATCCTGGAGGGCGCCGATATGATCATGGTCAAACCCGGTATGCCGTATCTCGATATCCTCACGCGGCTTGTCGACGAGTTCGCGGTGCCGACCTTCGCCTACCAGACATCCGGCGAGTATTCATTGATCATGGCGGCAGCGCAGAACGGTTGGATTGATGGCGAGCGCGCGATGATGGAGTCGTTGCGTTCGTTCAAGCGTGCCGGAGCTGCCGGCATCCTTTCCTACTTCGCCCCCAGCGCGGCAGCGCTGCTTCGCTGACCCTGAACGCATTGCTAAGTCGGTTGAGCGATCACATATCTCAGGCAAGACACTGGGAGATGAAAGGATGCCGGGCATGACGGCGACCGATACGCTTCGCACACAGCCAGGAGCTTGGTTGCAACAACCGGCCGCTTATCGAGGCGTGCGAACCCGCCGCGTTTTCGGCTTTCTGTTCGACTACGCGATGGTACTCATTCTTTGCGTACCGGCGTTCGTTCTGGTCACGATCCTCGGCCTGCTGACGCTCGGTTTGGGATGGGGTCTCTACGGAATCCTCCTGCCGCTCGTCGCCATCCCTTACGTCGCCTTCACGTTGGGCGGCGATGCGCAGGCAACCCCTGGAATGCGTGTCGTCGGCATACGGCTCGAGCGCAACGACGGTGGTCGCGTCGATCCGGCGCTGGCGGTCGCGCATACCATCCTGTTTTGGGTGGGCAACGTGGCGACAGGCGGATTCATCCTGCTTGTCGGCCTGTTCACGCCGCGCAAGCAGCTTGTGCAGGATCTGTTGCTCGGAACCGTGGTCGTCCGCCGCGCACCGTAATGTCCAAGCTGCGGCAGCCCGACGCGGTCGGTTTCGCACCTTCCCAAAACCATCGCCCCGCGCCACACTATGGACGCGGGCGGTGATCGCACCGGCGCTTTCGGAAGGCGGCTCCCTACCCCATGACTGCTCATCCGCAGACGCCGCAGTTTTTCCTGACCTCGCCGTCGGCCTGCCCCTATCTGCCGGGGCAACTGGAGCGAAAAGTCTTCACACATCTGATTGGGGCGCGTGCGTCGGATCTTCTGGATCTGCTGACGCAGGGCGGCTTCAGGCGTAGTCAAAACATCGCCTACCGCCCGGCCTGCGAGCGGTGCCGAGCCTGCATATCCGTGCGCATCCTCGTCGATGAATTCGAGCCGACAAAGTCGATGCGCCGGTCGCTCGCGACAAACTCCGATCTCATCGGTCGAATGGGCGAACCAGAGCCGACGTCCGAACAGTACGCGCTGTTTCGGCGCTATCTGGAGGCCCGCCATACACGCGGTGGCATGTCCGAGATGTCGGTGCTCGACTATGCGATGATGGTCGAGGACAGTCAGGTCGATACCCGCGTCATCCAGTATCGACGCAAAGGGCCGGATTCGCGTTTCACGAACCGGTCCGATGGCGATCTGGTCGCCGTCGCCCTGACCGATGTCATGGGCGACGGGCTTTCGATGGTCTACTCCTTCTTCGAGCCCGCAGAGCATCACCGTGGCCTCGGGACCTACATGATTCTCGACCACATCCGTCGGGCCCGGGAGCTTGGGCTGCCATACCTCTACCTAGGCTACTGGGTGCGCGGATCTCGAAAGATGGACTACAAGATCCGCTTCCAGCCCCAAGAACACTTGATGGCGCGCGGCTGGGAACGCTACGACGCGAGTGTCCCTCACCCCACCGAGCCGCCGACCACGGTCACGTGAATCGACCGCTCTTGGGAAAGCCCTTCGGAACGAGGCGACCGGCCTGAGCTCGATCGGCGTACCAGTCCCGCAGTTCAATTTCGCTGCGGTTGAAGACGCGGCCAGCCGTATCCGTCCACGTCAGGCCGTCTGCTAGGCGGAACGTCTTCAGGTCAGCGAGACCGCCATCCTTGTAGCGTTGCAACCGTACGCCCTTGCCTCGCGTCATCTCCGGAACCTGGACCAACGGGAACACCGCAAGCTTTCGATTGTCCCCGATCACAGCGACCGTATCACCCTGGATGCGCTCTGCGATGGCGAGGCGTGAGGCTCCCGCGAGGTTGAGGACCTGCTTGCCCTTCCGCATACCGGATACGAGTTCGCCCTCGTTGACGACGAAGCCATTCCCATCCGTGGACGCAATCAAGCGCTTCGAAGCGGTGTCGGGAACGAAGCCGTAGACCAGATCCTGACTGTCTTCGAGATCGATCAGCAAACGGATCGGATCACCCTGACCTCGCCCGCCCGGAAGCTTGTCGGCCGTGAGCGTATAGGCGCGACCGTCCGTCGACAGGAATACGAGCTTGTCTGTCGTCAACGCATGAAAGCTGAACTTGAGCTTGTCGCCGTCGCGAAACGACAAACCCGACAGGTCGGCGACATGCCCCTTCAACCCGCGAAGAAAGCCGCGCTCGGACAGGACGACCGTGATCGGTTCCTTCTCGATTAGTGCCTCGGCGATATCGTCAGCCGTATGACCAGGCGCATCGGCGAAGTTCGTACGGCGGCGACCGAGGCGAGTCTTCTTCGAGAAGGCGTCGCGAACCTCTCGCACTTCTCCGGCGACACGCTCCCACTGCCGTTCCGTGGAACCGAGAAGCGCCTGCTTCTCCGCCTTTTCGGCTGTCAGCGCATCGAATTCCCGGCGCAGTTCGAATTCCTCGAGCTTTCGCAACGAGCGCAGTCGCATGTTGAGGATCGCTTCGGCCTGAACGTCCGTCAGTTCGAAGGTCCGCATCATCACGCGCTTCGGCTCATCCTCTTCGCGGATGATCCGGATGACCTCATCGAGGTTGAGGAAGGCGATGAGGTAGCCGGCCAGCACTTCCAGCCGCCGCTCGATCTGATCGAGCCGAAACTGAGACCGCCGCACAAGGACGTCGCGCTGATGCGCGAGCCATTCACTAAGCACCTCCTTCAGCGAGAGAACCTTGGGTACGCGCCCACCCGACAACACGTTCATGTTGAGCGGGATACGCGCTTCGAGGTCGGTCAGGCGGAACAGCGACTCCATCAGGATGCCGGGATCGACCGACCGGGATTTGGGCTCGAGAACGATGCGAACATCCTCGGTGGATTCGTCTCGAATGTCGGCAAGCAGAGGGAGACGCTTCGCCATCAAGAGGTCGGCGATCTTCTCGATGAGACGCGACTTCTGAACTTGATAGGGTATCTCGGTCACAACCACGACGAAGCCGCCGCGCCCTTGATCCTCCTTCTCCCACTTCGCGCGCACCCGAAACGAGCCGCGTCCCGTCGCATAGGCCTCTCGTATGACGGCACGCGTGTCGACGACGACACCGCCGGTCGGGAAGTCAGGGCCCTGGACAAACCGCAGGAGGGCATCCAGATCGGTATCGGGTTCAGCGATCAGCTTGAGCGCAGCATCGCATAACTCCGCCGCGTTATGCGGCGGGATCGACGTCGCCATGCCAACGGCTATGCCGGATGCCCCATTCGCCAGAAGATTTGGGAATGCACCGGGGAGGACGATCGGCTCTTGGTCCTCCTCATTATAGGTCGGACGGAAGTCGATGGCGTTTTCGTCGATACCGCGCAGAAGCAGCGTGGCGACATCGGTCATCCGCGCTTCCGTGTACCGCATGGCCGCGGCGCTATCACCGTCGATATTGCCAAAATTACCCTGTCCATCGACGATCGGGTAGCGAATGGCGAAGTCTTGCGCGAGCCGTACCAAGGCGTCGTAGATCGACGCATCGCCGTGCGGGTGAAACTTGCCCATGACATCGCCGACAATTCGCGCGCATTTTTTGTAGCCTTGCCCGGGGTCGAGCTTGAGCACACGCATGGCATGCACGATGCGTCGATGCACGGGCTTCAGTCCGTCCCGAACATCGGGGAGCGCACGCCCCATAATCGTTGAAAGAGCATAAGCCAGGTAGCGCTCTTCGAGTGCCGTGCGCAGATCGATCGGCTCGATGTCGCCGCCGCTCGGAGGATCGGAGATCTTGGTCATAAGATTAGCGATAAGACATCGTCAAAACGGGAACAAGTGGAGAACATAAAGGTCATACTCAAACTCATTCGACCACGGAAAGGTGTCGGTTCGCCTTGCCGAGCGGCTTTCCCTCCGTAGCGCGTTCCCCATAATAGCATCGACTTGCCCGAGCCCGGCTGACCGCCGCGTCAATCGGCGTCGTGAGAAGGACAACCCGGCCTATGTCGTCAATCCGTACCCGTTCCGTGCTTGCAGCGCTCACCGGTCTTTTGTTCAGCTCGGGCGTCGCCCTCGCCGCGGATGGTCAAGCCTTCGCGGAGCGTCTCAAGGCCGTCATGGCACCATCGACGCGGCTGGAGTTCGGCGCAGTTTCGAACGAAGGCGACGATGTCGTCATGAACGATGCCCGCGTGACGCCTGCGCAAGGCGGGAGCGAACCCTTCGATTTGGGAACGCTGCGCTTCGAGAACGTAACGGGATCCAACGCGGATGGCTGGCGCGTTGCACGCGTCCAACTCGGCGACATTCGGCAGACGAGTGGCGACGTGGCGACGAATGTTTCCAACGCCATATTGGAAGGGCTAACGATCCGTCCGGACACCGCTAATACCGCCGTCCTTTCGCCGCTCTTCCTGGAGCGTTCAACCATCGGATCGATCTCGGTTGCGAAGGCTGATCGCAGCGTTGTGTCGGTGAACGACATTTCGGTCGTGACGCAACCCAGCGAGGGCGAGGGTCTTGCGTCCAGCATCGCGCTCGGGAAATTCACCTTCGACACCGCCGCTACGGGCAATGCGGGACTGACGCAGGTGATGGCGGACTTGGGTTACGCGCAGTTGACCGGCTCACTCCAAGGTGCGGGTTCCTGGCAGCCGCAAACGGGCGCCTTGTCATTGAGCGATTTGAAGATTGCGGTCGAAAACGCTGGTCAGCTCAATCTGGCCTACACGATCACGGGCTACACCCCGAACTTCATACAGTCCCTGTCTCAGGTCTCGCAACAACTCGAAGCGTCCGACGGTCAAAATCAGAACGCCGGGATGGCGGTCATCGGGCTGATCTCGCAGCTCTACCTGCAGTCCGCGACATTGGCGTTTGAGGATCAGTCCCTGACCAACCGGGTCCTGGACTATTTCGCGAAGCAGAACGGTCAACCACGCGAGCAGTTCGTTGAGACGGTGAAAGCCACCGTGCCTCTCGGACTTGCATATCTGCAGAACCCAACGTTCCAGGCGCAGGTCGGCGAAGCCGTCAACGACTTCCTCGACAATCCTCGTTCGATCCGGCTCGCGATCGAACCGCCCGCCCCTATTCCAGCGACGCAGATTCTCGGCGCGGCCATGGGAGCTCCGCAAACTTTGCCACAGGTTTTGAACCTGTCCGTGCAATCCGGTCGCTAGGCTAGGCGGAGTCCGTGAACCAATCGAACGAGGCCGCGGTCTTCATTCTGACGCTCGGCTTCGACGAAGTGGGCTTCAAACGGCTCGACGGGATGCGTCGAGCCCATTTCCCGGCCAAGCGTAACCTCATACCGGCTCACCTCACGCTCTTTCACAAGCTTCCCGGCGAGAACCTTGAGAGCTTCACGCAAGACATCGAAGAGGTCGCCAGCACGACGTCGGTGTTTCCGATACAGGTCGGGGGTCTGCGGTTCCTCGGATACGGGACCGCTTACGTACTTGAGTCACCGAAGTTGATCCGGCTACGGGCGGACCTTGCGACGCGTTGGACGAGCACGCTAAGTCCGCAGGACGCCCAGCGTTTCAAACCGCATGTTACGATCCAGAATAAGGTCGGGGCACCGGTTGCCCGATCGTTGTTCGATCGATTGGATGCCGAGTTCGAACCCTTCACCGTCGAAGGCCGGGCGTTACTCCTTTGGCGATACCTTGACGGTCCATGGAGTCTCGAACGGCGGTTCGATCTACGAACCGACGACTAAAACTAATCGAGCACGCTTTCGAGTTTGGGAATTGGTGGGTGATGTAGGGTTCGAACCTACGACCCGCTGATTAAGAGTCAGCTGCTCTACCAACTGAGCTAATCACCCATCGGTCAGGCGGTGGAAGACCAACCGGCGCTGACGAGGCGGTTTATAGTGATCGGACCCTCACATGTCCACCCCGGAAAGGCTGATCGGTGGATTTCTTTTTGCCGTTCTGGTCCGCAGTCAGAAACGCCACGGCATACGTGACGTGATGGAATGCGGCAGCGCTTCGACGGGCCAACGAAGAAGGTCGGGCTGCGCATCGCTCACCGTCGCTGGAACGATATCCACCCGGCTTTCATCATCCGTCGAGTCGAGGAAATGGATGCCCGCAAACAGCTCGCGGCGATAAACCAACTTTGCGGGCCGGATCGCGTCGTCCTCTCCGATCCGGATCTCGAACTCCTTGGGTAACGGCACGGCCGGATCGATCGTCAGCAGGGCGCCAGTGGCCGATATGTTGCGAACGATGCAGTCGTAGGTCGAGAAGCGATTATTCGACAGGATCTTCCCGCGCTTGAGCGTGCGGGCGCGTGGCGCCACGCGACGTTCATTCTCAGCGTTCTCAGCGGTGGCGACCATGACCTGCGACTTTCCGACATTCGGACAAGGCGATCATCGCGACGAGGCTTTGAGAAATGCTGAATCATTTCTCCTATCGGAGCAGTCCGCTGGCTCGGAGGCGATGATTTCGCCTCCGAGCCTGAACGCAGCTTAGTTGCGGGCCTTGTCGACCAGCTTGTTCTTGCCGATCCACGGCATCATGCCACGCAGCTTCTCGCCGACTTCCTCGATCTGGTGCGAGTCGTTGACGCGGCGGATACCCTTGAAGCGGGCCGCGCCCGACCGGTACTCCTGCATCCAGTCCGACGTGAACTTGCCCGTCTGAATGTCGCGCAAAACGCGGCGCATCTCGGCCTTCGTCTCGTCGGTGATGATGCGCGGACCCGTCACGTACTCACCCCACTCTGCGGTGTTGGAGATCGAGTAGTTCATGTTCGCGATGCCGCCTTCGTAGATGAGGTCGACGATCAGCTTCACCTCGTGAAGGCACTCGAAGTAGGCCATCTCGGGGGCGTAGCCCGCCTCGACGAGCGTCTCGAAGCCCGCACGGATGAGTTCGACCAAACCGCCGCACAAGACGACCTGTTCGCCGAAGAGATCGGTTTCGCACTCTTCCTTGAAGTTGGTCTCGATGATGCCGGACCGACCGCCGCCCACGCCGCAGGCGTAGGAGAGCGCGAGATCGAGCGCGTTGCCCGAAGCGTCCTGGTGTACCGCGACGAGACAGGGAACGCCGCCGCCCTTCTGGTACTCGCCACGCACCGTGTGGCCCGGGCCCTTCGGCGCGATCATGACGACGTCGACGCTCTTCTTCGGCTCGATCAGACCGAAATGCACGTTGAGGCCGTGTGCGAAGGCGATCGCGGCGCCGTCGCGCAGGTTGTTCTCGATATCCGCCTTGTAGATGTCCGCTTGGAGCTCATCCGGCGTTGCCATCATGAGAAGGTCTGCCCAGGAGGCGGCTTCCGCGACGGTCATGACCTGGAAGCCGTCGGCCTCGGCCTTCGCGCGTGTCGGCGAACCGGCCTTGAGGGCGATCGCCACGTTCTGCGCGCCGGAATCCTTCAGGTTCAGCGCATGGGCCCGGCCCTGGCTGCCATAGCCGACAATCGCGACCTTGCGGCCCTTGATGAGGTTCAGATCAGCGTCGCGATCATAGTAGACGCGCATGGGTCATGTCCTTCCGTTTGAGCCGCCGGTCTCCGCCGGTCGGATGGTGCTGTAGAGGGTGAGAAACTGTCGCGCCGCCGCGGCCGCATGGGCCGCCAAGTCGCGGGCGCCGATGGGCTCGGGGTCGCCAAGCAGCATCCGCAGCTGAACGTCGCCGACGACCAAGCCGAAGTACGTACCGAAGGCCTCGTCTGGTTCATCGAATGCAAGCAAACCCTGCTCGCGTGCCCCGAGCAGAAGCGGCGTCAGCCGTTTGCGCAGACCGTCCGGTCCGTTGCGCAACACAATAAGCCCGAGATCATTGCTGCTCGTCCCAGCCTGACCGACCGCGAGCCTGTTCAACGCGATCGATGTGCGGCCCGTGATCACCTCGAGCCAGTCGAGAGCGAAGCGCTCCAGGCCCTCGCGCAGTGACGTCCGGTCGAGGCGGCCCTCGTCGAGTGCGACGCCTCGGATGCGGGAGGCCTGATGGCGCACGGTCGCGGCAAGTAGTCCGTCCCTATCGCCGAACCACTTGTAGAGCGTTTCCTTCGAGCAGCTCGCCTCGCGGGCGACCGCCGTCATGGTCAGCTTGTCACCGCGCTCGACCAGGAGTGCGAGGGCGGCGTCGAGCACGGCGCGCTGCCTGTCGCTGAGCTCTCCTTCCGCCATTCACGCCTCACTAGTCCGTACCGTACGTTACGGTTCGCATATCCGATCGCGTGGATACGGGCAAGGGTTCAACGGACGATCGTCAGCCGCTCGGCGGCGCGCGTGACCGCGGTGTAGAGCCAACGCTCTCGCGAGTCACGAAAGGCCCAGCTCTCGTCGAACAGCATGACGTCATCCCATTGCGACCCTTGAGCCTTGTGGACCGTCAGCGCATAGCCGTAGTCGAAGTCGTCGTACCGCTTCTTCTCGGCCCAGGCGATCTCGGCATCCGGCTCCTCGAAGGCGCGTTTCAGCAGCTTGATCTTTGCTGCGCCCTTGTCGATGTCGTCGTCGTCCGGCTTCACGATCAGGTTCGTACCGGGCTTCGTCTTCTCGGGCGAGGCCGTCATGACCTGCCACAGCGAGCCGTTAAGCAGACCTTTGGTCGGATCGTTACGCAGGCACACGAGCTTGTCGCCCGCCTGCGGCAGGGCACCGGTGAAACCCTTCAGCTCCCGCAGCCGACCGTTGTAGAGCCGCCGTGTCCGGTTGGTGCCGACCAATACCTGATCGGCCGCCAGGACCTCGTCGCGATCCACATCTCGCCGACCGATGACTTTGGACGTGCCGTAGGAGCCAAGCGGAACGTCGCGCCCTTCACGTACCGCCAGGGCCAGCTCGATGATGGGATTGTCGCGCGCTTGCCGATGGATCTCGGTCAGCAGAAAGTCCGGCTCGGCCTCTGTGAAGAACCCACCCCCCGATACCGGCGGCAGTTGTCCGGGATCGCCGAGGACGAGGATCGGCGTCCCGAAGCTCATGAGGTCGCGACCGAGCGCTTCGTCTACCATCGAGCATTCGTCAACGACGACGAGCTTCGCCTTCGCGACAGGGCTTTGGCGGTTGAGCGAGAACGTCGGAGAAACACGCGACGTGCCGGTCTCCTCATCGGACACCGTATCCTCACCGCGCGGCCGGTAGATCAACGAGTGCAGCGTCTTGGCGCTCTTCGCGCCCTTCGAGCGCAGCACCTGCGCCGCCTTGCCGGTGAAGGCGGCAAACTGGACCGCGCCGTCGATACCTTCCGCGAAATGCCGTGCGAGCGTCGTCTTGCCGGTCCCGGCATAGCCGAAGAGCCGGAAGATCGGCTGATCGCCCCGATCGAGCCATTCGGCGACTCGGACCAGCGCCTCGTCCTGCTGCGGTGAGAACTTCATGCGCCGGGCGTCGCAGAATTGGCGCTGTTCGGCAAGCGGTTCAGCGCAGCATGGGCCAGAGGGTCGCGACGATCAGCAGGGCCATCGTGACATTGAAGATCCGCAGGCGCTTTGGATCGGCAAGCAGACCTCGAAGGGCTACGCCAAACCCCGCCCAGACGGAGACCGACGGGAAGTTCACGAGCGCAAAGGCGGTGCCGACAAGCAAGACCGACAGAACGGGATTCTCTGCGTTGGTATAGGCTCCCATGGCGACGAGACCCATGGCCCAGGCCTTCGGGTTGACCCACTGGAACGCCGCCGCCTGAAGAAACGTCATCGGACGGCTTCCCGCCTGGGCTTCACCCGCCGGCTTCGACGTTGCGATCTTCCAGGCGAGCCACAGCATGTAGGCAACACTCGCGACGCGCATCGCTGTCTGAAGGGCTGGTACGGCATGGATCAGCGCGCCCAGTCCGAAGCCGACCGCCAGCAGCAGCACGAAGAAGCCGACCGCGATGCCGAGCATATGCGGGATTGTCCGACGAAAGCCGAAGTTCACGCCCGACGCCATCAGCATCATGTTGTTGGGACCCGGCGTCACGGACGTGACGAAGGCGTAGGCAAGGAGCGCGGCAAAGACGTCGGCCGACATGACCCGATGCTTTCAGGAGAAGCCCGCCCGGCCGCTCTGCCGTGCAAGGTTTGAAGACTAAAGGTGACCCCAGGGTTAGCCGGCGAACATCGCCTCGCTGCCGCGGCTCATGGCGGCGACGCCCGTGCGGCACACTTCCACCAGCCCAAGCGGCGCCATGATCTGGATGAACTTCTCGATCTTGGACGTCTTGCCCGTGATCTCGAAGACAAAATGGTCGGTCGTCGAATCGACAACCTTTGCGCGGAAGACGTCCGCCAGACGCAACGCCTCGACTCGGTCGTCTCCTGCGCCCGCGACCTTGACTAGCGCCAGCTCGCGCTCGATCGGGCCGTCCTCGCCCTGACCCGCCGCCGCCTTGGTCAGATCGAGGACCTGATGCACCGGCACGATGCGGTCAAGCTGGCTCTTCACCTGCTCGATGACGCTCGGCGCGCCCTTCGTCACCACGGTGATCCGAGACAAGTGCTTGTTGTGATCGGTTTCGGAGACCGTCAGGCTCTCGATATTGTAGCCCCTTCCGGAGAACAGACCGATCACACGGGCCAGCACGCCGGGCTCGTTGTCGACGATGATCGAGAGCGTCCGCGTCTCGATCGGCGGCTTCTCGTCGGTGATGAAGTAGGCGGACGCGGGCGGCTGGACGGGTAGGTTCATCGGGCGGACCTTATCGGCATGGGATCGGATGCAATGGAAAAGGGAGGGACTTCCGTGAGCCCCTTCCCGTCTTGGCGCTAGACCAGCGCCTTGCCCTTCGCGTCGATGGCGTTGGCGACCGCGTCGTCGCTCGCCTCGTCGGGAAGCAGCATCTCGTTGTGCGCCTTCCCGCTCGGAATCATTGGGAAGCAGTTGGCGAGGTTCTGGACGCAGCAGTCGAAGATCACCGGTCGATCGACCGAGATCATCTCCTGAATACCAGCATCGAGGTCGCCCGCCTTCTCGACCCGCAAACCGACGCCGCCGTAGGCCTCCGCCAGCTTAACGAAGTCCGGCATCGCCTCCGAGTAGCTGTTCGACAAGCGGTTGCCATGCAGCAGCTGCTGCCACTGGCGCACCATGCCCATGTACTGGTTGTTCAGGATGAACACCTTGACGGGCGCGCCATGCTGAACGGCGGTCGAGAGTTCCTGTGTCATCATCTGGATCGAGGCGTCGCCCGCGATGTCGATGACGAGCGCATCGGGATGGGCAATCTGGACGCCGACCGCCGCCGGCAGACCGTAGCCCATCGTGCCGAGGCCGCCTGAGGTCATCCAGCGGTTGGGCTCCTCGAATCCGTAGAACTGGGCCGCCCACATCTGGTGCTGGCCAACCTCGGTGGTGATGAAGGTCTTGCGATCCTTCGTCAGCTCATAAAGGCGCTTCACCGCGTGTTGGGGCAGGATGATGTCGCCCTCCTGCCGGAATGCCAGCGAGTTGCGCGCGCGCCAGACCCGAATCTTCTCGTTCCAGTCGTCGAGGCGACCGCTCTCCTGCGGTCCGCCCTCGCGCCATGCCTCGACCATCGCAGACAGCACATGGGCGACGTCGCCGATGATCGGCAGGTCGACGCGCACGTTCTTGTTGATCGACGATGGGTCGATGTCGATGTGGATCTTCTTTGAGTTCGGCGAGAAGGCGTCGAGCCTGCCGGTGATGCGGTCGTCGAACCGCGCACCGACGCAGATCATGACGTCGCACTCGTGCATCGCCATGTTCGCCTCGAACGTGCCGTGCATGCCGAGCATGCCCATCCAGCGCTCGCCCGATGCCGGATAGGCACCGAGGCCCATCAGCGTCGAGGTGATCGGGAAGCCCGTCATCTCGACTAGCTCGCGCAGGAGGCGCGACGCCTCCGGACCGGAATTGATGACACCCCCGCCGGTATAGAGGATCGGGCGGTGTGCGGAACGCATCAGTTCGACGGCTGCACGGATGCGACCCGCATCGGCATCAAGGCGCGGCTGATAGCGTTGCGTCGCGCGCGACAGGGTCGGCGGCGTGTACGTTCCCGTCGCGAACTGGACGTCCTTCGGGATGTCGACGACGACCGGACCGGGACGGCCGGACGTCGCGACGTGGAAGGCCTCGTGCAGGATCTCGGCCAGATCCTCAACGCTCTTCACCAGCCAGTTGTGTTTCGTGCAGGGCCGGGTGATGCCGACCGTATCGCACTCCTGGAAGGCGTCCGATCCGATCAGCGTCGTCGGGACCTGACCTGTGATGCAGACGAGCGGGATGGAGTCCATCAAGGCATCCTGCAGAGGTGTGACGGCGTTGGTCGCACCAGGCCCGGAGGTCACCAGCATCACGCCAGGCTTTCCGGTCGAGCGGGCATAGCCTTCCGCCGCGTGGCCTGCACCCTGCTCGTGGCGAACGAGGATGTGCTTCACGTCATCCTGCAGGAACAGCGCGTCGTAGATCGGCAGGACCGCGCCGCCGGGATAGCCGAAGAGATGCTCGACGCCATGATCCTTCATGGCCTGGACCACCATCTGGGCACCCGTCATCTTGCGGATACCGGTGTCGATCGTCATGTCGTTCATCGCGCGGCCTTATCGTTCGCTGCACGTCCGAGTTGCGGGACGTTGATGGATACGGGAACTTGCGGGCAACAAAAAAGGCCCTCGAGGGGCCTTTGTACTGCGCACACGTGGCAAGAGCCGGACGGTCGTCAGACCGTCTCGCGTGTGCGCCACCTTACGAGAATGAGCTTCTTGAACATGGGGACAGACGCTAGCGGAGCCCTACGAAAGCGTCAAGGGCCTACTTCAGAGCCGACGAGATGTCAGGCGAGCGGATATGTCCGTAACGCGCCAAGATGATTGCGTAGATCCCGAACGCAATGAGTCCAGCCCCAGTCGCCGACAGCAAAAGCCAGCCGTAAGGCCACGAGCCGATCTCCTCGAGACCATCTTCGAGGCCAGGCGGATGGGCTGCGTTCCAGCGAGACGCGCCCGTCAACAGCAGGACAGCAATCGCTGCAAAGACAATGCCACGCGCAACGAGGCCCATACGGCAGACGATTGTCATCCATGCCGCCTGAGCGGGCGGTAGCGATACGAACCTGAGGAACGAGCCCGTGTACGCCTTTCCGATCTGCGACCCAGCGACACCCAGCATGATCAGCCCGAGTGGGATCGTCAGCCAGGGGCCGAAGACTTGCGCCCAGCGCTCGAGGATCTGGCTGCCGCCACCACTCCCTCCGACCGACACGCCGAAGAGGATTGAGCCGACATAGACGGCCAGGAATGAGTACGCGAAGGCCGAGACCAACCGACCAGCCCGTGTCGCAAGTCCTTTGAAACTTGTGCCGTAGCCATCGGCATCCAGAACGGCCTGCACGAGTCGCCAGATCGCAAAGGCTGGCAGTGCGATGACGAGAAGTACGAGAGAGATGCTTCCGAATGGGGTCGCGATGATCTCGGAGATCGCCTCGCGTTCGCTGATTGTGTCTCCGCCGGCAAAGGCGGTCCGGAAGGCGAAGAAGCCGATGACGATGAAGATGGCAGCGCGAGCGAGATACCCGAGACGCGCCCCCTTCTCGATGGCGTCTCGATGGTCACGGACGATCACCGTACTCATTGTCGCTCCCCTGCTTTGATCGCTGCAACAGTAAGTCACCCGACCGGAACGTCGAGGGGGGAGGCATAGCGGGACCATGTCGGCCCGAACTGGTTGCGAAACCAGGTTTCCTGCCGTTTGGCGTATTGTCGGCTCCGCGTGATCGCCGATTCAGCTGCCTGTTCGAGCGATGAGGTACCGTTTGCGACGCCGAGAAGTTCGCGAAGTCCGATCGCCTTTTCCGCAAGTGGAGCTCCATCGCCGAACCGCTCGCGAAACTCGACCGCTTCGTCCAGCGCGCCGTCCGCGAGCATGGCGTGAAATCGCTGAGCGATCCGCTCACGCAACTCATTCCTCGGCGGCACCAGCACGATCGCCATGACACGTGCCGGGTCGAACAATCCACCCGTCAGATTCGTCCTGAGCTCGGCGAGCGGCCGCGTCGTCGTGTCGATGAGTTCGAGGGCGCGGACGATCCGTTGGCGATCGGTCGGGCGGATCGTCAAGGCGGCGTCGGGATCGCGACGTACGAGTTCTGCATGCAAACTCGCGACCGCGGTCGTCTCACCAAGATTCCTCCAATACGAACGGATAGGCTCCGGTACGGTCGGAAAGTCGTCGAGCCCCATCAGCAAGGCTCGAAAATAGAGTCCGGTCCCGCCGCAGAACACGGGGATCGTTTGGGGAGGCAGAGCCGACAGCGTCGCCTCGACGTCACGCCGCCATTCCCCCACCGAATACGGTTTGTGGGGGGAAACGTGCCCGTACAGGTGGTGGGCTACGTTCCCCATTTCGCTCTCTCGCGGGCGAGCGGTGAGAATGCGCAGTCCATCGTAAACCTGTAGCGCATCCGTATTGAGAACCGCGCCGTCAAAGTGGCTGGCCAGCCGGACGGCAAGCGCAGACTTGCCGCTCGCAGTCGGCCCCGCTATCAGGATCGCGTCCGGTCTCACTCGCCTCGGGTCTCCTTACATCATGCATGTCGTGACGCTCATATCCGCGCGGCGGGATCCCCGCGTCTCGCGCACCCTCGCGGACGCTGCCCGGGACGAGATCGGCGAAGCCGAACTGCGGTGGCTGGAGCGGGATGTCGCCTGCGATCTGACGACCGTCGAACCGTTAGCGGATGATACCCTTCGCCGCTTGCGTTCGCTTGCGGAAGCCGAGGCCATCGATTGCGTCGTGCAGCATGCCGAGGGTCGACGCAAGCGCATCCTTCTTGCCGACATGGACTCCACCATGATCGAGCAGGAATGCATCGATGAACTCGCGGACGTGCTGGGCTTGAAGGACGAGGTTGCCGCTATCACGGCGCGAGCGATGAACGGTGAAATCGCCTTCGAGCCGGCGCTGCGGGAACGCGTTGCTCTCCTGCGTGGTCTGCCGGAAGATACGATCGGTCGCGTCATCGCAGAGCGGATCACCATGACTGACGGTGGTACGACGCTTGTCCGGACGATGCGCAAGGCCGGCGCTCATGCAGCTCTGGTATCTGGCGGGTTCACGGCGTTCACCCAGGTCGTGGCCGACCGGCTCGGTTTCGCGGAGAACCGGGCCAACGTGCTCAACGTCGCCGATGGTCGGCTCGACGGGACTGTTGCCGAACCGATCCTCGGCGCGGAGGCGAAGCTCGCGGCGTTGAACGGCATCGCCCGCGACCTCAATCTCACGTCACAGGACGTTCTGGCTGTCGGGGACGGTGCCAACGACCTTCCCATGATCATGGCGGCCGGGACGGGCGTCGCGCTCCATGCCAAACCCGCGGTCGCCGCCAAGGCGCCATACCGCATCGATCATGGTGATCTGACAGCGCTCTTGTTCATGCAAGGCTATCGTGCAGACGAATTCGTGAGTTGATGCGCCGCCGTCAGTCGATCGGAACGACAACGAAACGCAGGTCGCCGGCTTTGTCGGCCATCAACATGAGCGCGTTGCGACGCCCATCGGTGCGTAGCTTCGCAAGCTTCGTGCGGGCATCGTCCGCCGTCGTGACCGCTTCCTGAGCGATCTCCTTCACAACGGTGCCAGCTTCGATCCCTTTGTCGGCCGCGGCTGACTGCGGTGCGACATCGGTCACGACGACGCCGGAGAGCTCGTCCGCGAGTTCGTAGCGCGACTTCAGTTCAGGCGTCATGTCGGAAAACCGCATTCCAAGTGTCGCTGCGTCAGGGAGCGGTGCGGGATCGACGGTCGCCGTGTCCTTTGGAGGCTGCTCGGCACTGGCCACCTCCTTCTCGCCGTCCTCCAGTCGACCCAGCGTCACCTGAACGTTGACCGTCTCGACAGGACGATCCACGGCGGTCTTTCGAAGGACCGCGATATCGACCGCCTTGCCGACTGGCGTTTCAGCCACGATGCGGGGCAAATCTCGGGATGTTGCGACATCTCGACCGTCGAAGCGCGTGACCACGTCGCCGACCTTGATCTGGCCGTTGTCCGCTGGACCGCGCGGCACGATGCCGGCGACCAGAGCGCCACGGACGTTCGGCAAACCGAGCCCTTCCGCAATGTCGTCGGTGACCGCCTGCAAGCGCAGTCCGAGCCAACCGCGACGCATCTCGCCGAATTCGCGTAGTTGAGACACGACGTTCTGCGCGAGAAGCGCAGGGATCGAGAATCCGATGCCGATGGAACCACCGGTCGGCGAAATGATCGCCGTGTTGATACCGACTACATCGCCGTACATGTCGAAAAGCGGCCCGCCGGAGTTGCCTCGGTTGATCGCGGCATCGGTCTGGATGAAGTTGTCGTAGGGACCTGCGTTGATGTTCCGCCCGCGCGCCGAAACGATGCCCACGGTCACCGTTCCGCCCAGGCCGAACGGGTTGCCGATCGCCATGACCCAGTCGCCGATACGAACCTTGTCGCTATCGCCGAAGGCCACCGCAGCGAGCGGTGCCTTGGGTTCAACCTTCAAGACAGCCAGATCGGTCTTGGGATCGATGCCGACGATCTTGGCGTCAAGTTTGGTCCCGTCCGCGAAGTTGACCGTAATTTCGTCTGCGTCCTGGATGACGTGATTGTTGGTGACGACGATGCCGCTCGGATCGATGACAAAGCCCGAGCCCAAGGACTGAACGCGCTGAGCGTCGTCGTCACCGTTGCCCTGAAGGAGGTCATTGAAGAAGTCCTGGAGCGGAGATCCGTCCGGAGCTTCGAGTTTCGGCACGGCTGGGCCCGGCGACGGTTCCGTACCCTCGACCTTCTGCGAGGTCGAAATGTTGACGACCGCGTTCGACAAGCGATCCGCAAGATCGGCAACCGATGCGGGACCCACCATGCGTGGTTGAGCCGAACCGGAAACGGCATCGACGGGGGGCGGCGCGACAAGCGCAGGGGGTGCCTGAGGCGCGATGGGTTGGTCGTTCGGCGGTGGCGCAATGACCCCTTGCGCCTGACCCGACGTGGTAAACCCTGCTGTCGAGCATGAGAGGGCGACGGCTACGACGCCGCGCGCAGCAGATCGCAGGAGCAGGCTTCGGCTGGCTGACATGTCGTATCCTGTCCGGAAATGGGGGGGCGCCAGGAAGCCAGCGTACCCAACGGCGTGTACTGGCGTGCAGGCGGGTCGTCGACCGGAAGGCAACCCAAAAACTGCGACCGAATCAAGGGCAACGCAACGGTGTGTCGTTGCCGGCCCACGAAAGAACCCCACCCTTGCGTCAGCAAGAGTGGGGTTTCGTAGGCGGCGCAGTGATGGTCAGTTCGACGGTGTAGGCGCGACGCTGGGTGATGTCGCTGTTGAACCGCCCTGCGGAGCGGAAGCACTGGGGGACGACGTTGCACCTGCCGCTCCTTGGCTTGAACCCGTCGTCGGCAGCGTGTTGCTATCGAAGAACCGGAAGAAGTCCGAGTTCGGGGACAGCACCATAGTCGTGTTGCCGTTATCAAGAGCCGTGCGATACGCCTGCATCGACCGGTAGAACTCGAAGAATGCCGGATCGCGCTGGTAGACATTGGCAAAGGTGGCGTTGCGCTCGGCCTCACCTTCACCCTGCAGGATCTCGGCGTCGCGCCGGGCTGCGGCAACGGTCTCGGACACATTGCGGTCCGCTGCTGCGCGGATCTCCCGAGCGGAAACCCGACCACGTGCCCTCACCCGCTCGGCTTCTGCGAGACGCTCGGCACGCATCCGCGCGAAGGTCTGCTGCGAGACTTCGGCAGTCAGATCGGTGCGACGGATGCGCACGTCCTGCAGGTCGATGCCGAGCGATCGAGCTTCCGGACGGATCTGATTGCGGACCTCGACCATCATCTGCCCACGTTCCTCGGACAGCGCCGCTTCGAAGTTGCGCAAACCATAAACCTGACGCACCGCGTTGTTGAAACGGGTGCGCAAGCGTTGCTCGGCCTGCGGGATCGAGCCGGACGTGGTCTGCCGGAACACGGCAGCGTCCGAGATGCGATAGACGAGGAACGCGTCGACCTCGTAGAAGGCTCCGCCGGAAACCTGAACTCGCAGGTTATCCAGGTCGAGACGCTGCAGGCGCGTCGGCAGGACCTGGATATTGTCGGCTCCGGCAAAGCTGAACGGCAGCTTGAAGTACAAGCCGGGCTCGTTGACGACGCGCTGAATTTCACCGAAGCGCGTGACGATGGCCTGGGTGCCTTCGCGCACGACGAAGAGCGAACTCCATAGCGCCAGAACCACGACGGCTAGAACGATCAGGAGGCTGGTAAAGCGGTTGGCCATCAGTTGACGCCCCCGAACGTGTTGGACGACAGGGTCTGCCCGGATGGCGAAGGCGTCGCGCTACCGGATGGGCGCGGAAGCGTTGTCGGAGACGCTGCGTTTCCGTTGGGTTGGGCCTGCGAGCCGCGCTGTAGTTCGTTGAGCGGAAGATACGGCACGACACCCGAACCGGAGCCCTGATCCATCAGGACCTTGTTCGAACCACGCAGAACCTGTTCCATCGTCTCGAGATACAGCCGCTGACGCGTGACCTCCGGGGCCTTCTCGTATTCGTCGAGCACGGCACCGAAGCGCTGCGACTCACCCTGCGCCTCCAGCACGACACGGTTCTTGAATGCTGCGGCGTCTTCCCGAATCTGAACGGCTTCGCCTTGCGCGCGGCCCAACTGCTCGTTCTGATAAAGCCGGGCTTCCTCGATGAACTGGTTCTCGTTCTGCTCGGCGCGTTGCACTTCCTCGAAGGCGTCGGCGACGTCTGCCGGAGGCGCTGCCTCCTCGATCGAGATCGCATTCACGTTGATGCCGGCACCGTAGCTGTCGAGCGTCTCCTGCGTGATGCTGCGAACGAGCTCGGCGATACCGGCCCGATCGTCGCGGAAAACGTCTTCGACCGGGCGCCGTCCTACGACCTCGCGCATGGCGCTCTCGCTGACCTGGCGCAACAGCGACTGCGGGTCCTGGACGTTGAAGAGGTAGGCCTTCGGATCCGCGACCGCATAGAGAACGGCAAACTGCACGTCGACAATGTTCTGATCGCCTGACAGCATCAAGCCGGAGCCATCGCCGCGCTGCCCGCTACCAACCGTGATCTGGTTCTCGACCACCGGAACCGTTTCCACGGTTTCGAACGGCCACATGACGAAGTGGAGGCCGGGCTGCGAGAGTTCGGCTCGGGGCTTGCCGAACAGCAGTTCGACGCCGACTTCGTCCGGCTGAACGGTGTAGACCGCATTCAGGAGCCAGACCACCGCCAGTCCCGCAACGAGCAGTCCGCCGAACGCGAGGTTGCCACCGCTGCCGCCTCCGCGGGGTCCGCCCGGCATCGCGCGGCGAAGACGATCCTGACCGCGACGCAGGATATCCTCCAGGTCCGGTGATCCGTTGTTGCCAGGGCGTGGCCCTTGCGGCCCCTGCCCCCAAGGACCACCGTTGTTACCGCCGCCCTTCCAGCCGCCGTTCCCCGTCTGATTGCTCCAGGGCATGTATTTCCTTCCAATTCGGGAGACGCTCCGAAGCAGCGGGATAGCGCGTCGGTACGATCCGCTCACTTATAGGAAGAGCAAAACCTTGTTTCAACGCGATGATCCGCCGCCGCAGACGGGCACGATGCCCCATGGTTACCGGGATCGCGGTGAAATCGGACGATGAGAACTCGGTATGTCGAAGACGTGATGGAGTTACACCGAGCCCGAGAGGCGATCCCATGTTTCGGCGCGATAGGCGGCGGAGTCGCGCTCACCCATCACCAGCGGCGTCTGTTCGGTAAGTTCGAACGAGTGCTCGAACGGCTGGAGGCGTGTATCGCCGCTCGGCTCCGCGTCGATCCTCGTCAGGTAGATACGGTCGATTGCCGGCATCAGAAGCGTATAGATTTCCGCGCCGCCGACGACCGCAATTCCGTTCGTGCCTCGCGCTCGGGCCGCATCGGCCGCCCGTTGCAGCGCTTCCTCCGGCGTCTTGGCGAGAACGGCCCCTGCAAAATTCAGGGAGTCGCCTCTCGTCAGGACTATGGTGTCTCGATCCGGCAGAAGCCGACCGATCGAATCGAGCGTTCGTCGTCCCATGATCATGGGGCGCCCGGTCGTGAGCTCGCGAAAACGCCGCAGGTCACCAGGGAGGCGCCAAGGCATGCCTCCTCTGTCGCCAATCACGCGGTTCCGAGCCATGGCGACGACCGCGAAGACCTCGATCTCGCCGATCATACGGCGACCTTCGCCCTGATATGCTCGTGAGCTTGGTAACCGCTGATCTCGATATCTTCGTATCGGAAACCAAACAGATCATGGACGTCCGGATTGAGCTTGAGGGTCGGGAGCGGAAGCGGCTCACGACTCAGTTGGAGGCGTGCCTGCTCGAAATGATTGGCGTAGAGATGCGCGTCCCCCAACGTGTGGACGAAGGTACCCGGTTTCAGGTTCGTCACCTGTGCGACCATTGCCGTCAATAAAGCATAGGACGCGATGTTGAACGGTACCCCAAGGAAGATATCGCCGGATCGCTGATAGAGTTGGCAGGAAAGCCGGCCCTCGGCGACGTAGAACTGGAAGAGGCAGTGGCACGGCGGAAGCGCCATCTCGTCGACCTGCGCCGGGTTCCAGGCCGATACGATCAGCCTGCGCGAGCTAGGATTTTGTCGGATTGCGTCGACGACGGCGGCGATCTGGTCGATGTGGCCGCCCCGCCCGTCGGGCCAAGAGCGCCACTGGGATCCGTAGACCGGTCCGAGTTCACCGCTCTCGTCCGCCCACTCGTCCCAGATGCGGACCCCGTTCGCCTGTAGGTACGCAATGTTGGTCTCGCCCTTCAGGAACCATAGCAGTTCGTGAATGATCGACCGCAGGTGCAATCGTTTGGTCGTCACGAGCGGGAAACCAGCGCCGAGGTCGAAGCGCATCTGATGCCCGAAGATCGAGCGTGTTCCCGTTCCCGTTCGATCCATTCGATCGGTACCGTCCCGTAGGACGCGATCGAGCAATTCGAGATAGGCGCGCATGGCGTACTCCGTTGTGCCGCGAATTGACGCCGGGAATCGTTAGAGAAGCATGAGCGTCGTGCCGCTCGGCGTCCATTGCGATGACGCCATAGGTCGGGCGAAAACGAGGACGGGTTCGATTTCGCCGCTTGGAAGGCGAGCCAGTCCCGAACCTGATTTGCCGGACGGTTCCGGGCTTTTCACGGCGCGGCGGAGCGCCTATATTCCGCTCGCCGGGGCAACCCGGCTATGGCGATAAACGGCCGGTGTAATAAACCTTTCGGACCCGGGGGCGGTACCCGGCGCCTCCACCTGAACCCTTCGTTGGAAGGGCTGAGGCGGGGGCGAAATAGGATCGACGAGGGTGTAAAGATCGTTCTTTCGCTCGGCATGGTACCACCGTCATCGGGCTGTAAAAATAGTTGCCAACGACAACTATGCGGAAGCCCGTCTCGCCGCGTAAAGCGGTGCGATAGCTTCAAATTAAGCCCTGGGGGTTCGCACTCCTAGGCGGGGCCCGGAGGCGCCTGGCAACAGAAGCCTCCACCTTATTGCCTGAAGCCGGGTGGCTTCGCGAGGGGCGCGTAGTTGCAGGACACCCGATGGGTCAGGATCTTATCCGTTACGATGTTCTGGCTCAGGACGCGCTGAGAGGCGTGATCCGGAAGGTGCTCAGCGAAGTCGTGAAGACCGGCTTGCCGGGCGACCACCATTTCTTCATCACCTTCCTGACGTCGGCACCCGGCGTGCGTCTCTCGTCGCGCCTGCGCGAAAAGTACCCCGAACTGATGACGATCGTCATCCAGCATCAGTATTGGGACCTGCAGGTCACCGAATCCTCGTTCGAAGTTGGTCTCTCCTTCTCGGATATACCCGAGCGCTTGCTGATCCCCTTCAGTGCCATTCGTGGCTTCTATGATCCGGCAGTGAACTTCGAGTTGGAGTTCGACGTGCGGGATATGGATGCGGCAAATACCCAGAGCGAGGACGCGCCGGCACCGACGGCGCTCGCGCCGGTGCCTTCCGGTCCGGTCGCGGTCAAGCCGGCGCCCGCTGCAGCGCCTGTCACGCCGGAGGCGAAGCCCGCTCTAAGGAGCACTGGCGAAAAGGTCGCGGCCAAGACCGACGCCGAGAAGGCGCCCTCCGAGAAGGCTGACAAGGGATCGGCCGATGTCGTCTCCCTGGATGCGTTCCGCAAGAAGCCGTAAGCGCGATGGTTGCCGAGGTCGTCAACCTGCGTTTGGCGCGCAAGCGTGCCAAGCGAAAGTCGGATGACCAGGTAGCCGAACAGAACCGTTTGCTGCATGGGCAGACGGCAGGCCAACGCGCGCGCATCAAGCACGAGATGGAGACGCGCGATCGGCACCTTGATGCCAGTCGCATCGACAGTCGCCATGACCCCGACGACGTGACGTGATCACGAAACGCTCCCTGTCGATACAAGGCCACCGAACGTCGATCAGCATCGAAGACGCGTTCTGGCATCAACTACGTTCCATCGCGGAGAGAGAGCAGAGCAGCCTGTCTCAACTTGTTGCTCGCATCGATGCCGACCGCGCGCCGACAACCAACTTGTCATCGGCGTTGCGCCTGTTCGTCCTGACGGATGTCACCGCGCGTATTCCCGAAGGGGACGTCAAAAACTCGGGAATGCCCTGACGCCGGGCAGGCCATTCGATGAGCCGGGAGGAGACGGCCCTTGGGGCGTGACCGTACCTGACAGGTCGGGCAAGCCCGGTGGGGTCGCGGGGATTGGTTCGATGGACTGTGCCGCCGCCTGTGCAGCCTTTCGACGCTCCTCTTCCTCTTCCACCAGCTGCCGACGGGATGCGGCTTCCGCCGCCTGTCTAGCTTGCGTCCGCTCGTCGCGAATGGTTGTGCGCTCCCGGTACAGCCGTGCTTCGCGACGCAAGCGTGCGGTCTCACTCAAGTCTTCGCGCAACGCATCGACACGAGCTTGTTCTCGCTGATACGCGCGGATCCCGACGTAGCTCGTCAGCGCCTCGGTTCTCGCTTCCAGATCTGGCGTCGCAACTGTCCCAGCAATGCGATAATCGACGCGTGGCGGCTCAGAACCCGGGACGACGTCGCTGGTTTTCGGACGTAGCGTCAGCTGTCCGGATAGCTCGCCATCGGACAAGCGAATCGCGACATCGCCTTGCAGGTCCGCACCATCATCGTTCGCTTCGAACGGGTCGGTACGAAGTGTACCAGCCCCGATCTGGAACGATAGAGTACGACTACCCAAACTGAAGCTCGACCCGTCGCCGGTTTCCGAAACGAGTTGCGCCACGGTCGCTGCGTCGAGAGCCGCCGTCTGGCTATCGGCCGCTAACATCACTGGTGTCAGGATATCCGGAGACAGTCCGAAGATCCGAGCGTTCCGCAGGGTCGCCATACCGGAGCCGTTCAGGGACGAGATGATCTCGCTAAGATTGCGTCCCGCGCCCGCAAGTTGGCCGCTCACATCCATCTGTCCGGCTAGAACGCCTTCGTTCGGCAGTTCCAACTGAAGCAGAGCACCGTTTCCCTCGACATTCACCAGACCGTCGACATTTCGCAAGGTAATCTCGCCAGTTGCGCGTGCCGTCCCGGTTGAAACCGACACCTCTTGTGCTTGGAGAAGCCCGGATCCGTCTCCCGATAGCAGCAGTTGGAGATCGCGGCCGACCGTTTCGTTGCCGTTCGTCAAGCGATCTGCGGCGACATCGACGCTGAATGCCCTCTTCGGCATAAGGGACCGGCCAAACGCGGTATCGACCGTTCGCTGTTCTAAGCCCAACGCAACGCGCTGCAGCCAATCCGCCGCGAGCGCCGAAACCTCAAGACTTCCGACAACAGGCGCCGAACCGTTCGCCGCCAGCGTCGCCATGACCCGTTCGTCCGCGACGGCCCCTTTGAATGCGCTCATTTCCCAGGCATGCGGGCTCCAAGTCAGTCGACCGGCCACATCCAACGGCACCCGCTCCAAACCCTGACCGGCAGCGATCCCGAGCGTCGTCAGCCACGGCGCCACATCCTCGCTGCGCGCCAACACCTCAGCGCTGACACTGGTGACGCCCGTGGCGTCGAGCGTGATCGAACCATTCAACGATGCTTTCGTGTCGTTCGCTTCGACGACGAGTGAAGTCGCGATCGGATGATCCGGCGCGCCACTGGCGCTGAGAGAAATCCGAAGGGGCGAAAGGCCATCGATGGCGACGACAGGTCGCCCCAACTGTCCCAACAGAATGGCGGCATTGTCGTTCTCAAGCATTGCGTCGAGGCCGAATCGGCCATCCAAGGACTGGGCCGCAAGCCCGTTTTCCAGCGCGAGGCGGAGGTCAGTCGCCGTTCCTCCGGCGGTACCGGACAGCGCGAGAAGAAGATCTCGTGTCTGCTCGCCGGTTGGCGATGCCAATGTGCCGGCGAGCGTAAGCGGCGCGATCGTCCCAGCGCGTGTCTGTAGCGTCCGGAAGAACGGGCTGTCGGGCGCAAGATCGGCAAGAAGCGACAACAGACCGCTCGGCTCCTCTGCGTGCACGTCGATACCCAGGTCGGGCTTCGGTGCGTCAAATAGATCGGCGATCGTCCCCTCGGCATGGATTGATGCACCGGCAAAGTCGTCGGCGGTCATATCGGCGATTTCGAGCAGGCCGTTCTGCAACATGAAATCTGCCGCGAGATGATTGGCCCGATAGCTTGCAAACGTGACGGGTCCGGCGTCGAACTGGACATCGAAACGCTCGCTGGAGATCGTGTCGGCGTTTGGCAGGGTCCGGACGACTGCCGCAAGAGGTCGTAGATCGACGCTTCCTCCTTTCAGATCAACCAGATTCACGGTGCCTTCCGGTCGCATGGTACGTTGGACCGACCCTGTCAGGGTGCCGCCGTCGAGATCGATCTCTAGTCCCGAAAGGCGTTGGGTATCCGTCGAGAACTCGACATCGGCTTGCAAGCCGGCACGCGAGAGCGAGACGAGTTCTGTTGCGGAGGCCAGGCCAACCCAATTGAAAAAGGCTGCAGGCTGACGGACTGCAAGAAGCAGCGAGCCTTTGAAGGACGGGTCGGTGCGCAATGCGGCAAGACCTGACGCTTCGATCTGCGAGCGGCCTGGAAGCTCCGCGGAGAACGTCTCGACCGACCAGCCATCCGCGGTGGGTGAGCCGACAAATGAAAGATTGCGGAGCGTTGTATCCCCAACGGTCAGGAGCGGAAGCGAGAGTTGAACGCGGCCAGGTATGTCCGAGGTGGGAAGTCTCTCGATGAGACCGCGCAAGCTCGCCAGTCGCTGTTGGAAGGTTGGCGACGAAGACCCGTTCGAAGGCGCCAGTCGATCGAAGTCCGTCGCCTGACCGCGGACCGTGAGATCGAAATGCGGAATAGCGCCGATGGCGAGACGCGCGTTTCCTTCAACGACGTAGGGCTGCGCTGCGTTGCCGACCTCGATCCGCACATCGGTCAGGGATGCCTCATGCGTCGTCAGTTGAATGGCCGCCGTCGCTTCACCCGGAGGCAGGAAACGCGTCGTCTCAGCCTCGTCAGGTTCGGCGGTAGCGGGCGTTGCGATCCGGATCTTGCCGTCCACGATCGGTCGGTCCGGTTTGTTTGAGAAAACAGCATCGACGGATGCGGATACGTCGAGCCGTGTCGAGATCGTGGTTAGGCGTACCGGCAGACCCGAAGCGGCATCGACGCGCCCTGTCGAGAGGTTCAGGGTCAGCGGCTCATCGTCGGCATTCAACGTCGCCGTTCCGACGAAGGGACCAGCCAGCGATTGTGCCGCTAATTCCGCATTCACGTTTGTGAACGCGAAGCGCCGCCCCGCGCGCCGGTCCTCCAGAACGATCGAACCACCCGCTATCGCAACGCTCTCAAGGACAACGCTCGTGCCGTCTGCGCTTGCACCATCGGTCACCGGCCAGCGCACGCTTCCATCCGCTTCGATCGGTATCGTCAGGCGGGGAGCATCCAGACGCATGTCGAAGATGCGAATTTCCCCCGACAGGTAGGGTGCCAATTCGGCATCCATGCGGAACGAAGCGATCGAAAGAATTGGGTCGGCGCGGTCTCCGATCACGACATCGTCGAAGGTAACGCTCGGGAACGGCAGTAGACGGGCGGAGGCTTTGCCTCGCACTTCGACCTTTTGGCCCAGAAGCCGAGATGCTTCCTCCTCGAACTGGCTACGATAGACGGTCCAGTCGACGAAGAGCGGTCCGACGAGAAGCACGACAAGCGCCACAACGATCACGCTGCCCAGGGCAATGAAGGCCTTCATGGCGAGATGCCGGAACTCCAAACAAAGGTGAAAGGCGAGATTTTCGTCTCAGCTGACGATACGACGTTGGCCTATGTGTGCCCGGTGTGTCGAGGGGCTTGCATCGACGAAAGACCGTGACCTGTCACAGGGTTAGCATTCCGCTTCCCGTCAATAGGCGAGGTCGACGTCGGGATGAAGCTGCTTTGAACGAGATCGACCTACCCGATCGGGTGCGTCCGCGCTAGGCGATGTTCCCCTAGTGTTCTGCAGCCGATAGGTTAGATACGGACGCATGACCGACGCTCCAAACCCAAGACCGTCCTCAGGTAGCGGCATTGCCGCACGCGCACTAAAGGCGCGTGGCGGCTCCGCCTTGCCGGCGTCACCAGCGAATTACCTCGACGGCTTAAATCCGGAACAGCGCGCCGCAGTCGAGACGACCGAGGGTCCGGTGCTCGTTCTGGCGGGCGCCGGCACCGGTAAGACCCGTGTTCTGACCACTCGCATCGCGCATATCCTCGCCACGCGCCGCGCCTACCCATCGCAGATCCTCGCCGTCACCTTCACCAACAAGGCTGCGCGCGAGATGAAAAACCGGATCGGGCATCTGGTCGGCGGCGAGGTCGAAGGAATGCCTTGGCTTGGGACCTTTCATTCCATCGGCGTCAAGATTCTGCGACGGCACGCGGAGCTCGTAGGCCTCAAATCCAATTTCACGATTCTGGATACGGATGACCAGATCCGCCTCATCAAGCAGTTGATCCAGGCCGAGAATCTGGACGACAAACGTTGGCCGGCCCGCAGCTTTGCGAACCTGATGGACGGATGGAAAAACAAAGGGTTGACGCCCGATCAGGTGCCGGAAGGCGATGCCCGTGCGTTCGCCAATGGGCGTGGCCGGGAGCTCTACAAAGCCTATCAGGCTCGCTTGACCAGTCTGAATGCGGCTGACTTCGGCGATCTTCTGATGCATCCGATCGCGATCTTTCGCGATCACCCCGACGTCCTTGCCGACTATCATCGCCGGTTCCGATACATCTTGGTCGACGAGTATCAGGATACGAACGTCGCGCAGTACCTGTGGCTCCGACTCCTGGCGCAGTCGTCGGATGCGCGCCGCGCTGTGGGCCAAGAGGGCGTCAACGTTTGCTGCGTGGGCGACGATGACCAATCGATCTACGGCTGGCGTGGAGCCGAAGTCGATAACATCCTCCGTTTCGAACGCGACTTCCCCGGTGCGACCGTCATTCGTCTCGAGCGGAACTACCGATCGACCGCCCATATCCTCGGCGCGGCCGCGGGACTGATTTCCAACAACGAAGATCGACTCGGGAAGACGCTTTTCACGGACCTGCGCGATGCGGATGACGAAAAGGTCAGCGTAAGCGCGGGTTGGGACTCCGAGGAGGAGGCCCGGGCCATCGGTGAGGAGATCGAGCAGCTGCAGCGCAAGGGCTGCAAGCTTAATGATATGGCGATCCTCGTTCGGGCGTCGTTCCAGATGCGCGAGTTCGAAGACCGGTTCGTGACGCTCGGATTGAACTACCGCGTCATCGGCGGTCCGCGCTTCTACGAGCGACAGGAGATCAGGGACGCCCTCGCCTACTTCCGCTGCGTCTGCCAACCCGCCGACGATCTGGCGTTCGAGCGGATCGTCAACACCCCGAAGCGCGGTTTGGGTGATGCCGCTCTTCAGATGCTTCACACATTCGCGCGGCGCGAGCAGCTTCCACTGCTCGCGGCTGCCGGCCTGATCGTGCAGGGCGACGAGTTGAAGCCGCGTCCGCGATCGGCACTTGCAGACGTCGCGCGCAACTTCACCCGTTGGCGCGACCAGTTGTCGAACATGCGCCATACGGATCTCGCCGAGATGATCCTGGAGGAGTCGGGTTATACCGAGATGTGGCAGGCCGATCGCTCGGCCGAAGCACCGGGACGTCTCGAGAACCTCAAGGAGCTCGTTCGTTCGATGGACGACTACGACTCCATGCCGGCGTTCCTCGAACATATCGCGTTGGTCATGGATGCGGAACAGAACAGCGAGACGGATGCCGTGTCGATCATGACGCTGCATTCGGCAAAGGGTCTCGAATTCGAGACGGTCTTTCTTCCCGGATGGGAAGAAGGCCTGTTCCCGCATCAACGCTCATTGGACGAGGGCGGACGCTCAGGCCTCGAGGAAGAGCGGCGTCTTGCCTACGTGGGCCTCACACGCGGCAAGCGACGCGTGAAAATCTGGTTCGTATCGAACCGTCGTATCCACGGCATGTGGCAATCGACTATCCCGTCGCGCTTTCTCGACGAGTTGCCGGAAGCGCATGTCGACGTTCTCGAACCGTCGACCTCCTACGGCGGATATGGTGCCGGTGGCATGGGCGGGTACGGTGCCTCTCGCTGGGATGCCAACGCGTTCTCGACATCGTCCTACCAGACGCCGGGTTGGCGGCGCGCACAGGCGTCGCAAGGTGGCGAGACCTATCGCGGCGGGCGAGGCCAGGGCATCAGTTATGGCGAAGAAGGTATCCAGTCAGGATCGCGTGCGCGCGCGGCGGCAACCGCTGACAAGTATATCTCCCGCGATGGTGTGAACGCCGGCGATCCATCGGGCGCCCGCGGCGGATTTGCCGGGCGCATGGAAGCACCAGTCGAGGCCAATCGCTCGCGCGGAACCAATCAGCCACCCCGCAAGGGCGCAGGCCTCTACTCATCTGCGCGCGCGGGCGGACCGCGCGAGATCGAGGGGCAACTCGTCGCGAAATCCGTGCAGGACGAGGTCAGCCGCTTCAAGATCGGAGACCGTGCGTTTCACATGAAGTTCGGTCACGGGACCGTCACCACGGTCGAAGGCAATAAAGTGACCGTGGACTTCGACAAGGCCGGAGAAAAGCGCGTTCTCGACGGATTTCTGGAAACGGGTAACTGAAGGTGCGCCTGCAGGGCGGCCTCAGACGCCCGACAACAGCTCGTGAACGCGTCGTAGATACGCTTCTGCCTGGGTTGCCCGCGCCTCTGCCTCGGCCGCGCGCTGTTCCGCCTTCTTGGCGCGCGTCTCAGCTTCCCATTCTTCGTATTCGGCGTCTCGCGCGGCGGTCTCGGCCTTGATTGCGCGAGCTTCGGCCTGTTTGAGGCGCTCCTCCAGCGAGCGCAGATGGGTCTGCATCCTGTGATGATCTTCGGCAGCGCGATCGGCTAGAGAGCGACTTTGCTTCTCGAGTTGAACGTAGCGCTTCTCGTAGGTGCGGATCGTAGCCGCCGCCCGCTCGACCATGGAAAGCGTCGTGTTCCAGTCGCTGGCATTGGTGGCAATGTGCGGCAACGACAACGCCAGCGCGCTCCCCGCAACCTCCTTCTCCACCATCGACTTCACCGAGTCCTCCAGCGAGCGCATCATCTCGCTGCCGATGATTCCGTCCATATCGGACGTCTTCGGCTGCGCTCCGCTTCGATCCGGCGCTCCCTCCGGATCGATCGGCAGGACATCTGCGGAATGCTGGAGAACGGCGCTCATCTCGTCTCGCCCAAGCTATTGGCGAATGCCGCGCGCAATTCAGCCTCGTCGGCATCGTCACTCGAGACGACGCGACTGAAGCTCGTGACGATCGCATCGTGCATACGGGCGAGCCACGCCTCCGCCTCGGCCGCTCGTGCTTCGGCGACCCGGAGCCGTCCCTCCGTCTCGGCCAGTCGCAGTTCCGTTTCCTCGATCTGCTCCTGCAATGTACGGATCTCGTCGCTGGCGCGCTCGGCGTCGAGTCGATGCTCGATCTCCATCTCGGTCGCGCGCTCATCGCGAATCCGAATGGCTTCGCTGGCCTCGCGCACCAAATCCAGCGCCGCCGACCAGTCGCGCTTCGAGACCGCGTCCCGCTCCTCGTTCGACACGAGCGAGAAGTTCGGTTCGGGTCGCGCACTACCGACCGGGTCCGATACGCTCTGACGCAAGTTCAGGCCCAAGTCCTCGTTTGCCGCGTTCACCATGCCGTCCGACTCCTCATTCCCATTCCGAAAGGCGGCCATCGCTTTTAGTCCTCACGATCCGGCGTCGAGAAAGGACGAACGTTCGAAGGTCGTTCCTCGTAGCGGGACGCCTCCGAACCGACGTCCATCCCGAGTCCCTCGACCGACCGTCCCCGCGTCGCACGCTTCAGGTTCTCGTTCTGGCGTTGCAACGCCGTACGGCTCTCACGAGCAATATCGAGAGCACCTTGCGCCAGAGTGCGCTCGGCCTTCTCGTTCTGCAACTCCTCGATCAGACGGCGGTTGGTCGCCTCCAACGCCAAGCGATCCTTCTCGAATCGCTGCGTGAGCGCTTCGACCCGTTCCGAAAGATTGTTGGCCCGCGTGGTGACGCCCTCCAGCTGCGAGTCCTTGGCAGCGAGGGCTTTAATCAGCATATCGCAGCGCGCTTCCAGCTCGGCTCGCGCCTTCTGGCTCTCGCCGAGTTGTGCGGTTACCCGCGTCAGATCGTTGCGTATGCCGTCGTGACGGCGTTCGAAGCTCGCCTTCTCTGCGATGGCTTCCTTGCTGGCCCGTTCGCTCGCTCGGAAGGCTTCCTCACGCTCGCGGAGCTGATGGCGCACCTGGCCGAGAATTTGATCGGTCGCGGCTAATCTTGCCGTCAACGACTCGAGTTTGAGGTTTGCACCCGACCGTTCCGTCTTGAGTGCCGTCAGATCGTTTTCATGTTGGGCGGCCTGCTTCTGTCGCGCAGCCTGCTCCACAGCGAGCTGGGCCTGCAGATGCCGCACCTGCTGCAAGTGGGCGTCCGCAAGTTGCTCGAACTCTTCCACGCGCGCGGTCAACTGCAGGATCTCGGCGGCTTGGTCTTCCGTCAGGCTCTGAAGTCGGCGCCCTTCCTGCTCGGCCAAATGCCGCTGTTCGGTCTCCTCGCCCAACATGCGTTCGGCATCCAAGAGGGCCTGCTCGGCGACGGTCGCCTCCGCCCGTAGCGTCTTGACCTCGAGGTTCAGCGACTGGTTATGCTCCGCTTCCGCCAGGAGCTGGCGTTCGAGCGCATTGGCGTGAGTCGTCTTCTCTCGCAGAAGAAGGCGTTGCTCCTCGAACGCCGCCTCCTGTTCGCGTGCCGACGTTTCGAGCCGGCCGACCCGCGCGACCGCTGTCGCCAGGTCGCTCGAGGCTGCCGAATATCGACCGAGCAAACTGTCGACTTCACGCCGCAGCGACTGATTGCCCTCCATCTCCTGAGAAAGGATGGCTTCCAGTTCGAGGATCCGTGCCTGCGCTTTCGGCAGTTCCTCGGCAATCGCCTCGATGGGGTTGATCAGCGCCGAGAAGTCGTCCGTCAGCGTGCGCAGTTCGCCCAAGCGCTCGGACATCTCGCCGATGCGGACCTTGAGCATCTCGTTGCGCTGGCCGATCCCGTCGAGCGGGGGGATCTGCGGTTGAAAGCGTACGCGCGTTTCCTCTCGGTTCGGATCGTCGCCG
The DNA here is from genome assembly GCF_900104035.1 of Aureimonas jatrophae. Lineage (GTDB taxonomy): Bacteria > Pseudomonadota > Alphaproteobacteria > Rhizobiales > Rhizobiaceae > Aureimonas > Aureimonas jatrophae. The sequence goes on along the minus strand of NZ_FNIT01000003.1, from coordinate 299,136 downwards.
ATCGAGGGCAGTACGCGTCGGGCAGGCTCGCCCTTGTCGGTCGTCCGACCCTCGCGCCTGAACAGGAACGACAACGGGGAATTCATCGGGTCGGGTTCCTCCGGCAAACCACTCTGCGCAAGCTTTGTGTTTGGCGGTTCGCCCGCGTCGCTGCAACGACCTTTATGGATTTTTAAGAAAGTTTTGCAGAGCGCATCCTTTGGGTGACATGGCAGTCCGCAGATATCGCGATCCAGCATCACGTCGTCGTGAGGATGGAACGTTCAGGAACCGTTCAGTCGAGCGTCGGTTTGGTAACGAAGGGTCACATTCGGAGAATTGCGATGAAACTCGCCAAACTGATCGGTGCGAAGGTGCTCGCCGGTGCCCTCGCCCTCACAATGCTTCCGGCTGCCGTGCCGAACCAGGTACCGTTGGTTGGTATCAGTGCCGCACACGCAGATCCCTTCTACCGTGGTCACCGTGGCGGATACTACGGCGGCGGTCCACGCTACTGGCGCGGCCATCGGGGTGGCTACTATGGTGGCCCTCGCGGCTATTATGGCGGCCCTAGGGGCTATCACCGGGATGGATACTATCGGCGCCACCGCGGTTCGGCAGGTCCGGCCATAGCAGGTGCGATCGTCGGTCTTGGCGTCGGCGCGGCGATCGCCAGTGCCGCTCAGCCGCGTTACTACGGTGCCCCGCGCTATGCCGCCGCGCCAGCGTACGGACCGAGGCCGTGGACGCGGGAATGGTACAACTACTGTTCCGCTCGCTACCGCTCGTTTGATGCTCGCAGCGGCACCTTCCAGCCTTACAACGGGCCGCGCCAGCTCTGCCGCTAAACGCCGCTGGTAGCTGATTGATAAGCCACGCGTCGCGAACGATGCGTGGCTTTTTCCATAACGGGAACCGACTCGCCGGACGGCCGCTTACCGCGCCATAGGCCAACGGGAGTCGTGACCATGATACCTCGAACCGGACGGGTACTAGCCGCTCTCACTGTTGGGCTATTGGCCTCTCAGTCGGCTCTGGCTGGGGAATTCATCGGCATCGACCCGTACGGCCGAGCGGTATTCGCCCCGTCGGGTCCGGTACCCATCGTTCCGAGCCGCGTCCGCGGACCGGTGTTCCAGCGCACGCCCGGTCCCTTTGCCGGACCCGACGTTGCCGGGCCGCTCTACTATGCGGAACCTGCTCCGCCGATCCCAGGTTTCTATCGTCCCGATCCGGCGGTTAGAGCAGGTGCGATTCTTGCCTTCGACACCGACGCCGCTCTTGGTGCGGCAGAGCAAGGTGCAATCCCAAGTCCTCGTTGCGCCGCTCGGTTCAGGTCCTATGATGCAGCGACCGGGACGTATGTCACAACGCGCGGCGTGCGTCGGATCTGCCGCTAGGTTCGCTTACCCAATCGGACGCGTCGCGTTCTCCAGCCATTCCCTCGCCCCCGCGGTCAGCCTGGCGATGAGACGCTCGCGGACGTCGCGGTGATACGCATCTAGCCAAGCTATCTCATCCGGGTTCAACAGACTTCGCGCAACAAGGCGGTTGTCGATCGGTACGAAGGTGAGCGTCTCAAACCGATGCATCGGGAGATCGCCGCCCGATACGTCCTCGGCCTGAGTGACGACAAGCAGATTCTCCGTTCGAATGCCGTAGCTGCCCTCGCGGTAGTAACCCGGTTCGTTCGATACGATCATGCCCGGCTCCAAAACTGCCGTGCCACGTCGTGAGATGGACTGTGGTCCCTCGTGTACGGCGAGGAAAGACCCGACACCGTGTCCGGTGCCATGAGCGTAGTCGCAACCGTTTTGCCAGAGTGCGAAACGCGCCAGTGGATCGAGATCCATGCCCCGCGTTCCGACAGGGAAGCGAGCGCGACTGACCGCGATCACTCCCTTCAGGACGAGGGTAAAATGCTTTCTCATCGCATCGGACGGCGTGCCGACTGCGATTGTCCGTGTGATATCGGTGGTTCCATCCTCGTACTGCCCACCCGAGTCGACCAGGAAGAGTTCGCCCCCTTCGATGCTTCGGTTCGATGACGCGTTGACCCGGTAGTGTGGCAGGGCCGCATTCGGACCGGCGGCCGAGATCGTGTCGAAGGATATGTCTCGTAGAGGCATACCATCCCGCTCACCCGTCTCCGCCCGAATGGCTTCAAGACGCATGGCTGCATCGATCTCGGTCAGCGAGCCATGCGGTTGCGCGTCCATCCAGGCGAGGAAAGTGACCATCGCGACCGCGTCGCGCAGATGGGCCCGCCGGGCTCCGTCGAGTTCCGTTTCATTCTTGATCGCACGCGGTAATCGCGCCGGATCTTCGCCCTCAACGATCGTTCCACCCGCCTTTCGGATGACATCAGCCAGGTGTTGTGCGGCAAGGTTCGGGTCCAGCAGAAACCGCGTCCCGGTCGCCAGTTCACCGAGACGCGCCTCAAGGCTGGTCGGCGGGGCGAATTCGATGTGGTCAGCGAGGGCTCCACGGACTGCAGCACTGATCTTGCGCTCATCGAGGAAGACCACTGCATTGCCGGATGCGGGAACGAGGGCGAAGCCGAGCGGCAGAGGCGTATGGGGTACATCCGAGCCGCGGATGTTGAACGCCCACGCCATCGACGACGGATCCGTCAGCAGAACGGCATCGGCCCCGGCGGATGCAAGTTTGTTTCGCAGGATTTCGATCTTGTCGCCCACTGGCAGACCGGCATGCAGCGTCGGGTGAAGTGTGACCTGTCCGATAGGCGGAAGCGGACGGTCTTGCCAGAGCCGATCGATCGGATTGGTCGAGAGAAGTATGAGCTCTCCGCCAACCTTCCCGAGCACGGCACGCAACCTGCCGACCTCGCCCATCGTGTGGAGCCACGGGTCGATTCCGATCTTCAGTCCGGCGCCGTGTTCCGCAAGGTAGTCGGACAGCGACATCTCGACCGAGTTCACGAACTCGAAGACCGAACCATCGCTTTGTGCGCGAACCTGAACCGTGTAGCGCCCGTCCGTGAAGAGGACCGCAGTTTCCTGCAGGATCAACGCGTTGCCCGCGGATCCTGTGAAGCCGGTCAGCCAAGCCAGCCGGGCCGCCGATGGCGGGATGTACTCGCCCTGATGCTCATCGGCACGAGGTACGATGAAGCCGTCGAGCCCGTCCGTGCCCAGGGCCTCGCGCAAACGCGCGATGCGCCCAGCACTTTCGTGACCCTCCGACGCATCCTCGAAACTCTGAAACATCGGGGAGACCTTTCCTGAAGGCTGGGCGAAGACCGAGTGGCCATTGGCGTCAGCGTTAGGGCAAGCCGTCGCGCTCCGAAAGCCTCTCGTGCCGAACCGACGGCTCATCCCGCTTGCCGCAGGCACGCCTGCGCGGTATGGATTGCCATCTTACGTTTACGCAAACGTCAAAGTCTGGGAGTAGCGAGATGCCGACCTATCAGGCCCCTGTCGCCGATACGCTCTTCGTCCTGAACGAGCTTTTGGGAATCGATCGCTACAACAATCTCCCCCGATTTTCGGACGCTTCTCCGGACGTCGTCGAAGCGATCATTGGAGAAGCCGGACGGTTCGCGACCGAGGTCTTCTTTCCCCTGAATCAGTCGGGCGACGCCGAAGGTTGCCATCGCGCCGCAGATGGTTCGGTACGCACGCCGAAGGGCTTCAAGGAAGCCTATGCTCAGTTTCGGGATAATGGTTGGGGTACGATCTCGACGGACCCGGAGTATGGTGGCCAAGGGCTTCCCCATACGCTGTCGGCTGTCGTCAACGAGTTCCTGTCGTCGGCGAACATGGCGCTCTCCATGTATCCCGGACTGACGCGCGGTGCGATCGCGGCGATCGAGACGCATGGCGACGTGGCTCAGAAGGCTCGCTACCTGCCGAAGATGATCGAGGGCACCTGGACCGGGACCATGAACCTGACCGAGCCGCATTGCGGCACGGATCTTGGTCTCCTTCGCACCCGAGCGACGCCCAAGCCCGGCGGCAGCTATGCGATCTCCGGCCAGAAGATCTTCATCTCGGCCGGCGAGCACGACATGGCTGAGAACATCATCCACCTCGTGCTCGCGCGCATCGACGGCGCGCCGGCTGGGACGAAGGGCATCTCGTTGTTCATCGTACCGAAGTTCATCGTGAACGAGGACGGGTCCGCGGGTGCTCGCAACGGCGTCACCTGTGGTTCGATCGAAGAGAAGATGGGCATCCACGGCAACGCAACCTGCGTCATGAACTATGACGAAGCGACGGGCTACCTAATCGGCGAAGCCGACAAGGGCCTGCGCGCAATGTTCACGATGATGAACGAGGCACGGCTAGGAGTTGGCATTCAGGGCTTGGCCATCTCGGAGATCGCCTATCAGAACGCGGTAGTCTACGCTCGTGAACGCGTGCAAGGTCGCTCTCTTGCCGGCGCGAAGGCGCCGGACAAGGCGGCCGATCCGATCATCGTGCATCCCGATGTGCGGCGCATGCTCATGACGATGCGGGCAATCAACGAGGCGGGACGCGCGCTTGTGCTCTGGACAGCGCTTCGTGGTGACCTGTCGCATCTGGCCAGCGACGAGAAAGAGCGCGAGGCTGCCGACGACTGGATGGGTCTGATGACACCCGTCATCAAGGGCGTCCTGACCGACAAGGGTTTCGACAACGCCGTACTCGCGCAGCAGATCTTTGGCGGCCATGGCTACGTGCGCGAATGGGGCATGGAGCAGTTCGTACGCGACGCGCGCATCGCACAGATCTACGAGGGCGCGAACGGCATTCAGGCCCTCGATCTCGTCGGCCGCAAGCTCGCACAGAACGGCGGCCGCGCACTGCAGGCGTTCTTCAAAGAAGTCGGCACGTTCTGCGAGGAGAACCGCCACGACGAGACCATGGCTCCTCTGACGAAGCCGCTGAAGAAGGGCCTCAACGACCTGCAAGCCGCAACGATGTGGTTGATGCAGAACGCCATGGCGAAGCCCGACAACGCCGGCGCGGCGTCGACCGACTACATGCACCTCTTCGGACTTGTCGCCCTTGGCTACATGTGGGGACGCATGGTCAAGGTGGCGCAGGAGAAGCTGTCGCACGGCGCGAACGGCCATTCGGCATTCTACGAGAACAAGCTCGCAACCGCGCGGTTCTTTATGGATCGACTGATGCCGGAGACCGCAGCCCATCTCGCCAGGATTTCATCCGGGGCGGACTCCATGATGACGATGAACGCGGACGCGTTCTGAAGCGCGACGTTACGGGTTGATCAGCAAGTGCCGCCACGCGCCATGCCAGGAGATACGATCATGACCGAAGCCTTCATCTACGATCACGTCCGCACGCCACGGGGTCGTGGGAAGAAGGATGGCGCCTTGCATGAGGTGCCGGCGGTGCGGCTTGGCGCCAAGGTTCTCGAGGCGCTGCGCGACCGCAACGGTATCGAGACGTCTAAGATCGACGATATCATCTTCGGCTGCGTCGATCCGGTCGGCGAAGCGGGTTCCGTGATCCCGAAGGCGTCCGCTTTCGAAGCTGGATACGACTTCGCCGCGCCCGGCATGCAGATCTCGAGGTTCTGTGCGTCCGGGCTCGACGCCGTCAATCTGGGCGCGGCCAAGGTCGCCTTTGGAGCCGACGATTTGGTGATCGCGGGCGGCGTCGAGTCTATGTCGCGTGTCGGCATGGGCATGTCGGGTGGCGCGTGGATCATGGACCCGTCCGTAGCCATCCCCGCCTACTTCATGCCCCAGGGCGTCTCGGCCGATCTGATCGCGACCAAATACGGTTTCACCCGCGATGACGTCGACGCTTATGCCGTCGAGTCGCAGAAGCGCGCGGCGCAATCCTGGCAGGAGGGACGCTTCTCCCGATCGGTCGTACCGGTCCGAGACCAGAACGGACTGGTCATCCTCGACCGCGACGAGCACATGCGCCCGTCGACCGACATGCAATCTCTTGGAAGCCTGAACGCGTCGTTCGCCATGTTCGGCGAGATGGGTGGCTACGATGTGGTTGGCATTCAGGCTCATCCCGAGCTCGAGACCGTCGAGCACGTCCATCACGCGGGCAACTCATCGGGCATCGTGGACGGCGCGGCGGCGGTGCTGATCGGCTCCAAGAAGGGCGGCGAGATGCTCGGTTTGCGTCCGCGTGCTCGTATTCGCGCCTTCGCCAACATCGGTTCCGATCCTGCGCTCATGCTGACGGGTCCGGTCGACGTGACGAAGAAGCTGCTGGCCAAAACCGGTTTGTTGCTTGCCGATATCGATCTGTTCGAACTCAACGAAGCCTTTGCCGCCGTAGTGCTTCGCTACTGTCAGGCGTTCGACATCCCGATGGAAAAGATGAACGTCAACGGCGGCGCGATCGCCATGGGGCATCCCCTGGGAGCAACAGGCGCCATGATCCTCGGTACCGTTCTCGACGAGCTCGAGCGCCAGGGCAAAGAACGTGCGCTCGTGACGCTGTGCATCGGGGCGGGGATGGGAACGGCGACCGTCATCGAACGCATTTGAACCCGGTGACGAGCCTTGAGCGATCAGTGGTGCAGCAGCACGCCTTCGTTCATGACGGCGATCGACTGGTCGCTCAGAGACGGGAGCCGCTCGAACTCCGGGCGCGCGAAGTAGTAGCCTTGGAAGAGGTTGATGCCGGCCGCGTGCGCAACCCTGAACTCACCCTCCGTCTCGATGCCCTCGGCCAGCACCGCGATGCCGAGTTCGCGTGCGGCTGCGGCGAGCGAGGCGACGACGACCTGGCGCGGTCGGCTCCGGTCGATGCCTCGCAGGAGCTTCATATCGATCTTGATGAGGTCTGGTTGAAACTCGACCAGCAAGCCAAGCCCGGCATAGCCCGCACCGAAATCGTCGAGAGCGGTGATGAAACCCTGACGCCGATATTCGGTCAGGATGTTCTGCAGGTGGCCGGTATCCACGATCTCCTCGTTCTCGGTGAACTCGAACATCATGGCTCCAAGCGGGAAACGATGCCGACGAGCCGCACCGAGCGTCGCTCGCAGGCACGCAGCCGGGTCGTAGACGGCGTTGGGCAGGAAGTTGATCGACAGGCGCAGTTGCGCATCGCTCGGGAAGAGACGAGACGCAAGCTCGATCGCCTTGACACGACACGCCTGGTCAAAGCGGTACTTCTGCTCCGCGGAAACACGGGACAGAATGGTGAACGCGCCCTCCCCGTTGATACCGCGAACCAGCGCTTCGTAACCCCAGACCCGTTCGGCCTGCAGATCGTAGATTGGCTGAAACGCCATCGAGAAGTCGAAGTCGAGACGGGCGCCGCTTTGGCATCCCTCGCAGCTGGCGGTCATGGCTCGGGTCCGTCGAGAAGGTCGTCGACGAACTATGACAGCACGATCCTTCCCGAGTCCTACCACTGCCCACGTCATTCCACAGCCGGCCAACGGCCGCGTCGCATCTTGGGAGTCTCCCTATGAGCTATCGGAACTTCACGATCGAGACCGACGCCGACGGTGTTGCCCTTGTCACATGGGACATGCCGGACAGGTCAATGAACGTCTTCACGGAAGAGGTGATGACGGAACTCGACGCGATTACGGACCAGGTCGTTGCTGACGACGGGGTGAAGGGCGTCGTCTTCACCTCCGGAAAGGCCGGGACCTTCTCGGGCGGCGCCGACCTCAAGATGCTTCGCGCGATGTTCGATGCGTATGAAGCCCAGCTCGCGACGGATCGTGCCGGTGCGGTTGCCGAACTCTTCGAACGGGCGGGTCGCATGTCGTGGCTCTACCGCAAGATCGAGACATGCGGAAAGCCGTTCGTTGCCGCGATCAATGGTGTCTGCATGGGCGGGGCCTTCGAACTGGCGCTCGCATGCCATGCGCGCATCGCTGCGACGGATGCCAAGATGGGCTTGCCTGAGGTGAAGGTCGGCATCTTCCCGGGTGCTGGCGGGACGCAACGCGCGCCGCGTTTGGCCGATACCCAGTCGGCCCTGCAAATGCTGCTCAAGGGTGAAACGCTCTCCGCTTCGAAGGCGAAGGCAATGAAGTTGATCGACGAGGTCGTGACGGCGGACGATCTCATCGAGCGTGCCAAGAGCATGCTGCGTGCTGGTGTCAAACCCATCAAGCCCTGGGACGAGAAGGGTTTCAAACTGCCGTCAGGCCCCGTCTATTCGGCTACCGGTGCACAAACATGGCCGGCGGTCTCCTCCCTGTATCGCAAGGAAACCAACGACAACTACCCAGGCGCCCGTGCGATTGTGAAATGCGTGTATGAGGGATTGCTTCTTCCCATCGATGCCGCATTGAAGGTCGAGCAACGCTACTTCGCGAACGTTCTGCAGACGACCGAAGCAGCCATGATGATCCGCTCGCTGTTCGTTTCGATGCAAGCGCTTGGCAAGGGTGCCCGCCGACCGTCGGGCGTCCCGGCGAGGGCAATTCGCAAGATCGGGGTCATCGGCGCAGGCTTCATGGGCGCCGGTATCGGCTACGTCGCCGCGAAGTCCGGCATCGAGGTCGTTCTCCTCGACCGCGACCAAGCCGCAGCCGACAAGGGCAAGGCCCATTCCGCATCGTTGCTCGAAGCCGCTGCAAAGAAGGGTCGTTCGACACCAGCCGAGGCGGAAGCCGTACTGGCGCGCATCACGGCAACCCCTGACTACGGCGCACTGGCCGACGCCGATCTGGTGATCGAGGCCGTGTTCGAAGACCGCGACATCAAAGCCGAAGTCACACGCCAGGTTGCCGCGGTGTTGAAGCCGGACGCCATCTACGCGTCCAACACGTCGACGCTGCCGATCACCGGCCTTGCGGAAGCCTTCCCGGACCCAAAGCGTTTCATCGGCATCCATTTCTTCTCGCCGGTCGACCGCATGATGCTGACCGAAGTCATCCTTGGACGAGAGACCGCCGACGAGGCGCTTGCCGTCGCGCTGGATTTTATTCGCACCATCAAGAAGACGCCGATCGTCGTGAACGACACACGCGGGTTTTTCGCGAACCGTTGCGTGCTTCGCTACATCTCGGAGGCCTACGACATGCTGGTCGAGGGCGTTCCCCCCGCGATGATCGAGAACGCTGCGAAGTTTGCCGGCATGCCGGTCGGTCCGCTCGCACTCAACGACGAGACTGCTGTCGACCTCAGCCAGAAGATCATGCGGGCGACGATCCATGACATGGGCGAACAGGCCGTCGATCCGCGTCATCTGGCGCTGGTCAACGATATGGTCGATCGGGAGGGACGCCTCGGTCGAAAGGCCGGCAAAGGGTTTTACGACTATCCTGCCAAGCCAGCGAAGAAGAAGCTTTGGTCGGGTTTGAAGGAGCGCTTCCCGCAGAAGCCCGCCGATGAGGTCGACTTCGAGGAACTGAAACACCGGTTTCTGGTCACCATGGCGCTCGAGGCTGCCCGGACCATGGAGGAAGGTGTCGTAACCGACCCTCGTGAGGCGGATGTCGGATCAATCCTCGGGTTCGGCTACGCGCCATACACCGGTGGAACAATCAGCTACATAGATGGAATGGGCGTACCGGCATTCGTCGCGCTTTGCGAGAAGCTGGAGAGCCGGTACGGTGAGCGCTTCCGGCCGACGCCTCTTCTGCGCGACATGGCGGCAAAGGGCGACACCTTCTACAAGCGTTTTGCTCCTGCCGAAGCGGCCTGACATGGTGGGTGGGGGTGCGTTCGGGCACTCCCACCCTACTCAGTTTCCTCAAACCTCCCGCTTCTCGCGCACGATGGAGCGGCCGATCGTGTCGGCAACGCGAGCGCCACGTGTGCCGATCGGTTTGTCAGGGGCATCGGTCGTGTCGAGGGCCGTCTGGTGTTCCATCTCGGCGTTGATCTCCGCGCCGATGATGAAGATCGTGGACGAGATCCATACCCACATCATGAAGCCGATCACGGCTCCGAGAGAACCGTAGGTCGCGTTGTAGTTCGCGAAGCTGCGCAAGTACCACGAGAAGGCGATCGATGCGGCGAGCCAGACCAACGCGGTGAGGACGGCGCCAAAAAGTACCCAGATCCATCGAGCACGATTCCGGCTGGGACCGTAGCGATAGATGAGGCTGATGGAGCCGACGATCACGACAAGGGCGACGGGCCAGCGGGCAGCCGCGATCAACTCGTCTGACCAACTGGAGGCACCGAAGACTCCCATGAGAATGGGAACGACGCCGACCGTCACGATCATCACGATGCCGATGAAGACCGCCCCGATCGTGAAGCAGAACGCGACGGCATTCAGTTTGAGGAAACTTCTTTCCTCATGCTCGCCATAGGCGACGTTCATCGCCTCGAACAGGGTCTTGATGCCGTTGTTGGCACTCCACAACGAAAACAGCAGGCCGGTCAGGAAGTTGAGGGAGAGAGATGCTGGATCTCGGCTCGCCAGATACTGGAGCTGGGATGTGAGGATGTCGGTTCCCGCTTGTGGCAGAAACCGCCCGATGAATGCGATATGCTCGGCGATCGTGTTGGGATCGGCGACGATGCCGTACAGGGAAACGAAGACGGCAAAGGCCGGGAACAACGCCAGGAGCAGATAGAAGGTCGCGCCAGCCGCGATCAGCATGACACGGTCCTCGAAGAACGAGTACCAGAGTCGGACGGCGATATCCTTCCAACCCTTCCACGGGATCTCGAAAGGCCCTGCGGCATCCCGCCCTCGTCCCGGCTCGCTCGCGCGCCGTCGCACCTCCTCGGTGGTATTGGGCGCGAACCGGAGCCCAGGCGTTCCCATCAGTCCCTCCAGCGTTACGCAAAGCCCAACTGACCGCTGTCTTGCGTATTTGCGACAAAATGCGAGCTCCGACGCACGGTTCCGACGCTTCTGTGGACAACCAAAACCCGCATGCCGTGCGTGACCAGTCCCGGCCGGCTGCGGGGACCCTTACCATCTTGGGAAAAGGGATATATTCCTTGTGTTGTATCCGTCCAGTCGGGATGGGCGCCATGGGGCAAGACGGTATGTTCTCTCACGACCGTATTTGGACGGCGATCGATCGCGTCGCGCAGACCTGCGAACTTTCGCCTTCGGCACTCGCCCGTCGCGCCGGCCTAGATCCGACGACCTTCAACCGTTCGAAACGTTTCTCCGCGGATGGGCGCCCACGTTGGCCCTCGACGGAATCGATTGCGAAGGTGCTGGAAGCAGGCGGGATGTCGTTCGACCAGTTTGCGACGCTTTTTGCATCATCGGAAGCGACCGGTGATCGATCCGTAAGGACGACGCGCGGCGTGCCTCTTCTCGGCCATGCCCAAGCCGGTCATGATGGATACTTCGACGATGCCGGTTTCCCGACCGGCGAAGGCTGGGATCGCGTCGATCTTCCCGAGGCGAGCGAGGGCACCTATGCGTTGGAAGTCGCAGGGCGGTCCATGGAGCCCCTTTATCGAGACGGCGATATCCTTGTCGTCTCGCCGAGTGCGCAGATCCGCCGTGGTGACCGCGTTGTGGCTCGGACGCGCCAAGGCGAGGTCATGGTGAAGATTCTTCAAAGACGTACCGCCGGATCGGTCGAACTCGCGTCGATCAACCCGGACTTTCCGACCCGCACGTTCGATCCGAAGGACCTCGAGTGGATCGCGCGGGTCGTCTGGGTCAGCCAGTAAGGCCCTCGCAAACGATTGAACTGCCGGCCACAGAACCGATGACGACGATGCCGCGACGGACCATCACATGAACGAACTCCGTATTTCCCTCGGCATTTGTGCCTGCACGGTCTTCCTGTTGGCGATCGCACCGGCGGCCCCGACACTCATATCAGCGTCGCAACCTGAAACCGTCGCTGCCGATCAACCAGCTTCGTCCGATACAACTCGAACGGTTCGGCCAACGAGCGGGACGCAGGAGCCAACGCGATCGCCGCTTGCAGGTGATGGCCCCCGAGCACCTGATCCCGCGCCCGCAACAATGGATAATGCGGATGTCCTGACCCGTGGCGACAGTGCTCCGACAGTCGTCGCGGCAGCGCAAGCGGCGCCGAAACTGGAACTCTTCAATCGCCCGGTCGCGGTCGACGCCGGTACGATGAAGGCCGGACGCACGACCCTGCGCATTGCTGACATTCAGCCGATCTCACCGGACGCGCGTTGCTCCGATGGACCCCAAACGTGGCCTTGTGGTATCCGAGCCCGAACAGCCTTCCGATCGTGGCTGAGAGGTCGATCGGTCCTATGTTCGGTCCCAGCTGATCAGAATGATACTGCCGATTTGATCGTTTCGTGCCTGGCCGGCGAAGCGGATATCGGTGAGTGGCTGGTCGCGAACGGTTGGGCGGCGGCGACGAGCGATGGCCGCTACGCGGAGCTTGAGGCAGCTGCCCGTAGCACACGCAAGGGCATTTGGGCGTTCGAGGTCGGACGCTGAGTCAATCAGCCTTTGCGCTGGCCAAATGTCCTGCCAGCGCCTCGGCAAGCAGCTTTCGGGTTTCCTCGATACCATAGAGCGCGACGAACGAACCAAACCGCGGTCCGCGTTCCTGGCCGAGAAGGGTCTGGTAGAGCATCTGGAACCAATCACCCGATACACCAGGACCACCGTTGGGCCCCAGCTTTCTCGTGTCCTGATAGCGTTCGATCGGTCGAGCGACGTCAAGAATAGCGTCTTGGATCGCGGCCGCATCGGCATCGGCGGGCAACTCGGCCAGCTCGCGAGACAGGGCTTCGAGGGCCTGACGTTCGACGGCATCAGGGGCTCGAAAGCGCTTGTTGGGACGGACGAAGTCCTCGAAGTAGCGCAAGGCGTAGCCGACAAGGCGGTCGAGTTCGGGATCCGTCTGCGCGGAAACACCGGGGGCGTATCGCGAGATGAAACCCCATAGCGTGTCCTTGTTCGAGGCATTGGACGCCGAAACGAGGTTCAGCAAGAGGGCAAAAGGGACCGCGACACCGGATACCGGCGGTGCCCCGCCGTGGATATGAAAAACGGGGTTCTGTAAACGTGAGCGCGTATCCTGCCGTTCGAAGCTCGTTGCAAATTGGTAGTAGTCCTCGACAGCCTTCGGGATGACGTCGAAGTGCAGCCGCTTCGCAGCGCGCGGCTTGCCGAACATGTAGAGGCCGAGGCTCTCAGGAGCGGCATAGGTAAGCCATTCCTCGATGCTCAAGCCATTACCCTTCGACTTGGAAATCTTCGCACCGTCCGCGTCGAGGAACAGTTCGTAGACGAAGTGCTCGGGCGGGGTCCCACCCAACAGCTTGCAGATGCGATCGTAGATCGCGGCATTGGTCTGATGGTCTTTGCCGAACATCTCGAAGTCGACATCCAGAGCCGCCCACCGCATGCCGAAGTCAGGCTTCCACTGGAGTTTGACGGAACCACCTGTCACTGGCACCGTCGCATCCCGCCCGTCTTCGTCTTGGAAGGTGACCGTCCCGTTTTTCGCGTCAACCTCCTTCATGGGGACGTAGAGGACTCGGCCAGTGGTCGGCGAGATCGGGAGGAAAGGGCTGTAGGTGGATTGTCGCTCGGCGCCAAGTGTCGGCAGCATGACGCTCATGATCTCATCGTAGCGTTCCGCCGCCAGTCTCAGAACGGTGTCGAACCGGCCCGATCGATAGTAGTCCGTCGCGCTCGCGAACTCGTAATCGAAGCCGAACGTATCGAGGAATCGACGCAGCATTGCGTTGTTGTGTTCTGCGAAGCTTCGCTCAGGACCGCCGAACGGGTTGGGCACAGCCGTCAGCGGCTGATGGAGATAGGGCTCGAGCACTGATCGGTCCGGCACGTTGTCGGGGATCTTGCGCATCCCGTCCATGTCATCGGAGAAGCAGATGAGACGAGTCGGAATCGCATCACCTGTCAGCACTCGAAACGCGTTGCGCACCATGGTTGTGCGCGCCACCTCGCCGAACGTGCCTATGTGTGGCAGCCCAGACGGTCCGTACCCCGTCTCGAACAGCACCTCCGACTTGCCGGAACGCTCGATACGAGTGACGAGCTTCCGCGCTTCCTCGAACGGCCAAGCCCCCGAGCGAAGGGCCTCGTCCCGGGTCTCCTGATCGATCGGAAGTTGCGCGAAATGCATCGTCGTGGTTCGTCCCATCCGGTGGCAGGTTCGTCCTCACGGACGATAGCCGGTGTATGGGTCCGCGCAGACGACCGGTCAACCGGACGCCGCTAGAAGGCGCTTACCGGGAAATAGCGCAACATGATCTCCGCCATACGTCCGTTCGCGACGATGCGGTTGATCGCGTAGTCGAAGGCGTCCGCCAACTCCTCGTCGTCCCGTCGCACCGCAATCGCCAACCCTTCCCCGAGAAAGCGATCGGACAGGTATGCCCCACCTGCGAACATGCAGCAGTCGGCTGCGGCCTCGCTCGCGAGCCAGAACGAGAGGCCGACACCATCACCGAAGAAGCCTTCGATCGCCCCGGATTGGAGCGCGGCTAGAGCGTTATCACGCGTATCGAAATCGACGAGCACGCTGTTGGGGAAGAACGCGCGCAACATGGCCTCATGGGCCGAGCCCGCGACAGCGCCGAGCTTTATCTCACGCAGCCCCGTATCGAGTTGCGTCGACAGCGAACTGCCGCGCCGCACGACGAACCTCGCCGGATACTGAAGAAATGGACGCGTGAAGGCAAAGCGGCTCCGACTGTCGGCCGAGATCGCAATACCGGCGGCGATGGCATCGCCCTCACCGTCCGCAAGGGCCTTCGGTAGCTGGTCGAATGGTCGTGCTTCGATCTGGCAAAGCGGAGAGATGCGCAGTTCATCGCAGATGCTGCGGACAAGGTCCACGTTGAACCCGGTCAGACGTCCGGCCTGATCGAGGAAGTTGAAGGGCGGGTAGTCAGTGGAAGTCAGGAAGCGTATCCGCTCACGGCCGGTGAGTTGAGGTTCCGCCGCGCGTTCCGTCTGGTCCCGAAAGTTCGGAAGCTCGACCGACTGCGCCCAAGCGAGCATCGGCGAACCAAAAGACAATAACACAACCAAGACGTGCATGCATAACTGTGGATTGTGGCGACATACACGCCCTGGTCGATTTCGACGGTCCATCAATCGCATCAGCATGAACGTGTTCCATTCGCTTGCCGAGGTCACGTGCCGCCGTCGAACCCCACGCAGATCCGGATTGCCGGAACGCGCCCGTACTCATACGGAACCAAGGCCGATGACGGCAAGCTCGCAGCAGAACTCAACCCATACCTGACGGAGGTCCTGGAAGGCCTGGAGATTAATTACGAAGCCACTTCGCTGCTGATCGCCCGCGCGCAACGGCACGGATCGACCCTCGCGGAGGAAATCGTCGCAGCAGGTTGGGCTACGGAATCTGAGATCGCGCACCGAATCGCGGGCGTTCTCGATCTGGCTGCGGACTGTCCGTCAGTCGAAGTCACCGTGATGAAAGATGCCCGCGGCATGGGGCAACACGGCTCCAAGCACATCGTCGGCATGACTCCGGACTATCAGGTGCGAGCCTACATCGCTCCCGACCTCGAGAGACTACAAGACGTGGCAGACGCCCTGCCCCGCCTCGACCTGGAGCGTCACCTTGTCTGCATTGCTACACCAACAACCATCGCAGCCGTTCGAGACTTCGATACGGTTCGCGAGCGTTCCGAAGCCGCACGTCTGAGTTTAGCAGCAGAGCTCAACCGGTGGTCCGCTCGAGAGGTCCTGACGGCATTCCAGGGCGGTGCGTTGACATTGGCCGCCATCGGGCTTTTCGCGGCCGTCATGCGTTGGGGAAGCGGCGTTGGCCTTGGTCTCCATATCGGCTTCACCTGCGTCGCCTTCCTTTGTACGGGCTTCCGCGCCATCGTTCTCTTGGGTTCCCGATCCCAGAATGAAACGAACACGGCCGCCCCGGACGATGGCGAGCCCACGACCTTCCCGGTCTACTCCGTGTTGATCGCACTGCACCGGGAAGCCGATATGGCCGAGCCGCTCGTTCATGCGATGGCCATGCTCGACTGGCCCACATCTCGCCTGGAAGTCTTCTTCGTTTGCGAGGCGACCGATCCGGATACGATTGCGGCTATCGAGCGGGCGATCGCCCCCTATCCCCATTTCTCCGTTGTCGTGACACCAGCTAGCCAGCCCACCACGAAGCCCAAAGCCCTCAACTTCGCGTTGCCGCTTACGCGAGGGGAGTTCGTGGTGCTTTATGATGCGGAAGATATCCCTCGTCCCGATCAACTCCGCGACGCTTGGGCTACCTTCCGCAGATCCAACGATACGCTTGCCTGTCTGCAAGCCCCGCTCGTCGTCACGAACGGCGACTCGGGTTGGCGGCAAGCGCACTACGCAATGGAATACGCGGTCCTATTCCGAATGCTTCTCCCCTGGCTTGCAGCACGCGGACTGCCGTTACCACTCGGGGGAACATCCAACCACTTCCGCCGTGACCACCTCGTGTCGGCTGGCGGCTGGGATAGTCACAACGTCGCGGAAGATGCGGATTTGGGTATTCGCCTCGCACGCCTGGGTCTGACGACCGGGACCATCTCCAGTCCGACGCTCGAGACATCAACGGTCCGCTGGCCTGACTGGCGCAATCAGCGGACCCGCTGGATCAAGGGTTGGATACAGACGTGGCTCGTTCATATGCGCGACCCTGTGTTGACCACACGCCAATTAGGGCTGGGCGGTATGGTCGCCTTTCAGATCGTGTTTCTCGGTATGGTCGCGTCAAGCTTCGCTCATATCGCGCTTTTGACGCAACTGGCGGGCTTTGCGGTCTATGGGGGCCTTCTCGAAGCCATGCCATCTCATGGCTGGCTGTATGCGATAGATGCGGTCAATCTCGTCTTCGCATGCCTTGTTTTTAGCGCCTCGTTCCTTCGAGTTGCGTCTCCCAACGAGCAACGGTTGGCTAGCAAGCTATGGGGGTTGTGGGCTTACTGGGCCCTTGTCAGCTACGCCGGCATACGCGCGATATGGCAGCTATGGCGATCTCCGCACCTCTGGGAGAAGACGCCGCACAGCTCTTTTGGAGCTGTGCCAGCGCTCTCAGGACCTGCTGATAAGCCGATCTCATTTAGCTAAGACGACGCCTAGCCTTCGTCCTTGACGTCGGCATGGGGGCGATCGTCGCCTCTCGAGACTTCTTCATGCCAGGTGCCGCTTCGGTCCTGATAGACGATGCCTTCCGTCTCACCGGCGAGTTCCTGGCGCTGGGCTACCTCTTTTGCCGCCGCTGTCGCCGCCTCGTGGGTTCGAAAGGTCTCGGAATAGACATCTCCGAGTTTGTAGGCCCATCCCCCGTCGTGCTGAACGACCTGATAGTGAATGTCGGTCACGGCGTTACCCCTTGCTGCTGTCCGTTTTCGATCGGCTGCAACGCGCTCGGACCCGAAAGTGATCCCCATTCACTCCTGATCGGATGCGACGATGTCGGTCATCGCGTATTGCAGCATCGCGGCGACGGATGGATGCCGACGTTTGAGGAGACTCGATGCGAGCGCCATCAACGCAACAGCGATCTGCTCATCCGTCTCTAGTGACGTTACGAGCTTCTCGTCGTCACCGGCCCCCTCACCCGACCCGCGGTTCATCTCGGTCGCATCGAACCAAGGCGTTCCTGGGATGGCTTCGTAACGGTCGCTGCGCACGTTCCCCCCGGCGAGTCATCTGTCGCGAACTTCAAACCGTTGATCGGGCAATCAACGTCAGCATTCAAGCAATCTGATAGAAGCATATCAACGATAGGTTGCAGGGCGCCACCTGACAAGCGTTCGTTCGGCACACCTGTCCACGTCTGACCACCGAAGCACCATCGGCTAGGAACATGTAAACGCGGTGCGGTGGTGGACAACATACACTCCACCAAGCACGGCTTTTATTCAACTGCGGAGAGTAGCGAATGCCAACCTCCTCCGGCCTCTTTGGCGCAACGCTCGCGAAAGAAAGCAGGCACAAACTGGTTTGAACGAGCGATCAGTTCGGCTATGAACAAGCCTTCCCGAAGAGGTGTTACGATGAAAACGCGCCGCCAAGTCGGAGCCATCGCATATCGCGAGAGCGACGCAGGTGGGCTGCGCATTCTGTTGATCACATCACGAGAGACTGGCCGGTGGGTCATTCCGAAGGGATGGCCGATGAAATCCAAGCGTCCCCATCAAGCCGCCGCCCAAGAGGCGTTCGAGGAGGCAGGCGTTCACGGTCGTATCCGAAAAAAGGCTAGCGGCAGCTACCGCTACCCGAAAGTCTTGGGAAACGGCGATATCGTTCCATGCCGCGTTCGCCTCTTCCCGTTGCAGGTTCGAGAAGAGATGGAAGTTTGGCCGGAAGCCACGCAGCGCAATCGTCGTTGGTTCACACCCGAAGATGCTGCCAACGCCGTCAATGAGCCAGATCTTGCACAGGCTTTGCGAGATTTCGCGACCGGTCTGGTACGAGAAGCAGCCGGGCCGGTATCTCCGACCAATTGATGTAAGCCGAACGGACGCTTGAGTATCACTCTCCGTCCGGTCAAGGCGGAACTCGAACAGCGGGAAGCGCCGCGAGGACGAGTGGATGGATGTCGTCGGTTGGTCCGGATGTTGCGACTTCCAATAACTGGCGCCGCATGCGTGGATCCCAGTATTTATTGATATGATCGGCTACGTCGGCCGTATGGCGCGCGCCCTGCGGGTTGGACTGGCAGAATGTCGCGATCTGGTTGGCCATATGGATGAGCTTCTCACGCGGCATCGCTGTCGATCCCTGCAGTCCCTACGATGCGGTGTGCGTGAGTGAGGATTTCGAACTCGTCGCCCCTGACGACTGCGACGAGACAGATTCCGAGCGCTGTGGCGGTGCGTATGGCCAGATCGGTCGGCGCGGACACCGCCGCCAGGAGCGGGGAGCCCATTCGCGCGGCTTTCTGAATGAGTTCGACCGAAACACGACTGGTAACGACGATAAGGCCTTCGTTGGCTGGCCGACCGTTCAGCGCGAGCGAGCCCGCTACCTTGTCTAAGGCGTTGTGTCGTCCGACATCCTCGCGCACGACAACGAGAGTTCCGTCAGCGTCTGCAAACCCGGCAGCGTGGACAGCTCTCGTACGTCGCCCGAGTTGCTGCTCGAGTTGCAAGCTGTCGAAGGCCCGCCGGATCGCTTGGGGATGAACGGCGAGCATAGCCTCCACCGGAGGTAGATCAGGAGACGCCAGCGCCAAACTATCGACGCCGCAGAGACCACATCCGACCGGTCCCGTCATCTGACGGCGCCTTGCGACATACCCGGCCGCCCGCTCCGGCGTCAGCCAGATCCGGCAGTCGATTCCATTCTCCAGGCGCACGATAGAGAGATCGGCGACATCCGCCGGTGTTTTCGCAATGCCTTCGTTGAGGATGAGCCCGAACGCAAAATCACGCAGGTCGGCGGGGGTCGCCATCATGACCGCGTGCGTCGTGCCGTTCACGGTGATCGCGATCGCCGTTTCCTGCGGCACGGCTCGATGTTCCAAATGGAACGCACCCTTGCGGAAGCTGATCGACCGTCGCGTTTCGAACGGGTCTTCGAGCAAGTGCTTTTACTCCGCCGCATCCAACTCGCGAGCTACGCGTCGGCTTTCGTGGCTCAAGGCTTCGTAGGCATCCTGCCAGTCGGTGGGTCCGTTCGACGGTGAAACCTGAACCGCAGTGACCTTATACTCCGGACAATTCGTCGCCCAATCCGAGAAGTCGGTCGTGATGACGTTGGCCTGCGTCGCCGGGTGGTGGAACGTCGTATAAACGACGCCGGGTGCCACCCGATCCGTGATGCAAGCTCGTAGCGACGTGGACCCTGCCCGGCTGTCGAGCCGCACCCAATCTCGGTCGCGCACGCCCCTTTGCTCGGCGTCGTGCGGATGGATCTCCAAGAGATCCTCATGATGCCACACGACATTGGCGGTCCGTCGCGTCTGAGCTCCGACGTTGTACTGCGAAAGGATGCGACCCGTCGTCAGGAGCAGCGGGAAACGTGGACCCACGCGTTCGTCGGTGGGTACATACTCCGTCACGATGAAGCGTCCCTTGCCCCGCATGAAAGCGTCGACATGCATGATCGGAGTTCCGTCGGGATGCTGTTCGTTGCACGGCCATTGCACCGAACCACGTTCTTCGAGCAGCGCGTAGCTGACATGCGCGAAGCTCGGCGTGGTACGCGCGACCTCGTCCATGATGTCCGACGGATGCCGGTAGTCCATGTCCATGCCCAGCGCGCGCGCGAGGAGCTGTGTGACCTCCCAGTCCGCATATCCGCTGCGAGGCGACATGACCCTGCGGACGCGATTGATGCGCCGCTCCGCGTTCGTAAACGTCCCGTCCTTCTCGAGGAACGTCGATCCCGGCAGAAAGACGGTCGCATAGTTTGCGGTCTCGTTCAGGAAAAGGTCCTGCACGATCAGGCATTCCAGCGCGGCCAGCCCCGCCGAGACATGCTTCGTATCCGGATCGGATTGGAGGATGTCCTCGCCCTGGACGTACAGGCCCTTGAAGGTCCCCTCGACCGCCGCATCGAACATGTTCGGAATGCGCAGGCCCGGTTCGGCATCGAGATGAACGCCCCACAAGCTCTCGAACGTCTCGCGTACGTCGTCACGGCTGATGTGACGATAGCCGCTGAGTTCGTGAGGAAACGAACCCATGTCGCAGGAGCCTTGGACGTTGTTCTGACCGCGTAGCGGGTTCACTCCGCCCCCTCGGCGCCCGATGTTCCCGGTCGCCATGGCGAGGTTGGCGATCGCCATGACGCTGGTCGATCCCTGACTGTGCTCGGTCACGCCGAGACCGTAGTAGATCGCTCCGTTTCCACCCGTCGCATACAGTCGGGCAGCCGCTCGAACATCGGCGGCAGCAACGCCGGTTGTCGCTTCGACAGCTTCCGGAGACCGGTTCGGGTCCGCCACGAACGCGGCCCAATCCTGGAACGCATCCCATTCGCAGCGTTCCTGCACGAAGGCTTCGTCCACCAGTCCCTCGGTCACGATGACATGCGCGAGTGCGGTCAGCATCGCGACATTCGTGCCGGGCTTGAGTGCCAGATGGTGGGCCGCTTCCACATGGGGCGTGCGCACCAAATCGATGCGACGCGGGTCCACGACGATCAATCGCGCGCCCTGCCTCAAACGCTTCTTGAGTCGTGAGCCAAAGACGGGATGCCCGTCGGTCGGGTTGGCACCGATCACAAGAATGACGTCGGCTTCCTCCACCGAGTCGAAGTCCTGAGTACCCGCCGATGTCCCGAATGTGGTCGAGAGGCCATAACCGGTCGGTGAGTGACAGACCCGGGCGCACGTATCGATGTTGTTGTTGCCGAAGCCGGCGCGGACCATTTTCTGGACGAGGAAGACTTCCTCGTTCGTGCAGCGTGACGACGAGATCCCGCCGATAGCTCCGCGTCCATATCGAGCCTGAATGTCGCGCAACTTGCGGGCGGCATAGCCGATGGCCTCGTCCCAGGACACCTCGCGCCAGGGATGCGTATGGTGCTCGCGGATCATCGGCTTGAGCACACGATCGCGATGGGTCGCGTAGCCCAGCGCGAAACGGCCTTTGACGCAGGAGTGTCCGTGATTGGCCTTGCCGTCCTTGTACGGCACCATGCGGATCAGTTCTTCGCCTCGCATCTCGGCTTTGAACGAGCAGCCAACCCCACAGTAGGCGCAGGTCGTCACGGCGGAGTGTTCGGGCAATCCGATCTCGACGACGGCTTTCTCTTCCAGTGTCGCCGTCGGGCAGGCCTGAACGCAAGCACCGCACGAGACGCATTCCGAGGAGAAGAAGTCATCGGAGACCGATCCGGCGGACACGGTCGCATCGAAGCCGCGTCCGGCAATAGTGAGTGCGAACGTCCCCTGCACCTCTTCGCAGGCGCGCACGCAACGCGAGCATACGATGCATTTCGACGGATCGAACTGGAAGTAGGGGTTCGAGATGTCCTTCGGCTGGCCGAGATGGTTCTCGCCCTCGGCGCCGTATCGAACTTCGCGCAGCCCCACCGCTCCGGCCTGCGTTTGCAACTCGCAATCGCCATTCGCCGCGCAGGTCAGACAATCGAGCGGATGATCGGAGATGTAGAGCTCCATCACGCCCTTGCGGATCCGCTTGAGCCGATCGGTCTGCGTCGAGACGCGCATACCCTCGGCAACAAGCGTCGTACAGGACGCGGGCGTCCCTCGCATGCCTTCGACCTCGACAACGCAAAGGCGGCAGGACCCGAACGCGTCGAGCATGTCGGTCGCGCAGAGTTTGGGCACGCCGATACCCGCTTCCATGGCCGCCCGCATGACGGACGTTCCCGCCGGAACGCGAACGGTGCGACCGTCGATCGTCAGGGTGACGTCGGTCCCGTTCCGCGATGCGGGCGTGCCGTAGTCGATTTCCCGGATCAGCGACATGGCTTCCTCCCTACTCCGCGGCCAACCGCTGTGGCGCGGTATCGAAGTCCTCCGGGAAGTGATTGATCGCACTCATGACCGGATAGGGCGTGAAGCCGCCGAGAGCGCAGAGCGAACCGAACTTCATCGTGTTGCAAAGATCCTCGACGAGTTCGAGTTGTGTCGTCCCGGGCGAACCGGCGATGATCCTGTCCATCGTCTCGAGCCCACGTACCGCACCGACCCGGCACGGCGTGCATTTGCCGCAACTCTCGGCGGCACAGAACTCGAACGCGAAGCGCGCTTGCCGAAGCATGTCGACTGTTTCGTCGAAGACGACGATCCCAGCATGCCCGATCAATCCGTCACGGGCAGCGAACGCTTCGTAGTCGACTACGGTATCGAACAGACTTCGAGGGAAATACGCACCGAGCGGTCCGCCGACCTGAACCGCCCGGACCGGTCGCCCGCTTTGCGTTCCGCCGCCGATATCGTCGACGATCTCTCCGAGGGTTAGTCCGAACGGAGCTTCGAACAGGCCTCCGAAACGGACGTTGCCGGCGATCTGCAGCGGCATGGTTCCGCGGGAGCGCCCTATCCCAAGCTCTTCATAGGCTTCCGCACTTGTGCGATAGATTTCCGGCACCGACGCAAGCGTCACGACATTGTTCACGACCGTCGGGTAACCAAACAGGCCTTTATGCGCCGGCAAGGGAGGTTTGGCCCGCACCTGTCCTCGCTTACCCTCGAGACTGTCAAGAAGAGCCGTTTCCTCCCCGCAAACGTATGCGCCCGCGCCGACCCGAACCTCGACATCGAAAGCCGTGTCGGTTCCGAGTAGCGATGGTCCGAGCAAGTTCGCGCGTCGTGCCAGAATGACGGCCCGCGACATGACGTCGATTGCTACCGGGTATTCCGAGCGGAGATAGATGAAACCCTTCGTCGCGCCGGTTGCGACTCCCGCGATTGCCATCCCCTCGAGGAGACAGAAAGGATCGCCCTCCATCAGCATACGGTCGGCGAAAGTCCCGGAGTCGCCCTCGTCGGCATTGGCCACGATGTAACGTCGGTCGCCTGGAGCCTCCGCAACGGTCTTCCATTTGACGCCGGTCGGGAAGCCTGCACCGCCGCGACCGCGCAGGCCGGATCGCGTCACCTCTTCGATCGCCTGCGTCGGCCCCATTGCGAGGGCGCGACGCAGTCCAGCCAGACCGCCGTGGCGCTCGTAGTCGGCGATATCGAGCGGATCGATGATACCGCAGCGCTTGAAGGTATGCCGCGTCTGCCGGCTCAGAAATGGGTGAGCCTCCGGGTTCCCAATGCATCGGGCATGACCGCTCGCCGACACGAGCGCTTCGTAGAATGCCTCGTCAACGTCGCCCGGCTCGATCGGTCCGTAAGCCAGACGCCCGTCAACCGTTTCGACTTCGATGAGCGGTTCGAGCCAAGCCATCCCGCGTGAACCGTTGCGGACGATCGTGACCGCTTCGTTCCTGCTCGCCGCCTGAAGGGATAGGCGCCGCGCGACCTCGTCAGCACCGGAGGCGACGGCGAACGAATCCAACGGCACGAAGATGCGGACCATCAGCCGAGTTCCGCGGCGAGTTTTGCAACCTTCGCTTCATCGAGGCGCGCGACGAGCGCGCCATCGATTATTGCGTTAGGGCCGATTGCGCATAGGCCAAGGCAATAGCACGCTTCCAGCGATACGACGTCGCCGACCGCAGGCTCGCCCAAGCGAACGCCGAGCTTGTTCTCGAAGCAGAGAGCGATGCCATCGCCACCACGAGCTTGGCAGGCTTCGGCTCGGCAGAGCTTGACCTGGTGCACAGGACCCGGAGCCATGCGGAAGTCATGATAGAAGCTGACGACGCCGTAGACCTCCGCACGGGAGAGGTTGAGTTCCGCTGAAACCAGGCGCATCGCGTCTTCGTCGATGTAGCCGTAGCGATCCTGCAGCGCGTGCAGTACCGGCAGCAGGGGTCCCTCGAGGTGGCCAAGTGACCGGACGATTCCGGTCGCCTCCTCCCGGTCGAAGGTCGTGTTTCGCAGCGTTGCCTCCCAGGCTGTCTTGCCGGGGAGCTTAGAGCCTCTCTCAACACGCCTGCAACGTTAGAATACGACAAACCTCAACGATAAACCGACAGCGCCTTGACCAAAGTTACCCACCGCCGCTTGATGTCACGGTCGCGTGATCTCGTGAATTGAGGCGCAAACGAAAATATGGTCGACAAACAGGTCTTCGTGATCGAAGAGGACGAACGTCTCCTTCTGTTCCGGACACTTCCCGCATGACCGAAGCTTTCCTGTCGGCCGAACTGGCTGCGCTCCTGCAGGTCCTCTTCATCGACGTCGTTCTGGCGGGCGACAATGCGGTCGTCGTCGGAATGGCGGCGGCGGGGGTCGATCCGGCCATCCGCCGGCGCGTGATCTTCTGGGGCATCGGTGGCGCCGTCGTCCTTCGCATCCTGTTCGCGTTGGTCGCCGTCCAGCTGTTGGCCATCGTTGGTCTGACGCTCGCCGGCGGCATCCTGCTTCTGTGGGTCTGCTGGAAGATGTTCCGCGAGATCCGCGCAGGATCGCATGAGGAGGAAGAGGCGGCAGCCTTGGCCAACGCCTCCAGGCAGCACAAGACCTTTGGTCAGGCCATGCTGCAGATCATCATCGCCGACGTTTCGATGTCGCTCGACAACGTTCTCGCGGTGGCTGGCGCCGCCCAGGACCACGTCGAAGTCCTGGTCGTTGGCCTGCTGATATCGGTCGTGCTGATGGGCGCCGCGGCGACGCTGATTGCCAATGTTCTCAACAAGTACCGTTTCATTGCCTGGATCGGCCTTGCGGTCATCCTGTTCGTGGCGCTGCGCATGATCTATCACGGGTGGGACGAGGTCGCGTGTTACGTCCAGTTCCTGTCGAGCTATTGCTTGGCGGAACCCGTAGCCGGTACGACGCCGTGACGAGCGAAAGCGAACTGACCCAACTCGGCGCCGACGCCCGCCCGGCCGCGCGTCCCGAGGACGCGTTGCTGGAAACCGTCGCCTTCTCGCATGGCGACGGAGCTCCGACGCTCGTACGCCTGACCGCGCCAGAGTTCACATTGCTTTGTCCGGTCACGGGCCAACCCGACTTCGCCCATCTCGTCATCGACTACGTTCCGGATCGACGCCTCGTCGAATCCAAATCGTTCAAGCTGTTCCTTGTCAGCTATCGCAACCATGGCGCCTTCCACGAGGACTGCTCGGTTTCGATCGCCAAACGGCTTGTCGCCGCGATGGAACCGCGATGGTTGCGGATCGGTGCCTATTGGTATCCGCGCGGCGGCATTCCCATCGACGTCTTCTGGCAAACGGGTCCCGCACCGGACGGTCTGTTCATTCCGGATCAGGGGGTTCCGCCCTATCGCGGACGCGGTTAAGCCATCCTGCGAGAGAAGCGCAGGAATCGGACATGGAACTGAACAAGGTCGAGGATGCGATCGCCGCGATCGCCGCGGGCGAACTCGTCGTCGTCGTCGACGACACGGACCGGGAGAATGAAGGCGACCTGATCATGGCGGCGTCCAAGGCGACGCCCGAGAAGATCGCCTTCATGATCCGCCATACCAGCGGCATCTTGTGTGTTCCGATGACGGCTGAGCGCGCCGAACGCCTCAATCTGCCGCCGATGGTCGCCAACAACCTCGACCCGATGCGCACGGCGTTCACGGTATCCGTGGACTATCGTGTCGGAATGACGACCGGCATCTCGTCGGAAGAACGGGCCAATACCGCACGTGCGCTCGTCAACGACAACGTTGCTCCGTCCGACTTCATCCGGCCCGGACACATGTTCCCGCTCATCGCTCGCGAGGGCGGTGTCCTTACCCGGTCGGGACATACCGAGGCGGGTGTCGATCTCGCGCGCCTCGCTGGTCTGCCGCCGGCCGGGATCCTTGCAGAAATCGTCAACGACGATGGTACCGTCAAGCGTCTCGGCGAGTTGATCCCGTTCGCGAAGGAACACGGTCTCAAGATCGTTTCGATCGAGGATATGATCTCGTATCGCATTCGGCGTGAGAGTTTCGTGCGTCGTGTTCGCGACGATGCGGTGACGATCGCTGGTCTACCGGCGCGGGTCCTGGTCTACCAGACGCCATTCGACGATGTGCAGCATGTCGTCGCTGTTTTCGGGGATGTCCGGACCGCAGAGCATGTGCCGGTTCGGATCTATCGCGAACAGCCGGTCGAAGAGCTTCTTCGCAAATCGGGTGCGCGCAGCTGGGTCGATATCGCGACCGACCACATCCGCACCAAGGGGCGCGGCATTCTCATGCTGCTTCGAAACGCGCAGATCGATGATTTCGACCCAGCGCAATTGGCAACCAACGTCAACGCAGCTGGCGTTGCAGACGGCGAACAGCATGGCAGTGCGAAGGTCCGATCTCAACGTTGGCGTGAGGTCGGTGTCGGAGCCCAAATCCTCCGAGATCTCGACGTCCGGTCCATCGACGTGTTGACCTCGCAGGAGCGAGGCTATGTCGGCCTGACGGGTTTCGGCATCGAGATCGCCGGAACCACGCTGCTGCGGGAGTGAACGGCTCGGCGGGCGACAGTGCGTCGTCCGTTACGCCCCTATCCGAGCCAGCGGTGATGTCATCATCTCCTTGCCCGTAAGCCGTCATGTCGGCTTCGGAGTGAAGATGATGACACCCTTGTCGACCGTTTCGAACCCACCTTTGCGCATCGGCCGCGTTGCACTCGCCGTCCGTGACGTTCAGCGCGCACGGGAATTCTATCGGACCGCACTCGGGCTCGAGGACATCGCGCCGACCGACGACGCTCTGCGTCTGGGCGTCGACGGATACGGCTTTCTGGAGCTGCACCGCGCGCCGGAAGACAATCGGCGGGCGGCGAGCGAGGCTGGGTTGTTCCATACCGCCTTCCTTCTGCCCTCACGGGCGGATCTTGGACGGTGGCTACGTCACGCGTCGTCGATAGGCCTCCAAATCGCGGGTGCATCTGATCACGGGGTCAGCGAGGCCGTCTACCTTTCGGATCCGGAGGGCAACGGCATCGAGATCTACGTCGATCGTCCAGCCTCGCTGTGGCCACGCGATGGGACCGCTCTGCGGATGACGACGCAGCGCCTGTCGATACCCTCAGTTCTGACGGCGGCTGGATCGACGTCCTGGCATGGGGCGCCGTCGGGAACCACAATCGGACACGTTCATCTGCGCGTCGGCGACCTGACGTCTGCAACTGACTTCTATCGGAATGTGGTCGGGCTTGATCTGACCGTAGAGGTTTCAGGTGCGTCCTTCCTGTCCTCCGGCGGTTATCATCACCACTTGGCGGTCAACGTCTGGCATAGCCGGGGCGCCGCGACACGGAAGCAAGGCGACGCCGGTCTCAAGTCCGTCGAGTTTCTCGCGCGAGAGCGGGTTTGGGTCGACGCCATCGCGGACCGAGCATCGCGGGCGGGTGTTCTCGTCGCACGCCACAGCGATCACGCCGAAGTCGTGGATCCGGCGGGGAACCGAATTCGGATCGCGTAGGGCGTTTGAGGTCAAACGATCCCCAGACCGACATCGTGAGCGGAAGCGTTGGATGGGTGGACCTCACTCCACCATCGACGCGCATGGTCGACACCATTCCGCTGCCTGGACGGGCGACCGCGAAGTCCATCCGCCAGGGTCATGCCGTCGGGCCAACGCCCGTATCCGCTACCGATATTGATATGACCCGCTGCACCGAGATCGACCAGCGCGGATCCCCAGCGGCGTGCCTGATCCTCGGCTTGGCTGAAAGTCATGAAGGGGTCGTTGCGACTTGCCACGACGATAGAGGCGAAGGGTAGCGTCGCTTGCGTCCCAGCTTCGAACGCGGCAACCGTTGGTAGAGTGTTAGCCAATGCCGTTGTATCCGCTGGCGCAACCAGCAAGGCGCCACCGACATGCGCACCGGCTGGACGTCGCGCCAACGCCCCGACCAGTGCGCATCCCAGACTGTGCGCAACAAGGATGACACCGGGTGCACTTGCGGCGATCTGCGCTTCGAGAGCGTGCAACCAATCGGTCAGGCGGGGCGACGCCCAGTCCTCCTGTTCAACGAGTTCCGCATGAGGCTCGTCCTGCGTCCAGAAACGCTGCCAGTGGCCGTCCGGCGAGCCGTTCAAACCGGGAATGAGCAACGTCTGAGTCATGGATGGTCTCCGCGCCTGACTGTGACCTGCTATGACGATAGCCAACGCAGCGCAGGACGGGGAACCAAGGTTTACTAATTTACTAGACTGACGGGGAACGGGTGATCAAACCACCGCCAGTTCGCGGAATTCGAGGTCGTGTTCGGTGAAGCTACCTGCCGCCTCTGCGAGCGTCTTGTCGTCCAGCACGGCCGAAATGGCATTGCGGACCTCCAGCATCATACGGCGCACGGCGCAGGACCGCTCATCTCGACAATCGTCACAACGTCGGTAAGCGGTTCGGCTCGCACATGGAATCGGCGCAAGCGGGCCGTCGAGGACGCGCAGAATTTGCCCGATCCGAATTTGCGAGGAGTCCTGCGCCAGTAGGTAGCCGCCGCCCCGCCCCTTACGGGCATGAACGAGGCCTGCCAGGCGCAGATCAGCGAGAATGGCGTCGAGGAACTTCTTGGAAATGTTGTGCGCGGTCGCGATCTCTTCCGAAAGCGCTCGCTCGCCAGCAGGCAGTCGCGCGAGGTGCAACATCGCCTTAAGACCGTATTTTCCCTTCATGGTCAGCATAGAGGCGACTTCCGTTCATACCGGATCAACCGAACTGTCGCCTCAATAAGGGACTGACAAAGTCAATGCCAGCACGGTCCAGCCATGTGAGGGCTGGAGCAGCCATCGTTGCAGCCACGGTTCCTACGACCGCAAGACGGCATCGACTAGGAAAACTTGTCTGTTTGAAGATTGGTCGGAGTGGCAGGATTTGAACCTGCGACCCCCTCGTCCCGAACGAGGTGCGCTACCAGGCTGCGCTACACTCCGCGACCGACGCGGTGTATAGCCAAGGTCGCGTCGCCTTGCAACGGGGTGTCGCAGCATCTGTGCCAGCAAGGTTGGCGCAACCCTTCGATGTTGCAACCGCTTCACGGCTCTCCTATAGGACCGGTGCGCGACGCGTTGTGATGGGGCGTAGCCAAGCGGTAAGGCAGCGGTTTTTGGTACCGCCATTCCCTGGTTCGAATCCAGGCGCCCCAGCCACCGAGCGATCTCCAACGCAGGCCTGCTTTCCTAGAAATCGACCGTCTTGCAGCGAGCACAATCGTAACGTTGTCAACGGATTGACTACCTGGGCGCCATTGCGCGACCGGTCTGTTTGCGGCTCAAGACCGGTATCAACCGCGACCCTACAAGCTCGGCGTTGGACGACGACCAACCCCTCCCCTAACCAGTATCGGTCGCCGCAGTTCTCTCGCCGTTTTGCAGGATAGTGCCTGCTTTCGCCTGACATCGACGGACATCGCAGCGTTCGTAACGATACAGCAAGGTGCGTCGGCGACCCTTTGACCACGTCTTGGTACCGGACGACGGCGGGCAGACGGCAACGCAAGCGGCATCGGTCTTGTACCGAGCCGACGAACGCGCTGCCAAACCATTCTGCCAGTTGAAGAATCACATCGGTTGCGTCAATTTTGAATCAATCGACCGGTGCGCAAGATGCCGGAGAGGCTCCATGGACGGGAGGAGAATCATGCGGCAGGAAACCTTGGGCCCCTATCGCGGGCTTTACTACGGATTGACGATCTCGGCGTTGTTCTGGTTGGTCGGGTTGAACCTGGGCCTCGCGATGTAACGGAGAGCGTCACCGACGCCTCGCCAAGCATTGACAAACCGTCTATAGGCTGGCGCTCGATCAGCGATATCGCGGTTTGTCCGCACGCGGCTGAGTCAGCCGCAGACCTAGGGCGTTGAACCGTTCGGGCATTCGTCGCTGCCCATCGAACGGGAAGCGGGGTCATGAACGACCTCGCATGAGCGCGCTCGTCCGTGCTCAGCTCTAAGGAATTCATCAGTGCCCTTTCGCACGAACTATCCCGCGCTTGCCGATGCGCTCGCTGCTCGTGGCTATGCCGATCCTACGCCGGTCCAGGATGCGGTGCTGGAGCCCAAAGCCGAGGGGCGTGACCTTCTCGTTTCGGCACAAACCGGATCCGGCAAGACGGTTGCCTACGGTCTCGCGCTCGGCAGCACGTTGCTCGGTGACGGTGGCCTGCCGGAAGCTGGCGAGCCGCTGGCGTTGATCGTCGCGCCGACCCGCGAACTGGCGTTGCAGGTTCAGCGTGAACTCGCTTGGCTTTATGAAAAGGCCGACGCGCGTGTTGTGACCTGCGTTGGCGGCATGGATCCGCGGTCCGAGCAGCGTGCTCTTGCGCGAGGCGCCCATATCGTCGTCGGCACACCGGGTCGGCTTCGCGACCACCTCGAACGAGGACGCCTGCTGATCGGCAATCTGCGGGCCTTGGTTCTGGACGAGGCTGACGAGATGCTGAATCTCGGCTTCCGCGAGGACCTCGAATTCATCCTGGAAGCGACGCCGAGCGAACGACGTACGCTCCTTTTCTCCGCGACCCTTCCGAAGCCGATCGTTGCCATGACGCGACGCTATCAGCGCGATGCCGTACGGATCGAGGCCAGTGCGGGTACCTCGAGCCATGCCGACATTGAGTATCGAGCCATTCGGATCGCTCCCACGGAAACCGAACTCGCAGTCGTCAATCTTTTGCGTCAGGTCGAAGCTCCGAGCGCCATCGTCTTTTGCAACACGCGCGAGCAAGTCCGCCACCTGCATTCCGGGTTGCTGGATCGCGGATTTGCGGCCGTCTCGCTGTCCGGAGAACTTGGACAGTCCGAGCGCAATCAGGCACTGCAGGCGTTGCGCGACGGACGCGCACGGGTCTGCGTCGCGACCGACGTCGCGGCACGAGGCATTGACCTGCCGTCTCTGGGCTTGGTGATCCATGCCGAGCTACCGAACGACGCCGAAACATTGCAGCATCGCAGCGGGCGAACCGGACGCGCGGGGCGCAAGGGCATCTCGGCTTTGCTCGTACCACTGTCGCGACGCCGCAAGGCTGAACGCCTGCTGGCGGAAGCGCACATCCGCCCATCCTGGAGCGGTGCGCCACGAGCCGACGAGATTCGCGCTCTCGATCGGGAGCGGCTGCTGTCCGATCCTCTTTTGACCGAGGAAGCCAGCGAAGAGGATATCGAGGTCGGGCGTGTTCTGCTCGAGCGTCGGCCGGCCGAGGAAGTCGCCGCGGCATTGGCGCGTATCTATCGCCTTCGCTTGCCGGCACCGGAGGACGTCTACGATCCCGGCTTCGAAGCGGAGCGCCCGCAGCGAGGTCGTGGACCGAAGCCGACACAAGACGCGAGCCACGACGCGCCTCGTTCGGCACGTCGTAACGACGGCCCGACCGTCTGGTTCAAGCTGGATATCGGACGGCGCAACAACGCCGACCCGAAATGGTTGCTCCCGCTTCTCTGCCGGCGCGGACGCGTGACGCGGGACGACATCGGAGCGATCCGCGTGTTCGACCGGGAAACGAAGTTCCAGATCAGCGAGGCTTCGGCCGATAAATTCGCCGCTGCGGCGCAGGGAACGCTCGACGATATCACCATCACCCGGTTCGACGGCGAGGTTGGTCCGGCCGAACGGCGTGACCGGCCTGACCGCAAGCCCTTCAAAAAGTCAGACGGGGCGCGTTCGAAGTCTCCCGCCCCTCGCGAGTCGCTGGGGAAGGGTAACGGCAAACCGCGGCGTCCGAAGGCCCGCAACGCCTGAGGTCGTTCCGGAGAACGAGCGACCCTGCGTCCCATCATCCAAGACACTTCCGCGACGCGGCGTTATGTTATAACACGCCGTATCACGCACATGATGGGACGCTTATGTCGTCTTCCCTTCCCCGATCCGTTCTCCGGAGTTCAGCGTTGCGCCGGCTGCTCCTTGTCGCCGTGCCGCTCATGATGCTGTGGCTTGGCGTCGGTCTCACGATCGGCGGCTAACGTGTCGGCGGCTATTCGCTTGGAGAACGTCGGCGTACGGTTCGGCCGAACGCTCGCCCTCTCAGACGTCGATGCGACGTTCGAGCGTGGCTCGATGACGGCTGTGGTCGGCGAGAATGGAGCCGGGAAATCGACCCTCCTTCGCGCGATCATGGGTATCGTTCGATTGACGACAGGTCGCATCTCGCTTGACGGTCTGCGGCGTGCGGACATCGCCTACTTGCCGCAGGCGCAGGAGATCGATCGAAGCTTCCCGATCGACGTGGCCGATTTCGTTTCGTTAGGCGCTTGGCCGCGTATCGGCCTGTCGCGCAGTCTTGCCGCATCTGAGGAGAACCGGCTTCTCGCCGCTATCGAACGCGTTGGACTCACAACCCAAACCCGCACCCAGATCGCCCAGTTGTCCGGCGGGCAGTTTCAACGCGCCCTTTTTGCTCGCCTGATCCTTCAGGACGCTCCCCTCATGCTCCTGGACGAACCGTTTGCGGCCGTCGATGCAAAGACGACAAACGTGCTGATGGCGCTGCTTCGCGAGTGGCACATGAACGGTCGTACCATTGTCGCCGTCCTGCATGACATGGCCCTGGTGAGACGCGAGTTCGCTCAAGTCATGCTGCTTCGGCACCGCCTGGTTACACATGGCCCGACCGACACAGCCTTTGCGGCCATGCTGTCCGGTGAGGGGAACGAAGCAAGGTTCGCGGCGGAATGAGTGTCTGGGAGTTTGCGATCGCACCGTTTGCGGATTTTGGGTTCATGCGCCGTGCGCTTCTGGGATGTGTGGCGCTTTCGCTCGGGGCCTGTCCGCTCGGCGTCATCCTCGTTCTCCGACGAATGAGCTTGATCGGCGATGCGATGTCGCACGCCATTCTTCCCGGAGCCGCGATCGGCTTCCTCCTGGCCGGATTTTCCTTGTTCGCGATGGCGCTGGGCGGACTCGTTTCCGGACTCCTCGTGGCGGCACTCGCCGGCCTCGTTTCGCGATTCACGACTATTCGAGAGGATGCGAGCTTCGCGGCCTTCTATCTCGCGTCGCTCGGGCTCGGCGTCCTTCTGGTGTCGGTCAAAGGTTCGAATATCGACCTTCTCCACGTCCTGTTCGGAACGGTCCTGGCGTTGGACGATGCAGCGCTGCTCTTGATGGCGAGCGTCGCGACGGTTTCATTGATTCTGATTGCCTTGCTTTACCGTGCGATCGTTGCGGCGTGCCTGGACCCGGCGTTTCTGCGCACGCTTGGCCCCGCAGGCGGCGTGGCCCACGGTATCTTTCTTGTGCTGGTCGTTCTGAACCTCGTCGGCGGGTTTCAGGCGCTGGGTACGCTCATGGTCATCGGCATCATGATGCTTCCGGCCGCGTCGAGTCGTTTCTGGTCAGCAAGCGTCTCGGGTCAGATGATCGTTGCCGCTGCGCTCGGCATTGCGTCGTCGCTGGCGGGCTTGCTGATCTCGTTCCACCACGATCTGCCGTCGTCGCCTGCGATCATCCTGTCTGCGAGCGTCGGTTATCTTCTGTCCCTGGTTGCCGGCCCACGCGGGGGACTGATCCGCCAAGCCTTTGCTCCGAACTTCAACCGCGCTTAGCGTGAGTGGCGTACGAGGGGTACGACAGCATACGCAAGCGGTCCTCCGGAATTGCGTTGCTCAAGCAAGGCACGCATGCGTTTTGTGGTCTAGTTGCAAACCGTGCGGTCGAGGAAAAGCGAGGACGTCGCTCCGGTCTGCGTGTACCGATATTCGACCGTGTTGAGCTCGCGGCTCCGAAGCGCGCTACGCCAGACGTCGCATTGATCGTCTCGATCACCGTCGCGAACGCCAGCTAAGTCGAGGCGGTCATCGACCCGCAAGCGCATGGTCAAACGGTTACCATCAAACTGGATGTCTTCGAGGGTCGATCCGTTGGCCATGTCGAGCGGTGTCGCACGCCGCATCTCCGCGATACGCCCTTGAACGTCCATGGCATTCTCAGCCCACGGAAACCCATCGGCTGTTTGCCACGCGGTCAGCAAGGCGGCGGTGCCGCCGGCGCCCAAAATTCGGAAGAGATGCCGGCGTGGTTGCCGTAGCGCACTCATAACGACTCCGTCGATCCCGGGTCCTCCGCTCGAACGGAGATAACTCTGCCATGTTGCAGGGCAATAGCTGCACGGCAGGATAAGACGGAGTTAAGTCTCGTCGCGGCTCCCGATCCCTCGGCGCAGGTCGCGGTGTCGACGGCGAAGCCTCTCGGCCCGATCGGGGGTGAGCGTGGCATGGCAACGTGGACAGGAGACGCCAGCTTCGTACCGGTCGGACGCGCGTTCGGTTTCACCAACCGGCCCTCCGCAACCGAAACAGCTTTCCCAGCGACCGTGCGAGAGGTCGGCTCCCAGGGCCGTTCTGCCGTCGAAGACGAAGCAATCCCCTTTCCAGCGCGACGCGCCACTCGGGACGTCTTCGAGATAGCGGAGGATCCCGCCGTCGAGTTGCATGACTTCAGCAAAGCCACGCGCCAACATGTACGCCGACGCCTTCTCGCAACGGATGCCACCGGTACAGAACATGGCGATCTGCTGATGCTTTCCGGGGTCCAGTTCGCGGTCGACAAAGTCCTTGAACTCCGTGAACTGGTCGATTGGCGGTACGATGGCGCGCTCGAACGTACCAATGACCGTCTCGTACCGATTGCGCGTATCGAGGATCAGAACGTCGGGATTCGCGATAAGTTCGTTCCATTCCACTGCCGATACATGTCGCCCCGTGCGTTGAGCCGGATCGGCCTCGGACGCCCGCATCGTGATGATCTCCGGGCGAACCCGAACACGCAGTCGTTTGAAGGGCGCGATCTCGGTTTCGGATCGCTTGATATCTCGGTCGCTGAGGCCGAGCCGTTCGCCCAATCTCGACAGGAGTTCGTGGATCGATGCGGCCGCGCCGGCGACGGTTCCGTTGATACCTTCATGCGCTAGGAGGATCGTGCCGATCAGGCCGGCCTCGCGACAAAACGCGTCGAGCTCGTCTCGTTCAGCTTGGGGGTCATCGACCGCAACGAAGCGGTAAAATGCTGCGACGGAATAGGTCATGCCGCTTCTTAAAATCTGCGGTCAGGTGTGACCAGTGAGCCCGACGCTTCTCATCCGTGTTGAACGACGCTAATTCGCAGGAATGAGCCTTCCGCTGGACCGCGAGTTCGACCCCTGCCATGGCACACCGGTTTCCGTTGCGCCGAATGTCCTGCGACTGACGGCGTCGAATGCAGGTCCCATGACTTTTCATGGGACGAATACCTACCTCGTCGGATCCGCAAAACTCGTTGTCATCGATCCAGGTCCTCTCGATCAGCGTCATCTGAAGGCGTTGCTGGCCGCCCTAGATGGCCGTCATGTGTCCGGCATCCTGCTAACGCACGGACATCGGGACCATAGCGATCTGGCAGTCTCGCTTCAGAACAAGGTCGGCGCACCCATCTTCGCATCGCCCCGATACGACGGCCCGATGGATCGACACCTCGAGGATGGTTCACGCCATCTGCTCGGAGACACCGACATCGAGGTTATCGCGACGCCGGGGCATTCGATGGACCACCTCTCGTTCGCTTTGCCGGACACGTCGATCCTCTTTTCGGGGGACCACGTCATGGCATGGTCGACGAGCGTTATCGTTCCACCGGATGGACGAATACGGGACTACCTCGCATCCCTCGATCGCCTTATGCGGAGGTCGGAGACGCGTTATCTCCCAGGCCATGGCGGCCCCGTAGAAAGGCCGCAACCGCTACTGCGGGCGTTGCGGACTCACCGCAGGATGCGCGAGTCGGCCGTCTTGCAGCGTCTCGCGGCTGGTCCTGCTAGGGTCGGTGACATCGTCGCAGACCTTTATCGAGATCTCGATGCATCCCTGACGCGAGCTGCCACGCTCTCGACCCGCGCCCATCTCGATGATTTGGTCGAGCGCGGTTTGGTTGAAAGCACAGGCGACCGATTCCGACTGACGCCGGCGCCTACTCCTCCGGCGTAACGCCCTCCAGAACGTTCATGGCCTCTTCGAGTCGCGCCATGAAACCTTCGATGATCCGACGGTTTTGACCAAGGTCGAGTGGCAAGGTGCGCGAACGCGAGGTCATATCGACGTAGGTTTCCCCGTTATCTTCCTGGATCCGCACCACGACATCACTTGGCGACCCGAGGATCGGTACGGTCGCAACGCCCTGGATCGTGTAGTCCGTTGCATCAAGACCTGCGAACCGATCAAAGGGCTGCGTGGGGTCAATGCTGTCGCGAGGCGTTGGAACCGGCGTCGTCACGAGTCCGCTGACGCCGAGATCACCCGCGGCAGGCCGGGGAAGGCTGGAGGTTCCGACGTCGACGATCGCGATACCGCTTCCTTCGAACGCCGTGCGGGCTGCTCCGTAGACGGTCGACGCTGTCGCTTGGAAATCACGGCCGACAAGCGGCCTTACCCCGCCGTTCGGATCACCCGACGTCACCGGCTGCTCAAGTCCCGTCGTCGCTGCCGAGTTGCCGGTCGGATACTGGCTGTAGAGCCATCCCAGCAGAGCGAATGGCGCCGCGGCAACCAGCGCGACGGTCAAGGCCGCTGTTGCGCGTCCACCTCCGTGTTTCCCGCGATGCCAGACGATCCCGCAGGCGACGAGCGCCAGAACAAAACCGGCTGCAACCAAGGCAGCCGCCAGGGCGAAGCTCCAGGACAGCGTCTCTTCGTCGAGAACGGTCAGTCGAAACAAGACGATCGCGCTGATCATCACGGCCGGAGCGAAGGCGGCGCATGACCAGGCCCAGTCCGCGGTCTTTGTTCGCCCGACGATGTAATGGCCTGCCATGCGCTTGCGAACTCCGAACGTACGGGGTCGATCCTATCATTTCATGCGGTCGGAAGACGATAGTCACGATAGCGGTCCCGCAGCGCGGTCTTCTGGATCTTGCCGGTCGCGGTGTGGGGAATCTCATCGACGATCACGACGTCATCCGGCAGCCACCACCGCGCGACCTTTCCGTCGAGAAAGCCCAAGATTGCGTCCCGGCTGACACTGCACCCTGCCTTCGGCACGATGATGAGAAGTGGTCGCTCACCCCAACGCGAATGCGAAACTCCGATCACAGCTGCCTCGGCCACCGACGGGTGACCGACAGCCAAATTCTCGAGATCGATCGACGAGATCCATTCGCCGCCGGATTTGATAACGTCCTTCGCGCGGTCGGTGATCTGCATGAAGCCATTCTCGTCGATATGCGCAACGTCGCCAGTGTCGAACCATCCCGCATCATCGAGCCCAGCTTGCGCTCCATGATAGGACGCCGACACGGCCGGACCTTTCACCATCAGCCGTCCGAACGTGCGACCGTCACGAGGCAACTCGGCGCCATCGTCACCGACGACGCGCATCTCAACGCCAAAGGGAACGCGACCCTGCTTCTGCTTGAGTGCGAGCTGTTCATCGAGCGAGAGATCGGCCGTGTCCGCGTTCATGACATTGAGGGTGCCCAGCGGGCTGAGTTCGGTCATGCCCCATGCGTGGACGACTTCGACGCCATAACGTGTTTCAAACGCCTCGGTCACGACGCGGGGACAGGCAGCGCCACCGATCACGACGCGACGCAGATCCGGGAGATCGAGACCATTGGCATCGAGATACTGGAGAAGCATGAGCCAGATCGTCGGCACCGCAGCGCTGAACGTCACTCTCTCGTCGCGAAGGAGCGTTCCGATCGATGCTCCGTCGAGCTTGGGCCCTGGCAGGACGAGTGCGGCGCCGACCATCGGGGCGGAAAACGCGATGCCCCATCCGTTTGCATGGAACAGCGGAACAACCGGCATGACGCGATCGCGCGACCGCAGGTTCATGGCGTCCGGCTGGACCGCGATCAAAGAATGAAGAACGTTGGACCGATGGGAGTAGACAACCCCTTTCGGCGTGCCGGTCGTGCCCGACGTATAGCACATGCCGGCGGCGTCTCCTTCCGCGACCTCGACCCAGCGAAAGTCCTCGTCGGCCTCGGCAAGGTAATCCTCGTAGGTGGTGAGATCGAGGGTCGACGACGGGAGACTGTCACGCGCGCACAGGACGACGATCCGCCGCAACCGAGGTAAGCTGGGAGCCAATGCCTCGACGAGGGGAATGAAGGTCAGATCGACGAACAGCATGCGGTCATCCGCATCGTTCATGATCCATGCGATCTGCTCGGGGAAAAGACGCGGGTTCAGCGTATGGTAGACCGCACCGGCGCCGACGATCCCGTACCAGCATTCCAGATGGCGCCACGTGTTCCACGCCATGGTTGCCATACGATCGCCGGGTTGAACGCCGTCGCGTGCCAGGCGCTTTGCGAGACGAAGGGCGCGGCGACGCACCTCGCTGTAACTCGTTCGATGCAAGGGTCCTTCGACCGAGCGCGAGACGACTTCGCGACGACCGTGGTGCTCCGCGGCATGGTCGATGACCTTCGTGCAGAGCAACGGCCACTGTTGCATCAGTCCCAGCATGGGGAACGTTCTCCCGGTCCGGCGTTGAATCGCCGATGAATGTATGAGGGGAAGCGTGCCGCCGGAGTGCGCATGTGTCCAGCATGAGACCAGCCTGTCGGCTGCTACCGTGGTTCGCGGACGCTGAGCGATCAGCCCTGCGGTACCGCACCATGATCGAGGCGCCAGCCCTCTGATCGGGCAACCGCCGCTTTTGAGATCGCCTCCGACAAGGGCTAACTATTCGAAAGGTCCAGCGAAGCCGAACGGGCTATTCATCGGGTTCGTGAAGACATCAGCACAACCAACGATAACTATGCATTTTCTAGCTGCGACTTCGAGTCTTAGGTGAAGAGGCTGCACGCATCGCCCGTTCGAACCGGATTGCTGCCTGCGCAGCCGCGAGACGCGCGATCGGTACGCGATAGGGCGAGCAGGACACGTAGTCGAGGCCGGTCTCTTCAAAGAAAGCGATCGAGGTCGGATCACCGCCCTGCTCGCCGCAAACCCCGAGCGAGATATCCGGTTTGGTGCGCCGAGCCCGCTCGACCCCAAGCGCGATCAGCTGCCCGACTCCTTCGACATCGAGAGACTGGAACGGGTCGCGGTCCATGATCCCCAGACGCTGGTAGGTCGACAGGAAGTTAGCGGCGTCGTCTCGAGATATGCCGTAGACGGTCTGAGTCAGATCGTTCGTTCCGAACGAGAAGAAGTCAGCCGCCTCGGCGATGCTGTCGGCCCGCACGATGGCACGGGGCAACTCGATCATCGTACCCACGAGGTAGGTCAGGCTACGCCCCTGCTCCGCCATCACGAGTTCCGCGATCTCGTCGACGCGAGCCTTCACGAAGTCCAGTTCCTTTCGCAGACCGACCAGCGGAACCATGATCTCGGGAACGACGGCCTTGCCCTTGCGCTGACCGGCTTCAAGCGCGGCTTCGAAGATCGCCCGCGCCTGCATCTCGACGATTTCGGGATGGGAGACCGCAAGGCGGCACCCACGATGACCGAGCATCGGATTGAATTCTTGAAGCGACTGAAGGCGTTCGGCAACGACGGCCTCGGTGATACCGAGGGTTTGCGCCGTATCCGCAATCTCCTGCTCGCCCTTCGGCAGGAACTCGTGCAGCGGCGGATCCAGAAGTCGGATCATGACCGGAAGGCCCGCCATGATCTCGAACAGTTCGATGAAGTCGGATCGCTGGATCGGCAGCAGACGATCGAGAGCGGAGCGACGCCCTTCTTCGTCGCTGGCCATGATCATCTCGCGCATGACTCGGATGCGCTCGCCTTCGAAGAACATATGCTCCGTTCGGCACAGTCCGATTCCCTCGGCCCCGAAGGCTCGAGCGGCTCTCGCTTCCGCCGGGGTCTCGGCGTTCGTCCGAACCCGCATGCGGCGTGCACGATCCGCCATCGACATCAGGGTCGCAAAGTCGCCCGTCAGGGTCGGGCGGCGAAGCCGCGCCGTTCCGGCGATGACGTCGCCGGTGGTACCGTCGATTGTGAGGGCATCGCCAAACTCAAAGGTCCGCCCAGCCGCGATCAAAGCCTTGCCGTCCTGCGTGATGCGCAGCGATCCGGCACCGGTGACGCATGGCTTGCCGATACCGCGCGCGACAACTGCAGCATGACTTGTCGTGCCGCCCCTGATCGTCAGCACGCCTTCGGTCACGTGCATGCCGTGCACGTCCTCCGGAATCGTCTCGTTACGCACCAGTATCGAGCGGCGTCCTTCCGCCGCCAGCGCGATGGCCTGCTCAGCCGTGAAGACGATGGCGCCTGTGGCCGCTCCAGGCGATGCCGGCATGCCTCTGGCGAGGACGTGCGTTTCCTCACTTCGTTCGATGGTCGGATGAAGCAATTCGTCGAGCGACGCAGGGTCGATACGAAGAAGGGCCTCTTCTTCCGTCAGGACGTTTTCGCGGGTCATCTCGACGGCAATCCGGACCGCCTCGCCGACCGCGCGTTTTGCCGGCCGCGACTGGAGGAGGAAGAGCTCGCCGTCGCCGACCATGAAGTCGATCTCGGCCGCGTCACCGAGATGCTGCTCGACCCGACGGACGTAATCCGACAAGGCGGCAAGGTCGCCTGGAAACCGCTCCCTGCCGTCGCCCGCCAGCTCTGCGAGATTGAGCGTGTCCGGGAATATACCGATGGCCTCGCCGATACCCCGTCCACCGAGCGTGAACTCGCCGGTCAGCCGCGGCTCGCCCGACTTCAGATCGCGCGACACGGCCCGTCCGGTTCCCGACTTCTCGCCACGCTCGTTGAAGATCATCGCATGGACGGTGACCGCCAGTCCGGCGTTTTCGGCGATCCCGTGGACCATGCGAAAGGCTCGTGCAACGGGATTTCGCCAACTTGCAAAAGCCGCCTCGACGACATCGTAGAGTTGTTGCAGGGGAGTTTGCGGGAGAGAAGCGCCGCATTCGTTTTCAACGAATTCGAGATAGGCGACGACCAGCGCACGCCAGTCGACGATCGAGTGCGGTTCAGAACCGACCCAACCGGCTCGGTCCCGCTCCCGATCCGTCACATCGTCGAATTCACCGGGATCGAGACCATGCACGAGCGCGCAATAGCTCTCGATGAACCGACGGTAGGAACGGAATGCAAACCCGAGATCTCCGAGTTCGCGCGCCAAACGCTCGACCGTTCGCGAATTCAGTCCGACATCTAGAACCGTATCGGCCAGACCTGGCATGGCATGCCGGGCGCCGGTTCGCACGGCCAGCAACAGCGGTCGGTCGGCGCCGTCGAACATACGTCCGGTCACACCTTCGAGCCATTCGACGCTGGAAAGGATTTCGTTACGGACCGCCGGTGGCAGACCCGCCGTCCCGGCTTCTCGCCAGGCACTGGTCGAGAT
Organism: Aureimonas jatrophae; assembly: GCF_900104035.1. Taxonomy (GTDB): domain Bacteria; phylum Pseudomonadota; class Alphaproteobacteria; order Rhizobiales; family Rhizobiaceae; genus Aureimonas; species Aureimonas jatrophae. The sequence continues at coordinate 257,573 of NZ_FNIT01000003.1, read as the reverse complement.
CGTGAAGCCGGGCGGCACCGGCAGATCAAGCGCTGCAAGGACCGCAAGATTCGACCCTTTCATTCCAAGCGCTTCCGCCGCATCGACGGTACGATCCGCGTGTCCGCGCTTGAACGTAAAAAGTCTCTTGGCCATCGATGTTCGATCGGAAACGGTAGCCGCGACGCCGATGCGCCGCTAGCCACGACGTTTCTAGGCGATCATCGACGCCACGCCAATTGTTGCAGTGCCAAAAAGCGCTTCTGCCGCGCTCAAAGGTGCTTCTCGATGACCGCTGCCATCTGCTCGGCCGACAGCGCTCCGGCATACTTGTCGCCGTTGACGAAGAACGTTGGCGTTGCGCTGACGCCAAAGTCGCTCTGGCCGGCAGCTTGTACGGCCACGACCTTACCCTGAAGTTCGGAATTCGACAGACAAGCCTTGAACTGGTCCTGCGACATTCCGGACAGCTGTGCGATTTTCAGGAGGGCGACGGACGCGTTCTCCGCGCCAGCCCATTCACGTTGCTGATCGAACAGAACGTCGACCATTGCGGTCCGCTTGTCGTCGCCAGCACATCGCGCAAGCATGAAGGCAGCCAGAGCTCGTGGGTCGAAGGGAAACTCGCGGAGAATGAACTTCGCCTTCCCGGTATCGACGTAATCGCGCTTGATGGTCGGCCAAGTTTCAGCGTGGAAGTCCCGGCAGTGACTGCAGGTCATCGAGGCGTATTCGATGATCGTGACCTTCGCGTCCGGATCTCCGAGCACGACGTCCGGCAGCGCCTGAGGCGCCAGAAGCTTGGCGACGTCCGCGGTCCCCTCTGGTGCCGGCGCTTCGACCGTCGAAGCCGGCGCAGGTGCGGTCTGGCCCCATGCAACGGTCGATCCCAGCGCAAGCAGCACGGCTCCGGCAGCCGCGCCGGACACAGTATTTCGGAACATGCTGAACATGGAGCCTTCCTGATCGGGTTCGAACGATTTCGACCTAATCGATGATTGCGACGATTCCAACGCCGCGCGTCGCACATGGACGAAGCGTAACGGGCGGACCGTTCAGGTTTGCGTGTTCCGGTTGGCCGCGTTGCGTCCGAGCACGGCTTCTCCATACCGTTCCAGTGCCGAACGCAGCCTGGGACTCTCGATGCGTGCCGTCGCTTCGGCGATACCACGACGTTGCGCCCCGTTGAGCGGAACGCGAGGCAGCTTGCGGTTCGCCCGTATCCGCAGGATCGGCTTCTGAACGATGCGCAGTTTGGTGACGGCTGGGTAGCCGAAGAACGCGTTCACACGAGCGAGAACCTCGTGCGTCTCGTGCTGCAAACGCAGGACGAAGGCTCCTTCGCAAGCGACCACCAGGGTCGCAGGCTCCGCGGTCGTACCGTCCGCGCGACGGGCGGGCCAGACCAGCTTTTCTGGACGGCAACCTTCCTGCAGGCGAACTCCGGCGATCTCCGGCCAGGACTGGATAAGGGCAGCCGTCATCCCTGCTTTCTTCGCGACGATCGGGTCGACCAAGGCCGCGATCAGATCACCCAGGGGCCTTGCTCCACGCCGAACGCGCGGCGTCTCATCGTCCTTCATCAGCGTCTCAAAGCCTTCCGTCTGGCATCCGTCAGCATACACGACATGACACCGAACAAACTGATCAGCGTCCACTCGTTGAGGAGGACCCCATGGAATGATCCGAAGATGGCGAAAAACACGACGAGAAGCACAGCCGTCGATTGCAATCTCGGACGGGACGGCGCCCGCCAGAACGTCGTGAGAAAGGCGGCAAAGGTGGCGATCTGAAATGCGACGCTGATGAGTCCGCTCGACAGGGCCTCATCGAGGAAGACGTTGTGAAGATGCTGGTAGTACGTCACCATGAAGCCGTTGCGACCCGCCTTCTGGCCTGCCGCTTCCATTCGGTGCGTTCCGCCGACTCCCAGCAGAGGGTGTTCGCGCAGTACCTGCCAGCCAGCCGACCACATGACGATCCGCGTATCAACCGATCCGGCCGCGACACCGGTTCGCTCGAAGGTCTGATACTCGTCGATGCCGGCACTGATCCGGTTTTCGACGATCAGCGCTGCCGTGATGCCAAGGCTCAGCGTCAGGATCGTGGCGCCTAGAATTCCTCGCGCCCCCCTTAGCCATATCGGTCTGCGCCCTCGCGCAAGACTGATCGCGTCCGCTGCCATGACCAAGAGGACGATGACGAAGGCGGCTCGCGTTCCGCTGAGGAGAACCGGCACGACGACAAGATAGGACCACCAGCGCGCGTTTGGCAGCCATCGCTTTGGATCTCGGACCGTAAGACGCGCAGCCAGGGCGACGACACCGATGACGAAAGCGAAAATCGCTTCGTTTCCACCGAGCCCCACACGGTCCTCACCAGCCAGGAAAGCCACTGGCGCGACGACCGCAAGACATGCGAGGCCGATCCGCGCACCGTTCGCCAATGCGCCGATGGGGTCGCGCACCAAAGCGAGACCCATTGGGAGGAATGCGACCGCCAGCTCGATACCGGCATAGGATAGGGTTCGGTTCCCGGCGATCGGCTCGCCTCGCAAGAGACTGAGACCAATTTGCCAGCTAGCCCACGCGAGGATGGAGATCGTAAAGGCAGGGGGTGCTGCGCGCCATGAGCGCGGTCTGACAAGCGCAAGATAGATGCCGCAGGCGGCGAAAAACGCAAAACCGACCTTGCCGATCGACAGCAGCAGACCGAGACCAACCATCGACCCGACCAGGATCCACGGATCGACGCGGCGGCGTGCCAGCAGAACACGGCGAACCGTCAATTTCCGCCCCGCACTCAAGATCGCATTCCCGCAAGCCAGCGGCGCACGATCTCGTTCGTGCGGAAGACCAGGGTTGTCCAGCGACGAAGCGTGGGAAGCTTCATGGAAGCGTAGCGTTGTCCGTCACGCGTCAGGCTTGCCTTCGAATGATCCGAGAAGCCGACCAAGTCGGGACGAATATCCAAGGTCCGTAGTCCAGTCGCCCATCCCCGTTCGAGTGCGACATCGTATGGGAGACGCATCGGCGTCAGGGCATCGCGCAAGCGCGCTGCGGCGTTCTGTCGAACGATATAGCCCGCGGCACTGCCGCTCGGACCGAACAAGGGCCGGATGAGGCGTCGCCCCCTCGGCAGGTTCCGGACAGGACGATGGCGGACCTTGCGATGATGAGCGAAGCGTACGACGTCCCAGTCATCACGAGCCAGAAGCCCCTGAAGGACTTCCCCGAGCTCCGTCCGAAGCACGATATCGTCTTCGAAGATGACGCCTGCGTCGCATTCCGTATTGGCCAGCGTATCCAATGCGGCAAGATGACTGACGTAGCAGCCGTATTCACCGGGGAGTGGCTGTTTGCCGTGCCAACGCAGGAAGGCTGGCAGGTCAAGCACCGAACGTTCCGCAGGCGGGACGCTCTTTCCATCCAGAGCCGGCACCCTTATCAGTTCGATGCCCAACTGTGCGGCCTGCTCGTACATGTGGCCCAGCCGCTCGGGCGAACGATCCAGATTGATGACGAAGAAGCTGATGCGCAAAGGCACGATCCCGGTACAGGAACCGGAGGTCCCGCTCGACGCGTCGGATGAACGCCGTCCGGAGCCAAGTCAAGGCGGCGAGATATCGACGGCCCTTCTCGAATGGTACGATCGCCATGCTCGCGAACTACCTTGGCGCGTGTCTCCTGCCCATCGCCGGGCTGGGGTCAGGCCTGATCCATACCGGGTCTGGCTATCGGAAGTGATGTTGCAGCAGACGACCGTAGCGGCCGTCAAAGACTACTTCCGCCGCTTTACGGAACGCTGGCCGCGCGTCGAAGACCTTGCGGCTGCCGAGGATGCCGAGGTCATGAGCGCATGGGCCGGGCTCGGTTATTATGCGCGCGCGCGCAACCTCCTGGCCTGCGCCCGCACTGTGACGCGCAGCCACAATGGGCGGTTTCCGGAGACGGCAGAAGGTTTGCAGGCCCTTCCCGGCGTTGGCGCCTACACATCCGCGGCGATCGCCGCCATTGCGTTCGACGAGCCGGCCGCCGTGGTCGACGGCAACATCGAACGCGTTACGACACGCCTTTGTTTGATCGAGACGCCGCTTCCGAGCGCTCGGCGCGAGATACGTCTAGAGGTAGAGCGCATGACGCTCTCGCGGCGTCCCGGGGACTTCGCGCAGGCCATGATGGATCTGGGGGCGACGATCTGCACGCCGCGCCGCCCGGCCTGCGTTCTATGTCCGCTCGCATTGGCCTGCAAAGCCAGAGCGACCGGACGGCAGGAGGAGTTTCCCCATAAGCTCGCGAAGAAGGCCAAACCGTTTCGACGGGGCGCGGCCTTCGTGGCCCGACGGCGAAGCGATGGGGCGGTGTGGCTTCGTCGACGACCGAACCAAGGTATGCTCGGCGGCATGGCGGAGCCGCCGACGACCGGCTGGTCTTCCCGCAGCGACGGTCAGCTGGGGATCGAGGCTGCTCCGTTCGATGCCGATTGGAGTGCGGCCGGAACCGTTCAACACGGCTTCACGCATTTCGACCTCCAGCTCGAGGTCTTTCGGGCCGACATCGACTATATCGATGACGACGATGGCTGGTGGGCGCCCGCCGAGAGCATCGATCAGGAAGCTCTTCCGACGCTGATGCGGTCGGTCATCGCCGCAGCGTTTCCCGAGTTATCCGCGATCCGGGGTCCTCGATCGTAAACGTTGCCCTTCACGACCCCAATCTCGATTGCAGTTTTTCGAGAAAGCAGTGCGCTCACCGCCGCTCGGTACAGGACAACGCTCCGCACCGGCGAAAGATGACCAACCACGTCCGTCAGGAACGTTACCCATCCGACCGGAGGCACGCCGTCGCCTCCGGCGTGTTTTGGCACCCAGGACGAACGGATCGATTGGCTTGAGTTTGCAAAAGCCTCGGTCGACCCGGCGCGGTGCTGAAAAATCTAGGCAACCGCAAGATAGGTGTGTTCGCGGCCAGCCTTCATGCGCCCGAGACCGCTATCCTCTCTCGAACGATCTGGCGGAGTTCATCGATCACTCGCAGGCGACCACCGTCACGCACGTGCCAGAACGTCCAGCCATTACAAGCGTCGAGACCTTGCACACGTGCGCCGACGCGATGAATCGAAGCCGCCTCGCCTGTCGAGCTTGCGATCGTTCCGTCCGCTCTGACATGCGCCTGCCAGCGGCCCTTGGCATCGGTGAGTTCGGTTCCCGGCGGCAGCAGTCCCGCCTCGACGACCGACGAGAACGGGACACGCGGTTCTGCTCGCTTGGGCGTCAATGTCTGAAGGAAGTCGGCATCCAAGGGCTCGACGGAAAGGAGGCGATCCGTTGCCGCTTCGATGTAACTGTCCTCGCGTTCGATGCCGACGAAGTGCCGTCCGAGCCGTTTGGCGACAGCGCCGGTCGTACCGGTCCCGAAGAACGGGTCGAGTATCGTGTCGCCCGGACGCGTCGACGACAGGATGACCCTGGCCAGAAGGGCTTCTGGCTTCTGCGTCGGATGCGTCTTCGAGCCCTCAGCATCCTTGAGCCGCTCCCCGCCGGTGCAGATTGGAAACAGCCAGTCCGACCGCATCTGCGTATCGTCGTTGGCAGCCTTCATCGCGTCGTAGTTGAACGTGTAGCCTTTCGCGTCCTTGTCCTTGGACGCCCAGATCAGGGTCTCGTGGGCATTCTGGAACCGGCGGCCGCGGAAGTTCGGCATCGGGTTCGATTTGCGCCACACGATGTCGTTCAGCGTCCAGAACCCGAGATCCTGCATGATCGCGCCGACGCGGAAGATGTTATGATACGAGCCGATCACCCAGATCGTGCCGTTGGGCTTCAGCAGCCGCCGCGCCGCAAGGAGCCAGGCCCGAGTGAAGGCGTCGTAGGCAGCGAAGCTCTCGAACTGGTCCCATGCGTCGTCGACCGCGTCGACCTTCGACTGATCGGGACGTGTGAGGTCGCCGCCGAGCTGGAGATTGTAGGGCGGATCGGCGAAGATAGCATCGACCGAGTGCGCTGGCAGCGCCGCCATCCGCGATACGCAGTCGCCCTTGATGATCGTATCCAGCCATTCCGGCTGCGTTGTCGCAAGCGCTGCGGAGGAACGGGACGGGGAACGAAGCTGGGGCATAAGGCACCGTTAACTCGGGACGACGGGACAGCCTTATGGTTACCGAACAGAGTTAACGAGCCATGAAGTTGGGCGGGCGTTCTCCAATCGTTGGCGCCATGCCACACCTCGTGCTAGGCGCCGCGCATACGTTCGACATCACCTGGACAGCGCCGCATGCCTCTTTCTCTCGTCCTCTTTGATTGCGACGGCGTTCTGGTAGATTCCGAGATCGTCGCGTCCCGCACGGACGCCGCGCTCCTCAAGGAACTCGGCTACGAGATCGATCCCGAAGAGATCAGCGTTCGTTTCTCCGGCCTGACGCAGGAGCGCATCATGGAGTTGCTGACGGCCGAGCACGGGCTGCGCTTCCCCGACGACTACCGCGAACGCCAGCGCCGGGAGCTCGATGACCGTTTGCGCGCCGAGGTCGAGGCGATTCCAGGCGTGCACGAGATGCTCGATAAACTCGAGCTACCGCGCGCGATCTGCTCGAATTCGTCGACTGACCGCCTGCGGATCGTCCTCGAGCGTACCAAGTTATGGGATCGCTTCCGCCCATACGTCTTCGCTGCGGGCGAAGTCGGAACCAAGCGTACGAAGCCGGCGCCCGACGTCTATCTCTTCGGTTGCGAGCAGTTCGAAACCGCTCCCCGCGAGACGCTGGTGCTTGAGGATTCCGTCCACGGCGTCGCCGCGGCTGCCGCAGCCGGTTGCCGGGTCGTTGGCTTCGTGGGTGGTTCACACACCTACCCCGGCCATGCCGACGCCCTGACTGAGGCGGGCGCCGAGACCGTCATTCGGCGCCTCGTCGACGTCCCTGGCGTCGTTGATGCGTTTGCGGGATGGGAGAACGTCTGACCCGTCAGGGTCGCGCACTCGCGGTCCGCTTCGCAGTCGCAGGGGCGCCTTCATCAAAGCCGACGTAGACGGTAAGCGTTCGCCCTTGAGGTAGCGGAATGCGAATGTTCCGGTCGACGTAGGTAAAGTCCACGGGTCCACCGGCCGGATCGATCCGTACGCCCTGCTGCCCGAGTTCGCTATAGGCAACCGAACCGGCATTCACGATCGCAACGCGGACCGGTAGGGTAACGTTGCCGGCCTTGGCCGCAGGTCCAGGCACGATCCGTCCCGTGATACCGACTTCCATGTAGAACTCGCCGTCCCGCACGCGGCAAGAGCGGCTATTGGACGTGATCGAGGCGACGTATTGAAGCGCCTCTCCCTCTCCTTTGCGGAGCGTCGCCGTTCCCTCGCGCAACGAGACCTGCGGGCAGTAATCCGGAATCGTACCGCTCGCCGTCATCGGTTGCTGAGCCGGTGTGCCGGAAGGCGGCTGGATAGGTTGCGGGGCGGTTGTCGTGTTGCAGGCCGAAAGGCCCAAAGCGAGGAGCGGCAGCGCGGTGAAGCGCAGCTTGCCGGGCTTCGGAGACATATGCATCCCAGGCTTCTTCCCTAACCGTACCGCGCCGGTCTATATCAGGCGTCTTGCCGCGAGGCGACCGCCGGCGCCGCGAAATTCCACCGCGCGCCTTCGGGATCATCCGCCCGCACGACGCGGCCCGCGATGGGCCGAGGGGAGTGGCCGTGAAGTATGTCAGTACGCGGGGCGACGCCCCGACCCTTGGTTTCGCCGACGTTCTTCTGGCCGGCTTGGCGACCGATGGTGGACTCTACGTTCCCGCAAGCTGGCCCGTTTTGTCCCCTGAGACCATACGTGGCTTCGCTGGACGACCCTATGCGGACGTGGCCTACGAGGTTCTCAAACCCTTCGTCGGCGACGAGATCGCTCCGACCGCTCTGCGTGCGATGATCCACGAGGCCTACGCGACGTTCCGCCATCCGGCCGTTGCTCCGCTCGTTCAGATCGACGACCGGCACTTCGTCCTTGAACTATTCCACGGTCCGACGCTCGCCTTCAAAGACGTCGCGATGCAGTTGCTCTCACGGCTCATGGACCACGTTCTTCGCGAACGATCGCGGCGCGCAACGATCGTCGGCGCCACGTCGGGCGATACCGGTGGCGCTGCGATCGCGGCATTCGGTGGGTCCGAACGCTGCGACGTCTTCATCCTCTTCCCGAAGGATCGCGTATCGCCGGTCCAGCAGCGGCAGATGACGACGTTCGGATCGGCGAGCGTCCATCCCATCGCTGTCGAAGGAACGTTCGACGACTGTCAGGCCATCGTGAAGGCGATGTTCAACGACGCGTCGTTCCGCGCCGAGACCGCGTTGTCGGGTGTGAACTCGATCAACTGGGCTCGGATCATGGCCCAGATCGTCTACTACTTCACGAGCGCGGCGACGCTCGGCGCGCCGGACCGTCCCGTCTCGTTCACAGTACCAACCGGCAACTTCGGCGACGTCTTCGCCGGGTACGCCGCGAAGCGGATGGGCCTACCGATCGAACGCCTGATCATCGCGACCAACGAGAACGACATTCTCGAGCGTACGATGCGGACGGGCCGCTACGAGATGAACGGCGTTCAAGCCACGATGTCGCCGTCCATGGACATCGAGATCTCGTCGAACTTCGAGCGTCTCCTGTTTGAGGCCGGCGGACGCGACGCGGACAACGTAGTCCGAATGATGCAGACGCTACAGCAGTCGCGCGCCTTTACGGTCCCACCGGAGGCCATCGAGATGATCCGAGCGGAGTTCGATGCCGGACGCACCGATGAGGCGGCGACGGCAGACGTCATCAGGCGGACCTTGGAGTCCACGTCCTATCTCCTGGATCCCCATACTGCGGTGGGGGTCGGCGTCGCCGAAGCGCGACTAGGCTTGGAACCCATGATCACGCTCGGGACGGCGCATCCGGCGAAATTTCCGGCTTCGGTCGAGAAGGCCTGTGGCATCCATCCGCCTCTGCCGACCAACCATACCGATCTGATGGAGCGGCCCGAGCAGTTTGAGACGGTCGCGAACGACGTCGCTCATGTGCAGGACTTCATTCGAAGCCGGTCCCGTGCGGTGCGCCTTGGGGCTGCCGCGTGAGCGTCGAGGTCACCCGTCTCTCGAATGGACTGACGATTGCGACCGACACGATGCCCGAACTGGAGAGCGCCGCTCTCGGTGTCTGGGTGAAGGCTGGCGCACGCGACGAAACCGAGAGCGAGCACGGCATTGCGCATCTGCTCGAACATATGGCCTTCAAGGGAACGACAAAGCGAACCGCTCGGCGTATCGCCGAGGAGATCGAGGATGTCGGTGGCGAACTGAACGCATCGACCAGTGTCGAGACGACGGCCTACTATGCACGCGTCATGAAGGACGACGTTCCGCTCGCGATCGATATCCTGTCCGACATCCTTCTGGACTCGCGTTTCGACGACGAGGAGCTCGAGCGCGAGCAGCAGGTTATCCTTCAGGAGATCGGAGCGGCTGAGGATACGCCGGACGATATCGTCTTCGATCATTTCCAAGCGTGCGCCTTTCGGAACCAGATCATCGGTCGACCGATCCTCGGCACGCGCGATAGCGTTCGATCGATGACGCCCGAGACCCTGCGAACCTATCTTGAACGCCACTACACCCCCGGGGAAATGGTGGTCTCGGCCGCGGGTGCGGTTTCCCACCAGGACGTGGTGGATCGTGTCTCGCGTGCGTTCGGAGGTCTTCCGGCCTTGCCGGCTTCACAGCGGCCACCTCGCCCGGCCGCCGCCTACACCGGGGGCGACTTTCGAGAAGAGCGCGAGCTCGCCGACGCGCAGATGGTTCTCGGCTTTGAGGGACGCCCTTACTACAAGCGCGACTTCTACGCCGCCCAGGTTCTCTCGATCATTCTCGGCGGAGGCATGTCGTCCCGGCTGTTCCAGGAGATCCGTGAAACACGTGGGCTTTGCTACGCCATCTCTGCGTTTCATTGGAGCTTCTCGGACAGCGGAATCTTCGGCGTGCATGCCGCGACGGGTGAAGAGGAACTGGCCGAACTCGCGCCGGTCATCGCGCAGGAGTTGATGCGCGCCGCCGAGTCCATCGGCGAACAGGAGGTGAAGCGCGCCGGTGCGCAGATGCGTGCGAGCCTGCTCATGAGTCAGGAAAGCCCGGCCTCCCGCGCGGGACAGATGGCACGGCAGCTCATGTTCAAAGGAGCGATCCTGTCCAACGCTGAGTTGCTGGAGCGTCTGGCGGCGATCACGCCTCAGCGGCTTACAGACCTTGCGGCGGCCACCTTTGTCGGTTCGCGACCGACGCTGGCAGCGATTGGACCGGTCTCCCGGTTGCCGAGACTCGACGAGCTCGCATCGCTGTTGGGCGCTGCGCCGGAAAAGGCGCCGGCCGCCGCGCTCTCCTGATACCGGCTTTCCGCCCGTGGCTTTCTTTGACTGGATGCACGTCGCGGAGCGTCCGATGCTTCATGGCAACGATGTTCTGTTGCGTCTGCCGGCGAGTGGCGACTACGCACAATGGCGCGATCTGCGTGAGGCGAGCCGAGCCTTCCTGACACCTTGGGAGCCGGCATGGACCCCGGACGAGTTGACGCGTCACGCATTCCGAATGCGGCTCCGCCGCTATCAACGAGAAGCGCGCGAGCGGTGCGGCTACAGCTTCTTCATCTTCGATGCATTGGGCGAACAACTCGCCGGTGGCATCACCCTTGGACGCATCCAACGAGGCGTCGCACAGACGGCCACGATCGGATACTGGATGGGGCAGATCCATGCCGGACAGGGCATCATGTATCGGGCGCTCGACCTCGTGAAGACCTTCGCGTTTGATGTCGAGGGCCTTCATCGGCTGGAAGCGGCCTGCCTACCCAGCAACGCCCGATCCATCCGACTGCTCGAGAAATCCGGTTTCCGCCAGGAGGGCCTTCTGCGACAGTATCTCAAGATCGCCGGCGTGTGGGAGGATCACCGTTTGTATGGGCTTTTGACCGACGATCGTCCGATCCGGCGTGGCCATGCTGTTTGACGTCTTCAGTCGCGAAGGCAAGGATCCAAAGTTTTCCATGACCCCTCCCCGCCAAGCGATGCTTCGATCCTACTTCGCATGGCTGATCGCGCTCTTTGTTCTGATCGCAGCCACCGGTCCATCCCACGCGCTATCGCCGGTCAGCATCGGACGAGACGATATCGCGATCGATCTCCTACCGGCGGTCGATATCTATCGGGACCGGGGATCCAGCTTTCAGGTGTCGACTGTGCCGGGGGCAGACGGGATCGTGCGCCGCATCGAAGTCGAGTCCAACTCTGCGCAGGCGTCGGGTGACTGGGCGGTCTTCGCGTTAGCGAACAACAGCGATGAGCAGATCGATCGCTTGGTTGTGGCGCCCCACTATCGCCTCGCGGAATCCGGTATCCTTTGGCCCGATCTCGGATCGCAACGCATCGTGTCGATCACGCCATCGGAAGGCTTCGCGTTGGACCGGCAGCAAAGCCCCGAAGCCGATGTCTTCTTTGTCACGCTCGATCCCGGAACCACCATCACCTTCGTTGCGGAACTAGCGTCATCGAAACTCCCCGAAATCCGTTTGTGGGAGCCGAATGCCTACAAGGACACGGTGAACGCGTTCACGTTGTACCGCGGCATTGTTCTGGGCATCGCGGGACTCCTGGCGGTCTTCCTGACGATCCTCTTCGTCGTCAAGGGATCGCCGATGTTCCCGGCGACCGCCGCGCTCGCCTGGGCGGTGTTGGCGTATATCTGCATTGATTTCGATTTTTGGCAGAAGCTCGTCCCGTTTGTGCCCGGTGAAGAGCGTATCTGGCGGGCTGGTACCGAAATCGCTCTCGCCTTCACGCTTGTCGTTTTCCTCTATGCCTACCTCAATCTAAACCGCTGGCACGGCATTTTGTCCGCCTTCACCGCACTCTGGTTGGCAGGTTTGGGCGGCCTCGGTGTCCTGGCTGCGTTCGATCCGCCGATGGCGTCCGGCATCGCCCGCATGTCGCTGGGTGCGACGGTCGGGACCGGCTTGCTGCTCATCCTGTTTCTGTCGTGGCAACGCTACGATCGCGCGATCATGCTCATTCCGACCTGGATCCTGATCGGGGTCTGGTTGTTCGCCGGATGGCTGACCGTGACCGGGCGCATCGATAACGACATCATCCAACCGGCATTAGGCGGCGGTTTGGTGCTCCTCGTGCTCCTGATCGGTTTCACCGTGATGCAGCACGCCTTCGCCGGCGGTGGTTTTGGAACGGGCCTGCTGTCCGATATGGAGCGCCGATCGTTGGCGCTCGCGGGCACCGGCGACGCTGTCTGGGACTGGGACGTCACTCGCGACCGCATCTTCGCGGGCTCCGACGCGGACACCAATATCGGTATCCCGATCACCGCGATGAATGGACCGGCCCGTGACTGGCTACCCATCCTGCACCCGGATGATCGCGACCGCTTCAAGATCACGCTCGACACGATTCTCGAACATCGTCGCGGTCGCATCGCGCAGGATTTCCGGGTCCGCGCCGAAGACGGACACTATCACTGGATCAGCCTGCAAGCCCGGCCGGTTCTCGGTTCGACCGGCGAGGTCGTGCGATGCGTCGGCACGTTGAAGGACGTCACCGAGCGCAAGAAGGCCGAAGAACGTCTGCTGCACGACGCGCTGCACGATCAGCTGACCGGCCTGCCCAACCGGGAACTCTTCATCGACCGACTTGATTCCATTTCGGCTCTCGCGACGACCCGCCGGGACGTGAGGCCGACGCTCTTCGTGATTGATGTCGATCGGTTTTCGCAGGTCAACGATGACTTCGGCATGGCGACCGGCGACACGATTCTGCTGACCCTGGGCCGCCGGCTCAAGCGCGCGCTTCGGCCACAGGACTCGCTGGCTCGTCTATCCGGCGACAAGTTCGGTCTGATCTTGATGTCCGAAACCGATGTCGATGCCGTCGGCGCCTTTGCACAGACCTTGCGTGACGTTGTGCGCGCACCAATTGCCTTTTCGGACCGCGATATCATCCTGACCGCTTCGATCGGCCTGACGGGTTGGAGCGAGGGTGCCGGTGCTGACGAGGTTCTACGCGAAGCCGAACTCGCCATGTATCAGGCGAAGCGCCTGGGAGGCGACCGCATCGAGGCCTTCCGCCCGGCGTTCAAGACGCATAGTTCGGGAAAGGTCGAGCTCGAGTCGGATTTGCGTCGAGCCTTCGGCCGCAATGAACTGTCGCTCGCCTACCAGCCGATCGTGCGCCTCGCCGATGGTCAGATCGCGGGCTTCGAAGCGCTTCTACGCTGGAACCACGTCCGGCGGGGACCCGTGTCGCCGGCGGAATTCATCCCGATTGCCGAATCGACCGGGCTGATCGTCCAACTCGGTCAGTTCGCCTTGGACGAGGCCGCGCGTCGCCTGGCGGACTGGCAGAAGTTGCCGGGTCAGGCAAAGCTCTTCGTATCGGTCAACATCTCGAGTCGGCAGCTGATCCGTCAAGATCTCGTCAACGACGTCCGTCAGACGTTGAAACTCTACAACCTCGCCCCCGAGACCGTGAAGTTGGAGCTGACCGAGTCGTTGGTGATGGATAATCCCGAGCGGTCTGCAAAGCTCCTGGTCCGGTTGAAGGAGATGGGGGTCGGCCTATCCCTCGACGACTTCGGCACCGGTTACTCGTCGCTATCCTACCTGATGCGCTTTCCGTTCGACACGCTGAAGATCGATCAGACCTTCCTGCGCGGTGAGGCACAACCGCAACGGCCGATCATCGTTCAATCGATCGTTAACATGGCCCACGAACTCGGCTTGGCGGTGGTCGCGGAAGGCGTTGAGACAGATGCGGATGCCGCGAAACTGAAGCTACTTAACTGCGAGTATGCCCAAAGCTATCTGTATGCGCCGCCGTTGAGTGCCGAAGAGGCGCGACGTCGGCTGCAGGAACGACAGGTCAAACGAGCCAGCTGAGGCGTGTTTCAGGCATGCCCGGCCTCGCTTGTTAGAAACGCCGGGTCGACGCCCAGGATGCCAAGCGCCCGTACGTACTTTTCGTCGAGGTCGGCGTCGAAAACGATGTCGAGGTCCGCCGGGCAGGTCAGCCAGCCGTTGGCCGCGATCTCGGACTCCAGCTGGCCCGCTTCCCATCCGGCATAACCGAGAACCATGATCGCCGTATGCGGCCCGATGCCCTTGGAGATGGCCCTCAAGATGTCCAAGGTCGGCGTCAGCGAAATCCCATCGTCGACCGGAACGGTCGACTCTGAATCGTAGTCGTCGGAATGGAGAACGAACCCTCGACCTCGTTCAACGGGACCACCGGCACAAACGGACACTTCTCGCCCCTTGTCGGGCAGACGGATCTCCTCCGGATCGGCGACGATTTCGAGTTGCGTCAAAAGAGCCGCGAAGCTCAATGGTTGCGACTTGTTGATGATGAAGCCCATCGCGCCGTTGGACGAATGGGCGCAGACATAGACGACGCTGCGCGCGAAGCGTTCGTCGGCCATGCCCGGCATAGCGATCAGGAAATGACCCTCCAGAGACGACGTCTCGTCGGGTCGGCTGCGCATCTTTTCGAGGTCCATGCCATGAAGATAGAGACGTCCTGCGAGAATTGCACGGGCGTTCGCAGCGGTTGGCAGGTCATTCGGTTGGGCGCCATCTGCTTCCTCGCCGTTACCCTTCTGTGTCTGACGGCGGGACGGCATTCCCTGGCGCGGGCTGGAGACGATGCGTCGCAAGTGCGCCTGCCGGGAGCGACGTTGCGCTTGTCACTCATGGCTCCGGAACCGGACGGCTTCGTTCGGGGCGTGCTATCCATCGATCTCGAACCCGGGTGGAAAACCTACTGGACGGATCCGGGACCTGTCGGACTCGCACCGTCGTTCGATTTCCGCCAAAGCCGAGGGCTTGGTCCCGTCTCCGTTCGCTTTCCGGCACCAGTTCGTTTCGACGAAGGAGGCGTTGCGAGCGTCGGTTACACCGAACCCCTGCTGTTACCCTTATCCACGTCCCACGTCGGTTCCGCGCCGCTACAAGCGATCGTTGACCTCACTCTCGGCCTCTGTCGCGAACTCTGCGTGCCGATCACGGCGCGGCTGGAAGCGGAAGCATCCGCCAGCCTTTCGACAAAAGCCTTGGTTTTGGCCGCTGCGCGCGACATACCCGTTCCAGGAGACCCTGCGGCAGTCCGCGTCTCCTTCGATGGCTCGAGCCTGACGGTTCAGGTCGATGCAGCCGACGTTGGCAATGCACCCGATGTATTCCTGGACAGCAGCGGCACGTTCAGCATCGGCTCGCCGCACGGACCAGCTGCCAGAATCGACGGTTTGATCACACAGCGGTTTCCAGCGTCCGTTTCCAACGCGGAAAACGCGGTGTCGTCATCGATTGATGTCGTGTTGACGTCGGGCGAGACCGCCCGATCCTATGAGGGCATTCCGGTCACGCCGGTGTCGCCGGCCGGCGCGCGGCCATGAGTAAGGACAGTCCCATCATGACCATCAGGCCGGGCGATAGAATTCCTGACGTCAACTTCCGCTCACCGGGTTCGGATGGCCCGACAACGTTGACGTCCGCGGAAGTCTTCTCAGGCAAGAAGGTCGTCCTTTTCGCCGTGCCCGGCGCCTTCACTCCCACATGCACGATGAACCATTTGCCCGGTTACCTCGAACATGAGCGTGATCTACGCGAACGCGGTATCGAGACCATCGCCGTCACGGCAGTCAACGACGTTCACGTCATGCGAGCGTGGGCAGAGGCGACCGGGTCCACCGGACGCATCCTGTTTCTTGCGGATGGCAACGCGGAGTTCGCGCGTGCCGTCGGGCTTGAGATGGATATGAGCGGTGGCGGCATGGGCACACGCTCGAAGCGCTACTCGATGTTGGTTGACGACGGTGTCGTACGCTCCGTCAACGTCGAGGATTCGCCGGGCCGGGCCGAGACCTCATCCGCTGAGGCGATGCTCGATAGCTTGTGACCGTCCGGCTCACGCGGCTGTTGGCCGCTTCTTGAATGGCGCCATTCCCGCGCGGGCCAGTTCGTCCGCGCGCTCGTTCTCCGCATGCCCAGCATGGCCCTTCACCCAATGAAAGGTGACGTCGTGCCTGGCGCGTTCCGCGTCGAGCCGTTGCCAAAGTTCAGTGTTCTTGACCGGTTTCTTGTCGGCGGTACGCCAACCGTTTCTCTTCCAGCCGTGGATCCATTTGGTGATCCCATCCCGAAGGTACTGGGAGTCGGAATGGAGATGAACGGCGCAAGCACGTTTGAGAGCCGCCAGCGCTTCGATGGCAGCCAGCAGTTCCATGCGATTGTTGGTCGTCAGCGCCTCGCCACCGGACAACTCTCGCTCGGTGTCGCCGGAACGCAGGATCGCCCCCCAACCACCCGGTCCAGGGTTCCCGGAGCAAGCACCGTCCGTGAAGATATCGACGCGGGTCGCTTCGTTCATGCTCATGCCTACTCGTGCACTCCGTAATCGGCAATGCTTCGCACGCTACGATGAAAGCGGGATTTACGGAGATATTCCTTTGGATCCTTCTTCGTGACGAACGAATTGGCCGGCACGTGAATCCAGTCGTACAAGCGGGTCAGCAGGAAGCGCAGCGCAGCTCCGCGTGCCAGAAGCGGCAGAGCTGCCAGCTCGGCTGCCGACAGAACACGCGCGCTGCGATAGCCTTCTATGAGCGCGCGCCCCTTGGTCACGTTGTAGGCGCCATCCTGCTCGAAGCACCAGGCGCACAAGCAGATCGCCAGATCGTAGGCAAGGATATCGTTGCAGGCGAAATAGAAATCGATCAGCCCTGACAGCTCGCCCGACAGAAAGAAGACGTTGTCGGGAAAGAGATCGGCATGAATTACACCTGCCGGGAGACCCTTCGGCCAGTTCTCTTCGAGGAAGCGAAGTTCCGCGTCCAACTCGTCGCGCAACCCGTCTTCGACATCGTCAGCACGAGGTCCACAGCCGTCGAGAAGCTGCCGCCAGCCCGCGACGCCGAGCGCATTCGGACGACGGAGGTCGAAGTCGGATGCGAGGTCATGCAGCTGCGCGAGCGCCACTCCCACTTCGCGGCATTGGTCGGCATGAGGTCGACGCGACCACATCCCCTCCAAAAAGGTGAACAGTGCGGCCGGACGTCCCGCCAGTTCGCCGAGCGTTTCACCGTCCCGCGTGACTACCGGTTGCGGGCAGTTCAGACCGCGGGAAGCCAGGTGACGCATCAATCCAACAAAGAACGGCAGATCGTCCCGATCCACGCGCTTCTCGTAGAGCGTCAGGATGAACGTACCTCCCCCCGCTCTCAGCAGGAAGTTGGAGTTCTCGACACCCTCCGCGATCCCTTTGTAGCTCAAAAGCGGTCCGCAATCGTATCGCCCGAGGAAACCGGCAAGCTCCGCTTCGCCGACGTCGGTATAGACCGCCATCAGTTGATCAACGCCTGTGCGGCAGCACCTTGGCCATTGACGAAGGCCATGTCCTCCTTCGCCAATGGAACATCGCGAAGCGACCGCATGACCGGGAAATTCTCGGTCTCGATCGCCGTCTGGACGAGTTCGATGCGAAGCTCGAACCGCGTTCGCAACGCTTCTAGAATGGCGTCGGTCAGGATTTCGGGAGCAGAGGCGCCAGCCGAGAGCGCGATTGTCGTATCCGGTATCACATGCTCCCAAGGCATGTCCTGGAGCCCCTGAACGAGAACGGCGACGGAGGCACCCGCTCGTTCCGCGACCTCGACCAACCGCTTCGAATTCGACGAGTTGGGCGCACCTACGATCAGGAACAGGGACGTCCCGGGCGCCGCCGCCTTGACGGCATCCTGTCTGTTGGTCGTCGCGTAGCAGATCGACTCGGACGACGGCGCGTGCAGCAACGGGAATTTATGCTGGAGCGCCGCGAGTATGCCGGCCGTGTCATCTACCGACAGTGTGGTCTGGGTCACGAAGCCAAGAGCTGCGGCATCGGTCGGCTCGAACGCTGCGACGTCCTCTTCGGTTTCGATCAAGATCACGGCACCGTCCGGCAATTGTCCCATGGTTCCGACGACCTCCGGGTGACCGCGGTGGCCAATCAGCAGGACCTGGCGCCCCAGGCGCATGTGCCGCATGGCCTGCTTGTGGACCTTCGATACCAGCGGGCAGGTCGCATCGAGATACAACATCTCTCGCCGAGCGGCCTCGGCTGGGATGGACTTCGGTACGCCATGCGCCGAGAAGACGACCGGCTGCCCATCATCCGGGATGGCGTCGAGTTCGCGCACGAAGACCGCGCCCATACCGCGTAATCCTTCCACGACATACTTGTTGTGGACGATCTCATGCCGCACGTAGACCGGCGCACCGAAACGCTTGAGCGCGAGGACTACGATCTGGATAGCCCGATCGACACCCGCGCAAAATCCTCGCGGCTCGCACAGGCGAATCGTGAGCGCCGGTTTCGCGGTCGTCGACATGGTCGGGATACTCCGTAAGCAGTCTTCTGAGGTCATCAAGGAACCGCGGTCGTGCCTGTCAAGCCGTCGACGTGTCTGACGATCGAGGGCGTCGGAATACGGCGGCGACAAGCATTCCCGCGAGCACCGCGGCGAGACCGAACCACGTGATGGCATATTGCAGATGGTTGTTCGGGATCTCGACGATCGTCGTTCCACCCACGGGATAACCGCCGGGCGCCGCCCCGGGCCCTGCGTCGATGACGAAGGGAATGAACCGTGCGCTGTCGCCAAGATCCAACCCGACCAGAAGATCGGGAAGGTGGCGCCAGAAGTAGACGTTGGTACGGGGATCATTGTCCGGAACGAAACTCCCCGGCTTCTCCGTCGCAAAGGGTCTGGCTACGCCGACAACGTCTGTAGTGCCGACGATCTGCCCTGCTGCACGTGTTGCCGGATCCTTTCGATCGTACGGGACGAAGCCGCGATTCACGAAGACGAAGCGCCCATCGGCGAGTTCGAGCGGTGTATAAATGTTCCAGCCAGCGGCGCCGCGGAACGTTGAGAGAAACGCGCGCTCATCCTCGTGGTGGAACACGCCTGACGCCGATACGGAACGGTAATCGAGCTGCGACCCCTCTATGTTCCCGGATGCCAACTCCTCGACCGGAACCGATGGCCATCTCTGCCGCTCATGGATCTGAGCAACGAGAGCGTTCTTCCAGGCCAGGCGCTCGACCTGCCAAGCTCCGAGCGAGCAGAGAACGGCAATCCCGAACAACCCGACAAGCCCGATGACGACGTCGCGACGTCGAAGGGCAGGCCGTCGCTCCGCACGCCTTGCGCGGCCAACCGTCGTCAAGGTGACTCGTCCGAACCGGCCCACCGGCCTTCCGCCGCCTTGTTGCGGTACTGCAGTCCAACCATCAGGCCTTTGGCGATCCGCATCAGGGGCAAGGATAGTATGATCGTCAACGGGATCCAGAGCAGCAGGTGCACGACGATCGACGGGCTGTAGGCGACCTCGACATAGAGGGCGAGCCCGACGACGACGAAGCCGACGACCGTCATTACGAAGAACGCAGGGCCGTCAGCTTGATCAAGGGGACGGAAGTCGAGCTTGCAACGTCCGCAGGCTGACCTGAGCTTCAGAAATCCCTGAAACAACGGCCCCTTGCCGCATCGCGGACAGTGGCCCGCCGCCCCCGCCTTTGCGGGATCGACGCCGGGATAGGATGGTGCTCGATCGCTCATGGCCGTCCTTGCAACGAAAAAGAGGCGGCCGGAAGACGCGGCCGCCTCTCGCTGATGATCACCGTCCTGGCGGATCAGCCCGCGTGGATCGGAGCGCCCCAGCCACCCCAGACATAGATGGCGAAGAAGAGGAACAGCCACACGACGTCGACGAAGTGCCAGTACCAAGCCGCAGCTTCGAACCCAAAGTGCTTATGCGGGGTAAAGTGCCCACGGATGGCACGCAGCAGACACACGGCCAGGAAGATGATTCCGACCATGACGTGGAAGCCATGGAACCCGGTCGCCATGAAGAAGGTCGATCCGTAGATCGAACCGGAGAACGCGAAGGGAGCGTGGGCGTACTCGAAATACTGGACGTAGGAGAAGATCGCTCCGAGGAACACGGTCAACGCGAGACCGGTGATCAGCGACTTGCGATCGTCCTCCAGCATGGCATGGTGCGCCCAGGTCGCCGTGGTACCGGAGAGCAGCAGCGTGATCGTGTTGAAAAGCGGCAGATGCAGCGGGTCGAGAACCTCGATCCCCTTCGGCGGCCAGATACCGCCAAGCACCTGCGTGCGCGACGCTTGGATCGCCTCGGCCGGAAACAAGCTGGCGTCGAAGAACGCCCAAAACCACGCGACGAAGAACATCACCTCGGAGGCGATGAACATGATCATGCCGTAGCGCAGATGCATCGACACGACCGGCGTATGTGCGCCCTCGTGGCTCTCCTTGATGGTATCCGACCACCAGGCGAACATCGTGTAGAGCACGAGCGCCAAGCCGATGAAAAAGATCCAAGGCGTCGCGATGTTGCCGCCGAACAGCATGAACGGTGAACCCGAATTCCACCGGAACAGCGCGACCGCGCCGATCATCATGATGAAGGCGCCGAGCGAAGCGAGGAACGGCCAGGGGCTCGGATCGATGATATGATAGTCGTGGTGCTTGGTATGCGCAGTATGGGTCGTGTCAGCCATGTCTTGCCCCGCTCCTTCCTGTCGACCCGTTCTTAGCAGACGGGCATCAATACAAAAACTCTTGCGCCCCCGGGTGTTCCCCAACACCTCGGAACGTGCTCGCTCCCGCGATCAGCTTCCGCTCGGCTTGGCCGCGGCAACGTTCACAACCGGCGGGTCCGCCGGGAAGAACGTGTAGGACAGCGTGATCGTATGGGCGTCCTGCG
The DNA here is from genome assembly GCF_900104035.1 of Aureimonas jatrophae. Taxonomy (GTDB): domain Bacteria; phylum Pseudomonadota; class Alphaproteobacteria; order Rhizobiales; family Rhizobiaceae; genus Aureimonas; species Aureimonas jatrophae. The sequence continues at coordinate 236,762 of NZ_FNIT01000003.1, read as the reverse complement.
TGTCGACGTCGTCGGCAATCGCCGGATCAACGAAGAAGATCACCGGCATGTCGACCGACTCTCCCGGCTTCAGCGTCTGATTGTTGAAGCAGAAGCACTGGATCTTGTTGAAGTAGGCACCGGTCAAGTCAGGTGTGACGTTGAAGGTCGCCATCGCCGTGACCGTCCGGTCGGACGTGTTGCGCACATGATAGGAGATCTGGCGCGTTTCGCCGAGCCGGACCCGAACCTGACGTTCGTTCGGTTGAAAGCTCCAGGGAACGCCGGGTGACGCGTTGGCGTCGAACCGCACGTTGATCTCCTGATCCGTCACCCGAGCTGACGCCATCTCGGCGCGTTGGGTCGTGCCACCATACCCTGTCACCTGACAGAAGATCCGGTAGAGGGGGACCGCCGCAAAGGAAGCGCCGACCATCGCGAAGGTGAAGCAGAGGCAAGACAGCGCGATCATGCGCGCGCGACGGGCGGCTTCCGCTGGTGTGCGACGGCTCGGTCGGGTCATCGGATCACCCACCCATCTTTATCAAGGTGACAACGTAGAAGATCACAACGAGTGCAACGAGGACGCCGGCAATCGCGACCGACCGGCGGCGCTGTGCCCGACGCTCGGCGTCCGTCAGTCGGATGCCATTGGGTCCCGGCTCAGAGGACATGGATACCGAACTCCGCTGCGGCGATCGTGGACAGGAGTAGCAGGCCGAAGAGAGCAAAGAGGTAGACGATCGAGAAGCCGAACAACGACTTGGCTGGACGCATGGCAATGTCCTCGTCCGCCATTCGCAGAACGCGATAGGCATGGACGACGAACTGCACACCGAGAAGCGTTGCCATGGCGCCGTAAATCGGACCGGCGATGCCCAGCCAGAACGGGAGAACACCGACAGGCGCCAAAATCACCGAGTAGACGAAGATATGTCGGCGCGTCGATGCGGCGCCCGAGACGTTCGGCAGCATCGGGATACCCGCGGCGCCGTAATCCTTCATCTTGAAAAGGGCCAAGGCCCAGAAGTGCGGCGGTGTCCAAAGGAAGATGATCAGGAACAGCGCGAAGCTTTCCCACGCCAGACCGCCGGTGACGGCAGACCACGCGACCATCGGTGGGAACGCGCCTGCGGCACCGCCGATGACGATGTTCTGCACGGTCCGACGCTTCAACCCCATCGTATAGAAGACGGCATAGAACAGGATCGTGAAGGCCAGAAAGCCGGCTGCGAACCAATTGGACGCCAAACCGAGCAGCATGACCGACAGTGCCGAAAGCGCGACGCCGAACGCCAGCGCACTCTCTCGAGCGATGCGACCCGCGGGGACGGGCCGGTTCGCCGTCCGCGACATGATCCGGTCGATGTCGGCGTCGTACCACATGTTGAGGGCCCCTGCTCCACCTGCGCCCAGTGCGATCGCAAGCAGAGAAACAGAGCCGAGGATCGGGTTCATCTCCCCGGGAGCAGCCAGGAAGCCGACGACGGCCGTCAGGACGACCAACGACATGACGCGCGGCTTGAGCAGGGCGAAGTAGTCGCCGGGCCCGGCCAGGCTGATCAGCGGACGAGCGTCTGTCGTCGTGAGGTCGATGGTGCTCAAGGGTACCTCGTCGATCATCATGCCATTTCGGATGCCGCCCGGTCGTCATGACCTTCGGCAAAAGCAACGGTCCCGGTTGGAGCCGGGACCGTCCGCGTCATCGGGTCAGGCTCGCGCCGCTCAGCGGATGCGCGGAAGCTCTTCCCACTGGTGGAACGGCGGCGGCGACGACAACTGCCATTCCAGCGTCGTGGCACCAGCGCCCCAGGGATTGGGTCCGGCGATGCGCTTCTTCGCGAAGGCCTCGTACACGCCGTACAGGAATACCAGAACCGCGACGCCCGAGATGTAGGAACCGATCGAGGAAACGAGGTTCCAACCGGCGAACGCCTCCGGGTAGTCGACGTAGCGGCGCGGCATGCCGGCTGCACCCAGGAAGTGCTGCGGGAAGAAGATGATGTTCACACCGATGAACGTCATCCAGAAGTGAATCTGGCCGATACGCTCGTTGTACATGTAGCCGCTCATCTTCGGGAACCAGTAGTACCAGCCCGCGAAGATCGCGAAGACGGCGCCCAAAGACAGGACGTAATGGAAGTGCGCCACGACGTAGTAGGTGTCGTGTAGCACGCGGTCCATACCGGCATTGGCAAGCTTGACGCCCGTGACGCCACCGACCGTGAACAGGAAGATGAAACCGATCGCCCAGAGCATCGGAACGCGGAAGCGGATCGATCCGCCCCACATCGTTGCGATCCACGAGAAGATCTTGATGCCGGTCGGAACCGCGATCACCATCGTCGCGAACACGAAGTAGCGCTGCGTGTTGAGCGAGATACCGGTCGTGTACATGTGGTGAGCCCACACCACGAAGCCGACGACGCCGATAGCGACCATCGCGTAGGCCATGCCAAGGTAGCCGAAGACCGGTTTGCGCGAAAACGTCGAGATGATGTGACTGACGATGCCGAACGCCGGTAGAATCAGGATGTAGACCTCCGGGTGGCCGAAGAACCAGAAGAGGTGCTGGTAGAGAATCGGGTCACCACCGCCTTCCGGCGCGAAGAAGGTCGTGCCGAAGTTGCGATCCGTCAGAAGCATCGTGATCGCGCCGGCTAGAACCGGAAGCGAAAGGAGCAGCAGGAACGCCGTGACAAGCACGGACCAGGCGAACAGCGGCATCTTGTGCAGCGTCATGCCGGGGGCGCGCATGTTGAGGATCGTCGTGATGAAGTTGATCGCACCCAGGATCGACGACGCACCTGCGATATGCAGGCCGAAGATCGCAAGGTCGACGGCCGGACCAGGGTGACCAGCGGTCGAGAGCGGCGGATACATCGTCCAGCCGGTTCCCGCACCGTTCGTGCCGGGCGCACCCTCGACGAACATCGAGAGGATCAGCAGCAGGAACGCCGGGACGAGCAGCCAGAAGGAGATGTTGTTCAAGCGGGGAAACGCCATGTCCGGCGCCCCGATCATGATCGGGATCATCCAGTTGGCGAAGCCGCCGATCAGCGCGGGCATCACCATGAAGAAGATCATGATGAGGCCGTGCCCGGTCGTGAACACGTTGTAGACCTGCGGATTGCCGAAGATCTGAAGGCCGGGCTCCTGCAGCTCGGCGCGCATGGCGACCGAGAGCGCGCCGCCGACGACGCCCGCCATGATGGCGAACATCAGGTAGAGCGTCCCGATATCCTTGTGGTTGGTGGAATAAACCCAGCGCGTCCAGCCGGTCGGCCGGTGATCGTGATGAGCGTCGTCGTGGACTGTGGCGTGTGCCATCTCGGACTCCGGTATGGGCGGGTCAGCGCGACGCGACAACCGACTTCGTGGAGGCGATCTCCGCGGTCAGCTGGGCGTTGGCGTTCTCGACGCTGGTGGCGGCGGTCGCGAGCCAGGCATCGAACTGCGCCTGACTGACGACGCGCACGGCGATCGGCATGTTGTAGTGGCTCTGCCCGCACAGCTCCGAGCACTGGCCGTAGAAGATACCCTCGCGGTTAGCCTCGAACCAGTACTCGTTGATGCGACCGGGAACGGCGTCGACCTTCACGCCCAGCGAGGGCATGGCGAAGGAATGGATGACGTCGCCGCCGGTCGACAGCAGACGCACCACGCGATTCACCGGGACGACCATCTCGTTGTCGACGGCCAGAAGGTGGGGATAGGCCGCGCGATCCTGCTTCCCGGACGCATCACGCGCGTCGTCGGCAAGTGGATAGGAAAGGAACGAGACCGGCTGCGCCGCCGGATCGGCCGGGTTCTCGGCCGTGCCTGCTACGGCACTGGACGCGGCCGCAACGGTCTGTGCCGGCTGATACTCGTATCCCCAGTACCACTGGTAGCCGGTCGCCTTGACCGTCAACTCCGGCTCGCGGGGCGGGTTGTACTGCGCCGTCAGAAGCTGGAACGAGGGAATCGCGAGGCACAGAAGCACCAGCACCGGCGCCAGCGTCCAGACGACCTCGATGATCGTATTGTGGCTGGTTCGCGAAGGCGTCGGGTTGCGGGTCTCGCTGTAGCGGAAGCAGACCCAGGCCAGAAGCGCCGCGACGAGGATCGTGATCGGGACGATGAACCACAGCGTGTAGTTCGAGAACCAGTGAATCTGAGCCTCGATCGGCGACAGCGCTTCCTGCAGATTGATCTGCCAAGGGTGCGGCTGACCGGGATGCAGCACGGCCTCTTGCGCCGACGCAGCAAGCGGCAGGCCGACGGTCGCGGCCGCCGCCAGAAGGGTTCGTTTCACGAATGCTCTCCCTCGTGCACAGGGTTTGTTCCGGTGGGCCGGACGCATCGCGGGATCCGAAGCGTGGGCCATTCGCCCGGATTCGAATGCCGCCAATGTGCAGCTACCTTTGAACGCTTCAACCATGAAACCGCCGCTATCGCAACACGACGCCGGTGCCCGCACTTGCGACATAATGAGGGTGTTGCAAGTGAGGCTTCAAGCATCGTCGCCTTGCTCGACGGGACGGCCGTGAATGCGCTAACCCCTGGACTCGGAAGCATGCCCACGACCGTTTTCAGGCCTCTCAGGACAGACCCATGAAGAGTTTTTCGGCGGCCACCGCCCTCCTCCTGCTCAGCGTCATGGCCGCCGGGGCGCAGACCGGAACCGTGAAGTCCCAGCATGGGGCATGGGCTGTCGTCTGCGACCAACCGGCGGGCGCGGCTGGCGAGCAGTGTGCACTGCTGCAAAACGTCGTGGCGGAGGATCGCCCGGAGGTTGGTCTTTCCGTTCTTGCGTTGAAGACGGCGGATGGTCGGGCGCAGATCTTGCGCGTTCTGGCTCCGCTCGGGATTCTGCTTCCCAACGGTCTGGGGCTCTACGTCGACAACAAGGATATCGGCCGAGCCCAGTTCGTGCGTTGTTTCGAAGACGGGTGCTATGCCGAGGTTATCCTCGAGGATAACCTCCGCCAAACGCTGTCGTCCGGAAAATCGGCGACATTCATCGTTTTCCAGACACCCGAGGAAGGTATCGGCATTCCCGTCGATCTCAACGGTTTTGCCGACGGCTTCGCGGCGCTGCCTTGATCCAGCCGGCGCGATGACAGAGCGCGCGACGTCTCCTATCTGAAGTGCCCGACTGGCTTGGAGACGATCCCATGACTAATTCCCTCATCGAACGGTTCGACGTCTCGACCGCGACCCTACAGGGGATCGTTTCCGATACGCTGCGCGGTGCGGACGACGGCGAACTCTATCTGGAGTACCGCGAACAGGAATCGCTCGTGTTCGACAATGGTCGGCTCAAAGCTGGCGATTTCTCGACCGATCAGGGGTTTGGTCTGCGTTGCGTCGCCGGTGAAGCGGTCGGCTTTGCTCATTCCGGCGAGATGTCGGAAGCGGCACTGCGGCGCGCGGCCGATGCGGCGGGAGCGGTCAAGGGCGGACACAGTGGCTCCCTTGCCGAGCCGCCGATCGGGACGAACCAGCGCCTCTACGGTGCCGAGAACCCGATTCCTTCTCCCGGCTTCGAGGCCAAGGTCCAATTGCTCGAGACGATCGATGGTTACCTGCGGGGGCGAGATCCCAGCGTCCGGCAGGTTTCGGTCTCCCTTGCGACGCAATGGCAGGTCGTCGAGATCCTGCGTGCCGATGGGCAGTTGGCACAGGACGTCCGCCCGCTCGTACGGCTCAACGTTTCGGTGGTCGCGGGTCAGGGCGACCGGCAGGAGAGCGGTTCTTCGGGAGCCGGAGGTCGCACGGGCTTCGGCGAGTTCATGGTCGAGGACAACTGGCGCCGTATCGCCGACGAGGCGCTCCGGCAGGCCAAGATCAACCTCGAGGCCGTCGCGGCACCGGCTGGAACATTCGATATCGTGCTCGGGTCGGGCTGGCCGGGCGTCATGCTGCACGAGGCGGTTGGCCACGGTCTGGAAGGCGACTTCAACCGAAAGAAGACCTCTGCCTTTGCGGGCCTCATGGGACAGCAGGTCGCAGCGCAGGGCGTGACCGTCGTCGACGACGGAACGATCACCGAACGCCGGGGGTCGCTGACGATCGACGACGAGGGCACCCCGACCAACCGGACGGTGCTGATCGAGGACGGCAAGCTCGTCAATTATATGCATGACCGGCAGAACGCGCGGCTCATGAACATGGCCCCGACCGGCAACGGGCGTCGCCAGTCGCACGCGCATGTTCCGATGCCGCGCATGACGAACACGATGATGCTGAACGGTCCGCACGCACCCGAGGAGATCATCTCGTCGGTTTCGGACGGCATCTACGCGGTGTCCTTCGGCGGCGGACAGGTCGACATCACCAGCGGCAAGTTCGTCTTCGGTTGTACCGAAGCCTACCGCATCCGCGGCGGTATCGTCTCGGAACCCCTCAAGGGCGTCATGCTCATCGGCAATGGGCCCGAGGCGATGCACCGCGTGACGATGGTCGGGAACGATGCGGCCCTCGATACCGGGATCGGCAACTGCGGCAAGGCCGGCCAGTGGGTTCCCGTGGGCGTCGGCCAGCCGCATCTGCGCATGAATGCGATGACGGTCGGAGGGACGGAAGCCTGATTCCGTCCCTCACTGCTGGAGCACCGTCAGGGATACAGGCGTACCGCCTGCCAACCGTCGTCGTTCCGCGTGAAGCGGAACCGGTCGTGAAGGCGGAACTCGCCGTCGCGCCAGAATTCGATCTCGCTGGGGATTACCCGAAAACCGGACCAGTTCGGCGGGCGCGGAACGTCGCCATCTCCGTACTGGGCCTCCAAATCGTGGACACGTCTTTCCAGGGTCGCTCGCGAGTCGAGCGGCCTCGACTGGTCCGACGCCTTGGCGCCGATCCGGCTACCCTTCGGCCGGCTGGCGAAGTAGCGGTCCGCCTCCGCGTCGCTCACGACCTCGACGGAACCGCGAACCCGGACCTGCCGCCGAAGCGATTTCCAATGCAGGCAGAGAGCCGCCTTGCGATGAGCGAGGAGTTCATGTCCCTTGCGGCTTTCGAAATTGGTGTAGAAGACAAAGCCTCGATCATCATATTCTTTGAGGAGGACCATGCGGACGTCCGGAAGCCCGTCGCCGTCGACCGTCGCCAGCGACATCGCGCCGGGATCGTTGACCTCGCTCTTCTCGGCATCGGCCATCCAGTCTCGGAACAGCTCATTCGGGTCCCTGTGCTTCACCGCTTCATCGTCCATTAAGGCGGTCTTGTCCATGATTGCGAAAGTCTCCGTTTGCAGCCGTTCCGCCTCCTAAGGTGGGAGCCTTCGGGCGGTAAAGAAGTATGAGCGATATGGCAGGACGCGCCCGTTTCCTTCTCACAATCTTCGCCGTCCTGCCGGTCGCGTCCGGTTGCACGGTCATGAACGGGGCGGCTTTGGAGGAAAGCGCGGTCGACCGCACGGTGGTCACGAACTCCGTTCCAACCGTCGCACCCGCCGTTGCCGATGCGCTGTCTGACAGTCGCACCGTTCGCAACGCCGTGTCGGCCGCCGACATGACGCGCGGCGAACTGCAACCGCTTGCCTGGTCGAACACCGACACCGGAGCGACGGGAGCGATCACCGACATTCGCGAGACCAAGGCTGGCGACCAGACGTGCCGGACCTTCCGCACGTCACGCCAACGCTTCGACGGGGTCTCCGTTTTCGCAGGCGAGGCTTGCACCCGTGGAGCGGGAGAATGGACGCTGACGCGCTTCTCGGAAGGCGGCTGAGGAGCCGAACCTCTTCAAAAGCAGTGCGCGCAAAGCCATATTGGACGCCTGATGGGGTCGCCGCTCGCCGTGGCGGCCCTTCTCATCATGTCCCGTGAGTTCACGCCATCCAGGATCGTTCGTCCATGCGCGACCCCTATACCGTTCTCGGCGTCGCCAAATCTGCAAGCGACGCGGACATCAAATCGGCCTTTCGAAAGCTCGCCAAGAAGTATCACCCCGATGCGAACGGCGATGACGCAAGTGCCAGCGCGCGCTTCAACGAGGCCAACCAGGCCTACGAGATCTTGAGCGACAAGGAGAAGCGCGCGCAGTTCGATCGAGGTGAGATCGATGCCGAGGGCAAGCCGCGCTTCCAAGGCTTTGCCGGTGGAGAGAATCCGTTCGCATCGGCGGGTCGCAATACCGGCAGCGGCAGCTTCGACTTCCGTTCGTCGGGCAATCGTTTTGGCGGCGGCGATGGTTTGTTCTCGGATTTCTTTGATCAGGCGTTCGGTGGTCGCCGGGCGGCGGATAGCGGGTTCAACGCAGCACGCAATACGCCGTCCAAGGGCGAGGACATTCGCGCGACGCTGAAAATCCGCCTGGAGGATGCCGTTTCGGACGAGAAGGTCGAGGCCGTCTTTCCGAATGGCAAGCGGTTGGCGATCCGGTTGCCGCCTGGCGTCGAGGACGGCCAGGTCATTCGCCTGCGGGGCCAGGGTCAACCTGCCGTGTTCGCTGGCGGACCGGCTGGCGACGCCCTTGTGACGATCGCCTTCGCGGAACATCCTCGCTTCAAGGTCGCCGGACACGATTTGGAACTCAGCCAATCGGTCCACCTCTCGGACGCGGTTTTGGGCGGCCGCATCATGATCGAGACGCTCGACGGGCGCGTCACGACACGCATTCAACCGTGGACCAATTCGGGCCGAACGCTTCGGCTTAAGGGCAAGGGATTAACCCGCAAGGACAATACGCGCGGCGACATTCTCGTGACGCTGCAAATCTCGCTGCCTGCCGAGCCTGACGCCGAACTCATCGCGCTCATGGAAAAGCGACAGGCGACGGTCGAGTAGCCACGACCGCGAGCCCGCCGGATACCAACCCCGATCGCCCGTCTGCGAAGCCGGCTTCTTCTTGCTGGCCTGCTTTCGCTATGCCATACCGCCGCCGCATCCAAGGATGCCAAGCGGCGGAAGGAATGAGCTCATGGTGGATTCGGTTGGCCTCATGAAGGGCAAGCGCGGCCTCATCATGGGCGTCGCGAACAACCGCTCGATCGCGTACGGAATTGCGAAGGCTCTGGCGGACCAGGGCGCGGAAATCGCGCTGACCTATCAAGGTGAAGCCCTGCGAAAGCGGGTCGAACCGCTTGCGGCTGAACTCGGTGCATTCGTCTGCGGTCATTGCGATGTCGGCGACGCGGCGACGATCGATGCTTGTTTCACGGCCATCGAGGAGCGTTGGGGCAAGATCGACTTCCTCGTTCACGCCATCGGCTTTTCGGACAAGGACGAGCTGACGGGTCGATATGTCGACACGAGCGAGGGCAATTTCACCAAGACGATGCTGATTTCCGTTTATTCGTTCACCGCGGTCGCACAGCGCGCCGAGAAGCTGATGACGGACGGAGGATCGATGCTGACGCTGACCTACTACGGCGCGGAAAAGGTCATGCCGAACTACAACGTCATGGGCGTTGCGAAGGCGGCACTCGAGGCGAGCGTCAAGTACCTCGCCGTTGACCTAGGTCCGAAGAAGATCCGCGTGAACGCGATCTCCGCCGGACCGATCAAGACACTGGCCGCGAGCGGCATCGGCGACTTTCGCTACATTCTGAAGTGGAACGAGTACAACGCGCCTCTGCGGCGTACCGTGACGATCGAGGAGGTGGGCGATGTCGGACTGTACCTCCTGTCCGATCTGTCACGATCGGTTACGGGCGAGGTCCATCACGCCGACTCCGGCTACCACGTTGTCGGAATGAAGGCTGTCGATGCCCCCGATATCTCGGTCGTGAAGGACTGACGGGTCCATCATGCCGAGCAAGACGCGTCTTTACCTCTGCCGTCACGGGCAGACGGATTGGAACGCCGTTGGCCGGCTCCAGGGTCAGAGCGACATTCCTCTGAACGATCGGGGTCGCGAGCAGGCTCGACGCAACGGTCAGGTCCTCCGAAACCACCTCGCTTCCGAGGAGATCGGTCAACTCGACTTCGTTGCGAGCCCGATGTCGCGTGCGGTCGAGACGATGCAGATCGTTCGCGGCGAATTGGCGCTGCCTACCAGCGACTTCGCGACCGACGAGCGGTTACGCGAGATCCATTTCGGGGATTGGCAAGGCTTCGTCGTTCCGGACCTGAGACGACTGGATCGTGATGCGGTTGAGCGCCGCGACGCTGACAAGTGGGGCTTCCTACCGCCAGGCGACGGCGCGGAAAGTTACGCCATGCTGACGGACCGTGTGGTTCCGTTTTTCAGAGCGCTCGCCCGCCCGACGCTCGTCGTCGCGCATGGAGGCGTCATGCGATCGTTCCTGCATGCTTTTTGCGGCATGGAAGCCGACGACGCGGCGCATGTCGGCATACCGCAAGACCTCATCCTGCGTTTCGAAAGCGGGCGCTACGACTGGATCTGACGACCCCGTCTGCCGTCAGGATGCGATCAGGAGATGGACCTCCATTCCTCGGTGCACCGTTGCACTGTCGAGGGTTTGCGGAAGGAGATAGCGCGTCCCGTCCGCTAGCATGACCGTGCCGCTTTCGGCATCGATCTGCTCGACGACGCCCGCCCGTTCCTCGGCATGGGCGGGAAGGCTCGACGCGACGCAGACCACGGAGCAGGCAAAGAAAGCGACGATACGCGGCATGGGCGATCTCATGCTCTGATGGCGTTGGCTGCGAGGTTCACGCCGAATTGTGACGATCGATGGGCACCAGCCGAAAGAATCGCGAAGCCGATCGGTATTTGACCGGTTCGCCCTCGGATCGTACATGCCCCTGCCCGCCCACCAGGACCGTATGCCATGTCGCACAATAGTTTCGGCCACCTGTTTCGCGTGACGACATGGGGGGAAAGTCATGGTCCGGCGATCGGCTGCATCGTGGACGGAACACCACCGGGAACGCGGCTATCCCGCGAGCTCATTCAGCGCTTCCTCGATGAGCGACGTCCTGGTCAGTCCCGCTATACGACGCAAAGGCAGGAACCGGACGAAGTCCATATTCTGTCAGGGACGATGCCGGGTGAGAGCGAGAGCGAGCTGATCGCGACCGGTACACCGATCGCATTGGAGATCCGCAACGTCGATCAGAGGTCGAAGGACTACTCCGAGATCGCTCGTCGCTACCGACCGGGTCATGCCGACATTACCTACGACATGAAGTACGGCGTGCGCGACTACCGTGGTGGCGGGCGTTCGTCGGCTCGCGAAACTGCGACCCGTGTGGCCGCCGGGGCCATCGCGCGTCAAGTCGTACCGGGCGTCCGCATACAAGGCGCCCTCGTGCAGATTGGCGACGTCGCGATCGATCGAGCGCGGTTCGATTGGGACGAGACGCGCCGTAATCCCTTCTTCTGCCCCGATCCCAGGACGGCCGAACACTGGGCTGAACTTCTGGATGCCGTCCGCAAGCGCGGCTCGTCCATCGGCGCCGTCGTGGAGATCGAAGCGACAGGCGTGCCGGCGGGTCTCGGCGCACCGCTCTATGGCAAGCTCGACGCGGACATCGCTGCTAACCTGATGTCGATCAACGCCGTGAAGGGCGTCGAAATCGGCGATGGTTTTGCCTCAGCCGCGTTATCGGGTGAGGAGAATGCGGACGAGATCCGAACGGGAGCGGACGGCCGGCCCGAGTTCCTGTCGAACCATGCGGGCGGCATCCTCGGCGGGATTGCCACCGGGCAACCGATCGTCGCCCGCTTTGCCGTGAAGCCGACGTCTTCGATTTTGACCCCGCGCCGATCGGTCGATGCCGATGGGAACGAGGTCGATGTCATGACGAAGGGGCGTCATGATCCCTGCGTCGGCATTCGTGCCGTGCCGATCGGCGAGGCGATGGTGGCCTGTGCAATCGCGGATCATTACCTACGTCACCGCGGACAGACGGGACGCGTCTGACCCACGAGCTTGACCCGTTTGGGCAGCCGCCGAGACAGAATCGATGCTGACGCGCCTCTATCACCACCCGATCTTCGCTGAGCACCTGACAGGCCCGGGGCACCCGGAACGGCCGGAACGCATGGCGGCCGTCGCTGGCGCGTTGGAGGCCGAGGCCTTCCAAAACCTCGATCGGGTCCTCGCGCCGGAAGGATCGCTCGATGCCGTCTATCGATGCCATCCTGCAGACTTCGTCCGACGGATCGCCAAGGCGACGCCGGAGGAGGGACTGACGCGGATCGACGGAGACACGGTCATCAGTGCCCGGTCCTTCTCGGCCGCGTTGCACTCCGTCGGCGCGGCCTGCGCCGGTGTGGATGATGTTGTCATCGGAGCGGCTCGCAATGTCTTCGTGGCGTCCCGCCCACCGGGACATCACGCCGAACGAGACACGGCGATGGGTTTTTGCCTCTTCAACCAAGCCGCGATTGCGGCCCGGCACGCACAGGCCGTGCACGGCCTCGAGCGTATCGCGATCATCGATTGGGATGTCCATCACGGCAACGGAACGCAGGACATCTTCCAGGACGATCCCAGCGTGTTCTACGCCTCCACCCACGAGATGCCCCTATTCCCCGGCACCGGTGCGCGCAGCGAGACCGGCGTCGGCAACATCTGCAACGCTCCGCTGCGAGCCGACGACGGATCGGACGAATTTCGGGATGCGTTCACCAGCGTCGTGCTTCCGGCGCTCGAGACGTTTCGTCCGGACCTTGTGATCATCTCGGCCGGCTTCGACGCCCATCACCGCGATCCGCTGGCGAACCTCAACCTGATCGAAGCGGACTACGACTGGGCGACGGGCAAGCTCCTCGACGTGGCCGATCGGCACGCCGGTGGGAGGCTGGTCAGCCTTCTCGAAGGCGGCTACGACCTGCGCGGTCTCGGCCAGTCGGTTGCCGCGCACGTACAGCGACTGATGGTCGGCTGATTCCGCAGGAGTTTCCGCAATGCCCGATGCTACGCAGACCATTCCGGCGGACGATTCGGATATTCGTCGCATGAGCTTCGAAGAAGCGCTTGGAGCTCTGGAGCAGATCGTTTCGGATCTGGAACGCGGCGACGTGCCGCTTGAACTGTCGATCCGCATCTATGAGCGCGGAGAGAAGTTGAAGTCCCATTGCGACAGGCTGCTTTCCGCCGCCGAGGACAAAGTTGAGAAGATCAAGCTGAACCGTGCCGGGAAGCCGAGCGGAACCGAGCCGCTCGATCCGGCGTGACCAGTTTGCAGGCTGGTGGACAAGTCGGATTGAAACGTTTCTAACCCAAGGCCTTGATCCGGCAGAGCCTGTCGGCCGCGGTCAGCTCGTCGCTTCCGGAGCCAACCCTATCGTGTCGTCCACGCCTCTTCTCGACCGTATCCAGTCGCCCGACGATTTGCGCCGCCTGCCAGAGAGCGATCTCCGGCAAGTTGCGAACGAGTTGCGTGCCGATCTGATCGATGCGGTGTCGCGCACCGGCGGTCATCTGGGTGCGGGTCTCGGCGTCGTGGAACTGACGGTCGCCCTTCATCATGTCTTCGATACGCCGCGCGATCGGCTGATCTGGGATGTCGGCCATCAAGCCTATCCGCACAAGATTCTCACCGGCCGACGCGATGCGATGCGGACCGTCCGCCAGGAGAACGGCCTATCCGGTTTCGCGAAGCGGACCGAGAGCGAATACGATCCGTTCGGTGCGGGGCATTCTTCGACCTCGATTTCCGCCGGCCTCGGAATGGCGGTCGCCAGCGACTTGGCCGGACACCGGCGCAACGTCGTTGCGGTAATCGGAGACGGCGCGATCAGCGCAGGCATGGCCTACGAGGCGATGAACAACGCGGGTGCGATGAACGCTCGCTTGGTCGTGATCCTCAACGACAACGACATGTCGATTGCCCCGCCGACCGGTGCGATGAGCGCCTATCTCGCGCGCCTGGTGTCGGGCAAGGCCTACAAGGGTCTGCGCGACCGCGCGAAGGCCGTTGCTCGTCACCTGCCGCCCTTCCTGCAGGAAGGGGCTCGGCGGACGGAGGAGCTCGCACGTGGACTTCTGACCGGTGGCACCTTGTTCGAGGAACTCGGTTTCCACTACGTCGGTCCGATCGATGGACATGATCTGGATCACCTCCTCCCGGTGCTCCAGAACGTACGGGACACGATCGACGGCCCGGTTCTCGTTCATGTGGTGACCAAGAAGGGCAAGGGCTACCCGCCTGCCGAGGCCAGTGCCGACAAGTACCACGGCGTTGCGAAGTTCGATGTCGTGACCGGTGCTCAGTCGAAGCCGAAGGCGAATGCACCGAGCTATACGCGCATCTTCGCCGAAACGCTCCTGCAGGAGGCCCGCGAGGACGAACGCATCGTGGCCATTCACGCTGCGATGCCGGACGGCACAGGTCTCGACCTGTTCGGCCAAGCGTTTCCCAAGCGCACCTTCGATGTCGGTATCGCCGAACAGCATGCCGTCACGTTCGCGGCGGGTCTGGCGACCGAGGGCTATAAGCCGTTCGTTGCGATCTATTCGACCTTCTTGCAGCGGGCCTACGATCAGATCGTCCATGACGTGGCGATTCAGCACCTGCCGGTCCGTTTTGCGATAGACCGGGCCGGCTTCGTCGGCGCGGATGGTCCGACCCATGCCGGATCGTTCGACACCGGGTTTCTCGTACCGCTGCCGGGCATGGTCGTCATGGCGGCAGCCGACGAGGCGGAACTACGCCACATGGTGCGAACTGCAGCGATCTACGACGATGGCCCGATCTCGTTTCGCTATCCGCGCGGCAACGGGACGGGCGTCGAGTTGCCGGAGCGCGGCCAGGCATTGGAGATCGGTCGCGGACGGATCGTCCGCGAGGGGACGAAGGTCGCCATTCTCTCGTTCGGCGCACGCCTGGCGGACGCGATCGGCGCCTCCGAGGATCTCGAAGGGTTCGGTCTGTCTACGACGGTCGCAGACGCTCGGTTTGCCAAGCCGCTCGACGAGGATCTCGTACGCCGGTTGGCGCAGAACCACGAGGTGCTGATCCTTCTCGAGGAAGGGGCCTCTGGCGGCTTCGCGGCTCAGGTTCTGGAGCTTCTGGCTCGTCGTGGCTGGCTCGATCGCGGCCTCAAGGTTCGCCCCATCACGATGCCGGATCGCTTCGTCGATCACGCCGCGCCGGAGACGATGTTGCGTGCGTCGGGTATCGACAAGGCCGGCATCGTGGAGACGGTGTTCCGCGCACTCGGCGACGGCGCTCGACGTGTGATGCAGGCATGAGCGCCGCGAACGCCCCGCGAGAGCGTCAACGCCTCGACCTTCTGATGGCGGAACGCGGCGTCGTCGACTCGCGCGCGCGGGCGCGCGACGCCGTCCTGCGCGGCCATGTTCGTATCGACGGACAAGTCGCCTCGAAACCGAGCCAGCCGGTCCGAATTGACGCCACTATCGAGGTGACCGACCCCGCACAGGATTTCGTAGCCCGCTCGGCTTTGAAGCTGGCCGCCGGCCTCGACGCCTTCGGCATCGATCCCGCGGGACGCGATTGTCTGGATGTCGGCCTGTCGACCGGTGGCTTCTCCCAGCTTCTCCTTCGACGCGGTGCGCGCCATGTCGTGGGCATCGACGTCGGCCGTGACCAGCTTCACGCATCCCTACGCGAGGAGCCCCGCCTCACGGCATTCGAAGGCGTGAACGCCCGCGAGTTGCGGGCCGAGCATCTAGATGGTCGGGTGATCGATCTCCTGGTTTGTGACGTCAGCTTCATTTCGGTTCGGCTGGCCTTACCGCCGGCACTCGACCTCATCGCGTCCGGAGCCGATGCCGTCATTCTCGTCAAGCCGCAGTTCGAGGCAGGCCGAGAGGCGATCGGGCGCGGCGGTCTGCTTCGCGATCCCGCAAGCGCGCCGACGGTCGCGCAAGGCCTTGCGGATTGGCTCGATCGTGAAACCGCGTGGCGTTCGCTCGCCCTGATCCCCTCGCCGCTACCCGGCGGTGACGGCAACCAGGAGTTCCTGCTTCGGGCCCGCAAGCCTTGAGTGCAGTTCTGACGATCGAGTCGCTCGGCCAACAGGGCGACGGGTTTGCGCGCACGGAAGCGGGACCGGTTCATGTTCCGCTCACGCTGCCCGGCGAGCGTATTCGGGCGGATACCAAGGGCTCACGCGGGCGACTTGTCGAACTCGTCGAGCGGTCGCCGGATCGCGTAGACGCGCCCTGCCCCCATTTTGGCCGTTGCGGCGGCTGCGAACTGCAGCACGCCGATGACCGCCTCTATGCGGCCTTCAAGCGAGATCGTGTCGTCACGGCATTTCGCCGTGAAGGTTTGACACTCGACGTCGAAGATCTGGTCAGATGCCCAAGGGGCTCACGGCGTCGCGCCGTGTTCTCGGCGGTCCGAGCCGGTCCACGCGTGCTCTTCGGTTTCCATGAAGCCAACAGCAACCGTGTCGCTCCAATCGAGACCTGCCTGATCGCCGTCCCTGCCA
This sequence comes from Aureimonas jatrophae, assembly GCF_900104035.1. Classification (GTDB taxonomy): domain Bacteria; phylum Pseudomonadota; class Alphaproteobacteria; order Rhizobiales; family Rhizobiaceae; genus Aureimonas; species Aureimonas jatrophae. The sequence continues at coordinate 220,478 of NZ_FNIT01000003.1, read as the reverse complement.
TCGTCCGTGCCTTGCCTGAGCTCGCCACGCTCGCTCCGATCCTCATCGACCGCAAGCGAGAACTACGGCTGACGGTGACAGCCGCAGAGAACGGCTTGGACGTTGCGGTCGAGGCCGCCGCCGATCTCAACGCACGCAATCGGTTGAGTGCCATCGAGCACGCCGTCGCAGCCGGCTGGACACGCCTCACGATCGACGGCGAAATCGCGGTTCAATCGGCGCCGCCGCAGATCCTCTTTGACGGAATTGCTGTCGAGCCACCGCCCGGGGCGTTTCTTCAGGCTGTGGCGGAATCGGAAGCGGCCATGGCAAGGCTCGTTGTAGAGCACCTGCGACCCGCCCGTGCCGTCGCGGATCTCTTCAGTGGTGTAGGCACCTTCGCGGCGCGGCTGGCCCGCGACCATGCGGTCCACGCTGTCGAGAGCGACGCTGCTGCGCTCACCAGCCTCGATCGCGCTCAAAGAACACCGCAGGGATTGAAGGCGATTACGATTGAGAGGCGCGATCTCTTCCGGCGGCCGCTGACGATCAGGGAACTGAACCGCTTCGGTGGTGTCGTATTCGATCCTCCGCGCGCCGGGGCCGAGGCGGTATCGCGCGAACTCAGTCAATCCGAGGTCCCGCTCGTCGCGGCCGTATCCTGCAACCCGACGACGCTGGCGCGCGACGCCCGCCTGCTGATCGACGGCGGCTATCGGCTCAAGCGTATCGTACCGATCGATCAGTTCCTATGGACGCACCACGTCGAGGTCGTCGCGCTATTTGAACGCTGAGGTCACGTGTGACCGAACAGCTCATCGGCTTCCTGCAACAGTACGGCTACGGTCTCGTCTTCGTTTCCATCTTCCTGGAATCGACGGGCCTGCCCTTTCCCGGGGAAAGCATCCTGATTGCGGCCGGCATCATGGCAGGCCACGGTCAGCTGGACGTGCATCTGATCTTTCTGGCGTCCTGGATCGCGGGCACCCTAGGCGACAACTGCGGTTACTACCTCGGGCATCGCTTCGGTCATCGTTTCATTCTCAGATATGGTCGCCGGCTGGGTATCACGCCGGCCAAGTATGCCTATGTGGAACGCGAGTTCCGGCGCTGGGGTCCGCCCATCGTGCTGGTCGCTCGGTTCATCCTGATCCTGCGACAATTGTGCGGAGCCGCGGCCGGGACACTTCGGTTCCCGTGGTGGCGATTCCTGTTCTTCAACGCCCTCGGTGCCGCGCTCTGGTCAGGCACCTACACCTATGGTGCCTACCTGTTCGGCAATCAGGTCGACCGTCTGCTGCATGGGAACCCGTGGGCCTACGTGGCACTCGCAGTCGTCTTTCTCGGTCTGACGGTCGCTACCATCCTTCGCTTTCGGCGCGGCCTGAAGAACCTTCCCGACGAGGGCGAACTACCTTTATCTGAGGAAGGCGGCGAAGGCGGTCCGAGCCTCCGGTGAGCGCAGGCATTCGGCGAAGAAGCGCGACTCGACTCCGATACGCTCCCGCAACTGTTCGCGATCCGGGCGTAGCAGCGTTCGAGTGATGGCCAGCGCCTCTGATGGCTTGCCGGCCAATTGCTCGGCGACGTGCAGCGATGCGCCATCGACATCATCGGCCAGTTGGGTGACGATGCCGGTCCGTAGGGCACGGTTCGCATCGAAGGTCTCGCCCATGGCAAGGAGAGCGAAGGCCTCACGCTCGCCCATCAAACGAGGCGCGAGCAGGCTGGAACCCGCTTCCGGTACGAGCCCGAGATCCGAAAAGGGCGTGCGGAAGACGGAGCGTGGCGACGCGACGACCTGATCGCAATGAAACAACAGCGTCGTGCCGATGCCGATGGCGATGCCATCGACTGCCGCTACGATTGGTTTCGGGAAGTCGACGACCGTATCGAGAAAAGCCTGCACTTCATCGAGCGTACCGGCCTCGCCAACCCCCAGGAAGTCGGCGATGTCATTGCCCGCCGAGAACGATCCTGGCCCCCCGGCAAACCGCACGCAGCGAACCGTGTCGTCTGCCGTCGCCGCGCGCAGGCAACGGGTCATGGCGGCGTACATCGCGCGGTCGATGGCATTCTTCTTTTCGGGTCGCTGCAGGCGGATCGTCAGAACCGAGCCCTGTTGCACGACCCCGATGTTTTCGGGCGAAGCCCCCGACATCAATTCAGCGCTTCGCGAGCCGCAACGAGGCTCTCGCTGCCGCCGAGAACCTGCCGCCGCAGCGCCTCCGTCTCCGGCAGGACGTTGTCGGCCATGAATCGTGCCAAAGTCGCACGCGTATCGGATGCAGCGTCCGCAAGAGCAGCCTTGGTCAGGTAGCAGGCGCCGGCCGTCAACGCGAACTGGCGCTGATAGGATGTTGCGCCGGACAGAGCCTGCGATAGCGCGCCGCTCCGCACCAGATTCATCAGGTGTTCGCTGGTTTCCTTCAATCCCTGCAACGCCTCGCGAAGGCGGGCCGCAGTCTCGCCGAACGCCTCACGGTTCGACGCCGCAACTTGCTCTGCGATGGCGTCAAGTTCGGCAAGGTAGTCTCGCAACGCGTCACCGTTCGAAAGCGGAAGCTTCCGGGAAACAAGATCGATCGCCTGAATGCCGTTGGTCCCCTCGTAGATCGGCGCGATTCGTGCGTCACGCAGAAGTCGGGCGGCGCCCGTCTCCTCGACGTAACCCATTCCTCCATGTACCTGGATACCGAGCGAGGCGACCTCGACGCCGATATCGGTCGGGAAGGACTTCGCGAGAGGCGTCAGCAGGTTGGCCCGCTCGGACCACCAGCGTTCGTTCTCATCCGTCTCGGCGCGATCGAGCGCGTGCGCGCAGTTGTGCACGATGGCCCGTGCCGCGCCGACCAGGACCTTCATGCGCAACAGCATCAAAGCCACGTCAGGGTGTTCGATGATCGGAACCTGCGCCGACGCATTCGGCTCGGCGCGATCCTTGGCTAGAAGCGTCGATCGACCCTGACGACGCTCGCGTGCGTAATCGAGCGCTTTCTGAAAGGCAGCTTCGGCCACGCCCAGGCCCTGCACGCCCACATAGAGCCGCGCGGAGTTCATCATGGTGAACATGCAGGCGAGACCGCGATTCTCCTCGCCGATGAGCCAGCCGATGGCACCCGGCTCTCCCGTTTCACCAACGCCGTCGCCATAGATCATCGTGCAGGTCGGCGAGGCATGGATGCCAAGCTTGTGTTCGATGGCGTGACACACGACGTCGTTACGACGCCCCGGTCTGCCCTCCTCGTCCGGCAAGAACTTCGGCACGAGGAATAGCGATATGCCCTTCACACCTGCCGGCGCATCCGGCAAGCGTGCAAGCACGAGATGGACGATGTTGTCGGTCAGGTCGTGCTCGCCGAACGTGATGTAGATCTTCTGTCCGAAGATCCGATAGATGCCGTCGCCGCGACGCTCCGCTCGCGTGCGCAGGTCCGACAGATCGGATCCCGCCTGCGGCTCGGTAAGGTTCATCGTGCCCATCCACTCGCCGCTGACAAGCTTCGAGAGGTAAATGTCCTTCAACGCTTGCGATCCGTGCGCAGAGATGGCGTCGACCGCTCCGATCGTCAGGGTCTGTCCGATGCCGAACGCCATCGACGCGCCGTTCCACATCTCGCAGACGGCAGCGGACAACGAGGTCGGAAGCTCCTGCCCGCCATATTTGACCGGACCGGTCAGTGCGTTCCAGCCGTTCTCGCGCCAACGCGTGTAGAGATCCCGCCAGCCATCCGGCATCGTCACGCGACCGCGCTCGAACAGAGCACCGCTCGTCTCGCCGGGATATGAGAGCGGTACGATCTCGCCCTCGGCGAACCGTGCCGCTTCCGCAAGGATCGCATCCAGAAGATCTATCGTCAGATCGCCTGCTCGACCGTTCTCGATCGCCTTGCCCAGATCGGCAGCGTGTAGCAGCGAATGCCTGATATCTGCGACCGGTGCTCGGTACATCGCTGCGTCCTCCCCGCGATCGTATGATCGGGTCAGGAGGTAGAGGATTTTGACGTAAACGTCAAAGTCCGTGCGGCTACTCCGCCGCCTCCTTTCGGTCGTCGCTTACACCGCGATGCTGTGCGAAAAGGGCGGAAACGTCAGCCGGATCGAAGGCATCGACCGCGAGAACGCGGCGGACGGCATCGTCGCGCCGGGCAAGTTTCGCGATGTCCCTCTCGTCGATGATCCCGGCCTCTCGTGCTGCCTCGAGGCTTTGGCCAGTTTGTTTCAGGCGGCGATCGATCACGGCCGCATCGGCAACGAGTTCCAACGCTTCCTCCAGCAGAGCGACGGGGTGATCGGGTCGGCCGGCTCCCAGATACAGGTCCGGCAGAATGCGATCGCGCTGGGAGGACGGCTCTAGGAGGATCAGGGCAACCTCGCGAACCAGGTCGTCGGATGGCGCCCGCATCGGCACACCGAGCGGAAAGGTGACGACACGTGCCAGCATCGCAGCCCAGCGTGACGGCAGGTTGCTGATGGCACCGTTGAAGGCATGGCCGATGCGATTGAACCCGCGCTGCATCACGTACTCGATCAACGGACGGTCGGCTTCGGGTCGACCATCCTTCTCGAAGCGTCGCAACGTCGCGCCCAGGAGATAGAGTTCGGACAGAACGTCGCCCATACGTGCGGAGATGAGTTCGCGGCGCTTCAACGTTCCGCCCATCGTGACCAGGCAGAGGTCGGTCAGGAATGCGAACGCCGCGCAAAACCGCGACATCTGCCGCCAGTGGCTGGAGAAGGCCGCGCCCTCCGGTCTCGGTGCCGCCAAGCCGCCGGTCCATCCCGTCAGCAGGGTCAGCACGCCGACGCCGAGGGCATGTCCGATATGGGGCCAGAAGGCCCGGTCGAAGGCATCCAGTCCGCGTTGCTCATCGGGGTCTGCGAGTGCCTGCATCTCGCGCAGCATATAGGGATGAGCGCGGATGACGCCCTGCCCGAAGATCATCAGGTTTCGGGTCAGGATATTGGCCCCCTCGACGGTAATGCCGATGGGTATCGCGCGGTAGTGCCCGGCGATCGGGTTGGACGGGCCGTCGATTACGGCCTTGCCGCCGAGAACATCCATCGAGAGGTTGACGGACCCACGCATACGCTCCGTCGCATTGCTTTTCATGATGGCGGAAATGACCGAGGGGCGGTGCCCCTCGTCCAGCGCCGCAACGGTCAGACGCCGAGCCGCGTCGATCTGGTAGGCATTGGCAGCCAGTTCCGCCAGCGCTTCCTGAATGCCTTCGAACTGACCGATAGAGATGCCGAATTGCGTTCGCACGCGCGCGTAAGCACCTGTCACGCGCGCAGAATACGCGGCAGCCGCCGCTGCCTGGGACGGAAGCGAGATGCCGCGACCCGACGCCAATGCGGTCATCAGCATCGACCAGCCCTCGCCGATCCGCTCCTGCCCCCCCAGCACCCATGCGAGCGGGATGAAGACGTCCTCTCCCTCGACCGGACCGTTCTGGAAGAAGGTGAACTGCGCGATGTGGCGTGGGCCGCGCCGGACGCCCGGTGTCGACATGGAAACGAGCGCGACCGTGATACCGCGCTCGGCTGCGCCACCCAGCAGACGGTCCGGGTCGAACAGCTTGAAGGCCAATCCCATGACGGTCGCGACCGGGGCCAGCGTGATGTAGCGCTTGGAGAAGGTCAGCCGGATGCCGAGCGTCCGCCGGCCTTCATGCTCTCCCCAGACGACCGTTCCCCGGTCGGTCATAGCGCCGGCATCCGAACCGGCCTCGAGCGAGGTCAGCGCAAAACATGGGATCTCTCGGCCATCCGCCAGCCTCGGCAACCAATGTTGTCGTTGCTCCTCGGTGCCGAAGTGCAGCATCAGTTCGCCAGGCCCCAACGAGTTGGGAACCATGACGGTCACCCCTGCCGCGACGCTGGCCGACGAGATCTTGCGCACCACCTCGGAGTGGGCGGCATTGGAGAAGCCGAGCCCCCCATACGCCTTGGGGATCACCATACCGAAGAAGCGATGCTCCTTCAGATAGGCCCAGGCATCGGCCGAGAGGTCACGGTCGTGCCACGTCATCTTCCAGTCGTCGACCAACCGGCAGAACTCTTCCGTCGGACCATCGAGGAACGCGCGCTCGTCCTCGGTCAGGGTCGCCTCGGGCATCGCGATGAGTTTCGCCCAGTCCGGTTGCCCGCTGAAAAGTTCACCGTCCCACCACACTGTGCCGGCCTCGATGGCCTTCGCCTCGGTCGCCGATATGGCGGGCAGAACGGATTTGGCCCAACGATAGATGGGTCGGGTCAGGCGATCCCGGCGAAACGACATGACGGTACTCCCAGACAGTCACGAACCATATCTAACGCGATCGCCTGCCCTTCCCATTCAAAGGCTTCGTGATCGCCGCGCCTCTCAAACGCTCGCTGCGATGTCGCGACGGTAGAAGCCGTTCGGCCATTCGACGCTGGCCGCCAGTTCGTAGGCTCGCCCTGCGGCAGCGGGGATCGTGGCGGCGACGCCGGTTGCAGCCAGCACCCGTCCGCCGACGGCTAGCAGTTCGTCGTCGACCAGTCGCGTGCCGGCATGGAACAGAATCGTTCCGGGAAGGTCGCCGGATGCAACGCGCACCACGGTGCCGCTTTCGAAACCGCCGGGATACCCACGCGACGCGAGCACCACAGTCACCGCAGCATTGTCCGTCCACTGGACATCCACGCCGTCGAGCGCCCCTTCCGCCGCCGCTCGGAGAATCGGCAGGAGGTCACTCGCCAACCGGGGCATGAGGACCTGGCATTCAGGATCGCCGAAACGAACGTTGTACTCCACGAGTTTGGGCCCCTCGGGCGTCAACATGAGACCGGCATAAAGGACGCCGGCGAAGGGTGATCCCATCTCGCGCATGTCCGCGAGCGTCGGGCGAATGATCTCGCGCATGACGCGCTCCAGCAACGCATCGTCCATCAGAGGCGATGGCGAAAAGGCGCCCATGCCACCGGTGTTGGGTCCCTGATCCCCATCGAATGCCCGCTTGTGGTCTTGCGCGGTCCCAAACGGTATCGCGCGTTCGCCATCGCAGAGACAGAAAAGCGACACTTCGGGGCCGGTCATGCACTCCTCGACGACGACCTCGGCGCCCACGCCATCGGCAAAGCATGCGTCGACGGCGGCGAGCGCCTCGTCGACGTGCTGAGCGACCGTCACCCCCTTCCCGGCCGCGAGTCCGTCCGCCTTGATGACGATTGGTGCTCCCTGTTCCCTCACGTAGTCGCGCGCGGCGACAGCATCCGTGAAGCGCCGATAACGGGCCGTCGGTATGGACTGGCGGGTGCAAAGGTCCTTGGTGAATCCCTTCGATCCCTCCAGGCGCGCAGCCGCGGCAGAGGGGCCGAAGACCACAACGTCTGACGCGCGCAACGCGTCCGCGAGACCCGCAACCAGCGGAACCTCCGGTCCGACGACGACGAGCCCGATCCGAGCGGTTTCGCAGAACCTGATCACGGCCGCATGGTCCGTCACGTCGAGGGAAACGACTTCGGCGTGTTGCGCGATGCCGGGATTGCCCGGCGCAGCATAAAGGCGACCGAGCTCCGGGGACTGCGCCAGCTTCCAGGCCAACGCGTGCTCACGTCCGCCCGAACCGATCAAGAGAACATCGGTCGCCATGGGATACTCCACCATTGCCTGCCGGCCGCGACGCGACCTTCTGCGGCTTTGTGGGATGGCGATCCGCCGGTCAAGTGCAGGATCGGACGCGATACGACTTGACGCCATGCACGGCGCACGCTCAACAAACGCAATGCCGCGCCCCGACCCCTCGTCCTGGACCGCAACGGATCGCGTTGCCGACGCACCGTCCGACAACTGGTCCTACCGCATACTGCCGCGGAGATTGTGGCCATTTGCCCAGCTGGCACGCTGGGATCGACCGATCGGCTGGCAGCTTCTACTATGGCCCTGCCTTTGGTCTGCGGCCCTGGCGCCGCAATGGGCGGCTCCTTCGGCGGTCCATACGGGTCTGCCCGACATCTGGCACATGGCCCTGTTCGTGATCGGCTCGATTGCGATGCGGGGCGCGGGCTGCACGTACAACGATCTTGTGGACCGGGACATCGACGATCGAGTGGCCCGAACGCGCTCTCGCCCGTTGCCCTCCGGTCGCGTCACCCCGTTTCAAGCCAAGGTGTTCCTTGTCTGTCAGGCTCTGGTCGGTTTCTTCGTCCTGATCCAATTTAACCTGTTCGCCGTGCTGCTCGGGATTGCATCGCTTGCCGTCGTCGCGCTCTATCCGTTCCTGAAGCGTTTTACGGACTGGCCGCAGCTCGGCCTGGGCTTCGCCTTCTCTTGGGGCGCCCTCATGGGCTGGGCGGCCTACTGGGGTACGCTCGATGCAGCGCCCATCCTGCTCTACGCGGGATCCGTAGCGTGGACGGTCGGTTACGATACGATCTATGCGCATCAGGACCGGGAAGACGACGCCCTTGTCGGGGTGCGTTCCACGGCCCGCCTGTTCGGCAACCATACGCGCCGGGCCCTCGTCGTCCTGTACGGCCTGACACTCCTGTTCTTTTGTCTAGCCTTCATCGCGACCGGCACAGGTGCCACAGGCCCGGCTTGGCCAGCCTATGCTGCCCTGATCGTCGGCGGTGCCCAGATGGTCTGGCAGATCTGGACGCTCGACATCGAGAACGGCGAGGAATGCCTGAAACTCTTCAAGTCGAATTCACTCTTCGGCTGGATCGTCTTCCTCGGCCTGCTCTTCTCGGGCCTTTGGACGCTGTCCTTCCCGGCCTGACCCGGTTCAGTTGCGGGCGATGATCTCCTCGCCCGAAACGATCAGACGCATACCCAGACCGCCAGGCTTGCGGCGCGCGAGAAAGCGCGGACGACGGCCGCGATGGCTGTTCCCGCGTCGACGGTTCGCGTTGCCTGTACGGAGCTGACCAAAGCTCTCCTCCAGCGCGGTGACCGAGCCATCCGCCTCGACCATCAGCATCGGCAAGGCGAACATCTCGGCCCAGCCCCGCCAGTCGGCTGCGACATCATACAGATCGCTCGCCACCAGAAGCGGTACCGAAAGCTTCGGGTTCTCGTGATGCAGTTCGAGCGTCACGGTCACACGGCCGTCGCCATCTTCCATCGCCCGGGCAGCGACCCCCTTGAAGGCGCGCGGCGAGAGGGCCACTGCGACAGGAATGCCGCTTTGTTCGAGCTTGCGGCGGACGACAGCGCCACGTCGGTCGACACGGTAGGAGACGACCTCGCCCCCATCCAGCATCTCCAACGTCTGCTTGCGGTCGGCCAGAGCCGGATCGAGGCGGATGGGGTCGTTGGCCCATTCGGGCTTCGCGGCCTGGGGGTTCTTGAGGACGGTCATCGCGGTTCCTCTTTGCCTTCCTGTTCGCCGGACCTGACCGATCCGACTGGGGGCCGATGTGTCCCGGCCTTTGATACTGGAAGACTAATCGCGCCATATTGCCCGGCGCCTAAGGAACGCAGTTAAGGTGTTGTGACCTGAAACAGGGTTTTCGATTTGTAACTTAGAACAAAACTTTAAAGAAGCTTGCCGGGGTTCATGATCCCATAAGGGTCAAACACCGTCTTAATGCCTCGCATCAGGTCCATCTCCATGGGCGGCTTCGTTTCGGCGAGTTCGATGCGTTTGAGCTGCCCGATGCCGTGTTCGGCGGCGAAGCTACCGTTCAAGTCGGCGACGATCGCGTGCACTAGGCGATTGATCTCGTGCCAGCGCCCGAGAAAGACCTGAGTGTCTGCGCCGACCGGCTGCGAGATGTTGTAGTGGATGTTACCGTCCCCAAGATGGCCGAACGACACGATGCGAGCATCCGGGATCGCCTCGAGCACGGCTTCGTCGGCGCGCCGGAGGAACTCGGGAACCAGAGCGACCGGCACGGATACGTCGTGCTTGATGGATCCGCCTTCCGGCTTCTGCGCCCAGCTCATCTCCTCTCGCATGCGCCAGAACATGCGGGCGTCGGACAAGGATTGAGCAATCGCCGCATCCTGGACCTCGCCGGCCTCGAAGGCGCCTTCCAGCGTATGCTCCAGCACGGAGCGTGCGTCGTCTTCCGAGCGCGCCGACGAAATTTCGAGAAGCACATACCAGGCATGAGGAGACGCAAGCGGGTCGCGCGCACCCTGCGTGTGACGGACGGTGAACTCGATGCCGATCCTCGGCATGAGCTCGAAGGCGGTCAGCTGCGAGCCCGCGATCGCTTCTGCTCGGCGTAGGAGCTGAATCGCGTGCTCCGGCGTTTCCAGACCGACATAGGCGACCTCGCGCGCAGCCGGTTTTGGGAAGAGCTTCAGAACCGCGCCGGTGATGACGCCAAGCGTGCCTTCAGCACCGATCAAGAGGTCACGTATGTCGTAGCCGCGATTATCCTTCTTCAGCCGCCGCAGACCATGGAAGATCGCGCCGCCCGGCAAAACCGCCTCGAGGCCGAGGCAAAGATCGCGGCTGTTACCGTAGGCCAGTACGCCTGTGCCACCCGCGTTCGACGACAAATTGCCGCCGATTTGGCAGGACCCCTCGGAGCCCAGGGACAACGGAAAAAACAGGTTCGCCTCATCGGCCGCCTCCTGAACGCGTTGCAGGACGACGCCCGCGTCGACCGTCATCGTACGTCCGATCGGATCGACGTCCCGAATTCGGTTCATCAGCGAGAGCGAAAGCACGATCTCCTGCTCCGAACGCGGTACCTGCCCGCCGACCAGACCCGTATTGCCGCCCTGCGGCACGACCGGCGTGCGTGTCTCGTTCGCCAGCTTGAGGATCGCGGAGACCTCATCGACGGAACTGGGCCGCAGGACGAGCCGACTGCGGCCTTCGTAGAGGTCGCGCTGTTCCCGAAGATAGGGTGCAATCGCCTCCGCTTCGGTTAACGCACGTCCCGCGGGCAGCAGTGCAGCAAAGCGGGTGCGGAGGTCGTCGGTAAGCGGTGTGGGAGCGATCGTGTCCATGCCCGGACGTTAGAATGGAACCGCGATGCGGTCGAGATCAGCGATCCGCCGCCGCTCGGCGCAGGCGATCGTTGATGGCATGGCCGAGACCGACATGCGGAATGGAGGCGACCGCGATGCGCGGGATGTCCGGGTCGTCGAAGCGATTCAATGCGGCGAACAGGTTGGCGGCTGCCTCGCGAAGGTCACCACGCGGGCTCAGATTCGTCGCGCTGGCGCAGGCCGCAGCCTCGACGGGATCGGGGCCGAAGCCGATCCAACACTCGTCGCTCTGCGGTCGCTCGGCGTCGAGTCGCACTGCGCCATGTGGCGCATAGTGCGACGTCATCTGTCCCGGTGCATTGAGAACGGCGTTCGAAACTCGCCCCCGGATCTCGCAGCCCAAAACGGCGCTCAATTTCTCGACCTCGATCGGACCCGGCCGCAACAGCACCGGCCCTTCAGGTCCGAAGCCGACAATCGCGGACTCCAACCCATGAGACGTCGCCCCGCCGTCGAGAACGAGCGCGATACGCGAATCGAGCGTGCGGAGAACATGCTCCGCCGTCGTTGGACTGATACGACCGGATCGGTTCGCACTGGGTGCCGCGATAGGTCGGTCCATCCGGTCCGCCAGTTCGCGCAACGGCCCACGCGGAACGCGAACCGCGACGGTCGGCAGTCCGGCGGTGACAAGCGGGTGCAGCGACGCCTCCGGACGCATCGGCAGAACGAGCGTCAGCGGACCCGGCCAGAAACGCTCGGCCAATATGAGAGCCTCAGGCGACAAGACGGCGATGCGCCCCGCCATCTCCAACGACGCCACATGACAGATCAGCGGGTTGAAGCTGGGGCGGCCCTTTGCCTCGAAGATGCCGGCAACGGCCTCGCCGTTGGTCGCGTCTCCGCAGAGTCCGTAGACCGTTTCCGTGTGTGCCGCGACGAGGCCGCCACCGCGCAAGATGCGGACGGCTTCATCCAAAGCTCCGGGCTCGTCGAGCGGTAGGCGTCGGGTGGTCTGGGTCACCGGCGGTTCATAGGACGACCGTTGTCGAGGCGAAAGCTTCGCGACAGCGACGACGTGAGAGACTCATGTGCGATCACCAAGGGTGGCGCAGGTTCACCTCGTCGTGCGGAAGGCCTTCGTAATGCGCCGATCGATCGGCGCAAGGTGCGCGACGACCATCCAGTCGCCGCGTACGAGGTCGGACCGACGCTCAAGCGTGCCCGCCGGTTCGGGCGGCTTGCCCTCGATCGTCTCGGCTGCCGCACGCATGATCTCCGCAATGCGGGATCGCAGCGTCGCACCGGTCGGCTTGGCGAGCGCGCTCTCGACCTGCGTCGCCGCGGCGGTCGTCGGGACACCCACGACGGACCGGACGATGCTCATCTCGTCCCGCATCCGCTCGAGGTTGCCGGGGAACGTCAGCGGCGTCTGGCCCGGCGTCGGATCGGTCTTCGGTCCCTGTGACAGCGCGGAGAGAACGGGGGCCGGAGTCGCCGCATGTTCCTGCCGCGTTGCCTCGTTCAGCAGTTGCAACGGATCGACCGGCGCATGGCGGGACGGGCCATAGGCCGCGGCCAAGGTATCGGCGACGGGCTTGTCCGCGTCCGAGACCGGCGCGTCGGGTAGCGCGAGTTCGGCGACCTCACGACCGACCTCCTCGACGAGGTCCTTCGCGTTTCGGTCGACCTTCGCGATCAGACTACCCGGGTCGACCACGACAGGATCGGGTCCCACGAGACCGTCGAATGGCCATGCCTTCTGCAATTCCGCGACGCTGAGCGGTGAAACGTTGACGTCGATGTCGTTGCGCGCTCCCGCGACGCGGTAGGGGCATTTGCGCGCGTTGCAGTTGTGCATCGACGAGAACTGCCAGAGTGCATACTGGTCCCAATTCCCCTGCGGAAACACGCCCGTCAGGTCCTCGCGGTACCGCGCGTACCAAAGCTGCAAACGCGACAGCAGTGGGTAGGTCTCACGGTTCTTCGCGATGTAGGATGCCGTGTTGCCGTTCGTGTAGAGTACCGGATATCGTCCGATACGGATGAAGACCTGGCGGGCGAAGGTCTCCGCATCCTCGAGAGACATCCATTCGGACGTGTTGTCCTCGATATCGAGGGCGATCAGATCGTCCGCTTCAGGCTGCGCGAAGTCGATGAAATGGTCGGCCTGCTCGCGCGGATTGCCTGGCCGGGCGAGATGGTAGGCCCCCCACTTCAGCCCAAGCGTTTTCGCCATCTCGCGGCGCGTGAGATAGAGCTCCTGCGTGACCGTGTACTTCCACCAACGGTTCTTGCAGAGCTTTTCATCGTCCCCCTGGAGGCCCTTGCAGGACCAATCCGGTGGGAGACCGTCGGAAGCCTTGTTGATGAAACCGGCAATCCGCTTGTCGCCGGTCATCTCCTTCCAGTTGATCGGATTGAACTCGTAGGCGTCGATGACAAGCGCCCGGTCCGCATCGCGCCATGGGCGATCCCACTCGGCTTTGGCTGGCGCGGCGCCGATCATCGTCGCCGTCACGCCGAGCATGCAAAACCATCGCAGGGCCGCCGCGGTCACGGCGCTCATCTTCGGCATTCGGAATGTCCCCTCGTCGCCGTCCCCACCCGTTGGCTTTCTCAGCCCGGGCAGACCGGTGATTTGTCGACACGGCCCAAACGGGCCGCCCCTCCAACTGTCCAAGTCTGAGCGGGGCCGCATCTGGCCCTGCTCGCCGTTCCCCGCCTCTCTCGTTCACCATTCCGGCGGGTTCCGGGCGTCGCCGATCACGAATTATTACGTTTCTGGCAACTGAGGCTTATTACGCCTGCCGAGACTTGCCCCTACCTCGCGGGGTGATCCCGCGAGGACTCAGTTGCATCACGAAGTCGGGACGACCGGGGGCGTGCGAACGCGATCGTAGCGTCTCAATCGCTGCAGCACCGGCCGCTCGAAGCCCACGTGGAGAACCCAAGCCAAAAGCAGGGCTATCGCAGTGGTGGCGATGGCAAACGCACCGACCGTCGTCGGCGCAGCCGTCCACTCCAGGTGTCTGGCGACCTGTGCGACCGCTCGGATGGCGAAGAAGTGCACGAGATACAGAGCGTAGGAGAGATCACCGAGACGCTCGACCGTTGTCGTCCACCGACCGAACGCGACCGGACCACAGACGGCTGCAGCGACGACCAATAGCGCCGGACCACCCCACTGCAGCCACCGCCATGGCTGGTCGAGGGCGGGAAAGGTCGCCAAAATGACGACGGCTGTGCCGATCATCAGCAAGCGGGTCCAAGGCGATAGGATGAGGCCGCGCCGGACCAAGAGTTGGAGGAGGATGCCGCCCAGGAATTCAATGACGATCGGATCGGACCAGAAACGAAGCGCGGTGGCCGACGGATCGACGAAGGGGCGAATGGCGACCAGCAGCAGAAGCGCGCACGCCGTAGCCGCGAGGGCAAGCGGTCTTCGCCAGCCGATAAAGAGCGCGAAGACGACGTAGAACGCCATCTCGTAGTTCAACGTCCAGCCGACATCGAGCAACGGCACGGGGAAGCCGTCCGGATTGAGCGCTGGCACGAACAGGAACGACGCGGCGATTTGCCAGGCCGTCGTATGATCCAAGATCGGCGACCGGATAGCGAACATCAGCGCAAGCAAGGCGATCGTGATGAGCCAGTAGAGTGGCACGATGCGCACGAGGCGACGCCACAGGAAGCGCTTCCAGGCACCCTGTTGACCGAACAGGCTTCCGGAGGCGTAGGCCATCACGAAGCCGGAGACGACGAAGAAGACGTCGACGCCCGCGACCAACGGAAACGGGCTGAGTGGAAGGTCCGGAATCGGGATGCGAAACAGCTCGATCTCGATCGCGATCTTCACATGAGCAGCTACCACCATCAGCGCGGCGGCGGCTCGCACGGCCTGGATCGCCGGAAGGCGAACGGGCACGGTCTCGCTCAAATGCGGGACGCCCCTAGCCGGCGATGCGCGAAAAATCCGCGAGTTTGTCTGTCGCGGCGCGAATCCGTGCGAGCAGGGCCAGGCGGTTCGCGCGAAGCGCCGTGTCCGGCGCGTTCACCAGCACCCGCTCGAAGAAGAGATCGGCAGGTTCGCGCAGATGCGCCAGCGCCGCAGTCGCCGCGCTGTAGTCCTCGGCTGCCAGCACTTCTGCCAGCTTCGCCTCGGCCTCGTCGATCGCTGCCGAGAGTTTGCGTTCCGCATCGTCCTCGAAGAGAGCCGAGTTCACCGTCTCCGCGATGGAAGTGCCCTTCTTCTCCTCGGCCGCCAGAATATTGGCCGCTCGACGGTAGGCTGCCAGAAGGTTCGCGCCATCCGGACTGTCGAGGAGACGTCCTAGCTCTGCGACGCGGCGCGAGACATCCAGCAGATCGTCGCGACGTGCGCCCTCTCCGCTTCCGGCAAGAACGGCATCGACAAGATCATGGCGTGCGCCCGCCTCGCGCAACTGGACCTTCAGACGCTCGTGCAGGAAGGCGAGCAGATCGCCGGATGTCAGGAAATGATCGAACGGAAGCCGCAGTTCGTTGTCGAGCACGATACGGATCACGCCGAGCGCCGCGCGACGCAACGCATAAGGATCCTTTGAACCTGTCGGCTTCTCGTCGATCGCCCAAAAACCCAGGAGCGTGTCGAGTTTATCCGCCAGCGCCACCGCGATCGCTACCGGGTCGCTCGGCACGCGGTCGCCAGGTCCCTGCGGCTTGTAGTGATCTTCGATCGCGGCCTGAACCGACGCCGGCTCGCCCTGGAGGGCCGCATACCGACGCCCCATGAAACCCTGGAGCTCCGGAAACTCTCCAACCGCCTCGGTTGTCAGATCGGCTTTGGCCAGAACCGCGGCGCGGCCAGTGGCCTGCGGATCGGCGCCGACCATCGGTGCCAGGACCATGGCGAGATCGCGAATGCGCGCGACACGCTGACCTTGCGTGCCGAGCTTGGCGTGGAACGTCACGCCGAGTGCATCGAGCTTGGCCATCCGCTGGTCCAACGGCTTGGCGAGATCGAGCGCCAATCCGGATGCCGCATCCTGTAGGCTGGATAGATCCGGTAGCGCGGCCTGATCCGTCTGCCAGAAGTACAACGCGTCCGACAGGCGAGCCCGCACGACCTTGCCGTTGCCTCTCGCGATCTCGGCACCGCCGTCCGCGGCCTCGATATTGGAGACCAGCACGAAGCGGTTGCTCAAACCATCATGGCCGGAGCGCCGGCATACGAAGCACTTCTGGTTGGTACGGATCGTCAACTGGATCATTTCGGCGGGAATGGCGAGGAAGCTTTCCTCGAACTCCCCCATCAGCACCACCGGCCACTCGACGAGACCCGACACTTCCTCGAGAAGACCGTCGTCCGGCACGATCTCCAGGCGTTGCGCGAACGCGAGGTGCTCGGCATCGGTCCGAATGATGTCCTTGCGACGGTCAGCGTCGAGCACGACCTTGGCCGCCTCGAGCTTCCGAACGTAGTCGTCGAAGCGCCGAACCGTGAACTCGGCCGGAGCATGGAAGCGGTGCCCCACCGTCCGATCACCGGAGCGGATCCCGCTCACTTCGAAATCGACAACGACCGTCTCGCCGTTTTCAGGACCAAACACGCAAAGAATCGACTGAAGCGGACGCACCCACCGCAGGGATCCCGGCTCCCGGGAGGCGGCACCCCAGCGCATCGACTTCGGCCACGGGAAATCCTGCACGACCCGCGGCACGATTTCCGCCACTATATCTTCGGCCGGACGACCGGGACGCTCGACGACGGCGACGAAGAACTCCCCCTTCTTGCCGTCGCTTCGCCGCTCCGCCTGTTCGATGCCGGAGAGGCCGGCACCGCGCAGGAAACCCTCGATCGCCCGCTCGGGGGCATCCGTCCGCGGCCCTTTCCGTTCCTCCCGAACGTCCTTGGAACGGGCGTCCACACCGCGGATGTCGAGCGTCAGGCGACGCGGCGTCCAGTACTCGCGCGCGCCCTCGTAGGTCAGCCCCGCCTCGACCATCGCATCGGTCACCATACGGCGCAGGTCACCCGCGGCCTTGCGCTGCATGCGCGCGGGGATTTCCTCGGAACGAAGCTCAAGAAGAAGATCGGGCATGGGGCGGTCAGGTCCGGACGGGTCGGCAATCGACCCGCCTCACACCATGCCGCCCCGCCGATTGCAAGCGAGCGGACCGCTTCCCGCTAAAGCTGACCGCTGAATGTGTCGCACTGGGCCATGTCGCCGCTCGACGCTCCACGGCGAAACCAGCTCACGCGTTGAGCGGACGTTCCGTGGGTAAAGCTGTCGGGGACCACCGTGCCCTGACTCTGCCGTTGCAACGTGTCATCGCCGATGCGGCTCGCAGCATTCAGCGCCTCCTCGACATCGCCGTCTTCGAGATATCCGGCCTGCTGCGTGTCGTGCGCCCAGATGCCGGCGTAGCAGTCTGCCTGCAGCTCGACCCGGACCGAAATGGCGTTCGCTTCCGCTTCCGAGACCTGTTGGCGCTGCTGCGTCGTACGCTCGAGGGTCCCCTCGAGATTCTGAACATGATGCCCGACCTCGTGCGCGATGACATAAGCCTGCGCGAAGTCGCCGGGAGCCTGCAAATCGCTGCGCAACTGGTCGAAGAAGCGGGTGTCGAGATAGAGCTTCTGATCAAGCGGACAGTAGAATGGGCCCGTCGCCGCCGAGGCATTGCCACAACCCGACGAGACCTGTCCCGTGAACAATACCAGGGTCGGGTTGCGATAGGTCTGGCCCATCTGCTGGAAGCGATTGCCCCAGACCGTTTCGGTGTCGCCGAGGACAACCGCTACGAAGTTGTCGGTCTCGTCCGCCGTACCGCCGACCCCCGGCCCATTATTGGACGCGGTCCGCGAGGTCGTCTGCTGGGATCCGTCGTCGAGACCGATCACCGAAAGCGGGTTGATGCCGAAGCCGATCCACAGAATGGCCAGGATGATGATGAGGCCGATGCCGCCACCGCCTCCGGCCCGGATCGGAATGCGCAGCCCGCCGCCGCCCCGACCGAGACCACCGCCCAGACCTCCGCTTCCGCGCCGGTCCTCGATATTCGAGCTCTCGCGTCGACCACGCCATTCCATCGCCCATCTCCTGGTCGCATCACATCCCTGCGAGCGACAGATAGGCGCATGACCTCCGGTGGGAATGAAGTCATGCACCCAAACGATCGTCGATGCTACGCCGCGACCTTCGAAGCCCCGCCCGCTTCGGTGCGAAGGAAGGCCTCTCCGCAGCTCTTGGCTAGGGTGCGGACGCGCAGAATGAAGCTCTGGCGTTCAGTCACGGAGATCACACCTCTCGCATCGAGGAGGTTGAAGGCGTGGCTGGCTTTGATCGCCTGATCGTAGGCGGGCAGAACGCAGCGGTGAAGTCCCGCTTCGTCCGCGCCGGCGTCCAGGAGCGCGCGGCATTCCCGCTCCGCGTCCTCGAAGTGGCGCAGGAGCATCCCGGTATCGGCATGCTCGAAGTTGTACCGCGAGTACTCCTGCTCGGCCTGCAGGAACACGTCGCCATAGGTGACCTTCTCGTCGCCTTCGCGTCCGTTGAAGTTCAGGTCGTAGACGTTGTCGACGTTCTGGACGTACATCGCCAACCGTTCGAGACCATAGGTCAGTTCACCCGCAACCGGCGCGCATTCGATGCCGCAGACCTGCTGGAAGTAGGTGAACTGCGACACCTCCATGCCATCGCACCAGCATTCCCAGCCGAGCCCCCAGGCACCGAGCGTCGGCGACTCCCAATCGTCCTCAACGAACCGGATGTCGTGGAGCGCCATGTCGATGCCGATCGCCTTGAGCGATCCGAGGTAGAGTTCCTGAAGGTTAGGCGGGTTCGGCTTCAGGATGACCTGATACTGGTAGTAGTGCTGCAGACGGTTCGGGTTCTCGCCGTAGCGGCCATCCTTGGGACGGCGCGACGGCTGGACATAGGCGGCGTTCCAGCTCCTGGGACCTAACGCCCGCAGGGTGGTCGCCGGGTGGAACGTGCCGGCGCCGACCTCCATGTCGTAGGGCTGGAGCACCACGCAACCGTAGTCGGCCCAGTACCGATGAAGCGCAAGGATAAGGCCCTGAAAGGAACGCTCGGGGCGCATGTGGGGCGGAAGTTCGGACATCAAACGGACCTTGGGTCGGACGCGACGAACGCCGCATCCGGGCGAGTTGCCATGCACCTCCCCGAGGGGTCAAGCCTGCATGACGGACGGCGCGATCAGTCCTTGTGCAGCCGATATACCCCGTCCTCGCCCCGCTTCAGCGTCCCCTGCGCGCCCGTCCGCAATTCCGCTTCGGATCGACGGTTACGTTCGACGACACGCGTCGCTTCGCGCTGCAGACGCTGGTAGCCGTAATAGGCTGCGGCCCCGACGAGGCCGAAGAGGATCAAGGGAGGCATCAGTTCCGCCATGGGTCATACAGCGGGACTATGCGACCCGAGCGCGGCGATGTGAAGGCTCGTCACAAGCCGTATCGCGCCCACAACGCCCTCTCTTCGGCCGCCTCTATGAGCCCAGCCCCGATCCTGCCGGGATCGAAACCGGACTCTACACCCGGCGTCCCGGCGCGGAATGCGAAGAGACCCCGCCTTTGGTGAACGAGACCCAGCTTGGCCTTGTCGCCGTAGCGCTCGCGCACGACCGTCCGCAGGTCGCCGAGCCGATCGACGAGACCGAGTTCCAGACCGCGAACGCCCGACCAGAAGAGCCCCGTGAACAGGTTCGGATCATCGGCGAGCTTGGTTCCCCGCCGCGCCTTGACGAGATCGATGAACGTCGCATGGACGTCGAGCTGAAGCGCCTTCAGGTGCTCGACGTCTTCAGGTCGCTCGGGACGGAAGGGATCAAGCGTCGCCTTGTTTTGTCCGGCCGTATGGACCCGGCGTTCGATGCCGAGCTTGCCGATCAGGTCCACGAAGCCGAACCCGCCGGACACGACGCCGATCGACCCGACCACGCTGGATGGGTCCGCGACGATCTCGTCTCCCGCGCAAGCGATCATGTAACCGCCTGACGCCGCCAGATCCTCGCAGCCGACGATCACGTGCTTGTTCTTCTCCCGCGCCAGATCGCGAATGCGTTGATAGATCAATCGTGCCTGCACGGGCGAACCGCCCGGCGAATTGACGCTGATCGCGACCGCCGGCGCGTCCTTCTGGGCGAAGGCGCGTTCAAGAAGAGGTGCGACGGCAGCAAGCGACAGCGTCGGCCGCAGCGGACCTCCGCTCGACATGATCGCGCCGTTGAGCCGCACCAACGGCACCACGATGTCCTGCGAACGGAAACGCTTGGGAAGAAGACGGCGAAGGAAGCGAGCCACGGAAACGGTTTGCCTTGCTTGCGATAGACGATCGTTTCGCATGTAGGCACGGGCTCGACCGCCAGCAAATGGCGCGACCCTACTCGAGCACGGGAACGGGAAGCGCATCTCCGGCCGACAGTTGGCGACGTGCACTGTCATCGAGCTGGAATGACGGCAGAATGCGAAGCGGCGCACGCGACCCGCGCACGGCCGTCACCAGAACGCGATGGGCCCGCCGACCCTCGTTGTGGATAGGCAAAATGGCCATTGACCCCAACCGGTTGTCGGCTGCTGCCAAGACCACAGGGAGGTTCTCAGGCCGCCCGAGCGCGATGAACCGCCCCCCTGACCGGAGCAGCGTGGCGGCAACGGCGACCCAGCGGCTGAGGAATGCGGGGTCCGGCATCGTCAGCGCGCGAGCGCGCATGGCGTCCGGCGATAGACGTCCGTTCGCCGGATGAAACGGCGGGTTGGTGACCACCCAGTCGAAGGCCCCGTCGCACAAGCCCGCTTCTTCCCGCTCCGGTCGGCGGGACAGGAGGTCGATCTCCGCGACGCTGAGACGCGCCCCCAGCGGCTCGGGTGCCGTGTCGACGGAACGACGCAACAGGTGCAGGAGGGTTGGCTCGCGCTCAGCCAGCACGACATGCAGCGCCGGCGCTCGGAGCGCTGACGCAAAGCCGACAGCCCCGGTGCCAGCCCCCATGTCGATCGCCCTGCCCGCAGCTTCCGCCGGCACGGCAGCCGCGACCAGGAGCGCGTCGTGACCTGCCCGCAATCCCGTTGCTGATTGCCAAAGGTGGAACCGCCCATTCAGAAAGGCGTCCAGGGACGGCTCTGACGTTTCAGCGGCCATCGGCCAGTTCGTGTCCCAGCTCGGCATCGCGCAGCAGACGACGCGCACGATCGATCTCATTGCGGTCCACCAGAAGGCGGCGTGGCAGCACGCCTATCGAACCGTCCAGGACGCTCATGTGGGCATCGGCCAAGAAATGGGCGATCCCCGCGTCCTTCAGGAGCGATTGCGCAAAGGACAGGAGAACCGGATCGTTCGTACGGATCAATTCGAGCATGCCGGCGACTTGCCCCCATTCGGCCAGCGGAGCAAGCGAGGACCCGCAGTCAGGCTTCCTCTCCGGGTTACGAACGCCATCTTGCTCCTTGCCGCTGCGAGCGCCGGCAGCTATTGCCCGCGCAACGAACGGAGAAGTCCATTGAGCCTCGCTAGCCCGGTTGGCCGCGCCTCGCCCGCTGCCTCGATCGACCCTATCGTGGCTTTGACGCGCGACGACATGCAGCGTGTCAACGATCTGATCCTGTCGATGGCCGGCTCGAACGTCGAGCTCATTCCCGAAATCGCCGAACACCTGATCGGGTCAGGCGGGAAACGGCTACGTCCGATGCTGACGATCGCATCCGCGCTGGCCTTCGGCTACCGCGGCGACGGACACGTCAAGCTCGCCGCCAGTGTCGAGTTCCTCCATACCGCGACCCTGTTGCATGACGACGTCGTGGACGAGAGCAATCTTCGCCGCGGCCGAAAGACGGCACGAACGATCTGGGGCAACCAGGCAAGCGTTCTCGTCGGCGACTATCTTCTGGGTCAGGCCTTCAAGATGATGGTCGAGGTGGGTTCGATGCGGGCCCTCGCGATCCTGTCGAACGCGTCCGCGGTCATCGCGGAAGGCGAAGTCTGGCAGCTCTCCGCAGCCAAGAGTCTGGCGACAACGGAGGAGGACTACGCAGCCGTGATCGGCGCGAAGACCGCCGCCCTATTTGCGGCCGCAGCCGAGGTCGGCCCCGTCATCGCTGGCGCCGATGAAACGTCGCAGGCAGCGATGCGTGATTATGGACTGCACCTGGGACTGGCGTTCCAGCTTGTGGACGATGTTCTCGACTACGGCGGTTCCGCCGGAGAGCTCGGCAAGAATGTCGGCGACGACTTCCGCGAAGGGAAGATCACGCTTCCGGTCATCCTTGCCCATCGCTCGGCGAACGAGGCAGACAGGGCCTTCTGGCGCGACGCTCTCGAGAACGGCCGCAACGACGACGAAGCGCTGGAGCGAGCCCGCGCGCTCCTCGACCAGCATGGCGCGCTGCAGGCGACCCGCGAGCGGGCTCGTCAGCATGGGGCCAAGGCCCTGGAAGCGGCGCGACAGGTTCCCGCCGGTACCAGCCGAGACGCTTTGATCGCCGTCGTCGATTTCTGCATCGACCGCATCTCCTGACGCGCGGCATCGGTCGCAAAATAAACATTCTGCCGCAGCAAACCGGACGCTCGCGGTCTTGGCGTGTGCCGGGCACCACCGTTAGATGGCGCGCTCGCAGCGTGGCATCGCCGAGCCGTCAGCCGGAGGAAATTCGACGTGGATAAAACGCGCATCACGCGGATCGCCCGACACGCTGCGCTCGCGGGCGTCCTCATCATGCCCCTCCACGTGGCATACGCCCAAGACGCCGCGAAGCCGGAGATGGCGCCGTCCGCCGTCCAAACGCTGTCAGGCGCCTATCTGGCGGCCAAGCAGGCGCGCGAGAACCGGCAACCAGACATCGCGGCCCAATACTACGATCGCGCGCTGGCGCTCGATCCGGACTCCGAGGTTCTCCAGCAGGAAGCGATGTTCGCCTATCTGGCGGACGGCCGGTTCGACCGTGGCGTGGCGTTGGCGGGCAAGCTCACCGACAACGCGGACGTCGGCAAGGTCGCGCGGATCGCGCTCGGTCTCGATGCTCTGCGCCAGGGTCGGTTCGACGCCGCGATCGAAGAATGGCAGATCGGCGATACGAGCGACCTCGACACCCTGCTTCTCGCTCAGCTCGCCTCGTGGGCCGACGTGGGTGCCGGACGAACCAAGGCCGCCCTCGCCCGTCTTGACAAGCTTCAAGGTGCGACATGGTTCGCAGCCTTCAACCAGTATCAGACCGGACTGATCGCTGCGCTTGGCAACGATCTGCCACGCGCCCGCAAGTCGCTGAACGCTTTGCTCGATGACGACGGCTCGGCCCAGACATCGGTGGATGCCTATCTGGCGGGCGCAGAAGCGCTCGGTCGGATCGAGGCGCGCGCCAAGCGCAAGCCCGAGGCGTTGGCGGCGGTCGACAAGGGTCTGGCCTTGGCGCCGAGCTATGAGCCCCTGACGCAGTTGCGCAAGCAGATCGACGACGGCAAACCGGTCGATGCTCCTTATGCGAGTGCCCGCAACGGTGCCGCGGAAGCGCTCTATATCCTCGGTCAGGCCATCAACCGCGGTGACGGTCAGGATGTCGCCCTCCTGTACTTCCAGTTCGCGAAAGCGGTCGCCGATCGTCCCGACGACAAGCTTCTGACAGCGCTGGCGGGGATCGCGGACCGTTCGCAGCAGGTCGATCTCGCGATCTCCTATTACGAGCAGATTCCCGACGGCTCCCCCTACCGCCGAACCGCGGAACTGCAGATGGGTCTCGATCTCTGGCAGGCCGAGCGCAAGCCGGAGGCGACCGAACATCTGCGCACGGCCGTCGAGCGTTATCCCGACGACCTGCAGGCCCGGCTGGCTCTCGCCGACGTTCTCTCGGCGGACAAGAACTACGGCGAAGCGGTCGAGATGCTCGACAAGGCGCTATCGCTTGCGCCGACCGACAGCCCGACGCTGTGGAACATCCACTATCAGCGCGGCATCGCCTTCGAGCGGTTGAAGCAGTGGGAAAAGGCGGAACTCGACTTCAAGAAGGCACTCGAGCTCTCGCCGGATCAACCGCAGGTTCTGAATTATCTCGGCTACTCATGGGTCGACATGAATCGCAACCTCGACGAGGGTCTGGAGATGATCCGGACCGCCGTCGATCTGCGGCCGAACGACGGCTACATCATCGACTCTCTAGGCTGGGCCTATTACCGCCTCGGTCGCTTCGAGGATGCCGTCGAGCAGCTGGAGCGGGCCGTCCTGATCACGCCTGCCGATCCGACCATCAACGATCATCTCGGAGACGCCTACTGGCGGGTCGGACGAACGCGTGAGGCCCGCTTCCAGTGGAACAGGGCGTTGGCGGGGCAGCCGGCTCCGGAAGCTGCAGATGTCGAGCGCATCAAGCAGAAGGTCGCGAACGGATTGGAAGCGGGGACCGTCCCCGTGAAGGCGACGGCTCCCGATGCCGCCCCGACAGGTGATCGCGCATCGAACGATGTTCGCTCATCCGCTCCGTCCCAGCCAAACTGAGCCTCGTGGGCGAGGTACTGGCCGCGACCAGACCGGTCGAGGTATTGGCGAGAGCGAAGATCAACCTCGCCCTCCATGTCGTGGGACGACGGCCCGACGGGTATCACGAACTCGATAGCCTCGTCGTATTCGCGCGCATCGCAGACCAGCTTCAGGTCGTCTCAGGCGACCGTGATCAGTTGGAAATAGCGGGCCCGTTCGGCCACCTGCTCCCCACGGGTGTCGAGAACATCGTCGTGAAGGCGTTGCGCTCGGCCCGCGACGTCCTGGCCGTGGCGGGGCATGACCTCCCGCCGCAGGCGATGCGGTTGACGAAGCACCTTCCGCCGGCGTCCGGCATAGGTGGCGGCTCCGCCGACGCGGCCGCACTGCTCCGGCTGATTGCCGATCGCTATCCCACGAGCCTGCCCGACCTTCGCATCGCGGCTCTGCGCCTCGGCGCGGATGTGCCGATGTGCCTGGATGGCGTGAATGCCCGCGTGCGGGGTGTCGGCGAGGCGAGCACCGATCTTCGGATCGCCGCTTCAATGTTCTTACTGCTTGTGAACCCGCGCGTTGAAGTGTCCACACCTGCTGTGTTTTCCGCTTTACGACACCGGGACAACGAACCGCTTCCCGAACCACCTTCCGGCGGTTTTAGCTCAGCATCGTCGTTGGCTACCTATCTCCAATGCTGCCGCAACGACTTGATGGCTCCAGCCATCAATATCGCTCCCTCGATCGGAACCGCACTCGAGGCCGTCGAGCGCGCCGCGCCGCTCGTTGCTCGCATGTCGGGCTCGGGTGCCACGGTCTTCGGGCTCTTCGAGGACCCAGACGCCTGTCGTCTTGCGGCGGAGCGTATCGCGCACCTGCACCCTTCGTGGTGGGTCCACGCAACCGCCGTTTCGACGGGTATTCATGATGTCTGACCGTCGTTTCGTTCCACTCCGCATTGCGGTTCTCACCGTTTCCGATACGCGCACCCTTTCCGACGACCGATCGGGCGACACGCTGGTCGAGCGCATCGCAGCAGCCGGTCATCATCTCGCGGATCGTAGGATCGTCGGCGATGAGCGCTTGGATATTCGTGACACGGTTCTCGCATGGTCGCGGGACCCGGCGGTGGATGTCGTCATTACGACGGGAGGAACCGGCTTCACCGGTCGCGACGTGACGCCAGACGCCTTGGAGCCGATCTTCGAAAAGAGAATGGACGGTTTTTCGGCGGTCTTCCACCGGGTCTCGTTCGAAAAGATAGGTGTATCGACGATACAGAGCCGCGCGACGGGAGGTGTCGTCAACGCGACGTTTGTGTTCGTGCTGCCGGGTTCCCCAGGTGCTTGCCGGGATGCCTGGGACCACATCCTCGCCGCGCAACTCGACTACCGACACAAGCCCTGCAACTTCGTCGAGATCATGCCGAGGCTCGACGAGCATCTTCGACGTGGTGGCGCAAGCGCCTGATCCGAATGCTCGGATGACTAGTCGCGATGCGGTCGTCCGGCGCGAAGCCGAGGGCCGTGCGACGCTGATGCGAGCTCCAGCCAACTGCGGGCCTGACTGCGCGCGATCTCATTGCGCGCAATCAACGGCGCCACCGGATGGCGACCGATGAGGCGCTTCCATGCCGGCCAGTGCGATCGCTCGACGACGAGACGCGCCGCCCCGTCTTGATCGCTCATGTGCCGGTCGATGGCACTGAGCCAGTCGACAGGCAGACGATCTCCGCTTTGCAACAGAAGTATCCAGCGCCCTTTGAGCGACGAGCTGTGCACTGCTGGCGCACTGTCTGCGAGCAAACGACAGCCCGCCTGATCCGCAATGGCACGGCACGTTCCTTCGTCGCGAAGGCCCACGACAACAACGTCCCGCAACGCGCCGTCGACAGCCGCAGGTACGAGGTCAGCCAGGGTGGCGGCGAACGGACGCGGTGAGGAAACGCCCCAGACGATAGCGGTCAGCATGGTCTGCCGCTTAGCCGTTCAAACCGACGAAAGCCAGCGAATCAGTTTGTTCTTGTATTGTTCTCCATCCGATCGTAGATTCCACCTGCAGAACCGTAGACGATCAGGATTGCAGCCCTATGCCGGAATTCGCGACCAGCTTGCCGAGCGTGACCGGTTCAACCGATCTGGCCCAGCGTCTCTTGTCGGACGCTGGGTTACGGGTCGGGTTCGAACGACGGCGCGGTCGCGGCGCCGGCCTCAACCCGTCGGGGCGTTTCGAGCCGTTCTCGCGTTCGGCGTTCGACGATGGCTGGAACTCATTGGAAGATCTCCCGGCCTTCCGCACAGAGGTTCAAGGTGAGTCCGCGCGTACGATCATCAGCCGCAATGACTCTCCGGACATCTCGTTCGAGCAATCCGTCAATCCCTATCGGGGTTGCGAGCACGGTTGCGT
Organism: Aureimonas jatrophae; assembly: GCF_900104035.1. Taxonomy (GTDB): domain Bacteria; phylum Pseudomonadota; class Alphaproteobacteria; order Rhizobiales; family Rhizobiaceae; genus Aureimonas; species Aureimonas jatrophae. Next base: position 193,714 of record NZ_FNIT01000003.1, on the reverse strand, counting down.
CTACTGCTTCGCGCGTCCGACCCATGCCTACATGGGCCTGTCGGCCGGCGTCGATTTCGAATCGAAGCTCTTTGCCAAGCGCAATGCCGCTGAACTCTTGGAAGCCGAGATCTCGAAACCCGGTTACCAGCCCAAGGCTCTTGCGATCGGCGCCAATACGGATCCGTATCAGCCGATCGAGAAGCGCGAGCGGATCATGCGTGAGATTCTCGAGGTCCTGGAAGCTGCCAACCACCCGGTCGGCATCGTCACCAAGTCCGCACTCGTCCTGCGTGACCTCGATATTCTGACGCGCATGGCGTCGAAGGGTCTTGCCAAGGTCGCCCTGTCGATCACGACCCTCGATCGCACGATGGCGCGTCTGCTGGAGCCGCGAGCCGCAACACCTGCGCGCCGTCTGGACACGGTTCGCCAACTGAACGAGGCGGGCGTTCCGACCATGGTGATGACGGCTCCCATCATTCCGGGGCTGACGGATGCCGAGATCGAACGCCTCCTGGAAGCGGCTGCGACCGCGGGTGCAAAGGAGGTCGGCTACGTCCTCCTGCGGCTCCCGCTGGAGGTCGCACCGTTGTTTCACGACTGGCTGCAGCAGCATTATCCGAACCGCTACAGGCACGTGATGGCCCTGCTACGTTCCATGCGGGACGGCAAGGACTACGATGCCGAGTGGGGTCGCCGCATGTCCGGCAAGGGACCCTATGCAATGCAGATCCGACGTCGTTTCGAGATCGCGGCCAAGCGGCTGGATCTCAACCTCGAGCGGACGAAGCTGCGCACCGATCTGTTCCGCGCTCCGCGCGGTGCCGGCGTCCAGTTGGCGCTTCTGTAGACGACGGAGCGACGTCCCGGCCTCTTGAGTCGGAGCCTCTGGTCCGGCATGCCTGGCCGATGCCGCGCCTTGCCCGAACCATCATCTCCCCCAGCTTCGAGATCGAAGACGCAGGACCATCACCGGTCTGTGGCGTCGATGAAGCGGGTCGCGGTCCTCTAGCCGGACCGGTCGTGGCAGCGGCGGTAATTCTGGACCGCCAGATCGTTCCCGACGGGATCGGAGACTCGAAGACGCTGACGGCATCGCAGCGGGAAGCCGTCTTTCGCGACATCCTCCGGCATGCGGAGGTCGGCTTCGCGTACGTCTCCGCCTCCGAGATCGACAGGTTAAACATTCGGCGGGCGACCCTGCTGGCGATGCGTCGCGCGGTTGCAGCCCTGCCCCGGAGGCCTGCCATGGTTCTGGTCGATGGGCGCGATACGCCGCCAGGCCTGATGCAGCCAGCACGTGCCGTGGTGGGTGGCGATGCCCTGTCCCTGTCGATCGGTGCAGCTTCGATCGTCGCAAAGGTCATGCGCGATCGGGTGATGCGGGAGATCGATCGCCAGGATGGGCGCTACGGCTTCGCCCGTCATATGGGGTATCCGACGGTGGAGCATCGTCTGGCGCTGGAGCGTCACGGTCCATCGCCATACCACCGGATGACCTTCGGCCCGCTCAAGTCCTGGCGCGCCAACGGTGGTCCCTGAACGCAAAGAGCCGGTCGCGGAGTTTCGCGACCGGCTCTTGATCCATTCCTAAACGTCGCTGCTCAGTTCAAGCGGCGGCGGACATCCTCGATCGACTGGTCGAGCAGCCGCGTATCGCCACCGACGTTGCGCTCCGCGATGATCCGGGTCGCCGCGTTCACTGCGATGTCGACCGCGGTCGAGCGGACTTCGGCGATGGCGTCTGCCTCCGCCTGAGCGATCTTCTGCTCGGCGATCTGCGTACGGCGCGCCACGTAGTCCTCGCTCTTCTGTCGGGCTTCGTCGACGAGCGCGGCAGCCTCGCGCTGGGCGGCCGCGACGATGTCGCGCGCCTCGGTTTCGGCCTCGCGACGGCGGCGCTGATACTCCGCCAGCTGACGCTTGGACTCTTCCTTCAACGCCTGCGCTTCCGCCAGTTCGTTACGGATGCGCTGGGCGCGACGGTCGAGGGTCTGCGTCAGCTTCGACGGCGCCTTGAGATAGGCGACCAGGACGAAGAAAAGGATGAGGCCGATCAGGGCCCAGAAACTGTTGTCGAACGCCATGGGTGTCCTCTCAGGCCCGAACGGAACGCACGGCGCGGGAGACGTCCTCGCGCGGCACCTGCTGACCGGTCAGCTCGGTCATGATGGCGTCGGTCGCCTCCTCGGCGATCGCATCGACATCAGCCAAAGCCTTCGATTTGATATCCTCGATACGAGCTTGCGCGGACTCGAGACGACCATCGAGTTCCGCTTCGATGCGCTTGCGCTGGGCGTCCGCATCGGTGCGGGCCGCATCGCGTGCCTCGATCGCGATGCGGTGCGAGTTTTCGCGGGCCGAAGCGAGTTCCTGCTCATAGGCCGCCTGCGCTTCGTCCGCGTCAGCCCGCATACGCTCGGCGGCGGACAGGTCGGTCGTGATACGAGCCTGACGGTTCTCGATGATCTCTCCCAGACGCGGGAGAATGATCTTCGAAAGAACGTAGTAGAAGACACCGAACGTGATCGCGAGCCACAGGAGCTGGGACGCGAAATATTCCGGGTTCATCGGCGGGAATGGCGCCGCATCGTGACCGCCCTCGTGAGCGACGGTCTCGGCATTGGTCGGCATCACGGGAACGGCGTTCGGGGGCGCCGAATGGTCGGTGCCGGTTGCATGGTCTTGCGCAAGCGCTTGCGTCACGAACATCTCGATCCTCGATCATATGGGACCGGCCGCGCCCCGGATCGGGCGCGGCCGGGCGGCACAATCCCTGCCAGTCGCAGTCTTAGACGGCGAACAGCAGCAGAAGGGCGATCAGCAGCGAGAAGATGCCGAGAGCCTCGGTGACGGCGAAGCCGAAGATCAGACGGCCAAACTGACCGTCAGCAGCCGAGGGATTGCGCAGCGCGCCCGACAGGAACTGGGCGAACATGTTGCCGAGGCCGAGAGCGGTTCCCGCCATGCCGAAGCAGGCCAGACCAGCGCCGATGTAACGTGCAGCTTCCGCGTCCATGGGATACTCCTTTGATTGGATCGTGCGGGATCGGTGATCCGCGACCGGCCGGTCGCGAATGGCGGGCGCGGTCAGTGGTGAGCGTGGACCGCGTCGTTCAGGTACATGCAGGTCAGGACCGCAAAGACGTAGGCCTGAAGGAAGGCCACGAGGAATTCGAGCGCGGTGATGGCGACCGTCATGACGAGAGGCAGGATGGAGCCAAGGACGCCGAAGGCGCCGAGGCTGCTGAGCGACACCACGAAGCCTGCGAAGACCTTGAGCGTGATGTGACCCGCCAGCATGTTGGCGAAGAGACGAACCGAAAGCGAGATCGGACGCGACAGGAACGAGATGATCTCGATCAGCACGACGAAGGGCAGAATGACGCCCGGAACGCCTGACGGCACGAAGATGCCGAACCAGCCCGTGCCGTTCTTCTTGATACCGAAGTAAACGACCGTGCCAATCACGAGAATCGCCAGCGCGAACGTCACGATGATATGGCTGGTGACCGTGAAGAAGTATGGGAACATTCCGATCAGGTTCGCGACCAGAATGAAGCTGAACAGCGAGAACACGAGCGGGAAGAACTGCATCCCCGCCGAACCCGTCGCATCGCGCAGCATCTTGGCGATGAACTCGTAGGACAGTTCCGATACCGACTGGGAGCGGTTGGGCACCAGACCGCGATTGCGGGTCGACCAGTAGAGAAAGCCGGTGGTCACGGCGACCGTCGCGACCATAAACAGTGAAGAATTCGTGAAGGAAAAGTCGAGGCCGCCGATCTCGATCGGAACGATCCGAGAAATCTGGAACTGATGAAGCGGATCGTTCGCCAACGTCTCACCCTTTTAATGCGGAGCCCGTTCCGGGCGCCACTGCCATAGCGTCACGATCCTTGCTTCGCAACCTCCACCGGGCGATTTGGATGATGTTGGAGAGACTTCGCTCCGGTTGCCTCGTTCAAGGTGCGGTCGGCTTGCGTCCCGCCGTCCGGACGACATTCAGAACCCCGGCGGCGAAGCCAAACAGGAGAAACACGATCAGGCCGAATGGCGTGGTGCCGAACAGTTGATCGATGCCGTAACCGATCACCGCACCGACGACGATGCCCGCAATGAACTCGCTCGCAATCTTGAAGCCCTCGGCCATACCCTTCGCCGCACGCGACGGTTCCGGGCCCTCCTCCGCTGCGCGACTGGACTTGAGCGCATCCAATCTGGCCTGAAGCGAGGCGCGATCGCGCGCTAGCTCGGCATCGCTGCGCGAATCGTGGGGCTCGGGATCGCTCATATCGGTCCTGCGGTCGCGACCGCCGGATCGGGGTCATGATGCAGGGAATGATAGAGGCCCGGCGACCTAGTTCCAACCGCCGTTAAAGGTACGGTAGAAGATATGGAGACCGATCTTGTCGACCTTCTCCATGGCTCGAGCCCAACGCGGCTTGACGTAAGTGGCATGGTAATGCGTCGCTGAACCGACTTCAGGGATCCACGTCTTGCCGCGCGTCACGTCGTCCGCGATCCGTTCCGCGGTCTGGTAGGCGCGGCGATTCCAGATCACGTCCTTGATGCCATCGCAGGCGAACGAGAACTGGCAGCGGTTCCGCCAGTTGGCATTCTGGTAGACCACACCGCAGATCGTCTTGGGATAGGTCGGATTGCGAACGCGGTTGAGGATGACCTGTCCGACGGCCGCCTGCCCCTGCTCGGACTCGCCACGCGCCTCGAAGTAGATGCCTGTCGCCAGGCATTTCTGTTCGGTTGCGCTGAAGACCGACGGCGGAAGCGTAGCCGCGGCCCAGGCATGGTCCTTGCCGCCGATCGGCGGCACGAAGGCTCCGCCCTCCGGTTTGGGTGCGAGCACCTTGTCGAACAGGCTCGCGGTACCCGTTTCCTGGCTCGGCGCATAGGCGGCCATAGCGGCCAGCGAGGCCGGCGACGCGTCGACCCGTTCTGCGACCGCGACGTCGTGCAGGATCGGCACCGGGCCGCTTGCTCGAGCGACCTCAGCCATAAGTGTCGATTGCGATGGATCTCGGAACTGAGCGGCGAGTTGCATCCGCTCGCTGAACGGCTGCGGACCTGCGAGCGCGGTTCGCATCTCGTTGTCACCGAGCGCCATTCCTGCGCGCAGGAGGCCCGACACGGCTCCCAGGCTGCCGGCAGCAAAGCGCGGCTGCACCGGTGCCAAGCGGCGCGGCGCGACGCGTCCGCCCCGCTCGGCCATCAAGGAACGACCGTTGTCCACCACGTAAAGAGCGGCAGGTGCGCTGGGAGAAGCGATATCCGGCTCATCGCCGAAGTCGGGAACGTCCGCGAGAGCGGAAAGGGACGCGAGCTCCGTCTCGACGCCGGCAAGGAGCCCTTCGTGATGGGCCGGCGCGACGAGCATCGCCGTTCCGAAGGCGGCGACACCCGCCGCATTCCGCAGCAAACGGCGGCGGAGCGATCGCACGGCACGACGATCGGCAGTCCTGGAAATGATCGGCATGTCCCGGCCTCGATCGTTGCGGTCGAGGCCTGAACATCTCCTATTAACCTTAGCGAGACATTAACGCCCCAACCCGCCGCAATCACGAGCGCTTGCGCGAGCCCGCATAGGGATTGTCGGGCTTGCGCATGTGGATGCGCACGGGAACGCCGGTTAGCTGGAAATGATCGCGCAACCCGTTGATCAGGTAGCGCTGATACGCAGGCGTGATCGCTTCCGGTCGGGTCGTCGACATGACGAAGGTCGGCGGCCGGGTCTTGATCTGCGTCATGTACTTGACGTTCACGCGCCGCCCGGCGACCGCCGGAGGCGGATGATGCGCGACCATGCGCTCAAGCCACTGGTTGAGCTTGGCGGTCGAGATTCGGCGATTCCACGTTTCATGTGCCTGAACGACGCCCTGCATCAGACGATCGAGGCCCTCACCCGTCTCGCCCGAAACCGTCGCCGTGCGTACGCCGCGCAACTGCGGCAGCAGCCGCTCCGTCTTCTCGTGCAGGTCGGCCAGAACCTCCTGCCGATCGTTCACGAGATCCCATTTGTTGAACGCGAGAACCGGCGCGCGCCCCTCGCGCGCGATGAGATCCGCGATCGAGAGGTCCTGCTTCTCGAACGGCACGGTCACGTCGAACACGACAATCACGACCTCGGCGAACTTGATGGCTCGCAAAGCATCGGCGACTGACAGCTTTTCCAGCTTCTCCTGGATGCGTGCCTTACGGCGCAATCCGGCCGTGTCGAACATCTTAATACGGCGACCGCGCCATTCCCATTCGACGGAAATGGAATCGCGCGTAATGCCGGCTTCCGGTCCCGTCAGGAGACGGTCGGAGCCGAGGAACCGGTTGACCAGGGTCGACTTGCCGGCATTCGGTCGCCCGACAATCGCGATGTTGAGAGGTTTGGTGGCATCGTAACGCTCGACGGGCTCGCCGTTCTCGTCCAATTCCACATCCACGGCGGTATCCGCGGCGGAATCATCTTCGTCGTCGGCGAAGACCTCGTAGCCTAGCGCCTCCACGATCGCATCGCGCAGGTCGCTCATACCCTCGCCATGCTCGGCCGAGATCGGGCACGGCTCTCCCAGACCCAGCGAATACGCGTCGTAGAAGCCCGCATCGGAGCCTCGCGCCTCGGACTTGTTGGCCACCAGCACGACCGGCTTGTTGCGACGACGCAGAAGCTCCGCGAAAATCTCGTCGTGAGGTGCCAAGCCTTCCTTCGCATCCACGATGAAGAGCGAGAGGTCGGCCTGATCGATGGCCGCCTCGGTCTGGGCTCGCATACGCCCTTCCAACGTCTCGGCGCCTGCCTCCTCCAGACCGGCGGTATCGATGACGCGGAACTCGATGTCCTGCAGCTTGGCCTCGCCCTCGCGTCGATCGCGCGTCACGCCCGGGCGATCATCCACCAGTGCGAGGCGCTTACCGACCAACCGGTTGAACAAGGTCGACTTGCCGACGTTCGGGCGGCCGACGAGAGCGATCGTGACAGGGCGCGTCATGCGGGCGGCTGCCCGGCGGCGGGAGCGGGCGTTGCGGGGGTAGCACCGTCCGTCGGCGCGGCGGCGCCGGCTGATGGCTCGCTGGTTGCCGGCGCGGCAGGCTCCGCCGCAGGCGTCGAAGCGGCGATCGTCTCCGCCATCAGGCCGGCACGCTGCTTGATGCCTCGCGGCGTCCCGAGATCCTCGGCAAGCTGTGCAAACAACGGACGCGCCGTTTCGATATCGCCGGCCTTGAAGGCTGATAGCGCCACCGCCTCGCGCGCCGCGTAGCGCATGGGCTCGCCCTCGCCGGTCAACCGTTCGACACGGGCCCGCACGTCCGCCAGCGTTCCGGTATCCACGAGAATGTAGGCTGCTCGGATGGCCGCTGCGTCGCGCAGGTTCTGCGGAGCAGACCCGTCGTTCGCCACAGCATCGAACAATGGAACGGCAGAAGCGGCGTCGTTGGTCTGAGCGACATCGGCCAAGCGCAGGCGGGCCAGCGTCGGATAGGTCGCCACCCCGTCGGATGCCATGGCTTCGAGGATGGATCGAGCCTCGTCGGGCTTGCCGGCTTCGATCAACGCACCGGCTTCGACGAAACGTGTCCCGTCAGCGGCCTCGAGACCTTCGCGGTATCGCTCCCACGCCACGTAGCCGCCAACGCCGAGCACGATCACCACAGCCGCAGCGATGGCGAACAGGCCATAACGCTTGCCGAGGCGCTCCATCCGTTCCCGGCGAACCTCCTCGTTCACCTCGCGAATGAATGTATCGTTGGTCATCGCTGCTCACCTGCATCGGCCAAGCGCTGTCGCGCGAGACCCCTTGTAGTCGCTCCTGGGGGCCTTCTAACGGATTTTCCGTTTCGCGAAAGGGAGATACCGGTGCGCGAAACGGGCCTCACTCCCACTCGATCGTACCCGGTGGCTTCGACGTGATGTCGTAGACCACGCGGTTGATGCCCTTGACCTCGTTGATGATGCGCGTTGCGACCTGTCCCATGAACTCCATGTCGAAGGGGTAGAAGTCCGCGGTCATCCCGTCGACCGACGTCACCGCGCGCAGAGCGCAGACGAACTCGTAGGTCCGCCCATCGCCCATCACGCCCACCGTCTGGACTGGCAGAAGTACGGCGAAGGCCTGCCAGATCGCGTCGTAGAGACCCGCCTTGCGGATTTCGTCGAGATAGATCGCATCGGCTTGTTGAAGGATCGCGATCTTCTCGCGCGTGACACCGCCGGGGCACCGGATCGCCAAGCCCGGTCCGGGGAACGGATGGCGTCCGACGAAGGGCTCGGGCAGGCCCAGTTCGCGGCCCAGAACGCGCACCTCGTCCTTGAAGAGCTCCCGCAACGGCTCGACGAGCTTCATGTCCATGCGCTCGGGCAGGCCGCCGACGTTGTGGTGCGACTTGATCGTCACCGATGGCCCGCCCGTGAAGGAAACCGACTCGATGACGTCCGGGTAGAGCGTACCCTGCGCCAGGAACGAAGCGCCGCCGATCTTCTTCGCCTCCGCTTCGAAGGTCTCGATGAACAGACGCCCGATCGTCTTGCGCTTCACCTCCGGGTCCATCTCACCGGCCAGCGCGTCGAGGAAGAGATCCTGCGCCTGCACGTGAACGAGAGGAATGTTGTAGTGGTCGCGGAACATGGTGACGACCTGCTCCGCTTCGCCCATGCGCAGCAGTCCGTGATCCACGAAGATGCATGTCAGCTGGTCGCCGATGGCTTCATGCAGCAGCACGGCGGCGACCGACGAGTCGACACCGCCCGACAGGCCACAAATGACCTTCTCGCGGCCGACCTTGGCCCGGATCTCCTCGATCGCCTGCTCGCGGAAGGCGGCCATGGTCCAGTCGCCCGGCGCGCCGACGATCTTATGGACGAAGTTGGAGATCAGTTTCGCGCCGTCCGGCGTGTGGGCGACCTCGGGGTGGAACTGGACGCCGTAGAAGCGCCGCGCCTCGTCGGCAATCGCCGCGAAGGGCGCGCCTGCCGATGTCGCGACGATCTCGAAGCCCTTCGGCAGCGCGGTGACGCGATCGCCGTGGCTCATCCAGACCTGATGACGCGTCCCTTCGGCCCAGATCCCGTCGAAGAGCGGAGACGGCTTCTGGACCTCGACGAAGGCGCGCCCGAACTCGCGGTGCAGGCCGCCTTCGATCCGCCCGCCGAGCTGCGCGCACATGGTCTGCTGGCCGTAGCAGATCCCCAAAACCGGAACACCCGCACCGAAGATCGCGTCCGGCGCGCGAGGCGAATCGGTTTCCGTGGTCGACGCCGGCGAGCCCGAAAGGATGACGCCTCGCGGCTTCAGGCGCGCGAATCCCTCCTCCGCCGATTGAAACGGCACGATCTCGGAGTAAACGCCCGCCTCGCGCACCCGTCGCGCAATGAGCTGCGTGACCTGAGAGCCGAAGTCGACGATGAGGATGGTGTCTGGGTGCTGGGTCATGGCGGACTTCTAGATAAGAAGTCCGGAAAGGCAAGGCCTAGCGGCTCAGGAAAGCAGTTCGGCACGGCAGGTTTCATCGATTCGTCGTCGTGTCGTAGCGGTCCTGTCATGGTCCCCATGTCTCTCGCGCTCGCCAGCCCACCGCTGCCGGAGCCAGACATGAAATCGATTCTCGCCACCCTGCCCTTGGTCGCGCTCCTTTCGAGCGCCGCTTCCGCGCAATCCCTGGAAGGCCAGGCCTATCCGGCGACGCTTGACGCCCAGGTCGTCCTACCCTCGAACACGATCCAAACCGCTCCGGAGGACGCGCCGGACCATGTGCGCCAGGCTGGTAAGTTCACGACGCCGGATCGACGTCGCACCGTGACGCTCGGCGCCGTTCCCGGCATGGATGGAAAGCGTCCGACGAACGTCGGACTGCCGCTGGAGGGGCAGGCCGTACAGGGCTTCTCGGGGATCCGGGCGATGCCGGATGGAACGTTCTGGACCTTGTCCGACAACGGCTTCGGCTCGAAGAGCAACTCCAGCGACGCCATGTTGATGATCTATCGTGTCGGTTTCGACTGGAATGCGGGCGCGCTCACACAAAGACAAACGGTGTTTCTGAGTGATCCGAATAAGGTCGCGCCGTTTCCGATCACTCTGGAAGGGACGACAACCCGCTACCTGACGGGTGCGGACTTCGACATCGAATCCCTTCAGCCGGTCGAGGACGGCTTTTGGGTCGGCGAGGAGTTCGGACCGTATCTCCTGCACTTCGATCGCGAGGGACGTTTGACGTCCGTTCATGCGACCCGCGTGGGCGAGACCGAGATCCGATCGCCGGACCACCCGGCGCTCTCGCTGCCGGCCGACCCTACCAAACCCCTACCCACTTTCAATCTCAAGCGATCCGGCGGTTTCGAAGGTCTCGCTCAGTCGCCGGACGGATTGCGGGTCTACGGGCTTCTGGAGGGTCCGGTGTACAAGGACGGCATTGCGGAGAAAACTGCCGACGGACGGACCGCTCTTCGCATCGTCGAGTTCGACACCGCGAAGCGCGAGTGGACCGGACGCTCCTGGCTTTATCCGCTGAGCGAGAACGGCGTCGCGATCGGCGACTTCAATCTTCTGGACGACACGACGGCACTCGTCATCGAGCGCGACAACGGCGCCGGCCGCGTGGCGCAAGCCTGCTCCGGAGAGCCGGACGCGGCCTGCTTCGCCGCACCAGCCAAGCTGAAGCGCGTCTACAAGATCGAGATGAACGAGGCGAACGCGGGTCAGGCCGTGCGCAAGATCGGCTATATCGATCTTCTTGATATCCGCGATCCGACCGGGAAAGCACGCCAGGGCACGGAGAACGGTCGCTACGACATGCCTTTCGTCACGATCGAGAACGTCGATCGGATCGACGAGAACCATATCGTGGTCGGCAACGACAACAACTACCCCTTCTCGGCTGGCCGGGCACTCGACCGGGCGGACGACAACGAGTTCGTGCGCCTCGAAGTCGGCGACTTCCTCCGCGCCCGCTGACGCACAGGGGCGTGTCCGGTCATATCGCGACGCGACCCGCTCGCCACTCCACCAGAAGCCGATCGACCGCTGCCGCCAGGCCGCGGTCGATGTCCGGCAACAACGCCGTCCAGTCGGAGTAGCGGCGGAGTTCGTCAACGCCATCCGAGATGCCGCGAATCGCCACGAGAGGAAGCGCATGGCGGCTGGCGGCACGCCAGACCGCGAAGGTTTCCATGTCGACCATCTCCGCGTCGATGGCCGAATAGGCTGCGCCCGACACGACGTTTCCACCCGTCGATAGGCGGGCGCTGGGAAGACCGGGTACGGGCGTCGGCAGCGGCACCTCGGCGGGGTGATCGACCAAGGGGGTGACGCCTCGTGCGAAGCCGAGCGCTGACGCGTCGATGTCGCGCCACGAGACGCTCGATGCCTGGTAGATGCCGCCTTGTTCCAGACGGTTGGATCCGGCGGAACCAAGCGACACCACCAAACGTGTCGCGATACCGGCGTACTGTCGCCGTTGCAGGGCGAGTGAGGTCTCGATGGCCGCCTCGATCGGGCCGATGCCCGTCATGACGGGTCGGATCATTCGGCGCAGCGCCGGACCGTACTCCACTTCGGCCGCCATTACGAAGAGGACGTCGCCGTCTTCCGGAAAGGGAGCCGACGTCAGTTCAGCCATACGATCGAACCGTTCAAAAGGGCGGCGAAGGCGACCCAGACCGCATAGGGGACGAAGCACCAGAACGCGACACGATCTCGCGCTTTGACTCGCACGAGGAATACCAGCACGGCCGCCAGCAGACCGACGATCACGACCAAAGCCACCAAGGGCGAGTGCGCGGAGAAGAAAATCGACGGCCATAGGAAGTTCAGGCCGAGCTGGATGAACCATGCGGTGAGCAGCGGTGTCGAACCCGAGCGCCATGCTCGCCATCCCGCCACGCCGATCAGCACGTAGAGGACCGTCCAGACCGGAGCGAACAACCAACCCGGAGGCGTGAACCATGGCTTGGCCAGATGACGGTACCAGTCATCGGGCGCATTGAGGCTGCCGATCAATGCACCGCCGCCGACCGAAAATGCCAGAAACGCAATCAGTTGCAACCAGCGCCTCATGTGGCGTCTCGCGTCAGGAGGGCGAAGAAGAAGCCATCCGTTCCGGACAAACGCGGCGTGAGGGTCAGGACCGACCCGCTCTGGATGCGTTCCGCACGATAAGCCCTTGATGCTTCCGGAAGACGTTCGCTCCAGATTGCCTCGGCGTCGACAACGCGCCAGCCGGAACGCGTGGCGAGGAAACTCTCGATCCGCGCCGCGTTCTCCTCGCGCAGAACCGAACAGGTGATGTAGGCCAGCCGTCCCCCTCCCGCCACGAAGCGGGAGGCTTGCTCGAGGACATGGTCCTGCTCGCCCATTCGCTTGCGAAGCTGCGCTTCGGTCAGCCGCCATTTCGCGTCGGGCCGGCGACGCCACGTGCCGGAGCCCGTGCACGGAGCGTCCACGACCACGAGATCCATGGCGCCGAGCAATCCCGACAGATCGTCGCGCGGCTGATGGACCATCGCGGTCGCGCCCGCGCGGGCAAGCCGATCCCAGATCGGCGCAAGACGCTGGCGATCGGCGTCGAAGGCGTGCATGTCCGCCTGATTCCCGCTGGCCGCCGCGAGCGCGAGAGTCTTGCCGCCGGCGCCCGCACAGTAGTCGAGGATACGCTGCCCGGGCTCGGCGCCCGCGAGGAGCGCGGCGAGTTGCGAGCCCTCGTCCTGTATCTCGAAGAGCCCGGTCTGGAAGCCGCGCTCGACCTGGACGTTTGGATGTCGGCCGTCGCCTTGTATCGGATCGATCCGCAGCCCCCAGGGCGAAAGCCGGGACGGCTGCGCGCCAAGCGGTGCCAGTTCCGCAGCGACCTCGTCCCGCGATGCCTTCAGGAGATTGGCACGCAGATCCAATGGAGGGCGCGCGGATAAAGCTCGCGCTTCCTCGATCCAGTCCTTGCCAAGCGACGCCTCGAGCGGTGCGGCCAGCCAGTCGGGTACGTCGGCCAACGCAGCCGGCTCGTGATCCGGCGACCGCACTTCTGCTAGGAATGCCCCGATTCTGTCAGCGGACGGAAGCGGGGGTGCGAAGCGGTCGCCCTCGACCGCGGCCGTCAGCGCATCGGCCGTTGTTCCGCTGTCGAGCACCGCGCCGTAAACGAGATCGGCGTGGACGTGGCTCCCCATCCGCGCTTCCAGGGACCGGCGACGTCGCAGCACGTCGTAAACCAGGTTCCCGATCGCCGATCGATCGCCCGAACCGGCGAACCGGTGGGAAAGGCCCCAGTCCTTCAAAGCGTCCGCCACAGGGCGACGTCGTGCCGCCATATCGTCCAGCACTTCGGCCGCAGCCGCGATCCGGCCGCCTAGCCGCATCGAAAAGCTCGCGAGATGCGGTTGGAAATCTCGATCATGCCGGCTCGCCGTGTTGGATACGAAGGGAAGACGCGCATACACCGCGCGGTCGCACTGCGACAAACGCTTGCAACAACGAAAAAGGGGCCGGCATCGCGGCCGGCCCCTTATCTAGTTGCTTATGTTGTGCAGGCCTACTCGGCCGCCTCGGCGCTATGACTCGTCGTCAGGCTCGCCTGCGCATCGTCACGGCCCTGCTCCGCGAGAGCCTTGCGCACTCCCGCGCCGTAAGCCGCGTCGACCTTGTCGAAATGGGCCAGCTGCCGTTCCACGATGAACTCGGGCACGCCCTGCATCGCACCCGCCAGCGTCTTGAACAGTCGCTGCTTGTGCGCGTCGTCGAACAGCTTGAACAGAGCGCGCGGCTGCGAATAGTGGTCCGCCTCGCCTCGGAACTCGTAGCGGCCGACCTGGCCGGAGTAGCGATGCGGCGGCTCCTCGACGCTCGGATCCTCGACGGGTCCGCCGAACGAGTTGGGCTCGTAGTAGGCGTCGGGGTTGGTCTTAAGCCCGAAGGGCATCGAGCCGTCGCGGTTGTAGTGAGCGACCGGGCAGCGGGGCTTGTTGACCTCGAGCGACTCGTAGTGGACGCCGATGCGGTAGCGGTGCGCGTCCGGGTACGAGAAGAGCCGACCCTGCAGCATCTTGTCGGGCGAGAAACCGATGCCCGGCACGACGTTCGACGGGTTGAAGGCAGACTGCTCGATCTCGGTGAAGTAGTTGTCCGGATTGCGGTTGAGCTCGAACTCGCCGACCTTGATCAGGGGGTACATGCCGTGCGGCCAGACCTTGGTGAGATCGAACGCGCTCCAGCCGGTCTTCTGCTCGAACTCCTCGGCCTCCATCTCCGGCATGACCTGGATGAAGAAGTCCCACTTCGGGAACTCACCCGCCTCGATCATGCCGTAGAGCGCCTCCTGGTAGCTCTCGCGCGACTTCGCGATGACCTTCTCCGCTTCCTCGTTCGTGAAGGTCTTGTGGCCTTGGCGCGTCTTGAAGTGGAACTTGACCCAGAAGCGCTCGCCGGCCGCGTTCCAGAGCGAGAAGGTGTGGCTGCCGTAGCCGTTCATGCGGCTCGGATCGACCGGAATGCCGCGATCCGACATCAGGATCGTGACCTGATGCAGCGATTCCGGGCACAGCGACCAGAAGTCCCACATAGCGGTGGCGGAGCGCAGGTTCGTGCGCGGATGGCGCTTCTGCGTATGGATGAAGTCCGGGAACTTGTACGGGTCGCCGACGAAGAAGACCGGCGTGTTGTTGCCGACGACGTCCCAGTTGCCCTCTTCTGTGTAGAACTTCAGCGAGAAGCCACGAACGTCGCGCTCGGCGTCGGCCGCGCCCTGCTCGCCGGCCACGGTCGAGAAGCGAGCCAGCATCTCGGTCTTCTTGCCGACCTCGGAGAACACCTTCGCGCGCGAGTAGCGCGTGACGTCCTCGGTCACGGTGAGCGTACCGTAGGCACCCCAACCCTTCGCGTGCACGACGCGCTCCGGCACGCGCTCGCGGTTCTGGTGGGCCAGCTTCTCGATGAGCTGGTAATCCTCCAGAAGGACCGGCCCACGCGGGCCAACCGTCTTGGCATTCTGGTTCGAGGAGAGCGGTGCTCCCGCCGTCGTGGTCAGCCTCGGTCTGTCGGACATTGAGGACGTCTCCCTGCTGGATCATGGTTTAGAGCTGTTCCAACAGATTCCCGCGATCACTTCCAATCGTATTTTCAAACCATCACGATCAGATTATTGGATCGGAATGCTCACAACCCGACAACTTAGATCCTTTGAGACCCTTGCCGAGACCCTGCATTTCGGGCGTGCCGCGAAGCAGCTTTCCATCAGCCAGCCGGCGCTGTCGGCCCAAATCGCCCAGATGGAGGAGCTGTTCGGCTGTGCGTTGTTCGAGCGCCGCCCCGTCGGACCGATCCTGACGGCCCGTGGCGTTGAAGTTCAGACACGTGTCCGACGCATCATGTCCGAGCTACGGGATCTCGAGGCGCTGGGTCAGGATACGGGAGAGCTGCTGGTCGGCCAGCTGCGGATCGGAATCATCGCGTCCCTTGCCCCCTACCTTCTGCCGAGCCTCCTGTCGGAGTTCCGCCGCTCCTACCCGCGTCTGGCCGTAGGCGTGCGCGAAAACGTAACGGCGACGCTGCTCGACGATCTGGCGGATGGAACGATCGACTGCCTCGTTCAGGCCCTACCGGTGGATCGGCGAGGTATCGATGCGATCCTGTTGGGCGAAGACCGGTTCTGGCTCGCAGTCCCCGAGGCGGAGGCGCGGGGCATCGCATCGCCCGTCGATGCCGCCGAGCTCGATCATCGTCGCCTCATTCTCCTGCAGGAAGGACATTGCCTACGCGACCAAGCGCTCGACGTGTGCCGCCTGGCGAACAGACGCGACCTCTCGCTGCTCGGCGCGACGAGCCTTGCCACGCTCCTGCGCATGGTCGCTGGCGGGCTCGGTATCACGCTCGTGCCGCAAAGCGCGCTGAGTGCCGAACGGCGGGTCGGCGGCATCGCCTTCCTGCCGTTCCAGGAACCGGCGCCCTCACGGACGCTGGCCCTGACCTTTCGAACATCGTCGCATCGGCGAACGGACTTCGAGCGGCTAGCCGAATTGATCCGGTCATGCCTGCTGCACGATCAGCCGACCGCGCCAGGGTAGTTCGGGCTTTCGCGCGTGATCGTCACGTCATGGGCGTGGCTCTCGCGGAGCCCGGCGTTGGTGATGCGCACGAAGGTCGAGTTGCGCCGGAAGTCCTCTAGCGTCGCCGCCCCCGTGTAGCCCATCGCGGCGCGGAGACCGCCCGTCAGCTGATGCAGGACAGCGGAAGCCGAGCCCTTGTAGGCGACCTGACCTTCGATGCCTTCCGGCACGAGCTTCAGCGTATCGCGCACCTCGGCCTGGAAGTAGCGGTCGGCCGAGCCCCGCGCCATGGCACCGACCGAGCCCATTCCGCGATAGGCTTTGAACGATCGTCCTTGATGCAGGTAGACTTCGCCCGGGCTTTCCTCGGTCCCGGCCAGGAGCGATCCGACCATCGCCGCCGAGGCGCCGGCTGCAAGCGCCTTTGCGAGATCGCCGGAATACTTGATACCGCCGTCCGCGATAACCGGTACACCGGACTCGTCTGCTACCGATACCGCATCCATGATAGCGGAGAGCTGCGGCACGCCGACACCCGCGACGATGCGGGTCGTGCAGATCGAGCCGGGACCGATACCGATCTTGATGCCGTCCGCGCCGGCATCGATCAGCGCCTGCGTCCCGTCGCGCGTGGCGACGTTCCCGGCGATGACCTGCGTATGGTTCGACAGACGCTTCACGCGACCAACCGCGTCGAGCACGCGCTGCGAGTGGCCGTGCGCCGTGTCGACCACGATGAGATCCACGCCCGCGTCGATCAGGCGTTCCGCGCGCTCGAAACCATCCTCGCCGACGCTGGTCGCCGCGGCGGCGAGAAGGCGACCTTGCTCGTCCTTGGCCGCGTTCGGGTTGAGTTGCGACTTCTCGATGTCCTTGACCGTGATGAGGCCGATGCAATGCCCCTCGCCATCCACGACGAGGAGCTTCTCGATGCGATGCTTGTGAAGCAGCCGCTTGGCCTCGTCCTGCTCGACGTTCTCGCGCACCGTGATCAGGTTCTCACGGGTCATCAGCTCGAAGATCTTCTGGCGGTCGTCGGATGCGAAGCGAACATCGCGGTTCGTGAGGATGCCGACCAGGCGTCCCTTCGTCTGACCGCCACGCCCGGCATTCTCGACCACGGGGATGCCGGAGATGCGATGAGCGTTCATCAGGGCGCGGGCATCGCCCAGCGTCGCGTCGGGACCGATCGTGACGGGGTTCACCACCATGCCGGACTCGAACTTCTTGACCTGCCGCACCTCTTCCGCCTGTTCGGTCGGCGTGAGGTTGCGGTGGATGACGCCGATACCGCCGGCTTGCGCCATGGCGATGGCAAGGCGAGCTTCGGTGACGGTATCCATGGCCGCCGAGATGATCGGGATATTGAGGTTCAGCGTCCGGGTGATGCGCGTGCGCACATCGACCTGGCCCGGCATCACGATCGAATGGGCTGGCTGCAGCAAAACGTCGTCGAAGGTCAGAGCCAACGCG
Organism: Aureimonas jatrophae; assembly: GCF_900104035.1. GTDB lineage: Bacteria > Pseudomonadota > Alphaproteobacteria > Rhizobiales > Rhizobiaceae > Aureimonas > Aureimonas jatrophae. The sequence goes on along the minus strand of NZ_FNIT01000003.1, from coordinate 176,226 downwards.
CCGGTGGCGGTTTCGATGATGCGAGCCATGCGCCAGTCCTCAAAAACAAGGCCGGCGCTCTCAGGCGAGATGCGCCGGCGGATCGGGATTGGCACGGGCTCGTAGCACGTGTGCGGTGCGAAGAAAAGAAGACGCACCGCCGCGCAGGCTAGAGCAGCGTGGCGTAGGCCTCCGGCAGGAAGCGATAGGCCTCGCCATCCCTGAGGACGCTACCAACCGCCGGGAATGGCAGGTGGTAGCCTGCAAAGAGGATGTTCTCACCCGCGAGCATCTCGGCGAAGCGCTGGCGCGTCGCCACGGCGGCTTGCTTGTCCATGTCGAAGCGGACATGCCACTCGGGGTGCTGGAACGACACCACGAACTGGCTGAACGTATCGGCCATGAACATCATGCGGCGTTCGCCGGAGCGGAGCTCGAAGGCCAACATGCCGGGCGTGTGGCCGAAGGCTGCGCGTGCGGTCAGTCCCGGCAGGACTTCGTCGCCGTCCTTCAGCATTGTCGCCCGCTCGCGCAGCGGCACGACCATCTGCACGACCATCTTGGCATTTCCCGACGACGCGCCGGCCATCGCCTCATCGGAAGTCCAGAACGCCAATTCCTGCTCGCCGATCGCGTAGCGCGCGTTCGGGAAGGCCGGCGATCCACCTTCCATGAGCCCGCCGATATGGTCGCCATGTAGATGGGTCAGGACAACGATGTCGACGTCTTCGGGTGCATACCCGGCCGCGCCCATGCGTTGCAGCAGAAGGCCCATGCCGTTGGCGCGACCGCCCTCGCCCATGCCCGTATCGATCAGGACGAGTTGATCGCCGAGTTCGATGAGCGTCGGCTGGAAGAAATTGACGAAGCGGTCGCGCGGCAGGCCGTTCGCCGCCATCAGGTCGCCAACCGCCTCGGCAGACTGGTTCTCGCCGAAGGTCGGGAAAGGACCCTCGCCCGGCCTGATGCCGTCGAGGATCTGGACGACGACCGCGTCGCCGACCGTGAAGCGTCGCCAGCCTGGTGCGCCGGGGTTCTCGTCGATCAGCGTCTCGATCTCCATGGTTCCCTCCTGCGCCGAGGCATTCCCCGGCAGCGCACCCGCCGCGACGCCGCCAGCGGCTAGCATCAAAGCGTGACGTCGGTTGATTCCGGTCCTGACTGGCATCGATGCGCTCCGAATGACGATATGAATTGGGGCCGCCTGCAAGATGAGGCGTTCCACTCACGAGACAATATGCGAGGCGCGGAACACCACCGGCCTTACGGCGCTTTCACGTTCACGCTCTTGCGAGGGCGGTAAGTCGAGCTTACAGCCTAACCATACTCCCCTACCGGACAAACGACCTTGAAACGCATCGTTCCGGTTGTCCTCGCCGTCGCGCTGTTCATGGAGAACATCGACTCGACGGTGATCGCGACCTCGCTCGCCACCATCGCGCACGACATCGGCGCAAGCCCTATCGCGTTGAAGCTCGCGTTGACGAGCTACTACGTGTCTCTTGCCGTTTTCATTCCGATCTCGGGCCGGATTGCCGATCGCTTCGGAGCCAAGCCCGTATTCCAGCTGGCGATCGCGGTCTTCATGCTGGGTTCGCTGGCCTGCGGTTTCGCGTCGTCGCTGGAAGGCTTCGTGGCCGCGCGGTTCCTGCAGGGCATGGGCGGTGCGATGATGACGCCGGTCGGACGCCTGCTTCTGATCCGGGCCGTGCCGAAATCGGACCTGGTAAGCGCCATGGCATGGTTTACCTTTCCCGCTCTGATCGGTCCGCTGATCGGACCGCCGATCGGAGGCGCGATTGCGACCTATGCGGACTGGCGCTGGATCTTCTTCATCAACTTGCCGATCGGCATCATAGGCATGGCGCTCGCCCAGCGGTTCCTGCCGCGCATCGAGGCGATGCCCGAGGTGCGCTTCGATTGGACAGGCTTCGCCTTGTCGGGCCTCGCCTGCTCCGGCATCGTCTTCGGGCTTTCGGTCGTATCGCTGCCGGCGTTACCGCCGCTCCTCGGGATCGGCATGACGGTGCTGGGGGGTCTCTTCGCCGTCTTCTACGTCCGCCATGCACGTCAGACGGCGCATCCCGTGCTCGATCTGCAGTTGGCGAAGCTGGAGACCCTGCGCACCGCGATTGTCGGTGGCGGCATCTTCCGCATCGGTGCCGGCGCGGTGCCGTTCCTGTTCCCCCTGATGCTGCAACTCGGTTTCGGCTATTCGCCGTTCCAATCGGGTCTTCTGAGCGCCGTATCCATCGGTGGCGCCATGACCATGAAGGTTCTCGTCCGTCCGATCCTGCGAACCTTCGGGTTCCGAATGACCCTGACGGGCGCGGCCATCATGGGCGGTTCGTTGATCGGCGCGATCGGTTTCTATCAACCCTCGACGCCGGTGCCTGTCCTGATCGTTCTGCTGCTGATCGGCGGCTTCTTTCGCTCGCTTTTCTTCACGAGCACGAATGTCCTGGCCTTCGCGGACGTACCGACGCTGCGGACGGGGGATGCGACGTCGATGGTTGCAGCCTTCCAGCAGGTGGCCATCGCCGGTGGTGTCGCGATGGCTGGCGCAATCCTCGAGGCTGGAATCCTGCTGAACGGAACGGGTCACGCGACCCTGTGGGATTTTCAGGTCGCCTTCTTCGCGGTCGGGCTCGTCACGATCTTCGCGGCATTCCCGTTCCGCCACCTGCCTGACGAGGCCGGAGCCGAAGTCTCCGGACGCCGTGTGCCGGCCGAGTAGGCCGGTCGCATCAGGCGTCCCGGAAACCGATCTTGCGATACAGGCCGCGGGCGGGAGCGTTGCCGGGCAGGACTTTGAGATCCATCGCCCCGAACCCGCGTTCGCGAAAGCGTTCCGCCAAGGCCAGCACCAGGGCCTCGCCCAAACCCTGCCCTCGCGCGACGCGAGCGACACAGACATCTTTCAGGAACGCGCTGGTCCAGCCGTAGCACACTCCGACGATACGTTGCGTCTCGACATCCCGCGCCAGAAGCACGAGAGCCGGGTCCCATTCGTCGTCGGCGGAAACCGTCGCGTACCAGTCGTCGCCGCCTTCGAACTCTCCGGCATAGCCGTCGTGATAGGCATCGATCAGCACACGCAAGGCTTCGGAGGCGTCATCAGGACGAAACGGGGCGAGAACCACCCCGCTCGGCCAATTCACCACCCTCGGCTCGTCCAAAGACAGTCTCAGGCGGATGGGGTCGTTGCTCAGCCTTCGCTCTCCTCGTCACGCCGTCCGGCACCACGAAATTCCTTGGCGAGGAGGTAAAGTTCGACCGAGCCATCGCGCGAGGCGGGTGGCTTGACGTGGTGAACCGAACGGAACTCCCGCTTCAGCATCGTCAGAAGGTCGCCTTCGGTCCCGCCCTGGAATGTCTTCGTCAGGAAGTGACCGCCCGGCTTGAGGGTGCGTACGGCGAAGTCTGCCGCAACCTCGCAAAGATGCATGGTGCGCAGATGGTCCGTCCGACGATGACCGGTGGTTGGCGCTGCCATGTCCGACAGAACGATATCCGGACTGCCGCCCAGGGAGTCGATCAAGCGTCCGGGCGCCGTTTCGTCGAGGAAGTCGAGTTCCAGAATCGTCGCGCCGGGCACCGGATCGACCGGAAGATAGTCGATACCGACAACCGCACCCTCGCCGCCGGACAAACAGCGAGCGACCGCGACCTGACACCAACCGCCGGGTGCCGCACCGAGATCCACCACCCGCTGGCCGGGCTTCAGAAGGTGGTAGCGATCGTCGATCTCGATCAGCTTGTAGGCGGCGCGCGAGCGATAGCCATCGGCCTTGGAGCGCCGCACATAGGGATCGTTGAGCTGCCGCTCCAGCCACCGCCGCGATGAGGCGGTCAACCCGCGCTTCTTCTTGACCCGGACCTGCAGTCCTCGATCGTCACCCCGTCCCGTCATGCCGTTGCCCGTATTCCATTGGCGCTCGAACGACGCCAAACGCCGTCCGCCACCATCATTTCCGTCAGGAGGCCTTCCCGCAGGCCCCGATCGGCGACGCGCAGCATCCGCGCGGGCCAGATCCGGCGGATACCCTCTAGAATCGCGCAACCGGCCAGAACCAGGTCGGCGCGATCCGAACCAATGCAAGGATTGGCCACGCGCTCCTCGAAGCTCCAGCCCCGGATGCGATCGATGAGTTCCTCGACCTCAGCATCCGTAAGCCAGAGACCGTCGACCTGCCGTCGATCGTAGCGTTCGAGCCGCAGCTGGACACCGGCCAGCGTGGTCACCGTTCCGGAGGTGCCCAGAAGATGGAACCCGTCACGTCCAACCAGAGCCGCAAGACGGTCGCGCCCCGGGAACGCCTGGATCAAACCGACGACCTCCTCGACCATGCGCTCGAAGAGGGCTGGCGTGACGTCGCGGCCACCGTGGCGCTCCGCAAGCGAAACAACGCCGACCGGCAGCGACGTCCAGGCGACGATATGGTTCGACAGGCGGCGGCTCGCACCACCGCGCAGGTCGAGAAGCGCGATCTCGGACGACCCACCTCCGATGTCGAAGAGAACGGCGCCCCTGGCATTGCGGTCGACCAGCGACCCGCAGCCCGAGACCGCCAGGCGAGCCTCGGTTTCGCGACTGACGATCTCGAGACGCAATCCGGTTTCACAGCGAACCCGCTCGATGAACTCCGCACCATTGGCGGCCGATCGACAAGCCTCGGTCGCGATGAGGCGCGCACCCGAGATTTCGCGCGCGGACAGCTTCTGCGCGCAGATCTCCAGGGCCGCGACCGCCCGATCCATCGCCGTCGCCGCGAGGCTTCCCGTTCGCCCAAGGCCCTCGCCCAAGCGGACGATGCGCGAGAACGCGTCGATGACCCTGAACTGGCCGGGCCGCGTCGGCACCGCGACCAGCAGGCGGCAGTTGTTGGTTCCCAGATCCAAGGCCGCATAGGCCGGCATACGCGGCGCGCCGCCGACCGCATCGGCACTCGGCATGCGGATCTCGATCGGGGCCGGTGCCGTTGGCGGACTCGCTGCCGAACGTTCCTCCTGCTGGCGCATTTGGATCGCACGCTCGGCCTGCCGCAGTTTGGCATCGAGAGAAGGAGGAAGGGCCCTGGCGCCCTGAACGGCCGGAGCGACCAAACCAGGCCCCGCCTTTCGGCCACGCCGCCGGCGATTCCGCTTGTTACGGCGCTTTTCGTCGGCGCCGCGGTCGGTTTCCGGCAGACGTTCCAGGTCCGTCGTACCCGCCGCGACCGGGACGACGACATCGTTGCTGGCGTTCAGGGGCTGTGCGTCGCGGCGGCTCTGCTGCGTGTCATGGATCACAATCTGTCTCCGGAGCCGGCCCGAAGGGCGCTCCTGCGACCGCGAAGCGGTCATGTCGTTGATGCGGAGTGTAGCAATTGAACAACGATGCACAAGAGACGGGTTGCCGGACCCACAGGTCGCCTTGAAAGAGCCTTTCTCCTTCTTCCGCGCCTCTGCGTCCGATGAACCGGTTGACGCGAACGAGCGTGTCGACTAAGTCACCTCCCGCAGCGACGACGCGTTTGTCGCCGCCGGGTACGGTTGAGAGACCGAAAGCCTGATCCCTGCTGGGGGATAGTTTAAGGGTAGAACAGCGGACTCTGACTCCGTTAGTCTTGGTTCGAATCCAGGTCCCCCAGCCACTTCCATCTCCTTTCCGACAAGCGCTCATCGGCAACGCCGGATGGCCGGCGATCGTCTCCACCGCCGGCCGGTTGGCCGACCGTCAGCTGTCGAAGCGTTCCTTGCGAAGCGAGCCGTCGGCATTCAGTTCGATACGCACGGAGCGCCCGGTCGCATCCTTGGCATCCAACTCGATATGGTCGCCGCGAACCGCGTAGTCGGACGGGTCGGTGTAGCCGAGGCGTCCCGCCGCCGCCTTGGCCGCATCTTCGGCCAGCGGGGCGACGAACGGACGGCGTTCGGCGATGCGGTTGTCGTCGTCGACGCGCAGTTGCCAGACGGCGCCCTGCGGGTCCTTCGCCGTGAATACGGCATGGTGCTTCTTCGTGTCGGTCAAGGTGACGTCGGTATAGCCGGCCGTTTCGAGCGCGGTCTTCGCAGCCGTCTCGTCGATACCGCTGCCCGTCAGCCAATCCAGGGGACCTTCGGGGCGTTCGGCGCGATCGCCGCCCGATCCGCCAGGACCATCAGGACCGCCCCGGCGACCCGGCCCGCGCGGACCGGGAGGCCCATCGCGTTCGGGGCGCGGGCGCTCGATCTGCATCGTCCGACCATCTGCACCCGTCAGGTTCTCGGCATGAAGCTTCCCGCGATCGAACCGGCCCTTCACCGAAACCGTATCACCGACCGCCACCAACCGCTGGCGGTCGCCCTGCGGTCCCGTATCGACAAGGGCGCGTCCGGTCGCGTCCTCGATCACGAAGCTGTTGCCGAAGATCTCGGTGACCCGCCCCTGCAGGGTGATCGCGCTCATGTCCCGCAGTTCGCCGATCGGCGTTGCGGCGATCGCAGGCGCCGATGCTGGCGTCTGCGCAACGGCGGCCGCCGTTCCCATGAGAAGAGGTGCAGCCAGGACCGCAAGCGCCAACCGCTTTTTGAGTGAGTTCGTCATCGCGTCTTTCCTTTCCTGAAGCGATGGACGGGGTTTAGTCGCGGCGCTGAAACCGATTCTGAACCGCGCTGTTCAGCTTCCGTTCAGCCGCCGGGCCTAGCGGACACCTCCCATCGCAACCCCGAACGGCGTCGTTTCAGGAGAGGACCGACCAGACGATGCGCGTACTCCTCGTCGAAGACGACCCCGCTCTTTCAACCGAAATCCTGCTGGCCTTGCGAGCCGAGAACTTCGCGGTCGATCATGCGCGCGACGGCGAAGACGGCTGGCACCTCGGCGATACCGAAAACTACGATGCTGCCGTCCTCGATCTGGGACTTCCGACCCTTCCCGGCATCGACGTGTTGCAGGCCTGGCGAAGCGCCGGGCGGACGCTGCCGGTTCTGATCCTGACGGCTCGCGACGGTTGGGGGGACAAGGTCCAGGGATTCAAGGCCGGCGCCGACGACTACCTCGTCAAGCCGTTTCGCATCGAGGAACTGGTGATGCGGCTTCGCGCGCTCGTCCGGCGCTCGCGAGGCCATGCCGACACCCGAATCAGTTGCGGACCGCTCACCTTCGACGCCCAGATCGGATCGTTCGAGAAGGACGGCCTGCCCTTGAAGCTGACCGGCCTGGAATGGCGCGTCCTGTCCTGCCTCATGCTCCGCAAGGGCGTCGTCGTCACGCGAACGGATCTGGCCGAACGGGTCTATGAAGGTGACGTCGACGTCGACAGCAACTCCCTGGAGGTCATCATCGCGCGCCTGCGCCGGAAGATCGGACATGAGATGATCGAGACGTCGCGAGGTCTCGGCTACCGACTACGGGCTCCAGAACTATGAGACCAGCGAACCTGCCCTTCGCCGGACGCTCTCTGCGCGCACGGCTTCTGGCATCGGCTGCAATTTTCATCGTCTTGGCCATCGTCGCCATCGGCTTCGTGATGAACGATCTCCTCGATCGGTTCGTGCGAGCCGACGTCGCCAACCGCTTGGATCTGCGCATCGCGAGGCTGGTCGGTGATGCGCCAGCCCCGCCGAGGCAGCGGGATGCGGACGCCGGACCGCCTCGGCGCCCGGGCGCCGAGGGGCCACCGGACGAGCGGGAAGCGAGCGGTTGGTATTGGCAGATCGAAGAAGACGGACGGGTCGTCGCAACGTCTCCCAATCTCGGCAACGAGGTGCTTCCCCGCCTCTCGCCAGATGCCGGGAGGCGCGGCCCCCCGGACCGGTTGATCGATCTGGTTGGCCCGAAGGAGCAACGCTTGGTCGTCCGGACGCGAGCCCTGCCGGGTCCAAGCGCGCGTCTCGTCGTCGCGACCGCACCCGCAACTGCGATCGAGGCTCCGCTCCGCGATGCCGCGCTCACGATAGCACTGACCCTCGGACTGCTCGGGGTCGGATTGGGTGCCGCCATCGCTCTCCAGGTTCGCTTCGCACTCAGCCCGCTGGATCGGCTGCGCGGGACGCTGGCCGAGGTTCGAGCCGGTCGACGCGAGCGAATCGACGAGCCCCAGCCGGTCGAACTCCAAGCTCTCACCGATGAATTGAACGCGTTGATCGCACACGATGCGGAGGTTTTGCGCCAAGCGAGACGCCACGTGGCGAACCTCGGACATGGGCTCAAGACACCTTTGGCGACGTTAAGTGCCCAGGCGGCGCGCTTGCCGGACGGACCGATGAAGCGCGAATGGCAATCGCTTACGGAGCTCATGGACCGACGCATCCGGCATCACCTCCGCCGCGCCCGGAGTGTCGCGCAGGGCGGTCCAGCGCGGCAGCGTACAGTCGTGAAACCGCACGTGGACGACTTGGCGGCCATGCTGGAGAAGTTCGGTGCCGGATCGAGGCTGACGATCTCCCGCGCAATCCCGGACGGACTTGCGGTCGCCGTGGACGGAGACGACCTCGACGAGATGCTCGGCAATCTTCTCGACAATGGGTGTCGTCACGCCAAGACGACGATCGAGGTCGTGGCCTCGCGCAGTGAGCGCTTCGTGCGGATCACGATTGCCGACGACGGACCCGGTCTCGGTCCGGAAGAGATAGACCGTGTGTTGAAGCCAGGGGCGCGGCTCGACGAAACACTCCCCGGTCACGGCTTCGGCCTTCCCATCACGTCCGAGATCGCCGAACTCTACGGTGGGTCGCTTCGGCTCCGGCGCAACGACACCGGGGGCCTTCTGGCGGAACTGATGCTACCGGCACCGCCGGATCTGTGACGCGACGAAGCCTGTAGCGGCTCCACGCGTGCTTCCTCCCGGGAAGGGAGAAGCGACCGGACAGCAGGCGACCGAGACGGCCGCCCGCTGCGTCGCCGAGTCGGCTAGTGCTGCCGATTACCGACGCTGTCCTTCTCTTCGTCGGCCTGAACGCCCCGGCCGTCGAGACCGTACTCCGGATCGCGCTGGCTCTTGTCGCGATTCGTCAGAATATCGTTCTTGCGGACCTTCTCGTCGTCGAGATCCGTCATGGCCCCGGTTCCGCTGGACTGTCCTCCGGACATGACTTGCTCCTTCGCTTGTTGCGTCTTCACCCAAACGGTGCAGATGCCGGGAGGTTCAACGCGTGCGTGGTGCGGACTGTCGCACGGTGCGGCATACGGAGTGCCGGTCCGGCTATCGCGAGCCGCGCTTCCATGTCGACGAGGACGATGGCGACCGTCGGCTTTGCGCGTTGGGACGCGGATGATATAGGCCGCGCAGGCCGGCGTCCCTTCGGGGCGCTACGCCGCCGACGCCCGTCCTTTCGTCGGGCTGCCAACTCCAAAGGAATTCCAGCGCGATGGCGAAGATCAAGGTCGCAAACCCGGTCGTGGAACTCGACGGCGACGAGATGACCCGGATCATCTGGCAGCTCATCAAGGACAAGCTGATCCACCCCTATCTCGACGTCGATCTCGAGTACTACGACCTCTCGGTCGAGAACCGGGACGCGACCAACGATCAGGTCACGATCGACTCGGCCCATGCGATCAAGAAGCATGGCGTGGGCGTGAAGTGCGCGACGATCACCCCCGACGAGCAGCGCGTCGAGGAGTTCAAGCTCAAGAAGATGTGGAAGTCGCCGAACGGTACGATCCGCAACATCCTGGGCGGCGTGATCTTCCGCGAACCGATCATCATGAAGAACGTGCCACGCCTGGTGCCCGGCTGGACGCAGCCGATCGTCGTCGGTCGCCACGCGTTCGGCGACCAGTATCGCGCGACCGACTTCCTGTTCCCGGGCAAGGGAACGCTGACGATCAAGTTCGTCGGCGAGGACGGCCAGACCATCGAGCACGAGGTGTTCCAGGCCCCCTCCTCGGGCGTGGCGCTCGCCATGTACAACCTGGATGACTCGATCCGCGAGTTCGCACGCGCCTCGTTCAACTACGGCCTGATCCGGAACTTCCCGGTCTACCTGTCGACCAAGAACACGATTCTGAAGGCCTACGACGGTCGCTTCAAGGACATCTTCCAGGAGGTGTTCGACGCGGAGTTCAAGGCCGAATTCGACAAGCGCAAGCTGACTTACGAGCACCGCCTGATCGACGACATGGTCGCCTCGGCGCTGAAGTGGTCGGGTGGATACGTGTGGGCCTGCAAGAACTACGACGGTGACGTACAATCCGATATCGTCGCCCAGGGCTTCGGTTCGCTCGGTCTCATGACCTCGGTTCTCCTCTCTCCGGACGGTCAGACCGTCGAGGCCGAGGCCGCCCATGGCACTGTGACCCGCCACTATCGACAGCACCAGAAGGGTCAGGAAACGTCGACCAACTCCATCGCGTCGATCTTCGCTTGGACCCGAGGCTTGGCCCATCGCGCCAAGCTCGACGGCAACGATGAACTGAAGCGCTTCTCCGAGACGCTGGAGCAGGTCTGCATCGATACCGTCGAGGCTGGCCACATGACCAAGGATCTCGCGCTGCTGATCGGCCCCGACCAGCCGTGGCTGTCGACCACTGGCTTCCTCGACAAGATCGACGAGAACCTGAAGAAGGCGATGGCGGCTTAATCCATTCGCCGACTGCGAATGAGCGGACCCGGCCCTTGCGGCCGGGTTTATTCGTGTCAGGTCCAGCTCGCCGGCGGGAACCTCGTTCGCAAAGCTTTCGTTAGCGACCCATCAATCCTGATGGAGAGTCTCGAATGAACCGCCTGTTTCTTGCCGCCACCACCGCGCTTCTCATGTCCGGCGCCGCCGTCCAGGCGCAGAATGCCGCACTCGTTGAGGTCGGCGACAACGTGATGTTGATGCCCTGGAACAAGTCGGCCGGCGAGATCGAAGACGCCAAGGTTCTCAAGGACGGCGACGGTGTCGAGTTGGGCGAGATTGAGGAAGTGCTTGGTAGCGACGCGAACACGCCCGTTGCACTCGTGGTCGACTTCGAAGGCTCGACCACGGGCTTCACCGGCAACAAGGTGATCCCGATCGATCGCTTCACGCCGGACGGCAATCGCCTGACGCTCAAGACCTCGGCGGCGGAGGTCGCATCGTTCCCGAACTACGGGAGCTAAGCCGAAACGAGAAGGGGCGCCGTCCGGCGCCCCTTCTGCTATTTGGTTTCGGAAGGATCGCGAAGTCTAAGCCCGCGCGAGGCGACCCACCTGGGTTTCAGGCGGCCAGCTTCGCTTCGATGGCGCCGATCGCGTCCTCCGCTTTCTCGGCTTCCGGGCCTCCGGCCTGGGCCATGTCGGGCCGGCCACCGCCACCCTTTCCGCCGATCGCTTCCGAGGCCACACGCACGAGATCGACCGCGTTGTAGCGTCCCGTCAGGTCGGACGTGACGCCGACCACGACACTGGCCTTCCCGTCCGCCACTCCCACGAACGCTACGACGCCCGAACCGAGCGAAGCCTTGGCCTCGTCCACAAGTCCCTTGAGGTCCTTGGCGGAGATACCGTCCAGCACGCGGCCTAGGAACGAAATACCCCCGACCTCGCGCGGAGCGGACGCCGCACCACCGCCTTCGCTAGCCATCGCGAGGCGCTTCTTGGCGTCGTTCAACTCGCGCTCAAGACGGCGGCGCTCGTCGACGAGTTGTTCGACCCGATCACCGATTTCGGCAGGCCCGACCTTCAGTGCGGAAGCGATGCGACGGACGCGCGCGTCCTGCTCCAGCAGATAGTCGCGGGCCGCCTGACCGGTCAGCGCCTCGACCCGGCGCACACCGGCGCCGACCGCGGTCTCCGAGATGACATGGACGAGACCGATGTCGCCGGTCGCGCGCGCATGGGTGCCGCCGCACAGTTCGATCGAATAGGCGGCCCGGTTCGACCCTTCGTCCGGGCGCCCCATGGAAACGACGCGAACCTCGTCGCCGTACTTCTCGCCGAACAGCGCCATCGCGCCGAGCGCAATGGCGTCGTCCACAGCCATCAGGCGGGTTTCGATCGGGGCGTTCTCGAGAATCACCCTGTTGGCCAGCGCCTCGACCTGCGCGACCTCTGCCGGATCCACCGGCTTTGGATGCGAGAAGTCGAAGCGAAGTCGATCAGGGGAAACCTGCGAGCCCTTCTGCGCGACGTGGGTGCCTAGGATCTCGCGCAAACCCTCGTGCAGAAGGTGCGTGGCGGAATGGTTGGCTCGGATACGGGTGCGGCGCTCATGATCGACCACGAGCTCCAGCGGCGCATCGATCCGCAACGTGCCGTCCTCGACCCGCCCGCGATGAACGAACACACCGCCGGCAACCTTCTGCGTGTCCGTGACACGGAAGCGGACACCCTCGCCGCTCAGAAGGCCGGTGTCTCCGACCTGCCCACCGGACTCGCCGTAGAACGGGGTTTGGTTGAGAACGACCGAGACCTCTTCGCCCGCCGCAGCGCTGCGAACCTCGTCCTTCCCGCGTACGATCGCACGCACCACACCCTCGGCTCGCTCGGTGTCGTAGCCTAGAAACTCCGTCGCGCCCTCGCGTTCGCGGATCGCGAACCAGACGCTCTCGTCCGCAGCCTCGCCGGAGCCGACCCAGCTCGCGCGAGCCTCAGCCTTCTGATGCTCCATGGCAGCCTGAAAGGATGCAAGGTCGACCGAGACGCCGCGGGCGCGCAGGGCGTCCTGCGTCAGATCCAGCGGGAAGCCGTAGGTGTCGTAGAGCTTGAATGCGACCTCGCCGTCGAGCTTATCGCCCTGCCCCATGCCATCGGTGGCGTCGTTCAGGAGAACCAGACCGCGATCCAGGGTTGCCAGGAAGCGCTTTTCCTCGAGCTTCAGCGTTTCCGAGATCAAGGCCTCCGCGCGCACGAGCTCGGGATAGGCCCGGCCCATCTCGGAGACGAGCGTCGGCAGGACCTTGTAGATGACGGGTTCGCGTGCGCCGAGAAGCTTCGCATGACGCATCGCACGGCGCATGATGCGGCGGAGCACGTAGCCGCGCCCCTCGTTCGATGGCAACACGCCGTCCGCGATCAGGAAGGCCGTCGCTCGAAGGTGATCCGCGATGACGCGGTGCGACGCAAGGGCGTCTCCCTCGGGACGCGAGCCGATCGCCTCGGCGACCGCGCCGATCAGCCGACGAAACAGGTCCGTCTCGTAGTTCGAATGCACGCCCTGCAGGATCGCGGCCATGCGCTCGAGACCCATGCCGGTGTCGATCGACGGCCTCGGAAGGTTCAGGCGTTCGCCTGGAGAGACCTGCTCGAACTGCATGAACACGAGGTTCCAGAATTCAAGGAAGCGGTCGCCGTCCTCGTCCGGCGATCCCGGCGGTCCACCAAAGACGCTTTCGCCCTGATCATAGAAAATTTCCGAGCATGGTCCGCATGGCCCGGTCTCGCCCATCGTCCAGAAGTTGTCCGAGGTCGGGATGCGGATGATCCGGTCGTCGGAGAAACCGGCGATCGAGCGCCAAAGCCGGGCTGCCTCCTCGTCCTCGGAATACACGGTGACGAGCAGCCGCGACTTGTCGAGAGCGTACTCCTTCGTGACGAGGTTCCAGGCGAGGCTGATCGCCTCCTCCTTGAAGTAGTCGCCGAACGAGAAATTGCCGAGCATCTCGAAGAAGGTGTGGTGGCGCGCGGTGTAGCCGACATTGTCGAGATCGTTGTGCTTGCCGCCAGCCCGCACGACCTTCTGTGCCGTGGTCGCGCGGCTATAGGGACGCTTCTCAAGGCCGGTGAAGACGTTCTTGAACTGCACCATGCCGGCGTTCGTGAACATCAGGGTCGGGTCGTTGCGGGGCACGAGCGGCGAGGAAGCGACCGGCTCGTGACCGTTCGCCGCAAAGTAGTCCAGGAACGTCCGCCGGATTTCGTTGACGCCACTCATCCGCTCAACCTCTTCGAGAACCGGACGGCGTTGAGACGGCGCAGGGCGCCGGAACCGTCCGAGCGCCGGTTTTTAACGAGGCAAACCGGGTCTGTCCATGACACGGGAGCGGCACCGCGACGGGCCGTTCGACCTCACTGGATGGGCCTCCCGCAAGGACGGAGCGGGACAGACGCTCTCGACAACAAATGCCCGCTTCACATGAAGAAGGCGCCCGCATGCGCGGACGCCTCGATCAGTCCCATCACTCGGCGGTTGGTGCTCAGACCTCGCCATCGCTGTCTTCCGGGCCGCCTTCCAGCAGCTGCTCCGCGATCAAGCCCATGTTCTGACGGATCGCGGCCTCGATCTCCTGCGCGAGATCCTTGTTGTCGCGCAGCGTCTGCTTGGCGTTCTCGCGTCCTTGGCCGAGACGCTGGGAGTTGTAGGAGAACCACGCGCCCGACTTCTCGACGATGCCGGACTTCACGCCCAGGTCGATAAGCTCGCCCATCTTGGACACGCCCTCGCCGTACATGATGTCGAACTCGACCTGCTTGAACGGCGGCGCGAGCTTGTTCTTCACGACCTTGACGCGGGTCTGGTTGCCCTTGACCTCCTCGCGCTCCTTGATCGCGCCGATGCGGCGGATGTCGAGGCGAACCGAGGCATAGAACTTCAGCGCGTTGCCGCCCGTGGTGGTCTCGGGCGAACCGTACATCACGCCGATCTTCATGCGGATCTGGTTGATGAAGATCACCATGCACTTCGAGCGCGAGATCGAGCCGGTCAGCTTGCGCAAGGCCTGGCTCATCAGACGCGCCTGCATGCCCGGCAACGACTCGCCCATCTCACCCTCGATCTCGGCGCGCGGCGTGAGCGCGGCGACCGAGTCGATGACGAGGACGTCGATCGCGCCGGAGCGGACCAGCGTATCGACGATCTCCAGCGCCTGCTCGCCCGTGTCGGGCTGCGAGATCAGGAGGTTGTCGAGATCGACGCCGAGCTTGCGGGCGTAGACGGGATCGAGCGCATGCTCCGCATCCACGAAGGCGCAGATGCCGCCGGCCTTCTGAGCCTCGGCGACCGTATGGAGCGCAAGCGTCGTCTTACCGGACGACTCAGGCCCATACACCTCGACGATGCGGCCCTTGGGCAGGCCGCCGATCCCGAGTGCGATGTCGAGGCCAAGCGAGCCCGTGGACACCGTGTCGATGTCGAGCTTCTCGGTCGCGCCGAGACGCATGATCGAGCCCTTGCCGAAGGCGCGCTCAATCTGCGAAAGCGCTGCGTCGAGCGCCTTGTTCTTATCCACGGATGTTTCCTCAACGAGCCGAAGCGAGTTCTGTGCCATGGGGCAAGAGACCTTATTTCACGCGGAGAAGCAGGGCGCAATCACGCCGGCGATGACGAATATGTACACGTTTTGTTCTCATTCTGCAAGGCGTGACGAGAACGTCGGAGTGCTATTTCGCATGGACCAGCGGTTGTGACGCGAGCCGCTCCTACGCCCGGAGCGACGCAACCCGAACTCGTTCTCGTCGGTGCGGCGCATGTCGACCGGATCGCGCGCTCGAGCGTGCCGTTTCGTCAGGGTGCATCGAACCCGGGGGTGCTGCGTCAGGGCGTTGGCGGAGCCTGCCTGAACGCCGCTGTCGCACTTCGCAGCTTCGGCGCCCGCGTCCGCCTCATATCGGCACGCGGCGGCGACCCGGGCGCGCTGGCTGTGATCGACGAGCTTGCGCACCATGGCATTGATGACGATGCGATCGTCTGGCTGGATCGCGCAACGGCCAGCTACACGGCCGTTCTAGATGAGACCGGCGAACTCGTCGCCGCCGTCGCGGACATGGCGATCTACGACATGCTTACTGCGCGTGCGCTGTCGCGCCAACATGTGCGCGAACGGCTTGCGGCAGCACCGGCGGTCCTGATGGACGCGAACCTCTCGACGCCCGCGCTGGAAACCGTCTGCACATACGCTAAGGGATTCCGCGCGGCGATCGCCGTATCGCAGGCGAAGGTCGCGCGATTGCGCCCTGTGTTGGATCGGCTGGACGTCGTCTTCCTGTCGCTTGCGGAAGCCCGCGCTTTGACCGATTGCAACGGCTCGATCCTCAAGATCGCCCACGCGTTGCGAGAACTAGGGACGCGCCGCGCCGTCGTCACGGATGGTCCCCGGGCGGTCACGGTGATCGATGGTGATAGTGCGTTTCAACAGCAGCCGGCTTCGATCGCGAATCTGCAGGACGTGACCGGTGCCGGCGATACCGTCGCGGCCGTGACCTTCCTCGCCCATGTCGCCGGACAGCCTCTCCAGCATGCGATATGCCTCGGCCTGGCTGCCGCAGCGCTACGCATCACGGACGGCCTCGACCAACACAGCCCTTGGCGGGTCGAGCATATGGCCCTCGCCCTGCCTCCTCCCACCCGACTGAGCAAGGACACCGTTGCATGACCCCCATCGTTCGCCCGTCTCCGGCGGTTGCCGCCGCGCTTGCCGAAAGCCGCCCGGTGGTCGCTCTTGAATCGACCATCATCACGCACGGTATGCCTTGGCCGGACAATCTCGCCATGGCGCGCGGTGTCGAATCGCTCGTTCGCGAGAACGGTGCCGAGCCGGCCACGATCGTGGTGATGGACGGGGAAGTGCGGGTCGGCCTCGATGACGGCGACCTCGAGAAGCTCGCTCAAGCTCGCGATGTACTCAAACTGTCGCGCGCAGATCTGGCCTATGGCGTCAGCTCGGGTCGGACCGGCTCCACAACCGTTGCCGCAACGATGATCGGCGCACACCTTGCCGGTATTCGCGTGTTCGCGACCGGAGGGATCGGCGGCGTTCACCGCGACGCCGAGACGAGCTTCGATATCTCGGCAGACCTCGACGAACTCGCACGAACGCCGGTGATCGTCGTATCGGCGGGCGCAAAGGCCATCCTCGATCTCAAAAAGACGTTCGAAGTCCTTGAAACAAAGGGTGTTCCCGTCGTCGGGTATGGATGCGACGAACTTCCGGCCTTCTGGTCGCGCGACTCCGGGATCGCGACGCCGATCCGCCTCGACAGCCCCGAAGCGATCGCGCGGTTTCAAGCGACGCGCGAGGCGCTGGGCATCGACGGCGGTATGCTAGTCGCCAATCCGCTGCCGCAGGAACACGAGATCGATAGCGCGACGATCGGCAGCTGGATCGGTCAGGCGTTGGCCGACGCGTCGAGCAACGCCATCTCCGGAAAGGCTGCAACGCCTTACCTGTTGAAGCGCATCTTCGAGTTGAGCCAGGGCCGCTCGCTCGCGAGCAACATCGAGCTCGTGCGCTCCAACGCGCGTCTGGCCTCCGCGATCGCGGTCGCTCTCGCGTCGCGCTGACGGCGCCTACTCGTCGAGTGCCGTCTTCACGGCGACCGCCAGTTCCCGAAGCGAGAAGGGTTTCGGCAGGAAGCCGAACTTCTCGCCATCGGGCAGGTTCTTTGCGAAGGCATCCTCGGCGTAGCCCGACACGAAGATGAACTTCAGGTCGGGCCGGCGCTTGCGCATCTCCCGCAGGAGCGTTGGACCGTCCATTTCCGGCATGACGACGTCGGAAACCACGAGGTCGATGTGCCCGCCCTCGGCCTCGATCTCGTCGATGACATCGAGCGCCTCAAGGCCGCTCGACGCCTCATGCACCTCGTAACCGCGCATCTTGAGAGCGCGCACGTTGCCGGAGCGAACGTTGTCCTCGTCCTCCACGAGAAGGATAGACGACGTGCCCGACAGATCCTTTGCGGCCGAGGCCGAAGACTGACCCGAACTGCCCGCCGACACCTCGAGCGAGATCGGCGCCTCCGTCGGCACATGGCGCGGCAGGAAGATGCGGAAGGTCGTCCCCTCGCCCATCACCGAGTCGACGAAGATGAACCCGCCCGACTGCTTGATGATGCCGTAGGCCATGGAAAGCCCGAGACCCGTTCCCTTGCCGATCTCCTTGGTCGTGAAGAACGGCTCGAAGATGCGCTCCGCGACCTCCGGCGGCATGCCCGACCCGGTATCGGCGACCTCGACCAGCACGTAGTCGGCCGGGATCAACTCCGCGTATCCGAAGCCCGCCGTCTCGGCCGCCTCGACGTTACGGGTACTGATCGTCACGGTCCCGCTCTCCCGCATGGCGTCGCGCGCGTTCTGGACGAGATTGGTGATGACCTGCTCGAACTGTCCGATATCGGCCATGACCGGCCAAAGGTCGCGAGCATGTCGGCGTTCGAGCTTCACGAGGTCGCCGGAGATGCGCTTTAGCAAAAGATGCATGTCGGCGATCACATCGGTGAGGCTCAGCATCTTCGGGCGCATCGTCTGACGGCGCGAGTAGGCCAGCAACTGCCGGACCAGCGACGCGGCGCGGTTCGCACTTTGCTTGATGAGGATGAGATCCTGGAATGACGGATCGCCGGTCGGATGATTCAGAAGCAGGAAGTCGACAGACGCCGTGATGATGGTCAGGACGTTGTTGAAGTCGTGCGCGATGCCGCCAGCCAGGTTGCCGATCGCCTGCATCTTCTGGCTTTGCGCGAACTGCTCTTCCAGCGCGCGCTGTTCCGTGATGTCGACGCCGTAGAGGATCGCGACCTCGCCGGAACCGTCGTGGATGTCGGAGTTCGCACTGACGTACAAACGGGCGGCGCGCGCGGCCTCGCCGGCGAGCTGCACATCCAGCGCGGGAATGCCGGCCTGGCCACGCACGGCGGCCAGAAGCGCCTGCCGAATCGTTTCCCGATTCTGATCCCGCACGCAGTCGGTGATCATGACACCGCCTAGCGCCGCCGCATCTCCGAAAAGCTTCGTGAAGGCCGCGTTGGCGCGCAGCACACGTCCCATCGCGTCGAGAGCCGCAATCGCCATCGGCGACGAGTTGAAGAAGCGGACGAATCGCACTTCCGCTGCCCGGGCCGGATCTCCCTCGCCGCTCGGCCGCTGATTCAGGACAAGGGTGCGGGTCAGCTTGCTGCGCCCGTCGACCCGTCGGCTGGAATTGCGGAGAAGGCGCACCGGCAGGCGCTGGCCGCCGGCCGTCACGAGGTCGAGGTCCAGCGTTACGACATCGCTGTTCGTCGAGCCGGCCTGCGTTCTCAACAGAATCAGACGTCCCTCTTCGGTCAGGAACTCGCTGATCGATCGCGTCTGCGGGCGGAACTCGGTTAGATCGACGCCGAGCCATGCCGCCAGCGTCGCGTTCAGATAGGTGATGCGGCCGTCTTCATCGGACGCGAAGAAACCGGCCGGCGCGTGATCCAGGTAGTCGATGGCGTGCTGCAGATCGCGAAAGAACGTTTCCTGCTGTTCGCGTTCGTTCGTGATGTCGGCGATCGTCCACGCCAGCAGGGGCTCGCCCGTTCGACCTAACGCACGCACCGTGGCGCGGTACCACCGAGGACTTGGCGTCACGCCATGCCGCAGGTCGCGGCTCAGGCGAAACTCTTCTTCGCCTGACATTCGCTCCCGCGCCAGATTCGCCAAGCGGTAGATCGCTTCGGACGCTTCGGGCTCGCGCGACAGGAGACGCTCGAGCGTACGCACCTCCGTCGAACTGACGGCGCCCGTTTGTTCGCCATACGCGCGATTGGCGTAGATAATCCGGCCCTTCCGATCGGTGATCAGGGTCCCGGTCGGAAGGTCGTCCAGGAAATCCTTGCCGATACCGCTCGTACGATCGACATCGCCGAACCGGATGACACCAAGCGCCAGGGCAAAGACCGACGCGATCCCGACCATGGCGAGCAGCCCGAAGATCGCCACCAGGGCCGGTGCGCCATAGGCGTGACGCGACAGCGCAAGGGCGGCTGCAAGCACGAACAGAAAGCCCGCCAGGAAGAGGAGCCGCCGCAATCCGCCAGGCGTGGAATCACGGTCGATCAAGGGCTTCTCGTCTCGTGTCGAAGCCACGGGGCTCGGCTGTTCCAAGGACTCGCTCCATCTGCCCAGATCGGCCATGCGGGGCCATCACCGAGCGGTTTACGAGCAGACGGCGCCATGCGCATGCAATTTCGTCGAATTTGCGCCAACCCGTCGGCTTCTGCATGATACACGGGAGGTGAAGATCGAGGCTGACGCGGACCTTGCGGCGTTCGAGTCGCGTCCGTCTCGTCGGCAACAGTCATGGCCCCGCGGAACCCGCCATGCGGCCCCCGGTCCCATTCGAAGGAAGAGCATATGCGTGAGTGGCTTGCCGGCCTGGTTGGCGACAGTCTGGCCCCCGTCGTGAGCGTCGTGGTTTCGACCGCGATCGTGATCCTGCTTGCGCTGGTGATCATCGGTCTTGCCAAGCGCGTCTTCGCCGGGACGGGCGGCATGGGCGGCCGCTCCAGAGCTCCGCGTCTTGCGATTCTGGACGTGTCGCCGGTCGATCCGAAGCGAAAGCTTGTTCTCGTACGACGAGACGATACCGAGCACCTGCTTCTGATTGGCGGACAGAACGATCTGGTGGTGGAGAGCGGCATCCAGCGCGTTCGCACCCGGCGAGTGGATGGGCCGTCGGCCGTCCGGACGGAGCCCGAGGTTGCGCCCGAGCCTCGGGCGCCGTTGCCCCAGCGACGGACGCCTCCGCAGGAGACCCTAGTCGAGCCGCCGGTTCCGGCATCTCGTGAGGTGCAGGTCCCCGCGCGCCGTCCCGTTGCGAACCCGGTTCGAGACGCATCGACCGAACCGGCCGACCTGAGCATCACACCCGCAGCGACCCGGGCGCTGTCCCAAGAGACGGCAAGTGATCGCACGGGCGAGCGTCCTCTTCCCGCTCGGGCTCCGAGCGAGGATCGCGGTTCGCCGCCGCCCGAGGCCTCCGCGCCTGCGCTCCCGGCATTTCTGGGCGTCATGGCCAGTCGCCCGCAACCGGTTGTCCGGCCTCAGACTGCGCCTACGCCGGCGGCGCCAAGTGCCCGTTCCGGGTCGGAGGGCCAGCGAGGGATGACGCAACCGAGCGATAACCCGCCGCCACCAGCCAGCGCCGCTCCGATCGCGCAACCACGTTCGATGGCCACCCCGACCCTTCCGCCTGCGGTGGTCATCCCACCAAGGCCGAGCGAGCCGGAAGCGTCAGCGACCCCCGAGCCATTCCGGCTCGAGGACGAAGCGCTCCTGCCGCATCGCGCGGCACCGCAGCCCGTGCGGTCGCCGTATCAGGACACGAGCCCGACACAGACCAGTGACCCGATCCCGCCGATCGTTCCTCCAATGCGGTCGTCGCCTCCCGTTCGCGCGGATGATGATGACGTCCACACCCCGAAGGACGCATCGGACGACGCTCCAGCTGCCGGTGAGCGGCAACCGCTTTCGGTTCGCAGCTTCGCGACAACGATTCAGGCTCGCCGTGCAACGCCGCTTGCCCCGCCTGCGGCACCCGCATCCCCGACGATCACAGCTGAGCCGATGATCGAGCGAGCGCCTGTTCGTCCGGACGCCGGTCCCGCACAAGCACGCACGCCTGCGGTTCCGACCGACACGACGCCGAACTCGTCGACGCCAGGATCCGACGATGCCCCAACGGGCCCCGCTCCGGCGACGGCAGAGCCAGCTTCCAAGGCGCCAGCGGCTCGAACGCTGACCCTTGAAGAGGAGATGGAACGTCTCCTTCACGACTTTACGCTCGACGTATCCGATCGTCGCTGAAACCAAAAAGGGCCGCATCTTGCGGCCCTTCCTCATTCCAGAAACAGCGTTTCGCTTATTCGTCGCGATACACCTTCTCACGCCGCTCATGCCGCTCCTGTGCCTCGAGCGACAAGGTCGCGATCGGGCGGGCATCCAGACGCTTCAAGCTGATGGGTTCGCCGGTTTCCTCACAATAACCGTAGGTTCCGTCGTCGATGCGCTCGATCGCTGCGTCGATCTTCGAGATCAGCTTGCGCTGACGATCGCGAGCACGCAGTTCGATCGCCCGATCGGTCTCCGACGAAGCTCGGTCGGCGGCATCGGCCTGGTTCGCGTTGTCGCTTGCCAGGGCCTCAAGCGTTTCCTTGGCCTCACGGAGAATCTCCGACTTCCAGGCCAGAAGCTTCTTGCGGAAGTATTCCTTCTGACGGTCGTTCATGAACGGCCCGTCCTCGGGGAGGCCCTGACCGAGGGGAAGGGTTTCGCTCATGTCGCATTCTCCGAAGGCGGCGGTTGCGCGTGCTTATAGCGATGCACGCAGAGGGGAACAAGTTACGGGATCGACAGGTCGCACCGAGATCATATCACTCACAACCGCCTGATAATGCGCTGGATTTGCTTGTGCACCGTGTCTGAACGGGACGCGACCGAACGTCCGGGCCATGCGCGCGGCGCGAGTGCAAACCCTCTTCCTCACATCCCGCAGTTTCAACGCAACAACTAGCGTGGACGCCTTTCCCATGGCTGGACGCGTTCGTGGTGGAACGCCGATAGCGTGCGAACGTCTCGCTTCTACGACATGGGAGAAGCTGCGCTTCATGGCCGAGATCACCGTTCATCTGTTGCGCCATGCCCATTCGTCGCATGCGATCCCAGGCGAGCGCGATCACCATCGGGGTCTCGACGAGCGCGGCCATGCGGAGGTCGAGGCCATCCGCCTGCGCCTGCTCCGGCAGCCGGTCGGGATCGTGCGGATTCGATGCTCGACCGCGCGGCGGGCTCGCTTGACCCTCGAGTCGCTGCTTCCCGTGCTGGGTGAGGTACCGCTGCGATATGACGATCACCTCTATGCTGCTGGGTTGGAAGCGTACGAGGCAGCTTGCGTCGCAGATGGCGCGGCATCCCCCGTCCTGGTCGTCGGACACAACCCGACGATCGCATCCTTCGTAGCCCGCTACGCCTTGCAGGAGGGAGACGCGTTTCGAACCGGCATCAAGCCTGCGACCTGGATCACCTTGCGGCTGGGCGTTGATCCCGGCGGTCGTCTTGGGCCGGGCCGACTCGTGACCTTGATCGCGCCGACCTGACCACGCGCCTGTCGTTCAGGACCCCACGACCTTATATAGCCGTGGCCACGACAGCCGATCGGAACCCATGACGACCCTTGCCGACGAAGCGCGGATCGCACTCGACAACCTTGCCGATCGTGGTGCCCACCTCTTCAACCCGACCCTACGCCTTGGGGTGGCCGGCCTGTCGCGCGCCGGCAAGACGGTCTTCATTACGTCGCTCGTGCACAACCTTCTTCACGGTGGGAGGCTACCGCTCTTCGATGCGCAAAGCGGCGGACGAATCGCGCGCTCGTACCTTCAGGAGCAGCCGGACGCTGGCGTCCCGCGCTTCCAATACGAGGAGCACATCCGTACCGTTCTGGAAGATCGGCTTTGGCCGCAATCGACGCGCGCCATATCGGAACTGCGACTCACGATCGAATACCAGTCCGCGTCCGGCTGGTCGCGCTTGTTTGCGCCGGGTCGCCTCAGCCTCGACATCGTCGATTACCCCGGCGAATGGCTGCTGGATCTACCGCTTCTGGAAAAAGACTACGCCACGTTCAGCCGTGAAGCCTTGGAGCGGGCGCGTCTCCCCTCGCGCGCCAAGATGGCCGAGCCGTTTCTTGCGTTGCTCGCTGGACTGGACGTGTCGCGCCCGGCCGACGAGCCGACCAGTCAGCGGTTGAGCGCGGCATTCGCCGCGTATCTGCGCGCCTGTCGCGAGGACCGGACGGCTCTCTCGACCTTGCCCCCCGGACGGTTTCTTATGCCGGGCGACCTCGAAGGCTCCCCGGCGCTTACCTTCGCCCCCCTGCCGTTGGAACCCGACCGCGCGTACGATCGAGACAGTCTCGCCGGCATTCATGGCCGCCGGTTCGAGGCCTACAAGACGATCGTCGTCAAGCCGTTCTTCCGCGAGCACTTCGCCCGGCTCGACCGACAGATCCTCTTGGTGGACGCACTGCAGGCGATCAACGCCGGTCCGGAAGCGGTTGTGGATCTCGAAGCGGCGTTGACCGACATCCTGTCCTGCTTCCGGCCGGGGCGCTCGTCGTGGCTGGGCTCGCTGGTGACCCGCCGGATCGATCGCCTCCTCGTGGCCGCGACGAAGGCCGACCACCTGCACCGGGACAGTCACGGGCGGCTCGAAGCTGTGGTGCGGCGTCTGGTGGACGACGCGATCGAGCGTGCGCAATTCTCGGGTGCGCGTACCGAAGTCGTCGCCATGGCGGCCATTCGGGCGACGCGCGAGGCGAGCGTGACGGAAGGAGCTGACCGTCTGCCCGTGATCGTCGGCACACCCATCGCCGGCGAGACCATCGGCGGCCAACGCTTCGACGGCGAGACCGAAACCGCCGTCTTCCCGGGCGACCTACCGGAGGACGTTTCGCGGCTCCTCAAAGCCGACGAAAGCGGCGACCGACTCGACCCGCTCACGTTCGTCCGCTTTCGTCCGCCCCGCCTCGAGCGCAACGAGGCCGGCCTGAAGCTCTCGCTCCCGCACATCCGCCTCGACCGGGCGCTTCAGTTTCTGATCGGAGACAAGCTGGCATGAGCGAGCGCCCGACCGGTCGTCGCCCCGGTGCCTATGATCTTCCCTCGTCCCAACCGGCCCAACAGAAGATCTCCGCGCCTCGCGCACCGCGCGCCGTGGCGGACATGACGCGCGTCGAAATCGAAGCCGACGACACTCTCGAGCGCGAGGCGCTGGAGGCCCTCGATGCGGAACCCGCTCGCCGTCAGCCGTCGCGTCGCCGCCTATCCTTCGGCAAACTGGCGACCATCGCCCTCAGCTCGCTAGCCTCTTTGGCCCTGGCGCTGTCGGTCGATCGCCTGATCTCCGAACTGTTCGCGCGCGCGGACTGGCTCGGCTGGCTGGCGATCGGGCTGACCATCCTGCTTCTGGTGGGCGTCGGCGGCATCGTGCTGCGCGAGGTGCTGGGCTTGATGCGCCTCGATACGGTCGAGCGCGAGCGCCGTGATGGCCGGAGGGCGTTCGAAGCGAACGACGCCGCGGCGGCCACCGCCGTGGTTGCACGACTGCGGACGCTGCTTGCTGATCGCAGCGAAACGGCGCGCGGCCGTGCACGACTCGCCGAACTGCGAGACGATGTCATCGACGGACGCGATCTCGTCGCGCTGGCGGAACGCGAGCTGCTACTGCCGCTCGACGCCCGCGCCCGCGCGCTCGTGGCGGCGTCTTCGAAACGCGTCTCCGTCGTCACGGCGGTCAGTCCACGAGCGATTGTCGATCTGGCCTTCGTGCTGTTCGAGACCGTGCGGTTGATCCGTGCCATGTCGGAACTCTACGGCGCGCGGCCCGGCGCGATCGGCCTCGCACGTCTGACCAGCGACGTACTCGCGCACCTCGCGGTCACCGGCACGATCTCGGTTGGGGATAGTCTGATCGGACAGGTTGTTGGGCACGGTGTCGCAGCACGCTTGTCGGCTCGCCTCGGCGAAGGCGTCGTCAACGGTCTTCTTACGGCCAGGATTGGGCTTGCGGCCATGGATCTGTGCCGTCCCCTCCCGTTTCTGACAATCCAGCGGCCGAAGGCTGGGGACTTCCTGGGTGATCTGGCACGCGGCGATGCGAACACGGACGCGACCGGATGAGCGGTCCGGCAAGGATCGATTAACCGTTCGCGGCGATAAACGAGGGAGACGCACTTGTCGCCTTTCTCGGATGGTCGCCCATGCTCCGCCGCGCTCTTGCTGCCGGAATCTGTCTCACCGCGTCGCTGCTGGCTCAGGCGCCTGCCTCGGCAGCCGACCCGGACGCCGTGTTCTTCGACCAAGTCTTCGGACGTTGGACCGGGCCGGGCGAGATCGTTGCCGGAAAGTACAAGGGCACCAAGTTCACCTGCGATCTGGCCGGTGCACGGCCCGACCGCGAGGTTGGCATGTCGCTTGACGGAACGTGCCGCGTCGGCCTGTTCTCTCAGCCGATGAGCGCTCGCTTCGTGCGCGGTGGGTCGTCTTACAAGGGTGCCTTCCTGGACGGCTCGCAAGGCAAGGGGCTCGACATCATCTCGGGCAATGTCGACGGTAATCGCGTCGTGGTCGGCCTCGACCGCAAGCAACTGAAGGGCGCCATGGTCGCTCGACTCGACAACGCCGACAAGCTTGCGGTCACGATCTCCGTTCAGGTTGCCGGTGAGCTCGTCCCGGTTATCGGCATGACGCTGAAGCGCGACGGCAGCGTGCGCAAGGCCTCCAACGAGCGCTAGGCGGTCTCGCGCCACCAGTTCCCGTCGGTCGTCTCGGCTCGGATCGCCGAGACATCCAGTTCTCGCAGCCAAGCCGTCGCATCCCGACCGGAAAGCTGGGTCCTGGGTGCGATCTCGACGAGCGGAACAAGCACGAACGCCCTGCGGTGCGCCTGCGGATGCGGAAGCGTCAACGCTGCCGTATCCCGCCGCTCGCCCTCCATGTCGACCAGATCGATATCGATCGTCCTCGGTCCCCAGCGGATGTCGCGGACGCGCTGCAGGCCCTGCTCGATACCGAGGCAACACTGCAGCAAGGACTCCGGCGAGAGCGCCGCATCGATCAACGCGCAGCAGTTCAGGAAATCGGGCTGGTCCGTCAGCCCCCAAGGTGGCGTGCGGTACAGGCGCGAGACGCAAACGACGCGGCCAGCCCATTCATCGAGCTGGACCAACGCTCCCGCCATGGCGACGCGCGGATTGCCGATATTGCCGCCCAACCCAAGTAGGGCCCTCATCCCTGACTTCCTGTGTCGGATCGCATCGTGGCATCCGCGATACGAAGAGCTTCGCGGTTGGCGGCCACGTCATGCACGCGGAAGATCGAAGCGCCAGCCACGCGCAGGAGCGCGGTTGTCGCAGCGGTCGCCCGATCCTGGTCGCCGGCCTCGCCGACTGCCGCGCGAACGAAACGCTTGCGCGAGGTGCCGACCAGAAACGGGCGTCCAAGAGCGCGCAACTCCCGGAAGCGCCTCATCAACGCGAAGTTGGTCGCAGCGTCCTTCGCAAATCCAAAACCCGGATCAAGCACGATCGCCTCGTCCGCGACGCCCGCCGCACGGGCGATGTCGAGCGAGCGACGGAGAAACGCGAACTGATCACGGATCGGATCGCTATCCGTTTCGCGCTCGCGCCCCGTGTGCATCAGGCATAACCCCGCGCCCGTTCGCGCCGCGACCTCGGCGATCAGAGGTTCACGCTGGGCACCCCAGACATCGTTGACGATATGCGCGCCAGCCGCGACGGCTCGCTGCGCCGTTTGCGCTCGGTAGGTATCGACCGATATCAGACAGTCGGAAGCACAAGCGAGCGCACTGATCACCGGAAGGATACGGGCCTGTTCGACCTCCGCCGAAACAGGGTCTGCGCCGGGGCGGGTCGACTCACCGCCGACATCGATGATCGACGCACCGTCGGCGACCATGCGCAGCCCTGCAGCGACGGCGTCGTCGACGTTCTCTCCGTAACGGCCTCCGTCCGAAAAGCTGTCCGGAGTGCAGTTCAGGATCCCCATCAGGGTTCCAGTATCGCCAAGGCGTAGAACTCGGCCGCGTCCGACCCGCCATTCGATAGCCTGCCGATCGTCAGGCAAGCTGCGGATTTCTTCAGCTACGACCAACATTGCACGAATTTCATTCAAGCCCCCTTGTGCGGCACGCTCGATTCGTTAGCGTTGGAGCCGAACCTTTCAAGTGTCCCGGGAGAGATGCATGAAGTTTGCGGTCGTCATGACCTCGATCGTCGCCATGAGCGTGGCGGTGCCTGCGATGGCCGGTCAGGTCAAGGAGCGCACCACCTACTTCATGGTTCGCGGGTCCACGTTCGATGAACTCGAACACGCGATGGGCATGCAGGGGCCGCAGCTTCGAAGCGGTGGCGAGCGTCATGCCGGCTCGACCGAAGTGTCGTTCGACGGCAATGCCACTTATCGGACGGTCAATGGACGCTGTGCCGTCGATCGGGCGAGCTACCGCTTGTCCCTGCATCAGACGCTTCCGCGTTGGAACGCTCCGAAAGGTGCCGACGCCAGAACGAAGGTCCTTTGGAAGACCTTCCGCGACGATGTCGTGACCCACGAGAACCAACACTCGACGATCGCCAAGTCGGCTCTGAAGCGGATCGAGGATACCGTCCGGGAACTCCCACCGATGGCGGACTGCGCTCAGATGGAGTCGAAGGTGAACGCCGCCGTTCGCTCCATCATCCAACGACACGACCGAGACCAGTTGGCCTTCGATCGATCGGAGTCGCGTGCGATCGACGCGCGGCTGGCCCGCGAGCTGCGTCGCAACTTGGCATCAGCCGACCGCTGATCCCCTCAGGCTTGACGCTCCGGCACGCGGAGGACGAGCCCCTCCAAGTCCGGACGGATCCGGATCTGGCAGGACAGACGCGACTCGGGACGAACGTCGAGCGCGAAGTCCAACATGTCCTCTTCCATCGCCTCGGGCGCGGCGAGGCGCGAAACATACGCGCTATCGACGTAGACGTGACAGGTGGCGCAGGCGCAGGAACCTCCGCAGTCGGCGTCGATGCCCGGCACGTCGTGACGGATCGCGTTCTCCATGGCGCTGGAGTTATTCGGCGCGTCGATGTCGTAACGGGTTCCGTCCGGAGCGATAAAGGCGATCGTGGTCATGCCGCGCAGTTAGTGGGCGCGTCGGCGAGCGTCAACGTGATCTTCCATCACCGTCAGCGCGCGGATGAAAACGAGTGCCCGGTGCAACTCGTGTCGAAACCCGACCAGCGCGTTCCGGTCCGACGGGTTCGCTTCCAGATCACGGGCCGCCTGCGCCAAAGGAAAGGCGCCGAGGTTGCGTGCCGCTCCGCACACGCCGTGCGCTAGGGAGCGAAGATCGGTCCGCGCGTCAGGGTGGTCCGATACGGTCAGGGCATCCCCGATCTGGCGGGCCATGATGCCGAGAACCTCGAGTTCGAGAGACTGACTGCCCCCTGTCTGACGAGCCAGATGAACGAGATCGATCGGCCGCCCCCTCGAAGGGCATCGTGACAGATCGGCTTGCATGTGGGTCGCAGTCATTGCGTGAGACGAGCATCCATCGAGAGGTGCCGGGTGCAAAAGGCGGGGACAAGTCTTCCGCAGTGCGGGCTTGCCCTACCGATCGTCGGCTTGTCCCCACATCATGCTGGGTGAAACATGACCCGTTTCTGAACGGGCTGGTGTTTCGAACTGCGGTTCAGCGCGTTCTGAACATGAATCAGCGTTAACCAAATGTTTAAACTTGTAGGCAGTCCGCGGATTTGAGGTTTCCTAAACTCCACGCGCTATCTACCATTTATCGCAGCGAAATTCCGCCTTTCCGTGTTGCACGACGGATGAGTTCGGGCGGATCGGGATCGGCGACGACGCGGCTGTCGGCGTCAGGATCCAGGTAACGAGTACGAGGCGCGGCAAACCATGTCGAACATCAAGACGGCCGAACAGCTTTCCGACGAGGCGGTCAACGAGTTGGAAGCCGCGTTGCAGGACACGGACCTTCTGGGCGACCCGGATCAGGTGACGACCGCGGGACTTGCCGCCGGTCATGTCGAAGAGGCTGAACTCAAGGCCGAGGACGTGTCGATCGACTTCGCGCTCAGCGAGTTCGAACGAAGCGTCGAGGAAGCGACCAACGCCCATCGCGACGAGCCGGAGGTCGAGGCTGTGGCCTCGCCCGAAGCCGGCGAGCTTGTGACGGACGAGGCGGACGAACTCCCGGAGTTCTCGCTGACCGACGAAGACCTTCTGGATCCTCCGTCGTCGGCGGTTCCCGCCGTAGAGCCACCGGTCGCGCTCGTTTCCGACATCCCGCCCGCATCCGATGTTCCCGGCGCGGCTGCCGCAGGCGCAGCGGCGGGTTTCACGGCCGCTCAGCTGGCCTCCTCCCGATTGCGCGCCGAGCGCACGGGCGACGAACGCGAAGTGGTCACGCCTGCCGCCTCGACCGCAACCGCCACGGACAGGCTCGAAACGCCCCGTCGGTCCTCGGCCAAGTCGGAGCCTGTGGTCGACACCGTTCGCTCCCGCGTCGCGAACGACGAGAAACGCTCGGCGGCTGTGATGGCCGATGCGCTGCTCAGTCGACGTGCCTCCCGACGCACGGTGGTGATCGGCAGCGTCGTCGCCCTGGCCTGGGTCGCGCTGTCCGGTGCTGCGGTTGTCGCCATGCTCAACGATCAGGCCGGCGGGTTCTCACTCAGCCGGTCCAGTCTTTCGCTCACCATGGCAGCGGTGGCTGTCGCCCTCCCGGCACTGCTGATCGTCGCCTTCGCGCTGATGATGCGCCGTTCTGCCGATCTTCGCTTGATGAGCCGTTCGCTCGCCGAGGTCGCCTTGCGTCTCGCGGAGCCGGAGTCCATCGCCTCGGAGCGTGTCGCAAGCGTTGCGCAGGCAATCCGGCGCGAGGTTTCGGCGCTGGGTGAAGGCGTCGAGCGAGCACTGGGCCGAATGGGCGAACTGGAAGGCTTGGTGCAGACCGAGGTTTCGTCGCTGGAACGCGCCTATGCCGACAACGAGGTCAAGATCCGTGCGCTCGTCGCCGATCTGGCGACCGAGCGTGAAGCCATGCTGCAACACGCCGAGCATCTGCGCACATCGGTGATCGGGTCGCATGAGCGCCTCGTTCACGACGTCGACGGAGCGTCCACGCGCATTCTCGCGCAGATCGAGGATGCCACGGCCCGACTGCACACGCTGATGGACGAGCGAAGCCGCGCGCTGTCGGCGGCCTACGACGAGCGCAGCCAGGACCTGGCAGGCCGCCTGGATGCGCGAAGCCGCGAGGTCGACGGCGCGCTCCAACAATCGAGTCAGGATGTTCTGGAGCGCATCGCACGCGCCGCCGGAGAAACGACGGGGCAGTTCGAGGCGGCGTCGCGCGACTTGGCGGAGACGATGGAGCGGCAGGCTGCCGAACTGCAGGCGCGAACCGATGCCATGGTCGAGCGTCTCGCGGTTGCCGGTACGGAAGCGGACGAGCGTGTCCGGGCGTCGAATGCCACCCTTTCCGAGCTTCTCGAGACGCGTGCCGCGCTTCTCACCCATGGAACGGATACCTTCGACCGCAATCTGGCTGCGGTCTTTGACGAGCGTACTCAACGCGCGACGGCGGATGGCGAGGCTCTCGTCGCGCGTCTAACCTCCGCACTCGATGAGCGTACGCAACGCCTTACCGGCGACGGCGACCGCTTCATCGACCGTTTGGATCAGAACCTCGGCGAACGGATCGAGCGCGCCCATTCGCTTCTCGGCGAGCGCAATGGAGAAGTCCTGCGGGCTCTGGATGCGCGCCTGGCGACGCTGGAGACGCTGGTCGGCGTTCGTGCCGGTGCCATTGTCGAGACGCTTGGCGAGCGCGGTGCGGCGCTAGAGCGCTCGGTCGACGAGGCCGACGCCACGCTGCGCAATCGGGCCGGTGAGTTCGACCGCATGCTCGCGGAGCGTACCGCCGTGATTGCTGCGACCTTTGCTTCCGGACAGTCGCATATCGAGAGCACGGCATCGGCTGCGGTCGGTCGCGTGGATGAAATCCTCGTCGGCCAGGGCGATCAGTTGCGCGCCCTCTTCGACGCACGCATCGGTTCGCTCGGTTCGGTTCTGAGCGATAGCGCCGCCGAGATCGATACGTCGCTGGCTTTTGCCCAGCAAAACCTTCTGGCTTCGCTGGAGGAGCGCGCCCAGGCCATAACCGAAACCCTGGACGGGAACACTGCTCGTATCGAGGCTGCTCTCGATGGGGCCGATGGCCGCCTGGCTGCGGGCGTGGCCGCGAAGACCGAGGCGATGCGTATCGTTCTCGACCAAGGCGTCGAGCGATTGACGGGAGTCATGGACGCGCGTCAGGAAACCCTCGGCGGTGTCTTCGCCGACCGTCTGGAGCGCATCAACGCGCTTCTGGCCGAGCGTTCCTCGGCGATCAACGTCTCGCTGGAGGGCCAATCGCGCGCGATCGGCGAAGCGATCGAACTGCAGCGCGGTGAACTGACGCGAACCCTGGATGGACGAACCGGCCGCTTCCTGGCGGATCTGGACGATCGCAGTCGTGCGCTTTCGACGAACGTCGCGGATCGCCTCGCGTCCGGAGAAACGTTGATGCGCGAGAGCGGCGACCGCCTCGCCACGACGCTGGAACACTACACGTCGCGACTCGATGGTGACGTCATCGCGCGCCTCGAAGCCGTGCTCTTGGCCGACGAAACACGTCGCGAAGAGTTCGTTGAACGGCTCGGCGGTCAGACAGCCGTGATCGAGAACGCCTTCGAGGCCGCGGTCCGTCAGGTCGCGGAAACGCTGAACGCACGGGTCACGGAATTGCGGGGCCAGCTCGAATCGTCCGGTAGCTCGATCGCCTCGCTGATCGACGAGCGCACCGGGGAGCTTTCGACCGAGCTCGGCATCGGTGCCTCGGCAGTTCTGGCCGCCATCGAGAGCGCGTCGGAACTTCTCACCCAAGGCCTGGAGTCGCGCGGCTCGACCCTGCGCGACAACGTCGAAGCGGCCCGCGCTGCGATCTTCGACGGCCTCGAACAGCGGATCGATGCGCTACGCAACCTGTCCGACAGCACCGGCACGTCGCTTCTGACGGACCTCGATGCTCGAACCGAGAAGCTTGCGACCGAACTCGACCGGGGCCGCAGCGGCATCCTGACGACGTTCGACGGTCGCTTGGAAGCCCTTCGCGCAGCGCTCATCGAGTCCGATGGGCAGCTGGCGACCGCCATGGACGAGCGCCGCGACAACCTCACCTCGGCGATCGAGGATGTGGCCAGCTCGCTGGCCGCGACCCTAGGCGACCGTGCCGACGACGTGCGCCGCGCGCTGGAACAGAGCGCAGGTCTCGTCACCCAGTCCCTCGAGGAAAAGCGGACCGAGATCGAAACGGCGTTGCAAGGCGGCGCCACGGCGCTCGCCCAGGCGGTCGATCAGCGGACCGAGACGATCTCGGCGACGCTGGATCGCGGCCTTGCCAACATCGAGCGCACGCTGAACGGCCGAGCATCGCTGATTGCCGATACGTTGCGCGAATCGATCGTCGCCGCGACCGCCAATCTCGGCGAGGAGGCCGACCGTGCCCGCACCGGATTGCAGGGCGAGACCGAGCGGTTCTCGGTGATCGTCGGCGACATCGGCCGCGCGTTCCAGACATCGTCGGAGGAGGCACGAGCGCGCTTCGCTGATGAAGCGGCCCGCTTCGAGGAGCGCCTCCTCAACGTCCAGGCATCCGTTGCCGAGACGTCCGAGACGGCTCGCCAGACCCTGACCGGCGAAGCCGAGCGTGTCGCTCGCGACATCGCGGCCTCGGCGGAAGCGATTCGCGCCGCCGGCGAGGAGTCGCGGAAGCGCTTCACGCAGGAAGTCGAAGCGTTGGGCCGCAACGTGGCGGATGTCACGGCCCGCATGAAGGGTGACACGGAGGAACTGCGCGAGGCGCTGGCCCTGGAAGGCGACGCCTTCACCACTCAGATCGGCGGCGCGTCGTTGGCCATGCGCAGCGAGGCGGAAGCAGCGCGCGAACGCTTGGCCGAGGTCGCCGGCGAGTTCGCGGGCAGCCTGGAAGCCATGGCGGAGCGGCTACGCGAGGAGGCCGACGCCGCCCGTCAGAAGGTGGCAGACCAAGCGGTGGTTCTCGCGGGTGAGGTCGATGCCGCGGGCGAGCGCCTGCGGATCGTCGGAGATCAATCTCGCGAGCGCTTCGTGACCGATGCGGCGCAGATTCGCGAGGAAATGGCGGCAGCGTCGATTGGCATGCGCGATCAGGCGGATGCCATGCGTCGCGAGGTGGGCGAGCATACGAACGCTCTCGTGACCGACTTCACGAGCGCAAACGACCGCCTCCGCGAGGCGGGCGATCTGGCTCGTCGCCTCATCCGCGAGGATGCCGGGCGCATCGCGACCGACGTCGGCAATCTGGCGCTCGCGATGCGCGGCGAGACCGACGTCGCCAAGCGCGAGATCGAGGCGCATGCGCAGCGGGTCGTGACCGGCATGCAGGAGGCAACCGCCCTCCTCCAGTCCGCCACCGAAGACGCGCATGAGCGCATCGGTGGCGACACCGGGCGTCTGGTCGAGAGCTTGGCTGCTGCATCCGCCGCGCTGGGCCAACAGGCCGAGGAAGCCCGCACCCGCATCAACGCCGATGCTGAAGCGTTCGCGTTGAAGGTGCGGGAGGCCGCAGAAACCGTCGCGGCCGAGACCGATCGTGGTCATGAGGCCCTCGAAACGCGGGCGACGCGGTTTGTCGAGGAACTCTCGGGCCTGTCGTCTTTGATCGGCGACGCCTTGTCGGGTGCGAACGGCGGGATGCGGGACGAACTGGCGGCAGCGGCCAGCCAGTTGCGCAGCGAGGTCGACGCCGCCGCCGCCGGCATCCGTAACGATTTTGCCGGCATCGCCGTCGCGATCCGCGAGGAAAGCGGCGAGGTATCGGGCAACATCTTGCGCAACGCGGAGGCGACGCGCCGATCCATGGTCGAGGAAGGCTCGCAGATCGCGCAACGCCTTGCCGACGCGGCCCATGCGATCCGGATCGAGGCCGAGCAGGCTCGCGAGCGCCTGCTGGCCGACACGTCGACCTTTGGGCAGGAGATCGAACGGCAGGTCGAGGGTGCGGACCGCATCCTGTCGCTACGGGCGGACGACGTCGGGCAGCGCATGGACGAACGGACCCGCGCGCTGTCCGACCTGCTCGGAGAGCGCAACGCCGAGATTGCGCGTCTGATCGAGGAGGAAACCCGCCCGATCGTCGACCGACTGGGCGCGAGTGGATCGGAAGCGGTCCGCGCCCTGGAAACCGCATCGCGCGAGGTTGCGGCCCGTATCCGCGACGAGAACGCGCAGGCCGCGGAGGCCTTCTCGGCCCGCGCACAGGAAACGATCCTGCAACTGGGCCGCTCGGCTCAGGAACTGGTCGAGGCGATCGGCCGCAAGACCGACGATGCGACGGGTGCCATCGAGGGTACCCGGTCCATCCTCGTGAGCGAGGTTGCTCAGCTGGTGGATCGGCTTGCGTCGGGCAACGCAGCGCTTCAGGAACTGCTGGAGGAGGCCAACGGGAGCCTGGGGCGGGCAGAGAGCACGCTGCACGACACCGGCGGTCGCTTCCGCGAACAGGCCGAGCGTCTTGGCGACGAGATCGCAGCGTCCTCCGACAGACTCGAGAGGAACGTCACGCAGCTCGGCCAGGCGACCAGCGGTTCCGCAGAGCGTCTTTCCGCCCTGCTCGATCGCTTCGATCAGCACGGTCGCACCCTTGGTGAGGTCGCTAGCCTCCTGGACTCGACGCAATCAAACCTGCAGCTGACGCTCGACGAACGGCGCGAGGCGCTCGACACCCTTGCCCAAGGTCTGACGCAACGCTCCGGCGAGATCAACGGCATGCTTCGCTCGTTCGAAGGCGTGGTCGGAGGCCTGTTCTCCGATGTCGAGGCGCGCAGCTCGCGGTTGACGCAATCGCTCACGGACGGCCTGTCTGCGACGTTGTCCGAGACCGGACGCCAGCTCGAAGAGACCGAACGCCGGTCGCAGGAGGCGTCGGAGCACGTACGCGAGTCGGTTCAAAGCGTGATCGAGGAAGCGACCGAGCGTTTCTCGTCGGCGACCGGCGATCTGCGTCGCGCGGCACAGGACATTCGCGAGGAACTCGAGAACGCACGCGGCGAAATCCGTCGCGGCGTATTCGAACTGCCAGACGAGACACGCGAAAGCACCCGCGCCATGCGGCGCGCGGTGTCGGATCAGATCCGTGCCCTGCGCGAGCTGAGCGAGATCGTGTCCCAGTCGGGACGTGCCCTCGACGCGCAGGTCCCGCAGTCCGTTCGCCGCAGCGTGCAGGTCGACGCGCAGCCGCAACGGGTTGCCGCCGCACCTCGCGCCGCAACGATCACCGACGAGGAGATCGAGAACCGGTTGGCCGGCAACCTGGCGGCCGAAGGCAACCTGGCGCGTGACATGCGCAACACCGATTACTCGGTTGCGGCGCGCTCCGAGACTCGTCCGGCCACGCCGCCGGTTCAGTCGGCCCCGGCGCGCGCGGCTTCTACCTTGCGTCCGGCGACGCCAGCAGCGGTACCGGCGGCGCAGGCCGAACGGCAGGGTGGATGGGTATCCGACCTTCTGCGTCGCGCTTCGGAAGACGAGGACGAGGCCGCCCCTGCCCGCGAGGCGGAAGGCGAGCGGCGTCCGATGCAAGCCGAGCGCAGCCAGGCTCACGTGGTCGACTCGCTGAACTCGCTGTCGGTGGATATCGCACGGGCCATCGACCACAACGCCTCGGTGGAGTTGTGGGACCGATACCGGGCTGGCGAGCGCAACGTGTTCACGCGCCGGCTCTACACGATGAAGGGGCAGCAGACCTTCGACGAGATCCGGCGCAAGTATCAGCGCGACACGGAGTTCCGGAAGGCGGTGGATCGTTACATCGCGGACTTCGAACTGTTGTTGGCGGATGCGGCCCGCAAGGATCCGGACAACACACGGTCCAAGGGGTATCTGACCTCCGACACCGGCAAGGTCTATACGATGCTCGCGCACGCCTCCGGTCGCTTCGACTGATCCGTTCGTCTTCCGGTTGATCGAAACGGGCCGACTCCCCAGGGGTCGGCCCGTTTTCGTTGCCGAGGCCTCCCCAACAGTCAGTCACAGTAGGTCCGCTACGGAAACCAAGGCTGTGCGCGCCGGCCTTTGCCTCGAACAAAACGCTTCACAGAAAGCTGTCGCTCAGTCGCAGCAAGAGTTCGCCCAACCCGTCAAGCGACGTCCGGCAAACCGCGGCGCACCAACCCTGAAACGAGAAAGGCCCGCCTGGGACAGGCGGGCCTTTTTATGAACGTCCGTCGCCGACCGTTCAGACGAGGCCGATTGTCCACGCTACGATTTCGTCCGCCACGGAGCCGAAGGCGTCGTCGATTGCCTCGACATAGGCTGCGTTGCCGGTGCCACGCGCCGCTTGCTCACCACGGAAGATGCGCGTTGCTCGCACCTGACCGGTCCGGTCATTCAGGACCTTAGCGGAAATCTCCACGATCGCGGTCGGGCTCGGCGTCAGCGCCATCTCGAAGCGGCGAACTTCCATGACGACCTGATAATCGATCGCCAATCCCTGCCCGGGAACGCCGGCCGCACCGACGCGTCCGGTATTCTGGAAACCCTGCAACAAGCGCAACTGAACGAGGCGCGGCAGGCGATCGGTCCATTGGCTGTCGCCCAGGTATTCGACGGTCTGCGCAGTCGGTTTGACCACGATCTGCTGGCTGTCGAGCGTCTTGGTCGCCGTCGGCTCGGGTATCAGGATTTGCGCGCGTGTCGAAGCCCGTCTCGTCTGGGCGGGTGGCGGCGGCGAAAGCTCGAAGGTGGCGGGCGGCTGCCGGGTCGAACCGCAGGCTGCCAGAACCGCCGCCGCGGCGCCGAGAACGAGAAACTTCGATATGGCGAAACGCGGCATGGTCCCCTCAACGCAGTCGAATGGCGAAGCGGGCACACACCCGCATTTGCCGACAGTCTTCTTCCCGTCCGTCGTCAACGGCGCACCCGGCCGTCGTACTCGCGAACCTGACCGGAACCGCTACCGCTTCCACCGAACAGAACGCGACTGGGGTCGTTCGTCAGATCGACGATGGCGGTCTCGACGCGGCGGACGGCTTCCGTTGTCGTTCGGATCAGGTTGCGGACTTCCTGCAGGCCCTGACCCGAGAAATTCTGAATGTTGGCCGTGATCGGCCCGACCGAGCGCTGGATCGTCTCGGCGGTCTGCCGGATCGATTGCAGCGTCGTCCGAGCCTCCGCCGTCAGGCCTTGTCCGTCCGGGCTGTTCACGAGCCCGTCGACGGAGCGGATCAGGCCCTGGACCTGAGCCGACGCCACCCGCAGATTGGCGCTCGTGTCCCGGGCATTGGTGATGAACTGGTTGATGTCCTCGCGACGGTTGCCGATGTCGTCGGCGACGCCTCGAACGGAGTCCGCTGCAGCAGCGATGTTGGTGGTCGCCGAGGACACGTTGTTGATGGCGTCGCCGACATCGGCCGGATCGATACCCGCCAGGATCTCGTCGACACGCGCACGCGTGCCGTTCAAGCCGGACAAGGCTCCGTTCAGCGTTGCGAGAGCCGTGTCGGCGCCGGCGATCACGGAGCCCACGCGATCCGACTGCGCGTCCAGCGCCCCGGCGAAGCTGCTCACGCCGTCGACCGTTCGCCGGATCTGTTGGGGATCGACGGCAGCTGTGATCTCCTTCACGTCGGCCAGGGTCGTGTCGAGGCGCGAGGCGACGCTGGTCGCCGTCTCCGACAGGGGTCCAAGGCGTCCGAGGAAGGCCTGAACGCTAGGCAGGCTGTCGTTGATCGTCTGCCCGACGCCACCGAAGCTGCGGGCGGTCGATGTGATCGAGTCGATCGCGGCCACGATGTCGCCCGTCTCGTCGCGAACGGCTTGCGTGATCGCCGCGACGTTCTGGATCGACTGGTTGACGGAGGCGACATCGAGTGCGCCCACGAAGTTGCCGACCTGATCGAGGATGGGAGGCAAACGCAAGGCGACGTTGTTTGCGCTTTCCGACAAGCGGCCAAGGCTGCCGAGGAAATCGTCGATCTGGTCGGCGTTCGCGGCCAGGCTCGCGGTGAACGTCTGGACGTTCTCGGAGGTGCGGCTGACGTTCTGCGCCGTGGTCAGGACGGCCGGGCCAACCGCCTGGACGATGCTTTCGAACTGGCTGAGGATGTTGTTGGCGCGTTCCGCGATATCGCGGGCCGTCGCCAGAATATCGGTGACGTCGGACGGATTGGCGACGATTACGGGAACGGCGCCCTGCTCCGCCGCCGATGCGATGATGTTGCGATCGTTCACGTTGCCGCCCGACAGGCCGATGAAGCTGATGCCGGTCAGGCCCTGGGAGCCGAGCGAGGCCGTGGTCGAGGTCGTCACCGGCGTGGTGCGATCGATCTGCGTCGTCGCGATCACGACCCGGGGGTTGTTGGGATCGATGCGCAGGTTCGTGACCGACCCGACGGCCAGGCCGTTGAAGAGCACCTGACTGCCCTGGCTCAAACCGGAGACCGAGCCCTCGATGCGGACAAGCAGCGTCGTGCGCGTGTCGCGGTCCGATACGTTGGCGGTCCAGTAGACGAAACCGAAGCTCGCCAAGAGAACGACGACCGTGAAGATGCCGACGAGAACGTAGTTGGCCCGGTTTTCCATCAGTGCTTCTCGTCGGTATTTGTGTCGTCGTCCGGGACCACGATGGCCCGGGCGCGCTTGCCGTGGAAATAGGATCGGACCCAGGGGTCGTCGTTGTCGAGCATGGTCTGGAGCGGCCCTTCGACGAGGACCTTCTTCTTGCCGAGCACCGCAATGCGGTCACAGGCCTGGTAAAGGCTGTCGAGATCGTGGGTCACCATGTAGACCGTCAGACCGAGCGTGTCGCGCAGCGTCATGATGAGCTCGTCGAACTCGGCGGCGCCGATCGGATCGAGACCCGAGGTCGGTTCGTCGAGAAACACGATGTCCGGATCGAGCGACAGCGCCCGGGCTAGAGCCGCGCGCTTGATCATGCCGCCGGAGAGTTCCGAGGGGTACTTCTCCGCCGCATCCGGCGCGAGGCCGACGAGATCGATCTTGAGCCGGGCCAGCTCGTCCATGAGCGGCGGCGACAGGTCGAGATACTCCCGCATCGGTACCTGGATGTTTTCCAGCACCGTTAGCGACGAGAACAGCGCGCCTTGCTGAAAGAGGACGCCCCAACGCTGCTCCACCGACAAGCGCTGCTCCTCGGGAGCGCGCTCGTAATCGATGCCGAAGACCTCGATCGTCCCGCCCTGCTTGGCGTTCAGGCCGAGAATCGTGCGCAACAGAACCGACTTGCCGGTCCCCGACGCTCCGACGAAACCGAGGATCTCGCCACGGCGTACGTCCAGGGAGAGCCCGTCGAGAATCGTCTTCGACCCGAACCGGACCGTGACGTCGCTCGCGCGGATGATCACGTCGTCTGTGCCGCCGGACCTCGGTCGGGACGTTTCAGTATCCGATGGCGGCATAGAAGATCGCGAAGACGGCATCGAGGAAAATCACGAGAAAGATGGACTTCACAACGGAGGCGGTCACGTGTTGACCGAGGCTCTCGGCGCTACCGCCGACCTTCAGCCCCTCCATGGATGCGACGACGCCGATCAGGATGGCCATGAACGGCGCCTTGAGAAGGCCCGCAAAAACCGTCCCGACGGTCACGGCGGCGCGCATGCGCGTGATGAAGGCCTCGGGCGGAATGCCGGAATAGATCCACGTGATGGCGATCGCGCCGAGGAGGCCCGCGATATCGGCGATGAACGCGAGCAGCGGCAGGACGATGATCAGGGCCACGAGACGCGGGAATACGAGCACGCCGATCGGATTGAGGCCGATCACGTGAAGGGCGTCGACCTCTTCGCGCATCTTCATCGAGCCGATCTCGGCGGTGATCGCGGAGCCGGAACGGCCGGCGATCATGATCGCCGTTAAGAGAACGCCGATCTCGCGGAGCTGGAGGATGCCGACGAGATCGACCACGAAGATCTCGGCGCCGAAGTTGCGAAGCTGGAAAGCGCCCTGCTGCGCGATGACCGCGCCGATCAGAAAGCTCATCAGCGCGATGATCGGCACGGCGCGCACGCCCATGCGATCCATCTGATTGACGATGGCGGCCGGCCGCCAGCGCGTCTGCCCCGTCAGCCGGCGTCCGGCGCCGTACAGCGCGGCGCCGACGATATTCAATCCCGACAGGCTTTCGCGCCCGACCGCGAAGACGTTCGCACCGATCGCGGCGAAAAAGTCCGTCAGCGGCGTCTTGGCAGCCTTCTTGGGTTCCGGCCGCTTGACGTCGAGCGCCTTGCGCACAGCGTCGAATAGCGTCTGGTCGGTGTCCGCGATTCCCTGGAAGTCGACGTTGCCACCGTTGCCGCCCAGACGCCGCGCCAGTCGCTCCACGAGGTAGGCGCCCGACGTATCGAACCGTCCGACCCCGGAGCAATCGATCGTGACCGTCTTGCCGAGATCGGCCTTCCCAGTTTCCTCGACCTTGCTCTCGATGCCACCCACGGTGCGAGCCAGCCAATCGCCGCCCAACCGCAACGTCAGACCGCCGCCGTCCTTGTCGGCGTCGATCGTCGGAGCGGCAGCCTCACGGCCGGGCTGACGCTGTTCGGATTGCGGCACGTCGAGCATGCGGGAGGGTCGGGATCCTTGCTTTCGGGGGCCGTTCGGAGCGTAGGTTGCGGGCAGGCACCTGCTGCCGAACGGAGCGGCTCGCTGGTCGTAGACCTAGTGGACGCCACGGGGCGGGCATAGAGTCGTTGATCGATCGTGAAGGATTATCATGCGCCGTCGTCTTTCGGTCACAGTGGAACGCTGGCCCCTGGCAGCCGCCTTCACGATTTCTAGGGGGTCGAAAACGGAAGCCGTCGTGGTCCGCTGCCAGATCGATGAAGACGGCGCTTCCGGCCAAGGGGAATGTGTTCCCTACCTTCGCTATGGCGAAACGCCGGAGCGCGTAGTGGAGTTGATCGAGACGATGCGCGCGTCGCTCGAGGCCGGACTGGGGCGAACGGAACTGCAATCGCGGCTGCCGCCCGGCGCGGCTCGCAATGCGGTCGATTGCGCGCTGTGGGACCTGGAGGCGAAGCTGACGGGCACGCCCGTCTGGAAGCTGGCCGGCCTTAAGGAGCCTGGCGCGGTCGAGACGGCGTTCACGATCTCGCTAGCGAGCCCGAACGCCATGGCGGAAGCGACGCGGATTGCGGCAACGCGCCCTGTGCTGAAGATCAAGCTAGGGGCCGGCGATGGGTACGACGGTGAGCGGATGCGGGCGGTGCGTGCTGCGGCCCCGAACGCAAGACTGCTGATCGATGCCAACGAGGGCTGGCGCGAGGACACGATCGTCGCGAGCCTGCGCGAGGCGGCGCGCATACGGGCGGTCGTCGTCGAGCAGCCGCTTCCGGCGGCCGAGGACGGATCGCTGGCTCGACTGCCGCATCCGGTTCCGGTCTGTGCGGACGAGAGCGTCCATGGAGCGGATAGTATTGCAGCGCTGACCGGTCGCTACGACTACCTCAATCTCAAGCTCGACAAGACCGGAGGTCTCACCGAGGGACTGCGCTTCCTGCGCGAGGCGCAGGCGCGCGGGTTCGGTGTGATGGTGGGTTGTATGGTGGGGACATCGCTGTCGATGGCACCGGCGCTTTTGCTGGCTCAGGAGGCGGACTATGTCGATCTGGACGGCCCCCTTCTTCTGGCGCGGGATCGTGAGCCGGGACTGCGCTACAAGGCCTCGCGCGTCTTTCCGCCAGATCCCGCGCTGTGGGGCTGACGCTCAAGCGGCCAGCACGGCCATCTCCGGGAGCGGACGGGTCCTGCGGCAGCTTTCTGCGGCCGCCAGGAACCCTTCCGCGCAGGCACGCCACGTGAAGTCGCGGGCACGTTCCACGGCGCGCGCCGGATCGATGCGCAGCGCTGCCAGGCAGGCCGCGCGCAGGTCGGTCGAGATCACGCCCGCTCCGCTGACGCCCGCGATCTCGACCGGGCCTGGTTCCGGAAACGCCGCGAACGGGAGCCCGCAGGCGAGCGCTTCGATCAGGACGATCCCGAACGTGTCGGTCCGCGATGGAAACACGAAGACATCGCCTGCCGCATAGTGGCGTACGAGATCGTCGCCCGTCCGCGCTCCGGCGAAATGAACCTTCGGATACCGTCGCCGCAACGACACCAGCGCCGGGCCGTCGCCGACGACGAGCTTCGATCCCGGCAAATCAAGGTTCAAAAAGCCCTCGATGTTCTTCTCCGGCGCCAACCGCGACACGGTAACGAAGACAGGACGAGGCAGGTCTAGCGCGACCGGCTCGACCGGGCGGAACTGCGCGAGATCGACACCGCGACTCCATGTGGTCAGCCGACCGAAGCCTCGAGCCAGGAGGTCGTTTCGCATCGCGCCGGTTGTCACGAGACAGGTCGTTGCCGGCGCATGGAAACGGCGCAGGAGAGCGTAGGACAAACCCAGCGGCACCGGCGCGCGGCTCCGGACGTATTCCGGGAAGCGCGTATGGAAGCTCGTCGTGAAGCGGGTTCCCGAGGCGAGGCAGACCGCGCGCAACTGAACGCCGATCGGCCCCTCGGTCGCAAGGTGGACGATATCGGGATCGAACCGGCGCAGACGCTCGTGCAAGGCCTGCCTCCGAGCCCATGCCAAGCGGATTTCCGGATAGGTCGGGCAGGCGATCGTACGAAACTCGGCCGGCGTCACAAGGTCGACCTCGTGGCCCATCGCCCTCAACTCGGCGGCGAGGTTGGCGAGCGTTCGAACGACGCCGTTGACCTGCGGCAGCCAGGCATCGGTTCCGATCAGGATGCGCAACGGACACGCTCCGCAGCGATCGAAACGAGGTCCGGTTCGGTCGACGGCGACATTCGACGACCCGATGGCGGCATCGCAAGGTCCGGTCTGCGTGCGTCTCCGACATGGGTCCAGCGGATGAGTTCGAGCTGTCCGTCATGCCGCTCCGCAACAGCGGAACAGCTTTCCACCCAATCGCCCGTATTGACGTATTCGATGCCGCCCCGCATCGCGATCTGCGGGTGATGGATATGCCCGCAGATGA
Source organism: Aureimonas jatrophae (assembly GCF_900104035.1). Classification (GTDB taxonomy): domain Bacteria; phylum Pseudomonadota; class Alphaproteobacteria; order Rhizobiales; family Rhizobiaceae; genus Aureimonas; species Aureimonas jatrophae. The sequence continues at coordinate 132,974 of NZ_FNIT01000003.1, read as the reverse complement.
CGCCATCGCAGTTCCAGCGGCTTGCTTCGTTCGCCAGAGCGGTCTCGAAGGCGCCGATGAAGGCGACGGCGTTCTTGACCTTGAATTTGACCCAGGACGAGAAGGACCAGTAGCCGAAGCCGATCCGTCGCCGGACCATGTTCAGGACATGGTTGATCGCAATGGCGGCGTCGTAGCCAAAGTCTCCGAGATACGCGAGCAGCCTCGCGTTGCGCACCACGACGTCGAACTCGTCGCCGTGCATGACCAGGAAACGGCGTCCATCCGCGGTTTCGTGGACGTCGTTGAGCTTGACCTCGATGTCTCCGAAGTGCCGTCCCAGGAAGTCGCGCGCGAATTCGTCGTGGTTGCCGGGCACGTAGATGACCCGCGTACCCTTGCGCGCCTTGCCAAGGATCTTGCGCACCACATCGTTGTGGGACGGGGGCCAATGCCAGGACCGCTTCAGGCGCCAGCCGTCCACGATGTCACCGACCAGATAGATCGTTTCCGCATCATGCCGGTCGAGAAAGTCGATCAGCAGCTCGGCCTGTGCGGCGCGAGAGCCAAGATGCACGTCCGACAGGAACAGCGTCCGGTACATCGGGATCGGGGCATGATGTGTCATGGGCATGCACCATCGAAATGCCTCTGGTGCGCCAGTTCCTGCCCGAGTCGCGTTGCATGCGTATGACGACCGTGCATTCACGCGTTGCCCCTGCCGGAGCTTGTGCTTTAGGAGGCATGCGACAACAGCGTTCGAACGGAGCCGCCCCATGGCCGATCACGATTCCCCTCGACCCGGCCCGGCGCGCAACGACCTCGATGCCCAAGCGCTCTTCTATCACCGGCATCCCAAGCCCGGTAAGCTCGGCGTTCAAGCGACCAAGCCGCTCGGCAACCAGCGCGATCTCGCCCTCGCCTATTCGCCGGGTGTTGCCGCGCCCTGCCTCGAGATCGAACGGGATCCGAGTCTTGCGGCCGACTACACGGGACGGGCCAATCTCGTGGCGGTCGTATCCAACGGCACGGCGGTGCTCGGCCTTGGGAACATCGGTCCGCTCGCCTCGAAGCCGGTGATGGAAGGCAAGGCGGTCCTCTTCAAGAAGTTCGCCGACATCGACGTCTTCGACATCGAGGTCGACGCCGTCGAGATCGACCGCCTCGTCGATGTCGTGGCAGCGCTGGAGCCGACGTTCGGCGGCATCAATCTTGAGGACATCAAGGCGCCCGAGTGTTTCGAGGTCGAGGAGAAGCTGCGGGCCCGCATGGGGATCCCGGTGTTTCACGACGACCAGCACGGCACCGCGATCATCGTGGCGGCGGCGGTGCGGAATGCTCTCTTGCTCTCCGACAAGCGGATCGAAGACGTCCGGATCGTCACGTCGGGCGCGGGGGCGGCGGCTCTGGCGTGCCTGAACCTTCTGGTCTCGCTCGGCGCGAAGCCTGAGAACATCACCTGTACCGATATCGACGGCGTCGTCTACGAAGGTCGGCCCGGGCGCATGGATCGCTGGCTCGCGGTCTATGCGCGCAAGACCGAGGCCCGTTCGTTGGCCGAGGTGATCGACGGCGCCGATATCTTCCTGGGGCTTTCGGCGGGCGGCGTGCTCAAGCCGGAGCTCTTGGAGAAGATGGCGCCGCGCCCGTTGATCCTCGCTCTTGCCAACCCGACACCCGAGATCATGCCGGAACTTGCCCGTGCGGTGCGGTCGGATGCGATGATCTGCACCGGCCGATCGGATTTCCCGAACCAGGTCAACAACGTCCTCTGCTTCCCGTATATCTTCCGCGGCGCACTGGATTGCGGCGCCACCGCCATCAACGAGGCGATGAAGGTCGCCGCCGTCGATGCGATCGCAGCGCTCGCCCGCGAGGAGGTGTCCGAGGTCGCGGCGAAGGCCTACGGGTCGGAAACGCCGATCTTCGGCCCCGAGTATCTCATACCGTCGCCCTTCGATCCGCGCTTGATTCTCAAGATCGCACCCGCCGTGGCACGGGCCGCCGAGGCGACCGGCGTTGCCGCGCGCCCGGTCACGGACTGGGACGCCTACCTCGATCGCCTGAACCGCTTCGTGTTCCGCTCGGGTCTCGTGATGAAGCCGATCTTCGCGATCGGCCGCGATTCCGGCAAGCGTGTGATCTTCGCGGACGGCGAGGACGAGCGGGTCCTGCGCGCCGCGCAGGTCATGCTGGAAGAGCGGATCGGCGTCCCGATCCTTGTCGGGCGTCCCAGCGTCCTGGAGTCGCGTCTGGAGCGCTTCGGTCTGCGCATTCGCCCGGGAACGGACTTCGAGGTCGTGAACCCGGAAGACGATCCGCGGTATCGCGACTATGTCGACCACTATTTCGCAAAGGTCGGCCGTCTGGGCGTGAACCCCGACACCGCCCGCGCGCTGGTTCGCACCAACACAACCGTGATCGCGGCCGTCTCGGTCTCGCGGGGCGATGCGGACGTGATGATCTGCGGACTGGGCGGACGCTTCTCACGCCACATCCGTGACATTCGACAGGTCATCGGCAAGGCGCCCGGCGTGCGCAATCTGTCGGCGCTCAGTCTCCTGATCTCGTCTGAGCGAACGCTCTTCTTCGCCGACACCTACGTTCAGGAGAGCCCTTCGGCGGAATGCCTGGCCGAGATCGCCAAGCTGGCCTCGGTTGAGATCCACCGCTTCGGCATCAAGCCGCGCGCGGCCCTCCTGTCCTCGTCCAACTTTGGAACGAGCGACATGGAGGACGCGGGCAAGCTGCGACGGGCGCTGGCCTTGGTTCAGGAAAGCGGCATCGACATGGAGATCGACGGCGAGATGCATGGCGACGCCGCCCTGTCCGAAGAACTGCGCCGCCGTGTGATGCCGGAAACCTCGCTCAAGGGCGATGCGAACCTGCTTCTCTTCCCGACGCTGGACGCCGCCAACATCACGATGAATGTCGTGAAGGTCACGACCGACGCGCTTCATGTCGGGCCGATCCTCCTTGGCACCGCGCGCCCGGCCCATATCCTGACGCCGTCGGTAACGTCCCGCGGCGTCGTGAACATGGCCGCCATCGCGGTAGCCGAGGCAGTCCAGAAGGAGGAAGGGCGCTCGCCAACTCCTTAAGGGCGTCGCTCCAACGCCCGCTGGCGGCCGATGAGGGGAAGAAGCGCGGACATGTCGGGTCCGTGCTCACGCCCTGTCAGAGCGACCCGAAGCGGCAGGAACAGAGCTCGTCCCTTGCGTTCCGTCCGCGCCTTCACGGTGTCCGTCCATCGCTTCCACGTCGCCTCTTCGAAGGGGTCCGACGGAAGCAAATCCAGAGCCTCGCGGACGAAGGCACGGTCACCCTCCTGCAAGAGGGCATCGCCTGCCGGCTGTCGCCATACGATGTCCGCCCAGTCTCGCGCGTCCGACACGCGCTCGCAATTGCCGCGAACCGCGAGCCAGAAAGCGTCGGTCTGTTCGGACGGGACGCCCATGTCGGCCAGCGCGGAAGCCACGTCGCTCGTCGGCTTGGCGTGAACCAGCTCCGCGTTGAGGCGCAGGAGGTTTGCCGGATCGAACTTGGCGCTCGACAGGGAAACGGCGTCGAAGTCGAGCCGTCGTGCGAGCGATTCGAGGTCCGGCACGGCCTCGATCGATCCCGACAGGCCGGTGAGGACCGCGAGCGACGCAATTGCCATCGGCTCGTAGCCTTCGCTCCGCAGCGTGCGAAGCGACAGCGCCCCGCTTCGCTTCGATAGACCTTCGCCGTCGATCGTGGTCAGAAGGTTGAAGTGCCCGAAGCGAGGGACCTGGACCCCGAGCGCCTCGAACATCGCGATCTGGACGCCGGTGTTGGTGACGTGGTCGTCGCCGCGCAGGATATGCGTGACCCCCATGTCGGCATCGTCGACGACCGAGGTGAACGTGTAGAGGTAGGTTCCGTCCTCGCGCCGCACCACGGGATCGGATAGCGACGAAAGATCGACGACCTCCTCGCCCCGGACAAGGTCCGTCCAGCGGATCTCCGTACGAACCGGATCGAGCGAGCCGGCGGGCGCATTGGGAAGACGGAAACGCCAGTAGGGCTGGCGTCCCTCGCCTGCCAGTCGGCTCCGCTCCTCGTCGCCGAGCCGAAGCGCGTCGCGTGTATAGACCGGCGAAAGACCGCGGGCGAGCCGACGACGACGCGCGCGCTCCAGTTCGTCAGGCGTCTCGAAGCACGGGTAGATCGCCCCCGACGCACGCAACCGTTCGAAGGCTGCGTCATATCGGTCGAGACGGTCCGACTGCCGGACGATCTCGTCGGGATGAATGCCGATCCAAGCGATGTCTTCGAGCACGGCGTCGGCATACTCGCGCTTCGATCGCTCCAGATCCGTGTCGTCGTAGCGCAGGATGAAGCGCCCACCCTCCCGCTGGGCGAACAGCCAGTTGAAGAGCGCGGGGCGTAGGTTGCCGATATGAAGGTAGCCGGTAGGCGACGGGGCGAAGCGGACGATGGGAGCCATACGTCGCGCTTAGACCGCGCGCCGCGACCGCGCAATCATGCTCGCGGCCGGGACATCTCCGGATCGGGGTCGATCCGGTCGACGATGGGCTCCGGCAGCGGCGGATCGAGCGGACGCAGATGAGCGCTTCCGCGCAGACGGAGCGAAACGAACGTCATGAGGATGGTCGCCACGAGGCAATAAAGCGCCATGGCATTGATCTGCGACGAGAGCGGCACGCCCCGATCGATCAGGACGCCTGTGAGGCCTGGCCCCAGCGCGGACCCGAAGACGATGGCCGCCAGGACGACGGATCGCAACTGTCCCAGGTGCTTCGTACCGTAGACTTCCGGCCACAGGGCCCCGAACAGCGTCGCGGAAAAGCCGTTGGAGATGCCGAGCAGCGCCATGAACAGGAAAACGAAGCCGATCTCGGTCGCGTTGGCGATCACGAGGCAGGCCAGCGTCATCGGAACCAGAAAGAACGGCAGGATCCGCAACGCCGTGAAGCGATCGATCATCCAGCCGCAGACAAGGGCAAAGCCTGCCGTAACGGCCGACATGACGATGAACGATGAAGCGAACAGTTCGAGCGGCCAGCCGCGCTCCTCGGTCAGGAAGACCTGATGGAAGAAGATGCTGGTGGCAATGAAGGGCGGAGCAAGGACGCCCAGGCACAGCACGTAGAATGCCCACGAGCGCAGGACCTCGCCGATGGTCCAGTCTCGCGCTGCCGGCCGCAGAGCGGTACGCTGCCCCGATGACGGATCCCGCTCAAGACGCACCAACGTCGTGATGGCGGGAAGCGCGACGAGAGCAAGGATCGCGGCCGATGCGATCCAGTTGCCGCGCCAACCCAGCCACGTGGCGAGCGTCACGAAGGATAGCGGAAAGATCGCCTCACCCGCCTGATTGCCGATCGTCGCGATCGACACGGCTCTCCCGCGATTGGCGATGAACCAGCGCCCGACGGCGGTGAAGGCGATCTGGGACATCATCCCCTGCCCGAAGAATCGCAGCAGGTAGATGGCGATGACGAGCATCGCGACGTTCTGAACGCTCGCCATCAAGAGGCATGCCAGCGCCAGACCCAGGATCACCACGGCGGCGACCTGGCGTGTCGAGAAACGATCCAGCAAGCGTCCGGCAAAGGGAAGCGTCGCGGCGCTGCCCAGCGTCGCGACCATGTAGATGAACCCGAAGGCCCCGTTCGATAGGGCGAGTTCACGCCGGATCTCACCACCCGACAGGGAGATGAAGAAGGTTTGCCCGAACGACGAACCGAAGCACAGGAGAAAGGCACCGCCGAGCCAACGAGCATTGCGGCGCGCGAAATCCAGGAAGCCAGTCATGCCGACCACTCCCATCCGAGCCAGGCGAGCCCTCCCTGCGCCAAGAACGGCTCGAGCACCGATGCCGAGACGAGCCAGCCGTACAACGCGATGGCGACGGCCAGCAAAGCAAAACCGATCGTGAGTTGCCAAGACGCGTGACGCCGCTCCGGCTCCCGGTCGTCGCCGAAGTAGCCGGCCGTGCGAACGCCCCACGCGTTGCGGATGGTGCCACCAGGACCCTCGCCACCCATACGCAACCGGCGAAGCGCAAAGGCGAAACGGGCTACGAAGAGTACGCCGACCGTCAACGCAGCCGCCGCCAGATCCGCAAGCGCGGGGAGTTCGTTCCGCATGGCATACGCTCATAGCTGCCGGCACCGAGATCCCGTGCGAGCTTTCCGATTCTTAATGGGAGCGCACGGCGGACGGTGTTCGCAGGCGCGTTATCTTCGGCGATAGCACGATCCGCACCGAAGCGTGAAACGTGCGGCACGACCCTCAACCAGGTTTGGAGGCGAACGATGGACCCGATTCGGAACGGCCGTAGCCTGGCCCTGCGTATCTTTGGACGCCCACTCGAGCGTTTGAAGCCGGTCGAACGACGCGTCCTGGAGAGTTCGAGCCAGGGGCATCCGATCTCCAGCGACGTCAACGACAAGGTTCAGGACGAGTCGACGTTCGGCGATCGATTGGCCGATTCGATCGCACGAGTCGGCGGGTCGTGGTCCTTCATTCTCGCGTTCCTGCTGTTTCTGGCGGTATGGGTGCTCCTGAACTCCGTCCTTCTCGTTCGGGAGGCGTTCGACCCCTATCCGTACATCTTCCTGAACCTCGTCCTGTCGATGATTGCGGCCATTCAGGCGCCGATCATCATGATGTCGCAGAACCGGGCGGCCAAGCGCGATCGGCTGGATGCGAGCCTCGACTACGAGGTGAACCTGAAGGCCGAGATCGAGATCATGGCGTTGCACGAAAAGCTCGACGACATGCGGCGAGAGGCGATGGATGGGGCGTTGCGCGACACGCTTCTCGCAATCGAGACACGCTTGGCCCGCATCGAGACGGGCCTGCGACATCCCAGTGCTTGAGCGCATCCAACGCAGGCGACGTTTGATCGCAACAGAGATGGGCGCAATCGTCCCGGGAAACCTTTTGGGTTTGCAAATTCATTCGCAAGCCCGACATAGCGTGCGCCAGGTGCGCTCCATCCGGGGCAGCGCTTTTTGGAGTCGCGCGTGTATGAAATTCTCGGCCTGATCGACCGGTTCGGTCCGATCATCGTCTTCATCGGAACGTTCTTCGAGGGCGAGGTCTTCGCGATCATCGGCGGATTCCTGGCCTATCGCGGCACCTATCCGTGGCAGTTGATGGCCACGCTGGCGTTGATCGGATCGTTCTGCGGCGATCTCGCGGTCTTTCTGTTCTCGCGATACTTCTCCGATAGCCGCTGGGTCCGGCGCTGGACGAAGAAGCCCAAGTTCGCGAAGGCGCTACGCCTCGTGGACCGCTTCCAGGCCTACTTCGTGATCGTGAACCGCTATGTTTACGGTCTGCGCGTCCCAGGCCTCATCGCTCTCGGACTGTCGTCGATCAGCGTTCGTCGCTTCCTCGTCCTGAATGCGATCGGCGCCTTTATCTGGGCGGGCCTGTTCACGACGATCGGCTACGTGTTCGGGTATTCCATCACCGGCGTCTTCGCGCGACTCGAGCAAATGGAGCACTGGGTGATGGTGATCGTCGGCGTGCTGCTCGTCCTGCTCGTCGCCTTCATCATGTGGCAGCAGGGCGGATCGTTGCTACGCGATCGGCTGTTCCGACGCGACCGGTGCGACGAGGACCTCGCGCCGTCCCGTCAGCCGGGCAAGCGCGGCGGCGAGTAAGCGGTCGCCCGCCCGAAAACGGGAAAGGGCGGAGCCGCAATGGCCCGCCCCTCTCCGACATCGCAGCTGGCTGTTGTGTTCTAGAAGTTCACGACCTGCCGCGGCGGCCGGGCTTCCTGCTCCTTCTTGATGCGCTCGGCGACAAGGAACGCGAGTTCCAACGCCTGATTGGCATTCAGCCGGGGGTCGCAATGCGTGTGATAGCGATCCGACAAGTCTTCGGCCAAAACGGGACGCGCACCGCCCGTGCACTCCGTGACGTCCTTGCCGGTCATCTCGATGTGAATGCCGCCCGCGTGGGTGCCCTCGGCCCGGTGCACGTCAAAGAAGGTCTCGACCTCTGCAAGAATGCGCTCGAAAGGACGGGTCTTGTAGTCGTTCACGGTGATCGTATTGCCGTGCATCGGATCGCACGACCAGACGACCTTGCGCCCCTCCCGCTCCACGGCTCGCACGAGACGTGGCAGATGCTCGCCCGCCTTCTCGTGGCCGAACCGCGTGATCAGCGTCAGGCGTCCCGCCTCGTTCGAGGGGTTGAGCACATCGATCAGCCGCAGAAGGTCATCCCCAGCCAGCGACGGCCCGCACTTCAGGCCGATCGGGTTGCGAATGCCGCGACAGTACTCGACGTGAGCGTGGTCGATCTGACGGGTTCGATCGCCGATCCAGATCATGTGTCCGGACGTCGCGTACCATTCACCGCTTGTGGAATCGACGCGCGTCAAAGCCTCCTCGTAACCCAGGAGAAGCGCCTCGTGGCTCGTGAAGAAGTCGGTCTCGCGGAGCGACGGATGCGACTCGGAGTTGATGCCGATCGCACGCATGAAGTTCATGGTCTCGGAGATGCGATCGGCGAGCTGGCCGTAGCGCTCGGCCTGCGGACTGCCGGACACGAAGCCGAGCATCCACTGGTGGACATTATCGAGGTTCGCATAGCCGCCCTGCGCGAAGGCCCGCAACAGGTTGAGCGTCGCCGCCGACTGGCGATACGCCATCTCCTGCCGCTCGGGTGCGGGAATGCGCGACGCCTCGTCGAACTCGATGCCGTTGATGATGTCGCCCCGGTAGGACGGCAAGATCACGCCGTTCTTGGTCTCGTCGCCAGACGAGCGCGGCTTGGCGAACTGGCCGGCGATACGACCGACCTTCACCACCGGCGAGGACGCGGCGAACGTCAGAACCACGGCCATCTGAAGGAAGGCGCGGAAGAAGTCGCGGATGTTGTCGGCACCGTGCTCGGCGAAGCTCTCCGCGCAGTCGCCGCCTTGCAGAAGGAAGCCGCGTCCTTCCGCAACATCACCAAGCGCCCGCTTCAGCTTGCGCGCCTCACCTGCAAATACCAGCGGCGGAAAGGACGCAAGACGCCTTTCGGTTTCGGCCAACGCATTGAGATCAGGATAGGCCGGAACCTGCTGGATAGGCTTCGCGCGCCAGCTTGTGGGATTCCAATCCTTGACCATGTGACCTCCTTCGCCGCGCCATGCGGCCTCCGGACGTTCGACCGGCGAAGGAATGGCCCGGCCGCCCGTCGGAGCGAACGATGCGCGGCTTATAAGCAGGAAGTCCGTAGCTTGTCACCCGAGCGCGCGAGCCGGCGTCAACCCTCGACCCGCTGCCCACCTCGAATGCGGTAGCTCGGCTCGTAAAGCGTGACCAGTTCCTCCGCAGCCGTCGGGTGCACGGCCATGGTTCGATCGAAGGCATCCTTGGTCAGCTCGGCCTTCACACAGATCCCCAGTATCTGCGCCAACTCACCCGCGTCTCCCCCGAGGACGTGGGCGCCCACGACGCGTCCACCATCGGCTGCGACGACGAGCTTCATCAGGGTGCGCTCCTCACGCCCCGTCACCGTATGCTTGAGCGGCTTGAAGCGGGCTCGGAAGACGTCGATGTCCCCGAAGCGCTTGATAGCTTCCGCTTCCGTCAAACCGACCGTTCCAAGTTCCGGTTGCGAGAAGACGGCGGTTGGCACGAAGTCGAGGTCCGGCTTCGTCGGACGATTCATGAACTCGGTATCTATGAGGCACATCGCCTCGTGGATCGCGACCGGCGTCAGCTGCAGACGATCCGTGCAATCGCCGATAGCGAAGACGCCGGAGGCTGTCGTGCGCGAGTAGTCGTCGATCCGGATTGCGCCCTTGTCGTCCAGTTCGACGCCTGCTTGGTCGCAGCCGAGATCGATCGTGTTGGGCTTCCGGCCCACGGCCAGCATGGCCTGGTCGACGATGAGTTGCTCGCCGCTCTGCAAGGCAACCGCCATTCGCCCGTTCTCGGCCATCGTGACTGCGGTGAACGTGTCACTCGTCCTCACCGTGATGCCCTTGGCGATCATCTGCTCTTGCAGTTCGGTTCGAAGATCCTCCTCGAAGCCTTTGAGAAGCTTGTCTCCCCGCATCACCAAGGTCACCTTGGACCCGAGACCGTGGAAGATATTGGCGAACTCGACCGCGATGTATCCGCCGCCGAGAATGGCAATGTCCTGCGGGAGCGCCTCCAGGTGGAAGGCCTCGTTCGACGTGATGCAATGCTCGGCACCGGGCATGGTGGCGAAGGCATCGGCGCGTCCTCCGACCGCAAGGAGGATGCGCTCCGCGGTAACGACGCGGTCCTGTGCCAGAAGTCGAACGCGGTTCGCGCCTTCCAGAACGGCTCGCCCCTCCAGGACCTCGGCGCCCGCCTTCTCCAGGTTTGCACGGTAGATGGACTCCAGCCGTGCGATCTCCTTGTCCTTCGCAGCGATCAGCGCCGACCAGTCGAAACGGGTCTCGCCGACGCTCCATCCGAAGGACGACGCGTCCTCGAACTCCTCCGAGAAGCGAGAGGCGTAGACCATGATCTTCTTGGGTACGCATCCGCGAATGACGCACGTGCCGCCATAGCGATACTCCTCCGTGATGCCGACTCGCAGGCCGAGCGCGGCGGCGCGCCGGGCGGCCCTGACACCGCCCGAACCACCACCGATCACGAAAAAATCGTAGTCGTATTCGCTCGACGCCACGGTTTTCAGTCCCCAACACGAAAAAGGCGGCCGTTGCGGCCGCCTCTGTATCTATAGAGCGTAACCGCCCATCGTCACTGTGCGCTGCTGGCCTCGGCCGGGGGCGCCAAACGCCGCATGCCCTGCTGAGCGCTGTTGCGCAGATCGCGGACGATGCCGTTCGACCAGACGTCGGCCGCCTGCATCATGTCGCGCGAGGCCGCGGGTCCCTGCGAGATCAGCTTGCGGCCCGCCTCGGACTGATAGAACTGCCCGATCTCGCGCAGTTCCTGCTCGGTGAAGAGCTTGGCATAGATGCGAGCCACCTCGTTCTCCAGATCGCCGCGCCGCGGGGCGAGCGCCAGGGCGTTCTCGTCCACCATGTTGGAGATTTCGTTCTGGAGGTTCGGGTTGTTGACGATCAGTTCGGCCTTGATCTGCGTCGCGGCGTTCAGAAGGATCTGATCGAACTGCTCCGTGGCGTCGATCGCATCGACCGCCTCGCGGGCCGCCGCCAGATGGGCGGGACTGATGTCCTGAGCCATCGCAGGCGTCGCGAACCAAAGAACGGCGGCGGCGATGGGAAGCATCCCACGACGCAAGCTAGTGCTGACCATTGAGATCTCTTCCTCGTTCAAACCGACCGGCGGTCGTTCGGGCTGCAGGTGCCAAACTCCGCGCGTCGTCGCAAGCCCCGGACGCTACAGCGCCCCTCGAACTTCGATGTCCTCGCCGCGCGCGATCACGGCCGCCGTGGCCATTCCGATGAATAGCCCGTGCTCGACGACGCCAGGAACGGCATGCAGGGACGCGGACAGCGCTTCTGGATCGGGAATACGGCCAAATGATGCGTCCAAAATGTGGTGGCCACCGTCCGTCACGAAGGGACGATCGTCACGCCTGCGCAACGCCAACGGCCCGTTGAGACCGAGGCGCGAGGCCGCCTTTTCGATCTGCAGACGCGTGGCGACCGCACCGAACGGATTGATCTCGATCGGCAACGGGAATGCGCCAAGGGCCTCGACGGTCTTGCTGCCGTCGGCGATCACGATCATACGGGCCGAACTAGCCGCGACGATCTTTTCGCGCAGCAGGGCTCCTCCGCCGCCTTTGACGAGACGCAACGCACCGTCGATCTCGTCGGCGCCGTCGATCGTGAGATCGAGTTCCGGCAGTTCGTCGAGCGTCGTCAGCGGCACGCCGAGGTCGCGACACAACGCAGCGGTCCGCTCGGAGGTCGGCACGCCCACAACGCGCAGTCCCTCGTCTCTGACGCGAACCGCAAGCAGGTGGATGAAAGCTTCCGCGGTCGATCCGGTACCGATGCCGAGGCGCATGCCCGCCTGGACCTCTGCCAGCGCCGCCGCCGCCGCCCGCCGCTTTCCTTCCGCCGCATCCATCAACCCAACCTCCCTATCCGGCACCCCGCCCTTACGACGCCTTCGGACAGAAGGAAACGGCGACGCTCGAAACGGCTTGGAAACCATTCACGCGGCACCATCCGGTCCCGTGTTGCCCTGTTGCGTCGCTCGAACCGGAATGGGGACGGCTGTGCCTGCAGCGGCTTGATTCGTCGACCGTCCCGGCCAAAGTCGCCCTAGATGAACGCTCAGCCTCCCCGGATCCATTCCGCCACCTTCGATCCGATCCCACGGGATGCGACACCCCTTGTCGTGTTTGATCTCGATGGCACGCTCGTCGATACGGCGCCGGATCTGACGGGCGCGCTCAACTACTGTCTGGCGGAGGCAGGACTACCGAGCTTGGACGTTGATGCGGTTCGTCCACATGCCGGGCGGGGCGCGCGCGCCATCTTGCAGCTCGGCTTCAGCGCGGCTGGCATCACGGCGGACGAGACCTGCCTCACTAACCAGTTGCCGCGCTTTCTCGACCGCTACAACGCCCATATCGCGGACGCGTCCATGCCGTTTTCCGGAGCGGTGGACGCACTGGAGCGGCTGCGCGGGGCCGGCTTCAAACTTGCCATCTGCACCAACAAGATGGAAGCGCTGGCTCGGCGCCTCCTGGTCGAGCTGCAGATCGCAGGTTATTTTTCGGCGATCTGTGGCAGCGATACGTTCGCTGGACGCAAGCCCGATCCCGTGCACCTTCTCGGGACGGTCTCGCTTGCGGGTGGATCTGCGCCTGTCAGCATCATGGTCGGTGACACGGATACGGACATGGAAGCCGCCCGTCGTGCCGGTCTGCGGTCCGTACTCGTCGATTTCGGATACGATCCGTGTCCGGCGGCCCATGAAAAGGCGGACCTCGTCGTTTCCCGCTTCAGCGAGATCGACGCTTCTACGCTCTTGCGTCTTATCGAAACCGTGTCGGCCGATTGACGGGACGCGGCCTTTTGCCTAAACACCCTTCTACCCGACGGGCGCCACGGCGCACCGGTCGCAAGGGCGCGTAGCTCAGCGGGAGAGCACCTCGTTCACACCGAGGGGGTCACAGGTTCGATCCCTGTCGCGCCCACCATTCTCTGACAACTTCCAGACTCTTGCAGCGGACAAAGGAACGAGGGCGAAGTCCCCGATCGTTCATTAGACGCTGCGGGCTCCCGCATCGCTAGGCGCCCGCCATGTCTCGTTCCCGAATGGTTCAAGCGGATGCGGCGACGTGCGCCTCATAGGCCGAGATGACCTCGGATATGGCACCGCGCATACGAATGCGCCCATGCTCCAACCAGAGCCCGGTCCGGCACCATTCGCGCAGCAACGAGTTGGAATGCGACGCCATGACGAGAAGCCCGGCTTCACCGATGAAGGTTCGCAGGCGTTGCTGAGCCTGCTCGATGAAGGCCGCATCGCCGGCGCCGATGCCCTCATCGATCAGAAGGATCTCGGGACGAATCGACGTCGAGACCGCAAAGGCCAGGCGGGTCGCCATGCCGGCGCTATAGGTTCGCAGCGGCATGTCGAGGAACTCGCCGAGCCCCGTCTCGGCCGCGATCTGCGGAGCCCGCCGCTCGATCTCACGGCGCGAATAACCCAGAAGCATCCCCCGTAGGGTGATGTTCTCCCATCCGGTCGCCTCCGGATCCATGCCGAACCCGATGTCGAACATGGCCGCGACATCGCCCTCGACGCTCACGCGTCCGCCTGTCGGCTCGTAGATGCCCGAGATGACGCGTAGAATCGTCGACTTTCCGGCACCGTTATGCCCGATCAAACCGATCCGCTCGCCGTGGTCGAACTGCAGCGACATGCGGTCTATGGCCCGGATCGACACCTTGCCACGCCCTTCCCGCGGTCGGATCTGCCCCCCTGTCGCGGCTGCCAGGACATTGTTCTTCAGCGAACGGCTGCTCGCGTCGAAGATCGGGATATCGACGACGACATCCTCGAAGAGAACGCTTGCCATGCTCGTCAGGCCCAATAGGCAACGCGCGAGCGAAAGCGCGCGTAGAAGAGGAAAGAAACCGTTCCGAGGCTCGCGGTCAGGACGAGCGCCACGAGCCAGTGCAGGAGGCTGATCGGCTCGCCAAGAAGCGGTTCGCGGGCGATCTCGATGAAATGATAGAACGGGTTGAGGTTCACGAAGTGAGCGCGCTGCGGGATCTGCTCCGCGCTCCAAAGAACCGGCGTCATGAAGAACGCGACCTGGATCAAGCTGGCGACGATCAGCGGAATGTCGCGGAACCTTGCGCAGAGCGGTCCGAGGATCATGGCGCAGAAGATCGCGTTCAGCGTGAACAGGGCGATTGCCGGAAACACCAGAAGCGTCGTCCACGACGGCTTGATCGAGAAGATGAGCGCGACCGCGATATAGATGACGAAATTATGGGCGAAGGTGATCAGCTGCGACCAGGCGAACTGGAACACGTAGATGCTCAGCGGCATATGGATCTGCCGGACAGAACTCGCTGCGGACGTGAACACCGTACAGGCGTTGGTGATCGATGTTCCGATCAGTCCCCAAAGGATGAATCCGAGGGCCAGGAAGGGCAAATACGTCGCGATCTCCATGTTGAAGATCTGCGAATAAAGGACCCCGAGCCCCGCCACCATGATGCCCATGGACAGCGTCAGCCAGAACGGACCCAGCACCGAACGACGATAATGCTTCTGGACGTCGCGCCAGCCGAGATAGAGCCAGAGCTCGCGCCGCCGGACACCGGCTCGCAGGTCCGCCAAACCGGCTGCGAGCCGGGCACGCCGATTCATTGTCAGTTCTCCGCGATCCGCTGGAGGTAGCGGCCGTAGGTGCTCTTCCCCAAACGCTTGCCGAGCAACAGAAGCTGCTGAGCGTCGATGAAACCCTTCTGGAACGCGACCTCCTCGGGACAGGCGATCTTGAAACCCTGGCGGTGTTCCAGCGTCCGCACGAACTCCGCAGCCTCGAGAAGGGAGTCGGGCGTTCCCGTGTCGAGCCAGGCGAAGCCTCGGCCCATCGTCTCGACGTTGAGGCTGCCTTCTTCGAGATAGATACGGTTCAGATCCGTGATCTCGAGCTCGCCGCGAGGCGATGGCTTGAGGCTCCGGGCCAGGGTCGAGGCCCGACCGTCATAGAAGTAGAGCCCTGTAACCGCCCAGCTCGAGGCCGGCTTCTCAGGCTTCTCCTCGATCGACAGCGCGCGTCCATCCTTGTCGAAGGCGACGATGCCGTAACGCTCCGGATCGGCGACATGGTAGGCGAAGACGCTGGCACCAGTCGGACGATCCGCGGCTCGCGACAGAAGCTCCGGCAGACCGTGACCGTAGAACAGGTTGTCGCCGAGGATCAGCACGGAACTCTCGCCCGCAACGAACTCTTCGCCGATCAGGTAGGCCTGTGCCAGGCCATCGGGGCTTGGCTGCTCGGCATAGGTGAAGCGAACGCCCCAATCTTCGCCCGAACCCAGAAGGTCCCGGAAGCGCGGGAGGTCGTGAGGGGTGGAAATGATCAGGATGTCGCGAACACCGGCGAGCATGAGCGTCGTCAGCGGATAGTAGATCATCGGCTTGTCGTAGACCGGCAGCAGTTGCTTCGACGCGGTCAAGGTCATGGGATGCAACCGCGTCCCGCTGCCACCGGCCAGTACGATACCCTTCATGTCTCCGACGCTTCCTGATCCGATTGCGGTTCGGTCGGCTTATATCGGCAGCCGCCGGAATGCGCTACCGGCGCCTACAACGCGAGATGCCCGCGTTTCGCCAGGTAGTCGAAGACTTGCTGTGCCAGCGCTTCGGCCGGTGTCGTCGCGGTATCGAGCCGGATCTCAGGGTTGCCGGGACGCTCGTAGGGGCTGTCGATGCCCGTGAAGTTGCGCAACTCGCCACGACGAGCCCGTCGATAGAGCCCCTTGGGATCCCGCTCCTCGGCGACGGCGAGCGGCGCATCGACGAACACCTCGACGAACTCCCCCTCGCCGAGCAGTTCCCGTGCCAGCGCTCGTTCGGCCTCGAACGGAGAGATGAACGATGCTAGAACGATCAATCCCGCATCCACCATCAACTTCGCGATCTCACCGACACGCCGGATGTTCTCGACGCGGTCGGCGTCGGTGAACCCGAGATCCCGGTTGAGACCGTGCCTGACGTTGTCACCATCGAGAAGGTAGGTGTGGCAGCCCTCCGCCAGCAGGCGGGACTCGAGCAGATTGGCGATGGTCGACTTGCCCGATCCGGACAATCCGGTGAACCACACCAGCACGGGCTTCTGTTGCTTGATCGCAGCACGCTGCGTCTTGGAGACCGTGACACTTTGCCAATGGATGTTGGACGCCCGTCGCAACGCGAAACTGAGCGTACCGGTACCGAGCTTCAGATCGTTCACTGCGTCCAGCACACGAAGGCGGCGCAGCTGTCCGCTACCCTCGGACAGGTCGAACGCGACTGGTCGGCGCAGCGAGATGTTCACGGATCCGGTTTCACCCCTTTGCAGGGTGCGGGCGGCAAGCGGTCCCGCCATGTCGGGTTCGATGCGGTGCTTGATCGTGGTGACGCTGCCGGCCACGATCTTTTCGCCGACCACGAACCGGTAGGAGCGGCCCGCGATCAGCGGATGCCCGTCATGCCAGGTCAGCCGCGCCGAGAACTGATCGGCAACCTCGGGTCGCTCGGATGGGTGGCAGAGAAGATCGCCGACGTCACAGCGGATCGCGCGGTCGAGTTGGATCCGCACAGAGCCCTCGCCCAGATCAACCACGCTCTCGACGCGAGCCTCAAGGCCATCTCGTGCTTCGCAGATCAGATCGTCTTGCCGCACGCTTCCGCTCGCCACGACGACCTCGAACTGCGTTCCGGAGTCAGCCGCTCGAACGATCGCACGCAGGCGTCCGGACGTGTTGGCTGCCGCGATCTGCGCCAATATGGTCGGCAGCGACGCAACCGTCGCATATCGGACGTCCCGGAACCCCAAGCCAGCTAAGTCCTGATTCCTACTGGCTGCTGCATCGTCGATGAGCACCGCGGTCGGCGCTCCGGACGATGCCAGCCGCCGCGCTGCCGCGATGTCCGGGAGCGTCGGCGAGAGGAGGATGACGCAATCAGCCGTACGGTCCTCGTTTACCTCGGAGGCTGGTACCACGACACAGGCGTCAAGGGCGCTCTCAATCCCCCGCCCGTCGCCGACGACGGTGACATGCAGGCGTCGAGCTTGGGTCACGACGCCAAGGCCGCGTGGAAGCGACGAACCGTCTCCTCCATGCCGAACTCCAGCGCGTCGGCCGTCAAGGCGTGGCCTATCGAGACTTCTGCGAGACGCGGCACGGCCTGCTTCAAAGCGGGCAGATTTTCGACAGTCAGGTCGTGGCCAGCGTTCGTATCCAGTCCGAGCGCGAACGCCCGTTCGGCGGTTTCGCGAAGCCGCTCGAGCTCGCGACGTCGCGCCTCGGCATTCGCATAGGTCGCGCCGTACGGGCCGGTATAAAGCTCGATCCGCTCAGCTCCCAAATCCGCGATCAGATCAAGGCCGATGGGCGAAGGATCAGCGAACAGCGAAACTCGGATGCCTCGAGCACGCAGGCGATCAATGATCGGCGCCAGCAAGGAACGCGACGCTGCAAAATCCCAGCCGTGATCCGATGTGGCCTGCGATGGATCGTCCGGGACCAGCGTGACCTGATCCGCCCGCGCATCCTCGCACAACAGCAGGAACTGCTCGGTCGGATAACCTTCGATGTTGAACTCCGCGCCCGGAAACTCGTCGATGAGTTCGCGCAGCATCGGAAGGTCCGTGAAACGCACGTGACGCTGATCAGGCCGAGGATGAACCGTCAGTCCTCCAGCCCCTGCCTGCAAGGCAAGGCGACCGATATGGGTGAGGTCGGGCCATGGCAAATCGCGACGATTGCGCAGCATCGCCACCGCATTCACATTGACGGACAAGACGGTCATACAGGCCCACAATCCGGCACGGGAGGAAATTCCTGATGCCGTGGTTATGAGTAACGCCGCGCTCGATCAAGCCGCCAGCAACGCGACCCTGCCGTGAAACCTAGCCGTGGCGGCGCTGCAGATCGCCATGTCGGCTGGAGGCATGCGAACGGTAGGTCCGCTCGCGCGAGAGACGCGAGTAGAGATCGTCGAGCGTCTCCACCATCCCCTGCTCCGTAGCCTCGTTTTCCGTGATGAAGCCAGCCTCGAAGGCCGTCACGATTTCGGAAGCGGTCATCACCGTCCCCCAGCTTGTTGCCGCAAGCTCGTGATACGAACGAACGTGAAGTTGGTTCCCTTGAAGTTCAAAGAAATTTAACGAATTCGACGTTTCGCCTTCCACGTCCTGTCGCCGCACGCGTCGAATCGGCAAAAACGCCTTGCGAAATTAGTGGATTAACGCAGGATTGCCGCCTCTGGATCGACATCATAGCGTCGATTCAATCTCAGGAGATCGCTCGTGCCGCGTTTGCCAACCTTCCTCTCAGCCGCCCTGACGGGCGTCCTGCTCGCTGGGTCCGCATTCGCGGCGCCTGTGGTCGTTTCCTCGAAGATTGATACGGAAGGCGGCGTCATCGGCAACATCATGTTGCTGGCCCTCCAGAACGCCGGAATCGAGACAACGGACCGCCTGCAACTCGGCGGCACGCCCGTGATGCGTCAGGCGATCACGGCCGGTGAAATCGATATCTATCCCGAGTACACGGGCAACGCGGCATTCTTTTTCAACAAGGCGGACGCTCCGATCTGGAAGGACGCGGCGGCCGCTTATGAAGAAGCCAAGAAGCTCGACTACGAGGCCAACAAGATCGTCTGGTTGACGCCCGCAAGCGCCAACAACACCTGGGGCATGGCGGTTCGCGACGACGTCGCGACAGCGAACAAGCTGACGTCGCTGAGCGATTTCGGGCGCTGGGTCGCAGGTGGGGGCGACGCCAAGCTCGCTGCCTCAGCCGAGTTCGTCAACTCGCCCTCCGCTCTGCCCGCATTCCAGACGACCTACCAGTTCACGCTGAAGCCCGAGCAGCTGCTGACGCTGTCAGGCGGCGACACGGCGGCGACCATCGCTGCGGCGGCGCAAGGAACGAGCGGTGTCAACACCGCTATGGTCTATGGGACCGACGGCGGCATCGCGCCATCCGGCCTTAAGGTCCTCGATGACGACAAGAACGTTCAGCCGATCTACCAGCCGACCCCGATCGTGCGCGAAGCGGTTCTGCAGGCCAACCCGAAGATCGCCGACGTCTTGAAGCCGATCTTCGAGAAGCTGGATCTTGAAACGCTGCAAGATCTGAACGGTCGCGTGCAGGTGGGCGGTGAACCCGCGCGGGCGGTCGCGGAGGACTTCCTGACCAGCAACAACCTTTTGCGCTAAAGCGTCGACGCTTCATCAAAAAGGGCCGCCGCTTCCTGCCGGGAAGCGGCGGCCCTTCTCACGGGGTCTGGGTTTCCTACTGCTTGAGGGCCGCCTTCTCGGCTTGCGCCTCGCAGACTTCGACATGCTTCTGAAGCGCGTCGATCGACAGGATGGCCGCGACGGAGCGAATGTTGCGACCCTGCATCTGCGGCATGTCCTGCACGCGCTGAAGGCGGACCAGGAGTTCGGCTCGGCTCATATGCTTCTCCTTGGGAAAGGCGCCGCCGGGTGGGAGATCGCCCAAGCGGCACGACGACGGCGGCGTCAAGACGCCGCCGATGGCTAATGGGCGAGAGCCGCGCCTGCGATCTGCGGCAGCTCGATATCGACCTCGAGCATCGAGATCTGATCGCCGCGATCCATCTTCACCTTCACCTTGTCCCGATTCACGGGAACGTGCTTGGCGATGACCGCGAGGATCTCCTCGCGCAGGACCGATACGAGATCCGCCTGACCGATCTCCGCTCGTTCATGGGCGAGCAGTACCTGAAGGCGTTCGCGCGCTGCCGGCGCACTGGACGAAGCGGCGGACCGCTTCTGGAAAAGGTTGAAAAGGTTCATGCAGCCCTCCGGCCGAAGAACTTGTTAAGGAGTCCCTTGCTGCGATCGGCCGGCACGGTCATCGGAATGGTCTGACCCATCAGACGGCGGGCTGCGTCGGCATAGGCACGTGCGGGCGCGCTCTGCGCGTCGCTCAGGGTCACCGGCGTCCCCAGGTTCGACGCGCGCAGCACTTCCGGGCTCTCCGGGACGATCCCGAGCAGCGGGATCGACAGGATCTCGAGAACGTCGTCGATCTTCAGCATGTCGCCACGCTCGGCCCGCGCGGCGTCGTAGCGTGTGAGAAGCAGGTGCTTCTCGATACGGTTGCCGCTTTCGGCACGCAGAGTCTTCGAGTCGAGCAGGCCGATGATGCGGTCCGAGTCGCGCACGGAGGAGACCTCCGGGTTGGTGACGACAACCGCGAGATCGGCGTGGCGCATGGCGAGAGTCGCACCGCGCTCGATCCCGG
Organism: Aureimonas jatrophae; assembly: GCF_900104035.1. Taxonomy (GTDB): domain Bacteria; phylum Pseudomonadota; class Alphaproteobacteria; order Rhizobiales; family Rhizobiaceae; genus Aureimonas; species Aureimonas jatrophae. Next base: position 112,564 of record NZ_FNIT01000003.1, on the reverse strand, counting down.
CCGGGCTGTCGCAGATGACCCAGTCGAACTGCGCGCGGAGTTGATCCATCACACGGTCGACGCCGTCCTGCGTGAGGTTGTCCTTGTCGCGGGTCTGGGAGGCCGGCAGCAGGCACAGCGTGTCGACGCGCTTGTCGCGGATCAGCGCCTGATTCAGATTGGCATCGCCCTGCACGACGTTGATGAGGTCATACACGACGCGACGCTCGGCACCCATGACGAGGTCGAGATTGCGCAGTCCGACGTCAAAGTCGACCACGACGACCTTCTGGCCGGCCTGGGCCAACGCCGCACCCAATGCTGCGGTCGAGGTCGTCTTGCCGACGCCTCCCTTGCCCGATGTCACAACCATCACTTCAGCCATGGAGGCCATTCCTTCCCTTGTTGTCGAGGCCCAGACGCTCGGGCTGCCTGAGTTGCACGCCGCGTATCCTCCGCCGCATCATGCGGGCAGGACCACGGTCTTCAGAACGGTGTCGTCCAGCCAGGCGTGCACCGGCTGTCCGAAAACCTTGGGATCGATGTCCTCGGCGGTCTTGTAGAGACCGTCGATGGCGATGAGTTCGGCCTCAAGCTTGCGGCAGAAGATGCGCGCGTTCTCGTTGCCGCTGGATCCGGCGAGCGCGCGCCCACGCAGGGCGCCGTACACATGGATCGAGCCCCCAGCGATCACCTCGGCGCCCGACGAGATCGAGCCGAGAATCGTGACATCGCCTTCCGGGAAGATGATCGACTGACCGGAGCGGACAGGTGTCTCGATCAGCAGCGAGGGCGTCGGCGCCGGCATCGCAAAGCGCGCCTGTACGGTGTCGGTTGCAGGCTTCGCGGCTGCTGGCGCGGCGTTCGCTTCCGGTACCTCGATGTCGGGTGCGTTGCGCCCGCCCTTCATCTCAGGCGGCATGCCGGGTCCGAGGATCGACGGCAGGGCACCTTCGATGCCCATGACGCGGACGTTCCGCTTCGTAAGTTCAGCCAGCAGATCAGCCAGCTGCTCACGGGTGATCGGTAGGCCGCTCACGTCCAGAACGATCGGACGGCCTAGGAAGAAGCCGGTGGATCGCCGCGCGAGATCGTCCAGCTGGGCCAGCCAGTCGCGGAACGGAAGTTCCGGCGACAGCACCAGAGCCAGGAAGGAGCGACCACGCAGGCGGACCGCTTTACGGGAGGTTAAGGTTTCGGTCATCATCGTTAAGGCTTCGTTGATGACCGACTGAACACCCTCAGGCTTAACCGAGGGTTAATTCGTACCCGATGGTGGGCGCCGAAAGGGAACCGTTGCGGATCAGTCGCGGAAGACGACGGTCTTGTCGCCGTTCAGGATAACGCGATTATCGAGATGCCATGCGATCGCTCGCGACAGGACCCGTCGTTCGATATCGCGCCCCTTGCGGACGAGGTCGTCGGGCGCATCCTGATGCGAGATGCGCTCGACATCCTGCTCAATGATCGGCCCCTCATCGAGATCGGCCGTGACATAGTGAGCGGTTGCGCCAATCAACTTCACGCCTCGCAGATGGGCCTGGTGATAGGGCTTGGCACCCTTGAAGCCCGGCAGGAAGGAATGGTGGATATTGATGCAGCGACCCGACAGTGCCGCGGACATCTCGTCCGACAGAATCTGCATGTAACGAGCGAGAACGACGAGGTCGGCACCCGTTTCCTCGACGATCGCGAGAATGCGGGCCTCCTGCTCACGCTTCGTGTCGCGCGTCACCGGAAGGTAATGAAAGGGGATGCCGTCGAAATCGTGGTGCCCGTAGGTCTCGCGCGGGTAGTTCGCCGCGATGCCGACGATGTCCATGGCCAACTCGCCGATCCGCCACCGGTAGAGAAGATCGGCCAGGCAATGATCGAAGCGTGAGACGAGAATCAGCACCTTCTGCCGTTTCGCGCTCGATGAGACACGCCAATCCATCCCGAAACGGTCTGCGATGGTTTCGAAGCCCTTGGTCAGACTATCCACCGTCACCACCGCCTGAACGATGGCAAAGCGCACGCGCATGAAGAAGCGTCCCGTCTCGGGATCATCGAACTGAGCCGCCTCACGAATGTCGGCCCCGTTGTCGAACAGGTGCCGTGATACGGCCGCGACGATACCCGGACGGTTCGGGCATGACAGGGATAGAATGAAGTCTTCGGGCGTGGGCACGGGCGTGCGGCTCCCTGGCTAAGGCGGAACGAACGGTTCGCCTTAGCGGATCGGTGCGGTGTCCGGTAGCGAAGACACGACAGCAGCCGGGAGAAGGCCGACCGCGGTCAGATCGAGCCCGCTTCCACCATGTAGTTGTTGGCCGTGCACATGGCGGCATCGTCGGACGCCAGGAACAGAACCATCCGCGCGAGATACACAGGCTCGATCGGTACTGGAATGCACTGGCGAGCCAATGTCCGGTCGAGAGCTTCGGGCGTTACCCAAAGCTCCTTCTGTCGCTCGGTCATCACCCAACCCGGCACCACGGTGTTAACGCGGATACGATGCGGTCCGAGATCGCGTGCGAACGAGCGCGTCATGCCGTGAACGGCCGCCTTGGCCGTCGTGTAGACGGGCATACCGCCGCCGGCCTCCCACCAGGAGTTCGAACCGAGATTGACGATCGAGCCGCGGTTACGGGCGATCATGTCCGGGGCAACCGCTTGGGTCGCGAAGAACATGTGTCTCAGATTCGTGGCGATGCGCTCATCGTAGTAGTCGGGCGTGACGTCCTGCCATCCGTGGCGATCGTCACGGGCGGCGTTGTTGACGAGAACATCGGCCGGTCCCACGCGCTCACGCAACCGACCGAGGGCATCGCGCAAGGCGTCGATATCGCGCAGGTCGCAAGGCTCGAAGGCGACCATGCCCTTCCCGGTCGCCTCGATTTCATTGACGAGTGCCGTGGCCCGGGCTTCGTCCAGATCAACAAAGCCGACGCGCGAGCCTTGCGCGGCAAACGCGCGGACGATGTCGGCACCGATCCCCGACGCACCGCCGGTGACGAACACGGAACGTCCCTCAAGGCTCGGGTAGATGGCAAAGCTCATGTCGGGGTTCCCTTTCGCGCCGTGCGCGGCGCCGGGGGTGTGACGGACGCGACCAGAGGCGTCAAGCGGCGCGGTCAGGCGAAGACCCCGCGATCTCGATTGAGGCGCCATACCGAAAGATTGAGCGCCACCGCAACGCTCACCCAAACGAGATACGGCACGAGCAACCAGGCTGCCGTCGCGCTGATCGGGGCGAATGCCGCAATGTTGGCGGCCACCAAGATCCAGAGCACGACGATATCTGCGAACGCCAGGTCCGGGCGACGCCGTCCGAAGAAGAGCCAGGACCACAGGAGATTAGCGACGAGTTGCGCAGCGAAGATCAGAAACGGCCAGCTCAACCCCTGCTGTCGCCAGACGAGCCACCCACTGATCGCGATCAGGATGTAGAGGATCGACCAGACGATCGGGAACGCGCGGTTCGGCGGTGTCCAGGCAGGCTTCTTCAGACCCCGATACCAGACACCCGGTTTGAAGATGATGCCGGTCGAGGCGACGGCCGCCGATAAAACAAGGAACGCAAGAAGCGACACGGCAGATTGTCCCCGACCAAACGGAAGGATAGCGTTCCGTTCGTTTAGTCCGGCTCTACGAAGGAACCAACCCGCCATGGCGACGCGCGTCGCATTCCTCTCCCTTCTCGTCCTACTTGGTTTGAGCCCGCTCGCCGTTGCGCAGGACTTCGGTCCCAGCGAAGCCGAGACGTTGCGGAGCGTCGAAAGCTGCATCGCGGCAGCTGGTGACGAGCCGCGGAGCTGCCTTGGCAAGGCAACGGAGAGCTGCATGGCGCTTCCGGGCGCGGTGTCCACGATGGCGACCGACGCCTGTCTCGAGACCGAACGAGCGGCGTGGGACACGATCCTCAACCGCAACTATCAGGCTGCCCTGAAGGCAGCTGAAGAGAAGGATCGCGAACTCTCCGCCAACTACGAAACCGACATCGTTTCCACGCTCAAGAGCGCTCAGCGCGCTTGGATCGCCTATCGCGATGCCGAGTGCGACCGCGTTTTCGCCTACTGGAAGGACGGCACGATCCGGACGTCGGCCACGCTGATCTGCCAACGCGACCTAACCGGAACGCGGGCCATCGAGCTCGCGGAAACAGCAGGTTGAGGAGGACAGCCTCACCTCGCGTGTGAGGCAGAGACCGCTGGCGCGACAAGACCCTTGCGGGGTCACGCGTCAGCATCGATACACGCCACCATGCCCAAGATTGCCTTTGTCGTCACCGAGGACTGGTTCTTCGCCTCGCACTTCCTGCCCATGGCACGCGCTGCGCGCGAGATGGGGCTGGATGTCATGGTCGTGACGCGTGTTCGGGACCATGCCGCGATCATCGAGGCAACCGGCGCTCGTGTTCGGGCGGTGGAAGCGGAGCGACGAAGTCTCAACCCTCACGCCTTGCTTCGCACCGTTCGCACCATGCGCAACGTCCTGGTGACCGAAAAGCCCGATCTCGTGCATTGCATCGCGTTGAAGTCGATCCTGACAGGCGGCGCGGCGGCTCGCGCGGCGGGCATCGAGCGCCGCGTCTTCGCACCGACGGGCCTGGGCCTCATCGGGGCTCGACGCGACGCGAAGGGAAGGCTCGGCCGTTTGATACTCCGGACCTTGTTGCGTGGCCCGTTGAGATCGTCGCGAACGGTCTTCCTATTCGAGAATCGTGATGACCCTCTCGTGCTGGGTTTCGACCCAGCAGACAAGAACTGCCGTTTCGTCGGTGGGGCGGGCATAGACCCGGATGCCCTGCCCGTTCAGTCGCCGCTGGGCGACGGGCCGCTTCGCCTTGCGCTGGTTTCGCGCATGCTTTGGTCGAAAGGCGTCGATACCGCGGTTGAGGCCGTATCGCTCGCACGTCGGAAGGGAGTCGACGTCGAACTCGACCTCTACGGGGCGCCTGATCCCTCCAATCCACGCTCGATCGCCCAAACGACGCTTGAGGAGTGGGGCCGACGCCCCGGCGTTCGCTTTCATGGCGCAACGCGCGATGTCGTCTCGGTCTGGGCAACGCACGACGCGGCGATCCTGCCCTCTCGCGGCGGCGAGGGCCTTCCGCGCACGCTGCTCGAGTCCGCGGCATGCGGTCGGCTCAACCTGACCACCGATGTTCCCGGCTGTCGCTCGTTCGTACGCGATGGCCTCGACGGCTTCGTTCGTCCGGTGGACGACATCGAGGGACTGGCGGCCGCCATCGAGCGGTTGGCGGCCTCACGGGAACTCGTCCACCGGATGGGCGCCGCTGCGGCCGAGCGCGTTCGAGATGGATACACCGAGCGAGACGTCATGGCGGCGCTCTCAGTGCTCTACAAGGAACTGCTCGAGGATCGGCTGGACGCTCACGAAGACTGGCGGACAACGCGCCAATCGTGAACGGCCCGGTAACGGCAACGGGTTGCTTTCGCACCCGAAACCGATAGCCCTTGCCGAAACTGCCGCGTCCGGAGCCTCCGCCCATGACCCCGATCCCGTTCATCGATCTTGCTACGCAGCGCGACCGCGTGCGTCCCGCCGTCGAGGCGCGGCTTGGGCGAATCATGGATCAGGGCGCCTTCATCATGGGTCCCGATGTGGCTGAGCTCGAGTCGGCGCTCGGCGTGTTCACGGGCGCGCGCGAGACCGTCACCTGCGGCTCGGGCACGGACGCACTTGTCATGCCGCTCATGGCTTGGGGCATCGGCGCGGGCGACGCGGTCTTCGTGCCGAGCTTCACCTTCGCGGCGACCGCGGAGGTCGTGGGTCTCGTCGGTGCGACGCCTGTCTTTGTCGATGTCCTGCCCGGGACCTTCAACCTCGATCCCGCCCATCTTCGCCAAAGTGTCGAAGAGATCGTGCGGCGTGGCGAGCTTGTGCCGCGGGCCATCATCGCCGTCGACCTGTTCGGACAAATCGCGGACTATGCACCGATCCGGGCCGTCGCGGATGAGTTCGGGCTGAAGTTGATTTCGGATGCGGCCCAGGGTTTCGGTTCGACACGCGATGGTCGGCAGGCCGGCGCCTTCGCCGATGTGGTCGCCACCAGTTTTTATCCGGCGAAGCCGCTGGGCTGCTGGGGTGACGGCGGAGCGATGCAGACCGACGACGCCGACCTTGCCGCGATCCTGCGATCGATTCGCATTCATGGTCAGGGCACCGACAAGTACGACAACGTGCGTCTGGGTCTGACGGCACGGCTCGATACGTTCCAGGCAGCCGTACTGGTCGAGAAGCTCGCGATTTTCCCGGACGAGATCGAAGCCCGCACACGTATCGCCCGGCGCTACCACGAGCGTCTGGATGGGCTCGTCCTGCCACAGACGATCGATGACAACGTCGTTTCGACGTGGGCGCAGTACACCGTCCGCATTCCGGGCGGCCAACGCGACACGTTCACAGTTGCGATGCGAGAACGCGGCGTTCCCACCGTCATCTACTACGGCAAGGGCCTGCATCAGCAGACGGCCTACCGTCATTGGCCGGTCGGCGGCAACGGGCTGCCGGTGACGGAGGCTTTGTGCCGGGACGTCGTCAGCCTGCCGATGCACGCGTATCTCGACGAAGCCACACAGGATCGCATCATCGATGCAGTTCGTGAGTCGCTCGACGTCCTCAACCGCGCGGTGGCTGAGACGCCGATCAGCGGTCGAGCGTAAAGCGTCGAAGGAGCTGGCGCGCAATGCGCCAGACGGGCCGCGGTGTCCGCACATAGGCATGGTGCGCCGCCAGGAGAAGGTAGGGGTGCCGTCCCCAGAAGCGGCTGATCGGCAGTGCGAAAGGGTTGGACGTTCTGGCAACCGCTGATTCGGTGAGCGCCGTCCGAGTTGCCGCGTCGAGCTGCGGAGCTGCCAGCAGATCCGGAAGAGCCTCGGCGGCCGTAACCCAGTAGCCTGAGCGCTCGCAGACGAGCGCGAAAAGCCTCTCCACCGCATGGGCTGCCGTTCCATCAAGCTGACCCTTCTCCTTGGGAAAAAGGTCGTCGAGTACGGTTTTAGCAAAGGGACGCAACGCCTTGCGCCGAAACCAGAACATGGAGCCGGCAGCGAAGCGTTTCCGGGTCAGTTCCTCGAAGTCGAGCGGGATATCCATCCGGTCGGCAACGCGGCGCATGGCACGCCGGTTGAGGGCGATCCGGCCTTCCAACGGCAATAGATGCGCCAGCGGTGCAACCAGGCCCAACTCATGGTCACGCTCCATCAGGCGCAGCGCGGCTGGCGTGCCCCCCTCGCCGCCGAGAAGCGAGTCCATCATGTACCGACGCCAGTCCTCACCGTCGGCCCGGTGTTTGGAACGCTTGGTATGGAGCTTCAGTCCGAGTTCGAAACCATCGCCCATCTCACGTAAAGCGTGCAGGAACGGCAGAACATCGCGACCACGATTTTCCGTGCGGAGCCGACGCGCAAAAACCAGATGAGGCGACCGAACCTCGGCCAGCGCGATGCCATCATCGCGGCATGTGATGACGAGACCGAATGGTCGATCGAAGGCGGTCGCGATCTCGCGCGCCATGTCCGCCCAGACGTCCGCGTAATGAACGTGGACGATGACGACCGGCACGCCGGGGTCCGTCATCGTGCGGACGCTCTCTCCAAGGCATCAAGGCAGCGAACGACCCCCGAGCGCCAGTCCGGCAACCGGTGCCCGATATCACGGACGAAGCGAGCCGTGTCGAGCCGCGAGTTGGCCGGCCGCTTGGCAGGTGTGGGATACTCGCGGGTGCTGATCGGTTCGACTTGCGCCGACGGACCGCCCCGCTCGGCGGAGCGAGCGAAGATCTCTTCAGCGAACCCCGCCCACGTCGTCTCTCCGTCCGCGACCATATGAAAGATTCCCTGCGCGTTCGGATCTCGGGCTTGGAGCCGATGCGCGACCGCCAGGATGCCCTCGGCGATATCGGGAGCGTAGGTCGGCGTCCCGTGCTGATCCCCAACCACACGGACGACATCGCGGTCGCCGGCCAGTCGTAGCATCGTCTTCAGGAAGTTTTGCCCGAACGGTCCGTACACCCACGCGGTGCGCAGGATCGCATGAGCGGGGTTGGCCGCGGCAACCGCGCGCTCACCCTCGAGCTTCGACCGGCCGTAAACCCCTTGCGGGCCGGTCGGATCGTCCTCCCGGTAACGTTCCATGCCGAGGCCATCGAACACGTAGTCGGTCGAGATGTGGATGACCGGAAGGCCATACTCAACAGCGACGGTTGCGACGTTGCGCGCGCCGTCCCGGTTCACCAGGAAGGCCAAGGCCTCGTCGCTCTCGGCTCGGTCCACGGCCGTATAGGCAGCGGCGTTGACCACGATATCGGGCTTCAGCTCCGCCACGATACCGCGGACGGACTGCGCCTGCGTGATGTCGAGATCGGGCCGTCCGACAGCGACGACCTCGGCGCTGTTCCCATTCAAGGCGACCAGCGCCTGAGCGACCTGTCCCTCGCGCCCGGTGACCAGAATGCGCATCGGGTCAGACCTTTTCCGCCGTCTTCGAGCCGAGCCGCTCTCCGGAATAGCGCTTCTCACGGATCGGACGCCACCAGCTCTCGTTGTCGAGATACCAGCGGATCGTCTTCTCCAAGCCCGTATCGAACGTCTCTTCCGCGCGCCAACCCAGCTCGGTCTCGATGCGGGTGGCGTCGATCGCGTACCGCAGGTCATGCCCGGGACGGTCCGTCACGAAGTCGATGAGCTGGCGGCGCGGACCGGTATTGAGCGGTGGCGCGAGGCGATCGAGAGTGTCGCAGATCGTTTCGACGACGGTCAGGTTCGAGCGCTCGTTGCGCCCGCCGATGTTGTAGGATCGTCCGGGTACGCCCTTGGTGGCGACGAGCGCCAGCGCCTTGGCATGGTCGCCGACATACAGCCAGTCGCGGACGTTCTCGCCGCGTCCGTAGACCGGCAAGCGGCGACCTTCCAGGCCGTTGAGGATCATCAGCGGGATGAGCTTTTCGGGGAAGTGGAACGGGCCGTAGTTGTTGGAGCAGTTCGAGAGGACGACCGGCAGATGGTAGGTGTGGAACCAGGCCATCGCGAGATGATCGGACGCGGCCTTCGACGCCGAGTAGGGCGAGGACGGAGCGTAGGGCGTGTCCTCGGTGAAGAGGCTGTCGTCGAGCGGCAGGTCGCCGTATACCTCGTCGGTCGAGATGTGATGGAAGCGGAAATTCGCCTTCCGGCTGTCCGGAAGCTTCGCCCAATAGGCGCGCACGGATTCCAGAAGCTCGTAGGTACCGACGATATTGGTCTGGATGAAGTCGCCCGGACCGTCGATCGACCGGTCGACGTGGCTCTCGGCCGCGAGATGCATCACGGCGTCCGGCTTCTCTGCGTCCAGCAACTCGGAGACGAAACGCCGGTCGAGAATGTCCCCGCGCGCAAACCGATAGCGCGGGTTCTCCTCGATCGGAGCCACCGAGCCAAGCGTCGCCGCGTAGGTCAGCTTGTCGAGGTTGACGACCGAATGGTCGGTATCGGCGATCAGGTGGCGACAGACCGCGGACCCGATGAAGCCGGCGCCGCCGGTGACGAGGATCTTCATCGGCTGGCCTCCTCGAAGGTGAAGGGCGTCTCGGCCTCCTCCAGCGTCGGCGCGGCGGCGTCCTTGGCTGAAAGGACCGGTTGGCGGCCACCGAGCGGCCAGTCGATACCGATCGCCGGGTCATCGAACCGGATTGACCGGTCGTGTTCGCCACTATAGCGCGCCGTCACCTTGTAGAAGACTTCGGTGTCCGGCTCGAGCGTCAGGAAGCCGTGCGCGAAACCCTTCGGCACCAGGATCTGATTGAACAGGTCCGCCGACAGTTCGAGCGAGACCCATTGGCCGAAGCTGGGCGAGCCGTTGCGGATATCGACGGCGACGTCGAGTATCCGCCCACGCAACACTCGCACGAGCTTGTCCTGCGCGAAGGGCGGTTCCTGGTAGTGAAGACCGCGCAGCGTGCCCGCCTCGGCGGAGTAGGACTGGTTGTCCTGCATCCAGTCGAGATCGATGCCGTTGTCACGCAGCCGGTCCCGGTTGAAGGTCTCGGAGAAGAAGCCGCGATCATCCCCGAACTTGCGTGGCTTGATCTCGAGAACCTCTGGAATGTCCAGCTGCCGTACGTCCAGCATTCGTCGCAATACCTCGGGATGAGCGGACAAGCCGCGCGATGCCGACCGGACTTGCTGGCCCGGACCGGCGGTTTCCGCGCAGGGCCTATCGCATGGAACGGGCGGGCTCAAGCGTCCCGCGCTTCGGCTACGTCGACGCTCCGCTCCCGGATGTCAGGAACTCCTGTTTGGAGCCCTCCCCTATCAGTGGACGCTGAGCCCCTTGTCGTCGAAGCGGTGAAGGCGTCCGGGCTCCGGCGTCAGGAAGACGGTATCTCCATGACCCACCCGGAAATCGCCGGGTGAGCGGGCGGTCACCTGTTCACCGTTGTCGAGCTTCACGTGCACGAATGTGTCGGAACCGAGATGCTCGGATACGCCAGCGGTCCCGCGCAGCTCGCCGCCCGACGTGGAGAGCGCCAGGTGCTCCGGACGAATGCCCATGGTCGCGGCCCCGGCACGAGCCGCGTACTCTCCCTTCAGGAAGTTCATCTTCGGAGAGCCGATAAAGCCGGCGACGAAAAGGTTGGCCGGACGAGCGTAGAGTTCGAGCGGCGAGCCGACCTGTTCGATGTTTCCCCGGTTCAGCACGACGATCTTGTCGGCCATGGTCATCGCTTCGACCTGATCGTGCGTGACGTAGATCATCGTCGTCTTGAGCTGCTGATGCAGCTCCGAAAGCTCGAGGCGCATGTTGACGCGCAAGGCGGCGTCGAGGTTCGACAAGGGCTCATCGAACAGGAAGCCCTTCGGTTCACGCACGATCGCGCGGCCGATCGCGACGCGCTGACGCTGACCGCCGGACAGCTCGCGGGGACGTCGCTGAAGGTAGTCGGTAAGGTTGAGCGTCGCGGCCGCGGCCTTCACCTTCCGGTCAATTTCGTCCTTCGGCATGTTCGCCATCTTCAGCGGAAAGCCGATATTGGCCGCAACGGTCATGTGCGGATAGAGCGCGTAGGACTGGAACACCATGGCCAATCCCCGCTTGGCGGGAGGCGCCTCGGTCACATCGCGGCCGTCGATCACGATCTTGCCGCCCGACACGTCTTCTAGCCCTGCGATCAGCCGCAGAAGCGTCGACTTTCCGCAGCCGGATGGTCCGACGAAGACCACGAATTCGCCGTCCCGGATGTCGAGGTCGATGCCAGGGATGATCACGGCGTCGCCAAAGGTCTTGCGCACCTTCTGGAGTTGGATCGCACTCATGTACGCGTTTCCTTTGCGAGACGGGTCATTTCACGGCGCCGAAGGTCAAGCCGCGCACGAGCTGCTTCTGCGAGAACCACCCGATAATGAGAATAGGGGCGATGGCGAGCGTCGAGGCGGCGGAGAGCTTTGCGTAGAAGTTGCCCTGCGGACTGGAGAAAGAGGCGATGAAGGCCGACAATGGGGCCGCGTTGGTGGTGGTGAGCAGGAGCGTCCAGAAGGCCTCGTTCCAAGCCAGGATGACGTTGAGAAGGATCGTCGATGCGATGCCCGGTACGGCCATCGGCGCCAGGACACGAAAGAGCTCCTGGCGCAGGTTCGCCCCGTCCATACGCGCCGCCTCCAGGATCTCGCCGGGGATCTCCTTGAAGTAGGTGTAGAGCATCCAGACCATGATCGGCAGGTTGATCAGGAACAGGATGACGATCAAGCCGAAGCGGCTGTCGAGCAGTCCGAAGTTCCGGAACAGGATCGTGATCGGCACCAAGGCGCCGACCGCCGGCATCATCTTCGTCGACAGCATCCAAAGGAGAACGTCCTTGGTGCGGGGCGTCGGCGAGAAGGCCATGGCCCAAGCGGCGGGGATCGCGAAGAGAAGACCCAACGCCGTCGAGCCGAGCGAGAGGTAGATCGAGTTCAGAAGGAACGAGAAGTAGTTCCGCTGCTCCTGGATCGCGACGTAGTTCTCGGTTGTCCAGTCGAAGAACAGGAACTTCGGCGGGATCGCGATCGCGTCGAGTTCGGTCTTGAACGAGGTCAGGATCGTCCAAAGGATCGGAAAGAAGATCAGGAGCCCGACCGCCCAGGCGAGGACGGTCATACCGATCTTGCGGCCGGGCGAGACGCGACGCGACATGGGCTCAGGCCTCCAGGTTCTTGCCGACGAAGCGGACGAGCACGATCGATACGAGGTTCGCCAGAATGACCGCGACGATACCGCCTGCCGACGCTGTACCGACATCGCCTTCCAGCGAGATGATCGAAGCGATCAGGAACGGCAGGTTCGACGATGAGGTACCGCCACCGGTCGTGACGAAGATTTCGGCGTAGACCGACAGAAGGAAGATCGTCTGGATCAGGATCACGATTGTGATCGCGCGCTTCATATGCGGAAGCGTGATGTAGAAGAAGATCGACAGCGGCTTCGCGCCGTCCATCTCGGCCGCCTCCTTCTGATCCTCCGACAGCGATTGCAGCGACGTGAGAAGAATTAGCGTCGCGAAGGGAAGCCAGATCCACGCGACGATGATGATGATCGACAGCAGCGGGTAGTCCGTCAGCCAGTTGATCGAGGGCATTCCGATCGCATTCAACCCCTGCCCGATCACACCATAGACCGGGTTCATCATCATGTTCTTCCACACCAGAGCCGCCACGGTCGGCATGACGAAGAAGGGCGCGAGTACCAAAAGACGGACGGGTGACTGACCGAAGAACTCCTGATCCAGCAACAGAGCGATCAGCGTGCCGCCGATCACCGTGATCGCCAGAACGCCGGCAACCAAGATCAGGGTGTTCTGGAACGCGCTGAAGAAGCGCGGGTCGGTCAGAAAGTACTGGTAGTTCTCGAAGCCGACGAAGGGCGTCTCGGGATTGTAGAACCCGTATCGCAACGTCGAGAAATAGATCGTCAGGACCAGCGGGACGATCATCCAGATGAAGAGCGCGATGACGGATGGCGCCATCATGGCACGTGCGGCGGACTTCGTATGGGTGGTCGCCATGGACTCGATCCGGAAAGGCGGCGGCCCGAGGGGACCGGCAGCGGTCAAACGGGACTCCCGCGCCGGAAAGCCGACGCGTTCTGGCAGTCTCGAAGAAACGAAGGGAACGGGACGACGCGTCAGCTGACACGCGGCGCGAATGATCCCTCCGGATGCCTACAAAAGCACCCGGAGGGACGGGATCCGAACCTACTTGATGTAACCCGCGCGAGTCATCTCGCGGGTGGCCTGGGCCTGCGCGGCAGCAAGAGCCTGATCGACCGTCTGCTGCCCGGACAGTGCAGCCGCCATCACCTGGCCGACGGCAGTGCCGAGACCCTGGAACTCGGGAATGGCAGCGAACTGCAGACCGACATAGGGCTTCTCAGGTCCCATCGACGGGTCGGCGCGGTTGATTGCCGCCAGGGTCTGCTCGGCGAACGGCGCAGCCTTGGTATATTCCGGGTTCTGATAGAGCGAAGTCCGCGTGCCCGGAGGTACGTTGGCCCAGCCCTCCTTGGACGCGACGAGGTCGGCGTAGGCCTTGGACGTCGCCCAGGAGATGAAGGTCTCGGCCGCCTCTTTCTTCTGCGACGAGGCTGGGATCGCGAGCGACCAAGCCCACAACCAGTTCGCACCCTCGTTCGGGCAGTTGTCCGTTCCGCAAGGGGCGGGCGCGAAGCCAACCTTGTCGGGAACCTGGCTCTGCTTCGGGTCGGTCACGAACGAGGCGGCGACGGTGGCATCCATCCACATGCCGCACTTGCCCTGCCCGAACAGCGACAGGTTCTCGTTGAAGCCGTTCGAGGCCGCGCCCGGAGGGCCGTACTTCGTCATCAGATCGACGTAGAGCGTGACGGCCTTCTTCCAGCCTTCCGACTCGAACTGCGGCTTCCAGTTGGCGTCGAAGTAGTTGGCGCCGAACTCACGGGCCATATTGCCGAGGAACGCCATGTTCTCGCCCCAGCCCGGCTTACCGCGCAGGCAGATGCCGTAGACGCCCGCGTTCTTGTCGGTCATCTTCTCGGCAGCCTGCGAGATGAAGTCCCAGGTCGGCTTCTCGGGCATCGTCAGCCCAGCCTTCTCCAGCAGATCCTTGCGGTACAGCGTCATGACGCTTTCCGCGTAGAACGAAGCGGCGTAGAGCGTTCCGTCGGTCGAGAGAGCGGCGCGGATCGGAGGCAGCAGGTCGTCGGCGTTGTATTCGGCGCCGAGGTTGCTCAGCGGTGCCAGCCACTGCTGCTTCGACCAAATCGGAACCTCGTAGGTGCCGATCGTCATGATATCGAACTGACCACCCTTCGTCGCGATGTCGGTGGTCACGCGCTGACGCAGCACGTTCTCTTCCAGGGTCACCCAGTTGACCGAGATGTCGGGGTGCTGCTTCGTGAACTCCGACGTCAGACCCTGCATGCGGATCATGTCGTTGTTGTTCACGGTGCCGATCGTGAGCGTCGTCTGCGCCAGTGCCGGTGCGGTCGCCAGCGCTGAGAAGGAGATGGCGCCCGCCACCCATGCGCGGTAGTTCATGAAGAGCCTCCCAAAGCCCAGTAACGGGCAAATACCCGGTGTCCGGGCAAATTCCCACCGATGCCGGAGTCTTGTCAAACGATTCTCGTGCCGCAGTGCACGCGCCGTGATCAAGGCCCGCTGCGCTATATCTTTCCCGGCGCGGATTTCTTGGCAAGACCCTTCGGAGCGTCTGTTCCGTCTGCGTCGGAACCCGCTTCCAACAGGAGGCGCGCCGTCTCCTCGTCGGTAATGAGTTCATCAACGAGGTGACCACGAAGCGCTCCCAGAATCGCGTCGACCTTGGACGCGCCCGCCGCGACCGCTACGACGCGCGTTGTGTCTGGAAACGGCAGCGGAGCGCTGAGGACGCGGCGCGTCAGTGCGCAATCGATGACGCGCCCATTCCGGTCGAAGATCCAGCCGATGATCTCGCCGACCGCGCCGAGCTCGATCACCTCGGCGCATTCTTCGGCGGAGATGAAGCGATCGGCCAGGAGCGGGGCACGAGGACCCATCTCGCCGACGCCGACGAAGGCAAGGTCGGGACATCGAGCCAGTTCATGGAGCGAGCGCAGCATCGCTTGTTCACGCAAGACGGTGCGCTCGTGCGGCGATGGCGCGACGACCGGGAGCGGCATCGGGTAATGGGCCGCCTCGATCTTGTCCGCCAAAGAGAAGATGACGTTATAGACGGCCGCCGTCCCATCCGGCGCGATGCTGCCGGTCAGCGACACGATCCGGTGCTGCGGACAGCGCATCGGCGACATCTGCTCGACCGCCGAGCGAAGACTGCGACCAGTCCCGACGCCGATCACAAGGGGTTCCGTGCGCTGCAGCTCGCGTTCCAGACGGGCAGCGCAAGCCGAGGCAATTCCGGCCAGCGACGGCTTCGACGGATCGGCCAGAGCGACCTCCACGCCATCCAGGCCAAAGCGGTCCGCCAAGGAGCGCCCGAGCTCCAGCGTCTCGGCGACCGGATGCTCGATGCGCACGCGCACGAGCCCCGACGACATGGACAAGGAGACCAGCCGTTGAGCCGCCTGACGCGACAATCCAAGCTTGGCGGCGATCTCGTCCTGCGTATTGCCGGCGACATAGTAGAGCCAGCCGGCACGCGCCGCCATATCGAGCCGGTTTGCCGGCTCCTCCCTCGTTTTGGCCATCGTTCCCTCCCCGGCCCTGCGGGCGGGCAAGATGGGCGAGGGAGTGACCCGCATGCAAGCGCGCATTCGCCCGTCCACCGATTCGAGCGTCGTGAGCGTCCAGGCGACGGAAAACGCTTGGCAAGACGGTCAATTCGCGCATCATTCCCGCAGGGCAACAATTTGGAAGGACGGGGCTTGAGCGGGTTCGACGAGATGCTGGTGTCCGATAAGGACGTGCGAGCGCCCTATAGCCGCTTCCACTCCTGGTATGCGCAACAGGTCCCACAAACCCTGGCCCAGAAGGCAACGGAGGCCGAAAGCTTCTTCCGTCGAACCGGCATCACCTTCAACGTCTACGGCGAGCAGGAGGCCGCGGAGCGTCTGATCCCGTTCGACATCGTGCCGCGCATCATCTCTGGGTCCGAATGGGGTCGGCTTGCCGAAGGGATCGAGCAACGGGTCAAGGCGCTGAACGCCTTTCTCGACGATATCTACCACGATCAGGAGATCGTGCGCGCCGGGGTCGTTCCCAGCCGCCTCATCGAGAACAACGAGGCGTTCCTGCCGCAAATGGTGGGGTTCCGACCTCCGGGCGGCGTTTATACGCACATCATCGGTGTCGACATCGTGCGCACCGCCGAAAACCAGTTCTACGTCCTGGAAGACAACGCGCGGACCCCGTCCGGCGTGTCCTACATGATCGAGAACCGGGAAACGATGATGCAGATGTTTCCCGAACTCTTCGCGCAAAACCGGGTTCGCCCCGTCGAAACCTATCCCGGTCACCTGCGCAGATCGCTGTCAGCCGTCGCGCCGTCCGCGTGCTCGGGGTCGCCGCGCGTCGCGATCCTGACCCCGGGCATCCACAACTCCGCCTACTATGAGCACGCTTTCCTGGCGGACCAGATGGGCGTCGAACTCGTCGAGGGCTCGGACCTCAAGCTGATCGACGGTCGCATCGCGATGCGAACGACGGAAGGCTACCTGCCGATCGACGTCCTCTACCGCCGGGTCGACGACGCCTATCTCGACCCCCTCGCCTTCCGGCCGGACTCTATGTTGGGCGTGCCCGGAATCATGGACGTTTATCGGTCGGGTGGCATCACCATCGCGAACGCGCCGGGCACCGGTATTGCCGACGACAAGGCGATCTATTCCTACATGCCGGCGATCGTCGAGTTCTACACGGGCCGTCCCGCCATCCTCGAGAACGTGCCGACGTTCCGATGCGCCGAGGCCGACAGTCTGGCGCACGTTCTCGACAATCTCCACGAACTCGTCGTGAAGGAAGTGCACGGTTCGGGTGGCTACGGGATGCTCGTCGGTCCTGCTGCGTCCAAAGCTGAGCGCGAGGCGTTCGCCGCCAAGCTCCGCGAGCGCCCCGGCAACTACATTGCGCAGCCGACACTGGCGCTCTCGACCGTGCCGATCCTGACCGAGGCGGGTCTGGCGCCCCGGCACGTCGATCTACGCCCCTTCGTGCTGGTCAGCGACATCGTCAAGATCATTCCCGGCGGCCTGACGCGCGTCGCGCTCAAGCAGGGATCTCTCGTGGTCAACTCCAGCCAAGGCGGCGGCACCAAGGATACCTGGGTGCTCGAGGACTGACGCAGCCGACGCGTCCAGATCCGCCCTTTCCCCATCCTCGGAGGCTACTGCCGACCTCATGCCGCTTCTTGGACGCACTGCCAACGGTCTCTTCTGGATGCAACGCTACATCGAGAGGGCGGAAAACACGGCCCGCCTCCTCGACGCCGGCCTGCGTCTCTCGCTCACGAACCTGATCGGACAGCCGGAAGAGTGGCAATCGGTGCTCGTCTCGGCGGGCATCGAGACACAGTATCTCGCCAAGTACGATGACTTCGCGCCCGAACGCATCATCGACTTCATGGTCCGCGACCTCGATAACCCGTCGTCGATCCTGTCCTCGATCGGCGTCGCGCGCTCGAATGGGCGCATGGTGCGAACCGCGTTGACGCGCGAGACATGGGAAGCGCTCAACGAGAGCTGGATCATCCTGCGTTCGCGCTTTGCCCGCCCCGTCGACGACCTTCCCGCCGTTCTCGACCTTGTGAAGGCCCGCACCGCGCTGATTCGCGGCGCGTTCTACGGCACCATGCTGCGCAACGAGATCTTCGATTTCTGCAATCTCGGCACGTTCCTGGAACGCGCCGACAACACGGCTCGCATTCTCGACGTCAAATACTGGGTTCTGCTGCCGGACCACTCCTCGGTCGGCTCCTCGTTGGACAACTACCAGTGGGGCTCCCTCCTGCGATCGGTCTCGGCTCTACGGTCCTACGCATGGGAGTACGAGCCGGAGTTCCGAGCCGCGGACATCATCGACTTTCTCGTCCTCAACCGGCGCATGCCGCGCTCGCTCAGCTACTCGTACCGCTGCATCAACGACAGCCTCGACTACCTGGCTAAAGCCTACGGTACCGAGCACGAGTGCCATTGCCTGGCGCGCGAGACGGCGGCCCGGCTCGAGTCGCGCGGCGTGAAGGAGATCATCGACGCAGGACTGCACGAGTTTCTGGAGGACCTGATCGTCGACGGAAATCGTCTGTCCAACGAGATCGCCCGTTCCTACAGCTTCTTCTCGTAGGCACTCGGGCTGGGATCGTCGCCGTACCCGCGAGCGAACGGCACACCGCAACGTCTTGTGGTCTGTTCCAGCCTCGCGCGATAAGCAGGCGCGCAGGCCGAGACGCTGGCCGCTTGGAGAGACCGGACCCATGACCTACTGCGTCGGAATGCTTCTCGATCGAGGCATCGTGTTCATGTCCGATACGCGGACGAACGCAGGCGTCGACAACATTTCGGTCGTCACGAAACTGCGGTCCTGGAGTGCGCCGGGAGACCGCTTCGTCTGCCTTCTGTCGGCGGGCAACCTGGCCACGACCCAATCGACGATTTCGCTTCTGGAAGAGCGCGGCATCCTTCCGGCGGAGCGTCGAGGCAATTTCATGAAGCAACCCTCGATGTTTCAAACCGCGAAGCTGGTCGGTGAAACGCTGCGCGAGGTCATTTCCTATACGGCGGAAGGGGGTCCGAATGCGGAAAGCCGGTTCCTCGGCTCGTTCATCCTCGGCGGTCAGATCAAGGGCGGACGGCCTCGCCTCTTCATGATCTATCCGGAAGGCAACTTCATCGAGGCCGGTCCCGACAACCCGTTCTTCCAGATCGGCGAGCACAAGTACGGACGGCCGATCATCGTGAGGACCTATGACCCGGCGATGCGCATGGAAGACGCCGTGAAGCTTCTGCTCGTTTCGTTCGATTCGACCATCAAATCCAACCTTTCGGTCGGGCTACCGATCGATCTGCAACTCTACGAGACCGATGCGCTGACCGCAGGGTACCGCCAGCGTTTCGACCAGCGCGACCCTTACTTCCGCATGATTTCGGACGGCTGGTCCGACTCGTTGAAGGCCGCCTTCGACAACCTCCCCGGCTTCGTTCCCCAGCCTTCGATAAAGCCGGCCAACGCTTGATCGGGCGTCAGTTCGGATCTCGGCGAAGTCCCTTCAGCGAAAGTTCGTTGAGGTAGGCGCTCCATCGAGCGTCCTGCTCGACGCCGAGCGTTGACAGATAGCGCCAGGTATAGAGACCGGTGTCGTGCCCGTCATCGAACACGATCCGTATCGCGTAGCGTCCCACCGGCTGGACGTCGCGGATCGCGACATCCCGCTTGCCGCCAACCGTGACGCGTTGTTCGGGTGAGTGACCCTGAACCTCGGCGGAGGGAGACAGGACGCGCAACAGTTCAGCGGGAAACCGATCCAGCGCGCCGTCGCCATGAACCACGGTCAAGGTCCGTCGATCGGGCGAAACGCGGATCTGCGCGGGTGCGCGATCCTGGTCCGTGGACGGCATCTTGATCTCCCTGAGACGCTTTGCTTGACCCCTCCCTATGCACCTTCCACATTCAGTCCCGAATTGAAAGAAAAGGACGACGCCGTCGCGCGTCGACGGTCCATGAATCTACTCGACCGATCCGCGCCGATCAGCACACACGCCGCCCCGATCATCGATCCCTTCGGGCGCGCCATCTCGTACCTTCGCATCTCGGTGACGGACCGCTGCGACTTCCGTTGCACCTACTGCATGTCCGAA
Organism: Aureimonas jatrophae; assembly: GCF_900104035.1. Taxonomy (GTDB): domain Bacteria; phylum Pseudomonadota; class Alphaproteobacteria; order Rhizobiales; family Rhizobiaceae; genus Aureimonas; species Aureimonas jatrophae. The sequence continues at coordinate 92,806 of NZ_FNIT01000003.1, read as the reverse complement.
ACCATGCAGTTTCTGCCCAAACGCGATCTTCTGACACTTGAGGAACTCGACCGTATCGCGAGCGCCTTCATAGAGCGTGGTGTCCGACGACTGCGCCTGACCGGCGGCGAACCGTTGGTGCGGCGCGACCTGATGCAACTCGTTCGCTCGCTTTCCAGGCATCTCGCGACCGGTCGGCTGGGAGAGCTGACGATGACCACGAACGGTTCGCAGCTCGTCCGCTATGCATCGGAACTGGCGGATTGCGGCGTGAAACGCCTGAACGTGTCTCTCGACACGCTAGACCCCGAGAAGTTCCGCGCGATCACACGGCGCGGCGATCTGGCCCGGGTTTTAGAAGGTATCGAGGCTGCGCGTCGAGCCGGTATCCTGATCAAGATCAACGCAGTCGCACTGAAGGGTTTCAACGAGTTCGAACTCGCCGACATGGTCGCCTGGGCGCATGGCGAGGGTCATGAGATGACCGTGATCGAGACCATGCCGATGGGCGAGATCGACGAGGACCGAACCGACCGCTACCTTCCCCTCGATCTCGTACGCGCCCGGCTCGCCGAGCGCTGGACGCTGCGCGAGTCGGCGCACCGCACGGGCGGACCGGCGCGCTACGTCACGATCGCCGAGACAGGCGGTCGCCTCGGCTTCATCACGCCGATGACCCATAACTTCTGCGAAAGTTGCAACCGGGTGCGGCTGACGTGCACCGGCACGCTCTACATGTGCCTCGGCCAGGAGGATGCCGCGGATCTCCGGGCCGTGGTGCGCGGTTCCGAAGGCGACGAGGCGCTTCACCGCGCGATCGACTCCGCGATCGCCCGCAAGCCGAAAGGTCATGACTTCGTGATCGATCGCGCAACGCGGCGCCCGTCTGTATCGCGACACATGAGCGTGACCGGCGGCTAGGCTGTGGCGTTGGAACGACCGGGCGCGTCGAGCGTTGGCGACGCACCGCGAGTGACGCGGGTGTATCTGTGGGGAAGTCGATCATGAAGTCTGTCTGGAAGCCTGCCCTCGCCTTGGGTGCCGTCATGTTGATCTCGACAGGATGCACCACGTCCGAGCGGACCGTGGGCGGAGCCTTGATCGGCGGCGCCGGCGGTGCGGTCGTCGGCAACGCAGTGGGTGGCGGAACGGGCGCGGTCATCGGTGGCGTGGCCGGTGGTACCGCGGGTGCCGTGATCGGCCGCAACTCGGGCCGCCGCGGCTACTACTGAGGATAGCGTTCGGGATTCGGAGCCAGTCGACCAAACGGCGCTGGCTTCGTATCCTCAAGCATCCTAAGGCCTTCCCCATCGCGCCCGTTGGGGAAGTTTCGCTTGAAGTCGCCTGCCACGTCGCCTTCGGCGGCAGCCAACAACATACGCGCCGCCGCTCTCATGGTGGCATCGCAAGCGGCGTTCGCGGTCAACGACGCGCTCGTGAAGCTCTCGTCGGGCTCTATCGAGACCGCCCAGATCATGGCGCTCCGGGGCGTCATGACGACAACCCTTCTGGTTGCGCTGGCCTTGTGGTTTGGCGCGCTTCTTCCGATCCGGCATGCGTTCCATCCGGCCGTGATGTGCCGAGCCTTGGCCGACATCGCCACGACGATCGCCTACATTTCCGCGCTGCGTCACATGCCGCTCGCCAACACGACGGCGATTTTCCAGGCGCTTCCGCTCACGATCACCCTTCTGGCCGCCATCTTCCTGCGCGAGCAGGTCGGATGGCGACGTTGGTGTGCGATCGCGACTGGATTTCTCGGCGTGCTGGTCATCGTTCGACCGGACAGCGAGGGGTTCAACATCTACGCCGTCTGGGTGGTTCTTTCGGTCCTCGCGGCGGCCGTACGAGATCTCGTGACACGCGCCATGCCGAGCTCGATTCCGTCCCTGCACGTCGCCTGCATAACGGCTGGGGCGGTATGCCTGACCGGCTTCGCTTGGCTTCCGGTGGCTGGTTGGCAACCGATGACCGGCTCGCTCTGGGCTATGCTGGCGGTTGCAGCCGTTGCCGTCGGCGTCGGCTACGTTCTGATCGTCTTGGCCGTGCGCATGGGCGACATGAGCTTCGTTGCCCCATTCCGCTACACCGTTCTCCTGTCGGCGTTCGTTCTGGGCATCGTCATATTCGCTGAGATACCCCAGCCTTCCGCGCTTCTCGGCTCCGCCATCGTGGTCGCAAGCGGTGCCTACATGATTCGCCGCGAGACCCGACGGGGCATCAAGACCGCTGCAGAAGCCGAGGTACCGTGAATCGAAGGCGTCCCGTCATCGGCGTGGTTCTCGCAGGCGGTCGAGGCGCGCGCATGAACGCAGAGCGCCCCAAGCCGCTGCTCGCCCTCGGCGACCGGTCCCTGCTTGTCCGGGCGATCGAGCGTCTCCAGCCGCAAGTCGATGAGATCGTCGTGTCGGTAGCATCCAGCCTCGAACAGGTCGATCCGCGCTGGACATTCGTTGCAGACGCGGGTGGCTCGTTCCACGGCCCGTTGAACGGTGTCGTATCGACCGCGCGTCATGTCGAAGCCACGAAAGGGCTGTCGTCCTTCCTTCTCATGACGGCAGCGGCCGACACGCCCTTCTTTCCCCGAGACGTTGTTGCATCCTTGAGCGCCCGCGTACCGCCCGACGGCGTCGCCGTAGCCAGTCACCGAACCAACTGGATACCGACGTTTGCATTGTGGACCTCGGAAGCGATCGCGCAGATCGACGACGCTCCCGAGCGTTCGCTGCGCTCCGCGATCGGTGTCGTGCCGCACGTTGTCGTGGATTTCCCGGACATGGACGATGCGCCCGACGGGGATCCGTTCTTCAACATTAACACGCCAAGCGACATCGAGCGTGCTCGCCATCATGTGGCAGTTTACGGAAACCGCTAATTCCCGTCATCGCGGCCCTTGCGCCTCGTCGTGAAACCGGCAGTATCGCTGCGTTTATGGGCATGCTCGTTTCGAAGGCCCCTGCTCGGTGCCGCGAAGTCTCTGCCGTCTCCCAAGGAATGATCCTTTCATGCGAACCTTCAAGACCCTTCTCCTGACCGCAGCCGCCCTGTCGGCGCTCGCCGGCGTCGCGGCGGCGCAAAGCGGCGATGCCGACAAGACATGGACCGAGGTTCGCATCGGCTCGGAAGGCGCGTACCCGCCGTTCAACTTTCTGGATGCCTCCGGCAAGTTGCAAGGCTTCGATATCGATATCGCGAACGCGCTCTGCCAGCAGATGAAGGTGACCTGCACCTTCGTGACCAATGATTGGGACGGAATGATCCCGGCCCTGCAGAACGATCGCTTCGATGCGGTGATCGCGTCGATGTCGATTACGCCGGAACGCGAGAAGCAGGTTCTCTTCACCAACAAGTACTACAACACGCCGGGCGCGCTGGCCGTGCCGAAGGATTCGGCGATCGCGGACACGACAGCCGCATCGCTGTCGGGCAAGACGATCGGCGTCCAGGGTTCGACCACCCACTCGCAGGCCGTCGAGACCTATTTCCCGGACGCCGACGTCCGGGTCTACCCGACCGCCGAAGAGTACAAGCTTGATATCGAGAACGGTCGTCTCGACGCTGTCTCGGACGACATCGTCGTTCTGTCGCAGTGGATCGACAGCCCGGAAGGCGCATGCTGCAAGGTTCTTGGCTCGCTTCCTCCGAGCGAGCAGATCTACGGGCGTGGCGCTGGCATCGCTCTCCGCAAGGGCGACGAGAAGCTGAAGAAGATGTTCGACGACGCGATCGTCGCGATCCGAGCGGACGGCACCTACAAGACGATCCAGGACAAGTACTTCAAGTTCGACGTATACGGCCAGTAAGACACCAGGGACGCGCCGCAGGTGCACACGAGCGAACTGCGGCGCGGCGAGGCATACGGGCGGCGGATCCCGAGCGATCGGCCGCCCCCGGACTCGACACGTCGGGGCGTCCTGTGCCACGCGCAGGCCGCCCCAGCCGTTCCGTGGTGCGGGACGGCCGCGTGCCTGCGCCGGACCGCCTGACCATGAATTTCCTTCAGCTTCTCAGCTTCGGCGATACGGGATGGGGTGACGAGATCGCCTCCGGCGTGCTGGTCACGGCTGCGCTCGCCATCGCAACCCTTCCCTTCGGTCTCGGTCTCGGCTTCGCGCTGGCGGTTGCGAAACGAAGCGCCGATCCGGCCTTGCGTCTTGCCGCGCAGATCTACACGACCCTGTTCCGTGGCCTGCCCGAGTTGCTGACGCTCTTTCTCGTCTTCTATGGCGGGCAGAACGTCCTCAACCTCATGACCGGGGCTGTCGGCCTCCAGCAGGTCCTCCTGTCCAGCTTCGTCGCCGGCATGATCGGGCTCGGCATCGTCTTCGCGGCCTATGCCAGCGAGGTCTTCCTGTCCGCGTTCCAGGCGATCCCGACTGGGCAGTGGGAGGGCGGTCGTGCGCTCGGCCTGTCTCGTCTGTCGATTTTGCGCCTCGTCATCTTTCCCCAACTCGTCCGGATCAGCCTGCCGGGCCTGACGAACGTGTGGCTCAACCTTCTCAAGGATACCTCGCTCGTATCGGTGATCGGTCTTGCCGACATTCTGCGGCAGACCGGTGTCGCGGCCCGCGTCACGAGGGAACAGTTCTTGTTCTTCGCACTGGCATGCGTGCTCTACCTGCTTCTGACGTTCGTCTCGCTCTCGGTCGTTCGGCGTATCGAGAATTGGGCGCGACGTGGAGAGGCGGTGCGATGACATCTACGGCTCCCTCACAAATGCGTTCGAAGCCGGGCCTTCTCGGTCTCTCGATCCTTGGCATCTGGGTCGCAGGCGGGGTGGCGCTCGTCGTCTATCTCGTATCCGTCTTCAACCCATCCTTCATCGCGGCATACGGACCCGCGTACCTTAGCGGGCTGCGCGTCACGATCACGCTGGTCGCGATCTCCTACACGCTTGGTGCGCTTCTTTCGGTTCCGCTGGCGGCCGGGCGCCTATCGTCGAACCGAATCGCTCGCGGCATGAGCGGTGTCTATGTGACCTTCTTCCGAGGCACGCCCTTCCTCGCGCAGATCTTCCTGATCTACTATGGTCTCGGCTCGTTCCGGGCGGAGATCGAGATGGTGGGCCTGTGGTGGTTCTTCCGGGAGGCCTGGTACTGCGCGATCCTCGCCATGACACTGAACACCGCGGCGTATCAGGCCGAGATCCTTCGGGGCGCCATCGAGAGCGTTCCGGCCGGACAGTGGGAAGGGGCGAAGTCGCTCGCGCTTTCAAAGGCGACGACGCTCCGCCGCATCATCCTGCCGCAGGCCTTGATCGTCGCGTTGAGGCCTTACGCCAACGAACTCATTCTGATGATTAAGACCTCGGCCGTGGTTGCGATCATCACGGTGTTCGATCTCTTCGGCGAAACCCGTCGCGCGTTCAGTAAGACCTTCGACTTTCAGACATACATTTGGGCCGCCGTTTTCTATCTGGTGCTGGTTGAAGTGCTGCGGCATCTGACGGACTGGATCGAGCGTCGCGCGACCCGCCATCTGCAACGATAGACGCACCCTCTAAGGGCCGCAGGCCGGCGAAGAAGAGCTCGAACCGCTGATCGACCAGTGCCTGATTGATCTCGGATCGCTGCGGCAACTCGTGTCCGAAGACGAGACGTCGCAGGTCCCATGCGCACACCGCCTCGAGAAACTGTTCGGCCAGGAGGTTTGGCTCCCAGCGATCGGTGATCGTTCCTTGTTCTGCGCCGCGCCGGAACTGGAAGGCCAACGCCGTGACGAGGGGCACGAGGTAGCGCTCTCCGCCGAGCATCATTCCAGCATCGTCCCGGTGTCTCTGGGACTGCGACACGACGAGGCGGTAGACGGCGATGCTAAACGGCATCAGCACACGTCGGTGCATGTGATGCGCCATGTCGCGCAACACCGTCTCAGGCGGATCGGTGCGTTCATGGTAGCGGGTGAACTCACTTCGGGACGGGTCGAAGAGGTGGTCTGCGACAGCCTGAAGGAGGAGTGGTTTCGAGCGGAACCGGGCGTAAAGGGTGCGCTTCGAGATGCCAGCCTCGATGGCGATCGCTTCCATGCTCGTTGCGTCGAACCCGTCGGTGAGAAAGCGTTCTTCGGCTATCTCGACGATTCGTCGAGACACGTCCGCTTCGGAGTTCTTTGCCGGTCGCCCTCTCGGCCTAGGGGGACGTCGCGACGACGAAGTTCCGAGCGGCATTCCCAAACGCCCCTACACTGACGACAGCTACTTGCCGCAACGGCAATGGAGCCGATTCGGTTCAGGCACAGATAGACGCTTTCGGCATCTCACGGTCGAAGCGGATCTTGGCGTCGACGCCCCCTATCGCGCAGGTCGGCGAACCTGCTAGCGCAGTCGAGAACGCGTGGGCGGAGGGAAATCGATGAAGGTCGCATTCGTGGGCTTGGGCGTCATGGGGTATCCCATGGCAGGACATCTCGCCGGCAAAGGCGGACACGACGTCGCTGTCTACAATCGGACCGCCGCCAAGGCGCAGTCCTGGGCTTCGGAGCATCGCGGCCGTGTCGCCCATTCGCCGCGCGAAGCGGCGATGCAAGCCGATGTCGTCTTCATGTGCGTCGGCAACGATGACGACGTTCGCGGGGTGGTCTACGGCGACGACGGCATCCTAGCAGGCCTGTCCCCACAAGCCATCCTGGTCGATCACACGACGGCCTCCGCGACGCTCGCGCGCGAGCTCGACGAGGCGGTGACCGCCAAGAACGGCCGGTTCCTCGATGCCCCCGTCTCGGGCGGACAAGCGGGCGCGCAGAATGGCGTTCTCACCGTCATGGTGGGGGGCGGTGCCGACACGTTTGAAACGGTCCGCCCGGTGCTGGATAGCTACGCACGGATGGTCGGCCTCATGGGTCCCGCCGGAAGTGGACAGTTGGCCAAGATGATGAACCAGATCTGCATCGCCGGCCTGGTCGAGGGCCTCGCCGAAGCCTTGCACTTCGGCCAGCAGGCGGGACTCGATCTGGGCAATGTGGTCGATGTCATCTCGAAGGGAGCCGCCGGTTCTTGGCAGATGGAGAACCGACACAAGTCCATGGCGGAAGGCCGATACGACTTCGGCTTCGCGGTCGAGTGGATGCGGAAGGACTTGGGAATTTGTCTGGAGGAAGCTCGGCGCAACGGCGCCAAGCTGCCCGTCACCGCTCTGGTCGACCAGTTCTATGCCGAGGTCGAGACAATGGGCGGGCGACGCTGGGATACGTCGTCGCTCCTCGCACGCCTCACACGCTAGAAGCGCTCAGCGACCGGTGGCGTCAGGCGTCCCGGTCGCCCTTTTCCAAGATCATGTAGTCCAACGGCAGTTCCGTCGTGTACTTGATCTGTTCCATCGCGAAGGATGACGAAACGTCCCGGATTTCGATACGAGCGATCAGTCGCTTGTAGAAAGCGTCATAGGCCGCGATGTCGGGCACGACGACCCTCAGGAGGTAGTCGACGTCGCCGCTCATACGGTAGAACTCGACCACCTCGTCGAACTCCGACACGACCTCGGAGAAGCGCTTCAGCCACTCGACCGAGTGGGTCGCGGTGCGAACGGATACGAAAACGGTCACACGTGCGTTGATCTTCGTCGGATCCAGCACCGCGACGCGCCGCCGGATGACGCCCTCCTCTTCGAGCTTCTGGATCCGACGCCAGCACGGCGTGGTCGACAAGCCCACGCGCTTGGCAACGTCAGCCACCGCCAGGGTCGAGTCCTCCTGCAGCAGGCGCAGGATCTTCTTATCCAACCGATCCATTCCGTCGTTCCCCGTCAACACACGGCCTTGTATCAGGTCCTGTGGAAGCGTCACGTCAGTTGCGCCACGCGCGTCCGCAAGTCCGGCAACAGTTCGCGTTCAAACCATGGGTTGCGCTTCAGCCATGCGTTGTTGCGCCAGGAAGGGTGCGGTAGGGGCAGGAGTTGTGGCGTCGCGTCCCGAAACGCGGCGTTGCGCCAGGCCGAGACCGCCGGCCCGACGCCCCCGGACGGCAGGCCGACGCCTGCCCGGCGCGCATGCCAGGTCTGGGCGTATCCGCCGACCATGAGGACCAGCTCAAGCGAATCGAGACTCTGAAAGACCTGGTCGTGCCACGTCAGCCGGCACTCGCGGCGCGGCGGGCGATCACCGCCATGGCGATCGAGGCCCGGGAAGCAGAACCCCATGGGCACGATCGCGATTCGGCTGGCGTCGTAGAAGACCTCCGGACCGATCCCCATCCAGTCCCGCAACCGGTCACCGGAGGGGTCCGAGAACGGGACGCCGGATCGGTCGGCCCGAACGCCCGGTGCCTGACCGGCGATGCAGATGCGCGCTGTCGCAGAGAGAACCAGGATCGGGTTGGGTTCCGGTTCCAAGGCTTCGCCCATCGGCGCGTCTCGGCAGATGCGGCAGGCGCGGATCCGCGCACTCAAGCCGACCAAGGCAGAACGTCTCGCGCCATCGCTTCGGTCTGCATCCTCGGAAGACAGGGGTTTGGTCTCGCAGTTCAGCGTGGCTTTGTGCGTTTCTTAAGCCAATTCCTTAAGCTTTCCGCAACATGATGAAGCGGCCCAAACCGTGTTCCGGATCGAGTTCCGCCGCTCTCGATGTCATTCGCCGCCCCGCCCCCTCTTTCGACGACCCTGAACGGTTCTGATGCCGGAGGCGACGTCGGCCGAACGTTGCGCTTGGCACGCGAACGCCTCGTCTCGAGCGAAGGGCTCCCCCCGAGTATCGAACAGGATCTGCTGGGGCGGCATGTCGCGAGCGTTCCGCTGCTGGCGATGCTGCACATCACCTTGCTCGTGCTGGTTTGCCTCGTGCAATGGAACGACACCGGAACCCTGCCGCTGCGTTGGCTCGCCGTCGGCGTGGCGAGCCTTCTTCCTTCGCTGGCAGCCCTCGTCCTCTTCCACGCACGACCGGCTCTGCAACCCTCGATCGGACGCTGGCCGCGTTTGTTCCAGTTCGCGCTGGCAGTCATGGGTCTTCCCCTGATCGCTTGGACGCTGGGCCCGGATTGCGGCACGTGCGTGCCCGGCATCGGCGACGGTGCTCGCTTCGTGCTCGGTCTCGTTTGGGCGATCGGCGTTGCGTTTCTCGCCGCGCACCTGGCACATGCGGTCGCGTCGGGCCTCGTGCCCCTGGCGGCGGCGTCCGCTGTCTCGTTGGCCGACGGCGCCGTGTTCCCGTCGGATGTCTTCGAGACGGCGACACTGCTCTTGGTCGCAGCACTCGGTCTGGCCGCCCACCGGTTTCGCCGCTCGTCGATCGACGCGCTGCACCATCAGGTGCAGCGGGAGCAACTGGTCGCCGAGGTCGAGATCGCCCGAACGCACTTCGACGAGGCAAGAGCACGCGCCGAGGAAGCAAGCTTGGCGAAGTCTCGCTTCCTCGCGACCATGAGCCACGAACTCCGCACGCCCCTCAATGCCATCCTCGGCTTCTCCGAGGTGATCATGAAGGAGATCCTCGGACCGCTCGGCAACCCGACCTACAAGGAGTATGTCGGCGATATCCATACGTCGGGCCAGCACCTCCTGGATCTGATCAACGAGATCCTGGACCTCTCCCGTATCGAGGCCGGACGCTACACGCTGAACGAAGAGCCCGTGGATCTGGTGACCGTCGCCGAGGCGTCGATCGCCTTCGTCCAGCTCAAAGCCGATGCCAAGAATATCTCGTTGGTCGGTGAGTTCGAGCGCGACCTCCCCCAGTTATGGGGCGATCCGAGATCCCTTCGGCAGGTCACCCTGAACCTCTTGTCCAACGCGGTGAAGTTCACGCCGCCCAACGGGCGCATCCTGTTGCGGGTCGGCTGGACGGCCGGCGGCGGCCAATACGTGTCGATTCGCGATACCGGTCCCGGTATACCGTCGCACGAGATCCCGATCGTCCTGTCCTCGTTCGGACAAGGCGCTGCGGCGATCAAGAGTGCCGAACAGGGTACCGGCCTCGGTCTCCCCATTGTCCGCGCTCTAGTCGAACTACACAACGGCACGTTCGAACTTCATTCCGCCGTGGGCAAGGGAACCGAGGCGATCGCGATCTTTCCACATTCCCGGGTGTTGGAAGTGATGCCGGCGATGACGGAGCTGGGCTGACGGTCGCGTTTGCGTGAGGGCTATCCCTTGTCGTTGCGACCCGCGACAGCGACACCCAACTAGGAAAGCATGACGATTGACCGTCCCCTCGCCCTGTCGGCGCGAATGTCGCCTGTCACCCAAAGGGGACGTTTGTCTCGCGTGTCGACGGACGATCTCGGAGATCACGCGGTGGTCCACGATGGGCGAAGCCGAGCAACGTTCGGTTCTCGATCGTTTGCGAGGCGAAGCCTGCTCGTGACGCGGTTCGCATGACGTTCGGCCCTTTTGGCATTCTCCTCGCGGTTCTGGTCGTTGGTGGCGCGTTCCTCGTTCTCGGCGGAGCGCCCTTGTTGGGCATCCCCGACGGGGACTTCGCAGGTCTCCTGTACGGCGGTGTGCTCGCCGCTGTGATCGGCGCCGGCGTTCTTCGCTCCGCCCGCGGACGCTGGGTCAGCGCAGCTCTCTCCGCCGGCACGTGGTTGGCTGCTTTTGCCGTCGTGACCGCGCTGTACGTCTTCGGTCCGGAACTCCGGTTCGTCGGTGATCGGATGTTGTCGGCTCTTCAGCCCGGACGCACGTCCACCACCGGCGAAGCCGGCGACAGACGCATCTCCGTGGAACGGTCGGGCGATGGACAGTTCCATGTCGACGCGTCCGTTAATGGCGTCACCCTTCGCTTCGTCGCAGACACGGGTGCCAGCGTCGTCGCCCTCGATCAGGCATCAGCGGCCCGCGCCGGTATTCCCGTCGATACGCTGCACTACGGAACGCCCATTCGGACCGCCAACGGCGTTGCGCAGGCGGCCGGTGTTCGCATCGATCGCTTGTCGGTGGGCGGGATCGAACGACGCAACGTCTCGGCCGTTATCGTCGATCAAGACCTCGGCATCGGCCTTCTGGGTCTGAGCTTCCTCGATACGTTCCGTTCCGTCGAGTTTCGTGGCAACCGACTGATCCTGACGGAGTAGATGGTCAGGCCGCGACCGTCTCGATCGGCTGCACCTCGGCAAAAGCCCTGGCAAGCACTTGGACGTCCGCGCCGGGGCGCGCCCCCTCCTCCGATAGAATTTGACGCCAGCGCCTTGCGCCGGGGCGGCCGGTGAAAAGTGACGTCATGTGGCGCGTTACCTGGCCGAGGCGGCCACCGCGTTGGATATGGCTGTCCGCGTAAGCCATCATGGCCTCGATCAACTCGGCGTCTCCGATCGGTCGGCGATCTGTCCTCGCGATCAACGGCGAGACGTTGCGCAAGTCGTCGGGCTGTCCATAGGCGGCGCGTCCCAGCATCACGCCATCAACCCGGTCGAGTTGGGCGGCTCCGGCCGCAACGCTGGTCAGGCCGCCATTCAGGCCGACGAAGACGTTTGGAAGGCGTCGCTTCAGCGCGTAGACTCGATCGTAGTCGAGCGGCGGGATCTCTCGATTCTCCTTGGGGCTCAAACCCTGCAGCCATGCCTTGCGCGCATGGACCCAGATCGCCGTGGCGCCGGCCTCGACAGCCTCGTCCGCGAGGGCGTCCAAGGCTGGCCCCGGATCCTGTTCGTCGACGCCGATCCGGCACTTCACGGTGACCGGCACGTCGACGGCGTCCCGCATCGCGCGCAGGCATGCGCCAACAAGCCTCGGCTCCCGCATCAGGCAGGCTCCAAAGGCCCCCGACTGGACGCGGTCCGAAGGGCAACCGACGTTGAGGTTGATCTCGTCATACCCCATCTCGGCACCGATCGCGGCGGCGCGAGCGAGCTTCTGGGGATCGGAACCACCGAGTTGCAAGGCGACCGGATGCTCTGCCGGGTGGAAACCAAGGATCCGATCTTGGTCTCCATGCAGCACCGCGTCTGCCACCACCATCTCCGTATAAAGGAGCGCGTCGGGCGCAAGCAGCCGGTGCAGCATCCGGCAATGCCGATCCGTCCAATCGATCATGGGGGCAACGGCAAAGACCGGCATGCCGGCTTGGTAAAGGGATATCCTATCGCGGGTGGTCGCCGTCATGGTCGGGTTCGACCCTTTCTCGCCAAGTCGCAGGCAGGAACGGTTCGAGGCTCCCGCCGTGGAAACAGTCCGGCCAAAAGTTCGGACGGTTCGGCCTGCTTTGCAAAAGCCGAGGGATTGCCTATACGCTGCCTCTTCAACCGATCTTCCGCATCTACGAGGTACGCGTCTTGTCTTCAACCTTCGACCGCGTGGCCGACATCATCTCCGAAACCAGCGAAATCGATCGCAGCCAGATCACGCCCGAGAGCCATACGATCGACGACCTCGGCATCGATTCCCTCGACTTTCTGGATATCGTCTTTGCGATCGACAAGGAGTTCGGCATCAAGATCCCGCTGGAAACCTGGACGCAGCGCGTCAACGACGGTCAGGCCAGCACCGAAGAATACTTCGTCATGAAGAACCTCGTCGCAAAGATCGACGAGCTGCGTGCGGCTAAGGCCGCCTGAGGCAGCCGCCGCGCCGAGCAACGGAAGACCGCGCTTCGCAACGCTCGCGGTCGTTTTGGAAACGGAATTGTCATGCCGGACGCCCTGCATACGGTGCTGATCACGGGGGTTGGCCTCGTATCGTCGCTCGGTGAGGGTGTCGAAGCGCATGTGTCGCGTTTGCGGGATCGGGCGACACCGCAGCCTCGCATCGAGGCCGATCGCTTCGCGCCCTACCTCGTCCATCCGCTGCCAGAGATCGACTGGAGCCGGCAGATCGCCAAGAAGGGCGACCAGCGGCAGATGGAGACCTGGCAGAAGATCGGTGTCTACACGGCAGGTCTAGCGCTGGACGATGCCGCGATACCAGTTGACGAAAGCGTGCGCTCGGGAATCGACATGATCGTCGCTGCTGGTGGCGGTGAGCGTGACCCGTCTGTCGATGCGCTGGTGATGGCGCGGGCTCGCGGAGTCGATGACCCGCGTCCGCTCATCAACGAGCTCCTGTCGAGCGAACTGCGTCCGACCCTGTTTCTCGCCCAGCTTTCGAACCTGATGGCCGGCAATATCTCGATCGTTCACAAGGTGACGGGCTCCTCGCGCACGTTCATGGGTGAGGAAGGGGCCGGCGTTTCCGCCGTCCAGGTCGCCGCGGCACGCGTGCGCGCTGGTCAGAGCCGTATCTGCCTGGTCGGCGGCGCCTTCTCCGCCGAGCGCAAGGATCTTCTCTTGAACTACGAACTGGCGGGTCTGCTTCCGCGCAACGGATGGCAACCGGTTTCCGAGCGACGGGGTGATGCCGGCGGTATCGTGCCGGGAAGCATGGGGGCGTTTCTGGTTCTGGAGTCTGCGGACAGCGCGCGAGAGCGTGGCGCCACGGCCTATGGCGTGGTCCGCTTCGTCGCGGGGGATCGCGGTCGGCCGGATGCCATGAGCGAACGGCTCGGCGCCATGGTCGAGGCCAGCGGTGTCGACGGTGACGATGCGCTGGTGCTGTCCGGCGCGACCGGCCTTGCGGACGACATGCTGCGGGAGACGCAGGCCTTGTTCCCTCGTCTGGGAAGCGCGCCGGTCCGAGCGGTCGCGAACCTGGTGGGGCACGGTTTCGAGGCGCAGTTTCCGGCGTCGATTGCGTTGGGTGCAATCTGTCTCGCGCACGGCATCCTTCCGGCGCCCGCCGGCGGAGGCGAGGAGCGACCGGCGTCCTTCGCGCCGCGTTCGGTCGTCGTCACGAGTCACGGTCATCGGCGTGGCGAGGGCGTCTGCGTCCTCGAGTCCACTGCGGCGTGAGGAAACAAGAGACGGTTATGCCTAGCAGCGATCTGGATCATCTCGGTCGTCCCGTCGTCGCCGTGACCGGCGTCGGCCTCGTCACATCGTTGGGCCGCGGTGTTGCGGACAACTGGACGGCTCTGACCGCCGGTCGCTCGGGCATTCATACGATCACGCGGTTTCCGACCGACAATCTTCGCACGACGATCGCTGGCACCGTCGACTTCATGAACGTCGAGCCGTGGAGTGGCATCGATCTCTCCTATGCGCTCGCCGAGGCTGCCGGTCGTGAGGCAATCCAGCAGTCCGGTCTACCGGACGGGGATTTCGCGGGTCCCCTGTTCCTCGCGGCGCCCCCGATCGAACTGGAGTGGTCGCAACGGCTTTATCTCGATGGGCTACCCGGCGAGGCTCGCGAAGAGGCAGGCTATGATCGCCTGCTCGATCTGGCGCGCTCCAATCGGTCGCAGTCGATCTACGACCTCACTCTGTTCGGCGGCATCTCGGAGCGACTGTCCGATGAGCTCGGGACGCGCGGCCTTCCGGTGACGCTTTCCACCGCTTGCGCCTCGGGTGCCAGCGCGATCCAGCTCGGCGTCGAGGCCATCCGACGCGGAGAGACCGAGCGCTGCATCGCTATTGGCACCGACGGATCGGTCGGTGCCGAAGCGTTGATCCGCTTCTCGCTTCTGTCCGCTCTTTCGACGCAGAATGCCGTACCGGAGCGCGCTTCCAAGCCCTTCTCGCGAGACCGCGACGGTTTCGTCATGGCGGAAGGCGCCGGTGCGTTGGTTCTCGAATCGCTGTCGGCGGCGCGGGCACGAGGCGCGACCGTGCTCGGCGTTCTCCTGGGGGTGGGCGAGAAGGCGGATGACTTCCACCGCACTCGCTCCAAGCCTGACGGATCGCCGATCATCGCGACGCTTCGGGCCGGTCTGGCCGACGCGGGTCTGCGTCCGGAGGACATCGGGTACATCAACGCTCACGGCACCTCGACGCCGGAAAACGACCGGATGGAATATTCGGGCCTTGCCGCCGTGTTCGGCGAGAACATCCAGCACACCCCCATCTCGTCCTCGAAGTCCATGATCGGACATACGCTGACGGCGGCCGGCGCCATCGAAGCGGTGATCTCGATCCTGGCGATGCGTGAGGGCGTTCTGCCGCCGACCATCAACTACGACCAACCCGACCCCGCTATTCCGCTCGATACGGTGCCGCATACGGCACGATCCGCCGACGTTTCGGCCGTGCTGTCGAACTCCTTCGGGTTCGGCGGACAGAACGTATCGCTGGTTCTCGGGCGCGAACCGCGCGCCTGATACCGAGCCCGAGCCCGAGCGAAGCCAAGGTTTGACCAACATGCGCGCACTGCAACTCATAGCCGACAAGGACCTGCGGCTCGTCGAAATCGAAGAGCCGGGCGCGCCCGGACCGGGCGAGGTCACTGTTCGCATCTCGGTGGTCGCTCTCAACCATATCGACGTCTGGGGCTGGCGCGGCATGGCGTTCGCCAAGCGCAAACTGCCCTTGACGATCGGCGCGGAGGCATCGGGCGTTGTCGAGCGCCTGGGCGAAGGAACCAGTGGTCTTGTTCCCGGCCAACTGGTCTCGATCTATGGCGCGCGAACTTGCGGTCTCTGCAAGGCGTGCCGCGCCGGTGCCGACAACCTTTGCGAACATGTGGGCGGCGTTCACGGCTTTCACCTCGACGGGTTCGCCCAGGAGCGCATCAATCTGCCGGCCCGGCTGCTCGTCCCCGCCCCACCGGGCTGCGACGCGATCGGTGCCGCGTTGGCGCCGGTGACGTTCGGCACGGTCGAGCACATGCTGTTCGACAACGCCAAGCTCGAGCCCGGCGAGACGATCCTCGTTCACGCTGGCGGGTCGGGCATCGGAACCGCAGCCATTCAGCTTGCGAAGCGGCACGGTGCGACCGTAATCGCGACGGTCGGCTCCGACGAGAAGATAGAACCCGCGCGCGCGCTCGGCGCGGATCATGTGATCAACTATCGCACGGATCGTTTCGAAGGTGCCGTCCGCAAGCTGACCCGAAAGCGCGGTGTCGATGTCGTGTTCGAGCATGTCGGCGCCGATACGTTCGCCGGTTCGATGCTGTGCATGCGCCGTGGTGGGCGTCTGGTGACATGCGGTTCGACGTCGGGTGTGTCGACGCAGGTCAACCTCATGATGCTGTTCCAGCAGCAGCTGCGCCTGATCGGTTCCTTCGGATGCCGCATGGAAAACATGGCCGACGCGATGCAGAAGATGGCCCGCGGTCTGGTTCGCCCGGTCGTCGATACGCAGGTCGACTTCGGCGAGATCGGTGTTGCCTTGAGCCGGATGGAGGGGCGTCAGGTCTTCGGTAAGATTCTGCTTCGACTGGATCAGGAGGAGCTGCGGGCCGCAGCATGAACCAGCGGCTCGCGCGGGCTTGGAAGCTCCAGAAGAAGGCACGGAATTACCTCGTCGCGCAGGTCCTATTCGCCATCCTCGCGTTGCTGCGCCGCTTTCCGGCGGAGCGTGGGCTGGCGCTGGCGGATCGTCTCGCCCGCTGGATCGGTCCCTGGACGCCGCGACACCGGCTCGCGGTCGCCAATCTGAGGGCTGCCTATCCGGACCGTAGCGACGCTTGGATCCAGGCGACGGCCGTTTCGAACTGGGGCCAGATGGGGCGAGTTGCCGCCGAATATGTCTTCCTAGATGCTTTGTTCGACTTCGATCCATCGCAGCCGGCTGGTACCGGGCGTATTGAGGTCGAAGGGATCGAGATCTTCGAGGCCCTGCGCGACAGCACGCGCCCGACGATCTTCTTTACCGCGCATTCGGGCTGCTTCGAGCTCCTGCCCATCTGCGCCGCAACGTTCGGTCTAGAGGTCACCGCCCTCTTCCGGCAGCCGAACAATCGCTACATCGCGCGTGAGGTGCAGCGTACGCGCCGCACGAACAGCGGCAAGCTCGTTCCGTCCAAGGCGGGTGCGGCTTGGGCGCTCGCCGGCGTTCTCCAACGCGGCGGACATGTCGGCATGCTCGTCGATCAGAAGTTTGCGAAGGGCCGGCTTGGCACGTTCTTCGGTCGCCCTTGCCGCACGAATCCGCTTCTCGCCAAGCTGGCTCGTCAGTTCGATTGCGACGTTCATCCCGCTCGCTCGATCCGACTTCCCGACGGACGCTATCGCTTGGAACTGAAGCCGAAACTCGAGCTTCCACGGGACCCGAGCGGAGACATTGACATCGATGCGACGTGTCAGCTGCTGAACGACGTCGTCGAGGCGTGGGTGCGGGAGCATCCCGAACAATGGATGTGGTTCCACAGACGCTGGCAGATCGACCCGCCCGCTCGCGCCGTGAACTGACTTGTTAACGGTCCGCCGCCTATGGTTGCCGGGAGGGGCCATATGCGATGAAACTCAAAGCAATTCGCTCGTACATGATGACGACGATGGGCGGGGCGATCGTCCTCGCGACCGTTGCATGCGCGAGCGTCTTTCTAGCCGAGCGATCCGTCGACAAGCTGATGGAAGCGGACGCCGAGCGAGCGGCGACGCGCTTCGCCAGCTACCTGACCGGAAACCAGACGGCGCTCGACGCCCTTCTCACCGGCGTTTCGCGCGAAGCTGATATCGAAACCGCGGTCCGCGACATATCGGCCGCCTCCGGTATCGCGAACTTCACGATCTTCGATGATCGCGGCACGGAGGTCTTCTCGCCCCGTTCCATCCGCTACGAGTGGCTCCTGCGCAATCGTCCGGGCGGAACCGTGACCGGCGACCGGCTGGCCGACGACTATGTCCGGCGAGACGGCTCATGGGTCGCGCTGGAGAAGCGTGCGACCGGCGACTATGTCGTGATCCTTCCGCTGCAGCGCGACGGCCAACGCATCGGCTTCCTCGGCGTCATGCCCGACAGCGGCCGCGCGTACGGCAGCTACGTCCGGGTCCTCGGCATCGCAGCCGCCGTTCTCGTCGGCATTCTTTTGACCGCGACCGGCATCCCGGCCCTGATCTACATCCAGCGCAAGCGGCGGATCGAGCAAGCCGATGAGCGCATCCAGTTCCTCGCAAACCACGACGCCTTGACCGGGCTTCTCAACCGCAAGCGGGTACAGGAGGAAGCCGACCGCATCCTCGCGACGGCACGCGCGACGCGCGAGCGCCTCACGGTCTTCTTCGTGGACCTTCAGAACCTGGGCGACATCAACAACTCGCTCGGGCAGCCGACCGGCGACGAACTGCTGCGGACTCTCGCCAATCGCCTGCGGACGATGCCGGACGTCGGAGACCTCGCGGCTCGCATCGGCCCGGACGACTTCGTCCTCCTGCAGCGGCGCACCACGACCCTTGCGGAGATCGATGGGTTGGCCGTGCGCCTGAAGCATGCGTTGGAACAGGACGTCGTCATCGACGGCCATACTCTGCAGCCCCGCATCTGCATCGGTGCGGCGTCGACGCCCGATCATGGGCGAACCTTCGACGAAGTCGTTCGGCACGCGGAACTCGCCCTGACGGTCCACAAGAGCCACAAGCTTGGAAACTACGTCCTGTTCGACCCAGGCATGGACGAGGAAGCGCACCGGCGCCGAACGGTCGAACGGATGGTGCGAACAGCCCTGGCTGAGGACGGGTTTGAACTTTTCTACCAACCGATCGTCTCGGCAAGGCAGGGTACCGCCCTCGGTTTCGAGGCCTTGATCCGCCTCCCAGATGGAGCGGGCGGCTATATTCCTCCATCGGTCTTCATCCCGATTGCGGAGGCAAGAGGGCTGATCAAGGAGATCGGGAACTGGGTCCTGCGCGAGGCGACTCGCCAGATCGCCCTCTGGCCCGAGCCGCTCTTCGTTTCGGTGAATCTGTCGGCGGTCCAGTTCGCGGAAGACGACCTCCTTCCGATCATCGAGGATGCCTTGGCGAATGCCGGCATCGCCGGACATCGCCTCGAGATCGAGGTGGTCGAGTCCTTGTTGCTCGATCGCCGTGACACGGTCCTGCGTCAGTTGCAGGACATCAAGGCGCTCGGCATCTCCATTGCGATGGACGACTTCGGAACGGGTTACTCTTCGCTCGGCTACCTCTGGCGCTTCCCGTTCGACAAGCTGAAGATCGACCAATCCTTCATGGCCGCATTCAACGACGGCGAGCCCAACATCGAGCGCATCCTCGAAACGATCATCGCCATGGGTCATCACATGGGCATGAAGGTGACGACTGAAGGCGTCGAGACCCGGGAACAGTCCGACGTCCTGTCACGACTGGGATGCGACCAGTTGCAGGGATACTACTTCGGCAAGCCCATGCCCGCCGACCGCGTAGCGGATACGATGCTGCGAAACTTCGCCGCGAACGCTCAGTCCGGGATGGAGCCGCAGTCAGCTGTCGCGGTCGCCATTTGAACACCGCTTTTTTACTCGGCAGAAACCATGCCACTCGAAACAACCATTCGCATTTGATGTAAATCGAACATAAGCGTGCGCGTTTCGTTGTGTCCCTGGGAACCTGAGGGACTGGCCGATGCGTGTTCTGATTGTCGAAGACGAACCGTTGATCGCGATGGACCTCGAGGACATCGTGTCCGAAAGCACAGATGCCGACTGCGTTTGGGCCAGGACCTTGAACGAGGGTATGAGCTTCTCCCAAGCGGACGTCGACTTCGCGTTGCTCGATCTCGACCTGTACGGGACAACCTCCCTTCCGGTCGCGGACCGGTTGGCGGATCGCAGGATCCCCTTTTGCTTCGTGACCGGAAACCGCCACGGCCTGCCCGCGCGCTTTCGAAACGTGCGTTGCGTCGGAAAACCTTTCCGTCGCACGGACATCGCTCAAGTCCTGTCGGGGTTGCGCTGGTAGAAGCGGAGACACAACGCTCGGGGAAGCGTCTGCAACCCTGTGCACAAGATCACCTTGCCCCCCTGTGCGCCCCCCTAAACCAAACAAAAAAGGCGGCCGAATGCTCGACCGCCTTTTCCTCGTCTGCAAGAACCTGTTGCGATCAGCGCGGAGCGATATCGCGCGCCGCCTGCCCGGTTGCCTCGACGGTGTTACCAACGTCGCGACCGACGCCGCGCACGGTGTTGGCACACGCCGAAAGGGCCATGACGGCCGTAAGAGCGACGATGACGGCAGGCATACGACGGATCATGACCAAGAACTCCGAGAGGTCGAGAATGCGGCCGAAGAACGGCACGGTGCGGCATTTGGTTCCGGCGGTTCCCACGAAAATCGATCGTTCCCGATCGATCGGTCATATGCCGAACGCTGAAGATCATCTGTCCCGAGATGGCTGGCCCGATATGTCAGACCCGCAGATCAGAACGGATCGCACGACCGGCAACACGTTCCGGACAAACGGTTTCGTGTTCTTTCGCGCGTCGCCTTGAATGGCTATGTACGGGCCACCGTGCCGAAGGTGCGGGACTGCGCCCCGAACCCGATCGAAGTGATCCCGTGAATGGGAAGGACGCCGCATGAAGATGAAGGATGCCATTTGGCCGGTGATCGGCGGTCTCGCCGTCATCGTTTCCTGCTGGCTCCTCTACCGCGAGGTCCGCGGCCTATCTCTGGAAGATATCTGGTCGAGTTTCACCGCGATCAGCGCCGGGCAGTGGACCGGATCGATCCTGTCGGCCGCCCTCGCCTACGTCATGCTCGCCTATTATGACCGGTTGGCCCTGCGGCATGTGGGGCGTCGCATCTCGATGCCCTTCGTCGCGGCGACCTCGTTCACGACGTATGCGCTGTCGCATAATATCGGTGCTTCGGTCTTCTCTGGCGCCGTCGTTCGCTATCGAGCGTATTCATCCAAGGGACTGCGCGGATCGGAGATCGCGCTGCTGATCGCCTTCTGTTCGTTCACCTTCGGTTTAGGCGTTCTGATCGTCACCGCAGCGTCGCTGCTGATAAACCCGTCGATCGTTCAGCGCTACTTCGACGTGCCGCAGATTGTCCCGGTCGCCGTCGCCCTGGCGATTGTCGCCGCTCTGACTCTCTACGTCTACGGGAGCCTTCGCGGGCTACCACCTCGACATATTGGCAAATTCCAGCTGCAATATCCCAAGCGCGACGTCGTTCTGCGTCAGCTCGTGGCGGCGCCGCTCGAGATCGTGGCAGCCGCCGCCATCATCTACTTCGCGCTGCCGGCAGCCGGAAATCCCGGCTTCGTCACGGTGTTGGCGATCTTCGTCATCTCCTTCTCGCTGGCTTTGATCTCCCACGCGCCGGGCGGTCTCGGGGTACTGGAGGTCACGTTTCTCGCGGGCCTGTCGGATATGGCGGAGACGGACGTGTTGGCGGCCCTTCTCGTGTTCCGAATTCTCTACCTCCTCGTTCCCTTCGCGTTCGCAATCCTGATGGTTCTGGTGTTCGAGCAAGGGGCGATGCGACGCCGGGGTGCGGAAACCCGTTCACCCACGCGGTCCGAGGTCTAACGCGTCAGCGGTCGTAGCGGCGCTGCCACATCGCTTCCCCAACCAGGCAGTCCGAGGCGTTCGATGCTGCAATACGCAGCACGGGCGACGCTTCCGGGCTCTCGCGCGTCGGCCAGACGTCCGCCAGTTCCAGCACCAGCTTCCGGCGAACAGCTTCCGGAAACTGCGACCACTCGTTGACCGGAATCACGAAGGCTCCGGGACCGCCGATCACGCAGTCCGCATAGTAGCGATCGAGGTTCGCGATCGAACCCCAGCGCCCCATGGGATCGCCCTCACCCGACGTCATGAGCGGCAAGCCGTTGATGGTGATACCGCGCTCCAGGGCAGCGCTTCGCGCGGCCAAGACGGGGCGCCCCTGATTGTTCGGACCGTCACCCGAGATATCGATGACCCGACGCATCCCCTCGAAGCCGTTGTCGTCGAACATCGGAACAACGAAATCGATGGCCGCGGAGATCGACGTGCGACGCTCGCGATCCGGCTCCTCGACGGACAAACGATAGGCAAAGGCTTCGGCTGCCTCCTTCGAGTCGATCATCGTCCAGGGAACGACCACGTTCTGAGCGGAGTCTCCTGCCCACTCGACATAGGCGACCGCAATGCGGCCGTAGCCGCCCTCCAGGATCGCCTTCTGGACCTCTGGGCTGCGCAACGCTGCAACGTAGCCAGCCCTCTGAATTTCCTGCTCGCCCCGATCCATCGACCAGGACACGTCAACCGCTAGAACGAGTTCGACATCGACGGGCGTGTCGGCAGCTTGCGCTGCGAACGCCGAGATCGACGATAAGGCAAGGGCGGCGATCAGCATGCGCATGGGCCCGTTCTCCATTCGGAGCCGCGCATCCGGCCATCGAGCCGTCACGCAGGCGCGTCAGCGTCAGGACCACAACCCTCGCGCAACTTCGGAACGCTAACAAGCCCCGGACCCGGAGCCATCCATGCGCTTCGCGGCCGCAGGCGACCGCCGCGCCGGTCACCGACGGTTCGGCCCCGGGCGCAGCGACGCGCCGGACGGGAGCTGGAATTGAGCGAGATCAGCGATACGCCGAAGGGCGTGGCCGTGCGACGCACGGGAGGGACGGTCGCTCACCTTCTGTCGCCGCTCGGGGTTGTTCTTCTCGTCTTACTGGGCTGCGCCCTGCTCCTCAGCCTTCGCGTGTCGGTCCCGATCGGCGCGATGTACTGGGATCTTTACGTCATCATCGATGGCGCAACCCGTGTCCTCGACGGTCAGATACCGTCTGTCGACTTCTTCGCGCCGGTCGGACCTTTGGGATACTGGATGCAAGCGGCGGGCATGCGCCTCTTCCCGACCGGGCAACCGCTGCTGCTCACGCAGTGGTCCTACCTTCTCGTGATCCTGCCGCCGATGCTTCCGGTTCTCGCTCGCATCGACCGGTCATCCCGAAGCGTCGCCCTCACGCTGCTTCTTCCGCTCCTGCTGTTCGTGCTGTTCCCGATCAATGTCGAACAGGCGTCAAGTTATCCAAGCGTTGACGGCTATGGCATCTACAATCGCCAGGGCGCGCAGGTTCTCTACGCCCTGACCGTCGCCCTGGTGTTCGAGCGTCGCCAGCGCGTCCTCCTGTTCGCGATCGCCTGGTGCTGTGCCGCGCTTTTCCTGTCGAAGATCACCGGATTCATCACCGGCGGTCTCCTGTGCGCCTTTGCCTTCGCGGCCGGGCGCGTGCGCCTGTCGACCGCTCTGATGTCCGTCGTCGCGTTCGCCGCGGTGCTAGGGCTGATCGAGGCGATGTCCGGGCTCGTATCAGCCTACCTCGGTGACATATCGACCCTTGTCGCGATGAACGAGGGTGTGCTTGCCAGCCGCTTCATTCAGGCCGCCTCGATTCATTTCGGAATCTTTGGTTCCGGCCTTTGCCTGCTGATCGCCCTTCTGTGGCTCGATCGTCGGCCAGCGCTGCAACTGGCGCTAACCGCCGTTCGGCGTCCCAATCTCGCAACGCTTCATGCCGTACTCGACCGCAACTCGGTCTGGCTCGGCGTTCTGCTTTTCGCGGGGCTCTTCTACGAGACCCAGAATACGGGCGGCCAGGGGTTCATCTTTGTTTGGCCCGTCCTCCTTGCCATTCTGATGGCCTCCGGACGCTATGCGGATCGCGGAACGATCCTGGTCTTCGCGCTGGTCGCCGCAACCGCCATCCCGCCGGCCGTGAACGTCGCTCACAAGGGCATGCGGGCCTTGATCGGCCAGATGCGTTACGAGACCCTGCCGGTCGCGAACCTCAAGGGTCTGGCGCAGATCTCGCAGCGCCCCGAAGTCATCGAGCGCGGATACGCGCTCCTGCGCAGCTACGTCGACCAGCGCGCGACCTACCAGGCCTTCGCGGATGCGGACCTTCTGCCCACCTTCTCGCTTTATTCCGAGATGGACTTTCAGATCGCGTGGCTTCTGGCTGCCAGCGAAGCCGTCGATGCGGTCCGCGCCTATGAAACCGCTAATGGCGTGCGCTTCCGAACGGTCATGGACCTCAATTTCGTGAACCCGTTCGCGTATCTGCTCGACAAGGATGCGGTCCGACAGATCGCGATCGGTGCGGACCCCTTCCGAGCGGTCCCGCCCCTCGATGCCGCGACCAAGGCTGCCGTCGAGCAGGCCGATCTCGTGCTCTACCCGCGTTGCCCGGTGACAAACGCCAACATGTCACTTCGGCGAATCTACGAACCGGCTTTGACCGGTCATCGACTGATCGAGCTGTCGCCGTGCTGGCAGGCGTATATCCGCGCCGATCTCGGCCCGTCGTCCTGAAACGCATGAAGGGGCCGGACCTATCCGACCGACCCCTTCGTCATTCTGGCGGCTCTGATCGGCCTCAGCCCATCTGGGTCTTCACGAAATCCTTGACGATCGAGACGATGCCGCGGCCAAGCAGGTCGTCCAGCGCGTCGCAGAACTGGTCCACGTTGTCGTGGCTGCAGATCAGCGGCGGCTCCAGGCGAATGACGTTGCGGTTGTACTCGGTGAAGGCGACCAGGCAGTCGTAGTCCTTCAGAAGCAACGCGCCGATGAAGCCCGACAGCGACCCCTTCAGCTTGTCGTCGAGCAGTGCCACCACGGGGCGCAGCGCGAACGGCAGCGTCTTCGAGAAGTCGTGGAACTCGAGGCCGACCATCAGGCCGCGACCGCGCACCTCCTTGATGATCGAAGGATACTTCTCCGCGATCGCCTGCAGCCGTTCCTTCAGGTAGGCGCCGACCACCTCAGCGTTGCCGATGAGATCCTCGTCATAGAGCGTGTTGAGAGCCTCGATCGACGTGATGCATCCCTCGCCAATGCCGCCGAAGGTGGCATGAGCATGGATCATCGCGGTCTTGGGCGTGCCATACGCGCGCATGTAGACGTCGCGCTTGGCGATCATCGCCGCCATCGCGGCCTTGCCGCCGCCGAAGCTCTTGGCCAACGCGGTGACATCGGGCACGACGCCGTGGTGCTCGAAGGCGTAGAAGCGACCCGAGCGGCCATAGCCGCACTGCACCTCGTCGGCGACCCAGATGACCTTGTGCTGGTCGCACAGCGCGCGAACGCCTTGCCAGTACTCGGTCGGCGCCTCGATGATGCCGCCTCCGCCCTGGATCGTCTCGAGCACCACTACGCCGACATCCGGATCGGAGCGGACCACGGAGGTCAGCGCCGCCAGATCGCCGAACGGGACGCGGTAGGTGTTGTCGACGAGCTTGAACTCGCCCTTGTAGAGCGGCGAGTCGGTGATCGACAGAACACCCTTCGTCTTGCCGTGAAAGGAGTTCTCGGCATGGACGATCTTGCAGTTCTTGCGTCCCGAGGCACGCTCGGCGACCTTGATCGCCGCCTCCATGGCCTCGGAGCCCGAGGAGCCCAGAAACACCATGTCGAGCTCGCCCGGCGAGCACGCCGCGACGTTCTTCGCCAGCGCCGAGGCGTACTGCGACAGGAAGGCGATCGCGATCTCGTGCCGCTTCTCGTCCTGGAAGCGCTTGCGCGCCTCGACGATGCGCGGATGGTTGTGCCCGAAGGCCAGCGAACCGAAGCCGCCGAAGAAGTCGAGGATGCGGCGGCCGTTCTGATCGATGTAGAACATGCCCTCGGCGCGCTCGACCTTCACCTTATGAAAGCCGAGCAACTTCATGAAATGAAACTGGCCGGGGTTCACGTGATGCTTGAAGAGGTCGGCCATGGTGCCGACGTCCATGGCCTTGGCATCCTCGACCGTCAGCAGGTCGGGCTTGGGGGGGCCGACGCGCGGCGCGGCATCGAGCGAGGGAGATGCGGTGATGGGGCGATCCAGCATGGGTTCGGTTCCTTCCCTTACTCGGCGGCTTCAGCGAAGGCATGCGACGGCGCGGCTGCACCCGTCTTCTTCGCACGGTATTCGGTGTAGGCGGCGATCAGCATGTCCTCGTCGCGGTACTGCGGCACCCAGCCGAGGTCGCGCGCGCCCTTCGAAACGTCCAGCACGCATTCCTCGTCGGCGATGAGATACTGCTCGGGGTCCATCAGCGGACGGTTCACGGCGTCCAGGAGGTTCAGCGTCTGCTTCACCGCCCAGGCCGGCGTCGGCAGCAGGATCGAACGCGAGCCCGCATGTCGAACGAGGTCGCCCAGCAGCTTGCGTACGGGCGGCGGGTTCAGCGAGCCGAGATTGTAGGCCTCGTTCGGCACACCCGCCTTCCAGGCGAGGCGCGCGGCCTCCGCGCAGTCGAAGACCGAGATGAACTGGTAGGGATTGCGGCCTGAACCGATCATCGGAACCGGCAGGTTCGCATCGACCAGCTTGAACAGCTTCTCGAGAATGCCGAGGCGCCCCGGACCGATGATGAGGCGCGGACGGAAGAGAGAGATGCGCATGCCACGCTTGCGCCATTCGGCGGCGAGGTGCTCCGTCTCGAGCTTCGACATTCCGTATTCGCCGAGCGGCGCGACCGGGTGGTCTTCGGTCATCGGGGTCACGACCGTGTGGCCGTAGATCATGTCGGTCGTGAAGTGGACGAGGCGCATGGCGCCTGCCGCATGCATGGCCTCCATGATGTGCTTCGTCCCGTCGTAGTTCACGGGATAGAAGAACTCATGACGCTTCGCCCGCACCTGGAGCGGCGACAGCATCTTGGCCGACAGGTTGTACACCATGTCGTCGGCGGTCATCGGCACGGAGCGAACGGCGGCCGGGTCTGTGACGTCGACCGTCATGTGGCGGCACTGGGCGTAGTGCGGCAGGTCCGACTTGGCGATGTCCGCGACGATCACGTCCTCGCCGTCCGCCACGAGACGCGCTGCCAGATGGCGGCCGACGAAGCCGTCGCCACCGAAGATGATGTGCTTCATCGAACGATTCCCTGCGTGGTGTTGGTGTTGTGTGCGAGCGTCGGAGAAGCGGCCGGGTCTTCCACCACCGTGCCGCCGCCCTTGGCGATCAGAACCGTGCCCGCGCAGATCAGCGCGATGCCGCCGATGCGGGCCGCCGTCAGCTGCTCGCCGAACAGCATCCAGGCCGCCACCGCGACCACGACGTAGGCCAGCGACAGGAACGGATAGGCGTAGGAGAGCTCGACCTTCGAGAGGACGAAGAGGTGCGAGGCCATCGAGATGACGAAGGTCAGGAGCCCGAGGAAAACAAAGGGGCTGAAGACGATCTGCAGGATCTTCAGGATCGGGTTCATGCCGGCGAAGCTGAGCGGCCCCAGCTGCATCATGCCGTATTTCAACATCATCTGTGCCGCGGCGTTGGTGAACACCGTGAAGAGGATGAAGGGGATGTATCGACTCATCTCGGCTCCTCGGGCGCCTCATGCGCCGCTTCGGGCTGCAATCTGTCCTGCGGCTTCTTGGGCTTCGCTTAACGGCAGCCGATTGATGTTCCGCAGCGTCAACGAAAGGTATCAGGCCGCTTCGGCACGCCCTGCCTGCGCCGGAAGACGCAGCGCGGTCCGTCGCCAGCTATCCGACACGATCGCCGGATCGCGCCATGCCTCGAGCCGCCGCCACTCCGGGAACGAGGCGGCGAACGTGTCCGGCGACATGGTCGCGTCCTTGTAGGGATTCACGGCACCACCCGCCTCGATCGCGATGCGATCCAGCGCTGCCATGAGATCCAGCGTCCGCGAACCGCGGTGCGGGAAGTCGAGCGTCAGGGTCCAGCCACGACGCGGGAAGCTCAGAAGCGCCGGGCTCGGACGATCGCCGAAACGTTTGAGAACCGTGAGGAATGACCCCTGCCCGTGCGCGTGGGCACACTCCATCAGGGCCCGGACCGCGGTCGCTCCTCGCTCATAGGGTACGACGCTCTGATGCTGAAGCAGGCCGCGCGGCCCGTAGAGTCGGTTCCAGTCCGTCACGCCGTCGAGCGGATAGAAGAACGGCTCGAAGGCGACCGTCCGCTCGCTGCGCCCGGCCGCCGCACGGCGATAGTAGAGTTCGTTGAAGGCTCGCAGGGCAACGCCCCGCAGCGGACTGACCGGAGGGGTGAACGGGACCCTCAACCGTCCCGGCTTCGCGTCGCCCGACAGGGTCCCGTCCGCCTCGTGGTCGCCGCATATGAGATGCCCGCGTCCGAAATGCGAACCCGTCGCCAGCGAGTCGATCCAGGCGACGGCGTACTCGTGACGTTCGTCAGCCTCCTCGGCACGATCGAAGTAGTCCTCCAGGCGGTCGAAGCGATGGGTGACCTGCCGAATCGAACTGGAGGCGACCCGCATCATCCGGACGCGCAGCCGCGTCACGATTCCCGTCAGGCCCATGCCCCCGATCGTCGCCGCGAAGAGTTCGCTATTCTCGTCACGGGCACAGCGCATCGGCAGGCGGTCCGAGCGGACCAGCGTGAAATCCTCGACCCAGGTGCCGAACGTGCCGCGACGATGGTGATTCTTGCCATGAACGTCGTTCGCCAAGGCGCCGCCCAGCGTGACGAACTGTGTGCCCGGCGTCACGGGCAGGAACCATCCCAGCGGCGCCACGGTCCGCGTCACGTCCCGAAGAAGAACGCCCGGTTCCGCGTCGAGAAGACCGGTTTCCGCGTCGAAGCCGAAGATACGGTTCCGCGCCGTCAGGTCGACGAGGAGCCCCGCATCGTTCAGGCAGCTATCGCCGTAGGAACGCCCGTTGCCGCGAGGCAGGAGTCCTGCCGGCGAACGAACCGATGGGAACCCATCCGCTCCTGGGATCGCCCGCCGCCCCCCTTGCGGGCGACCCAGGCGTCCCCAGCTGTCGTAGGTCTCAGACATAGGCGGCACCGGCAAACATCAGCGCGCCTGCCGCGATCATGATCTGCGAGCGCCAATCCCGCAGGATGAAGATCACGGGATCCTCGTTCATCTGGCGCCGTCGCGCGAGCACCCAGATGCGCACGATGATGTAGAGGACCAGCGGGCACAGCGGCCAGATCATATAGGGGTGGCTGTAGAGCGCGTTGACCTCCGCGCTGTCGATGTAGAGGGCCAAGACGAGGACCGAGGCGAAGCCCGATGCCATGCCGGCCTGGCCGATCGTCTCGATGTCCTCGTCGACATAGCCGCGCCCGGTCACCGCGCGAGACGCGCCCGTCCCGAAGTCCGCCAGTTCGGTGTAGCGCTTCACGAGCGCAAGCGAGAGGAAGAAGAAGATCGAGAAAGCCAGGAGCCAGAAGGACTCCTGCGTCGCAGCGGCGGCGGAGCCGCCGATGATGCGCATTGTGTACAGCCCGGCCAGCGTCAGGACGTCGATCAGGAGCATACGCTTCAAGGCGAACGAGTAGGCCGTCGTCGCGACGAGATAGACGCCGAGCACCAGTATGAAGGCAACGGGCAGGAAGGCCGCGATCCCGAAGGACACGACGAGCAGGCCGCCCGCCATCGCAAGACCTGTCGGGATCGGAACGCGACCGGAGGCGAACGGACGGTTGCGCTTCGTCTTGTGGCGACGGTCTGCGGAGAGGTCTAGGAGGTCGTTGACGATGTAGACGGCGGATGCCGCGAACGAAAACGACACGAACGCCAGGATGCCGGCCAGGAACAACCCGATGTTGAGATATTCCTGCGTGAGCACGATCGGGACGAAAACCAGGACGTTCTTCATCCACTGATGCGGACGAAGCGCCTTCACGAGAGCCTTCGCAGGGTGGCCATCGTCGCGGATCAGACGAGTATGCGGATCGGCTCCGGCATGCCAGTTGGTGGCGGCCCGGTCCGGTTGCACCACCGTCGCCTGACGCGCTTCGCGAAACAGGCAGACATCGTCCTGCGAGTTGCCGAAGTAATCGAATCCCTGCGGTCCGCACGTCGCGACGATGCGTTCCAGCTTGCGGGACGCCGACAGGTTGGTCTCGCGATCGCTCGCCAGGACCTCGTCGAAGATGCCGAGATGGTCGGCGACCGCATGGGCCAGCCGCTCGTTGGAGGCCGTCGCCAAGACGATCCGCCGTCCCGTCTCCCGCTCGGCTTGCAGGGCAGCCACGACCTCTTCGCGGTAGGGCAGGCTCTTGGCATCGAACTCGACGCGCGCCGCGAGTTCGTCCTTGAGAACGGATTTCCCTTGCGCGAGCCAGCCGAAGGCGCGCCAGAACTGGAGAGGATCCTGCCGCGCGAACAGGAACAGCGTCTCCCAAAGGAGGTCGCTGCGGATCAGTGTGCCGTCGAGGTCGGCATAGACGGGACACTCGGCGCGCGAGATCAGCGTGTCCATGAGGCTTTCCGTTCGATAGGTCCGGTTTGAGCCGGATCATTCGACGGTCAACCTTTCCGCGCAGTGAAAGAAGCATCCACTATTGCGTGAATGCCGAACGCGGTTAACCGACGGTTCGACCAGTCACCTCGATCCGACGGAAAGCATGAACACCCCTTAAACCGCTACGGCACGGCTGCTGATAACAGTATCATAGGCCTGCCCGCCACCCTTCCCGTGCGGAAGCGCAGCGGGCGCGAGATCAGCCCTTCGGCGCCGGTGGGATTGCACGCAGGCCGAGTTCCCGAAGCTGCGCCGGCGTCGCCTCAGCCGGAGCACCCATCAAGAGGTCGTGGGCCTGCTGGTTCATCGGGAACAGCGCGATCTCGCGCAGGTTCTTGGCGCCGCACAGGAGCATGACGATACGGTCGACGCCCGCCGCCATGCCACCATGGGGCGGTGCACCGTACTGGAATGCACGATACAGGCCGCCGAACCGTTCCTCGACGTCCGCACGCGTATAGCCGGCGATCTCGAACGCCTTCACCATGGTTTCGGGCAACTGGTTGCGGATGCCTCCGCTCGCGATCTCGAAGCCGTTGCAGACGATGTCGTACTGGAACGCCTTGATCGTCAGCGGCTCCTGACCCTCCAACGCTTCGATGCCGCCCTGCGGCATCGAGAAGGGATTATGCGCGAAGTCGACCTTCTTGTTGTCCTCGTCCCACTCGTAGAACGGGAAGTCGATGATCCAGGCAAGCTCGAACCGGTCACGGTCGACGAGGTTCAGCTCCTCGCCGACGCGGGTACGCGCCGAGCCGGCGAAGGAATAGAACTTGGACGGCACGCCGGCGACGAAGAAGCAGGCATCGCCCGCGCCAAGACCGAGCTGCGTGCGGATCGCTTCGGTTCGCTCCTCGCCGATGTTCTTGGCGAGCGGCCCGGCGCCTTCCAGCTTGCCGGCCTCCTCGCGCCAGAAGATGTAGCCGAGGCCCGGCTGCCCCTCGCCTTGCGCCCAGCCGTTCATGCGATCGCAGAAGGCCCGCGATCCGCCGGTCTTGGCAGGAATGGCCCAGACCTCGACGGCCGGGTCCTTCGCGATCATGCCGGCGAAGACCTTGAAGCCGGATCCGGCGAAATGCTCGGTCACGGCCTGCATCTCGATCGGGTTGCGCAGATCCGGCTTGTCGGAGCCGTAGCGCCGGATCGACTCGGCATAGGGGATGCGGCGGAAGGTCTGACTGACGGGCTTGCCGTCCGCGAACTCCTCGAAGATGCCGCGAATGACGGGCTCCATCGTCTGGAACACGTCTTCCTGCTCGACGAAGCTCATCTCGAGGTCGAGCTGGTAGAACTCACCGTAGAAGCGGTCGGCGCGCGGGTCCTCGTCGCGGAAGCAGGGCGCGATCTGGAAGTAGCGATCGAAGCCCGACATCATCAGGAGCTGCTTGTACTGCTGCGGCGCCTGCGGCAACGCATAGAACATGCCGTTGTGAAGACGCGACGGGACCAGGAAGTCGCGGGCGCCTTCCGGGCTCGACGCCGTCAGGATCGGTGTCTGGAACTCGTTGAAGCCGCTTTCGGTCATGCGGCGGCGCATGGCGGCGACGACCTGCGTGCGGCGCATGATGTTGCGGTGAAGCGTTTCACGGCGCAGGTCGAGGAAGCGATAGCGAAGGCGCACGTCCTCGGGGTAGTCCGGCTCGCCGAACACCGGCAGCGGCAACTCCTTGGCCTGCGCCAGCACCTCGATCTCGCGCGCGAAGATCTCCACCTCGCCGGTGGGCAGCTTCGCGTTCACGGTCTCGGGCGTGCGCGCCTTCACCTCTCCGTCGACGCGGATCACCCATTCCGATCGCACGGCCTCGGCCGTCTTGAAGGCCGCGCTTTCCGGATCGACGACGATCTGCGTCAGGCCGTAGTGATCGCGCAGATCGATGAACAGAAGGCCGCCGTGGTCGCGAACCCGATGAACCCAACCCGAAAGGCGGACGGTCTCGCCGACATGGGCGGGGCGGAGCGCGGCACAGGTATGGCTGCGGTAGCGATGCATGGGTCTTCTTTCGACTGAACTCGGCTGGACGCACGCCTCGCGCCGCGCCCCGGTCTAGTGGGCGGAAAACGCATGGCCGTTAACGACTGTCAAGTTCGCGCGCCCTACCCCTAATCCCGTGAATAGATGTGCTCGGCGCACGCGCGCCACGTGCAAGCGGCCGGCGGAGACGGTAAGAGGACCGCATGGAGCCCATCACGACGACCGCCGCCCTTCAGGATGCCTGCCAGACACTCGCGCGAGCGGAGTTCGTCACGGTCGATACCGAGTTCATCCGGGAGACGACCTTCTGGCCGGAGCTCTGCCTGGTTCAGATGGCGTCCGATGATCTCGCGGTGCTGGTGGATCCGCTCGCGCCGGACATCGATCTGGCGCCGTTCTTCGAACTCATGGCGAACCGAAACGTCCTGAAGGTCTTTCACGCCGCGCGGCAGGACATCGAGATCATTCATAAGCTCGGCGGTCTGATTCCTGCCCCGCTCTTCGACACGCAGGTCGCCGCGATGGTCTGCGGCTTCGGCGAGTCGATCGCCTACGATCAGCTGGTCGCTCGCACGAGTTCGGGGCGCATCGACAAGACCTCGCGCTTTACGGACTGGCGGCATCGCCCGCTATCGGACGATCAGCTGACCTACGCCTTGGCAGACGTGACGTACTTGCGCGACGCCTACCGCTACCTGCGCTCGGCGTTGGAGGTCGAGGGCCGGACCGATTGGCTGCGCGACGAGATGGCGGTTCTCAGCGACCCGCGCACCTACGACATCCATCCCGACGACGCCTGGCGCCGGTTGAAGCTGCGGGTCCGCAAGCCGATCGAACTACAGGTTCTGAAGGAGGTCGCCGCCTGGCGCGAGCGCGAGGCGCGCGCACGCGACCAGCCGCGCAGCCGCGTTCTCAAGGACGACGCGATCTACGAGATCGCGCAGCAGCAGCCGAAGGACGAAACGGCGCTGGGCCGCCTGCGTTCGGTTTCGAAGGGCTTCGAGCGCTCGTCCGCCGGCCGAGAGATCCTCGCGGCGGTCGGCCGGGCGCTGGCGGTGCCGCGAGGCGAGTTGCCGCCGATCCCCCGCCCGCCGAACCTCCCGGAAGGAACGGCGGCGGCGGTGGAGTTCCTTCGCGTGCTTCTGAAGATCGTCGTCGAGGAACGTGGCGTCGCGGGTCGCATGATCGCATCCGGTGACGATCTGGAGAAGCTGGCGGTTGAGGGCGAAAAGGCCGACGTCGCGGCGCTTCAGGGTTGGCGGCGCGAGCTCTTTGGTGCGCGTGCGCTGGATCTCTTGGCCGGACGCACGGCCCTCGTCTACCGCAACCGCAAGGTCGAGGTGGTCGCGCTCTGACGGCGCGACCTCAACGAGCTTCCATGCGCAAGGTGCGGTCGACGATCCGCGAGAAGGCCTGAAGCCGCGCTTCCGGCCGCTCGCCGATAAGACCCGCGAGTTCGCGCGGAACCGCAAGCGTGAACCCGCCGCGCGGATCCTGCAGCCAGCGCAGGCGACCAAGGACGCCGGGCATGGCGGCCGTCAGAAGGTACGTCACCCGGAAGAGCGATGCGAGGACGCGGGCCAGATGAAGCGATCGCGTGTCGACCGCCTGGCCGAGGACGTTGAGCGCCACCGGATCGAACTCGCCTTCGTAGCGGTAGTAGTTGGCAAGCCCGAGATAGGCGCGGCCGGCGTGATCAACGGCCGGGAAGTTCGCGTTGACGATGATCGACATGCTTTGGCGCCCGCGATAGTCCGGGTGCGCGCGCCACGAGATGTCGGTGAGAAGACAGGCGGCGCGGCGCAGGCGCGCCTCGTCCAGGGTCTCGGCGATACCGAGTGCCGCGAAGGTCCGGTTGGTCCATTCCACGAGTTCTTCGTTGTGGCGCGGCGAGCGCGAGCGCAGGACCGAGAGTTCGTGCGCGGCCTCGATCAGTGGGTCCTTGGCCTTGTCCTCGTCCGACAGGCGGGAATGCAGATAACCCTCCCGCACGCCGTAGGCAGACAGGACGATCTCGGACGGCTTGAGGTGCTGAACGACCGCCTGCATCGCCACGGCACCAAAGGCGAGGAGCTGGCGACGCGAGCGCGATACGGCGGCGATGCCCGGCAGCTTCTCGGGGTCGCTTTTGACGACCGCGCCGAGAAAGTCGGCGGCATCGGCCGCCTTCACCGTATAGCCGTGCATGACGTGCAGCGGATACCCCGTCTGCTCCATGTGCAGGCGGAAGAGGTTGCGCCACGTTCCACCGACCGCGAAGAAGGGACGGCCGGCAGCGAGCGGACCGAACCCGGAGGCGACGACGTGACTGTCGGCGATGGCACGGGCCTTGGCGGGATCGTTACCCGATAGATCCTGCAGTCGAAGGCCGCCGAGCGGCATGGTGATGCCCTGCCCGATCGCGCCGTTGCTGATTTCGACGATCTCCAGGCTACCGCCGCCCAAATCCCCCGCGAAGCCGCTCGGGGCGTGAAAGCCGGCCATCACGCCTTCTGCCGCGAAGCGCGCCTCGTCGGCACCGGAGAGAATGGTGATCGGGCAACCGATCGCCGCTTCGGCGGCGCGGATGAAGTCGGGTCCGTTGGTTGCCTCGCGCGCGGCGGCGGTCGCGATCGGATGGACCTCGCCGACACCCGATTGCCGACACAGGGCGCGAAACCGCGTCAACGCGCCGATCGCGCTGGCGACGGCCTTGTCGTCGAGCCGGTTGGTCTGGGCCAAGCCGCGACCGAGGCCGCTCAACACCTTCTCGTTGAAGAGGATCGTCGGGGCCCGGCTGTTGCCCTCGTAGATGACGAGGCGCACCGAGTTGGAGCCGATGTCCACGACCGCGACCGGAACCCGGTCGCGGATGCGCCCCTGTGCGTCGGCGTCAATCGAAGCGGGAATGCTCGGCACGCTGTCGGGCGATGAGCTTGGGTGCATTCGATTTCAGGGCCTTCCCTCGTCCCGAGAGGCTCGGGTTGGTCATGAAGTAGCGCTGCGCGTTGAAGGGCATCTCCCCTTCCGAGGGCGTGATGCGACGCGAGGTGCCGTCCGACAGCACCGACCAGCTTTGCTGATTGTCGAGAATGTTGGCGAGCATGATCTGCGAAAGCACCTGACTGTGAACCGTCGGGGTCGTGATGGGCACCAGCGTCTCGACCCGGCGGTCGAGGTTTCGCGGCATCATGTCGGCCGAGCCCATGTAGACGAGAGCCTTTTCCGAAGGCAACCCGTGGCCGGCGCCGAAGCAGAAGATCCGGCTGTGCTCGAGGAAGCGCCCGATGATCGACTTGACGCGAATGTTGTCCGACAAGCCGGGTACGCGCGGCTTGAGACAACAGATGCCGCGCACGACAAGGTCGATCTCGACGCCCGCCTGACTCGCCCGGTACAGCGCGTCGATGATCTCGGCATCGACCAGCGAGTTCATCTTCATCCAGATCTGGCCCGGCCGGCCCGCCTTCTCGTGCGCGATCTCCTCCTCGATGTGCTGGAGAATGCGCCGACGCAGCGTCAGCGGCGAGACCGCGAGCTTGCGCAGCGTCGAAGGCTCGGCATATCCGGTGATGTAGTTGAAGATGATGGAGACATCGTGCGCGATGTCGGGATCGGCTGTGAAGTAGCTGAGGTCCGTATAGATCTTCGCCGTGATCGGGTGGTAGTTGCCCGTGCCCAGGTGAACGAAGGAGACGAGCTTGCCCTCCTCGCGCCGGACCACGAGGCTCATCTTGGAATGGGTCTTCTTCTCGATGAAGCCGAAGACGACCTGCACGCCGGCGCGCTCGAGGTCGCGCGCCCACTTGATGTTCGCTTCCTCGTCGAAGCGAGCCTTCAACTCCACCAGCGCCGTCACCGACTTTCCGGCTTCGGCGGCATCCACGAGCGCGCGCACGATCGGCGAGTCGTTCGAGGTCCGGTAGAGCGTCTGCTTGATCGCCACGACATTGGGGTCGAGAGCGGCCTGGCGCAGGAACTGCACCACGACGTCGAAGCTCTCGTAGGGATGGTGTATGACGATGTCCTTCTCGCGGATCGCCGCGAAGCAGTCGCCATTGTGTTCGCGGATCCGCTCCGGGAAGCGCGGGATATAGGACGAGAACTTGAGATCGTCGCGGGGTACACGCACGATCTGAGATACCGAGTCGAGCGCGAGCATTCCGTCCATGACCGACACGCGGTTTTCGGAGACGTTGAGCTCGCCCGCCACGAAGTTACGCAGACCCTCGGGCATCACGTGATCGAACTCGATGCGGATCACGCGCCCACGCCGGCGGCGCTTGAGCGCCGTCTCGAAGAGGCGAACGAGATCCTCCGCCTCCTCCTCGACCTCGATATCCGAGTCGCGAATGATGCGGAACGTTCCCTGGCCGCGCACACGATAGCCTGGAAACAGTCGCGAGATGAACAGCGCGACGACGCTCTCCAGCGGCACGAAGCGCGCCTGCCCCGACTCGCTGACGGGCATCTCTATGAAGCGTTGCAGCGCGGTGGGCAGGCGCAGAAGCGCATTCATGCGCTGCGAGTCGCGTTCTCGCTCCAGCGCGAAGGCCATCGAGAAACCGAGGTTCGGAATGAACGGAAACGGATGGGCCGGGTCCACCGAAAGTGGCGTCAGGACCGGAAAGATCGCGTCGTCGAAATGCTTCTCGAGCCAGGCGCGATCGTCCTTCTTCAGTTCGCCCGCCCCGACGATCAGGATGTTCTCGGCCTTGAGCGCCTTCACAAGCTCGGCGAGCGACGCCTGCTGAGCGATCTGTAGCGCTTCCACCTCGGCCAGAATGAGGTTCAGCTGCTCCTGCGGAAGAAGGCCGTCGTCGGATCGGATCTCGAGCTTTGCGCGCACCTGCCCGGCCAGGCCCGCCACTCGGACCATGAAGAATTCGTCCAGATTGCCGGCCGAGATCGACAGGAAGCGCACGCGCTCCAGAAGCGGATGAGCGGTGTTCTCGGATTCCTCGAGAACGCGCCGGTTGAACTGCAGCCACGAGATCTCGCGGTTCACGTAGCGGTCCGGCGGAAGGTCGGACGCGGCCGGCGGCGCGACCTCCGCGGCCGGCGATGCCGGAACGGCGCCGATCGCCTCCATCAAAGGCTGGTCGAGATCGGGCATGGCCTCCGGCAGATCGATCCGAACCGCCTGTTCGCCATCATGCGCTATGGTCGCGGGAACGTCGGCCACCGGCACCTCGACATTCCGGCGACGGCTCGCGGAGCGGGCGGGCTTCTTCTCTTCGCTGACGGTCTCGCTCACGGTTGAATCGCCTCCTGTCGGTCTTGGTCGCGCGGGACTAGACGACGGACGCGATCCTTTCATGACGGTGGCGCGGTTTCCACCGACATCTCGTCGAGAACGCGCTTCAGGAGCGGGCGCGACAGCCTTTCCCGCGCGGCAAGCGTCGCCAGATCGAGCCGGCGTACGAGCTCTGCGGCACCATCCAAGGAGCGATCCATGCGGCGCAACGCAAAGTCGAGGAGGCGCGGATCGAGCTCGAGCTGGCGATCCGCCGCCAGCTTCATGAGGACGCCCACGAGCAGATCGTCGTCGGGCGCGGCCATCTCGAGAACCGTCGCCGCGCGAAGGCGCGAGAGGAGGTCGGGCGTGCGCAGCGTGAGCGCGGCAGGCCGCACGCGCGAGGTCAGCATGACGAAGCCGTTGCCGAGACGAGCCGCGTTCACGAGCGCGAAGAGGTCCTCCTCGGCGTAGTCGCCGCGATCGACGTCTTCGATCACGACCGCGAAGGGCGGCTCGGGCAGCGTGTCGCCCGGCATGAACACCGCCGCACCAGACTGGTCCTGCCAGGCGCAGGCGAGATGCGTCTTGCCGGAGCCCTTCGGCCCCACCACGACGACGACGGGATGAGGCCATTCAGGCCAGGCGTCGACAGCGCCGACCGCGAAGGCATTGGCCTCCGAGACCACGAGGTCGTCGCGGGCCAGCGACGGGTGGGAGCCGAGATCGAGCGGCAGCTGCTGGGCGCGGGCTTGGGTCAATCGCGTCGGGGCCCCGGATCGAGCTGGTTGCGCAGGGCGGTCTCGGACCGCTCGCTTTCCAGCGCCCGTCCGGCCGGGGTCACCTCGAGAGGTCGCCCGTAGTACATTTCGCTACCCATATATTGATGAATTGCAAACCTTACGAGGACACCCACAGCTGCGGCGGCCGGTACGGCGATCAGCAGGCCGACGAAGCCGAAGATGGCACCAAAGGCGAACAGCGCGAACATCAACCAGACCGGATGCAGCCCGACCGAGGCACCCACGAGCTTCGGCTGAAGGATGTTTCCCTCCACGAACTGTCCGGTGAAGAACACGCCGAGAGTGGCGGCGACCCAGATCCAGTCGGGCGCGAACTGAACGAGCGCGACGCCCAGCGCAATCACAAGGCCGACCGCCGAACCGACATAGGGAATGAACGAGATGACGCCGGCAAAGAAGCCGATCAGCAATCCGAAGTTCAGGCCGACCAACGTCAAACCGACCGCGTAGTACGTGCCGAGGATGAGGCAGACCGATCCCTGCCCCCGGACGAATCCCGCGACGGACCGGTCGATGTCACGCGCCAGACGGCGTACGGTCGTGACGTACTGGCGCGGGACCATGGCGTCGACCGACGCGATCATGCGGTCCCAGTCGAGCAGGAGATAGAAGGCGACGACCGGCGTGACCACGAAGAGCGAAACGAAGTTCACGAGCGCGAGGCTCGAGGTCCAGAGCGAGGCGACAAGACCGGTCACGAAGCCGGACAGCTGACGCACCACGGCCTGAAAATCCTGTTGGAGGGTTTGCTCGCTTCCCTCCACGAACCGGGACAGCGGACCGTTCCGCAGATCGACCGCCAGTTCCTGCAAACGCCCGAGATACTGCGGCAGGCGCTCCACGAAGCTGGCGATCTGCCCGCTGATGACCGGCACCAGGATCAGAAGAACGAGAACGAACACCACGATGAACGTGACGAGGATCGCGATGCTGGCCAGCAGCCGGGACAGGCCTCGACGCTCCAGCCAATCGGCGATCGGGTCGAGAAAGTAGGCCATCACCATGCCCAGCACGAAGGGCAACAGGATGCCACGGAAGATCCAGAGGAAGACGACGAACAAACCGGCCGACAGGCTCCAGAACAGGATCTGGCGCTGGAGCAGTCGGCTGCGGTCTCGGCTCATCATGCGGGTGCTCCAACCGCGACGCCGCCCGACGGTCGGACGCAGGCGTTGCAGGCTGGGAGATAGGCAGGGGCGCGGATGAGCGTCAAGCACAGGCGGGGATAAGGCTTGCGAGGCGCAAGCGATCATGCGAACTCGCGCGTCACCTACGAACCGCGGCGGAGCCGACATGAGCGCTAGCGACACCAACGGCCTCACCTATGCCGACGCGGGCGTCGACATCGACGCCGGCAACGAACTGGTCCGTCGCATCAAGCCGCTCGTCCGCTCGACACGACGCGCGGGCGCCGACGGCGAAATCGGCGGCTTCGGCGGCTTGTTCGATCTGAAGGCGGCTGGTTTTCAGGATCCGGTCCTCGTGGCCGCCAACGACGGCGTCGGCACGAAGCTGCGCGTCGCCATCGACGCGGGTCGACATGACACGATCGGCATTGATCTCGTCGCCATGTGCGTCAACGATCTCGTCGTCCAGGGCGCGGAGCCGCTCTTCTTTCTCGACTACTTCGCGACCGGCAAGCTCGACCCCGCCGAGGGTGAGGCGATCGTCTCGGGCATTGCGGAAGGATGCCGGCAGGCCGGCTGCGCCCTGATCGGCGGCGAGACGGCCGAGATGCCGGGCCTTTACGCAAACCGCGACTACGACCTCGCCGGCTTCGCGGTCGGCGCCGCCGAGCGCGGCGGCCTCCTCCCGTCGGACGACATCGCGGCCGGCGACGTCCTGCTCGGTCTTGCGTCGTCGGGCCTCCATTCCAACGGCTACTCCCTGGTGCGCCGCATCGTGGAATCCAGCCGCGCATCGCTCGACGGGCTGGCTCCGTTCGATGCCGACGGAACGCTGGGCCAGGTTCTCCTCACCCCGACCAGGATCTACGTCCGCTCTCTGCTTCGCGCGATCCGCGAGGGCGCGGGCATCAAGGCCCTCGCCCATATCACCGGTGGTGGCTTCACCGAGAACATTCCGCGCGTTCTGCCGGAGGCGCTGCGCGCCGACATCGATCTTCCCGCCGTGCCCGTCCCTCCGGTGTTCGGTTGGCTCGCGGGCCAGGGCGGAGTGGCGGAGCGCGAGATGCTGCGGACCTTCAACTGCGGTATCGGCATGGTCGTCGTCGTCAGCGAAGCGAACGCCGCAACCCTCGCGGCACTTCTCGCCGAAGAGGGTGAGCGGGTCGTCCCGCTCGGTCGCCTCTTGCTGCGCGAGGGCGAAGCCGCGGTCACATTCAACGGTTCGCTCGCACTGTGAGCGGTCGCAAGCGTGTCGCGGTCCTGATCTCGGGACGCGGCTCCAACATGCAGGCGCTGATCGAGGCGGCGGTGGACCCGTCCTACCCCGCCGAAATCGTCGCCGTCCTGTCGAACCGCCCGGACGCAGGCGGTCTCGCGACTGCGGCCGCGCAGGGGATCGGGACCGCTGCGGTCGACCATCGCGGGTTCGCCTCGCGTGAGGCGCATGAGGAGGCTCTGGTCGCAGCGATCGAGCGCTTCCGGCCCGACATCGTCTGCCTTGCCGGCTACATGCGTCTCCTGACCGCCGACTTCACGGATCGCTACGCGGGACGGATGATCAACATTCACCCCTCGCTTCTGCCCCTCTTCCCCGGCCTGCATACGCATGAGCGGGCGCTGGACGCGGGAATGCGGGTGCATGGCTGCACCGTCCACTTTGTTACCGCCGGCATGGACGAGGGACCGATCATCGCGCAGGCCGCGATTGCGATCGAGGCCGGCGACACGCCGGACCAGCTGGCGACGCGACTGCTCGCCGCGGAACATCGTCTTTATCCCCACGCGCTCGCGCTGGTCGCGACCGGTGCAGTGCGCTGGGTCGAGGGACGCGCCGTGCTTGCGGAGGTCGGCGGCGTGAATGCGGCGGCGCCCACGATCCTCGTCTCGCCGTCCCGGCCTTAGGGCTTTCAGACCGGGCGGAGCCAGACCCGGTTGTCGTGGAAGGCCGCGCCGCCGAACGGGGCGGTGGGGTCCGCACCGGTCAGGACGTTGATCCCCTCACCATTCTCGAAGGCGTCGTTCGGCCACAGCCCCTCGTGGACGAGAACGCCCGGCTTCATGCCGTCGTCGATCCGCAACGGTAGAACGACATCGCCACGCGCGTTGCCGACGCGCACGCGCTGGTCGGCTGCGAGGCCGAGCCGTGCCGCATCTTCCGGGTGGATGCGCAACTCGGGCCGTCCCTCTCGCTGACGCGATCCTTTGGTTTCCGCAAAGCTCGAGTTCAGGAATTGACGAGCGGGCGGCGTCGCAAGCCGGAAGGGATGGGTCTCGTCGGCATCCTCGATCAGTGCGGCATGGTCGGGAAAGCTCGATAGATCCGCCACCGGGCCGAGCAGGCCCATCGAGAGCGGTGGCCGGTTGGGCGCCGCCATGCCGATCCAGTCGGCCTGGAAGCGGAAGCGACCGTCGCGCGTACCGAAACCATCGAGGTAATGCGCCTCCGCGAACGGCGGCTGACGATCCTCCCAGCGCTCGCGCTCCAGCGCCTCGAGCAAGCGATAGCCCGATCGCTTCAGCATGTCGTCGATCAGTTCGCGCTCGCTCAGGCCGAAGCCCGGCCGATCGGCGACGCCCAGCCGCTTGGCCAGCTCCTCGACCACGAAATGATTGGTGCGAACGGTCTCGGGATGGTCGATGACCTTGGGTCCGAACAGGACATGGCTCTGCCCGCCGCCCCGGTAGATGTCGTCGTATTCCATCGATGTCGCAGCCGGCAGAACGAGGTCGGCGAGCTTTGCCGTATCCGTCATGAACTGCTCGTGGACGCAGACGAAGAGATCATCGCGCATCAACCCCTGCCGCACGAGGCGCTGCTCGGGCGCGACGTTGGCAGGGTTCGTGTTCTGGACGAGCATGGCGGAAACAGGCGGACCGCCCGCCAGCGCCTCTCGATCTCCCGTCAGAACCGCGCCGATGCGCGACTGGTCGAGGTGGCGAATCGCCGGGTCGCGGAAGCTGTGACCCTCGATCAGGCTCTTGTCGAAGCCCCAGATGCCGGAATTCGAGTGGAAGGCGCCGCCGCCCTCGTACTGCCAATGGCCGAAGACGGTCGGAACGCTCAGCGCCGCGTGCATCGCCACTGCGCCGTTGCGCTGGCGCGAGAAGCCGTAGCCGAGACGGAAATAGCTGCGCGGCGTCCGGCCCAGCAGCGCCGCCAAACCCTCGATCTCACCGACAGTCAGGCCGGTGATCGATGCCGCCCAAGCCGGGTCGCGAGAGGCGAGATGCGCCTCGAGGCCTGCCGCGTCGTCGGCGAAGCGAGCGAGATAGGCGCGGTCGGCGGTGTTGTCGCGAAAGGCGACGTGCATCAGCGCGCAGGCTAGTGCGCCGTCCGTGCCCGGTCGCAGCTTCAACGCCATGTCGGCCTGATGCATCGTCGGGTTGTCGTAGATATCGATCACGACGATCGGCGCACCGCGCTCCTTTCGGGCGCGCACGGCATGGGTCATGACGTTGACCTGGGTCGCGACCGCATTGGTGCCCCAGATCACCACGCAGTCGGAGACGGCCATCTCCCGCGGATCGACCCCGGCGAGCTTGCCCGTGCCCGCGACGAAGCCTGTCCAAGCGAGGTTCGTGCAGATCGAGTCGAACTGGTTGGAGTAGCGTTTGGCGTGTCGCAGGCGATGGATGCCGTCGCGCTGCACGAGACCCATCGTTCCGGCATAGTAGTAGGGCCAGACCGCTTCGGAGCCATGCCGCGCCTCGGCCTGCACGAAGCGCTCCGCCACGAGGTCCAGCGCGTCGTCCCAGGTGACCGGTCTCCAGGCGCCCTCGCCCTTTGCGCCGACGCGCTGAAGCGGTTGCAGGAGACGATCGGGGTGGTGGACCCGCTCGGCGTACCGCGCCACCTTCGCGCAGATGACGCCGGCGGTGTAGCTGTTCTCTTCGGCGCCGCGCACCCGCCCGATACGGGAGGGACCGAGCACCTCGACCTCCAGCGCGCAGGTCGAGGGGCAATCGTGCGGGCAGGCCGTGAAAGCCTTGGCAGGGGCGATCTGGTTCATGGCTCCGCTATAGCGAAACCGCGCACCAAGGGCTCATTCATTTTGACGATGCGAGCCATCACACGGCCGGGTGAACGCTTGCCGATCACCCGGCCGTTGAGTGTCGGTCAGGCCGCTTGCCCGTAGCGTGTCTTGTCCTCGGGCGAGAGCGCGGGATAGTCCGTGTAGCCGTGCTCGTCGCCGCCGTAGAACGTGTCCTTGTCCCACTCGTTCAGCGGGGCACCCAGCTGCAGGCGGACGGGCAGATCGGGATTCGAGATGAAGAGCTTTCCGAAGCAGACGAGGTCGATCTCGCCGTCGTTGAGGCGCTTCAGCGCGAGCTCGTAGTCATACTCGTTGTTGCCCATGTAGGTGCCGCCGAAGCGAGACCGCAGCGCGTGGTAGTCGAAGTTGTCCTTATCGCGATCGCCGCCGGTCTGCCCCTCGATCACGTGCATGTAGACGACGCCTCGCTTGGCGATCTCCTCGACATAGGCGTTGAACAGCCCCTGCTGATCGCTTTCCGACGAGCCGCCCATCACCGTGACCGGTGAGATGCGAATTCCGACGTGACCGGCATCCCATTCGCTAACGACGGCGTCCAGCACCTCCAGCGGAAAGCGCATGCGATTCTCGATCGATCCGCCGTAGCGGTCGGTGCGCTTGTTGGTGCCGTCGCGCAGGAACTGGTCCAGGAGGTAGCCGTTCGCCGAATGGACCTCGACGCCGTCGAAGCCGGCAGCACGGGCGTTGCGGGTGGCGCGACGATAGTCCTCGACGACCCGTGGAAGCTCGCTTTCCTCCAGCGCGCGTGGCTCGACATGCTCCTTGAAGCCGTCTTCCGTGAAGGCGTTGCCCGACGGCTTCACCGCGGACGGAGCGACCGGCAGACCGCCGTTCGGCTGCAGATCCGGATGGGAGATGCGGCCGACGTGCCAGAGCTGCAGGAAGATCTTGCCGCCCTCCGCGTGCACGGCGTCGGTGACCCGCTTCCAGGCCGCCACCTGCTCATCCGTGTAGATGCCGGGCGTCCAGGCATAGCCGCGCCCCTCGACCGAAATGTTGGTTGCCTCCGAGATGATGAGGCCAGCGCCGGCGCGCTGGCGGTAGTAGGTGACGTGCATGTCCTTGGGCACGCCATCCGAGGTGGCGCGCGAGCGCGTCAGGGGCGCCATGACGGTGCGGTTGGAAAGACGGGTCGGACCCAGGTCGAACGGTTCGAAGAGCTTCGAGTCGGCCATCTGTCGGCGTTTCCTTCGTAATCCTACTGCGCGGCGACGCGGGAGACGTCGCTCGCGACACGAGACGCGGGATATGGGAAGGGGTTCCGGTTCCCAAAGGGGACAGGACCATTGAACGCTGCGTCGACCAATGAGCGACGTGGGAAGGAAGCAACCCGTGAACTACCGCCACGCCTTTCATGCCGGCAACTTTGCGGATGTCGTGAAGCACGCCCTGCTGGCGCGCCTCGTCGAATATCTGAAGCTCAAGCCGAAGGCCTTTCGCATCCTCGACACGCACGCCGGCATCGGTCGCTACGACCTGGCGGGAGACGAGTCGAACCGCACCGGCGAGCGGCGAAGCGGCATCGATCGGGTTGTCGACTCATCGGTCTGGGACGACCCGCTCCTGCGCCCCTACCGGCTGGCGGTCGAAGCCGTACGCGAACGCCACGGCGCCGACAGCTATCCGGGCTCGCCCCTGGTCGCGCGCGCCCTCATGCGGCCGCAGGATCGCTTGTCGGCGTATGAGCTCCACCCCACCGATGCGGAAATGCTGCACGACGAGTTCGCAGGAGACCACCAGGTGCGGGTCATCCATCTCGACGGCTGGCTTGCGCTCGGCGCGCATCTCCCGCCGAAGGAGAAGCGCGGCATCGTCCTGATCGACCCGCCCTTCGAGGAGGTCGGCGAGCATGAGCGGATCGTTGAACGGGTCGTCGCCGCCGCCAAGCGCTGGCCGGGCGGCACCTATGCCGTGTGGTA
Source organism: Aureimonas jatrophae (assembly GCF_900104035.1). Lineage (GTDB taxonomy): Bacteria > Pseudomonadota > Alphaproteobacteria > Rhizobiales > Rhizobiaceae > Aureimonas > Aureimonas jatrophae. The sequence continues at coordinate 47,889 of NZ_FNIT01000003.1, read as the reverse complement.
CCCGATCAAGCAGCGCGAGCGGCGTCACGCCCTCCTGTCGGGCTTCCGGGATAGCGGCCTGCGTAACATTGCGACCGCGGAGTTGCTGCGCGAACCGGTCGGAGCCGACGAACGCCTCGTCGGAACCGGTTTCCTGGTCGTGAACCCGCCATGGACCTTCGTGCCGGAAGCGGAGCGCCTCCTGAACCTGCTGCGACCATTGCTTGAAACTGACCGCTCGGGATCGACGAGCGTCGAAATGCTGGTTCCCGAGTGACGCGAGTGCGATATGTTGTCGAAAAAGAGGCAGCGGCGAGGACGTGATCGCCGACGCCTTCGAACCGAAGGGTTTTCCATGCGCCGCAGCCTCGCCGCCCTCCTTGCCCTGTCCTCGTTGCTGGGCAGCGTCAGCATCGCTCCTGCCGCCGATTACGCCTCGGCGCCCGCGCCGGCCGTCGTCTACACGGCGCTGGTGCCCTCGTGCGAGGACCCGCGAGTCCTGGCGCAGGTCGAGGATCAGTTCGAGTACGGCGTGCAGCGCACCGTTCCGGCTCAGCTCGCGGTGGTCGAGTTCAGCGAACTCTATGAGAAGAGCTACCAGCCGCGCACCGAGCGCAAGGAGATCGAGCGTCGCTACTGCCAGGGCACGGCACTGGTCTCATCCGGCGAGCGCCGGACGCTCTACTACGTCGTCGAGTATCCGATGGGCTTCGCCGGTGTCAGCTGGCGCGCCGAGGGCTGCATCCTGGGCTTCGACCCGTGGCGTGTGTACGGCGCGAACTGCGAATCGCTGCGCCGGTTCTGAGGTCCGGATGCGTCTTCTCGGCACCCGCCCCTCACCCTTCACATCCAAGGTCCGTATGGCCGCGGTCATCTGCGGCTTCGAACTCGACCTCGTCCCGACCGACACCGCGGAGGAAGGCGCGACGCTGGTCGGCACCAATCCGATCGGCAAAATTCCGGCCCTGGTTCTGGACGACGGCTCCTCGCTCTACGACAGCCGCGTGATCTGCGAGTGGCTCGACCGCTCGAGCGGCAATCTTCTGATCCCCCAGATCCTCGCGGAATGGTCGCAGGCGAAGCGCATCGAAGCGCTGGCGGACGGCATGACCGAGGCCGCCATGCTGACGCTCTACGAGGTGCGCTATCGTCCGGAGGACAAACGGCACCAGCCCTGGGTCGACAAGCAGTGGCGCCGTGCTCATCGTTCGCTGGATGCGCTGGAGCACGAGGTGCGGTCGCTGGGCGAGACGCCCAATCTGGCTCACATCGCCGTAGCGTCGGATTTGGGCTGGCTGGACCTGCGCTTCTCGAACGAGCTACGCGACCGGCATGCGTCTTTGGCACGCTGGATGGATCACTTCTTCGCCGCGCATCCGGAACTGGCCGCCCATCGTCCGGCGGCCTGACCTTAGTGCTTCTTTGCTCGCCCTCAAAACTTGAGGGCGAGACCCGCGCGAATGGAATGCTCGTCGAATCCGGACGAGACCGAAACGTTGCCGAGATCGTAGGTCTTGGAGTCGAAGTCGGAATAGCGATATTCGACGCGCGAGGTCACGCCGTCGGCGACCTGCGCCTCAATGCCGGCTCCGAGCGTGTAGCCCACGTGAGTGTTGTCGTCCTCGAAGCCGCCGAGGCTGATCTGCTGGTTCGACACCGCAACGCCGCCGGTCGCGAACAAAAGGATCGGATCCATCGCAAGGCCAACGCGGGCACGCAGTGATCCGAAGGCCGTCGAGTTGGCCGAGATTGGCACTCCCGTGGCGTAGCTGAAACCTCTGGCATCGACATCCGATGCGCCCGCATCGATCTCGGCGCCGTAAACAAGACGCTCCGTCTGGAGGTTGTAGCCGGCATAGACACCGCCCACGATACCTTCGCCGTCGACCGACGCACCGCCGGCCGCGTCAAAGTTGGCGAAATTGTAGCCCACGAAGCCGCCCGCGTAGGGACCCGACCACGTGTAGACGTCGGACGCACTCGGAGCGGACAGGTCCGGCACCACGGCGTCGGCAGCAAGGGCCTGCGACAACGCCACCGGCGCCAGAACCGTTGCAACCAACATGACGCGCCGAATGCTCATCGGACCCTCGGTTCGGGGGCACAGCCTGATGGCGAGATGCCCATTCGTGTCGCGAACGTCCGGTTCGACCCGCGGTTCCCGCAGCCCTTGTACCCAATGGCCTATGGGCGTCGCGTCGTGTTCGCTTACCCGTCAACTAAGTCCGGCTGGCGCGATTTGCCAATGGCAGTGGGGTGACACTCACGGGATTCTTCCCATATGTGACCGACTGCCCCGGTGGGCCCGTCCGCCTTCATCGTGCCCCATTCGCCCCCGCTTTCGCAGCGGCATGAAGCATGAAGAAAGAATGAACGGCGTGGCGGTGTCCCTGGCCGAGGCTTGGCGTCTGCGCCGTCGGCCTCGCGGTCGTTCGGCACGGGCGCTCACACCCCGCATGCCCCGTCAGGACGAGATGACCGACGAAACCGCCATCGATTTCGAGGACGAGCCGGAGGACCTGGAAGGCGAGGACGTCGAAACGGCCTCCGAGCCCAGTCCCCTTCTGGCGGCGATCGAGTGGGACAGCGGCGGTCGCGCGGTCGACCAGACGCTGGTCGGCGCCGAACTGATCCATGCCTTCCAGCGTCAGTTGCCCAACAGCCCCGGCGTCTACCGGATGTTCGACGAGGCGAACGAGGTTCTCTACGTCGGTAAGGCGAAGTCGCTGAAGAAGCGCGTCGCGAGCTACACGCGCATGGCCGGGCACACGAACCGCATCGCGCGCATGATCCGCGCGACCCGGCATATGGAGTTCGTCACCACCCGCACGGAGACCGAGGCGCTTCTGCTCGAGGCGAACCTCATCAAGCGCCTGCGTCCGCGCTTCAACGTCCTGATGCGGGACGACAAGTCCTTTCCCTACATCCTCGTGTCGGACGACCACGAAGCGCCTGCCGTCTTCAAGCATCGGGGAGCGCGCTCGCGGAAAGGCAGCTATTTTGGCCCCTTCGCGTCGGGTGGCGCGGTCGGTCGCACGGTCGCCTCGCTTCAGCGCGCCTTTCTCCTGCGCACCTGCACCGACAGCGTCTACGAGACACGCACGCGCCCGTGCCTGCTCTACCAGATCAAGCGATGCTCGGGACCCTGCACGCGCGAGATCAGCCTGGAGGACTATGCCGGGCTCGTGTCGGACGCGAAGGCCTTCCTGTCCGGCAAGTCCGCACAGGTGAAGCGCACCATCGCCGAGGCGATGCAGGAAGCCTCGATGGATCTCGACTTCGAGCGCGCGGCCGTGTTTCGCGACCGCCTTTCGGCGCTGGCCCACATCCAGGGCCACCAGGGCATCAACCCGCACGGGGTCGAGGAGGCGGATGTCTTCGCGATCCATCAGGAGGGTGGGCTGACCTGCATCCAGGTCTTCTTCTTCCGCACCAACCAGAACTGGGGCAACCGCGCCTACTTCCCGAAGGCCGATCCCTCGCTGGAGCCGGGCGAGGTGCTCGGCGCGTTCCTGGCCCAGTTCTACGAGGACAAGCCGGCCGCGAGCCTCGTGCTCCTGCCCGTCGAGGTCGAGGATGCGGCCATCCTCGCCGAGCTTCTTTCGACGCGCGCCGAGCGCCGCGTCGAGATCGCGGTGCCCAAGCGCGGCGAGAAGCGCGACCTCGTCGACCACGCAACCTCCAACGCCCGCGAGGCCCTAGGACGCCGACTGGCCGAAACATCGTCTCAGGCTCGGCTGTTGGCGGGCCTCAAGGATACGTTCGCATTGGAACGGGTGCCGCGGCGCATCGAGGTCTTCGACAACTCGCACATCATGGGCACCGCAGCGGTGGGCGCGATGATCGTCGCCGGTCCGCAGGGTTTCGCGAAGAGCCAGTACCGGAAGTTCAACATCAAGGGTCAGGACATCACACCGGGCGACGACTTCGGCATGATGCGCGAGGTGATGACCCGGCGCTTCTCGCGCCTGATCAAGGAGGAAGGCGCGACCGGTCCCGCGCCCGAGCGACCGCCGGCCGACCCCGAAGCACCCGAGGAGGCCGCCGACGAGACCGAGATGCCCGCATGGCCGGACCTCGTCCTGGTGGACGGCGGCAAGGGCCAGATCTCGGCGGTACGGAAGATCCTCGATGACCTCGGCATCGCCGACAAGGTCACGACCATCGGCGTTGCCAAGGGCGTCGACCGAGACGCTGGGCGCGAGCGCTTCATCGTGCAGGGTCGCGAGCCCTTCTCGCTGCCGCCGCGCGATCCCGTGCTCTACTTCGTCCAGCGTCTGCGCGACGAGGCGCACCGCTTTGCGATCGGCACCCACCGGGCCAAGCGAAAGAAGGAACTGGTCAAGAACCCGCTTGACGAGATCGGCGGCATCGGTCCATCGCGCAAGCGGGCGCTGCTCCACCATTTCGGAACCGCGAAGGCCGTGTCGCGCGCCGCGATGGACGACCTTCTGAAGGTCGAAGGCATCTCGGCCGCCATGGCGCGCACGATCTACGATCATTTCCACGAGCGTCAGTAACGTCATTCCCCGTTTTCGGGCCCGCGAACCCGGCCGCGCTGTTGACGCGGGGCCGGCGGGCGCGTTTGAACAGCGGATCAACTGGCCGAACCGTTTCGCGGTCCGGTCGCCGGCCTTCTCATGAACCGGACCCACTGCATGGCCACCAAGCGGGCGCTGAACATCCCGAACCTTCTGACCTACGCGCGCATCGTGGCCGTGCCGCTGGTGGTCCTGTGCTTCTTTGTGGAGGGCAAGCTGCACGGTTCGGAGACGGCGCGTTGGTGGGCGCTCGGGCTGTTTGTCGTGGCGAGCGTGACGGACTGGCTCGACGGCTACCTCGCACGGGCCTGGCAACAGACCTCGACCATCGGGCGGATGCTCGACCCGATCGCCGACAAGCTGCTGGTGGCGGCGGTGCTTCTTCTCCTGGCCGCCGACGGCACGATCGCGGGTTGGTCGATCTGGGCTGCGATCGTGATCCTCTGCCGCGAGATCCTCGTGTCCGGCCTGCGAGAGTATCTGGCCGAACTCAAGGTCTCGGTTCCCGTCACCCGGCTCGCCAAGTGGAAGACGGCGACGCAGATGGTGGCGCTCAGCTTCCTGCTTGCCGGCCCGGCCGGAGATCGCGTCGTTTATCTCGTGACGGAGGTCGGCATCGCCCTCCTGTGGGTCGCGGCGCTGATCACGCTTTACACCGGCTACGATTACTTCCGAGCGGGGCTGCGCCATATCGGTGACTGAGGGCGCGTCTGGCCCGAACCGAACCGGAGGCGTGGCATGAAGATCGTTTATTTCGCCTGGATCCGCGAACGGATTGGCGTGGCGGAGGAGGAAGTCGTTCTTCCGGCTGGCGTCCTGACCGTGGGAGACCTCCTGCGCTACCTGAAGACGCAATCCGACAACCATGCCGCAGCGCTTCAGGCACCCGAGGTCGTTCGCGTCGCCATCGATCAGGAACATGTCGACCACGCCCAACCGCTGGAAGGCGCGAAGGAGATCGCGATCTTTCCGCCCATGACCGGCGGCTGACGTGGCGAAGTTCTCCGCAGCCGTTACCGGCAGCCGCATCGACATCGCCGAGGAGACGAGGCTTGCGACGCCCGCCGGCGAGGCTGGCGCGGTCGTGACCTTCCTCGGTTTCTGCCGTGACGAGGGCGGGCGCTTGGCCGAGTTGGAGCTTGAGCACTATCCTGGCATGGCGGAGCGCGAGATCGCGCGCATCCTGCAGGAGGCGACGGAGCGCTGGTCGTTGCTGTCAGCGCGCTGCCTGCACCGCTACGGGCGCGTTCGCCCTGGGGAGGAGATCGTGTTCCTGGCCTGCGCATCGACGCATCGCCAGGCCGCGTTCGAGGCGGCCGAGTTCGTCATGGACTTCCTGAAGACGCGGGCGCCCTTCTGGAAGCGGGAGCACCTGATCGACGGGACGGTCGGCGATTGGGTCACCGCGAAGGATACCGACGACCACTCGGCAAGCCGCTGGCACAAGCTGTAGAAACGAAAACGCCGGCCACGAGGACCGGCGTCGCATCTCAGTGAGAGATCGGCTTCAGCCGACGATCTCGGTCTCGGAGAACCAGTAGGCGATCTCCTGAGCGGCGGTCTCGGGTGCGTCCGAGCCGTGCACCGAGTTTTCGCCGATCGACAGGGCGTGGCTCTTGCGGATCGTGCCGTCGGCTGCCTGCGAAGGGTTGGTCGCGCCCATCAGCTCGCGGTTGCGCGAGATGGCGTTCTCGCCCTCCAGCACCTGGACGACGGTCGGACCGGCCGACATCGACTCGACGAGCTCGCCGAAGAACGGACGCTCCTTATGGACCGCATAGAAGCCCTCGGCCTCGCGACGGCTCATCCAGACGCGCTTGGAAGCGACGACGCGCAGGCCACCCTCCTCCAGCATCTTGGTGATCGCGCCGGTCAGGTTGCGACGGGTCGCGTCGGGCTTGATCATGGAAAAGGTGCGCTCGATGGCCATGGGCTCTGTTTCCTGGTTGGAATCGTTTGGGAAGCGGGGCCGCTCTATAGCGGCGCCCTGAAAGACCGGCAAGTTCAGGCGGCGGCCGGCGTGCGACGCCCCAGCGCATCGTAGAGATCGAGACACCGCTCGAACCATTCGTGGATCGGGTCGCCCGCCTCCGGCAGAACCGGATACCGGGTTGCCACGCGAGCCCATTGGAAACCACCGAACACGATATGATCGGCAAAGCGCGGCGTCTCGCCTCCCAGGAAGGGCTGGCGTTTCAGCGTGACGCGCAACGGCTCCAGCGTCCGCGCGAAGGCAGCCGCCGACTCCGGTGTGCGACCGGACTGGACCTCCTCGAGCGACTTTCCGAAAAGCGCCTCGCGTTTGGCACGGAACCAGGCCTGGCCCTCGCGGTCTTGCAAATCGTGAATATCGAGAACGGCGACCGACACGAGATAGGGATGCACGGCGCGCTGCATCCAGCTTTCCACGAAGCGCGTCAGCGCCCGTCCGCTCATTCCCTCGAACAGCATCGGACGGTCCGGATAGCGGTCGTCCAGGTACTCGGCGATCGCGAAGCTATCCTGCACCACGGTGTCGCCGTCGCGGACCAGCGGCACGGTACGGCCTCCACCCCCTTCCAGCGAAGCCACCTCCGGGAAGCGCACCGGCAGGACCTCCGGCTTCAACCCTTTATGAGCCAATGCCATCCGCGCCTTCCAGCAATGGGGCGAGAACGGGCGCGCCGGGTCGGCGCCGACGAGGTCGTAGAGCTGAATGGTCATGACCGGATCCTCCAGGCTGCGTGCCTCGCCATAGCGTCGCGCGGCTCGGCGGGCCAGTGCGCCCTCCTCTTTCCCCACTCGCGCAACCATGCGAAAAGCTGCCCATGCTTCAGATCACCGACCTTTCGGCCCGCGTCGCCGGACGCCTTCTGATCGACCATGCCACGCTCTCGATCCCGAGCGGCACGAAGGCCGGCCTCGTGGGCCGCAACGGGGCGGGAAAGTCGACCCTCTTCCGTGTGATCACCGGCGATCTCGGATCGGAAAGCGGAAGTGTCTCGATCCCGAAGGGAACGCGTATCGGACAGGTCGCCCAGGAGGCGCCCGGCACGGAGCAGTCGCTTCTGGAGGTCGTTCTGGCGGCCGACCTCGAACGCGTCGCGTTGCTAGAGGAGGCCGAAACCGCCAGGGATCCGGAGCGCATCTCCGAGATCCATCTGAGGCTGGCGGACATCGAGAGCCATTCGGCGGAGGCTCGTGCTGCCGCGATCCTCGATGGTCTCGGCTTCGACGCGCGGGCGCAGGCGCGTCCCGTGTCCTCGTTTTCCGGCGGCTGGCGGATGCGCGTCGCGCTCGCGGCCGTCCTGTTCTCGCGTCCCGATCTGCTGCTCTTGGACGAGCCGACGAACTACCTCGACCTCGAGGGCACGCTCTGGCTGGAGAACTTCGTCGCCCGCTATCCTTACACCGTCCTCATCATCAGCCACGACCGCGACGTCCTGAACAACGCCGTCAACGCGATCGTGCATCTGGATCAGAAGAAGCTTGTCTTCTATCGCGGCGACTACGACAGCTTCGAGCGGCAGCGTGCCGAGAAGCTCGAGTTGCTCCAGAAGGCGATCGTCAAGCAGGACGCCGCGCGCAAGCACATGGAAGCTTTCGTCGAGCGCTTCCGCGCCAAGGCGTCCAAGGCGCGGCAGGCCCAGTCGCGACTGAAGGCGCTGGAGCGCATGAAGCCGCTGCAGGCGATCGTCGAAGAACAGGTCACGCCCTTCGTCTTTCCGGAACCGGCCAAGGTCCTCGCCTCGCCCATCATCCGAATGGAGAACGTGGCGGTCGGTTACACGCCGGATCGCTCGATCCTGCGCGGCTTGAACCTGCGCATCGACGCCGACGACCGCATCGCGCTTCTCGGGGCCAACGGCAACGGCAAGTCGACCTTCGCCAAGCTTCTGGCCGAACGTCTCACGGCGCAAGCGGGACAGGTGACGCGCGCGCCCGGGCTTAAGATCGCGATGTTCGCGCAACACCAGATCGACGATTTGCGGCCCAACGAGACAGCGGTGCAGCATGTCCGACGGTTCATGCCTGACGCGCCGGAGGCCAAGGTGCGCGCGCGCGTGGCCCAGATGGGCCTGCCGACGCAGAAGATGGATACGGTAGCGGACTCATTGTCGGGCGGCGAGAAGGCCCGCCTTCTGATGGGACTGGCCACGATCGACTCGCCCAACGTCCTGATCCTCGATGAGCCGACCAACCACCTCGACATCGAAGCGCGCGAGAGCCTGGTCCACGCGTTGAACGACTATTCGGGTGCGGTGATCCTGATCAGCCACGATCGCCATATGGTCGAGGCGACGATGGATCGCCTGTGGATCGTCGGCGATGGGACGGTGTCGCGCTACGATGGCGACCTGGAGGACTACAAGAAACTGATCCTGTCCGGCGCGCGCGCCGGCGGCGGTAACCAGGGCGAGGCCGTGGAGGTGGTCGCCGCACCGATCGTCTCGAAACAGGATCAGCGCCGCCTCGCGGCCGAACGGCGCGAGACGCTCAAACCCCTGCGACAGAAGATCTCTGGCCTCGAGATCCAACTGACGCGTCTTCAGAAGACGATCTCCGAGCTGGATACGAAGCTGGCGGATCCCGCCCTCTACACGAAGGACACCTCCAAGGCCGCAGATCTCGCCAAGCAGAAAAGCAATGCCGAGCGCACCCTCGAAAAGGTCGAGGGCGAGTGGTTGGAGCTCACCACGGAGCATGACGCCGCCATGGCGGCGGAATAATCACATCCGCGTTATGTTGCGCGGGAGCGAAACGGCTTCTAGCGTCGTTTGAGAGGTGGCGGGTTCGATCCGCCGGGCCGGTCGGGAAGGATCCTCTCATGGCGCGTCAGCTTCTCGCGTCTCTGGCCTTGGCCTGTATGGCCAGTGCGGTCGTCCTCCCGTTGCACAAACAGGCCGAGGCCAGCGGGCCGCTCGTTTCGAACCAGCTGGGATATGCGAGCGTCAACGGGATCGAGCTGTTCTTCCGCATCTACGGGAGCGGCTCCCCGCTCCTGCTGATTCATGGCGGGTTGTCGGACTCCAGCGTGTGGCGCGACCAGATCGCGGCGCTGGCCGAGCATCATCAGGTGATCGTCGCCGATAGCCGCGGCCAGGGCCGCTCGACCCGGACGTCGGAGCCGATCACCTACGATCTGATGGCCGACGACTACCTGAAGCTTCTGGACACGCTTGGCATCCAGAAAGCGGCCTTGGTGGGATGGAGCGACGGCGGCATCATCGGCCTCGATATCGCGATCCATCACCCCGAACGCCTGACGCGCCTCTTCGTGCAGGCCGCCAACGCAACGCCGGACGGGGTCAAGCACTACGTGGCGCCGGAGAGCGTTCCGGAACTGCGCCACTACGACGACGTCGCAGACGAGATCCACGCGTTGTGGGCCAACGAGCCGAACTTCACGGCCGAGGACCTGGCGTCGATCACGGTCCCGACCGAGGTCGTGATCGGCGACCACGACGAGGCGATCAGCCGGAAGCACACGGAATACATGGCCGAAACGATTCCTGGTGCATCGCTGGTCATCCTGCCGGATGTCGGACACTCGGCACCGATCGAGGATCCGGAAGGCTATGCCACCGCCGTTCTCGACTTCATCGACCGGGACCTCAGCTGACCGTCATGCCCGCTTCGCCCAGCGCCGATCCTCGGTCTGCTGCCAGTAGGTAATGTCGTTGCCGGCGGCCTTCTCGGCTCGCCATCGCTCGCGAGCCAGCTGCAGCTGGTGATCGTCGTGGCCATCGAACAGGTACACGCCACGCTTCGCATCGCCCCAGCCGGCTTCGGGACTGGCGCCCTCCACCATGAATCGCACCTGGGGGTCGTTTGCCCGTTGCGCCGGGTCCGTGGTGAGGAGAACCGGCTGCAGCGTGGCGGCCGAAGCCGCCGCGTCGGTCGCATGGGGAAGGAAACTGTCCTCCCGGAAGGTCCATAGATGCTGGTCGAGCGCATCGCGGCGCTCGGTCGTCACGCACTGGACGACCGCCCGCCAACCGCGCGCGAGCGAGCGCTCGAGAAGGTCGGGCAGCGCCTCCTCGAGCCGGCTCTCGGTCAGATGGTAGAACAGAACCTCGGGCAAGCGGGTCAGCGCGTCTCGTAGTGCTCGCGGACAAGACGATCGAGCAGGCGAACGCCAAAGCCCGAAGCCCAGGACTGATTGTATTCGGTCGAGGGCGACCCCATGGCCGTGCCGGCCACATCGAGATGCGCCCAGGGCACGTCGTTGACGAAGCGCTGCAGGAACTGCGCCGCCGTGATCGAACCGCCGGCGCGACCGGCACCGATGTTCTTGATGTCGGCGAACTTGCCCTCGATCTGCTTGTCGTACTCCTTGCCGAGCGGCATGCGCCACACCTTCTCGCCGGTCGCGAGACCGGCGGCGAGGAGGCGGTCGGCCAACTCGTCGTTGTTGGAAAAGAGGCCGGCGTGATGGTTGCCGAGCGCGACGATGATCGCGCCCGTCAACGTCGCGAGGTTGATCATGAAGCGGGGCTTGTAGCGCTCCTGGGTGTACCAGAGCGCATCCGCCAGAACGAGACGGCCTTCGGCATCGGTGTTCAACACCTCGATCGTCGTGCCGGACATGGCGGTCACGATGTCGCCGGGCCGTTGGGCCTTCCCGTCGACGGCATTCTCGACGAGCCCGACGACGCCGACCGCGTTGATCTTCGCCTTGCGACCTGCGAGCGCCCGCATGAGACCGACCACGGCCGCCGAGCCGCCCATGTCGCCCTTCATGTCCTCCATGCCGGCGGCTGGCTTGATCGAGATGCCGCCCGTATCGAAGATCACGCCCTTGCCGACGAAGGCGAGCGGCGCCTCGTCGTTACCGGCACCGTTCCAGCGCATGATGCAGAGCCGCGGCGGCATGGGCGAGCCTTGCGCGACGCCGAGCAGCGCGTGCATCTTCAGCTCGCGCATCCGGTTCTCGTCGAGGATCTCGACCTCGAGGCCGGTATCGCGCAACCCGGCGATGCGCGACGCGTATTCGGTGGTGGTCAGGATATTGGCCGGTTCGTTGACGAGGTCACGGGCGAGCACGACGCCAGCCGACACCTCGCGGACCACGGCGAAGGCTTTTTCGGCAGCGTCCGGGTCGGCGGTCAGAAAGGTGATCGTCGCCTCGACGTCGCCGTTCTCCTCCTCCTCGCCCGGCTTGGCCTTGCGCGACTTGTATCGATCGAAGCGGTAGCTGCGCAGCAGGATACCGAGCCCGATATCGGCCAAGGCGGCCGGATCGATCGTCTCGGCCCAGACGGCGGCCGTCTCGACGCCCTTCAACTTGGCGGCGATCGTGCCACCGAGCTTCAGGCGATCCTCCTCGCCGGGCGTCCCCTCGGTCGTGGTTCCGATCAGGATGATCCGATCGAGTTCGGTACCCGACGGTGCGACGAACTCGGCCGCTGACAGGCTCTTGCCCTTGAACTTCGCCAGCCGGGACGCCTTCTCGAGACCACCACGCAGGTCGATCGGCAGCGCGCTCGGCAGTGTCTCGACGCTCTCCGTCAGGACGACAAGCACGCCACTCTGCGGCAGTTCGGGGCGCGCGAAGCGAAGGACGGGCGGCTGGGACATGTCGACTCCGATGTCATGGTGAGGCGGCGGCCACCGGAACGGAGGCGCCGATTCGAGCAAGCCCGACGCGACGTCGCCGGGCCCGCGACGCTGTCATTGTCGTGCCCCGCGCCGGCATTGCAAGAGTGGTGCCGCTGTTCAGAAAGCGCTAACCATGCGTGTTCGCCCTTCTTTAGCCAAGCTGACCCAGTGTAGGGGTGCGAAGGCCGGGCGTCGGCGGCTGAAGAACGGAACTGCGACACGAACGACGCATGAAAATTCTGGAACGCTACATCTTCCGCCGAGCGCTGACCTTCAGCGCGGGAGCGCTCGCATCGCTGGTCCTCGTGGTATGGATCGTGCAGGTGCTCCAGCGGCTGGATATCGTTCGCACCACGGCGACGGCGGCCGGCGACATCTTCTGGATCGCCCTGATGCTGATGCCCGATCTCGCGGCCGGCGTCCTGCCCTTCGCGCTTCTGATCGGTGCGATCCAGACCCTCAACAATCTGAATGCCGACTCGGAGCGTGCTGTGATCGCGGCGTCGGGCGGGTCGCGCAAGGTGATCGCCAACCCGATCCTTCTTCTGGGCGCCGTCGGAGCGCTGATCGTCTTCGTCAACTCCAATTACATCGGCCCCAAGGCCTCGAGCGCCTTCCAGAACGGCGTGCGCGCCATCAATGCCGACGCCATCAGCCTCTTTCTCCAGCCGGGCCGCTTCGAGCGCGTGCAGGACGGGCTGATCATGAGCATCAAGGAAGCACGCGGTCCCAACGTTCGCGGCCTGTTTCTGGCCGACACCCGCGATCCGGCTTTGGACCTGACCTACTTCGCGCGCGAGGCGACGGTCGTTGAGCGGCTGGGGCAGTCCTATCTCGTGCTCGACGACGGGCAGTTGCACCGCCGCGACAATACGGACGGCGCGGTCTCGATCATCGAGTTTCAGACCTACGCCTTCGATTTGGCGAACCTGCGTCCCGTGGATGCGGGCGACTGGATCCGCATGTCGGAGCGCTCGACGCGCGAACTCCTGAACCCCGATCCGAACGATCGCGTCTACCAGCTGCATCCCAACCAGTTCACCGAGGAACTGGCGCAGCGCCGGACCGACTTCCTGTATCCGATCGCCTTCGCGCTCTGGGCCCTGATCGTCGCCGGACATCCGCGCACGAATCGTCAGGGCCCCGGCGCGGCGATGATGCTCGGACTGAGCGGTGCGCTGGTTCTGAAGGCGTTGGGCTTCGTGGCCCTGTCGATGGTGCAGGACGACGTGCGAACGGTCTGGCTCGTCTACGCCCTCCCCCTATCGGCCATCGCCTTCGACCTGTGGCTCTACCTGTTCAACGTGAACGTCAGCGAGCTGCGCTGGGTGCGGCGATCGAACGATGCGGTGCGCCGCTTCGGCGTGCGGCTGATGCGCCTGCTGCCGCTGGCGCCCTTCGAGGGCAGGACGCCCGGCACATGAGACAGCGCACGCTCAGCCTCTACTTCCTGCGTCGCTACCTCATCAGCTTCGTTTCGACGCTGATCGCCGTTTTCGCGCTGACCTACCTCATCGACATGATCGAAGTGAGCCGGCGGGGCTCCTCGTCGCAGGTGGACTTCACGACGATCGCGACGATCTCGGCGCTTCGGGTGCCGGCCTTCATCGAGCAGGCCTTCCCGTTCATTATCCTCTTCTCGTCGATCTTCACGCTCGTCTCGCTGAACCGGAAGATGGAACTGGTCGTCGCCCGGGCCGCGGGCGTGTCGGTCTGGCAGATCCTTGCCCCGTTCATGGTTGGATCGGTCCTGATCGGCGCACTCGCGGTCTTCGCCTACAATCCAATCGCTTCGCTGGCCCGGGCGAAATCGGCAGATATCGAGACGGCGATCGGTGGCGTCACGGTTGCGCCCAATGCCCGCGCGCCCTGGCTGCGCCAGACGGGCAACGGCGTGGAATCGATCATCGGCGGGCGGTCCGTATCGAACGGAGGCGCCGTGATGGGCGGCGTCACCGCCTTCATCCTGAATGCCGACGGCATCGTGTCGGAGCGTATCGACGCCGCGCAGGCCCGCCTCGAGGACAACACGTGGCGGATCGACAACCCGACGATCACCCGCATCGGCTTTCCGCCGGAGCGGCGCGACACGTTCTCCATTCCCACGACCCTGTTGCCGGAATACATCGAGCAGCGTCTGGCCGACCCGGAGGCGATCTCGATCTGGGGCCTGTGGAGCAAGGTCGCGATCGCGCGTGCGCTGGGCTACAACGCCGACGCCTTCTCCATGCGGCTGCAGACCCTGATCGCCCGTCCGGCCCTGTTCGTCGCCATGACGTTACTCGCGGGCACCGTCGCTGTGCGCTATGCCCGGACCGGTCAGTCCGGCGGCCTGATCGTCAGTGGCGTCGCGGCCGGCTTCGTGCTTTACGTGATCACCTTCCTGGCGCAGGCGCTGGGAAGCAATGCCGTGATTCCAACCGTTGTGGCGGCTTGGTTTCCGGTCGTGGCGGCGGGATTGTTCGGGACGACGATCCTGCTCCATCAAGAGGACGGGTAGTATGACAGCGAGGGGGATCTCGCGCCGGACGATCGCCGGGGGGCGATCGGCGTTCCGGAGCGCACTTCTGGCGGGCGCGGCGCTCTCGGTGCTGGCGCTTGCGCCGTCCGTGGCGCTGGCCCAGGCGTCGCTCGGAGAGCTGGGCGCCAACGTCAACGTCCCTGCGGGCTCCCAGCTCTTCCTGGAAGCCGATACCGTCACCTACGACAGCGACAAGTCCGTCGTGACGGCCGCCGGCGGCGTGCAGATCGACTATGGCGGCTACAAGCTCGTCGCCCGCAACATCGTCTACGATCAGGCGTCGCGCCGGTTGGTGGCGTCGGGCGATGTCGAACTGGTCGAGCCCGGTGGAAACCGCATCTACGCCGACTCGATCGACGTGACCGATGACTTCGCCAACGGCTTCGTCGAGGCGCTGCGCATTGAGACGCCCGACAACACCCGCTTCGCCGCGGGACAGGCCGTGCGCGGCCCCGGCCAGCGCACGACGTTCGAGCAGGGCGTCTACACCGCGTGCGAGGCCTGCGAGCAGCACCCCGAACGCCCGCCAACCTGGCAGGTCAAGGCACGGCGAATCGTCTGGGATCAGGACCGCAAGGTTATTCGCTACTATGGTGCGAGGCTGGAGCTCTTCGGGGCGCCGCTGGTGTACCTGCCCTACTTTGCGTCGCCGGATCCGACCGTGAAGCGCCAGTCCGGCCTTCTCGCGCCGTCGTTCAAGTCGTCGAGCAAGACCGGCTTCGGCGTTCGCGTGCCGTACTACTTCGCGCTCGACGACAGTTCCGATCTGACGATCGCCGGAACGCCCTATTCCAAGCAGGGCTTCCTCGGGGAGGCGGAGTACCGCAAGGCCTTCGAGAACGGCTACTTCACGCTTCAGACCGCCGGCATCTCGCAAAGCGACCCAACGGCCTTCGACGATTTCCGCTACGACGGCGTCTCCATCAACCAGGACTTCCCTGGCGAAACCCGCGGCATGGTCGGCACGACGGGTCGCTTTGCGCTAAGCGATCGCTGGACGTTCGGATGGGATGTCCTCGCCCAGACCGACAACAACTTCTCGAACAACTACGAGATCGAGAACTTCAGTCAGGTCTACCACACGTCGGAAATCTATCTGACCGGATTGGGTGAGCAGAGCTTCTTCGACCTGCGCGCGCAGAAGTTCGACGTTCAGACGCAGAACCGTCTGACAGAGGACGTCCAACCCTACGTCCTGCCGACGCTGGACTACCAGTACATCGACGAGAACCCCGTTCTGGGAGGGCAGGTCACCTACGACGTCAACGTCACGAACCTGCGGCGCGACGCGACGAGCCCCGGTTACCTTCTCCTTTGCGAGTCGGCCTTCATCGAGAACGGCCTTTGCAACGGGACGGACGGTTTTCCGTATCGAACCGACGTGTTCCGTCGCAACACGCTGGAAGGCGACTACTCGCGTGCGACGACCCAGGCCGAATGGCGGCGAACCTTCACGACCGCCGGCGGACTGCTGCTGACACCGTCGCTGTCGGCCCGCGCCGATGTCTACCGCGCGGATATGAGCGCGGTCGGCTACCCATTCGGCGACCTGCCGCTGGGTCTCGGGGGCGTCGAGGTGGACGAGGCGGGGTTGCGCGGCATGGCGACGGCCGGCCTCGAGGCTCGCTATCCGTATTTGATCGAAACGGCCAACGCGAGCCACGTGATCACACCGATCGCGCAGCTCCTGATCCGTCCCGACGAAAGCGTCGCGGGCGAGCTTCCGAACGAGGACGCCCAGAGCCTCGTCTTCAATGCCGGCAATCTCTTCTCGGAGGACAAGTTCTCCGGCTACGACCGGATTGAGGGCGGAACGCGTGCCAATGTGGGCGTCCAGTATTCCGGCGTGTTCGGCGCGGGATACGCGATTGACGCCCTGATCGGACAATCCTTCCATCTGGCGGGCGAGAACCCGTATGCGCAGGTGGACTACGCATTGGTCGGGTTCGAGTCGGGTCTCCAGAACGACCGCTCCGACTACGTGTCCGCCATGACGCTTGCGACGCCGATTGGCGTCAGCCTCGGGGCGCAGGGTCGCTTCGACAAGGATACGCTCGACGTGAACCGGGCGGACCTGATGGGCGGCGTGTCCTACAAGCGCGTCGACACGTCGGTCGTCTACTCGCTGATCAGCGCGCAGCCGACCTACGGCTTCCCGGAGGACCGCCACCAGGTCACGACGGCCGCGACGCTGCGGGTGACCGACGAGATCCGCACGTTCGGCTCGGTGTCCTACGACATCGAGAACGCGCAGATCATCGATCGCTCGTTCGGTATCGGCTACGCCGACGAATGCTTCAGCTTGATTGCCGAGTACAAGAACACCAGCGACCGCTACAACCTGACATCCGCGGAAACGAAGGTGCTGTTCAAGCTTTCGCTGCGCACGTTGGCGGACGCCGACTTCGGTTACGGTCTGGGTTCGAACTGACGCAGGCGCGAGGCTTGCCATCGATGGCCCTGCGATCTTCCGATCGCGGGGCGCATCGGTTAGAACCACCATGGTTTCGCCAAGAGCCTGTGCCACGAACGCGGATGCCCTTGCCCGTCCGCCATCCGAGAATCGGAGCCGAACCCATCATGATCCGCCAGTTTGCCGCCCGCATGCTGCTGTGCTCCGCGTTGGCGGCGACGGCGCTGACCGCGACGATGCCTACGGCGCAGGCCGCGTCCGAGATCAAGGTCGTGGTGAACAAGCAGCCGATCACGACCTTCCAGATCAATCAACGTCTGGCCTTCATGAAGTTGCGCCGGGCACCGGGCGGCGCGGAAGCCGCCACCAACGAATTGATCGACGAGGCGCTCAAGGTTCAGGAAGCCCGGCGTCGTGGCATCCAGATCCCCGATCCCATGGTGGACGAGGCGTTCGGACGCTTTGCCAAGGACAACAAGCTGACCGAAGCGCAACTCGGTCAGGTGCTGGGGCAGGCCGGCTTCTCGACGAAGGGGTTCAAGGACTACATCCGCGTACAGATGGCCTGGGGACAGGCCGTTCAGGCCAACATGCGCCAGAGCGAGCGACTGACGGAGTCCGAGGTCGTCCAACGCATGCTGCAGCAGGGCGGCCAGAAGCCGTCGACGACGGAATACACGCTGCAGCAGGTCATCTTCGTCGTTCCGCCGGCGCAGCGTGGCTCGGCGATGGGCCGGCGCATGCAGGAAGCCAACGCCATGCGTCAGCGCTTCAACTCCTGCGCGTCGACCTATGATCTCGCCAAGGGCCTGAAGGACGTCACCGTGCGCGATCTCGGCCGTGTCGCGCAGCCGGAGCTGCCGCCGCGCTGGAAGAACGACATCGTCGCGGGCTCGCGCGGCAAGACCACGAAGGCGATCGAAACCGAGCGCGGCGTCGAGTTCGTCGCGATCTGCGACACGCGGTCGATCAGCGACGACCAGGCCGCCGCCATGGTGTTCCAGGCGCGCGACATGGAAGCGATGGGCAAGCAGGAGCCCGACCAAGCTCTGTTGAAGAAGCTCAAGGACCGCGCGACGATCGTTCGGCGCTGACGGTGGACGACGCCCCCTCGCCGCTTCTGGCGGTCACGATCGGTGAACCGTCTGGGGTCGGCGCCGACGTGACCTTGATGGCTCATCGCGACCGCGAGCGACTGAACCTTCCGCGTTTCGTACTTCTGGCCGACCCGGAGATGGTGGCGCAACGCGCCGAACGTCTCGAGATCGACGTGTCGATCCGGACCGTCGGCAGTCCCGCCGAGGCTCTCGAAGGGTCGGAGCAAGACCTGGCCGTGTTGCCGCTCGTGAACCGTCACCTTGAGGCGCCGGGACGCACCGACCCGGCCAACGGTGCCGGAACGGTCGAGGCGATCGATCGGGCGACCCGCCTCTGCCTGTCGGGCGATGTGGCGGCGCTCGTGACCAACCCGATCGACAAGAAGGCGCTCTACGACGTCGGCTTCGCGCATCCCGGCCACACCGAGTATCTCGCGGATCTCTGCGGGGCGCTGACCGGCCGCGTGCTCCAGCCGGTGATGCTGCTGACGGGACCGGAGTTGTCCTGTGTTCCAGTCACGATCCATATTCCGCTCGCCGACGTACCTCGCGCGCTGACCACCGATCTCATCGTGGCGACCGCGCGGATCGTCTCGGACGACCTGCGATCGCGCTTCGCACTCGATGCGCCTCGTCTCGCCATCGCTGGCCTGAATCCGCACGCAGGCGAGCGCGGTGCGATCGGGCGCGAGGACGAGGACGTCGTGCGGCCGGCCGTCGAGATCCTGCGGGCCGCGGGGGTCGATGCCATCGGACCGCTGCCGGGAGATACGCTGTTCCACCCTGAGGCGCGCGCAACCTACGACGTGGCACTTTGCATGTACCACGATCAGGCGTTGATCCCGGCCAAGACCCTCGCCTTTGATGAGACCGTCAACGTAACGCTCGGCCTGCCGGTGATCCGCACCTCGCCCGATCACGGGACCGCGGCCGATCGCGCCGGCAACGGCACCGCTCGGCCGAACAGCTTCATTGCCGCCCTGCGCCTGGCTGGGCGCATGGCGGCCATTCGAGCCGAGTCACCGGTCGCCGCGTGAGTCTGGCATTCGACGGCTTGCCGCCGCTTCGCGAGGTCATGGAGGCCAACGGTCTCGACCCACGCCGCGCGCTGGGGCAGAACTTCCTTCTCGACCTCAATCTGACCGGACGCATCGCCCGGCAAGCGATGCCGCTGGAAGGCGAGACGGTCGTCGAGGTTGGCCCGGGTCCGGGCGGGCTCACCCGCGCCCTTCTGGCGCATGGTGCCGGCCACGTGATCGCGATCGAGAAGGACCCGCGCTGCCTGCCGGCGCTGCAGGCCGTCGCTCAGCATTACCCGGGACGCCTGACGGTCGTCGAAGGCGATGCCCTCGACATCGATCCGGCCAGCTTGTGCGAGGGTCCGTACAAGATCGTCGCCAACCTGCCCTACAATATCGGCACCCAACTCCTGCTGAACTGGATCACCGTTGAGCCCTGGCCGCCGCGCTGGTCGAGCCTGACGCTCATGTTCCAACGCGAGGTCGCGTTGCGGATCGTGGCGGAAGCGGACGACGATCATTACGGCCGGCTTGGCGTTCTCTGCGGCTGGCGCACGAACGCGGCCATCCTCTTTGACGTGTCTCGCGAGGCCTTCACGCCGCCACCGAAGGTGACCTCGTCGATCGTGCAGCTGGAGCCGAAGGCCTCCCCCCTACCCGCTCGTCTCCTCGATCTCGAACGCGTGACGCAGGCGGCCTTCGGTCAGCGTCGCAAGATGCTGCGTCAAAGCCTGAAGCCGGTGGGGGGTGAAGCCCTGCTCCGGACGGTCGGCATCGACCCGCAACGCCGCGCCGAGACGCTATCCGTCGCGGAGTTCGTCGATCTCGCGAACGCTCTAGGCCGTTAAAGGTCCAGGGCTTCCTCGAGAAGCGCTTGCGTGAAATCGAACAGGCCGGGGCGTCGGTCGCGCCGCAGACGCTCCGCGTTGACGATCGAGAGAACCGCCGAGAAGGCACGGTCCAGATCGTCGTTGACGACGACATACTCGTAGTCGCGCCAGCGTTCGATCTCGACACTCGCGTTGCGCAGCCGCATGGCGATCGTATCGCCCGAGTCCTCCGCACGCCGCATGAGGCGCAGCTTCAGCTCCTTCATCGACGGGGGCAGGATGAAGATCGACACGATGTCGGACTTCGCCTGCTCCTGCAGTTGTCGGGCCCCCTGCCAGTCGATGTCGAAGAGCATGTCGCGCCCTTCGCGCATCGCCTTCTCGGCGGCATCGCGCGGCGTTCCGTACAGGTTGCCGTGCACCTCCGCCCATTCCAGCAGCGCGTCGGTCGCGCGCAACCGCTCGAAGGTGGGAACGTCGATGAAGTGGTAGTGAACGCCGTCGATCTCGCTGGGTCGGCGCTTGCGGGTCGTGACGCTGATCGACAGCGAGAAGCGCGGATCGAGCTCCAGGAGGTTTCTGGCGATCGTCGACTTCCCCGCGCCGGAGGGCGACGAGATGACGAGCATCAGGCCGCGCCTTGCGACGGAAACGGTCGATTCGATATCGGTCAGCGACTTCATTCTATATTCTGCACCTGTTCGCGGAACTGGTCGACCGACAGCTTGAGGTCAAGCCCGATGGCCGTCAGCGCGGTTGCGTTCGACTTGGCACAGAGCGTATTCGCCTCACGGTTAAATTCTTGCGACAGGAAATCGAGACGGCGGCCAACCGGCTCGTCGAGCGACAGCAGCTCGCGGGCGGCGGCGACATGCGCCGTCAGACGATCGAGCTCCTCACGAATGTCGGCGCGCGTGGCAATCAAGGCCGCCTCCTGATGCAGGCGCGCCTCATCGAGGCCGTCGGCTGCGCCCCGAAGAAGCGCCACCTGATCGGCCAGGCGCGCGCGAATCGCCTCGATGCTACGCGCCGGGTGCGCCTCCGCCTGATTGGTCAGTTCCTCGATCCGATCGAGCCGCACGTTCAGAACAGCCAGAAGCGAACGGCCCTCGGTCTCGCGCGAGCGTCGAAGCGCCACGAGCGCTTCTTGAAAGGCGGCCAGAATCTCGTCCCGTTGTTCGGAAAGGGCAGCGGCCGGCTCCGCATCCGCCACCTCGATGACGCCGCGCAGGGCGAGCAGGCCGTCAGCGCTCGGCGGCGCGGCGCGGCCCTCGCTGACCAGCGCGTCGGACAGACGCAGCAGATCCGTCAGCAACGCCTCGTTGACGCGAAAACCCGGCACCTCGACACCTGGATCACGGCGATGAGCGAGCGATACTTGGACGTTGCCCCGCCCGAGCGCGCCAGCAGCGAGGCGTCGGATGTCGGCCTCGAGTTCCTCGAAGCCCGGCGGCAGGCGAAGGCGGATTTCAAGCCCCTTGCCGTTCACCGATCGAAGTTCCCACACGAAACCGGACGGCGCTCCGTCTCGTTCGACGCGCGCGAAGCCCGTCATGCTGCGAAGGCTCATCGCGCGCTCCCTTTTTGCCAGTAATGCTTGCCGATGTCAGGGAGCGATGGCTCTGACGCCCGTGCCGGTGGCGTTCTGATCGTTCGCCGTCTGGCGCTCGATCGCGCGGTACCGCCGGACGTTGACGTTGTGCTGGTCGAGCGTGGAGGCGAAGGCATGGCCGCCGGTGCCGTCCGCAACGAAGTACAGATCGTCGGTATCGAGGGGATGGGCCACGGCTTCCAGCGCCGCGCGGCCCGGATTGGCGATCGGACCCGGCGGAAGGCCGCGGATCACATAGGTGTTGTAGGGCGTCTCACCTTGAATGTGCGACTGACGGATCGGCTCGTTGGGCGGCTTACCTGCGCCACCCCAAATACCGTAGATAATGGTCGGATCGGACTGAAGACGCATGTTCTTGCGCAGGCGATTGACGAAGACCGAGGCGACGTGCGGACGCTCGGACGCGATCCCGGTCTCCTTCTCGACGATCGAGGCGAGCGTCACGAACTGACCGACATCCGAGATCGGCAGGTTCGGCGCACGATCGGCCCAGATGTCCTGAACGAGCTTCGACTGGGCGGCGCTCATCTGCTGTACGATCTCGGCGCGGCTCTGGCCGCGCGTGAAACGGTAGGTCTCGGGCAGCAGCGTGCCCTCTGGGACCATCGGCGGCAGATCGCCGGCGAGCGCCTCCTCCGCAGCCAGGCGCGCGTAGATCTGCGCAACGGTCCAGCCCTCGGGTACCGTCACGGCATGCAGGATCGCGTCACCGTCGCGAAGCGTCTCCATGACGTCGCGCATGCTGGCGCCGGGCGCGAAGGCATACTCGCCGGCCTTGAGCTGCCCACCAGCGCCTTCGAGACGGACGCCATACTCGAAGATCGAGGCGTTGGAGATGATGCCCGCCCGCTCCAGTCCGTTCGCGATCCCGTCGAGCCCACCACCGCGCGGCACGAGATAGGTCGCCTCCGCGGCGAGAGGACCGCGGCCCTCGAACTGCCCCTTGCCCCACCACAGCAACGCGCCGGCACCGATTGCGAGGAACAGGGCGATCGTGAACAGGAAGTTCATCGCGATCACGAAACCGTTGCGGGCGCCGCGCGAGCGACGCCGGCGCCGTGCGGCACGCATCTCCTCGACGGTCGGCGGAATCGGGGTGTCGTTGGGCTGGGTGCCGGACGTCACGCTCTTCTCCCGGGGACTGGCAGCGCCTCGCGGCGGCTCGGAAACAAAACGGCAGGGGCGGTCCGGAGATTGTCCGGCCGCCCCCGCTCAGTTGCATCAACGGTGAATATGGCGAAACGCCGAGCGATCAGGCCGCGTAGCGACGCAGGACCAGCGATGCGTTCGTACCGCCAAAACCGAAGGAGTTCGACAAGGCGACATTGACCTCGCGCTCCCGCGCCTTGTGGGGCACGAGATCGATGGGCGTATCACGCTCGGGGTTGTCGAGATTGAGTGTGGGCGGCACGATGTTGTCGCGGATCGACAACGTCGCGAAGATCGCCTCGATCGCGCCGGCCGCTCCCAGAAGATGGCCGACCGCCGACTTCGTGGACGACATCGAGATGCGCGACGCCGCGTTGCCCGCCAGACGCTCCACGGCCCCGAGTTCGATGGTATCGGCCATCGTGGAGGTGCCATGGGCGTTGACGTAGTCGATGTCGCTGGCGGTCAGGCCCGCACGCTTCAGCGCCATGCTCATGCAACGATAGGCGCCGTCGCCGTCCTCGGACGGCGCGGTGATATGATAGGCATCGCCGGACAGGCCGTAGCCGACGACTTCCGCATAGATCTTGGCGCCTCGCGCCAGAGCATGCTCCAGCTCTTCCAGGACGACGATGCCCGCGCCCTCGCCCATGACGAAACCGTCCCGGTCCCGGTCGTAGGGCCGCGAAGCCTTCTGCGGATCGTCGTTGTGCTGGGTCGACAGGGCCTTGCATGCGGCAAAGCCGGCCAGCGAGATACGGCAGATCGGCGATTCGGCGCCGCCCGCGACCATGACGTCGGCATCGCCGAGCGCGATCATCCGCGTGGCATCGCCGATCGCATGGGCGCCGGTCGAGCAGGCCGTCACCACGGCGTGGTTCGGACCACGCAGCTTGTGACGGATGGAGACCTGACCGGAAACGAGGTTGATCAGGCGACCTGGAATGAAGAAGGGCGAGATCCGCCGGGGACCCTTGTCGCGCAGCGTATAGCCGGCATCGACGATACCCTCGAGGCCGCCGATGCCCGAACCGATCAACACGCCCGTAGCGACCTGATCCTCATCGGTCGCCGGATGCCAGTTCGCATCGGCCAGCGCCATGTCGGCCGCAGCCATGCCGTAGACGATGAACGGATCGACCTTGCGCTGGTCCTTGGGCTCCATCCAGTCGTCGGCATTGTAGGTGCCTTCGGAGCCGTCACCGACCGGGATGCGGCAAGCGATCTTCGCGGGAAGGTCCTCGACCTCGAACTCCGTGACGCGGCGGGCACTGTTCTGACCCGCCAGCAAGCGCGACCAGGTCACCTCCGTTCCGCATCCCAAGGGAGATACCATGCCGGTACCGGTGATCACGACGCGTCTCATGGCCTGTCAGTCCAACCCATCATCTCGGATCGTCCGCTTGCGACGGTAAAGGCCCGGATCACCGGGCGAGCTGGGCGAACCACCACGGGTTCGCCCATGGGGATCACGGGATCCCCATCCTGGACAGGCGATTAGGCCTGATTCTTCTCGATGAACTTCACCGCATCGCCGACGGTCAGGATGGTCTCGGCCGCGTCATCGGGGATCTCGACGCCGAACTCCTCCTCGAACGCCATGACGAGCTCGACCGTGTCCAAGCTGTCCGCGCCCAGGTCGTCGATGAACGAAGCGTTCTCCGTCACCTTCTCCTGCTCGACGCCCAGATGCTCGACGACGATCTTCTTAACCCGTTCAGCGGTATCGCTCATGGTCAGTCCTTGTGTTGAAGTGGCTTCCGCCGTTTTCGTTAGACGCCGGAGGTGGGATTATCAAGCGGCCCGCCCGCCGGCGCGAACCTGCGGAGCGGCACATGAGAAGAGGGTTGGTTAAGCCCGCCCACCGCTGGCGAAAGCCGGCGCGTCGGGCATTAGCACGGCACCGGCAGGGGGCCAACCCGCCCGGGCGACCGCGCAGGCGGCTTCAGATCATCGCCATGCCGCCGTTGACATGCAGCGTCTGGCCGGTGACGTAACCCGCCTCCGTCGAAGCGAGATAGAGAGCGGCCGCCGCGATGTCGTCGCCAGCGCCCATCCGCTTCATCGGAATGGCGCCAAGGATCGCCTCCTGCTGCTTTTCGTTGAGCTTGTCGGTCATCGCGCTCGCAATAAAGCCGGGCGCGATGCAGTTGACGGTCACGTTGCGCGAGGCGATCTCCTGCGCAAGCGACTTCGAGAACCCGATCATGCCGGCCTTGGCCGCACAGTAGTTGGCCTGCCCCGGGTTGCCGGTCACGGCCACCACGGAGGTGATGTTGATGATGCGTCCGAAGCGGCGGCGCATCATCGGATGCGTAAGGCCGCGCGTGAGGCGGAAGGCGGAGGTGAGATCCACCTCGATGATGCGGTCCCAGTCCTCGTCCGACATGCGGACGAACAGGCCGTCCTTGGTGATGCCCGCGTTGTTGACCAGAATGTCGACGCCTCCGAGTTCAGCCTCGGCCGTCTCCGCGAGCGCCGACTGCGCAGCGCGATCTCCGAGGTCGGCCGGAAACACATGGACGCGCTCGCCGAGCTCGCCCGCCAGCGCCTCCAGCTTCTCGCGCCGTGTGCCGTGAAGGCCGACAACGGCACCCGCGGCATGAAGCTTGCGGGTGATCGCCTCGCCGATGCCGCCGCTGGCACCTGTGACGAGCGCCTTGCGGCCGGAAAGGTCGAACATGAGGGCTATCCTTGAACCTTGGAAGTCAGGCGAGACGCGCGATCGCCGCATCGACATCGGCGGGCGTGCCGACGCTGGATGCCGCAAGGCGCTTGTCGATCCGCTTGGCGAGACCAGCGAGGACCTTGCCCGCGCCGACCTCGAGCAGTGTGTCGACCTCCGCATCCGCCAGATACGCCATGCTCTCGCGCCAGCGGACCTGCCCGGTCACCTGCTCGACCAGGTGCTCGCGGATCTCGCCGGGATCGGAGATGGCCGACGCCAGAACGTTGGCGACCAGGGGTACGCGGGGCGCCTCGATGCGAGCCCCGGCGAGCGCCTCCGCCATGCGATCGGCGGCTGGCTGCATCAGCATGCAATGGAAAGGGGCCGAAACAGGCAATGCGATGGCGCGCTTGGCGCCGCGCGTCAGCGCTGCGGCCATGGCGCGTTCGACGGCATCGCGCGTTCCGGAGATGACGATCTGGCCGCCGCCGTTGTCGTTGGCGATCTGGCATACGCCGCCCTGGCCCGCTTCCTCGCAGACCGAAGCCAGGTCGGCGTCGTCGAGACCGAGGATCGCGGCCATCGCGCCCTCGCCTTCGGGAACCGCCGCCTGCATGGCGTCGCCACGAATGCGAAGGAGCCGTGCCGCGTCGGCGACATCCAACGCTCCGGCAGCGGCCAGGGCCGAATACTCGCCGAGCGAATGGCCGGCCACGAAGTCGACGCGGCCCCAGTCGAAGCCGCGTGCTTCCAGCGCGCGCATCGCGGCAAGCGATACGGCCATGAGCGCCGGCTGGGCGTTGCGGGTCGAGCGCAGCACGTCTTCGGGACCGTTCCAGATCGTCTCGCTCAGACGCTCGCCCAATGCCTCGTCGACGGCATCAAAGACGGCGCGGCTTTCGGGGAAGGCGTCC
This sequence comes from Aureimonas jatrophae, assembly GCF_900104035.1. Classification (GTDB taxonomy): domain Bacteria; phylum Pseudomonadota; class Alphaproteobacteria; order Rhizobiales; family Rhizobiaceae; genus Aureimonas; species Aureimonas jatrophae. Next base: position 21,565 of record NZ_FNIT01000003.1, on the reverse strand, counting down.
GCGAGTTCCCGGCCCATGCCGACCGTCTGGCTTCCCTGACCCGGAAATAGCAGCGCTAGCGTCATATCGTCCTGTTCCCCCTGCCTTTCGTTGCGGCGGTGAATGGGCAGCCGTCGGTTGCATGTCAAGGTCGCGCACCCCAAACAGCAAGCGACAGGCTTGCAACGCAAGGCCGATTGGGCTAAGCGCACCCCGTCGTCGCCGGATGCCACAGCCGGGGGCTGAACGGAAGTCGTTCGCGCTTTGGTTCGAACGATGCGGGTTTGTTCCCGTGTCTTCCCGTGTCCCCGCTCTCGACCGTCTCACCTGACGCGTCTTTCCAATACCGTCCGCCTGCCGGTCGGTCTCCGAGGAGAGTCGCAGAGGCTTAGCCGCTGTGCCCCGTGCGATTCAACGCGATGGAAAGGCAAACGCCATGGCTCTCTACGAGCACGTTTTCCTTGCCCGACAGGACATCAGCGGCCAGCAGGTCGAAGCGCTCGTGGAACAGTACCGCGGCGTGATCGAGGCCAATGGCGGCAAGGTCGGCAAGGTCGAGAATTGGGGTCTGAAGACCCTCACCTACCGGATCAAGAAGAACCGGAAGGCCTACTACACGCTCATGAACATCGACGCGCCCGCCGCTGCGGTCGTGGAGATGGAGCGTCAGATGCGCTTCAACGAAGACATCCTGCGCTACATCACCATCCGCGTCGAAGAGCACGACGAGAACCAGTCGGCGATGATGCAGAAGCGCGACGACCGTCCGCGTCGCGGCGACCGCGACGGCGGCGACCGTCCGCCGCGCCGTGACCGCGACGGTGATCGTCCGCGTCGCGAGGACGACGATCGTCCCCGCCGTCCCCGCACCGAGGAGGCCGCGTAAATGGTCGACATCGCCCAGCTTCCGACCCGCCGTCCGTTCCATCGTCGTCGCAAGTCCGACCCGTTCGCGTCGGGCGAGTCGCCGAAGATCGACTACAAGGACGTCCGCCTCCTGCAGCGCTACATCTCGGAGCGCGGCAAGATCGTGCCGTCGCGCATCACGGCCGTCTCGCAGAAGAACCAGCGTGCGCTCGCCCAGGCGATCAAGCGCGCCCGCTTCCTGGGTCTGCTGCCCTACGTCCTGAAGTAATACAGGTCGGCCGGCCGCGGCGTTCGCGGTCGGCCGTTTTCCCTGCCCGGTGCTCGGCGCCCGGATGCAGGATGCGACGAAAATCGCCGAGTTGGGGCGCCCTGCCCCTAACTGCGCGCCCCGCAGGACAGCGAAGAGTTCATGAAGCCCGACGCCCTTCTCATCGGCCTTCTGGCCGGCCTTGCCTCCGCCCTTCTGTTCGCCGGGCTCGTCACCCAGTCAAGCGGCGCGGTCGGCCTTGCGCTGGTTGCCCCCGTCCCCATCATGCTCGCCAGCCTCGGCTGGGGCTCGGCCAGCGGCTTCGTCGCGGCGCTCGCGGCCTTCGGTGCCGTCGCCGCTGCGGCTGGAACGTTGAACGCAGGCTTCTCGGTTCTCATCCCGGTCGCGCTGCCCGCCGCGATCCTGGGACACATCGCCGGACTGGCGCGCCCGATCGAAGGACCGCACCGTCAGCCGCAGCTCGACTGGTTTCCGGTCCGCCGCATCCTTCTGTCAGCCACGCTTCTGGCGGCCGCTGCCTGCATCGCGCTCGGCGCCCTGATTGGCTTTGATCGCGACGAGCTCGCCCCGCTCGTTGCCGAAGCGTTGACCCAACAAGGTGCGAGCGGCGACCTGCAATCCGCTCAGGTGCAGGAAATCGCTCACTTCGTCGTCGGCGCCATCCCGTTCGTGCAGCCAGCCTTCCTTCTTCTGACGCTCGTGATCTGCCTGTATGTCTCGGCGGCCATCGCGCGTACGAGCGGTCGCCTGCAACGCCCTCGCGACGACATCCCGGCCACCGCAACGTTGCCTCGCAACGCCCTGACGCTCTTCGCGGTCGCGCTGGCAGCCTCGTTTCTGGGCGGCACGGCCGGAACCGTCGCGGCGGTTCTGGTCGGCGCCTTGGCGCTCGCCTTCACGTTCGTCGGTCTGGCAGCGCTGCACCGGCGCACGCGAGGCCGCCCGTCGCGGGTCCTGATCCTCTTCACGACCTATGCGGCGATCGCGCTTTTGTCCTTCCCGCTTCTCGCCTTCCTGGTGCTCGGCCTGTTCGAGACCGCGAAACCGCCGGCTTCGCCGGCAGACGCCTGAACCTCAACCCTCAAAAGGAAACTGTACCATGGACGTCATCCTTCTCGAGCGCATCCACCGCCTGGGCGCTCTGGGCGACACCGTTCGCGTGCGCGACGGCTACGCCCGCAACTATCTGCTGCCGACCGGCCGCGCCCTGCGCGCCAACGATGCCAACCGCGCCAAGTTCGAGTCGCAGAAGGCTCAGCTCGTCGCGCGCAACGAGGAGCGTCGCTCCGAAGCCCAGGGCCTGGGCGAGACGCTGGACGGCAAGAGCTTCACGATCGTTCGCTCGGCGGGCGAGACCGGTCAGCTCTACGGCTCGGTGTCCGCTCGCGACTTGGCCGACATTCTGAAGGCGGAAGGCTTCGACGTCAGCCGCAACGCGGTCGAGCTGAACCAGCCGATCAAGGCGATCGGCATCCACAAGGTGACCATCGTCCTTCACGCCGAAGTCTCGATCACGATCAACGTGAACGTCGCTCGCTCCGCCGAGGAAGCCGAGCGTCAGGCGCGTGGCGAGACCCTCACCTCCGCGGCCGCCATCTACGGCGTCGACGAGGACGAGTATGCCGACGAGGACGAGGGCGCCGAGGAGACCGAAGCCGGCGAGAACACGGCCGAAGCGCAGGTCTGAACCATAGCGCGAAGCCAAAATCGCTTCGCGTCACTGAGCTTTTCGCAACGAATGGGCGTTCCGGGGGACCGGGACGCCTTTTCTTTTTGCGTGATCACGTCATTCTGATTTGGCTTTCACGCAGGTCCGTGAGGCGAGTCGGAGGCGCTGATGTATCCGCTTCTTTCCTTCTACCTGAAGCGTCTGATCCGGACGGGAACGCTGCTGATCCAAACCGCCGATGGACGCCAGTACCGCTTCGGTGACGGCAGTCCGCCCCAGGTCGAGCTCCGCTTGAACTCCCGGGCCGCCGAGCGCCAGATCGCCCATAACCCGGCCTTGAAACTCGGCGAATGCTACATGGACGGCGAGGTCGACATGATGTCGGGCTCGATCTACGACCTGATCGCCCTCGTCTTCGAAAACGCCGCGATGACCGCGACGGGGCAGCCATGGATGAAGGCGATCGAACAGGTCCGCCTCTTGTACCGGCGCATCGTCCAGAACAACGTGCCGAAGCGCTCGCGGCGAAACGTGCAGCGGCACTACGATCTGTCGGCCGATCTCTACGCCCTCTTCCTCGACCCCGACTGGCAGTATTCCTGCGCCTACTTCGAGACGCCCGACCAGTCGCTCGCCGACGCGCAGCTTGCCAAGAAGCGGCACATCGCGGCCAAGCTTCTCTTCGACCGGCCCGACCTCGCGACGCTCGACATCGGCAGCGGATGGGGCGGCATGGGGCTTTATCTCGCCCGCGAGTGCAGAGCGAAGGTGAAGGGCGTCACGCTTTCGGACGAGCAGCTCAAGCGCTCCAACGCGAGGGCCGCCGAGAGCGGCCTGTCGGACCGTGTCCGGTTCGAGCTCGAGGACTACCGGCATATCGATGAGCGCTTCGACCGGATCGTCTCGGTCGGCATGTTCGAGCATGTCGGACGCGACTTCTACGATCCGTTCTTCACGCAGGCCGCCAAGCTGCTGAAGCCGGACGGGGTGATGCTGCTGCATACGATCGGACGCACCACCGCGCCCTACAACACCAACAGCTTCATCGATAAGCACATCTTCCCCGGCGGCTACATTCCGTCACTCTCCGAAGTCATGCCGGCAATCGAGCGCTCGGGCCTCGGCATCACCGACATCGAAGTCCTGCGCCTGCACTACGCCGAGACGTGCCGCGACTGGCGCGAGGCGTTCCTCGCCCGTTGGTCGGAAGCCGAAGCGCTCTACGACCGCCGCTTCTGCCGCATGTGGGAATTCTACCTCGCGATCTCGGAGGCCTCGTTCCGCTGGCAGGGGTATGTCGTGTTCCAGATCCAGCTGACGCACGCGGTCGACACGCTGCCGATCCGACGCGACTACATGAAGGATGCGGAGCAGGCGCTGAAGCAGCGCGACACACGCCCCGTCAGCCAACCGGCGCGCGAGTGCGTCGCCGCCGAGTAGCGGAGCCCCGACCTTGCGCGAGGCTAGGAAAATGGTCCGTTTGTCGCGCGCATACCCACTCGGAAAGTTGGTCACGAGACCCCATCTCCTGTAGGATCCACGCTTCGTCCGAGCCTACAGGAGACGCGCCATGGCGGACGCCGCGCGCAAGTTCGAAGAGGAGTCGCCGCTTTATCGCGAGGCCCCCGCCAACATCGAAGCCGAGCAGGCGTTGCTCGGAGCGATCCTGGTGAACAACGACGCCTATTACATCGTCCACGACTTTCTGAAGGCCGAGCACTTCTACGAGCCGATCCATCGCGAGATCTTCGGCAAGGCCTCGCAGATGATCCGAATGGGGAAGATCGCGACCCCGGTCACGATCAAGACCTTCCTCGCCGCCAACGATCGCGTCGGCGAGATGAGCGTCGCGCAATATCTTGCGCGCCTCGCCGCCGAGGCGACGACCATCATCAACACGGCCGACTACGGCCGAGCGGTCTATGACCTCGCCATCCGTCGCTCGCTGATCCGCATCGGCGAGGACATGGTGAACGTTGCCTTCGACGCGCCGATCGACGCCGAGCCCAAGCAACAGATCGAGGACGCCGAGCGCGCCTTGTTCGAGCTGGCCGAAACCGGTCGCTACGACGGCGGCTTCCAGTCCTTCGAGGACGCGATGACGCTCGCCATCGAGATGGCGGGCGCGGCCAAGGATCGCGATGGCGGACTGTCCGGTATCTCGACCGGCATCCGCGAGATGGACAAGCGGATGGGCGGTCTTCAACCGTCCGACCTCATCATCCTCGCGGGCCGCCCCGCCATGGGCAAGACGTCGCTCGCCACCAACATCGCCTTCAACATCGCCTCGGCCTACGAGCCCGCCGAGCAGGCGGACGGATCGTACAAGGCCAAGAACGGCGGCGTTGTCGCCTTCTTCTCGCTGGAGATGAGCGCCGAGCAGCTCGCCACGCGTATCATGTCGGAACAGGCCGAGGTGTCCTCGTCCAAGATCCGCCGCGGCAACATCACGGACGCCGAGTATGCCAAGCTCGTCGCGTGTTCCGAGATGATGCAGAAGGCACCGCTCTACATCGACCAGACCGGCGGCATCTCGATCGCCGCGCTGTCGGCCCGCGCCCGACGCCTCAAGCGCCAGCGTGGCCTCGACGTGATGGTGATCGACTACGTCCAGCTGATGCAGGGATCGTCCAAGAGCGCGGGCAACCGCGTGCAGGAGATCACGGAGATCACGACGGGCCTCAAGGCGCTGGCCAAGGAACTGCACGTTCCGATCATCGCCCTCTCGCAGCTCTCGCGTCAGGTCGAGAACCGCGACGACAAGCGGCCGCAGCTCTCCGATCTTCGTGAGTCGGGCTCGATCGAGCAGGACGCCGACGTCGTGATGTTCGTGTATCGCGACGAATACTATCTGCAGAACAAGGAGCCGAAGCTCGGCACCGACGAGCACCTGAAGTGGCAGCAGGAGATGAACGAGGCACGCGGCAAGGCCGAGGTCATCGTCGCCAAGCAGCGCCACGGACCGACCGGCTCGGTGCCGCTCGCCTTCCAGGCCGAGTTCACGCGCTTCACGGATCTCGCCGAGGAAAGCCACCTGCCGGAGCGCTTCGAGTAGCCGAGCCATGATCGCAGCATCACCGAACAAGGCCTCTCGCTGATGGCGAAGGCGAAGACGACGTTCGTCTGCCAGAACTGCGGCGCCGTGACCTCGCGCTGGCAGGGCAAGTGCGAGGCCTGCGGCGAGTGGAACACGATCGTCGAGGAGTCCGATATCGGTGGCGGCATCGCCGGCGGGCCTGTCTCGCGCTCGCGCCGCAAGGGTCGTCCCTCCGCCCTGCTCCCGCTTCAGGGCGAGGCCGAGGAGGCGCCGCGCATCCGCACCGGGATCGCGGAACTCGACCGCGTGACGGGGGGCGGCATCGTGCGAGGCTCGGCGCTTCTCGTCGGCGGCGATCCGGGCATCGGCAAGTCGACGCTCCTGATGCAGGCCGCGGCCGCGCTCGCTCGTGCGGGCAATCGCGTGATCTACGTATCCGGCGAGGAGGCCGTCGCGCAGGTGCGTTTGCGCGCCCAACGGCTGAAAGCTTCCGACGCGTCGGTGGAGCTCCTGGCCGAGACCAACATCGAGGACATCTTGGCCACGCTCGGGCAGGACAAGCGACCGGACCTCGTGATCATCGATTCGATCCAGACGGTCTGGACCGATGTGGTGGAGTCCGCCCCCGGGACGGTGACTCAGGTTCGCGCCGGTAGCCAGGCGCTGATCCGCTATGCCAAGTCCACGGGCGCCGCGATGATCCTTGTCGGGCACGTGACCAAGGAAGGGCAGATCGCCGGCCCGCGCGTGGTCGAGCACATGGTGGATGCCGTCCTCTACTTCGAGGGCGAGGGCGCGCATCACTACCGCATCCTGCGCACGGTGAAGAACCGCTTCGGTCCGACCGACGAGATCGGCGTCTTCGAGATGGGGGACGCCGGCCTGCGCGAGGTTCCCAATCCGTCCGAGCTGTTCCTGGGCGAGCGCAATGGCAAAGCGCCCGGCGCCGCCGTCTTCGCCGGAATGGAAGGCACCCGGCCGGTCCTGGTCGAGATCCAAGCGCTCGTCGCGCCCTCGCCGCTCGGCACACCTCGCCGCTCCGTGATCGGCTGGGACCAGCCGCGCCTCGCCATGGTGCTCGCCGTTCTGGAAGCGCATTGCGGCGTGCGGCTCGGCCAGCATGACGTCTATCTCAACGTCGCCGGCGGATACCGGATCAAGGAGCCGGCCGCCGACCTTGCGGTGGCCGCCGCGCTGGTCTCCTCGCTTTCCGGGCGGCCGCTCCCGGCGGATTGCGTCTACTTCGGGGAGATCAGCCTCTCGGGTTCGGTGAGACCGGTGTCCCATGGCGGCCAGCGCATCAAGGAGGCCGAAAAGCTAGGCTTTCGCCAGTCCGTGCAGCCGCTTGTCGGACCCGACGCGCCTCGCTCGCGCGACGGCGAGACGATCGAGATCGAGCAACTGCCGGACCTGGTCGCGCGCGTGGCTGCAGGCGCCTTGGAAGCCGAGGCTTGATTTTTGCCCTCCAGCGAAGTGTAAGCATGATGCAACGCACACAGTACCGAACGCGAGCAGGCACACTCAGCCGATGAACGTCACCCTTCTCGACGCGATCCTCGTTGCGATCATGCTCGTATCGGGCCTGCTCGCGATGGTTCGCGGCTTCTCGCGCGAGGTGCTGAGCATCGTCAGCTGGGTCGTCGCGGCGGTCGTCGCGTTCCTGTTCTATGCCCGCGTCACGCCGTTCGCGCTGAACTACATCAGCAACGAGAAGGTCGCCATGGCGGCCTCGGCGGCCGGCCTTTTCTTCCTAACGCTGATCGTCGTCTCCTTCATCACCCTGAAGATCGCGGACTTCATCATCGATAGCCGCATCGGTGCGATCGATCGCGTGCTCGGCTTCGCCTTCGGCGCCGCGCGTGGACTGCTCTTAGTGGTGGTCGCGATGGTGTTCTTCAATTGGCTGACCCCGCCCCAGACCGGCAACCAGCCGCCCTGGGTCTCGAACGCCCATTTCAAGCCGCTCCTCGACGACCTCGGCACCCGTCTCGTCGCCGCGCTTCCCGAGAATCCGGAGGAAACCATCCGCGAACGGTTCGGGACGCCGACGACGCCTGCCGATGGACCGGCCGCCTCGGATGCCCCGGCCTCGAACGCGCCGGCGTCGATCGAGGACGCGATCCAGCAGGACGAGGAACAGCCGGCCGACGCGCCGGCGAACTGACACGACGAGCGCACACGCTCCCGAATGACGGAGGCCCGGACGCACCTGCTGCCCCGGGCTTCTTCCGCTTTTCGCATTCCCACCGCGGCGTCCCCACATGGGTCGTTTCCGCTATCCGGCAGGACGAGAGGTTCAGCCCATGGACGAGACGCCCTTCGATGACGATACACTGCACGAGGAGTGCGGCGTCTTCGGAATTTTCAACCGCCAGGACGCGGCGGCTCTGGTCACGCTCGGACTGCACTCCCTGCAGCATCGCGGTCAGGAGGCGGCGGGTATCGTCTCCTACGACGGGCGACAGTTCCATGTGGAACGCCATTCCGGCCTGATCGGCGACACGTTCACGAAGCAGTCCGTGCTCGAGCGCCTGCCCGGCGGATGCGCAATCGGCCACACGCGCTATGCCACCACGGGCGGCGGCGGGCTGCGCAACGTCCAGCCCTTCTTTGCCGAACTGTCCGCCGGCGGGTTCGCGGTCGCGCATAACGGCAACATCACCAACGCGCTCACGGTTCAGCGCGAGCTGCAGCGGCGCGGATCGATCTTCTCGTCGACCTCGGATACCGAGACGATCCTTCATCTGGTCGCGACGAGCGCCGCGCGGCACTTCAACGACAAGCTGATCGACGCGCTGTCGCGCCTCGAGGGCGCCTACTCGCTGGTCGGCATGACGCCGGACCGCATGATCGGCGTCCGCGACCCGCTCGGCATCCGCCCGCTCGTGCTGGGGCGGCTCGACGACGCCTTCGTTCTCGCATCCGAGACCTGCGCGCTCGACATCATCGGTGCCGACTTCATCCGCGACATCAAGCCGGGTGAGATGGTGACGATCACCGAAGACGGCATCGCCAGCGACTTCCCCTTCCAGAAGCGCCGCTCGCGGTTCTGCATCTTCGAATACGTTTATTTCGCGCGGCCCGACTCCAACGTCGAGGGCCGCAATGTCTACGAGATCCGCAAGCGGATCGGCTCGGAGCTGGCGCGCGAGAGCCATGCCGAGGCCGACATCGTGGTGCCCGTGCCCGACTCGGGCGTGCCGGCGGCAATCGGCTACGCCCAGGAGGCCGGCCTCCCCTTTGAGCTCGGCATCATTCGCAACCACTATGTCGGGCGGACCTTCATCCAGCCGACCGACTCGATCCGCCACATGGGCGTGAAGCTCAAGCACAATCCGAACCGACGGATCATCGAGGGCAAGCGCGTCATTCTCGTCGACGACTCCATCGTCCGCGGCACGACGAGCCAGAAGATCGTTCAGCTCGTGCGCGATGCGGGTGCGACCGAGGTGCACATGCGCATCGCATCACCGCCAACCTCGGCCAGCTGCTTCTACGGCGTCGACACGCCCGAGAAGTCGAAGCTGCTGGCATCCCGTATGTCGATCGAGGAGATGGCGGATTACATCAAGGTCGACAGCCTTGCCTTCCTGTCGATCGACGGTCTCTACCGAGCGACGGCGGAGCCGGAGCGCAACCGGCAGGCCCCGCAGTTTTGCGATGCCTGCTTCACGGGCGACTACCCCACAGCGCTGACCGATTTCGACAGCGCGGAGGAGACGCGCCCGCTTTCGCTCCTCGCCACGAACGGCTGACCCGGACCACACGGACGCAAGAGTTGACGCATGGCAGGACGATTGAACGGTGCGGTCGCACTGGTGACCGGAGCCTCGCGCGGCATCGGCTATCATCTCGCCAAACAGCTGGCGGCCGAAGGCGCGCACGTCGTCGCCGTCGCGCGCACCGTGGGTGGGCTCGAAGAGCTCGATGACGAGATCCGGGCCGCGGGCGGCGCGGCGACCCTGGTGCCGCTCGACCTTGCCGACATGACGGGCATCGACCGTCTGGGCGGTGCGATTCACGAACGCTGGGGCAAGCTCGATATACTAGTCGCCAACGCAGGAGTCCTCGGCGTGCTAGGGCCGATCGGCCATATCGAGGCGAAAGTCTTCGAGCGTACGATGCTGCTCAACGTGACATCGACCTGGCGTGTGATCCGCACCGTGGATCCGCTTCTGCGCGCCTCACCGGCCGGACGAGCGATCGTCCTGTCGTCGGGTGCCGCCCATTCCTGCAAGGCGTTCTGGGGCCTCTACGCGGCGACCAAGGCGGCGGACGAGGCGATGGTGCGCTCCTGGGCCAACGAAACGGCGAACACGGCGTTGCGGGTCAACTCCGTCAATCCCGGCGCGACGCGCACGGCCATGCGCGCGCTTGCGATGCCCGGCGAGGATCCCGATACGCTACCCAAGCCAGCCGATGTCGCGGCGCGCATCCTGCCGCTGGCCATGCCTGAACTGACGGAGACCGGGCAACTCTTCGACGTCCGGCAGAATCGCTTCCTGCGCTACCACGCACCGGACTGAGCGACGGCCTCAGGCCTCGGCGAAGCCGGTCGGCAGACCGTCGATGCTCGCGAGGTTCTTCTCCTGCCGGTAGGCGCGGAGTCCCTCCTCGCCTTTCTTCTCGGCCCAGTTGTCGAGAACCGGTCGCTCGCCCGTATGCTCGAAAGTCGGTACGGCAAAGCCGCAGGAGGTCTGGACGAGATCGATGTCGAGCGTCACGACCTGTCGCGCGCCCAGCGGCTCGCCGGACCGGTAATGCCGCGCGAGGAACGCCTTGTAGGTCGCGCTTCCGCGGAAGTCGACGCGGGCGCGCCCGTAGAGCCGCAGGATCAAGGGCGGCCCTTCGAACGAGCAGAACATGGCGGTGGCGCGACCTCCGGCCTTCGCATGAGCGGCGGTCTCGCTGCCACTGCCGGTCAGATCGAGATAGGCGACGGTCAGATCGTCCAGCACGTGAAAATGCTGGGTGGAGCGGGGCGAGATGTTGACCCGGCTATCGCCGGCCGCCGACCCGAAGAAGAAGATGTGCTGTCGCTCGATGAAGGTGCGGTGACCGTCCTCGATGCGTTCGAACTGCTTGGCCATGTCATTCCCCGTCTGTCCGGCCGCCCGACCGTCCCGCCAGCCGCCGGTACGAACGGACCGAAAGCGGGATCGCCGCGTAGTAGGCGATAGCCGACACGGTCAGCGTCTCCCAGAAGAAGCTGAGCAGCAAGCCGATATACAGAACGACGGCCAGAACGACGCCAACCGCATGGTCGCGCCGCACGGGGATGCCGATGGTCTTGCCCGAGAAGGTCGGGATGCGGCTCGCCATCAAGATGCCGACCACGACGAGATACACGGCCGCGAAGGCCGGCGTGATGTCGGGCAGATACAGATTGCTCGCGAAGCCGAGATACATCGGGAACAGGGCGAGCGCCGCACCGGCGGGCGACGGGATGCCGGTGAAGAACTGCGAGTGCCAGGCGGGGCGGTCCGGCACGTCGAGCATCGTGTTGAAACGTGCGAGCCGAAGCGCGCAGCCGCTGATGTAGAGGAGCGCCGCGATCCAGCCGATCGAGCCGACGTCGTGCAGCGTATAGGCGTAGAGCAGGAGCGCCGGCGCGACGCCGAAGTTCACGATGTCGGCAAGGGAGTCCATCTCCGCACCGAACCGGCTCTGCCCGTTGACGAGGCGCGCGATACGGCCGTCGATCCCGTCCAGGAAGGCGGCTCCGAGAACGAGGCCGACGGCCAGCTCGAACCGCCCCTCGAAAGCGAAGCGGATGCCTGTGACGCCCGCGCAGATCGAGAGGATGGTGATGAGGTTCGGCAGGATCTGCCGAAAGGTCATGCGCGATGACGAAGGGGCGCTCTCGGCCACGGCGCGCTCAGTCCTTGCGCCACAGAACCGAGGCGGGACGCTGACCGAAGTCCGCGATCACGGTCTCCCCCGCGATCGCCATCTGCCCCTCGCTGACGCGGGGGTGCGCGCCGTCCGGAAGGTACACGTCGAGGCGTGAGCCGAAGCGAATGAGGCCGAAGCGCTCGCCGGCCTCGAGCGGGTCGCCGGAGCGCGAGAAGACGACGATGCGACGGGCGACCGCGCCGGCGATCTGCACGACGCCCACCTCGCCGTGGACGGTCTCGACGACCATGGACGAGCGCTCGTTGACCTCGCTCGCCTTGTCGAGCTCGGCATTGGCGAACTGACCCTCGCGATAGGCGATGCGTGCGATCCGGCCGCGCACCGGCGCGCGGTTCACGTGGCAATTGAAGACGTTCATGAAGACCGAGACGCGCAGCATCGGCTCGTCGCCGAGCCCGAGTTCGCTGGGAGGCACGACATGGCCGACCAGCGACACACGACCATCGGCCGGACTGACGACCAGCTCATCGGAAACGGGCGTCACGCGCGAGGGGTCGCGGAAGAAGTACGCGCACCACAATGTCAAGACGAGACCCGCCCAGAACAACGGCTCCCACAAAAGCCCGAGTATGAGCGATACGACGAAGAAGCCCGCGATGAACGGATAGCCGGCCCGGTGGATCGGGACGAAGGCGTTTCGGATCGAGGCGATCATATCCATCGGGCGGGGTCGTGCCTTTCGTAGGAGGAAGCGAGCGCAGGAGATAGGCGCAAACCGCAGCGCTCACAACCGAGTGCGCCGGTTCGTCCGCGGCGACCGCCGGTCAGGCCGGCTGCGTGTCGGCTCGCATGGGTGCGTTCCCGGCCCGTTCGGCCTGCCGGACCCGCTTCAACGCTTCCTCGGCCTCGCTTTCCTCGCGCTGCATCGTCCAAAGTTCCGAGTAAAGGCCGCTCTGTTGCAGAAGGTCGCGATGGGTGCCCCGTTCAACGATCTCACCCGCTCGCAGCACCAGGATCTCGTCCGCGTCGACGATGGTCGACAGGCGATGGGCGATGGTGAGCGTGGTGCGACGCTGGGACACGAGTTGCAGGGCGCTTTGGATGTCCTGCTCCGTGTGCGTATCGAGCGCCGATGTCGCCTCGTCCAGAACGAGGATCGGCGGGCTTTTGAGGATCGTCCGTGCGATGGCGACGCGCTGCTTCTCGCCGCCCGAGAGCTTCAGGCCTCGCTCGCCGACCATGGTGGAGAAGCCGTCGGGCAGCATTTCGATGAAGCCGGAGATCTGCGCGAGGTCTGCCGCCCGCCGCACGTCGTCCTCGCTCGCGTCGATACGACCATACCGGATGTTGTAGCTGATGGTGTCGTTGAAGAGCACCGTATCCTGCGGCACGATCCCGATCGCCTTTCGCACGCTGGCTTGCGTGACGGACGCGATGTCCTGCCCGTCGATCAGGATGCGTCCGCCCTGGACATCGTAGAAGCGGAACAGGAGGCGGGAGATCGTGGACTTGCCGGCGCCCGATGGTCCGACGATGGCCACCGACTTGCCGGCCGGAACCTCGAACGAGACGCCACGCAGGATCGGTCGCTCCGGGTCATAGGCGAAACGAACGTCCTCGAAGCGGATCGCGCCGGCCGTGACCTGAAGGTCCGACGCTCCCGCCCGGTCGGTCACCTCCTGACGGATGCCGAGCAGACGGAACATCTCCTCCATATCGGTGAGGCCCTGCCGGATCTCGCGATAGACGAAGCCGATGAAGTTCAGCGGGATCGACAACTGCATGAGCAGGGCGTTGATGAACACGAAGTCGCCGAGCGTCTGCGTGCCGGCACGAACCTCAAGCGCCGACATGACCATGGCGGTGCCCATGCCAGCGGAGAAGATCACGCCCTGGCCGAAGTTCAGCCATCCGAGCGAGGTCCAGGTCTGCGTGGCGGCCTTCTCGTAGCGTGCCATCGAGCGGTCGAAGCGCTCGGCCTCCATGCCCTCGTTGCCGAAGTATTTGACGGTCTCGAAGTTGAGGAGCGAGTCGATCGCCTTGGTATTGGCGTCGGTGTCGGAGTCGTTCATCTCGCGGCGGATCGCGATGCGCCAATCGCTCGCCTTGATCGTGAACCAGCCGTAGAGGACGACCGTCGCGGTCACGACGACCAGATAGGAAACGCCGTAGGTGAAGCCGAAGATCGCCGCGGTCAGGGCGAATTCCAGAAGCGTCGGGACCGTGTTGAGGATCGTGAACCGAACGATCGTTTCGATGCCCTTCGTGCCGCGCTCGATGATGCGGCTGAGACCGCCCGTGCGGCGCTCCAGATGGAAGCGCAGCGACAACTGATGCATGTGGACGAAGGTGCGGAAGGCAAGGATGCGCACCGCATACTGGCCGACGCTGGCAAACAGCGAGTCGCGCAACTGGTTCAAGGCGACCGAGACGACGCGCGCGACGTTGTAGGCGACAACCAGCGTGACCGCGCCGGTCAGGACGATCGGCAGCCATTCGCGCGCCGAGTTCGCGCCGTCCAGCGCATCGGTCGCCCACTTGAAGAAATAGGGGATGCCGACCGTCAGAAGCTTGGCCAGCACGAGGTAGAAGGTCGCCCACAAGACGCGGCGTTGGAGGTCAGGGCGCTCCTTTGGCCACATGTAGGGCCACAGGTTGCGCAGCGTTCGCCACATGGCGGCGCCGTCGCCCGATACGGTGTCTTGCTGGTTCGCCACAGGGGATGTCCGGAATGGAGGGCGCCGCGCCAGCCTCGATCGGCGGGAGCGGCGTGCGGGCCCTCGATCGGAGCCCACCTTGTCTGGAGGCGTTCTAGTCCTCCGCGCCCCGGATCGCCAGTGCGACGAACCATTCCCGTCCGCTGACCATCAGGTGCGGGGCGGACGCCCGCCATCGTCCGGCATGCGGAACACCTGCCCCGGATAGATGCGATTGGGGTTCCGGATCTGATCGCCGTTCGCCAGGTAGATGACGGTATAGCGGACACCCTGCCCATAGGCGCGACGCGAGATGCGCCAGAGCGTATCACCGCGCCGGATGATGACCTTGGCCTGCGTGGCCTGGAGAGCGGGCTGGACGACGGTCAACGGTCCGGCCGTCGCAACGCCGCTCGGCTCGTCGCGGCTGTCTGCCGGCGTCGGACCTGTCGCGTCCGTCGAAGGCCGCTGGCTTGCCACGGATGCGTCCGCCACGGTCGGCGCATCCGCCACGGGGCTCTGCGCTTCCGCGATCGGCGCGCTTGGCGCGATCGCCGCCATGCTGTTCTCGTCGGGCCGATTGAACGGGACCTCGGCCCGCGCCACCACGCTGCCGTCCGGCCCGATCTCGTCGATGCGAACGACATGCGATCCGACCGAGACATCGGCCATGGCGTTGGCGATGAAGCGCTCGTCGGCGGTTCCGCCCGCCTGTCCGACCAACTTGTCGTCGAGATACACATTAAGGCGCGAGCCTTCCGGCGCCGCTCCGGCGACCGACAGGCGACGGTTCTCGACCTCGACGGCCTCGACGCCCAGGGTCGACTGCGGGCGGGCCTCTTGCCCCGCCTGCGGGGTCGCGACCGTCGGCACCGGCTTGTCGACGGCCGAAGCAACCTGCGTGTCCGGCTTCGAAACCGGCGCCGTGGGAGCGACCTCGTCCGGTTGCGGACGCGACGGGCTGGCGAGGATCTCCGTCGGCTGGCCGGGACGATCCATCATGACCAGGAGATCGTTCGGTCGCCCCGGTGCGGGAACGCTGACGACGGCCGCATCCTGCGACAGCGCATTGCCCGCGTCCGACAGGCGAAGACGATGCTCGCCGGCAGGCAGCGTCAGATCGAGAACGAAATCGCCGGTCGCGGTCGCCTTGGTCTCGGCCAGCGCGTCGCCCCCATTGCGCAGGGTCACCGTCTCACCGGGCTTGGCGCGCCCCGCAACAACCGTCGATCCGTCGGGTTCGACGCGGACCACATCGAAGGTCGGCGTTGCCGGCGAGGCCTGACCGGCCACTTCCGCGGCAGCTTTCTGATCCGCCGGCGTGCCGGCAGGTGCAGCTTGGCCCGCAGGCACCGCCGCAGGCGACACCACCGATGGCGCCTGATTGCTAGCTTGTGGCGCAAGCGCCGAAACGGCCGGCGTCGACGTCCCGTCCGCGCGGTCGCCGCGCGTGTCCACGACCCCGGCGCGCCAGCCCCAGGCGGCAGCCGCCAGCAGGACGAAAAGAGCGATCAGCGCGGTTCTGGAACGCATTCGGAACGAAGCTTTCGGTTCGGGCACGATTGACAAACGTCGGCCCAGCATTAGCGGACCTCATTCCCAACAACAATCTCCAGCAAGAACAAGGCTCTGTGTCGCGCCCAGAGCGTGGTCAGTCGGTCGCCACGAGCGGTGCGGAGATTTGGCGGCACGCCTCTTCTGCTTCCCCTTGAACAAAGCGCCGCCTTCCGGTACCTCAACCGGACCGGAGAGGTGGCCGAGTGGTCGAAGGCGCTCCCCTGCTAAGGGAGTATACGGGAGACCGTATCGTGGGTTCGAATCCCATCCTCTCCGCCATCCTGAACACCAGCGGTCGTCCGCCCTTCCCTTGATCGAACATCGCTTGGCGTAGCGCGATCGATGAGCGGATCGCGGTTCCGGTTCGGAATGGATGAGCGACAACGGTCGCCGACATGGGTGGTGCCGGTACCCGTTCGACAGCGAAAGAGGTTTGGCCGATGCGCCCGGATTCAACCACGGCAACGCTCGAAGCGGAGTTTCGCGCCTGGCGCCAGCGCCGGATGGACGCGCTGGCCGCGCCCGACGGCTGGCTCAACATCATCGGACGCTACCCGCTGGAGGACGGCGCGATACGGATCGGCAGCGGACCGGACAACGACATCGTCCTGCCGTCCGGACCGGAGCGGGTCGGAACGCTTCTGCAGAACGGATCGGATGTGCGCTACCGACCGGCGGACGGCGGACCCGAACAGCAGTTGGCGCTGTCGAAGTCTGCGCCACCGCGCTTTACGAGCGGCCCGCTGCTTCTCGAGGTGACGACCCTCAACGGCGAGAATGCGCTGCGCGTGCGCGACACGCGGCCTATGCCGGACGAGCAGCGTCCGCGCCTCGAAACCTTGCCGTTCGATCCGTCCTGGTGCATCGATGCCCAATGGGTCCGGTTGGATGCGCCCCATACCGTCGAGATCGACACGAGCCGCAGCATTCGCACCGAGGTCGAGGCCACCCATAAGGCGGTGTTCGAGCATGGGGGACAGCGTTTCGAGTTGCTCGCGACCCACGGATCGCCGGATCGACCCCAGTTCGTCTTCCGCGATGCCACGGCGCGGACAGGTAAGACCTATGCGGCCGCGCGCTTCCTGTTCGGCGAGGACGTGACGGACACGACGATCCGTCTCGATTTCAACCGGGCGGTCAGCCCACCCTGCGCCTTTACGGACTTTGCGGTCTGTCCCCTGCCCCCGCCCGGCAATGTCCTGTCGGTTCGCATCGAAGCCGGAGAATGCGCCCCGCCGGCGCATTGAGGGTGGAGCACGACGCCACGCTAGGTTTGCGAACGTTCCAGAACGATCGCGATCAGATCGGACGTGCTTTTCGCTTCCACCTTCTCGATCAGATTGGCGCGATGCACTTCGACGGTGCGCGGACTGATGCCGAGTTCGTGGGCGATGATCTTGTTCTGCTTGCCGGCGGCGACGAGTTCGAGAACCTGCCGCTCGCGAGGGGTCAGACGGCCGAGCCGCTCCTCGAGAGCCGCCCGTCGCCGCGTGCGCTGCCCCTCGGCCTGGCCGCGCTCCATGCCCTCGCGCAAGAGCGCGATCAGCGCCTGGTCCTCGAAGGGCTTCTCGATGAAGTCCAGCGCGCCGGCCTTCATCGCCTGCACCGCCATCGCGACATCGGCATGGCCGGTCATCACCACGAAGGGCAGCGCGATGTCGCGGCGACGCACCTCGCGCAGAAGCTCGATGCCGTCCATCCCGGGCATGCGGACATCGCAAAGCGCGCAGCCGGCGACATCCGGCTCCAGGAGATCCAGGAAGTTTCGTCCGGACTCGTAGATCCGTACGGGAAGCCCGTTCGCGGACAGGAGAAAGGCGATCGAACGGCGGACTGCCTTGTCGTCGTCGATGACATGGACGGCAGGATCAATGGGCATGGACGATCTCGTGCAAGGGGGAACGCCGCAGCGTGAAGCGGAAGACGGTGCCACCGCCCGGGTTCGGCTGCATGGCGATCTGACCGCCATGCGCCTCGACGATCGTTCGGGAGATGGAAAGACCGACCCCCATCCCGTCGCGCTTCGTCGTGTTGAACGGCTGAAACAGCTTCTCGGCCGCCTCCGGATCGAGCCCAGGACCCGTATCGGCGATTAGGATCTCCACGAGGTCACGATCCGCCGGGATCGCGGTGATCGTGAGTTCCCGCCGCGATGAACCGTCCATTGCCTCGACGGCATTCCGGATGAGGTTCAGAAGGACCTGCTGGATCTGGATACGGTCGACCCATACCTTGGGAAGCATCGGATCAAGACGGAAGATGGTCCGCACGCCTTTTTCCCGGGCGCCGACGAGGGCGAGCGCGCTCGCCTCTTCGATCAGTTGGGCGAGAACCTCGCTCTGGCGGCGGCTGTCCCCGCGCGTGACGAACTCCCGCATGGACCGAATGATGCGGCCCGCTCGCATCGCCTGTTCCGCCGCTTCCTCGACGGCTTCAGCGACGAGTTCGCCGTCCGGCCCCGGCAATCGCGACAGGATGGGAGCGCATCCGCGCAGATAGTTGGAGACAGCCGTCAAAGGCTGGTTCAGTTCGTGGGCCAGCGCCGACGCCATCTCGCCGAGCGCGGTGTAGCGGGACATGTGGAGAAGCTTGCCCTGGAGCTGACTGAAGCGC
The DNA here is from genome assembly GCF_900104035.1 of Aureimonas jatrophae. Classification (GTDB taxonomy): domain Bacteria; phylum Pseudomonadota; class Alphaproteobacteria; order Rhizobiales; family Rhizobiaceae; genus Aureimonas; species Aureimonas jatrophae. The sequence continues at coordinate 3,023 of NZ_FNIT01000003.1, read as the reverse complement.
TCCTCGGCGCGGCGGCTTTCGGTCAGATCCCGTATGAAGCCGATGAAAAGTCGCTCGTCACCGGTTGCGACCTCGCCCACAGCCAATTCCATCGGAAAGGTCGACCCGTCATGGCGACGACCGAGCACCACACGACCGATGCCTATGACGCGCCGGTCGCCGGTCTCCTTGTATCGGTCGAGGTAGTTGTCATGACCGCTGCGGTAGGGCTCGGGCATCAGAAGACGCACGTTCTCGCCCACTACCGCGACACGTTCGAGGCCGAACAGTCGCTCCGCCGCCTTCGAGAACGAACGGATCACTCCCTCCTCATCGATCACGACCATGGCGTCGGGAACGGTCTCGAGGATGGATCGAATATGCTCCTCGCCGACCTTTCGTTCGTGGATGTCTTCAAGGAGACCGTACCAGCGCAGCACGGAGCCATCATGGGCGATGCGCGGCGCGGCATAGGCCCGGAACCAGCGATAGCGGCCGTCGCGAACGCGCAGACGATATTCCAGATCGACCGGATGGCGCATCTCGATCGACTGCGTCCAGGCGGCGATGGTCGGCGCGATGTCGTCGGGATGGAGCATGCGCGTCCAGCCGTCGCCGAGCGCCTCCGTCTCCGTCATGCCTGTGAGCTCGAACCAGCGCGGACCCGCCGATACGATCCGCCCGTTCTCGTCGGCGGCCCAAAGGATCTGCGGACTGAGCGCGACCACATGCCGATAGTTGTCGTCGCTCTCGCGTAGCGCCGCTTCCGCCGCGTCCCTCAGCCTGAGAGCCTTCACCTGTTCCGTTGTCTCGGCGCAGGTGCAGAACAGCCCAAGTACCGGACCGCCCGGCTCCCGGACCGGCGTGTAGGAGAAGGCGAAGTGAGCGTCTTCCGGCCCCTGCCCGCGATCGATCGTCAAGGCGATATCGTCCATGCGGATCGCCTCACCGGCGTAGACGCGCTCGATCAGGGGTCTGATCTCGTCGGCGATCTCGGACCAAACCTCCAGCACGGGTCGTCCCGATGCCGCGGGATGCTTCGAGCCGAGGAAGGCGCTGTAGGCGTCGTTGTAGAATAGCTGGGCGTCCGCCCCCCATGCCAGGAACATCGGCTGCTTCGACGCCATCATGGCCGAAAAGAGAAGACCTGCGCTGGCGGTCTCTTCTGGCGTGAACGGTTCGGCTTGGGCGTCCACCAGACCGTGCCGGGCTCGGTCAACGATCGAAGTCACGATCGGCGCTGTCTCCCGTCCTCGGATCGTCACACCCGTTCCTGGGTCGCGACATTCGCAAGCGTTCGTTCCCGGCGCGCAAGCAGCAGTCGGCAGTCTTCGTATCCCGACACTCGGACGCAAGGTTTTGCATGGCGAGTATGCCTTACGATGTCATCGCCACCAAGCAAGGCATAGGTGTTTTTACGCAGACACTCCTACAACGTGGAGTAAGCCCGAACGCCGAAGATCCGGACGTCCTGTCAACCGAGAGACCCGCTGAACGCGGGGGCAGCCGTCCGGGGTTCATCGTCTTGCGCCTTACCATCAAAACCAAACTGGCCGGCACCTTCGGCGGCGTTCTTGTGATGCTCGCTGCGTCGGGCTACCTCGGCGTTTCCAGTCTGGGCGCCGCCAACGAGACGATGCGAAACTTCGCGCAGGGCCCCTTCGAACGAGCCGTCGCCCTGGGTACGATTGCCAAGCAGGTCGAGACCATGGGCCGCTCGCTGAACGCCTTGGTGATGGTCGACGACGTCGCGTTGAAGGCCGACCGCCGCAAGACCGTCGAGGAAACCTTCGTCAAGACCAAAGCTGACCTCGCGGCATACCGGGCGGCCGCACCGAACGTGGCCGCAGCGACGGATGCGATTCTTCAGCAACTCGAAGAATGGGAGGCGATCGCTGTTCAGGCGATGGACCTGTCGCAGCAGAACGCGTCCGCCCGCGCCGTTCAGCTTAATGCCGAGAAGGGTCACCAACTCGGCGACGATCTTCTCAAGCAGCTCGACTCGACGCGCGGTAAGATGTTGTCGAGCGGCTACGACGGTCCGGCGCGCACCATCAACGCCGATCTGCGCGTCGAACTGCAGACCTTGCGATACCTTGCCGTCATGGCGGTGGCGGAAACGAACGACGGTCGCCTGAAGGCCGCGCGAGACACGTACGATCAGCGTCGCGCATCGATCCGGCAACATCTAACGGACTACGAAGCCGCCGGCAGCTCGTCGCCGTACGCCAAGGACATTCGCGCCACGGTCGCCGCGAGCGGCGACGTCATCGCGGTTCTCGACGAGATTTCCGAGCTGGGCACGGCCAACACGAGCGCTCGTGCCGCCGACATCGCCATCAATCAGGTTCGTCCGCTGACGCTCGCGGTCAACGCCAAGGTCGTGGATCTCGTCGCAGCGGAAGCCAAGACGGCGAACGACATGCGCGCGGCGACCGAAGCGGACTACCTGTCGACCCGGAACGCCCTGATCGCGGTCCTGGCGTTTGCTCTCATTGCAGGCTCTGCGGCGGCTTTCTGGATCGCGACGTCGATCGCCAGGGGGCTTGCGCACGCTGTTCAACTTGCGGACGCGATCGGTTCGGGGGATGTCTCACAGCGCGTCGAGGTGCGGTCCAAGGACGAGATCGGCGCTCTCTTGCGGTCGATGAATGCGATGAGCGTTCAGCTGTCGCAGATCGTGTCGGACGTGATCGGCTCGGCGGCGCAGGTGGCGGCGGGCTCGCGCCAGTCGGCGGCGACCGCCGAGCAGCTGTCGTCGGGCTCCAGCGAGCAGGCGGCGGCCTCCGAGCAGACCTCGGCCGCGGTCGAGGAGATGTCGGGCAACGTGCGCCAGAACGCCGACAACGCGGCCCAGGCCGAGCGCACGGCGGTGCGGGCCCGCGCGCTGGCCGAGGACGTGGCCAGCGCCACCACGCAGGCCGTGGCCTCGATGGCCGAGGTCGCCGAGAAGGTGCGCCTCGTGCAGGAGATCGCGCGCCAGACCGACCTTCTGGCGCTGAACGCGGCGATCGAGGCGGCACGCGCCGGCCCGCACGGCAAGG
>NZ_FNIT01000017.1 GCF_900104035.1 Aureimonas jatrophae | reverse complement strand
GCGGTCGGGGCCAGGACCGCGTTCATCGAGCCGGGCAGCCCCTGGGAGAACGGTTATTGCGAAAGCTTCAACTCCAAGCTCCGCGACGAACTCCTCAACGGCGAGATCTTCTACAGCCTAGCCGAAGCCCGGATCGTCATCGAGAGCTGGCGCTGCCACTACAACACCAAGCGACCGCACTCCTCGCTCGGCTACCGGCCACCCGCTCCAGCCACCGTGCCGTGGCCGGCTGCGCCACCCCAACCTGCTTCGCCGGCCACCTCTACCGTCGCCTGCAAGCCCACCATGCATTAGATTGAAACCGGGCCACCTAACCGGGGCAGGCCACTTCGACATGCTTTTGTGTCAGGATCTCGGGCAAGGGCAACTCTGGGGACACGTGGGGACACGACGAGCTTGAACTGCTCAATTTGGGGCTTCTGCCGATTCGTGTCGAGGATTCGCTGAGATCATTGCGAATCAACGTTCACCGATCGTCAACTTGCCGATTCACATTCGAATCGATTTCCGATTCAATGCCTGAACGCACCATTCGTAATGATGGGGTCAGGTGTTCGAGTCACCTAAGCGGCACCATTCAACCTGCCCGCATTGCGTGAGCCCTTCGTGCCTGTCGGTAACGGGATTCGGTTGTGCGTGCGATCGATCCTTCATCGTCCAACCGTGCGTGATGCGCCCGCTTGATAAGGCGCAGGCCTCCCAGACGAGCTCGGCGCTGTGAGCCCAGACACGCCCCGTCTCGGCAGAGCGGCCTCGACATGGAGCGACACGTTGCTCGGTAGCCGGACAAGGGGCCGAGTGGCTCGGCAGGGCCGCTGAACGGCTCGCTCCATGTGCTCCACCGCTTGTTCACCTGTCGAAGGCTTCACGACGGTGAAGTTCGGCGGTGTGCCCGGCGACGGTTTCGCAGGTTGTGGGGATGCGGCCGTTGCTTGCGGCACCCACCGCTGTCGGAGTGGCGAATGAACCGGGCGGATCGTCGAGCGATCTTGCGAAGCGTCTCGCCTTGAGACTGGCCGAACAGCCGCGCCTCGGTCCGGCGCACCGGCTTGGGGATCGCAGAGGGGCCCGTCTCGGAACCCGATCAAAGGCCCCCGTGCTCAGCTCGGTCGCCGAGACCGCGGCGGTTTGATCGACCGTGTCGGCGTTCACGGCTCGACGTTGGTGTGCGGGCCCGACTTACCGCCAGAACAAGCAGACCGGTCGCCCCTCGATCCGCTCGACCTTGAGGGGAACGCCATAGATCTCCTGCAGCACGGGCTCGCATACGATCTCGTCGGGCGTACCCTGCCGGCAGATGCGACCGGCGCGCATGGCGACGATGTGATCGCAGTGCCAGGACGCGACGTTGATGTCGTGCAACACGACCACGACGGTCCGGCCGAGCTCGTCGGCGGCCCGGCGCAGGATGCGCATCATCGCCGCCGCGTGGCGCATGTCGAGGTTGTTGAGCGGCTCGTCGAGAAGGACGTAGTCGGTGTCCTGACACAGGACCATGGCAACAAAGGCGCGTTGCCGCTGTCCGCCGGACAGCTCGTCCAGGAACCGGTCGGCGAGATCGTCGAGATCAAGGTATCGCAGGGCTCGCGCGACGTGCTCCGCGTCGCCCGCGACGGGGCGCCCGCGCGAGTGCGGGTAGCGCCCGAAGGCCACGAGTTCGCGGACCGTCAGTCGGGCGGTCATGTGATTGTCCTGCCGCAGAACCGCCAGACGCCGCGCCAGAACCGGACCGGCGGTCGTGCCGACATTCAACCCGTCCACCACGATGCGCCCCCCGTCGAGCCCGACGAGCCGCGCGATCATCGAGAGAAGCGTCGACTTGCCGGCACCGTTCGCGCCGATGATCGAGGTGACGCCCCGCGCGGGAATGCGCAGGCTGACGTCGTCTACGACCAGGGACCCGCGGTAGCTCTTGCTGACGTTCTCGACCTCGATCACCGCATGCCTCCCCTGAGGACGAGGGCGACGAAGACGATGCCGCCCAGAAACTCGACGATCACGGACAAGGCGGTGTCGAAGCGGAAGACGCGCTCGAGCACCAACTGGCCGCCGACCAGAGCGACCACTCCGAGGAGCACGGCCGCCGGCAGCACGTCGCGATGGCGCGAGCGCCCGACCAGTGCGTGCGCGAGGCTGGCGACCAGAAGACCGAAGAAGGTCACCGGGCCGACAAGAGCCGTGGAGATCGCAACCAGAACCGAGACGACCACAAGGATCGCCAGCACGGTACGCCCGTATTCGACGCCCAGATTGATCGCGTGGTCCCGGCCGAGCGCGAGGATGTCGAGCGCCGGGCCGAGTCGCCACAGGACCAGCGTCGCTGCGGCGGCTAGCGCGTAGGACAGGCCGAGAAGCGTCGTGTCCACCGTCCCGAAGCTTGCGAACAGCGAGTCCTGAAGGACCTGGAAGGCATTGGGGTCGAGCAGCCGCTGCAGGAAGGTGGAAAGCGAGCGGAACAGGATGCCGAACACGATGCCGACCAGCACAAGGAGATGGAGGCTGCGCTCTTCGCCCAGGAACAGCCAGCGGAAGAGAAGAACGGAGAAGCCGACCATGAGCGCCGTCTCGCCGAGGAACCGCAGATGCGGGTCTGCGAGCCCCAGCACGTGGGCGCCGAAAAAGAACGCAACGGTGGTCTGGACGAGAATATAGAGCGCATCGAAGCCCATGATGGCGGGCGTCAGGATGCGGTTGCGCGTCACGGTCTGGAACAGAACCGTCGAGACCGCGATGCAATAGGCGACCAGCACAAGCGCCAGCAGCCGTCCGCCGCGGAAAGTCAGGACGAAGCTCCAGGAACCGCGGGCACCGACCGTCAGGAAGGCGAGCGCTGACGCGAGGGCAAGAACACCGAGGATTGCGAGGACGAGCGGCGCACGCTCGATCGGAGCCAGCCGACGAACGACTGCAAACGGAGGTCCGCCCGCCGGAAGGCCGCCCCCATCACGCGGCATGCTGCCTCGCGCGCAGAAGGAGATGGAGGAAGACCACGCTGCCGAGAACCCCCATCACGACGCCGATCGGGATCTCGTAGGGGTAGCGCACGAGACGCCCGACGAGGTCGCAGACGAGGACGAGGCCGGCACCGCCCACTGCCACCCAGGGCACGGAACGACGCATGTTGTCGCCCACCGCCAGGCTGACGAGGTTGGGAACCACAAGACCGAGAAACGGAATCGCGCCGACTGAGACGAGGCATACCGCCGCGATCACCGAGACGAGAACGAGCCCCAGCGTCATCGCCGCCTCGTAGCTGAGGCCGAGCCCGATCGTGACATCGCGGCCCATACCCGCGACGGTGAACCGGTCGGCGGCGAGATAGGCAAGGACCGTCGCGCCGAGCCCGAACCAGAGAAGTTCGTAGCGCCCGCGCAGGACCCCGGAGAAGTCGCCGGTCGTCCAGGCGAGAAGCGAGGGAAGGAGGTTGAAGCGGTAGGCGAGAAAGGTGGCGAGCGCCCCCGTCACGCCGCCCAGCATGATGCCGACCAGAGGCACCAGCATCGCATCGCGAAGCGGCACGGCGCGAAGGACGCGCAGGAAGAGCGCGGTCCCCACGAGCGCGAAAAGGGCCGAGACGAGCATCTTGCCCATGATCGGCCAGCCCGGAGCGAGGATCGTGGCGACCAGGAAGCCGAGCGAGGCGGCCTCCGTGGTGCCGGTGGTCGAAGGCTCCACGAAGCGGTTGCGCACGATCATCTGCATCACGAGGCCTGCGATCGCCAGCGAGGATCCGGCGAGCAGGATCGCGAGCGTGCGCGGGACCCGGCTCGCCAGCAGCAGTTGCACGGCTCGATCGTCCGTCGAGACACCGAGGAGCGCGCCCGGCGAGACATCGCCGACGCCGACGAAGAGGCTGGCAACGGCGAGCAGGGCAACCGCGAGGACGGCGCAAACGAGGAGTTTCAAGGGAGCGGGCTCCGGACGGCGAGCGTCCTCACGCGCCGCCGCGATATCCCGCGATGACCTGATCCAGAAGCAGCATCAGCCCGGTGTAGCCGTGCATCGTCACATAGGCGGCGGCCGGGTCGAGAAAGACGATCTGGTTCTTGCGCCAGAAGGTCGTGCCGTGAACCAGTTCGTTGTCGAGCGTCGCGCGCGCGGAGCCCTCCTGGCCAATGCCCGCATCGCGATCCACCACGAAGAGCCAGTCCGGGTTCTTGTCGAGGAGATACTCGTACGAGACGGCATCGCCGCCGTGGTCGCCGTCGTCGACGCTCGCGAAGACCGAGGGGATGGCGAGAGCGTCGTAGATCCAGGCAACGCGCGAGCCGGGCCCGTAGACCCCGAGCCGGCCGCCGTTCGTGACGATCACGAGGCCCGTTCCCCTGCCTTGGGCCGCCGCGCGCGCCTCGGCCACCTTGGCATCGAGCGCCGCCGTCAGCTCGGCCGCGCGAGCCGCCAGCCCGAAGATCGCGCCGTACTGAACGAGGCTTGCCTTGACGCCACCGACGATGTCGGCGTTGTCGACGGTCATGTCGAGCGTGGGCGTCAGCTCCGTGAGCGTCGGATAGGCGCGGCGCGAGCGGTTCGCGACGATCGCCAGATCGGGTTGGGCGGCCGCGATACCCTCGATGTCGGGTTCCTGAAGCGAGCCGACCCGCAAGGTTTCCGTCGGCACGAGGTCGGCGAGGTAGGGCGGCGTCGCCGAGGCCGGCACGCCCGCGACGGGAACGCCGAGAGCCTGAAGGTTGTCGAACGCCGCCCAGTCGGTCACCACGACGGTTCGCGGCACGCCGTCGAGCGTCGTGGCCCCTTGCGCGTGGCGAACCACTGTCGGCTCGGCATGGCCAGGCGATGCGGCGCCCGCCCATGCGAGCATGGCGAGGAAGGCAGCGGTCCGTAGCTGGGTCATGGGCACAGTGGATCTCCGGCACGGCCGTTTCGGCCGCCCGGGGAGGTTTCTTAGACTGGAGTGGATTTGTCCAGTTTTATGACCGCGGTTGCCATGACGGACGAGCAGAACCAGGCTCAGTACCCGTTGCGATGACGGGCTCGTGATTTGCTGTTGCAGATCTGCAAACATGACTTGATTCGTCATGTTTTAGAGGCGTTCTTTCTTGTGGTCGAGCCCCCTCGCTTCCTAAGCCGGAACCACAACTTCTGCGCGGATGGTCCGCCGAGGTCCCGGAGACGCCCCATGCGACCGCCCAGCCGCGCAACCCCGTTCCGTTCCGCTCTGTTCGGGGTATCGCTCCTGGCGCTGGGTTGCGCGTCGGCCTACGCGCAGGACGCGCGGCGTCCCCGCCCACAGGAGGCAAGCGTACCGGAGTCGGTTCTTCTCGACGAGGTGGTCGTGGACGGTGCGGCTGGACAGCCTCCGGCGACCGGAACGGTCGGACAGCCGCCCGCCCCCTATGCTGGGGGACAGGTCGCGACGGGCGCCCGCCTCGGGGCGCTCGGCAACCGGTCGATCCTCGAGACGCCGTTCAATGTCGTGAGCTTCACGGAACAGCTGATCCGCAACCAGCAGGCCCGCACGCTGGCTGACGTCGTCCTGAACGACCCCTCCGTGCGCAACGACGCACCGGCCTTTTCCGAGCGCGATGCCTTCTTCATCCGCGGCTTCTCGGTCACCAATCTTGACACGGCCTATGACGGCCTCTTCTATATTGCCAACCCGCGCCGGCAGTTTCTCGAGGGCATCGAGCGGGTCGAGATCCTGAAGGGTCCGACGGCGCTCCTCAACGGCGGTGTCGGACGCGTCGGCGGCACGATCAATCTCATTCCCAAGCGCGCGCCGGACGAACCCCTCAACCGACTCACGACGACGTATCTCAGCGACTCGCAGGTCTGGCCGCATTTCGACGTCGCCCGGCGCTATGGCGAGGGCGGCGAATGGGGCATTCGCGTCAACGGCTCGTATCGCGCCGGCGACACGCCGCTCGACCGCAACGAAAACGAGGTCGTGGTCGGCGCGCTCGGCCTCGACTATAGCGGCGAGCGCCTGCGCGCCTCGCTCGATCTCAACCATTCCGACCAGAAGATCGACGCCCCGATCTCGCTGTTCAACGCGGCCGCACCGGGCATTCCGATCCCGCGCGCGCCGGACGGCCGCATCAACACGGCGAACTCGTTCGAGTACATCGACAGCGTCTACGACATGGCGGCGGGCCGCGTGGAGTTCGACGTGCTCGAGAACACGACGGTCTATGCCGCGGGCGGCGCCAGTCGGTACCGCGAGGACTTCCTGACCTCGTCCTACCTGATCAACGACGTGGCGGGGAACGCGACGGGAACGCTCGCCATTCAGCCCCAGCAGATCGAGGGGCGCACGGGAGAGGTGGGCGTGCGCTCACGCTTCGAGACCGGCTTCGTCGGCCACCAGCTCAACGTCTCGGTATCGCGGGCGATCAACGAGAACTATCGCGGCGGCTTCCCGCGCATCACGTTGCCGACCTTCCGCACCAACATCTACGAACCGAGCTTCCTGCCGGCGAGCCGCGTCGGCTCGTTCGACTTCCCGCTCGCGAGCGGCCGGCCGCTGTTCGCCGATCTGCTTCTGACCAGTCTGGCGGTATCCGACACGCTGTCCGTGGCCGAGGAGCGGTTTCAGCTGACGCTGGGCGGGCGCTACCAGGACATCCGCTCGCGCGGCTTCTCGACGGTGGTCGGGCCGACGCTCGGCGACCAGACCTACAACTACGAGGACTCCCGCTTCAGCCCGGCGGTCGGCGCCGTGGTGCGCCTGACCGAGCATTTCTCGGTCTACGGCAACTACATCGAGGCGCTGACGGAAGGCCCGACCGCTCCGGCGACCGCGCTGAACGCCAGCGAGGTCTTCGCGCCCGTCGTCAGCGAGCAGAAGGAGGTCGGCATCAAGTACGACTTCGGCAGCTTCGGCTTCACGACCTCGCTGTTCCAGATCGAGCAGCCGAGCGGCTTCACCGACCCGGCCTCGCGTCTCTTCTCGGTCGACGGGCTCCAGTCGAACCGGGGCGCCGAGTTCACGGTCTTCGGCGAAATCGTGGAAGGCGTCCGGCTGCTCGGCGGCCTCACCCTGATCGAGGCGGAACTGGAGAAGACCGCGGGCGGCCGCTTCGACGGCAACAGCGTGCCGGGCGTACCCAAGGTCGCCTTCAACCTCTACGGAGAATACGACGTGGACTGGCTCGCACCGGGACTGACCGTCACGGGCCGCATGCTGCATACGGGCGGGACGCGCTACGACCAGGCCAACACGCAACGCGTCGAGGACTGGACGCGCTTCGATCTCGGCGCGCGATACGGCTTCGTCGGACCCTACGACAAGCCGGTCGAGGTGACGTTCAACGTCGAGAACGTGTTCAACGAATCCTATTGGGCCTCGTCGGCGCGTGGCTTCCTGGCGGCCGGCGCTCCCCGGACATTCCTCGTCTCCGCATCGATCGACTTCTGACCGGCGAGCGAAGCCGGCACCAACCGCATCCCGACCCATTGTCGGATGGCGCGATGCACGGAGGTGCCGGCCACATCCGCGCGTTTGGCGTCCGACCGTTCGGGCTGCTCCCGGGCTGAGCGGGTCGTTGATCTCGGGAGCGGGTTTGGCAGTCGGACATCGTGCCGAGGTCGTTCCCGGTCTCGCGCACCGCTCGGCACCTGTTCTCGAAGGCAAGCATTCCACGAACACCTGGTTGAGTTGGGCTTTATTGCGGGAGTGGTGGGTACGGCGCCCCCATCCGTGTCGGCGATGTCCCGCACCAAGCGAGCCGTCCCGGGGAAGCGGGCGCCGCCGCCCCCTCGCCGGACGAGCTCAACGACCGGCGTCGCCCTTCTTCGCGATCTGGTCGAGGTTGTCGATCACGCGTTCGAGCAGAGCGACAAACTGAACGGCTTCCGCCTGCGTGAGGCCCGCGAGCGCTTCATCGTTGCCGGCAAAAAGAACCGCGCAAGCGTCCGGAAGACGCGTCCGGGCCGCGTCGGTCAACGCGACGAGGCTGGATCGTCCGTCCCGGGGATCCGGCGTTCTCCGGATCAGCCCGTCGCGCTCCATCCGTGCCAGCATCTGCGCCATGGATGGCTGCTCGATCCTGGCGAAGTCGGCAAGGTCGCGTTGGGTGTGGGCCCGCCCCTCCTCCAATGCGATCAGCACCGGCAGCGTCCCGACCCCGAACCCCAAAGGTTTCAACCGAGCCTCGCTAAGCCGCGAAAACCCGCGCGCGGCCAGACTGACGAGATGGCCGGGACTGCGCAGTACGTCGATCATGGCGCGGGATTTTCGCATAGGACCCTATCCAAATAATATAGGGTCCTATATAAACGGCTGCACGGTCGGCGGCAAGAACGCCGTCGGCCCATCCTGCTTCGGACAGCGCCTCGAGGCAGTCCTCCCGCTCCCGTGAAAGACGCCGTGATGACGAACCCGAACATCCAGACCCTTCGACGCCTCTACGACCGGTTCAACGCCAAGGATATCGATGCCATCCTTCCCATGCTCGCCGAGGATGTCGCCTGGGCCAACGGCATGGACGGAGGCCATGTCGAAGGACACGCCGGGATCCGTGACTACTGGCTGCGCCAATGGTCCGTTGTTGACCCCCACGTCGACCCTTTGCGCTTCGAGGAGACCGAGCCCGACTCCGTTCTGGTCGAGGTCCGACAAACCATTCGCGATCTGACCGGGAACCCAGTTCAGGAGAAGGGGCTCAAGGACAAGCTCGTGGGTCATCTCTTCCGGTTCGAGGCTGGCCGGGTGACACGCTTCGACATTCGCGAGCTTGCCTGATCCGGCTCCCGCGAGCCATGGGAGAGCGACGTCCGTAGCAAGCGTCCCGGAGGCCGACATGAAACAGGCGGACGACCATCTGGCGACCTGCCGCTGCGGCTCGGTCCGCTTGCGCGCGCGAGGTGCTCCTCTCGCCACCGGCGCCTGCCATTGCGCGGGATGCCGGCGAATGACAGGCGGGCCCTACTCGCTCGGAGCGATCTACCCCTCGGGAGCGATCGCGCTCGACGCCGGCGAGACGCGGCCGATCGGTGCTCGTCCGGAGGCGGGCCACCAGGGCTGCGTCGCGTGCGGGAGTTGGGTCTTCACGCGCCCGCCCGGGCTCGGCGACATCGTCGTCGTTCGCTCGAGCCTGTTCGAGGATGCCGCTGCGTTCGCGCCCTTTGTGGAAAGCTTCACGTCGGAGCGGCTGCCCTTCGTCGCGCCTGTGGCTCCGCACCGCTTCGAGCGCTTTCCCGCGCCGGACGACTTTCCCCGGCTCATGGACGCCTATGCCCGGTGGGAGAGCGCGGTCCGCTGATGTGAGCCCCCTTCCCGCCCCCCGGAACGGGACGGATCAACGGAGGCTCACGGACGAACGGGGACAGCCGCCCCCGGCCCTTGCGACTCGCGGGATCAAGCGGCGGCGAAGTCGGTTCCGCGCGTCACGTCCTCCCACGCGTCGGTCTCCGCACGCAGATCATCGAGCTTGGCGCGCAGTTGGTCGAGGGCATCGCCGCCGATCAGGAGGTGGACGGGTGGACGCTCGGCCTCGACCGCCGCGATGATCGCCTGCGCGCCCTTGGCCGGGTCGCCCCGCTGCAGCCCGTGGCCCGCCCGCGTTCCCGCGCGGGCCCGCCCCGCCGTCTCGGCGTAGTCGGCGATCTCGAGCGGCGCGATCCGCAAGGATTCCGGTCCGCGGAAGTCCGTGCGAAAAGCGCCCGGCGCCACGACCGTCACATGGATGCCCAGTGCCGCGACCTCCTTCGCCAACGCGTCCGACAAGGCTTCGACACCGGCCTTCACCATGTTGTAGTAGCCGACACCGGGATAGGTCACGAGGCCGCCGATCGAGCTGATGTTGACGATATGCCCGCTGCGCCGGGCTCGCATCGCCGGAAGAACCGCCTTGATGAGGCTGACGGGCGCAAAGAGGTTCGTGTCGAACAGGGCACGCACGGCCGCGTCCTCGCCCTCCTCGATCGCACCGAGGTAGCCGTAGCCCGCATTGTTGACGAGGACGTCGATCCGATCGAACCGCGCGGTGGCCTGCGTGACGGCATCATGCATTTGGGCGTCGTTCGTCACGTCGAGCCGCAGGGCCATCGCCCGATCCGCGAACGCGGCCACGAGGTCTGCGACATCCTCCGGGCGACGAACCGCGAGAACCACCCGATAACCGGCGGCCAGCGCTTCGTGGGTGAGCGCGCGACCCAGACCGCGCGATGCACCCGTGATGAACCAGACGGCGTCTTTGGCTTCCATGGACCTGTCTCCTGTTGCCGTTGGGAAGGCCCATGAGATAGCCGACGCCGCTTTGTTCGATTAGATCGTCTGGATTGCAGGGGTCGTTGAACGGGATTGCACGATGCCGAAGCCCAGTCTCGACGACCTCGCGGCCTTCGCGCGCGTGGCCCGCACCGGCAGCTTCACCCGCGCGGCCGCGGAGCTCGGGACGTCGACCTCCAATCTGAGCCACACGATGCGACGCCTGGAGGCAGCGCTCGGTTATCGTCTGCTTCAGCGCACCAGCCGCAGCGTCTCGGCGACGGAAGCCGGTCAGTCCCTTCTGCGCGACCTCGAGCCCGCGTTGGGATTGATCAGCGGAACGCTCGAGGCGCTGGAACAGGGGCGCGAGCGGGTATCGGGAACGCTGCGTATCACGTCGACCCGCCAAGCCTACGAGGCCGTTATCCGTCCGGCGCTGCCGAGCTTCCTGCAGGCCTATCCGGACGCTGTGGTCGAGGTCCTGGTCGATTATGCCTATCGGGACATCGTGGCCGACAGGCTGGACGCCGGAATCCGCCTCGGCGAGAAGCTGGAGCTCGACATGATCGCCTTGCGGGTCGGGCCGGATCTCCGCATGGCCGTCGTTGCGGCCCCCGGCTATCTGGCCGCCCGCGAGCCGATCCTGCATCCACGCGACCTCGTCCACCACCGCTGCATCAACTACCGGATGATGGGCTCCGGCACGATCTACGCCTGGGAGTTCGAGAAGGACGGGCAGACGCTCGATGTCGGCGTGTCCGGGCCGCTCACCTTCAACGAGCCGGAACTGATGCTCGATGCCGCGCTCGACGGCCTGGGCGTTGGCTACCTTCTCGATCATGAAGTCGCGGCAGCGCTGGAGGACGGTCGCCTCGTCCGTCTTCTCGAAGACTGGCTACCGCCGTTTCCCGGATTTCACCTCTACTACCCGACGCGGCGGCAGATGCGGCCCATCCTTGCCGCCTTCATCGAAGCGCTTCGCAGGAACCCATGACGCAAACGAAATGAGCCAACCGCATTTCGCGTCGCGCGGCGAGGTCGTCCCCGAACAGGTCGGTTCTGACCCGCGTCGATCGTCATCGCGTCTCGCCGGAATGCGTTCACTCAGGCGTGCCATCCGCCACTCAAGTCCGTTTCCCGGCCCAATCGGTTTCACGACGGATCACGAAACTCACGCCTCAGGAGCTCCGGCGGAACGCGAACCGCCTCCCAGCTATCCCCGTCCCACAGGCGGACGCCATGCTTGGCGTCGAAGTAGAACAGGAAATCGCCGACCGCCTGGACCTTGAGCGGGCTCGGCACGCCGCTGTCGACCACCTCCCCAAGACGCCGCTGCAGCGGCTGAAGACGGTGACCGTCGAAGCGATGAAGCCCGTCCTCGGAGGCCACGATGGTCTCGCCACGAAAACGGGTTACGGACAGGAGCGTCTGCTGGTCGGCCGCGGAGGAGACGATCTCGAACGGTCGCTCCAGGCCGCCGTGCAGGATCGCGCCGTTCTCGCCGACGATCCAGATGCTGTCCGCCGTCTCGACGCACAACGCCCTGAGGTTGGGGACAGGCGCCGGAACAAGCGAAAGGACGCCGCCGTCCCCCATCCGGAACGCCTTGCCCGACGCTTCGAGCGTGGATGCTTCGAGCGCCAACTGTCGCTCGAACAAGGCCGCCAGGTCGTCGATGCTCATGTCGTCGAAGAAGGTGGGATCTTCGGTGACGTCGTAGGCCTGTGCCTCCGGCAGAACGCCACCGACCACCATCAGCACCTGCGGCCCGAAGGCCTGGATCGCCGCGAGCGCGACCTGCGCAATGGCCTCCTCGCCGGACTGGCCATCCCCCCACGCAATCCAGACTCCATCCCGCCCGCGCCGATAGACCTGCCCGTTCGTGCCGGCAGCAAAGAGCGTATCGCCATGAGCTGCCAGGGCGTACAACGCTCCGCGACCCGATGCGTCCGGCGACTGGATGCCGGCTCCCGCGATCTTTTCGGCAGGGAAGCCGGGATCGGAAAAGTAGACATCTCCCTCATTGCTCAGAAGGGCATAGGCTTCCCCTCTCGCGCCTGCGACCGCCGGGCCGAATGACGTGACGGCATTGATCTCGCGTGCAACGTCGATACGCCGCCACGGCGTCTCGAAGGCGCCGTCATGAAACAGCATGATCGAGAAGGTATCGTCGTATTCCAGTTCGCCGTAGACCAGCGCGAACCGATCCCGATCGATGGCATGGGCGCAACGCAGCTTGGGGTTAAAGTCGCCCGGCATCGAGCCTCGCGTGGAAGTCGAACTCGGAGCTCACGGAAGGTCCGGATGCTCGATCCGCTCCCATTCGTTGCCGGAGAACCGGAATATGTCCTTGTGTCCGACGACCCACATGACGTCTCCCACGGTGCCGGCGAAAAAGATGAACGCGCCGCGCAGCCGCGGAAGCGCCGGTTTGAAGCGACCGAAGTCCGAGGTTCGGGCGTTCACCTCGTAGAGCCCTCCCGGGCGAACGCTCGACGCGAGCACGAGCTTCCCGTCGAGCGGCGTCAGGGTGTGAAACAAGTTCAACCGGGTCGGGGCGCCGACAGGATAGAATCCCCTTGCCCACGAGCCGTGAAGCAGCAGACCCTCGCGACCGCAGATCCACACGTTGTCGGCATCTGCGACGTAGATATCGGTCAGGGCTCCTTCCGCAACGTTGGTCTCGAGCTGGTGGAGAACGGAACCATCCCAGACGAAGAGGGCCGGTTTCGTGCCGTCCTCGCCGATGAAGTAGATCGCGTCCTCCGAGACGCCGCCGAGCCCGTTCAGGAGGATGCTGCGCGGCGCGTTGGCCTCGAAATCGTCGAGCCACGTCAGGAAGGCCGGATCGTCGGTCGGTGGCGCCTGGACGCTCAGTCGCTGATGGGCGTCGGGATCGAACAGGATGCTGTCCGTCAGGAGACGCCAGGCGTCACGTCCTTCCCGAACGTAGATCTGCCCGCCATCGCCGCAGGCGTAGAGCCGGCTTCCCACCTGGCGGAGCCTCAGAAGCCGGCCGTAACCGCGTGCATCGTCGCGTGATACGCCGGCACCCCTTATCGTCTCCCGGAAGTTTCCCTTCCACCAGGCGTGATACACCTCGCCCTCGGACGAGAGATAGATCGGGTAGTCGGCGACGGGATCGACGTCCGGGTTCTGGAAGAGAGCCATATCGGCCACGTCGAAGTCGAGATCGTCGAAGTACCATCGCTCGCCGGGCGCGCCGTCATGCTCGTAGCGGAAGATGCGCGTTTCGGGCGAGAACGCCTCCGCACCCTCGGGCACGGCCGTCACGCAGAGGACCGTCGAGGAACGGGCGCAGGCGCGGGTGAACTCGATCATCTCTGTTTCCTCAGGCCGTGCGTTCGCGCCGGGGGTGGCGGCCGACGGTCAGGAACTCCGTCCCCACCGCCACCGGATCCGCGTCCGACATCCCGGTCTTGTGTGCGCGTCCGCGACGATCGAGATAATCAAGACGGTCACCGCCCAGCGCAATCGCAATGATCGTGCGCCCAGTATCCATGCGCTGCCGAGGTTGTGCGGATGAACGGTCGTCGTCCAGAACGATCTTGAACGGGTCGTCAACCCACAACACATCAAGCGGATGCAGACCTGCGTGACCGACGCGACTTCTGTGGCTTGCGCTTTGCGTGTCGCGGGTCCGTTCGCGGCAGACCGTGGAACTCTCGACGCAGAAGCTCCAGGGGAATGAGAATAGCCGTGCCGACGACCCCGACCTGGCGGTCGCCTTCTAAGACGCTATCGCGAAGATGGGCGGCTTTCGGAGCGTCGCCGTTCGCCGCCGGCACGCCGACCATGCGCCATCGCGCGTTGTCCCCGCGGAGGCCGTCCTTCGGCGAGCCGACCGGTGGCGGATCGGGACGCATGGAGCCTCGAAACCTTCTCCTTGTCACCGGCTTGCGCGGCCGCCTCGACTGTCTCACGCCGTTCCGCCCTTGCGGGGGATGGGCTCGGCACGAGAGGCGCGCAAGCGTCGATTTCGCCGTCACGAGAGGCCGCCATCGGTTCTACCAGCCGTTGCTCGTATCCAGGCGGCACGTCCAGGCCATCCAAGGGGAATTCCTCCCAATGTCGGTTGATCTCCTGCGTAAGACCACGTCCGTCGCGACAACAGATAGACCGCCAACCGACATCATCGCACCAACCTGGTTCCTCTGCGCAGACAAGCGATCTCGATTCAACGAACCGTTGAATCGAAGATCAGGTGGAACGCCGCTCTATCGGCATCCACGCCATCTCCCGGATGGGGAACACCAAGTGATAGACCGGAAGCATCTCTATCCGTTCCTCAACGCAGGACCATCAACAAGCGGGACGTCTTACTCGAAGGTGATCCATGGAACACCTTGCACGAGTTGGCCGCCATGGGAGCAGGCATCGCCCTGACGGGCGATGCGGCGTCCCTCGATTGAGGCGATCGCGGACCCTCTCGTGATGGGATCCTTCGTTGGTACGCCTGTGCAAAGGCAGGCATCGCCAACGGTTGCGATCGGCACCCCGTCCACCGTCACGAAGCTCTGTCGGACATCGACGACGGGTCCGCCGATATGCGGACGAGGTCCAGGATCCACCATCGGGCAGATATGCATGTGTCCACGAAGGGAAACGGGAGCGGCCATCGGACCTCCATCGGGGTCGGAAAAGGGTCAGTTCAACGCGTCGTTGCCGGTACGGGAGGGACGAGTACGAGGGGGATTGATCTCTACGAGCCACGCCGGTCGGCTTGGGTCCTGGGGAACAGCGATATCGACGCGAACGTCCCCGACGTGACGTCGAACGACTTCCAGTAGCGCAAGCGCTCTATCGGTCATCGCATCGTTCGGCTCGACGCTGGTTCTCGCGATGCTGCGCTCCAACGTTTCCGTGCCATGGAACAGATCGAAGCGAAACTCCACGACATGGCGGTAATCGACCACCGGAAAGTATCGAAGAATGGGCGCGCGCTGCGATGCGAGCCAGTGGCCGAGCACCGTCCGCATGCGCTCGCTGCAGAACCCTGCCAGATCGACGCCGTAAGTTGCGGGAACCAGCCATGGGAAGCATTTCCAGCTGACAACCGCGATCTTGGGAAAGACTGGCCGTCCGAGATCGGGCACGATCCACGAAACGCGCGAACCCCTTTCCTTCGCGACGAACGCCCGCAACTCGTCTAGGGAGATCGCGCGCTCCGCCAATGGGACCACCGCCAATCCTCGAAGCTCTTCGGGCCATCGGCCGTAGTCCGTGGAAAGCACGTCCCGGCTCGCGACCGGCAGGCAGCGATCGCGTCGGCCGGCCGTCGGGTCGCTCTCTGCGCTCACTCGGTCTGCCTGACCCTGCCCAGCATGTCCTCGATGTCGCGGCCGAGCGCGCCCAGCAACGTGTTGCTTCCGGTACCCCAAGTCTCGTCGACGCGCTCCCAGTACCAAAGGCTTCCATAATTCTTTTCGTCCAGTTGCATCAGGATCAAACCCGACGTCTCGGCCATCGCCTGTCCGATCGGTAGCATTCCCGTCGGGATACGGGGACCGATGTCGTCGTAGAGCTCCATGGGGGTGCCGAAGACCCGGAGGTTCATTTCGGCATTCTCAGGCGAGGATATGAAGCTGAGCGAAACAGGCTTGGTGACGATGTCCGGGTTCATGTCGTAGCGCGCATCGACGACGCAGGCGCCTATGAGGTCGAACTGGCTGTACCCGTAGCGCAGGAGGAAGTCGCGGTAGACCGCAGGAAGAGCCTGACCGCAGACCTGTTCCAGATGGTCGATCTCATCCGAACTCGCCGGCTGCGTCGGCTCGTCATTCCAGAAGGCCAGAACCTCGCTCGGGATCTGCACCATAGGCACCTCAGCGGACATCTTCTTTGACGATGGCATTTTCATCGGCATGCGCGACCGTGTTGCTCAAGTAGGCGAGAAGGAGCCTAACGGAACCCTTCTCGATGGCGTGGGCACCCGCCCCATCCATCGGCGCGTCATCGCCGATGGATGGGATCCCCAAACCGGCGACAGCCAGGAGATTTTCCAAAATCGGGACCGCGAGCAAGGGGCGCGGCTGCAGATCCTTCGCCGGTCGGACGTGCCCATATCCTCTCAGGATCGCGGTCGTGGCGATAAGGAGGAATCCGATCGAACTACGCGATCGAACCATTGATCGGGCGATTCTATCAGTCCTTTCGCCAAGTGAAGGGCACAAAATCGCCGCTCGTATCGATCGTCTCGAACATGGACAGGGAGCGCTGCGCATAGCGCTCGTCGCGACGGGACATCACGACGGGATCGACCGTGGTTCGCTCCGTGAAACCTTCGATCATCAGCTTGGCGTGCGGGAAAGCTGCGGCCGTACCGCTGTAGAGGCCCGGTGCACGATTGATCGCTTCGGCAGCCTGCAGAACAGCCGGAACGTCATCCGAGAAGACCAGAACCTCGCCGATGCGAACCTCCGTTCGCCGGGCCAGGACCGTGAGCTCGACCAACCGGTCATGTTCGTAGCGCAGGACAAGCCCACCATCGTCGCGGACCTCCGTCACGCTGGAATTGTCCGGCCCCTGTTCGGCATAGACCTGAAGAAGGTCCCGTTTCTCCTCTTCCGTCAGACTATCGCCGAGCTCGGCGATCGTGTCTTGGAGGATGCTGTCGGAAATGCGGTCCTCCATGCGGCTCGTCGCGCTCCCATAGATTTGCGACAAAGCTTCCACGGCGGCTGGCGCGATGCCGAAGCGAAGGCGTCCGAGTCCCTGTCCCGGTTCGATGGTCCAATCGTCAGCGGTTGGCGACATGGTCGGGATCCTTACTTTATGATTCCGTTTTTCTTCAGACAGGTCGCATAGGCGGATGCCTGAGCCAGACCGGCATTATAGCGTGTTGGGTCGCCCTGTGCGGCTGCGATACGCTTGACGTCGGCGACATCGAGCAAGAATGCCGCATAAACCTGCCCACGCGCGAGAAGGGCCCGTTGCGGGGCATAGGTCCCCCCGTTCGCCCGGCCACGGAAGGATGCCGTTTGCGCATGATCTTCCGGCCGCATCTGGACAGCCGGCCCAACGGGAGTCGCAAGCGGCGATTTCGAGTTTGCCGGCATGTGATGGCTGTCGAGACCGTCGCCCACCGTCTCAGGCGTACCTGTCATGCAGCCGTGCGCGCCACCCCGATAGGCGCTTCCGGGTACGCCGCAAGCGAGATGAGCGCAGGGATTCTGAGCGCAGCGGGCGCAGGTGACGGTTGCGGTGCGCGTGGTGGCCTGCGTGTCCGCTTCCTCGTTGGCCTTCCGCATCTCGCGGATCGCATAGCCGCCGGCGATGCCGACCGCAGCCGCTGACCCGACGAAGAGCGCCGCCTCGCCGAGGGCGGCGAGCGCTGCAGGGATAAGGGGAAGTGCGAGCAGGGGCATGTCAACTATCCCCCGCCGGACCGACGTCGTTCTTCATCGATGCGATTGCGTAGCGCATGAGCATCGCGACGCGCATATCCGCACTGTATCCCGGCGCATCAGCGCTCATCGCAGCCTTCACGCTCGGATTGTCGCCAAGCCGGCCACGCGTGACGAGAGACATGTAGGCCCACCGGAAATGGCCGCCGTCGGTTTGGATACCGAGTTGCCGCGATTGTTCCAGCGACCCTTGGACGAAGTCTCTGAAACTGTCTTCTTCCAGCATGCCCGTGCGCTCAGGCGCAATCCGACGCAGTTGCTCGGCGACCTTACGCTCAAGACCGCTCCATCGCCCGTGCATGATCTCCGCGATGTTGCGGCGATCCAGTCGAAGCGGTCCGGAGGGGCGCGTCTCGCCCCCCTTTTCGCGCTCCACGCACAGGCCAGACGCATCGCCATTCCACAAGGGTGCCGGAAGGGCGATGACGGTGCTGGCGGGACCGAAGAAGCGCCGGCGCTGCAGCGCATCGAGTGTCGGAAGAACCTGACCGATGACGTTCGCGTCGGCGTGGCGAAACAAGACCAGCATCTGCGTGGAACTGCCGACGTCCAGGTCGTCGGCTACGGCTGGTCCTGCGTAGGATGGGGGTCCTTCGACGTTCGTATCCGGTGGCACAAGCACCATGTTGATGCCGCGCAGGTGCCGGAAGAGAACTTCTCCTCCGTCTCCGCACTCCCAGAACACGGCTGCGGCCGGGTGAGCAGCTTCCAGCATCCGCAGCACCGCATCGAGCGTCGCGCCTTCGAGGGGCCCGATCATATGCGGCGCCGTGATAAGGCGCTCGGGATGGTTGTCACCTCTGTCGAGATACAGACTGCGAGCGAGGATTCCGGCTCCGGTCAGCGCTTCGGGCAGGTTCTCGAACTGTGCGCCATCGAGCACCGCATAGACCGGGCCTTCCAACAAGCGGATGGAGGTTCGCAAGGTCTTGAGATCGCTCATGAACTCACACCCTTACGAACGGCGTCGAATTCTTCGCCATCTCGCGAAGGCATGTCGCCCCCTCGCCCGGACCGCCGCGCTTGAAGTTGATCTGGTTGCCTTCAATGTCGACCTTCAGACCGCGAATGCGAATGCCCTCCTTGTTGATCTCGATATAGCCGCCCGGTGCCGAGATCAGGAGCCGGTCCTCGGCCCGGATCTCCCAGACCTTGGCCTCGCCCTCGTACTTCTCCTGCGCGATCAGTTGGTAGAGCTTGCCGCTCTGGACATGAACAGTCTCGCCGACCGTGGTGCGCTGTTCCTTGCCCACGTTGGTGATCTGGCTCTGGCCGACGTTGGTGACCTTGGACAGGCCGATCTGCTCGGTGCGCGCGACGCCCACCGTGTCGGACTTGAAGGAACCGACCACCGTGTTCAGGATGCCGGACATGGGGAAGAGGCTGCCGGCGGCCTCCCCGACGCCCGAACCCGACCCCGCCAGTGCCGTACCGGCATCCGCGCGAGGAGATGGTCCCGACACGACGCCCTCGCGTGCCGAAAGGCCGCCACCGCCCAAGAAGCCGAGCGCCGAGGAGGCGATCGTGCCTGCGAAGGCGGCCAGGCCCGGTCCACCGCCGCCGGCAATCTGACCGGCCTGGTTCAGAAGGCTTGCGGTCTGGCCGCCAAGGCCTGCCACCTGCGCCATGAGACCCAACGCGGCGGCCCCGGTGCCGCCGACCGTCAGGTTCATCGATCCGCCAACCTCCTGCTTCTGGTTGCCGCCGACCTCGACCGCGCGGTTGGCGCCGATCGAGGCGATCTCGTTGGCGTCGATGCGCTTCGTGCGGTTGTTGAGGACGCGTTCGGTCCGATCCTTCTGGGCATGCAGGAACATGTTCTCGCGGCCTGCCTCGTCCTCCATCGAGAGTTCGTTGAAACCCGTCCCCTTGTGGGTGTTGGATCGCAGCGTCATGCGCGTCTTGTTGGCCGGAAGGTCGTAGGGAACGCCGTTCTGCGGGTTGGGCACGAGCGCGGTCACAATCGGGCGGTCGGGATCGCCCCCTTCGAACGTGACCACGGCCTCCATGCCGATGCGCGGAATGACCTGCGCGCCCCAGGTGCCACCGGCCCAGGGCTGGGCGACGCGCACCCACTTGGTGTCCGAGCCGTCCTTCTTCGCCCGCCGGTCCCAGGGAAACCAAAGCTTCACGCGGCCGTACTGGTCGGTGTGGATCTCCTCGCCGGCCGGTCCCGCAATCAGGGCGATCTGCGAGCCGTCGATGCGCGGGCGCGCGGTCGACCGGTGGGGTGTGGCCGGCAATCGCGCCGGCAGCGCGGTGAAGCGGTTCGTGTAGGACGGCTCGCCGGGTCCGGTCTCGTAGGTCGCATCCGCCGCCTCGTGGGTGACCGACTGGATGGCCGCGGTTTCGAAGACATGTTCAGGATGGGCGATGTCGTAGAGCGTGAGCTTGGCGCCGGGCGCGAGCGTGCGCACCGTGGACGTGCCCTGCACGGCCTCGTGGTCGGACTCGACCGACTGCATGCGCAGCTTCAGGGCTCGTTCGTTGCCGCTCGTGTCGAGCGCGCGGGTGGGGTATTCGTAGAGTTCGTACGCGCCGTTCCTCGGCAGCTTCACGGTGGAGGGCGTGCCGGCCTCCGGGACCGTTCCCGGCGTCTCGAAGTTCCAGTCCCGTCCGGCTCTTTGTCCGGGCGTGAACGTGAAGCGCCGTCGCCAGGACGAGACATGGTTGCGGTCGCTGGAGCCGAACGAGAAACGCTCGCGACCCGCGTCGCCGTCGGCTCCCTTGTCCCAGCCCGCTGCCGCGTCCGCCAGAACCACGCGTTGCGCCCCGTCCTCCTGCCGGATCCAGTAGGCGATGCCGTCCTCCTCCAGCCGGCGAAGGAGGTAGGCCAGATCCGTCTCGTTCCACTGGACGTCGTATTCGTGAGGCGACGGCGGCGAATGGATACCGGCGGTGTCGGGAGCGGATAGGCCATGCTCCGACAGAAGCGTTTCGGCGACCTCGACGCTGGTGCGGTTCTGCCAGATGCGGCAGTCGCTCTTCTGGCCGAGGAGCCACAGGTCGGGGCGCAGCGTCAGCACGTAGGCCCGCAGCGAGCGCGCCAGCCGGGGCTCCTCGTCGAGCGCGGTCACGAGGCCGTTCCAGCGTCTTCGCGCACCGCCTCCGACATCCAGCGAGACGTCCACCCGCTCGCCGACGATCTCGTCTGCGCGCACGTCGTCGCGCTTGGCGCGAACCGCGACGGTGAACTCGAACAGGCCATTGACCTGTTCGGTCCCCCGGAATTCATCCACCAGAAAGACGTCCTGCCCGAGCGGGGTCGAGATGCGCAGGAGCCGGTCGGCCTGGACGAAGTCGTTCAGGGCGCCGCTCAGAAAGGATTGGTCACTCATCGAAACTCCCGCATCGAGCCGATCGCGCGCCTCTTTCGCTCAGCCATGGGCGGCCCTGCCGCCCGTCTCGTAGCGTCGGTAGGCGGCGGGATCGGCGAGGATCGCCCGCACCATCTGGAAGAAGCCGGGCACGTCGAGCCCGAGTTCGTCGGGCATGAAGTCGTAGCGGTAGCGTCGCGCGAACTCGGCATGGAGATCGTTGTGGAAGCGGTGAAGAAAAAGATCCATCGCGGCCGCCAACGACGCCTTCGTGCGCTCGTCGTTCAACCGGGCGTAACGGCCGATCGCCTCTGGCACGCTGGCGGCTTCCAGCTCCATGTCCTGATGGAGGTAGGCGCGGATCAGTTGATCCAGTTCGAATAGGTCGTCCGCTTCGCTCAAGCCTTGCGCCTTCCGCTCAGAGGATCGGGTAGGCCGTGAGGATGTAGTGCGGCATGCCCCGGAAGCTTTCCTTCTTGATCACGACGCGCAAGCGGCTCATCGCCATGTACTCGCCTCCCTCGCGCACCACGCCGTGGCCGAGAATCTGTCCCGCATCCAGCTCGAAGCTGCGCGAAATTCCCTGTCGGGCCGTGCGCGACCAGGCCTCGATGGCGCTGCGGTTCACCTGCAGGACGCGGGATATTTCGGTTTCCGCCACCTGAAAGGTCGAGAAGGACGAGATGAAGCGCGGGCGCCCGGTGGGACCCGCGGTCTCGGCGATGCGCTGGCGCAACGCCGTTTCGCTCTGCCCGATATGGAGGCGGATCGTATGGCCGCCCGGCCCACCCTTGGCCCAGGCGCGCGCCTCGTGCTGGCGCAGGGACAGGCGACCGCTGTTGACGGCGGCGACCCGGACCGCGCCGGCGAGCGCGGCACCGCCGATCGGAACCATGAAGTCGGTCGCCAGGCCGATCGTCTCGGCCGTGGCGGGGTTGGCGCCGAGGCGTCGCGCCAGACCGCTCGACGCCCGCTCGGTGAGCGAGCGCTCGTCGCGTCCGGTCCACAGCTGGCGTCCGCCGGTCGTGCACTGGTCGGCCGCGTGCAGGCCGACGCCCACACTGGCCGCCTTGGTGAGAAGCGTCGGCTCGGGAACAAGCGCCAGACCGGAGGCCAGACCCGCCTCGCCCGCGCATCCGAGAAGCCGCAACCCGCCGATCAGGCGGTTGCCGAGCGTTGCGCCCGGCTGCAGCGTCTCGCCGTCCAGGACGGCGGCCAGTTGCTCGGGCGAAACCGCCAGCGTGACCGCCGCTTCACCGTCCGCCTCGCTATCGATGACCCTACCGGACATAGCTCAAGCCTCCGTGCCTCATTGGCGTCGTTCGGTGTCGTCGGCCCGCGCCCGCCGTTGCGGGCGCGGGCCCTCGCGCGATGGGTTCGTCAGCCCGCGCGCGTGGTCGACAGATCGTAGGAGGCGATCATCGGCGACTGCGGCTTGTTGTTCTCGTCGTACGGCGTGTACTTCACTTCCAGCTTCGTGAAGTTCAGCTTGATGGTTTCCAGCGGCCGGTCGCCGTTGGAGTCGATCGAGTAGTTGGCCACCAGCGTGTTGGTGAGATTGTACTCGATATACGTCTCGCCGGGGCTGCCGGTGGTCACGAGGTGGATCACCGCGCGCTTGCCCTGGCGGCCGGCGACGGCCTCCTGGAAGAGCTTGGTGGACGAGGAGTCGCTGACTTTGGTGAGCACGATCTCGGAGATCGTCGGCTCGGAGGCCTCGCGGTTCGTGGCCGAACCGGCTGCCGTGTTCAGGTTGCGCGCGACGTTCCAGTGGATCGCCTCGATATCCATCCACTTGCGATGCTGCTCATGGGTGGCGTCGCCCTGGATGCCGTCGATCTGCAGGTAAATCGGCATGAAACCTCTCTTGTGTCTCGCTTGGATTGGCGTTGGCACTCTCATGTCGCGCGGGAGGACCGCACGGATTTAGACCGCCTCCCGCCGGCGCTGGCGCGCGGGCTTCGAGGGAGGGGCCAGGTCCACCGCTTGCGCGGCGAGGGGACGGGAGGCGACCGTGAAGGCGCCGTCCCGGTGATCGATCGACACGTCGCGGGGCTTGCGGCCCGCGATCGTCGCATCCAGGAAAAACGAGGAAAGCACCGGCAGGAGATCGCGCGCGATCGTGCTCTCGATGGCGCGCGCGCCGGTATCGCCGGCCGAGGCGGTTGAAACCAGCACCGTCCTTGCGGCAGGCGTGAGCGTGAGTTCGGCGCCGTAGTTCGCCCGCAGCCGATCCGCGACACGCTCGATCTGCAGGTCCACGATGCCGGTCAGCGCATCCTTGCCCAGCGGCCGGTAGGGCAGCACCACGGTGCGCCCGAGAAAGGCCGGCTTGAACTGGGTCAGAAGAGCATCCTTCAGGACCGCCGTCAGCGCATCGCCCTCCGGCATGGTCTCGGGATCGGCCGACAGTGCCTGGAGAACCTCGGAACCCGTATTCGCCGTCAGGAGGATCAGCGTGTTGCGAAAGTCGATGTCGCGCCCCTCGCCGTCGCGGATCGTTCCCTTGTCGAACAACTGGTAGAAGACGTCCTGAACGCCGGGATGGGCCTTGTCGATCTCGTCCAGCAGGAGAACGCCGTAGGGTCGCCGGCGCACGGCCTCGGTGAGGACGCCGCCCTCGCCATAGCCGACGTAGCCCGGCGGCGAGCCGAGGAGCATCGAGACCTTATGCTCCTCCTTGAACTCCGACATGTTGATCGTGGTGAGGCTCTGCGGCCCGCCGTACAGGATGTCGGCGAGCGCCAGCGCCGTCTCGGTCTTGCCGACGCCCGACATGCCCACCATCAGGAAGACGCCGGTCGGCCGGCGCGGATCCGACAAGCGAGCCCGGGCGACGCGCATCGCGGCGGCCAGACGATCCAGCGCATCGTCCTGTCCGACGATGCGGGCCTTGAGGCGCGCTCCCAGCTCGTTGACGGCCGCCAGCTGGTCGCTGACGAGACGCCCGAGCGGGACGCCGGTCCACCGGGCGACGACGCTGGCGACGGCCTCGGCATCCACGACGCGGTGGATCAGAGCATCATCGCCCTGGACCTCGGCCAAACGGCCGGCCGCTGCACGGAAGCTCGTTCGCGCCGTCGCGTCGTCCTGCTCGATCTCGGTCTCGATGCGGTCGGCCTCGGAGACCAGTTCGCGCTCGGTCGCGAGGCGCGCCTCCAGTTCCGAGATCTGCGTCTCAAGTTCGGGCAGGCGTGCCCGGATCGTCGCCTGACGCTCGGCGGTGGCCTCGTCACCCGGCTCGCGCGCCAGTCGCTCCCCTTCCAGCACGAGATGCTCGTGCTCGCGCCGCGCGTCCTCCAGCCTGGCGGGCTCGCCGGCGCGCCCGAAGGCCACCGAGGCGGCAGCCGTGTCGATCAGGCTGACCGCCTTGTCGGGCAGCTGCCGGGCGGGAATATACCGCGCCGACAGGCGCACGGCGGCGCGCAACGCCTCGTCGCGGATGCGCACGCCGTGATGCGACTGCAGGATGTCGACGACGCCGCGCAGCATGCGCACCGCCGTCTCTTCGTCGGGCTCGCCGACCTTCACGGGCTGGAAGCGCCGCGTCAGCGCGGCGTCGCGCTCGATGTAGCGCTTGTACTCGCCCCACGTCGTGGCCGCGATCGTGCGCAGCTCGCCGCGCGCCAGCGCCGGCTTCAGGATATGGGCGGCATCGCCCTGCCCCGGCTGGTTGCCGGCGCCGACCAGACCATGCGCCTCGTCGATAAAGAGGATCACGGGCTCGG
Source organism: Aureimonas jatrophae (assembly GCF_900104035.1). Classification (GTDB taxonomy): domain Bacteria; phylum Pseudomonadota; class Alphaproteobacteria; order Rhizobiales; family Rhizobiaceae; genus Aureimonas; species Aureimonas jatrophae. The sequence continues at coordinate 27,408 of NZ_FNIT01000017.1, read as the reverse complement.
GCGAGGCCTTCACGGCGTCCACGACACCCGTCAGACGACGCTCGAACTCGCCCTTCACACCGGCTCCGGCCTGAAGCAGCGAGAGATCCAGCGACAGAAGCCGCGTCCCCCGAAGGCTCTCGGGCACCTCGCCGGCCGCCAGCTTCAGTGCGAAGGCCTCGGCGACCGCGGTCTTGCCGACGCCCGCCTCTCCCACCAGGATCGGATTGTTCTGGCGACGGCGCAGGAGGATGTCGATCACCTGCCGCAGTTCGTCCTCGCGTCCCACCACGGGATCGACGCGCCCGGCCATGGCGTCCGCGGTCATGTCCTGTGTGTAGAGAGCCAGAAAGTCTTCGCCGGACGCCGCGCCGACGCCGGGCCGGGCGTTGCCGGGGCGAGGAGCTGCCGCAACGGGCTCGACCGCCTGGGCGCGCTCGGCTTCGAGCCGCGCGGCATCCAGGCCGCGCAGGCTGGGACTGATCGCACGCGATAAGGAGCGCAGGCTCGCGTCGTCCGCCAGCACGGCCAAGAGATCGGCAAAGGCGATGCTCGTACGGCCGCTTCCGAGCGACGTCGCGACCCAACCCTCGCGTGCAAGCGAGATGACGTTGCCGGAAAAGGCGGGCGTCCCGCCCGTCCCGCGGGGCAAAGTATTTATCTCGCGATTAATCTCGTTGGCAAAGTTGTTCGACGAAACCCCGACGCGCTCCAGAAGCTCCCGAAACGTGGCATCCAGCGCCATGGCGCCCAACCAGTGATGAAGCTCGATGGCATCGTGCGAGTGACGTACCGCAAGCGCCGCCGCGCCTTCCAGCGAGGCGCGAACGGGGACAGACATGCGCTGCACAAGGTGCTGCAGGTCGATCGACGACATTCCGTACGGTTCTCCCGTCCGTTTCGTGGCGCCCTAACTCTCGGCGAAATGTGGCCTTGAGGAGGCACAAGCAAGGTCGTATCGCGACGAAATCGTTCGAATCCGAAGTATGACTGACGAACCCATTGGAAGTACTAAATTTTTTGGCGACAAGAAAATTCGCGCCGTTCCTATGCGAAAACTTGGAAGGCTCGGGTTGCACCTGTTCCGATATCGTCCTACCTCTCCCGCCGCTATCCGATTATCTCTAAGCAAGGGAGTACGCTTGGCTTTCAACGTACAGGAACTTGCAGAACCGATCAGCGAAGCGATGCCGACCGGCGAGGATGTTCGCTCGGGCGTGCGTGTCGATCTCTACTACCGCTTGAAAGACGCGCGGTCCGCGGCGCGGGCGGAGGAGCGCAACATCGACCCCGGCGAAGCCTTCCGGCTGTCGCCCGCGTGGTCCGACGTCCGCTCGATCGCGACCGAGATCCTGCAGTCCATCTCGAAGGATATCGAGGTCCTGTGCTGGCTGTGCGAGGCCGAGCTCCGGCTGGAAGGCTTCCGCGGTTTGAAGCGGTGCTTCGAACTCGGCTCGCGCCTTGTCGCCGAACACTTCCCCGCCCTTCACTCGATCGACGGCGACGGGATCGAGGACAAGGTGTCGCCGTTCGCGGGTCTGAACGGCGTCGGCGGCGAGGGCACATTGATCCAGCCGCTTCGCTTGTCGCCGCTGGTGCCGGACGCATCCTTCTTCCGCCACACGCTGTGGGACTACCAGACCGGACAGCGGCCCGGTGAGGCGGAGCGTCTCAAGACGCTCCAGGACGAGGTTCACGCCGTGGGCCCGGCGGCCATGCGCGCGCATCTCGACGCGGTGACGGGATGCCTTTCGGCCTTTGCCGAGCTGACGGCGGCGTTGGACGCCGCCTGTGGACCCGAGGCCCCCGCTTCATCCAACATTCGCGCGGTCCTGGAGGAGGTCCGCTTGGCGATCCTGAACCTGTCGGGCCTTCGCCCGGACGAGGCGGTCGGCGATACGATCGTCGCAGCGGCCGGTGCCACCAGCGTCGCTCCCGTACCGGTTGACGGAGCTGCCCCTGGCGCCGCCGTCAGGCCGGGCCCCATCCGCACACGCGAGGAAGCCTTCGAGCGGCTGACCGAGGTCGCACGCTACTTCCGGGCCGCCGAACCCCAATCTCCCATGGCCGACGCCATCGAGACCGTGGTCGCCAGGGGACGCCTCGACTTCTCGAAGCTCCTCGCCGAGCTCGTGGAGGACGAACATACCCGCCGTAACATCTTGATTGCGGCGGGTATCAGACCAGAATCAGGCGGAATGTGACGATCACGTCCCGCCTCAACGGCGAGTTGTGCGCGCATTCCCCGCGCGCGCTGCTCTGAACCGACCAATCGGAGACCGACGCATGGCCAGTGTGCACGACAAGCTGGAGCGGGTTCGCAAGCCCCGCGTCCACATCAAGTACGAGGTCGAGACCGAAGGCGCGATGATCGAGAAGGAGCTGCCCTTCGTTGTGGGCGTGCTCGGCGACTTCTCGGGCGATCCGACCGAACCGCTCAAGCCCTTCGGCGAGCGCAAGTTCACGCAGATCGATCGCGACAACTTCGACGAGGTCATGCGGCGCATGACGCCGGGATTGAACCTCGCCGTCCCCAATACGCTGCAGGACGACGGCACCGACATGGCCGTCCAGCTCCGCTTCGAGAAGCTGAGCGACTTCGAGCCGGCGGCCGTCGCGGCCCAGGTGCCCGCACTCAAGGCGCTGCTCGATGCGCGCAACGAGTTGCGCGACCTCTTGGCCAAGGCCGACCGCTCCGAGGAACTGGAGACGCTTCTGGAGAACATCCTCCAGAACCGGGGCGATCTGTCGGCGCTGGCCGATGAGCTGAAGCGCAAGGGCGGCCCCGCCGCCGCGCCGCGCAGCTGACTCGGAAGGAACGACGTCCATGAGCACCGAGACGCAAGTCCAAGGCGGCGCCCAGACCCTCGACGCGCCCGCTCCCCTCCTCGACCAAGTGATCGCCGCCACGCGTCAGACCGCGCCGGATCGCACGCAGGACCTCCTGCGCACGCTGACCGACGAAGCGATGAAGGGCACGGTCACCTATGACCGCAACCTCACGCTGACGCTGAACGGCGCGATCGCGGCGATCGACGAGAAGATCTCGCGCCAGCTCGCCGCGATCATGCAGAGCGAGAAATTCACCAAGCTCGAGGGCGCCTGGCGCGGCCTCCACCATCTCGTCCAAAACTCCGAGACCAACGCCAACCTCAAGATCCGCGTCCTCAACGCCTCGAAGCGCGACCTCTCGCGGGACCTGTCCAAGGCCGTCGAGTTCGATCAGTCGCGGCTCTTCAAGTCGATCTACGAGGACGAGTTCGGCACGCCCGGCGGCGAGCCGATGGGCGCGATCATCGGCGACTACGAGTTCTCGAACTCGTTCGAGGACGTGCAGCTGCTGCAGGGGCTCGCCGCGATCTCGGCGGCGGCCTTCGCGCCCCTGATCTCGGCCGCGAGCCCTCAGCTCTTCGGCTTCGACGACTTCCGCGAGCTCGCGCGTCCCCGAGACCTCGAGAAGATCTTCCAGACGGCGGAGTACATCAAGTGGCGTGCGTTCCGGGAGTCGGAGGACTCGCGCTTCGTCACGCTCGCCCTGCCGCGCGTCCTAGCTCGCCTTCCCTACAGCCGCGAGACGGTGCGGATCGACGAGTTCGATTACGACGAGACGGTGGGCCGCGAGAACGGCCAGCTGCCCCACGACAACTACACCTGGATGAACGCGGCCTACGTGCTCGGCGCGCGCCTCACCAACGCCTTCTCGCTGAACGGTTGGTGCACCGCGATCCGGGGCGCGGAGAACGGGGGCAAGGTCGAGGACCTGCCCATGCATCTCTTCCAGTCCGACGACGGCGACCTCGACGTGAAGTGCCCGACCGAGGTCGGCATCACCGACCGGCGCGACGCCGAACTCGGCAAGCTCGGCTTCCTGCCGCTGTGCCACTACAAGAACACCGACTACGCCGTGTTCTTCGGCGCCCAGACCGCCCACAAGCCCAAGATCTACGACAAGCCCGAGGCCACCGCCAACGCGGCCGTCTCGGCGCGCCTGCCCTACATCATGGCCACCTCACGCTTCGCCCATTACCTCAAGGTCATGGGCCGCGATAAGGTCGGATCCTTCATGGAGGCCGAGGACTGCGAGCGGTGGCTGAACCGCTGGATCTCGGGCTACGTCAACGCCAACGAGGCGGCGGGCGAGGAGATGCGGGCGAAGTTCCCGCTGCGCGACGCCAAGGTCACCGTGCAGGAGGTGGCCGGCAAGCCCGGCTCCTACAACGCGGTCGCCTGGATGCGCCCCTGGCTGCAGATGGAGGAGCTGACGACCTCGCTGCGCATGGTGGCGCGCATTCCCGAGAAGAGCTGAGCCGGGCGGGCAGCGCCATCATGGACGGTTGGAGCCGCGTGGACCGGAGCGAGGACGATGCGGTGCTGCGAGCCGAGCGGCTCGTGGCTCGCCTCGACGCGGCGATCGGCGCCCAGGTCAATGCCATCCTCCACCATCCGCGCTTCCAGGCCATGGAGGCGCGCTGGCGCGGCGTGGCGCTTCTCGTTCGCGCCGCCGGCGGGGCGCACGAGGTCAAGCTGAAGCTTCTGTCGGCGTCATGGCTGGAGTTCGGGCGGTCCATGGAGCGTGCGTCCGAATTCGACCAGAGCCGGCTCTTCGAGCTCGTCTACTCCGGCGAGTTCGGGATGCCGGGCGGCGAACCCTTCGGATTGCTGGTCGCCGACTACGAGGTCGCGCATGTTCCGGACGAGGGCGGACGCGACCCGATCGGCATCCTGTCGGCCGCGGCGGGCGTGGCGGCGGCCGCCTTCTGCCCCTTGGTGGCGGGCGCCTCCCCGCGCCTCCTTCAGCTCGACTCGTTTGCCGACCTTTCGCGCCTGCCGGATCTGTCGCGTCTGGCCGAGGACCCCGCGCTGGTTCGCTGGGATCGGCTGCGCCGGCGCGAGGACACGCGCTTCCTCGGTCTCGTCGCGCCCCGCATCCTCCTGCGCCGTCCCTACCGTGCCGACTCGCGTCGCCGCACCGACGGGTTTCGTTTCCAGGAGCGGATCGAGGGCGACGGCTCCCATCTCCTGTGGGGCAACGGCGCCTTCGCCTTCGGCGCGGTGGCCATCCGTCGCTTCCGCTCGTCGGGCTGGTTCGCGGACCTGCGCGGCGCGCCCCAGGACGAGGACGGCGGCGGGCTGGTCTCGGTGCTGGACCCGTTCGACGACGGCTCCGAAAGTTGCGGGCGCTCCGCGCAGCCTCCGGTCGAGGTGCGGCTGACCAGCCTGCAGGATCAGGAGATGGCGGAACTCGGACTCGTGCCGATCTCGGTGAGCTACCTGTCGGACACCTGCGTCCTCAACTCCAACCAGTCGCTCCACCGTCCGGCCACCTATTCCGAAGCCGGGGCGAACCAGAACGCCCGGCTTTCGGCCATGCTGCAATACGTTCTCTGCGCCTCGCGCTTTGCCCACTACCTGAAGGTGATCCTGCGCGAGGAGGTCGGTCGTCTGGCCGACACGGTGAGCATCCAGCGCCGTCTCGACGAGTGGCTGGCGCACTACACGCTCGGCAACGACGACGCGGATCTGGGGCTTCGAACCCGCTTTCCCCTGCGCCTGGCCAGCGTCACCGTCGCCGAGCAGGCGGGACGCGCGGGCGCCTTCTCCTGCGCGGTGCGGCTCCAGCCCCACTTCCAGCTCGACGACATCGCCACCAGCTTCCACCTCCTGGCCGAGACCACCGCGCTGCCCGGTAGCCGCTCCCTCGCCGCGGCCGGCGCCTGAGGACCACGATGACGGACACCGGCGCGATCGGCACGCTTCTGGACGACAACCGGCTGGGCGACGCGATGGCGGCCGCCGTCGCCTCGCTGAAGGCACGGCCCCAGGACATGGCGGCCCGGCTTCTTCTGATTGATCTCCTGATCCTGTCGGGCGACTACGCGCGCGCCGACGCGCAGGCCGAGATCGCCGCCCGCCTGTTTCCGGGCGAGGCGGTCGGCCTCGCCCGCCTGCGCGGCCTCGTGCGGGGCATGGAGGCACGCCGCCTCTGGCACACGGAGGGCGCGGTGCCCGCCTTTCCCGGCGGTCCGAGTGCCGCCGATCAGATCGCGCTGCGCATGGCCCTCGCGCTGCGCGCGGGCGACGGGGCGGACGCGGCCGATCGGTTGCTCGAACTCGACCACACGCGGGGATCGCTCAGCGTCACGGTGGACGGCGAGGCGGCGAACGACTTGCGCGATCTCGACGATCGCCTGCCCCATGCGCTCGAGGCCGTGACCGATGGCGGCGCCTATCTCTGGATCGACTGGACGCGCATCGCCTCGCTCACGCTGGCACCCGCCGCCCGGCCGCGGGACCTGGCCTGGCGCCGGGCGTCCCTGGAGCTTTCCGACGGCTCGCAGGCCGAGGTGCTTCTTCCCCTGATCTACGACGCGCCGGATCTCGAACCCGCCGAGCGGCTCGGTCGCGTGACGGAGTGGCGCGACGCGCCGGGAGGGCTTGTGACGGGTCGGGGCCAGCGCTGTCTCCTTGTCGGCGAAACGGTGCGCGCGCTCGGCGAATGCGTGTCGATCGAGATTGCGTCCGCCCCGGCGGAGACGGTCCATGGCTGATCCGCTGGAGCGCTATCGCCCGACCGGCGAGACGTTGTCGCGCTCGGTCTTCGACCGGCTCTGCGACGCCGATCCCGATCTCGCCGCGGATGCGCCGCGTACGATCGGCCAGCAGCTGAGCGAGCTTCGCGAGAACCTCAGGCAGGACCTGGAACGCCTCCTCAACACGCGCCGCCCACCCGTCTCCCCGCCGGCGGAGGCGGAGGAGCTGGCGGACTCCCTGACCACCTTTGGCGTCGACGGCTTCTTCGTCACCGGCCTCGTGACCGATCATCAGCGCGCCGAGTTCGCACGGGCCACCGAGCGGCGCATCCGCCTGTTCGAGCCGCGTCTTGCCGAGCTTTCCGTCTCGGTCCTGGCGCCCCGCCATCCCTCCGAGCGCACGCTTCGCCTGCGCATCGAGGCCGTATATCGAGCTCAGGAGGGCATGCCGCCGATCGCGTTCGAGACGGCGGTCGATCCCTCGACCCAGCGTTTTCGTGTGGAGGCGAGCCGTGGCTGACGGTTTCCTCCAGCGCTATGCCGAAGAGCTCGGCGCGTTGCGCAAGCGAGCGTCTCGCTTCGCCAGCGCCCATCCCAAGATCGCGGGGCGCCTGCGCATCTCGGGCGAGCAGGTGGACGATCCCCATGTCGAGCGCCTTCTCCAAGGCTTCGCCTTCGCAAGCGCCCGCGTGCGGCAAAAGCTCGACGACGAGTTCCCGGAACTCACCGGCAGCCTCCTGGAAACCCTCTACCCCCATTATCTCGCGCCCGTCCCGTCCATGATGATGGTGCGCCTCCATCCGGTCGCGGGCCTCGAAAGCATCCAGCGCGTGGCGCGCCATACCGAGATCGCGGCTGAACCGGTGGAGGACGAGCGCTGCCGCTTCCGCCTGACGCAGGCGATCGACCTTGCGCCCGTGCGCGTGACCGAGGCGGACCTGTGCGGCCAGCCGATCGAGGCGCCGCTCGCGCCTCGCTGGAGCGCGGCGGCATGCCTGCGTCTCAAGCTTGGCACTCTGGCACCGGTTCCCTCCGTTGCCGCGCTCGGGCTCCGGCGCCTCGCCTTTCATATTCAGGCGCCGCTGCGAGAAGCCTCGGCGCTGCACGAGCTTTTGTGCAACCACACCCTCGGCGTGGCGCTCGCGCGCCACTCGGGCGACCGCGAGCCTGTCTTCCTGCCGTCCTCCAGTCTCCGCGCCGGAGGTTTCGAGACGGACGAGGCGATGCTGCCTTATCCTCCGTCGAGCTTCACCGGCTATCGCATTCTCAGCGAGTTCTTCGCTCTTCCGCAGAAGTTCCTGTTCGTGGAGCTGACGGGCCTGGAGCGATGGAGCGGCGAGACGCTCGAGGTCTTCGTGTATCTCGACCGGACCGACCCGGCGCTGGAGCGCCTCGTCTCGGCCGAGACCTTCGCGCTCAACGCGGCGCCCGCGGTCAACCTCTTCCGCCAGCGGGCCGAACCGATCGTCGTGGACGGCCGGCGCACGGAATACGCGCTCGTGCCCGATGCCAGGCGCCACCAGACGCGAGAGGTCTACGGCGTCGAGAGCGTCACGCTCACGGACCGGTCCGGGGTCCGTCTTGTGGCCCCCCGCTTCTTCGAGGGGAGCAGCCCGGATGCGCCCGCCTGGCAGCTCCGGCGGCGCTTCGATCCGCTGGACAACACGAGCGACGTCACCATCGCCTTTGCGGGCGACGGCGACGACGAGCTCGTCGCCGGCATCGAGACGCTTTGCCTCAACCGTGACCTGCCCGAGCGCCTGCCCTTCGGTGGCGGCCATCCCCACCTCGTGCCCGTGGACGCGCAGGCCGCGATCGGACGCATCGAGGCGCTCAGCGCACCGACCGGCGCGCTGCGCTTTGCGGGCGACGAGGACCGGCAGTGGCGTCTCCTGTCACACCTCAACCTCAACCACCTGTCGCTCACCGGCGGCGACGGCAGCGCGCTCAAGGAGATGCTGCGCCTCTACGTGCGGCCCGAACGCCGCGAAGCGAACCTCCTGATCGACGCGATCGTCGGCGTCTCGTCGCGCTCCACCCATTCACGCGTGGGAAGCGGCGGAATGGTGCCGGGCACGGACGTGACGCTTGTCTTCGAGCCGGGCCTGATCGATCGCGGCGCGGCCTATCTCTTTGCCAGCGTCATCGACCGCTTCCTGGGTCTCTACGCCACGATCAACTCCTTCACGCGCCTGCGCGCCGAGATGCGCGGCCAGGACGAGCCGGTCGCGCTCTTTCCCGCACGGCTGGCCGAAAGGCCGCTTCTGTGAGCGCCCTTGCCAAACCCGCGGACGACGGGGCGGTGGACCCGCTCGTGTCGGCCCTTCTTGCCGATCCGCAGAGCTTCGAGCCGACCACCGCGATCCGCATCGCCGAGCGGGCCGGGGCCAGCCTCGAGATCGGCTCGGAGGTTTCGACGCGCCTCGCGCCCGCCGCGATCGCATCCGTGACACGTCGGAGCGACAGGGTGATGCTGCGGTCCACGCTGCCCGGCCTCGTCGGCGCGCTGGGTGCGCTGCCGCCGAGCTATACCGAGACGGTGCTGGAGGAGGAGCGGCACCGCTCGCGCGCCTTCCGCGCGTTTCTGGACGTCTTCGCCGATCCGATCGCGCGCCTCATGGTGGACGCGAACGAGAAGTACCGGCTGCCGCGTCTTCTGCGCTGGCGAAAACTGTCGGGCGGCAACCGCATCGTGGGTGCGTTGCTCGCCTTTGCCGGCGTGCGCACGCCCGAAACGCGCCGGCTGAACCCGCTCGGCGACGAGGCCGTGCTGCGGTATGCCGGGCTCTTCGCCACGCGCTCGCGCAATGCCTCGGGGCTGGGCTCGATGCTGGCCGCGCACCTGCGTCTGCCGGTGGAGATCGAGCAGTTCTCGCCGCGATGGGTTCCGATCCCGGTAACCGAGCAGACCGCGCTGGGCGCATCGCGCGGCGCGCGGCTCGGCGTGGACGCGGCGGCCGGTCAGGCGATCCGCGACTACGCCGGTGCCTTTCGCGTGGTGGTCGGGCCGGTCGGCTATGCGGACTACCTGTCCTTCGAGCCGGGTAAACCGCGCATGGAGGAGTTGATGCAGCTTGTCCGCCTGTATGTCGGACCCAGCCTGCGCTTCGACGTTCAGGTCGTGCTCCGGCGCGAGGACGTGCCCTTCTGCCGTCTGGGCGAGGGCGCCATTCCCGCCCGTCTCGGCTGGAACTCGTGGGCGCGCGTCGCGCCGAGCGCCGTCGACAGCCGCGACGCCATCGTCGCGGCGACGGCCTGAGGAGGCGTGTGGGGAGTCATGCGCCTTCGTCTCGTCGCCCAAACGCCGCTGCCGGAAACCGACAAGGGCTGGCGGCTCCTGGAGCGGGGCGAACTGACGCTCGGCCGCGATCCGTCCTGCGGCTGGGTCCTGCCCGATCCCTCGCGCACCGTGTCCAAGATCCACTGCCGCATCCGGCGCGATGCCACCGGCTTCACGGTCACCGACGAGAGCACCAACGGCATGAGCGTCGACCGTCGTCCGTTGGCGCATGGACAGACGGCACGCCTTCAGACCGGCTCGGTGATCGACGTCTGCAACCAGCGCTTTTCGGCCGAGATCACGGGCGAGGTCGAGCCCGACTGGCAGGATCCCGAGGCGCGCTACGCGCTCAGCGACGATGCGCCCTCGATCACGGCGATCCTGTCCGACGTGTCGCCGGGCGGACGCACCGCGAGCGGCGTGCTGCCGGGGCGCAGCGGCGAGGAGGACTGGCTGGCCGCGCTCGACGCACGTGAAAGCGCGCCGCAGGCGCAGGCGGACCGGGCGAGCCGCCCGGTGATCGGATGGCGCGAGCCGATCGATCTCGCCATCACCGGGGGCTCGCGCCTGCCCGAGGACTGGGACACCGAAGCGGCGACCTCGACGCGCGCCGAGCATCGCGTGGCCACCTCGACGCGCATGCGCGTGCCCCGGCCGCCAGGCAGCGATCCCGTTCCGGCCGAGGCGTCGGCCCGGATCCACGGCCCGAGCGCAGCCGACGCCCTGGACGCCTTTCTGCAGGGTGGCGGTACGGCCAGCGCCGGCGATCCGCTCATTGCCCTGCGCGAGGCCGGCCGGGCGGATCGCGACATGCGCCGTGCGCTCGCGCGTCTCGACCGTGCCTTGGGTGATGTCGAGGAGGAAGCCGGCGTCGAAGCGTCGCCTGACGGCCTCGAGACCTTGCCGGCCCGTCAGCAGCGGCTTCTCGAGGCGCTGCGGACGCTTCTCGCCGAGACCGATGCGATGGCGCCAAGCCGCCTCGCGATGCAGGCGCGCGTCGACAACGGTGCGGCACCGAGAGGTCTGGCCGCGCGGCTGCCGCTGCCGGGCGGGGCCGAGCGCGCCGTTCTCGCGCTTCATCGCCGGCTTTTCGAGGGTGACGAGGCGGGCAGTCCGAGAAGCCGCTTCAACCGTCGCCTGCGGAGCGGTCCGTCCGGGGATCCGAGCGGCGACGACTTCGTGGAACTGAGCGCGGACCGCCCGCGCGGTGGAGACTGGGAATGAAGCATGGCAACCGCGTGGCCTGGACCGAGGGGATGTTCCTTCGCGTGCAGCACTTCCAGCAGGCGGACCGCTGGACCGAGCGGCTCGTGCAAGCGGCGACGCGCGACCTCGCGCCCTTCCCCTGGGGCCTGTCGAGCCTGGAGATCGACCGCGAGGCGCTGCATATCGGTCGCTTCGCGTTGTCGGCGGCCAGCGGCACCTTGCCGGACGGCACGGTGTTCGACGCCCCCGGCGACGCCGACCTGCCGCCGCCGGCTCCGCTGTCCCCGGCCGTGAAGAACGCGCTGGTCTACCTCGCCCTGCCGATGCGCCGGCCGGGCCGAGCGGACGTCGCCGCCGAGGATGCCGCGCCCTCCTCCGCCGTCCGGGTGCTGTCCAGCGCCTTCGAGGCGCCGGATGCGAATGCCGGCAGCGATCTTTCCGCGCCGATCGAGGTCGGACGCCTGCGTCTGCGCCATCTGGTGGAAGGCGACGAGCTCGGCGGCTTCGACCTGATCGCGCTCGCGCGCATCGTCGAGGTGCGCACCGACGGCGCGGTGGTGCTGGACGAGAGCTTCATACCGCCCGCCCTCAACTGCGATGCCGGCGGACGCCTCCTGTCAATGCTCACCGAGCTGCTCGGCATCGTTCGCCATCGCGCCGAAGCCATCGCGCAGCGCATCGGCGACCCCACGGTGCGCGGCACGGCCGAGGTCGGCGACTTCCTTCTTCTTCAGACCCTGAACCGCGCCGAGCCGCTGCTGGCGCATCTGGCCGCGAACGCCCGCCAGATCCATCCCGAGGACTTCTACCGCGCCTGCCTGCAGCTGGCGGGCGAACTGGCGACGTTCACGGCCGCCACCAAGCGGGCCACCGACTTCCCGCCCTATCGCCACGACGATCTGCAGGCGACCTTCGGGGCCGTGTTCGACGATCTGCGCGCCTCGCTCTCGGCCGTGCTGGAACAGGCGGCGATCCAGATCCCGCTCGACGAGCGGCGCTACGGCGTGCGCGTCGGCACGATCAACGATCGCACGCTCCTGCAGAACACCGGCTTCGTTCTCGCGGTGCGGGCCGACATGGCGGCGGAGACGCTGCGCCGGACCCTGCCCAACCAGGTCAAGGTCGGCCCGGTCGAACGCATTGCCGAACTCGTCAACGTGGCGCTGCCTGGCATTCCGGTGCGCCCGCTCCCGGTCCTCCCGCGCCAGCTGCCGTATCGTACCGGCACGGTCTACTTCGAGCTCGATACGAGCGCTCCGATGTGGAAGCAGCTCGAAACGTCCGGTGCCATCGCGCTTCATCTGGCCGGCGAGTTCCCGGGTCTCGAGCTTGAACTCTGGGCCCTCAAGGAATGAGCCGCATGTCGCCCTCCGGTCTTGGTCAGGACGAGCCCACGATCATCGAGCCCTCCGCGGAAGGGCAGCGCCGCGCGGCCCTGGCGGCGGGCTTGGCCGACATCTTCGACGATGTGCGTCCCGCCAGCCGGCCGGGTGAAGCACCCGCGACGCGCGGGGGCGTGGACTTCCGGCGGGTCGTGGAGGATTTCCGCTTCGGCGAGGAACTGCCGCCCCTGGTGGGCGCAGCGGCCCCCGTCATGGCGCTCGCCGTCGCCGTTCGCGAGTCCGGCGCCGAACCGGACGTGGAGGCTCTGCGCCAGCTCAGCTTCGCCACCGTGCGCGAATACGAGCGCAACCTGTCGGGAGCGCGCATCGCGCCCGAGCGCGCGCGCGCGGCGCACTACGTCGCCTGCGCCATGATCGACGACATCGTCCTGTCGCGCCCCTGGGGCGTTCAAAGCGGCTGGGCGCGCTCCGGCCTCGTCTCGACCTTCCATATGGACGTCACGGGCGGCGACCGGGTGTTCGATCTTCTCGACCACTTCCATCGCAATCCCGGCGCCAACAAGGACATCCTGTTCCTGATCTATCTCTGCCTGTCGCTCGGCTTCGAGGGCCGTACGCGCGTCAGCCCGCGCGGCGCCCTGGAGCTCGCGCAGATCCGCGACGGTCTCTACCGCACGCTGCGCGGCCAGTTCGGCGAGTTTGAGCGCGAACTCTCGCCCCACTGGCGCGGCGAGGCGGCTCGGCACAAACCCTTGCGCAACGCCGCCGCGTTGTGGGGCCTGCTGGGGGCCCTGCTCCTGTTCTTCGCCCTCGGCTACGTCCTGTTCCTTCTGGCGCTGAACCGGGACTCCGACGCGACGCTCAAGGCGTATGCCGACGCCGTGCCGAACGCCACGCCGACCGTCGCGGCGCTCGCGACCCCGAGCATCGCGACAGCGGACGAGGCGCCCGACACCGCCCCGGCGCAAACCGCGGAACAGCCGCCCGACCCGCCCCGACCCGATCCGCTCGCAAGCTTTGCCGAATTCCTGAACCCGGAAGTGAGCGAAGGTCTCGTCACGCTCACCCGCGACGGAGACTCGGTTCTGGTCCGCATCCGCAACGCCGGCCTCTTCGCCGTCGCCAGCGCCGAGGTCGAGCCGAACCTGCGTGGCCTTCTGGTGCGCATCGGCACGGCAATGGCGGCCGAGAACTTCCGCGCCGTCGTGATCGGCCATACCGACAACCAGCCGATCAACACCGTCCAGTATCCGTCGAACTGGCATCTGTCGGAAGCGCGCGCCAAGGCCGTGGCATCGATCCTGACGGAGTATGCCGGCCCCGGCACCGTGACGGCGGAGGGACGCGCCGACACGGAGCCTGTCGCCGACAACGCGACCGAGGACGGGCGCGAGGCCAACCGGCGCACCGAGATCCTGGTCGTGGGCGCCGCCAGCGCCGCCGGAACCGGCGTCGCGCCGGCACCCGGTCGGGCGGGCGAGACCGGCACGGGTGCGAACAGCGGTCTGGAGGTCGACCCGTGAACCCGTTGAACCTCTTCTACACGATCCGGGCCTATGTCGATTCCTATGCGGGGATCCTCGGCCGGCGCTTCCTGTCGCTGATCTGGGTTGTCGCGATCGCGGTGGTCGTCTGGTTCTATGGACCGATGATCGGCGCGGGCACGTTCCGCCCGCTGGAGCCCGCCCAGAACCGCCTGATCCTGATCGCCGCCCTGTTCGCGGCCTGGCTCGTCTATGTCGCGGTCGCCTATGTCCGGGGCAAGCGCGCGGACGGCGCGATGATCGATGCCATCGCCGAGGACGGTGCGGCGGACCCGGGCGCCGACCAGCGTGCCGAGGTGGAGGTTCTGCGCACGCGCCTGCGCGAGGCGATGGCGCGCTTGCGCAAGGTCGTGGGCCGGCGCTTCGGCTACATCTACGAGCTGCCCTGGTATGTCATGATGGGCGCGCCGGGCTCGGGCAAGACGACGGGCCTTGTGCATTCCGGCCTCAAGTTCCCTCTCGGCACCGGTTCCGACGGCGAGCCGGTCAGCGGGGTCGGCGGCACTCGCCACTGCGACTGGTGGTTCGCGGAGGAAGCGATCGTCATCGACACGGCCGGCCGCTACACGGTGCAGAGCGATTTCGGGGGCGTGGACAAGGCGGGCTGGAACGGCTTCCTCCAGCTCGTGCGCCGCTACCGGCGCTCGCAGCCGGTCAACGGCGTCCTCGTCACCTTGTCGGTCCCCGATCTCCTGCATCGCGATCCCGCGGTACGCCTCGAGGAGGTGCGCGCCATCCGGCAGCGCCTGGCCGAGATGGACGATGTCCTGCGCGCGCGGGTCCCGGTCTACCTCTTGCTCACCAAGGCCGATCTTCTGGAAGGCTTCGTGCCCTTCTTCGATGCGCTGTCGCGCACGGACCGCGACCAGGTCTGGGGCATGACCTTCGACCTGTCGATGAGCCAGGAGCCCCGCGCGCTTCCCGACCGGTTCCTGGAGGAGTTCGATCTCCTGCGCGAGCGCATCGACGCCCTTCTCCTGGAGCGCCTCCAGCAGGAGCCGGACATCGATCAGCGCGGACAGATCTTCCGCCTGCCGGCCCAGGTTTCGCTCCTGCGCGAGCCCGTGCACGAAGTCCTGACCGAGCTCGTCTCGCATTCGCGTCTCGTCTCGGCCCCGCTCGTGCGCGGCGTGTATCTCGCCTCGGGCACGCAGGACGGAGCGCTGTCGCCCGAGGCGGCCGGCGCCCGGGGGCGCAGCATGCGCCGCTCCTACTTCCTGTCGCGGCTGTTCCACGAGGTGATCTTCGAGGAGGCCGCGCTCGTCAGCTACGACAAGCGCCTGTCGGGTCGCGCGCTACTCCTGCGCCGCGCGGCGCTGACCGTGGCGGGGCTTTTGGTCGCCTTCGTCCTGGCCGGCTGGATCGCCGCCTATCTCAACAACCGCTCGGCCATCGCCTATGCCGCGACCGAAACCGAGCGCTTCGAGAACCTGGCCGCCTCGATCCCGACGCGCGACGTCTCGGATACGGACTTCCTGTCGGTTCTGCCGGCGCTCGATACCATCGCCGGCGCCAACGCGCGCTTCGCCTCCGGTGCGCCGCTCGGCTTCGACTTCGGTCTCGACCAGTCCGCCAAGACGGAAGGCAGTCATCGCCTCGCCTACGGGCGGGCACTCAACACCCTTCTCCTGCCGCGGCTGATGGTGGCGCTTCAGAACGACCTCGCCCGAACCGACGCGCCCGTGCGCGACACCTTCGACGCGCTGCATCTCTACGCCATGCTGGGCGGCATCGGCGTTCTCGACCCCGCAGACGCCTCCGCCGAAGGCCGGCGGATCTTCGCCCGTCTCTACCCGGGCGAAGGCATGCGGGACGCCCGCGACCGCTTGGGCGAACATCTCGATGCGCTGGTGGCCCGCCCCATCAGCTCGATCCCGGCCGACCGTCGCCTCGTCGAGGATGCGCGCCGACGCGTCGAGAACCAGTCGATCGCGGAGCGTGGCTACGACATTCTGAAGCGCCGCGCCGAGGCGCAGAACCTGGCGGCCTGGACCCCGGCGGGGGCGGTCGGCTCCAGCGGCGAGGCGGCGTTCGACCGCGCGTCCGGCGCCTCGCTGCGCGAGGGCATCGACGGCCTCTTCACGAAGGCTGGCTTTGCCACCGCCGTTCTGCCCGGGATCAACGCCGCGGCGACGCGAGCGGTGGACGAGGAATGGGTGCGTGGACGCGCCAATCCGCCGAACACCAGTGCGAGCGCGACGGCGCGGGAGATCCTGGCGCTCTACTACGCCGAGTTCGAGGAAAGCTGGCGGGCGCTCGCGAGCGACCTGCGTGTGCGCCCGGGCGCCGACCTGTCGGCCATGACCGAGACCGCCCGTGTTCTGGCCGGCGCGCCCCCGCCGCTGCCTGCGCTGTCGCGCTCGCTCGCCGACACGGCGCAGCTTGCGTTGCCCGATGGCGTCGATGCCGTCAGCCTGGGGCTCGACCTCGGCACCGCGCCCGATCCGTTCGCCCCGCTGCGACAGGCCTTGAGCGAGCCGGCACCAGGTGCGCCGGCACCAGCCGACGGCGAGGAACCGCCCACGGTCGTATCCGCGCTGCAGCCCCTGATCAGGACGCTCTACGAGCAGCTGTCGCGGGCCAGCGCCTCGTCGGCCGAGGTCGCGGCGATCTTCGACACCAAGGGTCAGCTCAACGAGGCCAATCAGGCGCTGGTCGCCGAGGCCCGGCGCCTGCCGGCGCCGCTCGACAACTGGGTCGGGGGCCTCGCGGCCGATGTCGATCAGCTCGCCGTGTCGACGGCCCGCACGCAGCTGCGCGCCGAATGGCAGGCCGGCGGGGCTCGACTGTGCGAGGAGGCGATCGCCGGGCGGTATCCGTTCAGTCGCGATGCGCAGAGCGAGGTGGCGCTCGACGACTTCACCCGCGTCTTCGGACCGGACGGGGTCTTCGAGACCTTCCTGCGCGATCGGCTCGCCCCCTTCGTGGATACCTCGACGCAGCCCTGGCGCTGGCGCGGCACGTTCGGTGCGGCGGGCCAGGAAAGCGAGGCGCTCGAGCAGTTCGCCACCGCCCGCGCCATTCGCGAGGCCTTCTTCACGTCGGGCCCACGTCCGAGCCTCAGCCTCAACGTCACGCCGGTCTCTCTGTCCGACGACGCCTCGGCGGTGATCCTCGAGATCGGTTCTGGGCGCGTCGCCTACTTTCACGGTCCGATCCAGTCGCGTTCCCTCGTCTGGCCCTCGCCGGAGGGAGCGGCGCAGTCGCGCGTGATCATTCAGCCGGGCGGCTGGCAGAACGCGCTGACGCGAACCGGTCCCTGGTCGGCCATGCGCTTGTTCGATGCGAGTCGTCGCGATCCGCAGTCCGACGACCGGTTTCGTGCCCGCTTCACGGTGGATGGGCGCAGCGCCGAGTTCGACGTGCAGGTGGGCTCGATCCTGAACCCGTTCGCGACCGATGCGCTTTCGGGCTTCCGCTGCCCGGCGGGGTTCTGAACGATGAGGCGGCCGCTTGAGGCAGGCGTGCCGGGCGCGGGCTTCTTCGGCAAGGTCCCGAGCCAGGGCGACTTCGTGGCGAGCCGCTTCGACCGCTCGTTGCGCGATCCCCTGGATCGCTGGGCCCAGCGCGCGCTGGCCCAGGCTCGGCGCGAACGGGGCGAGAGCTGGAAGCAGGCCTTTCTGGCCATGCCGCCCTGGCGCTTCGCGCTGGGCGCGGCGCTGGCGGGCGGCGAACCGGCCATCGGCGTGATGGTGCCGAGCCAGGACCGCGTCGGTCGTCCCTTCCCGCTGTTTCTGGGCGCCCGAATGGCCGATCATCGCGGACCGGTGCGACTCCTGGCGCGCCAGCGGCGCTGGTTCGAGACCGCCGAAGCGCTGGCTTTGGAGGCGCGCGGTACGACGATGCCGCTGGAACGGCTGGACCGGAACCTCGCCTCGCTGTGGCCCGATCCCGGCGCGGGTAGCGACGAGGGCGCGGGGAGCTCGGGCCGCGAGGAGCGCGATCGTTCCTTCTGGTGGACCGACGGGAACCCGCCCCGCCGTTTCGCCGCCAACGGGTTTCCCGCACCCGAGGAGTTCGGGCATTTCCTTGCGGAGGACGCCATGGGGGCGGTCCGCGAGCCGGAGCGCAAGCCAGGAGCGGCACCGCCGCCCCTGTCCGCTCCGGCATCACCGCAAAACTTCGCGCTTCGCGTCGCCACGCGCTCCCATCCCGGAACTCGGCTCCGCGTGGATGCCGATGCGGTGTTCGTCGCGGAACCCGGACATCTCCATGCGATAGCCGGCGGTCAGGGATCGCTGACCGCCACGCCCGCCCCCGCCCGTCTCGCGCTGGAGCGCGTCTCCCGCGTCCTGCCCTCGGATCGGATCGCCGACCTGACCGCGGAGGTGAAGGGCGCTCTTGGCAATGCGAATACCCTGATGCGGCGGGAAGGAGGGGAGGCCCTCCCGCCGGGCGGCATCGGCATCGTCGCGCTGGCGCTGGCCTCCGATGGTTTCGCTGCCGTCTGGGCCGGGGACTTGCGATGCTACCTCCTGCGGGCGGGCACGATGCGCCTTCTGACGCGCGACCATGTCGGTATCGGTCTCGAGCGACGTCTGACGCGCAGTCTCGGCGGTTCGGCGCAGTTCAGCTGCGATGTCGCGGGCGGCCGTACGGAGCCGGGCGACGTGTTTCTTCTGGCCACCGGTTCGCTGACGCGGGCGTTGCCCGAGCGCGAGATCGCCGGACGCCTGATGGCGGCCGAGCCGGAGGCGGCGGCGCGGGCGCTTCTGGACGATGCCCTTGTAGCAGGCGTCCGCGAGAACCTGTCGGTGATCGTGGCGGGGCTGCGATGACGGACCCCGCGCTGGCCCGCGTTGCGGATCGCCTGGCGGCCCTGCGCGATGCGATAGATCAGGTTTCGGACGGGGTGGACCGCGCGATCATCCGCGACGGCGTGCGAGATGTCCTGGACCGGGACGCCGCGACGCCGACGGACGCCCCTTTGATCGCCAACAGCTTCACGGGTCTTGAAAGGCTCCATCGCGGAGCGTCGTTCGAGATCCTCCTCGTCCGGCAACGGGATCTCGGCACGCTTTACGCCTTGAAGACCCTCTGTCCCGAGCGCGGCTCGGCTCCCCTCCTGCGTCGCTTGCTTCTCGACGAGGCGCGGCATCAGGAGCGCGTCCGCCACCCCGCCTGCCTTGCGCTGCGCGCCGCGCTTCGCCTTGCGGACGGGCGCCCGGCCCTTTTGTTGGATTATGTCGACGCCCCGACGCTGGCGACGGTGCTGCGCGAGCGGCATCTGGGATCGGTCGAATGCATCGCGCTGGCGTTGCGCCTGGCGGCAGCGCTGGAAGCCGTCCACGCCGCGGGACTCATTCATGGCGACGTATCGCCCGCCAACGTCCTTCTGCCGGGGGGCCGGGCCGAGGCCGCCATCCTTCTCGACTTCGGCCTCGCGCGTTGCATCGGCGCACGCCCCCACGAGGCCGATCTCGAACAGGCATGGACCCCTGGCTTTGCCGCACCGGAAGCCCGATCCCCCGGTGCCCCAGCCGACGTGACATCGGATCTCTTCTCGCTCGGCCGCCTTCTAGCCGTCGCCTGCGTGCCCGACGCGCGGGCGGAACTCGAGCCGCTGCTCGGTTCTCTTCTGCAGACGAACCCGAGCGACAGGCCGCAGTCGGCGCGCGAAACCATCGGGCTCCTGGCGACCTGCGGCGCGAAGGACACAACCCACGCGAAAACCGCTGCGACATCCAGCAACGAATCAGTTTCGAGACTTATGAAGTCATCAGGTCGAGTTATCTCTCGGCTCTGATCCGTTGTGGAACGGGTCGTGCTGTGGTTCCGATCGACGGTAAGAGCCCCGTGGAAACTTTGTCGATGCTGCCTGTCGCGAAGACGAACATCCGTTCGACGCTTTTTTGCCGAAGGAACGTCACGATCCTCGGGCTGTGTTCCGTTCTGCTGGCGGGATGTGCTTCGCCGGGATCGGGACCGAGCGCGACCTCCTTGGAAAATTCGGTGCGGCTCGCCTCGACCGGTCAGGCGCCGGTCGTGGACCTCGTCGCCGCAACCCCGGCTCGCTCCTCCCCCGGAAGCCAAGCGGGTCTCGCGCGTCTTGCGGCGGCGAAGTTCAACGGCGGCATCCTGCGTCCCGGCGACACCGTCACGGTCCGTATCTTCGACACGAGCGAGCAGGGCCTCGTGTCCACCGCCTCGGCCACGTCGCTCGATCTCGGCTCCTTCAAGGTCGACAACGGCGGCTTCATCGACGTCCCCTACGCGGGACGCCTGCGCGCGGCCGGATCGACGCCGTCCGCCCTGCAGGGCCGGATCGCAAGCGGCTTGAAGGGCTCGTCGATCTCGCCCGAGGCGACCGTCTTCGTGTCGGAAACGGGCAGCAGCGGTTTCACGGTGAACGGCGCGGTGAACCAGGCCGGGCGCTTCAACCTGACGACGCAGGGCGAACGCGTGCTGGACGCGATCGCCCTTGCGGGAGGCCCCTCCTCGCCTTCTGGCGAGACGGAGGTCACCGTGATCCGGGGCCGCGACCGCGCCTCCGCCTCGATGGATAGGCTCCTTCTGGATCAGGCCCAGAATATCTTCGTTCAACCCGGCGACCAGATCTTCCTGGGACGTGATGCCACGAGCTTCACCTCCTTCGGGGCCTTCGCCAGTCCCGGCGAGTTCCGCTTCCAGCCGGGCGAGCTGACGCTGGCCCAGGCCGTGGCGCGCTCGGGAGGGCTTCTGAACGATCGCGCCAACGCGCGGCGCGTGTATCTCCTGCGCTCCGAACCGGCGGACGTCGCCCGCAACCTTGGTGTCCTGCCCCCCGGCGATCCGACGACGGGACTGGTGCCCATCATCTACCGGATCGACATGAAGCAGCCCGCCTCGCTCTTCGCGATGCAGAACTTCCCCATGCGAAAGGGCGACATCCTCTATGTGCCGGACTCGGCAGGAGCCGATATCCGGCGCGCGCTGAACCCCTTCCAGGCGGCTCAACAACAGACCACGGCAGCGCCGCCGCAATAGCGGGTTCGCCGGCATGGGGACGTCTCGGTCGGAAGAGATGTCCCTATTCGGGTTTTCGCCGGGGAACCGGTAACGAATGCCGTATCTTGGCGGACCAATGACCTACGGAGCGCGCTCTCATCCGGAAACAACGCCGGACCGCGGGTCGGTGACATCCGAGCATCGGGTCGAGGCGGTCGCAGCCGCGCTTCCGCCGAGGCGAGTCCGGCTCGCCGCCTCATGCGCGCAACATGCCGACCACCCGTCGAGCGCGACGATCCCTGGGTCGTCCGGCTGGGCAGCTCCGGCCTGCGTCGACGCCTTCGCGCGATCATCGGGGATGGAAGACGATCGTCCCACCAGCCGACCGTGTGGATCGGCGCTTCCGGCCCAGCGCTGCGGCTAGACGTGATCGTCGGACGAGCGCCGAAGGCGTTCGCTTCGCTGAAGGCTGGCCTGTTCTGCCTTGCCGTGACTCGCACAACGGAAGCGTCCCGCTGAAGTGCGGTCTCGCGCGGGAATTGCTACGGCGCGGCGGCGCGGGACGGGGCCAAGGGACGCTGGCAGGTCAGGGGCCGGCGAATGGCTGATCTGCTCCATGATCCCTTCGAGACCCGGAACGCCGAGCAACGGTGGCCCGCATGTCAGACCGATCCCCGGTACGTCAGTTCTGGATCTGCGCGGCGATGTCGTTGAGCGCCTTGATGATGCCCCGCGGCGGGTAGGGCTTGGCGAAGAACAACCCGTTCTCCGGCATGTCCGTCGTCTCGACCTTCATGCGCCCCGATGTGACGATGATCGCGACCGGTGGCCAGCGGTCGCGAACGGCTCGGGCGAGCTTCAACCCGTCCATGGTACCGGGCATCTCGACATCGGTGAACAGGACGCGGATCTCGGAATGACGCTCCAGCATGCGAATGGCCTGGTCCGCATTCTTGGCCTCGTAAGCCGTGAAGCCCGCCTCCTCGCACAGGTCCACGGCTTCCGCCCGCACCAGGGCGTCGTCTTCCACGATCAGAACGGCGTAACGGGAGGGGTCAAAGGACTGAGCCATGGTTGCAGGGTCAAACGTTCGGTTGGCTGGCGGGATGCGCA
The DNA here is from genome assembly GCF_900104035.1 of Aureimonas jatrophae. Taxonomy (GTDB): domain Bacteria; phylum Pseudomonadota; class Alphaproteobacteria; order Rhizobiales; family Rhizobiaceae; genus Aureimonas; species Aureimonas jatrophae. The sequence goes on along the minus strand of NZ_FNIT01000017.1, from coordinate 5,486 downwards.
AGCGCGCCCGTCAGGGTAAAGCGGATACCGGCGGGATCGAAGTCGATATGACCCTCGCCATCGAAGTAGCTGCTGACGATGCGCTCGATCAGCTTGGAGCCGAACCCGCGTCGTTCCGGTGCCGTAACGGGCGGACCGCCGCTTTCGATCCAATGGAACGCGAACGCTCCATCGACCACGTCCCAGGTCACATCGACCCGGCCCATCGCGTTCGACAGGGCACCGTACTTGGCCGCGTTGGTCGCGAGCTCGTGGATCGCGAGGCTAAGGCCCAAGGCTCGCTGCGCGGTCAGGTCCGCATGCGGTCCGGACATCGCGATGCGATCGCCTGCCAGGCGGTGCGGGGCGATGGCGGCCTCGGCAACCTCGCGCACGTCGGCCTCGGTGAAGTTCGTGCGCGTCAGGATGTCCTGCGCCCGGGCCAGAGCCGACAACCGGCTGGAGATGGCCTCTCGCGCCTCGTCCATGGTCTGAGCCTGGCGCAGCGTCTGCGTAGCGATCGCCTGGACCATCGCCAGCGCGTTCTTCATCCGATGCGACATCTCCTGCGTCAGGACGCGCTGGGCGTCCTCCATCCGCAGGCGAGCCAGCGCCGCTCGAACCCGGTCGCCGACCTGCTCGGCGAACTGGCGCTCGCCATCCGTCCAGGCATGGAGCGTTCGCGAATGGGCGAAGACAACCGCGTAGAGGCGGCCGTCGAAGCTGATCGGCAGATCCAGAAAGGATCGGGTGTCGATGGCGTCGAAGCTTGCCCGTCGCCCGCTCGTGCGAGGGTCCGAAGCAACGTCATCGACGGCCACGATGGCACCGCGCTTGAGATCGGCGATGTAGGAGCCATAAGACGAGAAGTCGTGCTGACCGACGACGCTGGACATGCCGGGTTCGCACCAGTCGGAGGCGACATCGATCGTGTCCTCCCGCAGGTTCACGAGGCCCGAGCCCATCCGGTCGACCTCGAGCCCGTCGGCGAGGCAGCGCGCGGCAGCCGTCACGATGGTTTCGAGGTCGGAGCGACCGCGCAACTCGTCGGCCAGCGTCAGAAGCGTCGCCTGACGGCGCTCCCGCCGGATCCGCTCGGTGACCTCGATGAAGATGACCGTGAAGCGGTCGCCGCCGATCGGCTGCGCGACGCCGTCGTACCAGCGATCCAGCGTGCCGACCCGGCGTGTGAAGCGCGCAGGCTCGCCGGTTTCCACGACACCGGCGAACTCGTCCACCCAGGCGTCCTCGACGCCGGGCAGAAGTTCGCGAACGGTGCGTCCCACGGCCGTTCCATGCGGTACGCCGAGAAGGTCATGCCAGGCGGCGTTCACCGCCTCGTACATCCAGTCGATGATACGCCCGGTTTCGTCCCTGACGACCCGGCCCAGGATGAAGCCCTCCTGCAAGCCTTCGAACATGGAACGCCAGCGGCTTTCCGAGATGCGGACCGCCATCTCCTTGTCGACCGTGCGCGCGATCGAGCGCAGGCGACGCATGTCCGCTTCGGTCCACGACCGGGGTTGCGTGTCGATCGCGGCGAGCGCGCCCACGATCTCACCGTCGGGAAGGGTTAGCGGAACGCCGAGATAGGCGACCACCCCGATGTCGCCGATCGCCGCATTGTCGCGCAGCGTCGGGTCGAGCCGGGCGTCACTGGTCACGAGCGGGGCTTGCCGGTCCACGACATGCTGGCAGAAGGAATGGGTCATCGGCGTCTCGCCGCGTTCGGCCCATGGTTCCGGCAACCCGCTATGGCCCGCGAAGACCTGCCGGTCCTCGTCGACAAGGGTGATGATGGCGACCGGCACGTCGAGAACGTCGCGCACATGATCGGTCAGGTGTCCGAATTCGTCTTCGGAGGCGCGCTGGAGCAGGCCGCTGCGGCGCAACGCGTCGACGCGACCGGCGTGGAGGTGGTGGGAGCGCATGTCCAACATCGTGCCGACCAAGAATGCGGAACCGACGTTCGACAGGTTTGTCGAGTTCCGGCCATGGCCTAGCGCGAATCGGCGGTGAGGTCACGCATTCGACGCCCGGAAAGGCATGATGGCGATGCGGCGTCGCGGACGATGAGCGAACGGCTGGTCCCCGGCCGGGCCGGTCGACGTCGAGCAGGCGCCGCGTGGGCGCCTCGTCTTATCGGGCTGTGGACGGGACGCTCGCTTGTCAGATCACGCCGGTCGACAGGGCCGGATCCGGGCACCACGACGAGCTTCCGCCAAGCGACCCGTCCTGCGAGCTTGCGGCCTGCTCGACGCTTTGGGGCGGCGACTTCCTGCATTCCGGGCTGCCGACGTCGCTGATCGCGGCGTTTCGGCATCGGCTTGATGCCCCGCGTCGGTCGCGGCAACGTCGCGTTTGTCGTGCCGGCGGACTTGCCGGACTATGTGCTATATCGCGGTCTAGGTAGCACCATGGCATCGGCGTGGAGCCCGACCGTGGCATCCTGTTCCCCTGGTACACAGGCAGCAGGATCAAAGGCGGGTGGTCGCCAAGCGTGCGGTCAGGACCCTTCCGCACGAGATCGCACGCCTCCCGTCCCCCTCGCCGCAACCCAGACGGTCCGCTTTCCAGCCGCCACCGCCGAGCGACGCTAGAAAACTGACCGCCCGAAGCAGCTCGCTCACGTCGGTACACCCATGCCCTATCAGCCCTCGAACCCCCTCATCCAGGCCAGTCCGTCGTCGGTTGCGCCCGTTGGCTTGTACTCGGCGCCGAAGGGTCCTGCGTATCCGGCGGCCTGGAGGGCGGGCAGGAGCCAGGGGTAGTCGACCTCGCCCCGGTCAGGCTCGGCGCGGGTGGGGACGGCTGCGAACTGGACGTGGCCGACAAGGTCCTTGTGCGCGGCAAAGCGCGTGACGAGGTCGCCGCCCATGATCTGCTGGTGGTAGCAGTCGAACAGGATCCGGACTTCGGGGCGCGCCAGCTGGCGCACGAGCGCGGCCGCCTCCTCCACCGTGGCGTGGAGGTAGCCGGGCGCATCGCGCCGGTTCAGCGGCTCGACCAGGACGCCCATGCCGGTGTCGCAGGCGAGATCGGCGGCATAGGCGAGGTTGGCGAGGAACGTCGCCTCGGCCCCCGCCTGCCCGCGCGCCGCGCCCGCCATGACGTGCACGCAGCGCGCCCCGATCCGCGCCCCGTACTCGAAGGCTTGCCCGATGGCCTCGCGCGCCTCGCCCTCGCGCCCGGGCAGGGCGGCGAGCCCGTTCTCGCCGGGCTGGCCGCGACGGGTGTTGAGCGAGAGCATCGGCAGGCCGGTCTCGGCAAGCGCGTCGGCCACCGCGCCTGCATCCGTCTCGTATGGCCAGTGGCATTCCACCGCCGCAAAGCCCGCCGCCCCGGCGCGCCGGATGGCGTCCGGCAGCGACAGCTCGCTCCACAGGAAGCCCAGATTGGCCGACAGCTCGATCATGTTCGCCTCCCTCACCCGTCCCATTCCACGTCGAAGCGCTTCACCACGCGCGCGACCTCGCCCTCCGACAGAAGGCGCGGATGGTGGCCGCGCGTGAGCAGCGCCAGGCGCGCGGTGGCCTCCAGCTCCTCCATGGCGTTGACCGCCGCCTCGAGGTCGCGGCTGGCCACGACCGGCCCGTGGTTGGCGAGAAGCACCGCCGAGCGCCGGCCCCCCAAGCCCCGGATCGCCTCGCCGGTGAGGGGGTCGCCCGGCACGAAGAAGGGCAGAAGCTTGACGCGCCCGAGCAGCATCACGGCATACGGGGTGATCGCGGGCAGCGCGTTCTCGGGGTCCACCTCGGGCAGCGTCGACCAGGCCACCGCATGGGCGGAATGCAGATGCACCACCGCCCCCGCCGTTCCGCGCGTCTGGTAGAAGGCGGCGTGAAGCGGCACCTCCTTGGTGGGCGCATCGCCCGACACGAGCTGCCCATCGGCGCCCAGCCTGGCCAGGCGCCCGGGGTCGAGGCGGCCGAGCGAGCGGCCGGTCGGGGTGACGAGCAGCCCACCATCGGGCAGGCGCACCGAGACGTTGCCGGACGCCCCTTGCGTCAGCCCGCGGTCGAACAGGCTGGCGGCCAGCCGGCAGACGTCTTCGCGAAGCTGGCTCTCGGCGCGGGCGTCGCTTGCGATCACCCCGCTCACGGTCGTCGCGCTTCCGGTCGCCCCGCTTCCGGGACGGTCTGCCCGAGCACGTCGAGCGCCTGCGCGAAGAAGCGCTCGTCGCCGAAGTTGCCCGACTTCAGCGCCAGCCAGAGCGGGCGCCCGCCGCCGGCGCCCCCGGCTTCCCCCACCCCGTCCGCGCGCACCGCCGGCACGCCGGCCGCGATCTCGGGGCCGATGGCCAGCGAGGCTAGGCCCAGGCCCTCCACCACCGCCCCGGACGTCTCGCCGCCCGCCGTCACGAGGCGCGTGACGCCCCCCGCCACCAGCCGGCGCGCCAGCTCGGCAAAGAAGCCCTCCACCGCGCCTGCCACGCGCTCCTGTCCAAAGCGCGCCTGCGCCTCCCGCACGACGCTCGGATCGGCCGAGGTGTAGACCAGCGGAGCGCCCGCCGCCGCGCCGCCCGCCCCGTTGCCTCCCTCGCCGCCCTCGCCCGGCCCCGGGTGATCGTCCACAAAGCGCAGCGCGCGCCCGACCGCCCCCGCCCCGTCGGCCACGATCTCGTCGGCCGAGACCTCCAGCCCCGGCGCGCCGTCCGCCAGATGGCGGCGCACCTGCGCGCGCGTCATCACCGAGCACGAGCCCGACAGGATCGCCGCCCGACCGCGCGAGCCCGCCCAGGCGTCCGCGTCGGGGCCGCGCACCGGGACCAGCCCCTCCCGGCGCAGGTTCTCCGGCAGGCCCAGCGCGATCCCTGAGCCCCCCACCAGAAGCGGCCAGTCGGCGGCCGCCTGCCCGATCGCGTGCAGGTCCTCGTCGCGGATCGCGTCCACCACCACCAGCGGGCGGTTCGCCGCGGCTTCCGCTAGCGCGCCTTCGCGGATCGCGTCCGCCCCGGCAAACACCGTGGACGCCGCCACGTGCCCGACACCGAGCTGTGTCTGGTAGCCCAACCAGCGCCGGATGTCGGGATCGCGCATGGGGGTGAGCGGGTGGTCGCGCATGCCCGACTCCGACAGGAGCGCGTCGGCGACAAACAGGTGCCCCTGGTAGAGCGAGCGCCCCGCGCGCGGAAAGGCCGGGCACACCAGGACCGGGCCCATCGCCGCCGCTCCCGCACCCAGCCGCGCCGCCAGCGCCGCCCGCAGCGCCTCGGCCACCGGGCCGATGTTGCCGCTCCGCGTCGAGTCGAACGTCGAGCACACCTTGAACAGGATCTGCCGGCAGCCTTGCGCCAGGAGCCAGTCCAGCGCACCCAGCGACAAGGCCACCGCCTCACTGGCCGCGATCGTGCGCGACTTCAGCGCCACCACGCCCGCCTCGACACCCCGCTCCGCCGGACCCGACGGAACCCCCGCATACTGCACGACCCGCAAGCCACCCCGCGCCAGCGTGTTCGCCGCATCCGACGACCCCGTGAAGTCGTCCCCGATGATCCCAAGATGCAT
>NZ_FNIT01000008.1 GCF_900104035.1 Aureimonas jatrophae | reverse complement strand
TCGCTGGCGGCGCCGGCGTTGGCCTGCGTGACCTGGTCGAGCTGGACGATGGCCTGGTTGATCTGCTCGATGCCCACCGACTGCTCGCGGCACGCCGCCGTGATCTCCGACACCAGCTCCGCCGTGCGCCGGATGTCGGGCACAAGTTGCTCGAGGCGCTCGCCCGCCAGCTCGGACGCGCGCAGCGTCTCGGCCGACAGGAGCCCGATCTCGGCCGCCGCCCCCTGGCTGCGCTCGGCCAGCTTTCGCACCTCGCTCGCCACCACCGCAAAGCCCTTGCCGTGCGAGCCCGCGCGCGCCGCCTCGATCGCCGCGTTCAAGGCCAGAAGGTCGGTCTGGCGGGCGATCTCCTGGATCACCGAGATCTTCTGGGCGATCGTGCGCATGGCCTCCACCGAGGACTGCACCGCCGTGCCGGTCGCCTCCGCGCTCACCCGCGCCTTGGCCGCCACCGCCTCGGTCTGCTGCGCGTTGTCCGCGTTCTGGCGAACGTTCGCCGTCATCTGCTCGACGGCCGCAGAGGCCTCCTCCGAGGCGGACGCTTGTTCGCTCGACCCCGACGACAGCTGTTCGGCGGTCGCGGCCGACTGCATGGAGCCGGCTGCGACCTGGGAGGACGAGGCGTTCACATCGCCGACGATCATGCGCAGATGCGCGCGCATCGCGTTCATGGCCCGCAGCAGATCTCCGATCTCGTTGGCCTCGGCGCGTGCGTCCGCGCCCGACAGGTCGCCCTCGCCGATCTCGCGCACCAGCGACACGGAGCGCCCGAGACCTCGACCGATCGAGATCGCGATCCACGCCGCCGTCGCCGCGCCCAGCGCGATCGCTCCACCGATGATCGCCACGAGCAGCGTCATTGCGCGATCGTAGCCCGCCTTCGCCTCGACCACGGTCGATTGGGCCACGCCGTCCTGCAGGGTCACCAAGGCCTCGATGTCCTTGATCACGTTCGCCATATGCGGCGACGCGTCCTTTTCGAGAACCGCGAGCGCTGCGTCGGTGGCGCCGCTCGTATGCGTATCGGCCGCGCGGCGAGTGGCATCGCGATATGAAACCATGCTGGTTCCCAACGTCTCGACGCGATCCAGAGCAAGCTTGGTGCGGCTGCGATAGGTCTCGAGCTTGCGGACGCTCGCCTCCATGCTGGCCTCGGCTTCGCGGCGCAGCTCGGCGGCGCGTGCGGGATCACGGGTCAGAAGAGCGCGGTTCGTCAGTCGCCCCGCATTCATCACGTCGGACCGGATCTCACCCAGCAGCTTGGCCTGCTGGAAGGGACGTTCGATGAACGTCTCAAGGCGAACCTGGGAGGCCTGAAGTTCGAGAACGCCGGTATAGCCAACCAGTCCGGTCAGGGCGATCACGGCCGCGAAACCGCCGATCAATCGAGCCTTGATGGTGAAACGCATAACTCTGGTCCCCGTTAAGACCAGTCCTGAATGCCACCGATTGCGTTCCTTACACGTTAAGAGTGCGACATTCCGGCCATCCCATGACGGTCGCTGTCGGTGGAGGTCGCATCGCTGTTCGCGCCGGGCCCCGCCCCTATATGCAAGGGCTCGACGGGTGGTCGGCTCCGGCCGCCCCGGCCGGCCGAACCTGCTGATCCTCCCCTTCCGGCAAAAGTCCGAAGACCCATGTCCTCAGCGACCCATGACGGGCTGCCCCAGCCGGCCCGCTCCCTTGCCTTCGCGACGATCGCGCTTGCGCTGTTCACCGCGGTTCTCGACGGCGCGATCGCCAACATCGCCTTGCCGCCTATCACCACCCAGTTCGGCATTCGGCCGGCGGATGCGGTCTGGGTCGTCAACGGCTATCAGCTCGCCATCACCATGGCGTTGCTGCCGCTGGCCTCGCTTGGCGAAATCCTCGGCTACAAGCGCGTTTATCTCGGGGGTCTGGCCCTGTTCACGCTGGGCTCGGGTCTTTGCGCGCTGGCCGGCGAACTGCCGTTCCTGATCGCGGCCCGGGCGATTCAGGGCCTGGGCGCGGCGGGCATCATGAGCATCAACATCGCGCTCGTGCGCTTCGTCTTTCCGCAGAACCAGCTGGGACGCGCGGTCGGCAACGTCGCGGTCGTGGTCGGCGTTTCGGCGGCAGCGGGGCCGACCGTCGCCGGCCTGATCCTGGCGGTCGCGCCTTGGCAGGCGCTGTTCCTCGTCAACGTGCCGATCGGTGCGCTGGCCCTGTTCGTCGGCTGGCGCACGCTGCCCCAGACGCCCCGCTCGGGCGCGCGCTTCGACATGCGCAGCGCCGTCCTCAGCGCCGCGACCTTCGGCCTCCTGATCTCGGGCATCAACGATATCGGCCATGCCGATGGCGCCGGCCGCGCCGCGTTGCTGATCGCCGCCGGCGTGATCGTGGGCATCGTGTTCGTCCGCTCGCAGCTGCGCCTTCCCGTTCCGATGCTGCCGGTCGATCTTCTGCGCCGGCCGGTCTTCGCCCTGTCGGCGGTCTGCTCGGTCGGCTCCTTCGCCGCCCAGGCCATCGCCTTCGTGTCGCTGCCCTTCCTGTTTCACGACACGCTCGGCCGCAGCGCGTCCGAAACCGGCCTCCTGCTCACCCCTTGGCCCATCTCCACGGCGATCGCGGCCTTCATCTCGGGGCGCCTCGCGGATCGACTGGCGCCGGGTCGGCTGGCGGCCGGCGGGTTGTTCCTGTTCTGCGCCGGGCTCGTCTCGCTGACGTTCATGCCGTCCTCTCCCAGCGATGCCGACCTCGTGTGGCGTCTGGCCTTGGCGGGCTTCGGTTTTGGAACCTTCCAGGCGCCCAACAACCGTCTGCTGATCACGAGTGCGCCGCGCGAGCGCGCGGGCGGTGCCAGCGGCATCCAGTCCACCGCCCGCCTTGTCGGCCAGTCGCTCGGCGTGGCGATGCTGGCCAGCATCTTCGGTCTCGTGCCGGATCATCCGATTCCCGTGGCGCTCGGTCTGGCGGCCGCCCTCGCCGCCGCCGGCATCGTGCCCAGCGCCCTGCGGCAGGAGGAGGCCAAGCGGGAGGCGGCGCACGCGTAAGGCTTGGCGACCGTTCATGCCACGAGCGTGCTATCGATGGGCCCGGTCGATGCGACGCGAGGGGGGAGCGCAGGCATGAGCGGCGAGAACGCGAGACTGGAGCGCCTGCGCACCGCGATCCGGCACGCCGGCCTCGTTCCCGATGCATCGTTCGACCGTCGCCTCGAGGAACACCTGCCGCAGCTCGCTCGCGAGTTCGGCGCCGTCTATGCCGATCATCCCGAGCACGAGCGCGAGCTCGAGGCCGTCGTCGTGCTGGCGGCACGCGCCTCCGCGGCGCGTCCCGACGATCTTCGCCACCTCGACAAGCGTCGCGAGGGCGAGCCGGCCTGGTTCCTGTCCAACCGGATGGTGGGGGGCGTGTGCTACGTGGATCGCTATGCAGGAACCCTGCAGGCGATGCGCGAGCGTATTCCGGCTCTTTGCGAGCTCGGCCTCACCTACCTTCATCTGATGCCGCTGTTTCGTTGCCCCGACGGCAACTCCGACGGGGGCTATGCCGTGTCGTCCTATCGCGAGGTGGACCCGCGTCTCGGCACGATGACGGACCTGCGGGACTTGTGCGGCGCGTTGCGCGCGAACGGCATCTCGCCGGTGGTCGACTTCATCTTCAACCACACGTCCAACGAACACGAATGGGCGCGCCGTGCCTTGGCGGGCGAGCGCGAGTTCGAGGACTATTATCGTATCTATCCGGACCGCCGCATTCCCGATCTCTTCGAGCAGACCACGCGCGAGATCTTCCCGGACGACCACCCCGGCTCCTTCGTTCCCCTGCCGGACGGACGGTGGATCTGGGCCACCTTCTACCACTTCCAGTGGGACCTGAACTACGCCAACCCCGCGGTCTTCCGTGCCATGGCGGGCGAGATGCTGTTTCTCGCCAACCAGGGCATCGAGATCCTGCGCATGGACGCGGTCGCGTTCATCTGGAAGCAGCTCGGCACGTCCTGCGAGAGCCTTCCCGAGGCGCACCGCCTGATCCGCGCCTTCAACGCGCTCTGCCGCATCGCGGCGCCCGCGCTGGTCTTCAAGTCCGAGGCGATCGTCCACCCCGACGAAGTCGTGTCCTATATCGACGTGGCGGAATGCCCGATCTCCTACAATCCGCTTCTCATGGCGCTGGGATGGGAAGCGCTCGCCACGCGCGACGCCCGTCTCCTGCAGCTCGCGCTCGATCGGCGCCAGCAGTTGCCGGAAGGCTGCGCGTTCGTGAACTACGTGCGCTCGCACGACGACATCGGCTGGACCTTCGACGACGCGGAAGCGCGCGAACTGAACATCGATCCCGGCACGCACCGCCGGTTCCTGAACCAATTCTACGTGGGCCGCTTTCCCGGCTCCTTCGCCCGGGGCGAGCCGTTCCAGGAGAACCCGCGTACCGGCGACTGCCGCATCGCCGGCACGACCGCCTCGCTGGCAGGCGTCGCCGCAGGCGATCCGCTGGGTGTCGACCGCGTCGTGCTTCTGCACGCGATGGCGCTCGCGGCGGCCGGCATCCCGCTTCTGTACCTGGGCGACGAGGTCGGGCAGCGGAACGACCCGAGCTACATCACCCGTCCCGGCGAGGCCGGTGACAGCCGCTGGCTGCACCGCCCGATCCGGGTCGAACGGTTCGACGCCGGCCGGCATGGCGCCGACACGCCGAGCGGTGCGATCTACCGGCGGCTTCTGGATCTGATCCGTATCCGCCGCTCGACACGTGCGTTCGCAGGCAATCGGATCCACGGGTTTCAGACGGGGGTCGATGCGGTGGCGGGACTGTTGCGTCCCGATCCCGAGACGTCGGCTCTGTTTCTCGCCAACTTTGGCGACCTAGTCGCGCGCGTCGATGGTGCGCGCTTCCAGTCCATGCCCGGATCGGGGCGCGACCTCGTCACGGGACGACAGCTCACGCTGGTGGACGGCGTCGAACTCGCGCCTTGCGCATTTCTATGGCTCGCCTTCGATCCTTCGACGGGGAAAACCGGGGACTGACCGTTCGGCGACCGTTACCTGCCGCAGCGTCATTTGATCACGATTTGTTTCTCATTTTTCCTTCGTGCCAGACTCCAATTCCATAACCTGGGGTAGCGCGAATGGGGCAAAATTCCAGCGGAATCAAGGCACACATCCCGCCAGCGGTCACGGCGTCGCAGGTCGCGTTGCACGCGTCCAACCTGCGAATGACGTCCTTTTTCGTTAACCATTTGTTAAGCTTGGTATACCCGAAGCTTAAGAAAGCTTTAACGTTTCTCCTGCCCCTCCCCTCCGGCACAGAGAACCGCCATGAGCGACACGCTGCAACGACCGGTTGTCGATCTCCCGACCACCGTTCTTCCCCCTATCGGCGTCGCCGACGCGATCCGCGCCATCGCCGGTGACCTGCCGCAGGTCAATCTCGCCTTCGAGCCTGCCCAGTCGCTGCTTTGGATCGACCTCGCCCCCGAACCCAAGCCCGTCTTCACGATGGAATGCATTGCCAGCGTGGCCGCGGTGCAGGACGCGGTGATGGCCTACAACGCGGGCAAGCCGAGCGAGCCCGTCCGCTTCCTCGCCTATCGCTCCCGGGGCGAGGTCTTCTCGCTCGGCGGCGACCTCGACTACTACCTAGCGTGTCTGGCATCCGGCGATCGAGGCGGTCTGGAGCGCTATGCGCGCCTGGCCACACAGGTGATCGAACTCAACACCAACGGTTTGCGCGGGCAGGTCATCACGCTCAGCACGATCCACGCCCGCGCGCTGGGCGGCGGCATCGATCCCGCCCGCGCCTGCAACGTCATGGTGGCCGAGGATCGGGCAAGCTTCAGCTATCCCGAAGTCCACTACAACCACTTCCCGATCTCGGCCGTCCCGGTTCTGATCCGCCGCGCGGGCGCGATCGAGGCCGAGCGCATTCTCACCTCGGGCGACGTCTATGCGCCCGAGGAGTTCCTGGCCAAGGGCGTTCTCGACGCCGTGGTGCCGGCAGGCGCTGGCGAGGACTGGGTCCGGCGCTACGCCGAGAAGGCCGCCACCAGCCATCGCGCGCGGATCATGCTGTTCGAGGCGTTCAACCGGCGGTTCGGCGACCTGCGGGGCGAACTGACCGACGCGGCCGCGCTTTGGGTCGATCACATCATGAGCTTGAACGCCGTCGAGGTCGCCAAGCTGCAGCGTATCGCCAACGCGCAGAACCGCATGCTGTCGCGTCGCAGCCGCGACGCCGCTGCGGCCTGAGGCAGCGACACGCGGGATCGGGGCCAACTTCTTGATTCGGTTAACCCGACGCTAGGAGTCGTCTGCGATCGTCTGCGCTGGAGCAGACACAAAAGAGAGGCCGCCCGGCATCTGGTGGGAGACATCCGGGCGGCTTCGATCGAAAGAATCGGCCATGAGATTCATCGGTGCCTCCGCCCCGACGGTTCGCCCGGCCCAGGCCGTCCGTACCGGGCGGCCGCCGAAGCGGGGACAGACGCGGGACCTCGACGCCTACCGCCATCTCGTCGGCTCGCTCTTTTCGTCGCCGGCGTCGATCGCGATCTCGAACCTGATCGGCGTCTTCGTTCCATGGTTCTGCTGGCATGTCACCGGCGTCGACGTCTTCCTGTGGCTCACGGCTCTCACGGCGCTGACCTTCGGCGCCCGCATGGTGACCGTGCTGCGCTACACCCGCCAGGCGCACGATCTCGACACGTTGGCGCGGACGCAGGCCTGGGACCGCGAGTTCCTGGCGGGAACCACGATCTTCGCGGTGCTGGTCGGCATCAACTGCTATCTCGCCCTTGCGGGAACCGATAGCGTTCCCGCCCATATCCTGACGATCGTCGCGGGCATCGCGTTTGCCTCCGGCTTCGTCGCGCGCAATGCGGCGCGTCCCGTCTTCGTGATCCTGCAGATCGCCTGCCTCGCGGGGCCGATGGCGGCGGGGCTCGTCGCGGCCGGCCATCCCTACTATGCCGGCATCGGGGCCTTCATCGTCTTCTACGGCCTCACGAACGTGGTGATCACGTTCTCGATCAACCGCAACCTCGTCGCGCTCGCCACAGCGCACCGCGAGGCGAACGAGCTGTCGCTCCTGGCCAAGCGCGAGGCGAGCAAGCTCGACTCGGCGCTCAACGCCATGGTTCAGGGCCTCGCGATGTTCGACGATGCGGGCCGGCTCGAGGTCTGCAACACGCGTCATCAGGCGCTCTATGGCCTGGGTGATCCCGATCGGCTCCCGTGCGCCTTCAACATCTTTCTGGAAACAACCGTCCAGAACGGGATGCTGGCGCCGGCCACCGCCGAACGCATCGGCGTGCTCGGAACCGAGGCGCTGACCACCCAGCGCCCGCAGGCGGGCGAGATCGAGACCCGGACGGGCGATGTCCTTTCGCTCTCGCTCGAGCCGACGCCGGAGGGCGGCGTCGTTCTCACCACGGAGAACATCACGACCCGCAAGCGCGTGGCGGCCACGATCGAGCGCATGGCCAATACCGACAGTCTGACGGGTCTGCGCAACCGCTTCAGCTTCAACCAGGCGCTGGTGGAAGCCTGCCGCGACGCGGACGGACAGCCCTTCAGCCTCCTGTCGCTCGACATCGACAACTTCAAGACCGTCAACGACACGCTGGGACACGGCGTCGGCGACGAACTTCTCCTGCGCGTCGCGGAACGGCTGCGGCGGCTCGTGGGAAACGAGGGCACCATCGCCCGCTTCGGGGGCGACGAGTTCCTGATTCTCCTGATCGAGGACGCAGGCGCCGCCCTCGTGGCCGCGCGCCGTCTTCTCGACGACTTCCGTCTGCCCTTCGAGATCGACGGTCGCATCCTGCACGTGACGATCAGCGTCGGCGTGGCGAGTTGGCCGGTTCATGGAACCGTCGCGGCGGAGATGATGAGCGCCTCGGACATGGCGCTCTACGCGGCCAAGAGCGCTGGTCGCAACGCCGCGGTCCTCTTCACGCGCGAGATGGCGGAAGGCGTCCATTCGCGGCGCACGCTCGAGGAGAACCTGCGCCTAGCTTGGCGCGACCGACGCTTCGCACTCCACTACCAGCCGATCGTGGAGCTCGCCTCGGGCCGCGTGGTCGCCTGCGAGGCGTTGATGCGCTGGCCGGTCGAGGGGAAGGGCTTCGTTTCTCCGGCCGAATTCATTCCGTTGGCCGAGCAGATGGGGCTCATCGTTCCCATGGGCGCCTGGGCGATCCGTCAGGCGTGCCTCGATGCGGCCGCTTGGCCGTTCGATGCGGACGTCGCGGTGAACGTCTCGGCGATCCAGTTCCGCGACCCCGACGATCTCGTCCGCAGCGTGGAGATCGCGCTGGCCGATAGCGGCCTCGACCCCGCGCGCCTCGAGCTGGAGGTGACCGAGTCGCTCCTGATCGACGATGCCGACGAAACGCTTGCCGCCATGCGTCGCCTGCGGGCCCTCGGCGTGAAGCTGGCGCTCGACGACTTCGGAACCGGCTACGCGTCGATCGGCTATCTCGCGCGCTATCCCTTCACGAAGGTCAAGATCGATCGCTCCTTCGCGCAGCTTGTGGCGACCGACGACACGTCGCGTGCGATCATCGAGACGATCTGCGCCCTCGCCCATCGCTTCGATCTGACCGTGGTCGTGGAGGGCATCGAGACCTGCACGCAAGCTGACGAGATTGCTCGCCTAGGTGCTGAGTTCGCGCAAGGATACCTCTTCGCCAAGCCGCTCGACGGTGCCGGCCTGCAGACGTTGCTCGCCCATCCCGGCCTGTGTCTGCCACTGCCTTCGGCGCCGGTCACGGAGGCGACCGTCGCTTGTCAGAATGGGGGTGGACAGCTCGAAACGCCTTCCCTATAAGGCCCGAACTCCTCGCAAAGAGGCGGCGTCAGACGCCCTTCTCGCAGAGGCGCCCGGGTAGCTCAGTTGGTAGAGCATGCGACTGAAAATCGCAGTGTCGGCGGTTCGACTCCGTCCCCGGGCACCATCGACCCTTTACCTATCTTCCATCTGCTAGCCGCACCCCAATGCGCTTGTCGGTGCGGGCTGCCGGAACGCGACCGTGGGAAGCGGCTTGCGTGACGCGGCGAGACTGATACAGAAACCATCCGGGTACCTTACCGGTAGGTGGATCGATCCGCCGGCTCGTCGCGCCTCGGCAGACCAGCGCCTTTCCTGCGGTTCGTGAGGCGGTTCGTCCGCCGGAAATGCCGACGCTTGTGACGACATCCACCGAGGCCACCCAGTCCCCGCCCGCCCCGAGCGAGGACAAGTACGCCGCCTTCCGCAACAACCGCTTCCTTCGCTACTGGCTGGCGCGTCTTCTCGCCTCCTTCGCGGTCCAGATCGTGTCGGTCTCGGTCGGCTGGCAGATCTACGCCCTGACGCGAAACCCGCTCGATCTCGGGCTGGTCGGCCTGTGCCAGTTCCTGCCAGCGCTGCTTCTGGTGCTCGTGACAGGCGCGGCCGCGGACCGTTACTCGCGTCGCTGGATCATGGGCCTCTCGATCCTGGTCGAGACGGCCGGTGCCGCTTCGCTTTTGGCGCTTACCTATCTCGAGCTCGTCTCGCCGGTGCCGGTCTTCGTGATCCTGGTGGTGTTCGGTGTAGCGCGCGCCTTCTTCGGGCCGGCGGCCTCGTCGCTGGTGGTCAACCTCGTGTCGCGCGACGAACTCGCCAACGCGATCGCCTGGAACTCCTCGTCCTGGCAGATCGCCTCGATCGTCGGTCCGGTGGCCGGCGGCCTCCTGTACGGGGTGTCCTCGCATCTGGCCTATGGTGTCGCGGTCGCGATGTTCGCCGGTGCCGCGGTCCTGATCCTGTCGATCCGCGTCGCTGCGCAGCGGCGCTCCGAAGAGCCGGCCAGCCTCGACACGGTGGTGGCGGGCTTTCGCTACATCTGGCGCGAGAAGGTCGTGCTCGGCGCGATTTCGCTCGATCTCTTCGCGGTGCTGCTCGGGGGCGCGGTCGCCTTGATGCCGGTCTTCGCGCACGACGTTCTCGACGTCGGCCCATGGGGCCTCGGCCTGTTGCGGGCCGCGCCCGGCATCGGCGCGCTCGTGGTCGCCGTGTTCCTGGCCACCCATCCGATCAAGGACCGGGCGGGCATCGTCATGTTCGTGTTCGTAGCCCTGTTCGGTGTCTTTACGGTCGTCTTCGGCCTGTCGACGACGCCTTGGCTTTCGATCCTCGCCCTGGTTCTGATGGGGGCGGCCGACATGATCTCGGTCTATATCCGCGAGATCCTGCTTCAGCTTTGGACGCCCGACGACGTGCGCGGCCGGGTCAATGCGGTGAATCAGGTCTTTGTGGGCGCATCCAACGAGCTTGGCGAGTTCCGGGCCGGCATCATGGCCGCGCTGATCGGCGCGGTCCCGGCCGTAGTGATCGGAGGGATCGCGACGGTTGCGATCGCCGGTGTCTGGTCGGCGGCCTTTCCGCAGCTGCGCCAGGCGCGCAGCTTGGCCGCTCGCGACTGACCGGTCGCCTCAGGCGACCGGCGCGACCGGGACCGCCGCCGCGGCGGCCGGAGCGAAGGCCCGGTTCCAGGCGTCGAGGCTCGCGATCTTGTAGGCCTCGGCGAGCGTCGGATAGTTGAACGTGTTGTCCAGGAAGTAGTCGATCGTACCCTTGAGGTTCAGGACGGCCTGGCCGATGTGAACGAGTTCGGTCGCGCCCTCCCCCAGGATATGCACGCCGAGCAGACGCCGCGTCTTCTTCGAGAAGATCATCTTCATCATGCCGGTCTCGAGGCCCATGATATGGCCGCGCGAGGTTTCGCGGAAGCGCGCGATGCCCACCTCGTAGGGGATGGCACGCCGACGCACCTCCTCCTCGCTCATGCCCACGGTCGACATCTCCGGCACGGAATAGATGCCGTACGGGAAATACTCGGGCGCCGGCGGCAGCGGCGCTCCGAACGCATGGCACGCGGCGATCCGCCCCTGCTCCATGGAGGTCGAGGCGAGCGACGGGAAGCCGATCACGTCGCCGCTCGCATAGATCCGCGGAACCGCGGTCTGAAGCGTCTTCGGATCCACCGTGATGCGACCGCGATGGTCGCTCGACAGGCCGGCGGCGGGCAGATCGAGACGGTCGGTCGCGCCCATGCGACCGGCCGCGAACAGCAGGATCTCGCTCGCCACGTCCCGGCCCGACGACAGGCGACAGACGGGTCGGCCGGCACCGTCGAACTCCACGCGCTCCACCTTCGAGCCGAGTCGAAGAGCGACGTTGCGGTCGCGCAGTTCGTGCGTGAACTCGTCGATCAGTTCCTTGTCGATGAAGTCGAGGAACGTCTCGCGCGGCTCGATCAGCGTGACCTGCACCTCGAGCGCCGAGAAGATCGTGGCGTACTCGACGCCGATCACGCCGGCCCCGATCACCGTCAGCGAGCGTGGCAACTTCGGAATCGCGAGGATTTCGTCGGAGTCGAAGACGCTGGTCCCGTTGAACGGGACGTAGTCCGGTCGGAAGGGCTGGGTTCCCACCGCGATCAGCGCCGCACCCGGCCGGAAGCAGCGCTCGTCGCCATCCGGCAGGCGAACCGCGATCTCCTCCGACGAGACGAAGCGCGCCTCGCCCTGCATCGTGCGCACGCCGTTGCGGGCGAACTGATGCTCGAGGACGTCGACCTCGTGAGCCAGGGTCTTGGTCATCCGGTCCTGGATATCGCTCGCCGTGATGTCCTGCTTCACCCGATACGAGCGACCGTAGAAGCCGCGCTCGCGCCAACCCGACAGGTTGAGAACCGTCTCGCGCATGGTCTTGGAGGGGATCGTACCGGTATGGACCGATACGCCTCCGACGCGCCGCCTGTCCTCGATCACCAGGACGGAACGGCCGAGCTTGGCGGCCTGGATCGCGGCGCGTCGGCCCGAAGGCCCGCTGCCGATCACGAGGAAATCGGGATTGCTCATGCCGGAGTCTCGCAGCTGCGAAAGAATCTACGCGTCCCTTAGCGCATCAGCCTTTCGCAAACCACGCGGCGTCGTGCAGCGCGACAGCCTAGCGCGACGCCGCCCCGGTTTCGTCGACCCGTCGCCCGAAGATCAGGCCGAGAAAGTCCGTCAGCCAGCGCTTGACCGGCGCGTCGTGGACGGCACGCCCCGAGAAATGCGCCGAACGGCCCTGCGCGCCTGGCAGGGAGAGCCGCGCATGACCGTGTGTCGTCCAGCGATGCATCATGGCGAGCGTCAGTTCCGCATGGAACTGGACACCATAGGCGTTGGGGGCGGCACGGATGGCCTGGTTGGGGAAGCGCTCGTCCCCTTCCGCCAGGAGTTCGATGCCGCGTGGCAGGTCGAAGCCCTCGCGGTGCCACTGGTAGACCATGGGCGGCCAGTCCTGCAGAAGCGCGCGGCCGGTCGGCGTCGAGCGCAGCGGATAGTAGCCGACCTCGACCCAACCGTCGGGGTGTGGTCCCACCGTGCCGCCCAGGTGCTTCACCAGCATCTGCGCGCCGAGGCAGATGCCGAGCAGAGGCCTGTCCTCGCGCAAGGGAACGTCGAGCCAGTCGATCTCCTGTCGCAGGTGCAGCTCCTGGTCGTTGGCGCTCGGCGGTCCGCCGAAGACGATCGCACCGCGATGGCGCTCCAGCGTCGTCGGCAGCTTCTCGCCGAGAACCGGCCGCCGGATGTCGAGCGGAACGCCGGCCGCCTCGAGGATCTGGCCGACGCGCCCCGGCGTCGATGTTTCCTGGTGAAGGACGACGAGGATCGGCCGCGTCTCCCCGGCGTCGATCAACGTGAAGCGCGGAATGGCGTTCAGGCTCGCGGCGATCGGCGGCGGAGCATCGAGTTGGTCAGGCACCCGCCGTCTCCGGGTCCGCCGTCTCGTCTCGATAGCGACCGGCGGCCTCGCGCTTCGTCAGCATGCGATCGCGCGAGGAGACTCCGAGAAGTTCGGAGATGCGCCACACGAGATTGTCCTCCAGCTCGTGCACCTCGCCGTCGACGAACACCATCTCCCACAGGAGTTCGACGAAGCGGACGCGCTGCTCCGCCGAGAGATGACGCATCAGGACGTGGGTGAACTGAAAGAGATCGACCGAGTCGGCATCGGCCGCCTGCCCGGCCGACACCACGGCGCGTGCCGCGTCGGCATCCAATCCGTATTCGCGGCGAAGAAGCGTTCGAAGCGCCTCGCGCTCCGTGGCGCTCGCCGTTCCATCGGCTTCGGCCACATGAAACAGAAGCGCCGCCGCGGCTACCTGCGGGTCGTCGGAGCGATGATGCGCCCCGTCCTCACCCGAGAGCGTTCGCAGGAAATCCTTGAGCGAGTCGAACATGGATCGAATACGCCTTCACGGCAGCGCTTGGAGAACGAGCCGGCGCGAACCGACGCGGGACGGGCGGACGGTGCGAACCCAACCTGTCGCGTCCGTCGCGAGCGCGGCCGGGCTCAGGTGAGGCTTGGCTGATCACGGCGCTCGGTCGCGTCAACGGACGCGGACGACGCCGGTTCCCCGACGGGTGCAAGGCTTTGCGCGTTGCGCGGATAATAGTCCGTCACGCGTCGCATCGGATCGTCGCCGTTCACGGTGCGCTGACCCTGCTCGGTAGGGGCCGGCGTGCCCCAGCGAAAGGCGTCGAGGCGTCCGGTGGCAGGCGAGACCGGCAACCACTGCGAGCTGGTCGCGCCGTCGGCCATCCAGGTCGGGTCCTTGGGCGCCGTGAGCGCTCGTCCCATCCATTGCCGAACCAGCGCCTCATTGCCCGTGTCGGCCTCCTCGATATCGGCCAGGAGCAGGAAGATGGACTCGCGCGGCCCCTTCTCGGCCGCGGCCAGCGCCTCGCGGCGAGCCAAGGCGAAGTCGCGCGCGTCGAGCGCGGCATGGGCGACCGCCAAATGCGATTCGACATGTCCCGGGTGGAGCGCAGCGAGGCTCTGGGCGCGCTTCAGGCGCTCCGTCACCCCGTCGCCCGGGCGCGCATGGATGTACAGGGCCGCGACCTCGGGATGCGGCCCCGCCTTCCAGGATGTTTCCAGAATTCGGGACGCCTTGCGGGCGTCGCCGAGACGGATGAGCGCTCGGGCGGCGACGGTCGCAGCCGGAACCAGATCGGGTGCGAGCTTCTGCGCCTCCACCGCGGCGGCCTTGGAGCCGGTGGGGTCGGCGTCCGCCAGGCTCGCAGCCTTGGCGGTGAGAAGCACGGCGCGCATACGGCGGCTCTCGGTCTTGTCGACGAGGCGGGAGTCGCGTTGCGCCTCCAGGATGCCGAGCGCGCCGTCATAGTCGCCCTGTGTCGCCTTGAGGTCGAGCACGGCGCCCCCTGCCCAGGAGACGTGCGGCGCGATGCGCACGGCGCGTTCCGCATAATGCCGCGCGGCATTCTGATCGCCGAGGCGCTCGGCTTCGAGGTACAGGCCGCGCAGGCCGACCAGCCGGGTCTCCGGATCGCCCTCCAGCGTTTCGAAGATTGAGCGGGCTCGGGCGTGATCCCCCTCCACCAGGGCCGTCTGTGCGTCCAGGAAGCGAAGCATCGGATCGGCTCGGCCCGGCAGCAGCTTCTTGGCACGGTCGGTGTAGCGACGAGCCGTCAACGCGTCGCCGGCTCCGGCCGCGATCATGCCGGCCGACAGCGCGCGATAGCCCTTCTCGCGGCGACGGTCGCCGAAGAAGCGCGCGACGCGGTCCGGCGCCTTGAAGAAACCGCGCACCAGCCAGAACAGGAAGACCGCGGCGGCGACCAGCAGGAGCTCCAGGATCACGAAGACCGTGAACGTCGTCCCGACCTCCTGGCCTTGCCAGACGAGCTGAATGGAACCGGGATGATCGGCGAGCCAGGCAAAACCCAGACCCGCGGCGAGAACGACCAGGAAGAAGGCGAGAATACGCAGCATGTCAGCCCTGCGACGCGGGGGCGCCGATGGCGCTGTTGATGGTCTGGTCGATCAGGCGGTCGGTCTCGACCCGTGCACGGACCTTGGCGGCGAAGTCGCTGGAGGCGGTCTTGGCAGCCTCGGGCAGCGTTTCCCACTGGGTCAGCCAGCCTGCGAAGTCGCCCGACGAAAGGGCCGCGTCCATGCGAGCGACGGTGGCCCCGGGGCCCGGATCGCTCGGCGACACGCTCGATCCCGCCGGACGGACCGTGACGAGCGAGCGCAGTCCCGACAGGACCTGATCGCCGACGTCGCTTGCCGACACCGGAGGACGCACCGCGTCCAAGATCGCCGTTTCCGCGTCGCTCCATTGCGAGGCGAGAGCAGCGGGCGTCGGAACGCCGGCCGCCGCATACTGACGGAGCGCGTCGACGGTCTGCCCCTCGCCTTCCCCACCGCTCGAAGCGAAGCGCTCCAGCTCACCCATGAAGGGCTGGCCGCGGTCGATCGCAGCCTTCAGTCCGGCAGCCGACAGCGCGATCGCGGCGCGCCGGTTGCCGTCCTCGATCGCGGCGAGCCGCTCGCCGAAGGACTGAACCTCGCCGCGCACGGCCTCCACGGCCTGCTGCGCCGCATTGGCCGCCTCGCTCGCGGAACGAGCCGTGTCCACGGCGCCCTGTGCGGTCTGTGTGGCGGCCTGGGCCGTGCCCTGCGCCTCGCCGGCCGTGTTGCGGGCCGCATCGGCTGCGGCCTGCGCCGCATTGGCGGCCTCGCGCGCCTGATCCGCCGTCGACTGGGCTGCGCCGGCCGCCTGCGAGGCGCCCTGCGCGGCGTTCGATGCGTCGCTCGACGACGTGCCCCCGCTCTGGATGGCACGTTCCGCCGCCGTCACGCGATCGGTCAGGGCGGTGAAGTCGGCCGGCGCCACGCCGCTGCCCGCACCGCCGGCAGCCTGCGCGGACTGGAGCTGCTCGACGGTCTCGCGCAGGGTCTGCAGGTCGCCGCGCGCTTGCTGGAGTTCGCCGGCGGCTGCGAACTGTTGCGGATTGATGGCCTGGGCGTTGCGGTCCGGCAGCGTGACGACACCGGTCGACAGAAGGGCTGCACCGCTGGCTCCGACGATCAGCGCCCCCAGAAGACCCGCGCCGAGCAAGGACCCGAACGAGGGTCCGCGCGTCTCGCTCTCGTGCGGGGCGACATAGGGCGCGGCCGGCGGCGGCTCGGCCTCCCGCGACGCGTCGGATACGATCTCGTCGTCCTCGAACTCGCCGAGGTCCCGGCGTGGGGTCGGCTCCGCGACGGTGTCCGGATGAAGCGCTTCGGACGCGGATGGGGTCGGTGCCGCCGCGTCGGCCATCGTGCCGCCGCCGGCCAGAACCGCCTCGGGAACGAGCCCCTCCTCGCGCGCGAACTCGGCTTCCGCGCGCCCTGGCACCGCCGATCGATCCGACCCATCGTCACGCGACCCGACAGGCGGCACCGGCGTATGAAGAACGGGATCCGCATCCTCGGGTGTGGTGGCCGGCACCTCGACCAGAGCGGGCTGGTCGTCGGGACGTTCGGCTGGCGGCTCGACAAAGACGTCGGGATCGCCATCGCGCCGGCTCTCGTCGCCTCCGAACACGGACGGTGGCTCGCCCGATTGGGCCAATACCGTCTCGTCCGCCAGGCCCCCGTCGACGGTCGCGGGCGTCACACGCTCCGCTTCCCCGTCGATCACGGTTTGAGGCTTGCCGCCGCTCGGGCGACGCGGACGATTGGCCATGGAGGAACTCCTTCCTGTCGCGACATTTCGAGCGGTCCGGCGCCCGCCAAGCCATGCCGCCATGATCTAGAGTGGATCGCGCCCGCTGCAACACGGGATCACGGCATCCGGCGCGCTTCTTGCCCGGAGGCCGCGAGTTCGGCAAGGGCCGCCAGCGTCGGTGCGGGTGCCGTCTCAACATCGGTGCGCAGCTCGGGCGGCAGGGCGTCCCGTATGCGCGGCGACAGGCACAGGAGGCGGACGGTGCCGATGCGGGACACGAAAGCCGGAAGGCAGACCGCCTGCGCGACCGAGAGAACGAGGACGCCGTCGATCGGCCCAACGCGCAGCAGGCCGTCGATCTCCCCGCGATCCGGCGCGCGCAGACGCGTGTCGTAGACCTCGGCGGTACGCAGCGCGATGCCGATCTCGGCAAAGCCCGCTTCGGTTTCAGGATGGCGAACGCGGCCGGCGGCATACAGTATGGGGCGGTGATCCTCGTTCACGATCTCGCGTGCGATCGGGAGAAGCGTGCGGGCGTCCCCTCCGCCGACCCTCACGTCCCTCCAGCCCGCGTCCCGGAGCGCGAGTGCCGTACGCGGTCCGACCGCGAGCGCCGGAAGGCCCTGAAGCGACGGCTGCGCACCGAGCCAGGGCGCTGCATGAGCGCTGGTCGCCATCACGGCGGCAAAGGGTCCGTCCGGCAGACCGGCCGGAAGCGCGACGATCTCCTGAAGTGGGAGAAGGACCACCTCCTGCCCATGCGCGGCGAAGATCTCGCCAAGGCGCGAGGCATCCTCTTCCGCGCGCAGCGACAGGAAGCGCGCCACCCGATCCTCCTACCAGCCCTCGAAGAAACGCTCCCCGGCCGCCGCACGAAGGCGCCGTCCGGCCTCCCGGCCCAGGCGCTCGGCGTCCGCCCCCGCGCCCGTCTCGCGCGTCTCGTGCACCTGCATCCCATCCGGGGTCAGGATCAGGCCGTGAAAGCGCAACGCCTCCCCCTCGAGATGGGCGTAGCCGGCGATCGGCGTGCGGCACGATCCATCGAGGACGGCGAGAAAGGCGCGCTCGGCCAGAAGCGCCCGATGCGTCGGGGCGTCGTCGATCGGCTGCAAAAGCCGACGCGTCGCCTCGTCGTCCGCGCGCGTCTCCACCGCGATCGCGCCCTGGCCGGGCGCCGGCGGAAACAGATCGAGGGGCAGGACTTCGGTAGCCGCGGCTTCCGCTTCCAGGCGCTTCAAGCCTGCAAGGGCCAGCAGCGTACCGTCGACCTCGCCCGCCTCCAGCTTGGCAAGGCGCGTCTGGACGTTGCCGCGCAGGATGCGCAGCGTCAGATCGGGTCGCAGCCGGCGCAGGAGTGCCTGACGCCGCAGGGAGGCCGAACCGACCACAGCGCCTTGCGGCAGATCCACGATGCGCGGCCCCGCGCGGCCGACGAACACGTCGCGCACATCCTCGCGCGGCAGATAGGCGGCGATCGTCAGCTTGTCCGGCAGGCGGGTCGCCATGTCCTTGGCCGAGTGCACGGCCAGATCGATGCGCCCGTCCAGAAGCGCTTCCTCGATCTCCTTGGTGAAGAGCCCCTTGCCGCCGACCTCCGAAAGCGGCCGGTCCTGGATGCGATCTCCGCTTGTCGAGATCACGGTGACGGCGAAATCCGTCTCGGGCCGGCCGGACGAACGGCAAAGGCGGTCGCGCACCTCGTGCGCCTGCGCGAGGGCGAGGCGACTGCCGCGCGTACCGATGCGGATGGGGGTCGTGGTCATGGCGCCCTCACTCGCCCATCGCGTCCCGGAGGGCAAGCGGGGGACTCGAGTGGGATGGCAAGGCGGCTGGCGTTCGCGCACGCCGGGTCCTATGTCGAGCGCGACTTTTTCCCATGCCGTGCGAGGTTTATCGCGTGTCCGAACCCACCCCATCGCTCTCCGCCCTCGTTCTCGGCATCGAGACGAGCTGCGACGAGACGGCGGCGAGCGTGGTCGGCCGCGGCGCCGACGGGCGGGCCGTGATCCTGTCGAACGTCGTGCTCAGCCAGATCGAGGAGCATGCGGCCTTTGGCGGCGTCGTACCCGAGATCGCCGCGCGCGCCCATGCCGACGCGATCCAGGGCGTGATCGGCGCGGCCCTGCACGAGGCAGGCACGACGCTGGATCGGATCTCGGCCGTCGCGGCGACCAGCGGGCCCGGGCTCGTCGGCGGGCTGATCGTCGGCGCGCTGGCCGGCAAGGCGATCGCCGCCTCGCGCGGCCTGCCCTTCCTGGCGGTGAACCACCTCGAGGGCCACGCGCTGACGCCGCGCCTCACCGATGGCGTCCGTTATCCCTACCTCGTGCTGCTCGTCTCGGGCGGGCACACGCAGATCCTTCTCGTCTCGGGACCGGGCGGCTTCGAGCGCTGGGGCTCGACCATCGACGATGCGCTCGGCGAAGCCTTCGACAAGACCGCCAAGCTTCTCGGGCTCGGCAGTCCCGGTGGCCCCGCCGTGGAGCGGCGGGCCGCGACCGGTGATCCCGGCCGCTTTCCCTTGCCTCGGCCGATGCGCGGCGAGCGTCGCCTCGACTTCTCGTTTTCCGGCCTGAAGACGGCGGTTCGGCAGGTGGCGGAGCGGCATGCGCCCCTGGCCCCCCAGGATGTCGACGATCTCTGCGCGTCGTTCCAGATGGCCGCGGCCGAGAGCGTCGCCGACCGCGTCAATCTTGCGCTGGAGCGATTGCGCGAGCGCTTCCCCGACGCGTCCGACCTTGTGCTCGCCGTGGCGGGCGGGGTCGCCGCCAACGGCGCGATCCGCAACGCGCTGGAACGGCTCTGTGCGCGGCATGGCGTGCGCCTCGTCGCCCCGCCCTTGAGCCTGTGCACGGACAACGGCGCGATGATCGCCTATGCCGGACTGGAGCGGTTGGAGATGGGCCGCTCCGACCCGCTCGACGCGCCGGTCCGCCCGCGTTGGCCCCTCGACGAGGCGGCCGCGCCGATCATCGGCTCGGGCCGACGGGGAGCCAAGGCATGAGCCGGACGGCGGTGGTGGGGGCTGGCGCCTGGGGCACGGCTCTGGCGGCCCTGCGAGCGCGTGACGGCGAGCGGGTGCATCTTCTGGGGCGCGACGCCGCCATGGTCGCCGAGATCAACCGGACGCGGCGCAACCCCCGCTATTTGCCGGGAATCGAACTGCCCGAAGCGCTGGCGGCAACGGTTGATCCGGCTGAAGCGCTGGGCCATGCGACGACGGTGCTGCTGGTGACGCCCGCCCAAACGCTGCGTGAGGTCGCCGCCTCGCTGGCGCCTCACCTGGCGCCCGCTGCGCGTCTCGTCCTGTGTTCCAAGGGCATCGAACGCGCGACCGGCCTTTTCGCGTCCGCCGTGGTGCGGGACACGCTGCCCGACAACCCCATCGCCGTCCTGTCGGGTCCGAGCTTTGCCGATGACGTGGCGCGCGGGTTGCCGACCGCGGTCACGTTGGCCGCCGAGGACGAGCGCCTCGCCGACGAGCTCGCGCAGGCGCTGTCCGGTCCGAGCTTCCGTGTCTACGCCCATGCCGACGTGCTCGGCGTCGAGGCGGGTGGCGCGCTCAAGAACGTCCTGGCGTTGGCGGCTGGCGCGGCGGCTGGCCTCGGGCTCGGCGCCTCGGCGGGCGCGGCCATCGTGACGCGCGGTTTCGTGGAACTGCGGCGGCTCGGCGAGGCGCTCGGGGCGCGTCCCGAGACGCTGATGGGCCTCTCGGGTCTGGGCGATCTCGTCTTGACCTGTTCGGGCACCCAATCGCGCAACTTTCGCTACGGCCTAGCCATGGGCAGGAGCGAACCCCTGGATGCCCTGCCGCTTGCCGAGGGTGTCCATTCCGCCGCGATCGCCCGCCGCCTGGCGCGCGAGCGGGGCATCGAGGCCCCCATCATCGAGGCGGTCGCGGCGATCCTGGAAGACCGGATGCCGGTTCGCGAGGCGGTGGCCTCGCTTCTCGCGCGTCCGCTGCGGCGCGAGTTCGACGAGAGGCGGATTGAACCGCCGCTCCCGGTCTTCTAGACGCGGGCATCGATCAACGCGCCACCGAGGTCTTCCGATGCTGTTCGCCCTTCTCTGCGAGGACCGCCCCGATGCCGGCAGCCTGAGGGCCGAGACCCGCACGGAACATCTGGCCCACCTGAAGGCGCTCGGCTCCACCTTGCGCTTTGCCGGACCCTTCCTCGACGAGACCGAGAAGCCGGTCGGTAGTCTGCTTGTGGTGGAGGCGGAGAGCCGCGAGGCGGTCGAGGCGCTGGCAGCGCAGGACCCCTACGCCCGAGCCGGCCTCTTCCAGTCCGTCACGGTGCGGCGATGGAACTGGACCGTCAACAATCCGGACGCCGCCTGATGGCCTACTGGTTGTTCAAGTCCGAACCCTTCAAATGGTCGTTCGCCGACCAGTTGGCCTGCGGCGAGGCCGGCACCGAATGGTCGGGCGTGCGCAACTATCAGGCCCGCAACTTCATGAGCACGATGCAGCTCGGCGAGCGTGGCTTCTTCTACCATTCTAACGAGGGCAAGGAGATCGTCGGGCTGGTCGAGGTCTCGGAGCTGGCTCATCCGGACTCGACCAGCGACGACCCGCGCTGGACCTGCGTCGACATTCGTGCCCTTCGCGCGCTGCCCAAGCCGGTCACGCTGGAAGAGGTGAAGCGCACCGCGGAGCTGGCCGCCATGATGCTCGCCACCAACTCGCGCCTGTCGGTGCAGCCGGTGACCGAGCACGAGTTCTGGACCGTGTGCCGCATGGGCGGCCTCGACGGCGACTAGGGAACCACATTGGATCAGGAACGTTTAGGGAACAAATCAATGGAGTGTTCCCATGTCCAACGCCAATCCCAAGGTCGAGGCCCCGTCCAATGCCGAGAAGGATCCTGATACCTGGACCACCGGCGGCGAGCCGATGACGGGTGCACAGGCCTCCTACCTTCAGACGTTGTGCGAGGAGACGGATCATGCGTTCAATCCGGAGATGAATAAGGCCGATGCCTCGAAGCTGATCGACGAGCTCCAGGGCCAGAGCAAGCGTCTCAAGGACGCCTGAGCCCCGAACCGAGCCGTCCTCTCGACCCGCCGACCGGCCCTCCGGTTGGCGGGTCGTTGCGTTTTCGGGTCTACGACAGGAAGCCGAGGAACCAGAGTATCAGGATGATCGGGATCGGAATGCCGATCAGCCAGAGAAGACCGCCCTTAAGCATGATGCCGAACTCCTTATACCCGGTGGCTTTCGGCAACAGGACGATGCTTTGAGCGGTTCCGAACGAGATCCGGTCGCGGCCAACGAACGGACGCCGCACGAGGCCTTCGTTCTGGCCAACACCCGCGCATCCCCCCTGCCGAGCCTTCCCTCGATCCGGCTGCGGCAGGCGGAAGAGGCGCACGACCTCTGGCATCGCACCGAACGCGAACTCGAAACCGCCGGCCTGCCCCCGCCCTTCTGGGCCTTCGCCTGGGTTGGGGGACTGGGTCTTGCGCGCTTCATCCTGGACGAGCCGCACCATGTGAGGGGCCGACGGGTGCTCGACTTCGCGACCGGTTCGGGGCTGGTGGCGATTGCGGCCGCGCAGGCCGGCGCGCGCGAGGTGACGGCCTGCGACACCGATCCGTTCGCGCAAGCGGCCGCACGGCTCAACGCGGCGGCGAACGCCGTCGCCCTAGAGATCGACGCCGGTGACCGGATCGGCGGCCAGGTGGACGCCGACATTCTTCTGGCCGGCGACGTGTTCTACGACGCCGCGTTCGCCGCCCGGCTGGTTCCCTGGTTCGATACGCTCGCGCGGGCGGGTTGCGAGGTGCTGGTGGGCGATCCCGGACGCGCCTACGCACCGGGTCCGCGCCTCGTTCGCTTGGGCGAGCGAGAGGTCCCGGCCTCCGCCGCGCTGGAGGACGCAGACCGGAAGACCGTTACGATCTGGCGCTGGCGCAGTTCCTAGCGGCCCGCCAGGTGATTAAGAAAGTTGCGGATCTCGCGACGGCGGCGCTCCGCGTCGGTCACCTCGCGGTCGAGGCCGAGGCGCCAGGCCAGATCGCGTCGGTCAGGCTCGCGGCCAAGCGTTTCCACGAGATCGGCATAGTCCGAAACCTCGGACGGCTCGCGCGCGAGCCCCTCCTCCACGAGGTCCTCCGCTTGGGAGCGCAGGCTGGCGGCGATCTCTTCGAGCGACAGTTCGGGGTGGTACTGGACACCCCAGAACACCCCGTCGCCGCGGCGGATCTCGATCGCTTCGACCGGCGTGTCGACGGTTCCCGCCAGGACCCGGGCACCGTCTGGCAGGCGCACGACCTCGCTGGAATGCATGGCCGGCGCGTCCCAGGACAAAGGTCGGCCCGCCAGTAGCGGATGTCCGCGTCCCGCGTCGGTCGGCGCTATATGGCGTACGAAGGCGGCCTCCATGCGCGGCTTGCGCGGACGCACCCGTCCTCCCGCGGCTACGGCTGCGATCTGGAGTCCGGCACAGGATCCGAACGACGGCAGTCCCGCGTCGAAGACCTCTAGCGCGAAGCGCGCGGCTGAACGCGTATCCTCGTCTTCGTCATGCATCTGGATCGGCGAGCCGGCGAAGATCACCGCATCGAACCCCGCCATCTCCGCCTGCGACGGGGTCGCCTCCTCCGACAGGCAGGAGACGAGTCGGCATTCGATCTCGGGCGCCATGGCGCGCAACGTCTCGCGGTAGCTCTCGGCCGAAGACGCGCCGGAACGCTTTCGGCGCGCCTCGCGCTCGTCACGCGTCTCGCTGCCGACCATCAGGATTCGGAGTGTCATGGGGCAGCGTTCCTAGGAGTCTTTTGGAGCCGCCGGCACAGGCCGGCGGCAAGGGTCGTGCTGGGGCGGGCCGTCAGGCCTCGTCGGCTTCCTCGGTCGCTTCCAGCATGCGGTCGATCTCGTCGGCGATGACGTCGAGCTGCTCGCGCGTGGCCTGCAGCTCCAGCGTTCCGCCCTCGCTGTCGGAGATGTGGAGGGTGGCGGTCTCGCCGTCGTCGGCGATCTTCACCTGGAATTCGGCAAGCGTCTTGGCCTTGGCCATGCGGGACGTCTCCATCGCGGTTGAGCCAGCCCAACGTACCGGCAACGGGTTGGCTCCCTTCGGATCCGAAAAGGTCGCAGGCCACCTGCGCAGTGTTCTGGGGACAAGTTGATCCGGACCGCTTGGCGGATCGGACCGCCGCCCGATCTAAGCGCGCCCGCCGCCCTTTCGAACACGGACGCGATGTTCGCCGAGATCGACTTCCCACGACGTCTGAATCCGCCCCCTGCCGAGGTCGCCATCGTGGGAAACGCGCCCGGAGCGGACGACCATGCCGGGGCGATCGACGCCGCCGACTGGGTGGTGCGCTTCAACAACGCGGCCGGCTTCGGCGGTCCCGCCGGACGGCGCACGACCCATCTCGCGCTCGTCAATCGGGGCGGTCAGATGCGCGAATGGTTGGAGGACCGAGCATTCACGCAGCGCCCGCTTCTGACCGGGGCCGGATCCTTTCTTCTTCCCTTCCCGCCGGACGCGGGCCGCGCGCACGCGGCTTCGGCGGATGGCCGTGACTGGACCCGGCCCGCCATGCGGACGCTTCGTGCGCTCGGCCGTCCGGTCCGGCTCCTGCCCCACGCGTTGCACCGCCAGGCGCGGCACTGCCTGCGCGCCGAGCATGGCGCAGAGGAACCGAACCCCTCGACGGGATTCCTCGTGGCCTTCCATATCCACCGGCAACTGCGCGGGACAGAGACGCGCATCCGCATCTACGGCTTCGGTTTCGCCGGCTGGCCGGGCCACCCTTGGGCCGCCGAGCGGGACTGGTTCGCCGCCCGCGAGCGCGAGGGTTCCCTCCGCCTCGTGCCGATCAACGGCTGACGCGTCATCCGCGAGCCTTGCCGAGCGTGTCGGCCATCCGGGCGCCGCGCGCGCCCATCGGCCGACCGGGCGGATGCGTCGTGTCGCGGGCCGTCTGGTGCTCCAGCTCGGCATTGAGCTCGGCTCCCAAGAGGACGACGATGGTCGATATCCAGATCCAGGTCATGAAGCCGATCGCGGCGCCCAGCGACCCGTAGGTCTCGTCGTAGGAGCCGAAGTTCTGGACGTACCACGAGAAGAGAAGCGAGAAGGCGACCCAGAGGAGGGCCGCAACCGCCGCGCCCGGCGAGATCCAGCGCCAGCGGGCCGCCCGGCGGCTGGGACCGTTGCGGTAGACCACCGACAGCGCAAGCGCGACCAGCAGGAGAAGCACGGGCCAGCGCAGCCAGAGAAGCCAGCTCTCGATCGAGCCGAGATGCAGGAACTTCAGGATCACCGGCAGGACGACCACCGCCGCCAGGAGCAGGATCAGGACGATGAGCGTGCCGATCGTGTAGCCGAGCGTGACCAGAGTCAGGCGAACGAACGACCGCTTCTCCTCCTCTTCGTAGACGATGTTCATCGCGTCGAAGAGCGTCTTCATGCCGGCGTTCGCGCTCCAGAGCGCGATGCCCAGGCCGAGCAGGAGGCCGAAGCCGAGTTTCTGGTCGGGCTGGCTGGACAAGCGCGTCATCTGCTCGCCGATGATCGCCGTGGCACCGCCTGGCAGAAAGGCCGACAGGGAGTTGACCTGTTCCGCGATGTCGGCGCGCGAGGTGAACAGGCCATAGATCGAGACCAGCGCGGTGATCGCGGGGAACAAGGCGAGGAGGACGTAGAACGTCACGCCGGCCGCCACGAGCATCAGTCGGTCGCGGGAAAATTCTTCGTAGGTACGCCACAAAATATCGAGCCAGCCGGCGGCCGGAACCTCGGTCGGGCTCCTCGCGTCCCGCCCGCGACCGGCCGTGCTCACGCGATCGTCACCGGGCCGATCCTTGGATGGCGGCTCCTCGCCGATACCGGGCGCCCGCGCCGGCTGAACGCCAAAGGCTGCTTCCTCGTCGCCGTCCGAACCGCGGCGACGACGTCCCGCCAGAAAGCTGGCCAGGGCAATTCCGCCTGCGGAAACAAGGCCCAGCGCGATATCGCCCGCCTGCGTCGGCCGGGTCCGGTTACGATCATATCTGGGGAAGCGTGAGCTCATGCGCGTCGTGCCCGGTTCTCTGTCGTGCGGCGCCGGAGACGCGGGTCGGCATGGGTCGACGGCGGCCCTTGCCCGCCCGTGGTCCGGCGAGGCAGAAGATGGTCCGACGCGACCGGAAGGAAACCGCCATGGGCCAGTTGGATCAGCGCAACGGCTGGAGCCGGAGGCTCGCGCCGAGCCTCGAGGAGATCGAGGCGCTGGCACTGGAAGCCTATGCCCAGCTACCGGCCGAGTTCCGCGCGCTGTCGGGCGAGATCCGCTTCCACGTCGCCGACTTCCCCACCGACGACGTGGTGGAGGAGATGAGCCTCGAGTCGCCCTTCGACATTCTGGGACTCTTCGAGGGGCGCCCAATCGGGGCGCTGGACACGCCGCAGACCGGAGAGTTTCCGAACCGGATCCTTCTTTATCGCCGCCCGATCCTCGACTACTGGGCCGAGCACGAGGAGAGCCTCGGCACGCTGGTCGCCCATGTGCTGATCCACGAGATCGGCCACCATTTCGGCCTGTCGGACGCCGACATGGAGGCGCTCGAGGACCAGACCGACTGACGGCTACTGCTCGCCGAGCTTCATCGCGGGATCGTAGTCGCGCCCCTCGACGACCTTGGTCACGGGCTGGGCGCACTTCATGACGCCCTCCTTGGCATCGAAGGCGTAGGCCGGCGATCCCGCCAGGTCCCAGCCCTTGGACAGGGCGAGCGAGACCTTGTGGCAGAAGGCGGCGTCGTCGACGCCGGTCAGAAGGCGATAAAGCTTCAAGACGGGGACTCCTCGTCGGATTGATCGATCTGGCGCGCCAGCGCAGCGCGCGCCAGCAACCGCTCGGCCTGCTCGAGATGAAGGCGCTCCACCATGCGGCCGTCGAGGCGGATCACGCCGCGACCGGCGTAGACCGGATCGGCGAAGGCCGCCCGGATCGCTTCCGCCCGGCGCATCTCGTCCTCGCTCGGCCGGAACAGCTGGTTGGCGGGCGGGATCTGCGTGGGGTGTATCAGCGTCTTGCCGGCCAAGCCCATGGCACGCCCCTGCACGCACTCGGCGCGAAAGCCGGGCTCGTCGCCGAAGTCGTTGAAGACGCCGTCCAGCACCGGCACGCCGTAGGCGGCGCCCGCCACGATCACGGGTCCGAGGAACGGCATGAGCTCGGCGCGGCCCGGCGAAACGACGAGATCGGCCGAAAGCGCGAGATCGTTCGGCCCGAGCACCAGGGCGCCGGGCCGCCAACGCCCCGGGACGCCCGCGATGGCGGCAGATGCGAGGACCCCGTGCGGCGTCTCGATCATCGCCCACAAGCGCATCGTGTCGGGGGCGTCGGCCTGGACCAGCGCTTCCCCGGCCTCTTCCAGGTCCTGCGGTCCCGAGACCTTGGGAAGGAGAACGGCGTCGGCCCGCACGGCGCGCGCCATAAGCAGGTCTTCCGTCCCCTCCCGGCTTTGAAGCGGGTTGATGCGCACCACGCGCAGGGCGCGGCCCTTGGGCGTCGCGCGCAGGTAGTCCCGCAGGCGCTCGCGCGCCGCGTCCTTCTCCGCCGGCGCGGCGGAGTCTTCCAGATCGAACAGGAGGGCGTCGGCCTTGAGGTTCGCGGCACGCGCCAGCGCTCGCGCATTGCCGGCGGGCACGAACAGGGCGGAGCGAAGAAGAGGAGCGTCGAGCATGGGCCGGCGTGTCTTGCCGCAGCGGCGCGTCGCCTTCAAGGGCCCGGCCGGCGTTCGGCGTCAGGCTTCCGCTGCCGGGACGCCGGGTGTAACGAGGCCGGACCGAGTGCCAAGAGGAGCTTCAGGAAGTCCATGCAGAAGTTCGACCATCTGACGGGCGTGGCCGCGCCGCTGCCGATCCTCAACGTCGACACCGACATGATCATTCCGAAGGACTACCTGAAGACGATCCGGCGCACCGGGCTGGGGGTCGGCCTGTTCGCCAACATCCGCTATCGCGAGGACGGTTCGGAGGATTCCGAGTTCGTGCTGAACAAGCCGGCCTACCGCCAGGCCGAGATCCTGGTCGCGGGCGACAACTTCGGTTGCGGATCCTCGCGCGAGCACGCGCCCTGGGCGCTGCTCGACTTCGGCATCCGCTGCGTGATCTCGACGAGCTTCGCCGACATCTTCTACAACAACTGCTTCAAGAACGGCATCCTGCCGATCCGCGTCTCGCCCGAGGAGCTGCACGCCCTCCTGGCCGATGCCGAGAAGGGCGCGAACGCCAAGCTGACGGTGGATCTGGCGACCCAGGAAATCCGCCGCCCCGACGGCGGGGTGGTGCATTTCGAGATCGACGCCTTCCGCAAGCACTGCCTGTTGAACGGCCTCGACGACATCGGGCTCACACTGGAGCGCGAGGGCGACATCGGCGCCTTCGAGGCAAGAAACGCAGCCGCCCGCCCCTGGGCTTGAGCCGGGGCGGGCGGAGATCGGCGCGGCCTCTGATCAGGCGCTGAGGCGCTCGAAGCCCGCGTCGTCCTCGAGGTCGAGCGCAAAGCCCTCGGCCGGTGCCGCGCGGCGGGCTGTCTGGGCGCGGGGCTGAAACTCGCGGATGTCGGCCTTCGGGGCGGCGACGGGCGCGGGCGGCATCGCCACGGCACGCGGTTCGGCAGGGGTCTCCGTCGTCTCGTCGGTGCGGAAGAAGCCGACCTGCTCCGACAGATGACCGGCCTCGGCGGAAAGTTCGCCGGCGGTGGCCGCCATCTGGTTGGCGGCGCCGGCATTGGCCTGCGTGACCTGGTCGAGCTGGACGATGGCCTGGTTAATCTGCTCGATGCCCACCGACTGCTCGCGGCACGCCGCCGAGATCTCCGAGATGAGCTCGTCCGTGCGCTGGATCGTGGGAACCAGCACCGACATCTTCCGGCCGGCCTCGGCCGTGAGGTCGAGCGTCGAGAGCGACAGGCTCTCGATCTCGATAGCGGCGGCCTGCACCCGTTCGGCCAGCTTCCGGACCTCGGAGGCGACCACGGCGAACCCCTTGCCGTGCGCACCCGCGCGGGCGGCCTCGATCGCCGCGTTCAAGGCCAGAAGGTCGGTCTGCCGGGCGATCTCGCGGATGTCGCGCACCTTGGCCGAGACGCTCTCCATCGCGGTCGCGGCCTTCGCGGCGCTGGTCCCCACCTCGCTCGCCAGGACGCTGGCCTGCTTGGCCATCTTCTCGGTCTGCGAAGCGTTGTCGGCGTTCTGGCGGATGTTGGCGGTCATCTCCTCCAGCGCGGCCGAGGCTTCCTCGGAGGCGGCGGCCTGCTCGGTCGAGCCGGACGAGAGCTGGTCGGCGGTCGTCGCCGACTGCGAGGAGCCGGAGGCGACCTGGGCAGCCGACTGGCGGACTGAGGCGACGATCTCGCCAAGATGCGCCGACATCGCGCCCATGGCGCGCTGGAGATCGCCGATCTCGTCGCGCGAGACGCTCTCGGTACGGGCCGTGAGGTCGCCCTCGCCGATCCGCTCGGCCAGCGCCGTCGTCCGGCGCAGCGCGTTCGAGAGCGAGCGGCCCAGCCCGTAGGCGACGATGGCCCCCAGAAGAACCGCGCCGGCGCCCAGAGCGATCATCCACAGGCGTGTCTGGTCGTAGGCCGAGGCGGTCTCGGCGACGTAGTCCGTCGCGATCTGCCGCTCGATCTCGGACTGCTTGTCGATCAGCGTCTCGAAGGCGAGCGCGGCGGGGCGAACCTCCTGCGTGTTCTGCAGCATCGCTTGGCTCGACGTGTTGCGCGCGCCCAGCGCCACCCATCCGTCCATCATGTCGCGGAACGAGGCCCAGGTCGCGGCCATCTTCTCGACGCGCGGTTGCGCGGCGGCATCCGCGGCGCTGCGGATCTGCGTGACATAGGCGTCGAACTGCGTGCGACGGGCCTTGTAGCTCGCCTCCAGCGTCTTCAGCTTGTTGCCGTCGCTTTCCAGGAGAACCTGCGTCGACACGAAGCGGGCTTCCGGAAACTTCGCCTGCATGTCGGACAGCGTCGCCTGCGCGATCTGCGTCAGGGGGCTCGCCGGCATGTTGCGGAACACGGCGCGCAGCTGCGTCAGCATCGTCTCCAGGCTCTTGCCGGTCGGCTCGGCCTTGGTCATCGCGCGGATCGCGTCGGAGCGGTCCGTCGCACGGGCGCTCGGCAGCGTGGCGTCGACCGTGGTTTGGAGCGCCTGCAGAGAGGCCACGAGTTCGGCGCCCTGCGCCTGGCGTTCCGCCGGAAGCTTTTGGGCATAGCTCTCGACGGCGCGCGAAAGCTCCTCGCGTGCGCCGGCCATGCGTGCGTCGATCTCGCCGATCTCCTGGGCGTCGTCGGAGGCGATCATGTCCAGGATGGACAGGCGCGTGCGGGTTTCCAGCGTTCGGATGGCGTCGAGCGCCTGGACGCGGGCGAAGGAACCGGAGGCGAAATCGTCGGCTTCGCGGTTCGAGACCGACAGGGTGTGAATGCCCAGCGCGCTGGTCGCGCCCAGCATCGCGAGCACGACGGCAAAGCCCGCCGCCAGCTTCCAGCGTATGGTCAACCTCAAGGCGCAACTCCCCCAACGATCCCGGTGCGGCCTCGGCGGCAAAGCCGGGCGGCACGACACGTGAGACCATCTGACCGGCTGCTCCTTACCGGCCGATTTCCGCCGGTCGGCGCGCACGCGGCAATCCCGACGCTTGGTCAAGAAACGGTTGCGGTCTCGCCCCCGACCGTCCTTGCCGCAGGGAACGCGGACCGCTACGACCCGCGCGACCGGATCGGACAGCCGCGTCCGGCAGCGCTGAAAGGAACGATCCTCCATGGCCGCACGCAAGCTCCTCCTCCTGCCGGGCGACGGCATCGGCCCCGAGGCCATGGCGGAAGTCGACAAGGTTCTCGCCGTGCTCGCGCGCGCCGGCTCGCCCTTCGAGACCGAGACGGCGCTGGTCGGCGGCGCCGCCTACGATGCGCATGGGCAGGCGATCTCGAACGACCACATGGCGCTGGCCATGGATGCCGATGCGGTGCTCTTCGGCGCGGTGGGTGGACCCAAATGGGACAGCGTACCCTATGAGGTGAGGCCCGAGGCGGGTCTCCTGCGCCTGCGCAAGGACATGGCGCTGTTCGCCAATCTGCGCCCGGCGATCTGCTATCCGGCGCTGGCCGACGCGTCCTCGCTCAAGCGCGAGCTCGTCGACGGACTCGACATCCTGATCGTGCGCGAGCTGACCGGCGGCGTGTACTTCGGGTCCCCGAAGGAGATCGTGGACCTCGGCGAGGGACAGAAGCGCGGCGTCGACACGCAGGTCTACGAGACCTATGAGATCGAGCGCATCGCGCGCGTCGCCTTCGAGCTGGCGCGCACGCGGCACGGCAAGGTCACCTCCATGGAGAAGCGCAACGTCATGAAGACGGGCGTCCTGTGGAACGAGGTGGTCAGCCGCGTCGGGCGCGACGAGTACCGCGACGTCCGCCTCGACCACATGCTGGCCGATGCCGGCGGCATGCAGCTCGTCCGCAGTCCCAAGCAGTTCGACGTGATCGTCACCGACAACCTGTTCGGCGACATGCTGTCCGACATCGCGGCCATGCTCACCGGCTCCCTGGGCATGCTGCCCTCTGCCTCGCTCGGTGCGCCCGACGCGAACACCGGGCGACGCCGCGCCCTCTACGAGCCCGTCCACGGCTCGGCGCCCGACATCGCCGGCCGGGGTCTGGCCAACCCGATCGCCATGATCGCCTCGCTGGCGATGATGCTGCGCTACTCGTTCGAGATGACGCACGAGGCCGAGGCGCTGGAGCGCGCGATCGCGGCCGTTCTGGAAGCGGGAACGCGCACGGCCGACATCATGGCGCCGGGATGCCGCCAGGTCGGCACGGGCGAGATGGGCGACGCCGTGGCCGCGCGCTTCGAGCGGCTTCTCGACGCCTGACGCTCGCGCGAGCCGGCTTCTTGATGCGAAACCGCCGCCCCGGACGACAATCCGGGGCGGCGGTTTCAGCTTGAGCGGTCGAGACCGGCGGTTCAGTCCGCCAGATCGACGTTCCGACGCTCGCGCACGAACAGGACGCCGATCACGACCGTCAGAAGCGCGAAGAAGACCGGGTACCAGAGGCCCGCGAAGATATCGCCCGTGGAGGCGACGATCGCGAAGGACGTGGCCGGAAGCAGGCCGCCGAACCAGCCGTTGCCGATATGGTAGGGCAAGGACATGGCGGTATAGCGGATGCGGGTCGGGAAGAACTCCACCAGCGCCGCGGCGATCGGGCCGTAGACGATCGTCACGTAGATCACCATCACCGTCAGGATCAGGATGACCTTGAGCGCCTGCACCGAGCCGAGAGCCGAGAAGAAGCCGTCGACCTTCACCTTGGCCGGGTCGTTGGCGGCGGGATAGCCGGCCGCGACCATGGCGGGACCGAGCGCGGCGGTGAAGCCGGCCGAGTCCGTGAAGGCGATCGGCGTGCCGCCGTTGACGACGAGCTGGGCCGGCGTGCCGGCGGGCGCGTCGACCTGCGTGTAGCGGTAGGCCTGCTGGGACATCGTGCGACGCATCACGTCGCAGGGGCTCGTGAAGGTCCGCACGCCCACCGGGTCGAACAGCGAACCGCAGGTCGCGGGGTCGGCGACGACCTCGGCGCGCACGGTCTCGATCGCGTTCGCATAGGTCGGGTTGGCGGCCGTGGTCAGCGCCTGGAACAGCGGGAAGTAGGTCGCCGCCGCCAGGAGGCAGCCGGCCAGGATCACGGGTTTGCGACCGATCCGGTCCGACAGCGAACCGAACACGAGGAAGAAGGGCGTTGCGATGATCAGCGCCCAGGCGATCAGGACGTTCGCCGTCAGAAGATCGATCTTCAGGACCGTCTGAAGGAAGAACAGCGCGTAGAACTGGCCGGTGTACCAGACCACGGCCTGGCCGATCACGAGCCCGAACAGGGCGATCAGGACGATGCGACCGTTGCGCCAGTTTCCGAAGGCCTCCGACAGCGGTGCCTTGGACTGGGTGCCCTCCTCCTTCATCTTCTGGAAGATCGGCGACTCGTGCATCTGCAGCCGGATGTAGATCGAGATGATCAGGAGCACGATCGACAGAAGGAAGGGAACGCGCCAGCCGCCCTCGAGCCCGAAGAACAAGGGCTGCGTCGAGGCGAAGGCCTCCTCGCCCATGTTGACGCGCAGGGTCACGATCACCGCCAGCGACAGGAGAAGACCCATCGTTGCCGTGGTCTGGATCCAGGCGGTGTAGAAGCCGCGCCGGTTACGGGGCGAGTGCTCCGCCACGTAGACCACCGCGCCACCGTATTCGCCGCCCAGCGCCAGGCCCTGCGCCATGCGCAAGAGAACGAGGATGATGGGAGCGGCGATGCCGATCTGCTCATAGCCCGGCAGAAGGCCGACCGCGAAGGTCGACAGGCCCATGATGAGGATCGTCAGGAGGAAGGTGTACTTGCGGCCGACGAGATCGCCGAGCCGCCCGAAGACCAGCGCGCCGAACGGGCGAACCAGGAAGCCGGCGGCAAATGTCAGAAGGGCGAAGATCGCCTGCGTGGCCGGCGGGAACTGCGAGAAGAACTGCTTGCCGATGATCGCGGCCAGCGTTCCGTACAGATAGAAGTCGTACCACTCGAAGACCGTGCCGAGCGAGGAGGCGATGATCACCTTCCGCTCGCGCTTGGTCATGGGTGCGCGTATGGGAGCGGCTTCGGCCCCCGCTGGATATGTCGACACTCTCTTCTCCTCCCGCCG
The DNA here is from genome assembly GCF_900104035.1 of Aureimonas jatrophae. Taxonomy (GTDB): domain Bacteria; phylum Pseudomonadota; class Alphaproteobacteria; order Rhizobiales; family Rhizobiaceae; genus Aureimonas; species Aureimonas jatrophae. Next base: position 170,881 of record NZ_FNIT01000008.1, on the reverse strand, counting down.
TCGCGTCGTGACGGTTTCTTGCGCATTCTCCCGATGCGGCGGCCTACGGTAAACGCTTCGTCAACGATTGGAAGCGCCCTGCCCCATTTTCGCCGGGATTCGCACAAGCCCGTCCAGAATCCGGCCTGTCACCATTTCGTGCGATGGCGAAGACCCGGAGCCACTACCGGAACCCACGGCGCGCTAGCGCATTGTTTGCGCAGAGGAACGTCAAACGGAGCAGATCATGATTCGCGGAATCATCAAGGCCGTCCTGGTGGGTTGGATCAGCAAGAAGATCGCCGAGCGCGGCGCGCGTCGGAGCCTCGGTCCGCAGACCGCCGGCTACCCCGACCGCCGCGACTGGCGCCGGAGCTAAGGGTCGACCGCTCGGCTCGCCGGACGCATCGACAGAGTTGAGGGGCAGCCCGCGTGGGCTGCCCTTTCGTTTATCGCACCAGCACGATGGTGGTCGCGGTGTTGCGCATCGACGATTGACACGTCGACGACACCGGGCGCATAGGCTCGGCTCCATGACCACGCTCACGAAAACCACGATTACGATCTGACCGCCTCGTCCCGAACGCCCCCGGGACGGGTGGCGAGCGCATGGCCGGTTCCGGGGCGAAGGCTAAGGTCAGACGATGGGTTACAAGGTGGCGGTGGTCGGCGCGACAGGCAATGTCGGCCGCGAGATGCTCAACATCCTCGAGGAGCGCGGCTTCCCGGCCGACGAAGTGGTGGCCCTCGCCTCTCGCCGCTCGCAGGGCACCGAAGTCTCCTTCGGCGACAAGACCCTCAAGGTGAAGTCGCTCGACACCTACGACTTCTCGGGCACCGACATCTGCCTCATGTCGGCCGGCGGATCGGTCGCCAAGGAATGGGCCCCGCGCATCGGCGCCAAGGGTTGCGTCGTGATCGATAACTCCTCGGCCTTCCGCTACGACGCCGACGTGCCGCTGGTGGTGCCTGAGGTGAACGCCGACGCGGTGAAGGGCTTCACAAACCGCTACATCATCGCCAACCCGAACTGCTCGACGGCCCAGCTCGTGGTGGCCTTGAAGCCGTTGCACGACCGCGCGACGATCAAGCGCGTCGTGGTGTCGACCTACCAGTCGGTCTCGGGCGCGGGCAAGGACGGCATGGACGAGCTCTTCGAGCAGAGCCGCGCCGTGTTCGTCGCCGATCCCACCACGAACAAGAAGTTCACCAAGCGCATCGCCTTCAACGTGATCCCCCACATCGACGTCTTCATGGAGGACGGCTCCACGAAGGAGGAGTGGAAGGTGATGGCCGAGACCAAGAAGATGCTGGATCCCAAGATCAAGGTGACCTGCACGGCGGTCCGCGTGCCGGTCTTCATCGGGCATTCCGAGGCGGTCAACATCGAGTTCGAACAGCCGATCACGGCGGACGAGGCGCGCGATATCCTGCGCGAGGCGCCGGGCTGCCTCGTGATCGACAAGCAGGAGGACGGCGGCTACATCACGCCGATCGAGACCGCGGGCGAGGACGCGACCTATATCAGCCGCATCCGCGAGGACCAGACGCTCGAGAACGGGCTCAACATGTGGATCGTGGCCGACAACCTGCGCAAGGGCGCGGCGCTGAACGCCATCCAGATCGCGGAGCTTCTCGTGAACCGCAAGCTGCTCGGCGCCAAGGCCGCCGCCTGACGATCCTTGTGGCCGGGCGGCAACGCCCGGCCACCATTCGTCTCGCCAGCCCCAATCCAGCCCCGACTGTTGTCTAGCGCCGGAACGCGAACAACACGGCGCCGCCTGATAGGGCGACGCCTTTCGGCTGGATCAAAGACGCCATGAAGAAGCTGCTTCTCGTTTTCGCCGCGACCTCGATGCTCGCCGGCTGCACGACGGATCCCTACACGGGCGAGCAGAAGATCTCGAACACGGCCGGAGGCCTGGGCATCGGCGCGGGTGCCGGCGCGCTCGGCGGCTACCTCGTCGGCCGTGCGACAGGCTCCGATCCCGGTCGCGCGGCGCTGATCGGCGCCGGCATCGGCGCGATCGGCGGCGGCGGCATCGGCGTCTACATGGACCGCCAGGAGGCGGACCTGCGCGCCCAGTTGCAGGGCACCGGCGTCTCGGTGACGCGCGACGGCGACCGCATCATCCTCAACATGCCCTCCAACATCACCTTCGCCACGAACCAGGACCAGGTGCGCTCGGAATTCTATCCGACGCTCCAGTCGGTCGCGATCGTCCTCAACAAATACGACCGCTCCATCGTGGACGTCGCCGGCAACACCGACAATGTGGGCGGCGAAGGCTACAACTTCGCCCTGTCGCAGCGGCGCGCCTCGTCGGTCTCGCAGTTCCTGGCGAGCCAGGGCGTCAACCCGCGTCGCCTGAACACGCAGGGCTACGGCATGAGCCGCCCCATCGCCTCCAACAACACCGAAGAAGGTCGCGCGCTCAACCGTCGCGTCGAGATTTCGATCTCGCCCCTTCAGGCGGGCTGATCCGGTCAAGCGGACCGCCCGCGCCGCGCATCAGGCGTGGGCGGTCCGATCCAGGCGCCGGCTCCACAGGACGGCGACCAAGGCCAGCGCGGCGAACAGCGCGCCCGCCAGCGGCAGATCGCGGAAGCCGGCGCCCGCCCCGATCAGTCCCGCCCCCGCCCAGGCCCCCAACGCATTGCCAAGGTTGAAGGCGCTTTGGTTGAGCGTCGAGGCGAGGTTGCGCGCACCCGCCGCCACCTGGACGATGCGCATCTGCATGGGCGCCACCACGCCGAACACCAGCGCGCCCCAGACGAACAGCAGCACGAGCGTGGCCGCGGGCGCATCCGCCAGAAGCCAGAGCGCCAGCAGTACCGCGACGATCCCCAGAAACAGACCCATCAGCGCGACCAGGAGAAACCGGTCCGCCGCGCGTCCCCCCAGGATGTTGCCGACCGTCATCCCGACGCCGAACACAAGAAGCAGAGCCGGCACGTCGGCTGGCGCGACATGCGTGACGTCGGTCAGAAGCGGCGTGATGTAGGTATAGACCGCAAACAGCGAGGTCGAGGCGAGTACGCTGATCGACATGGCGACCAGAACGGGACGGCGCAGGAGCACGCGCACCTCGTCGCGAAAGCCGACATCGGCACGCGGAACGCTGCGCGGAACCGTGAGCGCCAGCGCCAGGGCCTGAAGAAGCGCGAGCGCCGTGACGACGCCGAACAGCGTGCGCCAGCCGAACGCCTGCCCCACGAGCGTGCCGAGCGGAACGCCGACGACATTGGCCAGCGTCATGCCGACGAACATCAGCGAGATCGCCTGCGCCTGCCGGCCCGGTCGTGCGACCTCGGCTGCCAGCACCGCGCCGACACCAAAGAACGTGCCGTGCGCCAGCGCGGTGAACAGGCGCGCGGCCATCAGCAGCCCGTAGGTCGGCGACAACGTGCAGGCGAGGTTGCCGACCACGATGATCGCGGCCAGCGCCAAGAGAACGCGGCGGCGCTCCATGCGCGACGTCAGAACGGCCAGAAGCGGCGCGCCGAACACGACGCCGAGCGCATAGCCCGTGATCAGGAGCCCGGCCTGGGGGATCGTTGCACCGAGATCGCGCGCCACCTCCGGCAACAGGCCCATGATCCCGAACTCGCCCGTGCCGATCACGAAGGAGCCGAGCGACAGGGCTGCGATGGCCCAGCCCCCGCCGCGACCGGTCGACGCCGTATCGGGGCCGACGGGTTCGTCGATCGAAACCGAGATCATGGGTCATCCTCCCGGAGCGATCGATGGACAGGCTCGATCCCAAGCACGGTCGCCGGACCGATGGCCAATGCGCATTTGCCGACGCACCCATGCATCCGCCGCGCTCCTGGAAGGCGGCAGCCGCATGGCTGCTTCACCGAGCCGGACAGGGTGCCAGCCGGACCGGCGGCCTCAGGGCTGGAACGCGGAGTCGATCAGCCGGCGCGTATAGGGATGGGTCGGGTTCTCCAGAATCTCGGCGGTCGCCCCGCGCTCGCAGATCTCGCCGCCCTTCATCACCACCACGTTGTGGCAGAGCGCGCGCACGACCTTCAGGTCATGGCTGATGAAGAGGTAGGTCAGCCCGTGGCTGCGCTGGAGGTCGCGCAGGAGCTGGATGATCTGCGCCTGAACGGACAGGTCGAGCGCCGAGGTCGGCTCGTCGAGGAGCACGAACTCGGGCCGCAGCACGATGGCGCGCGCGATCGCGATGCGCTGTCGCTGGCCGCCGGAGAACTCGTGCGGGAAGCGGTTGAGGCAGTTGGGATCGAGATCGACGTCGCGCAGCGCCTCGCGCACCAGCGCCTCGCGTTCTCTGGACGAGGCCCCGATGCCGTTGACGACGAGCCCCTCCTCCACGAGATCGCGCACCGACATGCGCGGGTTGAGCGAGGCGAAGGGATCCTGGAACACGACCTGGAGCTTGGTGCGCAGCGGGCGCATCTCGGCCTTGGTGCGCCCCTGGATCGGCTCGCCCTGCCACAGGATCTCGCCGCAGCGCACGTTGAGAAGCCGCAGCATCGCCTTGCCGAGCGTCGACTTGCCGGAGCCCGACTCGCCCACGATGCCGAGCGTCTCGCCGCGCCGGACCGACAGCGTCACGTCGTCGACCGCGCGCAAGGAGGCGGTCCTGGAGCGCAGGAGCCCGCCCCAGCGGATGTCGAAGAAGACGTCGAGGTTGCGCGTCTCCATCACGACCTTCGCCGCCTCGGGGACCGGATCGGGCAGGCCGCGCGGCTCCGAGGCGAGGAGCTTTCGCGTGTAGGGATGTGCGGGCGCCTCGAAGACGGCGCGCGTCTCGCCGCGCTCCACGATCTCGCCGCGTCGCATGACGCAAACGCGGTCCGAGCGCCGCTTCACGATGCCAAGGTCATGGGTGATCAAGACCATGCCCATGTCGCGCTCGCGCCGCAGCGTGTCGAGAAGGTCGAGGATCTCGGCCTGGACCGTGACGTCGAGCGCTGTGGTCGGCTCGTCGGCGATCAGGAGGTCGGGGCCGTTCGCGATCGCCATGGCGATCATCACGCGCTGGCGCTGGCCGCCGGAAAGCTGATGGGGATACTGCGACAGGCGCATCTCGGGCTCGGGGATGCGCACCTGACGCAGGAGGTCGAGCGCCTCGGCGAGCGCCGCCTTCTTGGGCATGGGGCGATGCGTCGTGATGGCTTCCGCGATCTGGTCGCCGATCCGGTAGAGCGGATTGAGCGAGCTCATCGGCTCCTGGAAGATCATGGCGATGCGCCCGCCGCGCACGGCCCGCATCTGCCGCTCGGTGAGCCTGGCCAGATCCTCTCCCATGAAGCGGATGCGCGTGTCGGCACCGAGCCTGGCGTTGCCGGCCAGAAGCCGCATCACCGCGCGCGAGGTGACGGACTTCCCCGAGCCCGACTCGCCGACGATGGCCAGCGTCTCGCCGCGCTCGACGTGGAACGAGGAGGCGCGCACCGCCTCCACCGCGCCGTCCTCGTGGCGGAATGTGACGGACAGGTTCTCGACCTCGAGGAGGTGCGTCATGGTCGAGCCTTCTATTTCGAGGTCGGGTCGATCGCGTCGCGCAGGGCGTCGCCGAGCATGTTGAAGCCGAGCACGGTGACGAGGATGGCGGCGATCGGCGAAAGCACCCACGGGTAGGAGCCGAGCGTCTGAAGGTCGCTCGCCGCGTTGAGCAGCATGCCCCAGCTGACCAGCGGCGGGCGCACGCCGATGCCCAGGAACGACAGGAAGCTTTCCAGGAGCACGATGGTCGGGATCATGAGCGTGGTCGAGACGATCACGTGGCCGAGGACGTTGGGCAGGATGTGCTTGACGAGGATGCGCGGCGTCGAGGCGCCGATCGCCTCGGCCGCGCCGATATAGTCGAGCCGGCTGACCAGAAGCGTCTTGCCGCGCACCTCGCGAGCGAGCTGCGCCCAGCGCAGCGCCGACAGGATGAGGGCAAGGCCGATGAACACCAGAAAGGCGTCGGTGTTGCGCGGGATGACGACGACCAGCGCGAAGTAGAGGGGAAGTTCGGGCAGGGCCAGCACGAACTCCACGACGCGCTGGATCCACTCGTCGCCCCGGCCGCCGAGATATCCCGACAGGATGCCGACCAGCGTCCCGACGGTCACCGAGATCGCGACCACCAGCCCCGCCATCAGGAGCGTCAGACGCGAGCCGACGAGAAGGCGCGAGAGCATGTCGCGCCCGTCGCGGTCGGTGCCGATGACATGGAAGGCACAGTTCTGCGGCGCGGCGAGAAGATGCCGGTCGAAGCTCATGCCGAGCACGCGGTACGACCAGCCCTGGCCGAGAAAGGTCGGCTGGCATCGCGTCGCGGTGTCGACCGTCGGCACGAGAAGGAAGGTCGCCGGGTCGAGCTCGAAGCTCACGGGATGGGTGAAGGGCACGGGGTGGAAGCCGTCCTCGGAGCTGAAGTGCAGCGTCTGGGGCGGCTGGTAGATCGCGTCGGCGTTTCGCGCGTTGGGATCGTAGGGCGCGAGGAAGTCGGCAAAGACCGCCGTCAGAAGGAGAAGCGCGACGAGCGCGAGGCCGATCATCCCAAGCGGGTTGCGCCGGAAGCGCCGCCAGACGAGCGCGCGGTAGGAGCGCGCGCGCACCTCCGGCGCCTTGGCGTCGGCGAGAAGCCCCTCGTCGCGGGCGGCCTCGTCGGGATGGAGGAGCCGGCGCTCCTCGTCCTGCGCGATCTTGGCGTCGAGCAGCGTCATCGGAAGGCCCCCTGGCGCACGCGCGGATCGAGAGCGGCGAGCGCGACGTCGGCCAGGAAGTTGCCGATCACGAGGATCACGGCGAGGATCATGAAGATCGAGGCCGTGACGTAGATGTCCTCGACGAGCAGCGACTGGAGCATGAGTGGGCCGATCGTGGGGATGGCGAGGATGATCGCCGCCTCGAGCTCACCCGAGACCATGTAGGGCATGATCAGCCCCTGGTTCATGACGAGCGGATGGATGGCGTTGGGCACGGCGTGCTTCATGACGACCTTGCGCTCGGGCAGGCCTTTGGCGCGCGCCGCCTCGATGAAGGGCTGGCGCAGGACGTCGAGGAGATTGCCGCGCATGACGCGCAGATTGTAGGCGAGCCCACCGAAGGCCGCGATCAGGACGATCGGCCAGACATGGGCGACGAGATCAAGGAACTTCGCGAAGCTCCAGGGCGCGATCACGTAGGGCGCCGAGAAGAGCGAGCCGATCGTGGGCGAGCGCCAGACGAAGGCGAGAAGGTAGAGGATCACCAGCGCCATGAAGAAGCGCGGGATGGTCATGCCGAGGAAGGCGATCACGGTCGCGGCGCGGTCGCCCCATCGATGCTGGTTCACGGCCGCGAAGATGCCGAGGCCGCAGCCGATCAGCGTCGCAAGAAGGTGGCAGACGAGCGCGATGCCCAGCGTCCACCAGATGCGCTCGCCGATCACCGCGATGGCCGGGCGGTTCTGGAGGAAGGACGGGCCGAAGTCGCCGCGCGTGACGATGCCGCCGATCCACTTGGCGTATTGCACCGGCAGGGGATCGTTGAGGCCGAGGGTCTCGCGCGTCGCCTGGGCCAAGCGCTCGGCGTCGGCCTCGCCCATGCCGCCGCGGCTCATCGCCGTCGCCTTGACCGTATCGCCGTAATCGCCCGGCGGCGCCTGGATCAGGGCGAAGGACACGAGGCTCACCGCGAAGACGAGGCCGATCGCCGAGACGAGGCGGCGAAGGACGAAGCCGAGCATGGACGCACTCCCTACGGATCGCTTGGGATCAACGCGATGGCGCACCGCCGGGGCATCAGGACCCCGGCGGCGCGGCTTCCCTTACTGGACCCCCGGGAGGGTTCGAGGTGCCAGTTCGGGAACGCTGCCCTGCTGATCGGCGGGGACGAAGAGGCGTTCGCGCATCGCCCCATCCTCGCCCCAGCCGTAGGCCAGAACCGGAGTTCCGGCAGGCACGTTGTGCAGGCGCTTGCCGATCAGAAGCGCGGCCGGCACCGAGACGAGGCCGATCTGGTAGACGTTCTCGGTCTGCAGCCGGTTGAAGTCCCGCAGGAGGGCGTTGCGCTTGCCCGCATCCGGCTCGCGCTGGATCTGGCGCACGAGCGAGACGAGCTCGGTCTCGAAGGGCAGAAGCTCCTGCGGCTTCTCGGGCGTGCCGCGGTGCCATTCGGGCCGGTTGGCGGCGACCGGCGCGAGATAGTCGAGGTTCATGATCGGCGCCTGCGAGTAGCGGTCGCCGCGGCGCACGACCCAGTCCCAGGCGCAGCCGTCGATGAGGTTCACGAGCTCGGTATTGTTGGGCTGGAGCACCGCGTTGACGCCGACCTCGCGCAGCATGGTGACGAGCGACTGCGCGATGCTCGTGTCGGTCGGGTAGAGCGTGGAATAGGCGAGGTTGATGTCGAGGTTGCGCCCTCCCATCGCCGCCTTGTCCGCCGGCCAGTTGACGATGCCGTCGCCGTCCGTGTCGGTGAAGCCCATCCTGGCCAGCGCCGCCTTCGCCCCGGCGAGGTCGTAGGGGTAGAAGACCGTCATGTCGGGCGAGCCGAAGTCGCTCTCGGGATGGAGCCCGCCGGCGAACGGGATGATGAAGGGACCGCGCACGAGCGACTGGCCGAGCGCCTGCCGGTCGATGCCCTGGCTGACGATGCGGCGGAACTCGGCGTTGCGGTTCAGCTCGCGGATCGCCCGGTCACGGTCGGAGGCGACGCCGCAGACCGTCGAGTAGTTGGGCAGGACGCTCCAGTCGATCGAACGGGGGCCCCAGATGACCTTGGTCGGGAAGTCCGGCTTCTGGGCCTGGCGCATGGACTCGAGGTAGAGGCTCGGGTCCTCGAGGTTGGCGTAGTCGGCCGAACCCGCCACCGTCTGGATCGTGCGATCCTCCCAGGTCGACAGCTTGTACTGGACCTCGTCGAGGTAGGGCAGCTGGTTGCCCTTGTCGTCGACCTCGTAGAAGTAGGGGTTGCGGCGCATCACCATGATCTGGTTCGGCCGGTAGTCCGTGACCGTCCACGGCCCCATGGTCACCCAGGGCGTCTTGTCGGGCGAGAGCGCGGTCGCGTAGCTCTGGTAGGTAGCGTCCTTGTTATACTTCGGGTGTAGGGGCTTGAGGATGTGCGCGGGGCCCGGGCACATCTTCTGGTAGCCCATCTGGTAGAGCGTCGTGACCGGGAAGGCCTCGGTGAAGACCCAGCGGATCGTCGCGTCGTCGACCTTTTCGAGCTTCGTCCCCTCGCCGTAGGCGGCCGGCCGGCCCCAGGCGGCGACGCCGGGATCGTTCATGTTGTCTTCCCAATGGAAGACGACGTCGTCGGCCGTGAAGGGCTGGCCGTCCGACCACTTGGCGCCCTTGAGGAGGTGCATGGTGAGGGCGTGGCCGTCCTCGGACCACTCCCAGCGGGTGGCCAGCTGCGGCAGCGGCTCGGTGTTCTCGGGCGTCAGCATCCAGACCGGCGCGTTGCGCACGAGGCACTGGCTGATGATCTCCTCGACGCCGCCCCAGGCGAGGACGTTGCCGGCCGCCCAGTTCCACCCTTGCGGACGCGCGCCCGAGACGTGGCGCAGGACGCCGCCGTAGACGCCCGGCCCCTCGACGCTGGACGTGTCGACCACGAGCGGCACGGCGGGCAGACGGTCCTTGACGGGCGGCAGCTTGCCGGCCTTCACCATGTCGGCGACCCAGCCCGGCTCCTGATAGCTGTCGAGCGCGCGGGCCTGCATGAGCGTGTCGCGCGCGATGCGCACGCCCTCGCCCTTCTGCAGGCTCTGCCCGACGGGCGCCGGCTCGGGGCCCTTCAGCTCTTGCGCGCCCGCCGCTCCCGACAGGGCCATCGTCCAGAGGACCGCGATCGCGGTGCCCGAGAACCACTTCGTCATGCGTCCGTTCCTCCCATCCTGAATGGCGGCCGGATCTTCAGCCCGGTACCGCCGCCCTGTCCGATCTGGTGATGTGTCAGGCGCCGGGGCGCTGGCCGAGCGCGCCCATCGTGCGCCGCGCGGCGGTCGCCTCGCGGACCTCCTCCACCGAGCGCACCTCGCGGCGCGCCGCGCCCGCCCACTGGCGCGTCGGCACGGTGCCCTTGGCAAGACGCTCGCGCGCGGCCGGGATCGCGTCGGCATACTGTGGCAGCCATTCGGCCTGCGCCACGAGCATCTCGTCGACCATCTGCCAGACCTCCTCGGGCGAGCAGATCGCGCCGACCAGCGGGTCGTGCAGAACGGAGAGCTTGAGCAGCTCGACGTCGCCCGTCACCGCCGCCTGGACGGCCATGCGCTGGACGTCGACCGAGGCTTGGCAGGTCGCCGCGCAGCCGAGCGGCAGCGTCAGGTTCGACACCATGTTCAGGCCGAAGCGGTCCACGAAGCCGGTGGACTCGACGATGCAGTCGGACGGCAGGTTGGTGATGATGCCGCGGTTCTTGACGTTGAAATGCCCGCGATAGGTGCGGCCCGTTTCCAGCGCCTCGATGATATGGCTGCAATGCTCGTCGGTGCGGCGCGCGGGGTCGAGCCGCTGACCGGCCTCCTCCAGGAAGGCAGGGAAGTCCGTTTCGAACCAGTTGCGGCTCTCGGTGGAGTAGCGCAAGTACCCGCCCGTCTCGCCGTGGATCCAGTCCGACATGTCGATCCAGCGGCCGATCTCGTCGGGCCGCTTGCGGTACCAGGGCAGGTACTCCGACAGGTGGCCGTTCGACTCGGTGGAGTAGAAGCCGAAGCGCTTCAGGACGTCGATGCGCACCTTCTCCTGTTGGCTGAAGACGGGGTGGCGCTCGAAGGCGGCGACGAGCTCGTCGCGCCCGATGCGCCGGCCGTTGTGGCGCAGGTCGACGTACCACGTCTGGTGGTTGATGCCGGTGCAGATGTAGTCGAGCTCCTCGCGCGGAACTCCGAGCGCGCTCGCGATCTGGCGCCAGCCGTTCTGCACGCCGTGGCACAGGCCGATCGTGTCGACCCCGCCATGGTCGATCGCCGCCCAGGTGTTGATCGCCATCGGGTTGGCGTAGTTCAGGAGCCGCGCGCCGTCCTCGGCGACCTCGCGGATGTCGTGGCAGAAGTCGAGGATGGCGGGCACGTTGCGCTGGCCGTAGAGGATGCCGCCCGCGCAGATCGTGTCGCCGACGCACTGGTCGACGCCGTATTTCAGTGGAATCTGGATGTCGCTCGCATAGGCCTCGAGCCCGCCGATGCGCGAGCAGTTGATGACGTAGCGCGCGCCCTCGAGCGCGCGGCGACGGTCGCTCGCGGCCGAAACCTGCGTCGGCAGGCCGTTGGCCTCGACGATGCGCCGAACGATGCGCTCCGCCATGGCGAGGTTCTGCGGATTGATGTCGGTGAGCGCGATGTGCGCGTCGCGAAGCTCCGGCACGCACAGGATGTCGGACACCAGCTTCTTGGTGAAGCCGACCGAACCGGCTCCGATGATGGCGATCGTCACGGACATCGCGGCCCCTCCCCTTGCGTCTTGCGGCGGTCCGGCCCCTGCCGGCTTCTCGGCCGCGACGGGTCGAGGCGGATCGACCCGGTTGCGTTGGATCGGAGGTTATCGCCGGGTATTTGGGGCGCGATAGAAGCAAAATGTCGGATGGAGGGTAAAATCGTGCTGGGCTGCCGCAAGCGGTGCGGCGCCGTCAGCCACTCGACGCCGGGCTCCCGGCATACATGCCGCTGGTGCGGAAATCGCTCGGGCTCGTGCCGAAGGCACGTCGGAAGGCCTTGGCGAAATAGTTGGGATCGTCGAATCCACAGTCGATCGCGATCGCCTTGACGGGTCGCTCGCCGCTGGCCAGCAACCGCGCCGCGCGCCGCATGCGCTCGTTCAGGACGAACTCGCCGGGCGAGATGCCCTCGGCCGCCGTGAAGAGACGGGTGAAATGAGCGCGGCTGAATCCGGCGAGATGCGCGAGGTCGTCGACCGAGAGGCGCGCCGTCAGATGGTCGCGCACATGCGCCTTGACGAGGTCCACCGCATCGCGAACCGGCGCCCCGTCTTCCGCCGCCGGCCGGCCGGGGCCGAGAATGTCGTCGTAGAGCGCCATCTGCGCGGCATAGGCGTGGGCGGACGCCGCACCCGGCGTCACCCCTCCCCCCTCGGTGAGCTTCAGGCACTCGCCCGCGATGGCGTCGATCGTCGCCGCCGCCAGGCGGAAGACCGGCCCGGCATGCTCCTGCACCGCCCGGTGAACACGCAGGGCCTCGCCGCCATACATGGAGATCCAGAAGAACTCCCAGTGCCCGCCCGCGGGCACCGTGTAGACATGGTTCGAGGGGATGATGACCAGCATGGTCTGGCCGGGCCCGACCTCGTAGGCGCGGCGCTCGAAGACGAGGCGGCCCGCACCCGAGATCGTGTGCTGGAGCACCGTGAAGGGTGCGGCACCGCGTTTCTGCCCGTCCCAATGGTAGCCGTCGGCGTCGGTCAGCCGGTCGTAGCCGGTCGAGGTCGGCATGGTGTGCAGCCGGTGGCGGCTGCGCGCCAGCGTCACGATGCGCATGGCCGAGCCCTGCGCGCGAAAGCGGCGCAGGAGCTCCCCGTCCATCCCGCCCTCGCTCGCCACGGCCGCTCAGGCGGCGTTGCGGCGGCCGTCCGGCTTGGGACGCGCCCATTCGGGTATGAAGTCCCCGTGGGCGCGCAGGAGATCGGCGGTCAGCTGCCAGATCTGGTCGAGGTCGAGTTCGGCGGCGGTGTGCGGGTCCATCATGGCCGCATGATAGATGTGATCGGGATTTTCCTCCACCAGCGCGGCGACGGTGAGCTCCTGCACGTTGATGTTGGTGCGCATGAGCGCGGTCAGCTGGGGCGGCAGGCGTCCGATCCGCGTCGGCTGGATGCCGCTGGCGTCGACGAGGCACGGCACCTCGACGGCCGCGGCCTCGGGCAGCGACGAGATGCAGCCGTTGTTGCGCAGGTTGCCGTAGATCACCGAGGGCTCGCCGGTCCACACCGAGTTCACGATCGAGGAGGCGTATTCGTGGCTCGCCTTGACCTCGATCCGGTCGGCGTCGCGGTACTGCTGGACCTGCGTCTTCCAGCGGGCGATCTGCTCGACGCAGCGCTTGGGATATTCGTCGAGCGGGATGCCGTAGCGCTCGATCAGGTCCTCGCGGCCCTCCTTGATGAAGTAGGGCGTGTATTCCGCGAAATGCTCCGAGCTCTCGGTCACGAAGTAGCCGAGGCGCGTCAGCATCTCGTAGCGCACCTTGTTGGGGCAGCGCTCGTTCCAATGCGAGGGCTTGGGAATGCGGCCCGCGCGATAGCCTTCGAGGAGCGCGGGATAGAGGTCCTTGTAGGAGCCGTCCGCCTGCCGGTGCTCGAACTGGAGATAGAAGGCCATGTGGTTGATGCCGGCCGCGCGGTAGCGGATCTCGCCGAGCGGAATGTCGAGGTCGCGGGCAAGCTCGAAGGCCGTGCCCTGCACGGAGTGGCACAGCCCCACCTGCCGGATGCGGGGGAACTTCTCGGCGATGGCCCAGGTGTTGATCGCCATCGGGTTGACGTACTGGAGCAGGATCGCGTCGGGGCAGACCTCGGTCATGTCGGCGCAGATCGCCCACAGGTGGGGCACCGTACGCAGGCCCCGCATGATGCCGCCGACGCCCAGCGTGTCGGCGATGGTCTGGCGCAGGCCGTATCGCTTGGGCACCTCGAAGTCGGTGACGGTAGCAGGCTCGTAGCCGCCGATCTGGAAGGCGACCACCACGAAGTCCGCCCCTTCCAGCGCCGCGCGCCGGTCGGTGAAGGTCGTGACGGTGCTCTTGCTGCCGAGCGTCGCGGCGAGCTTGCGCGCGACGATCTCGCTTTCGCCGAGGCGCTGCCGGTCGATGTCCATCAGCCGGATCTCGATGTCGCGCAGCGCGGGACGCTGCAGGATGTCGCCGACGATGTTCTTCATGAAGGTCGTCGAGCCCGCGCCGATGAAGGTGAGCCTGGGTTGAGACATGGATCCGATCGCCCTCTGCGGTCCGGTTCGCTCCGGCTTTCCCGGTACCGGCGTTTTTATGTTGGATCCCGGCACCCTAACGGAGCCCGCACAAAGGAACCTAGCGGGGATTTCATGCCTAAACGGGTAAAATTAGGCTGCCGATCGTCGCCCGTGGCATTCCAGATACGTGCGCATCGAGCCCGAGCCGGTGAGCGAGCCTCTTCCGGATCGTCCGACCGCGACGTCGTCCGTTGGCCGGCGGTACTGGCCGTTCCCGACAGACGACGAGTTGCAGGATCTCGGAAACCTCGCCGTGCGTCATGATCCCATCGCGCCTCGAACGATGGGGCGGCTCCCCGGCGGAAGTTGCCCATCGTCACCTTCTCGCGCCTTGCGCTCCCGGCCACCGCCCTGTGCGGGCCGACCTAAGGGGTGCGATCGTGGCGCCCATCATCTGCGGAAGGATCCGAAGCCGGTTCTCGCAAGAGCGCCAGAACCGCGTCCTGCAGCAACTGCTTGTGGCGGGCTTGAACGGTTCCGTCGGCCAGGTCGCGATCGAAGATGGCGCCGAACGTATGCCGGTTCGAAACGCGGAAGAAGCAGTAGGACGAGATCAGCATGTGCAGGTCGATCGGGTCGACGTCGCGCCGGAACACCCCGCTTTGCTGTCCCCGCCTCAGGATGTCGGCGATCGTGTCGATCACCGAGACGTTGAGCTGCCCGAGCGTGCCGGACTGCCGCATGTGCGTCGCCCGGTGGATGTTCTCGATCGTCACGAGGCGAATGAACTCGGGGTTCGCCTCGTCGTAGTCGAAGGTGAAGTCGACGAGGCGACGCATGGCCTCCTCGGGGTCGAGATCGCCGAGCCTCAACTCCGCCTCGACGCCCCGGATACCGGCATAGGCATGTTCTAGGACGGCTAGGTAGAGCCCCTCCTTGGACCCGAAGTGATAGTAGATCATCCGCTTCGACGTGCGGGTGCGCTCGGCGATCGCATCGACGCGCGCGCCCGACAGGCCATGGGCGGCGAACTCCTCGCGCGCCACCAGAAGGATGTCGTCTCGGGTCATCCGGGTTCGGCTTGCCTGAGGCGTCGCCGTGCCGCGTCCGCGACCGGCGCGGTCGGCGGATACCGCCCGTTCACCCGCTTTGCGGTTGCTCGTCTCCACCTCCCTGATTCCTCTCCTGCCCGACGATCGCTGCGCGCGAAGCATGCTTGGAATGGCGGCCCACGCCAATCAAGTCCCGTCACCGTTGACTAAACGAACCAGTTCGTACACTTTTTGGCAGCGCTCGAAAAACGGAGCGTAACAAGCCACGGAGCAAGGCGACACACTCGGCACGCACCATCACGGATGGACGAGCCGAAAGATCGCTGCCGGGGCGCGGGCGTGACGCAACGCGTCCGCCGGGATGGGAGGACCAACGGCATGCGACGGATCGTCGAGGCTTACTTCGCTCTTCTGCGTCTGGCGATTGCAGGCCTTCTGGCCGCGATGGTCATACTGGTCTTTGGCAACGTCGTTCTGCGCTACGGCTTCAACAGCGGCATCACCTCGTCGGAAGAGCTGTCGCGGCTGGCCTTTGTCTGGCTGATCTTTCTGGGTGCCGCGCTGGCGCTGCGCGACCATGCCCATATCGGCATCGACACCCTGATCCGCATGCTCCCGGCCGCCCTCGCCCGGCCAGCCGTGCTTCTGGGATACGCGCTCATGCTCCTGGCCTGCGTGCTTCTTCTCCAGGGAGTCTGGGGGCAGTTGGCGCTGACCTGGGCCACCACGACGCCCGTGACCGGCATCTCGATCGGCTGGTTCCTCGTTCCCGCGCTCGTCTTCGCGGTGACGGCGCTCGGCCTCCTCCTCGCTGAGGGTATCGGCATCGCGACCGGACGCGTCGACCTTTCGCACGTCGTGCTGGTCCAGGAGTCCGAAGACCAGCCCATGACCCTGGCCGAGGGCGGCCATGGCGCACCGGTCCGCTGAGGTCGCGCGTCGATGGTGATCGCGGTCTTCCTCGGCTCGCTTCTCGGCACCATGGCGCTCGGCATGCCGATCGCCTTCGCCCTGATCCTGTCGGGCGTGGCGCTCATGGCGCATCTCGACCTCTTCGACGGTCAGATCGTCGCCCAGACCCTCCTGCAGGGTGCCGACAGCTTCACGCTGATCGCAGTGCCCTTCTTCATGCTGGCGGGCGAGGTGATGAACCGCGGCGGCCTGTCGCGCCGCATCGTGGCGCTGGCGGTGGCGCTCGTCGGCCACCGCCGCGGTGGACTGGGCTTCGTGTGCATTCTGGCGGCCTGCGTCCTGTCCAGCCTTTCGGGCTCGGCCGTGGCGGATGCCGCGGCGCTGGCCGCCCTTCTCATGCCGATGATGATCAAGTCAGGCCACGATCCGGCGCGCTCGGGCGGCCTGATCGCGGCATCCGCGATCATCGGCCCGATCATCCCGCCCTCGATCGGCTTCATCTTGTTCGGCGTGGTGGGCGGGGTGTCGATCACCAAACTGTTCCTGGCCGGCATCGCGCCCGGCCTCATGATCGGGGCCGCACTCTGCATCGCCTGGCTCGTCGTGATCCGGCGCGAGCGCTTCGAGCTGCCGCCGCGCGCCGGATGGGCCGAGCGCGGTCGCGCTCTGCGCGAAAGCGTCTGGGCGCTCCTGCTGCCGGTGATCATCATCTTCGGCCTGAAGCTCGGCGTCTTCACGCCGACCGAGGCGGGCGTGGTGGCGGCCGTGTATTCGCTGTTCGTCGCCATGGTGATCTATCGCGAGCTCGACGCTGGCGCGCTGGTGGACGTCTTCGCGGCGGCGGCCAAGACCACGGCGGTGGTGATGTTTCTGGTGGCGGCGGCCAGCGTATCGGCCTGGCTGATCACGATCGCGGACCTGCCGGGAGCGATGGTCGCCCTCTTGGAACCGCTGATGGGCAACCAGACGCTGCTGCTTCTGGCCATCATGGTGCTGATCGTGGCGGTGGGCACCGCGATGGACATGACGCCCACCATCCTGATCCTGACGCCCGTGCTCATGCCCGTAATCAAGCAGGCGGGCATCGACCCGGTCTACTTCGGGGTGCTCTTCATCATCAACAACTCGATCGGCCTCGTCACGCCCCCGGTCGGCACCGTGCTCAATGTCGTCTGCGGCGTGGGACGCATCTCCATGGAGCGCCTGATCCGCGGGGTCTGGCCCTTCATGCTGGCCCAGCTCGCGGTCCTGCTGCTTCTGGTTCTGTTTCCAGCGCTCGTCACCGTGCCCGCAGCCTTCTTCTCGGCTCGCTGAGCGCGCCGCGTCCCTTGTTCCATGTCTCAAACGCCCAAACGGGCAAACCGGCGCCAGACAGCGCCATTCGGGAGGATCTTCATGAAGCTCGCACCCCTTCTGGCCGGAGCGGTATCGCTGGTCACGCTTCTCGGTTCGCCGGCCCTGGCCGAGATCCAGGAGCGGACCATCAAGTTCGCCGCCGCCAACTCCAAGGGCCATCCGCAGGTCACAGGCATGGAGCGGTTCGCCGAGCTCGTGTCGCAGCGAAGCGGCGGCAAGATCACCGTGAAGCTGTTTCCAGGCGGCACGCTCGGCGGCGACGTCCAGACACTGGCCAGCGTCCAGGGCGGCACGGTCGAGATGAGCGTCATGAACGCGGGCATCCTGTCGGGCACGGTGAAGGAGTTCGGCGTCGTTGATCTGCCCTTCCTGTTCGCCACGCCTCAGGAAGCGGACGCGGTGATGGACGGCCCGATCGGCACGCAGCTCATGGAACGCCTGCCGGCGCAGCGCCTTGTCGGCCTCGGCTTCTGGGAGCTCGGCTTCCGCCATCTCACCAACGAGCGCCGGCCGGTGAACACCGTCGAGGACGTGCGCGGTCTGAAGATCCGCGTCGTGCAGTCGGCGGTTCCCGTCTCGACGTTCAACACGCTCGGTGCCAACGCCGTGCCCCTGCCCTACCCCGAACTCTACAGCGCCCTGGAAACAGGCACCGTGGACGGGCAGGAGAACCCGCTCGCCAACATTGTGAACGCCAAGTTCACCGAGGTCCAGAAGTACCTGACCCTGACCGGGCACCAGTACAATCCGCAGATCGTGATCGTCTCGAAGGCGTTCTGGGACCGTCTCGACGCCGACGAGCAGGCGTTGCTCCAGGCCGCGGCCACCGAGGCGCGGGACTACCAGCGCCAGGTCTCGCGCGACGCCAGCGACGGCTTCCTGGCCGAGATCCGCAAGAGCGGCATGGAGGTCGTGGAACTGTCGCCCGAGCAGCTCCAGGGTTTCCGCGATGCGGTCGAGCCCGTGGTCGCGGAGTTTCGCGACCAGATCGGCGCCGAGACCGTGGATGCCGTCATGAACCAGCTCAAGACGCTGCGCGGCGGCCAGTAACCCGTCGCCGGTTCCGTTCGCGGCGCGCCCCAACCGGCGCGCCGCCCCTCTCGTCTGGAAAGGCAGCCTTCCCATGCTCGACGTCGCCCAGCGCACGCTCCAGGTCGGCCTGATCGGCAGCGGCATTCAGCTGTCGCGCTCGCCGGCACTGCACGAGGCCGAGGGCCGCGCGAACGGCCTCGACCTGCGCTACAGACTGCTCGACCTCGACGAACGAGGGGGCCCGGACGCCCTGCCCTCGCTCCTGCATCAGGCGGCCGCGGAAGGCTTTGCAGGCGTCAACGTCACGCATCCCGTCAAGCAGGCCGTGATCCCTCACCTCGACGCCCTGTCGCCGGAGGCGGAAGCGCTCGGTGCCGTCAATACGGTGGTGCTGCGCGAGGGCCGGCGGATCGGACACAACACCGACTGCTCGGGGTTTCGAGACGCCTTCCGCAGGAGGCTAAGTGGCGCGACCCTGGATCACGTCGTGCAGCTCGGGGCGGGCGGCGCCGGGGCAGCCGTCGCGCATGCGCTGCTGCAACTCGGCACGCAGCGCCTCTCGCTGTTTGATCGCGAACGGGACAAGGCGGGCGAACTGGCCCGGCGGCTGACGCGCTCCTTTGCCGGCCGACGCATCGAGGTCGGCGATGACCTTGAGGGCGCCCTGTCCGAGGCAGACGGCCTCGTGCACGCGACCCCGACGGGGACCGCAGCCCATCCGGGCCTTCCGCTCGACGCCAGGCTGATCGCACCGCGGCACTTCGTGGCGGAGATCGTCTACTTCCCGCTCGAGACCGAGCTTCTGCGCCTGGCGCGCGCGCGCGGCTGCCGCACCGTGGATGGGGGTGGCATGGCCGTGTTCCAGGCGGCCGGCGCCTTCGAACTGTTCACCGGGATCAGGCCCGACACGGAGCGGATGCTGGCCCATTTCGAAACCATAACGCGCTGAATCCACGCACTTAGGGAGACTGCAGACATGTGCCCTCCGGGATGCCTTCATTCGATCTGCGCCCAGGCCACGCGCCGGGGTGTCCTGCGGAGCGGCTTTGCTCTGGGTGCGGCCATGGCCTTGCCCTCCGCCTCGCTCGCGGCCCCCGTTCCGGCGGCCGAACACCGCTTCAGCACGGTTCACGACCTCACGCACACGCTGTTCGAGGGTTTCCCGACCTTCAGCGGCGAGCGGTGGTTCACGGTGGAGAAGCCGGTCACCTGGGACAAGGACAAGGTGAACCTGCATCGCTGGACGCTGATGGAGCATACCGGCACCCACATGGATGCGCCGCTCCATTTCTCGCAGGACGGCCTGAGCGTCGACCTCATCCCGATCGCGGACCTCGTGGTCCCGCTCGCGGTCATCGATATCCGCGAGCGCGCGGCGGCAAATCCTGACACCAGCCTGACGCCGGACGACATCGCCCGCTGGGAAGCGCGATACGGTCGCCTGCCGGATGGTTGCTGCGTCGCGATGAACTCCGGCTGGCACGCGCTGCTCGACGAGCCCCGCTTCACCGGCCGCGACGCCGACGGGCGCAACCATACGCCGGGCTTCCACATCGAGGCGGCGGACTTCCTCCTGCGCGAGCGCGACGTGAAGGGAATCGCGGTCGACACGCTATCGCTCGATACGGGCCTCGCCTCGTCGGGCGCGTTCCCGGTCCATTACGCCTGGCTCGGAAGCGGACGTTGGGGCGTCGAGGCGATCGCCGGGCTGGACGACCTTCCCGCATCAGGCGCCATGCTCGTGGTCGCCGGTCCCAAGGTGCGCGGGGGGACCGGCGGTCCGAGCCGTGTCCTGGCTCTCGTGTGACCTGATGCGGCGCAGCGTCGTCGACCCGATCCGGCGGGAGACCACCCCATGAAGACCTCGATAGCGACGGTATCCCTGTCGGGCGATCTGTCCGAGAAGCTTACGGCCATTGCGGCGGCCGGCTTTGGTGCGGTGGAGATCTTCGAGAACGACTTCCTGGCGTTCGACCGGAGCGCGCGGGACGTCGGGCGCATGGTGCGCGACGCGGGATTGGAGATCTCGTTGTTCCAGCCCTTTCGCGACTTCGAGGGTCTGCCCGAGCCCCAGCGGTCTCGTGCCTTCGAGCGCGCGCGGCGCAAGTTCGACACGATGAACGAGCTCGGCACCGACCTCATCCTGATCTGCTCGAGCGTGTCGCCGCTGGCGCAGGGAGGCATCGACCGAGCGGCCGACGATCTGCGACAACTCGGCGATCTGGCTCGCTCGATGGGCGTTCGCGTCGGCTACGAGGCGCTGGCCTGGGGCCGTTTCGTCCACGACCACCGCGACGCCTGGGAGATCGTGCGCCGGGCCGATCATCCGGCGGTCGGGCTCATTCTCGACTCCTTCCACACGCTGGCGCGCGGCATCGATCCCACCACGATCTGCTCCATTCCGCGCGACAAGATCGCGATCGTCCAGATGGCCGACGCGCCGAAGCTCGACCTCGACCCCCTCTCCTGGAGCCGGCATTATCGCGCCATGCTGGGTCAAGGCGATCTGGCCGTCGCCGACTTCATGGCCGCCGTCGAGGCGACGGGCTACGAGGGCTACTACTCGCTGGAAATCTTCAACGACGAGTTCCGCGCAGGTTCCGCACGTCAGACAGCGGTGGACGGGCGTCGCTCGCTGATCTTCACGATGGACCGGTTGAAGCGCGAGGGACGCGCGGTGAAGGGGCCATCCGAGCGGCAGCCTCTCCCCCCGCCCGCCCCCACGACGGGCGTCTCGTTCCTGGAGTTCGCGACCGACGCCGCCTCGGCACCCGCCCTGTCGACCCTGATCGAGGGGCTGGGCTTCCAGCATGCGGGCCGGCATCGCACCAAAGAGGTCGAGCTCTACGCGCAAGGAGCCCTTCGCATCGTGATCAACCGCGAAACGGAAGGGCTCGCCCACTCCTCCTATGTCCTGCACGGCACGAGCCTGTGCGCGATCGGCTTGGCGATGGCCGATACGGACGCGGCCGAAACACGCGCCAAGGGTCTCGTCGCCGACGTCGTCCGCCCTCCGGTCGGGGCGGGCGAGCTGGCGCTCGGCGCGCTGGCGGGTGTGGGGGGCAGCCTTCTCTACCTCGTGCCGGAGGGCGAGGCTCGGGACCGGCAATGGGAACGCGACTTTCAGTTGCACCCCGGCTGGAACACCCATGATGGCATCAGGCTCGAACGGGTCGACCACCTCGCGCAGACCGTGCGAACCGAGGATATCCTGTCCTGGACGCTCTTCTACCGCTCGATCTTCGACCTCGAGCCTTTGCCCGGCGTCGAGGTGGCCGACCCGGGCGGCCTCGTGCGCAGCCATGTGATCGAGAATGCCGATCGCAGTTTGCGCATCGTGCTCAACGCCTCGCAGTCCTCGCGCACCCAGTCGGCGCGCTTCGTGCGCCAGTTCGTCGGCCCCGGGGTCCAGCACGTCGCCTTTGCCACCAGCGACATCCTCGCCACCGCCGCGGCCCTCAAGACAAACGGCATGCCGCTCCTGGCCATTCCCCAGAACTACTACGACGACCTCGAGGCCCGCTTCGACCTTGCCGACGAGACGATGGCGGCCCTGCGCGAATACGGCATTCTCTACGACCGCGACGACGAGGGCGCCTATTTCCAGCTCTATCTCGACGCTCTGCCCGGCGGCTTCTTCTTCGAGATCGTCGAGCGCCGTGGGTACAAGGGCCTGGGCGCCGCCAACGCGCCGATCCGTCTGGCCACACAGGCCAGGATGAGACCGGAAGGTCTGCCGGCCGTCTAGGACTGAATCGGTTCCGCCGCCTCCGTCCCGCGCCGTCGCGAGGTTGTGCGCTCGCGCAGGGCGTCCAGCGCGTCGGCGTTGAGGCGGCCCCAGCGGTAGAGCCACTCGACCGGCTCGACGAAGCGCGTGCCCAGCGCCGTCAGCCGGTACTCGACCGCCGGCGGCACGGTGCCCGCGACGTGGCGCGTCACGAGCCCGCTCGCCTCCATCTCGCGCAGCGTCTGCGTCAGCATCTTCTTGGAGATGCCGGGCAGCGAGCGCTGCAGGACGCCGGTGCGCGCCGCGCCTGCATGCCGCGCATGGAGCGTGTGGAGCACCATGCTCGTCCACTTGGTGGCGAAGAGTTCGAGAACGCGGCGCGGCGCGCAGTCCTCGCGCCACGCCTCGTCGGGCGTTCCGGGTCGCATGAGTGGATACCTCCGGGTGCCTATGTCCCCATTCGGTTCCGTCTAGCCGCCGGCGTCCGGGCTGCCTAGCTCGGGCGGAACGCGGCCCCAAACACAGCCGAACCCGGACGGAGACGGACAGCATGACCAAGACAGCCCTCGTGGTGGGTGCCAGCGGCATCGTGGGCAGCGCGACCGCCGCGCTTCTCAACGAACAGGGCTGGCGGGTGCTGGGTCTGGCCCGACGCCCCGCCAGCCAGAACGGCATCCTGCCGGTGGCGGCCGACCTGCAGGATGCCGCGGCCACAACAAAGGCGCTGCGCGACGTGCGGCCCGATGCGGTGTTCATCACGACCTGGGCCCGGCAGGCCACGGAAGCCGAGAACATCCGCGTCAACGCCGGCATGGTGCGCCACCTTCTCGACGCGCTGCGGCCCGGTGGCACGACGCGCCACGTGGCGCTGGTCACGGGCCTCAAGCACTATCTCGGACCCTTCGAGGCCTACGGAAAGGGCGAGCTGCCCGAGACGCCGTTCCGCGAGACGCAGGGCCGCCTGCCGGTCGACAACTTCTACTACGCGCAGGAGGACGAGGTCTTCGCGGCAGCAACGCGCGACGGCTTCCATTGGAGCGTCCACCGCCCGCACACGGTGATCGGCCAGGCGGTCGGCAACGCCATGAACATGGGCACGACGCTGGCGGTCTACGCCACGCTCTGCCGCGAGACGGGACGCCCGTTCCGCTTCCCGGGCTCGGAAGCGCAGTGGAAGAGCCTCACCGACATGACGGACGCGCGCCAGCTCGCCCGCCAGCTCCTGTGGGCGACGGAAACGCCTGCGGCCGCCGACGAGGCCTTCAACATCGTCAACGGCGACGTCTTCCGTTGGAACTGGATGTGGGGCCGCATCGCCGAGTGGTTCGGGATCGAGCCCGCCCCCTTCGACGGCACGGTGCGCCCGCTCGAGGACCAGATGCGGGACGACGCGCCCCTTTGGCGCCGCATCGCGACACGCGAGGGTCTGGCCGAGCCCGATCTGTCGCGCCTCGCCTCGCCCTGGCACACGGATGCCGATCTTGGCCGTCCCTTCGAGGTCGTCACCGACATGGGCAAGTCGCGCCGGCTCGGCTTCCTCGACTACCAGCCCACCGACGACAGCTTCTTCGACCTCTTCGCCAAGCTGCGCACCGACCGCCTTATCCCCTGACGGGCGAGGCACCTCACCAGACAACGGGATGGATGCGCCCCGTCTCGCTTCAAGCC
This sequence comes from Aureimonas jatrophae, assembly GCF_900104035.1. GTDB lineage: Bacteria > Pseudomonadota > Alphaproteobacteria > Rhizobiales > Rhizobiaceae > Aureimonas > Aureimonas jatrophae. The sequence goes on along the minus strand of NZ_FNIT01000008.1, from coordinate 147,279 downwards.
AAGGATACGCCGTTGCCGACCCTCTCCACCGCCGCGAACTTCGCCGAGCGCGATCGCACCATCGCGATCAACACCTACACCACGGTATTACGCCGCGACCGCGTGCCCCACGACCTCTTCGCGACCTACTGGCGCGACGTGCATGGTCCGCTGTGCTCGCGCATCCCCGGTCTCGGCTGGTACGTTCAGGCTCACTTCGATCGGGAGCAGGACGCTCACCTTTGGCCCGAGATCGAAGGGATCCGCACCTTCGACAACTACGAACTCGACGGGGGCGTCGAGATCGGGTTTGCCTCCGCGGACGACCAGACGCTCTTCAACGACACCTGCGCGATCCTGTTCGCGGATGAGCAGAACATGTTCGCCGCGACCGTTGCCTACGCCCTTCCAAAGGGCTCGCAAACGCTCGTGGATCGCTCAGTGGATCCCGTGCCCAATGGCGACGACGGACTGGACCGGATCCATGTCCATTTCGGCGCGGCCCACACCGACGCCGAGGCGTTTGGAGCCCGCATCGAGGCGCTGGCGCGCGATCTGGCGGTCGAACCCGCCGTGTTGAAGGTGCGCGTGCATCTCCCGGACCGCTACGATAACGCCAAGCCTGCCCCACCGGCGCCCTATGTCGGGCACGAGGTGAGCACGGAGCGTGAGCTGATAGCGGTTCTGGAATTGGCCTTCGCGACGCCGCTCGAGCGGCGGCAATTCTTCGCCTCGCCGAACTTTCAGACCGCAACGCGAGATCTCGACCGGGACGTTGCCTACGCAACGGGCTTCGCGGTGAGTGGGGTCTATACCTATGTGCGCGACAAGACGCTGACCCTGGCAGGACTGCGTGGAAGTCGCCCCGCTCAACTCATCGAGCAGATCGGCGCCGTCAACCAGGTCACCGACGAGGTTCGCCGGCTCCTGATGACGGGCAAGCTCTAGGGTCGCGTCCGGCCCTCGGCGGCGAAGTGGCGACGTCCCCGCCTGTCCGTGGTGCTTCTTAAGCGGTACGGCGGACACCATGGCTGCGCCGTCGGCAGGCGGCTTCCGTCCCATCAGACGAGGCCGCCTCTGACTCAGCGGAAGCGGAAGTTGGGCACGGGATGCGCGGTCCGTGCTGCCGCTACGAAAGCACGGAGCAGAGACGCGCCGGATGGAAACCATCACGGCCAGCCAGCAGCGACGGGTCTGAGCGAAACTTCGGATTCCGCTCCCCTACCAACGTTTGCAGGGTCGCGATCCGGTATCGGAACCACGAACAGCGGTTGCCGAACGGGATGCTCATAGGCCACGAGCGGTACGAAAAAGCCCTCTAGATCAGGCCAAGAGGACTGATCTAGAGGGCTTTGTTGGTTGCGGGGGCAAGATTTGAACTTGCGACCTTCAGGTTATGAGCCTGACGAGCTACCGGGCTGCTCCACCCCGCGCCATGTCGGCGGCGCCTCGGCCGTCGATGAGCGGGATATAGACGAGGACTTCGCGGAATGAAAGAGCCGTTCGCGATGTTTTTGTGACGAACCCCGTTCCTCCCGCCACCGGTCCGGCGTCAGTCCCGCAGAGCCCGGCGCAGGACCTTTCCGACACCGGTCTTGGGCAGTTCCTCGCGAAACACGAGATCGCGGGGACGCTTGTATCCGGTCAGCCGCTCGCGGCAGTAGGCGCGCACGGCCGCCTCGTCGACCGAGGGATCGCTTCGCACCAGGAAGAGGCGCACCGCCTCTCCCGAAGCCTCGTCCGCCACCCCCACCGCAGCCGCCTCGGCGATGCCCGGCATGCGCGTCACCACGTCCTCGATCTCGTTGGGATAGACGTTGAAGCCCGAGACGTTGATCATGTCCTTCTTGCGATCGACGATCCGTACGAAGCCGCGGGCGTCCATGATCCCGATATCGCCCGTGCGGAAGAAGCCGTCGGCCGTGAAGGCTCCCCGCGTCTCCTCGGGCCGGTTCCAGTAGCCCTTCGTGACCTGCGGTCCCGCGATGGCGATCTCGCCCGGCTCGCCGAAGGGCAACTCCCGGTCGGCCTCGTCGATGATCCGAAACACCGTCGAGGGCAGCGGCAGACCGATCGTGCCGGTGAACTCCGTCGAGGTCACGAGATTGCAGCTGGCGGACGGCGAGGTTTCCGACAGGCCGTATCCCTCGCAGATCGGCGACCCCGTGGTTTCGAGCCAGAGACGGGCCGTCGCGGCCTGCACGGCCATGCCGCCGCCGACCGACAGGCGGAGGTGAGACCAATCGACGGTCTTGGCGTCGGGATGACGGGCGATGGCTCCGAACAGGGTGTTCACCGCCGGGAAGAGGTGGAAGCGTCCGCGCTTCAGCTCCTTGATGACGGCGGGAATGTCGCGCGGGTTCGGGATCAGGATGTTGCAGCCGCCCATGCGGATCGACAGCATCATGTTCACCGTGAAACCGAAGATATGGTAGAGCGGCAGGGCACAGACCGTCATGACCTGCTCGCCGTCCGGGATCCGCTGGGTCGCCGGCCGGTTCCAGAGTTCGGACTGCAACGCGTTGGCCACGACGTTGCGATGGCTGAGGATGGCGCCCTTGGCGGTTCCGGTCGTGCCACCCGTGTACTGCAGGGCGGCGGGATCCTCGAGCGTGATCTCGACGGGCTGGAACCCATGCTCCCGGGCCATCGCCGAACGCCATCGCACGGCGCCCGCCAGATGGAAGCGGGGAACGGCCTTCTTGACGTGACGCAGAACGAAGTTGACGACATGTCCCTTCAACCCGGGCAGCATGTCGCCGACGCCCGTCACCACCACATGCTCGACCGGCACCTCCGCCCGGCAGGCCTCCAGCGTATGGGCCATGTTTTCGAGGATGACGATCGCGCGCGCCCCGGAGTCCCTCAACTGATGGGCCAGCTCGCGCGGGGTGTAGAGCGGGTTGGTGTTGACGCAGACGAGCCCCGCCCGCGCCACCGCCGCCACGGCCACCGGGTACTGGAAGACGTTCGGCATCATCAACGCGACGCGGTCGCCGCGCTGCAGTCCCAGGCCCTGCAGGTATCCCGCAAAGCGGGCCGACGCCCGGTCGAGTTCACGATACGTCATCGTCGCGCCCATGAACCGGAAGGCCGGACGATCGGCGTAGCGCTGGAACGCCTCCTCCATCAGCGCGGCGAGCGACGCATAGGGCAAGGGTCCCAGTTCGTGCGGCATGCCGGGCGGATAGTGAGCGAGCCACGGATGCATCGATTCGATCCTCCCATCGTTTCTTGCATCGATGGGTAGCGCAGGGTTGCCTGGAACGAAATAGTCTTCCGTTTACGTTCACGTCAGCTGCTACACCGCCTTCGAACGGTATCGGGCGGCAACGGTGAGCCGGCACCACAAGAACCGACTGTCGCGCTTTCCCTTCGCGCGAGGAGATTTATGTAGCCTCGAAATGCTCGCCTTGCTGTCGATCGTCAGATGTCGGCCGTAGGACAAGAGCATGGAGCGAAGCGTCGAAGGGAATCAGGCGGGATGACAACGGACCGGGACCAGGAGATCAGGAATCGCGCCTACTACCTTTGGGAGAAGGCCGGGCGCCCCGCCGGACACGAACACGATTTCTGGGCGCAAGCGGCACGCGAGATCGAGGGCGATCCCGCGGACCGGCCCGCTGCCGACGACGAGAACCGCTTCATCGCCCGATAACAGCCCTCTGCGCTTCGATGCATCCAAGCGGATGCTGCTGCGTTTCGGTCACGGATGCGGGAGCGCCACCGAGCTGCTCTCGCCAGTCATGACAGTCAGGAGCTGAAGCGATGAACTTTCCGATCAAGGAGCATATGGAGATCATCGGTGCGGACGGCGTTCACGTCGGCACGGTGGATCGCCTGGAAGGCGACCGTATCAAGCTGACCAAGAAGGACAGCGGCCAGGGCCTGCCGCAGGGCGGACACCATTACATCTCCACCGCCCTCGTGGCCGGCGTGGAAGGCGACAAGGTGCGCCTCTCGGCCAACGGCGACGTCGCGGCCGAACTCTTCGAAGAGAGCGAGGACGGCAAGGCCGCCTGAAGCCGGCAGAGCCGCTGCCGTCTGACGCGACGGCACACCCGGACCGACATGGACGGCCGGTGTCTCCCAAGCGGAGCCGCCGGCCTTTTTCATGGTCCGTAGCCGATGCCGCCGCTTGACAGCGGCACCGGCCTCCCGCCAACCTCACGGCGATTCCGAGGGGTGCGCCGAAGGGCGCTGAGATGGCGATCGCCGAACCCTTGAACCTGATCCGGGTCATGCCGGCGTAGGAACGGGAAACGCGACGTTGCCTCCTCACCCGATCACGTCTGCCTTTCGGGCGGGACCAACGCGCCGGCTCCTCGACCGGAGTGGCGGCCGGACCGCGCGGATGATCATCCAGACCGCCTTCGGGGTCGCGGCGGCGCTCGCGACCTGGCAGCTCGTCGTGCTCGCGCTCCGGCCGCCACGCTACATGTTGCCCGAGCCCTGGACGGTCGCGCAGACGCTTTGGCGGCGCCGCGATCTGCTGATGCGCGAGGGTGCGACAACCGCGACCGAGGCGCTCCTGGGTCTGTTGGTTGGAGCCGTGGCAGGCGCGCTGGCGGGTCTGGCGACGGCGGCCTGGCCCCGCGCCGGCGCCATTGCCTGGCCGGTTCTGATCGTGCTCCAGTCCCTGCCTGTCTTTGCGCTCGCTCCCTTGCTGGTTCTGTGGTTTGGCTTCGGCATGGCTTCGAAGGTCGCCATGAGCGCGATCGTGATCTTCTTCCCGGTTGCCTCCTTCCTAGCCGACGGGTTGCGCCGCACCGACCCCGACCTTCTCGACGCGACGGCGCTGACCGAAGCCAGCCATTGGCGAGCCATCCAGCACGTCCGCCTGCCGCTCGCCATGCCCGCCTTCGTGTCGGGTCTGCGGGTCGCAGCCCCCCTCGCCCCGCTCGGTGCGGTGATCGGCGAGTGGGTCGGGGCGTCCGGCGGCCTCGGCTTCCTGATGATCCAGGCCAACGCGCGGCTGCAGACCGACCTGATGTTCGCCTGCCTCGCGCTCCTGGCCGCCCTGACGCTGTTCCTGCGCGCGGTGGTGGATGCCCTTGCGCCCCGGTTCGTGCCTTGGGCGCCCGAAGCCTCCCTTCTTCCCTCGCGCGCCTGAGGTCGCTCTCCGATGCTTCGTTCCCTGCTCCTTCTCCTGGCCACGCTGCTGGGCCTTGCCGCGCCGCCCGCGTCCGCCGCCGAGCCCCAGCGTCTGCGCGTTCTTCTGGAATGGTTCGTCAATCCCGATCACGCGGCGCTGGTGATCGCTCGCGAGCGCGGTCTGTTCGCCGCTCGGGGCCTCGATGTGGAACTCGTGCCGGCGACCGATCCGGCCGCGCCGCCCCGCCTCCTGGCGGCCGGCGAGGCCGAGATCGCGGTGCACTACCAGCCCAACCTGATGCTCGATGTTGCCGCCGGTCTGCCGCTCGTGCGCTTTGCGACCCTGGTCGAGACGCCGCTCAACACGCTGATGGTTCTCAAGGACGGTCCGGTCCGCTCGATAGCCGACCTGAAGGGTCGGCGCATCGGCTATTCCGTGGCGGGACTCGAGGAGGCGGTTCTATCGGGAATGCTGGCCCATGCCGGGCTCAAGTTGACGGACGTGACGCTCGTCAACGTCAACTTCGCGCTGACGCCCGCCCTCCTGTCGGGCTCGGTGGACGCCACGATCGGCGGTTTTCGCAACTTCGAGCTGACGCAGATGCAGATCGAGAAGCGCGAGGGCCGCCCCTTCTACCCCGAAGAGCACGGTGTTCCGCCCTATGACGAGCTGATCCTCGTAACCCGCGCCGACCTCTTGGGGGATGCGCGCCTGCCGCGCTTCGTCGACGCTTTGGAAGAGGCGTCGCTTTTCATCGCCAACCATGCCGACGAGGCGCGCGACCTCTTTTTGCGCGCTTATCCCGATCTGGACGATGCGTTGAACCGGCAGGCTTTCGCCGATACCGTTCCGCGACTGGCCAAGCGGCCCGGCGCCCTGGACCGTGCCCGCACCGAACGCTTCTCGCGCTTCCTGGAGGAACGCGGCGTGATCGCATCCACCCCGCCCCTCGACACCTATGCGGTGGAGCTGACCCGATGACGCGCATCGGCTTGACGATTGCAGGGTCCGACTCCGGCGGGGGGGCGGGCATCCAGGCCGACCTCAAGACCTTTTCGGCGCTCGGCCTCTTTGGCGCAAGCGTCGTGACCGCCGTGACCGCGCAGAACACGCATGGCGTTCGTGCCGTCGAAACCCTGTCGCCCGACATCGTCGGCGCCCAGATCGACGCCGTGCTCGACGACCTCGCGGTGGATGCGATCAAGATCGGCATGGTCTCGCGGAGCGACGTGATCCGCCGCATCGCCGATCGGCTGCGGGCCCACGGGCGTCGCGCGGTGCTGGATCCGGTGATGGTCGCAACCTCGGGCGACCGCCTTCTGGAGGAAGAAGCCCTCGACGCGTTGCGCATCGAGCTGCTTCCGCTGGCTCTCGTCGCGACCCCGAACCTGCCCGAGGCGGCCCTTCTGGCGGCCGCGCCGCAGGCGGACGACGAAGCGGCCATGCGCGCACAGGGCGAGCGCATCCGGGCGCTCGGAGCCGAGGCCGTCCTGGTCAAGGGCGGGCACGGAGCGGGTGCGTCGAGCGTCGATATCCTGGTGACGCCGGATGCGGCCTTCCGCTTCGCCGCCCCCCGCATCGCGACGACGTCCGACCATGGCACGGGATGCACCTTGAGCGCCGCCATCGCCGCCCATCTGGCGCGCGGCCTCGTTCTGGACGCGGCGGTCGAGCAGGCCCGCGCGTATCTCCAGGGTGCACTCGTGGCCGCGGGCCGGCTGCGGGTGGGTGGAGGCCGAGGGCCGGTGCATCATTTCCACGATTGGTGGGACGATCGCGTTTGAGCGACGCGTGCGGCCGCTCCGGTTGACGCTGCGCAGGCACGGCCCGACAAGCGAAACTTCCGAAACCCCGGGGGCCTCGCATGCTCAAGCCCATCGCCGTCCTTCTTCTGTGCCAGCTGGCGGGCGAGAGTGTCGCTCGTGCGCTGGGTCTGGCGGTACCGGGCCCGGTTCTCGGCTTCCTTCTCCTGTTTGCGCTCCTCGTGCTGCGCGACCGCGGATGGGTGCCGCGCTGGCCCTCGCTGGGCGGCGAGCCCGGCGAGCCGCTCGGGCGAACCGCCGACGGCCTCCTGTCGGTTCTCGGTCTGCTCTTCGTGCCCGCCGGCGTCGGCGTCATCGACAATCTCGGCCTTCTGAGCGCCCACGGGTTCGGCCTCGTCGCGACGCTGGCCCTGTCGGCGGTGGCTACGTTGCTGGTGACGGTCGGCATCTTCGTTCTGGTCGCCGGCCACCGTTTCGGCGGGGATGCCTGATGGGCCTGCCTGCCGATCCGGCCGAACTGTGGGCCTATCTCTCGGCCTCGCCACTGTTCTGGCTTTCGGCGACGCTGGTCGCCTTCTTGGCCAGCCAGCGCCTCGCGCAGGCTGCAAGGCACCATCCGGCGGCCAACCCCGTCCTGTTTTCGATCGTGGCGCTCGGCCTCGTGCTGGCTGTGACGCGCACGCCCTATGCGACCTACTTCGCGGGCGCCCAGTTCGTGCACTTCCTTCTGGGACCTGCGACGGTCGCCCTGGCCGTACCGCTCTACCGTCATCGCAGGCTGGTGCGCGTCCACGTCCTGCCGTTGGCGGTCGCGCTGCCGACGGGATCCTTGGTGGCGGTCGTGTCGGCCGTGTGGCTGGCGCGGTTGTTCGCGATCCCGCCCGAGGCGATCGTATCGCTGGCACCGAAATCAGTGACCGCGGCGGTCGCGATGGGTCTGTCGGAACAGCTCGGCGGCGACCCGGCGCTGACGGCGGTCCTGTGCATCGCCACCGGCATCTTCGGCGCGGTGATCGTCACGCCGTTGATGAATGCCCTGAGGATCCGGAACTACGCCGCGCGCGGCTTTGCCGTGGGCCTCACGTCGCACGGCATCGGGACGGCGCGCGCCTTCGCGGTGGATCCCGTGGCGGGCGCCTTCGCGGGCATCGCCATGGCGCTGAACGCTGTGGCGACGTCCCTGATTCTTCCCGTGCTCCTGCCCCGGCTCTTGTAGCGGCCGGTCGCAAACGAACGGTCGCGCGCGAAGCCTCAGACGGCCTCGAAACCTCCGGTCCAGGCCCGCCAGTCGGCACTGCCGGGGCGGTAGGGATTGTCCTTGCGGCTGCGACGCGCACGGGCTGCCGACTGGCCTTCCTGCCAGACGAACTGGTCGCGGGTGATGGGAACTGCGCTCATGACAAGCCTCGTTCGAATTGTTTGTCCAACCGGCCTCAAGATACTCTTGCCGGATAGGGGCGGTGCCCTAACGCCATGTGGGCGCGAGTTCAACCCACCGCAACACAACCCTGCCCCGCACAGGGTCGGCCGCAAGAATGACGCAGATGGTTGTCATGGCCATGACATTCCCCGATGACTGACGAGGACAGGGTGGCTCCCGTGCCGGAGCGTCTCCCTGCCCGACCGGAGTTTCGCATGTCCCGCCCCCTCGCCCGAACGGATGCGCTGTTCGACCTGGACACCCGCCACCGGGATCCGTCCGAGGTGCTGCGGCAGGTCTTCGGCCATGCCGCCTTTCGGGGCCATCAGGAGGCGGTCGTTCGGCACGTGACGACCGGCGGGGACGCGCTCGTTCTCTTTCCGACCGGCGCCGGCAAGTCGATCTGCTACCAGGTGCCCGCGCTCTGCCGCGACGGCGTCGGCATCGTCGTCTCGCCCCTGATCGCCCTGATGCGCGATCAGGTGCAGGCGCTCCTGCAGGCCGGCGTCCGCGCCGCCGCTCTCAACTCCGCCATGGACGACGAGGCACGGGCCACGGTTCGCCGCCAGTTGATGGCGGGCGAACTGGATCTCCTCTACGTCACGCCCGAGCGCATCGCGATGCCCGGCTTCCGGCAGGTTCTCTCGCGCGTTCCGATCAGCCTCTTTGCGATCGACGAGGCGCATTGCGTCAGCGCCTGGGGGCATGACTTCCGCCCCGAGTACCGGCTTCTGGAAAGCCTTGCCGACGACTATCCGAACGTGCCGCGCATCGCGCTCACCGCGACCGCCGATCCCGCGACGCGCGCCGACATCGCCGAGCGGCTGCGTTTGACCGACGCGCCGGTCTTCATGACGAGCTTCGACCGGCCCAACATCCGCTACGCCATCGTGGAGCGCGACGAGCCGCGCCGTCAGCTCCTTCATTTCCTGAAGGACCACGACGGAGACTCCGGCATCGTCTACTGCCTCTCGCGCCGCAAGGTGGATGAGACGGCCGACTGGCTGAACCGCGAGGGCATCCGTGCCCTGCCCTACCATGCCGGCATGGAGTCCGCCGTCAAGGAGCGCAACCAGGATGCCTTCCTGCGGGAGGAAGGTCTGATCCTGGTCGCGACGGTCGCCTTCGGCATGGGCATCGACAAGCCCGACGTGCGCTTTGTCGCCCATCTCGACCTGCCCTCCTCGGTCGAGGCCTACTATCAGGAGACCGGTCGCGCAGGCCGCGACGGTCAGCCGGCCGAGGCCTGGATGGCCTACGGCCTGCAGGACGTCGTGCAGCGCGGGCGGATGATCGACGAGGGTGCGGCCGACGAGGCGGTGAAGCGCGTCGAGCGCGCCAAGCTCGAGGCGCTGCTGGGCATCTGCGAGACCGCGCAATGCCGGCGCGCCGTGCTGCTTCAGCATTTCGGCGAGACGTTGCCCGCCCCCTGCGGCAACTGCGACACCTGCCTTTCCCCTGTCGAGACCTTCGACGGGACCGAGGATGCCGTGAAGCTCATGGCCGCGATCTACCGCACCGGCGAGCGCTTCGGCCTCGGTCACGTGATCGAGGTCCTGACCGGCAAGGCGAGCGATAAGGTCCGCCAGATAGGCCACGACCAGATCCCGGTCTTCGGCAAAGGCGTGGGCCGCGATGCGCGCGCCTGGCGCTCGATCGCGCGCCAGCTGACCGCGATGGGCCTGATCGAGGTCGATCACGCCGCCTATGGCGCGCTTGTGCTGCGCGAGGAAGCGCGGGCCGTCTTTCGCAAGGAGCGGGTCGTCACGCTCCGGCGCGACCGCGCGCGGCGCGCGACCGAGCTGAAGCGCGTGGGCAGCGGCGCGGCGGATCTGTCGCCGGCCGACGCCGAACTTTTTCAGGCGCTGCGGGCGGTCCGCACGCGCTTGGCCCGCGACAACGCGATCGCCCCCTACATGGTCTTCTCGGACGCCACGCTGCGTGCCATGGCCGAGCGCCGTCCTCGCGACCAACGCTCGCTGCTGGCGGTTCCCGGCGTCGGCCAGCTCAAGCTGCAGACCTTCGGAGCCGATTTCCTGGAGGTTCTCGCCGAAGGCCGATGAGAATGCGACCCGCCGGTTGCACTCACCTCCTCCCCCGCCTTGTCCTTCGCTGCGCCATCCTGTACCAAGGCTTCGGCCGTCCAGACCGGTCATAGACCCGGCACCCGTAGCTCAGCTGGATAGAGCGCTGCCCTCCGAAGGCAGAGGTCACAGGTTCGAATCCTGTCGGGTGCGCCAATCATTCTCGCAGCTCCGTTGGCATTCGTTTCCAGCTGACGCGTCTTGGATCGCGATGTCTGGCGATGGTATGCACCGCTCGCCTCGCGTCGACGGGAGCGAAGGGCGTGGGTGCACGCATCTTGGTTGGCATGCGGGCTCCGGAACTGAATGAGACGGATCGCGTTCGCATCCACAGCTCCGTCTCGGTCGCAGGCGGAACGTCGTCCTCCAGCCGCCATGACGCTTCCCGTCGTTGAAACCAATTCGCGCCGGTTCGCTTCCCTGTCTGCCAAACCGGTGCGGATGGAGAGACGGCCTTGCTTCGGGTGCTGATCGTCGAGGACGAACCACTGATCGCGATCGACCTTCAGGACATTCTGGAGGATGCCGGCCATACGGTGGTCGGTATTGCTCCCGCCATGCAGCAGGCGATCGACTTGGCAGCCGGCGCGATGCCGTTCGACGTCGCCATCCTCGACATCGATCTAGCCGGCTGCGACGATGGCATCGAGACCGCTCACAGGCTGCGCGCCGAGCATGGAATCGATGCGCTCTTCGTTTCGGCGCGGATCGAGGAGGAAGCGCGCGCTCGAGAACTGGGATGGCGGCCGATCGGCTTCATCGCCAAGCCGTTCATGGAAACCCAGATCCTGGCGGCTCTTTCAAGGGTCGAGGCGAGGCGATGACGTTCCAGAGTAAGGCTACGGGAAATGGGCTGGCTGCCTGACGGCATGCTTGTTATGCACATCAGTCCGTATGTCGCGGTGGGACAATCCCGAACACGGTTCCTGACGCCATGCCTCTCTCCGGTGCCTATCATCGTTCGCTGATCAAGGCTCTGAGCGCTCGTCTTCCGGCTCCCGCAACCTACGCTTTGGTGGCGCTTGCCGTTGCTCTTGTTGCCATGGTGCGCGGCGCGTTCGTCACGGACCTTCTGCCGTTCCTATTCTTTATCCCGGTCATCATCGTGAGTGCGCTGCTGGGTGGACGCGGGCCTGGCGTCTTTGCAACGCTCGCCTCGACCATTCCCGCGGCCTACGCGCTGTCTCCGGAGGACGATCCGCTCGCCCTGACACGAACGCAGTGGACGGCTCAGATCCTGTTCGTCGCCGTCAATCTCGGCATTGCGGAGCTGGCCGCGTCCCTGCGCTCCGCCGTTCTGGTGCTGGGCGATGTCGCAGAAGGCCGGCGGATGGCCATATCGAACCTGGCCCGCGAGGTGCAGCAGCGAAACCAGCTCAGCCGCATCGTGGAGAACAGCTCCGACTTCATCGCCTACGCCGATCTGGAGGGACGCGTCCAGTATGTGAACGAGGCTGGCAAGGCACTTGTCGGCCTCCAGGCTCCGGAAGAGACGACCCGGATCAGCGACTACTTTCCCGTCGGCGACTGGTCCCGCGTCGAAACGGAAGTCCTGCCGATTGTTCTTCGCGAGGGATCGTGGACCGGCGACGTTTGCTTCCGCCACTTCGAGACGGGCGAGGAGATACCGGTCCGCTACAACGTCTTCACGCTGCCCAACGTCGATGGCCGGCCGATCGCCTTGGGAACCGTCACCTCCGACCTTCGACGGGAGCGGGCCGCCGAACAGGAACGGCAGATCCTGGTCAGCGAGCTCGCGCATCGACTGAAGAACACGCTGGCGATCACGCAGTCGATCGCCACGCAGACCCTGCGCAGTGCACCCGACCTCGTGACCGCACGCAAGAGCTTGGGCGAGAGGATCCAGGCACTCTCGCGGGCTCACGACATCCTTCTGACCGGCGAACACGACTCGGGCGCGGTCGAGAGCGTCGTCCGGAGCGCAGTCGAGTTGCACGATCCGGAGGGCCGGGTCGCCCTGCGCGGCCCGGATCTGTTTGTCGGTCCCAAGGCTGCCTTGACGCTGGCGCTGATCATCCACGAGTTGGCGACCAACGCCGCCAAGTACGGTGCCTTGAGCGTTCCGCAGGGGCGGGTTCACATCGCCTGGGTCGTCGAGGTCGATGATGAGACCCAACGCCCGACCCTGGCCCTGATGTGGCGCGAGCTCGGCGGTCCGCCGGTCGTGCCACCCAGTCGCAAGGGATTTGGATCGAAGCTGATCGAGATCGGCTTGTCGGGATCGGTCGGCGGATCCGTCGATCTCGACTACGCACCCGATGGCCTGAAGTGCCGGATCGTGGCCCCTTTGACGGAACTTCAGACCGAAGCGGCCTGACCGGCGGCGCGTGGGGTTGCCGTTCCCGTATCGAGCCGTCGGCGCGTTTTGACGTCGTCAGACGGTGCTCCAGAAACGGGAGGCGGATCGCCTGTTCGTCCAACGCCGTTGCGAACGTCAACGCCGTTCGTCCCTCACTGCCCATGGACATGGGCCGGTTCGTGCCAACGGATGGTCCAGGGCGATGCCGATAACGGCGCTCGAGGCTTTGCATCGATGCAGGATCGCTTGGAGGCAGGCCTGCAGGGTGTCCTTCACCCCGCGATGGGGGACCGTTCGCTTCGAACCGTCTCCGACCGCGGGACTGTGGCACATAGGGTTACCGAGAGCGGCTCGTCGACTGTTGCGCCGCCTCGTCGATCACGTCGGCGACAGCCTTGGGCTGCGTGAAGTAGACCGCGTGACTGGCGGGGACGTTCGTGACCTCGGCGTCGATGCGCTTGGCCATATCCTGCAGCATGCGCTGGTCGAAGGCCTTATCGTTCGTAGCGATCACCGCCCAGGTCGGCAGGGTGCGCCAAGCGGCGTGGTCGAGCTTGGTCGCGAAGACCGACATGTTGATCGGCACCTGCGTGTCTCGCAGGAAGGCCGCATCGGCCTGGTTCGCATCCGCCGCAAACCCCGCCGCGAACGCGTCGGGCTTGATGAACCCGTAGCCGTCCTCTCCGGTCTCGATCACGAATTCGGGCGGGGTCGTGTATCCGTCGTACTGCTGGGCCGTGGTCTCGCCGGCGTCCGGGGACAGGGCGGACACGTAGACGAGACCGCGGACCTGCGGATGAACGCCGGCCTCGGTGATGACCGTGCCGCCTCAGCTATGGCCGACGAGAACCGCAGGCCCGTCCTGTCGGTCCAGCGCCCGGCGGGTCGCCGCGACGTCGTCCAGCAGCGAGGTGAGCGGGTTCTGAACGATCGTGACGCGATAGCCGCGAGCGGTGAGCTCCTCGTAGACGCCGCGCCAACCCGATCCATCGGCGAAGGCGCCGTGAACGAGGACGACATTCCGGATTCGCCCGGCGTCAGCAGATGCCGGCAAAGCACCGCTGGCCTGGGCTGCGGCCGGTAGCTTGCCGGCGACGGCGATCGCGGCACCGGCGAGAGCGACGGTCATGATGGCCTTGAGCATCGGATTTCCTTTCAGAGAAGCGGTGATCGTCGCGACGACATTTCTCGCGATATGTTTCTGGCATACCATTTGGACGGAGTCCAACAGAAATTTATCGCGATATGTGTTTGATCACGACGACGCTGAGATCGGAGCAAAGACCGTTGGGATCACCCAGCCTGCCGAGCCATAATGACGGCGACGCACGAAATTGGCTTCGGCACCGATTCCCAAGGCATCGTGCCTCGAAGTGCCTTGCATCCCGCCCCGACGAGCTCAAACTGACCTCTCCGCATTCGCTCGGGCTCGGCCATGCCATGCTCGCGGCCCAACCTCCTCGCTCGACGCCGGCCGGCATGCCGCGCATCAACGCCCTCGCGACGGGTGATTGTGAGATGATCGCACGGCTCGTCATCCCGCTCCTGCGTCGCTCTCCGCAGAAGCCTATCGATCTCGTCACCTTAGGGGCGGACCATCGATATCGTGGCGGTAGGCTGCGACAGGTGCCTTCGGCCGACCGACCGCATGCCAAATAACATCGTCGCGTTGCCGCTCGGCTTGCAGCGCCATCATGCCTGGGTCGGCTTACCGGACACCCGATCCGCGTCTCTCAGACCCAGAAGACGCTCGTCTCGAGACCGGGCGGCGCGTTCTGGATGGCGACGAAGCTGCCGTCGCCAAACTGGAGAAAGAGCGTGCCGTCGCCGGTGCGGGCCATCGCGAACCGCTCGCCACCCGTGTCGATGCGGTCGCCCTTGTACACGTCGAAGTCCGTGACGACGTCGAAGCCACCGATCGCGTGGACAAAGGTATCAGCACCGGCCCGGCCCGTCAGGATATTGAGCCCCGCTCCCCCGGACAGGCGATCGAGACCGTCGCCGCCCTCGATTGTGTCGTTGCCCGAACCGCCGTCCACCGTCGCCCCGACGCTCCCGACGATGCGAACGAGGTCGTCACCACCGCCTGCCAGCACGAGATTGTGCCCGTCGCCGACGATCATGATGCGGTCGCCACCATCGGTCGGGTCGTTCGCGTCGATGCCTCCAAAGATCGTGTTGTTGCCGCTGCCCTCGATCAGGATCTTATCCGCCCCCGTGCTGCCGACCACGACATTCGAGCCGACACCCTGGATACGGATCGCGTCGTCGCCAAGGCCGCCATAGATGCGGTTGTTGCCGTCGCCGCCGATGAAGACGTCGTCGTTGCCGCCGTTGGCGAACACGAGGTTCTGTCCGTTGCCCCGGATCGAGATCGTATCGGCACCGTCGTTGGGATCGGCCGAAGCATTGCCGCCGTACACCGTATTGTCGGCGAAGCTGTCGATGACGATGCGGTCTTGGCCGGTGCCGCCGGTGACGAAGTTGTTGGCCTTGTTGAGGATCAGGATGTCGTCGTCGCCGAGGCCGGCTTGGATCGTCGCATTGCCGAGCGCGCGGTAGAGGATCGCGTCGTTGCCGGCATTGGCAAAGATCGCCGCCGACCCCTCGCCGCTGACCGCGATCGCATCTCCCCCGTCCTCGCCGTCCGACTGGCCCCGGCCACCGTAGATTTCCGCACGCTCGCCCAGGAGCGGCATCGCGAAGATCGTATCGCCTCCGAGCAGCCCGTAGACGGTATCGCTGCCGGAACCCGCGGCGAGCCTGTCGTCGCCGGCCGTTCCCCATAGGGTTTGGGTTGTCGGCGAGCCGGACGGCGGCACCATGTCGAGAAGCATCTGCAAGGACAGGGTCATCGGTGACTCAAGTAACGAGGAGACGGATCGGCAACGGTCGGGTGCGGGTCCATCGGGTCAGTTCGACGACCAGGCATTGAACTGCGAGTTGAACGTCGCGCCGATGCCAAAGCGCGTATCCTTCGTGGAGCCGCGCTTGTCTTCGGCCTTGAAGATCGCGCGGGCCTCCTGATAGCGGCGCATCTTCAGATTGGTCCAACCCTTGAGGAGCTCGGCTCCTCGATTGCGGCCAAAGGTGCGCTCGTGCTGATCGAGCGAGGCGAGCGCGGACTTGTAGTCGCCGGAATCGAACTGCTTCTGGGCCTGACGGAGGATCTTGTCCTGACCTCCCCCACCGCGACGCTGACCGCCTGTCACGCCGGCGGCGCGACGCGTCGCCTTCGCCACCGCCACCGGGGCATCCTCGAGGTCGGCGACCTCCGGATACTTGTCGCCATAGCGACTCTTGATCTCCTGCAGGCCCGCCTTGTCCTTCAGGCGCGACGCAGCGACGGCCAAGCCGATCACGCCCTCGCTGGTTTCCTGCCACTCCACCGACCTGCGGAACCAGGTTCGTGCCGCATCGGGCTTGCCTTGTGCGATCAGCGACCAGCCGATCGCCTGGGCGCCGAGGCTCGAACGGGCCTGCTCGACGACATCGCCATAGCGGCGCTGCTCCGCGTCGCTCGGCGGCGTGGCGCCGTCGGCCGTAAGACGCTCTGCCTCCATCTCGACGTAGATCTTGGTGATCTCGGGCGAGCGGGCGCGAGCCTCGAAGGCCATGCTCGAAGCCGCCGGCACGTCACCGCCGTTGCGCAGCGAGAGGATAAGCCCTTCGAGCGCCTTCGGATCGTCGGTGATCTGCCCGGCCGCGCGGAACCAACCGGCCGCGTCCTTCCACTGTTTCTGGCCGAAGAAGTACCAGCCGAAAAGCGCGGCGTCCGGCGCCGAGCGCGAGCGGCCCACATAGTCGGCGAACGCCGCCAGCTCGGTTGCCGCCGGCAACGTGCCCGTTTCTCCGGACGCGACCCGTCCCATCGCGCCGCGGAGCAAGTCAAAGCGCACGGCATCGAACTCGCCGCCCATCGGACCCGTGCGACCCAGCGCCAGAAGCGCGTCCCGTCCCTGCACCGGCAGAACCTGCGACGCCTTCTGAACGGTCGCGAGGCGCGCACCGCCATCCTCGCAGGTCTTCAGGACGTAGGCATAGACATCGAAGGAGCGGGCCAGATCACCGGTCCTGGCGAAGGCCTCGCCAAGGTTCCAGAGAATGTCGACCTGCGCGCAGGTCAGGAGCGACGGGGAGGCCTGAGCCGCGCCGATGATCTGGGACCAGGCGCCGTTCGCCGCAGCAACATCGATCCGCTGCCGCGCCATCGCGTCGGCGAGCTTGCCGGACAGGTCTTCGCTGGGCTGCCAGCCCTGGGTCTCAGACCGCAAACGGGCGACTAGCGCTTGAGCACCGGCGAAGTCCCGTTTCGCGAAGAGGTCCCAGACCGGCTGCTCGTCCACCTTGGGACCGGTCGCGAACAGATCGGACGGTGGCTGCCAATCGGCGTAAAGGCCCTTCAGCCGACGGATCTCGGCGCCGACCCGTGCCATGTCGCGTTGCGACGCGTAGTAGCGCAGGGCACTCTCGTCGGGCTTGGTGGGATCGGCTTCGGGCGCGTCTGCGCTGGTCGCCGCCGCCGGTTCGGGAGCGAGCGCGAAGGGAGCCGCAGCGGGCGCGGAAACCGGCGCCGGCGCGGCGACCGCCGGCGGCATGGCGAACGGGTTGGCGCCGGCCGGAACAGACATCGCCGCCGGGATCTGCGCCGGCATGGACCAGTTGGGCGCCGACGGCGGCGAGGCACCGGGGCTCATGGCCGGAGCGGCGGCTGAGCTGGGCCGGGTGAAGTCGGGTGCAGCGACCTCGGCGCGCGCGGACGCAAGGGCCAGCAGGACGCTCGCCGAGGCCAGGAGAAGGGACTTTACAGGCATCGCGGGTACCTTTCGGCAAAGGCCATCAGGCTCAGGAGATGAAGGGTGCTGGGGTAGTAGGTGGTGGGCACGAAGTTGCGCGTCCGGTCGCTGGCCGGCCGCTCGGTGAGCGCGCAGGCCACGAGATCCGAGATCGCCTCGTAGCCCGGCGCGTCGAGCCGGTTGGCGCGAAGGTCGTTCGCCACATCGACGACGTGGGGGCCGGCCGCGCTCTCGCCTGCCCAGGCGTCGAGATACGGCTCCAGCAGCGCCCGTCCGTTCTCGCCCTCCCAGGCGAGATAGAGAGGAACGCGAACGGCGTTGTAGCTGAAGGTCGGCGCGAAGGCCTGGGCTGGCGCCGGCTGCCGGCCGGCGAGCGAGATCCAGTCCGTTGGGAGCGCGTCGCGGCCGAACCGGGCCGCGCGGGCGAGTTCCAGGCCGCTGCGCCGCAGATCTGCCTTCGCCAGCTTCGGCGAGATCGTCTCCAGTTCCCCGATCGCCGGAAACACCCAGTAGGACAGGTTCACGACCGGACCATCGACCTGGTCCGACGCCGCGAAACCGGACACCGCCGGCATGAGGACCGACAGGCGCCCGGCCGGCTGGACGGCATGCTCGGCGACGGCATCCGCGATGCGGCGGGCCCGATGGCGCCAGTCGTCCTCGCCCCAGCGTTCGGCAGCGCGCAACAAGGCCCAGGCGATCAAAATGTCGCCGTCGGTCGCATCGTTCCGGTCGGTGACGCGCGGTGTCGCGCTCGGATCCCACCGCCAGGCCGCCAGTTCGTCGTCGCGTACGAAGAGTTCCTGTTGCGTCCAGGCCCAGATCCGCTGGAAGCGCTCCCGGTCCCCGGCGGCGACCGCGAGGAGCATGCCGTAGCCCTGCCCCTCGCTATGGCTGATCGAGCCGTTGTCGTCGTCGACGATCCGACCCTCGGGGGTGACGAAGCGGCTGCTGTAGAGTTCCCAGCCGCCCAGGAGATAGTCTCCGGCCTCGACAACGAGCGCGGGTCGGCCGGAGGCTTCTCCGGCCGGCGCCATGGCCACCGTGAAGAGCGTGGTGGTTCCAACGAGAAGCATCCCGGCGAGCGTCTGCCGCACGCGTCTCACTTGTCCTTCTCCCCGATCCGGCGGAGCAGGAGCGCCGTCGACACGGCCAGAAACAACGAGGCCGCGAGGGCGAAGGTCGCGTACTGCTCGCTATGGCGCGAGAACCAGCCGGCCAGAACGAGGCGCGCGTTGGAGAGGCTGCGCGGTTGCGTCTCGAAGAGGCGTTCCGAGCCGCCGGATGCCGAGACGATCGGCTGGTCGGCCGCTTCGGGCACCTCGACGCGGGCGCCCTCCACCGCCGTCCAGGCCTTGTTGTCGACGAGGCGGTCGAGACCGCGCGTGAGCCCTTCGGCCGTCGGCGCAGCCAGGAGCGTCCATGCGGCTCCGGGCGCCCGGGGCGCCGGGGCCTGCGCCAGCACCGTCGCCGCCTCGGGAAGCAGCGCCCGCTCCTCGGTGCGGTCCTCGTCGACGAGCCGCGCGAGATGGCTCATGATCGGCGCGGCGACCTGCCGCCCGATCTCCGCGATCCGGTCGCCGTAGGCCACCGGTTGTGCGAAGGCCGACAAAGCCTGGTCGCCGACGGCACGCGGGGCGACGGCGGCGGAAACGGCCGCCTCGGCGCTGGCGACTGGTCCCCACGCGTCCTTCGACAAGAGCGTGTCGGGCTCACCGGCCGAACGCATCCTCACCGCGCGCACGAGTTCGTCCGGCAGAGATTGATAGGTTCCGACGGCCAGGAGGTCGCCGCTTTCCTCGTGCGGCATGGCCTGCACGAGGCGCGTGCTTCGAATGCTGCCCGATCCCGTCGCCATCCGTGTGACGAGGGTCGAGGCGGCGTCGAGCGCATGCAGATCGCCGCCGGGCAGATAGACCGCCAGTTCGGTCTTCGCGCGGGACGCGGCCGTGACGCCGGCCAGCGTTCCCGAAAGGTCGGGATAATGACCGGCTCGAGCCAGCGCCGGAAATTCCAGCCGCGTCGTGTCCGACAGGACGAACCGGGCCGGTCGTTCGCCGACCGCGTCGCAGGCGGAATCCTCCGGGCGCGGCAGGAACGCCTCCAGCGACAGCTGGTTGGTTCCCGCTTTCAGCTTGTCGAGCGGCACGCGCAGGCGGTGGTCGCGCAGTTGACCGGCGCGCGGCGAAGACAAGGGCAGGGTCGCCACGATCCGTCCGTTGGCGCGAACCAGAAGCACGGCCTCCGACGACAAGCCCGCGGCGTAGGCGGCGTTCAGCCGGAGGCTCGCGGAATCATAGTCCGCGGCATAGAAGTCGGCCGGCAGCGAGAAGGACACGTCCTCTCGGAACAAGCGCCCGGAGAAGGGACGCGCGTCGATCCCGAGATCGTCGAAGGTCAGCGACTGCCCACCTTCCACGCTCTGCCCGCGCAGGCGGGAAACCGCGAGAAGTCCGCTCGGCGACCCTGTGGGCTTGCGATCCTCGGCGGCCGCGACGAGCTGCGCCAGGTTGGCCTCGACATCGGCGATGCTGGCGCCGGACACCACGAGCTGAGCCGAGCGGCCGGGCAAGGGCGCGACGAAACCGACACCGGGCCAAGGCGTCGGCGAGGGCTGGGCCATGACAAGGCCCTGCACCTCCTCGTCGGTCCCGACCACCACATCCAGGCCGGCTCCCTCGCCCGGCTTCGACCTCATCGTCACGACCGGGTCCTCGAAGCCGCCGAGCAGCGCCGCGGCCTGAAGCGCCGTCATGGTCCGATCCGTCGCGGTGGACGAGCCGGCGCGCAGCACGCCCTGCAGCGCGACGCGTCCCGTGGCGCCGGGCGGCAGAGCCGGCAGGTCCTGAACGTCGGAGATGCGGGCTGCGGATTGCGCGAAGCTCAGCCCGCTCGCCTCCGGGTCGAACTGCGTCCACAACTCGTAGGTGCCGGGGACCGAACAGTCGACGCGGTGGGACTGGCGCAGCTGGATCTGCACGGCGTTGTAGCCGGGCATCAGAAGTCCGACGGCCAACGGAAGCTCGATCGCCTGGGCGTCGCCGACCCTCAACGGACGATCGAGAACGGTTTCGCCGTTGACCAGGACCACGAGACTGGACGTTTCGGGCGCGACCGAGACCGCGCTCGCATAGGAGAGAACGAGCTTCGCGCTTCGGGTGCTCTGCTCCGTGGTCACGAAGACCGGATAGGTTCGATGCGGGTTCTCGCCGCCGAAGAAGAGATCCGCTCGGCCCGCCTGCAGTCGGGCCAGGGCCGGCATGGTGCCGGCCGGCCGCGTGGCGCCGGGCGCGGACGCATGGGTCGCACCGATGTCGAAGGCTGGCGCGGCCTGCGCGAGCGCCGGGGATCCGGACGCGATGGCTGCGAGAAGCGCGAGGGCGGATGTCGCCTGCAGGCATCGGCTGGCGGGAAGATGGGTGTTGGTCACGATCCGGCTCCGGGGCTCAAGGCTGGACGGGTTGGGCGCTGGGGCGAAGGATCGCCGCAGGTTGCAGTGCCTGGACCTCCTGCGGGGACGGTGGCGCTGCGGCGGTGCGGTCGAAGACGAGGTGGCGGAAGGCCCCCATCGGGTAGCGCAGGACCCATGTCAGGACGTTGGCGCTTGCGAGCCAGAGGGCTCGCCGATGCTGCCGCCGGGCGCGCTGCTCGCGCAGGGGCGTCATGTCCGCCAGCATGAGTTCGGCGATCAGCGGGTAGTGCGCGTAGTCGGCACGGTATCCCAGGCCCAGAACCGGCAGGCCCTTTTCCTCGCCCTGCGAGCGGATGGTCACCGGCAGGAGACCGAGCGGCGTGCCGTCGCTGCGGGAAACCAGGAGTTCGGCGGCGGTATCGGGTGCGACGACCCGCAAGGCTCCCATCGGCTGCACCTTGGCACCACCGGTCGAGATGTCGGTAACCGCGACCGGGAAGGACGTTCCGTCGAGCACCAGCTCGGCCGCGCGGTTCGTGACGATGCGCGGAGTGGTGCGACGCTCGCGCTTCTCGGTGACGACGCCGAGAGCGGCAGCGGCGATCACGAGGTTGAGCAGGTTCCAACCGGCGACCACGAGGAGGATGCCGCCGATCTCCGGCTCGGTCTGATACCGATAGACGCTGTAGCCGGCCGCGCCGAGCAGCACCGCGAAGATCGCGAAATAGGGCCAGGCGATCTCGGACAGGCGATCCTCGGCGAGCGTGTCGCCCTTGGCCGTGACGTTGAAGGTCGGACGGCGCGGATTGAGAAGAACGCTGATGATGGCGCGGAAGAGATAGACGGACTGGACGTACTCATAGAGCTCCGACATCCAGGGCCAGCGCACCGAACCGTAGAGATAGTTGCGGATGAGGCTGGAGACCGCGAGGTATGTGAGCGTGTAGGCGACGAACTCCTGCGTCGAGACGTCGTAGATCTTGAGATCGAAGAAGATGAAGAGGAGCGGAGCCGCCAGAAACACCATGCGCATGATCGGGAAGAACCAGATCAGGCCGGACGAGAGGTAGCAGATGCGCTGCGGCCAGCTGAGGCCGGGCATGAGACCGGCGTTCTTCATCAAGAGGATCTGCAGCATGCCGCGGCACCAGCGCGAGCGCTGCCCGATGAAGCTCGCCAGCGTCTCGGGCTGGAGGCCGGTCACCATCGGCCGGTCGACATAGACGCTCTTCCAGCCCTTGGAATGGAGGTCGAGCGCCGTTTCGCAATCCTCGGTGATCGTGATGCCCGAGAAGCCGCCGACCTGCATCAGCGCCGCGCGGCGAAGCACCGCCGCCGAGCCGCAGAAGAAGGCCGCGTTCCACTTGTCGAGGCCCTTCTGGATCGTGCCGTAGAACATCTCGTTCTCGGACGGCATGCGCTCGAACGTGGAAAGGTTCTTCTCGATCGGGTCGGGGTTGGAGAAGAAGTGCGGCGTCTGGACCAGAAAGACCTTGGGGTCGCGCACCATGTAGCCGACCGTCTGGCGCAGAAACTCGCGCGCCGGGGCATGGTCGGCATCGAACACGACGATGAGGTCGCCGTCCGAGGCGGCCAGACCTGCATTCAGATTGCCGGCCTTGGCGTGAACGTTGCGGGCGCGGGTGACGTAGGTGACGTCAAGCTGGCCACACAGAGCCTGAAGCTCCTCGTGCCGGCGCCAGGCCTCGGCCGCCTTGGCGGGGTCGCGGGCGTTGCGCTTCTCCTCGGTCCCGCCGTCGTCGAGCAGGAAGACGCGCAGCTTGTCGGCCGGATAGTCGAGGGCCTTGGCGCTCGAAAGCGTCAGCGCCAGGATGTTCGCGCTCTCGTTGTAGGAGGGCACGAACACATCGACGCGGGGAAGCTGTTCGTCGTCCGCCTGAGGAGCCGCGCCCCGTTCCAGCGGGTCGGACACCACGAAGAGGTTCATCGCCAGGAGGACGATGTAGTACATCTCGGCCAGGTAGAGGACGACCGCCGGAATGAAGTTCGCGAGATCGTCGGGCGACGGCAGGGTCGAGGTGGTGCGCCAGTAGGCGTAGCGCAGGACCACGAGGGTCGAGATGGCGAGGAAGACCGCACGCCAAGGGCCGCGCAGTCTGAGAAGGTAGATCGCTGCGGCTCCCAGGATGGCCGTGACGGCGACCGTCAACTGGGCGTCGACGCCAACAGGCTGACTGATCAGGAAGAGCCCCGCCATGGCTGCGCACAGCCATAGGACAGCAAGCACCATGGTACGCATACATACCTCGTGGGAAGACCGACAGGATGGGAGTTCGGTGGCGGAGACCGTGGGAGGGCGGTCGTCAGCCATCTAACTGACAGCCTCTATAGCACGACCTGCGCTAGTAAATACCGCAACGTCACTTGTTGGTTGATGATCGGTTTTTCTGAAAAATTAGATCAACGACTATCATCGATAGGAAAGACCTGCCTGCCTGACGATGTCCTTGCGGAGTTGGATAACGATCCCTGAAGCAATCCGATTGTCTTAACTGTCTTTGCAGAGTAGCGAACGAGGCAACGCCGCAAACCTCGCCCCAGGCGCACCGGCCGATAGCGCCAACCTCACGAGCAGATGGCGGGCGGTGTGAAGACCGGTGCAAGGCGGACGGTTTGATGACCTGCGGACAGATCGGTGATCCGCCGTATCGAACAACCCGGTCGCCAACGCAGGCAGATCACAACGAGCCGGAAGGCCGCCGATGGATCGATCCGGTCAATCCGAGCGGCGAGGTCGAAGAACGCGAGCCAACCGCCTGCGATCTCCTTGAAGCGGATGCCGACCGCTTCTCACGCCTTCGGTCGGACCGCAAAGGGGCGATCCGATCGCGGTTGCCGTGGATCCGGTCCGAACACGCGATCGGCTTCGCCTGTCAGAGCGGCGGTCTAGCGCAGGGCGATAGTGGCGCGCTCGGTCTCCATCGCGGCGCGCAGAAGCGGTTGGCCGGGACCGGCGAGCCATTCCGGAAACCGGGTCAGCGCCCCAAACTCCCGTTCGAGCCCGCTGATGTCCGCATTAGCGCCAAGGCGCCCCTCGTCCATGAGGCTTGCGATCCTTCCCAGGAAGGCATTGTCCGCCAGCAGCGCGTCGGGAAAGCGCTGGTATGCGATCGGCCGCCCTGCGGCGCGCGCCAGCGCCTCGCCTAGCGTCCGCCCCGTCACCTCGTCGCCCGCGATCTCGATGGTCCTCCCGGCAAACCGCTCCGCATCGGCAAACACCGCGGCGACGATCCGGCCGATATCCCGGACGGCGATGATCTGGCCTGTCTGGTCCGGTCGCAGGAAGAAGGTGTAGGCGCCCTGATCGAGACCCATGCCGGGAAGCAGAAGCAGCTCCATGAACGTTGTCGGGCGCACGATCGTGCTGCACAGGTCGAGGCCGCGGACGTGGTTCTCGATATCCATCTTGCTGTCGAAGTGCCCCATCCCGGTCGGGCCCGCGCCGGACACCGCGATCGAGGTGTAGACGAGATGCCGGACCCCTTCCGCCAGCGCCAGATCCGCCACCGTCTTGCCGTAGCGGACCTCCTGTTCGTCGGTGACGCCGTAGGCAGCCCCCTGCCCTGAACTCGGCTGGACGCTGAACACGCCATAGGCGCCTCGCATGGCGGACCGGACCGATGCTGCATCGGCCAGGTCGCCGGCGACAACGGTCGTGCCGAGATCGCCGAGCCGCTTCGCCGTCTCGGCGGAGGGATCGCGAACGAGCGCGCGGACGGACCAGCCCCGAGACAGAAGCTCGGACGCCACGGCGCCGCCTTGCTGTCCGGTCGCCCCGAACACGAGGACGGTCCGGTTTTCACCTCGAACAGCCGTCTCGGCGGTCGCGCTCTTGATCGAATGGGTCATCGTGGTCTCCCTTACGTTGGGAGCCGACTAGGTATAGATATGAAACCTGAAAGCAATTAGGTACCAACAAGCTACTTGGTCGCCCGGAGTATCCCTTCCATGTCGACGTCCCCCGACGAGCTCGAACTCAACCGCTTGGTGCTGGAGGAGATCACGAGCAAATGGACGCTGCTCGTCCTCAACGCCCTTTGCGGCGGCCCCATGCGGTTCAATGCGTTGCGGCGCGCCAACAAGGGGGCGACGCAAAAGTCCCTGACCCAGTGCCTTCGCCGCCTGGAGGCGAACGGCTTCATCACGCGCAAGGTCGTCAGTACCGCGCCGGTCGCCGTCGTCTACGAGATCTCCGCGCTCGGGCGGTCGCTGGAGCCCCATCTCGGCGGGCTCCTCGCATGGGCTGCGGAACACCGGCAGGCCGTGCTGTCCGCCCGGGAGGCCTTCGCGGCATCCGCTCAAGCGGGCCGGTGACGGGCGAGTTCGGCGTCCGGCCGGGATCCGTGGCGGGGTGGATCCGAAGGCATCGTGTATCCGTCAGCGGAACGGGTGAGCCTTCAGGACGTCGATAAAGGCCCGCAGCGCGGCCGGGACGTGCCGGCGCCCGGGATAATAAAGGCAGAGGCCCGGGAACGCCGGGCACCAGTCCTCCAGCAGCGCGACGAGCCGGCCCGTTCGCAATTCGGGCTGCGCAAAGGACTCCGCGACGAAGGCGATCCCGAGCCCGTCGGCTGCCGCACCGGCCATAAGGCGGTGGTCGTCCAGCGTGAGGCGGCCGGGCACGTCGACGACGATCGCCTCGCCATGCTTCTCGAACTCCCAGCGGTAGAGCTTGCCGCTGGGCATCCGGTGGCGGATGCAGCGGTGCTCCCGCAGGTCGTCCGGCACGAGTGGCGTTCCGTGACGCGCAAGATAGGCCGGCGCCGCGACCGCAAGGAAGCGGGCATCCCCACCGAACGGGATGGCGATCATGTCCTGGGGCACGGACTCCCGAAGGCGAACGCCCGCATCGAACCCGGCCTCGACCACATCCACCAGGCGCCCGTCGGTGACGAGATCCAACGCGACGCCGGGGTATTGCTCGGCGAAGGTCGGCACGACCAAGCGCAGCAGCACCTCCGCAGCGGCGGTCCCGCAGTTGATCCGCAGCGTGCCGCCGACGGCGCCGGCCTCGCCCACGACGGCGTCCAACGCTTCATCCAGATCGCGCAGCACGGGCACGAGCCGATGCAGGAGCGTTTCGCCGGCCTCGGTCGGCGAGACGCTGCGGGTCGTGCGGTTGAGAAGGCGGACCCCGAGCGCCTGCTCCAGTCCGATCAGCGTATGACTGAGCGCCGAGCGGGAGGTGCCGAGCGCATCGGCCGCCTGGCGAAAGCTGCGATGGCGGGCGACGGCGGCAAAGGCCGAGAGTTCAGCCAGGCTGGGTCTGCGCATTGGTGTCGATCTCTCACCGGGTCATGCGGATTGTCCCGTCTAATTGGACCGCTCGTTGATCGCTAGATCTGTCGCATCACCCCACACGGAGACGACGACGATGACCAAGACTTGGCTGATCACGGGAGCATCCTCCGGCCTCGGCCGCATCATGACGGAGACGCTGCTGCGGCGAGGCGACCGGGTCGTCGCCACCGTCCGGCGGCAGGAGGCGCTCGGGGATCTCGAAACCCGGTACGGCGACCGGATCCGGATCGTGGTGCTCGACGTCACCGACGCGGGCGCGGTGCGACAGACGATCGACGCGGCCTTCGCGGCACAAACGCGGATCGACGTCGTGGTCAGCAACGCGGGATACGGCTTGTTCGGTGCGGCGGAAGAGGTGAGCGACGAGCAGATCGAGCGTCAGGTCGCGACCAACCTCGTCGGATCGATCCAGGTGATCCGGGCCAGCCTGCCGCATCTGCGGGCGCAGGGCGGCGGACGCATCATGCAGGTGGCCTCGGAAGGCGGCCAAGTCGCCTATCCCGCCTTCGGCCTCTACCATGCCACGAAGTGGGGCATCGAAGGGTTCGTCGAGGCCGCCGCGCAGGAGGTCGCCCCGTTCAACATCGATTTCGTGATCGTCGAACCCGGTCCGACAGCCACGAACTTCGGCGCGGGCCTCGATCAGGCTCCGGCGATGGCGGTCTACGAGGCGACGCCGTCGGGCGACATGCGCCGGGGCCTTGCCAGCGGCAGCTTCGCCATCAAGGGCGATGCCGGGCGAAGCGTCGATGCCATGATCGACGCCGGCGACACGCAGCATCCGCCCCTGCGTCTCGCGCTCGGCAGCACGGCCTACGAGCATATCGAGACCGCCCTTGTCCGCCGGCTCGAAGCGATCCGGGCACAGAAGTCCGTGGCCTACGCGGCCGACACGCCATCCTGACGCCGGGCGGGCGCGCGGCCGAAACCCCGCCGACCCGAGCGTGTCGGGCGCTTCTAGTTCCGCAATCCCGGCGCTTCCTGGCCGGTGCGCTCGACATACTCGGAATAGCCCCCGCCGTAGAGGTGCGGGCCCTCCGGGGTCAGCTCCAGCACGCGGTTGGACAGGGCGGCCAGGAAGTGCCGGTCGTGGCTGACGAAGAGCATGGCGCCCTCGAAGCGCGAAAGCGCCTCGACCAACATCTGCTTCGTGGCGATGTCGAGGTGGTTGGTCGGCTCGTCGAGGACGAGGAAGTTCGGCGGGTCGAACAGCATCTGCGCCATCACCAGCCGCGCCTTCTCGCCGCCCGAGAGCACGCGACACTTCTTCTCGACCTCGTCGCCCGTGAAGCCGAAACAGCCGGCGAGCGCGCGCAAGGGGGCCTGGCCCGCCAGCGGAAAGGTGTTCTCGAGCGACTGCAGCACCGTGTGCTCGCCGTCGAGCACCTCCATCGAATGCTGGGCGAAATAGCCCATCTTGACGCTGGGCCCGCGCGACACCGTGCCGGCGTCGGGTTCGGACGTACCGGCGATCAGCTTCAGCAGCGTCGACTTGCCCGCCCCGTTCACGCCCATGATGCACCAGCGCTCGCGGCGCCGGACCTGGAAGTCGAAGCCTTCGTAGATGGCGCGCTCGCCATAGCGCTTGGAGACGCCCTTGACGGTCGCCACGTCCTCGCCCGAGCGCGGTGCCGGCTGGAACTCGAAGCGCACCGTCTGCTGGCGCTTGGGCGGCTCGACGCGGTCGATCTTGTCGAGCTTCTTCACCCGGCTCTGCACCTGCGCGGCGTGGCTGGCGCGCGCCTTGAAGCGCTCGATGAAGGCGATCTCCTTCGCCAGCATCGCCTGCTGGCGCTCGAACTGCGCCTGCTGCTGCACCTCGGCGACGGCGCGCTGCTGCCGGTAGAACTCGTAGTCGCCGGAGTAGGTGGTCAGCGCGCCGCCGTCGATCTCGATGATCTTGCCGACGATGCGGTTCATGAACTCGCGGTCGTGCGAGGTCATTAGCACCGCGCCGTCGAATCCCTTCAGAAAGCTCTCGAGCCAGATCAGGCTTTCCAGATCGAGGTGGTTCGAGGGCTCGTCGAGGAGCATGATGTCGGGGCGCATCAGCAGGATCTTGGCGAGCGCCACGCGCATCTTCCAGCCACCCGACAGCTGGCCCACGTCGCCGTCCATCATCGTCTGGCTGAAGCCGAGGCCGTCCAGCACCTCTCGAGCCCGCCCGTCCAGCGCATAGCCGTCGAGCTCGTCGAAGCGGCCCTGCACCTCGCCGTAGCGGGTGATGATCCCGTCCATCTCGTCGGCACGATCCGGATCGGCCATGGCCGCCTCCAGTTCCGCCATCTCGGCGGCCAGCGCGCTCACCGGACCGACGCCGTCCATGACCTCGGCCACGGCGCTGCGGCCCGCCATTTCGCCGACATCCTGACTGAAGTAGCCGATGCGCACGCCGCGATCGACCGAGATCTGCCCCTCGTCGGGCAGTTCCTGGCCGGTGACCATGCGAAACAGCGTCGTCTTCCCCGCGCCGTTCGGCCCGACGAGGCCGATCTTCTCGCCACGCTGCAACG
Organism: Aureimonas jatrophae; assembly: GCF_900104035.1. Lineage (GTDB taxonomy): Bacteria > Pseudomonadota > Alphaproteobacteria > Rhizobiales > Rhizobiaceae > Aureimonas > Aureimonas jatrophae. Next base: position 118,575 of record NZ_FNIT01000008.1, on the reverse strand, counting down.
CCGCCGACGCTTCGATGAAGACGATCTGCTTGCCGTTTTGCTTGCCGATATTCTCGAAGCGGATCATGCCAGTATTCCAGGTGTGGGCGCGGCGCGACCCGCCTCAAACCATCCCGCCTGCCCTCGCGCAAGGGAGCGTGGTGGCTGACGGCCGCTTTTGCGAGCCCCACCTGGCCTCGATCCCGTTTCACGGCGCCGAGCGGTCCCGGACGAGAGCCCCATCGATAGCGTCCGCCAACGCTGCTTTTGCCGCCGTGCCGCGGTTCCACCCGACCCTATGCGTTTGCAGGGCGACATCGAACGAGTACTTCCAAAATTGGTCTAGCCAATTTTGGATTCGGCGCGCTATGGTCCGGCCAATCCGGCGTTGGGAGGCGCTCTTGGCAGAGGGGATCGGCAGGCGGCGCTACCAGCAGATCGCCCGCGCGTTGGTCGAGGACATCGTCTCGGGCCGTCACGCGGCCGGTGATCGCCTGCCTCCGGAACGCGAGCTTGCGATCCGGTTCGAGGTGAGCCGCGCGACGGTTCGCGAGGCAATGCTGGCGCTCGAACTCACGGGCCATGTCGAGATCAGAATTGGCTCGGGCGTCTTCGTCCTGCCGCCAAACCCGCAGGGCGAGAAGGCGAGCCTCTTCCAGCCGCCGCAGATCGACGGTCCCTGGGACGTGCTCGATGCACGACGGCTCATCGAGGGCGAGACGGCGGCGCGCGCTGCCGCACGGGCCGACGCCAGCGTGCTGGATGCGATCGGCGCGGCGATCGAGGATATGGCTCGTGCCGTGAACGACACGGCTCGCTTCGACAAGGCCGATACCGCCTTCCATGCGCTGATCGCGGAGGCGGCGGGAAGCGCGCTCTACGAAACCTATGTCGAGCAACTCTGGCAGATGCGGCAGGGTCCGATGTGGGATCGCTGGTACGCCCGCACCCGCTCCGTCGCCAACCGGCGCCAGTCCATCGCGGAGCACCGCGTCATCCACCGCGCCCTGTGCCGCCGCCTGCCGACCACCGCCCGCACGGCGATGGAGAGCCATATCGACACCCTGACCGAACGCTTCCTCGCCTTGAGACTGGATGCGGACGAGGACGAATCGACGCCCGCCTGAAGCTCGCCCCTCCCGACGACCGATCCCAGTGCAGCAGGACCCCGACACCGTGGCGCAACGCCCCAACATCATCCTGATCGTCACCGACCAGCAGCGCTACGACACGATCGCCGCGCTCGGCTTTCCCTATGCGGTGACGCCCAATCTCGACCGCCTCGTCGAGAGCGGCACCGTGTTCTCGCAGTGCCACGTCACGGCGCCGAGCTGCGTGCCCTCGCGCGCAAGCCTCTTCACCGGCTACTATCCCCATACCACCGGCATCCTCGCCAACGGGCAACGCTGGCAGCACACCTGGGTCGAGCGTCTGCGCGACAGCGGCTATCGCTGCGTCAATGTCGGCAAGATGCACACCATCCCCTACGATGCGGATGCGGGCTTCAACGAGCGCTACGTCGTCGAGAACAAGGATCGCTATCTCGAGGGGCGCTGGTACTTCGACGAATGGGACAAGGCGCTCGCCGCCAACGGCCTCGTGAAGCAGCAGCGCGAGACCTACCGCACGCGCCCCGACTACCGCGAAAGCCTCGGCTGCTTCGACTGGGAGCTGCCCGAGGCGCTCCATTCCGACAGCTTCGTCGGCAACTTCGCCAAATGGTGGGTCAACACCCACCCCCCCACCGAGCCGCTCTTCCTCCAGGTCGGCTTTCCCGGGCCCCATCCCCCCTTCGACCCGCCCGCCCGCTACTCGCAGACCTTCGAGCAGCGCGACGATCTTCCCGACACCCGCGCCTCGGCCGAGGAACTCGCGACGCTCCACCCCATGCTGCAGGAGAAGCGCGCGCACGACGTCGCCGTCGACCACGACTCCGTGGTCTGGAGCCTCGACCCGACGCCCGAGCAGATGCGTCGGCTCTGGGCGCATTATCTCGGCAACGTCACCCTGATCGACGAGAAGATCGGCGAGCTCCTGCAGGCGCTGGAAGCGCGTGGCTATCTCGAGGACGCGGTCGTGATCTTCACGTCCGACCACGGCGAGTGCCTGGGCGAGCACGGTCTGATCCAGAAATGGTCGATGTACGACGCCGTCACGCGCGTGCCGCTCGTCGTCTGGTCGAGCGCGGGTCGCTTCGAGGCCGGTCGCACCGTGGACGGCCAGTGCCAGTGGTTCGACCTCGGTCCGACGATCCTGGAACTCGCCGGTCTCGCCGTTCCCGCCGACTTCGAAGCGCGCAGCCTCCTGCCGGCGCTGGAGGCAGGCGAGCATTGGGAGCCCCGCCGCTTCGTCTTCTGCGAGCAGGCCGGGGACGTCGCGATGGGAGGCGTGGAGTTCATCACCGGCATCCGCTCCGAGCGCTGGAAGCTCGTCCACTTCAAGGGCTCCGCCGAGGGCCAGCTCTTCGACCTCGAGGACGATCCCGGCGAGGTCCGCAACCGGTGGAACGACCCGGCCTGCGAGGGGGTGAAGCGCGAACTCCTCGACGCCATGCGCGAGTGGCTGATCGAGTCGAACCTGCGCACGCGCGACCGGGAGGCCGCGACGCGATGAGCGCCGTTCTCGCCCCTTACGCCGACGCCACTGCCGCTTCGGACATGATCTGGATCAGGGGCGGCCCGTTCCTGATGGGCTCCGAACGGCACTATCCCGAGGAGGGTACGGTCCGCCGGGTGCGGGTGGACGGCTTCTTCATGGACCGCGCCCCGGTCACCAACCGCCGGTTCGCCGCCTTCGTGGAGGCGACGGGCTACCGGACCGTCGCCGAACGCGATCCCGATCCGGCCGCCTATCCGGGCGCCGACCCGAGCTTGCTCCAAGCCGGTTCGATCGTCTTCGACCCGCCGGCCGGTCCCGCCGATCCGCGGGCGCGCGGCCGCTGGTGGCGTTTTCAGCCGGGCGCGTCCTGGCGCCGACCGGACGGTGTTCATCCGTTAGAGGAGGCGCAAGCGGATCATCCGGTCGTGCATGTCGCGCATGCCGACGCTGCGGCGTTCGCCGCCTGGGCCGGTTGCGTTCTGCCCACCGAGGCGGAATGGGAGTTCGCCGCGCGTGGCGGACTGGAAGGCGCCGAGTTCGGCTGGGAGGGCTCCGAACTCACTCCCGGCGGACGACGCATGGCCAATACCTGGGACGGGCCCTTTCCGTTTCGGGCGGCGAACTCGGCGGCCGAGTTCGGCACGAGCCCGGTCGGACGCTATCCAGCCAACGGCTTCGGTCTCGTCGATACCATCGGCAACGTCTGGGAATGGACCGACGACTTCTGGCGCGACCGGCACGAGGCGGGAGCTCAGCGAAGCTGCTGCATGGCGAGCGCCCCCCACGTCACGGATCCTTCCGCAAGCTTCGACCCTACCCAGCCGGGCGTCCGCATACCTCGCAAGGTCTTGAAGGGAGGGTCGCACATGTGCGCGCCGAACTACTGCCGGCGCTATCGTCCGGCGGCCCGCCACGCGGAGATGGTGGACAGCGCCGCCGGCCATGTGGGCTTCCGTTGCATCCGCCGCGAAGCGGGAACGGCGCCATGAGCGTCGCCGGAACCAACGATGCGGCCCCGGCCGTGGCTCCGCCTGCGCGACGCGGCGGCCGCACGCTCCTTCTCAACATCCTGGCGCTCGCAGCCGGCCTTCTGATCTGGGACGGGGCCGTCCGGCTCGGTGCGGTCGGGCTTCCGACACCGGTCGAGGTCCTGCGGCAGGCCGCGGCCTCGATCGAAAGCGGCCAGCTCCTGCGGGACGCGCTGGCCAGCCTCGCGCGTGTTCTTTCGGGCTTCCTTCTCGGCGTCGCGCTGGCGATCCCCGTCGGCTTCCTGATGGGCTGGTACCCGACCGCGCGCGCCCTGATCGAGCCCTATGTCCAGTTCTTCCGCACCATCCCGCCGCTCGCCATCATCCCGCTCGCCATCGTCACCATGGGGATCGGCGAGGTTCCCAAGGTCTTCGTGATCTTCCTCGCGGCCTTCCTCACCAGCGTCGTCGCGACCTTCCAGGGCGTCGTCAGTGTCGACCGCACCCTGATCAACGCCGCGCGGGTCCTTGGCGCGCGCGACGCAACGATCTTCCGGCGCGTCGTGATCCCGGCCTCGACGCCCTTCATCATGGTGGGCGTGCGCATCGGTCTCGGCTCGGCCTGGGCGACCGTGGTCGCGGCCGAGCTCATCGCCGCGCAGTCGGGCCTCGGCTTCCGCATGCAGCAGGGCCAGCTCTACTACGACCTGCCGGTGATCTTCGTCAGCCTCATCACGATCGGGCTCCTCGGCCTCGTCATGGATCGCATCGTCATCGCGGCGGACCGTCGCCTCACCGCCTGGCAGGAAAAGGCATGAGCCCGAAGATCTCCTTCCAGGACGTGTCGCGCCAGTTCACGGTGGGGGGCCGGACCGCCTTCACCGCGCTCGACCGCCTCTCGCTCGACATCGCGGACGGCGAGTTCGTGACCGTGGTCGGGCCGTCGGGTTGCGGCAAGTCGACGGCGATGAGCATCGCCGCGGGTCTGCTCGCGCCCTCCAGCGGGCGCGTTCTGGTGGACGGCGCGCCGGTCGAGGGTCCCGGTCCCGAGCGCGGCGTGATCTTCCAGCAATATGCACTGTTTCCATGGCTGACGGTGCGCGAGAACGTCGAGTTCGGCCTCCAGATCGCCAAGGTAGACCGCGCCGAGCGGCGACGGATCGCCGACCGCTTCATCGCGTTGGTGGGCCTGTCGGACTTTGCCGACGCGCTGCCCAAGACCCTGTCGGGCGGCATGAAGCAGCGATGCGCCATCGCGCGCGCCTATGCCGTGAACCCCAAGATCCTTTTGATGGACGAGCCCTTCGGCGCGCTGGACGCGCTGACGCGGGTGCAGTTGCAGGACCAGTTGCTGTCGACCTGGAGCCAGGAGCGGCGCACCGTCCTGTTTATCACGCACGACGTCGACGAGGCGGTCTACCTGGCCAACCGCGTCGTGGTCATGGCGGCGCGTCCCGGACGTCTCGACCGCATCGTTCCCGTCGATCTTCCCTATCCGCGCAACGAGGAGGTCCGTCTCTCGCCGGCCTTCTCGGCCCTGCGCAACGAGGTCTGGCGCGCCGTCTATCACCCGGCCGCCGCGCACTGATCAGAACACAACAAACGGAGGAACCGCCATGCTCGACAGACGCACCTTTCTCGCCGGCACCGCCGCGCTCGGCACGGGCCTCGCCGCCCCCGGCCTCCTCGGTCGCGCCCGGGCGCAAGGGTCCACGCTGCGCATCGGCTACATCGCCGACTTTCCCAACGCGAGCGTCCTCGCCATCGCCAAGGACCAGGGCCTGTGGGAGGCGGAAGGGGTCGATGCCGACACCAAGGTCTTCACCAACGGCCCGATCCAGATCCAGGCCATGGGGGCCGGAAGCCTCGACTTCGGCACGATCGGCCCCGGCGCGCTCTGGCTGCCGGCGAGCGGCCGCGCCAAGGTCGTCGGCGTCAACGACATCGGGTTCTCGGACCGCGTGATCGCGCAGCCCGGCATCAACGCGCTCGCGGACCTGAAGGGTCGCAAGGTCGGCGTGCCGCAGGGCACCTCCGGCGACATGATCCTGCGCCTCGGGCTGGCTAAGGCCGGCATGACGGTGGCCGATATCGATCTCGTCCCGATGGACCCCTCCACCGTGGTCGCGGCCTTCGCCTCGAAGCAGATCGACGCCGCCGGCATCTGGTATCCGCTGATCGACGTCATCAAGCGCCAGCAGCCGGAGCTCAAGGAACTCGTCGCCAACAAGGACTTCTATCCCGAGCGTTCCTTCATCAACTCCTTCGTCGCGCGCAACGAGACGGTGGATCAGAACCCCGACCAGGTGCGCGCCTTCCTGCGCGTCATGAAGAAGGCGATCGACTACCGCGCCGCCAACCTCGACCGCACGATCGAGATCACCGCCGCCTTCCTGGAAGCGCCGCTGCCGGTCACCGAGAACGTGGCACGCTCGCGCAAGCTCCTGACCAGCGCGGAGCTCGACGCCTTCACGAAGGACGGAACCATCAACGGCTGGCTCCAGGGCTTCAACGACCTGTTCCAGGAGTTCGGCCAGGTGAAGGAGCCTTTGGCGCCCTCCAGCTACTACACGGCCGACCTCTTCACCTCGGCCTGACCGCACGGAGGGGCCGATCGCGAGACCGGCCCGTCTCACATCCCCTGTTCGAGAGCGCCCGATGCCCGAATCCGCCCGCCGCCCCAACATCCTCTTCGTGATCACCGACCAGCAGCGGCACGACACGATCGGGGCGGCGGGCTTTGACTACATGCATACGCCGGTTCTCGACCGACTGGCGCGCGAGGGCGTGTGCTTCAGCCATATGTTCTGCACCTCGCCCTCCTGCGCGCCCTCGCGCGCCAGCCTCTTCACGGGCCTCTATCCGCACACGACCGGCGTCTACCGCAACGACGAGAGCTGGACCCACACCTGGGTTCAGCAGCTTTCGGAGGCGGGCTACCGCTGCGTGAACGTCGGCAAGATGCACACCTCGCCCTTCGAGGACGCCTTCGGCTTCCACGAGCGGCATGTGGTGGAGAACAAGGACCGGGCGACCGAGCGCCTGCCCTTCTATCTCGACAACTGGGACAAGGCCTTCTTCGCACGCGGAGTGGAGAAGCCCAGCCGCGTCACCTACCGCCGGCGCGAGGATTATGCGACCAGCCTCGGGGCCTTCACCTGGGAAGGACCGCCCGATCTTCACTCCGACGTCTTCGTGCCCGCCACCGCCGAGATGTGGCTGGATCGCTACGCCGGCGCCGAGCCCTTCTTCCTTCAGGTCGGGATCCCCGGTCCCCATCCGCCCTACGACCCGACGCCGGAGCATCTGGCGCTCTACCGCGACCGCGACCTGCCGCTGCCCGTCGTCGATCCGGCGGAGATCGCCGCGCAACCGGCGGCCCTGCGCAAGCTGCGCGAACAGCACATGGCCGTCGATCACGACGCCGTCGTTCACCTGCCCGACCCGACGCCGGATCAGCTGCGTCGGCAACGCGAGCATTACTTCGCCAACGTCTCGATGATCGACGAGCAGATGGGCCGTCTCCTGGCGGCTCTCGAGCGGCGCGGCGTCCTGGAGGATACCGTCGTCATCTTCACCTCCGACCACGGCGACTGCCTGAACGACCACGGTCATTCGCAGAAGTGGACGATGTACGAGGAAAGCGTGCGCGTGCCCGCCATCGTCTGGGGTCCCGGGCGGATCCGGTCGGCCGGCGTTCTCGACGATCTCGTCTCGCTCTTTGATCTCGGTCCGACGGTGCTGGAACTGGCAGGCCTCGAGGTGCCGCGCTGGATGGAGGCGCGCTCGCTTCTGCCGCTGATGGCGGACGGTGCGGACACGCCCGCGACAGGTCGCGCGCAGGTCTTCTCCGAGCATGCCGGAGACCGCATCCTCAGCGGTACCGAGTTCATGACCATGATCCGCGACCGGCGCTGGAAGCTCGTCCACTTCGTGGACAGCGAGGAGGGCCAGCTCTTCGACCTCGAGGCGGATCCCGGCGAGCGAGACAATCTGTGGAACGCGCCCGACCATGCCGCCACGAGAGCGACCCTGATCGACGCCATCATGCGGTGGCGCATCCGCAGCGATCTCGTGACCCAAGGCTGGCGGGACGCGATCGGGATCGGCGCGGGTCCCAGCCGGACCCCTCGCAATGCGGGGCGTCAGCGTGGCGACTGAGCCCTTGGCGCTCTACCGCGACCTGCGCGAGCGGGTCGTCGTCGTCACGGGCGGCGCGTCGGGTATCGGTGCGGCCCTTGTTCAGGCCTTCCGGGCGCAGGGATCGCGCGTCCATCTGCTTGATCGCGATGCCGAGCGCGGTTCACTCGTCGCGCATGCGAGCGGCGCCCGCTTCCATGCGTGCGACCTGACCGACATCGACGCCCTTCGTCAAACGTTGGCGGAGATCGAAGCGGCGGAGACACGCATCGACGTTCTGCTGAACAACGCGGGCAACGACGATCGTCACGCGCTCGACACGGTCGAACCCGGCTACTGGCGCGAACGCTTCGCCCTCAACCTCGACCACGCCTTCTTCGCGGCGCAAGCGGTCGCAGGCGGCATGCGCACACGCGGGTCGGGTTCGATCGTCATGACGAGCTCGACGTCGTGGATGAAGGGCCGCCCGGGCATGGTCGGCTACACCACGGCGAAGGCCGCTCTCGTCGGCCTGACGCGCACCTTGTCTCGCGAACTCGGCTCCGCGGGTGTCCGCGTCAACTGCATCGTGCCGGGCGCGGTATCGACCGAACGCCAGACGACGCTCTGGCGAACCGAGGCAGCGCGACGGGAGATCCTGAATGCGCAGGCCCTCCCGATCGACCTCCAGCCCGACCATGTCGCTCACATGGCGCTGTTTCTCGGTTCCGAGGCATCGGCCGGCTGCACCGGCGCCCAGTTCCTGGTCGACGCCGGCATCAGCTGACGCGCCCTGGAGCGAACCGTTCCTCGCAGGCGAGCCAGCCCAGGGCGAAAGCCGGCACAGGACGACGCACGCAAAGCGGCCGCCACCGTGTCCTGCGCGAAGGCATAACATGACCTCACGCAGGATCCGTCGGCGCGGCACCGCCCGACGTCCAGCCGCCCGGGCGGCCGGCAGGGTTCGGTTGCCGCGATGGGACCCGGGTCAGCGGGCCGCGGCGTCCTGAAAGAAGCGCCAGATCTCGTCCGTGCCGGCCAGATCGAACGAGACGGGCCCGACGTCCTGCTGGATCTTGAGGAGCGCGGTGCTCGAGGGCCACGTATGGCCCGCGTCGGCGATGACGAACGAGGTGATGCGGGACGCTCCGGCGCATGACGCGTAGGTCGTCTTCGTGACCGCGCCGGTCTGGGCCACGGCGGGTTCGCCCGTGCACCGGTCGAGCTCGACCCACCGGTCCAGGGCTGCCTGCGCACCGTACTGCCAGTACGGCTGCCCTCCGCCTTCGAACGGATTGGTCTTGTCCCGCAGGCCCGAGATCGTGACGATCGGGATGGGACGCGCAGGCTTGCAGGTCGCCGCGTCGGGTGCCCACCGGCCGTCGGTCTCCTTCGGATAGCCGGCCCGAAGCCCGACGACGAACCCGGCGGCCGCGAACGCGTCGTTTCCATCGCAGATGAACTGCGACAGGACGCGCCCTCCGCCCGAGAACCCGGTGCCGTAGACCCGGGCGTCGTCGACGCAGAGCTTGGTTTTCACGGCCGCGATCGCGTCCTTGATGAAGGTCATGTCGTCGGGACCGCCGGGCTTGGAGACGCCTGGAATGCTCCACGAGAAGGTATCGGGCTTGGCGCCCGCAACCAGACCCTGCGGCGCCGCCACGACGAAGCCCTCGCGCTCGGCCACCCGCTCCCACTCGCTTCGGTCGAGCTGTTCGCCGGCCGTGCTGGTGCTGCCATGGAAGTCCACCACCAGAGGGGCGGGTCGCGACGGATCGTAGGACGACGGAACGTAGTAGGCGACGGTTCGGGTCTGCCCGCCCGACGCGACATCCATGGCGTAGCGCCCGGCAGGCTGTTCGGTGCCGCACCCTCGAGCGTGCGCCGCCGTCGCGATGCCGGTCGCGGCAACCAGGGTCGCCGCCAGCAGAGCGCGCCTTGCGTTGAGATGTCTTGCCGTCATGTTGCATCCTCCCGACCGATGCGACCTGCCACGAAGCAGAACCGGGTCGGTCGGTGTTGTCCAGAGCCTGCGAGCGATATCCGGGCTTAGGCCCTGCGCGTCTCTTGCGAAGCGCTCGTGGCGGTCGCCGCTTCTGGGGAGGCCGGGATGGCGCTTCTTGCGATCTGCGCGTCGAGCGCCTCATAGCGGAAATAGCCGATCGTGTCGTAGAGTTCGGCGCGCGTCTGCATGCGCGGCAGCATCGCCGTGGCGGCACCGTCCCGCGCCATCGTCGCGTAGAGCTCCTCCTGCGCCTTGGCGGCCACGCGCAGCGAGCTGACCGGCCAGATCACCATGGCGTAGCCGAAGTCTTCGAACTCGGCGGCCGTGAAGGGCGGCGTTCGGCCGAACTCGGTCATGTTGGCGAGGAGCGGCACGCCCGGCAACGCGGCGGCAAAGGCCCGGAACATCGCGGCGTCGGTCAGCGCCTCCGGGAAGATGGCATCCGCCCCGGCCTCCCGATACAGCCTGGCGCGCGCGACCGCCGCGTCCAGGCCCTCGCCGGCGACCGCGTCGGTCCGCGCGATGACGAGAAGGTCGGTTCTCGCGCGGACCGCTGCCGCGATCTTGGCCGCCATGTCGTGCGGGGCCGCCAGACGTTTGTCCGAAAGGTGCACGCACTTCTTGGGAAGGATCTGGTCCTCGATATGGATCGCCGCCGCCCCCGCCGCTTCCAGCGCCCGCACCGTCGCCATGACGTTCAGCGCCTCGCCGAAGCCGGTGTCCGCATCCACCACCACCGGAAGTCCGGAGGCGCCCGCCACCTGACGAACGAAGAACGCGACGTCGCTCGCGGTCATGATGCCGAGGTCGGGCAACCCCATCGAGGCGCTCATCGCCGCGCCGGAAAGATACACGCCCTCGAAGCCCGCCGCCCGTGCCTGAAGCGCGGCAAGCCCGTTGTGGGCTCCCGGCAGCCGGAGGATGCCGGGCTGCGCGAGGCGCTCGCGGAGCCGGCGCCCGGCCGGCTCCCTGGGCTCGAGTTCGCTGAGATAGCTCACGCGCCCGTCCCCTATTCCTGCGGCAGCCGGGCATCGATGGCGAGCGGCGCGCTCGACCGTCGAAGGCGTGCGAAGACCATCGGCATCACCAGCATCAGGGCGGCCGCACTCCACAGAACGACGGCGATCCAGCTCGACCAGAGGATCGAGACCTCGCCGGCCGAAAGCGACAGCGCGCGGCGCAGGTTCTGCTCGAGGATCTTGCCGAGCACGAAGCCGAGGATCAGCGGCGCCATCGGCACCGACAGCTTGCGTAGCCACCACGCGATCACGCCCACCACGACCATCAGCACGAGATCGAACCCCGCCGACTTGCCGGAGTAAACGCCCACCGCGCTCACCACCACGATGAACGGCACCAGCGTCCAGGCCGGAACCGACAGCATGCGGGCGAACAGGCCGACGAAGGGAATGTTCATGGCCAGCAGCATGACGTTGCCGATGAAGAGCGAGGCGATGAGGCCCCAGACGAGTTCCGGCTGGCTCGTGAAGAGCACCGGTCCCGGCGTGATGTTGTAGAGCGTGAGGACCCCGAGCATGATCGCGGTCGTGCCCGAGGACGGGATGCCGAGCGTCAGCATGGGAATGAAGTTGGAGTTGGACGCGCTGTTGTTGGCGGCCTCCACCGAGGCGAGACCGCGCAGGTCCCCGCGCCCGAAGCGCGCGCCCGCCGGGTCCTGCCGCTCGACGATGCGCTTCTCGGTCGAATAGGCCAGAACCGAGCCAACCGTGCCGCCGGCGCCCGGCAGGAGGCCGATGAAGAAGCCGATCACCGAGCCGCGCAGCGTCGCCATGTTGGTGAGGCGCATCTCGGCGAGGTTGAAGAGGCTGCGCCCCATGCGCTCGACCTTCGTGGGGATGCCGGCGCGGTGGCTCTCGTAGAGCAGCAGAAGTTCGGAGATCGCGAAGAGGCCGATCACGATCGTCGCGAACTGGATGCCGTCGATGAGGTTCGGCATGTCGAACGTGTAGCGGAAGACGCCGGAGTTCGGATCGATGCCGACGGTGGAGAGCGCTAGGCCGATGCCGACGGCTAGAAGCGCCTTGACCGGCTGGTCGGACAGGAGACCCGCCAGCGAGGCGAAGGCGAACACCATCAGCGCCACGTATTCCACCGGCCCGAAGGCCAGCGCCCAGCGCGACAGGACCGGCGCGGCGATGACGATGCCGACGGTCGCCAGCATCGAGCCGACGAAGGACGTCCAGGCCGAGAGCGACAGGGCGATGCCGGCCTTGCCCTGTCGCGACAGGGGATAGCCCTCGAGCGCCGTCATGACCGCCGAGGCCTCGCCCGGCACGTTGATGAGAATGGCGCTGATCCGCCCGCCGTATTCCGAGCCGATGTAGATCGAGGCCATCAGGATCATCGAGGACTCGGGCGGCAGCCCGAGAGCGAAGACGACGGGCACCAGCATCGCCACCGCGTTGACCGGGCCCAGGCCCGGCAGGACGCCGACCATGGTGCCGACCACGGCGCCGAGGGCGGCCAGCGCGAGGTTCAGGGGCGTCGCGGCGACCGAGAAGCCGGTGAGAAGGAAGCCGAGCGTGTCCATCACAGGAGGTCCCCCAGGACGCCCGTCGGCAGCACCACGTCCAGCCCGTGATCGAACAGGAGAAACGAGCCGACCGACAGGACGATGCCCGTCCCGACGCTCTGGCGCCAACTCGCGCCGAAGATGCGGGCGACCGTCAGGCTCATCAGGGCGGTCGAGATCACGAAGCCGAGCGGCTGGAACAGGAGCGCGTAGGCCAGAAGCGTCGCGGCGATGCCGAGGATGCCCCGGTTGACGCCCGGGGCGTTGGGTTCGGTCTCGCCGCCGCCCTTCACGAGAAGCACGATGCCGCACGCCCCGATCAGGATCGCGGTGAGCATGGGAAAGGCGCGGGGGCCGACGGGTTCGTAGGCGAACGGGGCGGCGAGGCCCCATCCGAAGGCGACGAGGGCGATGGCCATGAGCACCGCCAGGCCCCCGAGCGTTCTGTCGTTGCTCATGGCGCCCCGTCCTTACTGCGACACGAGGCCGAAGCTGGATGCGAGCTCCTTGTAGGTCGTCACGCGCTCGTCGACGAAGGTACGCAACGTGTCGCCCGTCATCGGCAGCGGCAGAAGGTTCCGGTCGGCGAGCAGCTTGGAATAGCCCGGGGCCTGCATCGACTGGGCGAAGGCGTCGGTCCACCACTGGTAGTCGGCATCCGAAACCTCGGGTCCGACATAGAAGCCGCGCACGATCGGCCATTCGATGTCGTAGCCCTGCTCCTTGGCGGTCTGGACGTTGCCGAGCTTTCCGTCCAGCCGGTCGGCGGAATAGATCGCAAGGAGCTTCAGCGGCGCACCGCCGTCGATCGCGGCCTGGCTGTCGCCGACGTCGTTCATGCAGACCTGGACGTGGCCGCCCTGGAGCGCCGTGGCGCAGTCGCCGCCGCCCTCGAAGGCGACGAAGCGCATGGTCTTGTGATCGATGCCGGCCGCCCGCGCGGTGAGCGCGGCCTTCATCCAGTCCTGGCTGCCGATCGTGCCGCCGGCGCCCAGGATCACCTTCGACGGGTCGGCCTTGATGGCCTCCATCATGTCCTTGAGCGAGGTCCAGGGCGAGTCCGCCGCCACCACGACGGCGCCGTAGTCGGTGCCGACCGAGGCGACCCAGCGCACGTCGGCGGCGGTGTGCGCCCCGAACTTGCCCTGCGCGAGATTGAGAAGCGAGCCGGCCGAGAAGGCGACGACCGTGCCGGGCTCGTCGCGGCGCTGACCGGCGATCGTGTTGAAGGCAACCGCGCCGATGCCGCCGGGCATGTAGGACACGCGCAGCATCGACTCGAGCGCGCCGGAGTCCTTGAGCGCGGCCTGCGCCAGCTTGCAGGTGATGTCGAAGCCGCCGCCCGGCTGGGCCGGGGCGATGCACTCGGGCTTGGCGGGCTCGGCGAAGGCGGGCGTGGCGGCGAAGGCCGCAAGGGACGCGGCGGCGGCACCGGCGGCGAGCGCCGCGCGGATCAGGATCGTCGTCAAGAATTCCTCCCAAGGACTGTTGCGGGCCTCCCAGCCCATGCCTGTCCTTAACGACCGTTAGCTTTCATGCAGCTTTCAGTTGCGCCGCAGCATGGGCACGGCCTCGGCAAGGCGGAACGAAGCGGCCAGCCCCCTCGCCGTCCGGTTGCGCAGGCGAAGCTCGCCGCCGTGGGCCCGCGCGATCGCCGCGACGATCGCGAGACCGAGGCCCGTGCGCTCGCTTCCCGGCCCCTCGATGGCTTCCTCGCCGCCGCCGAAGCGTTCCCCGACGCGTTCCAGCCTGGACGCCTCGATGCCCGGCCCCTCGTCCAGTACCGCGACGTCGAGCCACCCCGCCTCGCCGTCGCGGGCGCCGCGAAGAACGACGCGGCCATCGCGCCGAGATGCCCGCAGCGCATTGTCGAGAAGGTTGCTCACGGCTTCGAACAACAGCGTTTCGGACCCCCGTGCCACCAGAGGCTCGTCGGGAACCTCGATCTCCAGGTCGATGCGACCCCGCCTTGCCTCGGCCAGATGAAGCCGCGCGACGTCTCGAAGAAGCTTTGCCAGATCCACGGCTGCCTCCTGCGAGGGGTCGAGCAGCAGCGCATTCTCCGCCCGCGCCAAGGCCAGGAGCTGCGTGGTCATGCGCCCGGCCCTGTCGATGACGGGCCGCATCGCCTCCAGCGTCCGGCGCATCGCTTCGGTGTCGCCGGCCTGCACGGCGTAGTCGACCTGCGATCGGAGCACGGCGATCGGCGTCTTCAACTGGTGCGAGGCGTCGTCGATGAAGCGCCGCTGCCTTTCGGCGCGTTCGCGGTGACGCTGGAGAAGATCGTTCACCGCGCCGACGAGCGGGCGCACCTCACGCGGCAGCCCGGTGTCGTCGAGACGGGATCGGTCGTCCGGCTCCCGCAGGTCGAGGCGCTCCTTGAGGGCGGCAAGCGGCGCTAGCGCGAAGCGCACGCCCAACGCCAGGAGGGCCGCGGCGACCAGAACGGCCAGCGCATCGCGCGACACCGCCCGGCGGATGAGGTCTCGACGGAAGGCCTCGCGCGAGCCGGTCGTCTCGGCGACCTCGATAACGATGTTCTGCGCGGTCGGCGCGCCGTAGAGCGGGCGGTCCAGCGGTCGCCTGAAGGCGGCGACGCGGATGGGTCGATCGAAGTAGGTCGCGTCGTAGAACCGGATCTCGCCGGACGACAGGACGGGGGGCGGCGGCAGCAGGGCGTCGCCGATCTGGACCAACCCGTCGTCCGTGGAGATGCGGTAGTACACCTCGCCGGACGCGGTCGCCTGAAAGCTTTCGAACAGCGGGTAAGGAAGCTCGACGCCGACGCCGCCGCTTTCCGTGGACACGTTGAGATCGATCGCCCGGATCGCGCCGGCCAGCGAACGGTCGTAGGCGCTGTCGGACAGGTCGTGCAGCGAGGCCGCCGAGAGCCACAGCCCGGCACCCAGAAGGAACACGAGGCCCGGAACGGTCCACAAGGCGAGCGTCAGCCAGAGCGGGCGGGATGCATCCCGCCGCGCGGAAACCGCGTCAGGCGTTCGCACCCTCGGTCGCCTCCAGGAAGTAGCCCAGCCCGCGCAGCGTGACGATCTGGACGCTGGCGCCCGCCAGCTTGCGGCGCAGGCGATGCACCATCACCTCGACCGCTTCCAGGTGGAGGTCGCTGTCGGCGGACACCAGGCGGTCGAGAAGCTGCTGCTTGGTGAGGGGCTCGCCGACGCGCTGGATGAGCTCGCGCAGGATCGCGTGCTCGCGGGGCGCCAGCGCCAGCGTGTCCTGGCCGAGCGTGAAGCGCTGGGCATTCTGGTCGAACACCAGCGACCCGCACTGATAGACGCCCCGCGCCCGCCCATGGCTGCGCCGAACCAGCGCGACGAGCCGCGCTTCGAGTTCCTCCACCGCGAAGGGCTTGGCGAGGAAGTCGTCGGCGCCGGCATGGAGAAGTTCGACCCGCCTCGCCAGATCATCGCGGGCGGTGACGATCAGCGTCGGCGTTGTGTCGTCGGCCAGACGGAGCCGCTTCAGGAGCGATGCTCCATCGAGCGAGGGCAGACCGAGATCCAGGACGATCGCGTCGAACCGATCCGCCTTCAGCCGTCGTTCCGCCAGCCGGCCGTCATCCTCCCATTCCACGACGGACCCGCGCTGGGCGAGGCTGCGGCTGAGCCATGTGGCGAGGTCGGGGTCGTCTTCGACGAGAAGGATGCGCATGGGGGACCCTCGCCGCCGGACGCGTTGAGCTGTGCGGAAAGACCTACACGAAAGCGCGCCAACGACGAAGCCGAGGCCACGCAGCCTCGCCGGCGACGCGGCGGGAGCGGACAGCGGCCGAAGATCGGGTCGGAACCGACGCATCCGACACATGCGGTGCCGGGCGCAAGCTGCGGCGATTCTGGGCGGAAGACGATGACGATCCCATTCCGTCTCGCTGCCGCGCGCGGCGCAGCCGTACATCGGGCACCGCGCAGACGCCGCGAGGGCGGCGGTGCATCGGCCTCCCATGACATCGCTGAGCCGCTTTACCCGTCGCCCGGACGGGTCGGTTCTGCCTCCTTGCGGGGGCACCGTCACCAGTTGGTGACGGAGCCGTCCGGACGCTTGAGGTGCGGCGCCTCCCAGAAGCGGAAGGGCTCGCGCGTCAGCGCCTTCTCGTCCACCTCGATGCCGAGACCGGGCGCGTCGGAGACCGGATAGACCGCGCCCTCCAGCCGCGGCTGGACCGGGAAGATCTCGCTGGAATCGAAGCCCAAGTGACGCTCCACCGGCGACGAGCGCGTTTCCAGCCAGGCAAAGTTCGGAACGGCCGCCGCCAGATGGATGGTCGCCGCCGTGCAGACGGGACCGAGCGGGTTGTGCGGCATGAGGTCGACGTAGTGCGCCTCGCTCCAGCCGGCGACCTTCATGGCCTCCGTCAGGCCGCCGACGTTGCACACGTCGATGCGGTTGAACTGGTGGATGTCGCGCTCGATAAAGGGCAGGAACTGCCACTTCGAGGAGAACTCCTCGCCGATCGCGAAGGGAACGTCGGTGAGGCGGCGCAGCGCCTCGTAGGCGGTGGGCGTCTCGTCGCGGATCGGCTCCTCCAGGAAGTCGAGCGTGCCGCTCGGCATGCGCTGGCAGAAGGAGGCGGCCTCGGCGACGCTGAGTCGGTGGTGGTAGTCGATGCCGAGCGAGACGTCGGTGCCCAGCGCCTCGCGCGCCCGCACCATCCAGCGCGCGGTCTCGGCGAGCGAGCGCCGGGGGTCGAGCGGGGCGGTGCTTTCCTGGCCGACCGACATGAAGCGGATGCAGTCCCAGCCCGCCTCCACCAGTTGGTGCGCCTGATCGATCATCGCCTCGCCGGGCTCGGCCGCCGTGGTGGCGAAGGTCGGCACGCGGTCGCGCTGCTTGCCGCCGAGGAGGTCGTAGACGGGCACGCCGAGCGCCTTGCCCTTGATGTCGTGCAGCGCGATGTCGATCGCCGACATGGCGGCGGTGAGCACGCGCCCGCCCTCGAAATACTGCGAGCGGTACATCTCCTGCCAGAGGGCGCCGATGCGCATGGGGTCGCGCCCGACCAGGAACTGGGCGTAGTGCTCGACGGCGCCGGCCACCGCCTTTTCGCGGCTCGACAGGCCGGACTCGCCCCAGCCGAAGATGCCCTCGTCGGTCTCGATCTTGACGAGGAGCTGGTTACGCGTGCCGACCCAGACGGGAAACGGACGCACGGCGGCGATCTTCATGGGCGGGTCCTCATGGGTGCGGGAAAAGGGTCGGGCTACCAGTGCCAGAGCGTGCCGTCGGCCAGACGGTTCACGGGCAGGTAGGCGCGCTCGTAGGGGTATTTCGCGGCGAGGCGCTCGTCGATCTCGACGCCGTGGCCGGGCGCGTCGCCCGGGTGGAGCTGGCCGGCGTCGTAGGTCCAGCTGTGCGGGAAGACCTCGTGCGTGGCGTCGGTGTAGCCGGAATATTCCTGGATGCCGAAGTTCGGCGCCCAGAGGTCGAGATGAAGGTTGGCGCCCAGGCACACGGGCGACATGTCCATCGCCCCGTGGCAGCCCGTGCGCACGCCGTAGACCGAGGCAAAATCCATGATCCGGCGCAGCGCCGTCGGCCCGCCGGCGTGAACGGCGGTGGTGCGGATGTAGTCGATCAGCTGCTCCTCGATCAGGAGGCGCGCGTCCCAGATCGTGTTGAACACCTCGCCGACAGCCAGCGGCGTCACCGTATGCTGCCGGATCAGGCGGAAGCTCTCCTGGTGTTCGGCGGCGACCGTGTCCTCCAGCCAGAACAGGCGGTGAGGCTCGAGGTCCTTGCCGAGGCGCGCGGCCTCGATCGGCGTCAGGCGGTGGTGCGAGTCGTGCAGAAGGTGGAGATCGAAGCCGAAGGCGTCGCGCAGCGCCGCAAAGAGCTTGGGCGTGTGGACGAGGTACTTGGCGGTATCCCAGGCCTCCTCGCGCGGCAGGGCGTCGGTCGCGGCCGTGGTGGAGACCGAAAAGGCGCCCGTGCCGTAGACGTTGGGCAAGCCCGGTATGCCGGACTGGGCGCGGATGGCGCGGTAGCCCTCCTCCCGGCGACGACCGACCGCCTCCACGGTCTCCTCGATCGTCGTGCCCTGCGCGTGGCCGTAGCACAGCACATGCTCGCGCGAGGCGCCGCCCAGGAGTTGGTAGAGCGGCATGCCGGCCGCCTTCGCCTTGATGTCCCAGAGAGCGGTGTCGATCGCCGCGATCGCCGCCATGGTGACCGGCCCGCGCCGCCAGTAGGCACCGCGATAGAGATACTGCCAGATGTCCTCGATGCGCGCGGGGTCGCGCCCGAGCAGGCAGGGGACGACATGCTCCTCGAGATAGGCGACGACGGCGAGCTCGCGCCCATTCAACGTGGCGTCGCCGATGCCCGTCAGCCCCTCGTCGGTGAGGATCTTTACGGTCACGAAGTTGCGGCCCGGGCAGGTCACGATGACCCGGATGTCCTGGATCTTCACGGGAGCATCCTTCTCAGGCGGTGTAGCGGAAGCGGGTGTGGAGGCGGCGCTCGCGCGGGTCGGGGCGCGGGATGGCCGAGAGCAGCGCCTGCGTGTAGCCGTGGCGCGGGTTGTCGCAGACCTCGTCGGTCGGGCCGGTCTCCACGATGCGGCCCCGGTACATCACGGCGACGCGGTCGCACATGTAGCGGATCACGCCGATGTCGTGGCTGATGAAGACGTAGGAGAGGTCGAGCTCGTCCTGCAGCCGGATCAGGAGATCGAGCATTTGCGCGCGCAACGACACGTCGAGCGCGGCGGTCGCCTCGTCGGCGACGATGAGCCGGGGCTTGAGCGCGATGGCGCGCGCGATCACGATGCGCTGGCGCTGCCCGCCGGAAAAGGCGTGCGGATAGCGCTCGCGCCAGCTGGGATCGAGCCCGACCTGGGCAAGCAGCTCGCAGACGCGCTCGTCGAGCTCGCGTCCCTTGGCGACGCCGTTCACGTAGAGCGGCTCGCCGACGATCTGGGCCACCGTCATGCGCGGGTTCAGCGAGGACACGGGGTCCTGGAAGATCATGCGGATCTCGCGCCGGCAGCTCTTGAGCGTGCGCCGGTCGGCCTTGGCGAGGTCCACCACCGAGCCGTCCGCGCGGCGATAGCCGATCGAGCCGGCGGAGGGCTCGTAGACGCGCAGGAGGCAGCGCCCCATCGTGGTCTTGCCCGATCCCGACTCGCCGACGATGCCGAGCGTCTCGCCGGGTGCGACGGTGAGCGACACGTCGTCCACCGCCTTCACCGGCGAGGGTCCCTTGCCGAAGCGCATGGTGAGCGAGCGCACCTCGATCAGCGGCGCGGCGGGCACGGACTTCGCCGGCCGGTTCGCGCGGATCTCGGCCTTGTGCTCGAGCTTGCGCGCCGAATCGATCAGCATGCGCGTGTAGTCGGCCTTCGGCGCATGGAAGATCTGGTCGGTCGGCCCCGTCTCGACGAGCCGGCCGTGGTGCATCACCGCGACCTCGTCGGCGATCTCGGCGACGACGCCCATGTCGTGGGTGATGAATAGGACGCCCATGCCGTGCTCGCGCTGGAGCTTGGCGATGAGGTCGAGGATCTCGGCCTGCGTGGTGACGTCGAGCGCGGTGGTCGGCTCGTCGGCAATCAGCATCGACGGGTTGCAGGCGAGCGCCATGGCGATCATGGCGCGCTGGCGCATGCCGCCGGAGAACTCGAACGTGTAGCGGTCGGCGGCGGCTTGCGCGTTGGGGATCTCGACCTGGGACAGCAGATCGACCGCGCGCCGCCGCGCCTCCGTGCGCGTCAGATCGAGGTGGACGGCGAGCGCCTCCTCGATCTGCGAGCCGATCGTGTGGACCGGCGAGAGCGAGCTCATCGGCTCCTGGAAGATCATGGCGATCTCGCGCCCGCGAACGGCGCGGATCTCGCGGCCGCGCGGGTCGAGCTGGGCGAGGTCGACGCTGGTCCCGTCCTGGCGATGGAGCAGCATCGAGCCGCCGACGATGCGCCCCGGACGGTCGACGATCTGAAGGATCGAGCGCGCGGTGACGCTCTTGCCAGAGCCCGATTCGCCGACCACCGCGAGCGTGCGGCCGCGCCGCACGTCGAAGCCGACGCCGTCCACCGCCTTCAGGACACCGGTCCGGTTCTCGAAGTGGGTCCTGAGATCGCGCACCTCGAGCACGAGCTCGGGGATGGCGGCGGCCTCGATGGTGGCGAGGGTCTCGGTCATCGGCTGTAGGGGTCGGCGGCGTCGCGCAACCCGTCTCCCAGGAAGTTGAGGGCGAGCACCGCGATCACCACCGCGCCGCCGGGCACGAACAGGAGCCAGGGGGCCTGCGCGACCGCGCGGATGTTCTGTGCCTCCTGCAGGAGGACGCCCCACGAGACGATCGGCGGCTGGAGCCCGATGCCAAGGAACGAGAGCGAGGTCTCGGCGAGGATCATGGTGGGGATGGCGAGCGTCATCACGGAGATGATGTGGCTGGCGAACGACGGCACCATGTGGCGCAGGATGATGCGCGCCTCGGACGCCCCATCGAGCCGGGCGGCCAGCACGAAGTCCTCGGTGCGAAGGCTCAGGAAACGCCCGCGCACCTCGCGCGCCAGGCTCGTCCAGCCGATCAGCGAGATGATCAGCGTGATCATGAAGTAGGTGCGCACCGGCGGCCAGCTCAGCGGCACGGCGGCCGCCAGACCCATCCAGAGCGGAATGGTGGGAACCGAGCGCAGGAACTCGATGACGCGCTGGATCGCGGTGTCGACGGCCCCGCCGTAGTAGCCCGAGATGCCGCCGAGAACGACGCCGAGAACGAGGCTCATGGCGACGCCGACGAGGCCGATCGAGAGCGAGATGCGCGCGCCGTAGACGACGCGGCTGAAGATGTCGCGCCCGAGCCGGTCGGCGCCTAGGAGATAGAAGGGCTTGCCGGGTTCCACCGAGCCGATCAGCTTGCGCTGCATCGGGATGAGGCCCGCGAGCTTGTAGGGGGCGGAGGGCACGAGGAAGCCGAGGCGCACGGGGCTGTCCGGATCGACCTGGAAGACGCGGCGCATGGCGACGCGGTCGAGTTCCATCTTGAGGCCTGCTGCGTGGGGGGCGAAATGCGTCCCCTCCCCGTCCGAAAGGAAGAGCCCGATACCCTGCGGCGGCGCATAGGTGTAGCGCGCGTTGGCCGCGTTCGGGTCGAAGGGCGCGATGAAGTCGGCGAGCAGCGCCACGAGGTAGAGCAACGCCACCACGACGAGGCTGACGACGGCGAGCTTGTGCCGCTTGAACTTCAGCCAGAACAGCGTCCACTGCCCGGCGACGGCGAGGTCGCGGCGCCCGGTCTCGAGCGGCGAGGGCTGCGGGTCGAGGGGCTGGCCGACGGTGGTCGCGATGTCGCTCATTGGAAGCGGATCCTCGGGTCGGCGATGGCGAGGAGGATGTCGGAGACGAGCGTCCCAATGAGCGTCAGCACGCTCACCATCAGGATGATCGATCCCGCGAGGTACATGTCCTGGGCGAGCAGCGCGCGCAGCAGCATCGGCCCGGTGGTGGGAAGGCTCAGCACGACCGAGACGATGATCTCGCCCGAGACCAGCGCCGGCAGGATCCAGCCGAGCGTCGAGATCAACGGGTTCAGGGCGACGCGCACGGGGTACTTCAGAAGGAGGCGGAACTCCGAGACGCCCTTGGCGCGCGCCGTCGTGACGTAGGGCTTGTGGAGCTCGTCGAGGAGGTTCGCCCGCATGATGCGGATCAGCGAGGCGAGGCCCGCCGTGCCCACCACCACGATCGGCAGCCAGACATGGGCGAGGAAGTCGGCGAACTTCGCCGGCCCCCAGGGCGCGTCCACCATGGCAGGCGAGAAGAGCCCGCCGACGCTCGCGCCGAAGTAGCTCACCGTGACGTACATGAGCACGAGCGCGAGCAGGAAGTTCGGAATGGCCAGCCCCAGGAAGCCGAAGAAGGTCGCGACGTAGTCGCCGACGGAGTACTGGCGCACCGCCGAGTAGATGCCGATCGGCAGCGCCAGGGCCCAGATGAACAGGAGCGTGCAGAAGGAGATCAGGAACGTGTAGCCGAGCCGTCCCCAGATGACGTCGGTGACGGGCCGGTTCAGCTCGAACGAGATGCCGAAGTCGCCGCGCGTCACGATGCCGGAGACCCAGTAGAAGTACTGGATCCAGATCGGCTGATCGAGGCCGTAGCGCTCGCGCAGGACCTCGACCGTTCCCATCTCGACCGCCCCGCCGCCGCTCGCCCAGTCGGCCATGAGCGTGGTGAGATAGTCGCCGGGCGGCAGCTGGATGATGACGAAGGCGACGACCGAGACCGCGAACAGGGTGGGAACCATGTACGCGATGCGTCGCAGGATGAACCTGAGCATCCCGGGATCCTGTTCGTTGTTCGTGAAAGGGCGGGCCGGAGCCCGCCGCCGAGGGCCTAGCGCGTCACTGCGCCGGCCGGTCGAAATACCACTGGGTCAGCGTCGGTGCGGGGTGCCAGAGGTTGCCGGTGATCGGGATCGGCTCGAAGACGTTCTTGATGTCGCGGTTGATCAGCGCGTATTTCGGCATCGGGCGCGAGATGCCGATCGTGTAGAAGTTGTCGGCCGCCTTTTCGAGGTAGACCTTCATGGCGGCCAGCCGCGCCTCGTCGGTCACCGCCTCGTTGACCTTGTCGTAGAGCGCCATGTGCTCCTTGACCGGGGCCGGCGGCTCCTCGCCCTTGGAGTGGTTGGCGTACCAGTCGGCCCACTTCGAGGCGAAGAAGATGTCGGCCTTCTGGAAGGGCATGTAGCAGCGCACGTCCGTATAGGCCTCGGCGCGCCCGCCCACGCAGTTCCAGATGTAGGCGTCCTGCTCGTTGGCGTACCACATGGAGTTGAGGCGCGCGCGGTCCGTGGTGCGGATCTGGATGTCGAGCCCGACCTCGGCGGCGTACTGCTGCACCATCTGCATGATGTCGGGATAGCTCAGGCCGAACACGTCGGCGACCATGAAGGTGATCGTGAAGCGCTTGCCGTCGGGTCCGAGGCGGAACCCTTGCGCGTCCTTCTTGTCGAGACCGATGCGGTCGAGGATCTGCTTGGACTGCTCGGGGTCGTACTCGATGTACTGGTTCGACAGGCGCTCGTTGTAGAGCTCGTGCTCGGGCAGCGGCCCGACCTGCGAAGGCGCGCCCTGCCCGACATAGACGAGGTCGATGATGTCCTGCCGGTTGATCGCGTGGCTGAGCGCGATCCGGAAGTCCTTGTTGTTGAAGAGCGCGTTCTTGATCGGGTCCTGGACGTTGAGGTTCAGGAGCAGCGTCGCGTCGTTGGCGGGCAGGTCGGCGACGTCCATCAGGCGGTAGTGGCCCTGCTCCTGCGCGTCGTAGAGCACGGACTTGTAGGTCGAGTTGTTGATGTGGCGGAAGGCGTAGTCGAGCTCGCCGCTGGTGGCGCGCAGCAGCATGAGCTGCACGTCGTCGAGCTTGGCCCAGGTGATCGTGTCGAGATAGGGCAGCTGGTTCCCCGCCGGATCGACCTTCCAGTAGTAGGGGTTTCGGCTCGCCACCACGCGGTCCTGGTCGGCATAGGGCACGGTGAGGACCCAAGGGTTCAACGTCGGCAACTCGAGGTTCTGCCAGTAGACCGGCTGGAAGTTCGGCGAGACCTTGGAGTTGAAGAGCGACACCCAGTCGCCGACCGAGGGGTTCTTGGCCAGAAGCGCCGGGATCCCTTCCTTGTTGTACTTCTCGTGGAACTGCGAGAGGTAGTGCTTGGGGTAGATGATCGGCGCATGGCCCTGCCCGTAGGCGAGCTGCTGCAGGAACAGGCCGTAGGGGCTCTCGAAGCGGAACACGACGGTCTGGTCGTCGATCTTCTCAACCACCACCGGCTTGCCCGCGACCGTGAAGGTCGGGTTCTTGGAAGGCGTCAGCGCCGGGTTCGAGAAGACGTCCTCGTACCAGAACATGATGTCGTCGGCGTTGAAGGGCGCGCCGTCCGACCAGCGCATGCCGCGGCGCAGCTTGAAGGTGAAGGTCTTGGCGTCGGGCGAGGCCTCGACGCTCTCGGCGATCGAGGGCACGGTCTTGGTCCAGTCCGGCGTCCAGCGGACCAGCGTCTCGTTCGCGATGGTGCGGGTGATGTTGTACTGGTCGCCGCCGCCGAGGATCGTGGTGCGCAGGTTGCCGCCGTAGCGCCCCGTCCCGTTGATCAGCGTCTCGACGAAGGGGTCCGCCGGCAGGCGCTCGGCGACGGGCGGCAGGCTGCCATCGGAAACCTTGGCGTCGAGCATGGGCGCCTGACGATAGTCGGCCGCCAGCGCCGACGAGCCCACTGACAGGGCCAAGGCCGTGCCGAGAAACAGATGCCAGGACAAGCTGCGCCGATCAGCGGACCGCATGGTTCTTCCTCCCATCGAAGCCCGCCTTTTCGCGGTGTCTTCGCTCAAACCGCCTCGTCATCGCCAGCGGAATTGCCATGATAACGAACAGATCGTACATTATCTGTCAAATGGAATGTGTGAGAACCGCATGGCTTCCGAACGTCTCGCCACGCTGCCGCTTCCTCGGACAGAGGGCGATCCGCTTTCGCCCGCGGCGTCCGGGCGGATCTACGACCGGGTGCTCGACGACATCCTGGCCGGTCTCATCCCGGCGGGGGCGCGGCTGAAGGTCGGCGAGCTCGCGGCGCGCTACGGCACCAGCACCAACCCGGTCCGCGAGGCGCTCCAGCAGCTGCGCGGCGAAGGCTTCGTGGTGATCGAGCCGAACCGGGGCGCCCGCGTTCGGCCGATCGACGAGAGCTTCGTGCGCGACATGTACGAGATCAACGTCCTGATCGAGCCTTATCTCGTGCGCTGGTTCGCGGATTACGCGACGGATGCCGACATCGCCCGCATGGAGGCGATCCAGGACGAGATCGAGGCGCTCGGCTTCGAGCGGCACGACCGCTACGACCAGCTCGACGAGGACTTCCATCGCGTCGTCTACGACCGGCACTACAACCGCAACGCCGTCGAGCTCTGGCATCGCTATCGCAAGACGCTGGGCACGATCAGCCGGGGGCTGACCATCGGGCGCTCGCGCTATGCGGCGCGCCTGGCCGAGCATCGCGAGCTCATCCGCTGCCTGAAGCAGCAGGATACGGAGGGGGCGACACGCGCCATCGAAACGCATGTGCGCGGCTCGGGCCGGCACATCATCGACCTCATGCGATCCGAGCGATGACCGGCGCCGCCCGGCCGACCGTCCTCTCGGCGGGGCCGGAGCTGCGCCCTCGCTCAGTCCCGCCAAGCCGTCACGACAGGTCGTGCAGATCCTTGTCCGAGGGTGGTCCGAGCCGGAAGTCGTCGAACCGGACCGCGAGGCCGGAGCGACCGGGCGTGCAGCACATCGGCCCGACCTCGTAGGTCGACGACGCGGCGAAGGGGCAGAGCCGCAGCAGCGGCCAGCGCAGGCCGTCCGCCGAGGCCTGGAGACGCAACGTACCCGCGCGAACCGTGACGCGGAGCCGTATGTCCTCGCCGTTCCCCTCGTAGGGAAAGGTCGCCCAGTCGGAGCGGCCTGCCGTCAGGACGCTTCCCAGATGAAGCCGTCCGTCCGACATCTCGATGCCGGCCTTGATCCAGGTCTGCGCATCCACCCGCACCATGAGGCCGGCCTGGTCGTAGAGGTGATCGTAGCACGCCCGCACGCGCACCGACGCCGTGAAGTCCCCCGTCGTCTCGAACAGCAGCGCGTGCCCGCTGTCGTGCACGAAGCCGTAGTGGGTCTCGCGCCAGAAGTCCGTGTCCGGGTCGGTCGAGACGAGGAGGCTCGAACCCTCGCGCCGCCAGGACGCCGGCTCGTTGAGCCAGCGTCCCCCGGTCCAATCCCTTGCCGCGTCCGGCATCGGTTGTTCCCCTTCAGAGCGTCGGCAGGTTGCCGATGATGCGAAGCGACAGCCCTTCGAAGGGCTCCAGCGAGATGCGCAATTCGCCGGTTTCCAGAAGATCGCCCTCGATCGTCTCGGCGATCATGTCGACGACCGGCCCCGGCCGCGTTCCCGGCAGCGTCACCACCTCGTCGATCGCCTCGGCGCCGAAGTTAAGGGCGGTGACCTGCGTGCCGCGCCCGTCCGGCAGCTCGTGCACCATGACCAGCAGCCCCGGCGCCACGACGTCGGGGATCAGCGTCTGGCGGCTGGCGGCGATGCCGTAGGCGTCGCGCACAGCCAACAGGCGCTTGAGCTGCGAGGCGAAGGATTGCGGGTCCTTGAGCTGATCGGTGATGGCGCCGTAGAGCGCGCGGGCGCGTGGCATGCCGTCGGCCGAGCGTGCCTCGTCGGGGTTGGCACCGGTGAGATCGTAGGCGCCGCGCTCGATCCAGCGCGTGTCACCGTCGCCCATGAGGTGCTCGACCTGGCGCGGCTCCAGCGGCAGCGCCCCGACGAGGTCCCAGCCGGACAACGCGAAGACGCCGGGCTGGAAGGCGTTGTACATGGCGAGCAGGAGATGGACGCGGCGGATGCGCTCCACCGCCGCCTCGTCGATCTCGCCCAGGTCGGAGATGCCGAGCGCGGCCGCGATGACGCTCGCCGTGGTGCAGGCGATGCCGTTGGTGACGAAGGGCAGGTTGTAGGGCGCGCTGGCACCCGACAAGCGCTCGCGGATCACGTCGCGCAGGTGCATGCGCAGCGTCCGGCCCTGCCATGTCTGGCCCGCGAAGGTGTAGATGTCGTCGGCATGCAGCGTCCAGAAGTGGACGAGCTCAGTGGTCAGTTCGTCGTGGTTCTGCAGCGCGTGGATCAGCGAGGCCGGGTCGATGCCGAACTCGTGCACCGTTCGCAGCATCAGGCGCAGGAACTCGGTGTCGCCGGTCAGCAGCGCGTGATGGTAGGCGGGCCGCGTGATGAAGTCGTAGGACAGGTCGGCGCCCCCCTTCGACATCGCCGCGATGTCGTCGACGGTGAGGTTCAGCTCCTGGAACGAGAAGCCGCCCGCCTTGCGGATCATGCCGGCGAGCAACGCGTTGCCGGTGACCGACAGCGGATGGCTCTCCGACCACGCCGGGCCGTCGATGCGGCGCTCGACGCCGAGAAAGCCGTTGGCGTCGAGGCGCAGTCCGCGCGCGCCCATATGGTCGATCGAATGGAGCGCGTCGCCGATGATCATCTGCTGGGCCGCGAACGAGGGGTCGAGCCAGTTGAGGCTCGGCTGGCCCTCCTTGAAGTAGTGGAGATAGGCCCAGCGGCGCAGCTTGCCGTCGACGCCCGCGACGGGTCCGGTGGCGCTCCAGTCCGTTTCCTTCACGCCCGGCTCGAAGAAGATCACGCGCTGGAGCTGACCGACGATCAGGCCCCGCTCCTTCAGGTAGTCGACGGTCGCGGGCGGCAGGTTCACCGCGTCGCGCCCCTCCGGCACCTCGGGCAGATGCGTCCACTCCTCCTCGGGAATCTCCACCATGTGGTAGAGGCCGGGATAGCTGGAATGGTTCATCTCGGCGAGGCGGAAGTCTGGCCCCTTGCCGGTATGGGCGGGAATGACGTCGTCCACCACGACCGCGTTATGGGCGGCCGCCATGCGGCTGACGGCGACGAACTCCTCGCTGGTGCCGAAGGCCGGGTCGATCTCGAAGCCGATGCGGTCGAAGTTGCCGTCGATGGTCGGCGTGTAGATGCCGTCGCGATAGCCGCCGGCCCGCTTCATCGGCCCGGTATGGATGCCTCGCACGCCGATCGAGGACAGGGCGGACCAGAGCTGGGGATCGCCCAGCGTCTTCAGGACGGAGTCGCCGCTGCGCGTGATCACCGAGGACGGGTAGGCGGTGAACCAGACCGAGGCGATGGCGGACGCCACGCGAGGTCGCGTCTCGGCATAGGGTCGCTGCCACAGCCGCCCCTGACCGCCGTAGCTCTCGGCGAAGAGCCGAGCCTGATGCAGCATCGACTTCGCAACGAGATCCTCGACGGTTTCGGTGGGGTCTGCCGCCATGGTGATCGCTGCCTTCCGTATCGATCGTCCCGAACCGGGACTGAACTGTCGCCGAAAGACCTAGCCGTTTTGGCTGGGATGGGAATGGCGTCGCATCGCCTGGATCGCCATGGAGGATGGCCGGGGAACCGCCGGGCCGCCGGATCGCCACGATGGACGTCGCGCCCTGGGAGACGATCCGCCAAGCGAAATTCGCGACCGCGACGGCAGGGCGAACGCCCCTGTCTACCATTCGCCGCACGATCCGTAGCAACCGGTCGAATCGCGCGCGTCGGCACGGGGGGCGCGAGGATCTTCCGCATCCTCGAGCCCTGCGTTTTCCGGCTGGCAACGGACGGGGCGCTCGATGACTCGCCTAAGGAGGCGCCGCCTAACGCCTTCCCGATCAAATGGCCTGGCTCGCCAACCGGTCGAGAAGCGTGAACTCGGCCTCGCTCAGGGCGATGCCGTCGCGCTCCGACACGGCACGCGCGGCGAAGCGGCGCTGCGAGGGCAGCCGCGCGCCTTGGCCGACGATCGCCTCGAACAGCATCTCGGCCCGCGCCAAGGGATCGCCCGGGCGCCCCTTGGCGAAATGCTCCGGCGAGAAGGCGAGGATCAGTTCGCCATGCATCGGGGCGAGCGTGGTGGTGCCGAGCTTGTCGAGAACCTCGGGACTGGTCAGATCGCCGATCATGACGCCGGCCAGAAGCTCGATCATGGTCGCGATCGCCGAGCCCTTGTGGCCGCCGAAGGGCAGCATCGCCCCCGCCAACGCGGCCTCCGGGTCGCGCGTCGGCTCGCCGTTTCGGTCGATCGCCCAGCCGTCGGGCAGGTCCTTCCCGGCGCGACGGCGCAACTCCACCTCCCCGCGCGCCGCCACCGATGTCGCGAAATCGAAGACGTACGGGTGGCCCTCCCGACGTGGCCATCCGAAGGCGAGCGGATTGGTGCCGAGAAGAGGACGCGTCCCGCCGGCGGGCGCGACGGTTGCGTAGCTCGGGCAAAGCGCAAGGGCGGCCAGCCCCTCCCCGGCCAGCACCTCGACCTCCGGCCATAGCGCCGCAAAGTGGGTGCAGTCGTTGATCACGAGCGCCGCCAGTCCGTATCGCCGCGCGGCCCGCGCCAGCGCGGGCGCACCGAGCTCGAAGGCCGGGTTGGCGAAGCCGCCGCGCGCATCCACCCGGACGATCGCCCCCCCGTCTTCCGCCAGATCGGGAACGGCATCGGGCCGCACCTTTCCCGCGGCCACCGTGCGCAGCGCACCCTCGATCCGGTAGATGCCATGCGACTTGCAGTGATCGCGCTCGCCTGCCACCATCGTGCGCGCCAATGCTCCCGCCTGCACCGCGTTCAGTCCGTGCCGACGCAGGATCGTCTCCACGCGCTCCGCCAGATCGCCGATCGAGATGCGGCGCTCAGTCGCCGCCGGTTCCGCTTCTGTCATACGACCCTCCTTCACCCCATCGTCCGCCGGGCTTCCTACGGCTCACGTGCCGACGGCCCCCTGTACCCAGCTCTTGCACACTTTTTGTATATTTGGTTGTCTGGCGGCACCGGCGACCCCGCCGCGCGAACCTGCCGACCGAGCCCGAAGGGTATCCCACCATGACGATCCCGTCTCGCGCCTGCACGGCGACGTCGTGTCCGGCGACCGTTCGTTGAGCGCCCATCGCGACCCGTCCCGGTCCGCGCACGATGCGGTCGTCGTCGGCGCCGGCATCGTGGGACTGATGACGGCGCTCGCGCTGGCCGAGGACGGTCGAGGCGTCCTCGTCCTCGACCGCGAGGGACCGGGCTCGGGCACGAGCGCAGGCAATGCCGGCATACTGGCCTTTCCCGAGATCCTGCCGCTGGCCTCGCCGGGGCTTCTCGGCCAGGTACCGCGCTGGCTTCTGGATCCGCTCGGCCCGTTGAGCGTGCGCCCCTCCTACGCGCTGCGCGCCGCTCCGTGGCTTCTCCGCTTCATCCGCGCCAGCGGACCGGATGCCTTCAACCGCATCCTGTCGGCCCAGGCGACCCTTAACCGGCTGGCGGAGCCGGCGATGGACGCGGCCATTGTCCGAGCCGGCCTCGGCAATCACGTGAGCGAGGCCGGGACGCTCGACCTCTACGACGGCGAGGACGCGTTTCGGCGCGCCGACGCCGACTGGGCGCGGAAGCGTCGCGCCGGAATCGGCTTCGAGGTCCTGCGCGGGCGGGATGCGATCGAGGCCGTCCAGCCGGGCCTGGCCGAGCGCTTTCACGCGGCGGCGGTTTATTCGGCGGCAGGACGCCAGGTGCGCGAGCCGCGCGAGTTCACGCAGGCGCTGGCCCGGCATCTCGAAGGGCGCGGCGTCGTGATCCGCCGCGCCCGCGTCGAGGCGATCCGGCCGGTTTCGGCAGGGGCCGAGATCGTGCTGGGCGATGGGGCTCCCTCGATCGTCGCGCCGTTCGTGGTGCTGGCAGCCGGCGCCTGGTCGAAGCAGCTGGCGCAGACGCTCGGAGACCGCGTGCCGCTGGAGTCGGAGCGCGGCTACAACGTGACGCTGCCGCCCGGCGCCTTTCCCCTGCGCCGACAGTTGTACTTCAACGGCCACGGCTTCGTCGCGACCCCGATCGCGGACGGCGTGCGCATCGGCGGCGCGGTGGAGATCGGGGGACTCGACCTGCCGCCGAACTTCCGGCGATCCGACGCGATGCTTCGCAAGGCGCAGGCCTTCATGCCGGGCCTGCGGGCCGAGGGCGGACGCGCCTGGATGGGCCATCGCCCGTCCATGCCCGACACGCTGGCCGTGATCGGGCGCTCGCGCGCCAGCCGCCGGATCGTCTACGCCTTCGGCCATGGCCACCTTGGCCTGACGCAATCGGCGGCGACGGGCCGGCTGGTCGCGGACCTTGCCGCCGAGCGCCCGCCCGCGATCGACCTTTCCCCCTTCTCGCCCCAACGCTTCTGAGACGCCCATGGCCAACCACACCTTCTCCTGCCTCGACGGCCATACCTGCGGAAACCCCGTGCGCCTCGTCTCGGGCGGCGGCCCGCTTCTGCAGGGCTCGACCATGCTGGAGCGGCGCGCTCATTTCCTCGCCGAGTTCGACTGGATCCGCACCGGCCTCATGTTCGAGCCGCGCGGCCACGACATGATGTCGGGCTCGATCCTCTACCCGCCGACGCGGCCGGACTGCGACGTCGGCGTCCTGTTTATCGAGACGAGCGGCTGCCTGCCCATGTGCGGTCACGGCACGATCGGCACCGTCACCATGGCGGTGGAGAACGGCCTCGTGCATCCGCGCGAGCCCGGCCGCCTCGCGCTCGACACGCCCGCCGGCCGGGTCGACGTCACGTTCCGCCAGGAGGGCCGCTTCGTGGAGGAGGTGCGCCTGACCAACGTCCCGGGCTTCCTCCACTCGGAGGGCCTGAGCGCCGAGGTCGAGGGCCTCGGCGAGATCGTGGTGGACGTCGCCTATGGCGGCAACTTCTACGCCATCGTCGAGCCGCAGCAAAACTTCCGCGACATCGCCGACCACACGGCGGGCGAGCTCGTCGGCTGGTCGCCCAAGCTGCGCGCCGCGCTCAACGAAAAGTACGAGTTCGTCCATCCCGAGCATCCCGAGATCCGGGGCCTCAGCCACATCCTGTGGACCGGCGCGCCCCGCAACCCGGAGGCGCACGCCCGCAACGCCGTGTTCTACGGCGAAAAGGCGATCGACCGCTCGCCTTGCGGCACCGGCACCTCGGCGCGCATGGCGCAGCTCGCCGCCAAGGGGAAGCTCGCGGTCGGCGACGACTTCGTGCACGAGAGCATCATCGGCTCGCTATTCCGCGGCCGTGTCGAGCGAGAGGCGCGCGTCGGCAACAAGCCGGCCATCGTGCCCTCGATCGCGGGCTGGGCCCGGCAGACCGGCATCAACACCCTCTTCATCGACGACCGCGACCCCTTCGCGCACGGCTTCGTGGTCCGCTGAGGCCGTGCCGGGCGCAGCCCACTCCATCTTGGCGGGCAGCGCCGCAGGGCCGGTCCTGCACCTCAGCGAGCCCTTGAGCTTTTGGGGCGGCGTCGATCCTTTGAGCGGCCAAATCATCGACGTGTACCACCCCCAGCACGGCGCCTCGCTCGCCGGCCGCGTGGTCGTGGTCTCCTCGACGCGCGGCTCCTGCAGCGGCTCGGGCGTGCTTCTGGAATTCGCGCTCGCCGGTCTCGCACCGGCGGCGCTCCTGTTTCGCGAGCCGGAGGACGTCGCGACGCTCGGCGCCGTGGTGGCCGGCGAGATGTTCGACCAGCCCGTGCCGGTCCTGCGCCTCGACGCCGACGCCTTTCGCATGCTGTCGAAATCCCGCGACGCCCACATCGACGGTGACTTGATCGTGACGGAGGCGGGATCGATCCCCGTCCGCCCCCTGCCCGAGGCCGCCCTCGACCTGACGCCGGAGGACCACCGGCTTTTGGGTGGCGCGGAGGGACCGGCCGCCGCGCTCGCCATGCGCATCCTGTGTGCGATCGCGCGCCAGCAGGGCGCAACGCGTCTCACCGACGTGACGCGGGCCCATATCGACGGCTGCATCTACGCCAGCCCCGCCAACCTCGTCTTCGCGGAAGCGATGGAGCGGCTGGGTGCGTGCGTGCGCATTCCCACCACCACCAACGCCATCTCGGTGGATCACGCGAACTGGTGCGCGCAAGGGGTGCCGGACGACTTCGGCGCACCGGCCGCGCGTCTGGCCGACAGCTACGTGGCGATGGGCTGCCGGCCGACCTTCACCTGCGCGCCCTACCTTCTCGACGACGCACCGGGGCGGGACGAGCCGATCGGCTGGTCGGAGTCCAACGCCGTGATCTTCGCCAACAGCGTTCTCGGCGCACGCACCGCCAAGCATCCCGACTTTCTGGACCTCTGCATCGCGCTGACCGGCCGCGCGCCCCTGTCGGGGCCCTATCTCGACAGCGAGCGAACGGCACGGCGCATCGTCGCGTTCCACTGCCCGCAGGACGCGGGCGACGCGTTCTGGCCACTCGCAGGCTATCTCGCCGGCCTCGCCTCGCCCGACCGCATCCCGCTGCTGCGCGGCTTATCGGCGGCAGAGCCCGGGCGCGACGACCTCAAGGCGCTCTGCGCCGCGTTCGGCACGACATCGGCGGCGCCCATGCTGCACGTCGAGGGCGTGACGCCGGAAGCGGGCCGGGTCGATCCGGCGGCCGACAGCGTCGTGGTCGGTTTGGATGACCTTCGCGCCGGCTGGCACCGCCTCAACCGCGGCCCGGAGGCGGTGGACCTCGTCGCCATCGGCAGCCCGCACGCCTCGCTGGACGAGTGCCGCACCCTGGCCAGGAAGCTGGCAGGCCGGCCGCTCGCTCCCGGCGTCCACGCTATCGTCACCACCGGGCGTCAGGTCCTGGACGAAGCCGGGCGCGAAGGGCTTCTCGACCAGCTGTCGCGTTCGGGCGTCCGCATGATCGGCGACCTTTGCTGGTGCTCGATCTCGCAGCCCGTGTTTCCGCCGGGCGCGCGCGTCGTGCTGACGAATTCCGGCAAGTACGCCCATTACGGGCCGGGCCTGTCGGGGTGCGCGGTGCGCCTCGGCACGCTCGACGACTGCGTCGAGGCGATGGTGAGCGGCCGCGCGCCCGTTCGCCTGCCGCCGTGGCTCTGCTGAGGGCCGCATCGGCACTCCGGCGTCGGTCTAACGACGCAGCCGCGTCGAAAGGATGATCGAGGACTGAGTGCGCTCGACCCCGTCGATCTGCCCGATCCCATCGATGCGCTCGTCGAGTTCCGCGATCGAGGGTGCCGCGACGATCGCGATCAGATCGAACGCCCCACTCACGGAATGAAGCTCTGTGACGGCTTCGACGCGTGCAATCGCGGCCACGACCTCGCCCAGGGACTTGGGCGCGATCGTGATGAGAACATGGGCGCGCACCAACCCGGATGCGTAGGTCTCGGACAGCCGGACGCCATAGCCCGCGATGACACCGAGGCGTTCCAGCCGCTCGAGACGCGCTTGTGCAGTGGTGCGCGAGATCGCGAGGCGCCGGGCGAGCGTGGCGACCGGCATGCGCGCATTCTCGGCCAGAAGCGCCAGAAGCTCCCGATCTTTGGCGGTTACCTCCATGTCCTTCGTCTCCTTGCCAAGGAATGTTGTCGTTCCGACCAAATTGCCGCGACAAAACGGTCGGATCGACGCTGTGATCCGCCCGACGCGCCCTTATGCTGCCCTTATACGGAAGCGAACGGGAGCGCGACATGAAGGACGTTCTGGTTGTCGGTGCCGGCAAGATCGGCGGCGCGATCGCGTTGATGCTGGCCGACAGCGGTGCCTACCGCGTCACCGTCGCCGACCGGGACCCGGCACAGCTGCGCAAGATCGAGACCCATCCCGCGATCCGGACCACCGCGCTCGACATCGGCGACCACGCGGCGCTGGTGACGGCCCTGGCCGGACGGTTCGCCGTGCTCTCCGCCGCGCCCTTTCACCTGACCGGCCGGATCGCCGCGGCGGCGCGCGAGGCGGGCGTGCATTACCTCGATCTCACCGAGGACGTCGCCACGACGCGCAAGGTGGAAGCGCTGGCCGAGGGCGCCTCCAGCGCCTTCATCCCGCAATGTGGCCTTGCGCCGGGCTTCATCTCGATCGTCGCCCACGACCTGGCCCGTCGCTTCGACACGCTCGACAGCGTGAGGATGCGCGTCGGCGCCCTGCCCCAGTACCCGTCGAACGCGCTGAACTACAATCTCACCTGGAGCACGGACGGGCTGATCAACGAGTATATCGAGCCCTGCGAGGCGGTGGTCGAAGGCCGGCTGACCACCGTACCGGCCCTGGAGGAGCGCGAGGAGTTCTCGCTCGACGGCGTCACCTACGAGGCGTTCAACACCTCGGGCGGACTGGGAACCCTCGCCCGCTCGCTCGAGGGCCGCGTGCGCACCATGAACTACCGCACGATCCGCTATCCCGGCCACCAGGCGATCATCAAGGCGCTGGTCAACGACTTCAACCTGCGCAACCGACGCGAGGTCCTGAAGGACCTGTTCGAGCATGCCCTGCCCGCCACCATGCAGGACGTGGTGGTGATCTTCGTCACGGTCTGCGGCTGGCGCGACGGACGCTACGAGCAGGAAACCTACGCCAACAAGGTCTATGCCGGCGCGGTGGGGGGTCGCCGCATGAGCGCGATCCAGATCACGACGGCCGCCGGCATCACGACGGTGCTGGACCTCCTGGCCGACGGTCGGCTTCAGGCGCGCGGCTTCGTACGGCAGGAGGAGATCGATCTCGCCGACGTCCTCGCCAACCGCTTCGGGCGCGCCTACGATCCGGACGCGGCGCGCATGCTGAAGGCCAGCTGAGGGGACGCGGCGAGGCGTCCGCACGCAGCGTTTCGGGCGCCATTGCCACGGGGCGCCTGAGGAGGCTAGCTCGCACCGTCCGCGCCGCCTGTCCCGGCGACGGCCAAGCAAGGCTGGCAGCATGTTTTTGAGCGTCTTCGATCTCTACAAGATCGGCATCGGCCCGTCCTCCTCGCACACGATGGGACCGATGACGGCGGCCGCGCGCTTCCTGGCCGAAGTCCGGGATGGGGATTGGCCGAGACCGCGCGGAGCCAGTGCGGGAGCGCTGCGCGTGACGCTGCACGGCTCGCTCGCCTTTACCGGCGTCGGCCATGCGAGCGACCGGGCGGTGATCCTAGGCTTGTCGGGCTTCACGCCTGCGGCGGTCGACCCCGACCGGATCGACGCGATCGTGGCCGCCGTCCGGGAGAGCGGCGAGGTGCGGCCCGACGGCCATCCGCCCTATACCTTCCGGCCCGATCGCGACCTCGTTCTGGATCGCGGCCGTCCCCTGCCGGGCCATGCCAACGGAATGACCTTCGAGGCGCTGGACCGGCAGGGTGCCATGCTGCTTCGCCGCGTCTACTACTCGATCGGCGGCGGCTTTGTGGTAAGCGAAGAGGAACAGCAGCGGGCCGGCACCGGCGCGGTGCTGGACGCCTCGGACGCAGGATCGGTGCCCCATCCCTTTCGCACCGCCGCCGAAGCGCTTCTGATGGCCCGGACGAGCGGTCTCTCGATCGCGGGAATGCAGCGCGCGAACGAGATCGTCGCCATTCCGGAGCGCGAGCTCGACCAGCGGCTCGACGCCATCGCGCAGGCGATGGAGGCCTGCGTCCAGCGCGGGCTTCGGCAGGACGGGGTGCTTCCCGGCGGTCTCGGCGTCCGTCGCCGTGCCAAGGGCATCCACGAACGTCTCGAGCGGGACGCGGCGCGCAACGTCTTCCAGCCGCTTCTGGCGAACGACTGGCTGAGCGCGTTCGCGATCGCCGTCAACGAGGAGAATGCCTGCGGCGGCCGCGTGGTGACCGCGCCGACCAACGGCGCGGCCGGCGTGGTGCCCGCAGTCCTGGCCTACATGCGGCGCTTCCATCCGGAGGCCGGCCGGCGGGAAACCCATCTCTTCCTCCTCACCTCGGCGGCGATCGGCGGCATCATCAAGCGCAACGCCTCGATCTCGGGTGCGGAGGTCGGCTGCCAGGGCGAGGTCGGCTCGGCCTCGGCCATGGCGGCCGCGGGCCTGGCCGCCGTCATGGGCGGCACGCCGGAGCAGGTCGAGAACGCCGCCGAGATCGCGCTGGAGCATCATCTCGGAATGACCTGCGACCCGGTCGGCGGGCTCGTCCAGATCCCCTGCATCGAGCGCAACGCCTTCGGCGCCGTGAAGGCCGTGACGGCGGCCTCGCTGGCGATGAAGGGCGAAGGACTGCATGTCGTCCCGCTCGACGTCTGCATCGAGACCATGCGGCAGACGGGCCGGGACATGGACAACCGCTACAAGGAAACGAGTCTCGGGGGCCTGGCCGTCAACTTGCCGGAGTGCTGACGGCCCGTCCCCTCCCACCGGCCGCCCGTTGCCGACCTTTGGGCAGCCAAGCAATCCCGGCGGAACGGCGCCGGACGGCATCGATTCGCCTCTGATCGGCAGCGTGCGGAACACAGGACGCTCCGCCGGATCGAAAACAAGGCGAGAGGCCGGCCCATGCGCATCCTGACGACCCCGCTCCTTCTGGCTCTTTTGGCCGGCGCAGGCCCTGCCTTCGCGCAGGGCGTTTCGGCGCCCCCTGCCACGTCGGCGCCCGATACCGCCGCGACGCCGCAGGGTGCGGCCGAACAGAACCAGGGCGGCTTCATCACCTACCGCGAAGGCGACCAGCTGCTCGGTTCCGGCCTGATGGGGGCGCAGGTCTTCGGTGCGGACAGCGAGAGGATCGGCGAGGTGACGGATCTGCTGCTCGACCGTGAGGGGCGGGTCATCGCGGTGGTGGTCGGCATCGGCGGCTTCCTGGGCCTGGGCGAAAAGGACGTCGCGATCGGCAACGACCGTTTGGAATTCGTTCTCTCGCAGGATGTCGCCTCCGCACGCGGCACCGGACCCCGTGTCGGATCGCCCACCGCCCAGGCGCCCGGCACGGCCGCGACCGGAACCGGCACCGCATCGAGCGACGCTCCGGCCACCGGGAACGCGGCCGCCTCGGGCAGCCGCGCGGCGGCATCCAGCGGATTGGCCGGTGTCCGCACCGGCACCATGAACACGGGATGGAACTGGGGCGGCGGCAACATCGACCACATCCAGGTGGACGCGACGCGCCAGCAGCTCCAGGACGCGCCGGCCTTTGAAACGACGCGCGGGGGGTGACCATGCCGGCGCTCGCGCTGACGGAATGGGACATCGTCCTGCGCCTCGGCCTGGCGTCGCTGGTCGGTCTCGTTCTCGGCCTCGACCGCGAGTTGCGCGGCATCTCCGCCGGCATTCGGACCCACGCCCTCGTCGCGCTGAGTTCGGCGGTGATCACGGTCTCCGCGCTTCTTCTGTCCCGGACGCTGGCGGCGGACGGGCCCGTCAACACCGACCCCTTGCGGGTCGTGCAGGGCCTGGCGCAGGCCATCGGCTTCGTGGCCGCCGGAGCGATCTTCGTGTCGAAGGGCGACGTCCACAACCTGACATCCGCGGCCAACGTGTGGCTGGCCGCTGCGGTCGGCATCGCCTCGGGTGCGGGCCAATTTGGCCTCGTGCTGACGGCCGCAGCGTTCGGGATCGTGATCCTGACCGCCGTGCGCCTGATCGAGCGCCGGCTTCCCGGCAGCGAAAAGGCCGAACGGGACTGACGCGATGCGTCCAGCTCACGCCATGAGCGTCGGCCTTGAGCGAGCACCCCGGGGGTTCGCCGCCGTACCAGTCGTCGCGCGCGAAGGCGGCGGGATCGCAACGTCCGTCGTTCGTCTGATCACGGTGATTGCCGCGGCAGCTCCCCCGACGAGCCGCCACGGACCTTGAGAATGGCTGGACGGCGGGAAGCACAGGCCGGCGCCTCGGCCCCTGGTTTTGCGCGCCGTGATCTTATGCGTCGGCGGCGGCAGCCAAGGCCGGTCCTCGCGGCGGTGCGCCCGCCGCGACCGGCGTCGTTCGGCTAGGTGTGGCGGATCTCGGTTCCCAGCACCTTCAGGCATTCGCGCATGAAGGCGGCAAGCGCCGTCCAGCCGCTGGCCGAGACCATGTTGCCGTCGACGATCGCCTCGGTCGGCCCGAGATCCACGAACTCGCCGCCCGCCAGCGTCACCTCGGGCTCGCAGTACTTCAGAGCGGAGACGCGCTTGCCGCGCACGACGCCGTCCACCGCGATCAGGACCTGAACGCCGTGGCAGATCGTGAAGATCGGCTTTCCCGCCTCGTGGAAGTGGCGCACGATCGCCTGAACGCGCTTGTCGATACGGATGTACTCCGGCCCGCGCCCGCCCGCCGAATAAACGGCGTCATAGTTTTCCGGGCGGACCTCGGAGAAGGTCTTGTTCAGGACGTAGTCGTGTCCCGGCTTCTCGGTATAGGTCTGCAGGCGCTCGAAGTCGTGGAGCGAGGTCTTGATGATATCGCCCGCATTCTTGTCGGGGCAGACCACGTGAACCGTATGGCCCACCGCGTGCATGGCCTGTTCGAACACGAAGATCTCGTATTCCTCGCTGAACTCGCCGACGAGCATCAGGATTTTCTTGCCTGGCATGTCATGTCCTTCGGTTGAAAAATCGGGGTGCGCGCGGGCCCCTCGCCCGCGCGCCGATCGGCGTGGGCCCGGATCAGAAGGGCGAGTCGGGGAAGTAGTATTCCTTCGCGTTGTCCTTGGTGATCAGCGGCGCATCGAGCTTCACGCTGCCACGGATCGGGACCTGCCCGGTCAGGTTGGCGGCGGTCATGTAGATCGCGGTCTTGATCATGGACGGCGGATAGGGCGTCTCGATCGGCGTCATGGCGTCGCCCGCCATGACCTTCTTGATGACTTCCTTCATGCCGTTGCCGCCGAGCGCGTACTTGATCTCCTTGCGCCCGGATTGCTGGATCGCCTCGAGGACGCCGAGAAGCATGTCGTCGTCGTTGGCCCAGACCGCGTCGATCTTGGGATACTTGGCGAGATAGTCCTGCATCAGCTTGAACGCGTCGTCGCTGTTCCAGTTGGCGTACTGGATGTCGAGGATCTTGATGTCGGAGCCCTGGAGCGCGTCCTGGAAGCCCTTGATGCGCTCGTCGTCGATCACGGTCGGGATGCCGCGCAGGACCACGACGTCCCCCTTGCCGCCCAGCTTGTCGACCAGGAACTTCGCCGTGGTGCTGCCCACCGCGATGTTGTCGCCGGCGACGTAGAGATCCTGGATCGTCGGATCGTTGAGGCCCCGGTCCACCACGGTCACGAAGACGCCGTCCTTCTTCACCGCCTGGACGGGCGTCGTCAGCTCTTCGGAACTGTGGGGCAGGATCACAAGGGCGTCGGGCTTCGAGCCGGCGGCCAGGTCCTCGACCGCGCTGACCTGGGCGGTCGCCGAGGGCGAGGTCTTCACAAGGACGTCGACGTTCGGAAAGGCCGACTTGATCTCCTCGGCGGCCTTTTCGGCGTGGTAGACCACGCCCGCCGTCCAGCCGTGGTCGGCGGCGGGGATCGAGACCGCGATGGTCTTTCGCTCCTGCGCGAGCGACGACCCGGCCGCCAGCATCGCCCCGACCGCGATGGTCGCCATGAGTTTCGTCTTCATCGTTTCCTCCCTTGGACAAGCTTCGCCGGCGCCCCTCTCCCAAAGGGCGCGGGCGGCTATTTGGACATGCGTTGAACCAGCATCGCGATGATGATGATCGTGCCCTGCACCGCCGCCACGAGGTACTCGGACACGAAGTCGGAGAGCACCATAAGGTTGGCGATGAACTCGAGGATCAGCGCCCCCGCGATCGTGCCCCAGATGTGACCGCGACCGCCCCGCAGCGCCGTCCCGCCGATCACCACCGCGGTGATGACCTGCAGCTCCCACAGGACGCCGGTGGTCGGCGTCGCGGCTCCCAGACGCGGCACGTAGCAGATGGCGGCGATGCCGACGCACACGCCCTGGATCACGAAGGCCAGCGTGCGGATGCGCCCCACCGGAATGCCGGAATAACGGGCGACCTCGGCGTTGGCGCCCACCGCCACGCAGCGGCGGCCGAACTTGGTGCGATACAGGAGAAAGGCGCCGGCCCCTGCGACCGCGAGAGACACGAGGATGGGTACGGGCACGCCCGCGACGGATCCGAAGTAGACCGGTCGGAAGGCCTCGCGCAGTCCGCGGTCGATCGGGATCGTGCCGCCGTCGGCGAGATAGGTGACCAGCGCACGGAAGATGCCCATCGTGCCGAGCGTCACGATGAAGGGCTCGATGCGGCCGAGTGTGGTCACCGCGCCGTTGAGGAGGCCGCACAAGGCGCCGGCCGCGACCACGGCCATCATGCCGACGGGAATGGCGTAGGAGCCGAGCAGGGGCGCCAGCGCGTTCATCAGGAGGATCATGATCCCCGCCACGAAGGCGGCCATGGAGCCGACCGACAGGTCGAGGCCGCCCGAGGCGATCACGAAGGTCGCGCCCACCGCGATGATCGCGACAAAGGCGCTGCGGGTCACGACGTTCGTCAGGTTGTTGATCGACAGGAAGTCGGGATTGATCAGGAAGCCAACCAGAAGCAGCGCCGCGAGCGCGAGAAAGGGCCCCCAGTCCACCCAGTTCACGCGCAGACGGCGGCCGCCGCGCTCCATCGTCAGGGTTGCGTCGGTCATGCCGTCCTCCCGGCGTTTCGCTCGCTCGCTCCCGTCGCCAGCATGACGACGTTGGCCTCGGTCATCGCCCCGCCGGACAGCTCGCCCACAATGCATCCGTCCCGGATCACCAGGATCCGGTCGCACAGGCCGATGAGTTCCTGCATCTCGGACGAGATGACGATGCAGGCCTTGCCTGCGCGCGCGAGCGACTGGATGAAGCTGTAGATCTGGGCCTTGTTGCCGATGTCGATGCCGCGCGTCGGCTCGTCGATCACGACCACCGAGGGGTCCGTCAGCATGATCTTGGCGAGAAGCAGCTTCTGCTGGTTGCCGCCACTGAGCTGGCCGGCCCGAACGCCCCGCCCCCGCACGCGGATATCGTAGCGCCGGATGGTCTCGTCCGTCGCGGCGTTCTCGCGACGCCGGTCGAGCCCGATGCCGGGATGGAAGCGCTGCAGCGCGCTCAGGGTCAGGTTCGGGGCCATGGTCTCGTCGAGAAGGAGTCCCTTCCCCTTGCGGTCCTCGGTCAGGTAGCCGATGCCCGCCGCGATCGCGTCCGCCGCATGCCGGATCGCCAGCCCGCGCCCCTCCAGCCTGAGAGCGGCGACCCGCCCCGCGCGAAGGCCGAGGATACCCTCGAAGAGTTCGGTGCGACCTGCGCCGATCATGCCGCCGAAGCCGAGAACCTCGCCTCGTGCGACCGAGAAGGACACGTCGCGAATGAAGCCCGGCACCTCGGCATGCTCGACCTCGAGCAGCGGCATGCCGGATGCGGGCGAAGCCTTGGGCGGAAAGAGCGTCGAGAGTTCGCGCCCCACCATCAGCCGTGCCATGTCGGCCTGGCCGAGCGTTGCTGCCTCGAAGGTTCCCACGAGTTGCCCGTCGCGCAGGACGGTGACGCGGTCCGCGATCGCCTCCACCTCGTCGAGACGATGCGAGATGTAGAGAACGGCCGCGCCGGCCTCGCGCAGCCGGCGGATCAGGGCCAGAAGCGTGCCCACCTCCTCGGAGGTGAGGACGGCGGTCGGCTCGTCGAAGATGACGAGCTTGTGGCTTTCCAGAAGGGCGCGCGCGATCTGGACGAGCTGGCGGTCGGCAAGGCTGAGCGTGCCGACGATGGCATCGGGCTCGATCGCGGCACCGATCGCGGCGAGCTTGTCGCGCGCGATCGCCCGCATGCGGCGGTCGTCGATCAGGCCGCCGCGCGTCAGTTCCCGGCCGAGAAAGAGGTTTTCGGCGACCGTCAGGTCGTCGGCGAGCAGGATCTCCTGATGAACGAGAACGATGCCCGCGCGCTCGGCCTCGACCGGGCTGCGAAACGCGACGGGCTCGCCCTCCAAGGCCAGCGTGCCGCGCGTCGGCGCGACATGGCCCGACAGGATCTTCATGAAGGTCGACTTGCCGGCGCCGTTCTCGCCGATCACCGCCAGGATCTCGCCCGAGCGGATGTCGAGATCGACGCCCGACAGGACCGTGTTCGGGCCGTAGCTCTTAGCCAGGCCCCGAACCGCAAGAACCGACGCGCCGGCCGGGGTTCGGCCGGCTGCAAGAGCGGAAACGGCGGCGGCGCTCACGGCAGCGTCTCGAAGGCCGGCAGGAGGCGGTCGCGCGAGCGCTCGATATGCTCGCGCATGGCGGTCTCGGCGGCGACGGCGTCCGCGGCGGCGAAGGCGGCCAGGATCTGTTCGTGCTCCTCGAGCGCTTCCTGCGTGACGCGCGCGTGGAACATCAGTCGAAAGATGTGGAAGTGCGTATGGAGGTGCGCGAGCGACTCGCGGATCAGCGCGTTGCCCGCCAGACCCACGATCAGGTCGTGGAACTCCGCGTCCTGCCGGGCGAACTGCGAATAGCGGACGCGCTCGTCGGCGCCGCCGTTGCGCCGGGCCATGACGCCCGCCGCCTCGGTCAGGGCGTCGAGCGCCTCCGCGGTCATCTTCGCGGCGGCACGACCGGCGGCGTAGGGCTCGAGGCGTAGGCGCAGCTCATAGAGATCCTCGAACCGTTCCCGCGTGATCTGCGGGGCGGCGCTGTAGCCGACGAGGTG
This sequence comes from Aureimonas jatrophae, assembly GCF_900104035.1. Classification (GTDB taxonomy): domain Bacteria; phylum Pseudomonadota; class Alphaproteobacteria; order Rhizobiales; family Rhizobiaceae; genus Aureimonas; species Aureimonas jatrophae. Next base: position 75,400 of record NZ_FNIT01000008.1, on the reverse strand, counting down.
GGTCTTGATCACGAGCCCCTCCCCCTCCAGCCGGCCCAAAGCCTCGCGGATGGGTGTCTGGGACACCGCCAGCTCGCGCGCCAGGCTGTCGACCGTGATCCGGGCGCCGGGCGCGATCTTGAGCGCCATCAGCTGCGCGTAGATCGCTCCATACACGTCGTCCACGAGGCTCGAAGGCCGAAGGACGGGCGTGGAGGCCGTGGAGCCGGACTGGAAGGTGGTCGCGTTGCGCATGTTCACCCCTTGACAACACGCCACCGGTAACACGACACTTTCAGACATTCAATCGTATATCCTATACGATCGTGTGAAGAGTGACACCGAACCCGATGCAACCGGCAATCCTCCCGGCTCTCGTATCAGCGCCCGGCTGCCAGGCGGCACCGACCGCACGGTTTACCGGCGCCCTCGCACGGTCGACCCTAAGACGCTGCCCAGACGAGGCTGCGCTGGCGCACCCGATCGCCAACCCAGCCCGTGCTTCCGGCAAACCGGTGCCGAGGAAGGAAAGACCATGACGCTATTTGCCGCCCTGCGGCTCCCGCGCGAAATCCTCTTCGGCAAGGGCCAGCGGGCCGCCCTCGGGCCGGTCGCCGCCCGTCTCGGGCGCCGGGCTCTGGTCTGCACGGATGCCCGGCTGAGCGCGGATCCCCAGTTCCAGGCGATGATGGCGGATCTTGCGGCGCACGGGTTGACGGTGCGCGTCGATGACGGCGTTCTTCCCGATGTCCCGCGGGACTCGGCGCTCGCCTGCGCCGAAGCCGCACGGGCGTTCGCGCCCGACCTCGTGATCGGGATCGGCGGCGGAAGCTGCCTCGACATGGCGAAGTGCGCATCCCTGCTCCTGGCCCATGGCGGCACGCCGGCCGACTACTACGGCGAGCGGCGCGTGCCCGGACCGATCCTGCCCGTCGTCGCCGTGCCGACCACGGCCGGCACAGGCTCCGAGGTGACGCCGGTCGCGGTGCTGTCGGATCCCGACCGCCTCCTCAAGGTCGGCATCTCCAGCCCCCATCTCATTCCGCAGGCCGCGATCTGCGACCCCGACCTGACGCTGACCTGTCCGCCGCAGCTGACCGCGATCGCCGGGGCAGACGCGCTGACCCATGCGATCGAGGCCTTCATGGCCAAGCGGCGCGAGCCCGACGCGGCCCTTGCCCAGGATCATGTCTTCGTCGGCAAGAGCGCCCTTACCGACCATTTCGCGCTGCTGGCGATCGAACTCCTGTCGCGCAGCCTGGAGCGCGCCTTTCAGGACGGGCGCGACGAGACGGCGCGCGCCGACGTGATGATGGGTGCGCTGGCGGCCGGCTGCGCGTTCGGAACTGCGGGCACGGCGGCGGCCCACGCGATCCAGTATCCGATCGGGGCGCTGACCCATTCCGCCCACGGCCTCGGCGTTGCCGCACTCCTGCCCTATGTCATGACCTTCAACCGCCCGGCTTGCCTGCCGGAACTGGCCCAGATCGGCGCGGCGATGGGTCTGGAAGCGCAGGGCGAGCCTCTGGACGCCTTCGCCGAGCGCGTGGTCGAGCGGATCGCCTCGCTGCTGGGCGCGATCGGCATTCCGCGCTCGCTCGACGCGCTCGGCCTGCCGCGCGACAAACGGGACTGGACGGCCGAGCAGGCGCTCGGCATCGAGCGCCTGATCAAGAACAACCCGCGCCTCGTCGATCTCGATGCGATGAAGCGCCTCGTCGGGGCCGCCTTCGACGGCGACCGCCTGGCTCTGTGCGAGCCGCAGCCTGCAAGGATTGCCTCATGAACCACATCTCCTCCCCTTCCGTCGCCGGCGCTGCGGCCGCCATCGACTGCTCGCCCTTCGCCAAGGGTCTGTTCATCGATGGCGAGTGGCGGCAGACCGACGCGCAGATCGCCGTCGTCGATCCCTCGACGGAACGCGAGATCGCGCGTGTCGCCGATGCCGGTGTCGAGGAGGCGATGGCGGCGGTGGACGCCGCCGACCGGGCCGCGCCCGGCTGGCGCGCGAAGTCGCCGCGCGAGCGCTCCGAGATCCTGCGTCGCTGCTTCGAGCTGATGATCCGGCATGCCGACGAACTCGCCGCGCTGATCTCGCTCGAGAACGGCAAGGCGCTGGTGGATGCCAAGGGCGAGGTCGCCTATGCCGCCGAATTCTTCCGCTGGAACGCGGAGGAGGCGGTGCGCCTGTCGGGCGAACTCGGCCTGGCACCCTCCGGGTCGAACCGCATTCTGGTGGACTACGTGCCGGTCGGCATCGCCCTTCTGGTGACGCCCTGGAACTTTCCGGCCGCCATGGCGACGCGCAAGATCGCACCGGCGCTGGCGGCGGGCTGCACGGTGGTGCTCAAGCCGGCGAGCGAGACGCCGCTTACGGCCTACGCGCTGGCCGAGCTCTACCGCGAGGCGGGCGTACCGGACGGCGTCGTCAACGTCGTCACGACGTCCCGCCCCGGCCCGGTCACCGCCGCCATCCTGGACGACCCGCGTGTGCGCAAGCTGTCGTTCACCGGCTCGACCGGCGTCGGCCGGACGTTGCTCGCCGAGGCCGCCCGCACCGTCGTCGGCTGCGCGATGGAACTCGGTGGCAACGCGCCCTTCCTCGTGTTCGACGACGCCGACCTCGATGCCGCGCTGGACGGCGCGATGGTCGCCAAGATGCGGAATGCCGGCGAGGCCTGCACGGCGGCCAACCGTTTCTACGTGCAGTCCGGTATCTACGATCGCTTCTCCGCGGGTCTGGTGGCACGCATGGCCGCGCTGCCCGTCGGTCCGGGCATCGATCCCGAGACCCGCTGCGGCCCGATGATCACCCGCAAGGCGGTGGAGAAGATCGAGCATCTGGTGGCGGATGCGGTCGGCCGGGGGGCCAGGGTCCTGCAAGGCGGCAAGGCGTTGAGCGGCTCGGGCTACTTCTATCCGCCGACCGTCCTCGGCGACGTGCCGGCCGACGCGCTCCTGATGCACGAGGAGATCTTCGGCCCCGTCGCCGCGCTCTGCCGCTTCGAACACGAGGATGATGCCGTCGCGGCCGCCAACAACACGGAATACGGACTGGCGAGCTACGTCTACTCGCGCGATCTGAAGCGTGCGCTGGGCGTCGCCGGCCGGATCGAGGCCGGCATGGTCGCGGTGAACCGCGGTCTGGTGTCCGACCCGGCCGCGCCGTTCGGCGGCGTCAAGCAGAGCGGTCTCGGCCGCGAGGGCGGCCACCACGGCGTTCTGGACTACCTGGAGCCGAAGTACATCGCCGTCTCCTTCTGAGGTCTCGGCGATGGACCCGTTTCGCACACGGGACCACGTCCCGCGCTTCGACGAGATCGTGCGGGACTACGCACGGCGAAGCGCGGACACGCGCTCGCGCCGCCAGGCGGTCCTGAACGTTTCCTTTGGCCCATCGCCCGGCGACCGGCTGGACCTGTTCCTGCCGGCCGGCACCGGCGCCCCGGCCCCTCTGCATGTCTTCGTGCATGGGGGATACTGGCGCATGTTCGGCAAGGAAGATTTCTCGTTCATAGCCGATACGGTCGTGGAAGCGGGCGCGATCGCGGCCGTGCTCGACTACGATCTGATGCCGCGGGTGCGCCTTGCGTCCATCGTCGAGCAGGTCCGCCGCGCGGTTCGCTGGCTGTCGGCCGAGATCGGCCGTTTCGGTGGTGACCCGCAGGCCTTGTCCGTCAGCGGCCACTCGGCCGGCGCGCACCTGTGCTGCTGGCTGCTGGATCCCGAAGCGAGCGGCGTGCGAGTCCGGTCGGCGCTGCTTCTCAGCGGCGTCTACGATCTCGCGCCCCTGCAACACTCCTTCCTACGCGATCTGATTGCGCTCACCGACGAGGAGGTCGCATCCTGGTCGCCGTTGCGCCAGCGCCTTCGGACGGAGGCCGCGGTGGCGGTGATCGTGGGCGAGCGTGAAACCGCACCGTTCCACGACCACGCCGCGCGGCTGGTCGGTCATCTCGCCGCCGAACATGGCGACATCCGCCAGCTGACGCTGCCGGACGAGGATCACATGACGGCGGTTCTCGCTCTAGGCGACGCGCGGAGCCCCGCCGGTCAGGCGTTGCGTCGCGTCATCGAAGCGTCCCGCTCTGGCTGATTCGCCTGACCCGATCGGGCTCGGTCCGCCAAAGCCGTGTTCACCTTCAGACTGGAAACCGCATCCGCGGTCGAGCACGGCAGCGCGGCGTCCGATGCATGCTCCGGACGCGCGGACGAACTCGGCATGCGCGGCGTCACGCTTGCCGCCGAGGGAATAGTCTCAGATTGTCGAGATCGAAATGGCGCGCCCGAAAGGATTCGAACCTCTGACCCCCAGATTCGTAGTCTGGTGCTCTATCCAGCTGAGCTACGGGCGCCGGTGAGGACCGGCGAAGTCGCCGTGTGTGTCCGTCACGAGGGGGTTCCTAAAGGCTTCGCCGCGCGAATGCAACCCCGCAAATGAACCCATGATGACGCCTGCGACCTGCGCCCTCCGGCAGCCGATCCGAGACGACCGGACCGGTCCCGCGAACGCTCCGCGAGGGGCGTGGCGAGCGGTGCCTGCCGGACCGGCGGGTCGCGTTTCAGGCGGAGCCTGGATCGCGCGGTGCCAGGACGATCTCGAAGCGGGCGCCCGGTTCGCGCCGTTCAACGAGCCGGATCGCACCACCATGCGCCTCGATGATCTCGCGTGCGATCGCGAGGCCCAGTCCCGTCCCCCCCGAGCGGGTGGAGCCGCGAAAGGCGCGAAACAGGTTCTCGCGCGCCGTGGCTGATACGCCCGGACCCGTGTCCTCGACACCGATCACCGCCTCGCCACCCGCACGCTCCTCCGCGTCGATCCGCACGCGGCGGATCACGGACTGGTCGGTTTCGCCGTCCAGGGCCTGAACCGCGTTGCGCACGAGGTTGGCGAGCACGCGAAAGAACTGCTCGGGATCGACGTCGATCTCCATGTCGGCCGGAACGGCGTTGACGAGGTCGACGCGACCGGGCGCGGCGGGCTGCGTCTCGAACACCTCGTCCACCAGACGGCGCAGCGCGACGCGGCGCAAGGTGGGCCGCTTCTCGGTCGCCCGTCCGTAATCCAGGACGGATTGCGTATAGCCGAGTGCGCGATCGAGCGAGCGGATGAGGACCGGCGCGAAGCGCTGGACCTGCGCGTCCGGGAGGTCCGACAATCGATCCGAGATGAGTTGCGCGGAGGCGAGAATGTTGCGCAGGTCGTGGTTGATCTTCGAGACGGCGAGGCCCAGGTCGGCGAGATGACGCTGTTCGCGCAACGTGCGGGATAGCGTTTCCTGCATGCGGGCAAGTTCACGCTGGGCCAGGCCGAGTTCGTCCTGCCGGCGTCCCGGCACGATGATGCGGCTCGCATCCTCCGGCCGCGCCCCGAAGCGCACCATCGCCCGCGTCATGGAGCCGACCGGACGCAGCAGGAACCAGCTGATCGCACCGAAGACAAGAAGCCCCGTGAAGCTCGCGATCGCCAGCGACAGCGCAAAGACGTTGCGCGAGTAGATCAGGGTCGCACGGCGTAGCGTATCGGTGTCGAGCACGATCTCGGCGCGGATCTGCCCGTCGCCCACAGGTCCGACCAGCCGCGTGAGGCCTGTGCCGTCCGAGAGGAGCACACCGAACGACTCGGCCACCGACTCGAAGGTGGTCTCGCTTTCGAGGTCGACCTTGCGATCCACGGGCCCGAGATCGGGTTGGCGCGCCAGGAGCCGGGTCGTGCCGGCCTCGCGGATCGCGACGAGGCGGGCGCCGAGCGCATGGAGAAGCTCGGCTTCCTGGGCCGGCGTGGGCAGGGACCCGCCCTCGCCGAAGCTGGCCGCGAGCGTCGCGACCGACACAGCCTCCAGCTTGGCTTCCAGCCATTCCCGGCGAAAGGCGGCGACCGAGGGTACGAAGATCATGATCTCCGCGATCATCACCGCCAGCACGGTGACCGTGAAGAGGCGCACTGACAGGCGATCGGCAAAGGCCGGCGCGGCCCCGAGCTGACCTTCGCCCCCGCCCTCTGTCTCAACGCTCAACCCAAGGCCCTTTCCTGACAGCGCCCGGCACCCGCCTGTCCCCGATGCGACTCAACATGGGCGCGCGGGCGCTTGGCGCACAGTCCCTTGCCCGCGGTTCTACCCGGGAACGAGACGATTGTGCCCTGCAATCCCAGTTACGGATAACGGACAGGCCTCCTAGGAGCGTCAGGGCCGGGAATTGACTTTGGCCCGCGCCTCTCCGTATAAGCCGGCCCATGAGCGGTGGCCGTGTCGCTCGGGGGTGACCCGAGCGGCTGTTTCGTGCGTCCGCGACGAACAGTTCCTTCAGCGACCCCCAACCAAGGCCCGCAACCGGCGGGAAGACCCAAGATGAAGCGCACCTACCAGCCCTCCAAGCTCGTCCGCAAGCGCCGCCACGGCTTCCGTTCCCGTATGGCGACCGTCGGCGGCCGCAAGGTTCTCGCCGCCCGCCGCGCGCGCGGTCGCAAGCGCCTCTCGGCCTGATCACGATTTCTCACGAGGCCGGGACGGAGCTCAAGCCCGTCGAAGCCTCGCGACCGGCCCGTCCCGCGGTCTTGCGCACGCGCGCCGAGTTCCTAGCGGCTCGACGAGGTCGGCGCCTGAACGGGCCGCACTTCCTGATCGAAGCCTTGAAGCGGCCGGACGAGGCGCCGCCGCGCTTCGGGCTGACGATCACCCGCAAGGTCGGCAACGCGGTCGAGCGCAACCGCATTCGTCGGCGCTTGCGCGAGGCGATCCGCCTCCATGCCGGGGCTGACATGGTCCGTGGCTTCGACTATGTGATCGTCGCCCGTCGCGAGATCCTCACCCTTCCCTTCGACGAGCTGTCGAGGGAACTGGCGCGCCGCGTGCGCAAGACGCAGCTAGCGGAACCGTCCGCCCGAACCCCGCGCCCTGGAAGCGAATGATGGAAAACAGCCGGAATGTCGTGATCGCGATGGTCTTGTCCATCGCCGTTCTGGTGGGCTGGCAGTTCCTCGTGGTGAACCCGCGGGTGGCGAGCGAGCAGGCGACCCAAGGCTCGCTTCAGACCCCCCTGACGCCGGCCGGCACGCCGCAGGATCCCGCCACCTCGCCCGCAGGGCGCGAGAGCACGGTGCCGCTCTCGGATGCGGCCGCGATCACCGGACAATCGCGCGAGGCGGCCCTGGCCGCCACAGGCCGCGTCTCGATCGACACGCCCGAACTGTCGGGCTCGATCAACCTGACCGGTGCGCGGCTCGACGACCTGCGCCTCAAAAGCTACCACGAGACGGTGGACGACACCTCGCCCACGATCGTGCTCCTGTCGCCCGAGACGCTCGGGACGGCCGCCTACTTCGTCGAGTTCGGTTATAGCGGCACGGGCGCGGGCGACCTTCCCGGGCCGTCGACGGTCTGGCAGGCCGAGGGCAGCCCGACGCTCACCCCCCAGACACCGGTCACTCTCACCTACACGAACGGTCAGGGCGTCACCTTCCGCCGAACGGTCTCGGTCGACGAGAACTATATGTTCGCGGTCGCCGACAGCATCCAGAACGCCGGCACCGCGCCGGTCACTCTGTCGAACTACGGCCGCGTCGTGCGCTTCAACAAGCCCGAGGTCGCAGCCGCCTACGTCCTGTTCGAAGGCCTGCTCGGCGTGTTCGGCGAGGAGGGACTTCAGGAGGTCAAGTACCACGCGATCGAGGAGGACAAGCTCGTCTCTCCGCCCAAGGTGAACACGGGCTGGCTCGGCATCACCGACAAGTATTGGGCGACGGCGCTGGTGCCCGGCACCGGTACCGGCACCTTCCAGCCGAGTTTCCGCTATGCCTCGGACGGGCGCGCCTTCTACCAGTCCGACTTCCTGGCCGATCCGGCGACCGTGCAGCCGGGGGCGACGCTCGACGTCCAGACGCGCGTCTTCGCCGGCGCGAAGGTCGTCGACCTCATCAACAGCTACGAGGAAAGCGGGAACATCCCGCATTTCGGTCAGCTGATCGATTGGGGCTGGTTCTACTTCATCACGGAGCCGATGTTCCACTTCATCGACTTCCTCTACCGCTTCACCGGCAACTTCGGCGTCGCCATCCTCCTGGTCACGGTGACGCTCAAGCTCGCCTTCTTCCCGCTCGCCTCGAAGAGCTACAAGTCGATGGCGAAGATGAAGAACGCGCAGCCGCTGATCACCGAGCTGCGCGAGAAATACGCCGACGACCGGATGAAGCAGCAGCAGGAGATGATGCGGATCTACAAGGAGCAGAAGATCAACCCGGCGGCGGGCTGCTGGCCCGTTCTCATCCAGATCCCGGTCTTCTTCGCGCTCTATAAGGTCCTCTACATCACGATCGAGATGCGGCATGCGCCCTTCTTCGGCTGGATCCAGGATCTGGCCGCGCCCGATCCGACCTCGGTGTTCAACCTGTTCGGCCTGATTCCGATCACCCTGCCCCACCTTCTGATGGTGGGCGTGTGGCCGATCCTCATGGGCATCACGATGTTCATCCAGATGCGGCTCAACCCGACGCCGCCCGATCCCGCCCAGCAGGTGATCTTCACCTGGATGCCGGTGATCTTCACCTTCATGCTGGCCTCGTTCCCGGCCGGTCTCGTGATCTACTGGACGTGGAACAACCTTCTGTCGGTCACCCAGCAGGCGGTGATCATGAAGCGCAACGGCGCCAAGATCGAACTGTGGGACAACCTTCGCGACACGTTCCGAAGGCGCAAGCGAGAGGCCTGACGCCTCGCCAAGCGATAGGAAAAGGCCCGGCAGGCGACGGCTGGGCCTTTTTGTTTCAGGACCCCGCCGGAAGAGCCAGCGGATCCGCCGCGTCGAACCGCACGCGCTGGTAGGGCACGTCCGCCGCGGCCAGCGGCTCGAGGCCGCGGATCGCGTCGCTCAGCTTCTCCGCCAGCATGATGGTCGGCGCGTTGAGGTTGCCCGACGTGATCGAGGGCATGATCGAGGAGTCGACGACGCGCAGAGCGTCGACGCCGACGACGCGGCCCGCCTCGTCCACGACGCTCATCGGGTCGGCCGGATCGCCCATGCGGCAGGTGCAGGAGGGGTGGAGCGCGCTCTCCACGTGCCGCTCGACGAAGGCGTCGATCTCGGCGTCGCTCTGCACCCCCTCGCCCGGCGCGATCTCGCGGCCGCGATAGCGATCGAAGGCGGGCTGGCGGAAGATCTCGCGTGTCAGGCGCACGCAGGCGCGCATCTCGCGCCAGTCGTCGGGATGGCTCATGTAGTTGAAGAGGATGCGGGGCGCGGCCGCCGGATCGCTGGAGGCGAGGCGCACGTGGCCCTTCGACTTCGAGCGCAGCGGCCCGACATGGGCCTGGAAGGAGTGCTCGCTGGCGAGACCCTTGCCGTCATAGGTCACGGCGAGCGGCAGGAAGTGATACTGGATATCGGGATAGGGCACGTCCGGCGAGGAGCGGATGAACCCGCAGCTCTCGAAGTGGTTGGTGGCGCCAAGGCCGCGCTTGGTGAGGAGCCAGCGCGCGCCGATCTGCCCCTTGGCGATCGCGCCCGTCGAGCGGAACAGGGTGATCGGCTCGCGGCAGGCGACCTGGAAGTAGAATTCCAGGTGATCCTGCAGGTTCTCGCCGACGCCGGGCAGATCGTGCGCGACCGCGATCCCGTGCGCGCGCAGCTCCTCGGCCGGCCCGATGCCCGACAGCTTCAGGAGCTTGGGCGAGTTGATCGAGCCGGCCGACAGGACGACCTCGCGGCTCGCGCGTGCCAGGTGCGCCTGCGCTCCAACGCGGTAGGCGACGCCTGCGGCGCGTCGCCCCTCCAGGACGACCCGCTCCACGAGCGCGCCAGTGCGCACCACGAGGTTCGGCCGGCTCAGTGCGGGTCGTAGATAGGCATTGGCGGTGGACCAGCGCCGGCCTTTGTGGACCGTCATGTCCATCCGCCCGAAGCCCTCCTGGGATCCGCCGTTGATATCGAGGTTGGTCGGGTGGCCGGCCTGTGCCGCCGCCTCCACGAAGGCCTGGTAGAGCGGGTTCTCCAGCGTTCCGTAGGAGGTGTGGAGGGCGCCCTCGCCGCCCCTGTACTCGTCGCCGCCGCTCTGCCGGTTCTCGGCGCGGCGGAAGTAGGGCAGCACGCGCGCATAGCTCCAGCCCCGCGCTCCCTCGTGCTCCCAGCGGTCGAAGTCGGCCGGTGCGCCGCGCACGTAGACCATCCCGTTGATCGACGACGATCCGCCCAGCACCTTGCCGCGCGGCACGTTCATGCGCCGGCCGCCGAGGTTCGGCTCGGGCTCCGAACTGTAGCCCCAGTTGTACTTGCGCATGTTCATCGGGATCGAGAGCGCGCTCGGCATCTGGATCAGGACCGAGCGGTCCGATCCGCCGAATTCAAGAAGAAGCACGGTCGAGCGCCCGTCCTCGGACAGGCGGTTGGCGAGCACGCAGCCCGCCGAGCCGGCGCCCACAACGACGTAGTCGAAGGTCTCGATCTCCATGGGACCGCTCCGCAGGGCGCTTCCCGGTCGCGCTCCGCGCGTCGCCGGGACAGCGCGGCTTCAGTAGGGGGCGTCGACACGCCCGAGATTGACGAAGACGCTCTTGACCTGCGTGTGGGCCTCCAGCGCCGCGCGTCCGTTCTCGCGCCCGAGACCGGACTCCTTGGCACCGCCGAAGGGCAGCTCGATCGGCGTGATGTTGTAGGTGTTGATCCAGGTCGTGCCGGCCTCGAGCCGGGCCACGACGCGGTGCGCGCGGGCGAGATCGCGCGTGAAGACGCCGGCCGCCAGACCGAAGCGCGTGCTGTTGGCGCGCGCGATCACCTCCTCCTCGTCCCGGAACGAGAGGACCGTCATCACCGGGCCGAAGATCTCCTCGCGCACGATGCGCATGGAATCGTCGCAGCCGTCGAAGATCGCGGGCGCAACGAAGAAGCCGGCGTCGAGCCCGTCCTGCGTCATGCGCGTCCCGCCGCACAGGAGCCTCGCGCCCTCGCGCACGCCCTCCTCCACGTAGGAGAGGACCTTGCGCATATGCGCCTCCGAGATCAGCGCGCCGACCTGCGTTTCGGGGTCGAGCGGGTCGCCGATGCGCAGCGCCACCGTGCGCGCGACGAGCTTCTCCAGAAAGGCCGCGCGAACCGACTCGTGCACGAAGACGCGCGTTCCGTTGGAGCAGACCTCGCCGGCGGAATAGAAGTTGGCGAGCATCGCGCCGCCCACCGCGTCGTCGAGATCGGCGTCGGCGAACACGACGAGCGGCGACTTTCCGCCGAGCTCCAGCGTCACCTGCTTCAGCGTCGCGCTGGCATCGCGCATCACGGCCTTGCCGGTGCCGACCTCGCCGGTCAGCGAGATCTTGGCGATGCCGGGGTGGCGCGACAGGAGGCGGCCGGTCGAGCCGTCGCCCTGGACGACGTTGAAGACGCCCCGCGGCAGACCGCACTCGTCCATGATCTCGGCGAGCTTGAGCGCGGTCAGCGGCGTCAGCTCGGCCGGTTTGAAGACGACGCTGTTGCCGGCGGCCAGCGCGGGCGCCGCCTTCCAGCAGGCGATCTGGAGCGGATAGTTCCAGGCACCGATACCGGCGACGACGCCGAGCGGCTCGCGTCGCGTGTAGCCGAAGGCGAGCGGTCCGAGATCGACGTGGTCGCCCGACAGTCCGGCCGCCATTCCGGCGAAGAACTCGATGCAGTCGGCGCCCGACAGGACGTCCACCGTGGACGTCTCGGCGATCGGTTTGCCGGTGTCGCGCGCCTCCAGGACGGCCAGTTCGTCGTTGCGTTCGCGCAGCCGCGCGGCGACACGTTGAAGGATACGACCGCGCTCGGCGCCGGTCATCGCTCCCCATCCGCGCTGCGCCTCGGCGGCCGTCGCGACCGCATGGTCGACCACGGCGGCGTCCGCCACCGCGATCTCGGCCAGCACCTCGCCGGTAGCCGGATTGAGCGTCTGGAAGACCTGCGGCTCGCGTCCCGCATCGATGTAGGCACCGCCCACATGGCTCGTCAGGAGGCGAAGCCCCGGTGCCGCGCGTCGCGGACGGTCGGCGCGCCGAGGTACGGCGCCCGCAATCTGGGCATCCGTGAAGGCGGAGGCCGTGGCGCGCGCGGCTAGGCTGTCGGTTTCGGCGACCTCGGCCAGCGAGGCGCGCAGCCACAACCCGTCGATGATCGCGGCGATCGCCTGCGCGATGCGCGGCGCCTCCTCGGGCGCGACCAGGCTGCGTAGGTCGAAGACGAGGTTGGACAGCATGCGTCGCTGATACACGCGCTGGACGCGCTTCAGTCGGGCGGAATGCGGCACCTGCCCCCAGAAGGCGAGCCAAACGGCGCAGGTCCGCGCGTCGAACTCCTCGGCCGCGAGGTTGGCGTCGATCACCGCCTGGATGCGCTCGCGCGGTCCCTCCGCCCGGCGCAGTCGTAGACGGGCGGCATCCGAGATGCGGCGGGCCAGATGGCGCAGCGTGGCCTCCAGGAGGCCGTCCTTGTCGCCGAAGTAGTGGGCGACGAGCGAGGGCGCGACGCCGGCCCGCCCCGCGATCTCCGCCAGGCTGGAGGCCGAGAAGCCGATCTCGGCGAGCGACTGGATCGTCGCGTCCACCAGCTGGCGGCGGCGCTGGTCCTCGGTCGGGCTCCGAACGGCGACGGCGCTGCGGCTCATGCTTCAAACCTCCTGGCGGGAACCCCGACTGTAGCGCTCCTTGATTGTTCGTTCAATCAACGCGCCGGGACAGGGCACTGGCTTTCGGAAGCGGGTCGGAAGGCGCCTGAAACCTCGCCATGTCCTGATCGTATCCTGGGCAGGATGCCTACGGCGAGGGCCCTCATAACCATCCCGCGCAAGCATCGAACGAACGTTCAGCGATGCGGCTTGACAAGTGCCGTTTCCCGACACCGAATGACGGGAAGATCGTGCGATTGTGCACCCGATCGACGGCCTGCTCCTGTATCTTCCGCCCTTCCGAAGCCCAGAAGGACCACTCGCAGCATGCTCGCCAACCGTCTCGCTCGCGCCCTTCCCCTTGCCCTCGCCGCCGCGTTGCTGGGCGGGGCCGCGGCCCAGGCCGCCGATCCTGCCAGCTGCCGCGCGGTGCGCTTTGCCGATGTCGGGTGGACCGACATCACGGCGACCACGGCTTCGGCGTCGGTGATCCTCCAGGCGCTCGGATACGAGCCGCGCACCGACGTTCTCGCCCTGCCGGTCACCTTCGCCTCGCTGAAGAACCGGGACATCGACGTCTTCCTCGGCAACTGGATGCCGACCATGGAGGCGGATCTGAAGCCCTACCGCGACGAGGGCTCGATCGAGGTGATCCGCGCCAACCTGGAAGGCGCGAAGTACACGCTGGCGGTGCCGACCACCCTCTACAACGACGGCCTGAAGACCTTCGCCGATATCGCGCGCTTCAAGGATCAGTTGAACAACCGCATCTACGGCATCGAGCCGGGCAACGACGGCAACCGCCTCATCCTCGGCATGATCGAAAACAATCAGTTCGGCCTCAAGGGCTTCGAGCTGGTGGAGTCATCCGAGCAGGGCATGCTCGCCCAGGTCGCGCGCCAGACCCGGCAGAACCAGCCGATCGTCTTCCTCGGCTGGGAGCCCCATCCGATGAACGCGAACTTCAAGCTGTCCTACCTGTCGGGCGGCGACGAGGTCTTCGGCTCGAACTACGGCGGGGCGACCATCTACACGCTGACGCGCAAGGGCCTGTCCGCGGACTGCCCGAACCTCGGCAAGCTTCTCGCCAACCTCGTCTTCTCGCTTCCCATGGAGAACGAGATCATGGGCGCGATCCTGAACGACGGGAAGGATGCCGGCGAAGCGGCCAAGGCCTGGCTGGCCGACCATTCCGATACCTGGAGCCCCTGGCTCGACGGCGTGACGACCTTCGACGGCAAGCCCGGCGCGGAGGCGGTCGAGACGGCGCTCGGCGGCTGACCGCGGCGCGTCCCGGCCCTTCCCTCACGACGCAAGGCTCGCGATGTACGACTGGCTGACGGAACACAAGATCCCCCTCGGCCTGTGGCTGAGGGGCTTCGTGGACGGCCTGACGACGCATGGCCAGGGTTTCTTCGACGCCGTCTCGCTGGCGCTGGGCGGCCTGATCGACGCCCTCACCGCGGGGCTCGAACTCGTTCCTCCTCTTCTCTTCGTGGCGCTCGTGGGTGCGGGGGCCTATTGGCTGCACCGCTCGCTTGCGCTTGCGGCGTTCGCGGTGCTGTCGCTCCTCCTGATCATCAATCTCGGCTACTGGACCGAGACGGTGCAGACCCTGTCGCTGGTGTTCTGCGCGACGCTGGTCTGCGTGGTGGTGGGCGTGCCGCTCGGCATTGCGGCGGCCCATCGCCCGTGGGTCTACACGGTGCTGCGGCCCTTTCTCGACCTGATGCAGACGATCCCGACCTTCGTCTACCTGATCCCGACCCTGGTGCTCTTCGGCCTCGGCGCGGTGCCCGGCCTCATCTCCACCGTGATCTTCGCGATCCCCGCCCCGATCCGTCTCACCTATCTCGGCCTCTCCTCCGTTCCGACGGCGCTTCGCGAGGCAGCTGCGGCCTTTGGCGCGACGCGCCGCCAGCTCCTGTTCAAGGTCGAGCTGCCGCACGCGCTGCCGACCATCATGGCCGGCGTCACGCAGTGCATCATGTTGTCGCTCTCCATGGTGGTGATCGCGGCGCTGGTGGGCGCCGACGGCCTGGGCAAGCCGGTGGTGCGGGCGCTCAACACGGTGAACATCGGCATGGGCTTCGAGGCGGGACTGGCCATCGTGATCCTCGCCATCCTTCTCGACCGCATATGCAAGCGCCCGGTCGCGCGACGCGCGGTGCGCCGGGAGCGCGGGGCATGAGCGCCGCAAGCGGGCTTCCCGCGATCGAGTTCCGCCAAGTCGACATCCTGTTCGGGCGCGACCAGACGGGCGCACTGCGGCTTCTCGACAACGGCGCAGACCGTGCGCGCATCCTCGACGAGACCGACGTGGTGCTGGGTGCGGCCGGCGTCTCCCTGCGCGTCGAGCCGGGCGAGATCTGCGTCCTCATGGGCCTGTCGGGCTCCGGCAAGTCCACGATCCTGCGCGCCGTGAACGGCCTGAACGAGGTCGCGCGCGGCGAGGTGCTGGTCAGCCACGAGGGCCGGCCGGTGGATGTCGCGCACTGCGACGCGCGCACGCTGCGGGCGCTGCGCACCCACACCGTCTCCATGGTATTCCAGCAGTTCGGCCTCCTGCCCTGGCGCACGGTGCGCGAGAACGCGGGGCTCGGACTGGAACTGCAGGGCGTATCTCCGGCGGAGCGACGACGCGTGGTGGACGAGAAGCTCGCCATGGTCGGGCTCGGCGCCTGGGGCGACAAGTACGCCCACGAGCTGTCGGGCGGCATGCAGCAGCGCGTCGGCCTCGCACGCGCCTTTGCGACCGATGCGCCGATCCTCCTGATGGACGAGCCCTTCTCGGCGCTCGATCCCCTGATCCGCACCAAGCTGCAGGACGAACTCCTCGATCTGCAGAAGACGCTCCGGAAGACCATCCTCTTCGTCAGCCACGACCTCGACGAGGCGATGAAGCTCGGCAACCGCATCGCCATCATGCAGGACGGGCGCATCGTACAGGCCGGCAGTGCCGAGGATATCCTGCTCTCGCCCGCGACGCCCTACGTCGCGGAGTTCGTGCGCCACGTGAACCCGCTGAACGTTCTGCGCGGCGCGGCGCTGATGCGTCCGGCCCATGCCATTCGGCGCGAGGGCGGCGAGCTCCTTCTGGACGACGCCGGCCGCGTGCGGCTCGCGGTCGACGAGAGCGACCGGCCGACCGCCGTGCGGATCGACGGCGGCGCCGCGCGCCTCGGCCGTGCGGGCGCCGAGGACGGCGCGATCGCGGGGACCTGCGATGTCGTGGTGGCGCCGGTGGACCTGCGCCTGCGCGCGGCGATCGCGCTCAAGCGCCAGACCAACCATCCGATCCTGCTCGTCGACGACCTCGGCCGTCTCGCGGGCCTGTGCGACGACGACGAGATCTATCGCGGCCTCCTCCAGCGCGCGGGCGGCGCCTGAGGCTTCGGCAGGGGAGCGTCAGGCCTCCCGGTGCCAATCGAAGCTGAGCTCTTCGCGAAACGCGAAGCGCTTGATGTGATCGGCGACGACCGCCTCCAGCCGGTCGAGGTCGCCGCCCTCCCCCGCCGTGATCGCGATACGAAGCGCAGCGCCGTCCGCGCCGAGTTCCGTCCGCCCGGCCGGCAGGTCGATCGTGCCCGCCTCCGGCGTGAACTCCACGGGAAACTTGTGCGCCCAATGCTTGCAGAGCTGCTGGAGGTAGCGGCTGGCGTGCTCGGTGGGAACGGTGGCGAGGCTGCGGGACATGGAACGACTCCGGACTAAAACCTGACATCTCTTATCAGGTATCCTCGCACGAAAAAGGGGCGCCGGCCGAACCGACGCCCCTTCCCGTTCGCGCCCGGCGCTGGGTGCGTCAGGCCTTGTTGCGGTTGTAGACGTCGAAGCACACGGCGGCGAGGAGCACGAGTCCCTTCACCAGCTGCTGGTAGTCGATCGACAGCTGCATGGCGCTCTGCATGCCCATGTTGAGGACGCCCATGATGAAGGCGCCGATCACCGCGCCCATCACCTTGCCGACGCCGCCATAGGCCGAGGCGCCGCCGATGAAGCAGGCCGCGATGACGTCGAGCTCGAGGCCCGTGCCGTTCTTGGCGGTGGCCGAGCCGACGCGGGCGAAGAACACGAGGCCGGCGATGGCCGCGAGGACGCCCATGTTGACGAAGGCGAGGAAGACGATCCGCTCGGTCTTCACGCCCGACAGCTTGGCCGCCTTCTCGTTGCCGCCCACCGCGTAGACGCGGCGACCGATCGTGGTGCGCGCGGTCACGAAGGCGTAGATCGCGATCAGGAGCGCCATAAGGATCAGGACGTTCGGCAGGCCGCGGTTGGTGGACAGGAGGTAGCCGATATAGACGAGCGCCACCGACACCAGCGCGACGCGGCCCACGAAGAACGCGAAGGGCTCGTCCACCGGCCGGAGCTTGGCCTTGCGGTTGCGGCTGACGAAGGCGAACACCGCAAACGCCGCCGCCAGCACCACGGCGATCATCAGGGTCGTCGCGTTCTGGAGGCCGAAGGCCGGCACGAGGTCCGGAATCGTGCCGGTCGAGAGCGCACGCAGCGAGGCGGGGATCGGCGAGATCGAGGACGACCCGCCGAGCAGCATGAAGGTGAGGCCGCGGAACACCAGCATGCCCGCCAGCGTCACGATGAAGGACGGGATGCGCAGGAAGGCGACGAAGTAGCCCTGCACCGCGCCGATCAAGGCACCGAGCGCAAGGCAGATCAGGCAGGCGATCGGCACCGGCACCCCGTAGAGCACCATCAGCACCGCGCCGGCCGCGCCCACGAAGCCTACCACCGAGCCGACCGACAGGTCGATATGGCCGGTGATGATGATCAGCAGCATGCCGATCGCCATGATGATGACGTAGCTGTTCTGGAGGAACAGGTTGGTCAGGTTCGAGGCCGACACGAAGGTCGGGCGCCCGGTCGCCGCCGAATAGGCCGCGAAGAAGATGATGATGGCGACCAGCGCTACCAGCATTCCGTACTCGCGCAGGTGGCTCTTGAAGTAGTCGAGGCTCGCGCCTGCGCCTTCCCCGGCCTTCTGCGGCGCATCGAAGGTCTTGATGCTCATGCGGCGTTCCTTCCTGCGGAGCGGATGATGGCGCGCATGATGCTCTCCTGCGTCGCCTCGCCCCTCGCCATTTCGGCCACGAATCGGCCTTCGTTCATTACGTAGATGCGGTCGCACATGCCGAGCAGTTCCGGCATCTCCGACGAGATCATGAGAATGCCCTTCCCCTCCGAGGCCAGGCGCTCGATGATCGTGTAGATCTCGAACTTGGCGCCGATGTCGATGCCGCGCGTCGGCTCATCGAGGATCAGGAGATCGGGGTTCGAGAAGAGCCACTTGGACAGGACCACCTTCTGCTGGTTTCCGCCCGACAGGTTCAGCGTCTTGTGGAAGATGCCGGCCGAGCGGATGCGCAGGTTGCGGCGGTAGTCCTCGGCGATGCCCCGCTCGCGGTCGGCGTCGATCACCCCGCCCTTGGCGATGCCTGGAAGGTTCGCCAGCGTGATGTTCTGCCGGATGTCCTCTTCCAGGATCAGGCCGAGCTGCTTGCGGTCCTCGGTGACGTAGGCAAGGCCCGCATCGATCGCCTTCGGGATCGACGACACGTCGACCGGCTTGCCCTTCATCAGGGCCTCGCCGGAGATGTTGCGACCGTAGGAACGGCCGAAGACGCTCATGGCAAGCTCGGTGCGACCCGCGCCCATCAGGCCCGCGATGCCGACGATCTCGCCCCGCCGCACGTTGAAGGACACGTCCTTCACGATATGACGCTGGGTGTTGAGATGGTGGTAGGCGTTCCAGTTGCGGACCTCGAAGAGGACCTCGCCGATCTGGGGATGGCGCGGCGGATAGCGGTCGTCGAGTTGGCGGCCCACCATGTCGCGGATGATCTGGTCCTCGCTGACGCCCTGGGAGCAGTCGAGGGTCGAGACCGTGGAACCGTCGCGGATTACCGTGATCGAGTCGGCGACGCGTGAGATCTCGTTCAGCTTGTGGCTGATCATGATCGAGGTGAGGCCCTGCTTCTTGAACTCCAGGAGGAGGTCAAGAAGCGCCTGGCTGTCGCGCTCGTTGAGCGAGGCGGTCGGCTCGTCGAGGATCAGGAGGCGCACCTTCTTCGAGAGCGCCTTGGCGATCTCGACGAGCTGCTGCTTGCCGACGCTGATGTCCTTGATGAGGGTCGTCGGCAGTTCGTTCAGGCCGACCTGCTTCAAGAGCTCGGCGGCCCGCCGGTGCGCCTCGTCCCAGTCGATCACGCCGCCGCGCGAGATCTCGTTGCCGAGGAAGATGTTTTCGGCGATCGACAGAAGCGGCACCAGCGCCAGCTCCTGGTGGATGATGATGATGCCGGCATGCTCCGAGTCGCGGATGTCGCGGAACGCGCGCACCTGCCCGTCATAGGCGATGTCGCCCTCGTAGCTGCCGTGAGGATAGACGCCGGACAGGACCTTCATGAGGGTCGACTTGCCGGCCCCGTTCTCGCCGCAGATCGCATGGATCTCGCCGGCCTGAACGGTCAGGTTGACGTTGTCGAGCGCCTTGACGCCCGGAAACGTCTTGGTGATGCCGCGCATCTCCAGAATGGGTGCCATCCGCGTTTCTCTCCCGCGTCGCTTGGCCTCGGCACCTCCAGGCGCCGACGGGACCGGCCGGCGCCCCGAGGGGACGCCGGCCGGAAGGGGAAAGCGTCGAGCCCACCCCGATCGTCATGCGATCAGATCAGGGCTTGATCTGGTCCGCGGTGTAGTAGCCCGAGTCCACCAGCGTCGCCTTGATGTTGTCCTTGGTGACGAGAACCGGCTTAAGGAGGTAGGACGGGACGACCTTGACGCCGTTGTCGTAGGTCTTGGTGTCGGTGACCTCCGGCTCCTTGCCGGTGCCGAGCGCGTCGATCATGTCGACGGTGACCTTGGCGAGCTCGCGGGTGTCCTTGAAGATCGTCGAGTACTGCTGGTTGTTCTCGATCGACTTGACGGACGGCACCTCGGCGTCCTGGCCCGAGACCACCGGCATCGGCTTGTCGCCCGAGCCGTAGCCCACGGCCGAGAGCGCCGAGATGATGCCGATCGACAGGCCGTCATAGGGCGAGAGCACGGCGTCCACGGTCTTGTCGCCGTAGTAGGACGACAGGAGGTTGTCCATGCGGGCCTGGGCGACCGCCGGATCCCAGCGCAGCGTGCCGACGCGCTCCATGCCCATCTCGCCCGACGGGATCACGAGCTTGCCCTGGTCGATGAAGGGCTGCAGCACGCTCATCGCGCCGTTGTAGAAGAAGAAGGCGTTGTTGTCGTCCGGCGAGCCGCCGAAGAGCTCGATGTTCTTGGGCTCCGAGGCGCTGGCGAGGCCGAGCTTGTCGACGATCGACTGGGCCTGGAGGACGCCCACCTGGAAGTTGTCGAAGGTCGTGTAGTAGTCGACGTTCGGCGAGTTGCGGATCAGGCGGTCGTAGGCGATGACCTTCACGCCCTTGTCGTGCGCCTGCTGCAGCACGTCGGTCAGCGTCGTGCCGTCGATCGAGGCGACGACGAGGTACTTCACGCCCGAGGCGACCATGTTCTCCATCTGGGAGAGCTGGGTCGGGATGTCGTCCTCGGCATACTGCAGGTCGGTCTGGTAGCCGCGCTCCTTGAGCGACTTCACCATGTTGTCGCCGTCGGCGATCCAGCGGGCCGAGGCCTTGGTGGGCATGAGCACGCCGACCGTGCCCTTGTCCTGCGCGAACGCGCTGCCGGCAAACGTCATCGCGCCGAGGGCCACGGCCGCCAGCAGGGTCTTCATTCCAGTCATTCTCATCCTCCCCAAGCGGCGGTGCGGCTGCACGCGCCGGGCGGCACGACTGCCGTGCCGCCGAAACCCAGAATCTCGGGGCCGCTCGCGCCTGCCCCATCCTGTCGGACCCGGCCGCCGGGCGCTCCGCCCGCCCGCCGATCTCCAACAATTACGTGATAGCTAGCGTAAGCCGCCGCGCGCCGACAAATGAATTCTTTCGGCGCCGTGATTTATCCTAAACCGTAGACGCGATCGTAGATCGAGACCGCCCTGTCGGCCCTCTCGCGCACCTCCGCGACGCTCATTCCGGGCTTGTAGAGCGACGAGCCAAGACCGAAGGTTCGCACGCCCACCTTCGCGAATCCCTCGAAGTCGTCCTCGCCGACGCCGCCCACCACGCCCACCACGCAATCCTTCGGAAGAACGGCGCGAATGGCGTTGACGCCGGCGGGCCCCAGCACGCTGGCGGGAAAGAACTTCAGCGCCGAGGCACCGGCCTTCAAGGCCGCGAAGGCCTCGGTCGGCGTGAAGACGCCCGGCATCGTGACCATGGCGTGCTCGCCGGCGCGGCGCAGGACGTCGGCGTCGACATTGGGTGAGACAAGAAGCCGGCCGCCGGCCGCGGCCAGGCTGTCGACCGCACCCGTGTCGAGAACCGTACCGGCGCCGATCCATACATGGGCCGGGGCGCGGCGTGCCGCCGACTCGATCGAGCGAAAGGCGTCCGGCGAGTTCAGCGGGATCTCGATCATCTCGAACCCGGCGTCCACGAGCGTATCGACCGCGGCATCGGCCTCGTCGGGGCGGATCCCGCGCAGGATCGCCACCAGCGAGCGCCGAAGGTGGGGCCAGGCATGCGAGCGGACGGTGGTCATCGGCCGGAGTCCTTCGAAGCGAACAGGAGCCGCGCTGCGGCCAGAAGGCCGTGGCGCACGCAGGCGTCGGCGTCCAGACGGCGCGGTGACGCGAGGCCGGCCAGCGTGAGCGCACGCTCGTAGAGCGCGACGATGGGGCCGCTGCCCATCAGCGCGACCGGCGCGTTCGCTGCGTCATGCCGCGCGATCGCGCCCGCGACCTCCAGGCCGATCAACGTGCCGGACAGGCGGGCGAGCCCGCTCTGCGGCGAGGCACCCTGCAGGAGCCAGCCGGCCCGCACCTGGAACAGGCGGTTGGTAACGAGGGCGGGCTCATCCAGCGCATGGCGCACGCCGGCCTCGAAGGCCGGGTCGTTCGCGGACGGGGCCGCCTCGGTCTGGACGGCCTGCGCGAGGATGGAATTGGCGCGCAGCATCTGGAAGAGCTCGCCCGTCATGAAGGTCGAGAAGCCCTCCACGACACCCTCCTGCAGCCGCACCCACTTGGAATGGGTGCCGGGCATGCAGACGAGGCCGGTGCGGAAGCCCTCCGCCACGACGCCCAGAAGCTGCGTCTCCTCGCCGCGCATGACGTCGGGTTCGGCTTCGGTGCGCTGCGCGATGCCGGGCAGCACGAAGACGGGACGCGATTCGTGGGTGATCGCGGTCGCGCGGGCGGCCAGATCGTCGAGACCGACCGGCGCGTCGAGATAGCTCGCCTCGACCCATCCCGTGCGCGAGCCGACCATGCCGCACAGAACCGCGGGCACGCCGGCGGGAACGCCGAGCGCCGCGAGGTGCTCCTCGAGAACGCGGCCGAAGCCCTTCGGTCCGGCGGTGACGAGGCCATCCGGCGCGCGTCGTTCGCCGAGCACCGTGCCGTCGGCCGCCGTGGCCCAGGCGCGAAACGAGGTGGTGCCCCAGTCGACCAGGGCGAAGGCAGGCGCGGCGCTCACGAGCGGTCGACCCGAACGCGTGCCTCGGGCAGGCCGCGCACGCCGGGGTCGAGGATGAAGGTCTGGCCGGCCTGCGCGTCGCGCTTGAGGCCCGCCGCGTCCAGTCCCTCGCGCGCGGAGGTGACGATCATTCGGTCGAGATCGCGGCCGACGAACATCGGGCAGGTCGGCCGGCTGGCCGGCACGGGAATCGTCAGGAGGTGCTCGCCGTCCGCCGAGTAGCGGTCGATGCAGCCGGCGCCCCAGCGCGCGTTCCAGATGCAGCCCTCCGCGTCGACCACCGCGCCGTCGAGCCCGCCCTCGCCGCCGCGGTGGTCGACGAGCGTCGACGGCTCGCCTGTCGGCAGGCCGGTGTCGGGGTCGAGCGCGACGCGCTGGAGAACGCCGGCATGGGTGTCGGTGAAGTAGCCCGTGCGCCCGTCCGGCGAGAAGCACATGGCGTTGGGAATGGTGATCTGCCCGTAGAGTCTCGTCAGCTCGCCCCGGAAGAAGTGGTAGATCGAGCCCGCCCCTTCTTCCGCGCGCCGGCCCATCGTTCCGATCCAGAGCGCGCCGCAGGGGTGGACGCGCCCGTCGTTGGAGCGCGTCAGGCCGTTGTCCTCCTCCAGCCGCGTGTGCAGCTGAAGGCGTCCCGTGGCGATGTCGCGAAGGTACAGCCCGTCGGCGGTGGCGACGAGCTGATGGGCGTCGTCGACATAGGCGAGCGCGCTCGCCATGGTCGGCAGGGTATGGACCGTCGTCTCGCCCGCCGAGACCTTGGTCTCGAAGAGCTGCTTCTCCAGAATGTCGAACCACCAGAGCGTGTCGCTCGGCCCGTCATAGGTCGGTCCCTCGCCGAGGTGGCAGGGATGGTCCGACAGGATGGCGACCTCGGTCATTCCCGTGCGCCTTTAGTGGTTGTCGCGCGGGATGCCGCGCGTCTGGGCGATGCGCTGGTACTGCACGGCGTTCTCGAGGACCGCGCCCGTCTCCATCTGGCCGACCAGCGTGCGCTGGATCTCCTGCCAGGGGGTCTGGTGCTCGGGATACTTGTAGCCGCCATCGGACTTGAGCGCCGCGCGCCGCTCATTCAGTTCCTCGTCGGAGATCAGGATGTCGGCCGTGCCGCGCCCAAGGTCGATGCGCACGCGATCGCCCGTCCGGAGAAGCGCCAGACCGCCGCCCGCCGCCGCCTCCGGCGAGGCGTTGAGGATCGACGGCGAACCGGACGTTCCCGACTGGCGTCCGTCGCCGATGCAGGCGAGCGAGGTGACGCCCTTCTCCAGAAGGTAGGTCGGCGCGCGCATGTTCACGACCTCGGCAGCGCCGGGATAGCCGATCGGGCCGGCGCCGCGCATGAAGAGGATCGTGTGCTCGTCGATGCCGAGCGCCGGATCGTCGATGCGGTGGTGGTAGTCCTCCGGCCCGTCGAACACGACGGCGCGGCCCTCGAAGGCGTTGGGGTCGTTCGGGTTGGCGAGGTAGCGCTCGCGAAATTCCGGCGAGATCACGCTCGTCTTCATGATGGCCGAGGTGAACAGGTTGCCGCGCAGGACGAGGAAGCCGGCCTTGGCCTTGAGCGGCTGGTCGTAGGGCCGGATGACCTTTTCGTCCTCGATGCGGATGCCACGGCAGTTGTCGCCGATCGTGCGCCCGTTGACGGTCAGAGCGTCCTCGCGGATCAGCCCCTTCTCCATGAGCTGGGCGACCACGGCCGGCACGCCGCCGGCATGATAGTAGTCCTCGCCGAGATACTCGCCGGCCGGCTGGAGGTTGACGAGAAGCGGGATTTCCTCGCCGAACTCCTGCCAGTCGTCGATCGAGAGCTCGGCGCCGATGTGGCGGGCGAGCGCGTTGAGGTGGATCGGCGCGTTGGTGGAGCCGCCGATCGCCGAGTTGACGCGGATGGCGTTGATGAAGGCGTCGCGCGTCAGGATGTCGGAGGGCTTCAGGTCCTCGCGCACCATGTCGACGATGCGAAGGCCGGTGCGGTAGGCGACCTCCTGGCGGTCGCGGTAGGGCGCGGGGATCGCGGCCGAGCCGGGCAGCTGCATGCCCAGCGCCTCGGCGAGCGAGTTCATCGTGGTCGCCGTGCCCATCGTGTTGCAGTAGCCCGTCGAGGGCGCCGACGAGGCCACGAGCTTCACGAAGCCGGCATAGTCGATCTCGCCCTTGGCGAGCAGCTCGCGCGCCTTCCAGACGATCGTGCCCGACCCCGTGCGCTCGCCGCGGAACCAGCCGTTCAGCATCGGCCCGACCGAGAGCGCGATGGCCGGGATGTTCACGGTCGCCGCCGCCATGAGGCAGGCGGGCGTGGTCTTGTCGCAGCCGATGGTCAGCACCACGCCGTCGAGCGGGTAGCCGTAGAGGATCTCGACGAGGCCGAGATAGGCGAGGTTCCGGTCGAGGCCCGCGGTCGGGCGCTTGCCGGTCTCCTGGATCGGGTGCACCGGGAACTCGATCGCGATGCCGCCCGCCTCGCGGATGCCCTCGCGCAAGCGATGGGCGAGTTCGAGGTGATGGCGGTTGCAGGGACTGAGATCCGAACCCGTCTGCGCGATGCCGATGATCGGTCGGCCGGACTGCAGCTCTTCCTGACTGAGGCCGAAGTTCATGTAGCGCTCGAGATAGAGCGCGGTCATGTCGGCATTGTCGGGATTGTCGAACCAGGCGCGCGAGCGCAGCTTGTTGCCGCCGGTCACGGGCGCGAGATCGCCGGTCTTCTGGGTGGCGGAAGGAAGGTTGGCCATGGGTCTTGTCTCCTCTCGGCGTCTCGAGCCCACGAGGGGCGAGGCGTCGCTCAAGCGTTATCGGACGGAAAAGCGGTAGCGGGAACGGTGACGATAGGTCTCGCCGGGCTCGAGCCGGGCGGAGGGGAAGTCGGGACGGTTCGGCGTGTCGGGGAAGCGCTGGGGCTCGAGGCAGAGCGCGTCGCCCATGCGGTAGATCTGCCCGTTCTTGCCGGCCACCGTCCCGTCCAGGAAGTTGCCGGTATAGACCTGCAGCCCCGGCTGGTCGGTCAGAAGCTCCAGCGTGCGGCCCGTTTCGGGATCGAACACGACGGCGGCCGGCACCGGGTCGCCGCCCTCGTGCCAGCCGTCCAGAACAAAGTTGTGGTCGATGCCGCGACCGCGCCGCAGCTGCTCGTGCGCCTCGCGCACCCGGTCGCCGATCCGCGCACCCTCGCGCAGGTCGAAGGGCGTACCCGCGACGCCGCTGCCGGTGCCCTCGAGCGGGATCGAGGTCTCGTCGATCGCGGTGAACAGCGAGGCCGAGACCATCAGCTCGTGGTCGAGCACCGACTCGACGCGTGCCGCGCCGCCGAGGTTGAAGAACGCATGGTTGGTGAGGTTGACGACGGTGGTGCGATCGGTGGTCGCCTGCCACGCGATCTCCAGCGTCTCGCCGTCGAGAAGGCGGTAGGTGACGCTCGCCTGGAGCGTTCCGGGAAAGCCCTGGTCGCCGTCTGGACTGGTCAGGTGAAGCGTGGCGAAGGGCTGATCGCCTTCCCCGGTCTCGCCCACCTGCCAGATGCGCCGGTCGAAGCCATCGGGCCCGCCGTGCAACGCGTTCGGGCCGTCGTTGGCGGGAATAACGAACGTCTCGCCGTCGAGCGCGAAGCGCCCCTTGGCGATGCGGTTGGCGTAGCGCCCGATCGTCGCCCCGTAGAAGCCACGCGTGCGCTCGTATCCGCTCACGTCGTCGTGGCCGAGAAGGATGTCGGCCTGGGTCCCCTCGCGGTCGGGCGCCAGAAGCGAGTGCCACGTCGCCCCGTAGGTCAGGACCGCAGCCTCCAGCCCGGAGGCATGGCGCAGCGTGATCCGTTCGACCGCCCGGCCGTCGTCGAGCTGCCCGAAGGCTTCGCGCCGCAAGCTCATCGCGCGGGCTCCTCGTGGAAGGCCTCGACCTCGTGCCGGCGCCCGAGAAGGAAGCCGTCGGCCACCAGCTGCAGCGGCGACAGGTCGACATCTCCGCTGCGCGCGGCGCAGAGGTCGCGGAAGCGCGCGTAGATGCCCTGGTATTCGAGGTCCGGCTCGTCGGTCATCGACCGGCCGTCGAGATCCAGAAGGCGCCCGCCGTTCTGGATGCGCAGGAGGCCGTCCGCGGTGTCCACCTCGACCGTCCAGGTCTCGCCGCCGGTCACGCGCCAGTCGAACTCGGCCGAGACGGAGAGACCCGAGGGCGAGGCGAAGCCCAGGTTCGCGGCGATCGGCGCCGCGCGGTTCGCCGGGAAGAACAGGTCGGAGCGGTCGAGGAAGATCGGCTCGGGCAGGATCGCGGTGACGATCGACAGCGCGTTGATGCCGGGATCGAAGACGCCGAGGCCACCCGGCTCCCAGATCCAGGCCTGGCCGGGATGCCACTTGCGCACGTCCTCCTTCCACAGGACGCGCACCGAACGGATCTGCGTCCCGGCGAGGAAGAGGCGCGCGGGCTCGACGGCGGCCGAGAAGCGCGAGTGCCAGGTGGCGAACAGCGACACCTCCCGCTCGCGCGCGAGCGTCTCGAGCGAGGCGATCTCGGCGACGGTGGCACCCGGCGGCTTTTCCAGAAGCACGTGCTTGCCGGCCGACAGCG
This sequence comes from Aureimonas jatrophae, assembly GCF_900104035.1. Lineage (GTDB taxonomy): Bacteria > Pseudomonadota > Alphaproteobacteria > Rhizobiales > Rhizobiaceae > Aureimonas > Aureimonas jatrophae. Next base: position 48,709 of record NZ_FNIT01000008.1, on the reverse strand, counting down.
CCTTCCAGGCCTGCGCGTGCCGCCCCTGCGGCGGGGTGCAGAGCGCGACGGCGTCGAACGCATCGGCGTGCGCGAGGAGATCGTCGATCGTGGCGACGTTGAGGACGCCCGGCAGCTCGGCGTTGCGGCTGGCGACGGCGGTCAGCTCGACGCCCTCCACCGCGCTGATCGAGGGCACGTGCTGGTCGCGGGCGATCTTGCCGAGACCCACGATGGCGACGCGAAGGGTCATGCTCAAAGGCTCCGCACGGCGACGAGCGCGTCGGCGGCGCCGCTCGCTACGCGAAGCGTGTTCACGAGCGGCAGGCGGAAGGGCGCGGCCTCGATCTCGAAGCGGTCGCCGGCCTCGGTCTTCACGCCGTGCGTCACCGAGAGCGTCGCCGTGCCGAAGAAGTGGACGTGAAGGTCGCCAGGCCGGCGGAACAGGTCGTACTTGAAGTTGTGGTGCTCGAGGTTGGCGACCGAATGGCTCATGTTCGCCTCGCCCGACAGGAAGGGCTTGTCGAAGATGACCGCCTCGCCGCGACGGATGCGCGACGAGCCCTCGACGCTGTCCGGCAGCTCGCCGACCAGAAGCTCGGGACCGAGCGCGGCCTGGCGCAGCTTGGAATGGGCGAGCCAGAGGTAGTTGCCGCGCTCGGTCACGTGGTCCGAGAACTCGTTGGCGAGGCAGAAGCCGAGGCGGTGCGGCGTCCCGTCGGGGCCGATGAGGTAGAGGCCGGCCAGCTCCGGCTCCTCGCCGCCGTCCAGCGCGAAGGCGGGCGAGACCAGGTCCTCGCCAGGCCCGACCAGCATCGAGCCGTCGCCCTTGTAGAACCATTCGGGCTGAGCGCCGACCGTGCCGGCCGCCGGCTTGCCGCCCTCGACGCCCATCTGGAACATCTTCATCGAGTCGGTGACCTGCTGGCCGGCCGCCGCCTTGTGCATCTTGTCGCGCCCGTCGGCCGAGCCGAGATGGGTCAGGCCCGTACCGGCCACGATGAAGTGGGCGGGGTCCGCGTGGTGGACGGGCAGCGCGACGCGCCCTTCCCCGAGCATCGCGGACAGGTCGATCCGCTCGCCCCGGCCCGCGCGCTCCACCGCCTCGGCCAGCGACACGCCGTCCACGATCGCCCGGCTCGCCAGATCGTAGGTCGAGCCGAAGCCCGGCACGATGGTCGCCTCGCCCGCGTCGTCGCTGGCCGCCACCACGAGCCCTGCGGGCGTTCGGACCTGGGAGAGACGAAGCGCCATGGTTTACGCGATCCACTGTGCGGAGGAAGGGAGCCGGACGGCAGAGCCGAGGCTATTTGTCTGCTTTATTCCAGACCGAGGTTATTTCGAACCGTCCCAAGTTTGTCAACGCGATCGCAGCCGCGCGCAAGCTGCTCAGCGCATGGGCATGTGCCTGCTGGACAAGCAAGGATCGTAAGTCTACCCCGCCAGCTGATACCCGATCTGTCCCGCATCCCAAGCCCGCTCCATGACCCTTGCCGCCCCGCCGCTCGCTGCCGAGACCGCCGCCCCGCTCGGCTGGCGCGAGCATGCGCGCCAGACGGTGTTGCTGGGGCTACCGCTGGCGGGCGCGCAACTCGCCCAGGTCTCGATCAACGTCACCAACACGGTGGTCGCCGGGCAGATCGGCGCGCGCGAGCTGGCCGCCGCCGTGCTGGGCGCGCAGTGCTTCTACCTGTTCTGGATGTTCGGCTCGGGCTTTGCCTACGCGGTGATGCCAATGGCCGCCGCCGCTCACGGCACGGGCGACGTGCGCGGCGTGCGCCGCGCGGTGCGCATGGGCCTGTGGATCGTCGCGCTCTACAGCCTCGGCGTGATGGTGCCGCTCTGGTTCGCCGAGCGCATCCTCGTGGCGCTCGGCCAGGAACCGGGCGTCGCCGCGATGGCGGGCGGCTACGTTCGCGTCCTCCAGTGGGCGATGCTGCCCTACCTCGCGATCTTCGTGTTCCGCTCCTACTTCAGCGCGCTGCAGCGCCCCGCCGTCGTGCTGATCGTCACGATCCTCGGCGCCTGCGTGAACGTGGGGCTGAACGTCGTCTTCGTGTTCGGCCATCTCGGCCTGCCGGCCATGGGGCTCGCCGGATCGGGACTGGCGACGATCCTCACCTCGAGCGTCATGCTGCTTCTTCTGGCGTTCTACGACCGTTGGCGGCCGGAGCTGGCCGCCAACGAGATCCTGGTGCGCTTCTGGCGACCGGACTGGGCGGCCTTTCGCGAGGTCGTGCGCCTCGGCTGGCCGATCGGGGCCACGATCGTCGCCGAGGCCGGGCTCTTCACGGCAGCCGCGCTCCTGATGGGCTGGATCGGCACGGTGGAGCTGGCCGCGCACGGCATCGCGCTGCAGCTGGCCTCGATCTCCTTCATGATTCCGCTCGGCCTTGCGGCGGCGGCGACCGTGCGCGTCGGCACGGCCTTTGGCCAGGGCGACCGGCTCGGCGTCTCGCGCGCCGCGCGCAGCGTGATCGGACTCGCCACCCTCGTCTCGGTCGGCGCCGCCCTCCTGTTCTGGCTTCTGCCGGTACCCCTGATCTCGCTCTTCGTCGACCGGGCCGACCCGCTGGCGCAGACGGTCGTCGCGGCCGCTGTGCCGCTCCTGTTCGTGGCCGGCGCCTTCCAGATCGTCGATTCCATCCAGGTCGTGGCGAGCGGCTCGCTGCGCGGGCTGAAGGACACGCGCGTGCCGCTCTTTATCGCCCTCTTCTCCTACTGGGCGGTGGGCATGCCGGTGGCCTCCGGGCTGGCCTTCGGGCTCGGCTGGGGCGGGGTCGGCGTGTGGTGGGGCCTGGCGATCGGGCTGGCGGTCTCGGCGGTCCTGATGACCATGCGCTTCCGCCAGCACGAGCGGCGCGGCGACACGGTCGCCGGAGCCTGAAACGCCTCAGCCCCTGAAGGCGTGGGCCGCGAGCGAGGCCGGCTTCATCTCGATCGAGAAGCCCGGCGCGGTCGGCGGCAGGTAGCGCCCGTTCAGGACGCGGCAGGGCTCGACGAAGTGCTCGTGCAGGTGGTCGACATATTCGGCGACCCGCCCTTCCGAGGTGCCCGAGATCGCCAGGCAGTCGATGATCGACAGGTGCTGGACGTATTCGCAAAGCCCCACGCCTCCCGCATGCGGACAGACCGGCTTTCCGAACTTGGCCGCCATCAGCATGATAGCGAGGTTTTCGTTGAGCCCGCCGACGCGCGCGGCATCGATCTGCACGACGTCGATCGCCTCGGCCTGCAGGAACTGCTTGAAGAGGATGCGGTTCTGGCCCATCTCGCCGGTCGCGACCTGGACGGGATGGACGCCGCGGCGGATCTCGGCGTGGCCGAGGACGTCGTCGGGAGAGGTCGGCTCCTCGATGAACCACGGCCGGAACTCGGCGAGTTCGCGCACCCACGAGATCGCCTCGCCGACCTCCCACACCTGGTTGGCGTCGATCATCAGCGTCCGGTCGGGACCGATCTCCTCGCGCACGATGCGGCAGCGCCGGCGGTCGTCCTCGAGGTCGCGCCCGACCTTCAGCTTGAAGTGCGTCCAGCCCGCCGCCAGCCCCTCGCGGCACAGCGCGCGCACCTTCTCGTCGGGGTAGCCGAGCCAGCCGGCCGAGGTCGTGTAGGTCGGGTAGCCCTCGGCTTCGAGCGTGGCGAGACGCGCCTCGCGCCCCGCCCTTGCGCGCTCGAGGATGGCAAGCGCCTCGTTGCGGGTGATCGCGTTGGAGAGGTAGCGCAGGTCGACGCAAGCGAGCAGCGCTTCGGGCTCCATGTCGCAGACGAGGCGCCAGACCGGCTTGCCCTCCCGCTTGGCCCACAGGTCCCAGACCGCGTTCACCACGGCGCCGATCGCCATGTGCATGACGCCCTTGTCGGGCCCGAGCCAGCGCAGTTGCGAGTCGCCTGTCATGAAGCGCCAGAAGCCGCCCATGTCGCGCGCGATGTCGTCGAGGCTCCAGCCGACGGCCCGCTCGGCGGCACGCGCGATCGCGTCCACCACGATGTCGTTGCCGCGCCCGATCGTGAAGGCGAGGCCATGGCCCGACAGCGCCGGGTCGTCCGTGTCGAGCCGGACATAGGCGGCGGAATAGTCCGGGTCGGGGTTCATCGCGTCCGAACCGTCGAGCTTGGCGGAGGTCGCAAAGCGGATGTCGTGCGTTTCGAAGCCGCGGATGGTGATGGACATGGGCTCTCCTCCTCGCTCATATATGAAACGAGAAATCATGAGCGAACAGGACGTGTCAATGACCGACGACGCGGATCCCGGCCCGCGCTACCACGCGCCGGCACTGGAGAAGGGCCTCGACATCCTGGAGCATCTGGGATCGGTGACCGACGCGCCGACGCTCGGCGACCTCGGCGAGGCGTTGGGGCGAACGCGCGGCGAGATCTTCCGCATGGTCGCCGTCCTGGAGCGGCGCGGCTATATCGAGCGCGTCGCGCCGGATCGCTTCGCGCTCAGCGACCGCCTGTTCTCGCTCGCCATGCAGCAGCCGCGCCAGCGCGCACTGGCCGAGGCCGCTCTGCCCGAGATGCGCCGCTTTGCCGAGGAGACCGGCCATAGCTGCCACCTCGCCGTGGCGAGCGGGTCGCAGATGGTGGTGGTCGCCCACGTGCCCAGCCCGGCGCATGTCGGCTTCGCGGTGCGCATCGGGCATCGCCAGCCCATCGCGCTGACGGGCTCGGGCCTCTGCCTTCTCGCCTTCATGTCGCCAGCGCGGCGCGAGCGCACGCTGCAGGACAGTCCGGAGCGGGACGGCCAGCGGGCCTGGCTCGCCGAGACGCTCGGATCGATTCGCGCGGCAGGCCATGTCCTGCGACCCTCGCGCCTGGCCGAGGGCATCACGGACATCTCGGCGCCGGTGATCGATCCCGCCACCGGCGAGGTCCTGGCCGCGCTTTCCTGCCCCTTCATTCGGCTTCTCGATGCCGCGGAGCAGCCGGCGGATCTGGCGGATCGGCTGCGTGACGCGGCCGGGCGCATCGCGAACTGCGTTGAAAACGGCTGAGCGAGCGTCTATGAAACCGTTGTTCGCCGATGAAACGGGAGGGTTCGAGCGATGACCGCACGCCTGGAGGGCCTGAGGGCCGTCGTCACCGCCGCAGCCCAGGGCATCGGCCGCGCGACCGCGCTGCGCTTCGCGCAGGAGGGCGCCGAGGTGATCGCCTGCGACATCAACGGCGAGAAGCTCGCCGAGCTGGCGGGCGCGCACGGGATCACGACGCGCGTAGTGGACGTGCTGGACGACGGGGCGGTGCGCGATCTCGCGGCCGCGGCAGGCCGCACCGACATCCTCTTCAACTGCGCGGGCTTCGTTCACGCCGGCACGATCCTCGACTGCGAGGAAGCGGACTTCGACTTCTCGTTCGCGCTCAACGTCAAGTCGACCTATCGCATGGTGCGGGCCTTCCTGCCCGGCATGGTGGCGGGCGGCGGCGGGTCGATCATCAACATCGCCTCGGTCGCGTCCTCGATGATCGCGGTGCCGAACCGCTTCGTCTATGGCGCCTCCAAGGCCGCCGTGATCGGCCTCACCAAGTCGGTCGCGGCCGATTTCGTGGCGCAAGGCATTCGCTGCAACGCGATCTGTCCGGGCACCGTGGAGAGTCCCTCGCTGCAGCAGCGCCTGGAGGCCACCGGCGACGCGGACGCCGCACGCCGCGCCTTCATCGCGCGCCAGCCCATGGGCCGCATCGGCACGCCCGACGAGATCGCCGCGCTCGCGGCCTATCTCGCGGCGCCGGAATCCGCCTTCGTCTCGGGCCAGGCGCTCGCGATCGACGGCGGCTGGACCAACATCTGACCCCCGGAGAGGACATCCCATGAAGCTCCTGCGATACGGCGAGCGCGGCCACGAGAAGCCCGGCCTCCTCGACAGCACCGGAACGCTGCGCGACCTGTCCGGCCATGTCGAGGACATCGCGGGTGACGTGCTGTCGGACGAGGGCCTGGCGCGCATCCGGGCGCTCGATCCGGCCGCGCTTCCCGCCGTGCCGGACGGCGTGCGCATGGGCGCCTGCGTCGGGCGCGTCGGCAAGTTCATCTGCATCGGGTTGAACTACGCCGACCACGCCGCCGAGACCGGCGCGCCGATCCCGGCCGAGCCGATCATCTTCATGAAGGCGACCAGCGCCATCACCGGCCCCAACGACGGCATCCTGATCCCGCGCAACTCGGTGAAGACCGACTGGGAGGTCGAGCTCGGCGTCGTGATCGGCCGCGAGGCGCGCTACGTCGAGGAGAGCGAGGCGCTCCGCTTCGTGGCGGGCTACTGCGTCGTCAACGACCTGTCGGAGCGCGCCTTCCAGACCGAGCGCGGCGGCCAGTGGACCAAGGGCAAGTCGGCCGACACGTTCGGGCCCATCGGTCCCTGGCTCGTGACGCGCGACGAGGTCGCTGACCCGCAGGACCTTTCCATGTGGCTCGAGGTCGACGGCCATCGCTACCAGGACGGCTCGACACGCACCATGATCTTCGGCGTCGCGCACGTCGTGTCCTACCTCTCGCAGTTCATGAGCCTGCAGCCGGGCGACGTGATCACCACCGGCACGCCGCCGGGCGTCGGCATGGGCATCAAGCCCGAGCCCGTCTATCTCAAGCCCGGCCAGGTGGTACGTCTCGGCGTCGAGGGCCTCGGCGAGCAGCGTCAGGACGTGACGGCCGCCTGAGGCCGGGACGCGTCTTCCCCTTCGGCCGCCTCGCCCGCGGCCGGGGGGATCGAGCGCAGAAGCGTCTCGCGCGCCGAGCGCAGGTGCCGGCGGCCGTAGAACTCGACCTCCATGGCGTTGCGCGCGCGCAACGCGGCGATGATGTCGAGATGCTCCGCCAGCGCCTGACGGTTGCGCTCCGCCTCGCCCTGCTTGTTCCACTGGTAGTGGTAGTGGAAGATCATGGCGATCACGTCGTAGAAGTCGATCACGAAGCGGTTGCCGGACGCCTCGTGGATCAGGCGATGGAAGCGCTCGTCGAGCCGCGAGAAGGCGGCGCGCTGCTCCTCGACGCGCGGCAGCAACGCGCGATGCTCCTCCTCGATCTCCGCCAGCGACGCCCAGGCCGGGTGCGTATCGGGCAGTTCCACGAAGGCCAGCACGGAGCGCAGCTCGAACAGCTCGCGCACCTCCGTCAGCTCTAGCGCGAAGCCGCGTGTGAAACCCTTCAGCACCCATTGGCTGTTGCGCCGCTTCTCGATCAGGCCGAAGCGCGAGAAGCGGATCAGGAACTCGCGCACCGCCGAAACGCCCACGCCGAGCTCGCGCGCCAGGTCCGCCTCGCCGATCGCGTCGCCCGGCTGCGCGCCCCCTTGCAGGATGCGCTGCATGAAGCCGCGCTCGATGATCTGATCCAGCGGGTCGGTCTCGTCGGCGGGAAAGCGGTCGGCGGCCGTGGGCCGGCGGATCATCGCCTTGCGGCCGCCTTCCACGCTCAGGATCCCCCCGTCCGCCATGCGGGCCAGAACCGCGCGCACGGTGGTGCGGCTGACCGCGAGCTGGCGGGCGAGCGCCCCTTCCGAGGGGAGTTCGCCGTCCTGCGAGAGAAGCGCGAGGGCGCGGTTGTAGGCGTCCTTGAAGAGCGTGTTGGGTTTGGCCATCGGGAATGCGCAGGATCGCGCGGCCGGAACCGCGCTTGGGAAACCGATTGATTACGACAGCCTTGGTTCCTTGTCGATGAAAGACAGGTGGGATAGACCTGCCGCCGCGCTCCAACCGGGCGCGCGAGGAGGAACCAGGCGATGAACAAGCGGCGAATCGGCCGAACGGCGCTCGAGATCACGGAGATCAGCCTGGGCGGCGCCGCGCTCGGCAACCTCTACCGCGCCGTGCCGCGCGAGGACGCCATGGCGGTGATGGACGGCGCCTGGGAAGCCGGGATCCGCTACTTCGACACCGCGCCCTTCTACGGGTTCGGCCTGTCGGAGCGCCGCATGGGCGACTTCCTCCAGGAGAAGCCGCGCGACGCGTTCGTCCTGTCCACCAAGGTCGGCCGGCGCCTGCGGCCCGCGCCCGGCGAGGACCTGCCGGGCCTCGGCTACGTCGATCCCCTGCCCTTCGCGGTGGAATACGACTACAGCTACGATGCGATCATGCGCTCGGTGGAATCGAGCTACGCCCGGCTCGGGCTCAACCGCATCGACATTCTCTTCGTCCACGACATCGGCGTCTACACGCATGGGCCGGAGCTGACGCGCACGCATCTCGGCCAGCTCTTCGGTTCCGGGCTGAAGGCGTTGGAAGAGCTGAAGAGCAGCGGCGTGATCGGTGCCTACGGGCTCGGCGTCAACGAGGTCGACGTCTGCCTCACGGTCTTGCGCGAGGCGCCGCTCGACTGCATCCTTCTCGCCGGCCGCTACACGCTGCTCGACCGCGCGGCCGAGCGCGAGCTTCTGCCGCTCTGCCGCCAGCACGGCACCTCGATCGTGGTCGGCGGCGTCTTCAACTCCGGCATCCTGGCCACCGGCGCGCGCGAGGGCGCGAACTTCGACTACGGACCGGCCAACGAGGAGGTTCTCGCGGCGGTGCGAGGCCTGGAAGAGGTCGCCGAGCGCGAGGGCATCCCGCTCAGCCGCGCCGCCCTCCAGTTTCCGCTCAACGAGCCGGCGGTGGCCAGCATCCTTCTCGGCACCGGGCGTCCCGAAAGCCTGCAGCGCAACCTCGCCGGCTTCGCTCCCGCGATCGAGCCCGCGCGTTTTGCCGCCTTCGAGCCCCACACGATCAACCGATAAGCGTTCCAGGAGGCCTTCCCATGCTGCGCCACGTCCACCCCCTGCTCGGCCCCGACCTTCTCCACGCGCTCCGGTCGCTCGGACATGGCGACGAGGTCGTGATCGCCGATGCGAACTTCCCGTCCCACTCGCTCGGCCCGCGCGTCGTACGCCTCGACGGCATCGACGCCGTGGAAGCCGCGGAAGCCATCCTGACCCACCTGCCGCTCGACACGTTCGTGGACCGGGCCGCCTTCCGCATGGCCGTCGTGGACCGGCCCGACGAGGTGCCGCCGATCACCGATCTCTTTGCCGACGCGATCGCCCGGCTGTCGGGCGGCGACTTTCCGATCGAGCCGATCGAGCGCTTCGCCTTCTATGAGCGCGCCCGCCGCGCCCAGCTGATTGTCGCCACCGGCGAGCGCCGGCTCTACGGCAATCTGATCCTGACGACGGGTGTACTTATTGGAAATTCTGTTCCAAAATGAAACTGTGTTGAAACGGCTTGCGGAGAATCGCGGAAGCCGCTAGCGTACCCGTACGATATCCAGAAAGAACCGGGCCGACCCGGCGGATACGTACGCTTTCTCAAGGAGGAACCATTCCGATGCAGTCCCGCCTTCCGACCCGCCGCGCGGCCCTGGCCAGCGTCGCCCTTCTGGCCGCCGCCTTTGTCCTGCCCGGCGGTCCGGCCCTGGCCCAGCAGCCCACCATCCCGATCATCGTGAAGGACACGACCTCCTTCTACTGGCAGATCGTCCTGGCCGGCGCCCGGCAGGCGGGCAAGGATCTCGGCGTCAACGTGCCCGAGCTCGGCGCCCAGGCCGAGACCGACATCAACGGCCAGATCTCGATCCTTGAGAACGCGGTGGCGGGCTCGCCGGCCGCGGTCGTGATCGCGCCGACCGAGCGCACCGCGCTCGGCGCCCCGATCACCGAGGCCGCCAAGTCCGTTCCGATCGTCGGCATCGACTCCTCGGCCGAGACCGACGCCTTCTCGTCGTTCCTCACCACCGACAACGTCGAGGGCGGACGCATCGCCGCGCGCGGCCTCGCCGAGGCGATCAAAGCCAAGACCGGCAAGGAAGAGGGCGACGTCGCGCTGATCACCAACGCGCCGAACGCCGGCTCGCTGGAGGAGCGCAAGAAGGGCTTCACCGAGGAGCTCGCCAAGTATCCGGGTCTCAAGCTCGTCGCCGACCGCTACGCCGACGGCCAGGCGGCCACCGGTCTCAACATCACGACCGACCTTCTCACCGCCAACCCAAACCTCGTCGGCATCTTCGCCTCGAACCTGATCATGGCGCAGGGTGCCGGGCAGGCGGTCGCCGAGAACGGCGTCAAGGACAAGGTGGCCCTGGTCGGCTTCGACTCGGACGAGCGTCTCGTCGGCTTCCTGAAGGACGGCGTGATCTCGGCCCTCGTGGTCCAGGATCCGTACCGGATGGGCTACGACGGCATCAAGACCGCGCTTGCTGTCTCCAAGAAGGAGAGCGTAGCCAAGAACGTCGACACCGGCGCGAACCTGATCACGACGGCCAACATGATGGACCAGCGCTCGCAGGAACTCCTCAACCCGAAGGTCAACTGACCGCGACGGGCTGACAGACGGCCGCCGACCGGGTTGGCGGCCGTCACGAAGGGCCGGGGCTGTGAAGCGCCCCGGCTTTCTCGCCCCCTTGCGGGGCAAGGCGAGACAGGGAGGCCGCCCGCGATGCGGCCCCGCTCGCAGGCCCCTGCTCGAAGGAGGCATTCCTTGACCACAGCGCCCTCCCCCCTCGATCCGCGACCGGCCGGCGAACACGCCGCGCCCGCCGAGCCGCCCGTGGCCGCCGGCGAGACCATCCTGGAACTGCGCGGCCTCGAGAAGCGCTACGGCCAGGTTCTCGCGCTCAAGCCCTGTTCGCTCTCGTTCCGTGCCGGCGAGATCCACGCGATCGTCGGCGAGAACGGCGCCGGCAAGTCGACGCTGATCAAGCTTCTGACCGGCGTCATCCGTCGCTCGGGCGGCGAGATCGTCTGGCGCGGCGCCCCCGTCGCGCTCGCCACCCCGCAGGAGGCGATCGACCACGGCATCAACGCCGTCCACCAGGAGGTCGTTCTGTGCCGCCACCTGTCGGTGGCCGCCAACATCTTCCTGGGCGACGAGAGCGTGCGCGGCGGCCTGCTTCGCAAGCGCGAGATGAACCGCGCCGCACAGGTCATCCTCGACGACATGGGCTTCCGCCTGCCGGCCACCGCCGAGCTCGGCAGCCTGACGATCGGCCAGCAGCAGTTGGTCGCCACCGCCAGAGCCTCGCTGCGCGGCACGCGCTTCATCATCTTCGACGAGCCCACCGCCTACCTGACGCGCCAGGAGGCCGCCCAGCTCTTCACGCTGATCCGCCGCCTCAAGAGCGAGGGCGTCACGATCGTCTACATCAGCCACCGCATGGAGGAGGTGTTCGAGCTGGCCGACCGCGTGTCGGTGCTGCGCGACGGCACCCATGTGGGAACGCGCAACATCCGCGAGACGAACGACGCCGAACTCGTCTCGCTGATGATCAACCGCTCGCTCGACCAGATCTATCACAAGGACAAGGTCGCGATCGGGGAGCCGCTGATCGAGGCGCGCCATCTCTCGGGCAAGGGCTTCGAGGACGTCTCGCTGACCGTTCGGCGCGGCGAGATCGTCGGGCTCTACGGCCTGATCGGCGCGGGGCGCTCGGAGTTCGCGCTCTCGCTGTTTGGTCGCAACCCGAAGACCGCGGGCGAGATCTTCTGGAAGAACAAGCCGGTCGACATCCGCTCCGAGCGCCAGGCGATCGACCTCGGCCTCGCGCTCGCGCCCGAGTCGCGGCGCGACCAGGGCCTCGCCCTCAACCTGCCGATCGGCCTCAACCTGAACCTCCCGATCTACGACCGCGTGACGAGCGGCCTCACGATCTCGCGCCGCCGCGAGGCCGAGGAGGCCGACCGGCAGATCCGCGATCTCGCGATCAAGACGCCGAGCCGCCGCACGCTCGCCTCGGCCATGTCGGGCGGCAACCAGCAGAAGATCGTGATCGGCAAGTGGCTCGCCCACGGTGCCGAGCTCTTCATCTTCGACGAGCCGACGGTGGGCGTCGACGTCGGCACCAAGGCCGAAATCTACCGCCTGTTCGGCCAGCTTCTCCAGAAGGGCGCCGGCATCCTCCTGATCTCCTCCTACCTGCCGGAGGTCTACGAGCTCGCCGACACGCTGCACGTCTTCCGCAGCGGACGGCTCGTCGGCTCCAGCGGCTTCCACGAGACCAGTCACGAGACCATCCTCGCCCAGGCGATCGGGGTCTGACCGTGCTTCCTTCCTTCGAGCGTTTTGCGAGGCGCCCATGACCGTTCAGACCTCCCCCGCCGCGCCGGAGGCCGCCCCCGTGGCGCGTCGCAACTTCGGCTTCCTGTTCGCGCTGACGCTGCTCGGCCTCTTGGTCGCGCTCTGGGTGTTCCTGAGCTTCGCGACGCCGACCTTCGCCACCGCCAACAACATCGCCAACCTCCTGCGCCAGGGCTCGATGATCGCGATCCTGGCGATCGGCCAGACCTTCGTGATCATCACTTCGGGCATCGACCTGTCGGTGGGCGCTATCGTCGGCTTCTCGACCACGGTGATCGCCTACCTCCTGCAGGCCGGCGTGCCGGTCTGGGCGGCGGTGATCCTGACCCTCGTCATGGGTCTCCTGATCGGCCTGTTCCACGGCTTCGGCATCGTGAAGATGGGCCTGCCGCCCTTCATCATCACGTTGGCGACGCTGACCGCGCTGCGCGGCATCGGCCTCGTGATCACCAACGGCTCCACGATCTCGATCACGGACGCGGGCTTCAACGCCTTCTCGCGCGAGAGCTTCCTCGGCATCCCCAACCTGTTCTGGATGGTGATCCTGGTCGCGGTGCCGGCCTACGTCTTCCTTCATATGAGCCGGTTCGGGCGCTACCTCTTCGCGGTCGGCTCCAACCCCGAGGCCGCGCGCCTGTCGGGCGTGAACGTGCCGCGCATGATCTACATGGCCTACTCGCTCTCGGCCGTCTTCGCCGCCTTCGTCGGCGTGCTCCTGGCCGCGCGCATCGGCGTGGGCAACGCCACGCAGGCGGAAGGCTGGGAGCTGCAGGCCATCGCCTCCTCCGTGATCGGCGGCACCTCGCTCTTCGGCGCGGTCGGCTCGGTGCAGGGCCCGCTGATCGGCGCGTTCATCCTCGCCACCATCAACAACGGCGCCAACCTCCTCAACGTCAATTCCTTCTGGCAGCGCATCATCACCGGCGGACTGATCATCGTGATCGTCTACTTCGACCAGCTGCGCCGTCGCCGGCAGTAGGAGCGGATCCGATGACGCATGCGATGCGGGCGCTGGTCTGCGCCGAGCCGGGCCGGCTGGCGCTGGACGAGCGGGAGAGGCCAAGCCAGACCCGCGAGGGATGGGCGCTGGTGGACGTTGGCCATGTCGGGATTTGCGGCACCGACTACCACATCTTCGAGGGCAAGCACCCCTTTCTCCAGTATCCGCGGGTGATGGGCCACGAGGTCTCCGGGCGCGTCGCGCAGAGCGCACGCCTGCCCGAGGGCACGCCGGTCGTCGTCAATCCCTATGTCAGCTGCGGCACCTGCGCGGCCTGCCGCCGGGGTCGCTTCAACTGCTGCATGCGGATCGAGGTGCTGGGCGTCCACCGGGACGGCGCGCTGTGCGAGCGCATCGAGGTGCCGGAGGGCAACCTCATCGCGGCGGGCGATCTGTCGTTGCGCGACGCCGCGATGGTGGAATTCCTGGCGATCGGCGCGCATGCCGTGCGTCGCTCGCAGATCACCGAGGGTCATGCGCTGGTTGTCGGCGCCGGGCCGATCGGCCTCGGCACGGCGATCTTCGCCAAGCTGGCCGGGCTCGACGTCACGATCATGGACCCGATCCAGGAGCGCCTCGACTTTGCCACCAGCGCGCTCGGTCTTCCCCGAGCCATGGTCGCCGACGAGGCACGCACCGAGCGCGTGCGCGAGATGACGGCCGGCGATGGGTTCGAGGTCGTGTTCGACGCGACCGGACACCCGGCCTCGATGCAGGCGGGCTTTGCCGATGTCGGGCACGGGGGAACGCTGGTTCTCGTGAGCGTCGTGACTGGCGACATCCGCTTCTCGGACCCCGAGTTCCACAAGCGCGAGATGCGGCTCGTCGGCAGCCGCAACGCTCTGGCGGTGGACTTCGAGCACGTCATGGCCTCGATCCGCGCCGGCCTCGTCCCGACGGACCGCCTGGCAACCCACCGCACGACGCTGGACGAGGCGGCCACCCGCATCCCCGTCTGGGCCCACGACAAGCAGGGATTGGTGAAGGCGATCGTCGAGGTCGCGGGCTGACCGTCGGCGCCGACGCTGTGACCGATCCGCAACGCAACCGCCGCGACGAGGTGGGTGCCCCTCGCCCTCCGGCCCCATCGCGCCAGATGCGGACACGACCAGAGCGAACGGTTCCGTCGGGATAACGGCGGGCCGCGGGGTTCGATCGGGTTGCGCCGCAACGAAACGGGAGCCAAATCCCCTTCCGTGCGTTGTGTAGGCGCGAATGGAAGTGGCGTGACAGGACGGGTCGGAGCCTCGGTTATGATGACGCAGTCTGTGACGCTGCAGGGCAAGAGGGTTCTCGTGGTCGAGGACGAGTTTCTGGTCGCGCTCGACATCGAAGCCGAACTCGAGGACTGCGGCGCGAGCGTCGTTTGCGCCAGCACGCTGGCCCAGGCCCGCGCGAAGGCGGAGGGCGGTGCCTTCGACGCCGTCGTGCTCGACCTCAACCTGCACGGCGAGGCCTCCTATCCGGTCGCCGACCTTCTCCACGAGCGGCAGGTGCCCTTCGTGTTCCACACGGGCCAGGGCGAAAAGGCGGTTTTGACGCGCCGCTACCCCGGTGTCACCGTGTGCAGCAAGCCCTGCGACGGCCGTTCGCTCGCCAATAGCCTCGGCCGCGTCATCAGCATGCGCTGAGGCGCATCGCTCCCTCAGACACGACCGGCGATCGCCGCCTCGTCGAAACCGCTCCCCTCGTCACCCCTTCCCTCGACCCGCAGGTCGCGGCGACGGATCTTGCCCGACAGCGTCTTGGGCAGGTCGTCCACGAAGGTGATGCGCCGGATGCGCTGGTAGGGCGACAAGCGTCCCTGAAGGTGCTCGAACAGAAGGCGTGCCGTCTCCTTGCTCGCCGGATGGCCGTTCTCCAGCAGGACGAAGGCTTGCGGCACGGCCAGGCGCAGCGCGTCGGCCATTGGAACCACGGCCGCCTCGCGCACCGCCGGATGCGCCACCAGCGCGCTTTCGAGTTCGAAGGGGCTGACGCGATAATCCGATGACTTGAAGACGTCGTCGACGCGCCCGACGAAGGTGAGCGTCCCGTCCGCGTTGCGACGCGCGACGTCGCCGGTGCGGTAGACGCCGGTTCCCGACAGCGTCGCGCTCGCCGTCAGGCCGCCGGGTCGGTTTTCGGTCCAGCGCAGCGCGACCTCACCCTCGGTCACCTCGCGGTCGTCGGCGTCCAGAAGCACGATCGGGTATCCCGGCAGCGGCCGCCCCATGGATCCGATCGCGCCGACCGCACCGGGAACGTGCCCGACCATGGCCGTGGTCTCGGTCTGGCCGTAGCCGTCGCGAACGCGCAGGCCCCACGCGCGGGCAACGGCCTCGATCACCGGAGCATTCAGCGGCTCGCCCGACGAGACCGCCTCGCGCAGCCGGCCGGGCCGCACGCCCAGTCCGTGGCCGACGAGATGGCGCCACACCGTCGGCGGCGCGCAGAAGGTCGTCACGGCCATGTCGTCCAGCGTCGCCAGAAGCCGCCCCGGCTCGAAGCGCTCCTGTTCTAGGACCGCCACCGTCGCACCGGCGCTCCAGGGCGCGAACAGCGAGCTCCAGGCGTGCTTCGCCCACCCCGGCGAGGATACGTTGAGATGGATGTCGCCGGGTTGCACGCCCAGCCAGTGCATCGTGGACAGCGACCCCACGGGATAGGAGCGGTGGGTGTGGAGCACGAGCTTGGGCAGCGCCGTGGTGCCCGACGTGAAATACAGAAGCATCGGATCGTCCGGCGCCGTCTCGTGCGCGGGGTGGAAGGACGCGTCGAGCCCGTCGGCCTCCGCGAGGCTGCGCCAGCCCTTCGGCGCCTCGCGCTCGGGCGATAGGCGCCGTCCGCGGAAGCCGACCTCGTCGAGAACGGCCCCCAGCGTTTGGCGCGCGACGACGCACCGCGCCTGCCCGCGTTGCAGACGATCGCGCAACTCGTGCGGTGCCAGAAGCGGGCTGGCGGGGATCACCGTGATGCCCGCCTTGAAGCAGGCGAGCTGGGTTTCCCACAGCGCCGGCTCGTTCCGCAGCATCACGAGCAGCCGGTCACCGCGCTGCAGACCCAGATTCACGAGAAGGCGGGCCACGCGCGAGGAGCGATTCGAGAGGTCACGAAAGCTCAGGACCGTCTCGATCCCCTGCCTCGCCTCGCGGATGCGCAACGCGGGTCGCGTGGCGGTTTCCGGATCGGCCGCCAAGACGCCGTCGAACCAGTCCAGCGCCCAGTTGAAGGGCTGGGGCTCCGGCCAGCGGAACCGCTCGCGCTTCTCGCGTGGTGCGATCGCGGGGTCGAGGAGCAGGCCGCGCGCCGCGCGAAAGGCGATGCGACCCGCCGTCACGGATTCGTTCCGGTCGCCGGAAGGGGATCATGGAATTGGTGCGGAACCATATAAGGCGAAATCGTGTTGAGGGCGTCGAGAATGCTTGTCCGGCCCGGAGCGGGACGCGGCGGGCAGGCTTCAAAGATCGTCCCGTCATCTGGAGTTAGCATCATGAAGCGTACCATGCTCGCCCTCGCCGTCGCCACGCTGGTTTCCGGCGCTGCCCTCGCCCAGGACACCTCCACCACCAACACCAATCCCGTCCCGGGCTCCGAGGCCGGCGAGACCTCCGTGATTCCGCCGACCGCCCCGTCCGGCGCGATGGCACCGGCCGCGACCGCGCAGCCGGAGCAGACCTCGAACCCGGTCCCGGGTACGGATCAGGGCAAAGAGTCCGCCATGCCCGCCGCCGCGGCCAGCACGGTCGTGACCACCGGCAACGCCCCGGCCACGGGTTCGCCGACCCAGCAGACCTCGAACCCGGTTCCCGGCACCTCGACCGGCGACGGCAACATCACCCCGCCGTCGAAGTAAGTTCGTCGCATTCGAACGGGGGCGCTGGCTTCGGCCGGCGCCCTTTTTTGTTTCCGGTCCGATAGTCGGGATCGGTCTCGGGAAGCCCGGTCGGTTTCTCGCGTGAGGGTGACAGGTCGAACGCTGAATGCGGCGCGTGACGCGCGAGCCGTGCCGATGCGCCAACCTGTGGAGTGCGGCGCCCGAAGAGGGCCCGGCGTCGGATCATTACGCGCAACAACGCGCCCGGCCGGATACGCGATCGGCTTGTCGTCGATGGCCCGGGAAGACGAGCCGCCGGCGGGGCGGCGCAGCGTTCCGCCGCTAGGACCTGTCAGGCCCCCGCACGGTGCTCCGCGTTCCGCTTGCGCGTGGCGGCCGCCTTCTTGGCTGACGCCGAGCGCTCCGCGGCGGTGCGCGATGCGGACGCCTTGCCACCCTTCTTCCCGCCCTTCTTGGAGGGCGTGTGGTCGGTCGGATGACCGCGGCCGGACCCGCTCTTGTTGCCGCCGCCGTCCTCCTTGTTGACGGTCGCCCAGGCGCGCCGCTCGGCTTCCGCCTCGGGCACGCCCCGCGATTCGTAGCTTTCGGCGATATGGTCCGCCTTTCGCTCCTGCTTGTCGGTGTACTTGGACTTGTCGCCGCGTGGCATGGCGCCCTCCATCCATCGTTTCACCCTGCGAGAACGGGTCTTGCCGGTGCCGGTTCCCGAAACCGGCCCGCCGCACAGGACCACGATTGCGGTGCCACGCCCCGACCTCGCCGGCTTCGCACTTGACGCGGCGCCGGGAAAGCGGTGGAGCGATGGTGAAGCGACATCGCATCAGGAGGAAGCGGGCCATGACATCGATCGAGGAGCTCAAGCGCACGACGACCCAGAGCGGCCGTGCCCTCGTCCTGGAGGAGAAGGACCGGCTGGCGCTGCGCGACTTCGTGCTGGACGAGCCGCTCGGCCCCAACGACGTGCGCATCGCGATCCATACGGTCGGCATCTGCGGCTCGGACGTCCACTACTTCACGCACGGCGCCATCGGCTCCTTCGTGGTCAAGGAGCCGATGATCCTCGGCCACGAGGCCAGCGGCATCGTGACCGAGACGGGTGCGGCGGTCACGACGCTGAAGGCCGGCGACCGGGTGTGCATGGAGCCCGGCATCCCGGATCCGAACGGGCGGGCGACGCGGCTCGGCCTCTACAATCTCGATCCGGCCGTGCGCTTCTGGGCGACGCCGCCGATCCACGGCGTCTTGCGCTCCTCCGTGGTTCACCCGGAGGCCTTCACGTTCAAGCTGCCGGACACGGTCAGCTTCGCCCAGGCCGCGATGGTGGAGCCGCTCGCCGTCGGCGTCCACGCGGCGACCAAGGCGCGCGGCGAGCCCGGCCATGTCGCGGTGGTGATCGGCGCGGGACCGATCGGCCTCGTGACCGTGCTGGCGGCGCTGGCGGCGGGAGCGGCGCATGTGATCGTCTCCGACGTCGACGACACGAAGCTGGAGATCGCCAAGACGCTTGGCTCGGTGACGGCGGTCAACGTCGGGCGCGAGGATCTCGGCGAGGCGGTGCGTCGCGAGACGGCGGGCTGGGGCGCCGACGTCGTCTACGAGTGCGCCGGTTCCGAACGGGCCATCGAGACGATCTTCGACCCGCTCTGCCCCGGCGGCACGGTGGTGTTCGTCGGCATGCCCATGAAGAAGCCGAGCTACGACGTGGTGGGCGCCATGGTGAAGGAAGCGCGCGTCGAGCACGTGTTCCGCTACGCGCACGTCTTCCCGCGTTGCATCGCGATGCTGGCGTCCGGCGCGATCGACCTGTCGCCGCTGATCACCCGCACGTTTTCCTTCGAGGAGAGCGTCGAGGCCTTCAAGCTCGCCGCCCAGGCCCCCAAGGGCGAGGTGAAGATGCAGATCCGGATGCCGATCGAGGCCTGACGGAAACTTCCAGCGGCGGCGTCAGCTCGACGGCTCGACGTCGCCCCTGTGCTGCAGCCAGCGCGCGACCGTCCAGCACAGGAGCGCCCAGGCCGAGCCGGCGCACCAGCCGGCCAGGACGTCGGTCGGGTAGTGGACGCCGAGGAAGATGCGGCTCGTGCCGATCAGGAGGGTCAGCGCGATCGCGACGCCCATCAGGTAGATGCGCGTCGTGAGCGCGGCCTGCGTGCGCGACAGGAGCGCGCCGAGCGTCAGGTAGGTCGCGGCCGACAGCATGGCGTGGCCGCTCGGGAAGCTCAGCGTGTGGACGTCCACGAGATGCGACACGACATCGGGACGCGGCCGGTCGAAGCCGAGCTTCAGAAGGCTCGAGACGAGTATCGCGCCGAGAACCGAGGCGAGCACGAGCAGCGCCGAGGACCATTTGCGAACCAGCGCCAGATAGGCCGCGACCGTGACCGTGATGAGCGTCAGGACGGTCATGCCGCCGAGCGCGGTGATATCGCGAAAGGCCAGTTCCACCCAGAGCGGGCCGATCGGGTCGGACGGATCGCCGGGCGTGCGGAACCACAGGAGGATCGCGTCGTCGAAGGCGTGCGTGTCGCCCTCCCCCACCTCTCCGGCGATCGCCAGGAACGCCCCGATCGCGCCGGAAGCCAGCAGGAGCACGACGAGGCCGCGGATCTCGAGGCGCTCGAAGATCGAACGCCAGATCGGGCGGGCGCTCCTTGGCAGTGTGGACATGGGGGGATTGTTCCAGGATGCGGAAGAACAAGTCTAGCCAGCTAGGGGAAGGACCGCCCCCGGCGAGGGGCGGTCCCGCGCAGGTTGCCTATTGCGGCGCGTGCTCGCGCAGCCAGCCCTCCAGAAGCGCGATCTCGCGCTCCTGCGAGGCGACGATCTCCTGCGAGAGCTTGACGAGGACGGGGTCGCGCTCGCCGCTAGCGAGATAGGCACGGGCCATCTCCACGGCGCTGCGGTGGTGCGGAATCATCATGCGGGCGTAGTCGACGCCGGCCTGGCCGGTCATGGGCATGGCTGCCATGGCCTCATCCATGCCGCGCATGGCGTCCATGTAGGCGGCCGAGGGCGAGCCGGGCGACATGGCCGCATGACCGGCGTGGGCCGCCGCCGCGGCACCCGGCTCTGCCGGCATGGCGTGGCCGGAATGGTCCTGCGCCCGCGCGGGCGGGGTGACGAACAGAAGCGCCGCGCACAGCATCGCGGCCGGTATCGAGCGATCGAACATAGGGAAATCCATAGCGTTCGCGCCTGTCGCCGGTTCGGCCGACGGCGCCATGGTCAGGAGAAGCGGAATTCGAAGGGGGTCAGGCCACGCGTGGCGGTGGAACCGGGACGGGCCGGCCCCATTGCGCCGGATCCTCGTCCGCGGGACGGGCGTAGCGGAAGGGGGCCGGAATCGGCCGGATCGCAGCCGGCGCGACGATCGGGATCGCCGGCGCGCAGTGAAAGGCGCAGCAGAGATCGGCGTGACGCGCACCGGACGTCGGCTCGTCGTGCCCGGCGCAATCAGCCATCGTCTGCGACAGCGGATGCGCCTCGCGCGGAACCGCCGCGACGGGGCTCGCGAGCGCGACCAGGCCCGCGAGCAGAAGCAGCATAGGCAGCCAAGCTCCCGGTCCCTGCCGTCGGTTCGTCGCGCGTCGTACCATCGGCCAGCACATCGGCCGTTTGCCGCGGTTTTCAAGAACGGACTGCGCTTGAGCGCTCCGCTGCGGCTGCCTACGTTCGGATCGTTTCGAGGAGACCTGAGCGATGAGCGACGACGCGAGCCCGACGCCCGACGATTCCAAGCTGACGCGCACCAAGGAAAGCTGGGCGCGCGAGGGCCGCTTCCTGACCGGACGCGTCGTGCGGCCCGAAGCCGAGCGCCTTCCGCCCGGTCAGCACCTCGTCCGGAACTGGCCCGTGCTGGATCTCGGCCTGACGCCCGGCGTCCCGACCGAGCGCTGGCGCCTCGACGTGAAGGGCGCGGTGGAGCGGCCGCAGAGTTGGGACTTCGCCACGTTTCGCGCGCAGAAGCAGACCAGCGAGACCACCGACATCCACTGCGTGACCACTTGGTCGCGCTACGACAACCGCTGGGACGGGCTGTCGACGCGCGACTTCCTGGACATCGTCCAGCCGCGCGCGGACGCGGCCTTCGTGATCCTGTCCTCCTACGACGGCTACACGACCAACCTCGCTCTGGAGGACTTCGCGGCCGAGAACGCCATCATCGCCCATTCCTGGGAAGGAGAACCGCTGACGCGCGAGCATGGCGGGCCGATCCGGCTCGTGGTGCCGCATCTCTACTTCTGGAAGAGCGCGAAGTGGCTGCGCGAGATCGAGTTCCGCACGCGCGACCAGCCGGGCTTCTGGGAGGTCCGGGGCTACCACAATCGCGGCGACCCCTTCGCGGAGGAACGCTACTCCGACTGATCCGCTACTCGTCGAGCCCGGGCATCCCGAAGTCGCCTGGCAGCGTGGCGGGAGCGGCCGGCGCAAGGGCAACCGGCACGGCGGGCGCCACGCGCGCGGGCGCCGCCATCACGACCGGCGCCGCAGCCGCCGGCGCGCTGCCGCCGGCGGGGCCGAGATAGGTATCGATCAGGTCCTCGACGCGTGCGTCGCGCGAGCGACCGCTCGCGCCCCCGATCACCACCACGATCACGCCGCGCCCGCCGCGCCGGGCGCTGGCGACGAGGTTGAAGCCCGACGCGTTGACGTAGCCCGTCTTCATGCCGTCGACGCCGGGAACGCGCCCGAGCAGCTTGTTGGTCGAGGCGTAGTGCCGGCCGTTGTACTCGAACCCCTCGGTCATGAAGAGCCCGCGCATGCCGGGGAAGCGCTTGCGGATGGTGAGGCCGAGTACCGCGAGGTCGCGCGCGGTCGAGATCTGGCGCTCGTCCGGCAGGCCGGACGCGTTGGCGAAGTTGGTGCGCGTCATGCCGAGCTGGCGCGCCTTGGCATTCATCTGGAGCGCGAAGCGCTCCTCGGTGCCGCCGAGGTTTTCGGCCACCACGCTTGCGACGTCGTTGGACGACTTCACCGCCAGAGCGGGAAGCGCGTCGCGCACGCGGATCGTGGAGCCCGGACGAAGGCCGAGCTTGGAGGGCGGACGCGCTGCGGCCCGCGCCGAAACGGCGAGCGGCGTGTCCAGGGTCACCTTGCCCGCATCCATCGCCTCGAACAGGAGAAGCAGCGTCATCAGCTTCGTGGTCGAGGCGGGATGGCGCAGGCCGTCGGCGTCGTCGGCAAAGAGGACGCGGCCCGTATCCTGGTCGATCACGATGGCCGAGGGCGTGCGGCTCGAGGGTACCTCGCTGGTCGCGGTCAGTGCCGGGGCCTTGGACGGCGGCACGAGACCGGCCGCCAGGTCCACGCGCGACAGGTCGGCGGTCTGGCAGGCGGCGAGCGAGACGAGGATCGGCAGCGCCAGAAGCGCACGAAGGCAGGAGATGCGAGGCACGGCGGTCAGGAACCCGAAGCGAGGAAGGTCATGCGCCCCGGGGCGCGGATCGTAAGGGAACCCCTGGCACGGGGGCGTGGAGGTTCCAGATAGCGGGCGACGCGTCGGCGGCTCCGTGTCGCGGGCCGCCCCACTCCCCTTCGTTTCCAGCCACCC
Source organism: Aureimonas jatrophae (assembly GCF_900104035.1). Lineage (GTDB taxonomy): Bacteria > Pseudomonadota > Alphaproteobacteria > Rhizobiales > Rhizobiaceae > Aureimonas > Aureimonas jatrophae. Next base: position 26,323 of record NZ_FNIT01000008.1, on the reverse strand, counting down.
AAGGAGGCCCCATGGCCGACAACACCGCACCCGTCTGGTTCATCACCGGCTGCTCCACCGGCTTCGGCCTCGAGCTCGCGCGCCTGGTTCTTGGTCGCGGCTGGCGCGCGGTAGTCACGGCGCGCGACAAGGCGCGCCTGGCCGATCTCGTCGCGCTCGCGCCCGAGCGGGCGCTGGCGGTCACGCTCGACGTCACGAAACAGGCGGAGATCGACGCCGCCGTGAAGGACGCCCTCGACCGGTTCGGCCGCATCGACGTGCTCGTCAACAACGCGGGCTACGGCTACCAGGCCTCGATCGAGGAGGGCGACGAGAACGAGATCCGCCAGCAGTTCGACGCCAACGTCTTCGGCCTCTTCGCCATGACACGCGCCGTCTTGCCCGCGATGCGCGAGCAGCGCAGCGGCCACGTCCTCAACATCACCTCGCAGGCCGGCTTCATCGGCTATCCCGGCTCGGGCTACTACGCCGCCACCAAGCACGCGGTGGAGGGCTTCTCGGACGCGCTCGCGGTGGAGGGCAAGCCGCTCGGCATCAAGGTGACCTGCGTCGAGCCCGGCCCCTTCCGCACCGACTGGGCGGGCCGCTCGCTGCGCCAGACGCCGAACCGCATCGAGGCCTATGCCGAGACCGCCGGCGCGCGGCTCAAGGGCACGTCCGACATCAGCGGCAAGCAGCCGGGCGATCCGGTTCGCGCCGGCGAGGCGATGATCCGCGCGACCGAGATGGCCGAGGCCCCGCGCCACCTGGTGCTGGGCAAGCCCGCCTTCGAGGGGATCACGCAGCGCCTGCGCGAGCGGCTGACGCAGATCGAGAACCTGCGCGACGTCTCGCTCTCGGCGGACTTCCCGGACGCGTGAGCGACGCACCGTCAGCCGCCGTTCATGCGGATCAGGTCCTCGATCGACATCGTGTCGAGGGTTTGTCCGGTGGCGCGCGGCGGCGGTCCCTCCGCGGCGATCTGGCGAGCCGCGCGGCGCAGGGCGACGCCCTGAGCAGTCGCGGGAGCGGCCGGCGCGGAGACCACGGCGACCTGGCGCGCGGCCGGCTGGTAGGGCAGCCGCCCTTCGCGTTCGGCCGCCTCGCGCGCGGCGACGGCGGCCTGCGTCGAGGTCGCGTTGCGACGCTTCTCGTAGAAGGCGTTGCCGCCTTGGATCGTGACGTAGTGCATGTTGGTATAGGGGTAGGAATAGCCGGCGGTGTGGAAGAACATCGCCTTGGCGACGCGCGGATGGCGCTCGCCCTTGAGAACCCGGCCCGCGGTGCGCATGGCGAGGTCCCGGCCCTTGGCCATGGGCTTCGACAGGACGCCCGGTGCGAACTGGTTCTTCTGCCCGACCACGCCGCAGACGCTTTCGGGGTACTTGCCGGACTGCAGGCGGTTCATGACCACGGTGCCGACCGCCAGCATGCCCTCCTCGCTGGAGCGGTTGCTCTCGAAATACATCGCGCGGGCCAGGCATTCCTGCGAGCTCATGCGCTGGACGCGCGCGCAACCGCTTGCCAGGGCGGCCAGCGCCACGAGCAGGAGAAAGACGGGAATGCGGCTCGTCGGCATCAGGCAACTCGGAACGCGACTGTGACCCGAGTTTCGCCGCGGAGGCTTAAAAGAGGGTTTCGGGGGCGCCTGCGCGCCCCCGCCCCGCGATCACGTTCAGAGCAGCGCCGAGACGGCGTCGCGCTCTTCCACGAGCTCGGCCACGGTGCGGTCCAGCATCTGCTGCTGGAACGCGTTGATCTCCAGGCCCTGCACGCGCTCGTAGGAGCCGTTCGCGCAGATCACCGGAACGCCGCACATCAGGCCTTCCGGGATGCCGTAGGAACCGTCCGACGAGATGCCCATCGACACCCAGTCGCCGTCGGAGCCCTTGATCCAGTCGCGCATGTGGTCGATCGCGGCGTTGGCCGCCGAGGCGGCCGACGAGGCGCCGCGCGCCTCGATGATCGCCGCGCCGCGCTTGCCCACGGTCGGGATCAGCGTGTCCCTGTACCAGGTCTCGTCGCCGATCACGTCGGGCAGCGGCTTGCCGGCGGCCGTGGCGTTGCGCCAGTCGGCGAACATGGTGGGCGAGTGGTTGCCCCAGACCACGAGCTTGCGGATCTCGTCGACCCCCACGCCGCCGCGCTGCGCGAACTGGGTCAGCGCGCGGTTGTGGTCGAGCCGCAGCATGGCGGTGATGTTCTCGGTCGGGAAGCCCGGCGCGTTGGCCGCCAGGATCATCGCGTTGGTGTTGGCCGGGTTGCCGACCACGATCACCTTGGCGTCGCGCTTGGCCGCAGCGTCGAGAGCGCGTCCCTGCGTGCGGAAGATCTCGGCGTTGGCGTTCAGGAGATCGCGGCGCTCCATGCCGGCGGTGCGCGGACGCGAGCCCACGAAGAAGCCGGCGTCGATGTCGCGGAACGCATCCGCCGGATCGTCCGTGATCACGACGTCGCGCAGGAGCGGGAAGGCGCAGTCCTCGAGCTCCATCACCACGCCCCGCACGGCCTTCTGCGCCTGGGGCAGGTCGAGCAGCTGCAGGATGACCGGCGTGTCCTTGCCGTAGACGTCGCCGTTGGCGATGCGGAACAGGAGGGAGTAGCAGATCTGTCCGGCCGCGCCGGTTACCGCAATGCGCTTGGGCTCAACTGTCATGGTACGACCTTTCCTGCCATGCCGGAGGGAGGCTCCGGCCTCGAGTCGTCCGCGCTCTAACGCGATCCGTGCCCCCATGCCAGTTGAACTTCGCCCCTGCCCCCGTTCAAATCGATCCAATAACGGCGCCTCGCGGCCGGGCCGGCGCCGTTGAGCGCCTCGGACACGCTGCGCCGCCGCGTTCGCCGCCTGCGCGAGACGGGATGGCGCGAGACGCTGCGTCGCCTGTTTCGCCGCTCCGAGGTCTGGTTCGTTCTTCTGGCGGCGCTCGTGGGCGGGGCGAGCGGCGTGCTCACCGTTCTGATCAGCCGCCTTGCCTACGCGATCCAGGTACTCCTGTTTCAGCTGCCTCAGCCCGAGCGGCTCAGCGCGCAGCCGTCGCTGGAGCCCTGGCAGCTCGCCATCCTGCCGCTCGGGGGCCTCGCGCTCGGCCTGTTCGGCCTCCTCGTCAGGGCCCGCCGCCGCGCGCTGGTGGACGCGGTCGAGGCCAACGCGCTGCACGGCGGACGCATGTCGGGGCGCGACAGCCTCGTGATCACCGGCCAGACCGTGATCTCCAACGGCTTCGGCGCCTCGGTCGGCCTCGAGGCGGCCTATGCGCAGATGGGCGGCGCGGCGGCGTCGCTCGGCGGCCGCCTCTTCGCGCTGCGTCGCGCCGACTTCCGAACGCTGACCGGCGCGGGAGCGGGTGCGGGCATCGCGGCGGCCTTCGGCGCCCCGCTGGTGGGCGCCTTCTACGCCTTCGAGATCGTGATCGGCGCCTACACGCCGGCCGCGATCGCACCCGTGGTGGCCGCGTCGCTGACGGGAGCGCTGGCCGCCGAGGCGCTCGGCGCGAAGGGCTACGTGCTTCACGTCACAGAGGCGGCGGCGCTGGATACGGCGAGCTATCTCGCCTATGCGGGCTTGGGCGTGGCGGCGGCGCTGTTCGGCATCGCGCTGATGCGCCTGGTGGCGCTTCTGGAAGCGCACACCCGGCCCGCGTGGCTGCCGCGCTGGCTGCGCCCGGCCGTGGGCGGCCTCCTGCTTGTGCCGATCGCCTTTCTGTCGCCTCAGACGCTCTCGGCCGGCCACGGCGCCATGCACCTCGACATCGCGGCGGGTGCCGGCATCGGGCTGGTGGCGGCGGTGTTCCTTCTCAAGTCGCTCGCTTCGGTGGTCTCGCTCGGCTTCGGCTTTCGCGGCGGCCTGTTCTTCGCCTCGCTGTTTCTGGGAACGCTGCTCGGCCATCTCTTTGCGGCCGGCCTTGCGGGATTGGCCGGTCGGCCGCTGCTGGATGGCGGGGATGCGGCGGTGGTGGGCATGGCGGCGCTCGCGGTGTCGGTAATCGGCGGGCCGATGACCATGGCGATGCTGGTGCTCGAGACGACGCAGGACTTCGCGCTGGTGGGCGCCGTGCTCGCCGCCTCGCTGGTCGCCTCGCTGATCGTTCGCGAGGTCTTCGGCTACTCCTTCTCCACGTGGCGCCTTCACCTGCGTGGCGAGACCGTCAAGAGTGCGCGCGACGTCGGCTGGGTCCGAACGCTCACGGCCGGCCGGATGATGCGGCGCGACGCCCGGACCATTCCTGAGACCGCGACGATCGCCGAGTTCCGGCGTCGCTTTCCGCTCGGTTCGGTCGGCCGCGTCGTGCTTCTGGACGAGGCGGGCCATTATGCCGGCATCGTCCAGACCGCGGGTGCCTTTGCCGAGGGACTGGAGGCCGAGAGCCCGGTCGGAACCCTGATGGGCACCCACGATGCGGTGCTGGAGCCGGGCGACGACATCCAGACCACGATGCACGTCTTCGACGAGACCGGCGCCGACGAGGTCGTCGTGCTCGCCCCGGACGGTTCGGTGCTGGGCGTCCTGTCCGAAAGCCACGCGCGCAAGCGCTATGCCGAGGAGCTGGAGAAGGCGCAGCGCGACCTCTTCGGCGAGCGCTAGCCGCCTCATCTCGACACGACGCCGCTTCTGTGCTGCCTGTGCGCCGATGCGGCCACCCGGGCCGTCCGTTCGTATCCAAGGGGACCCCGTCATGGCCCTCCTTCCTCGCTGGCGCCTGGCTCTCGCGGCGTTGGTTCTCGCGCTGCCGAGCAGCCTTCCCGCCGGTGCGCAGACGCCGCGCGACGACATTCGCATCGCGATGTCGATCGAACCGGCGGGCCTCGACCCGACCGCGGCCGCGCCCGCCGCGATCGGCCAGATCGTCTGGCAGAACGTCTTCCAAGGCCTGACGCGAATCGACGAGAACGGGCAGATCCTGCCCCAGCTCGCGACCGACTGGACCGTGTCCGACGAGGGGCGCACCGTCAGCTTCACGCTGCGCGAAGGCGTGCGCTTCAGCAACGGCGTCGCCTTCGACGCCTCCACCGCCCGGTTCTCGATCGACCGGGCGCGCGGCGACGGCTCCACCAATCCGCAGAAGCAGTTCTTCACGAAGATCCAGGCGGTCGAGACGCCCGATCCCCGAACGCTGGTGCTGCGCCTTTCCGAGCCGTCCGGCGACCTCCTCACCCATCTCGGCTGGCCGGCGGCCGTCATGGTGGAACCCTCCAGCGCAGAGACCAACCGCTCCGCGCCGGTCGGCACCGGCCCCTATCGCCTGGCCGAGTGGCGGCCGGGCGACCGTCTGCGCCTGGAGCGCATCGAGACCTACTGGGGCCCGGCGCCGGCGTTGCGCGAGGCGGAGTTCCGCTTCATCAGCGACCCGCAGGCCCAGGCGGCGGCGCTGCGCTCGGGTGCCGTCGACGCCATTCCCGAGTTCGGCGCGCCCGAGCTCGTCGAGGACCTTCGGCGCGAGGAGCGGCTGGCGGTCGTGATCGGCGACACGGAGCTCAAGGTCGTCGCCGGCATGAACGAGCGGCGCAAGCCCTTCGACGACACCCGCGTGCGACGCGCCCTGATGATGGCGGTAGACCGCGCGGCCGTGATCGAGGGGGCGTGGGCGGGCTTCGGCACCCCGATCGGCAGCCACTACACGCCCAACGACCCGGGCTATGTCGATCTCGCGAACCACGTTCCCTACGATCCGCAGGCGGCCAAGCGGCTTCTGGCCGAGGCGGGCTACCCGAACGGTTTCGAGACCACGATCCGCACACCGCAGATGGCCTACGCCACCCGTTCCGCCGAGGTGCTGCAGGCGCTTCTCGCCGAGATCGGCGTCACGCTGCGCATCGTGCCGACGGAGTTTCCCGCGGTCTGGGTCGACCAGGTCCTCAAGGGCCACGACTTCGACATGACCATCGTCGCCCATGCCGAACCGCTCGACATCGGGATCTACGCACGCCCCGACTATTATTTCGGCTATCGAAACCCGCGCTTCGACGAGACGCTGGCCCAGGCCGAGCGCACGCTGGACGAGGAGGACCGGCTGGCCCTCTACGGAGACGCGCAGCGCATTCTCGCCGACGACCTGCCCGCCCTCTACCTCTTCGTCATGCCCAAGCTCGGCATCTGGGACAAGCGCCTCACCGGCTTGTGGAGCGACGAGCCGATCCCCGCCAACGACCTGACGGCGGTCCGCTGGCAGCCGTGAAGGGCGCCGCCGGCGTCCTCCTGATGCTGGTGGGCGCCTCGCTCATCATTTTCCTGGCCGCGAACGCCCTGCCGGGCGACCCGGCCGCCGTGATGCTGGGAACGGCGGCTCGGCCCGACACGCTGGCGGCCCTTCGCCTCGAACTCGGCCTCGACCGCCCCATCCTCCTGCGCTGGCTCGAATGGCTGGGCGATGCGCTGCGGGGCGATCTCGGACGTTCGCTGACCTACGGCACGCCGGTCTCAGTGCTGGTCGGGGCACGCCTCGCGCTGACCCTGCCGCTCGCGTTCCTCGGCTTTCTGCTCGCCGCCGCGATCGGGCTTGGGCTCGGTCTCCTGTCGGCCCGGCGGCCGGGCGGCTGGCTCGACCGATTGACGACGATCGCCACGCAGGCGGGAACCGCGGTGCCGGCCTTCGTGGTCGGGCTCTGTCTCGTGCTTCTGGCGAGCCGCAGCACCGCCTGGCCCACCGGTGGCTTTCCCGGATGGCAGGACGGGTTTCTCCCCGCGCTGCAGAGCCTGGCGCTGCCAACGCTCGCGCTGGCGCTGCCTCAGGGCATGGTGCTGGCGCGCGTGGCGCGCGCCGCGCTGATGGATGTCGGGTCCGAGGACTATATGCGCACCGCCCGCGCCAAGGGCCTGTCGCGCGGCCAGGCGCTGCGTCGCCACGCCCTGCCCAACAGCCTGGTGGCGGTTGCCACGGTCATGGGCCTGCAGTTCTCGTTCCTGGTGGGCGGCGCGGTGCTGGTGGAAACGGTCTTCGCCTTGCCCGGCCTCGGGCAGCTTGCCGTGCAGTCGCTTCAGAACCGCGACCTCGTCACGCTCCAGGCGGTCGCGCTGCTTCTGGTCGCGACCGTGATCGGCGTGAACGCGCTGGTGGATTTCGCGCTCGGCCGGCTCGACCCGCGATGGGGCGAGCGGCCATGAGGGAACGGACGCCGCCGCGTCTTCTCGTGGGCGGCATGCTTCTCGCACTGGTCGCGGGGCTGGCCCTCGTGGCGGCGTGGTGGACGCCGGTCGCGGAGCCGCTGCGCCTGCGCATGCGCGCGCGCCTTCTCGCGCCCGGTTCCGAAGCCTGGTTCGGGACCGACGCACTGGGGCGCGATACCTTCTCGCTCCTGATGCTCGGCGCCGGCCAGACGCTCGTCGTGGCCGTGGTCTCGGTTCTGATCGGCGCGGCCCTCGGCACCGCGATCGGCCTTCTGGCCGCTCTGCGCGGCGGACGGCTCGAGCGGGCGCTGATGCGGGCGATGGATCTTCTGTTCGCCTTTCCCCCGGTGCTGTCGGCCTTGATGCTCGGGGCCGCGCTCGGAGCCGGACGAACCAGTGCGATCGCCGCCATCGCGCTCTTCACGCTGCCGGTCTTCGCCCGCGTCGCGCGCAACGGGGCGCGGCGCGTCCTGGCGCAGGACTTCGTGCGCGCCGCCCGCGCGCTGGGCGTGCCCGGCGCGGGCATCGTGCGGCGCCACGTCCTGCCCGCGATCGGCGGCGAGGTCGCGGTGCAGGCCTCGATCCAGATGGGGCTGGCGGTGATCACCGAGGCCGGGCTGTCGTTTATCGGCGTCGGCCCGCCGCCGCCCGCACCCTCCTGGGGCCGGATGCTGGCGGATGCGCAGACCTATCTCGGCCCGGCGCCCTGGCTGCTCGCCGCGCCGGCCGGTGCGATCGCGCTGCTCGTTCTCGGCTTCAACCTCGCGGGCGACGGCCTGCGCGACCTTCTGGACCCGCGGCGCGCGCGCTAGAACTCCAGGTCGACGACAAGACCCAGATGGTCCGACGCCGGTGCGGTGGCGGGCGCCGTCCGTGCCCCGACGATGCGCGCACCGCCACCCGCATAAGCTCGGTCGAGCGGCACGAGCGGTCGCTGCGCGGGCCAGGACGCGAGCGCCGCGCGCGCCGAGAGGACGGCGCGCAGTCGCCGGTCGACGCCGCCCTTCGGGTTCCACTCGTTGAAGTCGCCGAGCGCGATCGTCGGGCCGGACCCGACCAGGCCTGCCACGGCCTCCGCCTGCCGCCGCCGCGCCTGGGGGCGCAGGCCGAAATGCGTGGCGAGAACGTGGAGCGGGCCTCGCGGCGTCTCGACCCGGGCCCGGATCACTCCGCGCGGCTCGTTGCCAGGTCCCGGCAGGAGCACGACCTCGCCGCTCAGCGGGTATCGGCTCCAGAGCATGTGGCCATACGCAGTCTCGCCTTCGCCGAACAGGCGGGCCTCCAGGACGAAGCCGCCGAGCCCTGCGGTGAGCCGCTCGAAGGCCTTCGGCAAGCGGCCCAGACGGGTTCGGCCATCGACCTCCTGCAGGGCCGCGACATCCGCGTCGATCTCGCGGATGACGCGCAGGGACCGCTCGGGATCGGGCCGCCGCCCTTCTCCGATGAAGCCGTGGAGGTTCCAGGTCAGACAGCGAAGCGGGCGGGGCATGGACGTCTCGTCAGCTGGCGACACGGTCGCCCTGCCCTCCGCCCGCGACGGTGCGCAGGATCAGCGCGAGATCGCCCAGGAACGAGCGCGAGGCGCCGTAGCGTGCATCGATCTCGGCCAGGCGCACGGGATCGCGCATGTCGATGCCCTGAACCTGCGCCAGACCCGTGATGCCGGGGCGCAGCGCAAGGACGCCGCGACGGCGTCGCTCCTCGATCAGCTCGCGCTGGATCAACAGGCAGGGACGCGGACCGACGAAGCTCATCTCGCCCTTCAAGACGTTCCAGAGCTGGGGCAACTCGTCGAGCTTCCAGCGCCGCAGGCGGGCGCCGAGCGCGGTGACGGCCGAGGCCGGCGTGTCGTGCGAGGCGGCCGAGACCGTGTCGATCCGCATGGTTCGCAGCTTCAGGCACGTGAACGGCACGCCGTTGCGCCCGACCCTCTCCTGCCGGAACAGACCCGGTCCCGCGCTGTCGCGCCGGACGAGAACGGCGAGGAGCACGATCAGCCAGCCGAGGACCACGAGCCCGCCGAGACTTGCCACGATGTCGAAGAGGCGCTTCATGGCGCTTCGATTGCCGGAGAACCCGGCCGGAAACAAGGACCGTTTCCCCGCTTGCGCATTCTCCTGACCGGCTCCCGCGGATTCATCGGCCGCCATCTTCTTCCCTTCCTGCAAGCGCGCGGCCACGAGGTCGTGCCGCTCCTGCGCGGCCATGGCGCGGCACCAGACGATCTGCGCGCCGTCCGGGACTGGACCGGCTGGCCGGACGGCATCGAGGCGGTGGCGCATCTGGCCGCTCTCAACCCGGCGCGCGGCGCGCGCGAGGCGCTCGACGACGCGGCTCTGATGGCGGCCAACGCGCAGGGAACGCGGGCGCTCGCGAGCCGCGCGGCGGGCGTGGGCGCACGCGTGGTCGTCGTGGCGTCGACCGGCCTCGTCCATGGCCTCGGCGAAGCGCCGGTCACGGAAGCGGAGCGCATCGCTCCGCAGAACCTTTACGCCGCCTCAAAGCTCGCGGCCGAGGCCGAGTTGGCGCAATCGCTCGAGGGTGGCTCAACGCGCGGTGTCGCCCTGCGCCTGCCGCCGGTCTTCGGTCCCGGCGGGCGTGGCGCGATCGCCCAGCTGCGGCGGCTGACACGCCTGCCCGTGCCCGTGCCCGTTCCCGACGGGGGGCGGCGCAGCGTCCTGTGGCTTGGCGATGCCCTAGAGGCGTTTGCGCGCGCGCTGGAGGGTGCGCCGACGGGCGGTCCCTATCTCGTGGCCGCCGACGAGGCGCCGACCTTGCGTGATATGGCAGGCGCCATGCGCGGCGGCGCCCCACTTGCGTTGCCGAGCGCCCTGCCCCGACTGGCCGCCCGGCTTCTGGGACGCGGCGAGACCTGGCGGCGCGTCGAGGGCAGTCTTGTGTTCCACGACGCACGGTTTCGCCGCGAAACCAACTGGCGTCCCACGACAAGCGCGCTGGAGGCGCTCGGATGGGAGGACCACCGCATGATCCGCGAACTCGAACGCATCGGAGCCAGGCCATGAGCGACCACGCGCCCAAGGATCCCGCCAAGCTGCAGCGGCAGAAGCGGCTGGAGGAGCAGCTGCGCGAGAACCTCAAGCGGCGCAAGGCACAGGCCAAGGCTAGGCGCGATTCTGGCGAGGCACCGGACGGGGGCGAGGAAATGGCCGCCGACAACGGTGAGCCATGACACGAACGCATGCGTGATCCATGCGGCGAAGCGGCCCTAGGACCGTCTGTCCAGGTGGACTCAAGGAGCCGGGAAGCCTAGAACGCTTCTCATGAAGGAGTCCCGCATGATCGACTACCATTCGCACTTCGAAGCGGCGATCGAAGCTATTCATGCCGAGAAGCGCTACCGCGTCTTCGCCGATCTCGAGCGCATCGCAGGCCGCTTTCCGGCTGCCCTCTGGCGGCACGAGGGCAAGAGCCGCGAGATCACGGTCTGGTGCTCCAACGACTATCTCGGCATGGGCCAGCACCCGAGCGTCATCGACGCGATGACCACGACCGCGCAGGGTCTGGGCTCGGGCGCGGGCGGCACGCGCAACATCTCGGGCACCAGCCACCCGCTGGTGGAGCTCGAGCGCGAGCTCGCCGAGCTGCACGGCAAGGAGGCGGCCCTCGTCTTCACCTCGGGCTTCGTGTCGAACGAGGCGTCGATCTCGACCATCGCCAAGCTCCTGCCCGACTGCCTGATCCTGTCGGACGAGCTGAACCATGCCTCGATGATCGAGGGCGTGCGCCGCTCCGGCGTGCGCAAGCAGGTCTTCCGTCACAACGACCTACAGCACCTCGAGGAGTTGCTGGCCGCCGCGGATCCGGGCCGGCCCAAGCTGATCGTCTTCGAGAGCGTCTACTCGATGGACGGCGACGTCGCGCCGATCTCCGCGATCTGCGACCTCGCCGACCGCTACAACGCGATGACCTATATCGACGAGGTCCATGCGGTCGGGATGTACGGCGCGCATGGCGGCGGCATCACGGAGCGCGACGGCGTCGCGCATCGTCTCGACGTGATCGAGGGAACGCTGGCCAAGGCCTTCGGCGTGCTGGGTGGCTATATCGCGGGCTCGCGCGCCGTGATCGACGCGGTGCGCTCCTACGCGCCGGGCTTCATCTTCACCACCGCCCTCCCGCCCGCGCTCGCGGCGGCCGCGACGGCTTCGATCCGCCACCTCAAGGCCTCGGGCGCCGAGCGCGCCGGACAGCAGCGTCAGGCCGGCGCGGTGAAGCAGCTCCTGGCCGAGGCCGACCTGCCGGTGATGCCGTCCGACACGCATATCGTGCCGGTTCTGGTGGGCGACCCGGACCTGTGCAAGCGGGCGAGCGACCGGCTGCTCGAGGTGCACGGCATCTACATCCAGCCGATCAACTACCCGACCGTGCCGCGCGGCACGGAGCGACTGCGCATCACGCCGACCCCGCTTCACGACGACGCGCTGGTGGCGCATCTGCGCGAGGCGCTGCGCGAGACCTGGTCGGCGCTCGGCATTCCCTTCGCCTCCGAGCGCGGCGAGGCGAGCGAGCGAGCGCCCGAGCGGATGCCGGCGCTTCTGGTGGCGCAGGCCGGCGGCTGAGACTCACGAAAACGAACTGACCGATCGAGGGGCCGGGCGAGCGATAACCCGGCCCCTCGTCGTTTCACGTGCGGTCGGCCGGATCCTCGGTGTCGCGCGCGGCGGCGTCGCCGGCCACCTCGGCCTGCCGCGACGGGAGACGCCGCGCCAGAAGCGGCACGGCCAGCGCCAGCGCCACGAAGCGCACGACGTGGTGCGCGGCGACATAGGCCGGGTCGAGATCGAACTGAAAGGCTAGAACCGTCAGCGCCTCCAGGGCGCCGGGTGCGTAGGCCAGCGCGATCTTGCCGAAATCGATGCCGAGCGCGACGAGCGCGACAAGCCCGGCCAGTCCCGACAGGACGACGCCGATCACGAAGGCGCCGAGCGAGGCCGGCAGCAACGGCAGCATCGAGGCTCGATCCTCGGGGCGCAGGCGTCCGCCGATCACGCAACCGAGGATCACCAGCGCGGGGATGGCGATCTCGTTGGGTATCGCGACCGCCGCGATCTGCGAGCCGTGCATGAGCGCACTGCCGAGCATGGCGCCGAGGATGAGGCCGCCCGGCACCTTGGTCGCGACGCCGGCCGCGGCCAGCGCCAGGCAGATGCCGACAAGGAGAAGGTACTGCCACCAGGCACCGATCGCGCCGCCTCGCAATCCTTGCGCGACCACGTCGCCGCCCTCCAGCCATCCCAGGAGAGGCGTCAGCGCGCCGATCAGGAGAAGAAGCCGCATGGACTGAACCACCACGATGCGGGTCATGTCGGCGCGCGTCTGCGAGGCGGCGGCGAGCACGAACGATAAGGCGCCCGGCATGGCGGCGAAGAGCGCCGTCTCGCGATCCCAGCCGAAGACGTGCTGGAGAAAGGCGCGGGTCGCGATCACGACCAGAACGACGCCCCCCATCTGGATCGCGAAGGACAAGGGCCACAACGCGAGCTGACCCAGCACCTCCGGCGTCACGCCGGATCCCGCCTGGATGCCGAGAACAAAGAAGACGAGGTCGCGCAACCGGTTCGGCAGATGAACGCGCAGGCCCGACAGACCCGCCACGGCCACGGCCAGGGTCGAGCCCAGAAGCCAGCTCACCGGCAGATCGAGAAGCGTCGCGAGCGCGCCGCCCGCGGAGCCGACGAGGAGGGTCAGTCCGAGGCGCGCGGCGCTGCCCTGCGCCGCGGCGACGCTCACGTGGCGCGTCCGATCCAGCGAACGAGCCGGTCGGCGGCCTCCTCCACCTCGTCGAGGCGACGATGGAAGCAGGCCCGCAGGTAGTTCTCAGTGGTCGGTCCGAAGGCGGCGCCGGGAGCAAGGCCCACATTCGCCTCGTCGGCGATGCGCAGCGCGGCCGTCATTCCGTCCTCGATCCCGTCGATCGCGAAGAAGGCGTAGAACGCGCCCTCGGGCTTGACGAGGCGCACGCGGTTGGTGGCCAGCAGCGCGTCGCAGAAGAGGTCCCGCGCCGCGCCCGCCCGCTCGACCTGGGACGCGACAAAGGATTCGCCCTCCCGGATCGCGGCCACGGCCCCGCGCTGCATGAAGGCGGCAACCCCGGAGTTGGAATACTGCACGAGGTTCTCGACGACGTCGCCGAAGGCGGCCGGCGCCTCGATCCAGCCGACCCGCCAGCCCGTCATCGCCCAGTTCTTGGAGAAGGAGTTGACGAAGATCACGGGATCGTCGTCCCGCATCTCGTCGTGGAACGAGGGCGCGCGCGTGCCGGCGTAGAAGAAGCGGCTGTAGATCTCGTCGGCGATCACGAACACGCCCCGCTCGCGCGCGAGGTCCAGCACCGCGCGGATCGTCTGCGCATCCGCCGTCCAGCCGGTCGGGTTGTTGGGCGTGTTCAGGAAGATCGCACGCGTGCGCGGGGTGATCGCCGCCGCGAGCTGAACGAGATCGAGCCGCCAGGCGCCGTCGCGGATCTCGAGAGGCACTTCGACGGGCCGCGCGCCCGCCAGCCCGGCGGCGGCCGCGAAGTTCGGCCAGAGCGGAGCGACGAAGACGATCTCGTCGCCCGTCCCGGCCAGCGCTGCGATCACGGTCTGGATGGCGTGCATGCCCGAACCCGTCACGAAGATGCGCTCGGGCGCGGTCGGACGGTCGTAGAGCCGCGCGACGTAGTCCGCGAGCGCCTCGCGCAGGTCCGGGATGCCGCGCTGCCAGGTGTAGAAGGTCTCGCCCGCCTGCAGGCTCTGCGCGGCGGCATCCGCGATGAAGGCGGGGGTCGGCAGGTCCCCTTCGCCCGCCCACAGTGGGATCAGTCCCTCACGGCCGCGCGCATGGTTGATCACCCGGACGATGCCGCTCTCGGGTGCGGCGAGAGCGGCGGGGCGCAGGCGTTGAAGAAGGCTCATGGGCATCCGGAAGGGCAATGCGGGCAGGACGCCGGCCGGCGCCGCAAAGCGCCCTGCCGACCATCGCTGTGCTCCGCCTTCCCGGGCCCGGCGTCAACCCCCGTGGGGTGTCAGAGACCGATGCCCGGCACCTGGCCCGGACGCGCCCCGCGTCCGCTGGCCAGAAGGTCGCGGATCTCCTCCAGGAGTTCCTCCTCGCGCGGCACCTTCTTCTCCTCGGCGGGCTTGGCCTCCTCGCGGCGCTTCAGGCGGTTCATGCCCTTCACCACCAGGAACAGCACGAAGGCCACGATCACGAAGTTGATGAGAAGCGTGATGAAGTTGCCGTAGGCCAGGACAGGTCCCTGCTCGCGCGCCTGGGCCAGGCTGGTCGCGGTGACGTTGGACGACAAGGCGACGAACTTGTTGGTGAAGTCGACGCCGCCCGTGATCAGGCCGATGATCGGCATGAACAGGTCGGCCACCACCGAGTTCACGAGGCCCGAAAAGGCCGCGCCGATGATGATGCCGATGGCAAGGTCGACCATGTTGCCCTTCAGGGCGAACTCGCGAAACTCCTTGAGCACGGGTCTGTCTCCTTCACGCTAAGGTAGCCACACGAAAGAGTGACCGTGTGGAACCGTGAAGGCAACCTGCGCGGGAAACGTCACGGCGCTAGCGGCGCTTCGTCCCCAGGAAATGCAGCGCCACCTCGCGCCGGTGGGGCCGGCGGCGATGCTCGAACAGGTAGACGCCCTGCCAGGTGCCGAGCATCATGCGTCCGTTCTCCACCGGCACCGACAGGCTGACGCCGCTTAGAACCGACTTGATATGGGCGGGCATGTCGTCGGGTCCCTCGATCGTATGGACGTAGGGTGCCGTCTCGGGCGCCAGACGGTCGAAGGCGGCGAGAAGGTCCGTGCGAACGTCGGGATCGGCATTCTCCTGGATCGTCAGCGAGGCCGAGGTGTGGCGCAGGAAGATCGTCAGCAGGCCATCACCCGCCCCTTCCTCGCCCAGGCGGGCGGCGAGCGAGGCGGTGATGTCCTGAAGCCCGCGCCCGCGCGTTTCGAAGCGGAGCGTCGCGATGAACTGCTGGTCGAGCGTCTGCATGGGTCATGGATCCGCTGGGGCGTAGCGACCGCAATGCGGCGCGCTATTCTTGCCGGGGTTTCAGGCAACCGTCGGCCTTGGCCTCGGGTTGCAGGCGAAATCACAGCCGGAGCGTTTGACCCATGACCGACGAGAAACTGATCGCGGCCGCACCCTTCGCGCTGGAAGCGGGCGACGCCGAGCTGAAGCGCATCAATGCCGAGATCGAGAGCTTCCAGGCCTCGATGCCGAGCGCCTGGGACCTGCCGCTGGAAACCGTGCGCCAGGCCCGGCGCGAGGGGCGCGGCGTGTTTCCGGGGCTTCAGCCCGACCCGGATGCGAGCATCGTGAGCGTGCGCGGCCGGGCCGGCCATCCCATACCCTTGCGGATCCTGCGCCCCGCCACCCGGGCGGCGATCGGCACCTATCTCCACATCCACGGCGGCGGCTGGGTGTTCGGCGAAGCCACCGAGAACGATGCGAGGTTGCGACGCCTCGTGGAAGCGACCGGTCTTGTCAGCGTGTCGGTGGACTACCGGCTCGCGCCCGAACATCCCTTTCCGGCCGCCCCCGACGATTGCGAGGACGCGGCCCTGGCTCTTCTGCGAGGCGAGGTGGACGGCGCGCCGACCGGTCGGCTCGCCATCGGCGGCGAGTCGGCGGGCGCCCATCTCTCGGTGCTGGTCCTCCTGCGCCTGCGCGACCTCCACGACCAGACGCCGTTTCACGCCGCCAATCTCGTGGCCGGCGCCTATGATCTGTCGCTGACGCCCTCGGTGCGATCCTTCGGGTCCGAGCGCCTCGTTCTCAACACGCAGGACGTAGTGGAGTTCGTCCAGCGCTTCGTGCCCGACAGCTTGGCCTTGCGCGATCCCGCGGTCTCGCCGCTGTTTGCCGGGCTCGAACGCCTGCCGCCCGCGCTCTTCGGCGTGGGCACGCGCGACCTCCTGCTCGACGACACGCTCTTCATGGCCGCCCGCTGGCTGGCCGCGGGTAACCGGACCGAGCTCGACGTCCAGCCCGACGGTTGCCATGTCTACCAGGCCTTCGCCTCGGAGGCCGCGCGGCGCTCGGAGGCTTTGATGGCAGCCTTTCTCCTGCGCCATCTCGGCGACGCTTCGTCCCGCGTCCTCTCGCAGGATTGATTTTCGCCCCTCCCTCTGGCACCGCGAGAGGCATGAGCCCGCACGCCCCGATCTACAAGCTCCTGTCCCGCACACTCTGGCTCGAGGCCGAGGATCGCGGCCGTTTCGAGGGATCGACCGTCGATCTTCAGGACGGCTTCATCCACTTCTCGACGGCGGCGCAGGTGCGCGAGACGGCCGCCAAGCACTTCGCGGACGAGCGCGCGCTGGTAATGGTGGCGGTGGACCCGGCCGTGCTCGGCGCGGCGTTGCGCTGGGAGCCCTCGCGCGGGGGCGCCCTGTTCCCCCATCTCTACGAGCCACTCGATCTCGATGCGGTGCTGTATGTCGAGGACATCGACTACCGCGACGGCGACGGTCACCACTTCCCGGACAGCCTCCGGTGAGCCGGCTCTATCGCTTCGCCCGGCCGGTTCTCTTCGCGCTCGACCCCGAACGCGCCCACGGTCTGTCGCTGGAAGCGCTGAAGCGCGGCCTCTTCAAGCGTCAGGACCTGCCGCTGGACGCGCGGTTGCGCGTCGAGGTGGCGGGGCTGCGCTTTCCCAACCCGCTAGGTCTGGCGGCCGGCTACGACAAGAACGCCGAGGCGCCCGATGCGCTGCTGAGGCTCGGCTTCGGCTTCGTCGAGATCGGCACCGTCACGCCCCAGCCGCAGGAGGGCAACGAGCGGCCCCGCATCTTCCGGCTGCCGGAGTCCTTTGCGGTGATCAACCGTCTCGGCTTCAACAACGAGGGCCATGCCGACGTTGCCGAGCGCCTCGAGGCGAGACGCCGGCGCGGCGGCATCGTGGGTGTCAACATCGGCGCCAACAAGGACACGAGCGACCGGATCGGCGACTATGTCGCCGGCATCCATCGCTTCCTGCCGCTCTCCTCCTACCTCACCGTCAACATCTCCTCGCCCAACACGCCGGGCCTGCGCGATCTGCAGAAGGGTTCGTCGCTGGATGAGCTTCTAGAGCATTCGGTTGCCGCGCGCGACGGGGCGGCCGCGATCCTGGCCGAGGAGCGTCGTCCCCTCTTCGTGAAGGTCGCGCCCGACCTGTCGCGAGACGAGATCGAGGCGATCGCCGAGACCGCGCTGCGTCGCAAGGTGGACGGGCTGATCGTGTCCAACACGACGCTTTCGCGTCAGGGCGTCGAGGGCCGGCGCTTCGCCAACGAGACGGGCGGCCTTTCGGGGCGCCCGCTCTTTTCGCGCTCGACCTACGCGCTGGCCGCCTTCCGCCGCGCGCTCGGCTCCGACTTCCCCCTGATCGGAGCGGGCGGGGTCGAGAGCGCACGCACCGCGCTCGGCAAGATGGAGGCTGGCGCCGATCTCGTGCAGCTCTACACGTCGCTGATCTATGGCGGCCCGGAACTCCCGATCCGCATTCTCAACGGCATGATCCGCTATCTCGACAAGACCGGCTCCGACACGATCCGCCAGATCCGGGACACCAAGGTCGACGAGATCCTGGCCCGCGACCCTCCGCTCGGCTGGGAGGTGCAGCGCGCCTGACGCCGAGCGCGCGGTCGCCCGATGCCCCCGCTGATCCACCATCCCGCGTTCGACGCCGAGTTCGATCCCGCGCACCGCTTTCCGATGCGCAAGTTCACGCGGCTCGCCGAGATCCTGGTGGAAGACGGGCTCGTGGCGCCCGGCGGCTTCGAGGTGCCCGCCCCCGCGCTTTCCGCCTGGCTGGAACTTGCGCACGACCCGTTCTACGTCGAGGCGGTTCTGACGCAGAGCGTTTCGCGCGAGCGCGAAAAGCTGATCGGCTTCCCGGTCGATGCGCGTGTCGCGATGCGCTCGCGCTGCGCCGTGGGCGGGACGCTGCTGGCGGCGCGCCTAGCGCTGGAGGGCGGACTCGCCTGCAACACGGCGGGTGGGAGCCATCATGCGGGCCCAAGTGGGGGTGCGGGCTTCTCGGTGTTCAACGACGTGGCGGTGGCCGCGCACGTGCTTCTGGCCGAGGGCGACGTCAGCCGCGTCCTCGTCTTCGACTGCGACGTTCATCAGGGCGACGGAACGGCGCGCATCTTCGCCGAAGATCCGGCCGTGTTCACGCTGTCGATGCATGCCGAGCGCAACTATCCGACCGAAAAGGCGCGCTCCGATCTCGACGTCGCCCTGCCCGACGGCCTGGAGGACGACGCCTATCTCGCGCTTCTGCCGGACCTTCTGGACCGGGCGATCCGCGAGGCACGGCCCGACATCGTCTTCTACAATGCGGGCGTCGATCCGCACCGCGACGACCGGCTGGGCCGCCTCGCCTTGAGCGACGCAGGATTGGCGGAGCGGGACCGGCGCGTGATCGGCACCTGCCGCGAGCGCGGCCTGCCGATCGCCGGCGTCATCGGCGGCGGCTACTCGCGCGATATCGAGGCGTTGGCCCGGCGCCACTCGATCCTGCACCGCGTCGCCGCCGAGTTCGGTTGACGGGTTCGAAGCCTCAGCCGCGCCCCGTCTTCAGGAGGCGGGAGACGAGAAAGATCGGCACCACGATCACCGCGCCCAGCACGAAATACTCCCAGGCCCGGCCAAGCGAGCCGAAGATCGAGATCCAGGTATAGCGCACGAGGTCCACGACCCAGTCGACGAGGTCGAGCGGGCGCAGATCCAGCCAGGACAGGAGAATGCCGACCAAGAGCGAGATGATCGCGAGCCGGACGATCACCGACAGCGGCGAGCCGCCGAGAAAGCGCGTGACCTGACCCGACATGACGATCCTTGATGCAAGAGACGAAGCGGCCCTGACGTAGAGAGCGACCGTGGCGGATGCAAGGAAGCGGTCAGGCCGGCAGCATGCGCTGCAGCGTCTCCAGCCGGTCGGCTTCGGCGGCGGGCTTGTCCCAGCGCAGGCGCGAGACGCGCGGGAAACGCATGGCGACGCCCGACTTGTGGCGCGGCGAGCGCTGGAGGCCCTCGAAGGCGATCTCCAGCACCAGCCCCTCGTCGCGCGTGGCGCGCACCGAGCGCACCGGTCCGAAGCGCTCGGTCGTGTGATCGCGCACGTACTTGTCGAGTTGCTTCAGCTCGGCATCCGTGAAGCCGAAATACGCCTTGCCGACCGGCACGAGCTCGCCCGCGCCCTCCGGTCCCGTCCAGACGCCGAACGTGTAGTCGGAGTAGAAGGACGAGCGCTTGCCGTGGCCGCGCTGCGCGTACATGAGAACCGCGTCGATGACGTGTGGATCCTGCTTCCACTTGAACCAGGGCCCCTTCGGGCGGCCGGGCACGTAGGCGCTGTCCCAGCGCTTCAGCATCAGCCCCTCGATCACCGCGTGCGGGGGATGGCTGCGAGCGCGCGCCAGATCGTCGAAGGTCTGGAAGGGGATGAAGGGCGACACATCGAAGCGCGTCGGCTCGAGCTTGGTCATGAAGCGATCGAGCCGCTCGCGCCGCTCGCGGAAGGGCAGCGCGCGCAGGTCGTCCGCGCCGTCCTGCAGGAGGTCGTAGACACGCAGGAACACCGGATGCTTGCGCTGGACCGCGAGCGACACGCTCTTGCGGTTGAGGCGCTGCTGGAGATCCGAAAAGGTGCCGACCACGATGTCGTCGCGCAAGACCGAGCCGTGCGGGTCAAGAAGCGGCTCGCCGCCGCCGCCCGGTCGCGCGACGAGAAGCTCGCCGTCGATCGAGCCCTCGAACTCCATCGCCTCGGCCAGATCCGGGAAGGCGGCCGAGATGTCGTCGCCGGTGCGCGAGTAGAGGCGCCGGACGCCCGCCTCGCAGGTCGCCTGGACGCGGATGCCGTCCCACTTCCACTCGGCCGCGTAGTGATCGGGATCGATGCGGCCGTAGTCCGGCTCCTCCAGCGGCTGCGAGAGCATGACGGGACGAAACGGGCTTCGGGCCGCCGAGACGGGCTTGTCGGCGCGCCCTTCCAGCCAGTCGAAAAGCGCGAGGTACGGCGCGTCGAGCCCGTGCCACATCTCCTCGATCTCGGTGATGTCCTTGCCCCCGAAGTCGGCCAATGCCTGTTTGGCGAGGCGCGAGGAGGCGCCGACGCGCAACTGCCCCGTCACGAGCTTCAGAAGCGCGTAGCGGCCCGAGGAGTCCAGCCGGTCGAGCCACTCGGCGACGAGCTTCGGCCCCTCGATCCGCGTCGCTCCCTCCAGCGTTCCGATCACCTCGGAGAGCGAGGGCACGTCGTTGCGCAAGGGACCCGTGCCGTCGTGCGGCGCCGGCCAGACGAGCGCGATCGTCTCGGCGAGATCGCCGACATAGTCGTAGGAGTAGCCGAACAGGACCTCGTCCATGCGGTCGAGCATGAGGTCGCGCAGCATGGCCGGCTTGACCGAGCGGATGTCGAGCTCGCCCGTCAGCGCCGCCAGCGCCCAGCCGCGCTCGGGATCGGGCACGGCGCGAAAGTAGTCGGCAATCAGCTTGAGCTTGCCGTTGCGCGAGGGCGTCAGGACCAGGCGGTCGAGGAGTTCGGCAAAGCGCTGCACGGCGGGTCGCGGGGCCTTGAGGTCGCATTCGGGCGATAGGAGATAGCGCCGGCGCGGTCCGGCACCAGACGCGCTACTCGGCGGCGGCGGCCTCCAACGCGCGACCACGCAGGCGAAGACGCAGGTGGTGGCGAGCCGTGTAGACGGCATCGGCCTCCATGCCCGGTTCCGCCACCAGCCACTCCAGATAGTCGGTCGGGACCTCGGCCAGGCTCAGACCCTTGTGCCGGCCGAAGCGCAGGCGCGCGAGCAGTGCGGGCTCGGCGGAAACGCGCTCCGCGCGGTCCAGGAAGTCGGCCGCGTCGCGGCAGCGCGGCAGGAGTTCGGCCGAGATCCGACGCAGGAGGACCGCGGTGCACAGCGCATCGTAGAGTGCGCGATGGGCGTGCAGCCCCTCCATCAGCGGCCGGACGTCGGATAGGTCGAGAGGCAGGTACTTGACCAGCGACTGGAGGCCGTGCGCGCGGCAGCCGGGAAAGGCGCGCAGCGCCAGCTTGTAGGTGCAGAGCCAGCGGCCGGGCAGGCGCAGGCGTGCCCGGTCGAAGCTCGCGCGCTGGGCGGCGTAGGTCGAGGCGCCCGCAAAGCGCCCGATCACATCCGCAAAGGCCGGTGCCCCCTCCAGCATCTCGTCGCTGATATGGTGGACACGCCGGGCGTGCGGGTTGATCGGAACGCCGGCCGGATCGCACAGCGTTTCCAACGGGTTGAAGATGCGGCCCGTGGCGAGATCGACGTCCACCGAGCCGATCTCGATCACCGCGTCCTCCTCCAGCCGTTGGCCGGCGGTCTCGGTGTCGATGACGCGGACCACCGTGTCGACGGCGGCAAACAGGTCGGGCGTGCGGGGGCTGGCGGGAAAGAGATCGCTCATCAGACGCATCTAGTTCGGGCATCCCCCGCCCGCCGGCAAGGGTGCGCGAGGCCGGCCGCGCTGATCGGGCGCGGATGGGAGGCCCGACGGGCGACTAGTTGCCCGACAGCGTCAGAACCGCGAAGCCCGTCCCCCCGTCGGCGCCGATGAGATGGACCTGGTTCCCGACCTCGACCGCCAGGCCCGACCGGTTGGCGGCCGCCTCCTCCACCGCATCCCGATCGTAGCCCCGGGCCGGCTCTCCCGCCGAGCGCAGGCGTCCGAGGTAGACCGAGGTCTGATCCGTCAAAGGCTCCAGGCGCAGATCGAGCGCCTCGCCGGTGACCTGTTCCAGCGTCGGCGCGCCGCTCTCGTCGCGGCCGATGCGGCAGCGCTGCGTCGGCTCGGTCACAACGCGGCCTTCGCGAAAGCGCCGCCACGTGCAGTCGACGTCGCCGGACGAGATGTCGAGCGGGGCGACCACCTGTTCATCCTCGGAGCCCATGTTCGCGAGCGCCGCCGCCGCGCTTCGGGCGACGCGCGCACCCCCTTCGGCACCGCTTCCCGCCCCTTCGCCTTCGCCCAACTCCCGACGCACGCGCTCGGGCAGCTCGATCAGCGCCTCGCGATCGGCGTCACTCAGGAGCGTGAGGCTGGTATCGCATTCCTCGGCGCAACGCCCCCCGAAGGGCAGCGACGCTTCCGGCGGCTCCGATGCCGTGTCCGCCGCGGCGACCCGCCAGGTCGAGCCCGTGACGATCGCAGTGTCGGGCGCCATGGCACCAAAGACGCAGAGCGCGCTGCGGCCTGCCTGCGGCCGGCCTTCCGCTGCCCCGTCGCTCCCGTCGGTTCCCGCCCGAAACGGACGCACGTGGGCCACCGGCATCTCGAGGATCCGGCCGCCGGCGCGCCGGCAGGCATCGGCCCCTTCCGCACGGCCCCCGTCCCACAGGATCTCGGGGGACAGGTCCGCCGCCGAGGCGGTGGTGGCGAGCGGGGAATGGACCATCATCACGATCGCAGCCCATCCCGCGCCGATACCCCAGCCCTTCGCATGCGTCATGCCGTTCCCCTCGCCGTCCCCTTGCGCCCGCGTGCTCTCTGGCGGCGAAAGACGACATTTTTAGGCGCATGGCAGCTCGGCTCGTCTCGCCCCGACGCCGGTCGCGTCGCGCGGCGCTTGGCATCCGGCATCGCGCGGGGTAGCACTTTGACGTAAACGTCAATCGAGGTCCGCCCATGCCGCTTCCCGCCATTCTCGAAGGTCGGCTTCGCCTGCCGGTGATCGCGGCTCCGCTGTTCATCATCTCGAACCCCGCCCTGGTGATCGCGCAATGCCGGGCGGGCGTCGTGGGCTCGTTTCCCGCCCTCAACGCCCGGCCCGCCGAGCAGCTCGACGAATGGCTGCACGAGATCCGCGAGGCGCTGCAGCCGGCGGCGGCGGGTGGCCGCATGTCCGCGCCCTTCGCGGTGAACCAGATCGTCCACCGGTCCAACGAGCGCCTGGAACGGGATCTGCGCGTCTGCGTCGACCACAAGGTTCCCATCGTGATCACCTCGCTCGGAGCGGTCGAGGAGGTGAACCAGGCGGTCCATGCCTATGGCGGCATCGTTCTTCACGACGTGATCAACGATCGCTTCGCGCACAAGGCCGTGGACAAGGGCGCCGATGGGCTGATCGCGGTCGCCACCGGAGCGGGTGGCCATGCCGGAACGCTATCGCCCTTCGCCCTGATCGGCGAGATCCGGCGCTGGTTCGAGGGTCCCCTTTTTCTGTCCGGCGCGATCGCAACCGGCGCCGGCGTTCTGGCGGCGGAAGCGATCGGTGCCGACGGCGCCTATATCGGCTCGGCCTTTATCGCGACCGAGGAAGCGCGCGCCGAGGCGACCTACAAGCAGGCCGTGGTCGACGGGCGGGCGGCCGATATCGTCTACACCAATCTCTTCACCGGCGTTCACGGCAACTACCTGCGCCGATCGATCGAAGCCGCTGGGCTCGATCCGGACGCGCTACCCCAAAGCGACCCGAGCGCGATGAACTTCGGCGCGGGCGCGGCCAAGGCTTGGCGCGACATCTGGGGCTCGGGCCAGGGCATCGGCGCGGTGGACGCCGTGGTCCCGGCCGCCGCCCTCGTGGAGCGGCTTGCAAACGAGTACGAGGCGGCGCGCCGACGCCTTCGCCGATGACGCCCATCGGTGCGTCGTCGTTTTCGGCTTGTCTTCGGCGACGCCCGGCGCTATGAGACCCCCGTTCCCCGGCCAAGCCGGGCGGGCCGCTTTAGCTCAGTCGGTAGAGCACATCATTCGTAATGATGGGGTCAGGTGTTCGAGTCACCTAAGCGGCACCATTCTAACTTCCCTTACTTGTTGACGTTTTAGCCACTCGACGAACGAGTCCGTTGCCCTGATC
Organism: Aureimonas jatrophae; assembly: GCF_900104035.1. Taxonomy (GTDB): domain Bacteria; phylum Pseudomonadota; class Alphaproteobacteria; order Rhizobiales; family Rhizobiaceae; genus Aureimonas; species Aureimonas jatrophae. The sequence continues at coordinate 2,412 of NZ_FNIT01000008.1, read as the reverse complement.
CGATCCGCGGGGGCAAGTTGGGGGCAAATCGAATTTCAAAGCATTCCGTTCACAAGTCTGAACGAAGGGTTGCGACGGTCGCTCGAACTGGCTGAGTTTAGGAAAACTTCTCGGAAACGCTGCTTCAATGTCGCCTCGGATCGGGGGTGCTGGACGGACTCAGCCTGCGCTAGTCTTCTCCTCGACCCCAGAGGGTGCGTCGACCGTGGAAGAGGCTGAGACTACGAGGGCTCGGTGACTGCGGACCATCGATAAGCAGCACCCACCCCCCGCCCTTCCCGTTCCCGATCGCCAAGGTGGCCCTGTGTCTTCCGACGCCGCGAGTCCGTACGACGTCCTAATTTCCGAAACCCAGATCTACGACGAGAGCCTGCAGCCTGTTCTTGCGGGCCTGGAGTATGCCTCTCTCGATCTCCTGCTGAAGGGCGGTCCGCCTGCCGCCGGCTCGATCCTGACCGACTTCGGCCTGTGGGCCGAGTCCATCCGTCGACGTCGTCTGCTCTCTGACGATGGTGAACTCCGCCTCCTCGTCGCCTCCACCGACTTGCCGACGCGTGCCATCCTGAGCGACCTGCGGGATCACATGCCGGCCGGCAACGACAGGCAGCGGCTTGAGTACTGGCTCGCGATCTATGGCGACGTCGATGCGGCCAAGGACTTGTACCGCCGGTACCATGCGTCGGTGGACCTACGAGCCGCATTCGTGATCGGTCTGGTGCACCATGCGAAGGCGATTACGGGGAACGCCGCCTGGTCGTGGCATCCCGGTGTCGAGATCTGGATCCTGATCCGCGGTGCGGGCGAACTCGCCACGCGCATCTCCTTGCAGTCGAGTGCCGTCAACGCGGTCTGCGACTGGCGGGATGCGATCAGGCGCCCAAGTCCGCAGGAGGAGCACGCGGCGGCCGAAAGGGCATGGCTTCGGGATCTCGTGACGATCGCCAGGACAAAGGCCTTCGAGCGCGAAATGGAGAAGTCCGAAAACGTCGAGGTCAAGACGGAATCCGTCGTCGAGCCGGCACCCGCAACCGAGGCCGAAGACTACGTCGGCCCGGACGACCCGAACCGGTACTTCCGTGCTGGGTCCGGGCTGCTGTGGGATCTCCACCTCAACGAGGTCGTCGACGAGACCTCGGACGAGCCTCCCGAGGAACGGGCGGCGCGGATCAGGTCACACGTGGCGAAGGTGACGGCGGAGCGGAAGGCGGCGCGGCCCGACCGTCCCACGGCGGCATATCCTCACTTGGTCGTCCTCGCTGACCTGCAGCCCTCGGGCGGCGACGCGAAGGCGCCCGGCGGAGGCGACAACGAATTGATCCGGCATCTGGGATCGATCTCCGGCCGTCACCTGGACCTTACCTGTGCGCCAAGGGACGTTGCTGGGATCGCCCGGACGCTCGGTGACGCCTGGCCGCATGCCCGTTGTGTAATCGACCGGATCCTCCGGGACGTCCAGCCCGGCGAGCCGATCCGCTTCCGCCCGACGCTACTCGTCGGCAGGCCTGGGTCCGGAAAGACGAGCTTGGTCCGCGAGATCGGGACGGCTTTGGGCATGGCGACCACGGTCTACCCGTGCGCGTCCGTCTCCGACAACTCCTTCGGCGGCACGCCGGCGCAGTGGGGTACCAGGCGTGCTTCGACGCCTCTTGAAGCAATCCGGGCAGCGAATCTTGCAAACCCGGTCCTGGTGTTGGACGAGATCGAGAAGACGGGTACCGGCGGCAACCACGGTTCTCTCCTGACGTCGCTCCTGCCGATGCTCGAACGGCACACGGCCTCGGCGTATTTCGAGGTCGGCATCGAGCGCCCTGCCGACCTTTCGTACGTTGGCTTCCTGGCGACCGCGAATAGCCTCGACGGCGTGCCCGCTCCGCTGCGGGACCGCTTCCGGGTGATCGAAATGCCCGACGCCCGCCCGGAACATCTCGGCGATCTCGCTCGTCGGATCGTCATGGATATTGCGATCGATGCCGGCATGGACCCTGCGTGGAGCCCGCCGCTGGCCCACGACGAGCTTGGAGTGATTCGCAAGATGTGGGGGGGCGGTTCCCTCCGCCGGCTCAAGACGGCAATGGCCTGCCCCGGTTAGGTGGCCCGGTTTCAATCTAATGCATGGTGGGCTTGCAGGCGACGGTAGAGGTGGCCGGCGAAGCAGGTTGGGGTGGCGCAGCCGGCCACGGCACGGTGGCTGGAGCGGGTGGCCGGTAGCCGAGCGAGGAGTGCGGTCGCTTGGTGTTGTAGTGGCAGCGCCAGCTCTCGATGACGATCCGGGCTTCGGCTAGGCTGTAGAAGATCTCGCCGTTGAGGAGTTCGTCGCGGAGCTTGGAGTTGAAGCTTTCGCAATAACCGTTCTCCCAGGGGCTGCCCGGCTCGATGAACGCGGTCCTGGCCCCGACCGCCGCGATCCACTCG
>NZ_FNIT01000004.1 GCF_900104035.1 Aureimonas jatrophae | reverse complement strand
CCTTGCCGTGCGGGCCGGCGCGTGCCGCCTCGATCGCCGCGTTCAGCGCCAGAAGGTCGGTCTGGCGCGCGATCTCCTGCACGAGGCGCACCTTCTCGGCGACCTCGGCCATCGAGGCCACGGCCTGCGTGGTGGCGCTGGCCACGTCCTCGGCCAGCGCGCGGGCCCGCACCGCCGTGCGCTCGGCCTGGGCCGCGTTGTCGGCGTTCTGGCGCACGTTGCCCGACATCTCCTCGACCGCGGCCGAGGTCTGTTCGGAGGCCGCCGCCTGCTCGCTGGAGCCCGACGACAGCTGCTCGGCGGTCGCCGCCGACTGGCGCGAGCCCGCCGCCACCTGCGCCGCCGAGCCGATCACGTCCGACACGATCTGCGACAGCTGAACGCTCATCGCATTCATCGACCGCAGGAGATCGCCAATCTCGTCGCGGCCCTTCGCCTGCGTGCGGTATGTCAGGTCGCCCGCGCCGATGCGCCGGGCCATGTCCACGGCCCGGTTGAGCGGACCGACGGTGCTGGCGATCAGAACGGCGCCCGCGCCCAGAAGCACGACCACCACCGCAAGCGTGCCGCCGAAGATGGCCCACTCGATGGTCTGCATGGCGGCCGTCGACGCGGCCTCCCGCGTGACCATCAGTTGCTCTTCCTCCGCGGTCGCGGCCGAGACGGTCGCCCGCAGCTCGTCCATCATCGTCTTTCCGAGGGCGCGGACCTCGAAGCTTCGAGCCTGATCCTGCGTCGAAACCTCCCCCATGAGCCGGATCGCCGGCTCGGCGACGGTCGAGGCCCAGCTCGTCGCCAGCTCGCCGAGGTGGGCCAAGCGCTTCTGCTGCTCCGGATTGTCCGACGTCAGCCGCACGGCGTCAGCGAGATGGGCCTCGAAGGCGCTGCCGCCCTGCTTGTAGGGATCGAGGTTGGCCGGGTTGGCGGTGATCAGGAAGCCGCGCAGACCGGTCTCCCGATCCACCATCGCGGCCATGGCTCCGTTGACGGCGCGCAGGACCTTGTTCGAATGCGTGGACCACTCGGCCGTCTGTCGAACCGTCTGCAGGCTCGTGTAGATCAGCGACATGCTTGCGACGGTCGCCACAAGGGCGAACGAGAACAAGACGACGACCTTGTACTTCATCTTCAAGCCGGACAGCATACGGGGAACTCGAACCTTCAAACGCGTACCGCGACACGGCAAAGTTGCCACCGAGGCTGGGTCGGCGAAGCACGCGATGCGGTACGGCTTGTTCGAGTGCCGGCTACATATTCGATGAAAACCTGCAAGGAACTGTAAAGGCTCGGTCGGGTGGATCTCGCCGGGCCACGCCGGCATACGACGACCGCCTTGTTCGATCGAATACCGGTGCGATGCAGGGGGTCGGCAAGAAGGTCGAACAGTCTGGACTGGCGAACGCTGGTCGAGCCCATGGACCTTCCTTCCGCGTTCGCTTCCACGGGAGCACCGGCTGGCTGCGGCTGAGCCGATGCTTGTCCCAAGGCCGTTCTTCATCGCAAGGCGTGACCGGCTCGGCCGAGCGATGGGATGGGCGGCAGGGTCAGGGCCGAGGCCGCCGGCTCCGCGTCAGGTCGCGAGCCCGTTCATGGGACGCCGTCGGCTTGGTCTAGGCGGTCGAACGATACGACCGGATCGCCTCGCTGGCCCGTTCGCGCTCCGGCGTCAGGACGAGGCTGCGCGACTTGTAGACTGAGCGGCTGCCCACGACCCCTGGGGCGCTAGCGTGAATGCGGTAGGCGAGATCGTCGAGGTAGGCCGGACCCCGCTCGCGCCAGAGCGCGACCTCGTCGTCGCGCAGCCGCAGCAGGAACAGGTAGTCCACCGCGCTGTGGCTGTAGAGGACGTCGAGATAGACCTGCCCGTCCTCCGCCAGGAGAACCCATCCGTCGTGCTCGTCGTCCAGAACGATCATGCAGCCTCCCTGGCACCCACGATCGCAGACGATCGCCATCGCGTCCAACGTTAGGCCTGGCATGGAAACGGATCGTCCCCTCACGCCCGTCGGAGACGCCGACGGGCCCGGTGCGGTTCTTGCCGGCGAATGAAAGCCGTTTCGCACCGGCCAGGCGATCGACGGTTCAGTGGGGGCATGGCGGGGCCGTCCTGGTCCGGCGCGAAGCAAACAGGACGACGAGCACCAGGACGGCGCCGACGAGCTGGCGGGCGCGCCGGGTCGCCTTTGAGCTTTACCGCGGATGCCGGCTGCGGTCAGGCCGCGCGCGGAGCGAGCAGGATGACGCCGGCTCCCAGCAGGCAGATCGCGGCGCCGGCCATGTCCCAGCGGTCCGGCCTCACACCCTCGGCCGCCCAAAGCCACAGGATCGAGGACAGGATGTAGATGCCGCCATACGCGGCATAGGCCCGTCCAGCACTCTCGGTCTCCGCGAGCGTCAGCAACCATGCGAAGGCCGCGAGCGATACGAGGCCCGGCACCAGCCAGAGCGGGGATCGATCGAGGCGCAGCCACGCCCAAAAGGCGAAGCATCCGGCGATCTCGGCCAGGGCGGCGGCAGCAAAGACGGCAAGGGTCGTGGGCATGGTCCGGGCTCCGATGCCGCCGCGGGGCGGGGCACGGTCGCTATCGCACGGGGGGGCGGGTCGGCGCGACCCCGCCTTCCGGCCACCGGCGGGGCCCGGCGCAGCGGTGGGCGGCGCGAAAACTCGTATGGATCCTTTATGCCGATCGGGTCCAATTCGAGGGCGATCCCGAAAGGAGGGCTCGCATGTTCGATCTGATCTACCTGGCCGTGGGGCTGGGCTTTTTTGCGTTGATGGGCGCCTACGCGCGCTGGGCGGGCCAAGCCTGACGATGTTCGACCTCGTTCTCGGCGGCGCCGTCGCGCTCGCCCTTGCCGCCTACCTCGTCTACGCGCTCGCGCGTCCCGAGCGGTTCTGAATCCCGTCTCTGAAAGGCCCGTGCCATGACCGTCGTCGGCTGGCTGCAAATCATCCTGATCCTCGCGGCCGTGGTCGCGTTTGCGGTGCCGCTTGGCGCCTTCATGGGCCGCGTCTTCGCGGGCGAGCGGACGTTCCTCACCCCCGTCCTCGGCCCCGTCGAGCGCGGCTTCTACAAGGTGTCGGGCATCGACCCGACCCGTGAGCAGGGCTGGCTCGCCTACACGCTGGCCATGCTCGCCTTCAACGGCGCGGGCTTCCTGCTTCTGTACCTCCTGCTGCGGTTCCAGGCCTTCCTCCCGCTGAACCCGCAGGGCTTTGCCGGCCTGTCCCCGCATCTGGCCTTCAACACGGCCGTGTCGTTCGTGACCAACACGAACTGGCAGAGCTACGGCGGCGAGACCACCATGAGCATCCTGAGCCAGATGGCGGGGCTCACGGTCCAGAACTTCCTGTCGGCGGCCACCGGCATCGCGCTGGCGGTGGCGCTGGTGCGCGCCTTCGCGCGCTCGGGCGCCCAGACGGTCGGCAACTTCTTCACCGACGTGACGCGCGCCACGCTCTACGTGCTCCTGCCGCTCGCGATCGTCACGGGCCTCGCGCAGGTGGCCATGGGCACGCCGCAGACCTTCGAGGCCTCGGCGAGCGTCCAGACGCTGGAGGGCCAGCCGCAGACGCTGGCGCTCGGGCCCGTCGCCTCGCAGATCGCGATCAAGCAGCTCGGCACCAACGGCGGCGGCTTCTACAACGTCAACGCCGCGCACCCCTACGAGAACCCGACCCCGCTCTCCAACGCGCTGACGATCTGGCAGATGCTGGTGGTCTCCACCGCGCTGGTCTTCGCCTTCGGCCGGCTCGTCGGCGACCGCCGCCAGGCGGTGGCGATCCTCTCGGTCATGGGGCTCCTGCTCGTCTCCGCGACGGCGATCTGCTACTGGGCCGAAAGCGCCGGCACGCCGGTTCTGGCCGCGGCCGGGCTCGACCCGGCCGGCGGCAACATGGAGGGTAAGGAGGTCCGCTTCGGGCTCGCGGCTTCCGCCTTCTTTGCCTCCGCGACAACCGGCCTGTCGGACGGCGCCGTCAACGCCATGCACGGCTCGTTCACGCCGATCGGCGGCATGGTGCCGATGGTGCTGATCATGCTCGGCGAGATCCTGCCGGGCGGCGTCGGCTCGGGCCTCTACGGCATTCTGGTGATCGCGATCATCTCGGTCTTCGTGGCGGGCCTCATGGTCGGCCGCACGCCGGAATATCTCGGCAAGAAGATCGAGGCCAAGGAGATGAAGATGGCGATCCTCGCGATCCTCATCCTGCCGGCCGCGATCCTCGGCTTCTCGGCGGTCTCGGCGGTCCTGCCGGCGGCCCTGTCGGGCCTCGGCAATGCCGGTCCGCACGGCCTGTCGGAGATCTACTACGCCTACACCTCAGCGGCCGGCAACAACGGCTCGGCCTTCGGCGGCCTGTCGGCCAACTCGCCCTGGTGGAACACGACGCTGGGCCTGGCCATGCTGCTCGGCCGCTTCGCCTACATCGTGCCGATGATGGCGATCGCCGGCTCGCTGGTCGGCAAGACCAAGCTTGCCCCCTCGTCGGGCACCTTCCCGACGCATGGGCCGCTCTTCGTCGGGCTTCTCGCCGGCATCATCCTGATCCTCGGCGGCCTCCAGTTCTTCCCCGCGCTCGCCCTCGGCCCCATCGCCGAGCAGGTGCAGATGCTGGCCGGCAAGACCTTCTGACGCCCCCTGACGACCTTGGGCGCGGCCCGGCCTCCAGCGCCGGGCCGCCCATCCGAACCGTCACCCATTCCGCGTGGGTCCTCGTGAAGGATCCGGCAACAAGGACACGCCCCATGGCTGCCAAGGCCGCAACGTCCACCTTCCGGCCCGACCTCGTCGGCCGGGCCATGGTCGACGCCTTCAAGAAGCTCAACCCCGTCGCCCTCATGCGCAACCCGGTGATCTTCGTCACCGAGGTCGTCGCGGCGGTCGTCACCGTCCTCTTCGTGCGCGACCTCCTCGCCGGCAACCCACTCCTCTTCACCGGCCAGATCATGGCCTGGCTCTGGTTCACGGTGCTGTTCGCCAACTTCGCCGAGGCCATCGCGGAAGGGCGCGGCCGCGCCCAGGCCGACAGCCTGCGCAAGGCGCGCACCGACACGGTCGCCAAGCGCATGGCCTCGCCCAAGGACCGCCGCGCCATCCAGTCCGTCTCGGCGCTCGACCTGAAAGTCGGCGACCACGTCCTGGTCGAGACCGGCGACCTCGTGCCGGGCGACGGCGAGATCGTGGAGGGCATCGCCTCCGTCAACGAGGCGGCCGTGACCGGCGAATCTGCGCCCGTGATCCGCGAGGCGGGCGGCGACCGCTCGGCGGTCACCGGTGGCACCACGGTCGTCTCCGACTGGCTGGTGGTGCGCATCACGGCTGCCCCTGGCTCCTCGTTCCTCGACCGCATGATCGCGCTGGTGGAAGGCGCCGAGCGGCAGAAGACGCCGAACGAGCTGGCGCTCACCATCCTCCTCGTCGGCATGACGCTGATCTTCCTGATCGCCGTCGTCACGCTGACGGGCCTGTCGTCCTATGCGGGCGCCGCGGTCTCCGTGCCGATCCTCGTTGCGCTTCTCGTCACCCTCATCCCGACCACGATCGGCGGGCTCCTGTCGGCGATCGGCATCGCCGGCATGGACCGGCTGATCCGCCACAACGTGCTCGCCATGTCGGGCAAGGCGGTGGAGGCGTCGGGCGACGTCGACACGCTGCTTCTCGACAAGACCGGCACGATCACCTTCGGCAACCGCATGGCCTCGGAGTTCGTCGCCGTCCAGGGCGTGACGGACACGGAAGCCGCCCACATCGCGGTGGAGGCCTCGCTGGCCGACGAGACGGCGGAAGGGCGCTCGATCCTGGTTCTGGCGCGCGAGAAGTACGGGGTCTCCGTTCCGGAAGCTCCGCCGGCGGGATCGACGTTCATCCCGTTCTCGGCCGCCACCCGCCTGTCGGGCGTCGACACCGGCTCGAAGACCATCCGCAAGGGTTCGGTCGACGCGATCCGCCGCTTCGTGCGCGAGACCGCCGGCCGCGACGTGCCCGAGCCCGCTGCCTTCACGCAGGCTGTGGAGCGCATCGCCAAGTCCGGCGGCACGCCGCTGGGGCTCGCCGAGAACGGCCGCTACATCGGCGTCATCCACCTCAAGGACGTCGTGAAGCCCGACATCAAGGAGCGCTTCGCCGAGCTGCGCCGCATGGGCATCCGCACGGTCATGGTGACCGGCGACAACCCGGTCACGGCCGCCGCGATCGCGGGCGAGGCGGGCGTCGACGACTTCATCGCGGAAGCCACGCCTCAGGACAAGCTGAACTACATCCGCAACGAGCAGCGGCAGGGCCGGCTGGTCGCCATGTGCGGCGACGGCACCAACGACGCGCCGGCGCTCGCCCAGGCCGATGTCGGCGTCGCCATGCAGACCGGCACGCAGGCCGCCCGCGAGGCCGGCAACATGGTGGACCTCGACTCCGATCCCACCAAGCTCATCGAGATCGTGGGCATCGGCAAGCAGCTCCTGATGACGCGCGGTTCGCTGACGACCTTCTCGATCGCCAACGACGTCGCGAAGTACTTCGCCATCATCCCGGCGCTGTTCATCGCGGCGATCCCCGAACTCGGCGTCCTCAACGTCATGCGGCTCGCCACGCCCGAAAGCGCGATCCTGTCGGCGGTGATCTTCAACGCCCTCGTGATCGTCGCGCTGATCCCGCTCGCGCTGCGCGGCGTGCCCTATCGGCCGATGGACGCCGCCACGGTGCTCCGTCGCAACCTCCTGATCTACGGCCTCGGCGGCATCCTCGTGCCCTTCGTCGGCATCAAGATCATCGACGTGGCGGTCTCCGCCCTCGGCCTCGCCTGAGCCCTTCCAAGGAACTCCCCCATGCTCTCGCAACTTCGCGCCGCGGCGACGCTCCTCGGCATCCTCACGATCCTCCTCGGGATCCTTTACCCCGCAGCCATGACGGCGATCGCCGGGGCCGCCCTGCCCGAGCAGGCCGGCGGCAGCCTCGTGATGCGGGACGGTCAGCCGGTCGGCTCCAGCCTGATCGGGCAGGCCTTCGCGGAAGGCCGCTACCTCCAGGGCCGTCCGTCGGCGGCGGGCAACGGTTACGACGGCGCGTCGTCGTCGGGCACCAACCTCGCCCCCACCAGCGCCAAGCTGGCTGATCGCCTGAAGACGGACGGCGAGGCGATGAAGGCGGCGACCGGCGCGAGCACGCTTCCCGCCGACGCGATCACCACGTCCGGCTCGGGCCTCGACCCCGACGTGTCGCCGGCCTTTGCCGAGCTTCAGGTCGCCCGCATCGCCGCCGCGCGCGGCGTCGAGGCGGATGCCGTGCGCCGCGCGATTGCCGAGAACACGACGGGCCGGACCCTGGCCGTTCTCGGCGAGCCGCGCGTCAACGTGCTGGCGGTGAACCTCGCGCTCGACGCGCTCGCGCCCGCGCCGGCCGCGCCGGCGGCGGGCACGCCGACGGCCTCGGCCGCGACGCCCGCGAACTGACGCCTCCTGCGGTCCGGGCTCCCCGGACCCTATGTGATGGCCATGACGGCGCGGAAGGGTCCCTCGGGGCTCCCTTCTGCGCCGAACCCCGTTTCCGGGCCGGCCGATCGGCCCCCGGCGAGATCCGGACCGACCGCGATGCAGGACGACGCGCCCAGAGCCTCACCCGATGCCCTTCTCGCCCATGCCGAGCGCGAGGGACGGGGCAAGCTGCGGCTGTTCCTGGGCGCGGCGCCCGGCGTCGGCAAGACCTACGCCATGCTGGGCGCCGCGCGCGCCGCCAGGGCCGGGGGGCGCGACGTCCTCGTCGGCATCGTCGAGACGCATGGGCGCGCCGATACCGAGGCGATGGTCGCCGACCTCGAGGTGCTGCCGCGCAAGCCCATCCCCTACCGGGGGCGGCTCGTTCCCGAGTTCGACATCGACGCCGCGCTCGCCCGCCGCCCCTCGCTGCTGCTGGTCGACGAGTACGCCCATTCCAACGTCGAGGGCTCGCGCCACCCCAAGCGCTGGCAGGACGTCGCCGAATGCCTGAAGGCCGGCATCGACGTCTGGACCACGATGAACGTCCAGCATGTCGAGAGCCTCAACGACGTCGTCCAGCGCATCACGGGCGTGCGCGTGCGCGAGACCGTGCCTGACACGACGCTGGAGGTGGCCGACGAGATCGTCCTGGTCGACCTGCCCTCCGACGAGCTGATCCGGCGCCTGGCCGAGGGCAAGGTCTATGTCGAGGACACCGCGACCCGCGCCACGCAGAACTTCTTCAAGCCCTCCAACCTCACGGCGCTGCGCGAGCTGGCGCTGCGCCAGGTGGCCGCGCAGGTCGACTCGGACCTCGTCGAGCGCATGCAGGGCGGGGCGATCGAGGGCCCCTGGGCGGCGGGCGAGCGCCTTCTCGTCTGCATCGGTCCCGACCGGCAGGCCGAGCGCCTCGTGCGCGAGGGCAAGCGCCTCGCCGACCTTCTCGACGCGCCGTGGTTCGCCGTGACCATCGAGCGCCCCGGCGCCGTGCTGGAGGCCAACGAGGCGTCGCGCCTCGACGCGTCCCTGCAACTGGCCAAGAGCCTGGGCGCCGAGACGCACAGCCTGGTGGCCGCCGACCTTCCCGCCGAGATCCTGCGCTTCTCGCGCTTCGAGAACGTCACCCAGATCGTGGTCGGCAAGGCGCGGTCGCGCCGCCTGAAGCTGCCGTGGTCCGAGGGCAACCTCGCCGATGCGCTGGTCGGCCGGGCCAAAGGCGTGTCGGTGCTCGTCCTGACGGAAAGCGAGGCGCCGCCGCCCCGGTCGTGGTCCTGGCCGGAGCCTGGCGGCTGGATCGGCTACGGAACGGCCGCCGGCAGCGTCGCCCTGGCGACCCTTCTCGGCACCGAGCTCGTGCGCTTCGTGCCCCTGCCCAACGTCTCGATGCTCTATCTTCTGGCGGTCCTGACGCCGGCGCTTCTCTACGGCGTCTGGTCGGCGGTCTTCGCCTCGTTCCTCTCGTTCGGGGCTTACAACTTCTTCTTCATCGACCCGCGAGGCACGTTCACGGTCGCCCGGCCGCACGAGGTCCTGGCGCTGGTGGTGTTCCTGATCATCGCCGTGGCGATCTCCGCGGTCGCCGGCCAGGCCCGCGAGCAGATGCGCGCCTCCGCGCGTCGCACCAGGGCCGCCCGGCGCCTCTACGAATTTACGCGCACGCTCTCGGCGCTTCCCGATGTCGGCGCCGTCGCGGAGGCCGCCGCGACCGAGATCAACGCCGCGATCGGGCGGGCGGTCACGATCCTGCGGCCCGACGCGGGGGACCTCGCCATCGCCGCGGCCTGGCCGCCCGACGACCGGCTCGACGTTCCCGCGCGCACCGCCGCGCGCTGGGCGCACGAGCATGGCGAGAAGGCAGGGGCGGGCACGCAGACGCTGCCCTCCAGCGGCTGGACCTTCCTCCCGCTCGCGGTCCAGGACAGCAAGGTCGGCGTCCTCGGGATCGAGCGGCCGCCAGGAGCCGAGTCCCTCGACGCCGAGGTCCGGACGCTCCTGTCGGCGCTTGCCGAACAGACCGCGGCCGCCCTCCATCGCGCGCTCCTGTCGACCGAGGTGCGCAGCGCGCGCACCGCGGCCGAGACCGAGCGGGTGCGCAACATCCTCCTCGCCTCGATCAGCCACGACTTCCGCACCCCGCTCGCCTCGATCCTCGGGTCCGCGACCGCGCTGATCGACTACCGCGACCGGCTGGACGCCGCCGCCCGCGACGACCTCCTCGCGCAGGTGCGCGACGAGGCGCGGCAGCTCGACCAGATGGTCCGCAACCTCCTGTCGATGACGCGCCTCGAGGCGGGAGCGCTCGAGATCACCAAGGACTGGGTCGACATCCGCGAGATGCTGGAACGCCAGGTCGACCAGGCGCGCCGGCGCGGCGCGACCCAGCGGTTCTCGGTGGACCTGCCGCCGGAGCCGATCCTGGCCTTCGGCGACGGGACGCTTCTCGACCAGGCCGTCGGCAACGTCGTCGGCAACGCCGTCAAGCACGCGGGGGCGAACGCGGGCGTGACGCTCCGGGCCCGGGCCGAACCCGGCGGCATCGCGATCGAGATCGCCGACGACGGTCCCGGCGTCCCGCCGGACCTGCGCGAGCACGTCTTCGAGAAGTTCACCCGGATGCGGACCTCGACCGCCGACGGCGGCGACAGCGCGGGCCTCGGCCTTGCGATCACCAAGGGCATCGTCGAGGCGCATGGCGGCACGGTGGAACTGCTGCCGCCCGACGCCGCCCGCCCCCGCGGGGCCGCCTTCCTGATCCGACTGCCATCCGAACGCGCGCCGACCCCATGACCCAGCCGACCATCCTCCTCGTCGACGACGAGCCCGCGATCCATCGCTTCCTGAAGCCCGTCCTGACGGCCGAGGGGTACCGCGTCGTCCCGGCCCTCACGGCCGCGGACGCCCTGAAGTTCGCCTCGGACGCGCAGCCCGACGCGATCGTGCTCGACCTCGGCCTGCCCGACCTCGACGGCAAGGAGGTGATCCGGCGGCTGCGCAAGGACTCGGCCGTGCCGATCGTCGTCCTGTCGGCGCGCGACCGCGAGACCGAGAAGGTGCAGGCGCTGGATCTGGGCGCCGACGACTATGTCGAGAAGCCGTTCGGCGTGGGCGAGCTGATGGCACGGCTCCGGGCCGCGCTCCGGCATGCCAAGCCAAGGACGGACCAGGGGATCCTCGCGGCTGGGTACGTCGAGGTGGACCTCGGTGCCCATGTCGTGCGCCGGGGCGGCCGCGAGGTCCGCCTGACGCGCCGCGAGTTCGACGTGCTCGTCGTGCTCCTCCAGAACGCCGGCAAGGTCGTCACCCACGCTCACCTCCTGCGCGAGGTGTGGGGATCGGCCAACCAGGGCGACACCCAGTACCTGCGCGTCTACGTCGGGCAGATCCGCCAGAAGCTCGAGGAGGACCCCTCCGCGCCGCGCCTGATCCTGACCGAGCCCGGCATCGGGTACCGACTGGTTTGAGGGAGGACGACATGGAACCGACACGTCGACGTCGAGCCGGAACGATGCCCGGCGCCTGTGCCGGGGTGCTGCTGATCGGCGGCGCCATCTTCGCGGGCGCCTGGGCCGCGGCGGACTGCCGCGATCCCCACGCCTGCACCGGGACCGCGGACGGCGCCATGCCGTCGCGGGGCCCCCTCCAGTCGCCGGGCCCGGGCGAGACGATGGCCTCCACGCTGATCGGCGCCGCGGTGATCGACCGGCAGGGCGAACGCCTGGGAACGGTCAGCGACGCGGTGCTGAGCCGCGATCTTCGCGTGGTCGCGCTCGCGGTTCGGGTCGGATGGGTGCTCGGCGTGACCACGCGCACGGTGGCCGTCCCGATCGGGTCGATCCATCCCGAGGCGGACCGGGCGACGGAGGTCGCCGACGGTCAGGAGACGCAAGACCGGCCCGAGGGCGGACTGGCCGCGACCCTCGACGCCCTGATGGCGGGCGGCGCGCCGGGGCGGGGTGACGGGCGAGGGGCGCGTCTCGTCAGCGACCTCACACGGGCCGAACTCCTGGCGGCCCCTGCGTTCGAGGCGCGGTAATGGCGCTCCCCGCCCCGTGATCGGGGTGCGGGAAATTCGTATCGACCCTTTATGCGGTTCTGCCGAGATTCCCCCCATCGAAACAACGGGGGGCAAGCTCCTTCGATGAGTGCCGCATTCTCGGGCGTGGTCACCTCACTGGTCACACCGTTCAAGTCCAGCTTCGATGCCGACTTCGGCCGGTCGTCCACGGTGGACACGTTCCGCGTCGCCTCGCTGACGCGCTGGCAGGCCCGCAGCGGCGTCGCCGCGGTCGCCGTCGCCGGCTGGGCCGGCGAGGGATCGACCCTGGAGCAGGCCGAGCGCATCGCCCTGATCGAAGCCACGGCGTCGGCCAAGGGCCGCATGTCCGTCCTCGCCCATGTCGGAACGCCGAGCACGGCCCGGTCCATCGCGCTGGCGCTCGACGCCGAGGCAGCGGGCGCGGACGGCCTCGTGCTCGTCATGCCCTTCTACAACAAGCCCTCGTTCAGCGGGGTCCGCGCGCATGTCGAGGCGGTCGCGGCCGCAACGAGGCTGCCGCTCTTTCTCGAGTTCGACGAGGCCGCGACCAAGGTCCAGCTCTCGTCCTGCCAGATGGCCGAGCTGACGCGGGTGGCGAACGTCGCCGCGATCGTCGACCATTCCGCCAACCCGCTGCACGTCGAATGCATGACGCGCGCGCGCCACGGCGTCGCCTTCCTTGCGGGCCACGAGCCGACGGCGGCCGCGACGGGTCTGCTCGGCGCCGACGGCCTGTTCAGCGCCGTCGCGAACGTCGCGCCGACGCTGGTCGTCGGCCTGTGGGACGCGATCCGCGGCAACGACGGCGCCCTGGCGCGCGAGTTCCAGTCCCGCCTGCGGCCGCTGGTCGACCTCGTCGAGGCGGAAGGGGTCGCCGCGCTCAAGGACCTGCTGCACGAGAGCGTCGGATGCGAGACCACCGTGCGCCTGCCGCTCCACACGCTGGGCCGGGCCGCGCAACGGCAGGCGGCGTCGGTGAGGGATGCGATCGAGGCCGTGCCACCGCGTGGTCCGGTCCGGCCTGCGGTCGCCGCGGGAGCGGCCCGATGAGCGCGCTGCCGAAGGTCGAACCGGACCCGCTGGCGTTCACGCTCCGCCCCGACGGACACGGGAGCTGGATCGTCGAGGGGCCCTGCAACGGCTGCGGCGGCATCTTCGTGTCGCGCGAGGCGGCGCTGGAGTTCGCCAGGCGCGAACGCCGGGTCCTGGACGAGGTGGCCCGACACGTCTGCTACACGCCGCCGGCGAACGCGGTGGAGACGCTTCCCGGACCGGCCGTGCGGCTGGTGTCGTGACGGGTCGGCGATCGGCGGGGACGGCGCGGCCCGCCTCCGCCGCCGGACCCATGAAGCCGTGCGGAAACACGCGCGCGCGGCGCCAGGCCGAGACCGGAGACAGGCGATGAAGCGCGCACATCGCGCACGAGGTGCGGACCGGGGCGCCCCAGCCGGGAACGCGAAGCGGATGGTCGTCTGGGTTTCCTCGCGCGCCCGCAGAAACGATGCCGTCCCGAACCGCTGGGCCGTCTACGGTATCGGCGGTTTCTTCCTTCTCGTCCTGGTGTTTGCGCTTCTCTAGGCGGCGGGACCGCCCGGCCGGCGATCCGGCTTCGAACCCGCATCTGAGAAGGGCTGCACAGCTGGGACGGCGTCGCCGGCCCGATATTCGTATCGATCCTTTATGCGGAAGCGACGATATTCATCATCGACGCCGTTCCGGGCAGAACACCATCCCGCAGCACGGCGAAACAACTGTTGGAGATCATCCGTGTCGAATGAAATGAGGGTGCCGAAGCTTGCGTTGCTCGGGGCCAGCATTGGCGCCGTCGTGGGTTGTCTGGCGACGGCCCTGTCCGCCGACTGGGCGAGCCCGGGTCATTACCTCGGCTCCATGGCCGGAGCGGCCTTTTGCGGCGGCTTCGTGTTCATTGTGGCCGTGCTGACCCGCGACACCGTCCGCGACATCCAGCGCATGGGTCGCCTGCCCAAGTAAGGGCCGGTTCGCGACCATCGCGGGTCCCGGCCATTCGGCTGGCCGGGCGTGTCCGGCAACCGCGCCGAGGCCCCTCGGTGCAACCTTACGCTCTCGCTTGGAACCGGTCCGTGCCGCGCCTCGCGATCGGTGCGGCGGCGATCGCTCCGGCAACGGCGTGCAGCCTGTGCGCCCAGTGGGGATCTGCGCAAGCCGACCCCGCCACGGCGCGACGGTTGCCCGATCCGGATCGCCGCTTCCCCCGCCGACCGTTCATCGTGGCCTCCAGCCAAGCAGCCGCATCGCGTTGGCGGTCACGAGCACGGTCGCGCCCGTGTCCGCAAGGATCGCGGGCCACAGGCCCGTGATGCCGAGAACGGTGGTGACGAGGAACACCGCCTTCATGCCGAGCGCGATCGCGATGTTCGAGTGGATGTTGCGCATGGTCGCGCGGGACAGCGCGATCATGTCGGGAACGTCGCGCACGCGCCCGTGCAGCACCGCCGCATCCGCCGTTTCCAGCGCGACGTCCGTGCCGCCGCCCATGGCGATGCCGATGTCGGCCGCCGCCAGCGCCGGGGCGTCGTTGATGCCGTCGCCGACCGTGGCGACCTTGAACCCCTCGGACCGGAGCTCGCGCACGATGCGCTGCTTGTCCTGCGGCAGGAGTTCGGCGCATGCCCGGATGCCGAGGCTCGCTGCGACGGCTTCGGCTGTCGTACGGTTGTCGCCGGTCAGCATGACGGTGCGAATACCCTCGGCCTTCAGGTCGGCCAGCGCCGCGCGGGCGTCCGGCCTCGCCTCGTCGCGCAGGGCGATGAAGCCCGCGACGCCGACGCGTGAGAGCACGACCGATACGGTCCGGCCCTCGGCGTTCAGCGCGGCGATCGCGGCAAGGTGCTCCGCCCCGAGCGTCGTGCGGCGCGCGGCCGCCTGCGCAGACCCCAGGAACACCGGTTCGCCGCCGACCCGGCCCTCGACGCCCTCGCCGGGAACGGCTCTCGCGTCGAAGGCGGGCGGGATCGGGGCCTTGTCGGCCTTCGCCCGCTCGAGGATGGCCAGCGCCAGCGGATGGCTCGATCCCGTCTCCAGCGCGGCCGCGAGCGACAGGACGTCCCGCGCCGGGCGACCCGCGGCGACGACCGCGGTCACGACCGGCTTGCCCCTGGTCAGCGTCCCCGTCTTGTCGAAGGCGACCGCCGTGATCCGGCCGAGCGTCTCCAGCACGACCCCGCCCTTCATCAGAAGGCCGCGACGGGCGCCCGCCGACAGGCCCGCTGCGATGGCAGCGGGCGTCGAGATGACGAGCGCGCAGGGGCAGCCGATCAGGAGGATGGCGAGACCCTTGTAGATCCACTCGCTCCAGTCCGCTCCAAGCAGGAGGGGCGGTCCTCCGGCGACGAGCAACCCGACCGCGAGGACGGCGGGCGTGTAGACCCTCGAGAAGCGGTCGATGAAGCGCTCCGTCGGCGACTTTCGCTCCTGTGCCTCCTCCACGAGGCGGACGATGCGCGCGATCGTGTTGTCGGCAGCGGCGGCCGTGACGCGCACCCTGA
This sequence comes from Aureimonas jatrophae, assembly GCF_900104035.1. GTDB lineage: Bacteria > Pseudomonadota > Alphaproteobacteria > Rhizobiales > Rhizobiaceae > Aureimonas > Aureimonas jatrophae. The sequence goes on along the minus strand of NZ_FNIT01000004.1, from coordinate 382,809 downwards.
GGACCGAGCCCGCGTTGACGGTGCCGGCAAAGACGGGATCACCGACCGCCTTGCGCTTGGGCACGCTCTCGCCGGTGACCGGCGCCTCGTCGACCTCGCCGGCGCCCTCCAGGACCGTGCCGTCGGCCGGGATGCGGTCGCCGGGACGCACCAGGATGACGGCGCCGACCGCGAGGCTCTCCGCCGAAACCTCGGTCGTCTCGCCGTCCCTTTCGACGAGCGCCGTCTTCGGCACGAGCGAGGACAGGCCCTGGATGCTCGCCCGGGCACGGCTGGCAGCCAGCCCCTCCAGCATCTCGCCGACGAGGAACAGGAGCACGACGGTCGCCGCTTCCTCCTCGGCGCCGATGAAGACGGCGCCGATGGCCGCGATCGCCATCAGCGTCTCGATCGAGAAGGGCGTTCCGAACCGGGCAGCTGTGATCGCGCGCCAGGCGACGGGAACCAGACCGACAGCGAGTGCGGCGAGGAAGGCCGGACGCTCCAGCGTGGGCGCGAGGTGGCCGAGGCCGTAGGCCGCGAGCAGTGCTGCGGCGCAAGTCCCCGTCAGCCTCGCCTTCTTCGTCCGCCACCACGGAGGAGCCGCCTCGGTGGGGTCGCGGTGCGTGTGGCCGGCATGGTCATGGTCATGCCGTCCGGCTGTCTCGGCCCCGTCCGCGTCTTCGGCACCGTAGCCGAGGTTCCGAACCTGCCGCGTCAGCGCGGCGGCGTCGAAGCCGTCGGCATGGCGGACCCTGACCGTTCCCGCCGCTACCGAGACGGCGACGTCCTCCACGCCCGGCAACCGCCGAATCGCGGTGTCCACCTTGCTGCCGCAGGCGGCGCAGTCCATGCCCGTGACCTTGAAGCGGCTCTCGCTCACCACCGTGCTCATGGCGTCTTCCTTGCGTCGGTTCCGGGCGAGGCGTACCTCCTCTAACGGCTAGAGGAGCAAGCGGAAATCATGACGGGCGGCGTTGCGATCGGAGAAGCCTCGCGGGCGAGCGGCATCAAGGTGCCGACGATCCGCTACTACGAGCAGATCGGCCTCCTGGCCGCTCCGCCGAGGACCGAGGGCAACCGCCGCCTCTACGACGCGAGCGACCTGCGACGGCTCCGGTTCATCCGGCACGCCCGCGAGCTCGGCTTCGATATCGAGCCGATCCGCGAACTCTTGGCGCTGGCGGGCGAGCCGGACCGCCCTTGCGAGAGCGCCGACCGGATCGCGGCGGCCCATCTGGCCGAGATCGACCACAAGATCGCCCGGCTGACCGCGCTGCGGGCGGAGGTCGCTCGCATGGCGGACTGCTCGAACCACTCGGTCGCCGGATGCCGGGTGATCGAGGTGCTCGGCGATCACGGCCGCTGCGCATCGGACCGGCACTGACGCGCGGGAGCACAAGCGTCCGACGGCGCGGGCGATGGCTCTGCGGTGCCTGGCCGATCCTTGTCCGCCGCCCTCCCGTGGCCGTGTCGTCGCGCGTCGTTCAGGTCGGCGTCAGGGTGTTTCCGGCATTCTGACGCGGATTTCATGTGAACTGCCGCAATGGGGCCGGGTCCCCTTCCTATATGCAACCCGACCCCCGGGGGGCGCATTGCGGCCCCTGTCGCCATTCGAGGACCGATCAACCCATGACCATCTCTCGACGCATCACGGGCGCCTTCCTGTCGGCCGCCCTTCTGGCCGGAGCGACGCTGGCCGGCTCGGGCGCCGCCCTGGCCCAGGGCGCGGGCGCCGTCGCCCAGCGCGTCGCCGACCACTTCTCGTCCGTGAAGTCCATGCGCGGCGAGTTCGTTCAGTTCGACGCGGCCGGCAACCAGAGCGAGGGCACGTTCGCGCTGGAGCGCCCGGGCCGCATCCGCTTCGACTACAAGGGCACGCCGGTGCGCGTGATCTCGGACGGCTCGCAGGTCGCGGTGAACAACCGCAAGCTCAACACGTGGGACCTGTATCCGCTGTCCAAGACGCCGCTGAAGCTCCTACTCGACCAGCGCATCGACCTGTCCGGCGCCAACATCCAGAGCGTGAAGGAGGGGCCCGACCTCACCACGATCGTGATGGGCGACAAGTCGATCTTCGGCTCCTCGCGCATCACCATGATGTTCGACCCCTCGACCTATGACCTGCGCCAGTGGACGATTCGCGACGCGCAGGGCAAGGACACGACCGTGATGATCTACAACGTCCAGGACGGGGCGAGCGTCGACAAGGACCAGTTCGCCATTCCCTACAGCCGCATCGCGACGGGCCAGACCGGCAACAAGTAGGCGCGCCCCGATCGGGCGGCGGACGGCCGGGAGCGTTTCACGTGAAACGTCGTTCCCCGTCCAGTCGCCTGTCGGGAAAAGTGCTCATGCGTCGCGCCACGCTCGCCCTCGTTGTTCTGCCGCTGATGCTGTCGGCCTGCGTTTCGGCAAGTCCGGAGGAGCGTCGCGCCGCCGACGAGGCGGCCTGTCGCGACTACGGCTTCCGGCCGCGCACCACGGCGTTCGCGGAATGCCTGCAGCGCCGCGACATCGAGCGCTCGGCCGACCGGCGCGCCCGGCTCTACGGCGGGGGCGTCGGGATCGGCGGTGCGGGGCTCGGCGTCGGCTGGGGCTACGGACGCTTCTACTGAGGTCTCAGCGGCCGAAGAACGCGAGAAGCGCCGCGAGCGTGTCCTCGGGCGCCTCCTCCACGACGAAGTGGCCGCCCGGCACCTCGACGCCGTCGAGGTCGCCCGCGACCCAGGGGCGCCAGGCATCCAGCGGGTCCCCGCCCTTGGCGGGCGTGCCGTCCGCGCCCCAGATCGCCAGCACCGGCGCTGCGATGCGCCGGTTCGCCGCGCGATCGGCCTCGTCGTGCGTCCGGTCGATCGTGGCGCCCGCGCGATAGTCCTCGCAGGCCGCGTGGATCGCCTCCGGCCGGTTGAAGGCGCGCCGGTATTCGGACAGGGCCTCGGGCGAGAAGGCGCTCGTGGAATGGCTCGCGGTCCAGCTCGCCAGCGTGTGGTCGAGGTAGAAGACCGGGTCGGCGCCGATCAGCCGCTCGGGCAGCGGGTTGGGCTGGGCCAGGAAGCTCCAGTGGTAGCCCGACAGGGCGCGCGCTGCGTCCATGCGCTCCCACATCGTGAGGGTCGGCACGATGTCGAGAACGGCGAGCCTGGACACCGCCTCCGGATGGTCGAGCGCCAGACGATAGGCGACGCGCCCGCCCCGGTCGTGGCCGGCCAGATGGAAGCGCTCGTGTCCGAGCTCGCGCATCGCGGCCGCCATGTCGTTGCTCATGGAGCGCTTGGCGTAGTGCTCGCCGGAGCGCGAGTCGGGCTGCGAGGACTGCCCGTAGCCGCGCAGGTCCGCCACCACGACCGTGAACCGTTCGGCCAGCCGCGGCGCGATCCCCGCCCACATGGCCCCGGTTTGGGGATAGCCGTGCAGCAGGAGAAGCGGCGGTCCCGAGCCCGCGATCCGGCAGAAGATGTCGGCACCCGCGCCCGGCACGATGCGCGTCTCGAAGCCCTCGAACACTTGGCGATGATCCCTCGTCCCCGTCTCGCCCAGTCAACGCGCGAGCGCGGCGCGCGATCCATGGGCCGCGCCTCGCCTTGCGGGGCGGGTGGCGGTCCCCCATAAGCGGCGCGACCGACCCTGCCTGGACGCCGACCCCCATGCCCTTCACGATCGCGACCTGGAACATCAACTCGGTGCGCCTGCGGCTTCCGATCGTCCAGCGCCTCCTGGCCGAGGAGGCGCCCGACGTCCTGTGCCTTCAGGAAACCAAGTGCCCGAACGAGCTCTTCCCGCTGGAAGCCTTTCATGCGGCGGGCTTCCCGCATGTCGCGATCCACGGCCAGAAGGGCTACCACGGCGTCGCCACGATCTCGCGCCACCCCTTCGAGCGCGAGGAGCGGCGCGACTTCTGCCAGATGGGCGACGCGCGTCACCTGGCGCTGACGCTGCGCGTGGGCGAGCGGCGCATCCGCGTCCACAATCTCTACGTTCCGGCGGGCGGCGACGAGCCGGACCCGCTGGTCAACCCGAAGTTCGACCACAAGCTGCGCTTCCTGGCCGAGATGCGCCGGATGCGCGCGCAGGAGGAGGCCGGCGTCTCATCGATCCTCGTCGGCGACCTCAACGTCGCGCCGCTCGAGCACGACGTCTGGAGCCACAAGCAGCTTCTCAAGATCGTCTCGCACACGCCGGTCGAGACCGAGGAGATGCTCGCCATCATCCGGGACGGCGGGTGGCGCGACCTCCTGCGTCGCCACATCCCCGAGCCCGCCAAGCTCTACACGTGGTGGAGCTACCGGGCGAAGGACTGGGACGCCGCCGACAAGGGCCGCCGTCTCGACCATATCTGGAGCTCGCCCGACCTCGAGCCGCACCTTTCCGACGTGCGCATCCTGCGCGCGGCGCGCGGCTGGACCCAGCCCTCGGACCATGTGCCGGTGCTGGCGACGCTGGACGTCTGAGACCCGCGCGCGAGGATCAGCCCTCCGCCGGGCCGAAGACCCGCTCGCAGTAGGCAGCGACCGCTTCCGCGTGGCTTGCCGGCCCCCGGAAGGCGATGTGCCCGTCGGGTCGCACGAGCACGAGCGCGGGCGAGGAGCCGACGCCGTAGGCGGCATGGGCTTCCGCGTCGAGGTCCGACAGCGCGACGGCGTCCCGCGCCTCGGGAACCGCCGCGCCGAGAACCAGCCTCGGGCGCACCCAGTCCCAGGGCCGGACCGCGGCGGCGGCCCGACGCAGATCGGCCAGCGCCTCGCGCTGCCGGCCGTCGAACAGAAGCAGCGACCAGCCGAAGCTGCGGCCGTCCGGGTTGTAGATATGCCGGAACAGCGTCGTGGACGCGCCGCGCTGGAGCGCCGTCGACGCCTACTTCGCGGAACGGCTGGCGCCGGACGACGTCGCCCTGCGCGAGGCGTTGGCGGCGAGCGGGCAGGCGGGGCTGCCTGCACACGACGTCTCGGCGCTCCAGGGACAGATGCTCGCGCTTCTGGTCCAGATCGCCGGCGCCCGACGCGTTCTCGAGATCGGGACGCTCGGCGGCTACAGCACGATCCGTCTCGCCCGCGCGCTGGCGCCCGGCGGCATGGTCACGACGATCGAGGCCGACGCGCGGCACGCCGAACTGGCGCGCGGCAACATCGCGCGGGCGGGCGTGGCGGACCGGGTCGACCTGCGGGTCGGCCGCGCGCTCGATGTGCTGCCGACGCTCGAAGCTCCCTTCGACCTCGTCTTCATCGATGCCGACAAGCCGAGCAACCCGGACTACCTCGGCTGGGCGCTCGCCCTGTCGCGCCCCGGCACGGTGATCGTGGGCGACAACGTGGTGCGGGGCGGCGCGGTCGTAAATGCCGCGAGTTCCGACCCCAACGTCCAGGGCGTGCGCCGCTTCGTTGATCTCGTCGCCGCCGAACCTCGCCTGACGGCGACCGCGATCCAGACGGTCGGCGAGAAGGGCTGGGACGGGTTCGTGCTGGCGCGCGTGGGCGAGGGATGAACGGCCGCACAGACCTCGGCAGCCCTGGCGCCGCGGTGCCGGACGGGTCATCGTCGGCCGCCTTCCCATTCCTGCGGTGCGACATGACGCTGACCATCACGACCCCCCAGACGCCGACCGAAGCCGACGAACAGGCGATCCTCGCGGTTCTCGTCGCCCACAACACCAAGATGGCCGGCCCCTCCGGGTACCGGCCCGTGGCCGTGCTTCTCACCGACGAGGCGGGCGCGACGGTGGGCGGCCTTTGGGGCAGGATCTCCTACGACTGGATGTTCGTGGAATACCTGGCCCTGCCGGGAGAGCATCGCTCGCAAGGGCTGGGAACGAAGCTGATGGACGAGGCCGAGGGGATCGCCCGCTCCGCCGGATGCGTCGGCGTTTGGCTCGACACCTACGAGTTCCAGGCCCTTGGCTTCTATCGCAAGCGCGGCTTCGAGGTGTTCGGAACGATCGAGGACCATCCTGTCGGCCAGCGCCGCTACTTCCTGCAGAAGCGGCTGATCCCGAACGAGGGCGCGTAAGGCCGGGGAACCGCCGCGCCGCATGCGGCGGCGCGGCCCAAAAGAGCCCGAGAGGGCCGAGCGCCGCGTTTCCACGCGAACACGGCGGCTGCCAGCGAGCGATCGGAGTCGCACCGAGGCGATCACGAGAAAGGCGGCTGTCGGCACGGACGGGATGCGGAACGCAGCCCCGATCCGTCGCCGTCCGCCGAGTTCAACCGCAACCGGCGAAGGCGAGGGCGCTGGCCGTGCCATCAGGCTTCCCGGGCGCGACGGTGTGGGGAAATGGTCGCCCCGAGTCGGTCATCCGATCAAACCCTGGCGGGGACGGTCAGATCGAGGGCAGGGGCGACGCCGGCAAAGGCGGTATCGGGGCCGGAAAGCATCGCCGCCAGGACGGCGCGGTCGCAGCCGACGACCGGACGGCCCTAGACGCCTCGGCCGTCCGCTTTTTCGGACTGTGTGTTCGTCCACGCGCGGTTGCCGTCCGTTGCTTGACCGACGCTCCAATACACATGGTCGGGCGGGCGAATACTCGGGCGCCGTGCGATTTTGAGAAGCGCGTGCATCAGATGACCTGATGCGATTGTTGCGATTTAGGGTTGAGACGGCCCAAAGCACCGCATCCCGCTGGAAAGCCGAACCGCGACTGGTCATGTAGGGAATGGCTGGACGCCCCGTGCGGGGGCGCCCAGCCATCGGCACCTAGCGATGGGACGGATACAACCAGATGCGTCTCGCGATCCGTTGCTGGCTACGTATGCGATCGGATCACGCAGGCAAGAGGAATCGAAGTCGTCATGCGCCCACAAATCTTGGTTCTGCTTCTGATTGATCAATAAGTGAGTATTGACTTATCAAGCGCAACGAGATGGAGACAATACGGCCTCTCTGTTACATACCGATGATCCATATTTTCTTGCCGGTCATCATGGGGGGAGGAGCGGACGGTGACATCGTCGTCGAAGCGCCGCGAGCCCCTTGCGTCCTGCCCGTCGCCCTGGCGCGTCGGACGCAGGCGCGGTGGCCGGTTCAGCCAGCCCAAGGCATCTCCAGAGTTCAGGACATTCATGCCGCTACCCTTCATCGACGCCGATCGGGATGCCATCGACACCGTGCGCCGCCTCGCCCGGTCCCAGGGTTTCCTTCTGGTCTCGAGCCATGAAGCCGTCGGTACCCATCGCAACGAGGGCGGCTTCATGCTGGTGGACGCCTGCTTCGGCTTTGCGGTGGACGGCTTCCGGTTCGATCTGGACGTGGACCGGGCCCGCGCGGCGATCCTGGCCTTTGCCGCGGTCGGGCGATCGCAGGCACGGGCGGAGGCTGCTCTGCCGGAGACCGGATCCGGCGACCGGCCGGCCGCGGGCGTCAGGCACTAGGGAGCGGGTCCGCAGCGGCGCGGGAGAACCTAGCCCGCGGCGCGACGGCGGCCTTACCCGCGTTCTGTCTCGTCGTCGTCCTCGAAGGCGGGTGAAAGCGCCGTGATGCGATCGGTCATGGCCAGGAGGTCGGCCCGGATGCGCGCGTGCAGCGCCGCGGCGATCGCGGGATATTCGAGCAGCATCCGGCGGAACAAGGGACGGGGGATGCGGATCAGGTCGCAGTCCGTCGCGGTCACCGCCGTGGTCGGGCGGCGCGTTTCGGTCATCAGGGCCATCTCGCCGAGCAGGCTGCCGCGTCCCGCGCGTGCCACCACGCGCTCGCCGCCCTCGCCGTCGTGCAGCTCCACCTCGCCGCTCACCACCACGAAGCCGGCGTCGGCGCGCGCCTCGGCGCGGAACAGGATCTCGCCGGCCTTCAGGAAGCGGTGCTCGGCCCCGAAGGCCAGGAGGCGCAGCTGGTCGCGGTCGAGCTGCCCGAACAGGGGCACCTCGCGCAACACGTCCATGTCGTCCTCAAGGCTCATGCCGGACCGTCTTCACCCCACGCGACCCGATCCGCCGGGTCCTGGCGGCCCGTGATCGCAGGAAGCGTGATCGCAGGAAAACGGACCGATCGGAAGGCTTATCGGCCGGTGGCCTTGCCCGGGCATGAAAAAAGGCGCGGCGCGCGTTTCCGGCGCGCCACACCTGGGCAAGGTTCCGCGGGGCGCAGGAGCCCTCAGGGCATCAGCTTGTAGCCGCCCGACTCCGTCACGATCAGCCGCGCGTTGGACGGCTCGGGCTCGATCTTCTGCCGCAGGCGGTAGACGTGGGTCTCGAGCGTGTGGGTGGTCACGCCCGAATTGTAGCCCCAGACCTCCTCGAGAAGGATGTCGCGCGTCACCACGCGCCGGTCGGCGCGGTAGAGATAGCGGATGATCGCCGTCTCCTTCTCGGTGAGGCGGATCTTGCCGCCCTTCTCGTCGACCAGCACCTTCTGACTCGGCTTGAACGTGTAGGGGCCGACCTGGAAGGTGGCGTCCTCCGACTGCTCGTGCTGGCGCAACTGGGCGCGGATGCGCGCGAGCAGCACCGCGAAACGGAAGGGCTTGGTGACGTAGTCGTTGGCGCCGGCCTCGAGGCCGAGCACCGTATCGGCATCGGCGTCCTGCGCGGTCAGGATGATGATCGGCGCCTTGAAGTTGGACTTGCGCAGGACCTTCACCGCCTCGCGCCCGTCCATGTCGGGCAGGCCGACGTCCATGATCACGAGATCGACGATGCCGGTGCGGGCGGCCTGGATGCCGCGCGTGGCGTTGGACTCCTGCGAGACGGCGAACTCCTCGTGGAGCGAGAGTTGCTCCACCAGCGTGTTGCGCAGCTCGTCGTCGTCGTCGACAATCAGAATGCTTCGGGCGCTCATTCGATAAAGAGGTCCTAGTACGGGCCTTGAGAGGGGCGGACACCGATTGCGCCCGCCGATCCTGTAACAATTTGTGAGCACGATGCGCGTTTTTCCAGAGGGCCATAGCGGGAACCAGGGGAAAAGCGGCGTGATCCTCGTGCGAACCGCCCCCGGGAACCGCTCGCGCGGTATCGTGCAGGCCGGTCCGCTGCGCCTTCCCTGCGCGCTCGGCCGCTCCGGCCCGACGTCGCGCAAGCGCGAGGGCGACGGGGCGACGCCGATCGCCTCGATGCGCCTCTTGTGGGCCTATCGCCCGCCGTGCCTTCCCGGACCGCGCCCGCCCGTTCTCCTTCCGACGCGCCATACGCGCCCGCACGACGGCTGGTGCGACGCGCCGCGCCACCCGAGCTACAACCGCCCCGTCCGGCTGCCGTTTCCCGCCAGCACGGAGTCCATGCGCCGCGGCGACAGGCTCTACGACCTCGTGGTGGTGCTCGACTGGAACCTGCGCAACCGCCGGCGCTTCCGGGGCAGCGCGATCTTCTTGCATGTCGCGCGCGAGGGCTTCGCGCCGACCGAGGGCAGCGTCGCGCTCCACCCCCGCGACCTCCTGCGCCTGGCACCCTTCCTGCGGCCTGGCGTGCGTCTCGTCGTCCTGCCCTGAGCGGCGACGGCATTTTTTCTGCCGCTGCGCGACGGTTGCTTGTCGCGCGACGAAACGGAGCGGCCCCTTTCTCGTTGTTGGAAGGCTTCCATGTTCGGAAGCGGTCCGCCTCTTGCGGGGCCGATACGAGGAGCCAGGCCATGCGGCGCAGCGAGATCCAGTCCGAAGTCACCGTCGAGCCCTACGACCACCCGACCGGCGGATGGGGATCGGTGAAGTCGCTGGTCGACAAGAGCGCCGCCGAGGGCATGGTCGCCTCCACGATCTGGGAGACGCTGTACCGCCAGAACAAGACCGACGGCTTCATGTGCGTCTCGTGCTCCTGGGCCAAACCCGCCAACGCCCACCCGTTCGAGTTCTGCGAGAACGGCGCCAAGGCGACGATCTGGGAGCAGACGAAGAACCGCACCGACCGCGACTTCTTCGCCCGCCACAAGCTCACCGAGCTTCTGGAGTGGACCGACTACGAGCTGGAGAAGCAGGGGCGCCTGACGACGCCGATGCGCTACGATCCCTCGCTCGACCAGTACATCCCGGTCTCGTGGGAGGCGGCGTTCCGCGAGATCGGCGAGGAGCTCAACAAGCTCGACCCCAAATCCGTGATCTTCTACGCGAGCGGACGCGCCTCGCTGGAGACGAGCTACATGTGGCAGCTCTTCGCGCGCGTCTACGGCTCGCAGAACCTGCCCGACTCCTCGAACATGTGCCACGAGTCGACCTCGGTCGGCCTGCCGCGCTCCATCGGCACGCCGGTCGGCACGGTGCAGCTCGAGGACTTCGAGCACACCGACATGATGCTGTTCTTCGGGCACAATACGGGCACCAACGCGCCGCGGCTTCTTCATCCGTTGCAGGAGGCCCGCAAGCGCGGCGTTCCCGTCTACACGTTCAATCCCGTCGAGGAGCGCGGCCTCGTGCGCTTCAAGAGCCCGCAGGCTCCCACCGAGATGCTCTCGCCCGGCCCCGGCACCAAGATGTCGACCGAGTACTTCCAGGTGCGCTGCGGCGGCGACATCGCGGCGATGACCGGTATCGCCAAGACCGTCCTCGAGCTCGACGACAAGGCGAAGGCGGCGGGCGGCGAGCGCGTCCTCGACGTCGCCTTCATCGCCGAGCACTGCCACGGCTTCGACGCGTTCGAGCGCTTCGTGCGCGAGGCAACGTGGGAGGAGATCGAGCGCGTCTCGGGCCTGTCGCGCGCCGACCTCGAGGAGGTCGGTCGGACCTATGCCCGCTCCAAGGCCGTGATGATCCACTACGGCATGGGGCTGACGCAGCACCGGCACGGCGTCGCCAACGTGCAGATGGTGGTGAATCTTCTTCTGATGCGCGGCAATATCGGCAAACCCGGCGCGGGCGTCTCGCCGATCCGCGGCCATTCCAACGTGCAGGGGCAGCGCACGGTCGGCATCACCGAGAAGCCGGAGCTGGCCCCGCTCGACACGTTCAAGGCGTTCTACGGCTTCGAGCCGCCGCGCGAGAAGGGGCTCGCCACGGTCGAGGCCTGCGAGGGCATGCTCGACGGGTCGGTGAAGGCGTTCCTGGGCCTGGGCGGCAACTTCTCGCGCGCTGTTCCCGAGACCGAGAAGATCGAGGCGGCCTGGCGCAACCTCGACCTCCACGTCCAGATCGCCACCAAGCTCAACCGCAACCACCTCCTGCCGGGCAAGGTGACCTTCCTCCTGCCCTGCCTTGGCCGCATCGAGCGCGACACGCAGGCGACCGGCGACCAGCTCGTGTCGATGGAGGACTCCACCGCCTGCATCCACGGCTCCAAGGGCTACCGCCCGCCCGCCTCGCCCGAACTCCTGTCGGAGCCCAAGATCGTGGCCGAGATGGCCAAGGCGACGGTGCCCGGTCGCTCCACGATTCCCTGGGACGCCTGGGTCGGCGACTACGCCTTGATCCGCGACGAGATCGAGCGCGCCTATCCCCAGTATTTCAAGGACTTCAACAAGCGCTTCCTCGAGCCCGGCGGCTTCCATCGCGACCTGCCGGCCTGCAAGCGGGAATGGAAGACCGAGAACGGCAAGGCGAACTTCATCACGCCGCCCGACGGGTTCGACGTCGACCCCGATATCCAGACCGAGGGCTTCGATGTCTTCAAGCTGATGACGCTGCGCTCCAACGACCAGTTCAACACCACGGTCTACGGCTACGACGACCGTCTGCGCGGCATCTCCGGCTCGCGCATGGTGCTCCTGATGAGCCGCGAGGACATGGATCGCCTCGGCCTGCAGGACCAGGACTTCGTGGACGTCGAGACCCATGCCGACGACGGCGTGGAGCGGCGCGTGAAAGCGCTGCGCGTGCATTCCTACAAGCTGCCCAAGGGCAATGTCGGGGGCTATTATCCCGAGCTCAACAAGCTGATCCCGCTCTGGCACCACGCGGTGGACGCGCACGTGCCGGCCGCCAAGTCCGTGCCGGTCCGCGTCACGCGCTCGGCGCAGATGGCCGCGGCGGCGGAGTAGCCGGCCGGCCAACACTTTGGGGACAAGGGGGCAGGCGGGCCCCTTTGTCGCATTTCCTCGCGCGCTATCTACCCCTCATACGAGAAGCCGGGCGCCGGGCGGGTCCACGAGGATTCGCCGGGAGGACATCGCGCCGCGCAAGGGGGAACAGGCATGAAGCAGAGGATCGCAACGCTGGCCATGGCGTCGCTCCTGAGTGCGGGGACGGCTCTTCCGGTCTCGGCGCAGAGCGTCACCCTGCGGTATGCCGCCCACTACACCGACGAGGAGATGGTGCCGCTGACGGCCTGCTTCCGCGACTACGAGAAGCAGAACCCGGGCACCACGATCCAGTACCAGCAGGTCGCGCTCGCCGACTTCCTGCCGGCGCTCCAGACCTCGCGCCTCGCCGGCACGCTGCCCGATATCCTCAACGTCTACTCCAACCTCGGCGGCGAGCTGGTCGCCAACAACGTTCTCGCCGAGCCGCCGGCCGACGTCCTCGACATGCTGAAGGAGCGCTTCGAGCCGACCACGGTCGAGGCCTCGCGCGTCGACGGCAAGATCTGGGGCATCCCGGCCGAGGTCTCGCTCTACATGCTGGTCTACAACAAGAAGCTGTTCAGCGAGGCCGGCGTCGCCGCGCCGCCGACCGACTGGAACGGCGTCATCGAGACCGCCAAGAAGATCGCCAAGCGGGACGAGCTCGGCCGCGTGACGACGGCGGGCTACGCCTTCGGGCCGACGGTCGCCAACGCGACGCATCCCTTGCGCGCGCTGATGTTCTCGCAGGGGCTCCAGCTCGTCGATCCCGACGCCACCACCACCAACCTCACCGATCCGCGCGCGGTCGCCATCGTCGACGGCGAGGCCAAGCTCTTCGCCGACAAGTCCACCTCGCCCGCCAACAAGTGGCAGGACTTCTCGTCCGGCCAGGTCGGCATGTTCATCGGCGCGAACTGGTTGAAGAAGGACCTGCGCGACGGCCTGGGCGACGCGTTCGAGGAGACGGTCGGCGTCGCGCCGATCCCCGGTGGCGCCGACTGGAAGACCTATCAGTACGCCTTCTACCAGTCGGTCGCGGCCGAGAGCCCGAACGGCGAGGCGGCCTGGAAGCTCCTGCGCTGGCTGAACGAGCCGCGGGGCGAGGGCAAGCGCTCCTGCGTCGGCGACATGCTGGTGCGCCTCGGCTCGCTCTCGGCCAACAAGAGCGACATCGCGGCGAGCACGGCGGAATACAGCGACCCCTTCACCAAGCCCTATGTCGACGCGCTCGCCTCGGGCCGGGCCGTGACCACCACGAACCTGCGCCAGACCACGGCGATCGATCAGGTGCTGCGCACCGAGATCGAGGAGGCCTGGCTCGGCCGCAAGACCGGCGCCGACGCGATGGCGGCCGCCGACGCGCGCATCTCGGCCATCCTGGCGGAGCCCTGAGAGGCGCGCGGGCGGTGACGCTCACGCGGCGCACCGCGCCCTACGTCTTTCTGGCGCCCGTCTTCGTGTTCGGGCTCCTGTTCTTCGTGGGGCCGCTCCTCTTCTCGCTGGTGCTGAGCTTCGCGAGCTGGAACTCGCTCGGGGCCTTCCGGCTCGTCGGCTTGCAGAACTACCGCTACCTGCTGGCGATCGACCCCGTGTTTCATACCGCGCTCTGGAACACGGCGCGCTTCGTGGGCGGCACGATCCTCCTCGGCGTTCCCCTGTCGCTGGCCTTGGCGCTGGCCATCCGGCGCTCGCGCGTCGCCAGCCTCTGGCAGGCGATCTACTGGCTGCCGATGATCACCAACGTGGTCGCGGTTTCCTATGTCTGGAAGCAGATCCTCGACGATCCCTACGGGCTCGTGAACCGCTTTCTCGCCTTTCTCGGCGTCGCCGGCCCCTCGTGGCTGCTGGATCCCGACTGGGCGATGCTCTCGCTCGTGCTCGTGTTCCTCTGGTTCCAGGTCGGGCAGGACATGATGCTGTTCCTGGCCGGTCTGAACGGCCTGGACGCGAGCGTCGAGGAGGCCGCGCGCATGGACGGGGCGTCCGGCTGGCGCACCTTCCGCCATGTCACGCTGCCGCTTCTGGCGCCCACCATGCTCTTCGTGACGCTGTCGAACCTCATCCGGGGCGTCGGCTACTTCGCGCTGATGCTGGTGCTCACCGAAGGGGGGCCGGTGAACTCGACGCGCACGGCGGCGCTGCGCATGTACGAGCTCGCCTTCTCGGAGCTGAAGCTCGGGCTGGCGTCGGCCGCCGCCTACATCCTCCTCTTCATGGTGATGCTGCTCTCCGCGATCCAGCTGCGCGTCATGCGACGCGGCGGCGTCGAGGGCTGGGCGTGAGCGTCGCGCCGGTCGCGCCGCGCCTCCGCGACCAGGCCGCGGGGGATGCGGTGCGGGCGCCGGCCCGCCGACGCCGCCTCGCGTGGCGCGAGCGCCTGCGCATCCGGCGCGGTCGCCTCGTGCCGGTCCTCCTCCTGGCGCTCGGCGCCGTGGTCATGGTGGTGCCCTTCGGCGACATGCTGCTCGGCGCGCTGCGCTCGCCCGCCGAGCGCCTGGCGCGCCCGCCGGTCTACTTTCCCGCCGATCCGCAATGGGGCAACTTCCGCCTCGTCTTCGAGACGCTGCCGCTGGCGCTGTGGCTCTTCAATAGCGTGGTGGTGACGCTGGCCATCACCGCCTGCCAACTCCTCACCTCCACCATGGCGGCCTATGCGCTGGCGAAGTTCGAGTTCCGGGGGCGGGACTGGATCCTGCGCTTCGTGCTCGGCGCGCAGCTCTTCCCCTTCTTTCTCCTGATCATCCCGACCTTCTTCATGCTGCGCTACGTGCCGCTCCTGGGCGGCAACGACTGGACGGGCTCGGGCGGAACGGGTCTCCTCAACACCTATCCCGCGCTGGTCCTGCCCTTCGTCCTGTCGTGGTACGGCATCTTCATGATGCGCCAGTTCATCGTCGGCGTGCCCACCGACATCATCGAGGCCGGGCGCATGGACGGGGCGGGGGAGTGGGCGATCTTCTGGCGCATCGTGGTGCCGATCGTGCGCCCCGCGCTCACCATCCTCGGCGTCTTCGTCTTCATCTACCACTGGAACGAGGTCATCTGGACGCTGACCGTGACGCGCTCGGCGCCCGAGCTCCAGACCGCACCGATCGGCGTCTATCTCCTGCGCAGCGCCTTCGAGGACCAGCGCAACCTGTCGCTGCAGCAGGCCGCGATCGTGGTCACCATCCTGCCCGTGGTGGTGCTCTTCCTGCTCACGCAGCGCCACTACCTCCAGAGCGCGGCCACGAGCCGTCCCGCGCCGGAAGCCCTCCACCCGCCCGAGGCGGGCACCCGATAGACACGCGAAAGACCCCCATGCGCCCCGACGACATCCTGCCCGCCGATCTGCCGGAGGCGGCCCGCCGCTACCGCGAGGCCTTTCCGCCCGGCCGCGTCGTCACCTTCGCGCTGGAGGGGCTCGACCGCACCGGCATCCATGCCTGGAAGGCGGCGCTCTTCCTGGACGACGCAGCCGCCATGCCCGGCAACATGCCGTCCGGCTACGGCTATGGCGCGACACGCGACCAGGCCATCATCGGCGCCTTTGCGGAGGTGGCCGAGATGCTTCTGCCGACGCTCCGCCTGATCGGCGAGCCGGTGGTCTGGGGGAGCTACCGCGACCTCAGCGCCGAGCGGGGCGCCTCCGGCGTCGCCGACCCCCTCACGCTCTGCCTGCCGGCCGGCTCGCCGGTGGATCGTGACACGCGCCTTGCCTGGACCGCGGCGCGGCGCTGGACGAGCGGCGAGAGCGTCCTCGTGCCGCTCGACATCGCGGCCACCGACTTCTTCGAGCTGCCGCCCGGCTACCAGCCCTTCACGCCCCTGATCACGAACGGCCTCGGCGCGGGGCCCGATCTCGAATGGGCGGTCGGGCACGGCATCTTCGAGCTTCTCCAGCGCGACGGCAACGGCCTGGGCTTTCGCGCGATGGATCGGGGCATCGCGCTTCAGATCGACCCGGCCGACCTCGAGCCCGACGTGCGCGCGCTGATGGATCGCCTCGACCGGGACGGTATCGAGGCGATCCCGAAATTCGCCTCCGACGAGTTCGGCTTCGCGAACCTCTACGTCGTCGGCCATGACCGCGAGGGCGCAGGGCCACGCGTGCCGGTCATGCTGTCGGCCTGCGGCGAGGCCTGCGATCCCGACCGCAACGCCGCGCTGCGCAAGGCGATCATGGAGTTCTGCTCGGCGCGCGTGCGCAAGACCTACGCTTTCGGGCCGGAGGAGGAGGCGCTGAGTGTCGCGCCCGCCGGCTATATCGACGACTTCCTCCGGGCCGCGCAGGTCAGTCTCGACGGCGGCGAGAACCGGGCGCGCGACGCCATGCTCAGCTGGACCACGATGGACGCCGACGACCTCAGGCGCGAGCTCGCCGACGTCTACGCCGTGCGCTCGACGCACCGCTTCGCGGACCTGCCGCAGGCCACCGTCGCGGACACGCGCGAGCGCGGACGCATCGCGGTGGAGCGCCTCACCCAGGCCGGCTTCGACGTACTCGTCGTGGACGGCTCGCCGCGGGACGGATCGGTCGGCGTCGCCAAGGTGATCGTGCCGGGGCTCGAGGTCGAGACGCTCAGCTACTACCGGATCGGCGAGCGCAACGCGCGCCGCCTGATCGAGCGCGGCAGTCCGCTGATCCGCTTCGGCGAGCCGAGCGAGCGCTTGCGCCCGGTGCGCCTGACGCCGGAAGCATTGGCGCGGCTCGGCGGTCGGCAGCCGCTTCTCGACACGGACGAGGTCGATCGCACCGTCGGCCATCTCTACCCGCTCTACCGCGAGCCGGAGGCCCACCATATCGGCCAGATCCTGAAGCGCGGCGGGGCAGCCGAGACCGCCGCCTGACTCTCAAGGCGCGCGTGCGAACAGCGGCGTCACCAGCATGTGCGGGACCGTGAGCGCGGCGAGGCCCACGAAGAGCGGACCGAGCGCCGGGGCGCGGCCGCCGGCAAACAGGAGGCCGAGCGCGCCGAACAGGAGCGCGGCACCGAACAGCGTCGGCGCGCAGGCGCGCAGATAGCGGCCGAGATCGGGCAGGCCGAGCTCGGCCATGCGCTCGCGCGTCTGCCCGCGGCTGTGGATCGGGGCGAACACGAGGGCGAAGCCGACAAGCGGCGGGAAGACCAGGAGCGCGACCGCGCCGAGCGCGATCTCGGCCGCCGGCTCGCGTTCGTGCCGCAGCCAGCGCAGGAGCGCGGCGGCCAAAACCAGCACGAGGACGAGGGGAGCGAGCAGCGCGGCGGTCCGGGCCAGCGCCGCGCCGTCCTCGGGCGTCGACAGGGCCGAGAACAGCTGCGCCAGCGTCTCGCCATGCAGAAGCGCGGGCAGGGTGACCGGCATCAGGCCGCGCGCCAGCCGCTCCGGCACGTACTGGTGCCAGGGCGCGGCGGCGACGTCGTCGAGCGCGAAGTGGAGGGTGGAGAGAGCGAGAAACGCGGCCAGCGCCACACCGGGCGCGACGCGCCATAGGGCCAGCGTCGCGGCTACCGCCGCCAGATATAGAAAAAGAAAAAGAGCGAGACGTCCTGGCGCCTCGCGCCACGGCCGCCCCCGCAGCGCCGCCAGATGGTCGCTCGCCCCGTGAGGGAGGCCGAGAACGAGGATCAGAACGGCCGCAAAGGCGAACGGGACGAACCCGCCCGCCCACTCCGCTCCGACGCCGGCGAGCGCCAGCCCCAGGGCGACCGCGAGGCGGCCGAGCGGGGAAAGGCTTGCTCCGGTGCGACCGTCCGGTCGCACCGAGGGGGAGGCGAGGGTCAGCGTCATGGCGGGTCGCCGCGCCGCGCCGTCAGGCGAGGCGGCGCTCCTCGCGGCGCTGGAGCTCGGGCTCGGCCGCCTTCAGGCGCTCGCCCGCCACATAGCCGTAGACGACCTTGGCGACCACATCGAGGATCAGAATGATCCAGACGCTGGCGGCCGACGAGATCGTGCCGAAGCCCTCG
The DNA here is from genome assembly GCF_900104035.1 of Aureimonas jatrophae. Taxonomy (GTDB): domain Bacteria; phylum Pseudomonadota; class Alphaproteobacteria; order Rhizobiales; family Rhizobiaceae; genus Aureimonas; species Aureimonas jatrophae. The sequence continues at coordinate 364,993 of NZ_FNIT01000004.1, read as the reverse complement.
GGGCCGAGCGCGAACACGACGGGATAGGCGAGCCAGACCACGGAAAGCTGCGTCGTGTTCTTGCGGTAGGCCTCGTCCAGCGCGCCGCCGTAGCTGGCCGAGCGCTGGCGCAGCGGTCCCCAAAGGATGGCGTAGACGCCAGCAAAGGCCGCGCAGGACCACAGGAACCACACGAGGCGCACGGTTCCATCGAAGCTGATCGCCGACAGGAGGCCGGTCACAATCATCAGCGCGTCGAGGCCGATGATGGCGACGAGGTATCCGCCCTGGCGCGGGTGCTCGTGAAGGGCCAGCGCCACGAGGCCGGCCAGAAGCAGGGGCGTCGTGAACAGCCAGTCGGCGTAGCGCGGCAGGTAGAGCGTCACGCCGTCCTGGCGCGTGAGCACCATCGTGCCGAGATACATGGCAAGATAGCTCGTCGCCGCGATAAACGGGACGAGCGAGTGGATCTGCGTGTGATGACGCACCGCGTTCGATTTCGGCCCCTTGGCATAAAGGGCGAGCGAGCCGAGCGACATCACGACGAAGCCGGTCAGAAGGGCTGTTTTTTCCATAACTCACGAAACCTTGAGGACGCAGTGATCCGGCTGCAACTGCCCGTTCGGCGGCCCGTTCCTTTTCGCCACCTAAAAAGATCGTAGGGAACGCGAACCCGGCGATCGGTCAGCGCGAGGGATCGGGTTCCGCGACCGAACCGATCCGCGTTCCGTGCATTCCCCACACCGGAGACTGCGACGTTCTGACCGAAACCGTCGTTCGTCTTCGCCTGCGCGGCACGGCGCAGGGATGGCAGTCAGGGAGACGGTTGATGTCGCTTGTACCGGGGCCCGGCCCGTCCGCGCGGGGCGACGCCATGCCCGCTCCGCGCTGGGCCGTGGTCGGGCTCTTCCTGATGCTCGCGGTGGCCGCGCTCGGCTATGCCAAGGAATTCCTGGTCCCGATCGTCCTGGCGTTTCTTTTGGCCATGGTGTTCGGGCCGGTGCGCCGGTTCTTCGATCGGCGCGGGGTGCCGACCGTCGTCACCTCGCTGGCGATCGTGCTTCTGCTTCTCGTGGGGCTGGTCGCCGTCGTCACCGCGCTGGCGCTTCCGGTGGCGAGCTGGGTGGCGGATGCACCGCGCATCGGCCAGGAGGTGGAGGATAAGCTGTCCTCGTTGTCCGGCACGTTCGACGGCCTGTTCGAGGCCAACCAGCAGCTCAACGCGCTGGTCCACGCGACCGAGCCCAACGTCCAGGCCGTCGAAATCCGCGACTCCGGCATGGCGACGACGATCCTGCTTCTCGCGCCCGGCGCCGTCACGCAGTTCGCCTTCACGCTGATCCTGCTTCTGTTTCTGCTCGCCTCCGGCGACATGTTCTACGAGAAGCTCGTGCACGTCCTGCCGAGCTTTCGCGACAAGCGCACCGCCATGCGCATCGCGCACGACATCGAGCGCAAGCTGTCGCGCTACCTTCTCACCATCACGGTGATCAATGCCGGCCTCGGCGTCGCGATCGGCACGGTGATGTGGCTCTACGGCATGCCGACGCCGCTGGTCTTTGCGGTGATCGCGTTCCTGTTCAACTTCATTCCCTATCTCGGCGCGCTCGGCGGGATCGTGATCTCGGGCATTGTCGCGCTGGTCGCCTTCGACGGGGTCGCCCTCGCGATCCTCGTGCCCGCCACCTACTTCGCGATCACCTCGATCGAGGGTCAGATCATCACGCCCTACTTCGTCGGGCGCTCGCTGAAGCTCAACACGGTGGTGGTGTTCCTGGCGGTGTCGTTCTGGGCCTGGCTCTGGTCGGCGATCGGCATGATCGTGGCCGTGCCGCTTCTGGTCGCGATCCGCACCTTCTGCGAGCACATCCCCCATATGACCGCGCTCGGCGACTTCCTGTCCGAGCGCCACGCCGAGCTGGACTCCGAACCCGTGCCGCCGCCCACCCTGCCGGTGGCGGGCGAGGAGCCGGACATCGACCCGATCGCCGGCGAGGGCACGGCACGCCATCACGAACTGGAGACGCATCCATGAACTCTCGCCTGCGCGAGACGGGCAAGACGGTCTGGCAAACGGGGCTCGCCGAGCGCTTCGCCGTGATCGTGGACGGGGCGGACTACTACCGCTTCGTCAAGCAGGCGATCCTGAAGGCCCGCTTCCAGGTGCTGATGATCGGTTGGGACTTCGACACGCGCGTCGAGTTCGAGCCGGGGGGGCGGACGCTGGAGGGACCCAACGAGCTCGGCCCGTTTTTGAACTGGATGGTGGCGGAGCGGAACCCGGCGCTCGACATCCGCATCCTGAAGTGGAACCTCGGCATCCTGGAGACCGTGAAGCGCGGCGAGACGCCGTTCTTCGTCTTGCAATGGCTCTGGGGCAAGGGCGTCACCCTGAAGCTCGACGCGGCCCATCCGCTCGCCGCCAGCCATCACCAGAAGATCATCATCATCGACGACGCGATCGCGTTCTGCGGCGGCATCGACATCACCAAGGGGCGTTGGGACACGCGCGAACACCGCGACGGGGATCCCGACCGCCATTCGCCGCGCGGCCAGCTTCTGGATCCCTGGCACGACGCGACGACCTGCGTGACCGGCGAGGCGGCGCGGTTGCTGGGCGACCTCGGGCGCGCCCGCTGGAGCCGGGCAACCGACGAGGCGGTGGGCACGCCCCCCGCGCACGCCGGCGACCTGTGGCCGGACGGGCTCGAGCCGGCGCTGCGCAACGTCGAGATCGGCATCTCGCGCACGATGGGCGCCTTCGACCTCTACCCGCAGGTCTCCGAGATCGAGGCGATGACCCTCGCCGCGATCGCGAGCGCGCGCCGTCACCTTTATATCGAGAGCCAGTACTTCGCCTCGCGACGCATCGCCGAGGCCATCGCCGCGCGCCTGGCCGAGCCGGACGGGCCCGAGGTCGTGGTCGTGAACCCCGAATCCCAGGACGGTTGGCTGGAGGAGAAGACCATGGGCGCGGCGCGCGCCCGGCTGCTGCGCCTCGTGCACCGCGCCGACCGGCACCAGCGCTTCGGCATCTTCTATCCCGTCACGCGCGAGGGCGAGCCGATCTACGTCCACGCCAAGATCATGATCGTGGACGACCGGTTCCTGAAGATCGGCTCGTCCAACCTCAACAACCGCTCCATGGGCTTCGACACGGAATGCGACCTGTCGCTGGAGGCGGACGGCGACGACGCGGTGGCCGGCGCGATCCGTCATATCCGCGACGACCTGATCGCCGAGCATCTCGACATGAGGCGCGAGGAGGTCGAACACGCCCTGCGGCGCGACGGTTCGATCCTGCGCCTCGTGCGCGAGAGCGGGCGCGAGGGCCGACGCCAGCTCGTGCCCCTGCCGGTCCGGGAACTCGACGCGGCCGACGAGGCGCTGGGCGAAGCGGAGCTCGTCGATCCCGAGCGCCCTCCGCGCTTCCTACGCGGGATCCGTCGTCGCCTCGGGCTGCGCTGATCCACAGGATGGGCGGCAACCGGAACCGGCCATGCCACGTTCAGGACCATCGTGTCACGGGATGTCGGGAGTTCGGGTCGTGCGTCGGTTGTCGTCACTCATGGGTTTGGGGCTTCTGCTCCTGTCGGGCACGCATCTTCAGGCGGCGACGCTCGGCGCCGACGAGATCAACGCGGCGGAGCCCGGCGCCTTTCGCGAGCGCCTCGCCGAGGCCGAGCGCAAGCGCGCCGAGAAGCCCGATGAGGCGCCGCCCGCCAAGGACCCCGACACGCTGCCGACCGAGGACGAGGCGCGCCGCGCGGCCGAGGCGCTGACCGATCCCGACCCCTTCCTGGTGCGCCTTCAGGTGCTCCTCGACCGCGCCCACGCCTCGCCCGGCGTGATCGACGGCCTGTCGGGCGAGAACACGGTGAAGGCGATCCGGCTCTTCGAGGAGCGGCGCGGCCTGCCCGTGGACGGCCGGGTGGACGACGACATGTGGCGGGCGCTGACGCAGGACTCCGCCCCCGCGGTGAAGACCTACGAGATCACGGAAAAAGACATCGACGGGCGTTACGTGAAGCGCATTCCCTCCGACTATGCCGACCTCGCCAAGCTGAAGTGGGTCGGCTACCGCGGCGTGGAGGAGATGCTGGGCGAGCGTTTCCATATGAGCGAGGGGCTGCTCGAGGCGTTGAACCCGGACGCCCAATGGACCAAGGCCGGCACAGGCGCGCTGGTCGCCGATCCCGGCGCCGCCCCGGAGGGCCTCGTGACGCGTATCGAGGTGGACAAGTCGCGCGGTGAGATCCTGGCCTATGGCGAGGACGGGAAGATCATCATGACGGCGCCCGCCACGATCGGCTCGGAGGATACGCCCTCGCCGAGCGGCGACATGCGCGTCGAGCGCGTCGCCCATGACCCCGGCTACACCTACAACCCGAAGAAGAACTTCCAGCAGGGCCAGAACAAGGAACTCCTGGAGATCGCGCCCGGCCCCAACGGTCCGGTCGGCTCGGTCTGGATCGCGCTCACCAAGCCGACCTACGGCATCCACGGCACGCCCGAGCCCACCAAGATCGACAAGACCAACAGCCACGGCTGCGTGCGCCTGACGAACTGGGATGCCGAGGCGCTGGCCGGGATCGTCGAGAAGGAGCGCACCGAGGTGCACTTCCTGGAGGAAGGTCAGGAGCCAACGGGGGCGACGGCGGCGGCACCGCCGGCCGGCGAGACCGCGGCTCAGCCGGCTCCCGACGCAGCGCCCGCTGCGAGCCCGGACAACGCCGGCAGCCAGCCGGGCTAAGTCGGGGCGAATAATCGGAAAGGCGCGGCGCCCCCGATCCTCGGGGGCGCCGCCCGTGGACCGTCAGGCGGCCTGAAGCGCGCGCTCGATGTCCTCGCTGGTCTGGCCGGTCAGGTCCTTGGAGACCTCGCCCACCAGCTTCTCCTTGAGCTTGGGATGGTAGTGCTTGCGCAGCTCGCCCAGCGTGCGGGGCGCGGCCACCACGACCAGTCCCTCGAGCTTTCCGCTCGTCGCCTGCGCGTTGAGAAGCTCGGCGATGCCCGCAGCGAACCCGTCCTCGTCGACCTGCGCATCCTGCGGGTTGGCCGCGCTCGACGAGTGGCCCGCGCCGCCGCTCCGGTTCGTCGTCGACACGGCGGGCGCGTCGATCGCCTGCAGCTTCGGCGCGTCGGGTCCGCCCGTGTTGCGGAACATCGAGAGCTTCTGGCCGTCGGCGACGGCGATCGTCGCGCCCTTGGGGATCTGCATGGAACCTCTCCTCTTGCGTCGGCGGCCTTGCGCCGCCCTTGGGAGGGGACCAACGCCCCGGCCGGCAAATGGATGCCGATACAGCACGGGGTTTCAGGCGCCGGTGGCCGCAACGCTGGAATGAAGCGCGACGGCATAGCCTGCCTCCAGCGCCGCGACGGTCGGGCGCGGCGTGAGGACGGTGACCGAACCATCCGGCCGCGCCCGCGCCTCGCCGTATCCGCCCCCATGCCAGCGGCGCAGCGTATCGCCCGATACCAGCCAGGCTGCTCCACCGAGTTGAACCATCGTGCCGACGGGAAGCGTCCTGGCGGGATGCTCGAACGTGACCTGCGTGCGGTCCCGCCGCACGCGCTCGGCGTGGAGCCGGCGATCGATCAGCGGCGCGGAGGCGGGCTCTGCGGGATGGGCGAGCGCCCAGGCCGCCCGGAAGCGCCCGAAGTCCTCGCGCCGGCACTCGGCGCAGGGGCGATGACCCGCGGCGAGCGACGTCGCCTCGTCGAGAAAGAAGAGTTCGGTGTAGCGGCCCGGCGCCATGATCGGTCGCCGCCGGCTCCCGAAGTCGAGGCGGCACGCGACCCAATGGGGGTGGGCCCAGCGCCGTGTCCCCAGATGCCCCGCTGCATCGTGCAGGATGCCCCGGTTTCCCATCAGGGTGCCCCGGTCGGGGGTGGCGATCAGCGCACCGAAGGGCGTCACGCGGTTCTGTCGAGGCATGGACCTGAGCTCTCCCTTTGCCGGCAAAGATTCGGATGCCTGACGACCCAACGCAACTGTGAAGCGTGGGCCGCGAAATGACTTTCGTACCTCAAGCGACTTGCGTAAGACTTCGCGCCGGGAGGACAGCCGGATGCGGGATCATCGGGTGCGAAGCCATGCCGATCGGGGAAACCGGGCGTGAGCGCGGAAACGCGCCCCGTTCTGGCTGCCGAGGGCATCACGCAGCGCTTCGGGCCGGTGGAGGTCCTCAGCGACGTATCGCTGACGCTCCTGCCCGGCGAGGTCCACGCGCTGATCGGCGAGAACGGCGCCGGCAAGTCCACGCTCATGAAGATCCTGTCGGGCCATCTGGTTCCGACCGGCGGCCGCGTCCTGTTGGACGGCGCGCCGCTGGGCGCGGGCGGCGTGCGCGAGGCCGAGCGGCGCGGCGTGGTGCTGGTCCATCAGGAGATCCTGCTCGCCCCCGACCTGACGGCCGCCGAGAACATCTTTCTCGGCCGCGAGCCGCGGCGCGGGCTCGTGATCGACCGGCGCGCCATGAACCGCGACGCGGGCGCCGCGCTCGCCGACCTCGGCGCGCAGATACCGCCCGACACCCCCGTCCACCGCCTCTCGATCGCCCAACGCCAGCTCGTCCAGATCGCGCGCGCCCTGCTCGTGCCGCATCGCGCCGTGATCTTCGACGAGCCCACCGCCTCGCTGACCCCGCACGAGACCGAGGCTCTGATCGCCGTCATCCGCCGTATCCGCGAGCGCGGCGTCGGCATCCTCTACATCTCGCACCGCCTGCCGGAGGTGAAGCTGCTGGCCACGCGCGTCACGGTGCTGCGCGACGGACGGCGCGTCGACACCGTGCCGGCGGAGACGCTCGACACGGCCGGCATGGCGCGCCTCATGGTGGGCCGCGACGTCGCCCGCCTGTACCCGGAGCGCGCGGACGCCGGCGAAAGCGCCGAAACCGTGCTGGAGGCCGAGGACGTCCAGGTGCCGGGCTTCGTCCACGGCGCGTCGTTTCGGCTCGGTCGCGGCGAGATCCTGGGGTTCGCGGGCCTCGTCGGCGCGGGCCGCACGGAGCTGATGGAGGGCATCCTCGCGCTGCGCCCGGCCACGGGGTGCGTGCGCCTGGACGGGCGCGAGGTGCGCTTCCGCAAGCCCGCCGACGCGATGCGCGCGGGCATCGTCTACCTCAGCGAGGATCGCAAGGGAAAAGGGCTCCTGCTCGCCCAGGACCTTCGCACCAATCTGACGCTCGCCGCCTTGCGAAAATTCGCCGGGGGCCTCGGCATCAACCGCGCCCGCGAGGACGCGGCCCTCCAGACCGCGATCCGCGAGTTCGACATCCGCACGCGCGATCCCCGGCTGCTCGCCGGACAGCTCTCGGGCGGCAACCAGCAGAAGCTGCTGCTGGCCAAGATGATGCTGCTCGATCCCCGCATCGTCGTGATCGACGAGCCGACGCGCGGCATCGACATCGGCACCAAGGCCGAGATCTACCGCTTCGTGGCCGAGCTCGCGAAGGGCGGGACGTCGGTGATCGTCGTGTCCTCCGAGATGCCCGAGCTGATTGGCCTGTGCGACCGCATCCTGGTGATGCGCGAGGGACGCGTGGCCGGCGAGGTCGCGGGCGAGCGCATGACCGAGCGCGCCATCGTCATGCTGGCGACGGGAACCAACGAGAAGGAGGCCGCCCTGGTGGCGGAAGACGCATGACCGACGCCGTGTCCCCCGCCTCCGCGCCGGCGCCGCGCCGGCCCGCGATCGACCTTCGCGCCGCCGCGCCCTTCGCCGCGCTGGCCCTGCTCGTCGTGTTCGGCGCGCTCGTCAACCCGAACTTCCTCGGGATCGACAACATCCTCAACGTCGTGACCCGCTCGGCCTTCATCGCCGTGATCGCGGTGGGGGCGACCTTCGTGATCTCGGCCGGCGGGCTCGATCTCTCGGTCGGCGCCATGGCGGCCTTTGTCGCCGGCACGATGATCCTGTTCCTGAACGCCGCGCCCGTGGAGGGCGTCGTGCCCCTCCTGGCGGTCGGCATGGGGCTGGCGCTCGTGACCGGTGCCCTTTGCGGTCTCGTGAACGGACTGACCACCACGATCGGACGCATCGAGCCCTTCATCGTCACGCTCGGCACGATGGGCATCTACCGCGCCCTGACCGTGTTCCTCGCCGAGGGCGGCTCGATCGCGATGCGCTCGCAGGACCTGCGTGCCGCCTACCGGCCGGTCTACTTCGGCAACGTCCTCGGCGTGCCGCTGCCCGTGGTGGCGATCCTCCTTGTCGCCGCGGTCGGCGCCTTCGTGCTCTATCGCACGCGCTTCGGCCGCCACGTCATGGCGGTCGGCTCCAACGAGGACGTGGCCCGCTACTCCGGCGTGTCGGTGAACCGCGTGCGCACGATCACCTACGTCATCCAGGGCGTGTGCGTGGCGATCGCGGTGCTCATCTACGTGCCGCGCCTGGGCGCCGCCACCGCCACGACCGGCCTTCTCTGGGAGCTGCAGGCCATCACCGCCGTGGTGATCGGCGGCACCGCGCTGCGCGGCGGCGTCGGCCGCGTCTGGGGCACGGTCTGCGGCGCGCTGATCCTCGAGGTGGTCGGCAACATCATGGTGCTGTCCGACCTCGTGTCGGAATACCTGATCGGCGCCGTCCAGGGCCTCATCATCATCGTCGCCATGCTGGTCCAGCGCTCGCTGGCCAAGCGGTAGCTTCGCGGCCGCCGGCGCTTCCGGGGCGCAGGCGGTCTCTTGTCCTACGTCCCGGCCATTCCTTGGGAGGAATCGAGCATGAAGAGAATTCTGGCACCCCTGGCGGGCGCGCTGCTGGCCGCAGCGCTCGGAAGCGCGGCCCTTGCGCAGGAGCCGCGTCAGGTCACCATGGCGGTCTCGATCCCGGCCGCCGACCACGGCTGGACCGGCGGCGTCGTCTACCACGCCGAGCGCGCCAAGGCGCAGCTCGAGAAGCGCTATCCCGGCCTCAAGGTCGTCCTGAAGACCTCGCCCGACGGCGCCTCCCAGGCCAACGCGCTGGAGGACCTGACCGCGCAGGGCATGGATGCCCTGGTCACGCTGCCGCACAACTCCGACGAGCTGACCGACCCGATCCGGCAGGTCAAGGAGAAGGGCACCTTCGTGACCGTGGTCGACCGGGCCCTGTCGGATCCCTCGATCCAGGACCTCTACGTCGCCGGCAACAACCCCGAGCTCGGCCGCGTGGCGGGAGAGTACATCAAGGAGCGCATGCCGAACGGGGGCGACGTCGTGGTGATCCGCGGCCTGCCGATCGTGATCGACGAGGAGCGCCAGAAAGGCTTCGACGAGGGCATCGCCGGCTCGCAGATCAAGGTGCTCGACCGCCAGTTCGGCAACTGGTCGCGCGACGACGCCTTCCGCGTCATGCAGGACTACCTGTCCAAGCATCCCAAGATCGACGCGGTCTGGGCGCAGGACGACGACATGGTCGTGGGCGTGCTCGAGGCCATCCAGCAGTCGGGCCGCTCCGACATCCAGTTCGTGGTGGGCGGCGCCGGCATGAAGGACATGATCAAGCGCGTGGCGGACGGCGACAAGATGGTCCCCGTGGACGTCCTGTATCCGCCGGCCATGATCGCCACCGCGATGGAGCTGACGGCCGCCAACTTCTACGACCAGAACCCGATCCGCGGCTCCTATATCCTGGACGCCACGCTGGTCACCAAGGATAACGCGAGCGAGTTCTACTACCCCGACTCGCCGTTCTGACGATCGGACCGCAGGCGCGGCGCGCCTGTTCGGGCGGGCCCCGGAGCCGAGCGCTCCGGGGCCCGTTTTGCGTTCTGCGCGCAACGGCGATCAGTTTTCGAGCAGTCTTCGCGCTCGCGGGACCAGTCGCGAGAGACGCTTAACTTGTCTGGCGTAAAGATCGCGCGACATGAAGCGGGGTCTGATGCATGGCAAGTCGCCGATCGTTCCTTACCGGTATGGCGGGCTTATTACCCTTCTCGCTGGCGGGTGGCGCCTTCGCGGTTGCGGCGCAACCGGTGCTGCGGGTGCACGGTGCGGTCGGGCCCGGGCCGGGGCCGGGCGATCTTGCCTTCGACGGGGCCGCGCTCGACGCGCTGCCGCAGACCCGCTTCCGCACCACGACCCTGTGGCACCAGGCACCCGCCGAGTTCTCCGGCATCTCGGCGCGCGATTTGTTTGCGGCCGTCCGTCTGCGCTCACCGCGCCTGCGGCTCGTCGCGCTCAACGACTACGTCGTGGAGGCCGACGCCGACGAGATCGTGGCAGCCGACGGGCTGTTCGCCACCCGGCAGGACGGCGTCCTGATGCCGGTCAGCGACAAGGGGCCGATCTTTCTTCTGTTTCCGTTCGACCAGCGCGAGGAACTGCGGCACCAGACCTACTACAGCCGCGCGGTCTGGCAGCTCTGCGAAATCGAAGCCGTGTCATGATCCATCGCGCGAGGCTGTCTCTTCCGCGCCGCTTCCGGACGCTGCGCTACGGGCTGATCGGCGCGACCGGCCTTCTGGCCGTTCTCGCGGTCGCAGGCACCTCGCTGGCGGTGAGCTACCAGCGCTCGATCGACGAGGCGGGGCGCTACAACCGGACCTTCGACGCTGGCCAGACCGCGCTCGAGATCGTGCGCCTCCAGCTCAGCATCGCGGAGGCGGCGCGCGACGGCGTCGAGCCGGTGAAGCTGCGCTACGCCATCCTGCGCAACCGCGTCGGCCTGATCGAGAGCGGCATCTTCCCGGTCGCCGAGATGCGCGGCGAGCTGCTTCCGCTGCTTCGCAACGCGGTGCGCGAACTCGAGCCCCTGATCGCCCGGCTGCCGGAGGCTGCCGCGATCAGCCGCGCCGGGGCCATCGTCGGGCCGCTGATCCAGCCCCTGGTGCGCATGACGTCCATGGCCCATGCCCAGGCCGGGGACCGCATCGCCGAGAACCAGGTTCGCCTACGTCATCTCCTGGCGGGCCTGTGCGCCATGACGATGATGCTGGTTCTGGTGGGCGCGGCGCTGATCGCCTTCGTCCTGCGCCAGAACGCACGGCTCGACCATACGGTGCGCCGCGACGCGCTGACCGGCATCGCGAACCGCTTGAGCTTCGGCGCGCGCCTCGGCACCCTCGCGCGTACCGGCGAGCGAACCGTGATCCTGGTCGACGTCGACCATTTCAAGACGCTCAACGACACGCACGGCCACGACATCGGCGACCTGGTTCTCACGCGGGTGTCGCAGCGCCTGCGCGCCGCCGCACCGGATGCGGCCGAGATCGCCCGCATCGGCGGCGACGAGTTCGCCCTTCTCTACGAGGGCGAGGAGGCCGGCCGGCGCAGCCGCGCGGCCTGCCAGCGCATCCTGGCGCGCATGGGCGAGCCTGTGCTCACGGATGGACGCGAGATCGCGGTCGGCGTCACGCTGGGCTTTGCCAGCGCCGCCGGCGACGACGAGGAGGGCGAGGCGGGTCTCCTGAAGGACGCCGACATCGCGCTCTACGAGGCCAAGCTGGCCGGGCGCGGGCGCGCGGTCGAGTTCCGGCCCGAGATGAAGCACGCCTTTCTGTATCGCCGCCGCCTGCAGGAGGACCTGCGCGGCGCGATCGAGCGCGGCGAGATGCATCTGGCCTTCCAGCCGGTGGTGGACCTGCGCACGACGCGCACGCGCGGCTTCGAGGCGCTCCTGCGCTGGCGTCACCCCGAGTTCGGCGCCATCTCGCCGGCCGAGTTCATTCCGCTCGCCGAGGAAAACGCCCAGATCCTCGAGATCGGGCGTTGGGTGATCGCCGAGGCGGCGCGCGCGGCCCGGCCCTGGCCTGAGACCGTGTTCGTGGCGGTGAACGTGTCAACGCGCCAGTTCGCCGACGGCGGCCTCGTCGACCACATCCGCGACGTTCTCGCCGAGACCGGCCTGGCGCCCAACCGCTTCGTGGTGGAGATCACCGAAACGGTGCTGATCGACAACGACGAGGCAGCGCTCAGGACGATGGGGGTGCTGCGCGCGCTCGGCTGCCGCGTCTCGCTCGACGACTTCGGCACCGGCTACTCCTCGCTCGGCTACCTCAGCCGCTTCCCCTTCGACAAGCTGAAGATCGACCGGTCCTTCCTGGCGAACGGCCGCATCGGCGAGAACGGCCTCGCCATCATCTCCACCATGTGCACGCTCGCCCGTCGCCTGCGCCTCGACGTCGTCGCCGAGGGCATCGAAACCGAAGAGCAGCGTCTGCTCGTGTCGCGAGCCGGCTGCGGCCTCGGCCAGGGCTACCTGTTCGGCCGTCCCGAGAGCGCGGCCGACGCGCTTCTCCGGCTCCAGCGCGAGGAAGTGGACGACCGGCTCGCGCTGAGAGCGGGGGGCGGGACGGTGCGTCCCGTTCCCGCGGCCCTCAGCGCGTAAGCTCCTCGCGGTTCGCAAACAGCTGGAGCGCCTCCGGGTTGGCCAGCGCCTCGGTGTTGGCGACGGGACGCCCGTGCAGCGCCTCGCGAACGGCGAGCTCGACGATCTTGCCGGACTTGGTGCGCGGAATGTCGGCGACGGCGAGGATGCGGGCCGGCACGTGGCGCGGGCTCGCGCCCTCACGGATGGCCTGGCGGATGCTTCGCTCCAGCGCCTCGTCGAGCACCGATCCGTTGGACAGGCGCACGAACAGGACGACGCGCACGTCGTCCTCCCAGTCCTGCGCGACGGCGATCGCCTCGGCCACCTCGGGAATGCGCTCGACCTGCGCATAGATCTCGGCGGTGCCGATCCGCACCCCGCCGGGATTGAGCGTGGCGTCCGAGCGCCCGTGGATCACGAAGCCGCCGTGCTCCGTCGCCTCCGCGTAGTCGCCGTGGCACCAGACGTTCGGGAAGCGCTCGAAATAGGCGGCGCGGTAGCGCGCGCCCGAGGCGTCGTTCCAGAAGCCGAGCGGCATGGAGGGGAAGGGCTGGCGGCAGACGAGCTCGCCCTTCTCGCCGGCCGCGGCCGGCCGCCCGTCCCCGCTCCAGACCTCCACGGCCATGCCGAGGCCCGGTCCCTGGATCTCGCCGGCCCGGACGGGTCGCGTCGGATCACCGAGCACGAAGCACGACACGATGTCGGTGCCGCCCGAGATCGAGGCGAGGTGGGCGTCCGGCTTCACGCCCTCGTAGACGAAACGGAACCCGTCCGCTGACAGGGGCGAGCCGGTGGAAAGAACGGCACGCAGGGCACGCAGGTCGTGGCTTTCATCGGGGCGCAGGCCCGACTTGCGCAGGGCGTCGATGTATTTGGCCGAGGTGCCGAAGTGGGTCGCGCGCTCCTCGGCGGCATAATCCCACAGGACCTGCGGGCCGGGGTGGAAGGGCGAGCCGTCGAAGAGCAGCAGGGTCGCACCCTGCGCCAGCCCCGAGACGAGCCAGTTCCACATCATCCAGCCGAGCGTCGTGAAGTAGAACACCCGGTCGCCCGCGCGCACGTCGGAGTGGAGCGCATGCTCCTTGAGGTGCTGCAGGAGGACGCCGCCCGCCCGGTGCACGATGCACTTGGGCACGCCCGTCGTGCCCGACGAGAAGAGGATCGCGAGCGGATGGTCGAAGGGCAGGGGCTCGAAGCGGATCGCGCCGGGGGCGAACGGCTCCAGGAAGGCGTCCAGCGCGACGCCGTTCGGCAGCTGCCGCGCCAGCGCCTCGCCCCCGTCGCCCACGATCACGATGCGCTCCAGCGTCGGCAGGCCGCTCGCGATCTCGGCGAGCTTGGTGCCGAGATCGATCGGCTTTCCGGCGTAACGATAGCCGGCGCAACTGAACAGGAGGCGCGGCGCGATCTGGCCGAAGCGGTCGAGGACGCCGCGTGCGCCGAAGTCCGGCGAGGCCGAGCACCAGACCGCGCCGACCGCCGAGGCGGCCAGCATGGCGGCCACCGCCTCGGGCCCGTTGGGTAGGAGGGCCGCGACCCGGTCGCCGGGCCGGATGCCGCTGGCGCGCAGAGCCTCCACCAGGCGCGAAACGGCGGCGCGCAGCGCGCCCCAGCTCCAGCGCCGGGGTTCGGCCTCCTCGACGCGCCAGACCAGCGCGTCGTCCTCGTCGCGCACGCCGGGGCGGGGACGCAGGAGGTTCTCGGCGAAGTTCAGGGTGGCGTCGGGAAAGAAGCGCGCGCCGGGCATCGCGTCGCCGTCGACCAGGAGCCGTTCGCCCTTCTCGCCGACGACCGCCTGTTCGTCCCACACCGCCTCCCAGAAGCGTGCCGGCTCCTGCAGCGACCAGCGGTGAAGCGCCGCCGTGTCGGGGATCGGCTGACCGGTCCGCCGCTCGCAGGCGCGGCGGAAGACGGTCATCGCCGAGCGCTCGACGCGGTCGGGAGAGGGAGTCCACAAGGGCTGGGAAGCGGTCATCGAAGTCGTCGCCTTGAACCGGTCGGCGAGAAGGAAGCCGAGCGCGCGTCGCTTGGCAAGCGGCGGACCGCTCAGAAGCCGAAGACCTCGCCCGGCCGCATGGGCCGGAAGCGCTCGCGCGCGATGCCAGCCGCGTCCAAGGCGGCGTCGAGCTCGCGCGCGGGCGTCTCCATTCCCTCGTCGGCGAGCGGGAACGTACCCCAGTGAAAGCCGAGGGCCCGCCGCGCGCCGGTGTCGAGGAGGATCTGCACCGACTCGTCGGGCGCCACGTGCTGGTCGCGCATGAACCAGCGCGGCTCGTAGGCGCCGATCGGCAGGAAGGCGAGGTCGGGCGCGCCGAAGCGCTCGCGGAACAGGCGGAAGATCGAGCCGTCGCCATAGCCCGTGTCGCCGGAATGGTAGACAAGCCCGTGCGGCGTGGCGATCGCGAAGCCGCACCACAGCGCCATGCGGCGATCCGACAGCGAGCGCGACGACCAGTGGTTCGCGGGATGGAGCACGGTCTCGACGCCGCCGCCCAGATCGAAACGCGCGCCCCAGTCGCCGGTCTCGACGCGCATGGCGGGAAGAGCCGCATGGATCACCGCGTCGTTGCCGAGCGGGGTGACGACGCGCGGCCGGAACGCCGTCTCCAGGCGGGCGAGGGTGTCGAGGTCGAGATGGTCGTAGTGGTTATGGGTGAGCAGCACCGCGTCGACCGGCGGCAGATCCTCGAAGCGGATGCCGGGCGGGTTGACGCGCTTGGGGCCGACGCGGCGGAACGGACTGACGCGCTCCGACCAGACCGGATCGATCAGGAGGTTGCGGCCCGCTACCTGCAGGAGGATCGTCCCGTGGCCGACAAAGGCGACACGCGGCGCGTCGCTGCGCTCGGGTGGCCGGTCGAGCGTTCCGGCGGGCGGGTGGGCCGGCCAGCGCTCGCGGCGGCTCCGGGACTTCCAGCGCAGGATGTCGAGCACGGTCTTGTCGCGCGCGCCGCCCTTGTTGAAGAAGCGCGTCCCGTCGAAATGGTCGCTGATCGGACCCTGGTAGTATCGGTTCGTCGTCATGTCTCGTCCCCGCCGCCCCGAACGACCGGGCAGCGGGTGCGAAAGGCGGGGCGGCGGCCGGCGGTTCCCGGCTTCGGCTGCGACCTGTCGCTTGCCAGCGGCCTTCGGGGCGGCTAGCCGGAAGGCGCCCGCCCCGGAGAGCCGACATGACGCGCCGTATCATCCTCGTGGATCCGCTGCCCCGGACCCTCGACCTCATCATGACGCCGGACGTCCGGCGCCGCCTGGAGCGGATGGGCGAGGTGGTGGTGTCGGAGGACCGCACCATGCCCGACGAGGTCGTGGAGCGCCTCCTGCCCGAAACGGTGCTGATCTTCGGCCAGACCGCGATGGACCGTGCGCGCCTCGAGTGTGCGCCCCACCTCAAGGCGATCATCAACGTCGAAACGAACTTCCTGCCCAACGTCGACTACCAGGCCGCGCAGGATCGGGGGGTCCACGTCATCACGCCGGCCTCCGCCTTCGCCGCGCCGGTGGCCGAAGCGGCGCTCGGCATGGCGATCGACCTGGCGCGCGGCATCACCAAGGCCGACCGCCTGTTTCGCGACGGGCGGGAGTCCTACGGGCTCGCCGCCAACCGCGAGACGTTCCGCTTCATGGGATCCAGCGTCGGCCTCATCGGCTTCGGCGACCTCGGCCGGCAGTTCCGCGAGCTGATCTGTCCGTTCCGCAACACGGTGCGCATCTTCGACCCTTGGCTGCCGGCCGAGGTGATCGAGCGCGCCGAGGCGATTCCCGCCTCGCTGGACGAGGTGCTGAGCGAGAGCCGCACGGTCGCGGTGTTCGCCGGCGTCACCTCCGAGAACCAGAACTTCATCGGCGCGCGCGAGTTCGCGCTGATGCAGCCGGGCTCGTCCTTTCTCCTGATGAGCCGCGCCGGCGTCGTAGACTTTCCGGCGTTTCTGGACGCGGTCCGCTCGGGCCATATCCGCGCGGCGACCGATGTCTTCCCGGAGGAGCCGGTGGCGGCCGACGATCCGGTGCGCCAGATTCCCGGCCTGCTCCTGTCGGCGCACCGCACCGGCGGAACGTCGGATGCGTTTCACGCCATCGGCGCGATGGCGGTGGCCGATGCGGAGCTGATCCTGCGCGGTCTGCCGCCGGTCCTGTGCCGCCGGGCCGATCCCGCCACCGCCGCGCGCCTGCGCTCCAAGCCCGTCGATCTGTCCTGAGCGGCGGTATCGCGACGCATCTCGCGCGGCTTCGGTTTCTCGAACCAAGTCGAAAGCCCACGCCTTCGCATCATTCCAAGACATGCTTATCACATGCTCTTGATATGATGTGGCTCCCGAACCAATCTCGCTCTATACGTGCATAGCCGGCGTCCCGAGGTGTGGCGGCCGGCCCCAGCGAGATCTGCATGAGCGTCCATCTGCCAGCCTTCGATTTCATAGAAAGGGTCAAGCTGCACGACAGCGTGGAGGGGGTGGTCTCGGACCTCCACGGGGAAGCGTCGCGCGTGGGCATCGAGAGGCTGATCGTCTGCGGCGTTCCCGCCCCCGGCCAACCCTTCGGCCCCGAGATCCTGGGAAGCGTCTGGAGCCCGGACTGGCTGCAGCGTTATGTAGAGCGGGACTACTTCCCTCATGATCCCGTCGCCCAATGGGCGGGGCGCACCACGGAGCCGTTTCGCTGGTCGGCCGTGCCGGGCAACGGCCCGTGGACCGCGGCTGCGAACCAATTCATGGGCGAGGCGGCCGAACACGGCATGGTTGACGGCTTCGTCGTACCGATGTTCTCGCCGCACGAGTGGCAGGCCAACGTATCCTTCGCGACCTCGCGTCCGCTGGACGCCTCGTCGCACGACCTCGCCGCGCTGCATCTCATGGCGATCTACGCCACCAACCGGCTGCGCCGTCTGACGGGGCGCCTCGACGAGCCGCCGTCGCTTCTGACCGGCCGCGAGGCCGAGTGCCTGACCTGGATCGCGGCGGGCAAGACCGTCGACGACATCGCCACGATCCTCGGCCTGTCGCGGCTGACGATCCAGACCCACCTGCGCAACGTCCGCCTGAAGCTGAACGCCGCCACGATCGCGCAGGCCGTGGCCGAGGGGATCCGCACCGGAGCCGTGCGGATCTGACGCGTGTTGGCGTGGTCGAGGGGTCCGGACCTACCTGAATCCAGGTATTGGGCAGCGATGGCGGGAGCGGTATCGAATCGAAGGTGGGACGGCGGCGAGGGCGCCGCGCACGACCGGGGAACACGGGCGCGAGGGGGACGGATGCTGGAAGTCCATGTCGTCACCGACTGCAACCGTTTCCTGTACGCGCAGGACGGCCCGCCCGCGCGCCTCGCCCTTCCCTTCCGCCGATCCGACCCGATCCCGGCTCGCCTCCTGCGCGGCGACGATCTTCCCGGTTGCCCCGATCCGGTGGAGGAGGGGGGAACGGTTCTTCTCGGCCTGCGCGAGGGGCAGATCGTGGCCGCCTCGCGGCTGATGCCCCCGCACGGGCCGACCCGCCTGCAGGGGCTCCCGCCCCCCATCACCGCCCGCGGCCTTCCCGCCCCGGCCCCTTGGGCGGACTGGACCCGGCTTTCGCTGCCGACCGACACGAGCCTCGAGGACCAGGAAGCGATCTTCGCCGCCATGGCCTGCGCGGTCGTGGACTATTGCCTCGAGGAGGGCGTGGCCTGGGTCGGCGGCATCGAGGATGCCTACTGGCTTCCCCGCTGGGACTGTCTGGGCTGGCATGTCGAGGTGCTCGGGCTGCCGGCCGCGATCGGAGGCGCCACGCGGGTCGCCGCCTTTCTGCGGGTCGACGAGGTGAGCCTCGCCGCGGCCCGGCGCCGAGCCGGCATCCGGCACCCGCTGCTGCGCCGCCACGGGCCGCAGGCGCGCTTCCTGCGGGCCGGGCCGCCTCATTCGTTTTCAACGCTTCGACCGGAGACCGATCATGCTTGCTGAACTCGATCATCGCCTGACCGAGGCGACCGACACCGACGACATCCGCGCCCTGATCGAGCTGTGCCGCTATGTCGCCAGCGAATGCCGTCGCCTCGACCTCGGACGGGCCGAACAGGACGCCTTGGGCCTGGCGGCGGATCTGACGGAGCGCCTTCCGCGCCTGTGCCACTGAGAGCGGCTACGGGAGGCCGGCGGCAGCCAAGCCGCTGCCCCCCGTCCGGCCCGCCGGCTTGTCGTCGATCGAGCCGCCCTCGGGTGGGCCGGGCGACGCCGCGCTCTCACGCAGGCGTCGCGGGCAACCTTACCCGATCCGTTCCCAGCTGTTGCCGTTCCGGCTGGAGCGTACCGCGGCCTCGATGAACCGCATGCCGGCCAGACCCTCCCGGATGCCGGGAAAGCTGACCGCCGAATCCAGCGCGCGTCCGTCGCGCGCGGCGAGGATCGCCTCCGCCGCCTCGGTGTAGATGTTGGCGAAACCTTCGAGATAGCCCTCCGGATGGCCCGACGGGATGCGCGACACGCGCCGGCTCGCCGCACCCGCACCCGCGCCGTTGCGCGTGATCAGCTGCTTGGGCTCGCCCAGTTTCGTGAACCACAGGTAGTTCGGGTCGGCCTGCGTCCATTCGAGGCCTGCTTCCGTGCCATAGACGCGGATCTTCAGGCCGTTCTCGTGGCCGACCGCCACCTGGCTCGCCCACAGCATGCCGCGCATGCCGCCGGCGTAGCGCAGGAGGATCTGCACGTCGTCGTCGAGCCGGCGGCCCGGCACGAAGGTGGTGAGCTGGGCGAGGAGTTCGCTCGCGTCCTGGCCGGTGATGAAGGAGGCGAGATTGTAGGCGTGCGTGCCGATGTCGCCGATGCAGCCGCCCGCGCCCGAGCGCGCGGGGTCGGTGCGCCACTCCGCCTGCTTGGAGCCCTCGGTTTCCGCCGCCTTGGCGAGCCAGTCCTGCGGATACTCGGCCTGCACGAGGCGAAGCTCGCCGAGCTCGCCGGCCATGACGCGCGCGCGCGCCTCGCGGATCATTGGGTAGCCGGTGTAGTTGTGCGTGAGCGCGAAGACGCGCCCCGACCGCTCCACCAGCGCGGCCAGCTCCTCGGCCTCGGCCACGGACAGCGAGAGCGGCTTGTCGCAGATGACGTGGATGCCGGCTTCCAGGAAGGCCTTGGCCGCCGGCACGTGCATGTGGTTGGGCGTCACGATCGAGACGGCCTCGATGCCGTCGGGCCGCGCGGCCTCGGCCTGCGCCATCTCGGCGAACGAGCCGTAGGCGCGGGCGGGGTCGAGGCCGAGATCGGCCGCCGAAGCGCGCGAGCGCTCCGCGTCCGAGGAGAGGGCGCCCGCCACGAGCTCGTAGCGGTCGTCGATGCGGGCGGCGATGCGATGGACGGCGCCGATGAAGGCGCCCTGGCCGCCGCCCACCATGCCGAGGCGGATGCGAGGCGCGCGCGCCTCGGAGTGACTGGCTTCGATGGTCATCCGTGCGGTCTCCTCAGGCCAGTCCGAGCATACGGCGGTTGGTCGCCTCGTCCGTGCCGCCGGACGCGAAGTCGTCGAAGGCGACTTGCGTCGCCTCGATGATATGGGCGGCGATGAAGGGCGCGCCCTCGCGGGCACCCTGTTCCGCGCTCTTGATCGCGCATTCCCATTCCAGGACGGCCCAGCCGTCGAAGCCTTCCTTGGTCAGCTTCGAGAAGACGGCGCCGAAGTCCACCTGCCCGTCGCCGAGCGAGCGGAAGCGCCCGGCGCGGTTCGCCCAGGACTGGAAGCCGCCGTAGACGCCCTGGCGCCCGGTCGGGTTGAACTCGGCGTCCTTGGCGTGGAAGGCGCGGATGCGGCTGGCGTAGATGTCGATGTAGTCGAGATAGTCGAGCCCCTGCAGCACGAAGTGCGAGGGGTCGTAGAGAAGGTTGGCACGCGCGTGGTTGCCGACGCGCTCCAGGAACATCTCGTAGCTCGCCCCGTCGTGGAGGTCCTCGCCGGGATGGATCTCGTAGGCGATGTCGACGCCCATCTCCTCGGCGTGGTCGAGGATCGGCCGCCAGCGCCGGGCCAGCTCGTCGAAGGCGGTCTCCACAAGACCGGCCGGGCGCTGCGGCCAGGGGTAGACGTAGGGCCAGGCGAGCGCACCCGAGAAGGTGGCGTGCGCCTTGAGACCCATGTGGCGCGAGGCGGTGAGCGCCGCGCGCACCTGGCCCACCGCCCATTCCTGGCGGGCGGCCGGATTGCCGCGCACGTCCGGCGCCGCAAAGCCGTCGAAGGCGAGGTCGTAGGCGGGGTGGACGGCGACGAGCTGGCCCTGGAGATGCGTCGACAACTCCGTGACCGTCAGCCCGTGGCTGGCGGCGACGCCCGTCACCTCGTCGCAATAGTCCTTGGACTCGCCGGCGCGCTGGAGGTCGAACAACCGCGCGTCCCAGGTCGGGATCTGCACGCCCTTGTAGCCGAGCGAGGCCGCCCAGCCGCAGATCGCGTCCAGCGAGTTGAAGGGCGCCCCGTCGCCCGCGAACTGCGCCAGGAAGATTCCCGGCCCCCGAATGGTCTTCATCGTCATCGCTGTCCTCCCCGCGCCGTTTGCGGCGTTTGTCGCGTCCCGAAACGGGCGCCCGCCGCGAACGGCTTTCTCATGCTTCGCGTGAGAGAAGGACGGTCGTGAGATACGTATGTCAAGCCATTCCCCGGCAAGCTTTTTCACGCCTTCGCGCTTTGCCGCTTGGCCGGGAGCCCATCCCTCCTAGCTTCCCACACCTTGACGCGGCGAGGGGAGATATCATGCCGGAGACCACGGACCTGAAGGAGGCTGTCGCCTCCGAGCGCCAGCGCGAACTGGCCGTCGAGCACCTGCTCTTTCATGCGCTCGTCTTCGTGGAGCGTCAGCATCCCGGGCTGATCGATCACTTGGAGGGAAGCCTGGAGCGCCTCGGCGACCGCGCGCACGACGACACCAAGGACGACGAAGCGGTGAAGGGCGTGGCGCGCCTCTTTCTGGAAAGCCTGCGCAAGTCGGCGGCCTGAGGCGGTCCATGTCGTCGCCCTACGAGATCCATGACCCGCGCTTCTCCCGGCTGATCGTCGGCCACGCGCAGCTGGAACGGCTGTGGACCGGCGGCCGATGGGTGGAGGGGCCGGTCTACGTGCCGGCCGCCCGCTCGCTTCTGTGGTCCGACATTCCCAACGATCGCCTGATGCGCTGGGACGAGTGCGACGGCTCGGTCTCCGTGTTCGAGACGCCTTGCGGCTTCCACAACGGCCATACGAGCGACGCGCAGGGCCGCGTCATCGCCTGCGAGCACGGGCGCCGGCGCGTATCGCGTCTCGACCACGACGGCGTGTGGCGCCCGCTGGCGACACGGGTCGGCGGCCGGCGCTTCAACTCGCCCAACGATGTCGTCGTCCATTCCGACGGCTCGATCTGGTTCACCGACCCGACCTACGGCATCGACTCGCACTACGAGGGCCATCGCTCCGCGAGCGAACTCGAGGGCTGCCACGTTTATCGCCTGGACCCCGCCACCGGCGAGGCGACGGCCGTCGTCACCGACATGGTGCGACCCAACGGGCTGGCCTTCTCGCCGGACGAGCGCGTGCTCTACGTATCGGACACGGGCTCCTCGCACGATCCGGACCTCGTGCCGGGCGTGCGCGCCTATCCGATCGGCGCGGACGGGGGCGTCGGGGCGGGCGCGGACTTCGTGCGCGTGCCGCGCGGCGTGGTGGACGGCTTCCGCTGCGATTCGAACGGCAACCTCTGGGCCTCCAGCCGCGACGCGGTCTGTGCCTTCGCGCCGGACGGCACGCATATCGGCTCGATCCCGATCCCGGAGATCGTCTCCAACCTCTGCTTCGGCGGACCCAAGCGCAACCGCCTGTTCATCACCGCCCAGACCTCGCTCTACGCGATCTACGTGAACGCCCACGCCGCGACCTGGACCGACCCGGACGAGGACTAGCCGCCGTGTCCCTCAAGCTCTTCGACCTCACGGGGCGCACGGCGCTCGTCACCGGCTCGGGCCAGGGCATCGGCTACGCCATCGCACAAGGGCTGGGGCGCGCAGGGGCGCGCGTCATCCTCAACGGCCGCGACGGCGCCAAGCTCGCGGCAGCCGCCGAACAGCTGGGCGCGGACGGCATCGCGGTGGCGACCGCGGTGTTCGACGTGACGGACCGTCCGGCCGTCCAGGCGACGGTGGGTCGCATCGAGCGCGAGGTCGGGCCGATCGACGTCCTCGTCAACAACGCCGGCATTCAGCGACGCGGGACGCTCGAGGACTACGCGGCCGAGACCTGGTCCGAGATCATGCGGGCCAACGTCGACTCGGTCTTCTTCGTCGGCCAGGCGGTGGCGCGGTCCATGATCGGGCGCGGGCACGGCAAGATCATCAACATCGCGAGCCTCCAGGCGCAGGCCGCGCGCTACTCCATCGCTCCCTACACCGCGTCCAAGGGCGCGGTGCTGAACCTCACGCGCGGCATGTGCACGGACTGGGCGCGCCACGGGCTGCAGGTCAACGCGATCGGGCCCGGCTACTTCCGCACGCCGCTCAACCAGGCGCTGGTCGAGGACCCCGCCTTCAACGAGTGGCTCACCAAGCGCACGCCGGCCGGGCGCTGGGGCGAGGTCGAGGAACTCCAGGGCGCGGCGATCTTCCTGGCCTCGCGCGCCTCGGACTTCGTGAACGGTCAGATCCTGTATGTCGACGGCGGCGTTCTCGCCACCTTGTGAAACAGGCGGCGCACCGCCTGTTTCACGTGAAACGATCCGTTAACGGATCAGGCCGAGCGCCGTTGCGGCACGGTCTGCATCTCGCTCGCCAGCGCCTCCACGACGTCCTCGGGGCGCACGGGCTTCTCGAAGGCGGGCACGGAGCTGAAGCGCACCGCCACCAGCGAGCGGTCGTAGCCGGTCAGGAAGACGAAGGGGACGGCCCGTCGCGCCAGATCGTAGGCGACCGGAAAGACCAGCTCGCCCGACAGGTTCACGTCGAGCACGGCGCCCGACAACTCGTGCGCCTCGCCGATCGCGGCGATCGCCTCGCGGATGCCGCTGCAGGGGCCGACCACCGAGGCGCCACGATCCTCGAGCGCCATCGCGATCTCGCCCGCGATACGAGGGTCGTCCTCGACAACGAGAATGGTACGGCCTTCGAGGGAGGATGCGGACATGGGGGAACTCTCATGCGTGGACGAATGGGTCCCTTAACGCAGAAGCACGGGCTTGCGTTGCCTAGGCGATTCGGTGCCGGGACGCGAGCGCTATGGACCCGCCGCCGCCCTTCCCGCAACCCTTCCGCCTCGCGCGGGACCTGCGGCCGTCCCGGCGCCCGGCGAAACGGCTAGGCCGACCGGGCGAGCGGAACCCGGAGCGGTGCGGGCCGCCCGATCCGGTAGCCCTGGAAGAGTGAGCAACCGGCCACCTTGGCCATGGCGAGATGGGCATCGGTCTCGATCCCTTCCGCCACCACCGGCACGCCACGCGCCCGTCCGATCGCGCCCAGCGCCGAAACCAAGATCGAGGCCACCTCGTCCGTTCCCATGGCCTGGATGTAGCTGCGGTCGATCTTGATGCCGTCGACCGGCAGCGTCCGCAGGGCGCTGAGGCCCATGTGGCCGGTGCCGAAGTCGTCGAGCGCGATGCGCAGGCCGAGCGCGCGCAACGCCACGATCCGGGCGAGCACGGCCGGCGTCGCGCTGACTGCGACGGTTTCGGTGATCTCGAAGGTGAAGCGCTCGGGTGCGCAGCCGGTCTCGGCCAACACGTGGCGCACGGTCTCCACCACGGCGTCGCGCTTCAGCTGGGCGCCCGACAGGTTGAGCGACACGAAGCGGCCGGGCAGCGAGGCGGCGTCGCGGCAGGCCCGGCGCAGCACCCATTCGCCGAGGCGGTCGATCAGGAGCGACTGCTCGGCGACCGGGATGAACTCGCCGGGCATGATCGTGCCGCGCAACGGGTGGCGCCAGCGCACGAGGGCTTCGACCCCCATCACGGTGCCGTGCAGGTCCACCAGCGGCTGGTAGTGAAGGTCGAGCTCGTCGAGCAGGATCGCCGCGCGCAACTCGCGCTCGATGAAGCGGCGCTGCTTGCGGTCCTGGCGCATGGACTCGTTGAACAGCGTCACGCAGCCGCGCCCGCGCCGCTTGCTCTCGTAGAGCGCGAGGTCGGCATAGAGCATCAGCTCGTCCTCGAAGGCGGCGTGGTCGGGCATGGCGGCGATGCCGACCGAGGCCTCGATGGCGACCGGCCGCCCGTCCAGCGCGCGAGGCTCGCGAAGCGCCTCGAGAAAGCGGCCCGCGCGCTCTTCGGCCAGCGCGGCGTCGCCGGGCAGAAGCAGCGCGAACTCGTCGCCGCCCAGCCGCCCGAGCATGGCGTCGGGAAACACGCGGCGCGCGGTCTCGGCCAGACGCTGCAGGATCGCGTCGCCCGCCGCATGCCCCAGGCTGTCGTTGACGGACTTGAAGTGATCGACGTCGATCAGGAGCAGGCTGCGCGGCTCGGAGCGGGCGATGGCGTCGCGAAGCCGGCCGGTGAAGGCGGCGCGCGCGAGCGCGCCGGTCAGCGGGTCGGCGTCCATGCTGCGGAGCCGCTCGGCCTGGGCGGCCTCGCCGGTTCGCAACCGCCGCGCCGTCACGTGCCAGGCACGTCCCAAAAGGAGCGCGCAGGCCAGCGCGAGCGCGAAGGCCGCGCCGAGCGGCAGCGTCTGCTCGCGGCCGGTCGCCCACAAGCACCAACCCATCAGCGCGACCTGCGCCGTGAACAGAATCGGCAGAAGGTGACCGGTGACGGGATTATGGCGGAGAAGGCTCATGCGTCGGATCGCCATATCCAGGGCGTTGCGTCGCGCTGGTTATGGACGGCGAAAGTTGCGATTCGATGAGGGAAGGAACGTGGTCGCCGCAATGAGTAGACCGCGGAATTCCAAGAGAACAGTGAGCCCGAGATGGTGACGCAGCGGAACAAAAGACTGCGGAAGCGCTCCGGTCTACTGGTTCGCATCCTTCATGAAACTGTCGCAATCGAACTCCGCCTGCATCGTGGGTTTCCTACGCGCGAAGGGCGATCACCGTTTGCGCCGTCTTGCGGGAAACCAAAGAGGGATTGCGCCATTCCTCTTGCCCAGCGTTTTTTTATCGCGATATTCGTTTTGCCCCAATACGAAAGCCCATCCATGACCCGATCCGCGTCCGCCATCCCTTTGGACGACCAGCTCTGCTTCTCGCTCTACGGGGCCTCCATGGCGGTCGGGCGGGCCTACAAGCCGTTGCTGGACCGCATGGGCATCACCTATCCGCAATACCTCCTCCTGTCCGCCCTAGGCGAGGAGGACGAGCGGTCCATCGGCGCGATCGCCGACCGCCTGATGCTGGAGTCCAGCACGATCACGCCGCTGGTGAAGCGCCTCGCCGCGGCCGGTCTCGTGGATCGCGAGCGCAATCCCCAGAACGAGCGGCAGGTGATCGTGCGCTTGACGCAGGCCGGCCGCGCGCTGCTGGCCGAATGCGCCTGCCTGGGCGAGCGCCTGGTGTCGGCGGCGAACCGGCCGGTCACCGATCTGGCCCGGCTCAACGAAGAGGTCCGCACGCTGCGCGACGCGCTGGACGCCTCGCTCGCGCGCGGCTGACGAGTGAGGACGCGCGCTGGCGACCGACGCGCGGCGCCTTAGCTTGCTTCGAAGCGCCGCCCTGCGCCGGAGTTCGCCCGCTTGACCTACATCCTCGACAACATCGTTGCGATTCTCGCCGCGACGCTCGCCGGCCTCGCCTTCGGCTTCGTCTGGTACCGCACCATCGGCCGGACGCCGGACGCGCGGCCGCTCACGCCCGGCTTCGGCGCGGTGGCCTTTGTCGCGGAGTTCTGGCTGGCCTCGATCCTGGCCGGCGCCTTGATCCTCGCGCCGCCCCAGGCCGGCGTCTGGGTGATGACGCTTGCGACGCCCGTGGTGATCTGGATCGGCTTCCTGGTGCCGGCCTTCGCGGTGAGCTTTGCGCGACGTGGCTTCCCGGCCGGCGCGATCGCGCGCGAGGTCGCGCACTGGCTCGGCGTCATGTTGGTGCAGGCGGCGGTTCTGCGCCTCGTCGATCTCGTGCAGCCGCCGGTCTAGCGCCGCGTCAGCCGCCGGCCCGGCCGCGCCGCCAGTAGCTCGCCGCCATGTGCCGGTCGCGCGGCAGGCCGCGCTCCTGCCTCAGATAGCGGCGGATGGCCTTGAAGTCGGCGAACTCGCAGGCCGCCCAGACGAAGACATCGGGGCCGAGCCGGTCCCAGTCGAGCGACCTGAGCGCCTCCGGAAGACGTCCGAGCGTGCCGGGTTCCGCACCCCAGCGATAATGAAAGCGGATGTCGGTCCGGGCGCGCGAGGGAAGCGCGATCGCGTCGGCGGGTCCGTCGACCTCGAGGATCACGCTGGCTTCCGCGTCGGGTGGCAGGTCCTCCAGGATGCGGGCGATGGCGGGCAGGGCCGTGTCGTCGCCCGCCAGCACGAGGCGGCGCGCATCGGGCGCCTCGCCGCCGCCGGGCCCCGTGATGCCGACGATGTCGCCGGGCCGGGCCGAGCGGGCAAAGTCCGAGCCCGGCGTCGCCTCGCCCGCGTGGGTCACGATGTCGATCGCCAGTTCGCCCCGCGCCACGTCGATCGAGCGAATCGTGTAGACGCGCCGCGTCAGGGCGTCGTCGCCCTGCGGCCAGACCGGCAACCCGGTCTCGCCCATGACCGGCCAGACCGGCGCACGGTCCTTCGGCGGGAAGAGGAGATAGACGTGGTAGCCGCCTTGCGCGAAGTGCGCGAGATCCTCGCCCCGCAGGCGCACCCGCCGCATGTGCGGCGTGAGGTCCTCCACGCCCGCCACGGTGAGTTCTCGGAACCAGGGAAGCGGCGTTCCGGGCGCCAGGCCATCGCCGATCCAGGCGATCGCAGGCGCCTCGCCCTCGTGGAACTCGAGGAGATGCTCGGCGATCCCGATCTTGAGATAGCTGAGATGGATCGGGTTCGCGGCGGCCACCTCGACGTGAAGCGCGTCCGGCCGGGCGGCCATCACCGCGGTGCCGTAGCCGAACGAGACCTCGCCGCGGTCGTCCCGGCGGCGGACCTCGCCATGCTCGGCGAAGTGCTCGCACAGAAGATCGAACAGGCGCTCGGCACCCGGAACGACGATGGTGGAACGGGCCTCGAGCATCGGTCGGTCCTTCGGCATGCCTTGCAGGACCTGTCGGGTAGAAAATAGGACTGATCGAGTCAAGTTTTTGCTCGGGTGATTCGTCTCCGTGCGCGTGCCGCCCGTCGAACCGCGCCCGTCCGACGGCGACGAACCACCGGCACCATGGCTTGGGGTTGCGCCGGCAAGGCCGTGCGCGCGCGGCGCTGGTGCTGAAACCAAGCGTTATCGACGTTCCCGAAGAGAGCCGGGTCTTCCCGCACCGTTTCGGGACAGTGGCCGTTTGGGAGCGGCATAGAACCGCCATCTCCCCTCACCGGACCCATCCCATGCGCCTCGATCTCAGGGCGAAGCTGATCGGAAGCTTCGCCGCCGTTCTTCTTCTGTCGGCCGCCGCCGGAACGTTCGGCATCCTCAGCCTGAAGACCACCAACGACACGTTCACCGCCTTTGCGACGCGCCCCTTCCAGCAGGTTCAGGCGATCGGCGCGCTGCAGGCCGACCTGCAGTCGGTGCGCCGCGCCGTCCTGCGGGCGCTGCTGTCGACCGATGCGAACGAGATCGTGGCGCTGCGCCGGGCCTATGACGAGACCTGGACCGACAGCACGGCGCAGTTGCAACGCTTTCTCGGGGCGGTGCAGTCGGAGTCCGGCCGGGCCGAGGTGGCGGACCTCGCCCCGTTGCTGACGCAGACCCGGACCGTCACCGACCGGGCGTTCGAGCTGGCCGCGGACGCCGCCGGCGCGAACGGTTCGGGCGACGTCGCCCGCTCCGACAGCGAGGCGATGCGCTTCATCAACGAACAACAGATCCCGGCCGCGACGCGGGCGAGCGAGCGGCTGGATGCGCTGGCCGACCGGGCCCGCACGCGTGCCGACAGCTTCCTGGCGAGTTCCGCCGAGACCTATGCCTCGACGCGCCTGCTTCTGATCGCGCTCGTGGCGGGCGCGTTCGTGACGGGCCTGGGCTGCGCGTGTCTTCTCGTGCGCTCGATCCTGTCGGGTCTGCGCCTCACCGCCTCGCATGTCGGGCGGATCAGCCAGGGCGACGTCTCGCAGCCGGTCGTTCATCGGCGGCGCGATGAGATCGGCGACCTGCTGGACGACCTGTCGCGCATGCGCCTGCGCTTGAACGAGATCGCCGGCGGCGTCCGGGGGTCGGCGGGTCACGTCGCCGCCGGATCGTCGCAGGCGGCGGCCACGGCCGAGCAGCTGTCCTCGGGCTCGGCGGAACAAGCGGCCGCGTCCGAGGAGGCCTCGGCGGCGATCGAGGAGATGGCCGCCAACCTGCGCCAGAACGCCGACAACGCGCGCGAGACCGACCGCATCGCGCTGCAGGCGAGAAACGGCGCGCATGCCAGCGGCGACGCCGTGCGCCAGTCGGTCGAGGCCATGCGCCAGATCGCTGGGAAGATCGCGATCGTGCAGGAGATCGCGCGCCAGACCGATCTTCTGGCCCTGAACGCGGCGATCGAGGCGGCGCGCGCGGGCGCGCACGGCAAGGGGTTCGCGGTGGTGGCGAGCGAGGTGCGCAAGCTCGCCGAGCGCTCCGGCGAGACGGCGCAGGAGATTGGCGACCTGTCGAACCGGACGCTTCTGGCGGCCGAACAGGCGGGCGAGGTGCTCGGCCGGATGGTGCCCGATATCAATCGCACGGCGGAACTGGTGGGCGAGATCGCGGCGGCGTGCCGTGAGCAGTCGGTGGGCATCGAGCAGATCAACCAGGCCATCGTCCAGCTCGACCAGGTGACGCAGGCCAATGCCGGTGCGGCCGCCGAGATGGCCGCGACGGCGACCGCCCTGTCGGACGAGGCGAGCCGGCTCGATGAGCGGGCCGCGTTCTTCCAGTTGGCGCACGAGGAGAAGGCCCGCCCTGCGGCTCCGGACGCCGGAAGGCCGGTGGCCACTTCGGCCGATCGGTCCCGGCCGGCGGGGCGCGGGATCGCCCGCCTCGCACCGGAGCGCGCTGTTGGTGCAAGCTTCGAGCGGCTCAGCGCCTGAGGCGGCACCCGGTTTCACGAAGCCGTGATGCGGGTGCCGGTCGTCGGGCATCCGCAGCCGTTGTCGCGCGGCCTCGGCCGTGCGAAGGCGCCTCGCCGCCGGTCTCGCCGGCGGACCACGCGATCGCAAGGACCGGACGTTGCGGCCTCTCGCCATCCTGCATCAGCTTCCGCTGTCCTCGCGCAACTGGGGCGGCATTCAGGTCCAGTTCGCCGCCTTTCTCCAGGCCACGCGCGACGATCCGCGCTTCCGCCATTTCCTGACCCTGGACGGTCGCGATCCCGCGCACGGGATCGCGGAGATCACCGCCGCGCTCGCCGCGCCGCCCGTCGATCCCCGGCTGTTCCACGGCGTGGTCCTGCCGAAGGGGCTGCGCCAGCACCGCCTGACGCACGCGGCGCGGCGCTGGGAGATCGACGCCGCCGTCAACATCAACCTGCCCGGCGACCTTCGCGCGATCCGCACGGCCCGGGGCGCGCGGGCCGCCTCGCTCTACTGGGAGCGCGGTGCGGTCTGGTTCGGGCGCGAGAAGACCCTGCCGGACGCCTTCCGGACCGGCCACGACCTGATTCTCGCCAACTCCCATGCCAGCCGGCGCATGCTGGAAGAGATCTGGCGGATCGAGGCGCCCGTCGAGATCCTGTCGCCCTGCGTGTGGAACGCGCCGGCCGCGGCGACCGAGCGTCGGATCGATCCCGACCGGGTGCTGCGGCTCGGCTTTGCGGGACGGTTGCGCGCCTTCAAGGGCGGCGTTCTCGCCGTGCACGCGCTGGCCGACCTGACGGCCGGCGGGCGCGCGGCGGAGCTCCTGGTGGCGGGCGAGGGGCCCGACCGGTCGAACATGGAGGCGGTCGCCCGCCGTCGCGGCGTGGAAGACCGGGTCCGGTTCCTCGGACAGGTCCGAAACATGACGGGCTTCTTCGACGGCATCGACCTTCTGCTGCACCCGGCGCTTCGGGAGCCCTTCGGCACGGTCTGCCCCGAGGCGGCCGGCTTCGGCGTGCCCTCGGTCGCGACCGCGGTGGACGGCCTGCCGGAGGCGATGCGGGACGGCGTGTCGGGCCTGTGCGTCCGGCCGACGCTGCCGCTCGCACGCCTGGCCGGCTTCGGCGGCGACGCCAGCGACGTGTATCCGCTGGTCTACGATCCGGCGGGCGACAGCATCGGCGCGCCGCGGCTGCCCGATCCGGGCGCCCTGGCCGACGCGATCCGGCGCATCACGGACGACGAGGCGAGCTACG
This sequence comes from Aureimonas jatrophae, assembly GCF_900104035.1. Taxonomy (GTDB): domain Bacteria; phylum Pseudomonadota; class Alphaproteobacteria; order Rhizobiales; family Rhizobiaceae; genus Aureimonas; species Aureimonas jatrophae. The sequence continues at coordinate 334,404 of NZ_FNIT01000004.1, read as the reverse complement.
CCCGCTTCAGCCGCGGAGCGCTCGAGACGGCCGCGAGCCGCGCGCGGCCCGGCCCGCATATCGACCGCTTCCACGAGCTCGTGCGCCGTGCCATGGAGCGGCGGTGATCTATCCCGACACCCATTCGCCGCCCTGGGCCGGCTATGGCCGACTGTCGCCGCTGCGCCGCCTCGCCCTGGCCTGGCGCGACCGGCGCTGGCGGCGACGCGCTCCGTCCCGGCGCGGCATCGACCTCGTGCCCCACGGCACCCAGCCGCCCCCGCCCGGTGCGCGGGAGCCGGTCGTCCTGTTCACGGTGCGCGACGGCATGGCGACGCTGCCCTCGTTTCTGGCGCATCACCGGCGGCTCGGCCTGCGGCACTTCGCGGCGGTGGACGACCGCTCGGCGGACGGGAGCGCGGACTTCCTCGCCGCGCAAGGCGACGTCGCGTTGTTCACCTCGAACGTGGATTTCCGGCGGGCCGGGGGCGGCCTCGTCTGGCGCGACCAGCTGGTGGACCGCTTCGGTCGCGGCCGTTGGTACCTGTCGGTGGACTGCGACGAGTACCTCGTGTTTCCGGGCTGCGAGACGCGGCCCCTCGAGGCCTTCCTGGCCGATCTCGAGCGCGCCGGCCTGAAGCGGGCGATGGCGCCGATGCTCGACCTCTACCCCGACGGGCCCATCGGCGCGCTGAAGCCGCCCGCCGACCCGGCTGCCTTTCCGACGGAGAACTGTCCCTTTCTCGACGGCTCGCACTACACGGTCGGCGACGAGAAGTTCTGCACCTCGATCCGGGGCGGGCCGCGCAACCGGCTCTACGGCACATCCATGCGGATGACGAAGTTCCCGCTGGTCTTCGCCGACAGGCGGCTCGCGTTCGCCGGGGGCAGCCACCACGGGCCGCTGCCGCTGGCCCGCAACTTCGCGCCGCCCGACGCCGTGCTCCTGCACCACAAGTTCGCGCCGGGCTCGGTCGAGACCTTCCGCCAGATCGCCGAGCGCGGCTCGCACTTCAACGGTTCGCAGTTCTACAAGGACATCCTCGACAGCGGCGCGTTCGGTCCGGCGACCGACTTCCGCTACGAGCACTCGGTGCGCTACCGGTCGTCGGACGATCTCGTGACGCGCGGCTTCCTGCGCGACCTCAGAGCCGCGTGAGGGATCAGCCCTCGTCCGCCGCCGGCAGGACCTTGCCGGGGTTGAGGATGTTCTGCGGGTCGAGCGCCGACTTCAGGAGACGCATGACGTCGACCGCTTCCGCGCCGTGCTCGGCGACGAGATAGCGTGCCTTGCCGTAGCCCACCCCGTGCTCGCCGGTGCAGGTGCCGCCGGCCTCCAGCGCGCGCTTCACGAGCGCGGCGTTGAGGCGCTCGGCCCGCGCGACCTCGGCCGGGTCGCCGGTGTCGATCACGTAGCTCATGTGGAAGTTGCCGTCGCCGACATGGCCGACGGCGGCCGCCGGGAAGGGCGCGTCGGCAGCCTCCCGGCAGGCGGCCTCGATGCAGGCAGCGAGCGCCGAGACCGGCACGCAGGCATCGGTCGCCCAGGCCGTCGCGCCCGGGCGCAGCGCCAGCATCGCGTAGTGGAACTCGTGGCGCGCGTGCCAGAGCCGCGCCCGCTCCTCGGCCCCGTCCGCAAAGCTCCAGCCTTGCGCGCCGTTGCCGCGCGCGATCTCGGCGACCGTCTCGGTCTCGCCGGCGATCGCAGCGAGGCTTCCCGCGAACTCGAAGAACAGGGTCGGTGCCTCGGCGAGCGAGAGACCGCTGTGCCGGTTCACGGCGCGAATGGCGGCCGCGTCCAGGAACTCCATGCGTCCCACCGGAACGCCGCACTGGACGGTCTCGATCGCGGTGCGCACGGTGCTCGCGACATCGGGAAAGGTGCAGATCGCCGCGCGCACGGCTTCCGGCTGGCCGTGGAGGCGCACGGTCACTTCCGTGATGATGCCGAGCGTGCCCTCCGAGCCGACGAAGAGGCGGGTGAGGTCGTAGCCCGCCGACGACTTGCGCGCCCGGCTGGCGGTCTTGACGATGCGCCCGTCGGCCATGACCACGGTGAGCGAGACGACGTTCTCGCGCATCGTGCCGTAGCGCACGGCGGCCGTGCCGGACGCGCGCGTCGCCGCCATGCCGCCGAGCGTGGCGTCTGCGCCCGGATCGATCGCGAAGAAGAGGCCGGTGTCGCGCAGATGCGCGTTGAGCTGCTTGCGCGTGACGCCCGCCTGGACCGTGGCGTCGAGGTCCTCGGCATGAACGGCGAGGACCTGGTCCATGCGGCGCATGTCGATCGAGATGCCACCCTTGAGCGCCGCGAGGTGCCCTTCCAGCGAGGTGCCGGCGCCGAAGGCGATCACCGGCACGTCGTGCTCCGCGCAGAGGCGCACGATGCCGGCGACCTCCTCGGTGGAGAGGGGATAGCAGACCGCGTCCGGGGCCCGCACGGGATGGTAGGACTCGCCGCGCCCGTGATGCTCGCGCTCCGAGACGCTGGTGGTGCAGCGCTCGCCTAGAAACGCGCGCAGCCGCTCCACGAGGGCGGCCGTGTTCTCCTGGCTCGAAACCTGTCGCAGCATGGGCTGTTCTCCTCCGGTCCGGGCGGGATGGGTCCGCCACGAACCGGAGGATGTCAACGGGTCACGGGATCGCGGTGGCGCTCGCCTCGGGCGAGAGCAGCGCGGGCGTCGGGCCCGTCGCGGCCGCCGGTGCCCGGCGCCGCCGGGTCCCGAGGCTGCGCACGAGGACGTAGAAGAGCGGCGTCAGGAACAGGCCGAACAGCGTGACGCCGATCATGCCCGAGAACACCGCGATGCCCATGGCCGAGCGCATCTCCGCACCCGCCCCCGTCGAGAGCACCAGCGGCAGGACGCCCATCACGAAGGCCAGCGAGGTCATCAGGATCGGGCGAAGCCGCAGCCGCGCCGCTTCCACCGCCGCCTCGCGCGCCGTTCGCCCCTCCATCTCCAGCTCGCGCGCGAACTCCACGATCAGGATCGCGTTCTTGGCCGACAGGCCCACCAGCACGATCAGGCCGATCTGGGTGAAGATGTTGTTGTCGCCCCCCGTCAGCCAGATGCCGGCGAGCGCCGAGAACAGGCCGGCCGGCACGATCAGGAGGATCGAGACGGGCAGCGTCAGGCTCTCGTACTGGGCGGCCAGCACCAGGAACACGAGCAGAAGCGCGAGCGGGAAGATCACGACGCCGGAGTTGCCCGCGATGATCTCCTGGTAGGTGAGCTCGGTCCATTCGAACTGGAAGCCCGGCGGCAGCGTCTCGGCCGCGATCCGCTCCACCGCGGCCTGCGCCTGGCCCGACGAGAAGCCGGGCGCGGCGTTGCCGTTGACGTCGGCGGCGAGGAACCCGTTGTAGCGCAGCGCGCGCTCGGGGCCCGCCACCGTGTCGATGCGCATCAGGGCCGAGAGCGGGATCATCTCACCCCCGTTGGAGCGCACCTTCAGGCTGCCGATATCCTCCGCCTTGGCGCGATAGGGCGCGTCGGCCTGGACGCGCACCGAGTAGGTGCGGCCGAACTCGTTGAAGTCGTTGACGTAGAGCGAGCCGAGATAGATCTGCAGCGTGTTGAAGATCTCGGTGATCGGCACGTTCAGCTGCCGGGCCCGCGCGCGGTCGACGTCGGCGAAGAGCTGGGGCACGTCGATGCCGTAGCCGGTGAACATCCCGGTCAGTTCCGGAGCCTGGTAGGCCTTGGCGAGGAAGCCCTGCACCGCATCGTCGAGCGCCTGGTAGCCCTGGCCCGCACGATCCTCGATCTGCAGCTTGAAGCCGCCGATCGTGCCGAGACCCTGCACCGGGGGCGGCGGGAAGATCGCGGTGAAGGCTTCCTCGATGCCGGCGAACTGCCCGTTCAGCTGTTGCGCGATGGCGCCCGCCGACAGCTCGGGCGTCGTGCGGTCCTCGAAGGGCGCGAGCGTCAGGAACACGACCGCCGCGTTGGAGGAGTTGGTGAAGCCGTTGATCGACAGGCCCGGGAAGGCGAGCGTCGACTCCACGCCGGGCACGGTCAGGGCGATCTCGCCCATGCGGCCGGCCACCGCATCGGTGCGGTCGAGCGAGGCGCCGTCGGGCAGCTGCGCGAAGCCCACCAGATACTGCTTGTCCTGTGCCGGCACGAAGCCGCCGGGCACCTTCTGGAAGAGAACGCCGGTCAAGGCGACCAGCAAGACATAGAGCCCGAGCGTCGCGCCCTTGCGGGTGATGACCCCGCCCACCCCGCGTCCGTAGCTGCGCGAGGCCGCCCCGAAGAAGCGGTTGAAGCCCCGGAAGAACCAGCCGAGCGAGGCGTCGAGGACGCGCGTCAGGCGGTCCTTCGGCGCATCGTGGCCGCGCAGGAGAAGGGCGGCCAGCGCCGGCGAGAGCGTCAGCGAGTTGAAGGCCGAGATGACGGTGGAGATCGCGAGCGTCAGCGCGAACTGGCGGTAGAACTGGCCCGTGAGCCCCGATATGAAGGCGAGCGGCACGAACACGGCGACCAGCACCAGCGCGATCGCAACGATCGGACCCGACACCTCGCGCATCGCCTGGTAGGTCGCCTCGCGGGGCGACAGGCCGTTCTCGATGTTGCGCTCGACGTTCTCGACCACGACGATCGCGTCGTCGACGACGATGCCGATGGCCAGAACCAGGCCGAACAGCGAGAGCGCGTTGATCGAGAAGCCGAGGAGATGCATCACCGCGAACGTGCCGACGATCGACACCGGAACGGCGAGAAGCGGGATGATCGAGGCGCGCCAGGTCTGGAGGAACACCACGACCACCAGCACCACCAGAACGACCGCCTCCAGGAGCGTGTGCACCACGGCGTCGATCGAGGCGCGCACGAACTGCGTCGTGTCGTAGACGATCTCGTAGTCCACGCCCTCGGGCATGGTCTGCTTGATCTCCGCCATGATCGAGCGGACCTGGTCGGCGATCGCGATGGCGTTGGAGCCCGGCGCCTGGAACACGGGGATGGCGACGGCGGGCTCGTTGGAGAGGAGCGAGCGCAAGGCGTATTCCGAGGCGCCGAGCTCGACGCGGCCGATGTCGCGGATGCGCGTGATGGCCCCCGTCTGCGGGTCGGTGCGCACGATGATGTCGGCGAACTCCTCGGCGTCCTTGAGGCGTCCCTGCGCGTTGACCGACAGCTGGAACTCCACGCCCGGCACGCTCGGCGAGGCGCCGATGACGCCGGCCGCCGCCTGAACGTTCTGCTCTCGAATGGCGGTGACGACGTCGTTCGCCGACAAGCCGCGGCTCGCGGTCCTTTCGGGATCGAGCCAGATGCGCATGGAATAGTCGCCCGAGCCGAAGAGCTGGACCTGGCCCATGCCGTCGATGCGCGCGAGGCGGTCGCGCACGTTGAGAAGCGCGTAGTTGCGCAGGTACGTCAGGTCGTAGCGACCGTTCGGCGAGGTGAGGTGAACCACCAGCATCAGGTCGGGCGAGGACTTCACCACCGAGACGCCGAGGCGACGGACCTCTTCGGGCAGGCGCGGCTCGGCCTGCGCCACGCGGTTCTGCACGAGCTGCTGCGCCTGGTCGGGGTCGGTGCCGATGCGGAACGTGACGGTGAGCTGCATCACGCCGTCGGTGGTGGCCTGGCTGGACATGTAGAGCATGTCCTCCACGCCGTTGATCTGTTCTTCCAGCGGCGTCGCCACGGTTTCGGCGATCACGGCCGGGTTGGCGCCGGGATAGGTCGCGCGCACCACGACCGACGGGGGCACGACCTCCGGGTATTCCGAGATCGGCAGGGCGAAGATCGATAGAAGGCCGCCCAGAAAGATCATGACGGACAGGACGCCCGCAAAGACCGGGCGGTCGATGAAGAACCGGGAGATGTTCACGGCGGTAAACCTTGGAGGGGGAGCGGGCGCGAGAACCTGCCGGCGGGCTCGCCGGCAGGCCCTCGGGAGCCCGGCGGAGCGGGAGAGACCCCGCCGGGGGTGCCGATCAGTGCGCGGGGGGGACGTCCGCGCTGGCCTGCCGGTCGAGCGAGCGGCCGGTCTCCATGGAGACCATCTGGGGGGCGATCTTGGCGCCGGGGCGCAGGCGCTGCAGGCCGTTCACGACCACGCGCTCGTCGGCGGCCAGGCCGTTCTCGACGATCCGCATGTCGCCGGACGCCGCACCCAGCGCGACCTCGCGGTACTGGACCGTGTCCTGGTCGTCGACCACGAGGACATAGCGCTTGCTCTGGTCCGTGCCGACCGCGCGCTCCGAAACAAGAAGCGCGGGCTCGGAACGGGGCTGGCCGAGGCGCAGCCGGGCGAACTGGCCGGGCATCAGCGCGCCGTCCGCGTTCGGGAAGCTGGCGCGCACCGCGACCGTGCCGTTCACCGGATCGACGCTCGGGTTCACGAGCTGGATACGGCCCTCGACGCTGCGACCATCGGACAGGTCGAGCCGCACGGGAACGCGGTCGAGGCCGCTGGTGCCGTTCGAGGCCTGGAGCAGGCGCTCGACGCTCTCCTCGTCGGCATCGAAGGTCGCGTAGATCGGATCCACCGAGACCATGCGGGCCAGAACCGGCGAGCCGGCGCCGGCCGAGACGAGGTTGCCCTCGGTGACCTCCAGGCGACCGATACGACCCGAAACCGGCGCGCGGATATCGGTATAGGACAGGTCGAGGCGGGCGGTCCGGAGCGCGGCCTCCGCCGAGGCGAGCTGCGCCTCGGCTTCCGCCGCGGCCTGCACGCGGCGTTCGTATTCCGAGGCGGCGATCGTGCGGTTGCCCTGGAGCTGGCGGCCGCGCTCGCGCTCGCCGACGGCGAAGGCGAGGCGCGCACGCGCCGCCTCAAGGTCGGACTGGGCGCGTTCCACCGCCGCCTGGTAGGGCGCGGGATCGATCCGCAGGAGCGGAGCGCCTTCCTCCACCAGCGCGCCCTCGCGGAAGTGCGCGCTCTCGACGGCGCCCGCGACGCGCGAGCGGATCTCGACCCGCTCGACGGCCTCGAGGCGACCCGAGTAGCGCTGCCACAGCTCCACTGGGCGCCGTTCGACCCGGGCGACCGAGGCGGGAATGGCGGCCGGCGCCGCGGCCGCGCCGCTCTCGGCGCTGCGGGCGGGGGTCACCTCCTGCGTCAGGATGCCGAGGCCCAGGAAGGCGAGTGCGAAGGCGGCGGCCGCCACGCTGGCAAGGGCGGCGGCGAGCCCGTTCAGGATAAGATGGATCTTCGACATGCGAGCGGTTCCTTCAGGCCAGCGGACGGACGGGGTGTTCTAGAGAAGAAGGACGTTGGTCTCGCCGAGCGCGGAGCGACGGCGGGGAGCGGCGATGGTCGCCGTCTCGGAGCGGGGATGGGTCGGAGCGGACTCGGTGCGGTCCGGATCGACCGCGAAGACATCGGTGCCCGGCGCAACAAAGAGGCGGCGAAGGCGCGAGGCGAGGCCGACGGCCGGAGCGGCGGTGGGGGCGGATACGCAAAGGGACATGGGACGATCCTCGCTGGCGGGGGTCGAAGCGGCTTCGGCCCGGAAACGGAAGGGAAGCCCGGCCGCGCGGGGAGCGGCGCGGCCGGGCCGGGTCGTCAGAAGCTGTCGGAACCCGGCACGAGGGCGCCGTGCGAGGTGGGCACCGGCAGGCGGGCCGTGCGGTTCGCGGCGCGGTCGTCGGCCCGGTCCGTCGCAGCGGCCGGAGCGCGGACGCCCTCGTTGCGGGTCGGGTAGCCGAAGCGCGTCTCGGCGCCGGCGCGGTTGCCGTAGGCGCCCGAGGCGACGGCCCAGTCCTCGGAGGACTGCTGGTCGCGGACCGCCGTGTCGGAGCCCGGCACGATGTCGGCGGCCAGCGTCATGCCGGTGGACAGGAGAAGGGCGGCTGCGGCGGCGAAAACGGTGCGGTTCATGGGAATTCTCCTTGGAAGCGAGGCGCAAAGGTTCCCCGCCTCGCGACGGGAGGACGCGTCGCAGGGTTGCCTTCGGGCGTTCGAATGATGACATCCGGGCAGGGTGCGGCATCGGCCGCACGGCCACCCTCCGCCTGGCGCGGACGCCGGCGGTCTGGTTGGAAACGGGACGGCGGGACGTCATGCCCCGAGCCTTGCCCGAGCGGACCCCGATCCTGTTGATGGGAGCCGGAACCGGTGGCGATGAACGGTGTTTGTTCATTACCGATCGGTAGGGAATGAATTAGGGGCTTGGTTCTCGGCTGTCAACGGACTAATTTACCGACAGGTATAAAATTTGTCCGACCGGCCTTCGAGCCGCACGAAGCAGAAAAGGAGATGCGCCATGGGTGTCGGTCGTCCGCGGGAGTTCGATCCCGACGTGGCCCTCGACAGCGCGATGGAGCTGTTCTGGCGCCAGGGCTACGAGGGCACCTCGTTGTCGGATCTGACGGAGGCCATGGGCATCGCCAAGCCGAGCCTCTACGCCGTGTTCGGCAACAAGGAGGAGCTGTTTCGCAAGGCGCTCGACCGCTATGCGGCGCGCCGCTCCGACATGTCCTGCAACGCGCTGAGCGAGCCGACCTCGCGCCGGGCGGTGGAGCGCATGCTGCTGGCCTTTGCGGGCGTCGATGCGGAAGGCGACACGCCCAAGGGCTGCCTGATGGTGCAGGGCGCGCTGGTCTGCAGCGAGGCGAGCGAGACGATCCGGCAGGAGCTCTGCGCGCGCCGCGCCGAGGGCGAGGCGGCGCTGTGCCGGCGCATGGCGGAGTGGAAGGAGGCCGGCGACCTGCCCGCCGACGCCGACCCCAAGGATCTCGCGCGCTACGTGATGGCGGTCGCCCAGGGCATCACGGTCCAGGCCGCGAGCGGGGCCAGCGCCGAGGACCTGCGCCGCGTGGTGACCATGACGATGCGGACCTGGCCGCCGGTGTGACGCCGTCCGGGGGCGGTCACACCGATGTGCCCACGGTTCCCGAAATGTGCCGTCTTGTGCCGCCTCGGGACGAGTTCTCTTATGTTCTTCGGTACCCATTCCATACCGAACCCAAGAGACACCCGATGAAGCTTCTCCACCTCGACTCCTCGATCCTCGGCGAGAATTCCGTGAGCCGCGCGCTGTCGCGCGCCGTCGTCGAGCGCCTCACCTCCGAGGACCCGACGCTGGCCGTCACCTACCGCGATCTCGCGGCGCATCCGATCGGCCACCTGAGCGGCCGCTACCTGGCGGGACAGAGCCCCGAGGTTCAGCACGACCAGGCACTGCAGGAGGATCTGGCGCTCGGCGGCCAGGTGCTGGAGGAGTTCCTGGCGGCCGACGTCGTGGTGATCGGCGTCGCGCTCTACAACTTCACGATCTCCAGCCAGCTCAAGAGCTGGGTCGACCGTATCCTGGTCGCGGGCCGGACCTTCCGCTACACCGACAAGGGACCCGAGGGCCTGGCGGGGACCAAGCGTGTCGTCCTGGCGGTCGCGCGCGGCGGCGTCTACAGCGGAAACGCGCCGGCGGCCCCCTTCGAGCACGCCGAGACCTACATGCGCACGATCCTCGGCTTCATCGGCATCACCGATCCCGAGGTGATCGTGGCCGAGGGTATCGCGCTCGGGCCCGACCAGCGCGCCGAGGCGACGCGCAACGCGCTGGACGCCATCGCGGCCCTGCCGGCCCGTCGTCCGCTGGCGGCCTGAGGGCAACGGCCCGGTTCGAGGCGGACGCGTCACAGCCGCGTCCCGCTTCGACCACGATGGTGCCATCAAGGCGTTGTTAGGGGCTCGGTAACCATGGCGGCGCATCTTCGCGCGAGCCGCCATGGCCCCGAACCCTTGCGTGACGCCCGGTATGACCCTGACCTCCGACGCCTTCCACGCCGCAACGCTCCAGGATCGGCGCCCGGCCGTGCCGCGCCGCCGCCGCGGGAGCCGGTTGCCGTGGATCTGTGGCACGGCCGCGCTGGCCGTGGTGCTGGGCACCGGCATCTCGCCAACCGCGGTTGAGCCGACCGGCGAGGCGCTGGCCATGCTGGCGGAGGGCTGGCACGCCGCCGCCGCGTTGCCGGCCGCCGCGCGCGGGGCGCTGAGCCGTCGCTTTCCGCGCTTCCACCATGCTCCGGCGGAGGCGCGTCGTGCACCGGCCCCAAGCGCCGAGCCGGTCCGGCTGCGCGTGGCCGCACCGGCGGCCAGCCATCGCATGGATGCACCCGACGCCGCGCTCGCCGCCCGCTTTGCCCCGATTCCCAACGCGCTGGAGGACGAGATCGCCTTGGCCGCGGCGAGCGAGGATCGAAACCTCGACCCCGTGACCGAGGATGCGGCGCCCGGCGACCTAGCGGCGGTTCCCCTGCCGCGCGCGGCCGAGGCGGCGCGCGAGGAGGCGCTCGGCCACGGCGACATCGCCGCGCTTGTCGTGCCGCTGCCGAGTTCGCGCCCCGAGATCGACGATGCGGACGAGGCGGTGCCGCCCACCAATCCGCTGGTCGCGCGTCCCTCCGCGCCGCCGCAGCGCAAGGACGTGCCCGTTCTGGCCTACGCCCGGCCCGATGCGGGCGCGCTCGCGACGCCCGAACCCGAGATCCCGTCGGTTCCGGCCGCGCCGGCCCGAACCGCGCCGCGCGCGGAGCGGGGAACCGCGATCTACGACATCTCGGCGGCGACCGTTTACCTGCCGAACGGCGAGCGGCTCGAGGCTCATTCCGGCCTCGGCGCCATGCGCGACAACGTCCGCTTCGTTCACCAGAAGAACCGGGGTCCGACCCCGCCGCACACCTACGACCTGACGATGCGCGAGAGCCTGTTCCACGGCGTCCAGGCGCTGCGGCTGAACCCGGTCGGCGGTCAGCGCAACGTCTACAACCGCGTCGGCCTCCTGGCGCACACCTACATGCTGGGGCCGCGCGGCGACTCCAACGGCTGCGTCTCGTTCAAGGACTACAAGCGCTTCCTGGCCGCCTACCAGCGCGGCGAGATCCGCCGCCTCGTGGTGGTGGACAAGCTCGACGCCGCAGCTCAGCCCAAGCCCTCGCTGCTGACGCGCTTGTTCCGCTCGGCCGGCTGACCACGAGGCGGGAAAGGGAACCCGCCGTCTCGCTCCGCCGGTTCCGTCGCGCACTGCCGCCGGTCTTCGCTGTTCCAAAGCGCTCTCGCGGCAGCGAAGCGGACCCCGTTGCCCGTTCGCCGATTGATGGCGTTGCCGGCTCCTACGCGCGGATCGCCGCGCGAATGCGTTCGCGCGTGAGCGGCAGGTCGGGGACACGCCGGCCGATCGCATGCGCCACCGCGTTGGCGAGCGCCGCGCCGCCGGGGCCCTGGCTGCACTCGCCCGCGCCCAGGAACGGCGTGCCGGGCCGGGGCACGATCTCGACGTCGATCGCCTCGGGCAAGGCGTCGAAGCGCAGGATCGGGTAGGTCGACCAGTCCACCGAGGTGACGCGCGTCCGGTCGAAGCTCACCGCCTCGTAGAGCGTCCAGCTTGCCGACTGGAGGATGCCGCCCTGCACCTGGTTGGCGACGCCGTCGGGGTTCACCACCTCGCCCGCATCCACTGCCGCCGAGGCGCGCCGCATGCGCACGCGGCCGGTGTCCGGCTCGACGGTGACCTCCATCGCCACCGCGCAGTAGGCGGCCAGGTTCTTGTAGCGCGCGAAGGCGAAGCCGTAGCCGCCGTGCTGGGGCGCCTTCTGTCCGGCCTGCCAGCCGAACATGGCGGCCGCGCGCTCCACCACGGCGCGGGCGCGCTCGTCGGCCAGATGCCGCAGCCGGTATTCCACCGGATCGGCGCCGGCACGCGCGGCGAGCTCGTCCATCGCGTTCTCGATGGTGAAGACGTTCATGTAGGCGCCCAGGCCCCGGAGCGCCGAGACGCGCAGCGGCATCTCCTCGATGAAGTGCCAGACGACGTTGCGGTTCGGGAAGTCGTAGAGCGGGTTGGAGTTGCGGTCGCCGTTGCCCTCGGGCGTGATGCGCACCTGGGGGATGGTCGGCTGGAAGGGCTGTGCCAGATGCTGGGCGGGCAGAAGCGCGCCGGCGCCGCCGGGCCGCGCGTTGTGCGTGTTGCTCCAGACCTCGTAGCGCCAGTCGAGGATCTGGCCCGAGGCGTCCGTGCCGGCCCGAACCCGCGTCACCATGCCCGGCGAGAAGGGCTCCCAGCCGTGCTCCTGCTCGCGCATCCACTGGAGGCGCACGGGGCGGCCCGGCAGGGCCTGAGCAAGAAGCGCAGCGTCGGCCGCCGCGTCGTCGGCCCCGTTGTGACCGTAGCAGCCCGAGCCCTCGACATGGACGCAGCGCACCGCGTCCTCCGCGACGCGCAGCATGCCCGCGATCGCCTCGCGGTCGGGAAAGACGCCCTGCGTGTGGGTCCAGACCGTGGTCACGCCGTTCTCGAGGACCGCCACCGCGCAGGAGGGACCGATCGAGCCGTGAAGCTGGTAGGGCCGCGTGATTTGCAGTTCGAACGGCTCGAGGCCGGGTGTGGCATCGATCCGCCCGCCTTCCGCGACGAGACCGTCCTCGAAGGGGAGGGAGAGGATCGCCTCGGGAAGGCGCGATGCGTCCGGCAGGCTTTCCTGCTCCTCCCAGCGCGCCAGCGCGGCGAGCGTCCACATGGCCTTGATGGCCTGCCACTCCTTCTCCGCAAGCAGGCCGAGGAACGAGCCGTCGCGCACGACCTTGAGGACGCCGGGCATGCGCTCGACCGGCGCGGTGTCGACGGAGACGAGGCGCGCGCGCGGGCTCGGCGGGCGCACGACGCGCCCGTGCACCATGCCGTCGGGCCGCATGTCCTGGACATAGGCCGCGCCCCCGGTGACCTTGCCGGGTATGTCGATGCGCCCGCGCGGGCGGCCCATCTCGCGAAACTCGGCGGTCGGCTTCAGCCGGGCGTTCGGGCTCGCCCGGCCCTCGATGATCTGGCCCGATACGAGCTCGCCGTAGCGAATGCGCCGGCCGTCGCCGGCCAGCACCGCGCCCGCCTCGGCGCGCAGCGTCTCGGGCGGCACGCCCCAGCGCCGCGCGGCCTCGGCGACGAGGATGTCGCGAATCTGCGCGGCGACGTGGCGGATCGCCGTGCCGCTGTCCTGGATCGAGTGGCTGCCGGCGGTGAAACCCTCGTTGGGCGTGCGGCCGGTGTCGGGACCGATCAGCGCCAGGCTCTCGAAGGGCATCTCCAGCTCCTCCGCCGCGACCTGGAGGAGCGCCGTCTTGATGCCTTGGCCGAGTTCGGCCTTGCCGGTGAAGACCGTGGCGCGCCCGTCCGCGTCGATGCGGATCCAGGATTCCAGGTCGGGGTTGGTCTTGAGGCTGCCGGGCAGGTCGGGCGCGGCCTCCTCGACGGCCTGGAAGTTCTGCGTCTCGCTGCCGGGCGAGGTCGTGGTCTGCCCGAAGGCATCGCGCATCGAGAAGGCGAGGACCAGCGAGCCGGTGCCGAGCAACACGCCGCGTCGCGTGAGGCGGGGAGAGGAGAGGGTGTCCATCAGCCGGCCCTCGTGTCGGTGCTCGCCCGGGCGCCGGCGCCGCGCATCTCCTCGGCGGCGCGGTTGATCGCGGCGAGGATGCGCATGTGCGTGCCGCAGCGGCACAGGTTCGGCTCCATGTGCTCGCGGATCGCATCCGCCGAGGCGCCGGGGTCGCGCTGGAGAAGGGCCTGCGCCCGCATCATCATGCCGGGAATGCAGTAGCCGCACTGGGCGGCCTGCTCGGCGATGAAGGCGGCCTGGAGCGGGCCGGGCGCCTCGATCGTGCCGAGCCCTTCCACGGTGGTGACGCTCTTGCCCTCGAGCGCGACCAGCGGCGTCACGCAGGACAGGACCGCCTCCCCGCCCACGATCACCGTGCAGGCGCCGCACTGGCCGAGGCCGCAGCCGTATTTCGCGCCATGGAGACCGAGCTCGTCGCGCAGGACGTAGAGAAGCGGCGTGTCGAGATCGGCGTCGACCTCGTGCGCGGTGCCGTTGACGGTGAGGCTTACCATGTGGGCTCCCGCTTGGAAGGGTTGGCCGGGGCGTCGGAGGCGGTGGGCAGCGAGCGCTGGCCGCCTTCCGCGCCGCGCGCGCGAGACTTGGCGATGAGCTCGGCCGGGTCGTCCCAGGCCGGCCGGTCGCTGAAGGTACGGCGCATGTAGGCGAGGAGGTCGGCGATCTGCCCGTCGTCGAGCGCGCCGGCATAGCCCGGCATGATCGGGCCGCGCTCGCCCTCGGGCGCGGGGATGCCGTTCAGGATGACATGGATCGGGTTGGCCGGGGTCGGGCCGCTGATCGCCGTGGAATGGTCGAGCCGCAGACCGCCGTAGGGCAGGGGCCGGCCGGCGTCGTGGCAGGTAGAGCAGGCCCCGGCATAGAGCACCGCGCCCCGGTCCGCCGCGTCGTGGACGGCCGGCGGAGCCTGGCTGCCGGCCGACGGCGCGAGCGTGCCGGGCGCGTGCGCCTCCTCCTCGGCGAGCAGCCGCTGGGCGCGCGCCGCGCGTTCGGGCGAGGGCTCGCCCATGCGCGAGGCGACATAGGTCGCGATGGCGCGCGACTCCTCTTCCGGCAGCGTGCCGAGATTGGTGTTGACGGGCGCCATCGGCCCGCGCGCCACGCCGTGCCGCGCCTCCCAGCCCTTGTGGAGGTAGTGCGTCAGGCTGTCGACGTCCCACGGGATCGGGGCGGGCGAGGCCTCGTTCAGCGCGTAGGCCGTCCAGCCCTCCGCCTCGCCGCCGGCCCAGTGCGCGTCGCCCTTGCGCTCGGCACCGAACACGTTGCGGGGCGTGTGGCAGGCGCCGCAATGGCCGAGGCCTTCGGCGAGATAAGCGCCCCGGTTCCACGTTCCATCCTTCGCCGGATCGGGCTGGAACGGCCCCTCGCGGAAGAACAGGAGCTTCCAGCCCGCCAGCACCATGCGCACGTTGAGCGGGAAGGGAAGCTCGTTGGCGGGCGCCTCGGCCGAGACCGGCTCGCGCGTCATCAGGTAGGCGTAGAGCGCGCGGTTGTCGTCGTCGGTGACGAGCGTGAAATGGTCGTAGGGAAAGGCGGGGTAGAGGTGGCGGCCCTCGCGATCGACGCCCTCGCGCATGGAACGCGAGAAGGCCGCCTCGCTCCAGCGGCCGATGCCGGTCTCGGCGTCCGGCGTGATGTTGGTGGCGTAGATCGTACCGAACGGCGTCGGCAGGCCGAGCCCGCCCGCGAACGGCTTGCCGCCGGGCGCCGTGTGGCAGACGACGCAGTTCCCGACCGCCGCCAGGTCCGCGCCGCGCTGCACGAGCTCGGGTGCGAAGCTCGCCGCTTCGGCACGCTCGACGGGCGCGATCTCGGAGCGCCAGGCGAGCGCCAGGAAGCCGCCCGCGCCGACGAGCACGAGAACAAGAAGGCCGATCGCGAGATGGCGCAGTTTCATCGGCCGCCTGTCGGGTTCGCCGGCTCCAGGCTGGAACCGTTCTCAAGGAGACCAGCTAGCGGAGCGCACGCCGAGGTCCAAGCATTTCATAAGCAAGACTGCGTAGCTGTGCCCTCGTCCCTCGGCGGAGCCGATCCGCGCGGGGCGCGTTGCGGCCTCATCCCAGGCCGCCGTCCCGGCCGCCGCATCCGGAAAAGAAGGTCCGCCCATGTCGATCGAAAAGATGATCAGCCTCCATCCCGACGTTCGGGGCGACCTCGACGAGGCGCTGGCCAAGGCCGCGCGCCACGCCATGCTCTGCTCGCTGTTCTGCACGTCCTGCGCCGATGCGTGCCTTGCCGAGGCGATGGACATGCGCCAATGCGTGCGCACCTGCCTCGACTGCGCCGACATCTGCGCGTCGGCCTCGCATCTGGCGGTGCGGCGCACCGGGCAGAACGTCGCGATCCTGCGCGCTCAGCTCGAACTCTGCATCCAGGCCTGCGAGACCTGTGCTGAGGAGTGCGGGAAGCACGACCACGAGCACTGCCGGCTTTGCGCCACCATGTGCCGCGAATGCGCCGAGGACTGCCGCCAGGCGCTCGCCTCGATGCACTAGGGCGTCCGGGCCGGGCGGATCGGCTCCGCCCGGCCGGGTTCATGTCAGGCGACCTGCGGCAGCCCGTCGATCAGCTTCTCCGGCGTGATCGGGTAGGAGCGAACGCGCACGCCGGTCGCGTTGTAGACCGCGTTGGCGATGGCCGCGCCGACGCCACACAGGCCGAGCTCGCCGCAGCCCTTGGCCTTCATAGGCGAGGTGAGCGGATCCGGGTCGTCCAGAAACACGACCTCCTGGTGCGGAATGTCGGCATGAACCGCCACCTCGTAGGTCGCGAGGTCGTGGTTGACGAAGAAGCCGTGCCGCTTGTCGACGGCGAGTTCCTCGAACAGGGCGCCGCCGACACCCATCACCATGGCGCCGATCACTTGGGAGCGCGCGGTCTTGGGGTTGAGGATACGGCCGGCGTCGCAGACCGCCAGCATCCGGCGCACCCGCACCTCGCCGGTGAAGCGGTCGACGCCGAGCTCGACGAAGTGGCCGGCGAAGGTCGACTGGGCATACTGCTTGTCGAGATCGCCGAACTCGATCTTGTCCTCGGCTACGATCTCGCCCTCGCGCGCGGCGTCGGCCAGCGGCACGCGCCGGTCGCCCGAGACGACCTGCCCGTCCTCGAAGCGGATGTCGGAGGCGTTCAGCCCGAGCTTTGTCGCCACCGCCTCCCGCAGCTTCACGCAGGCCGCGTAGACGCCGGCGGTGGAAGAGTTGGCGCCCCATTGCCCGCCCGAGCCCGACGAGACGGGATAGGCCGAGTCGCCGAGCGAGACGGCGACGCGGTCGATCGGCACCCCCATCATCTCGGCCGCGGTCTGGGCGATGATGGTGAAGGAGCCGGTGCCGATGTCGGTCATGTCGGTCTCCACCGTCACGACGCCGTCGGTGCCGAGCCGCACGCGCGCGCCGGACGTCATCACCGGGCTGTCGCGATAGCCGACGCTCATGCCGTGGCCGACCAGCCAGCGTCCGTCGCTCATGGCGCCGGGCGCCTTGTTGCGGTCCGCCCAGCCGAAGCGCTCGGCGCCCTGGCGAAGGCACTGGACGAGCTGGCGTTGCGAGAAGCGGCGGCCCGGCTTCTCGGGATCCTCCTGCGTGTCGTTGAGGATGCGGAACTCGACCGGGTCGAGCCCGAGCGTCTCGGCCATCTCGTCCATGGCGATCTCGAGCGCCATGAGGCCGGGCGCCTCGCCGGGCGCGCGCATGGCGTTGCCCTCCGGCAGATCGAGTTCGGCAAGGCGCATCGCGGTCATCCGGTTGGCGCCGGCATAGAGCGCCTTGGTCTGGGCGACCGCGGTCTCGGGCTTGCCGCCCGGCAGGTTGCCGGACGCACTGTCGTGGGCGATCGCCTGGATGCGGCCGTCCTTGTTGGCGCCGATGCGGATGCGTTGGATCGTGGCGGGCCGGTGCACGGTGTTGTTGGGGATGAGCGGGCGCTGGAGGGCCACCTTCACCGGGCGCCCCGCCTCGCGCGCGCCGAGCGCGGCGAGCAGCGCGTCGGCCCGCAGGAAGAGCTTTCCGCCGAAGCCGCCGCCGATATAGGGCGAGACGAGGCGCACCTTCTCCTTCGGGATCTTCAGCGTTTCGGCGAGATCCGTCACGCCCCAGTCGATCATCTGGTTCGAGGTCCAGAGCGTCAGCTCGTCCCCGTCCCAGCGCGCGATCGAGGCGTGCGGCTCCATCATGGAATGGGACTCGTCGGGCGTCGCGTAGCGCTGGTCGAGCCTGACCTCGGACGCGGCGTAGCCGGCCTCGAAGTCGCCGTACTCGCCGACCGGCGGCGCCTGCGAGCCCTCGCCGCTGGAGCCCTCGACCGGCGGCGCGCTGGCCGCCAGCGCCTCCAGGTCGAACTTGCCCTCGGCCTTTTCATAGTCGATGCGCAGGAGGTTGGCGGCGGCGCGCGCCTCCTCGAAGGTGCGGGCCACCACCAGCGCCACGGCCTGATGGTAGTGCTGGATCTCCGGACCGCCGAGAAGCTTGGCGTAGTTGCGCTTGCCCTGGCCGAGCTCGCCGGCGTTTTGATGGGTGACGAGCGCGAGCACGCCCGGCGCGCGGCGCACCGCACCGTCGTCGATGCGCGCGATGCGTCCCTTGGCGATGCTGGCGCCCACCACGTAGCCGTAGGCCGTGTCGGGGGCGACCTCGTGATGCTCGTAGGCGTAAGGGGCCGTGCCCGTCACCTTGAAGCGGCCGTCGATACGGTCGAGCGGCTGGCCGACGACGCGCTCGGCGTCGATCGGGTTGGTGCCGGCGGCGGTGTCGAACTTCATGGGATCAGCTCCTCGCCTGTGAGAGGACGCTGGCGAGCGCCCGCTCGGCCAGCGCGATCTTGAAGCGGTTCTCCTCGGTCGGGCGCGCGTCGGCGAAGAGGATCGCGGTGGCGGCCTGCGAGCCCTTCGGCAGCGCCGCGTCGGCCTCCGCCATCGCCCAGGGGCGCGGCGCGACGCCGCCCACCGCAATGGTACCCGACCCGTCCGGCTGCACCACCGCCGCGACCGAGACCAGCGCATAGGCGTAGGACGCGCGGTCGCGGACCTTCTGGTAGAAATGCCGGCCGCCCACCGGGGCGGGCAGCGTCACGGCCGTGATCAGCTCGCCCCGCTCCAGGACGTTGTCGCGCGTCGGGTCGTCGCCCGGCAGGCGGTGGAAGTCGGCGAGCGCGATCTGCCGCGTCGCCCCGTCGGCGCGCACGGTCTCGACGGTCGCCTTCAGCGCGCGCATGGCCACCGCCATGTCGCCGGGATAGGTCGCGATGCAGCTGTCGCTGACGCCTACGATGCCGAGCTGGCGCGAGTAGCCTCCGATCGCCGAGCAGCCGGAGCCCGCCGCGCGTTTGTTGCAGGGCATGTTGGTGTCGTAGAAGTAGGGGCAGCGCGTGCGCTGCAGGAGGTTGCCGGCGGTGGTCGCGCGGTTGCGCAGCTGGCCCGACGCGCCCGCCACGATCGCGCGCGTCAGCGCCGCGTAGTCGCGCCGCACGCGCGGGTGGGCGGCCAGATCGGTGTTGCGCACGAGCGCGCCGATCCTCAGACCCCCGTCCGCCGTGTCCTCGATCGTGTCGAGCGCCAGGCCGTTGACGTCCACGAGATGGGTCGGCGTCTCGATCTCGAGCTTCATGAGGTCGAGAAGGTTGGTGCCGCCCGCGATGAACTTGGCGCCCGGCCGGCTGGCGACGGCACTGGCCGCGGCGGCCGGCGACGTCGCCCGCTCGTAGGTGAAGGACTTCATGCCGGCCTCCCCGCGACGTCGCGCATCGCCTCGACGATGTTGGAATAGGCGCCGCAGCGGCAGATGTTGCCGCTCATGCGCTCGCGCATCTCGGGCTCGCTCGCCTCGGGCGCGGCCGCCACGTCGGCCTGGACGTGGCTCGGGATGCCGGCCCCGATCTCGTCGAGCACCGCCACCGCCGAGACGATCTGGCCCGGCGTGCAGTAGCCGCACTGGTAGCCGTCGTGGCGCACGAAGGCCGCCTGCATCGGGTGCAGCGCGTCCGGCTTGCCGAGGCCCTCGATCGTCGTGATCTCGTCGTTCTGGTGCATGACCGCGAGGCTGAGGCACGAGTTCATGCGCCGGCCGCCCACGATCACCGTACAGGCGCCGCACTGGCCGTGGTCGCAGCCCTTCTTGGTGCCGGTCAGCTTCAGGTGCTCGCGCAGCGCGTCGAGCAGCGTCGTGCGGGCGTCGAGCTCCAGCTCGCGCCGCTCGCCGTTGACGGTGAAGCTGACGGGCATGCGCACCACGTCGGCCGGCGCGCCCTCCGGCGTTCCTTGTGCAAGAGCACCCGTGGCGGGTACGGCGGCGAGCGTCGCGGAGGCCGAGGCGCTCACCAGGAAGTCGCGCCGGTTCAGGTCGAGAAAGGGAGGATGGGCCATGGGCGCCGGGGTCCTTTCGAGCGGGTATCGGGTCGGGCAGCCCCTCGCCGAGGGCTGAAGGCCGCCTCGCGAAAGGCGGCAAGGCCTTCCACGGGGTCGAGCCGTTTGGGGACAGCAAATGGAAGCGTCTCGAATCAGAACAATTCCAAACCGCGAAGTTTCCCGGACCCGGCGCAACACCTCACCGTGACCGGCGCTCGCCAAGCGCCGCCGGAGCGGGGGCCACCAGCGGGTCGCTGCGGCAAAATGCCGGGGCGACCTACGGGCGCCGGAGGGCGCCGAACGGAGTCCTTGCTCGCCCGGCCGGTCCCCGCATGGGGGAGGCCGACCGCGAGCGAACCGGTTATGATGCGCTTCGGGCGCGGGAGGCACGGGAGACGGCGATGCGAGCATGGGCATGGGCAGCGCTCGCGAGCATGGCGATCGGCACGCAGCCGGCCTCGGCCGCGTTTGCCTTTCGCGCCGACGAACTGGACGCGCAGCTCAACCGGGTCGCCGCCGAGTTGCGCCTGGCCAACCGCTTCGAGCGACAGCGCTGCGAGACCAGCATCCAGTACTCGTGCTGGTACGAGGGCAAGGGCGTGACGCTGGTCGCGGTCGCCGACGCGCCCGGCGAGCCGGCCCACAGCGTGCGCGTGGTGTTCGTCTTCTCCGGCGACAATTCCGGCATCTTCTCGGCGATCACGACCTGGGGCTTCGTGATGGCGGCGGCCGACCCGAGCCTGTCGAAGGACGACCGCGGCGACATCTTCGCCAAGCTGATCCCTGCGGTCGAGAACGAGACCACCCAGACCGAGACGCGGGGCGAAACGCGCTACTCGCTCACGGTCTCCAACATCGCCGGCATCTGGTTCAACGCCGACTCGCTCCGCTGACGAGGCGCACCGCGCGTCGTCAGCGGTTGCCGAGAATGCCGAGATCCGCCGGCCATTGGCGGCCGTTCAGATCGATGCGCAGGTCGAGGCCGTTCAGAAGGGCGTATTCGTTGGCGTCGCGCAGCGTCGTGGTGAGGTCGCCCGCGCCGGCGGGAAGCTCGCCCGTCGCCTCGCCTTCCGGGGTTCCGACCAGGGTCGCCTCGCCCCTGGCGTTCGACCCATCGCCCTGAAGCGTGACGAGCACGAAGGGCGTGGTTTCCTCGCCGGTGCGCAGGAAGAAAAGGTCGTCGCTGGCCATGGGGGGAGCCTCCTTGTCGCGGGGTCGTTCCGGCAAGATGGGTCCTCGACCCGTCTCGGCGAGACCCCGCCGGGCTCACGATGCCATCGCGAACCGGCGGTCGCCCTGCGGTGCGGTCCCGGCGGCGCCCGCCAGGCAGAGCGTGCGGAACGCCTCGAACGGCATCGGCTTGCCGAAGAGGTAGCCCTGGCCCTCGGTAAGGCGCCCCGCGAGGTAGCGGGCCTGCCCGGCGGTCTCGATGCCCTCGGCGATGACGTCGAGGCCGCAGCCCTCGGCCATGCGCACAACCGCGTCGACGATGCCCTGGTCCTTCCGGTCGGTCTCGATGTCGCGCACGAAGGAGCGGTCGATCTTGAGGCGCGTGATGTCGAGCTGCTTGAGCATGGTCAGCGAGGCGAAGCCGGTGCCGAAGTCGTCGAAGGCGATGCCGACGCCCATGGCGCGCAGGCGCGCGAGATGGCTGGCGATCGTGCGCTCGTTGCGCAGGACGATGTTCTCGGTGATCTCCAGCTCCAGCGCCTCGGGCGGCAGACCGGTGGCCGCCAGCGCCGCCTCGACCCGCTCCACGAAGTCCGGCAGGCGCAGCTGCGCGGCAAACAGGTTCACGCCGATGCGAAAGTCGGCCTGACCCTCCGCGCGCAGCCGCACGGCGTCGGCGCAGGCGGTGCGCAGGATCCAGTCGCCCACCGGCACCGCGAGATGACCCGCTTCCAGAACCGACAGGAAGGCGGCCGGCGACAGGACGCCCATATAGGGGAAGTTCCAGCGGATCAGCGCCTCCGCGCCCACGATCCGGCCGTCGCAGAGGCGGACCTGCGGCTGGTAGTAGAGCTCGAAGTGCCGCTCGTCCCAGGCGGTCTCCAGATCGTCGGCGACCCCGCGCCGTTCGGCCGAGGCGCGGCGCAGCTCGGGCGTGAAGAGCCGCACCCGGCCCCGACCGTTCGCCTTGGCGTCGTAGAGCGCGAGATCGGCGCCGGTCAGAAGATCGGCGGCGGGTACGGCCTGGGCCTGCGCGGTCATGACGCCGACGCTGGCCGAGATGTGGGCGGCATGGTGCCCGACCGTGATCGGCCGCTCGATCGCCTCGATGATCTCCTGCCCGACCGCGCAGGCCCGCAACGGGTCGGCATCGTTCTCGACCAGCACCGCGAACTCGTCGCCGCCGAGCCGCGCTACGAGACGGCCCGATCCGGGCAGCGCGCGGATCCGTTCGGCCACGATGCGCAAGACGTCGTCGCCGCCCGTATGGCCCACCGCGTCGTTGACGCCCTTGAAGCCGTCGAGATCGAACACGAGAAGCGAGAAGGGCGCCCCCCCGGCCTTGTGGGCGGCGACCAGACCGGCGAGCGCGTCGTGAAAGCGCGCGCGATTGGCCAGTCCCGTCAGCGCATCCGAGAAGGCGAGGGCGCGGATGCGCGCCTCGCCGCGCAGGCGCTCGCTCTGGTCCCGAAAGGCGATCACGGTCTGCGGACGTCCCGCCAGGCGCACGCCGCTGCACAGAACGCGCACCGGCACCGGTCCGGCCGCGGCGCGCGTGAGGTCCGCATCGGCCTCCTCGCGCTCGGGCAGGGCCGACAGGTCGAGCTTGGGCACGAGGTCGCGAAGCGTCATCGTGGCCAGGGTCTCGCGCGGGAAGCCCGACAGGCGCGCGAGGCTGTCGTTGGCCGAGACGATGCGGTCGCCCTCGCAGATCGCGAGGCCCTCCAACGCGAGGTTGGCAAGCTCGCCGAGGCGCTGGCGCTCCGTGCGCAGCTTGCGCCGCGCGCTGAGCGTCAGGCGCAGGCCGGTCATCGCCACCAGAACCAGGCCGAACGAGACGGCCGCGACCACCGGCGCCAGGTGTTCGGGGGGCACGGTCCAGCTCGGCAGGGCGACGCGCGGGTCGAATTCCAGCTGCAGCGCCGCCATGCCGCCGAGGTGCAGAAGGCCGATCGCCAGAACCAGAAGCGGCGCGCCGGTCAGGTTGACCGCGCGCCGTCGCTCGACCGAGGCCAGGGTCGCGAGGCCGAACAGCGGCAGGCTGAGAAGGATCGTCGCGGCGACGAGCCCGTGATCCCAGACCACATGCCCGCGCACCACGTAGGCCGCCTGCCCGACATAGTGCAGCACCGTGACGCCGAGCCCGATCACGACGCCGCCCGCAAAACGCCGCCAGCGCTCGCGCCGCCCGAGCGTCAGAAGGAGGCCGAGGCCGATGCCGCAGATCGCCAGAACGAGCGACAGCGCCGTCGTGAAGGGCTCGAAGCCGGACGGCATCCCCGGGCGGAAGGCGAGCAGCGCCACCATGTGGGTCGCCCAGGCCGTGCTGCCGGCCGTCACCAGCGACAGGACGGCCCATTGGCGCCGCGCCCGGCCCTCGCAGCGTCCCGCATGGCGGGCGACCGAGAAGGATCCGTAGACCCCGAGCGTGCACACGAACGCCGCCAGCGCCAGCAGGGTCGGGTCGTTCAGAACGCCGAGGCAGGTCAGAATCACGGTCATGCGGAGCGCCCCTTCCGACTGACGTGATACAAGGCGAGCGTTAACGGCTCAGGGCGCGGATCCGCGACAAATCGAGCAAACCAGCGCGTTTGAAGGGTCCACCGCGACGATTATGGGGGCGGCTGACTATCAGCGGTCTATCGACGGTCTGCCTCGCAGGCCGTGGCGGCGTCGCCCTTGCCATCGGCGGGCCGTCCCGTCTTAAGAAGGTCACAGGCGGTTCGGCCGGTGCCTGCCGAGCTCCGAGGAGATCCCACGATGCACGCCACCTTGTTCCGCTCGGCGCTGGTTCTCGGCCTCCTGTCGGCGATCGGACCCTTCTCGATCGACATGTACCTGCCGGCCATGCCCGAGATCGGCGCCTCGCTCGGGGCTTCCGAGACCGCCGTGCAGCTGACGATCACGTTGTATCTCCTGGCCTTCGGCGTCAGCCAGTTCCTGTGGGGGCCGCTCGCCGACGCCTTCGGGCGCAAGCCGCCGCTGGTGGCGGGCATTCTCCTGTTCATCGTCGGCAGCGTCGGCTGCGCCTTCGCGACCGACCTCGACTGGCTGCTGGCGGGCCGCGTGGTGCAAGGGATCGGGGCGGCATCGGTCGGCGTCGTGCCGCGCGCGGTGGCGCGCGACCGCTTCACCGGCGTCGAGGCGACGAAGCTCCTCGCCATGATGATGCTGGTGATCGCCGTCTCGCCGATGCTGGCGCCGCTCGCGGGCTCGGTCGCGCTCCTGTCCGGCAGCTGGCGGCTGATCTTCGCGCTGCTCGTCGCGGTCGGCATCATGAGCCTTCTCGTCACCGTGCTCGCGCTGCCCGAGACGCTGGGCGTGCGCGACCGGGTGCCGGTGAACCTGCGCTCCATGGCGGCGGGCTGCCGCGTGCTTCTGGCGGACCCGGTGTTCATGAGCCTCAGCTTCGTCAGCGCCTTCGGCTTCGCCAGCTTCTTCGTGTTCATCGCGGCGGCGGCCTTCGTCTACACCACCCATTTCGGCCTGTCGCAGACGGGCTTTTCGCTGGCCTTTGCGGTGAACGCGCTCGGCTTCTTCGCGGCGAGCCAGCTCTCGGCCGCCGCCACGCAGCGCTTCGGCGTCATGGCCATGGTGCGATGGCCGCTGGTGGCGTTTGCCGTTGTCACGCTGCTGCTCCTGGCCCTCGTCGCAGCGGGGCTCGGCTCGCTCCCGGTGATCATGGCGCTTTTGTTCTGCGCCAACGCCGCGCTCGGTCTCGTGATGCCGGTCGCCTTCGTGATGGCGATCGAGGAGCACGGCGAGATCGCGGGTCTCGCCTCCTCGCTCGCCGGCACGATCCAGATGGTGACGGGCAGCCTCGTGGTGACGCTGATGGCGCCCTTCTTCGACAACACGCCGCTGCCCATGGTAGCGGCGATCGCGCTGTGCGGCACGCTGGCCGCCGCGATCGGGCTTCTGGCCTTCCGCCGCGTCCCCGCGGCCGCCGACGCCCCGCGCGGGGAGCCGGCGTAGCCTTTTCCGTCAGGCGGACTGGAAGCGGTCCACGGCCGCGATCACGCCGCGCAGCTCGGCCAGGCCCTTCAGGCGCCCGATCAGCGAGTAGCCGGGATTGGTCCGCTTCTCGATGTCGTCGGCCAGGAGATGACCGTGGTCGGGCCGCATCGGGATCTCGGCGCCGGCCAGTCCCTCGCGCTCGCGCCGCCGCTCCTCCGCGCGCAGCGTCGAGATCACCGACACCATGTCGACGTCGCCGCCGAGGTGCTCGCTCTCGTCGAAGGACCGGTCGTCCTCCACCGCGACGTTGCGCAGGTGCGTGAAGTGGATGCGCGGGGCGAACTCGGCGGCCATGGCGACCACGTCGTTGTCGCGTCGCGAGCCGAGCGATCCCGTGCAGAAGGTGAGGCCGTTACTGCTCGACGGTGTGGCGGCGAGCACGGCGCGAAGGTCGTCGGCCGTGGAGACGACGCGCGGCAGGCCGAACAGCGAGAAGGGCGGATCGTCGGGATGGATGCCGAGCCGCACGCCCGCTTCGTCCGCGACCGGGGCCACCTCGCGCAGGAACGCAACGAGATTCTCGCGCATGCCCTCGGCCCCGACGCCGTCGAACTCGGCGATGCGGCGTGCGATGCCGGCGCGGTCGTAGGTGTCCTCGCCGCCCGGCAGACCGGCGATGATGTTGCGCTCGAGCGTCGCGATCTCGCCCTCGCTCATGCCCCCGAGCCGCTCGCGCGCCCGCTGGAGCGTCGCCTCGTCGTAGCTCTCCTCCGCGTTCGGGCGCCGCAGCACGAATGCGTCGTAGGCCGCGAACTCCACCATGTCGAAGCGCAGCGCGTAGCCCGTGGTCGGCAGCTTGTGGAGAAGGTCGGTGCGCGTCCAGTCCACGACGGGCATGAAGTTGTAGCAGACGGTGGGCACGCCGCCGCGCCCGAGCTGGCGCAGGCTCTCGATCCAGTTGTCGAGATACCGCCGCCACGGCCCCGAGCGCAGCTTGATCGAGGTGTGGACCGGGATCGACTCGCAGACCGACCAGGTCAGCCCCGCGCGCTCGATGAGCGCCCGCCGCTCGGCGACGTCGTCCGCGGTCCAGGCGCGGCCGTCGTAGATGTGGTGCAGCGCCGTGACGATGCCGGACGCCCCGGCCTGCCGGACATGGTCGAGCGTCACGGGATCCTCGGGGCCGAACCAGCGCCAGCTCTGCAGCATCTCACGTGTTCCTTGGGTTGGTGGCGTTCAGCGCACGCCGATGCCGGCGAGCAGCCCGCCGTCGATGCGGTGGTCGGAGCCCGTGATGAAGCCGGCGCGCTCGGAGGCGAGAAAGGCGACCAGCGCCGCGATCTCCTCGGGCTCGCCGATGCGCCCGATCGGATGGGCCTCGCCGAAGCGGCGGAACACGGCCTCGACGTCGGTGTCCGGCCCGTCGAAGGTGCGGGCGGCGAGCTCCAGGATGGGCGTGCGCACCGAGCCGGGGCTGACCGACACGACGCGGATGCGATCGGGCGCGAAATCGAGCGCCATGGCGCGCGTCAGCGCGTGGATCGCGCCCTTGGAGGCGACATAGGCCGCGACGTTCGGCTGGCAGGCCGAGCCTTGCACGCTGGACAGGTTGACGATCGCCCCGCCGCCGCGCCGCCGCATGAGCGGCACGCCTGAGCGCGCGGTCAAGTGGATCGAGCCGACATTGACCGCCAGGCACCGCATGAAGGTCTCGTGGTCGGTCGAGACGGCATCACCGTAGGGATGGACGGCCGCCGAGTTGACGATCACGTCGAGCCCGCCGGAGCGCGCCTCGAGTTCCGCAAAGGCGGCCTCGACCTCGCTCGGCGCGGCAACATCGGTCCGGCGCACGTGAAGTCGCTGATCGGCCTCACGCAGCGCGGCGTTGGCCGTCTCGTCGATGCCGAGACACGTGACCTCGGCGCCCTCGCGCGCGAGGTGCAGCGCCGTGGCGCGGGCGATGCCGGTGGTGCCGGTGACGAGGGCGATCTTGCCCGTGAACTCGCCCATGCCCTAGCGCCTCCCCACGCGCGTCCTTCAGCCTCCTACCATCAGCTTGACCACCTCGTCATGGGTCGTGTCGCTGATGCGGCGCTCGCCGGCCATGACCCCGCGCCGCATGACCACGATGCGGTCCGACACGGCGAAGATGTCCTGGAGGTTGTGCGAGATGAAGATCACGCCGCGACCCTGGGCCTTCAGCTGGTGGATCAGCGAGATGACCTTGCGCTGCTCGGGAACGCCGAGCGCGGCGGTCGGCTCGTCCATGATCAGGAGCCGCGCGTTCCAGTAGACCGCGCGCCCGATCGCCACCGCCTGGCGCTGGCCGCCCGAGAAGTTCGAGACCGGCGCGTCCATGCGCGAGACGTGGAAGTCGAGAAGCGCCATGGTGTCGCGTGCGGCCTCCGCCATCTTGCGGCGGTCCAGCACCGGCAGGAAGCCGAAGCGCTTGCGCATCGGCTCGCGGCCGAGAAAGATGTTGGCGCCGATCGACAGGTTATCGGCCAGTGCCAGGTCCTGGTAGATCGTCTCGATGCCGCTGGCGCGCGCCTCCTGGGGCGTCGAGAACGAGACGGGCTTGCCCTCCAGGCGGATCTCGCCCGCCGTCGGGCGGAAGACGCCCGAGATCGACTTGATGAAAGTGGTCTTGCCGGCCCCGTTGTCGCCCGCCAGAGCCACGACCTCGCCCGGATGGATCTTCAGGGAGAAGTCGTTCAGCGCGCGGATCGCGCCGAAGTGCTTGGACAGGTTGGTGACCTCAAGGATCGGCACGCCCGTTCCGGTCTGGGGACGGCCCGGGGCCGCGATGGTGGCTGCGTTACTCATCGACGCGTCCTCCGCTGAACTGGCGCTGCGCCTGGTCGATCAGGACCGAGATGATGATCACGACGCCGACCGATATGAACTGCCAGAAGGGCTCGACGTTGACGAAGACGAGGCCGTACTGGATCACCGCGATGACGAGCGCGCCGGCCACCGTGCCGAGGATCGTGCCCGAGCCGCCGAAGAGGCTCGCGCCGCCAATCACGACGGCCGCGACCGAGTCGAGCAGCAGCGGCTCGCCGGCTTGGGCCGCGCCCGCGTTGAAGCGCGCGGAGTAGAGGACGCCCGCCAGGCCGGCGCAGGCCGCCGACAGGATGTAGAGGCGCAGCAGGTGCCACTTGATGTCGATGCCCGAGCGGCGCGCCGCCTGGACGTTGGCGCCGATCGCGTAGTTGTGCTGCCCGAAGCGCGTCTGGCTGAGAAGGTAGTGCATCGCGAGCACGAAGATCGCCGTCACGATCACGAGGATCGGCACGTTCAGGATGCGTCCGTTACCGATCTGGGCGAAGAAGGAGTTGCTGACCGGGACCGTCGTGCCGCCGGCGAGCAGGAAGGCGACGCCGCGCGCCACGCCGAACATGCCGAGCGTGCCGATGAAGGGGGGAATGCGCAGCCGCGACACGAGGAGGCCGTTGATCGTGCCGGGGACGGTGGCGACCAGCACCG
Source organism: Aureimonas jatrophae (assembly GCF_900104035.1). Classification (GTDB taxonomy): domain Bacteria; phylum Pseudomonadota; class Alphaproteobacteria; order Rhizobiales; family Rhizobiaceae; genus Aureimonas; species Aureimonas jatrophae. Next base: position 306,123 of record NZ_FNIT01000004.1, on the reverse strand, counting down.
CGACCAGCGCGCCGAACAGGACGCCGAGCGGCAGGCCGAGCGCGGGCGTCGCCCAGTTGATCGCATGCGCCGCCACCACCGCCGCCAGGCCCATGATGAAGCCCATCGACAGGTCGATGCCGCCCGAGATGATCACGAAGGTCTGGCCGGTGGCGAGAAGGAGCGGCGCCACCGCGAAGATCAGGATCGACTGGATGTTGAACGAGTTCAGGATGAAGGTGCCGCCGAACTCGGCGCGCGCCCAGGCCTCGAAGCCGAGCACGAGGGCCGCCAGGAACAGCCAGGCGCGCAGGTCCGCGACCCGCTGCAGCCAAGTCTTGCTGCGGTCGGCATGGTCGGCTTCGGGCCGCCCGTTCACCGGTGCCGCTGCAGCGGCCTGCGCCCCGCTCGCACTGTTGGTCATGAGGATACCCGCACGGCTCGGCGGCCGCGTCCCGTGGATCGAAGGATAAGGAAGGCTTGCGCGGATCGCGGCGAACGCGAGTTCGCCTCGAGCGCTCTGGATCTGGGTGCCATTGCCCGCCCGAAGGCGGCGTCGGCCTTCGTAGGGGAAAGCTCAAGTGAGCCGGCTTCCGGCGTGAGCCGCCGGAAGCAGGTCGCCTCTACGCTCAGTCCGAGTAGACGTACTTGGCGACGTCGGGATTGGTGACGTTGCTCTTGTCGATCACGGTGAAGCCGGTGCCGATCGCGACCGGGATCGACTGGCCCGTGAGGTGGGCATAGGCCGAGACCACGCCGTAGTAGCCGATCTCGGCGGGGTGCTGGGCGATCGCGGCGTCGACGAGGCCGGACTGGATGTTGTCGACGATCGAGCCCGGCGCGTCGAAGGCGATGACCTTCACGTTGCCGGTCTGGCCCGCCTGCTGGACGCCGTTGCCCGCGCCGATGGCCGAGAAGAGGTTGGCGCCGAACACGCCCTTGAGGTCGGAGTTGCGGGCGTAGACCGCCTGGAGCTGGCTCGCCGCGCGGTTGGCGTCGTTCTCGTTGAACTGGGTGTCGAGAACGGTGATGGCGGGGAAGTTCTCGCGCATCTCGTCCTTGAAGCCCTGCTCGCGCTGGTCTGTGGTCGAGATGCCGGGCTTGACGTTGGAGACGTAGACCTTGCCGCCGCCCTCGCCGATGGCCTTGGCGAGCGCGCGCGCCGCCATGCGGCCGCCGAGGACGTTGTCGGAGGCGATGTAGGCGAGCGGGAAGTCGGCGTCGCCCGCACCCGTCTGGTACTGGCCGCTGCCGATGAACGTGTCGACCGTGATCACCGCGATGCCGGCATCCTGGGCCTTGCGCAGCGGCTCAACGAGCTGGGTCTTGTCGGTGGGCGCGATCAGGATCGCGTCGGGCTTGCGGGCGATCGTGGCGTCGAGGACGGGCACCTGCACGACCGGGTTGAACTCCGGCGCGCCCTGGAAGACGAGGTCGACGCCGAGCGCGTCGGCTGCGGCCTGCGCGCCCTTGCGCATGGTGATGTAGAAGGCGTCCGTGGTCAGGCCCGGGATGAGCGCCACCGTGTAGCGCTTCTTGTCCTGCGCGTGGCCGGGGGCCACGACGGCGGTCAGGCCGATCGCGCTTCCCAGCGCGAGCATGGCCACGGTCTTCAGAATCGAACGGCGCAGCATCGGTTTCTCCTCCCAGAGACGGGCGGCCCCGGCATGCGCTCCCACGCATGTCCCGCCGGAGCGGATCCCGACCGGGATTCGTTCTCGCCCAACGTCCGCATGCTCGTCCGGCGGTGGCCGTAGCGTCAAGCGAAAAATGTTGCTGGAATTCCTTCCAACGAGGATTTCCGCAAGTGGACGTCCGCTCAGGCGAGGTCGAGCAACGCGTCGGCAGTATGCGTGTCGGTGGCGAGCGCCGAGATCAGCCCCGCTCGGGCCGCCCCGCGAATGGCTGCCGCCTTGGCTTCGCCGCTCGCCACGCCGATCACGAGCGGCGTGCGCCCCAGCTCCTCGCGCGACATGGCGATCATGCGTCCTTCGCCTTCCCAGGGGACCGGCGACCCGTCGGCGTCGAAGTAGTGGCGGATGACGTCGCCGGCCGCCTCGCCGAGCGCCCGCTCGTGGGGCGTCGAGGCGCCGGCATAGGGCGAACCCGGCAGGCGCGGCAGGCCGATGCCGACCAGCGCGGCGTCGGCTCGGCTCCACAGCGCGACCCCCTCCCGGATCGCGGGATCGGACAGGAACGCCCCGCGCGACTCGGCCGAGGGCAGGTAGGGGGCGTGGATGAAGTGCGGGTCGCCGCCCGTGGAGCGCGCCGCCAGGCGCACGAACTCGTTCACCTGGAAATGGGACGCGTGCTGCTGCATGCCGCCGGTCGCCGGCACGGTAAGGATGCCGGACATCTCCGGCAGTCCCGCCTCGACCACCGCCCGCACGGCGCGCCCCCAGCCGATCGCGAGAACCGAGCCCGCCCGGAGCCCCGCCCCGCGAAGGAGATCGGCGACGGGCGCGGCCAGCGCCTCGGCGCCCCCGGCCGACGGCGTCTCGGTCACCGCGGCGGCCTTGAGGCCGAGCTTCTCGCACAGGTCGCGCGCCAGGTCTTCGGGCGCCGCGAGGTCGCGCACCTCGATGCGCACGATGCCCTCCGCCCGCGCCCGCTGCAGGAGGCGCGAGATCGTCGCCGCCGACAGGCCGAGCCGCTTGGCGATGTCCACCTGGCTGAGTTCGCCCTCGTAGTGGAGCTTGGCCACCGTGTGAAGCAGCGTGCGGGACGCCTTGGGTTCGACGGGAGGCAGCTTGCAATTCCTTTCTGAAACACGTTACACATACGTCTAGCAGACAATCGCCGCGAGCGCGACTGTTAAGGCAACCGGAGCGTACGAGACGCCTCGGGCCGGCGGGAGGACCATCCATGACGCAAATGACCACGGCCGAGCGGCGAGGCTATCACCAGATCTGCGGACCCGAGGGGGCGATGATGGTGATCGCCTGCGACCAGCGCGGCGGCATGCGCACGCTTCTGGCGAGCGACCCGGCCGCGCAGGCCGCGATCGGCAACGACACGCTCGGCCAGACCAAGGCCGACATCACCCGCTATCTCGCCGCGCAGGCGGGCTGCGTGCTGGTGGATCCGATCTGCGCCGTGCCCCAGCTCGTCGACGACGCGGTCCTGCCGCGCGACACCGCGCTTCTGATCGGGCTCGACGCGTCGGGCTGGGACACCTCGCCGGAGGGCTACCGCCTGTCCAAGCTCGTCGAGGGCATCGACGCGCGGCGCGTGCGCGAGCTCGGCGGCACGGGCGGCAAGATCATGGTCTACCTGCGCTCCGACACGCCGGCCGCCAACACGCACAACATCCGCATCCTCGAGGACGTCATCGCCGACTTCGGGCGCGAGGATCTGCTGCTCGTCGTGGAGTTCCTGACCTACGCGCTCGAGGGCGAGGCGCCCGACGCCTACAAGGCGAAGATCCCGGAGCTCATCCAGGGCGGCTCGGGCATCTGCCTGGAGCTCGGCTCCAAGGTGCTGAAGATCCCCTATCCCGGCTCCGACGAGAGCTGCGCCGCCGTCACGCGGCTGTGCGGCGACGTGCCCTGGGCGGTGCTCTCGGCGGGCGTCGACCACGCGACCTTCCTCGGCCAGGTCGAGAGCGCGATGCGCAACGGCGCGTCCGGCGTGATCGCGGGGCGCTCGCTCTGGAAGGACTGCATCTCGCTCGACCGCGCCGAAACGCGGCGCCGGCTCGAGACGGTGGCGGTGCCGCGCCTGCGCGAGATCCAGGCCGTGATCCGCCGCCACCGCGCCGACACCGCCAAGGTCGCCTGACGCCCGATGCGCCAAGACAGCGCGATCGGCATCGATATCGGCGGCACGCACCTGCGCGCCGCGCGCGTCGCGCCCGATGGCGCGATCGAGGCACGGGCGCGGGCGTCGAGCGACCGCGATCCGGCCGTGGTCGTGGAGCGCATCGCGCACCTGATCGAGGCGGTCGACCAGCCCGGCGTCGTGCGCATCGGCATCGGCGTGCCGGGGCGCGTCGACTTCGCAAGCGGCCGCGTCCTGTCGGGCGGCTATGTCGATCTCTCCGGCACGGACCTTCGCGGCCTGCTCGAGGCGCGCTTCGGGCGCCCGGTCGTGGTCGACAACGACTGCTCCATGGCGCTCGTCGCCGAGAGCGCGGTGGGCGCGGCCCGTGGCCGCCACTCGGCCGTGATGCTGACGATCGGCACCGGCATCGGCGGCGCGGTGATGGACGAGGGTCGCATCGTGCGCGGACGCGGCGCGGCCGGCCAGCTCGGCCATGTCGGGGTCGATCCCGCAGGAAGGCCCTGCCTGTGCGGGCGCCGCGGCTGCGTCGAGACGGTCTCATCCGGCACGGCGCTCGGGGTCCATATCCGCGAGGCGGGCCTGCCCCCCGAGACGACGGCGGCCGAGCTTCTCGGGCGGCGCGCCGACGGCGACGCGAAGGCGCGCGCCGTTCTGATGAGCTGGGCGGGACCCCTGCGGCTCGCGATCGACAGCCTCGTCGCGGTGCACGACCCGGAGGTGGTGGTTCTCGGCGGCGGGCTCGGTGCGGCGGCGGCGGCTGCGCTCGACGGGATCGAGGTGCCGGCCTCGTGGTACCACAGCCCCGTCGTGCCCGCGCAGCTCGGCGACGACGCGGGCGTGATCGGCGCGGCGCTGCTCCTGCCGCCGGGCACCCGAAACGGCGGGAAGAAGCGCGTCGTCCTCGTGAACGGCGTGCCCGCCAGCGGCAAGAGCACGGTGGCGCAGGCGATCTCGCAGGCCGCCGGCTGGCCGCTCCTGTCGCTCGACACCGTGAAGACGCCGTTCCTGGACGAGATCGAGGGCGTCGACCGGCCCTTCAACCGCCGGCTCGGCCGTGCCAGCCTGCGCGCCCTGTTCGAGCTCGTGCGCGAGGCGCCGGCCGGGACGGGCGTCGTGATCGACGCCTGGTTCGGCTTCCAGCCGCACGCCTTCACCGCCGAGCTCCTGGCCCTGTCGGGGGCGGATGAATTCGCCGAGGTCTGGTGCACGGCGCCCCCGGAGGTGATCGGCGAGCGCTATCTCGCGCGCGTCGGCAGCCGCTCGGCGGCCCATCCCGGCGCGGAGTACGTGCCCGAGCTCGTCGCGCTCGCCCGAAGGGCCGAGCCGCTCCGCTTCGGGCCGGTCGTGGAGGTGGACACGCGCGCCCCGGCGGACCCGGACGCGCTCTGGCGCGAGGTCGCCGACCGCTGGACCGCGCCCGTCCGACACCATCAGCATCAAGGGGAGGAGGCATCAAGCCCATGACGGACTTCAACCGACGCACGATTCTGGTGACCGGGGCGAGCGGGGGCATCGGCGGGGCCACGGTGCGCCAGCTCGTGGCCGCCAATGCCGACGTCGTCGCGAGCGGGCGCAACAACGAGGCGCTGGAGACGCTCAGCGCCGAGACCGGCTGCCGGACGCTGCCCTTCGACCTCACCTCGGAGGACGAGGTGCGCGGCGCGCTGGAGGGCTTCGATCTCTGGGGCGTCGTGAACTGCGGCGGCTTCGGCGGCGAGATCGCCACCCCGATGGACACCGACATCGCGGTCTTCGACAAGGTCATCTCGATCAACGCGCGCGGCGCGCTGCTCGTCACCAAGTACGCCTCGCAGTCGATGATCCGGCTGGGCAAGGGCGGCGCGATCGTCAACGTGTCGAGCCAGGCCTCGCTGGTCGCGCTGTCCGGCCACATCTCCTACGGCTCGTCCAAGGCCGCGCTCGACAACATCACGCGCGTCTCGGCGCTGGAGCTCGGGCGCTACGGCATCCGCGTCAACAGCGTGAACCCGACCGTCGTGATGACCGAGATGTCGGCCTTCTACTGGGGCCGCCCGGAGATCGAGGAGCCGTTCCTCAAGACCATGCCGCTCGGCCGTTGGGCGTCCGAGGACGAGATCGCCGCGCCGATCGTCTTTCTCCTGTCGGACGGCGCCTCGATGATCTCGGGCGTGTCGCTTCCGATCGACGGCGGCTTCACCGCGGTCTGACCCTCCGGCGGCGCGGGCGCTTCCGGTCGCCCGCGCCGCGTTCCCGTTCAGGACGGATGCGCCTCGACCTCGGCCTCGGCCTTCGTGTCGTCGCCCCCGAGCTTGTCGCCCATGAGCTTGTCGCGCACGCGCGCGACCTCCGCCTCGTCCACCTCGACCGGCCGGCTCGTGTCGTCGGGCAGCCCGCCCGCCGTCTGGCCGATCGGGGCGTCGCGCGACCGGTCGTTCAGTCCATCCGTGATCTTGGTCTCGTTCATGTCCGCCTCCGTTGAGAGGACGGGGAACGCGCGGCGCGCGATTTGGGTGCCTCGCGGTGCGGCCGGGCGCGTGAACGACGACTGAACGGCCCCTTCAGCGCAGGTTCCGGCGCCGGGGCCCACAAAGGGTGCGTTCAACCCGAGCCGCATGGCTCCCGCCGGAGACGCTCCCATGGTCCGCATGCCCCTTGCCGCCGCCCTGATCGCCCTGGCCGGCCTCGCCTCCGCCGCGCCGGCCTCCGCCAACGACGTGCGCATCGACCAGTACGGCTGGGGCAACTCGGCCGGCGGCGCGCAGAACGGCTACCGCAACCGCATCCGCGTCCAGCAGGACGGGCGGGGCAACCGTCTGGTCGGGCACCAGCGCGGCGACCGGAACCTGTCGGCCGTCGGCCAGCAGGGTGCCGACAACACCGGTGCGACCTACCAGACCGGCAACCGCAACGTGGCGGGTATCGGCCAGTTCGGCTCCAACCACACGACGATCCTCACGCAGGACGGCAACGGCAACATCGCGGCCGGGGTCCAGGTCGGGCGCGGCTGCGCGGCCGACGTCGCGCAAGGGGGCAGCGGCAACGTCGCGGCCTTCGTCCAGGCCTGCGACTGATCCGCGACCCAGTCCGGTTCGAAGGAGCGATGTCATGCCAAGGATCCTGTTTCCCCTCGCGCTCGCCGCGTTGGCTCTCGGCTCGGCCGCGCCCGCCGTCCTTGCGGCCGGCAGTCAGGCCGGGGGCGGTGTCGACCGGCCGGGTTGCGAGCTGCGACTGGCCTCGCGGGGCAACGCGCTGACGCTGACGGCGCTGGCCCGGGCCGGCGAGGACGCCGCGGGCCATTATGCCTTGAGCGTCACCGGCCCCGGCACCTCGATCCGGCAGAACGGGCCGTTCCGGATCGGACCGGACGGAACGGCGACGCTGGGGACCGTCGGCCTGACGGCGGGCGGCGGCGGCTTCGACGCGCGGTTGGAGGTGGATCTCGGCGGCCGCACCCAGTCCTGCACGAGGCGGGTTCCGGGCGGGATCTGACCCACACGTCCTTCGCCGGGCCCCGGACGGGCCCGGCCCATCGGCTCGACGCAAGGCTCCGATCGGGGCAGGAAAGGTACGCTTCCATGATATCCGCAACATCGCTTCGCGCCCCGGGCGCCGCGCTTCTCGCGCTTCTTGTCGCCGGGACGGCGATGCCCGCGCCGGCCCTGGCCGGCGGGCAGGTCTCTTGGACCTATGCGCCCTCCAGCCGCGAGGCGTCGGGTCTGCTGGATGCGGGGCTTCGCCTCTACGCCCTGTCCCATGACCTTCGCGACGGCACGATCCGCCAGCGCGGTCGCAACAATAGCGCCGGGCTGGCGCAGCGCGGGCAGGGCAACCTCGGCCTCGTGGAGCAGCGCGGCGACGGACACGCGGCCACGCTGGCGCAGCGCGGCGACCGCAACGCCTATGGGCTTTTTCAGTTCGGCCGCGGTGCCGAGGACCATGTGGTCCAGAACGGCGGCGGAAGCGGCGCGACCGTCAGCTACGGCTGGTGAAGGCGGCGGCCAGCGCATCGAAGACCGCGCGGCAGCGGCTGACGCCCCGCAGGTCCTCGTGCATCGCGAGCCACAGCGGCAGCGCCGGCGCGAAGGCGTCCGGCAGGACGCGCACGAGGTCGGGATGCGGCGCGGCCAGCGCGACCTGGCACACGCCGATGCCGAAGCCCGCGCGGATCGCGGCGAGATGCGCGACGTGGCTGTCGGTGCGCAGCGCGAAGTTCTCGCGCCGCAGGCCCGGCAGGAGGTCCAGCATCGCCCGCGTGCCCGGCGCGTCGGTGTCGGGACCGATCAGGTCGTGTCCGGCGAGGTCGGCGAGGGTGCGGGGCGTTCCGCGATGCTCGAGGTAGTCGCGCCGGGCATGGAGGCCGAGCGCGACGTTGCCGAGGCGACGGGCCAGGAGCGCCTTCTGCACCGGCTCCACCATGCGTAGCGCGATATCGGCCCGGCGCTGGAGAAGGTCGTCCAGCGCGTTGCTGGAAACGAGCTCGATGGCGAGACCGGGATGGCGCCGTCGGAGATCCGCCAGCACCGGCGGCAGCCGCTCCAGCGCCATGACCTCGCTGGCCGTGATGCGCACCGTACCCTCGACCGCGCCCGGATCCGCCGACGCGGTGCGCCGCAACGCGGCCGCGATGGCCAGCATCTCGCGCGCATGGGGCGCGAGCGCGAGCGCCCGGTCGGTGGGTGACAGGCCGCGCTGCGAGCGTACGAAGAGCGTCCCGCCGACCGCCTGTTCCAGGAGCTCGACGTGGCGCGACACGCTCGGCTGCGTGAGGCCGAGACGCCGCGCGGCCGCCGAAAGCGACCCTTCGTCGATCACCGCGGCAAAGCTGCGGTAGAGGTCCCAACTCGGCTCGGAGTTCATCGATTTCTCTATAAAGGTCCGCCGAAAATCGTCAATTTCGGTGAGCCCTGATCCCGCGCATGGTCCCCTTCACGACAGAAGGAGGCAGCGATGGAACGGGCGGCACTGGTGTTGGGCGCGAGCGGCGGAATCGGCGGCGCCGTTGCGCGGCGGCTTCTCGAATCGGGATGGACGGTGCGTGCGCTGGCGCGTGCGGACAGCCTGGGTCGGTTGCCGGCCGGCGTCGAGGCGATGGCGGGCGATGCGATGGACGCCCGCGCCGTGCGACAAGCGGCGGACGGGGCGGTGCTGGTGGTCCACGCAGTAAATCCGCCGGGCTATCGCGACTGGGACCGTCTTGTCCTGCCGATGCTGGACAACACCGTCGCGGCGGCACGGGCGAACGGCGCGCGCATTCTTTTGCCCGGTACGGTCTACAACTACGGCCCCGATGCCTTTCCCCTGATCGGCGAGGACGCGCCGCAGAACCCTGCGACGCGCAAGGGGCGGATCCGCGTCGAGATGGAGCGGCGGCTCCACGAGGCGGCGCAGAGCGGCGAGGCACCGGTGCTTGTGGTGCGTGCGGGCGACTTCTTTGGTCCGGGTGCCGGCAACAACTGGTTCGCGCAGGGGCTCGTGCCCGCGGGCCGGCGTCCCGCCGCCATCCGCAACCCGGCCGCGCGGGGCGTCGGCCACCAGTGGGCCTACCTGCCCGACGTGGCCGAGACCATGGTGCGGCTCGCGGAAACGGACGGGCTCGGCCGCTTCGAGCGCTTCCACATGGACGGTCATTGGGACAGCGACGGCACGCGGATGCCGCAGGCGATCGCCGACGCGCTCGGCTCCCCGCGTGTTCCGGTGCGCCCGCTTCCCTGGTGGGCGCTGCGCCTGGCGGCTCCCTTCAACCGGACGGTGCGCGAGCTTCTGGAAATGCGCTATCTCTGGCGGCAGCCGGTACGCCTCAGCAACGCGCGCCTCGTGGCGCGGCTCGGCGCCGAGCCGCGCACGCCGCTGCGCGAAGCGGTCGCCGCGACGCTCGCCGCCAACCGCAACCTCGGCTGACGGGGAGCTGCCGGCGCCCTCAACTTGCCGCTTGCATCTGGTGAGGGGGAAGGCGACAGCCCGTCTTCCCAGCGCGAAGGATCCCCATGAGCACGGCCAGCCCCACCATCGAGACGACGATCGCCCGCGAGATCGGGGCGACGCCCCGGCAGGTCGCGGCCGCCGTGGAACTCCTCGACGGCGGTGCGACGGTTCCCTTTGTCGCGCGCTACCGCAAGGAAGCGACGGGCGGCCTCGACGACACGCAGCTGCGCACGCTGGAAGCGCGGCTGGGGGCCTTGCGCGATCTCGAGGCGCGGCGCCTGGCCGTGCTGCGCTCGGTGCGCGAACAGGACAAGCTGACCCCCGAGCTGGAGGCCGCGATCCGGCGCGCGGCGACGCGCGTGGAGCTGGAGGACGTTTACCTTCCCTACCGCCCGAAGCGTCGCAACCGCGCCACCGCCGCGCGCGAGCGGGGCCTGGGGCCGCTGGCCGAACGCATCCTGGCCGATCGCACCGTCGACCCGGCTGCGCTGGCCGCGAGCTTCCTGTCGGCGGAGGTGCCGGATGCGAAGGCCGCGCTGGAGGGGGCGCGCGATATCGTGGCCGAGGGCATGGCGGAGAATCCCGCGCTGGTCGGCGAGATCCGTCGCCATCTCGTCGCCAAGGCGCAGCTCCGCGCCCGCGTCGTGCCCGGCCGGGAGGAGGCGGGCGCCAAGTTCTCGGACTATTTCGACCATAGCGAAAAGTGGGCCGGCGCACCGAGCCACCGCGTGCTCGCCCTCCTGCGCGCCGAGCGCGAGGGCGTCGTCACGGTGGATGTCGAGGTCGACGCCGACGACACGAGCCCCGTGAAGCCGGTCGAGGCGATGATCGCGCGCCACAGCAACGTGCGCCCGCAGGGCGGCGGGGCGGCCGACGCTTGGCTTCTCTCGGTCGCGCGCTGGGCCTGGCGGCAGAAGCTGCGCCCCGGCCTCGACACCGAAATGATGGCGACGCTGAAGGAGGGCGCCGACGGCGAGGCGATCCGCGTCTTCTCGCGCAACCTGAAGGATCTGCTGCTCGCCGCCCCCGCCGGTGCCAAGGCGACGATGGGCCTCGATCCCGGCATCCGCACCGGCGTCAAGGTCGCCGTGGTGGACGCGACGGGCCGCCTCGTCGACAGCGCGACGATCTATCCGTTCCAGCCGCGCAACGACGTGGCCGGCGCTTCCGCCCGGCTCGCCGAACTGATCAACCGGCATGCGGTGGAACTCGTCGCCATCGGCAACGGCACGGCGAGCCGCGAGACCGAGCAGCTGGCCGAGAGCGTCATCAGGGCGCTGCCGGGCCACAAGCCCGTGAAGGTCGTGGTGTCGGAGGCCGGCGCCTCGGTCTACTCCGCCTCGGAGCTCGCCGCCCGCGAGATGCCGGGCGTCGACGTGACGATCCGCGGTGCCGTGTCGATCGCGCGCCGCCTGCAGGACCCGCTCTCCGAGCTCATCAAGGTCGACCCCAAGGCGATCGGCGTCGGCCAGTACCAGCACGACGTCGACCAGGGCCGCCTGTCCCGGGCCCTCGACGCGGTGGTCGAGGATGCGGTGAACGCGGTGGGCGTCGATCTGAACACGGCCTCCGCCGCGCTTCTCGCGCGCGTCGCGGGGCTCGGCCCCTCGCTCGCCGAGGCGATCGTCGCCCATCGCGACGCCAGGGGACCCTTTCCCTCGCGCCGCAAGCTGCTCGAGGTGCCGCGCCTCGGTCCCAAAGCCTTCGAGCAATGCGCCGGTTTCCTGCGCATCCAGGGCGGTGCGGAGCCGCTCGACGCCTCGGCGGTCCATCCGGAAGCCTATCCCGTGGCCCGGCGCATCGTCGCGGCCGTGGGCAAGGACGTCGCGGCGGTGATGCGCGATCCCGCCGCGCTGCGCACGCTGGAGCCGGAGCGCTTCGTCGGCGAAGGGTTCGGCGTGCCGACCGTGCGCGACATCATCGCCGAGCTGGAAAAGCCCGGCCGCGATCCGCGTCCCGCCTTCCGCACCGCGGCCTTCGCGGACGGTGTCCACGAGATCACCGACCTGAAGCCCGGCATGAGCCTGGAGGGTACGGTCACCAACGTCGCGGCCTTCGGTGCCTTTGTGGACATCGGCGTCCACCAGGACGGGCTGGTGCATGTCTCGCAGCTCGCCGACCGCTTCGTGCGCGATCCTGCCGAGGTGGTGCGCGCGGGACAGGTCGTGCGCGTGCGGGTGGTGGAGGTCGACGTGAAGCGCAAGCGCATCTCGCTGACCATGCGCAGCGAGATGCCGGAAGCGGGAGCGCGGCCGGCGAACCGGGGAAGCTCGCCGGACACGCCGCGCCCTACCGCCGCAGCCGGACGCGGCGAGCCGTCGCGCGGCGAGGGCGCCCTGGCGGCGGCGCTGGCCGCCGCCGCCCGCAAGCGGCGGTAGCGGCCGGGAACCCGGTCAGGCCGCGGCGGCGGGCGCGGCGAAGTTCATCGCCCGCAGGTCCTCGATCAGGCTGGGCCCCGCGGGATGCCAGCCGAGCTCTTGGCGCGTCCAGGCGCTCGACGCGGTCATGTCGAGGTCCGCGAAGACCGTCATCCAGCCGAAATAGGCCGGTGCTTCCTCCCTCGTGAGCGAGCGCACCGGCAAGCCCAGGCCGGCGCCGACAGTCTCGGCGATCTCGCGCATCGCCACGCCCTCCTCGGCGACCGCATGATAGCGCGCACCCTTGCGGCCGCGCTCCAGCGCCAGTGCGTAGAGCCGGGCGACGTCGCCGACGGGCGCGGCCGCCCAGCGGTTTCGGCCCTCGCCGATATGGGCGACGAACCCCTTCTCGCGGGCCGTGTCGATGAACGGCGTGATGAGGCCCTGCTTCACCGGGTCGTGCACCTGGGGAAGACGCACGATGCGCACGTCGACGCCGGCTTCGAGCAGCGAGTTGGCGGCCTCCTCGGTCGCGATCCGGGGAATCGGATGGGTCGTGCTGAAGACGCTTTCCAGCGCCGGCTGGCCGGGACCCGCGCTGCCGATGTTGACGCCCGAGGTGACCAGGAACGGGCGGCCGGATCCCTTCAGCGCCGAGCCGATCGCCGTGACGACGCGACGGTCCTTCTCGCAGTTGGCGACGAAGTGGCTGAACTCGTGGTCGAACGCCGTATGAATCACGGCGTCGGCCTTTTCGGCGCCCGCGCGCAGGCCGTCGGGATCCTCGAGCGTGCCGCGGTAGGGCTCGACGCCCGCCGCGGCCAGCGCCCGCGCGCCGGCCTCGGACCGGGTCAGTCCCAGAACCTCGTGGCCCGCCGCCAGAAGCTCGGGAGCGACGCGCGAGCCGATGAAGCCGGTCGCGCCTGTCAGGAAGATACGCATGAATGCCTCCGAAATGGGTTCGAGGCGCGTTGTCCTCCCGTCCGTGATCCTGTTAAAGTAGTGACCGTATCCTGGTATAAGAACCAACAGGTTCACCATGTCCAAGACATCCGACAACGCGCTCGGCACGTTTTTGAAGAACCGGCGCACGCGCATGGACCCCGCCTCGTTCGGCTTCGGCGGCCGGCGTCGCACGCAGGGGCTGCGCCGCGAGGAGGTGGCCCTGCGGGCCAACATCTCGCCGACCTGGTATACCTGGCTCGAACAGGGACGGGGCGGCGCGCCCTCGGCGGACGTCCTCGAGCGGATCGCCAAGGGCCTGATGCTGACGGAGCCCGAACGCGAGCATCTCTTCGTGCTCGGGCTCGGGCGCCCGCCCGCGGCGGCGTCCTACAGCGCGTGCGATGCCGTCACGCCCCGGCTTCAGCGGGTCCTCGACGCCTTTCCGGCGAGCCCCGCCATCATCAAGACCGCGACCTGGGACGTGGTGGCCTGGAACCGTGCGGCCGCCACGCTTCTCACCGACTACAGCCAGCTGCCGCGCGACCAGCGCAACATCCTCCGCCTCGTGTTCACCAACTCGCGCGTCAAGGCGGCGCAGGCCGACTGGCTCGCCGTCGCACGCTACGTGGTGGGGGCCTTCCGGGCCGAGGCGGCGCGCGCGGGCGCGAGGGCCGAGATCGAACGGCTGGTGGAGGAGTTGTCGCTTCTCAGCCCCGAGTTCGCCTCGCTCTGGCGCGACAACGACGTGTCCGGGCATGCGGACGGGGTGAAGCGCCTGCGCCATCCCGAGCACGGGCTGCTCGAGCTGGAGTTCTCCGCCTTCTCGGTGGAGGGCCGACCGGACCTCGGGTTGATCGTCTACAACCCCGCCTCGCCCGAGACGGCCCGGCGCATCGCGGCGCTGCTGGCGGCGGCCGGCGCGCCCCCGGCGACCTGACGCGCCAACGGGTTCGTCCGGCCCCGCCGGCTCAACGCGAACCGAAGCGGTCGGCGCGATAGGGGGCGGGGTCCGCGAAGGGCTCGGCGCCGGTCATCAGCTCGGCCAGGAGCCGGCCGCTCGCGGGGCCGACCGTCAGCCCGTGGTGGGCATGGCCGAAACTGAACCACAATCCCCGATGGCGGGGGGCCGGACCGATCACCGGACGCATGTCCGGAAGGCACGGGCGTCGTCCGAGCCAGGGCGCGGCCTCGACCGGCGTGCCGAGATCGATGATCTCGCGGGCCCGGCGCTCGGCCAGCGCGATCTGCCGCGCATCAACCGGACGGTCGCTCCGGGCGAATTCCACGCCGGTCGTCAACCGGACGCCCTGGCGCATCGGCGCCAGCACGTAGCCGGCTTCCTCGTCCACCACCGCGTGATGCAGCGCCGTACCCTCGCGCAGCGTGAAATGCCGGTGGTAGCCGCGCTTGATGCCAAGCGGGATCGCATAGCCGAGCCGGCGCAGGATGGTGTCGGACTGCGGGCCGAGGGCCACCACCGCCTCGGCTGCGTCGACCTCGTCCGCCGCCGTGCGAACGGCCCAACCGCGACCCGAGGGCTCGAGGCTGCCGGCGTCGCCGACCAGAACCGCGCCTCCACGCCCTTGGAAGAGGCGCGCATAGCGCTTCGTCAACTCGCCGGGATCGCGGACGGTCTTGGGATCGAGCCAGTGCAGCGCGCCGCAGATGCCGCCGTCGCCGGTACGGATCGAGGGCTCGACCGCAGCGAGGGCCGAACCCTCCAGCGTCGACAGGCGCAGTCCGTGCGAGGCGAGCGCGGCGGCCTTGGCGCAGGCGACCTCGAACCGGCGCGGACTGCGAAAGGCCGCGATCCAGCCCTCCGCACGGACCAGATCGCCGGCGGCCGACGCCTCGATCAGCCGGTCGTGCTCGGCGACGCTCGCCTCGATCAGCGGCAGCATGGCGCGGGCCGCGATGGCCAGGTTCCGCGACGAGGACTGGCGCCAATACCGGAACAGGAACGGGATGGTGCCCAGGATGTCGCGCGGATCGTAGCGCACGTCCGAGGAGCGGTTGAGCGCATAGCGCAGGAGCGTCGGGACGCTGCGCGGGAATGCATAGGGCACGACGCTTGACCGCTCGATCAGGCCTGCATTGCCGTAGCTCGTTCCCTCGCCCGGCTCGGCTCGATCCACGAGCGCGACGCTGCGGCCGCGCATCTGGAGATGCAGCGCTGCGCAGACGCCGACGATCCCAGCCCCCAGGACGACGACGTCGACCTTCATGCGGCGCGGCTCCGTGCCGGGCGGCCAGGCCGGACGGCCTCCAAGGGGGCTCCGCGCGGCGGCATCTGCGGGTCGCGGCGCCGGACGGCGGGAGCGGAGGCGGTCGCGTCGCTCGGAACGGGCTTCATCGCGTTGTCTCCGGTATCCGAGGCAAAGGGTGCCCCTTGGCACTGGGCGGTCGCCAGTGCCAAGGGGCACGGCGACTGGCGTCGGTTCGGATGAGCGGCGGAGGGCCTCACGGGAAGAGCCGGTGCGCGTCCCATTCCGTGCGGGCCACAGGCGTCTGCGAGACGATCTCGTAGCGCAGCGTTTCGACGTGGAGACGGTCCGGGGTCACCGAACACCGGAAGCGCAGCCGGAACCAGTCGCCCTTGTTGCGAAACGCGGCGCCGCCGGCCCGGACCGTGCGCTCCGCGATCCGCCCGCGCGAGAAGGCATCCATCACGACGCGGTCGACCCGGTTGTAGCGGGTCTCCTTGGCGATGCGGTCTTCCAGCCCGAGAAAGCAGACCTGGATCATGCGGTCGACCGGCGCGAGCTGCCGCATCTCCGCCGTTTCGCGCGCCGACAGCGCAAGGGCGGGGGTGCCGAGGAGCGGGGCCGCGAGACCGATCGCGGCCGCGATCGACCGGGACGCCCGGGTGGCTGGGATCGAAGATCGTGTCATCCGGCATTGATAAGGGTGACGAAGGGATCGCGCTACCCCGATCCGCAACCGATGGTCCGGCCGTGGAACTCACCGGGCCGATCGGCGGACGACGAGCTCGCCCGCGAGGCGATGGGTCGCGACCGTCGCGCGCTCCGCCGCCGGCGCCATGACCTCCCGGATCGCGATCGCCACCATCTCGTCGATCGGCTGGCGATAGGTGGTCAACGAGTAGTGCGACCAGTCCGCCATGGCGATGTCGTCGAAACCCGCCACCGCGATCTCGCCGGGAACCGACAGGCCGGCCTCGTCGCGCAGCGCATCGAGCCCTCCGGCCGCCAGGATGTCGTTGGCGAAGAAGATCGCGTCGGTTTGCGTCTCGCGAGCGATCTCGAGCGCGGCCCGCCGTCCCGCGTCATAGGTGTAGGCGCCGCCGTCCACGACCCGCGTCAGCACCATGCCGAGTTCGGCCAGTCGCCCGACGAAGCTGTGGCGGCGCTCGAGGTTGGTGCTGGTGTTGGGCAGGCCCGCGACATAGGCGGCGCGGCGGCGACCGAGCGCGTAGAAATGGTCCGCGATGGCGCGCGCCCCCGCGACGTTGTCGCAGCAGACGCTGGTCAGGCCCGCGCCGTCGTCGAGCCGGTTCACCAGGACGGCCCGGCGGCCTTCGGTGGCCCTGGCGAGCGTCGCGCCCGACAGGACCGTCGCGGACACCACGATGATGGCGTCCACATGGTACTGCCGCAGCGCCACGAGCTGGCGCCCGACGTCGCTGCCGGGCGTGACGTTGAACAGGAGACTCTGCTGGCCGACCGCCTGCAGGGCGCGTGTCAGCTTCTCGATCAGCCCGAAGTAGAACGGGTTCTGCAGATCCGAGATCAGGATGGCGACGATGTTGCTGCGCCGGGTCGACAGGATGCTGGCGATCACGTTCGGCCGGTAGCCGTGCTTGTCGGCCGCCGCGAGGATGCGCTCGCGCATGTCGGGCGAGATCGAGGCGCCCGGCGTGAAGGCGCGCGACACGGCGGACTGGCTGACGCCCAGGACGCGCGCCAACTCCCGCGCGGTCATCGCCTCGCCCCGTCGCACCGACATCGCCGTTCCATCTCGCTCGATCGTTTCGCGCGGGACGCTACACGTTTCATGACCCGCATGCCAATCCCGGATGCCGCTTCTTGCATCCGGATGCAAACCTGCATAGCCTGATCGAGGGAGCGATCCAGCGCGACGGCGTTCGGCGGCTTGCGGCTTGGCCCGGCCTGCGCGGACCGTTCCCCAAGACACGACCCGGGAGGAGCAGTTGAGATCGGCTTTGCAAGGCCTCGTCGTCGCCGACCTGTCGGAGGCGATCGCCGGCCAGTACTGCGCCCGCCTTCTGGGCGACTTCGGCGCCGACGTGACGCTTCTGGAGCCGGCGGACGGTTCGGCGACGCGGCGCCTGGCGCCGTTTCGCACGCGCGACGGCGTTTCGCTGGTGTTTCGCCACCTCAACACCGGCAAGCGGTCGCGCCGGCTGCCGGCCGACCCGGACGCGCGGCAGGCGATGCTGCGGGACTGGTATCGCCGCGCCGACGTCGTGGTTCTGCCTGCCGACGGTCGCGAGGACGAGGTGGAGCGCTGCAACCCGCAGGCCGTGGCGCTGCGCCTCAGCCCGTTCGGCTCCGACGGTCCGCTGCGGGACTGGAAAGGGCCCGAGATCGTGCTCCAGGCGCTGTCGGGCATGATGCACAACAACGGCGCCTTCGGCCGCGAGCCGCTCTACGGCTGCGGCAACCGCGCGTCCTTTGCGGCGGGCCTTGCGGGCGCGGCCGGGGTCCTGGCGGCGCTTCTGGCGCGGGGGGCGACGGGGCTCGGGCAGGGCGTGCGCGTCGACGAGGCCGAAACGGCCGCCGCGATGTGCTTTCCCTACGTGCTTCAGTACAACTACAACGGCACGGTCAAGAGCCGCCTCGATCCCAACATTCCCGCCGGTCAGGTCCTGTGCCGCGACGGCTGGGTCTGCATCTGGATCTACAACCATCGCTGGGCGGCCGTCTGCCGCGCGCTCGGCCTCGGGGCGCTGGAGACCGATCCGCGCTTCAGCGAGCCGCTCGAGCGCCGGCGCCACTGGGCCGAACTCTTCGCCTTGATCCAGGACACCGTGGCCGACCGTGAGGCCGAGGCCGTGGTCGCGGCGCTGCAGCGCGAGGAGGTGATCGCCGCCAAGGCCTATCGCCCGAGCGAGCTGGCGCAAAGCGGCCACCTGGCCGCGCGCGGCTACTGGGAGCGCACCGGGAACGGGATCGCCCTCGGTGCACCCTTCCGCTTGTCGCGCACCCCGCGCGGTCCGGTCGCCCCCGAGCCGGCGCCGGGCGCGAACGACGCCGACGCGCTGCCCGCGTCCCGGTTCGTGACGGCGCCGGAGACCGCCTCGGGGCTCGCCGCGTCCCGTCCGCTGGCCGGCTTGCGGGTTCTGGAGATCACGACCGCCTGGGCCGGGCCGATGGCAGGACGCGTGCTCGGCTTCCTGGGGGCGGAAAGCATCCATATCGAGTCGCCCAACCGGGTGAACTCGTGGCGCCTCAACAAGGAGGTGCCCAACCCCGTGAACTTTCCCGGCGGAGAGCCGGGCGAGCGCCCCTTCGACCGTGCCTTCCTGTTCAACTCGCAGAACGTCGACAAGCTGTCCTGCATCCTGAACCTCAAGGACGAGGGTGGTCGCGCAACGCTGCGCCGCCTCGTGGAAAAGGCGGATGTGCTGATCTGCAACTTCCGGCCTGGCACGCTGGACCGTCTCGGCCTCGGCTACGAGGCGTTGCGCGCGATCAAGCCCGACATCATCGTCGCCGAGCTTCCCGCCTACGGGTTGGAGGGACCGATGTCGCGCTACGCCGCGCTCGGGCCCACGATGGAGATGGCGGCCGGCATGTCGGGCATGATCGGCTATCGCGACGGGCAGCCCGAGACCACGGGGCCTTCCTATCTCGACCCGATCGGCGGCTTCAACGCGGCGGTCGCCATTCTCGTCGCGCTCAACCACCGGGCGCGCACGGGGGAGGGGCAGCATGTCGAGGTGCCGCAGGTCGAGGCGGCCATGCAGGTCGTCGGACCCCAGATCCTGGCCGCGATCGAGAACGGCACGGACCCCGTGCCGGACGGCAACCGCGTGCCCACGGCCGTTCCGCACGAGGCCTATCCGGCGGCCGGCGAGGACCAGTGGGTGGTGATGGCCGCCCGCGACGACCGGGAATGGCAGGCGCTCGCCCGCGTCGTCGGCGGCCCGGCGCTCGCGGCCGACCCGCGCTTTGCGACCCTGCCCGACCGTCTGGAGCGCCGCGACGAGATCGACGCCATCCTGCGCCGCTGGACGCAGACGCGCGACAAGCACGCGATCGCGGAAGCGCTTCAGGCGGCCGGCGTTCCGGCCGCGCCCGTCCAGACGCCGCGCGACCTGTCGGAAAGCGCCTATCTCGCCCATCGCGGCTTCTTCACGCGGCTGGAGCATCCCGACGCCGGGGCGCACGCCCATCCCGGCCTGCCGATCCGGCTCAGCCGCACGCCCGGCGCGCATCGCCGCGCGGCGCCGGCCTTCGGCGCCCACAACCGCCATGTCCTGGAAGCGATCCTGCAGCTGAGCGGCGCGGAGGTCGAGGCGCTGCGCCGCAGCCCCGCCATGGCCGACGCGCCGCTGCCGGGAGCCTGAGGCTATGCACGCGACACCATCGCCGCCGGCCGGCGCGCTCTTTCCCTCGCACCGCCGACTGCCGATCCGTCTCGACGACCGGCCGCGCTATCGCGGCTCGGTCCACGACGACGAGGTCGCGCGGCGCATGGGCTTTCGCGCCGCGCTGGTGCCCGGCGCCTTCATCTACGGCCACATGGCGCGCATCGCCGTGGAGGCCTGGGGCGAGCCCTGGCTGCGCGCGGGGCGCATGGGCGCTCGCTTTCGCCGACCCGTCTACAAGGACGACGTCCTGGACCTTGCGGCCGGGCCGCTCGAGCGGGGGGCGGACGGCGTGCGGGCGACGATCTCGCTGCGCGACGCGGCGGGCGAGGAGGTCGCCGCGGGCTGGGTCGGACCGCCGGAGGAGGGCGAGGCCCCGGCGGACCGTCTCGCGGTGCGGCCCTTGCCCGAGCCCCGCCCGTCCGTCGGGGCCGGCCAGCTGCCGATCGGTGCCCCGATCGGCTCGCGCGACGCGGTGCTGACCGGGGACGACGTCCTGGAATCGCTCGCGGTCTTCGACGAGCACCATCCCCTGTTCCGGCGCGAGGGCTTCGTCCACCCCGGCTGCCTGATGCGGCTCGCCATGTTCGATGCGAACGAGTCCTTCCGCTTTCCCGCCCCGGCCGTCCTGGTGGAGGTCGAGGCCCGACACTTTGCCGCCGTACGTCCGGGCGCCCGCATCGCGACCGCGGGGCGCATCAGCGCCGACTTCGAGCGGCGCGGTCGGCACTACATCGAGACCGATGAGACGCTGCTGGCCGACGGCGTACCGGCGGCGCGCTACCGCCGGGTGCAGATCTACGCCTCCGCCGGCGGCTGACCGTTGGCCGTCGCCGGGTAAAATTCCCGGCGCGGTGAATGCCGGTTGCATGCGGATGCAAATCATCTAAGCTGTTGTTTGTCAGTCGCGCAGAAGCCGGTCACGCAAGACCGCCACGCGACGCGATCTGGGAGTTTTCGCCTTGAGCAGATTCTCGAGCGCGGTTCGGCGACCGTTCTGGCGCCGCCGCGACCGCTCCGTCCTATCGGCACGATCCCTCGCCGGAGACCGGCGTTGAGCGCGCGCATCCGGTCCGTCGAGGCAATGCAGGTCGCCTGGGCGCCCGGCGACGCGCCGGGCCGCCGAAGCGCCTTCGTGCGGATCGAGACCGAGGACGGGATCGTCGGCTGGGGCGAGGCCTCGCCGATGCAGGGTGGTCTTCATTCGCTCGGCATCGTGGAGCGGGATCTCGCACCCGCCCTTGTCGGGCGCGATGCCTTCGAGGAGGCGGTGCTCCACGACGAGCTTCTTCACCGCAACATCAAGCTCGGTCCCGAGGGCGCGCTCACCGGGGCGCTGGCGGCGGTCGACATCGCGCTCTGGGACATCAAGGGCAAGGCCCTCGGCCTGCCGGTGCACCGCCTGCTGGGCGGCGCGTGGCGCACGGAGCTGCCGTTCTACGCCTCGATCGGCGGCCATGCGGCGCGCACGCTCGATGAGACGGTGCGTGTCGTGGAGGCGCGCTGGCGCCAGGAAACGCCGGCCGCCATCAAGATCCGCTGGGACGGCGACCGAACGCGGCAGGACGCCGACATCCCCGGCGACATCGCCAAGGCGCGCGCCGTGCGACAACTCGTGGGCGAGGGCTATCCGCTCGCCTTCGACGCCAACAACGGCTACTCGGTGGGCGGCGCGATCCGCGTCGGCCGCGCTCTCGAGGAGCTCGGCTACGTCTGGTTCGAGGAGCCGGTCCAGCACTACGACGTGCGGGGCATGGGCGAGGTCGCGCAGCGGCTCGACATCACGGTCTCGGCCGCCGAGCAGACCTATACGACGCAGGCGCTCGTCGACATCATCCGGGCCGGCGTGCGCATGGTGCAGCCCGACATCGTGAAGATGGGCGGCATCACCGGCCTCATGCGCTGCGCCGCGATCTGCCACGCGCACGGCGTTGAGCTCGTGCCGCACCAGACCCAGCCGACCATCGCCCACGTCGCCAACCTCCACGTTCTGGCGACCCTCATGCACCTGACGAAGCCGGCCGAGTACGCCGATCCCTCGGGACGCATGGACGCGGCCTTTCCCGACCTGCCCAAGCCTGAGAACGGGCGCTTCCGGGTGCCCGACGGACCGGGGCTCGGCCTTGCGGTCGACGAGTCCGTGTTGCGCGCGCACCGCTGAAGACCCCTCCAACCGAAACCTCGCAGAAGGTGGCCACGATGACGATCACACGCAGGCAGGCCCTTCAACTCGCCGGCGCGGCCGGCGCCCTGGCCGCGATGGGCCTTCCCGCCCGCGCTCAGGCCGACACCGACACGCTGCGCATGGGCATCGCGGCGCGCGGTCCCCGCCACAGCGATCCGAACCTCACCACGCAAGGGTCCGACAACTGGGCCACCGAGCAGATGTACGAGCAGCTCGTGCGGCCCGAGGACGGCGACTTCGCCGTGACGCCGGACCAGTACAAGCCGACGCTCGCGACGTCCTGGACCTCGACGCCCGATGCGCGCGGCTGGACCTTCCAGCTGCGTCCGGGCGTCCAGTTCCACAAGGGCTACGGCGAGATGACGTCGGACGACGTCGTCTACTCCTTCAAGCGCGCGATGAACGAGGGCACCAACCGGACGATCCTGTCCAACATCGAGGACGTCGTGGCGAACGGACCGCTCGAGGTCACGATGACGCTCCGCAAGCCCGACCCCCTGTTCCTGGGCACCAGCGCCTTCAACAACAACACCTCGATCGTCTCGAAGAAGGCCGCCGAGGAGATGGGCGAGCGCTTCGCGACCGACGCCGTGGGGACGGGACCCTACGAGCTCGTCAGCTTCGCCAGCGAGAGCGGCACGAAGCTGAAGCGCCATGAGGGCTACTGGGGCGAGAAGGCCAAGATCGGCAACATCGAGAACGTCTACATCGCCGACACGACCGCGCGCACGCTGGCGCTGCTCGCCGGCAATATCGACATCATGGAGGCCGTTCGCGCGCCGGGCTGGGTCGATTCCATGAAGGGGCGCGACCCGACGCTCGTCTTCGACATGACGGTGCCGGGCTCGTTCAACACGCTCCACGTCAACCTGACGCGTCCCCCCTTCGACCAGCTCAAGGTGCGCCAGGCCCTGATGCACGCGATCGACCGCGAGGCGGTCTCGCAGGCGCTGGCGCCCATGGGCGGCGTCCTCGCCGGCCTGCAGCCCGCGAACTTCCCGGCCGGCTTCTCCACGGATCAGCTGCCCGAGGAGCTGCGCTACCCCTACGATCCCGAGCGAGCCCGCGCGCTGCTAGCCGAAGCCGGCTTTCCCGACGGCATCAGCTTCTCCTCGCTGTGCAGCCAGCGCGAGGACTACGCGTCCACCATGCTGATCGTGCAGGAGCAGCTGCGCCTCGCCGGCTTCAACATGGACCTCCGGATGATGGACCACACGGCCTATCATGCCGACAACCGGTCCGACAAAAACACGCTGGCGATGCACTCCTCCAGCTACCCGCCGATCCCGACGCAGATCTACTTCCAGCAGCTGTCCTCGCAGTCCGAGGTCAAGGGCGACGGCTCGGGCGGGGGCAACTACAGCCACTACGGCACCGCCATGCCCGGCATCGACGGCCTCCTGGAGCAGGCGCTCAACAGCACGACCTACGACGACTACGTGAAGGCCTGCTCGCAGATCGAACTGCAGGTTCTGCGCGACCTGCCGCTGATCGGCCTGTCGACCCTGTCCTTCACCACGGCCCGTTCCGGTCGCGTCGATCTCGGCTACCCCGTGAAGAGCGGCTATGCCCGCTGGCGCTTCCACCGCGCCACGAAGTCGGCCTGATGGCGTTTCGCGCGCTCCTCACCGAGAAGCCGGCCGACGGCGCCGTCCGGTCCTCGGTCCAGACGCTCGACGAGGACCGGCTGCCCCCCGGCGACGTCACGGTCGCCGTGGAATGGTCCGGCCTCAACTACAAGGACGGGCTCTGCGTCCTGGACAAGGGCCGGCTGGTGCGCGCCTTCCCGCATGTCGGCGGCATCGATTTTGCCGGCATCGTCACGGACAGCGCCGACCCGCGCTACCACGTGGGCGACCGCGTCGTCCTGACGGGATGGCGCGTCGGCGAAACGCATTGGGGCGGCTTTGCGGAGCGGGCACGGGTGCGGGCCGACTGGCTCGTGCCGCTGCCCGAGGGCCTCTCGACCCGTCAGGCCATGATCTTCGGCACGGCCGGGCTCGCCGCGGCGATGGCGGTGGAGCGGCTGGAAGCGCTGGGCGTCCAGCCCGGCAGCGGCGAGATCGCGGTGACCGGCGCCTCGGGCGGCGTCGGCTCGCTCGCGCTTCTGCTTCTCGCCGCGGCCGGCTTCCGGGCGGTCGCGGTGACCGGGCGGACCGACGGCGCGGACGACCTTCTGCGCCTCGGCGCATCGCGCGTCGCCGGACGCGACGAGATCACCGGCGAGCCGCCCAAGCCCCTGGAAGCGGCCCGCTGGGCGGGCGCCATCGATAATGTCGGCGGTGAAACGCTGGGCCGCCTCCTGCGCCAGCTCAGCCCCGGCGGCGCGGTGGCGGCGGTCGGCAACGCGTCGGGCATCGGTTTTGAGGGAAGCGTCCTGCCCTTTCTCCTGCGCGGCGTCACGCTCGCGGGCATCGACAGCGTGACGCACCCTTACGAGCGACGCGTCGCCTCCTGGCAGCGCATCGCCAGCGCCTTCGATGCCGGGCGCCTCGAACCCCTGGTCAGCGAGATCGGCCTCGATGCGGTCCCGGAGGCGGCGGCTCGCATCCTGCGCGGCGAAACGCGCGGCCGTGTTCTGGTGCGCCCGTGAACGCGCCCGGATCCGTGACCGGCGACGCGGTCGCCGACTTCTTCGCCGCCGGCGGGCGCCATCGTCTGTGGTGCCCGGCGCTGACCTTCTACACCGAGGACGGCTCGCTCGACGAGGAAGCCTTTGCGCGCCACCTCGATCGGCTCGCACCCCATGTCGGCGGCATCCTCGTGCCCGGATCGACGGGCGAGGGCTGGCAGATGAGCGAGCGGGAGTCGCTCGACGTCCTGCGCCTCGCGCTGCAGGCGGCGCCGGCGCGCGGCATCCGCGTTCTCGTCGGGCTCCTGCGGCCGAGCGCGGGCGAGATCGCGTCGTTGGCCCGGGCCGCCGCCGATCTCGCGGGCGCGGGGAGCGACATTCTCGGCTTCACGCTCGCCGCGCCGCTCGCCGCCGAGCCGATGGACGAGGCGGCGCTGGAGGCGGCCTTCCGGCCGGTGCTCGAG
Organism: Aureimonas jatrophae; assembly: GCF_900104035.1. Taxonomy (GTDB): domain Bacteria; phylum Pseudomonadota; class Alphaproteobacteria; order Rhizobiales; family Rhizobiaceae; genus Aureimonas; species Aureimonas jatrophae. Next base: position 281,360 of record NZ_FNIT01000004.1, on the reverse strand, counting down.
ACCGGCCGATCGGTGTTTCTCTACCAGCTGCCCCAGGTCACCGGCAGCACCATCCCGGCCTCGCTCCTCGAGCGTCTCAGCGAGCGCTTTCCCAACGTGGCGGGCCTCAAGGACAGCAGCGGCGAGGACGCGCTGGCGCTCGGCGGCGCGCCGGAGCGTCTGGTGCTTCTGCGCGGCGCGGAGGGCGACGTCGTGCCGTGGAGCTTGGAGGGCGGTGGTCCTTACCGCGGCTTCCTTCTGTCGAGCGCCAACGTCTTCCCGGCCGAGCTGCACGCCGTTCTCGCCGACCTCGAGGCGGGCCGCCTGGAGGAGGCCACGGCGCTGTCCGGACGGGTCGCCGCCGCGGTCGGCGACGCCTTCGCGCTCGTCGCCATGCTCCCGTTCGGCAACCCCTTCACGAATGCCAACAAGGCGCTTCTCCACGCGCGGTTCGGGGAGCGGGGGGCGGCGCGCCTTCACGGCGGGCGGAGTCTGCCGTCGGACGTCCTCGCCGTGGCGCAGCAGATCCTGCACCGGCACGGCTTCGCCGGCGCCTGAGACCGACCGGGCGCGCGAACGCCCGCCAGAACCAACGGGCCGCACGGGCGGCCGGACGACGAGGAGGAACAGCCCATGGTCATGAACCGGCGCACGTTCGTCGGCGGCACCGCCGCCCTGGCAGGTCTGGCACTCGCACCCGCCCCGGCGCGGGCTCAAGGGGCGGGGGGAACGCTGCGCATCGCGTTCGCCGCGCGCGGCCTTCGCACCATGGACCCGCAGACCTCGATCCAGGGCGTCGACAACTGGGCGATCATCCACGTCCACGACAAGCTCGTGGACCTTTCGCCCTGGCGCTTTCCGCCCGAGGGCTCCGACCCGGTGCCGCGCCTGGCGACCTCCTGGGAGCGCTCCGCCGACGCCCGCACCTGGACCATCCGCCTGCGCGAGGGCGTGCCCTTCCACAAGGGCTACGGGATCATGACGTCGGACGACGTCAAGTTCACCTTCGACCGGCTGCGCGATCCCGTGCGCTCGGGCGGCGTGCGGCCGAAGTTCCAGAACATCGAGGACGTCTCGGTGGACGGTCCGGCCGCGGTCGTGTTCCGGCTGAAGCAGCCCGACCCGCTCTTCCTGCTCGGCGTCCTCAGCGACTACGACGCCTCCGTCATGTCGCGTCGCGCGCTGGAGGAGAAGGGCGAGAAGGGCATCGCTACGGACCCGATCGGCACGGGCCCCTACAGCCTCGAGACCGTCCACCAGGATCCGGGACAGGGCGTGACGCTTCTGGCCAATCCCGACCATTTCGATGGACCGCCGGCGACCGAGCGCCTCCAGTGCCTCTATATCGCCGACACCACGGCGCGCACGCTCGCCCTCCTGTCGGGCGACGTCCACATGATGGAGGGCGTGCGCTCGCCCGGCTGGGCGGACTCGATCCGGGCGCAGAAGCCCGACCTCGTCTTCGACGTGGTGAGCCCCGGCAGCTTCTTCACGATCCACCCCAACCTGACCGTGAAGCCCTTCGACGATCCAAGGCTCCGCCAGGCGCTGTTTCATGCCATCGACCGCGACGAGATCGCGACCGCGATCGCGCCGATCAGCCAGCGCACCTATGGGCTGAACCCGCCGAGCTTTCCCGGCGGCTTCACGGCGGAGACGATCCCCGCCGAGGTGGCCTACCGCTACGATCCCGACCGCGCCCGCCAGCTCATGGCCGAGGCCGGCGTGCCGAACGGCTTCGCGTTTCGCGCCGACACCTCGCAGCGCGAGGACTACTCGGCGATCATGCTGATGATCCAGGACCAGCTGAAGCGCGTCGGCATCGACATGCAGCTGAACATCAAGGACCATACGGCCTTCCACGCCGACCAGAACACCGGCACCAACACGCTCTCGCAGCACTCCGCCGCGCTGCCGCCCGTGCCGACCCAGCCCATCGTCAACTACCTGTCCACGGCGGCCACCGTGAAGAGCGACGGGAAGGGCGGATCGAACTTCAGCCGCTACGGCACCGCGATCCCCGGCATCGACGACATGCTGGAGGCCGCTCTCGCCGAGCCCGATCTCGCAAAGCGCCTCGACCTCGTGCGCCGGATCGAGGCGAAGGCGCTGGGCGATGCGGTGATCCTGCCGGTCTCCACCAACGGCTTCATGATCGTGCGCTCGCCCGCCGTCGACCTCGGATACAAGGTCGAGTCCGGCTACGTGAACTGGCCGCTCACCAAGGCGAGGATCGTCGCCTAGATGAGCGCTCTTCTCGACACGTCCCGCCGGATCGCCCTCGACGCACCCGCCCTGCGCGATCTCCCGCCGAACGCGCCCGCCCGCTGGGCGCTGGAGGAGCTGGCGCGCGCGCTGGGCGAGCGCGGCGCGGAGCTTGGTGGCGCAGAGCTTGGCGGCGCGTCTCGCGGCGGCGGGGAAACGCTGCGGATCGAGCCCGCGAGCGAGACCGGCGAGGCGGGCGAGGGCTTCGCGCTGCGCCGTGAGGGCGGCACGGTCACGGTCGAGGCGGCCGGAACGCGCGGGCTTGTCTATGCCCTGACGGAACTGGCCGATCGCGTGCGCATGGCGCCCGGCGAGGATCTCTTCGACGGGCCTTTTCCGCGGCAGGAAACGCCGACGGCCCGCGTCCGCTCCATGGCGCGTCTCTACTGCTCGCCCGAGGAGGACCATGCGTGGTTCCACGATCGTCAGGGCTGGCGCGACTACCTCACCATGCTCGCGACGCACCGTTTCAACCGGTTCTCGCTGACGCTCGGCATGGGATACAACTATCCCTACCATAATCCGTGGATCACGGACGTCAGTTTTTACTTCCCCTATCCGTTCCTGCTGGACGTGCCGGGCTACGGAGTGGACGTCGCGGAGCTGCGCACCGAGGAGCGCGAGGAGAATCTCGAGGCGCTGCGCTTCATCGGGCGCGAGGCGGCGCGGCGCGGCCTCGACTTCCAGCTCGCGCTCTGGACGCAGAGCTACGATTTCTCGGACGTTCCGCGCGCCAACTACACGGTGCGCGGCATCACGCGCGAGAACCATGCCGGCTACTGCCGCGATGCGATCACGCAGCTCCTGCGGGCCGTTCCCGAGATCACGGGCCTGACCTTCCGGGTCCACGTGGAAGGGGGCATCGCGGAAGGGGACTACGGCTTCTGGCGCGAGGCCTTCGCGGGCGTCGCGGCGGCCGGCCGGCCGGTCGAGATCGACCTTCACGGCAAGGGTCTCGACGAAACGGTTCTCGACCTCGCCCGGCAGAGCGGCATGCCCTTCGCCGCCTCGCCCAAGTATCTCGCCGAGCACATGGGCCTGCCCTACCACCAGTCGGCGATCCGCGAGAAGGAATACCCGCCCGAACAGCCGCGCTCGGCGCGCGAACAGCTCAGCGAGGGCTCGCGCAAGTTCCTGCGCTACAGCTACGGCGACCTTCTGCGCAAGGACAAGGACTACAAGGTCCTCTACCGGATCTGGCCGGGCACGCAGCGCCTGCTGCTCTGGGGCGACCCGAAGCTGGCGGGCGGCTACGGGCGCTCCTCCATGTTCGCGGGCTCCGACGGAGTGGAATGGTGCGAGCCGCTCTCGTTCAAGGGGCGCATGGGCACCGGCATGCCGGGCGGGCGATTCGGCTACCGGCGCCAGGGGCTGGCGACGCGCCGCGACTGGGAGAAGTACCGCTACCAGTATCGCGTCTGGGGCCGGCTCCTGTTCGATCCCGAGGCCCCGCGCGAGACGTGGATGCGCGAGCTGCGCCACGAGTGCGGCGAGGCGGCCGACGCCTGCGAGACGGCGCTCGCGGCGGCGAGCCGCGTCCTGCCGCTCGTGACGCTCACGCACGGCCCCTCGGCCTCCAACAACTACTACTGGCCCGAGATCTACACGAACCTCTCCCTGATCGAGAGCGCGGGCGCGCTCGCCTACCGCTTCGACATGACCGGGCCGATGCGGTTCGGAAACGCGCCGACCTTCGATTCCGAGCTCTTCGCCACCGCCCGCGAATGGGCCGAGCGCCTGCTCGCAGGCGAAGCGGAACACCGCTACACGCCGTTCGACGTCGCGCTTTGGCTGGACGCGCTGGCCGATACCGCGGAGGGCGCCGTGCGGGCGATCGACGCCAGCCGCGACGGCACGCGCGCGCCGGCTCTTCGCATCCGGCACGACAGCGCGATCCTCGCCGGCATCGCGCGCTACTTCGCCGAGAAGCACCGCGCCGCCGTCCATGCCGAGCTCTTCGTGGCGACCCGCGTCACCACGCTGCTGGAGCCGGCGATCCTTCACATGCGCCGGGCCGTCGCGGCCTGGGAGGGGATCGCGGCGGTTTCGCGTGAAACCTATGCCGACGACCTGACCTTCGGTCCCCAATCCTGGCTGCGCGGCTCCTGGCACACGCGCCTGCCCGAGATCCGGGCCGAGCTTCTGGACCTCGAAGCGCTGCGCGGCGGCGGGCTCACCGAAACGCGCCGGCCGACGGCGGAGACCGAACGGGCCCTTGCGGCGCTGGACGCCTGGCAGCCGGCGCGCGCGCTTCTCGACGGACCGGCGGGCGAGGCGGATTTTCGGAGTGGCGAGCCCTTCGCCGTCTCGCTTCAGGCCGAGGCCGACGCGCCGCCGGTCCTGTACTATCGGCACGTCAACCAGGCCGAGCGCTGGCAGTCCCAGCTCATGCGCCGGGAGAACGGCGCCTGGCATGGCGAGATCCCGCGGGACTACACGCGCTCGCCCTTCCACCTCCAGTACTTCGTCAGCCTCTCGCAGGGCGGCGTCGCGGTGCTCGGTCCTGGCCTGGCGGCGGACCTCAGCAACGAACCCTACCGGACGGCCCTGCAACGCTGAACCACGGCACGGCGCGGGGAGGCGCCCGACCCATGACGCGATACATCCTGACGCGACTGCTCGACGCGATTCCGACGGTTCTTCTCGTCCTGGCGCTGGTCTTCCTCGCCATGCGCATCCTGCCGGGCGATCCGGCGATCGCCGCGCTCGGCGAACTGGCCACCCCCGAACAGCTCGCCAGCTTCCGCGAGCGCATGGGCCTGAACGAGCCGCTGTGGATGCAGTTCATCACCTTCGTGTGGGGCGTCCTCACCCTCGACTTCGGCTCCTCGCTCCTGAACAACCGGCCGGTTCTCGACCTCATCCTCTACAACCTGCCCTACACGATCGAGCTGACGGTCGCGGCGATGCTGCTCGGGACGGTGGTCGGCATCCCGCTCGGGGTCCTTGCCGCCACCCATCGCGACCGCTGGCCCGATAGCGGCGTGCGCGGCTTCTCGCTGATCGGCTACGCCGTGCCCGACTTCTATCTCGGCGCGCTGCTCCTGATCGCCTTCTCGCTGAACCTCGGCTGGTTCCCGATCAACGGCGGCGGCGAGGGGTTCCTCGACCGCCTGCATCACCTCGTCCTGCCCGCGGTCACGCTCGCCATGGTGAAGGCCGCCTTTATCGGCCGCCTGACGCGCGGCTCGCTGCTCGAAGTCCTGTCGCGGGACTACGTGCGCACCGCGCGGGCCAAGGGCGCGCGCGAGAACCGCGTGATCTACCGCCATGGCCTGCGCAACGCGCTGCTGCCGATCGCGACCGGCCTCGGTCTGTCGACGCTTGCCACCCTCTCGGGCTCGGTCGCGATCGAACTCGTGTTCAACCGGCCCGGCATCGGCAAGCTGCTGATCAGCGCGATCGCGGAGCGCGACTACGCCGTGATCCAGGGCGGGGTCGTGGTCTTCGCGCTGTTCGTGGTGCTGATCAACCTCCTGATGGACCTCGTCTACGTCTTCATCGATCCACGCGTCCGGGTGAGCTGACATGACCCTTGCGACCGATCATCACCATCCCGTCCTGATCCCTTCCGACCCGCAGGCGGGACTGCTCGGCGTCCTGCGCCGCATCCTCTTCGGGCGCGTGTCGACGACGCTCGCCTTCGCGCTCGTCGTCCTCTTCGTGCTGGTGGCCGCCTTCGCGCCGCTGATCGCGCCCTACGATCCGCTGCGCCAGAGCATCATCCAGATCAACCGCCTGCCGAGCGCGGCCAACTGGCTCGGCACCGACCAGTTCGGCCGCGACGTCTTCAGCCGCTTGATCTACGGCGCGCGCAACTCGCTGATCTTCGGCCTCCTGTCGCCGCTCCTTGCGGCGATCTTCGGAACGCTGCTGGGCATCACGGCGGGCTATTTCGGCGGGCTCGCCGATCGCCTGATCTCGCGCGTCGTCGATCTCCTGCTCGCCTTTCCCGAGCTTCTGCTCGCGATCCTGATCGCGGCGGTGCTAGGCGGCGGCTTCTGGAACATCATCGCCGTGATCACCGTGGCCTTCATTCCCGGCTTTGCGCGTGTCGCACGGGCCCAGACGCTCGCCGTGCGCCAGGAGCCGTATGTCGAGGCCGCGATCTCCATGGGCGTCTCGACGCCGGTCATCCTCGTGCGCCACGTCCTGCCCAACATCACCGCGCCGATCATCGCCCTGATGACGCTCTGGGTCGCCTCGGCGATCCGGCTCGAGGCGGCGCTCAGCTTCCTCGGCATCGGCACGCAGCCGCCCAACCCCAGCTGGGGCAACATCATCCGCGACGGGCTGAACAACCTGTTCGGCTCGCCCTGGCCGATCGTCGGCGCGGGTCTCGCCATCACCGGCGTCGTGCTCGCCTTCAACCTCCTGGGGGACGCGGTGCGCGACGTGCTCGACCCCTCCACCGGACGATAGGGGCGGGAGCCATGCTCATGACCTTCGAACGCCGCGACGCCGCCCGAAACGCGGAACCCGCCACCGGGCCGGTTCTCTCGGTGCGGGACCTGCGCACCGCGTTCCGCACGCGCTCGGGCTGGCTGCCCATCGTGCGGGGCGTGTCGTTCGACATCGCGGAGCGCGAAACGCTGGCGGTGGTGGGCGAGTCGGGCTCGGGCAAGAGCGTCACGGCGCTGTCGATCATGCGCCTTCTCGACCGCGCGTCGAGCCGCATCGAGGGATCGGTTCGGATCGACGGGCGCGAGCTGGTCGGCCTGCCCGAGGCCGAGATGCGCGAGATGCGCGGGCGTGCCATGGGCATGGTGTTCCAGGAGGCGATGACGAGCCTCAACCCGCTCCTGACCGTCGGCGACCAGATCGCCGAGGTCCTGGAGATCCACCGCCTCCAGGAAGGCGCGGCGGCGCGCGAGGAGGCCGTGCGGCTGCTCGAGCGGGTGCGCATTCCCGGCGCCCGCGCCCGCGCCATGGACCACCCGCACGCCCTTTCGGGCGGCATGCGCCAGCGCGTCATGATCGCGCTCGCGCTCGCCTGCCGGCCCCGCCTCCTGATCGCCGACGAGCCCACCACCGCGCTCGACGTCACGATCCAGTCGCAGATCCTCCAGCTGATCAAGGAGCTGCAGCGCGAGGAGGGGATGGGCGTCCTCTTCATCACCCACGACATGGGCGTCGTCGCCGAGATCGCCGACCGCACGGTGGTGATGCTGGGCGGCGAGGTGGTGGAAAGCGACGAGACCGACGCGATCTTCGCCGGCGCCCGGCACCCCTACACTCGCGCGCTCCTAGCAGCCGTGCCACGCCTCGGCTCGCGCGGCGTCGGAAGCGGACCCGAGCACTTCCCGCTGGTGGACCGGGCGAGCGGGGAACTCCGTCCCGCCCGGCCGCAGCCCGATACGGTGGACCGGCAGGCCGAGCCCGTCCTGCAGGTCCGCAACCTCGTCAAGCGTTTCGACCTGCGCTCGGGCTTCTTCGCCAAGGTGACGGGTCGCGTCCATGCGGTGGAGAACGTTTCGTTCGATCTCAGGGCCGGCGAGACGCTGTCGCTGGTCGGCGAGTCGGGCTGCGGCAAGTCCACAACGGGCCGCGCCGTCATGCGCCTCGTGGAGCCCAACAGCGGCACGGTCCGGGTGGCGGGCGCGGACCTCGTCGGGCTGGAAGCGCGCCGGCTGCGCGACGTGCGCCGCCACATCCAGATGATCTTCCAGGATCCCTTCGCCTCGCTCAACCCACGCATCCCCGTGGGCGCGGCGGTCGCCGAGCCGTTCCTGACCCACCGGATGGGCACGAGGGCCGAGGCGCGCGCCAAGGTCGCCGACCTTCTCGGCCGCGTCGGGCTCGACCCTTCGGCGGCCTCGCGCTTTCCCCAGCAGTTCTCGGGCGGGCAGCGCCAGCGCATCTGCATCGCGCGCGCCCTCGCGCTCGACCCGAAGGTCATCGTCGCCGACGAAAGCGTGTCGGGCCTCGACGTCTCGATCAAGGCGCAGGTGATCAACCTTCTCATGGAGCTGCAGGCGAGCCTGGGCATCAGCTACCTCTTCATCAGCCACGACATGGCGGTGGTGGAGCGCATCAGCCATCAGATCGCCGTCATGTATCTCGGCGAGATCGTGGAGATCGGGCCGGCCGGATCCGTCTTCTCCAGCCCGCAGCACCCCTACACCCGCCGCCTCATCTCGGCCGTTCCCGTGCCCGATCCGGCCCGCCGCCGCGAGGTGCGGCCGGTGAGCAACGACGAGATCAAGAGCCCGATCCGGCCCGCCGACTACGAGCCGCCCGCGCGACGCTACCGGCAGGTCGGCGAGAACCACCTCGTCCAGGAGTGGGACGGGGACTGGATACCCTGACACCCCAGCGCCGGCCCGTCGGCGCTCCGAACCGACCCATGCCGCGGACCGGATGCGGGCCGCGAACAACGAGGCACGCCTAGACGGGGCGGCCTGCGATCGCCGCAGCGAGGAAGGACACCCCACCCATGGACAACCGACCCTGGTACCGACGGACCCTGCGCTGGGGTCAGACCAACCTCGTGGAGATCGACCCGGAGCGCTACGACGCCGAGTGGTGGAGGAATCACTGGCGCCGGACGCGTGTCCAGGGCGCGATCGTGAACGCGGGCGGGATCGTCGCCTACTACCCGTCCGCCGTTCCCCACCATCACCGCGCCGAGCGCCTGGGTGCCCGCGACCTCTACGGCGAGATCGTGCGGGCCGCCCGCGAGGAGGGTCTCGCCGTGGTCGCGCGCATGGACTCCAACCGCGTGGCGGCCGACCTCTTCGAGGCCCATCCCGACTGGATCTGCCGCGATGCGGCGAGCGAGCCCTACCGGCAGGGTGACAAGTACGTCACCTGCATCAACTCGGGCTACTACCGCGACCACCTGCCGGCCGTGATGCGCGAGATCGTCGAGCGCTCGTCGCCCGACGGCTTTGCCGACAACAGCTGGGCCGGCCTCCCGCGCCGGCACATCTGCCACTGCCAAAACTGCCGCGACGGCTTCGACGCCGAGACCGGCCACGCGCTGCCCGAGCGGCACGATCCGGCGAGCGAGACCTATCGCGCCTGGATCAGGTGGAACTACCGCTGCCGCACGCGCCTCTGGGAGCACAACAACCGGGTCACCACCGAGGCCGGCGGCGAGCACTGTCTTTGGAACGGCATGATCAGCGGCGACGTCCTCAACAATGGCGCCCGCTTCATCGATCTGCGCGCCATTCTCCAGCGCTCGCGCATCGTGATGCTCGACCACCAGCGACGCAGCGCCGTTGACGGTTTCGAGCAGAATACCGAGGCGGGACGGCGCCTCCACGAGCTCGCGGGCTGGGACGTCCTGATCCCCGAGTCGACGCCGCAATACCAGCTCGGCCAGCCGGCCTTCCGCCTGTCCTCGATGCCGGAGGCCGAGGTGCGCCTTTGGTCGTCGGCCGGGTTCGCCGGCGGCATCCAGCCCTGGTGGCACCACATCGGCGCGCTGCACGAGGACCGTCGTCAGTACCAAACCGCCGCGCCGATCTTCCGCTGGCATGCCGAGAACGAACGCTATCTGGTCGACCGGCAGCCGGTCGCCGATGTCGGCGTGGTCTGGTCGCAGGAGAACCACGATCTCCACGGGGGAGCCGAGGCCGAGGAGCGGACGCTCGATCCCTATCGCGGCGCGGCGGAGGCGCTCCATCGGGCCGGGCTCGCCTGGCTGCCCGTCCATGCCGAGGACGTCGAGGCGGCGGCGGGGCGGTTCCGCGTGCTTCTCCTGCCCAATCTCGGCGTCCTGTCGGACCGGCAGGTGGCGGCGGTCGAACGCTTCGCAGCCGACGGCGGATCGGTGATCGCGACCGGCGAGACGAGCGGGCTCACGGCCGAGGGGGATGCGCGCGCCGACTTCGCGCTCGGCGCCTTGTTCGGCATCCGCCGGCGAGGAACAGCGAGCCACGGCGGAACGGGACCCATCAGCGAGAGCATCGAGGACAGCGAGCGGCACACCTACCTGCGGCTTGCGCCCGAACTGCGCGCCGGCGTTGATGGCCCGCGCGATGCGACCGCGCCCGCACCGGACGGCACCCGCCATCCGGTCCTCGACGGGTTCGAGGCGGCCGATACGCTTCCCTTCGGCGGCGTCCTGCCCGAGATCGAGGCGGGCGAGGGGACGCAGGTGCTGGCGACCTTCGTACCGGACTTCCCGATCTTTCCGCCGGAAACGTCGTGGATGCGCCGGCCGCGCACCGAGCTTCCGGCGATCACCGCGCGCGAGGCCGGGGCGGCCCGTCTGGTCTGGTTCGCCGCCGATCTCGACCGGTGCCTGGCCCGCGACGGCGCGCCCGACCACGCCCGACTGCTCGCCAACGCGGTGCGCTGGTGCCTGGACGGCCGCGCGAGCGTGGAACTTGCGGGCGCGCAGGGCTTCGTCACCCCCTCGCTCTTCCGGCAGGGCGAGCGCTGGATCCTGCATCTCAACAACCGGCTCGTCACCGCCAGGGTGCCGGGACGTCAGAGCGAGCTCGTCGCGATCGGCCCGATCCGCGTCGCGCTGCGCGGGCTTCCGGCCGGCGCATCCGGCCCGGCCGACCTGCGCGTCGCTGGGGCACGGGTCGAGGTCGAGCGCTCCGGCGACCAGCTGACCTTCGAGGTGCCGGCGGTGCGCGACCACGAGGTCGTCGTGATCGATTGACGAACGGGCGCCGACGAGCCCGGCGGCGCCGCAACAGGGCGGATGGGCGCCCGCGCCCGGTCACGGCGCCGCCCGGCGCTCCAGAAGGGCGGCCGACAGGCTCGGGTCGAGCGTCAGGTCCGCGTGGATGAGCCCGTGGTCCCAGCGGTGCCGGTGCGGCGCGTTCCAGGCCGGCGAGTCGACGATCGGGTAGAGGCAGACGCCTGCGACGGGCGCGCGCGAGCGCTCCACCTCGGCGAGGACGTGGCGCAGCCAGTCGCCCTTGTCGTCGATCCCGCGCCAGCGGCGGGGGTGGCCCTTGTGGAGGCCGGTCTCGGCGATCATCACCGGCTTGCCGTAGCGCGCGGCAACGTCGCGCAGCGAGCGGGCGATGCTGCGCCGCAGGTCGTGCGGGTAGACGTTGATGCCGACGACGTCGGCCGTGTCGGCCAAGGCATGGGCGCCGATCTCGTGCGGCCGGTGCGCGGGCTCGGAGGTGACGAGACGCAGGCGGGGCAGCCGCTCGCGAAGGATCGCGAGGATACGGCGCGCCTGCTCGACCACGAAGGCGGTGCTTTCGCCGGGCACCATGCGCGGATGGAAGCTCGTCTCGTTGAAGCAGCACCAGAAGGTCTCGGCCGGCGCGACCGCGAGAACCGCCTCGGCCACCCGCCGCGCGTAACCCTCGGGGTCGGCATGGCGCCAGTAGTGGTTGAGGTCCCAGATCACCTCCATGTCCGCCTCGCGCGCGACCCGGAGGCGCGGCTCGATCGGCAGCCAGGGCGGCAGGCCGTCGCGCGCGGTGCGGATTCCGTGCGCCCGGAGGATGGCGTAATGCGCCGCCATGCGCGCTTCGGGCAGGTGGTGCGTACCGGTGAGAAGGCAGAAGTTTCCCTGCCATTCCAGGCGGCCGCACTCGAAACCCGCCTGGAGAAAGGATCGAAACACCGGCGAGGCAGCGCCCGTCAGGCCCCGAACTCCATCGCGCGCTGACGCTTCAGCTCGGCGGCGAGCGCGGGATCGGCGATCCGTTCGCGAGCATCGGCCGAGAAGCGCAGCAGCCCGTTCGGACAATAGCGCTCGTCGTCCCAGCCGGGATGGTCGAGAACGGGGTAGAGGCACAGGCCCTCGACCGGCACGCCCCGGCGCATGGCGGCGCGCACCTCGCCCTCGACATAGGCGAGCCACTCCGCGCGCCGGTCGCCCTCGATGCCCGTTTCGGCGACGAAGATCGGACGGCCGTAGCGGGCGAAGGTTTCCGTCAGGAGGTCGCGGAACGGCTTGTAGAGGGGATGGCCGATGTCGATCGGCGGGCCGCCGTGGATCCACTGGTTGTTGAAGTAGTAGTTGACCCCGACGATATCGAGCAGCGCCTCGTGCCCGCCGATCTGCGGCCAAGCGCGGCCCGCCAGCATGTCCCAGGCCTGGAACTGCGCCTGCCGGTGCCCCTCGGCATGGGCCGCCTCGTGCGGGCGCGAGGGATCGGTGATGACGTTGATGACGGGATCGGCATGCACGAAGCGCGCGCGCGGATCGATGCGCCAGATCGCCTCCATCGCTGAAATCGCGGCGCGCGAGAGCTGCACCTTGAGCTCGTGCGCGCGTCCGTGCGCGAAGGGGTTGAGGTAGCCGGCGTCGCCCCCGCCCCAGGCAAAGAAGGAAATCTCGTTGACCGGGGCGTAGAAGGGCACGCCCTCGGTCTCGGCCCCGATCACGCGCGCGGCTTGCGCGGCAAAGCGCGTGAAGCGCTCCACGAATTCGGGGCGCCAGATGTCGATATCGTCCGGCCAGCCGTAGTGAAGGATGTCCCAGACGACCTGCGTGCCGGTTTCCTTCGCCGCCCGGAGCTGCGCCTGGAGGCTGCTCCAATCAGAGCGGCCGGGCTCGGGCTCGATGAGGTGCCAGCGCAGGCCGTCGCGCACGGTGCGGATACCGTGGCCTTGGAGCGCGGCGTAGTCCTCGCGCGCGAAGCGGTCGTGGTAGCTCGCCGCGATCATGTCGACGCGGCGCCGGTCGTGCACGCGGCGGTGCGAGGAGGATTCGAAGCCCCCCTGGTGGAACGAGCGGAAGAGCTGCGGCCGGTGCGGCGCGGGCCGGGTCTCGCGCAGAACCTCCTCGATCAGCGCTTCCCACTGCGCCACCACGACCGGCACGGCGTAGTCGCGCTCGACCTTGGCCCGGAGCGCGGCACCGAGGTTCCTTCGGCGTGCGGGGTCGTCGATCAGAGCCAGCATCGCCCGGGCGACGGCGGGCGGGTCCTCGTGCGGCACGAAGACGCCGCTGACGCCGTCCTGGATCTGCTCGGTCGTACCGTTGTCGGCGGTGGCGATCACGGCCAGGCGCGCCGCGCCCGCTTCCGCGATCACATGCGGCATCCCCTCGCCGCGCGACAGCCAGACGAAGACGTCGAGCGCGGCCAAAAGCTCGGGCACGTCGGCCCGGTCGCCGAGGAAGCGCACGGCGTCACCGAGCCCGAGCGCGCGGGCGCGCTCGTAGAGCGCCTGCGCGTAATCGGGCAGAAAGGCGTCGGGACCGCCGATCACCAGGAAGCGCGCGTCGGGGCGCGTGCGTCGGACGAGGGCGGCGGCCTCCAGGAAGTCCTCGACGCGCTTCTTGGGGTCGAGCCGGCCGAGCCAGCCGATCACCGGCGTCTCGGGCGAGAGGCCCAGCGCCCGGCGCGTGGGCTCGCGCGCGGCCGGATCGAAGGGCGCGAGGTCGACCGTCGACGGGATCTCCAGCGCGCAGGTCTCGCGGCCCGGCATGCGCGAGGCGGCGGCATCCCGGATCGAGCGGCAGACGCCGACATAGCGGCTGGTGAAGTGCTTGGGGCCGCCGAGCGCTTCGGACACGAGCCCGCCGTGCTCGATCAGGGGCGGGCGCAGGTGCAGCCGCTCCAGCGCGGGGTAGATGTCGGCGACGTTCTGGCAGGAGACCACGAGGTCGTAGCCCGCGAGCTTGCCCGCGAGATAGCTAATCGTGTCCTCGAAGGAGAGCGTGTAGGGCGTGCGGTCGACCGATACGCCCAAGGCTTCCAGCTGCTGGTGGGTCTGCTCGGGCATGCCTTCCTTGCGAAAGCACGCGACGACGTCGATGCGATAGCGCCGGGGATCGAGATGGTGCGCCAGATGGCGCACCTCGGTCTCCTCGCCGCCCACCACCAGCCAGGCGAAGACGAACAGGATGCGGACGGGCTCCGGGCCGGCCTCGCTCGCCATCAGTCGCGGACCTTGAACACGACCTGCAGGAAGTCCGGCCGCTCGTCCACGAGATGACGCAGGAAGCGCGGCGCGTCCTCGAAGTCCACGACGTGGGTGATCATGTGCTCGGCGATGTCGCGCCCGCGTGCCTGGAGAAGCCCGATCGTCTCGGCCGCAAGCCGCCGGCGGTTCCATTCGAAGCCGAGACCTCGCGGCACCCGGTTGATCTGCGCGCAGCGGATCGCCAGTCCGTTGTGATGGAACTCCTCGCCCAGGCGCAGCGGCTCCGCCCCGCCCTGGTAGAAGGCGAGATCAATGACGGTGCCCTGCGGGCGAAGCGCGCGAAGCGCGGCGTGGAGGCTGCGCGCGTCCGCGCGCGTCTGGAACACGAAGTCCGCGCCCCGATCGCCGCCCCCGTGGTGCCAGTTCGCCTTGGCGTGGTTCCAGGCCTGGTCCTCGCCCATCGCCGTAAAACCGAGCGCCTCGATGCGCGCGCGCCGGAAGGGCGAGGGATCGGCGACGACCACCTCGCCGGCCCCCGCCCGGGCGGCGAACAGCGCCGTCAGAAGACCCACCACGCCGCCGCCGATGACTAGCACCGGACGCCCGGCGACCCCCTGCCCCAGCCGTTCGACATGGCCGCCCGCCAGTTCCGCGTCGGCATGGAGGATGCCGTTGGCGGCGATCGGACCCATCTGCGCGACGTAGATACCGAGCATCGGATCGACGCCCTCCGGCAGCTTCACCAGAAGATCGTGGAACGGGTCGGCCGTGTGGCCGCTCTTGTGGGCATAGGTCGAGGCGACGATCTCGCCGGCCTTGTACCCGGGGGCGCGGGATTCCGTGACGCGCGCCACCTCCATGTATCCAAGGAACGGCACCGGAAAGTGCTGCCCGGCCTCGCCCGGAACGAAGACGCCCCGCCCGCCGTCCCAGCGCGAATGGAGATAAGGGTTGGTGTTCTTGAAGAAGGTCAGCTCGGTGCCGGCCGAGAAGCCGGAATACAGCGTGTCGAGGCGCACCTGTCCCTCGCCCGGAGGTCCCTCCTCGTACTGGAAGTGGTAGGCCTCGCCCGGCCGCTCGATGCCGAGCGATCGCACGTGCCGATGGCCGGGCGGCAGCTGCCCCGGCTCCGGCCGTGGCGGGAAGCGAAGCGGCGCGGGCGCCGCGCGCGGAGCGGTGTCGGGCTGGAGATGCACGACCTCGCCGGTGCGCGCCGACTGCACCACGGCCAGCGCGAGGCGGTGCGTCGCGAGCGCGTCGGCGTAGGGGCAGCGGATGCGGTTCTCGCCGCCCGCGACCGCGTCGATGAAGTCGCGATCCTCGCGCCAGACCGGATCGCCGTCGGCGCCGCGCATCGGCCGCCCGCGTCCGACGTCCACCATGATGTCGCGGTCCGTCAGCTCGATCGCCAGCCGGTCGGCGAAGATGTGAAGGCCGACGCGGTGGTTCCAGCCGAGAAGGCAGGTCGAGGCGATGTTGGCGACGACGCCGTTCGCAAACGTCAGGCTGGCGGTCGAGGTGGTCGGAACGTCGAGACCGGGAAAGGCCTCGCGATCGCGGTGCGCCGCGCGGCCGTAGACCTCGCTCACCTCGCCCACCAGAAAGCGGGCGAGGTCGAGAAGATGCGTCGCCTGCTCCACCATCTGGCCGCCCGACTGGTCCTCGCGCCACCACCATTGCGGCGGCGGCGTCGAGTCCAGCCAGTAGCCCGACAGGAGCTGCGGCGGATTGTCGGCGAGCAGCGCGCGCGCCTCGTCCACCGTGTCGAGATAGCGCCAATGGTAGCCGACGGCGGTGACGAGGTTCTTGCGCGCCACCTCGGCGGCGATCGCTTCGGCGGTCGCGATGTCGAGCGAGACCGGCTTCTCCACGAAGAAGGGCAGCCCCCGCGCGATCGCCTCGCGCTCGGGCCCGCCATGGGCGAAGGGCGGCACGCAGATATAGACGGCATCGAGCTCGCAGCTGTCCATCAGGGCGGCGGCGCTGTCGAAGGCTCGGGCGCCGAAGCGCGCCGCGGCGTCCTCGGCGCGCCCCCGGTCCGGATCCGCGAAGCCGACGATCGCGACGTCCTCGAAACCCTCCAAGATGCCGAGGTGGCGGTGGGCGATGCCGCCGGCGCCGACAAAGCCGATCCGGATGGTCTTCATGCTGCTGTTCCGTGTTTCGCGTTGGGGGAAGGGGGCGAGCCGGCCGTAGAGCGCGGCGGTCGCCGCCGCCATGTCGGCTGCCCGAAACGTCGTCTCGAAGCGGATCCGTCCTGCCTGGCCGGCGCGAGCCAGTTCCGCGCGGTCCGCCAGGGCGAGGGCCAGCGTCTCGCGCAGCGAGGCGGCATCGCCCGGTTCCGCCAGCCAGCCGGTGCCGTTGTCCTCGACCGCCTCGCTCGTGCCGCCGATGCGGGTCGCGACCACCGGCAGTCCGGCGGCCATCGCCTCCAGCACCACGAGCGGCAACCCCTCGAAGAGCGAGGGCAGGACCAGGCAGTCGGCGGCCGCCATGAGGTCCGCGACGTCGTCGCGCTCGCCCAGGAAGCGCACCGTTCGGCCGAGGCCGATCGCGCCTGCCCGATCCTGGAGCGTGGCGCGCAGAGGGCCGTCGCCCGCCAGCAGGCAGACGAGGTCCGGATGCCGCTCGCGCAGGCCGGCCAGCGCATCCAGAAGAACGCCGTGACCCTTCTGCTCGGTCATCCGCGCGACCACGAGAAGCGCCGTCGCGTCCGATGGGAGGCCGAGGTCGTGCCGGACGGCGGCGCGCTCGCGGAGCGGCGGGCTCGGATCGACGCCGTTCGCGATCGCGTGGATCCGGGCCGGATCGATGCCTGCCGCAACGAAGCTGTCGGCGGCGGTGCGCGACACGCAGACCAGCGCGTCGAGGTCGCGCACGGCCTGGCGATGGGCGGCGATCTGGGCAGGGTCGGTCAGAACGAAGGGCAGATGCTCGGTGCGCAGGACCGTGGCGACGCCGGCCGCCCGGCCGGTCGCGGCGAGTTCGTGCCCCTCCCAGCCGATGCCGGCATGGACGTGGAGGATGTCGGGGCGCCAGCGACGCAGCGCCGCCTCGATCGAGGAAGGGTCGTCGGCGTCGATGTCGATCGCGGCGAGGTTCTCGCGCAGCGCGCGCCGCCCCAATCCACCGCGCGGGTCCGCGGCGATCGCCACGTCCCAGTCCACGGCGAGCGCCCGCGCCAGCGTCAGCATGTGCGCGCCCACGCCCGAGGGCACGAGGCTGTCGGTGGCAAGAAGCAGGCGAGGGCGGGGTCGGGTCCGGCCGGCGCGGCTCAAATCGCGGGTCCGGCCGCCGCGCCGGACGTGGCGATGCCGCTCCGGGCCGGGCGACGTCCCATGCGGTCGAACGTCGTCAGCGCCTGGGCCACCACCTGGTCCATGTTGTAGTAGCGATAGGTCGCCAGACGACCGACGAAGCTGACGTCCGGCGTCGCGTTGGCCAGCGCCTCGTAGCGCCGGTAGAGCGCGCGGCTCTCCTCGCGCGGCACCGGATAGTAGGGCTCGCCCTCGTCGGACGGGATCTCGTAGGAGATGCTGGTCTTCGGGTGCCGCTGCCCGGTCAGGTGCTTGTACTCGGTGATCCGGGTATGGGGCACCGCGCCGTCGGGATAGTTCACCACCGCGACGGGCTGGAACTGGGAGCGCTCGTGCGTCTCGTGCCGGAAGGCGAGGCTGCGATAGGGAAGCCGGCCGAAGCGGTGGTCGAAGAACTCGTCCACCGGCCCGGTGAAGACGGTGTGGCGCACCTCGACCCGATCGCGGACGGCGCGATAGTCCATGCCGGTCCGCACGGTGATGTTCGGATGGGCCAGCATCCGCTCGAACAGGGCGGTGTAGCCCTGCGCGGGCATGGCCTGGAAGCGGTCCAGGAAATAGCGGTCGTCGGTGTTGGTACGCGTGGGCACGCGCGCCGTGACGGACGGGTCGAGCTGCGAGGGATCGAGGCCCCACTGCTTGCGCGTGTAGCCGCGAAAGAAGGTCTCGTAGAGTTCGCGCCCGACCGCCGAAACCACGACGTCCTCCGCCGTGCGGATCTCGGCCACCGGCTCCGCGCGCTGCGCAAGGAAGCGCTCGGCCTCGGCGTCGCTGGCGAGGTCGAGGCCGTAGAGGGTGTTCAGCGTCGTGCGGTTGATCGGGATCGGCAGGAGCTGCGCGCCGACGCTCGCCACGACGCGGTGCTCGTAGGGGCGCCATTCGGTGAAGCGCGAGAGGTAGTCGACGACGCGCTGGCTGTTGGTGTGGAAGATGTGCGGGCCGTAGCGGTGAACCAGGACGCCCGCCGCGTCGTGGTGGTCGAAGGCGTTGCCGGCGACGTGGTCGCGGCGGTCGATCACGAGGACGCGCTGCCCCGCCTCCGCCGCGAGCCGCTCGGCCAGAACCGCACCGGCGAAGCCCGCGCCCACGACGAGCGCATCGAAGCGCTCGCGCCGCGCCGCGCCGCCGACCGCGGGCATCGAAGGGGCCTCGTCGTTGGCCGCCCGCGTCGCCGCAAGGCGCGCCGCCAGCACCGCCTCGCCGAGGATCGCGGCCATGCGGTGCTGGGTGGTGTCCCAGGAGATGTCGGCGAGAAGGGCGTCGGCCTGTTGCAGCCAGGCGCCGGTGCGCCCGAGCGCGAGCGCCGCCTCGCAGGCCTCCACGAAGCCCGCCGCATCGCGCGCGATCCGCACGCCGTCCAGCGCGCCGTAGTGGCGCACCACGTCGGTGATCGCGGTGGACACGACCGGTCGCCCGCCGGCGAGGTATTCCGGGGTCTTGGTGGGGCTGATGAAACGCGTCGCCTCGTTCAGCGCGAAGGGCATCAGCGCCACGTCCCAGCCCGCGAGATAGGCGGGAAGCTCGCCGTAGCCCTTGGCGCCCAGCCAGTGGATGTTGGCGGCGCGCGGCAGCTCGGCCGGGTCGATCTTGGCGACCGGCCCGAGCAGGACGAAGCTCCAGCCGGGCCGCAGCGCTGCGGCGTCGCGCAGGAGATCGAGATCGAGGCGCTCGTCGATCACCCCGTAGAAGCCGAGCACCGGCCCCGGCAGGCCCGCCTGGTCGGCGGGCACGGCGAGCCCCGGCTCGCGGGCCGCGCCGAAATGAGCGCCGTCCACGGCGGACGGGAAGGGGTGGATGTTGCCATGGCGGTGGCGCTTGGCCTCGAACAGGCTCCACCCGCCGGTGAACACCGCGTCGGCCCGGGCGATCAGCCGGGTTTCAAGCTCGACGAGGCGCGGGTCGGCAAAGCGGAAGCCGGTGAGCTCGTCCATGCAGTCGTAGACCACAGCCGCCGCGTCCACCTCGCCCGCAAAGGCGAACATCATCGGCGTGTAGAACCACAGAACCGGCGCCGCCGTGGTGGCGGTCTCGACGAGCATGGCCAGAAGCTGCGCCAGTCCCGCCTCGCGCTCCTCGACGCTCCACCAGTGCGGCAGGCGCGGCCGCAGGGCGATGACGCCGTCCTGCGCGAAGGGGTGGAACTCCAGAAACGGCAGCGGGTGATCGCAGGGGATGAACTCCTCGAAGAAGAACACCTTCCGGTCGCGCGCGAAGCGCCGCATCAGATGCTGTGGCCGCTGGGTCACGAAATCCCAGCGCAGGTGCGAGAAGCAGATGATCGGCGCCTCGTCGTGAGGCGCCTTCAGGGCATCGCCGAACCTTGCCGCCGGGGCGCCGGCAGCTCCAGGAAACTCCAGCGTCATGCCCGTCCCTTTACACCATCGCAACCCGACTAGCCGAGCACATGTCGCGGCGCGATGCGATGACGGTCGCCGTTGAATTCCCGTAGCAGCGACTGAAAATGGCGAACCGTATGAGGCCAGGTCCAGTGCGCCATGGCGACATCCCGGGGCCGAAACCGGGGGAGCGCGTCCAGCATCTCGATGATCGCGGATCCGAAGCGCTCGGCGGAAGCGGTCCGGCCGGTCTCCGCGGTGATGAACTGAAGGCCGCAGGCAAGCCGCTCGTTGGCCAGAACCGGCAGGCCGGCGAGCATGTACTCGGTGAGGATCGCCGGCGCGCCGTCGTCCACGCCGCAGACGACGCCGATTTTCGCCAGGTTCATCAGCCGGTTGACCTCGGCGAACGGGACGCCCGGCGGCCCCACGAAGTCGACGTGCAGCTCGCGCTCGGCGGCCTGCCGGCGCAGGTCCTCGCCCATCTCGCCGTAGCCGATGACGCATAAGGCTCTCAAAGGGCGCGGCGCGCTGGCGAGCGCGTCGAACAGGATGTCGTGGCGCTTGTAGGGTTGCGCGGCTGCGACATAGACGACGTCGTAGGGCTTCTCGCCGCCCAACGGACGAAAGGTCGCATCGTCGGCGAACTCCGGCCCGATCGGCATGACCGCGGTCCGCAGGCCCGGATGACGCCGCTCGACCTCGTCGGACTGCCACGGCGCGCCGGTGAGCACGAGATCGAAGTGGCGGCTGACCTCGGGCGGGACGCGCAGCGCCGGCGCGTCGATCGAGTTGTAGACCTTGAAGCTGTTCCGGCAGGCGGCGAGGATCCGCTCGTCGACCCCCAGCCCCAGAACCACGAGAATGTGCGGTGCGCCCGCGGCCTGAATGAAGCGCAGCATGTCCTGCGAGGCGAAGGGAGCCGCCTCCGCGTCGACCCGGAACACGCGGCGTCCGAGACCCGAACCGTCGCGTCGCAGCGGCGGCGCGTCGGCGGCGCGGCTGTGGTGCCAGACCTCCCCGTGCCGCACGAGGCCGGCCGCGATGCAGGCGAGCGGCAACCGCTCGAGATAGCCGCCCACGACGCGGACCGGTTCGCCCGTTCCCTCGCCGCTGTCGTCGGGCCGGAACGGCTCGCGCGACAGCCGCTCCGGCCATTGGTTTGCGCGCTCGGCCAGGGTCCGGTCGTCGAAGCCGTGCGGCGGCCAGCCCTCCACGAGATCTCCCACGACCACGATCGAGGGATGTTCCGCCAGCGCCGCCGCTTCACCCAGATCCATCCGAACGCCTTCCCATCCATCGCAAAGCCGTTGTTCGGCGCGCCGTCATCTAGCGCCGAAATCCGTTCAAGCGCGTCGAGGATCGGGAGACGCCCACCGAAACCGCGGACCCGCCATGATCCCGTGCGGGTCTGCGTTGCCGCTATCTGAAGAGCATCCGGTTCTCGACGCATGGGGCATCGTGGGGCACCGGCCTTGTCCGGCCGGGCATCGCCGCCCCGCGTCCGTCTTTGCCGGCTATGGGGCGCTCAGCCGAAGCCCAGAAAGGCCGCCGTGTCCGGGTCCAGGGGGATGCCGTTCGCCAAGCGCTCCGCTTCCACCGCCCATTCCCGGTCGCCCGGCGCCAGCACCGGCGCGGACCCGTCGGCGGCGGGACTGGCCCGCAGCATCGCGAGATAGGCGCCGATGCCGGCCGCGAACGCGTCCCGGCCACCGAAGCGGTCCGGATCCAGCGCCAGAACGAAGTGCCCCATGCCGCGCGGGGTGGACATGTCCGCCGTGCCCACCATGGGAATGAAGTCCGGGTCCAGCGTCGAGCCGGTCAGGAGCGCCGCGAAGAGCGTGGCGACGCCCGCCAGCGCCGCGCCCTTGAAGCCGAAGCCGGGCCCGCCGAGCGGCAGCAGCATCGTCGCCGCCTCGGCCTCGCGCGTCGGTTGGCCGGCCGCATCCGCCGCGACGCCCTCCGGCAGGTCGGAACCGAGCGATCGATACAGAAGGACGCGGTTCAGCGGGATCGACGACGTCGCCATGTCGAGGAGCCATGGGCGCCCCGCCCCGACCGGGGCCGCGAAGGCGAGCGGGTTGGTTCCGTGAAACGGGGTGGCGCCGCCGAACAGGGCGACCACCGAGTCCGAGTTGGTGGTGGCGAAGCCGACCAGACCGGCTTCGGCGATCACGCGTGCGTAGGCGCCGGCCGCCCCGAAGTGCGAGGATCGCGTGGCGCCGACCGCGCCGATCCCGCTTTCCCGCGCGAGGTCGACCGCGACCTCCACGGCGCGATAGGCCACGAGGTGTCCCAGCCCGTTGTCGCCGTCCACCATCGCCGTGGAGGGTCCGGTCCGTCGGACCGACAGCGTCGGCGTCGGGTTGACCCGACCGGAGGCGAGCACCTGGCAGTAATGGGCGACGAGCCGCGCCCCGTGACTGTCGACGCCCAGAAGCGAGGCATGCATCATCGCGCGTCGGGCGGCTGCCACCGACTCCGCAGAGGCGCCGGTGCGCCCGAGCGCCTCCTCCAGGCCCTGGCGCAAGCGGTCGGCTGCGATGACGATCGTGTTCAAGGCATTCTCCAAGCGTTCGCGACGGATCGCCCGCCGCTGGATGCGGCCGCGACTGTCGGCTGCTTCCCGCCGGCAAACAAGACCGGGCCGTTGGCCGGTCGACCGGCGGATCCGCTTGACCGGCCGGGAGCGCGGGCGCTACGGTCCGCTGGTTCGGTTATCGGACCAGTTGTTCTCCTATGGTCAATCCCCTGCCCCGGTTCGTCCTCGAGAACGCGCCCGAGCTGCGCGAGGCGGTGGTGCGGCGCAACGTGCGCGACGGGGTGGCCGACAAGATCGCGCTCCTGATCGCCTCCGGCACCCTCAAGGTGGGCGACGACCTGCCGAGTGAGCGGCATCTGGCGGCCGCGCTGCAGGTCAGCCGCGAGTCGGTGCGTGCCGGCATCGCGATCCTGGGCGCGCAGGGCCTCCTGCGGATCGCGCACGGCGCGCGCACGCGCGTCGTGTCGGACGCGCTTCAAACGCCGTTCCGCCTGCCGCGCGAGGCCGGCGGCAGCGATCCCTACGGCCTGGACGACGTCCATGCGGCGCGGCTTCTGGTGGAGCGCCCGGTGGTGGGCGACGCCGCCGAGCGCATCACGGACGAGACGCTTCTGTTCCTGCGCGAGGCGGTGCGGGCCCAGCGCGCCGCGATCGGCGATCCCGTGCGCTTCCTGATCTCGGACCGCGAGTTCCACACCGCGATCTACCGCGCCTGCGGCAACGCCGTGCTCGCCGACTTCGTGATCGACCTGTTCGGCACCATGGTGGAGTTTCGCCGCCGGGCGGTCGCCGAGCCCGGCGCGATCGAGCGCAGCATCGCCGATCACGAGCGTATCGTCGCCGCGCTGGAGGGGCGTGACCGCGACCGGGCGGTCGAGGCCATGGATGCGCATCTGGAGCGCATCTATCGCACCACGCGCCAGGCCATCGTCCAGTCGGCGCAAGCGACCGGCGCATCAGATCGATAAGCGCCAAAGGCGCATGGGAGGAGGGAAGTCATGAAGATCGTGATCATCGGAGCCGCCGGCATGATCGGCGCGCGCCTGGCGCGCCGCATCGCGGCGGACGGCCGCCTGAACGGGCGCGACGTGGAGCGCCTGATCCTCGCCGACGCGGTGCCGCCGAGCGTTCCGGACGGCTGGGATGACCGCTGCGAGACCCATGTCCTCGACATCGGCGAGCCGGGCGCGGCCGAGCCCTTCGCGAAGGGGCGGCCCGACGTCGTGTTTCACCTAGCCGCGATCGTGTCGGGCGAGGCGGAAGCGGACTTCGCCAAGGGCTACCGCGTCAACCTCGACGGCACGCGCGCCCTGTTCGACGCGATCCGCGAGGAGAACGCGCGCTCCGGCCACGTCCCGCGCGTTGTCTTCGCCTCGTCGATCGCGGTGTTCGGCGCGCCCTTTCCCGCCAGCATTCCGGACGACTTCGCGCTGACGCCCTTGACGAGCTACGGCACGCAGAAGGCGATCGGCGAGCTCCTGCTGGCGGACTACACGCGGCGCGGCTTCATGGACGGCATCGGCCTGCGGCTGCCCACGATCTGCATCCGGCCGGGCCGGCCCAACAAGGCGGCGTCGGGCTTCTTCTCCAACATCCTGCGCGAGCCGCTGCGCGGCGAGCCGGCCGTCCTGCCGGTTTCCGAGGACGTTCGTCACTTCTTCGCCAGTCCTTCGGCCGCGGTGGAGTTCTTCTTGCATGCCGCGGCGATCGACGGCGCGAGCGTGGGCCCGCGCCGCAACATCAGCCTGCCCGGTCTGTCTGCGACGGTCGGCGACGAGATCGCCGCGCTTGAGCGCGTGGCCGGACCCGAGGCGAGCGCGCTGATTCGGCGCGAGCCCGACGAAACGATTCGCGGCATCGTCGCGGGCTGGGCGCCGGATGTCGAAGCGTCCCGCGCCCGCGCGCTCGGGTTTCGAGCCGATGCCAGCTTCGACGACATCATCCGCGCCCATCTGGCCGAGACCGGTTCCATGGGGAGCGATGCATCGGGTTGACGGCGCACGCTGGACAGCGAGGAAACGAACTGGTCTGATACAACTACCAATTTGTATCGGGCCGGTTTCGCGCCAGCGCCCAACAAGAACGTGAAGGCCGCACGAAGCGGCTCGCTTCGCCGGTGCAGGGGGCACCGCGATCCGTGGGGGAGAACGGATGGGAGACGGGAACCAATCCCGCATCGCGCTCGTGACCGGTGGCGGTGCCGGTCTCGGCAAGGCCATGGCCGAGGGCCTGGCCCGCGCCGGATGGCATGTCGTGATCTGCGGTCGACGCGAGGCCGTCCTCCGGGAGGCCGCCGAGGCGATCCGCGCAAACGGCGGATCGGCAGAAGGCATGACCGCCGATGTCGGCGATCCCGCCTCGGTGGAGGCGTTGTTCGCCGCGATCGAGAGCCGCCACGGCCGGCTCGATCTTCTCGTGAACAACGCGGGGGCCGGCGCGCCCCCGGTGCCGATCGAGGACCTGACCTTCGCGCAGTGGCAGCAGGTTCTCGCCAGCAACCTCACCGGCGCGTTCCTGTGCACGCAGGGCGCCTTCCGCCTGATGAAGCGTCAGCGCCCTCAGGGCGGGCGCATCATCAACAACGGCTCGATCTCGGCGACGACCCCCCGCCCGAACTCGGCGCCCTACACCGCCACCAAGCACGCGATCCTCGGGCTCACCAAGTCCACGGCGCTCGACGGTCGCGCCTTCGACATCGCCTGCGGCCAGATCGACATCGGCAACGCGGCGAGCGACATGACCGCGAGCATGTCGAAGGGCGTGCTCCAGGCGGACGGAACCACGGCGCCCGAGCCCGTCATGGACCCCGCCCATGTCGGGGCGGCGGTGGTGCACATGGCCTCGCTGCCGCTGGAGGCCAACGTGCTGTCGATGACGGTGATGGCGACCAAGATGCCCTTCGTCGGCCGAGGATAAGGCCGGACGCGAACGGACCGGGACCGAGACGAGGCGAAGGCCCGCCGGTCCGTATGACAGACTGGGAGGAGATGCCGCATGGCCTCGGTGGATTTCATCGACGTGCGCAAGAGCTTCGGCTCGCATGCCGTGATCAAGGGCGTGAACGTCGATATCCGTGACGGCGAGTTCGTGATCCTGGTCGGGCCCTCGGGCTGCGGGAAGTCAACGCTGCTGCGCATGCTGGCCGGGCTGGAGCATATCTCGGGCGGCGAGATCCGCATCGGCGAGCGGGTCGTCAACGACCTGCCGCCCAAAGACCGGGACATCGCCATGGTGTTCCAGAACTACGCGCTCTATCCGCACATGAGCGTGGCCGACAACATGGCCTTCTCGCTGACCCTCAAGAACGCCGGCAAGGCCGAGATCGAGGCGAAGGTGAAGCCGGCCGCCGAGATCCTCGGCCTGTCCCATCTTCTCGACCGCTTTCCGCGCCAGCTCTCGGGCGGCCAGCGCCAGCGCGTCGCCATGGGCCGGGCCATCGTGCGCGATCCGCAGGTCTTTCTGTTCGACGAGCCGCTGTCGAACCTCGATGCGAAACTCCGCGTGTCGATGCGCACGGAGATCAAGAATCTCCACCAGCGCCTGACCACCACCACGGTCTACGTCACCCACGACCAGATCGAGGCGATGACGATGGCCGACAAGATCGTGGTGATGCAGGACGGACGGATCGAGCAGGTCGGCGCGCCGCTCGACCTCTACGACCGCCCGGCCAACCTGTTCGTCGCCGGCTTCATCGGCTCGCCCGCCATGAGCATGATTCCCGGCCGACTCGATCCGGCCGACCGCACGACGTTCGTCGCCCATGACGGCACGCGCATTCCGCTGGGTGCCGAGCATCGCGGCGAAGCGGGGCGCGAGCTCGTCTGCGGCATCCGTCCGGAGGCGATCACGCTTGGCGGCCCGATCGAGATCGAGGTCGTGGTGATCGAACCGACCGGCTTCGAAAGCCAGGTGCTGGGACGCCTGGGACGGACCGAGGTCACCTGCGTGTTTCGCGAACGCCTCACCTCGCGGCCCGGCGAGCGCATCGCCGTCTCGGTGAACCCGCGCGCGCTGCATCTTTTCGACGCCGCCTCGGGGCAGCGTCTCTGACCGCGTCGTGACAGCCAACGCGGCGGCCTGGCGAGGCGGTCGTCGCGATCACGATCCAAGCCTCGCAACCTGTCTCGGGAGGACACCACCTTGATCAAGCGCAGAGACTTTCTCGCCGGCTCCGCCGGTCTTCTTGCGGCTTCCGCGATCGCCGGACGCTTCGGTCGCGCCTTCGCGCAAGGGGCGGCCGCGGCCATGCCGAGCTACAAGCCCGAAGAGGGGGCCAGCTTGCGCCTCCTGCGCTGGGTGCCCTTCGTGCCGGCGGAAGAAGAGGCCTGGCTCGCCAACACCAAGAAGTTCACGGACGCGACAGGCGTGGCTGTGCGCATCGACAAGGAGAGCTGGGAGGACGTGCGCCCCAAGGCGGCGGTCGCCGCCAATGTCGGCTCGGGACCGGACATGGTGATGAGCTGGTTCGACGACCCCCAGCAGTATCCCGACAAGCTCGTGGACGTGACCGATCTCGGCACCGCGATCGGGCAGGCGAACGGCGGCTGGTATCCGGGTCTCGAATCCTATGCCCGTCGCGGCGACAGCTTCATCGCCCTGCCGATCTGCGCCATCGGCAACGCGGTGATCTATCGCGACAGCCACATGAAGGCCGCCGGCTTCAGCGAGTTTCCCAAAGACACCGCCGGTTTCCTGGAGCTGTGCAAGGCCATGCAGGCCAAGGGCACGCCGGCCGGCTTCCCGCACGGCAAGGCGGTGGGCGACGGCAACAACTACGCCCACTGGCTGCTGTGGAGCCACGGCGGCAAGATGGTGGACGAGAACGGCACGGTCACGATCAACAGCCCGGAGACCCTGGCCGCCGTCAACTACGCGATGGAGCTCTACAAGACCTTCATCCCGGGCACCGAGAGCTGGCAGGACGTCAACAACAACCGCGCCTTCCTGGCGGGGCAGGTCTCGCTGACGGCGAACGGCGTGTCGGCCTACTACGCCGCCCTGAAGGACCCGGCGCTGGCCGAGATGGCCGCCGACATGCGCTCCACCAACCTGCCGATCGGCCCGGTCGGCGAGAGTGTCGAGCTGCACCAGACCTCCACGATCTCGATCTTCCGCCACACGCGCTATCCGGAAGCGGCCAAGGCCTATCTGGAGTTCATGTATCGCCCCGAAAACATGAACGCGTGGATCCAAGGGGCCAGCGCCTATTGCTGCCAGCCGCTGCGCGCCTTCGAGAACAACCCGGTCTGGACATCGAAGCCGATCCACGCGGCCTATGCCAAGGCCTCGGCGAGCCTTCGCCCGAACGGTTATGCCGGCCCGCTGGGTGCGGCCAGCGCCGGCACCATGGCGGACTACGTCCTCGTCGACATGTTCGCCGAGGCGGTCACCGGGCAGTCCTCGCCCGAGGACGCGATCCGCAACGCCGAGCGCCGCGCCAACCGCTACTATCGCGTCTGACGCCGTCCGTGCCCGCCGCGATCGGATCGCGGCGGGCATGCCTTCCAGCACACGCTTCCAGCGGCCGAAGGGCGAGCTCATGTCCGTTTCCACCGCATCCCCGCCCGGCCGGCGCTCGGTCGGCTTCTTCGAGCGGCTCGGCCAGAGCCGCAACGGGCTCGGGCTCCTGTTCATGGCGCCGGCCGCGCTGTTCCTGCTCCTGTTCCTCACCTATCCATTGGGACTGGGCGTGTGGCTCGGCTTCACGGACGCCTCGATCGGACGCGCCGGGCGCTTCATCGGGCTGGAGAACTACGAGTATCTCTGGCACGACCGCGTGTTCTGGCTGTCGGTCTTCAACACCGTTCTCTACACGGCGCTCGCCTCGGTCCTGAAGTTCGCGCTCGGCCTCTGGCTCGCGATCATCCTGAACGAGCATCTGCCCTTCAAGACCTTCTTCCGGGCGGTCATCCTTCTGCCCTGGGTGGTGCCGACCGTCCTGTCGGCGCTCGCCTTCTGGTGGATCTACGACTCGCAGTTCTCGATCATCTCGTGGGTCCTGATGCAGGCGGGTCTCATCTCGGCGCCGATCAACTTCCTCGGCGATCCCTGGAACGCGCGCCTGTCGGTGATGGCCGCCAACGTGTGGCGCGGCATTCCCTTCGTGGCGATCTCGCTTCTGGCCGGCCTCCAGACGATCCCCGCCTCGCTGCACGAGGCCGCCGCTCTCGACGGGGCGACCTCTTGGCAGCGCTTCCGCCGCATCACGCTGCCGCTCCTGACCCCCATCATCGCCGTGGTGATGACCTTCTCGGTTCTCTTCACCTTCACCGACTTCCAGCTGATCTACGTGCTGACCAAGGGCGGGCCGGTGAACGCCACGCATCTCATGGCGACGCTGTCGTTCCAGCGCGGCATTCCGGGCGGCGCGCTCGGCGAGGGCGCGGCGATCGCCGTCGCCATGGTGCCCTTCCTGCTCGCCGCCATCCTGTTCTCGTTCTTCGGTCTGCAGCGCCGCAAATGGCAGCAGGGCGGCGGCGACTGAGGAGAGACCCGATGACCGTTCAAGCGACCGAGCCCACCGGCGGCCAGCTCACCGACGACGTGGTGGGCATGAGCCACCACGACACCACCGCCCGGCGGATCCTTGTGATCTACCTGCCGCTCGCCTGCTTCGTCTTCGTGCTGCTGTTCCCGTTCTACTGGATGGCGATCACGGCGGTGAAGCCGAACGACCAGCTCACCAACTACGCCGCGCACTCGCCCTTCTGGGTGGTCGGGCCGACGCTGGACCACATCCGCTATCTCCTGTTCGAGACGAGCTACCCGAACTGGCTCTGGAACACGGTGATCGTATCGGTCTGCTCGACCGTGATCGCGCTCGCCGCCTCGGTGTTCGCCGCCTATGCGATCGAGCGCGTGCGCTTCACGGGCGCGCGGGTGACCGGGCTCCTGGTGTTTCTGGCCTACCTGATCCCGCCCTCGATCCTCTTCATCCCGCTCGCCTTCATCGTGTTCCAGGTCGGCATCTTCGACTCGCGCCTGGCGCTGATCCTGACCTATCCGACCTTCCTGATCCCGTTCTGCACCTGGCTTCTCATGGGCTACTTCCGCTCGATCCCGTTCGAGCTGGAGGAGTCGGCGCTCGTGGACGGCGCCTCGCGCTGGCAGATCCTGACGCGCGTGATCCTGCCGCTTGCCGTGCCGGGGCTGATCTCGGCCGGAATCTTCGCCTTCACGCTGGCCTGGAACGAGTTCATCTACGCGCTGACCTTCATCCAGAGCTCCGAGAACAAGACCCTGCCGGTCGGTGTGCTCACCGAACTCGTGCGCGGCGACGTCTACGAGTGGGGATCGCTCATGGCGGGCGCGCTGCTCGGCTCTCTGCCGGTGGTGATCCTCTACTCGTTCTTCGTGGACTACTACGTCTCGTCGATGACCGGCGCGGTGAAGGAATAGGCCGGTCGAACCGGCCCAATCGCAGGAAAGAACACCATGGCAACCGAGCCGCGCGAGCGAGACCAGACGATCGGCTTCATCGGTCTGGGCTACATGGGCCACGGGCTGGCCAAGAACATCCGCGAGGCGGGCTACCCCTTGCGCTTTCTCGCCAACCGGCGGCGCGAGGCGGCCGAGGACATGGTCCGGCGCGGTGCGGTGGAGGTGGGATCGCCGCTGGAGCTGTCGGAGAGCTGCGACGTCGTCTGCCTGTGCCTGCCGGGCTCGCCGCAGGTCGAGGAGGTCGTCGCCGGCGAGAATGGGCTCCTCGCCCATGCCCGGCCGGGCCTGGTCATCCTGGACAGCTCCACCAGCCAGCCGGTCTCGACACGCCGTCTGGCGGAGCTGGCCAAGGCGCGGGGCGCGACGTTCATCGACGCTCCCCTCAGCCGCACGCCCAAGGAAGCCTGGGCCGGCACGGTGGACTGCATGGTGGGAGCCGAGCCGGCCGATCTCGAGACGCTGCGCCCGCTGATCGAGACCTTCGCCGGCCGCATCCTCCATACCGGACCGACGGGTTCCGGCCACACGATGAAGCTCCTGAACAACTTCCTGTCGCTCGGATACGGCGCCCTTTATGCCGAGGCGCTGGCGATCGGCGCGAAAAGCGGCGTGTCGGCCGAGACCTTTCACGAGGTGATCGGCGGCGGTCGCATGGACTGCCCCTTCTACCAGACCTTCATGCAGTACGTCGTGGGCGGGGACGCGAACGCGCACCTGTTCACGCTGCGCAACGCGCACAAGGACACGCGCTACCTCGTGGACCTGGCCAACGCGTACGGCATCGCGACCCATGTCTCCAGCGCGGTCAAGAACAGCTACGCCCTGGCGGAAGGGTTGGGGCGAGGGGACAGCTTCGTGCCCATGCTGGCGGACATCGTCGCCGAAACAAACGGGGTGGTCCGCCGCTGAGAGCCTCCGGATGGGGAGCCGACAACGGTTGCCGGGGTGGCACGCGGTCGCCGGGCGCAGAGTGCGACCGACCGCCCGGCCTCCATGGCCGGGCAATCGGTTCCAGGCGGGTCCGGGTCGTCAAGCCGCCGTGGCGGGGCGGTCGGTGCGGGCCAACAGCTGATCCAGAAGGTCCCGAGCGGCCTTCGATGACGAGCCGGGATTCTGGCCGGTGATCAGAAGGCCGTCGGCGAGAACGAACTCGCCCCAGTCCGGTCCCTTCTCGTAGCGTCCGCCCTTGGCGATCAGTTCGTCCTCGACCAGGAACGGGACGATCGCGGTGAGCCCGACCGCCTCCTCCTCGCTGTTGGCAAAGCCCGTCACCCGGCGGCCCTCGACGAGCGGGCGTCCGGCTGGCGTGCGGACATGGCGCAGGACGCCCGGCGCATGGCAGACCAGGGCGACCGGCTTGCCCGCGCCGACGAAGGCCTCGATCAGGCTGATCGAGTGCCGGTCCTCCGCAAGGTCCCAGAGCGGGCCATGACCGCCGGGATAGAACACGGCGTCGAAGTCCGCCTGGCGCACCGTCGAAAGCGCGAGCGTCGCGGCGAGCTGGGCGCTCGCGTCCCGGTCCGCCTCGAAGCGCCGCGTGGCGTCGGTCTGGTTGGCGGGCTCGTTGCTCTTGGGGTCGAGCGGCGGCTGGCCGCCGGCCGGCGAGGCCAGCGTGATGGAAGCGCCCGCGTCCTTGAAGCGGTAGTAGGGCGCCGCGAGCTCCTCGAGCCAGAACCCGGTCTTGCGGCCGGTGTCGCCCAACCGGTCGTGCGAGGTGAGGACCATCAGGATCTTCATGTCGGTTCTCCGTGACTTGGCGGTCCGTCTGCGCCGCCGATGTCCCAACATTGCGCTTGGCCTCTCATTGGGCCAATTTATCTTTGCAATGCCAGATATTCGTTTAACAGCATGACTCCATGCGCTACGACCTCAACCTCTTCCCGGTCTTCGTGGTCCTCATGGAGGAGCGCAACGTCACCCGCGCGGCCACGCGTCTGGGCATGACGCAGCCCGCGCTCTCGAACGCGCTGAACCGCCTGCGCGGCGTGATCGGCGACCCCTTGTTCGTTCGCGAGCGCTACGGCATGCGCCCGACGCCCGCGGCGCTGGACCTCCTGCCGGTGGTCGCCTCCGCGCTCTCGGCGATCGACGACGCCGTGCGCAGCCAGCAGGCCTTCGATCCCGCGACCGCGGATCAGGTCGTGACCATCGCACCGAACAGCTATGTCGAGTTCGTGCTGATGCCGAAGCTCGTGGAAAGGCTGGGCACGGTGGCGCCGGGCCTCCGGCTGCGCCTCGTGCCGTTTGGCAACGACCTCGGCGAGACCGGCGCCGTGTCGGGAAACACGGCGATGGTGCTGGGACGGATCGTCGAGCCGCCCGACAATCTTGTGGTCCAGCACCTGATGGACGACGGACTGGCCTGCGTCGTGCGGGCCGACCATCCGCGCATCGGCGACGCGCTCACGCCGGACCTCTACGAGAGCCTCCAGCACGTCAACGTCCTGCCGCCCGGCCGGATGCGGGCAGGCCTGTTCCAGGCGCTGGAGCGGCGGGGCCTCAAGCGCGAGGTCGCGGTCTCGGTCACGCACTTCCTGGCCGTTCCGGAGATCGTCGCGGTAACCGACCACTGCGCGACGCTGCCGCTTCTCGTGTGCCGTCGGCTCCTGGCCGACCCGCGACTGCGGGTGCTGCCCGCCCCGGTCGACCTCGGCACGTTCCCGGTCGAGCTCGGTTGGCATGTGCGCTATCGTAACGACCCCGCCCACCGCTGGCTTCGCTCGATCATCGCGGCGTTGGCGGGCGAATTCGGCGGCTCGTCCGCCTGATGCAGGCGTCCTGCGCCGCGAAGCCAGCCGGACAGCCAAGGCCAGTTCGTCAACGGCCCGCGTCGTTCTCGTGCAACGGTTGCAGATGGATGTCGGCGATCGCCGATGCGCCGACCTGGAACGCGACCTGGTAGTCCGGGTCGGCGACCATGCGGCCGAACGCGGATCGATCAGGATACCGCACCAGAACGACGGCGTCCCAGTCCTTGCCGGACCCGAGCGTCAGGGTCGGTAGCCCATCGCCGCCGAACAGGATCCGCGCGCCGAACCTCGCCAGGATCGGCGTCGCCATCCGAAGATACTCCCGATACCGTTCTCGGCCGCCGTCGGGCTGGAACCGGATGAGGTTCAGCATCACGATCGGGGCATCGTCCGTGTTCAGCAGAAAGGCGTCGAACGCGGCGGGCGAGAATGCGACCATCTGTTGTTCCTCCGACATGACCCCTCAAGGGGGCGGGCCGGCCGGGCGATAGGGGGCCGGCGCGTCAGAAACTGTCAGGATCGAACGCCAGTCGCGATCCTGCTCCTGCCAGCGCCGCATGATCGATTGACGGCGTCCGGGATAACGGTCCTCCAGAGTTTGGTGCACCTGCAGCCGGTCGATGCGGAAGTGACGGAAGGCCGATCGTCGCTCGCACCAGGCGGCGAGGACGCGGACGTCGTCGAAGTAGACGATGACGATCGGCCATACGACACGCTCCGACGCCACGCCCGAGGCGTCCTCGTAACGAATCGCCACCTTGCGTTGCCGACGGATCGCCTCGCGCAACAGCGCGGCCTGCGGAGGGTCCAGGCGCTCGGAAACCGAGGCCGCCGTGACGACCACGGGCAGAGCGCCGCTCGGCGCCGCCCCGTCGCCTCGCGTGGCGAGGATCTTCGCCAGCGCGCTCTCGCTGCATCGCGCAAGCGCCGGGTCGGCGCGCTGCTGCACCCATCCCAGGCCCAGAACCAGGGCATCAAGCTCGTCGGCCGAGAAGGCGAACTCCGGAAGAAAGAACCCCGGCCGCAGGACGAAGCCCATCCCGGCCTGTCCGTCGATCGGGGCACCGATCGCGCGCAGCGTCTCGATGTCCCGGTAGACGCTGCGCGGCGAGACCTCCAGCTCCCGCGCCAGCTCGGCGGCGGAGACCGGCATCCGCCGGGCGCGCAGGACCGTCAGAAGCTCGAAGATGCGGCTGGTTTTCGACATGGGCGGACGATTCCCGGATGCGACCCGAGGTCGGCGATGGGTTTGTATGGTCGCTCGCCCACCCGGCCAACCGGACACCGGCGGAAAAAGGGGGCGCGACCGGCGCGGGACGCACCCGATCACACCCGCCGGAACCGCGTCTATCCTCGTTGACACTCCCCCGAACATAGGCTCTTTTGTCGGACAAATAGGGAGGCAGCATGCGCGTTACGGGTGCCATTCAGCGGGATTTCGCGATCGCCGATATCGACGATCGTTTGTACTCGGCCTTTATCGAGCACATGGGCCGGGCGATCTATTCCGGCATCTACGAGCCGGGCCACCCGGAGGCGGACGCCAACGGCTTCCGGCAGGACGTCATGCGCTTCGTGCGCGAGCTCCACATTCCCGCGATCCGCTATCCCGGCGGCAACTTCGTCTCGGCCTATCGCTGGGAGGACGGCATCGGCCCGAAGGACCAGCGCCCCGTGCGCCTCGACCTCGCCTGGCGCTCCAAGGAGACCAACCAGGTCGGCATCAACGAGTTCGCGGGCTGGGCCAAGGACGCGGGCATCGACATGATGCTGGCGGTGAATCTGGGCTCGCGCGGGCTCGAGGAAGCGCGCAACTTCATGGAATACGTCAACCACCCGTCCGGCACGCACTGGTCGGACCTGCGCCGCTCGCACGGCGTCGAGAAGCCCTACGACGTTTCCATGTGGTGCCTCGGCAACGAGATGGACGGTCCCTGGCAGATCGGCCACAAGGAGGCCAAGGAGTACGGGCGGCTCGCCGACGAGACCGCCAAGGCGCTGAAGGGACTGACGCCGGGCGCCGAGCTCATCGTCTGCGGTTCCTCCAACGACCAGATGCCGACCTATCCCGAATGGGAGCGGGTCGTCCTGGAGGAGTGCTACGACAACGTCCACTACATCTCGCTGCACAAGTATTTCGGCAACTCGAGCCGCGACACGCTGAACTTCTTCGGCAAGGTCGAGGAGACCGGCCGCTACATCGGGGCGATCGCCGGCGTGATCGACTACGTGAAGGCCAAGCGCCGCTCCAAGCACGACGTCTTCATCTGCTTCGACGAGTGGAACGTCTGGTACCATCGGCGCGAGGAGGATTCGCGCAACTGGCGGACCTGGGACTGGCCGGAGGCGCCCGCGCTGCTCGAAGAGGACTACAACTTCGAGGACGCGCTGTTCGTCGCCTGTTTGTTGAACGAATTCATTCGACGGTCCGATCGCGTTCGCATCGCCTGCATCGCACAGCTCGTGAACGTCATCGCCCCGATCCGCGCCGAGCGCGGCGGCCCGGCCTGGCGCCAGACGATCTACTGGCCCTACCAGCTCGCCTCGCTGCACGGCCGGGGCCGGGCGCTGCGGGTCGCCCTGGACGCGCCGACCTACGACTGCGAGGTCGCCGACGACGTCAGCTATCTCGACGTCTCCGCCGTGCACGACCGGCAGGCCGGCACCGTGACGGTGTTCGCGGTGAACCGGCACCTGACCGAGGACGCCGAGCTCGACCTCGCCCTCGGCGGCTTCGACGGCGAGGCGCGCGTGGTCGAGCACCAGGTCATGGCGGGGCACGACCTTCGCGCGACCAACGGGCCCGATCGGCCCGACGCGATCCGGCCCGTCGCCGGCTCGGGACTGGGTCTCGACGGCTCGCGCCTGCGCGGGCGCCTGCCGGCCCTGTCCTACAGCATGATCAAGCTCGCGGTCTGACGCGATGACGGGCGTGCGCTTGCGCGAGGTCCGCAAGAGCTTCGGCTCGGCGGAGGTGATCCGGGGCGTCTCGCTGGACGTGCCGAAGGGCTCGTTCGGCGTCTTCGTCGGACCGTCGGGCTGCGGGAAGTCGACGCTCCTGCGCATGATCGCGGGGCTGGAGGACACGACCGGGGGCACGATCGAGATCGGCGGGCGCGACGTCACGAACGTCGAACCCGCCAAGCGGGGCGTGGCCATGGTGTTCCAGAGCTACGCGCTCTACCCACACCTCAGCGTGTTCGAGAACATGGCCTTCTCCCTGCGGCTGGCGCGGGCGAAATCCGCCGAGGTGCAGCGCAAGGTGGGCGAGACCGCCGAAATCCTGCGGCTCGGCGACCACCTCAAGAAGAAGCCGTCCGAGCTCTCGGGCGGGCAGCGCCAGCGCGTCGCGATCGGACGGGCCATCGTGCGCGAGCCCGAGGTCTTCCTGTTCGACGAACCGCTGTCCAACCTCGATGCCGAGCTGCGCGTCCAGATGCGCCTCGAGCTGACGCGCCTGCATCGCCAGATCGGCGCGACCATGATCTACGTCACCCACGACCAGGTCGAGGCCATGACGCTGGCCGACCAGATCTTCGTGCTGCGCGGCGGGCTCCTGCAGCAGGCCGGTCGCCCGCTCCACCTCTACGACGACCCCGCCAACCGCTTCGTCGGAGGCTTCATCGGCTCGCCCGCCATGAACTTCCTGGAAGGGACCGTGGCGAGCGGGGCGGGCGGACTCGAGGTCCGCCTGGAGGGGCTCGACCACCCCGTGTCGATCGTGCCCGGCACCGCGGGACCCGCCGTCGGCGACCGCGTCGTCCTCGGCCTTCGCCCCGAGAAGATGCGCCTGGCCGAGGCCGGCCTGCCCGCCACCGTCGAGATGATCGAGGAGCTCGGCGGCGTCTCCTACCTCCATGCGCGCACGTCGACGGGTCGCGACCTCGTGGTCGAGCGCCGGGGGCGGCGCGAGGGGCTCGAGGGAACGACGGTCCGGCTCGCCGCCGATCCCGGTGACATCCTGGTGTTCACGCCGGAGGGCGAGCGCCTGCGCTGACGCATATCGAACCCGCCCCGCACCGGCCGCCCAAGAGCACGAGGGCGGGGCTGTCACCACCGTTTCCAAGGGAGGAACAAACCGCATGACCAAGCTCAAAGCCCTGCTTCTCGCCTCCATGACGGCGATGGCCGTCCTGCCCGCCCAGGCCGCCGAAACCATCACATGGTGGGACTTCTTCACCGGCGGCGACGGCGTGCGCATGAAGGCGCTGATCAACGACTTCAACAAGGAGCATCCCGACATCCAGATCCAGGCGACCTCGCTGGAATGGGGCGTGCCCTTCTACACCAAGGTCCGCACCGCCGCCGCCGTGGGCGAGGGACCGGACATGATGAGCTACCATCTCTCGCGCCTGCCGCTCGCGATGAACGAGAAGGTGCTGACCGAGGTGACGCCGGCCGACATGGAGGCCGCGGGCCTGGCCAGCGGCGACTTCTTCGATACCGTGCTGAAGGCCGCCACGCAGGACAACAAGCTCTACGCCGTCCCCTTCGACATCCACTCGCTCGTCCTCTACTACAACAAGAGCTACCTGCAGGGGACCGAGTTCCTCGACGCGCAGGGCAACCTCACCGGCATCACCGATCTCGCCAGCTTCGAGCGGGCGCTGCAGGCCGCCAAGGACAAGGGCTCGGCGGCGCCGGTCACCTACGCCACGGGCGACGACGGCGGCGTCTATCGCGTCTTTTACACGCTCCTCGCCCAGCAGGGCGGCCAGCTCATCTCCGACAGCAACGAGGTCCTACCCGGCGACAGCGAGGCCAAGGCCGTCAAGGCCGTGGAGATCATGACGAAGTGGCACGAGAACGGCTGGCAGCCCGAGCAGGCGCTGTATCCCGCTTCCGTCGCGCTCTTCACCTCGGGCCAGTCCGCCTTCAGCCTGAACGGTGTCTGGGAGGTGCCGACCATGAAGGACCTCGCCGCCAGCGGCAAGCTCGGCTTCGAATGGGGCGCCGTGCAGGTGCCCGCCCTCATGGGACAGAAGGCGACCTGGGCCGACAGCCACGCCTTCGCGCTCCCCGTCCAGGGCGATCGGACCATGACGCCCGAGAAGCGAAAGGCCGTGATGACCGTGATCGGCTGGATGGAGAAGAACAGCGTCCGCTGGGCGGAGGCGGGCCATATCCCGGCCTACAAGCCGGTGGCCGAAAGCGTCGAGTTCAAGCAGATGCAGCCGAATGCGACCTACGCATCGCTGGCCGAGACGGCGGTCTTCGATCCCAACTCGCGCATCGCGGGCGTCGCCTCGCCCGTCTACGACGCGGCGATCAACATCATCTCGCCCGCGATCCACGGCTACATGCCGGCCGCCGAGGCGGTCGCGCAGATGAAGTCGGACCTCCAGGGTCTCTTGAACTGATCACCGCAAGGTCCCGGACGGCCGTGCGCCGTCCGGGACCTTCCATCTTCGGCCGCGAGGGACCCCCGCCATGGCGATCATCCAGAACCGGCGACGGCATGTCCTCACCGCCTTCGCGCTGCTGCTTCCGTTTCTTCTGATCTTCTCGCTGATCTTCCTGTATCCGGCGCTGCGCATCGCCCAGCTCAGCCTCACCGACGCCTCCCTGATCGGCGACGGCAACTTCGTCGGCCTCGACAACTACCGCCGGCTCCTCGGCGACCGCCTGTTCTGGACCTCGCTCAAGAACAACGGCTACTTCCTTCTTCTGACCGTGGTGCCGACCACCGCTATCGCGCTCGCCATCGCGCTGATGGTGAACCGGTTGCGCGGGCGGCTGCAGGCGCTGGTCCTGATGCTGTTCTTCCTGCCCTACGTGCTGCCGGTCTCGGTGGTCACCGAGATCTGGGCCTGGATGCTCGACTTCCAGTTCGGCATCCTCCAGCCGCTGATCGCGACCGTGAACGGGCGGCCCGTCCCGGTGTTCCGCAACCCGAACTGGGTCATGCCGGGCATCGCGGTGGTCACGATCTGGTGGACCAACGGCTTCAACGTGCTGCTCTTCCTGGCGGGCCTGCGCAACATCCCGCGCGAGCTCTACGAGGCTTCCGCGCTCGACGGCGCGACGCGTGTCCAGCAGTTCCGCCGCGTGACCTGGCCGCTCCTGTGGCCGGTCACCGCCCTGGTGCTGACGCTGCAGCTGATCCTGCAGCTCAAGCTCTTCGACCAGGTCTACCTCCTGTCGGAGGGCGGCCCGTTCAACTCCTCCTACGTCCTCCTGATGATGGTCTACCGCGAGGCCTTCCAGCTCAACCACGGCGGCTACGCCTCGGCGGTGGCGCTCCTTCTCTTCATGGTGATCGTGATCCTCTCCGTCCTGCAATACCAGCTTCTGCGCATCCGGGGGCGCTCGTGAGGGCCCGCACGCTCGCCAACGCGGCCCTGACCGCGCTCGCGCTGATCGCGGCCGCGATCTGGTTCTTCCCGATCTACTGGGCCTTCGTGACGGCGTTCCGCTCGGAGGACCGCGTGGTCAGCGCGGCGGGCGGCGTGATCCCCGACGAGTTCAACCTTTCGGCCTTTGCCAATGCCCTGTTCAACACGCGCCTGATGACCTGGTACGTGAACTCGGTCGGCACCGCGCTGATCATCACGCTCGTGGTTCTGGTGACCGGCGCCATGTGCGCCTACGCCCTCTCGCAGATGCGCTTTCCCGGCCGGCGCCTCGTCTACGCCATCGTGCTCGCCAGCTTCATGGTGCCGGCGCAGGCGCTGGTGGTGTCGCAGTTCATCCTGATGAACCGCCTCGGCTTCATCAACACCTGGGCCGGCATCATCCTGCCCCAGCTGATCGTTCCGATCGTCATCATCGTCTACAAGCAGTTCTTCGACGCCGTTCCCAAGGAGATGCGCGAGGCGGTGGTGCTGGACGGAGGCGGCGACATTACGCTGCTGGTGCGCGTCTACATCCCGCTCAACTGGGGGATCACGACGGCGCTCGCGATCATCACCTTCATCACCGCCTGGAACGCCTTCTTCTGGCCCTTCCTCGTCACCACGAGCGAGAACGTGATGACGATTCCCGTCGGCATCACGCAGGTCAACGACTCCTTCGGCGTCGCCTATGCGCGGCTCATGGCCGTGGCGCTGCTCGCGGCGGCGCCGGTCGCGCTCGCCTATCTCGTGTTCCAGCGCCGCGTCACCGAGGCGGTGATGATCTCGGCCGGCGTGAAGGGCTGAAGGGTCAGGGCTCGGCCGCGAAGGCCGTCCCCTTGAGGTCCGCCATCGTGGTGCCGGCGGCATCGAGGAGCGCCGTATCGACGAGTTCGCTCATCAGGCGAAAGGCGCCCGCCGCATCGTGCGCCCGAATGCACTCGAAGACGGCCGCGTGCTCGTCGATCGGGTTGCGCGTGTGGGGCTGGGGCATGTCGCGGTAGCGGAACGCCGTGGTCTGGGCGACCGCCGCGAAGATGCCGGCCTCGAAGGTGACGAGCACGGGATTGTGCGACGCGCGCAGGATCGCGCGGTGGAAGCCGGCATCGGCCTCGTGCCAGCTTCCCTGCGTGACGTCGCATTCGCGCATCGCCTTGAGCGCCGTCTCGAAGGCGAGAAGGTCCTCGTCGGTCCGGCGCTCGGCCGCGAGAGCCGCGGAGCGCGGCTCGATCATCGTGCGCAGCTCGTAGAGCGAGCGGATGAACCAGTCGGGCGGCGTCCCCGTATCAAAGAACCAGCGAAGCACGTCGGGGTCGAGCAACGACCAGGTCTCGCGCGAGGCGACGCGCGTGCCGGTCTTGGTCCGGCTGACGATCAGGCCCTTGGCCGCGACCTGTCGCAGAGCCTCGCGGTAGGTGCTGCGCGACACGCCTGCCTCGGCGCAGAACTCCAGCTCCTTGGGGACCGTGTCGCCGACATCGAGCTCACCCGATACGATCCGCCGTCCGAGC
Organism: Aureimonas jatrophae; assembly: GCF_900104035.1. Taxonomy (GTDB): domain Bacteria; phylum Pseudomonadota; class Alphaproteobacteria; order Rhizobiales; family Rhizobiaceae; genus Aureimonas; species Aureimonas jatrophae. Next base: position 241,083 of record NZ_FNIT01000004.1, on the reverse strand, counting down.
CAGTCGGCGATCGAGCCGTGCATGCGGCGGACGGATCGCGTCGTGAACTCGGGTTGCGCCGCGCGCGCGTCGCGCGTCACGGCCAAACGGGGTCGCTCTGGAGCACGCATCGGGTCGCTCGGTTCCTGCTGCCGCGACTCGTCCCGATCGAGCGGGACGTCGGCACCACTGAACGAGACACCGCAACATAGCATCGATTGCCGGCGCCGCGGTGCCGAAATGCGTGTCTTCGATACCCAGTCCCGGCGGGCACCATCGCGCTGGCTCGATTCTAGACCCGGCGATGCCGGTCAACGTCGGCCGGCCCGGACGATACCCTTCTTGTCAGGCCCCCAGGCGCTTGCCGTCCGGCCCGAAGGCGTGAAGCGCCGGAAGGGGGGCGAAGACCGGGACGCTTTCGCCGATGTCCAGTCGCGTGCGGCCGGGAACGCGGAACGTCAGGGGCGTCGTGCCGCCCTCGATCGTGCCGTGGACGTAGCTCTCCGCGCCCACCAGCTCGACGGCGGTGATCCGCACCCTTGCCGCAAATCCGTCCGTCTCCTCGCCGAGAGCGAAGTCCTCCGGGCGGATGCCGAGCGTAAACGGGCCGTCGCCGGCCGGCGAGAAGCGCGGGGCGTGGATCGCGTTCGCGCCCTGTGCGCCTGCGGGCAAGAGGTTCATGCCGGGCGAACCGACGAAGCCGGCCACGAACAGGCTGGCGGGGCGCTCGTAGAGCTCGATCGGCGCGCCCACCTGCTCGACGAGGCCGCCGTTGAGGACGACCAGCCGGTCGGCCAGCGTCATCGCCTCCATCTGGTCGTGCGTGACGTAGACGCTGGTGGTGCCGAGCGCGCGCTGGAGGCGGCGGATCTCGACGCGCATCTGGACGCGCAGCTTGGCGTCGAGGTTGGACAGCGGCTCGTCGAACAGGAAGGCGGCGGGCTCGCGCACGATGGCGCGGCCCATGGCGACGCGCTGGCGCTGGCCGCCCGAGAGTTGTCCCGGCTTGCGGTCTAGAAAGGCCGCGATCTCCAGCGAGGCGGCGGCTTGCCCCACGCGCCGCTCGATCTCGGCCGCCTTCATGCCGCGGTTCTTGAGACCGTAGGACAGGTTCTGGCGCACCGTCATGTGTGGATAGAGCGCGTAGTTCTGGAACACCATGGCGATGTTCCGGTCGGCGGGCTCGACGTCGTTGACCACACGATCGCCGATCCGGATCGTGCCCGACGTGATGGTCTCGAGCCCGGCGATCATGCGCAGGAGCGTGGACTTGCCGCAGCCACTTGGCCCCACCAGCACGAGCAGTTCCCCGTCGCAAATGTCGAGCGACACGCCGCGCACGGCATCCGTCTCGCCGTAGCGCTTGCGGACGTCTTCCAGGGTGATGGAGGCCATGAGGTCTACTTCTCGGACTCGACCAGTCCCTTGACGAACCAGCGCTGCATCAGCACCACGACGAGGACCGGGGGAAGGATGGCGAAGATCGCGGTCACCATGACGAGGTTCCACGGGGTCTCGGCGTCGGTGAAGGAGACCATCTTCTTCAGGGCGATGACGATCGTGTTCATCGAGCTGTCGTTGGTGATCAGCAGCGGCCAGAGATACTGCGTCCAGCCGTAGATGAAGAGGATTACGAACAGCGCCGCGATGTTGGTCTTGGACAAAGGGATCAGGATGTCGCGCAGGAAGCGCATCGGCCCCGCGTTGTCGATCCGGGCCGCCTCCACCAGCTCCGCCGGAATCGTCATGAAGAACTGGCGGAACAGAAAGGTCGCCGTCGCCGAAGCCATCAGTGGCAGGGTCAGGCCCGTATAGGTGTCGATCAGCCCGAGGTCGACGATCACCTTGTAGGTCGGCAGGATGCGCACCTCAACTGGCAGCATCAGGGTGATGAAGATCAGCCAGAAGGCGACCATCCGGCCGGGAAAGCGGAAGTAGACGATCGCAAAGGCCGACAGGATCGAGATCACGATCTTGCCGACCGCGATCGCGGTCGCGACCACCGCCGTGTTCCACAGGAGCCGTGCAATGCTGACGCCGCCGATCTGACCGACGCCCGAGAAGAGCGCCGCGCCGTAGTTCTCCGAGAACTGCCCGCCCGGCGTCAGCGGCAGGGGCGGCGAGAGAATGGTCTGGATCGTCTGCGTCGAGGCGATGAACGTGTAGTAGATCGGAAAGGCGACGATCAGGACGCCAAGGGCGAGCACGAGATGGGCGAAGGCCCGGGCGAGGGGACGCTGCTCGACCATCAGCTGTAGTGGACCTTGCGCTCGACGAAGCGGAACTGGACGGCGGTCAGCGCGATCACGATCGCCATCAGGATCACGGACTGGGCGGCCGAGGAGCCAAGGTCGAGGTTCACGAAGCCGTCGTTGTAGACCTTGTAGACGAGGGTCTCGGTCGCCTTGGCCGGCCCGCCGCCCGTCACGGCGTGGATGATGCCGAACGTGTCGAAGAAGGCGTAGACGCAGTTCACCACGAGCAGGAAGAAGCTGGTCGGCGCGATCAGAGGGAAGACGATCGTCCAGAAGCGCTTGGGACCGCGCGCGCCGTCGATCGCGGCGGCCTCGATCAGCGAGCGCGGGACCGACTGGAGGGCGGCCACGAAGAACAGGAAGTTGTAGCTGATCTGCTTCCAGGCCGCGGCCACCACCACCATCACCATGGCCTGGTCGCCGTTGAGAAGCGGGTCCCAGTTGTAGCCGGTCGCCCGCAGCATGTAGGCGAACGTCCCCATGGTCGGGCTGAACATGAAGAGCCACAGGAGACCCGCCACCGCCGGGGCCACCGCGTAGGGCCAGATCAGGAGCGTGCGGTAGATCCCCTTGCCGCGCACCACCGTCTCGGCCGCCGAGGCGAGAAAGAGCGACAGGCCCATGGCGAGCGCGGCGGTGGCCAGGCTGAACACCGCCGTTACCCGGAGCGAGTGGAGATAGTTCGGGTCGGCCAGAACGGCCTGGAAGTTGGCAAGCCCGACGAACTCGGTGGCGAGCCCGAAGGCGTCCTCGCGCAACGTCGACTGATAAAGGGCCTGCGCGCTCGGCCAGTAGAAGAACACGAGCGTCAGCGCGATCTGCGGCGCCAGCAGCAGATACGGCAGGGCCTTGTTGGGAAAGACGACGCGAGGAGAAGCCATCGGGCTCGGCCGAGGCTCAGCGCGTGGCTGCCGCGATCGCGGCGTCGCCGCGCTGCTTGGCCTTGGCCAGCGCCGTCTTGGCGTCCTGGCTGCCGTTCAGCATCGCCTCGAACTCCTCGTTCTCGATGTCGCGCACCTGCGGCAGGTTCACGAGGCGAACGCCCTTGGAGTTCTCGGTCGGCGGCTTGCCCATCATCTGGGTGATCGGCGTCTCGCGGCCCGGGTTCTTCTCGTAGAAGCCGCTCTTCTTCGTGGCCTCGTAGGCCTCGAGCGTCACCGGCAGGTAGCCCGACTTCTGGTGAAGGCGCGACTGGATGTCGGTCTGCGACAGGAAGTGGAAGAACTGGGCGATGCCCTTGTACTCGTCGTCGCTCTTGCCGGCGAAGACCCAGAGGCTCGCGCCGCCGGGCGTCGTGTTCTGAGGCGCGTTGTTGCCCTTGGTGTCGTAGGGCAGCTGGCCGATGCCGTAGTTCATGCCCGATTTCACGACGTCGCCGAGGCCGCCCGACGATTCGGTCAGGATCCCGCACTCGCCCGACAGGAAGAGCTGCTTGGCCTCCGACGTCCGGCCGCCGTAGCGGAAGACGCCCTCCTTCGCGAGGTCGGCGATCGCCTGGAAGTGATCCGCATAGATCGGCGCGTCGATCGCGAGCTCCACCTTGCCCCCGGCCAGGCCGTTCTCGCCGCTGGCATAGGAGACGTTGTTCCAGGCCGCGAAGTTCTCGAGGTGGATCCAGGTCAGCCAGGTCGAGGTGTAGCCGCAGGGCGCGGCTCCGCTTTCCTTGATCTTGCGGGCGGCCGCGAAGACCTCGTCCCAGGTCTTGGGCGGGTTCTCGGCGTCGAGGCCCGCCTTCTGGAACGTGTCCTTGTTGTAGTAGAGGATCGGCGAGGAGGAGTTGTAGGGGAAGCTCAGCATCGTGCCGTCGGGCTTCGAGTAGTAGTTCACGATGCCCGGCAGGTACTGCGACTTGTCGAACGTGTAACCGCCCTGCTCCAGAACCTCGGCCACCGGCTTGATCGCGCCGCCGGCGCCCATCATCACGCCGGTGCCGACGTCGAAGACCTGGATGATGGCCGGGGTCTGCTTGGCGCGGAAGGCGGCGATGCCGGCGTTCAGCGTCTCGGGATAGGTGCCCTTGAACACGGGCTTGATGACGTAGTCGCCCTGGCTCGCGTTGAACTCCTTGGCAAGTTCCTCGACCACCTCGTTGTTGGCGCCGTTCATGGCATGCCACCATTGAAGCTCGGTGGCGGCCTCGGCCGAGGTTGCAAAGGCGGCGCCCATGGTCAGGGCCAGCGCGAGTGAGCGTACGGTCATCGTTTTCCTCCCCAGGCGTCGCAAAGCCGAAGACCCGTCCGGGCCCGCCGCCATCGATCGCCGATCTGTCGTGCCGGCGGTCTCGCGCCGCCTGTCGTCATCGATGACAAGCCATGCGATCCGCGGGAGGTCAACCAAGTATCGTCGTCGCCGACGCATGGCTTGTTGACGGGGCCGCGATCGGCTCGCCGGCCGCGCACCGCGGCTTGCCCGGTCAACGGGACGAGGAGCCGGCAGGGCGAGCCCTTCGCCCGATGCGTCGGCCGTCCAGGACAGTCGGACCGGACGCCGGTCGATCCGGATCCCGCAGGCGCCTCATCGCGGACGGAGGGCGGCGGCCAGGCTCGTGCCGTCCGGCGCGGCGCGCGACAGGTCGAGCGTTTCCCGCAGCGTGGCGACGTGGTCGCGCATCAGGATCGCGGCGCGCTCGCCGTCGCCCCGCTCCAGGGCGGATACGAGCGCGAGGTGGTCGTGGTTGTCGCAAGGAGCGTCGGTCGCCCGCCAGTAGAGCGCAACCACGAGCGAGGACCGCGACAGGAGCTCGCCGAGCATCTCTCGGAGGATCCGGTGACCGGACAAGCTGGCGATGATCCGGTGGAATTCGGCGGAGTGGAACACCGCGTCCGTCAATCGGTCGCCCTGCAGCGCGTCATGCTCGGCTGCGATCGCGGCCCGAAGCCGTGACGCCGCGTCCGGGGTCATGTGGCTGGCCGCAAGCCGCGCGATCTCGGGCTCGATCACCGCTCGCGCTTCGAAGATCTCGCGGGCCTCGACCGGGGTCGGGCGGGCGACGCGCGCGCCCTTGTTGCGCTCCGTAACGACGACACCATCGCGTGCGAGCGCCTGAAGGGCCGCCCGCACCACGGTCCGGCTGACACCGTAGATCTGGGCCAGTTCCTCTTCGGCGAGCCTCGCACCGGGGGCGAGGCGATGACGCATGATCGCGTCCAGGATCCCGTGAAAGATCGGCTGCCACAAGGCGTCGCCCTCCCGCTCCGGCGCTCGTGCGCGTCTTGTTTCGGCCAGACCCTGCATCGCGTCGTCGCCTCGTGCGCCTCGTGTCCGCATCATGCCGGGACCGACGCACCGCGCCAACCATCATCCCGTACAGAAATTGTATACGATCTAGGCAGGGCGCTGATCATCTTTGCGTCAGCATGGGCGCATCCGAGGGCGATATGCCGCCGGTGCCCGCTTTCAACGCACGGGTTTCCGCCACCTCCATTCAAGTGGCACGCGTCCTGCAAGGGGAGGGGCGACGACTGGGGGATGCGGGACGAGCATGGCCAAGGGCGACCTCGAACTGGTGAAGCTGACCAAGCGCTACGGATCGACCGTGGCGGTGGAGGCGATCGACCTGCGCGTTCCCGCCGGGACCTACTGCTGCTTCCTGGGTCCGTCGGGCTGCGGCAAGTCGACCACCATGCGCATGATCGCCGGCCACGAGAGCGTGACGGAAGGCGACATCATTCTCGGCGCGCAGAACGTGACCGACTTCGCGCCCGCCCGGCGCGGCACGGCGATGATGTTCCAGAGCTACGCCCTGTTTCCCCATCTCACGGTTCTCGACAACGTCGCCTTCTCCCTGAAGATGAAGGGCGCCTCCAAGACCGAGCGTTACGCCAAGGCGCGCGCCGTCATGGAGCTCGTCGACCTTCAGCGCTTCGAGACGCGCATGCCCGCCCAGCTGTCGGGCGGCCAGCAGCAGCGCGTGGCGCTCGCCCGCGCCCTCGTCACCGACCCCGGCATCCTTCTTCTCGACGAGCCGCTCTCGGCGCTCGACCCGTTCCTTCGGCTGCGTGTGCGCACCGAGCTCAAGCGCCTCCAGCGCGAGCTCGGCATCTCGTTCCTTCACGTCACGCACGGGCAGGACGAGGCCATGGCGCTGGCCGACCTCGTGGTGATCATGCGCGACGGGCGGATCGAGCAGGCCGGCAGCCCCCAAGACGTCTTCCACCGCCCCGCCACCGGCTTCGTCGCCCGTTTCATGGGCGGCCACAACGTCCTCACCCTCGAGGGGCGGCCCGTCAGCGTGCGCGCCGACCGCGTGCGGCTGGGCGCGGGCACCGAGGCCGCGCGCACGCTGAGCGGCGAGGTGCGCGGCGTCGAGTACGGCGGCGCCACCGTGACCGTCGTCGTGGCGGCCGGGGAGGGCGGCGAGATCACCGCCGTGATCCCCGAGGAGCAGTTCTTCCAGAGCCCGGCGCATCTGGGCGAGAGCCGCGACATCCACTGGTCGAGGGGCGACGAGTTCGCCCTCTCGGCCGCCTGACCGCCTGTCATCCCGCCAGCCTTCCACAAGGAGAGACCCGCATGAGCGACACCAAGACCCCCGGCCTGTCCCGGCGCAGCTTCCTGAAGAGCGGCTCGGCCGCGGCCGCCGGCTTCGCCTTCGTGGGCGGCGCCGGCGTCACCGGATTTCCCTACGTCTCGTCGGCGCGCGCGCAGGAGGCCAAGACCCTGCGCTATCTCGGCACCGCCGTGAACCAGAGCACCGAGATCGCTGCCAAGGTGAAGGAGGATCTCGGCATCACGATCGAGTACGTGCCCGTCACCACCGACGAAGTGACCAAGCGCATCATCACCCAGCCGAACTCCTTCGACATCGTCGACACCGAATACTTCGCGCTCAAGAAGTTCGTACCGACCGGCAACCTGATGGGCATGGACGCCAAGCGCATCAAGGAATTCGACAACATCACGACCGTTTTCACCAAGGGCGAGATCGACGGCCGGAAGATCGGCGACCAGGGCACCGCGCCTTGGAAGGTCCTCTACCTCGAAGGCAACAAGTCCAAGACGTTCGCGTCCTCGCCGACCGAGTGGATCTCGCTGATCCCCACCACCTACAACGCCGACACGCTCGGCATCCGCCCCGACCTCATCAAGCGCCCCATCGAGAGCTGGGCGGAGCTGCTCAACCCCGAGTTCAAGGGCCGCGCCTCGATCCTCAACATCCCCTCGATCGGCATCATGGACGCCGCCATGGTGATCGAGGCGTCGGGCAAGTACAAATATCCCGACAAGGGCAACATGACCCGCGACGAGATCGACATGACGATCGAGACGCTGATCGAGGCCAAGCAGGCCGGACAGTTCCGGGCGCTGTGGTCGGACTTCAACGAGAGCGTCAACCTGATGTCGTCGGGCGAGACGGTGATCCAGTCCATGTGGTCGCCCGCCGTCACGGCCGTGCGCGGCAAGGGCATCGACTGCGTGTTCCAGCCCCTGAAGGAAGGCTACCGCGCCTGGGCCTCCGGCTTCGCGCTGCCGGCCACCCTCGACGGACCCAAGCTCGACGCCGCCTACGAGTTCGTGAACTGGTTCCTGTCGGGCTGGGCCGGCGCCTTCCTCAACCGCCAGGGCTACTATTCCGGCGTCCTCACCACCGCCAAGACCGCCATGGCGCCCTACGAGTGGGCCTACTGGATGGAGGGCAAGCCGGCTGAGGAGGACATCAAGTCCCCGCAGGGCCAGACCATCGCCCTCAAGGGCGCGGTGCGCGACGGCGGCTCCTTCGACCAGCGCATGGGATCGGTCGCCTGCTGGAACGCCGTCATGGACGAGGACAGCTACATGATCCGCAAGTGGAACGAGTTCGTCGCAGCGTAAGGCTCGCAGGCAGGGGACGCCGTCCCCTGCACCCCTGCCAGGGACATGATGTCCCTGGACCCTCCTCATTTGAAGCGTGTCCATGACCGGGAGGGACCGCTGGCCCCTCCCGGTCATGGGAAAGATCTCCAAACAAAAAGAAGGGTCCGGGACGTCCTTCCCGGGCGGGGACCGGGGCGGCAGCCCCGCCACCGTCGCGTGCCCGCCACGGAGCGCCATGACCGCATCGAACCGCACGGGGCTCGCGCCCTACCTGCAGGCCGCGCCGCTGGCGCTGGTGTTCCTGGTATTTCTTGTGGTGCCGCTCGTCTTCATCGTGATGGTGAGCTTCTGGACCTACGACAACTACCAGATCCAGCCGGACTTCACGGCGCAGAACTATCTCGACGTGTTCGACCGCTGCATCGCGCGCCTGCCGACGCTGTGCACGACGTTCCGCACCTATGTCTCGACGCTGTCCTTCGCCGCCACGGTCTGGGCGATCACGCTCGGCCTGGGCTTTGCGATCGCCTATTTCCTGGCCTTCGAGGTGCGCTCCAAGACGGTGCAGTCGGTCCTGTTCCTCGTGTGCACCATTCCGTTCTGGACCTCGAACGTCATCCGCATGATCTCGTGGATCCCGCTTCTCGGGCGCGAGGGGCTGGTGAACCGGACGCTTCTCGGGATCGGCGTGATCGACCGGCCGCTGGACTGGCTGCTGTATTCCAGCTTCTCCGTGACGCTGACCTTCGTGCACCTCTTCACGTTCTTCATGGTTGTGCCGATCTACAACTCGATGCTGCGCATCGACCGCCGGCTGATCGAGGCCGCGCGCGATGCCGGGGCGGGCGGCTGGCAGATCCTCTGGAACGTCGTCGTGCCGCTGTCGAAGACCGGCATCGCGATCGGCTCGATCTTCGTCCTCACCATCGTCATGGGCGACTTCATCACGGTGGGCCTGATGGGCGGACAGCAGATCGCGTCGGTCGGCAAGACCATCCAGACCGAGATCAGCTACCTCCAGTTCCCGATCGCCGCGGCCAACGCGGTGGTGCTGCTCGGCACCGTCCTCCTGATCGTCTTCGCGCTCCTGCGCGTCGTCGATATCCGCAAGGAGCTTTGATATGGACGAGCGACGCTCCCGCGCCTTCTGGCCGCTGGCCATCCTGTTCTCGGCCTTCGTCCTGTTTCTCTACGGGCCGACGCTGACGGTCCTGATCCTGTCCTTCCAGGGACCAGACGGTGGGCTGACCTTTCCGATGAACGGGGTGTCGACGCACTGGTTCGGCGTCCTGTGGCAGGGCCTCGGCGTCGTCGACGTTTGGGCGGCGTTCGGCCGTTCGCTCCGGCTCGGCCTCGTGGTGACGGTGCTGACGGTGGTGATCTCGGTCCTGGCAGGCCTCGCCTTCCGCCGGCGCTTTCGCGGCGCGACGCTTCTTTTCTACACCGCGATCGCAAGCCTCATCCTGCCCTCCATCGCCGTCTCGCTCGGCATCGCGCTCCAGTTCCGCATCTTCGACGATTTCGTCAAAGCCTACGGCCTCGGGGGGACAAGCTTCCAGTCGGCGATGGGCCTTTTCACCTCGGCGCTCGGCGCGCACCTCACCTGGACGCTGCCCTTCGGCATGCTCGTGATGTTCGCGGTCTTCAACCGCTTCGACCCGGCCTACGAGGAGGCCGCGCGCGACCTCGGCGCTACCCCTTGGCAGACCTTCCGGCATGTCGTGCTGCCGATCATCGCGCCCTATCTCGTGGGCGTCGCGCTCTTCGGCTTCACGCTGTCCTGGGACGAGATCGCGCGCACGTCCCAGGCGATCGGCGGCCCCAACACGCTGCCGCTGGAGCTGCAGGGCCTCACCACCACGGTCACGACGCCGGCGATCTATGCGCTCGGCACGCTCACCACCGCCGTCTCCTTCCTGGTCATCGCGCTGACGCTCGGCACGGGCCTCACCTTGCGCGCGCGGCGCATGCGCGGCGCCTCGGACGCCGGCAAGGGGACGCTGTGAGCGCCCCCTTGCGCATCCTCTTCGTCAACCCGAACTCCACCAGATCGATGACCCGCAAGATCGGCGAGGCCGCCCGGGCCGCGGCGAGCCCCGAAACCGTGATCCTGACAGCGACCAACCCTTCGGGACCGCCCTCCATACAGGGGGCCGCCGACGGCGAGGCGGCCGAGCCCGGGCTCCTGCAGGTGATCGGGGAACGGGAAGGCGAGGCCGACGCCTTTGTGATCGCCTGCTTCGACGATACGGGACTGGCGGCGGCGCGCCGGCTGACGGAGAAACCCGTGCTTGGCATCGGCGAAGCCGCCTTTCGCGCGGCCGCGCGCCACGGGCGCTTCTCGGTCGTCACCACGCTTTCGGTTTCCGTGCCGGTGATCGAGGCGAACGTGCGGGACGGCGGCTTTGCCGGTGCCTGCGCGCGGGTGCGGGCGTCCGAGGTGCCGGTGCTCGACCTGGAGCGCGAGGGCTCGGACGCCGAGGAGCGCGTGGCCGCCGAGATCCATCGGGCGCTGCGCGAGGACCGGCCGGGGGCGATCGTGCTCGGCTGCGCCGGCATGGCGGACCTGGCGGCGCGCTTCACGGCGCGCTTCGCGCTGCCGGTGGTGGACGGGGTGGTCGCGGCGGTGCAGGAGATCGAGGCCATCGGAAGAGGAGAAACGTCGATGACGCCTGCGAGCGACGCCGAGATCGTGCGCGACTACCTGGAAGCCTCGATGGTGCCCGACCCCGAGCGCGCCGCGACCTATATGGCGCCGGGCTGCACGATCACCTTCACCGGCGGGCGCGTCTTCGACCATCCGAGCGGCCCGACCGCGGTGAATGCCGCCCGCTACAAGTGGGTGAAGAAGCGCATGGAGCGCTTCGACGTGGCGCCCGCCGCGGACCGCACCGTCGTCTACTCGATCGGCAAGCTCTACGGCGAGTGGCCGGACGGCACGCCCTTCGACGACAACCGCTATGTCGACCGTTTCGAGGTGGTGGACGGCCGGATCGTCAAGATGGACGTCTGGAACGACAGCGCCGAATGGATCCTCGACCCGGCGCTGCGCCGCCCCGGCGCCGGCTGAGCCCGGCGCCGGCTCTCTAAGGGGGCGTAACCTTCGCACCGTTCTCGTGTCGCATGGGGGGTGCCGGCAGCTTTGCCGACCCGCGCTTCGCCGATGCGTCGGCGGAGGCGACCCGACACGAGGACCCCGCCATGCCCCGCATCCATCTTGTGACGACCGGCGGCACGATCGCCTCGCGCGCCAGCAGCGGACGAGCCGGTGCCGACGTCGTGGCCAGCGTGTCGGGCGAGGCCCTGCGGGCCGCACTGCACGATCCGCTCGACGGCATCGAGCTGGCGGTCGACGATTTCTGCCGCGTCGGCTCCTTTGCGATCGACCTGCCCCTGGCCTTCGCCCTGGCGCGGCGCATCGCCGAACATGCCGACGATCCCACCTGCGACGGCATCGTCGTCACGCATGGCACCGATACGATGGAGGAAAGCGCCTTTCTGGCCGACCTCCTGGTTCCGGGATCGAAGCCCGTCGTGTTCACAGGCGCCCAGCGCAGCGCCGACGCACCCGACACCGATGGGCCACGCAACATCGCCGAAGCGGTGCGCCTGGCGGCCAGCGGGGACGCGGCCGGTCTGGGCTCGGTGATCCTGTTCGAGAACGACGTCCACGCGGCGCGCGACGTGACCAAGACCCATACCGCGCGCACCGACACGTTCCGCTCGGGCGAACACGGCAAGCTGGGCGAGGTGGATGGCCACGTCGTGCGCATTCACCGACGACCGCTTCTGCGGCGAACCTACCGGCCCGAGCGCATCGAGGCCGAGGTCGAGATCGTGCGGCTGGCCATGGGGGCGTCCGACCGGCTCTTTCGCCACGCCGCGACCTATGCCCGGGCGATCGTGCTGGAAGCGTTCGGACGAGGCAATGCTCCGCCCGCCGTCAGCGCGGCGGTGAGCGAGATCGTTGCGGCGGGAACACCGGTGATTGTCTGCTCGCGCTGCCCGGAGGGACGGGTGAAACCGGTCTACGGGAACGGGGGCGGCAAGGATCTGGAGCGGGCCGGTGCGATCTTTGCCGGGGACCTCACCGGCGCCAAGGCACGAATTCTCGCCGCAGTCGTGCTCGGCACGTCGGGCGCCGACCTGCGCGAGGCCTTCGCAGCCCTCGGCGGCTGAGGTGGCGGCGGCCCGGCACCGGCGTCGCGGGAATGGCTCCCGCTGCGCATGGGTCACCGGGCGACCTCCCCGACGGCGAAGCTCGCCTCAGTCGCGCAACTCGGCCGGCACCTGTCCGCCGTTCTCGGCGAGCTTGCGCATGAGCGCCTTCTGCAGCCAGACGTTCATCGCGGCGCTGTCGGCTGTGTCGCCGGTATAGCCGAGTTCCTCGGCCAGTTCCTTGCGCTCGCCCAGGCTGCTGTCGAGACCGAGGGCCTTCATCGTGTCGACGATCGAGTGGCGCCAGTCGAGGCGCTGGCCGCTGTCGCGGACCGCCTTGTCCATGATCGCGGCCACGTCGACATGCGATGACGACGAGGAGGCGCCGGTCGAAGGCGAGGCGGGGGCGGCAGGAGACGGTGCGGCGGACGACGGCGCCGGCGCGCCGCCGGACGAGGGCTGCGAGGGTGCCGGGCTTGCGGGCGCCGGCGACGCAGAGGTTGGCGCCGGGGCGCCAGCCGGCGGCGTGGCGGGCGCGGGCGAAACGGGCGGTGCCGACGGGGTGGCCGCGCCCGACGCAGGAGCCTGTTGCGGGGCCGCGGCCTCGGCACGGTGGAAGATCGCGTCGCGGATCTTGGTGAAGATACTCATCGAGGGGCCCTTACGGTCATGAAGCGCCCGGCCGTTCGGCTCGGACATCCGGGCAGGAATGGCAACGGGGACCTGCGTGTTCCCGACGAACCCTCCCGACGCGTCGAACGGGTGCGCGGTGTCGCGTGGCCGCGATCTGTCGTAGAAGCCGCGGCACCCAAGAAGAGGCGGCCTTGATGAGCGAACGGTTCATGATCGGAACAACGGCGGTCACCGCGCAGATCGCCCCGGCGGGCGCGGAACTCGTCAGCCTGCGCGACGCCGGGGGCGCGGAACTGCTCTGGCAGGCGGGCGCGGCGTGGCCGCGTCACGCGCCGGTGCTGTTTCCGATCGTCGGACGGCTCGCCGGCGACCGGCTTCGCCACGAGAACCAGAGCTTCCGGCTGACGCAGCACGGCTTTGCGCGCGACCGCGTCTTTCGATGCGTGGAGGAAACAGCGACGCGCGTGACGCTGCGTCTCGACGACGATCCCGAAACCCGGGCTCTATACCCTTTCGCCTTCGTGCTGGAACAAAGCTACGAGGTCGACGGGTCGACCCTGGCCGTGACCACGCGGGTCGAGAACCCGGGGCCGGACGTCCTGCCATGCGGCGTCGGCGCCCACCCGGGCTTCCGCTGGCCGCTTGTGGACGGCATTGCCAAGGAGGACCACGCGATCGTGTTCGACGCCGAAGAGGCGGGCGAGGTCCTCAGCGTCCAGGGCGGTCTTCTGGGACCGGCCAGGCCGTTGCCGCTGGAAGCGGGGCGCGTGCTGGCGCTGTCGGAGGCGCTGTTTGCCGCGGATGCCCTGGTCATGCCGGAGGTGGCGAGCCGCTCGCTACGCTTCGTCGCGCGCGGTGCGGATGGCGCGCCGGTGCGCGAGCTTGCGTTTTCCTGGGACGGCTACCGGGACCTCGGCCTTTGGTCGAAGCCGGACGGCGCCCCGTTCCTGTGCATCGAGCCCTGGTATTCCATGGCCAGTCCCGTGGGCTGGGACAGCGAGTTCATCCAAAAACCCGGCCTTCTGCATCTGGCGCCCGGCGAAAGCCGCAGCCTGACCTGGCGTGTGCGGGTCTGATCATCCGGCCCGGCGGCCACGTGCGGACGCGTCGCCGCCTGCCCCCAGTCCGGCGAAAGCCGTTCATGCGATGAAAAGGTCGGGAGGACCCGTGATGACATCGCTCGACACCCATTCTTCGACGTCGCCGCGGGGCGAGGACAAGGAAGCGCCCTTCGGCTTTCTCCTGTTGCAGGACCGCAAGCCCCGCGCGCTTCCCCCGATCGGCATCGAGATCCGCGACCTTCTCGCCCAGCGCGGCAAGGGCTGACGGGCCCCGTCCCTGCGCCTCGCCGCGATCCGGCCCGGTGAGCCGGCCGCGATCACGTCTTGGCGTGCTAGGCACCAATCGGATCGCGATGCGTTGCCCTTCCTGTCGAACACGAGCCGATGGAAGGCACGCCCATGTCCAACATTCCCGTCACGCCGGATCGCACGCCACCCGACCTCGAGGCCGAGGAGGTGGCCGCCAAGCACGATATTCCCACGGAGGAGGCCAAGGCCCGCGTCGCGCAGGGCGGCCACGAGCGCTCGGCCGTGGATGGAGCGGCCGAGGCCGGCAAGGGCGAGTCATCGAACGACTAGGTCGGGTTGTCGGACGCCGCGTCGACGCGGCGGGGATGGGCGAACGGCCGGTTCGGCGAACGGAGACGGTCGCATCGCTCCGCCGCGATCGGGAACCTCGAACAGAAACGGCGGCCCGAGGCCGCCGTTTCTGTTTGCCCTGCTGGTCCGCCGGCCAAGCCGCGCGAGACGGGATCAGGCCGCCTCGGCCTTGGCCTTCCGGCTGCTGCGACGCTTGGGTGCCGCCTTTTCCTGGCTTGCCGGCGCGGCCTCCGCCACTTCCGGCTCGTCCGCGTCAGCCGCCTCGACCATCTCTGCCGCGGCGGCAGGCTTGCGTCCGAGACCCATCTTGCGTGCCAGTTCCGAGCGCTTGGCGGCATAGGCCGTCGCCACCATCGGGTAGTCGGCCGGCAGGCCCCACTTCTGGCGGTAGGCTTCCGGCGTCAGGCCGAAGTCGGTCATCAAGTGACGCTTGAGCGACTTGAACTTCTTTCCGTCCTCCAGGCAGATCAGATAGTCGGGCGTCGCCGACTTCTTGATCGGAACCGCGGGAACAAGAGCCGGTGCTTCCGCAGCGGCGGGCTGCGATGCAGCCTGGAAGTTCAAAGCCTCGAAGACACTGCCGATCAGCGACGCCAGTTCATCGCGCGGCACGTGATTGTTGCTGACATAGGCAGCAACGATCTCCGCCGTATGCTGGCGGCGGGTGGCAACGTCATCCTGCGGGGCGTCCATCGGAGAAGCTTCCATTTGTTCTTTTCGTCCGGTTGATCAGTTCCGACTTAAGTGTTTTCAGCCAAACAGCAACGCTTATCTGAATGGAACCGGAAAAAACTTCGTCTTCCACGATCAGAAGACCGTATCTAGCATCGTGTCGCTGCAACGCGGGACGATACCTTGAGGTGGCCCGCGTCAGTAGCCGATCGCCGCGCCTGCGCGGGCGCGCGAATCAATCGCGCCGAACAAAGGCCGGTCGGACGGGCCAGCCTGGCTTTCGTCCAGTCGTGGTGCGCCCACGAGGATCGCGGCCGCCTCGCCCCAGACCGGCCAATCGGCATCCTCCTCCACGCGATGGCCCATCTCGCGCAACATGCGCTGCGTGTCGGGCGAGAGCGCTCGGGGCTCCAGCGCGATGCGATCGGGCAGCCACTGGTGGTGGAAGGGCGGCGCGTCCACGGCCTCCTGGATGTCCATGCCGTATTCCACGACGTTGAGAAACGCCTCCACCACCGCGGTGATGATGCGCGAGCCGCCGGGCGTTCCGAGCACCAGGAGGGGGTGGCCGTCCCGCAGGACAATCGTCGGGCTCATCGAGGAAAGCGGCGTCTTGCCGGGCGCCACCGCGTTGGCCTCGCCCTGCACGAGGCCGTAGAGGTTCGGCACGCCCGGCTTCATGGTGAAGTCGTCCATCTCGTTGTTGAGAAGGATGCCGGTGCCGGGCGCCACGACCCGCGCCCCGAACGAGCCGTTCAGCGTTGTGGTCACCGCCACCGCGTTGCCGGCCGCGTCCACGATCGAATAGTGCGTCGTCTCGGGCTTCTCGCCGGACACCGGCGCCAGCCCCTCCGAGACGCCCGCGCGCGCATCGTCGATGCGCGCGCGGATCGCGCCGGCATAAGCGTCCGAGGTCAGGCGCTCGACCGGGTTCTGGACGAAGGCGGGATCGCCGAGCTCCTGGTTGCGGTCGCGAAACGCGAAGCGCATCGCCTCCACCGTCCAGTGAACCCCTTGCGCCGACCCGTAGCCGGCATCCTTCAGCGGGTAAGCCTCCAGCGTGTTGAGGATCTGGCAGATCACCGTGCCGCCCGAACTCGGCGGCGGCGCCGACAGGATCTCGAGCTCGCGATAGCCGCATCGCACGGGCTCCAGCTCGCGCGTCCGGTAGAGCTTGAAGTCCTCCATCGAGAGAATGCCGCCGCCCTTCTGCGAGCCCGCGACGATGCGCCGGGCCGGCTCGCCCTCGTAGAAGGCGGCCGGACCGCCCTCCGAGACGGCCTGAAGGACGCCCGCCAGATCCGGCTGCACGAGCCGGTCGCCGGTGCGCAGCGGCGAGCCGTCGGGGCGGACGTAGATCAGACGGGCGGCGGGATCCTTGGCGAGATCGGCGCTGGCGTCGGCAAAACTCTCCTCGTCGCCCGGCGAGAGCGTGAAGCCCTCGCGCGCCAGGCGCAGCGCGGGCGCGATCAGATCGGTGCGGCCCTTGGTGCCGAAGCGCTCGCGCGCCGTCTCGAGGCCCGAGACCGAGCCCGGCACGCCGGCCGCGAGCCATCCGTCGGTGGACAGGCCCGCGACCGGCTCGCCATCGGGGCCGAGATACATGTCGCGCGAGGCGCGCTGCGGGGCGCGCTCGCGAAAGTCGAGGAAGCCGGTGCGCCCGTCCGCCATGCGCACGGTCATGAAGCCGCCGCCCCCGAGATTGCCGGCGGTGGGATAGGTGACGGCGAGCGCGTAGCCGACCGCCACCGCCGCATCCACCGCGTTGCCGCCCGCCCGCAGGACCTCGACGCCGACCTCGGAGGCCAGGCGCTGGGCGGTCACCACCATGCCGTGGGCGGCCCGGACGGGCGCGGGCGAGGCCGCGAACGCGGGAGGCGCTGCGGGCAGGACGCAAAGCGCCGCGGCCAGGAGGCCGGACAGCGCGCGAAACGACGGACGGGTGGGCATGGGGGCATCTCCGGCGCACGGATCGGTTGGATCAAACAGCCGGGCGAGAGTGCGGCGCGCGGTCGGCTTTGTCACGCCGCGTCGCGACAGCGTCAGGGAGCGACCTCGACGCGCTCCTCGCGGCTCGCAACGGTGGCTCCATCGCGCAGAACGTCCGTGCGCACATGCCAGAGGCCGGGCCTCAACGCCTGGCGGCGTCCCGCAAACGCCGAATAGGCCGCCTTCGCGCCGGCGAGCGGCTCGGAGTCCTGCGTCATGAAGCGCGAGCCGTCGGGTGCGGTGAGCGTGAGGCGTATCCGGTCGCCGCCGCGCACGTTCGCATACCAGCCGTAGGCCAGCGTTGCCGGTTCGCCGCTGGCGGGAACAGGCGGCGGACCGTCGACCACCAGGCGGTTGTAGTCGACCGGGGCGCCCGAAAGGCCGGTGGCGAGGATCGCGGTCGGCGGATGGGCGAGAAGCGCCTTGCGGGCATCGGGCGAGAACCAGCTGGCCGCCATCGCTTCGTCCCCGCGGCAGCCCGAGCCGACCGGTCGACCGCTCACCGGATCGACCTTCCGGCCTTCCTGCCGGACGGACAGGTGGACGTGGGGAAACTCGGCCAGGCCCGAGGCGCCGATCTCGCCGAGCTTGGCACCCGTCTCGACCCGCTCGCCCGCACGCACCGCGACGCTGCCCTTGCGCAGGTGGCAGACCTGCGTCTCCACACCAGCGCCATGGTCGATCACCACGCCGTTGCCGCACTCGGTGCCCCGGATCGCGGCGCGCAACTCGGGCGTCGAGGCAAAGCGGTCCTCCATGCCGTCACGGACCCCTCGCACCGTTCCGGCGGCCGGCGCGACCACGGCGACGCCGCGCGCGACGTCGCGCATCGACAGGAGGCGGATGTCGAGACCATCGTGCCCGTCATAGGCCGCCGTGCCGCAGAACGGGTCGGTGGCACCGGGGCCTGCGTCCATGTCGGGGAACTGCTGCACGAAACAGTCCGCACCCAGCGCGCAGGCGACGGGAAGGCCGAGCATCAGGGGCGGTGCGTCCTCGGCCCAGGCCGGTCCCCCCGCCAGAACCGCACCGAACGCGAGTCGCATCAGTCCCGAGCGTGCGCCTGCGAGCCTCATCGTCCTGTTTCCTTTCCGAATCGAACCGACCTCAGCAACACGGCGAAGGGGGCGGTTTCGTGAGAGGCGCCCTGTCGCCGGGCAGCGGCATGGCTTAAGGGAACGATTCGGATGCCCCGCTAGGAGGGGCCGGCGCGCCGGAGGAACGGAGCATGGTCGCCACCGATATCGCGACGCGGGTCTGGAACCACACGTTCAAGCTGGACCCGATCGTCCGCTCGCTGCTCGACACCGACTTCTACAAGCTCCTGATGCTGCAGATGGTCTGGGGCCTGCATCGCGACACCGCGGTCACGTTCCGCATGATCAACCGCACGCGGACGGTGCGCATCGCCGACCAGATCGACGAGGGCGAGCTGCGCGCCCAGCTCGACCACGCCCGCACCGTGCGCTTCTCGAAGCGCGAGATGATCTGGCTGGCGGGCAACTCCTTCTACGGCTCGACGCAGATCTTCCGGCCGGCCTTCCTTCAGTGGCTGCGCGACTTCGAACTGCCTCCCTACGAGCTGGAGAAGCGCGACGGGCAGTACGAGCTGATGTTCCGGGGCTCGTGGACCCACACGATGATGTGGGAGATCCCGGCGCTCGCCATCATCAACGAACTGCGCTCGCGCGCCGCAATGCGCAACGCCGGCCGCTTCGAGCTCGACGTTCTGTATGCGCGCGCCAAGGCCAAGATGTGGGACAAGGTCGCCCGGCTCGACGCCCTGCCGAACCTGCGCATCACCGACTTCGGCACGCGTCGCCGCCATTCCTTTCTGTGGCAGCGCTGGTGCGTCGAGGCCCTGAAGGAGAAGCTCGGAAGCCGCTTCCTCGGCTCCTCCAACGTGCTGCTCGCCATGGAGGCCGACCTGGAGGCGATCGGCACCAACGCGCACGAGCTGCCCATGGTCTATGCCGCGCTCGCGCGGACCGACGAGGCGCTGCGCCAGGCGCCCTACGAGGTCCTGCGCGACTGGCAGGGCTGGTACGGCGGAAACCTTCTCGTGGTGCTGCCCGACACGTTCGGAACCAGCTCCTTCCTGCGCCATGCGCCGCGCTGGGTGGCGGACTGGACGGGCTTCCGTCCCGACTCCGCGCCCCCGATCGAGGGCGGCGAGGCGATCATGCGCTGGTGGCGCGAGCAGGGCGTCGACCCGCGCGAGAAGCTTCTCGTGTTCTCGGACGGCATGGACGTCGATTCCATCGAGGAGACCTATCGCCACTTCGAGGGGCGCGTGCGGCTCAGCTTCGGCTGGGGCACCAACCTCACCAACGACTTCCGGGGCGTGGCGCCGGCCGAGATCCCGAGCCTCCACCCGATCTCGCTGGTCTGCAAGGTGACCGAGGTCAACGGGCGTCCGGCCGTGAAGCTGTCCGACAATCCGGCCAAGGCGACCGGCACGCCGATCGAGATCGAGCGCTATCGCCGCGTCTTCGGCTCGGCGGCAGATATTTCGCGCGAGGTGCTGGTTTGAGGACCCTGTTTCTTCCCGCTGCCCTCGCGCTCGGGCACACAGCGCCTTAGCTATCACCAACCGTTGCCTCGGGAGCCGCCGGTCGACCTCCCGCGACCCGCTCGAGCTTAAGGCTCCCCGCCGTTCAGTCCAGAAGGTTTCGCGATGTCCGTTTCCGCCGCTGCCGCCCAGGCGCCGAGCTTCCCGATCCCCGCCAACGTCTTCGCCGAGACCGTGACCGAGGTGCAGCACTATACCGACACGCTGTTCCGCTTCCGCATGACGCGCCCCGCGAGCTTCCGCTTCCGCACCGGCGAGTTCGCGATGATCGGCCTGCCCAACGCCGAGAAGCCGGTGTTCCGGGCCTACTCCATCGCGAGTCCCTCGTGGGACGAGGAACTCGAGTTCTTCTCGATCAAGGTGCCGAACGGTCCGCTCACCGAGCACCTCCAGCGCATCCAGCCGGGCGACACGGTGCTGATGCGCAAGAAGCCGACCGGCACGCTCGTGCTCGACGCGCTCCTGCCGGGCAAGCGCCTCTACCTCTTCTCCACGGGCACGGGCGTCGCGCCGTTCGCCGGCATCATCCGCGATCCCGAGACCTACGAGAAGTTCGAGGAGGTCGTCCTCACGCATACGACGCGCACCCGGGCCGAGCTCGCCTACGGGGAGGAGCTCGTGAAGGCGATCGAGACCGACGAGATCCTGGCCGAGATGGCCGCCGGCAAGCTGCGCTACCACGGCGCGGCAACGCGCGAGGGCGAGCCCAGGGGCGAGCGCATCACGACGCTGCTCGAAACCGGCAAGCTCTTCTCCGACCTCGGCCTGCCGCCGATCGACCCGGCCACCGATCGTGCCATGATCTGCGGCTCCATGGAGATGCTGCGCGAGACCGCCGCCCTGTGCGAGCGCTTCGGCATGGAGGAGGGCGCCAACTCCAAGCCCGGCACCTATGTCGTGGAACGCGCCTTCGTCGACTGATCCGCCCATGAGCCCGAGCCCCGTCGCCGACTTCGACCGCGCCTACGACAACTCCGCCGCGGTGCCAGGCTCGGAAGCGTTCGCGCCGCGCTGGACGCGCGAGGCGGAGGCCTTCCGCCAGCGCCTCGGCGCGCGCGGCAAGGCGGATCTCGGCGTGGCTTACGGCCCGCACGAGCGCCAGCGCCTCGACCTCTTCCGGCCGGAAGCGGAGGCGGAGGGCCTCGTGGTCTTCGTCCATGGCGGCTACTGGAAGGCGCTCGACCGCACCTACTGGTCGCACTTGTCGCGCGGGTGTCTGGAACGCGGTTTCGCGGTGGCGGTGCCGAGCTATCGGCTGGCGCCCGACGTCCGCCTGACCGCGATCGCCGAGGATGTCGCGGCCGCGGTCGCGGCAGCGGCCCGTCTCGTGCCGGCAGGCCCTTTGCGCCTCGCCGGTCATTCCGCTGGCGGCCACCTCGTCGCCCGCATGGTCGCCGCGGGTTCGCCGATCGACCCCGCGCTGCTCGCCCGGATCGACCGCGTCGTGCCGGTCAGCGGCCTGCACGACCTGCGCCCGATCCGCCGCACGCGCATGAACGATACGCTGCGCATCGACGCCGCCGAGGCGCTTGGCCAGAGCCCGGCGCTCCTGGAGCCGGCCTGGCAGGGATCGATCCATGCGGTGGTGGGAGCGGCCGAACTGCCCGAGCTTCGCCGGCAGACGGGTTTCCTGGTTTCGGCCTGGGCCGGGCTCGGCGCCCGGATCGAGGGAACCGAGATTCCCGCGCGACACCACTTCGACGTCGTCGAGGATCTGGCGGATCCCGCCTCCGCGCTGACGCGCCTTTTGACGCTGGCCGCGCCGCTCTGATAGCAACCCTCCGTTCCCCCGGAGGCAGACACGCGCGATGCAGACCATCTTCGTCCAGTTCAAGTGCCGGCCGGGCGCCGCCTATCGCGTGGCGGACCGTCTGGTGGAGGAGATCGAGGAGATCTCGGAAGTCTATTCCACCTCCGGACACTACGATCTCATCGCCAAGTTCTATCTCGACCCGGAGCGCGACATCGGCCACTTCGTGACCGAACGCCTCCAGGTGCTGGACGGCGTCTCGGACACGTTCACCACGGTCGCCTTCAAGGCCTTCGGCCGTGGCTGACGCGCTCCCCCGAGCCACCGACCGCTGGGACGCGCGCGCGCGCGAACTCGACGCGGCCGACCCGATCGCCTTCGCGCGCGAACGCTTCCGGTTGCCAGACGGCCTCGTGTATCTCGACGGCAACTCGCTCGGCGCCTTGACGAAGGCCAGCGCCGAGCGCGTCGCGCGGACGGTTTCCGAGGAATGGGGCCACGGTCTCATCGGCTCCTGGAACGCGGCCGGCTGGGTCGACCTGCCGGGGCGCGTCGGCGAGCGGATCGCCGCGCTGATCGGTGCCTCCGCCGGCAGCGTCGTCGCGGCCGACTCCACCTCGGTCAATCTCTTCAAGGTGCTCGCCGCCGCCCTCGCGCTCCGCCCCGAGCGGCGCGTCATCGTCTCGCAGCGCGCGAACTTCCCGACCGATCTCTACATGGCGGAAGGCCTGGCGCAGCTTCTGGCGCAAGGACACGAGCTGCGCCTCGTGGACGAGGGCGCGGACCCGGCGGGCGCCTTGTGCGAGCGCACCGCCGTCCTCATGCTGACCCATGTCGATTATCGCACCGGCGCGATCCACGACATGGCGGCCCTCACCAGGGCCGCTCATGCCGCCGGAGCGCTCGCGATCTGGGATCTCGCCCACTCGGCGGGCGCGCTGGAACTGGCACTGGAAGCCAGTGGCGCGGACTTCGCGGTAGGCTGCGGCTACAAGTTCCTGAACGGCGGGCCCGGCGCGCCGGCCTTTCTGTTTGTCGCGCCGCGCCACCAAGGCGAGGCCCGCCAGCCCTTGTCGGGCTGGTTCGGCCATTCCGCGCCCTTCAGCTTCGAGCCGGGCTACCGGCCCTCGGACGGCATCCGCCGCTTCCAGGCCGGTACGCCCTCGGTGATCGCGCTGTCCTCGCTCGATGCGGCCTTGGATGCGTTCGAGGGCGTCACGATGAGCCAGATCCGCGACAAGTCCGTCGCGCTCACCACGTTCTTCGTGGAGGCGGTCGAGGCGCTGGCGGGACCCGATCTGCGGCTTGCGAGCCCGCGCCGGGGCGAGGATCGCGCCAGTCAGGTGTCGTGGCGCCACCCGGACGCCTACGCGCTCGCGCAGGCCCTGATCGCACACCGCATCGTCGGCGACTTCCGTGCGCCCGACATTCTGCGCTTCGGCTTCGCGCCGCTCTACAACCGCTTCGACGAGGCGCTGCGCGCGGCGCGCGGCATCGCCGAGGTATTGCATGCGGGGCTCCATCTCGACCCCCGCTTCCAGGTCCGGAACGCGGTCACGTGAGTACCGTGCGCACCCGCCTCTGCGTCCGTGTTTCCAGTCCCGACGCCGCGCGCCGCGCGCTGGCGGCCGGCGCCGACTACGTGCTCGCGCCCTTGCGCCGCGAGCGTCCCTCGATCGGCGTTCCCGACCGCCTCGCGGAAGGGCGCGATGGGCCCGAAACCCTTCTGGCGGTCGCCGTGGACGAGAGCCTCCCCGGCGAGCCGCTGCGCGTCGCCCGCCTGCGCGAGGTCAACGACGCGTTGGAGGACCTGTCGGGCTTCGCTGCCGTTCTGCTCGACCCCGACCGCGCGCTTCTGCGCACCGTGAGCCTCGAGGCCCTGGCGCGCTTCCAGGCGCGCTGCCGCGAGGCGGGTCTCGAATGCTGGCTGGGCGGCGCCTTGGAAGCGCCCGACATCCCGCGTCTTCTGGTGCTCGGACCCGACGCGCTGGTCTTCGACGAGGAGGTCGATCCGGCCGCGTTGCGCTCGTTGCTGATCCAGGACCCGCCGGACGAGACCGGGGCGACCGACCGCATTCTCGTGCGCGACCTCGTGCTGCCGCTGACGGTCGGGGCCTACGGGTTCGAGCAGGGCCGCGCGCAGCGCGTACGCTTCAACGTCGAGGCCGACGTCCTGCGGCCCAGGCGCCGACCGCGGGAGATGGGCGATGTGTACTCCTATGACCTGATCCTCGACGCCGCTCGTCGCCTGACCGAGCGGGGACACACGGCGCTCGTCGAGACGCTGGCCGAGGAACTGGCCGAGGCGGTGCTCGCCGATCCGCGCGTCCGGGCCGTCCAGATCGACGTGGAAAAGCTCGATTTGGGCCCCGGTGCCGTCGGCATCCGGATCAGCCGAACGCGGGACGATCTTCTAATCGATTGAAAACGCTTGCTTTTGCTGCGCTGCGGCATGCGGCTCGCGGAACTTTGCATTCCGTCACAAACTTGTCCAAATAGAGCGTATCGCGCGATCCGATCCTCCCTTCGAGTCGCGCCGGAAAGGGCCACACGGCATGGCGGGCAAGCGCGTCCTCATCGTGAAGTTCGGCGGTTCCTCGATCGCCTCGGCGGATCTCGGTCGCTGGGTCGCGGCGATCGAGCGCGCACGCGATCCCCTCGTGATCGTGCCGGGCGGGGGGCCGTTCGCCAAGGCGGTTCGCCAGTACCAGTCCCGCATGGGCTACGGCGCGGAGGCCGCCCATCGCATGGCGTTGCTCGGCATGGAGCAGTTCGGCCACGCCCTGGTCAGTCTCGGCACGCGCCTTCGCCCGGCTGCGACGCTGGAGGAGATCCGGCGCGTGCAGGAGGAGGGCCTCGTGCCGGTCTGGATGCCCACGGTGATGGCGCTCGGCGCCGCCGAGATCGCGGAGGGCTGGGACACCAACTCCGATACGCTCGCCGCCTGGCTCGCCGGCCACATTCCCGGTGCGTCGCTCTGCCTCTTGAAGCAGATCGACGTGCCGCCCGGCACCGGCATCGCATCGGTGGTGGCCGCCGGCATGGTGCCGCCCGCCTTTGAGGATATTCTCGGCTGCGAGACCGAGGTGCATATCGCGGGTCCCTCCGATCTTGCGGTTGCGGGCAAGCGCCTGTCGGAGGGCGGCGTTCCCGGCCGCGCGCTGCAGCGCTCGCGCTTCGTGGAAGCCGCGCAGTAGACCGCCCGCACCGCCTCGCTCCTCTTGCCCGACGTCCCGGAGATCCCGCAACCGGCTGCCTTGCAGCGCGCGCGGGGGGCGGTCGCGGTTCGCGTCGGGCCGGTCGGACCCACGGAAGCCACCCGTATCCGGCGCCTCCATCAGGCGGGCTCGCTCAAGTTGCGCTTCCCGCGCGCGCGGACCCGACGTGCCGAGGCGGTGCTCGTCAACACCGCCGGCGGCCTGGCGGGCGGCGACCGGCTCGAGCAGCGTTTCGAGATCGAGCCGCGCGGCGATCTGGTGGTGACGACGCAGGCTGCCGAGCGCGTGTACCGCTCGCATGACGGGGCGGAGGCCAGCGTCGAAACGCAGATCCATGTGGGCGAGGACGCCGGCGCGAGCTTCCTTCCGCAGGAAACCATCCTGTTCGACGCCGGACGGCTCCGCCGGCGGCTGACCGTCGACTGCGAGGCCACGAGCCGGCTCCTCCTGTGCGAAAGCGTCGTCCTCGGACGCTCCGAATCGGGCGAAAGCGTCTGCGGCGGACGGTTGCGCGACAGCTGGCGCGTGCGCTGCGGCGGGCGTCTGGTCTTTGCCGAGGAACTCGATCTGGGTGCCGACTGGAAGATGCTGTCCCGCGCACCGATGCTGGGCGAGGCGCGCGCGCTCGCCACGATCCTGCGGCGCGGCGGCGAGGTGGACCTTACGCGGGTGCGGGAACTCGCCGGACCGGAGGGCGGTGCGAGCCTCGTCGACGGATCGCTCGTGGTGCGCCTTTTGGCGACCGATGGCTACGCGCTGCGCCGCCGCCTCGTTCCGCTCCTGGCCGCCCTTTCGCCGGGCGGCGTTCCCGGACTATGGTCGCTCTAGACCCTGCCCGACCTGCGGAGCCGATGAGCGATGAACCTGACCCCGCGCGAAAAGGACAAGCTGCTCGTCGCCATGGCCGCCAACGTGGCGCGGCGTCGCCTGGAGCGCGGCGTGAAGCTGAACCACCCCGAGACGGTCGCCCTCATCACCGACTTCGTCGTGGAGGGGGCGCGCGATGGACGAACGGTCGCCGACCTGATGGAGGCGGGCGCCCATGTCGTCACCCGGGATCAGGTGATGGACGGCATCGCGGAGATGATTCACGACATTCAGGTCGAGGCGACGTTTCCGGACGGCACCAAGCTCGTGACGGTCCACGAGCCGGTGCGCTGACGCCGGTGTGCCCGAATCAGGGCGTGTCGTTGTCGACCGAGGCGACGAGGCCCTTGCCGGCGTCCGCCGTGGCGAGAAAACGATAGCCGCCCGACAGGCGGGAGTAATAGGCGGGACCCTGCGTGCCGTTCATGGTGACGGTACGGATCCGGAACGGCTCGGCCGTTCCCGCCGGCGCAGCGGTGACGAGCACCGCCGCGACAGCACCGGCCAGAAGCACGGTTCCCTTCGCGTGAGAGAGCATGACGTATCGAACCCTGTTGGTGGTGCGGCCGATTCGGATCGCTCCGTTGGCCGTCTCGTTCTGTTCCCTGACTTCTAGCCCGCGCAGGTTTCGTTCCGATTGCGCGGGGGAGCCGGATGGTTTCATCTGATCTGCGCGGTTAACGCATTGCGCGCCGACGGGTTTCGCCGCGATGCACCGGTTGCGGCCGCAACAGGACCATGCCAGCCTTGCAGGCCATGCAAGGCGGCCGCAGGACCAGGACGAGGAACTGACCGATGATTCCGGGCGAAATCCTGACGCGCGACGGGACGATCACCCTCAACGAGGGCCGCAAGGCGATCGAACTCAAGGTCGCCAATACGGGCGATCGGCCGATACAGGTCGGCTCGCACTACCATTTCGCCGAGACCAATCCGGCACTGCGCTTCGACCGCGCGGCCGCGCACGGCTACCGGCTCGACATCGCGGCCGGAACGGCGGTGCGATTCGAGCCGGGTCAGGCGCGCGACGTGCGTCTCGTACCCATCGCGGGCCTGCGCCGGGTGTTCGGCTTCAACGGGAAGATGTCGGGCGACCTGTAGCGGCGGCCGGTCGCCGTCCCGAACCGTCGTTCCCTCAGTTGCCGCGCGAGTCGGGCGTGGCGTTGGGACCGGCGCGCAGGGCCGACCGGATCGCCGACAGGTCGACGTTCACGCGCGGGCGCGGAATGTTGTAGAGCGCGGCCGGTCCGGTGCCGCCGACGCTCTGGAAACCGCCCGTGCCGCTGCCGACCGCATTGGTTCCGGTGCCGCCGATCGTGCTGGCCGCACCCACGTTGCCGCTGCGCGCCACCGCGTCGGCGTTCACCGAGTTGATCGTGGTGGAGCCGGCCGTGGCGCGCTGCTGCGTCGAGGTCGCGCTGCTGCCGAGACCGCCGCCGCTGGTGCCGATCGTGTTGGAGGCACCGCCGAGGCTCGGCGAAACGCCGCCGCCGGCCGAGCCGCCGAGCGAGGACCCGCCGACGCTCGACGAGGAGCCGGCGCCCCCGGCGCTGCCGCCGCTGGATGCGCCGCCGAGCGACTGGGCCAGAACCGGCGAGGCGAGAAGAAGGGCGGCGGAAACCGCAAGGGAAAGCGAAAGGCGGGGCA
Organism: Aureimonas jatrophae; assembly: GCF_900104035.1. GTDB lineage: Bacteria > Pseudomonadota > Alphaproteobacteria > Rhizobiales > Rhizobiaceae > Aureimonas > Aureimonas jatrophae. The sequence continues at coordinate 213,889 of NZ_FNIT01000004.1, read as the reverse complement.
CGGGACGGGTCCTTCGGGTCGGGTTCGAACGGGCTCTAGCGCGAGCGCTGCGGGTTGGGAACGATTCGCGCCCGGCGCGGCGGCGAGATCGGGCGCGTGACGCCGCTCTGGTTCAGAACGGACGGGTCGGAGCGCGCGAAGTCGCCGGCCGTGTCGGGCCGGATGGTGGAGCGCCCCTCGGCCGCGCGAAGGTGCGTGGTGGCGCCGTCGGCGTCGGGGCGGGGCACGCGGGGGCGCAGAAACGAATCATCGACGTCGCGCCCGTAGGCACGCTCCACCGGCGTGTCCCCGAAGACCGGTGCGTCCGGAATGGCGATCCCGGCTCGCGGCGAACGATAGTTGCCGATCTGGGCACCGCTCATCGACGACCCGGCCGGCGTGCCGGGCGGGCCGAAGCCGAAGGGCTGGGCCAGGGCGGGTGTCGCTAGGAGGCAAAGGGTCAGAAGGGGGAGGCGCATGAAGGGATAATGCGCGGCCCCGCGAAAGGTCGCGAGGGGTGTGGACGGCAGTTCACAATTCTTCGCGATTGCGCATTCCCGTCCGATCGCGCTTAAACTTTGCTGCCCTGCCGTCAAACGAGGACCGCGCCGCACCATGCCCGTGACGATCTCCCGCGCCAGCTACGCCGCGATGTACGGACCCACGGTCGGCGATCGCGTCCGGCTGGCCGACACGGAGCTTCTGATCGAGGTGGAGCGCGATCTCACCACCTATGGCGAGGAGGTGAAGTTCGGCGGCGGCAAGGTGATCCGCGACGGCATGGGCCAGTCGCAGCTGAGCCGGGCGCAAGGGGCGGTCGACACGGTCATCACCAACGCGTTGATCGTCGACCATACCGGCATCTACAAGGCCGATGTGGGCCTGCGCGACGGGCGGATCCATGCCATCGGCAAGGCCGGCAACCCCGACACGCAGGCCGGCGTCACGATCGTGGTGGGTCCCGGCACCGAGGCGATCGCGGGCGAGGGCAAGATCCTGACCGCCGGCGCGATCGACAGCCACATCCACTTCATCTGCCCCCAGCAGGTCGAGGACGCGCTGTATTCCGGCGTCACCACCATGATCGGCGGCGGTACGGGTCCCGCGCACGGCACGCTGGCGACTACCTGCACGCCCGGACCCTGGCATCTGGCGCGCATGCTGCAGGCGCTGGACGGCTTGCCGATGAACTTCGCGCTGGCCGGCAAGGGCAATGCCTCGCAGCCGCAGGCGCTGGTCGAGATGATCCGCGCCGGCGCCTCGTCGCTGAAGCTCCACGAGGACTGGGGCACGACGCCCGCCGCGATCGACTGCTGCCTGTCGGTCGCCGACGAGCACGACGTCCAGGTCATGATCCACACCGACACGCTCAACGAGTCGGGCTTCGTGGAGAACACGGTGGACGCCTTCCGGGGCCGCACGATCCACGCCTTCCACACGGAAGGGGCGGGCGGTGGCCACGCGCCCGACATCATCAAGGTCTGCGGGCTGCCCAACGTCCTGCCGGGCTCCACCAACCCGACGCGGCCCTACACGGCCAACACGCTCGAAGAGCATCTCGACATGCTCATGGTGTGCCACCACCTCGACCCGTCGATCCCGGAGGACATCGCCTTTGCGGAGTCGCGCATCCGGCGCGAGACGATCGCGGCCGAGGACATCCTCCACGACATCGGCGCCTTCTCGATCGTCGCCTCCGACAGTCAGGCCATGGGCCGCGTCGGCGAGGTGGTGATCCGCACCTTCCAGACCGCCAGCAAGATGCGCCAGCAGCGCGGGCGCCTGCCCGGCGAGACGGGCGACAACGACAACCTGCGTGTCCGTCGCTACATCGCCAAGATCACGATCAACCCGGCGATCGCGCAGGGGCTGGCAGCCGAGGTCGGCTCGGTGGAGGTCGGCAAGCGTGCCGACCTCGTGCTCTGGGACCCGGCCTTCTTCGGCGTGAAGCCGGCCATGGTGCTGCTCGGCGGCACCATCGCGGCCGCCCCCATGGGCGACCCCAACGCCTCGATCCCGACGCCCCAGCCCGTGCACTACCGCCCGATGTTCGCAGCCTTCGGCAAGGCCGTGGGCGCAAGCGGCATCACCTTCGTGTCGGGCGCAGCGATGCAGGATGACCTGCGCTCGCGGCTCGGCTGCGAGAAGCCCTTCGTGCCGGTCCGCGACACGCGCGGGGGCATCGGCAAGCGCTCCATGATCCTCAACGACCTCACCCCGCATATCGAGGTCGACCCCGAGACCTACGAGGTGCGCGCCGACGGCGAACTCTTGACCTGCGAGCCCGCCACGGTCCTGCCGATGGCCCAGCGCTACTTCCTGTTCTAGGTTACACCACCGTGCGGCACAGGATCGCCCTCGACCCCATGGCGTCAGCCGGTTTTCGGTGGAACCCGACCATCGCCGCGCCGTGGGCGCAGCGTCCCGTCGATGGGGCGGCCGAACCGCCGGCATCCGTGGTACTGACACACGAACCCTCGGGTTTCGATTTCCTGCCGGAGGCTGCATGACCGTCCGCCCTTTTCCGGTGAGCCGATCCATATGATCGAAGCTGGCACCATCATCGCGCGAGGCGCCTGGGAGCCCCCGGCCGCCGACACGATCACGCTCGACGAGGCACAGCGCCATCGCCGCCGCATGGCCATGGTCTCGGACGGCGGCATCGCCTTCCTGCTCGACCTGCCGGAAGCCCACCGCCTGCGCGAGGGCGACGCGATCCTCCTGTCGGACGGCCGTCTCCTAGAGGTGCGTGCCAAGCCCGAGCCGCTTGTGGCCGTGTCGGGGCGCGACGCGGCGCACCTGCTTGCGCTCGCCTGGCAGATCGGCAACCGCCACCTGCCCTGCCAGATCGAGGCGAACCGCCTGCTTCTGCGGCGCGACCACGTGGTGGAGGCGATGCTGCGCGAGCTCGGCGCGCAGGTCGAGCCCGTCGAGGCGGCCTTCGATCCGGAAGGCGGCGCCTATGGCGGAACGCAGGGCGGCCATCACCACCACCATGGACACGACTGACGATCCCTTGCGCGGCGAGGGGCTCGCGCTTGTCCAACTCCTGACCTGGCTGTCGCCGGCCTTTCCGGTGGGCGCCTTCGCCCTGTCGCACGGACTGGAGACGGCGGTGCGCGAGGGGCGCGTGCGCGACGGCGCGGCGACGCGCGACTGGATCGCGGCACTGCTGGCGCATGGCAGCGGCTGGAACGATCTCGTGCTGTTTTGCGCGGCCTATCGCGCCGAGGCGGCCGGCGACCGGCAGGCCGTGCGCGAGGTGTCGGACCTCGCGCTGGCGCTGGCGGGCTCGCAATCGCGCCGCGCCGAGACGCGGGACCTGGGCGAAGCCTTCCGGCGAGCCGCCGCACCCTGGACGGGGTCGCCGGGCCCTGAGCCGGACGAGGACGCCTATCCGGTCGCCGTCGCCCGGCTCTGCGCCGCTCGCGCCATTCCGCTGGGCGCCGCGCTTCTCGCCTATGCACAGGGCTTCGCGTCGACGCTCCTGTCGGCGGCCCTGCGCCTCGTGCCGCTCGGGCAGAGCGCGGTGACGCAGGCCCATCACGACTTGGAAGCGTCGGTGATCGAGGCCGCCCGTCGCGCCGCGACATCGACGCTGGCGGACCTCGGCTCCGGCGCGCTCGTCTCCGAACTCTGCGCGCTTCGCCACGAGACCCTGCAACCAAGGCTCTTCCGATCATGACCGATATGCCCGCTTCGTCCCGCCGCAACGGCCCCTTGCGAATCGGCATCGGCGGTCCGGTCGGGTCCGGCAAGACGACGCTGTGCGAGCGCCTGTGCCGCACCCTGCGCGACCGCGTGTCGATCGGCGTCGTCACCAACGACATCTACACGACCGAGGACGCCGAGGCGCTGGTGCGCCGGCAGGCGCTTTCGGCCGACCGCATCATCGGCGTCGAGACGGGCGGCTGCCCCCATACGGCGATCCGCGAGGACGCCTCGCTGAACCTGCGCGCCATCGGCGAGCTGCGCGCGCGCCATCCCGATCTCGACCTCGTGCTGGTGGAATCGGGTGGCGACAACCTCGCCGCCACCTTCTCGCCCGACCTCGTCGACCTGCAGATCTACGTGATCTCGGTGTGCCAGGGCGACGACATCCCCCGCAAGGGTGGGCCCGCCATCACGCGCTCCGACCTTCTCGTGGTCAACAAGACCGACCTCGCCCCCCACGTGGGCGCCGATCTCGACCGCATGGCCGAGGACGCCTCGCGCGGCCGGGGACCGCGTCCGGTCGCCTTCTGCGACCTGTCGCGCGGGGTGGGCCTCGAGGCGGTCATGGACTTCCTGGTCGGGCAGGGCGGTCTGCGCCTGCCGGAGCCTGCGACGGCCTGACGCAGACGCACCGCTGCGACGCGGCGCAGAGGCTTGAGGCTTCGTTTACGCGGCGTCACCTAGAACCGATCCTGAGCCGGCCAACGATGCCCGGTCGGGATCCCAAGCCATGAGCGCGCACGCGACCAACCCCGCCGGCATGCCGACCATGCCGGGGATCGGCTTGTTCCTGCGCCTTCCGTCCGGCCCGCGCGAGGCCTTCGCGCGCGACACCGAGCAGCAGCGCGTCCGCCAGCTTCGAGCGACCGTGGTTCTCGGCCTCGTCTTCTACAATCTCTACAACCTGTCGAACTTCATTCTGATGCAGGAACTCGGCTGGGTGCCGACCATCCTGCGGCTTCTCGTGACGGCGGCGGGCGGCGCCCTGGTCTGGTGCATACCGCATCTGGGCCTGCGTCTGCGCGAGGCGCTCGTCGCGATCGCGATGACCGTCGCCTCGCTGGTCCCGGTCCTCCTGTTCTGGCTGACGCGGTCGTCGCTCGGCCCTTATTCTTACAGCGACTTCCTCCTGACCGTCGTGTTCGCCTGCGTGATCATGGTGCTGCGCTTTCCTGCCGCGATCTTCTACAATCTCGTATGCATGCCGCTGGCCTTTGCCGCCATCTGGACCCAGCCCGCCCTGCAAACCGAGCTGCGTCTGGCTCTGACGCTCCAGACGGGGACGGCCATGACGTTTCTTCTGGTCGGCAACTGGCTGATCCAGCGCATGCAGCGCCAGAGCTATGTCGAGGTCTGGATGCGGACGCGGGAGGCGACCGAGCTCGAGGCGGCGCGTCGATCCTTCGCCGCCCTTTCGACCACCGACGCCCTCACCGGAATCTCGAACCGGCGACGCTTCGACGAGGTGCTTGCGGAGGCCCATGCGCGGGCTCGCGCGGCGGGCGTGCCGTATGCCCTCCTGATGATCGACGTCGATCACTTCAAAGGGTTCAACGATGCCTACGGCCACCCGGCGGGCGATGCATGCCTGCGCAGCGTGGCAGACGTCCTGGCGTGCGAGGCGGCCGACTGCGACGCGCTGGTCGCGCGCTACGGCGGCGAGGAGTTCGCCGTGGTCCTGCGCGGTGCGACGCGGGAGGACGGAGAGCGCCTGGCGCGGCGCCTTCTGATGGGGGTGGAGGCCAGGCGGCTTCCGCACGGCCAGCGGCCGGACGCGGCGGCGATCGTGACGGTCAGCATCGGCGTGGCGGCCTTTGAGGAAGCGTTCGCGCTGCCGACCGCCGTCCTGCACGCGGCCGACGCCGCTCTCTACGAGGCGAAGCGGCACGGCCGCAACCGCCATAGGGTGTTCGGTGGCGACGAGCCGGAGGCTCTGGTCGCCTGAGCTCTCAGGCGAGCACGAGTTCGAAGCCGTCTCTGAATTCATACTCCTCGATGTTCGGCCCCTCGCCCTCGCGATCGACCACCAGGAAATCCGAGACCGCCTCCAGCGCGATCAGCGGATGGTGCCAGGCCCCGGGGGGGTAGCTGACGCCTTGTCCCGCCTCGGCCAGAAAGGCCACCGGCTCGCCCGGGCGCCCGCCCGCATCCTCCGCCACGACCACGAGATAGGGGCGGGGCGAAAGCGGCACGAAGGCCTGGCTGCCGAGCGGATGACGTTCCATCATGCGGATCGCGAGCGGCGGCGCGAAGGGCTTGCCGCGAAAGATCGAGAGGATCGCGCGACCCTTGCCCACCTCCACCGGCGCCACCTCGTGGAAGCGCGTGGTGGTGCCGCCGTTGATGAGGCGGATCGAACGGGCGTTGTCGCTCTCGATCACCTCGCCGAAGGGGCGGAAGCTATCTGCGTCCAGCGGCCGGGCCGTAATGCGCTTCACGGGGCGCGCTGCCCGAAGAGGCGCAAGCGCGACACGCCGCCATCCGGAAAGATGTCGAGCCGCACGTGGGTGACGGGGCCAAGCGCCTCGACATGGTCGATGCGCCGCTCCTCGTCGGCCTCGAGCTTGGTCTCGGGTACGAGCACCGGCCAGCGGGCCGACACCTCGTCCAGCTCCGAGGCCGCCGGATCGAACTCGAGCCTAGCCGCGCGCAGCGAGAAGCGGTCGGGATAGTTGCCCTTGAAGTGGCGTGTGTCGATCAGGAGGTGCCGGATCGTGCCGGCGGTTCCGAGCTTCAGGACGCTCCAATCGTTACCGGGCCGGCGGCGGCGTGCCGTCTCCCAGCCGTCGGCCATGACCGGGGCGCGGCCCGGCGCCAGCATATTGGCGGGATGGCCGTAATGGGCGTCGTTCCAGCCGAGCGGTACGCCGCCGCTGATCTGGGCGGCCAGATCAATCTCCTCGTCGGCCGCCATGCCCGACCAGTCGACCTGGATCGTGCCGAAGACGCGCAGGCGCGCGACGCCGCCGTCGGGATGGATATGGAGGCGCAGCCAGCGCGCGGGCGAGGGAGCTTCGACCCTGAAGAGGTTGTGCCCGTTGCCCTGCAAGGGCGAGCGCGGCACGAGCGGGCGCCAGTCGCCGTCGCCCGGCTCGTCCGCCGTGTCGGCGGCCTCGACCATCGCTTCGGGCGGGAAGTTGCCGGTGAAGAAGCTCGTGTCGATGTCCACCGCGTGGACCATGCCACGCCGGCCGAGGCGGATCACCGCCCAGTCGTGGCCGGGCACGCGCTTGCGGCGTGACTCCCAGCCGTCCATCCACTTGCCGTGGTCGTCGAAGCGGTCGGGATAGAAGACCGGCGGGGCCGGATCGATCATGCGGCTCTTGTCGGCGAAGAAGTCGTCGGTCGCGAACGTCACCTCGGTGCCGAGCCGGGGGTGGGCCAGATCCACGAAGCGCTGAAGAAGGGCGTCCGCCTCGGGCAGGGGCTGGGCTGCGATGAAGCGGTCGCTCACGGACGGTCTCCGAGGATCTGATGGATGCGAAGGCGCGCGATCTTTTCCACCTCGCGCGAGGCGGTTTCCAGCTCGGCGGCCGGGTCGTTTTCGACGCGGCGCTCGAACTGGGCAAGGATGTCGTGCTTGGCGAGGCCCCGCACGGCCACCACGAAGGGGAAGCCGAAGCGGGTGCGGTAGCGCTCGTTGAGCACGGTAAAGCGCGCGAGCTCGTCCTCGGTCAACTGGTCGAGGCCGGCCGAGCGCTGCTCGCCGGCCGACTCGGCCGTGAGCCCGCCGCCGAGCGCGAGCCGGCCGGCCAGGTCCGGATGCGCCTCGACGACCCGGCGCCGTTCATCTGGCGAGGCGAGGCGAAAGGCGGTGGCGAGCGCTGCCGCCAGGCCGTCGGCCGTGTCGTTCGCGGGCCCAAGGCCCCGGTCGAAGGCGCGTTCCGCCACCCAGGGGGAATGCTCGAACACCCCGCCGAACATCGCCAGGAAGACCGGGCGCTCCAGCCGGCTCGGCCGGGTGCGCTCCCGGTAGGGGAAATGCTCGCGCCAATGCCGGGCGATCGCCTCGCGCGTGGCGACCCACACGCCGTCCTTGGAGCCGATGTAGTCGAGAAAGCGCGCCAGCGACGCCGCGCGTCCCGGCCGCCCGACGAGGCGGCAGTGAAGCCCGATGTTCAGCATCTTCGCCGAGCCGGCCTCGCCTTCCGCGTAGAGCGTGTCGAACGCGTCCTTGAGGTAGGAGAAGAACTGGTCGCCCGCGTTGAAGCCTTGGGGCGTTGCGAAGCGCATGTCGTTGGTGTCGAGCGTGTAGGGCAGGACGAGGATCGGCTTGGTCTCGGTCTCCTGCCAGTAGGGCAGGTCGTCGGCATAGGCGTCCGACACGTAGAGGAAGTCGCGCTCCGCCGCGAGCTCCAGCGTGTGGCTGGACGAGCGGCCGGTGTACCAGCCGAGCGGCGGGGCGCCCGTGACGGCCGCATGAAGCGCGATGGCCTCGTCCATGTCGGCGCGCTCCGCCTCGCGCGCGTGGTCGCGGTAGTCGATCCACTTCAGGCCGTGGCTCGCGATCTCCCAGCCCGCCTCCCGCATGGCGGCGACCTGTTCCGGGGAGCGCTCGAGGGCCGTCGCCACGCCGTAGACGGTCACCGGCAGCTGGCGCTCGGTGAACAGGCGGTGGAGCCGCCAGAAGCCCGCGCGCGCACCGTACTCGTAGATCGACTCCATGTTCATGTGGCGCTGGCCGACCCAGGGGCTGGCGCCGACGATCTCCGACAGAAAGGCCTCCGAGGCCTTGTCGCCGTGGATCACCGCGTTCTCGCCGCCCTCCTCGTAGTTCACCACGAACTGGACGCAGATCCGCGCCGGTCCCGGGCCGCCCGGGTTCGGCCAGGCCGGGTCGGGGGGCGTTCGGCCGTAGCCGAGCATGTCGCGGGGGTAGAAGCTCATCGGGCGGAACTCTCGAGGCGGGAACGCTGGCCACGAGGTAAACCGAAGCCCGGCCGCTTTGCCAAGCCTCGCCCGTGCCGGGCCTTGCCGGGCGGGACGGCGCGACCCACTGGACGCGGGGTCGCTGGCGGGTGCAAACTCCTGACCAACAGGTCAAAATCCACGGGAAGGGCGGGCGCATGGCGGACGGGAAGGCAGGCGGGCGGCTGACGACGCATGTGCTCGACACCGCGCGCGGTCGCCCGGCCGAGGGGCTCGACATCGTGCTCGACCGCCTCGACGGCGCGACGCGCGAGCGGCTCGCCGAGGCCCGCACCAACGGCGACGGGCGCTGCGACGCGCCGCTTCTGGAAGGCGAAGCCTTGCGCCCCGGCCTCTATGAGCTGACCTTCCGCTGCGGCGCCTATCTCCGGCGCAGCGTCGGCGACCTGCCCGACCCTTTGTTCCTGGACGAGATCCCGATCCGCTTCGCGGTCTCGGAGGCGCGGCACTACCACGTGCCGCTGCTTCTCTCGCCCTTCGGCTATTCCACCTATCGCGGGAGCTGACGCATGAGCGCGATCCGCTTTCTCCTGAACGGCCATGAGCGCGCGGTGGAGGGTGTCGCCCCCACCGCGACGGTGCTTGAGCACCTGCGCCGCACCGAGCGTCTGACCGGCACCAAGGAAGGCTGCGCGGAAGGGGATTGCGGCGCCTGCACGATCCTCCTGTCGGAGCCGGACGGAGAGGGAAGCCTTCGGCGCCGCGCGGTGAATGCTTGCATCCTGTTCATGCCGGCGCTCCACGGAAAGAGCGTCGAGACCGTGGAAAGCCTGCGGGCCCCGGACGGCACGCCCCATCCCGTGCAGCGCGCGCTGGTCGAGCACCATGCCAGCCAGTGCGGCTTCTGCACGCCGGGCTTTGCGATGCAGCTGCACGCGGGCTGGATCGCGGGCGGGCTCCCGGCCGGCGACCGGGCGGCGGTCAAGGACCTCGTCTCGGGAAACCTGTGCCGCTGCACCGGCTACGGTCCGATCGTCGATGCGGGGCTGGCACTGGCGGACGTGGCCGTGCCGGACACGGCGGGGGCCGATGCCGCGACGGCGCGCCGCCTCGAGGCGCTGCGCGGCGACGACGTGTTCGACTACCAAGCTCCCGCCGGACGTTGGCTTTCCCCGCCTGACGTCGACACGCTGGCTGACCTCTACGCCGCGCACCCGGACGCGCAGCTCGTGGCCGGTGCGACCGATGTCGGTCTCTGGGTCACCAAGGGGCACCGTGCGCTGCCGCTCCTGATCGACGTCGCCAACGTCGCGGACCTCCGGCATGTCGAGGAGGGGCCGCATGCGCTCTACTTCGGGGCCGCCGTCACCCATGCCGAGGCGCGCCCGCATCTCGCCCGCCTCCATCCCGACCTCGATGAGCTGATGCGCCGCTTTGCCGGCTACCAGACGCGCAACAGCGGGACGGTCGGCGGCAACATCGCCAACGGCTCGCCGATCGGGGACCTAGCGCCCGCACTGATCGCGCTGGGCGCCCGCGTCCACCTGCGCCGGGGCGACGCGATGCGCCAGCTGCCGCTGGAGGACTTCTTCCTGGCCTACGGCCGGCAGGATCGGGAGCGTGGCGAGTTCGTCGTAGCGCTGGAGGTGCCGCTCCTCGACCCGGCCGAGCGCTACGCCGTGTCCAAGATCTCGAAGCGCTTCGATTCGGACATCTCCGCCGTGCTCGCCGCCTTCAAGCTGCGCTTCGAGGGCGACGTCGTCGCGGAAGCGCGCCTCGCCTTCGGCGGCATGGCGGGCACGCCCGCCCGCGCCTCGACGGCCGAGGCCGCCCTTCTCGGCCGCCGCTTCAGCCGTGAAGCCGCGCGCGACGCGGCCGAGGCTCTGGCGGAGGATTTCCAGCCGCTCACCGACATGCGCGCGAGCGCCGGCTACCGCCTTCTCGTCGCGGGCAACGCCATCGAGCGTTTCCGCCTGGAGCTGGAGGGTAGCGTTCCCACCCGGATCCGCGAGGTGGCCTGAGCGATGGAGGAAACGCGCATCCAGGACCGCGGCGTCGCCGGCACGATCGATCCGGTCGAGGCGCCGGGCGAGAAGGCTCCGGCCCGCCATCCCCAGCGCCTGCGCGGCGGCGTCGGTCGCCCGGTGCCGCACGATTCCGGCCCGCGCCACGTGTCGGGCGAGGCGCTCTACACCGACGACGATCCCGAGCTGCCGGGCACGCTCCAGGTCTTCATCGCCATGAGCGCGCGCGCCCATGCAAGGCTCGTGCGGCTCGACCTCGACGCGGTGCGCCAGGCGCCGGGCGTCGCCTGCGTGCTGTCGGCTCGCGACATTCCCGGCGTCAACGACTACTCGCCGGTCTTCGGCGACGACCCGATCTTCCCGGAAGCCCATGTCGAGTATGTCGGCCAGCCGCTCTTTGCGGTGGCCGCCGAGACCGTGGGCCAAGCCCGCGCGGCGGCCAAGCTCGCCGTCGTGGACTACGAGGACCTCGAGCCCGCCGTCACGATCGACGAGGCGGTGGCGCTCGCCGACGCCTTGGGCCGCGACCTTCTCGACCCGCACGAGATGCGCCTCGGCGATGCCGGCGCTGCGATCCGCTCCGCGCCGCTCACGCTCGAGGGCGAGGTCGAGACCGGCGGGCAGGACCACTTCTATCTCGAGGGGCACATCGCCTACGCCTGGCCGCTGGAGGGCGGCGACATCCTCGTGCGCTCGTCCACGCAGCACCCCTCGGAGGTCCAGCACAACGTCGCCAAGGCCCTCGGCCTGTCGGACCACGCCGTCACGGTCGAGGTGCGGCGCATGGGGGGCGGCTTCGGGGGCAAGGAATCGCAGCCCGCGCTGTTCGCCAGCGTCTGCGCGCTGGTCGCTCAAGCCACCGGCCGACCGGCCAAGTGCCGGCTTGACCGCGACGACGACATGGAGATGACCGGCAAGCGCCACGAGATGCGAACGCGCTACCGCGTCGGCTTCGACAACACGGGCCGCCTGCACGGGGCGGACTTCCGGCATCTCGTGCGCTGCGGCTACTCGCGCGACCTGTCGGGCGCGATCGCCGACCGGGCCATGTTCCATGCCGACAACGCCTACGACCTCAAGGCGGCGCGTATCCATTCGCGGCGTCTCAAGACCCACACCGTTTCCAACACGGCCTTCCGAGGCTTCGGCGGGCCGCAAGGGATGGTCGCGATCGAGCGGGCGATGGACCGCATCGCTCATCAGACCGGGCTCGACCCGCTGGATGTCAGGAAGCGCAACTTCTACGCCCCGATGGGACGGGGCCAGCCCGGCACGACGCCTTACGGCCAGAGCGTCGAGGACTGCGTGATCGGCGAGATCGTCGCGGAGCTCGAAGCCACGAGCGACTACCGCGCGCGGCGCGAGGCGGTGCGCCGCTTCAACGAGGGGAGCCCCGTCCTCAAGAAGGGGCTGGCACTGACGCCGGTGAAGTTCGGCATCTCCTTCACCACCTCGCATCTCAACCAGGCCGGCGCGCTGATCCACATCTACAAGGACGGCTCGATCCACCTGAACCACGGCGGCACGGAGATGGGGCAGGGCCTGTTCACCAAGGTCGCGCAGGTCGTGGCCGAGGAGTTCGGCGTCGAGCTTGCCGTCGTGAAGATCACCCCGACCACCACGGCCAAGGTGCCCAACACCTCGGCCACGGCCGCATCATCCGGCGCCGACCTCAACGGCATGGCCGCGCAGAACGCCTGTCGCACCCTGAAGGAGCGCCTCGCCGACTATGCCTGCCAGCGCTACGACCTGCGCCGTGACGAGGTGCAGTTCCTGCCCGGCCGCGTCCGGTTGGGAGCCGACGAGAAGCGCTTCCGCGACCTCGTGGGCGAGGCCTATCTCGCGCGTGTCTCGCTATCTGCGACGGGCTTCTATGCCACGCCCGGCATCTCGTACGACCGTGACAAGGCGAAGGGTAAGCCCTTCTACTACTTCGCCTACGGCGCCTCCTGCTCCGAGGTCGTGATCGACACGCTGACCGGCGAGAACCGCCTCCTGCGCGCCGACATCCTCCACGACGTCGGCCAGTCGCTGAACCCGGCGCTCGACCTCGGCCAGATCGAGGGCGGCTTCATCCAGGGGCTGGGCTGGCTGACCACGGAAGAGCTGTGGTGGGACGCAAGCGGGCGCCTGCGCACCCATGCGCCCTCGACCTACAAGATCCCGACCGCCAACGACCGGCCCGACGACCTGCGCGTCAGCCTCTGGGAGAAGGGGCGCAACCCGGCCGCGACCGTGTTCCGCTCCAAGGCCGTGGGCGAGCCGCCCTTCATGCTGGCGCTCTCGGCCTTCTCGGCGCTCGGCGACGCCGTGCTGGCGGCGGGCGACTACCGTCGCTTCCCTGCGCTCGATGCGCCGGCGACGCCGGAGCGCCTGCTTCATGCGGTCGAGGCGGTGCGCCGGTGAGCGAGCCCGACGTCGCCCGCGCGCTCGCCTCGGGCGAGCCCGCCTGCCTCGTCGAGGTCGAGCGTGCGCGCGGCTCGACGCCGCGCGAGGAGGGGGCGGCGATGCTGGTGACCGCGACCTCGGTCGAGGGCACGGTCGGCGGCGGCGCGCTGGAGATGGAGGCGATCATCGAGGCGCGGCGCCTCCTGGCGGCCGGCGAGGATACATCGCGCCTCGCGGTGCCGCTCGGCCCTGCGATCGGCCAGTGCTGCGGCGGGCACGTCACCTTGCGCCTGTGCCGGCTTACCGAGAGCGTCGCGGCCGAGCGCGAGCAACGCCTGGCCGCGGAGCGTGAGCAGGACCCGGCCGTTCTCGTCTTCGGCGCGGGCCATACGGGACAGGCGCTCGCCCGTGCGCTCCAGCCGCTGCCGCTGCGCCTTCTCGTGGTCGACACGCGTGCCGACCATCTCGCCCGTCTTCCGGACGGCGTCGAGCGCCGGCTGACAGTCTTGCCCGAGGAGACGATCGAGGCGGCGGAGCCGGGCAGCGCCTTCGTCGTGATGACCCACGACCACGGGCTCGACTTCCTGCTCGCCGCCGCCGCGCTCGCCCGGGGCGACGCGGCCTATGTCGGCATGATCGGCTCGGCCACCAAGCGCCGGACCTTCGAGCGGCGTCTGGCCGAGGAGGGACGCGCGGGCGACGCCGAAAAGCTGACGCTGCCGATCGGCGGCGCGGCCCTGCGCGACAAGCGTCCGAGCGTCATCGCGGCCCTTGCCGCTGCGGAAATTCTCGTCGCCCTCGCACGATCGCGGGAAAACCGCTGCACAGGCTTTGCGCCTGCGCAAAACGGATGCAATAACGTCTCCGACCGATCCACTGCAGCGCTCCATGCCGCCACGTCTTGAGCTGTCCCACGTCACGAAGAGCTTCCCCGGCGTCGTCGCCAACGACGACGTGAGCTTCTCCGTCGATCCCGGACGCATCCACGCCCTGCTCGGCGAGAACGGGGCCGGCAAGTCGACGCTGGTGAAGATCATCTACGGCGTCCAATCGGCCGACTCGGGCGAGGTGCGCATCGACGGTCGCGCCGCCGCCATCCGCTCGCCGCGCGAGGCGCGGGGCGCGGGCATCGGCATGGTGTTCCAGCACTTCTGCCTGTTCGAGGCGATGACGGTGCTGGAAAACATTGCGCTCGGCCTCGACGATCCTCCGCCGCGCCGCCAGCTCGAGGCCAAGGTGCGCGAGGTCATGGAGACCTACGGCCTCGTTCTCGATCCGCATCGCGAGGTGCATACGCTCTCGGTCGGCGAGCGCCAGCGCATCGAGATCGTTCGCGCGCTGCTCGGCCGCCCGCGTCTTCTGATCATGGACGAGCCGACCTCGGTCCTGACCCCGCAGGAGGCCGAGGCGCTGTTCGGCGTCCTGCGCCAGCTCGGCGACGAGGGCTGCTCGATCCTCTACATCTCGCACAAGCTCGCCGAGATCAAAGCGCTCTGCCAGTCGGCGACGATCCTGCGCGGCGGACGCGTCGTCGACACGTGCGACCCGCGCGAGGAGACGGCGCGCACGATGGCCGAGCGCATGATCGGCGGCTCGCTCAAGCAGCTCAGCGCACGCAAGGCCGGGACCACGGGCGCCGAGCGCCTCGCCATCGCGAACCTCTCGGCACCCGGCGAGCCACCCTTCGGCACGAGCCTCCGCGACGTGTCGCTGACCGTTCGCGGCGGCGAGATCCTCGGCATCGCGGGGGTGGCCGGCAACGGACAGAACGAGCTTCTGGCCGCGCTGTCGGGCGAGCGCCTGTCGGGCGTCGCGGGCGAGATCCGCATCGAGGGCCAGCGGGCGGAGCGTCTCGGCGTCTCGGCGCGCCGCCGTCTAGGGCTCGCGACCCTGCCCGAGGAGCGCAACGGCCACGCGGCGGTGCCGGCACTCTCGCTCACCGACAACGCCATCCTCTCGGCGCGCGCGCGGGCCAAGCTTTCGGGGAGCGGTCTCGTGCGCTTCGGGGCGGCACGGCGTTTCGCTAGCTCCGTCATCTCCGCCTTCGGCGTCAAGGCGACGGGACCCGGCGCCACCGCTGCGAGCCTGTCGGGCGGCAACCTCCAGAAGTTCGTGGTGGGGCGCGAGATCGCGCAGGAGCCTGCCGTCCTCGCCGTGTCCCAGCCGACCTGGGGCGTGGATGCGGGCGCGGCCGGACAGATCCGCCAGGCCATGCTGGATCTGGCGAGCCGCGGCTCGGCCATCCTCGTGGTCAGCCAGGACCTCGACGAGCTTCTGGAGCTGTGCGACCGCATCGCCGTGATCAACGAGGGGCGCCTGTCGGAGGCGATGCCGGTGGAGGGCATCTCGATCGAGCGCGTCGGCCTCCTGATGGGTGGCATTCACGGCGAGACCCCGCACGAGGCGGCGGCATGAGCACGCTTCGGTTTGAATCTCGGCGCGAGCCGAGCCGCCTCATGCTCTGGCTGACGCCCGTTCTGGCCGTGGCGCTGACGCTGATCGTCGGCGCGGTGGTCTTCACGGCGCTGGGCTACGACGGCTTCGGCGCGGTGCGCGAGATCTTCGTCTCGCCGCTCTTCGACAGCTACCGCTGGCAGGACCTTCTCGTGAAAGCCGCGCCGCTGGCTCTTATCGCCGTCGGCCTGTCGATCGGCTTCCGGGCCAACGTCTGGAACATCGGCGCGGAAGGGCAGTACGTGCTCGGCGGCTTGGGAGGTACGGGTCTCGCGCTTCTGACGCTGGACGCCGAAGGGGTCTGGATCCTGCCCGCCATGATCGTCTGCGGCATCCTCGGCGGCATGGTCTGGGCAGCGGTGCCCGCGCTCCTGCGCACGCGTCTCGGCGTCTCGGAGATTCTGTCCTCGCTGATGCTGAACTACGTCGCGATCCAGCTTCTTTATTATCTCATGCGCGGGCCCTGGAAGGACCCGATGGGGTTCAACTTCCCGCAGACCGCCATGTTCTCGGCTTCGCAGACGCTGCCCACTGCGGTGCCGGGCACCTTGATCCATATCGGCATTCCGATCGCGCTGGCGCTGGCGTTCGTCGCTTGGGGGCTGCTGGCCCGCACGCTCGCCGGCTTCCAGGTTCGCGTGGTGGGTCTCAGCCCGCAGGCGGCGCGCTTCGCCGGCTTTCGCGAGGGGCGCGTCGTCTGGATGGCGCTGCTCTTCGGCGGCGGCATGGCGGGGCTGGCCGGCGTTCTGGAGGCGGCGGGGCCCTTCGGCCAGATGGTGCCGGCCTTCCCGACGGGCTACGGCTACACCGCGATCATCGTCGCCTTTCTCGGCCGTCTTCATCCGCTCGGCATCGTGGCCGCCGCGCTCGTGCTGGCGCTTACCTATGTGGGCGGCGAGAGCGCGCAGACCTCGATCGGCCTGCCGGCCGCCGCGATCGGCGTGTTCCAGGCCATGATGCTGTTCTTCCTGCTCGGCGTCGACATCCTCGTGCGCTACCGCCTGACGCGCGGCGCGCGGCCGGTGGCCCAGGTCGCGGTTCCGCTGCCCACGCCCGAACCGATCCGCACCCGCGAGGCCGCTCTGTGAGCCCGGAACTTGCGGTCGCGATCGTCGTGGCGGTGGTGGCGTCCGCCACGCCCATCCTTCTGGCGGCGCTCGGCGAGCTCGTCGCCGAAAAGTCCGGCGTCCTCAACCTCGGCGTCGAGGGCATGATGCTGGTCGGCGCGGTGACGGGCTTCGCCGTCTCGGTCACCACGGGCTCGCCCGCGCTCGGCGCGCTGGCTGCCGTGTTCGCCGGGGCCGCGGTTTCGCTGATCTTCGCCTTCCTGACCCTGACGCTGACGGCCAACCAGGTCGCGACGGGGCTGGCGCTGACGATCTTTGGCACCGGCGTCTCGGCGCTCGGCGGTGCGGGCTTCGTCGGCATCACGACGCCGACGCTCGGCTCGCCCTTCCCGGTGAGCCTGGCGAACGACCCGTTCTGGCGCATCCTCTTCGGCTACTCGCCGATCGTCTACTTCTCGCTCCTTCTGACCTTTGCGGTTTCGTGGTTCCTGCGACACTCGCGCGGTGGGCTGATCCTGCGTGCGGTCGGCGAGAGCGACAGCTCCGCCCATTCCATCGGCTACCGCGTGATCGCGGTGCGCTACATGGCCGTCCTCTTCGGCGGTGCCTGTGCGGGTCTGGCCGGCAGCTACTACTCGCTGGTGCTCACCCCCATGTGGGCCGAGCGGCTGACCGCGGGGCGCGGCTGGATCGCGATCGCGCTCGTCGTCTTCGCCTCCTGGCGGCCCGGCCGGCTGCTCCTCGGCGCCTACCTCTTCGGCGCGGTGATCACGCTGGAACTGCAGGCCAAGGCCGCGGGCTGGAGCGTCTTCGCGCCCGAGTTCCTGACCAGCCTGCCGTATCTCGCCACCATCCTCGTTCTCGCGCTCCTGTCGGGGCGCGCACGATCCTCGGCCTCCGCGCCGGCCTGCCTCGGCAAGCCGTTCCGCGCGAGCGCCTGACGTCTTCTCGACCCCACCCCTAAGGAGCCGAACCATGAGCCTGATGACCCGCCGCCAAGTTCTTCTGGGAGGCGTCGCGATCGCCGCTGTCGCCGCGCTCGGCGGCGCGCCCGCCTTCGCGCAGGTCACCGACCGCCCCGTCAAGGCGGCCTTCGTCTATGTCGGCCCGGTCGGCGACTTCGGCTACTCCTTCGCCCACGACCAGGGCCGCAAGTACCTCGCCGAGAAGCTCGGCTCGAAGGTCGAGACGACCTTCGTCGAGAACGTGGCGGAAGGGCCCGACGCCGAGCGCGTCGTCCGCAAGCTCGCCCAGGACGGCAACGACATCATCTTCGCGACCTCGTTCGGCTTCATGAACCCGACGCTGAAGGTCGCCAAGCAGTTCCCGAACGTGAAGTTCGAGCACGCCACCGGCTACCAGACCGCGCCCAACATGGGCATCTACAACGCCCGCTTCTACGAGGGCCGCGCCGTGCTCGGCACGATCGCCGGCCACATGTCGAAGTCCGGCAAGGCCGGCTACGTCGCCTCCTTCCCAATCCCCGAGGTGGTGATGGGCATCAACGCCTTCACGCTCGCCGCGCGCAAGGTGAACCCGAACTTCGAGACGCAGGTCGTCTGGGTGAACTCGTGGTACGACCCCGCCAAGGAGGCGCAGGCGACCTCGGCGCTGCTTGACCAGGGCGCGGACGTCATCACCCAGCACACAGACTCGCCGGGCCCCCTGCAGGAGGCCGAGAAGCGCGGCGCCATCGCCTTCGGCCAGGCCTGGGACATGCAGAGCTTCGCGCCCAACGCCCACATGACCGCGATCGTCGACAACTGGGGTCCCTACTACGTCCAGCGCGTCGAGGCCGTGATGAACGGCACCTGGAAGCAGGACGATGTCTGGCTCGGCATGAAGGAGGGCGAGGTCACCATGTCGCCCTTCAACGAGAAGATGCCGGCCGACGTGAAGGCCGCCGCGCAGCGGATCGTCGACGAGACCAAGGCCGGCACCTACCACGTCTTCACCGGACCGATCATGGATCAGGCCGGCGCCGAGAAGATCGCGAGCGGCACCGTGATCCCGGATGCCGACCTCCTGAAGATGGACTGGTACGTCCAGGGCGTGCGCAACTGAGCCGGCCCGTTTGACCTTGCGCGTCGCCCGGTCTCGGGCGATGCTGCAGTCTCGGGGCGGCGTGACGAGCGCCGCCCTTTCCATGCCCGCTTCTCCCACCGTCTCCTGAACGGCGAGAGGCCGCCAAAGGGCATTCCACGGATCTCTCAGAACCGGCGCTCGCGACAAGGGGGCGGCGCCGCGAGGTGTCCCCATGTGGACCTATGCTTCCGAATGGCTCCAGGTCGCCGTGCGCTGGACCCACATCGTCACCGCGATCGCCTGGATCGGGTCGAGCTTCTACTTCATCGCCCTAGACCTCGGCCTGCGCCGCCCGCGCGGCGCGCCCATGACCGGCGTCGGCGGCGAGGCCTGGCAGGTCCATGGCGGCGGCTTCTACCACGTGCAGAAATACATGGTGGCCCCGGCGCACATGCCGGAGGACCTGACCTGGTTTAAGTGGGAGAGCTACTCGACCTGGTTGTCGGGCTTCGCGCTCCTGTTCCTGGTCTACTATCTCGGCGCCGATCTCTACCTCATCGATCCCGCGCGCGCCGACCTTGCGCCCTGGGCCGCGACGCTGATCGGCATCGCCGGCCTTGCGCTCGGCTGGGTGGTCTACGACGCGATCTGCAAGTCGCCGCTGAAGCGCAACGACTCCGCGCTTCTGGCCGTCCTGTTCGTCTATGTGGTCCTGACGAGCTTCGTCTTCGCGCAGCTCTTCTCGGGCCGGGGCGCGATGCTGCACACGGGCGCGATGATCGCCACCATCATGACCGCCAACGTCGCGATGCTGATCATCCCCAACCAGCGCATCGTCGTGGCGGACCTCAAGGCCGGCCGCTCGCCGGACCCGAGCCTCGGCGCGGCGGCCAAGCAGCGCTCGCTGCACAACAACTACCTGACCCTGCCGGTCGTCTTCCTGATGATGTCGAACCACTTCCCGCTGGTCTTCGCCACGCGCTGGAACTGGGTGATCGCCGGCATCGTGCTCGTGATCGGCGCCTTGGTGCGCCACTTCTTCAACACGATGCACAAGACAGGCGCCAAGCTCTGGTGGTGCTGGGGGGCGGCCGGCGCCCTGTTCGCCGTGATCATTGCGCTGTCGGGTGCGCCGGGCTGGACCGAGGTGCCGGCCGAGACGCCCGAGGGCGCGGCGGCGATGGAGTTTCCCGCCGACCCCGAGCTTGCGCTCGCGACCTCGCCGCACTTTGCAGAGGCCGAGGGCATCGTCCAGTCGCGCTGCTCCATGTGCCATGCAAGGAAGCCGCTCTGGCCCGGCCTTGCCCATCCGCCTAAGAACGTCGTCCTGGAATCGGGACGCGATATCGTTCTCGCCGCCTCGCTGATCGAGAACCAGGCCGTGCGCTCGCATGCCATGCCGCCCGGCAACCTCACCGGCCTCGAGCCCGCCGAGCGCCTGGCGCTCGCCCGTTGGCTGCGCTCGGGCGACGGCCTCGGCCGACCCTAAGGAAGACCGATATGACCGCTGCCATCCCGGCCGGCGCCTCGCTGGCGATCCGCGCGCGCGTCCTCTCCTACCATGCGCATCCGATGCGGGAGGGCGAGGGGGCCCATCGCTACATCGAGGACGGGCTGGTCGTCGTGCGCGATGGCGTGATCGAGAGCGTCGGCGAGGCGCCGGCGCTCTTGGCCGGCCTCGACCCGGCGCTCGAGGTCGCCGACCACCGGCCGCTCCTTCTCATGGCCGGCTTCATCGACCCGCACCTCCACATGCCGCAGACCCAGGTGATCGGATCCTACGGCACGCAGCTCATGGAATGGCTGGCGCGCTACACCTTTCCCGAGGAAAGCCGCTATGGCGATCCGGCCGTGTCCGACGAGGCGGCCCGCTTCCTTCTGGCCGAACTCCTGCGCAACGGCACGACCACCGCCAGCGCCTTCTGCACCTCGCATCCCCAGTCGGCCGAAAGCCTGTTCGCGGAAGGCGAACGGCTCGGCATGCGCCTCGTCGCCGGCAAGGTGATGATGGACCGCAACGCGCCGCCGGCGCTTCTCGACACACCCGAGCGCGGCTTCGACGAGTCGAATCGGCTGATCGAACGCTGGCATGGCCGGGGGCGGCTCGCCTTCGCGATCTCGCCGCGCTTCGCCCCGACCTCCAGCGAGGCGCAGCTCGAAGCGGCCGGCCAGCTCGCGGCCGACCATCCGGACCTCCACATCCAGACGCACCTCTCCGAAAACCATGGCGAGATCGCCTTCGTGCGCGAGCTCTTCCCCTGGGCCGAGGACTACACGGCGGTCTACGAGCGCTACGGCCTCGTGCGCCCCGGCGCGCTGTTCGGCCACTGCATCCACCTCTCGGAGCGCGAGCGCGGGAGCCTTGCGGAGCGCGGGGCCTCGGCGATCTGCTGCCCGACCTCGAACCTCTTTCTCGGCTCGGGTCTCTTCGACCGCGACGCGGCGCTGGCGGCCGGGCTGCGCACGGGGCTCGCCACCGATATCGGCGGCGGCACCTCCTACTCGCTGCTCGCGACGGCCGCGGAAGCCTACAAGGTCCTGGCGCTGCGCGACCAGAAGCTGACCGGCCATGCCGCGCTCTACATGATCACCGCCGGCAACGCGGAGGCGCTTGGCTGGGGCGACCGGATCGGGCAGGTGGCGCCGGGCTTCGAGGCCGACCTCGTGCTCCTCGATCCGGGCGCGACCCCTGCCATGCGCCGGCGCATGGAGCGCGCGAACAGTCTCGAGGAGGAGCTCTTCGCCCTCGTGACCATGGGCGACGACCGGGCGGTGGCCGCGACCTTTGTTGCGGGACGCCTCGCCCATCGGCGCTGACAAAAGCGCGTCCCGGGGGGCGACAAGCCGACCGGCGGCCTTATGTTCCGCGCCGGACCGATCGAGCTTGGAAGGGAATCCCATGCGGCTGGTGCGCTACGGAGAGGTGGGGGCCGAGAAGCCCGGCCTCATCGATGACGAGAACCATCTGAGGGACCTGTCCGGCGAGATACCCGATATTGCAGGCGACGTCCTGTCCCGCCAAGGCCTCGATCGCCTGCGCGCCCTCGACGTGCGCTCGCTGCCGAAGATCGACCCGAACCAGCGCCTCGGGGCCCCGGTGGCGGGAACGCGCAACTTCCTGGCGGTCGGCCGGAACTACCGCGAGCACGCCGCCGAGACCGGCTCCGACGTGCCCGAGGAGCCGCTCCTCTTCAACAAGGCCGTGTCCTCGATGGCGGGGCCGCGCGACGACATTCCCTATCCGCCCGGCGCATCCGAGGTCGATTGGGAGGTCGAGCTGGCCGTGGTGATCGGCGAGCGCTGCTACAACGTGGACGAGGACAAGGTGCTCGACTTCGTGGCCGGCTACTGCCTGTGCAACGACGTCTCCGAGCGCCAGTGGCAGAAGAATCGCGGCGGCCAGTGGATCAAGGGCAAGAGCGCGCCCGGCTTCGGCCCGCTCGGCCCCTGGCTCGTGACGCGCGACGCCATATCCGATCCGGCCAACCTCGACCTCTGGCTCTCCGTGAACGGCGAGCGCCGGCAGGAGGGCACCACCGCCGACATGATCTTCACGGTGCCGCAGATCCTGTCCTACGCCTCGCGCTTCTTCGCGCTCGAGCCGGGCGACGTCGTGACCACCGGCACGCCGTCCGGCGTGGCCGCCGGCATGAAGCCGCCGCAATGGCTGAAGGCGGGCGACATCGTCACGCTCGGCAGCCCGCACCTCGGCGAGCAACGCCAGACAATCCTCGGCTGACGGAACGGCCGGCGCCGGACGGGCGTTGCTGACCCGTCCGAGCCATCCGGGGGTCGCACGGACACCACGTGCCGTGCCGGGCCCCGCTCTGCTTTTCAAGACCCGCAGACAATCCGCCTGGAAAGGTCCGCCCATGTCCCAAGTCGAGATCGCCACGCCCAAGACCCGCCGCAAGGCGCAAGGGGTCGGCGCGAACGAGGGCTCCATCGCCCGGATCCGCGAGCTCGCCCAGGCCCGCGTCGCGATCGAGGGCGTCGAGCCGATGATCGACGCGGGGCGCTTCGCCGTGAAGCGTCTGGCCGGCGAGACGCTGACGGTCTCGGCCGACATCTTCACCGATGGGCACGAGATCATCGACGCCGCCCTGATCACGCGCGGGGCCGGCGACGCGGACTGGCGCGAGACGCCCTTCACGTTCCTCACGAACGATCGCTGGGCGGCGAGCGTCAGCTTCGACAGGCCCGGACCCTACCGCTACTCGATCATCGCCTGGCGCGACGTCTTCGCGACCTGGGCGAGCGACACGAAGAAGAAGCGGAACGCGGGTGTCGACATCGCGCTGGAGCTGCGCGAGGGCCAGATCCTCCTGGAAAAGGCGGCCGCGTCCGGCCGTGGCAGCAAGGACGACCAGAAGCGCCTCAAGGCGCTGCGCGCGCGCATCGACAAGCTCGCGGCCAAGGGCGGCGGCGACGCGCTCTACGAGGCGATGACGGAGGCCGACACCGCGCTCCTCCTGCGCGAGGTGGGTGTGCGCGAGAACCTGTCGCGCTTCGAGATCGACGTGCCGGTCTGGGTGGACCGCGAGGCCGCCGGCTTCTCGGCGTGGTACGAGCTGATGCCGCGCTCGCAGTCGGGCGACGTGAACCGTCACGGCACGTTCGACGACGTCATCAAGCGCCTACCCGACATCGAGGAGATGGGCTTCGACGTCCTCTACTTCCCGCCGATCCATCCGATCGGCAAGACCAACCGCAAGGGCAAGAACAACAACGTCACCGCGCAGGAGGGCGAGCCGGGTTCCCCTTACGCGATCGGCTCGGCAGAGGGCGGCCACAAGGACCTTCACCCCGAGCTCGGGAGCTTCGCGGACTTCCAGCGCCTCGTCACACGCGCGGCCGACCACGGGCTCGAGATCGCGATCGACTTCGCCATCCAGTGCTCGCCCGACCACCCCTGGATCAAGGAGCATCCGGACTGGTTCGACTGGCGGCCCGACGGCTCGATCAAGTACGCCGAGAACCCGCCCAAGAAGTACCAGGACATCGTCAACGTCGACTTCTACGCGGGTGGGGCGATCCCCTGGCTCTGGCTGGAACTGCGCGACGTCGTCCTGTTCTGGCTCGACAAGGGCGTGCGCATCTTCCGGGTCGACAACCCGCACACCAAGCCCTTCCCGTTCTGGGAGTGGATGATCGCCGAGGTGCGCGAGCGCGATCCCGGCGCCGTGTTCCTCGCCGAGGCCTTCACGCGGCCCAAGCTCATGAAGCGTCTCGCCAAGGTCGGCTACAACCAGAGCTACTCCTACTTCACCTGGCGGAACCGCAAGTGGGAGCTGCGCGAGTATCTGACCGAGCTGACGACGGCCGAATGCGCCGAGTTCATGCGGCCGAACTTCTTCGTCAACACGCCCGACATCAACCCGCTCTTCCTGCAGACGAGCGGGCGGCCGGGCTTCCAGCTGCGTCTGGCGCTGGCTGCGACGCTGGCCGGCAACTACGGCGTCTACTCCGGCTTCGAGCTGTGCGAGAGCGAGCCGCTCGCGCCCGGCAAGGAGGAGTATCTCAACTCCGAGAAGTACGAGATCCGCGCCTTTGACTGGCGGGCTCCCGGCAACATCCGCGAGGACATCCGCTTCTTCAACCGCATCCGCCGCTCCGAGCCGGCGCTGCGCGACTTCCGCAATCTCGAGTTCTACAACTTCTGGAACGACGAGATCCTCTACTACGGCCGCCGTACGCCGGACCTGTCGTCCTTCCTGCTGGTCATGGTCTCGCTCGATCCGCACCATCCTCAAGGCGGGCACTTCGAGGTGCCGCTCTGGGAGTTCGACCTGCCCGACAACGGCTCGGTCAAGGTCGAGGACCTCGTGACCGGCCAGCAGTTCGTCTGGAGCGGCAAGGTCCAGCACTGGTGGTTCCGGCCCGACGAGCGCCCCTACGCGGTGTTCCGCATCTCGGTCTGACCCGTCCCGGCCGACCCTCTTCCGGTTTTCTCGATTCCTCTTCTCGCAGTCGCCCGATGAACGATCTCTCCCCGATCCAGAGCGCCGAGCCCGACTCGACGCCCGACCGCAGCGCCCATGACTGGTACAAGGACGCGGTCATCTACCAGCTGCACGTCAAGACCTTCATGGACGCCAACAACGACGGCATCGGCGACTTCGCCGGTCTCCTGTCGAAGCTGGACTACGTGAAGGAGCTCGGCGTCACCGCCATCTGGATCATGCCGTTCTATCCCTCGCCGCTGCGCGACGACGGCTACGACATCTCGGACTACGAGACGATCAATCCGAGCTACGGGTCCATGGAGGACTTCGAGCGCCTGGTCGAGGAGGCGCACAAGCGCGACCTCAAGATCATCACCGAGCTCGTGATCAACCACACGAGCGACCAGCACCCCTGGTTCCAGGCGGCGCGCAACGCGCCCAAGGGTTCGCCGGAGCGCGACTTCTACGTTTGGCGCGACGACGACAAGGGCTACGACCAGACCCGCATCATCTTTCTCGATACGGAATCGTCGAACTGGACCTGGGACCCGGTCGCGGGCCAGTATTTCTGGCATCGCTTCTACTCGCACCAGCCCGACCTCAACTTCGACAATCCGCGCGTGATCGAGGAGGTGCTGAAGACCATGCGCTTTTGGCTCGACAAGGGCGTGGACGGGCTGCGGCTCGACGCGATCCCCTACCTCGTCGAGCGGGAAGGCACGAACAACGAGAACCTTCCCGAGACGCACGACGTCCTGAAGGTGATCCGCGCCGAGATCGACGCGCACTATCCCGACCGGATGCTGCTGGCCGAGGCCAACCAGTGGCCGGAGGACACGCGCCCCTACTTCGGTGAGGGCGACGAATGCCACATGGCGTTCCACTTCCCGCTCATGCCGCGCATGTACATGGCGCTCGCGCAGGAGGACCGGCACCCGATCACCGACATCCTGCGCCAGACGCCCGACATTCCCGACAACTGCCAGTGGGCGATCTTCCTGCGCAACCACGACGAGCTGACGCTCGAGATGGTGACGGCCGAGGAGCGCGACTACCTCTGGTCGACCTATGCCAACGACAAGCGGGCCCGCATCAACCTCGGCATCCGCCGTCGCCTCGGACCGCTGATGGGCGGCGACCGGCGCAAGGTCGAGTTGCTCAACGCCCTTCTCATGTCCATGCCCGGCACGCCCGTTCTCTACTACGGCGACGAGATCGGCATGGGCGACAACTACTATCTCGGCGACCGCGACGGCGTGAGGACGCCGATGCAGTGGTCGGCCGACCGCAACGGCGGTTTCTCGAGAGCCGATCCGCAGCGCCTCTACCTGCCCCCGATCCAGGATCCGGTCTACGGCTTCCAGGCCGTGAACGTCGAGGCGCAGTCGGCCAACCCGGCCTCGCCGCTCGCCTGGATGCGGCGCCTCGTCCAGGTGCGCGGCACGCGTCAGGCCTTCGGGCGCGGCACGATCTCGTTCCTCTACCCCTCGAACCGCAAGATCCTCGCCTACCTGCGCGAGCACGAGGGCGACCGCATCCTGTGCGTGGCGAACTTGTCGGGCTCAGCCCAGGCCGTGGAGCTGGACCTCTCCGCCTATGCGGGCTCGGTGCCGGTCGAGATGCTGGGCCTGTCGCCCTTTCCGAAGGTCGGAACGACGCCCTACAACCTGTCGATGCCGGCCTACGGCTTCTACTGGTTCGCGCTCGGCAGCGAGGACACGGTGCGCGCCTCGACCACGCCCGAGCCGCAGCCCGAGTTCCAGACCCTCGTCATCACGGGCGACCTCAAGGAAACGATCCCCGGCCGCAACCGGCGCGAGATCGAGAACGTCCTGCCGGGCTTCGTCGGGCGCCAGCGCTGGTTCGCGGGCCGCACCGACCGGCCCAGCGGCGCGACCTACGCCATCGTGGGCCAGCCTTCGCTGGGCTCCCGCCAGCACCTCCTGGGCGAGGCGGTGGTGCGCACGGATGCGGGCGACCAGCGCTACTTCCTGCCGCTGGCCGCCAAGTGGGGCGAGGAACATCTCCACGCCAACGCGCCGACGCTGCCCTTCACGCTGGCCAAGATCCGCTTGGGAGCACAGGTCGGCGCGGTGATCGATGCCGCGCGCGACGCGAGCTTCGTCCACCTCATGGTACAGCTGATGGCCAAGGGCGAGACGATCGAACTGGGCGAGCAGCGTCTGCGCATCGAGGGCTCGAGCGCGCGCGCCGAAACGCTGCAAGCCGCGGCGGCGGTCGGGGTCGACGAGATCTCGCCCCTGTCGGGCGAGCAATCCAACACGTCGATCGCGGTGGGAAGCGCGGGCATTCTCAAGTTCTACCGTCGCCTGCGCGACGGCGACCAGCCGGAACTGGAGGTGACGCGCTTCCTGACCGAGCGCACCGACTTCACCGCTGCGCCGGCGCTTCTGGCCTCGATGGAGCTGGAGCGTGCCGACGGGACCCGCGCGGCGGTGGCCGCCCTGTTCGAGCGCATCGTCAACCAGGGCGATGCCTGGACCCGCGTGACGGAATCGCTCTCGCGCTACCTGCGCGACAACGCCTACGGCACGGAAGCGACGGCGGAGGCGACGGACGAGGGAAGCGAGGGCGAGATGCCGCTCATCCTCCAGTTTGACCCCGGCGAGACGATCGGGCGGCGGACCGGCGAGATGCACGCGGCGCTCGCCACGCGCACGGGCGATCCGGCCTTCGATCCCGAACCGTTCGATGCCGCCTCGGTCGCCGTGCTGGTGCGCGAGGCGCAAGGCGAGGCGCACGAGGTTCTGGATATCCTTGCCAACCTCCCGGTCGAGGGCGCGACGGGCGAGGAGGTCCGCCGCCTCGTGGACGCGCGCGAGGCGATCGACCGCTGGTTTGCCGGCTTCGCCGACCTTTCGGCCGCCGGGCTGCGCACCCGCATCCACGGCGACTACCACCTCGGCCAGCTCCTGGTGTCGCTCAACGACATCGTGATCCTCGACTTCGAGGGCGAGCCGGGTCGCTCGCTCGAGGAGCGGCGCGCCAAGACCTCGCCGCTGCGCGATGTCGCGGGCATGATGCGCTCCTACGACTACGCGGCGTTCGCGGCGCGCGACCGGGTCGGCCCGGCCGACGAGGCGACGCTGGAGCGTATCCGCGAGATGGCCGAGAGCTGGCGCGACGCGACGGTCGCAACCTTCCTGGACGCCTGGCAGGCGGCCAGCGGGGTGGACCTCTCCGACGAGGGGAACCAGCGCCTGCTCGATCTCTTCCTCCTCCAGAAAGCCTTCTATGAGCTGCGCTACGAGGCGGCCATGCGTCCTGCCTGGCTCTCGATTCCCCTGCGCGGCATCGTCTCCCTCCTCCAGAAGCGACAGGTCCTTTCATGAGCGAGACCCGAGCCACCGCGCGCGTCGACCACCGGCTCCACGGCGACGAGGCCCGCGCGCTCGCCGCCGGTCGGCACGAGAACCCGTTCTCGGTGCTCGGGCGCCACCGCCATGCCGAGGGCTGGACGGTGCGCGCCTACCGGCCGGGTGCCGAGGCGGCGGAACTCGTGGACGAGCGCGGCCGCTCGCTCGGCCGCATGGAGGCCGGGGACGTGCCCGGCCTTTTCACGGGCACGCTTGCCCACGACGCCCCGGCCTACCGCTTCCTGTTCCGCCACGGCGGCGATAGCTGGCAGGAGGAGGATACCTACCGCTTCGGCACCGTGATCTCCGACTTCGACGCCTACCTCATGGCGGAGGGCACGCATTACCGGCTCTATGAGAAGTTCGGCGCCCATCCCGCCATGATGGACGGGGTGGAGGGCGTCAGCTTCGCGGTCTGGGCTCCCAATGCCCGGCGCGTGTCGGTGGTCGGCAACTTCAACGCCTGGGACGGGCGTCGGCACGTCTGCCGCAAGCGCATCGAGGCCGGCGTCTTCGAGATCTTCATCCCGGGGCTGAAGCGCGGCGAGGTCTACAAGTACGAGATCATCGGCGCGCATGGCGAGATCCTGCCGCTCAAGGCCGATCCCGTGGGCTTCCGGCAGGAGCTCGCCCCTTCCACCGCCTCGATCGTCGATGGCCTCGTCCAGCACGAGTGGCGCGACAGCGCCTTTCAGGCCAAGCCGTCCGACTGGCAGGATGCCTCCAAGCCGGTCTCGATCTACGAGGTGCATCTGGGCTCCTGGCGGCGCGGCGACGGCGACACCTTCCTCGACTACGACGCGTTGGCGCGCGAGCTCGTCCCCTACATCCAGGAGATGGGTTTCACGCATGTCGAGTTCATGCCGGTCTCCGAGCACCCGTTCTACGGCTCCTGGGGCTACCAGCCGATCGGCCTCTTCGCGCCCACCGCGCGCTTCGGCGATCCGGCGGGCTTCGCACGCCTCGTCGACGCCCTGCACCAGGCCGATATCGGCGTGCTGCTCGACTGGGTGCCCGGCCACTTCCCGACCGACGTCCATGGACTCGGACGCTTCGACGGCACCGCCCTCTACGAGCATGCCGACCCGCGTCGTGGCTTCCACAAGGACTGGAACACGCTGATCTACGACTACGGGCGGACCGAGGTGAAGAACTTCCTGGTCGCCAACGGCCTCTACTGGCTCGACCAGTTCCACGTCGACGGTTTGCGCGTCGATGCGGTGGCCTCGATGCTCTACCTCGACTACTCGCGCAACCACGGCGAATGGGAGCCCAACATCTATGGGGGGCGCGAGAACCTCGAGGCCATGGCCTTCCTGAAGGAGACCAACGAGAAGGTCGGCGGCCTTTACCCCAACGCCACGACCCATGCCGAGGAGTCGACCTCCTTCCCGAACGTGTCGCGCCCAACCTATGCCGGGGGTCTCGGCTTCCACTTCAAGTGGAACATGGGCTGGATGCACGACACGCTGCACTTCATGCAGGAGGATCCGATCAACCGGAAGTACCACATGCACCACATGACCTTCGGCATGGTGTATGCGTATTCCGAGAACTTCGTCCTGCCGCTCTCCCACGACGAGGTCGTCTACGGAAAGGGCTCGATCCTCGGCAAGATGCCGGGCGACTGGTGGCAGAAGTTCGCGAACCTGCGCGCCTACTATGGCTTCATGTGGACCCACCCGGGCAAGAAGCTCCTGTTCATGGGCGGCGAGTTCGGCCAGTCGGCGGAATGGAACCACGACCAGTCGCTCGACTGGCACCTTCTCGAACACCGTGAGCATTCCGGCGTCCAGCGCCTCGTGCGCGACCTCAATACGCTCTATCGCGGCCTGCCGGCGCTTCACGAGAACGACTGCGACCCGCATGGCTTCGAGTGGGTCGACACGTCGAACGTCGAGCAGTCGGTCCTGGCCTACCTGCGCAAGGACCGGAACGGCGGCACGGCGCTCGTGGTCTGCAACTTCACGCCCAACGTCCACCACGGCTACCGCATCGGCGTGCCGCACGGCGGCTTCTGGGCCGAGGCGATGAACACGGACGCCGAGATCTACGGCGGCTCCAACGTCGGCAACATGGGCGGCGCGCAGGCTGAGGAGGTCCACGCCAACGGCCGGCCCTTCTCGCTGTCGCTGTCGCTGCCACCGCTTTCGACCATCGTGCTCGTGCCCGGCGAAGCGCCTCGCGTGGCCTAAGGAGTTTCCCGCATGCAGTCCCGTGCTCTCGGCCGCACAGGCCTTTCCATCATGCCACTCGTCTTCGGCGGCAACGTCTTCGGGTGGACGGCGGACGAGGCGACCTCGTTCCGCCTGCTCGACGCGTTCGTCGACCACGGCTTCAATGCCATCGACACGGCCGACGTCTACTCGGCCTGGGCGCCCGGCAACCAGGGCGGTGAGTCGGAGACGATCATCGGCCGCTGGCTGAAGCGCGATCCGGCCAAGCGCGACCGGGTCGTCATCATCACCAAGGTCGGCTCGGACGTGGGCGAGGGCAAGACGCTGCGGGGCGACTATATCCCACGCGCGGCCGAGAAGTCGCTTGCGCGGCTCGGGATCGACCGCATCGATCTCTACCTCTCGCACTGGCCCGACGACGCCACGCCGCACGAGGAGACGCTGGGGGCCTTTGCCCGGTTGAAGGACGAGGGAAAGATCGCGGCGATCGGCTGCTCGAACTTCTCGGCCGATCAGCTCAAGGCATCGCTGGCGGCCGCCGAGCGCAACGGGCTGCCGCGCTACGACGTGCTGCAGCCCGAATACAACCTCGTCGCCCGCTCGAGCCTGGAGGGGCCGCTTCTCGATCTCTGCCGCACGCAGGAGATCGGGGTCATCACCTATTACAGCCTCGCCTCGGGCTTCCTGTCCGGCAAGTACCGGAGCCAGGACGATCTGTCCAAGAGCCAGCGCGGGGGCGGGCTCGCCAAGTATCTCGACGCCAGGGGACTTCGCGTCCTCGACGCGTTGGACGAGGTGGCGGGACGCCACAAGGCCCGGCCGGCCGAGGTTGCGCTCGCCTGGATCATGCACAAGCCCGGCGTCACCGCGCCGATCGCCAGCGCGACCAGCGTGGATCAGCTGGAAAGCCTGGCTCGCTCCGCCCGGATCTCGCTGACGGAAGACGACATGCGCCGCCTCGACGAGGCCAGCGCCTGAGACAGCGGAACCTTCGTCAGGCGGCCAGGGGAACCGCGCGCTCGATGCGGTTCCGCCCCTCGCGCTTGGCCCGGTAGAGCGCCCGGTCGGCGGCGGCCAGAATCGCAGCCAGGACCGCCGGCTCGCGGGGGTCGAACATCGCGACGCCGACGCTCACCGTGGCCCGGACCGGCGCCGCGCCGGGCCGGTCGAGCGCTGTGGCCTCGAGCGAGCGCGCCACGCGCCGTGCCACCGCTTCTGCCTCGCTCGCGTCCAGACCGGGCAGGAGCGCCGCGAACTCCTCGCCGCCCAGCCGGGCCAGAACGTCGACGCCGCGCATCTCCCGCTGGGCGATGCGGCTGAAGAGCTGCAGCATCTCGTCGCCGATGCCATGCCCGAACGTGTCGTTGATGCGCTTGAAGTGGTCGAGGTCGAAGACGAGAAGGGCGCCGGCCTGATCGCCGGACACGATCGCCTCGCCCTTTCCGAAGAAGGCGCGGCGGTTGTCGAGGCCGGTCAGGAAGTCGGTGCTGGACGCGGCCTCGTGCCGATTCTCGCGCTGCTCGCGCACCATGGTCAGAAGCGTCGCGGGACCGGCGAAGGACCACAAGATGCCTTCGAACATCGTGATGGTCACGTCCGGTCCCCAGCGCGCGACCGCATCGCTGCTGAAGAGCGTCGATCCCGCTCGCACGAAGAAGAAGCCGGCATGGATCGCCATCAGGACCGAGGCCAGGCGCTGGGCGCGCAGGGCGGTGTCCGCTTCCCGCCAGGACCGCGCCAGGATCGCGCAGCCGATCCAGCAGATCGAGCCCGAGGCGAGCGATGTCATCACGATCCGGTCGTTCATCGATTGATACTGACCGAACGCGACCCACAGAATGGTCGCGATCAGGAGGCCGACCGGCAGAACAAGCGGCAGCGCCCGACCGAGAAAGCGGTACTGACCGGCGATGACGGCTCCGTAGCCCCAGGTCACCAGAACGTTGGAGAGGCCGATGACGATCTCGTGCGGGACGTTCGGCACGATGCGCAGGATGCAGCCGGCGGCGATCATGAAATAGCCGGTGGCCCACCAGGCGAGCGGCGCGCGGTGCGTCGTCGTGGCATGGCGCTCCCATAAGGTGAGCGCCCCCGCGACCATGGCCGTCCCCACGATCAGGAAATAAAGGATCGGTACCTCGCCCGACATGAATCAGATCCTGCTTCGTCAGGCCCGCAGCATGCGCGGGAAATGGGAAATGTTCCCTTTCGATCGCCAGCATGACGATTCAGGGTGAACGTTTCCTTGCATCCTCACGCCGCGACCGTCTCCTCGAGCGCCACCATGTCGACGCTGTGGCGCGTGCGCTGCGGGCCGGACGTCATCAGGACGCCGTCGATCGGCGCGACGTCGGCATAGTCGCGCCCCACCGCGACGAGCACGTGATCCTCCAGCGCGAGGCAGGCGTTGGTCGGATCGAAGCCGATCCAGCCGGCCTTCTCGCCGAGCCAGACCTCGACCCACGCATGCATGGCGTCGGCGCCCGCCAGCCGCGGCTTGCCGGGCGGTGGAAGGGTGCGCAGGAAGCCGCTGGCGTAACGGGCCGGAATATCCAGGGCGCGCAGGCCCGCGATCAGAAGATGGGCGAAATCCTGGCACACCCCGGCTCGGCGCTCGAAGGTTTCCTCGACGCGGGTCGAGACGGTGGAGACCCCCGGTGCGAATCGGAACTCGGTCCGGATGCGGCGCGAAATCTCCAGCATCGTCTCGCCGGCCGGCCGGGCCGCGTCCAGCGCTTGCGCGAGATAGCGCCCCACGGCCGGCGCGGGCTCGACGAGGCGTCCGGCACCCAGGAAGTGGATCGGTCCGTCGCCCTCGCTCTCGCACGAGGCCGCGGCCGCCGAGCGCAGGGTGGAAAGGTCGGGCGTCGCTGCGAGATCGGGGGCAGGCCGGTCGACCGCCACCACGAGGCGGGCGTCGACCGCGAGCGCGGCGTGCGGTTCGCGGATCAGAAGGTGGTCGGTGGCGTTGCCGAAGAAGTCGGGCTCTGTCTCGATCTCGGCGGGACGCGGTGCGATGTCGATGCGCACGCTCTCGGCGCGCTGGCCCGCATTCTCGCGCGGTGTGACGCGCAGGACATGGCGGGCGTCCTTGACCTGGCCGCGATAGCCGTAGCCGATATGGAGGTGGATGCGGTAGCGCACCGTCATTCGGCCTCCCAGCGCTCGATCGCGCCCTCCGGCTCGGCGGCAAAGAAGCGCTCCGTCAGAAGGTCGGAGATGTCGGCGAGGTCGCGGGCGATGCGTGCGAGCCAGGCCGCGTTCACCTCGGCCGGCAGCGCCGTTTCGAGACGGACCTTGAGGCGCGCAGCGCGGCGCGAGGGCGGATCGAGGCTCTCGCCGGGTCGGTTGCCCGGCATCTGGGCCAGAAGCTCGCGCAGGGCCTCGACCTGATAGGCGACCGAGCGCGGGTTGAGCGGATCGAGCGCCACGAGGTCAAGGACGCTGGGCGCGGACAGCTCCACCGAGAACCGGCGCCGATAGGTCATGCGGCTGTCGGCGTAGTCGAGCAGCGCGTCGAGCACGCCCTCGTCCTCGACCGCCAGAAAGGCCGCTCCCACCTCCGCCGCCAGCATCCCACGCTCCAGGCGGCGTCCGCACTGGAGGAAGCGCCAGCCCGACAGGCGCACCATGTTCTCGCCGACGAGACCCGAGAAGCCGGCAAGGCGCGTCAGCAGGCGATCGGCGAGTACGTCGTCGTCGCGCCCCTTCGACCCGGCCACCGCCTCGTCGAGAACCTCCACGATCTCGTGAAGC
The DNA here is from genome assembly GCF_900104035.1 of Aureimonas jatrophae. GTDB lineage: Bacteria > Pseudomonadota > Alphaproteobacteria > Rhizobiales > Rhizobiaceae > Aureimonas > Aureimonas jatrophae. The sequence continues at coordinate 180,114 of NZ_FNIT01000004.1, read as the reverse complement.
ACGCGCCAGCCGTCCGGCGAAAAGCGGTCGCGAATGCGCGAGGCGATGTCGTAGGCGCCCCGTGCGAGGTGACGAAGACCGAGCGCCGCGTCCTCGTCGGCCGCGCCCACGCCCGAGCGCGCCAGAAGCGCGGCGCGCGCGGCGGCCAGCGCGCCGGACGGCGCATCGGCCACCAGCGAGGCGCGCCACAGACGCACCGCCGCCTCCAGCCGCTCCACCGAGCGGCCGAGCCAGAACAGGTTGTCGGCCGCGCGAGAGGGCAGGGATCCCGGCAGGCGCCGCTGGAAGTCGCCCGTCGCCTGGCCCAGAAGCGTGACGGGGCGCTCCTCTTCCTCGGCCGCGATCCAGACGTCGAGCGAGCGCCCGCCGGCCGCGATAGCCTCGACGTCGGAGCCGGAGCGGGGGGCGGCTCGCGCAAAGCCACCCGGCATGACCTCCCATCCTGCCGCGCTGCGGGCCAAAAAGACGCGCAACGTGACCGGGCGCGGCACGAGGCGCCCCTCCTCCAAGACCGGCGTCGTGGACGCGGGCAGAACGCGCCGCGCGGCAAGCTCCGCCCATCGCTCCTCGCCGGAGGTGCGAACGGCCGTCTCGGCCTGTCCCGGAAAGCCCTCGATGATGCGCCAACCGGCGTCCTGCGACCGCTCGCGCGCGCTCGCGTCGCCGAGCCACAGCGTCTCGGGCGCGGCAAGCGCCAGCGGTTCGCCGGTCAGGTGACGGGCCATCGCGTCCTCGAAGGCGGCAAAGGCGGGCGTCTCGGCCAGCCCCGACCCGAGCGCGTTGACGAGGTGGACGTGGCCCGCGCGAACGGCGCGCACGAGGCCGGGCGTGCCGAGCCGCGAGCGCGACTTGAGTTCCAGAGGATCGGTCCAGTCCGCATCCATGCGGCGCCAGAGCACCGAGATCGGCCGCAGCCCTTCCACGGTGCGCACCCGCGCCTCGTCGCCGTGGACGGCGAGGTCGCCGCCCTCGAGAAGCTGAAGTCCGAGATAGCGGGCGAGATAGCTGTGCTCGAAATAGGTCTCGTTGGAGGGACCGGGCGTCAGGAGACCGGGCCGCCCGCCACCCTCGGTGCGCCCGCCCAACGCGTCGAGCGTATCGCGAAAGCGCGTGAAGAAACCGGCCAGGCGCCGCAGGCGGTGCGCCTTGGCGAGATCCGGCAGGGCCCGCGCGGTGGCGACGCGGTTCTCCAGCGCGAAGCCGGCGCCGGACGGCGCCTGCGTCCGGTCCGCGACCGCGTGCCACCGACCGTTCGCGTCGCGCCGCAGGTCGATCGCGAGAAAGCCGAGAAGCGGGCGGCCGCCGAGCGCCTGGTTCGCGAGCGGGCGCAGGAACTCGGGGTTGGAACCGAGCAGCCGACCGGGCAGGACGCCCTCGCGCACCAGCCGGCGCGAACCGTAGAGATCGGCCAGAAGGGCTTCCAGGTAATGCGCTCGCGCCTTGAGATCCCGCTCCAGCGCCCGCCATTCCTCGGGGGCGAGGATCAAGGGCGGAACGGCCAGCGGCCATTGCCGCTCGCCGGTCTCGCCGCCTGCGCGGTAGAAGACGCCGGCTTCGCGAAGGTACTGGGCGGCCGAGCCAAGCCGTCGTTCGCGCTCCTCCGGCGCCAGCGCGCCCAGTGCCGCGATCAGCGAGCGGTAATGCGGCCGAACCATGCCGTCCGCCCCACGCATCTCGTCGAACGCGCCGGACGGAGGCGCATAGCCGTCGAGAAGCGGGTTTCCCGCGGCCGGCGCGCGGGCGAGACGATCAGAGCGCAAGGGAGGCGGGCCGGCGCAGGTCCAGCGTCAGCGGAAAGTTCGGGTCGGGCAACTCGGGCGGGGGCGCGAAGCGGCCGGCGGTATGGCCGATCTCCTCGAAGCGCGCGAGGCGCCGCGCCTCGGCCTCGTAGCCGTTCACCGGGAACGTGTCGTAGGCCCGCCCGCCGGGATGGGCCGTATGGTAGCGGCAGCCGCCGAGCGAGCGCCCGTTCCAAAGATCATAGAGGTCGAAGGTCAGCGGCGCATGGACGGGGATCGTCGGGTGGAGGCCGGAGGCCGGGGCCCAAGCCTTGAAGCGCACGCCGCCCACCGCCTCGCCGACCCGGCCGGTGGCCGTCAGCGGCACGGTGCGGCCGTTGCAGACGAGGCGATGGCGCGAGGGATCGAAACCATCGAGTCTGGCTTGGAGGCGCTCCACCGAGGAGTCGACGAAGCGCACGGTACCGCCGATCGCCCCGGTCTCGCCCATGACGTGCCACGGCTCCAGCGCCTGATGGAGTTCCAGCGAGACGCCGCCCTCCAGCGCGACGCGCCCGCAGAAGGGAAAGCGGAACTCGGCCTGCGCCTCGAACCATTCGGGCCGCAGGGAATAGCCGGCCTCACCGAGCTCGGCGAGGACGTCGAGGAAGTCGGCCCAGACAAAGGCGGGCAGCATGAAGCGGTCGTGAAGCTGCGTGCCCCAGCGCGCGAGCCGGCCCGAGGCGGGTTCGCGCCAGAGCTTGGCGACGAGAGCGCGGATCAAGAGCTGCTGGGCCAGGCTCATGCGCGCGTGCGGCGGCATCTCGAAGCCGCGGAACTCGACGAGGCCGAGCCGCCCGGTCGGTCCGTCCGGCGAGTAGAGCTTGTCGATACAGATCTCGGAGCGGTGCGTGTTGCCGGTGACGTCGGCCAGAAGGTTGCGGAACAGGCGGTCTACCAGCCAGGGGGCGGGCGGCTCGCCCTCGCCGGGCGGCGGCACGTTCGCCATCGCGATCTCGAGCTCGTAGAGCGCGTCGTGGCGCGCCTCGTCGACGCGCGGCGCCTGGCTCGTCGGGCCGACGAAGAGCCCCGAGAAGAGGTAGCTCAGCGAGGGGTGGCGCTGCCAGGTGAGGATCAGCGACTTCAGGAGGTCGGGCCGGCGCAGGAAGGGCGAGTCGGCGGGCGTTTGGCCGCCGAGCACGACGTGATTGCCGCCGCCGGTTCCCGCGTGCCGCCCGTCCACCATGAACTTGTCGGTGCCGAGCCGCGAATGACGCGCGTCCTCGTAGACGCCGGTGGTGATGGCGACCGCCTCGTCCCAGCTGTGCGCGGGGTGGACGTTGACCTCGACGACGCCGGGATCGGGCGCGACGCGGATGACGTCGAGGCGCGGGTCGAAGGGCGGCGCGTAGCCCTCGATGCGAAGCGGCAGCCGGTGCTCGGCGGCCGCCGCCTCCACCGCCGCCAGGAGCTCCAGGTAATCCTCGACCCGTTCCACCGGGGGCATGAAGACGTGGAGGACGCCGTCGCGCGGCTCGACCGCGAGCGCGGTGCGCACGTGGCCGGCGATCTCGGTGTCGGCGGCGGTGGCCGGCGCCTGCCAGCGTTCGGCGTCGGCCGTGTCGATGCGCGGCTGCGTCTGCCCGAGCGCGGCACGCGGCGGCAGGGGCGGGAAGGACTGCTGCGGGTCGGCCGGGTGGGTATAGGGATAAAGGGCAGGCGGCAGGTGCGGCAGCGAGGACAGCGGCAGTCGATAGCCGAGCGCGCTGTCGCCGGGCACGAGAAAGAGGTGGCCGCGGCGCGTGCGCCAGCGTTCCGACAGCCAGCGCCGTCCGTCGGCCTGCCAGGGCTGCACGGGCAGCACCGCGCCGACCGGCTGGCTGAGGCCCCGGTCGAAGACGCGCGCGAGACGCTGGCGCTCCTCGGGATCCTCGAGCTGGGAGTCGGCGGGCGAGACGTTGACCGGGAGCTTGGCCTCGCGCGCCACGAAGTAGGTCGGGTCCTCGAAGGCGGGCAGGGCGTTGGCGGGGTCGAGCCCGAGGCGCGTGGCGACACTCTCTAGAATATGCTGCGCCTTCTCGACCGTCGCGGGCGGCGCGTCCGCGCCCGGCGCCTCGCCGGCGACCAGCGCCGGGTCGCGCCAGATCGGCTCGCCGTCGCGCCGCCAGTAGATCGAGTAGGTCCAGCGCGGCAGCGTTTCGCCGGGATACCACTTGCCCTGGCCGTGGTGGAGGAAGCCGCCCGGTGCGAAGCGCTGCTGGAGCCGACGCAGGAGCGTGTCGGCCAGGCCGCGCTTGGCGGGGCCCGTCGCGTCGGCATTCCATTCGGGCGCCTCGAAGTCGTCCACCGAGACGAAGGTCGGCTCGCCGCCCATGGTCAGGCGCACATCCATGGCTTGAAGGTCGGCGTCCACCTTTTGGCCCATCGCGTCGAGCGCCTGCCAGCTCTCGTCCGAGAAGGGCTTGGTGACGCGCGGCTCCTCGCGCAGGCGCTGCACCTCCATGGCGAAGTCGAAGGTCGTCTCGGCCGGCTCGACGCCGCCCGCGATCGGCGCGGCCGAGCGGTAGTGCGGGGTGGAGGCGAGCGGCACATGGCTCTCGCCGGTGAGAAGGCCGGAGGTCGGGTCGAGGCCGATCCAGCCCGCACCGGGCAGGAAGGCCTCGGCCCAAGCGTGGAGGTCGCAGAAGTCGTGCGCCGTGCCGGCCGGACCGTCCAGCGCCACGACATCGGGTTTCAGCTGGATGAGGTAGCCCGAGGTGAAACGCGCGGCGATGCCGAGGTGGCGCAACGCCTGGACAAGGAGCCAGGTGGAGTCACGGCACGAGCCCGAACGCTTCTCCAGCGTCTCCTCAGGCGTCTGAACGCCGGGCTCCATGCGAATGAGGTAGCTGATCTCGCTCGCTACGTGGCGGTTGAGATCGATCAGGAAGTCGACGCTGCGGCGCGGGGTCCGGTCGACCCCTTTGAGAAACTGCTGAAGACGCGGCTCCGCCATGTCATGGGCGAGATACGGCGCCAGATCCGCCCCGAGCTCGGCGTCGTAGGTGAACGGAAAGGTCTCGGCCGCGTCCTCCACGAAGAAGTCGAACGGGTTGTAGACCGTCATGTCGGCCAGAAGGTCGACCTCGATGCGCAGCTCGCGCACCGGCTCGGGAAAGACGAGCCGTGCCAGCCAGTTGCCGAACGGATCCTGCTGCCAGTTCAGGAAATGGCCGGCCGGCTCGACATGGAGGCTGTAGGCGGGCGTGCGGGTGCGCGAATGGGGTGCGGGGCGCAGGCGCACGGTCTGCGGTCCGAGGCGCACGGGGCGGTCGTAGCGGTAGTGCGTCAGGTGGCGGAGGGCGGCGAGAACCGGCATGCGTGTCCATCGGCTGGGGGCAGGGGAGGACTTGAGGCCAGACCATAGCCGCTCCCGCGCCGCACACAACCGTCGCACCGGTGTAGAATGCGCGCGAAACAGGCAGCAGGCGTCGCGGCGGCAAAGCGTGGCGCGGTCGGGAACCTGGGAGCGTCGGCACAGTTAGCGCAACGATCTCCCGTTTTTCCGCGCCGCACCCAAGAGCGTTGCCATGAAGCTGTTCTCCTGCCCGGCCTGCGATCAGGTCGTGTTCTTCGACAATATCCGCTGCGAGCGCTGCGGCCATACGTTGGGTTACGAGCCGCGCGGCAACCGCATGCTGGCGCTGGAGGTGGATGGCGACGCTTTCGTCTCCGTCGAGCGCGGCGGCCAGCGCGCCGATCGCTGGCGCTATTGCGACAACCACCGCTACGGCGTGTGCAATTGGCTGATTCCCGCCGAAAGCGCCGACCTTCTATGCCTCGCGGACCGGCACAACCTCATGGTGCCCGACCTCTCCGACCCCGCCAACCAGGCGCTGTGGGGCAAGATGGAGGCCGCCAAGCACCGCATGTTCTACACGCTCCTGCGGCTCAAGCTGCCGCTGTGGACGCGCGCCGAGCACCCCGAGGGTCTCGGCTTCAAGTTCCTGGCCGACGACCCGGCGGCCGGCGTCAAGGTCATGACCGGCCATGACGAGGGCATCGTGACCGTGGCGCTCGCCGAGGCCGACGACGTGGAGCGCGAAACGCGGCGGAACGCCATGGGCGAGCCCTATCGCACGCTGCTCGGCCATTTCCGCCACGAGGTCGGCCACTGGTACTGGGACATGCTGGTGCGCGACGGTGGAGCGCTCGACGCGTGCCGCGCGATCTTCGGCGACGACCGGATCGACTACGGCCAGGCGCTCCAGGCGCACTACGCCAACGGTCCCAAGCCCGGCTGGCAGGAGGAGTACGTGTCCTCCTATGCCGGCTCCCACCCCTGGGAGGACTTCGCCGAGACCTGGGCCCACTATCTCCACATCGTCGACACGCTGGAGGTCGGCGGCTCCTACGGCATGACGATCCACCCGCGCCTCGACCGCGACGGCATCCTCACCACCGAGCTCGACTTCAAGGTCTACGACGCGGCGACCACGATCGAGGAGATCGCCGACGCCTGGCTGGCGCTCAGCCAGGCGCTGAACTCGATGAACCGCGCCATGGGCCTCAGCGACCTCTACCCGTTCGTCCTGTCGCGCACGGTGATCCGCAAGCTCGGCTTCATCCACGATCTCGTCCACGGGCGCGTCGGCAACGCCGTGACGGCGGCGGAAACGCCTGCCGCCCCCGGCGCCGTGGCGGCCTGAAAAAACCGTTTGGGCGCTTGAGGAAATAACGCGGGCGCGCGCCCCTGCCGGCGGCGTGACCTGCTCCAGTTAAGCCTCGCGCGGACGCCGGACGGGACGGCGTGCGGGAGGTCTCTCGGCTTTTTGGAATGAGACGGAAGGGGCGACAACTCATGGACACCGCTTACGGGGACACGGCCGCCGGCCATGCGCCGGCCGAGAACACGTTCAGCTTCGAGACGCACTGGGGCGCGACCTACCGGCCGGAGGGAACACGCTTTCGCATCTGGGCACCGAGCGCGGGCGCGGTGGAACTGGCGCTCGCCAGCGACGAGGCGGCCAAGCCCGACAGCTTCCACCCCCTCCAAAAGGGCGAGGACGGCTGGTGGGAGGTCGAGACCCAGGCCGAGCCCGACCAGTTCTACGGATTCCGCTTCGAGGGCGACAAGACCTATCCCGATCCGGCCGCGCGCGCCCAAGGCGGCGACGTCCACTGGCTGTCGCGCCTCGTCGATCCCGCCGCCTATCGCTGGCGCACCGGCGGCTGGAAGGGACGCCCTTGGCACGAGTGCGTCTTCTACGAGCTGCATGTGGGCACGTTCACGCCGGAGGGCACGTTCGAGTCGGCGATCGCCAAGCTCGACCACCTGCGCGATAGCGGCATCACCGCGATCGAGATCATGCCGGTCGCCCAGTTCGGCGGCCAGCGCGGCTGGGGCTACGACGGGGTTCTGCTGTATGCCCCGCACCAGGCCTATGGCGGGCCGGAGGGGCTGAAGAAGCTGGTGGACGCCGCGCACGAGCGCGGGCTCATGGTCTTCCTCGACGTGGTCTACAACCACTTCGGGCCGGACGGGAACTACCTGCCGGCCTACGTGCCGGAGTTCTTTCACCAGGAGATCAACACGCCCTGGGGCGCGGCGATCGCCTATGACGAGACGCCGGTGCGCGAGTTCATGATCCAGAACGCGCTCTACTGGATGCAGGAGTACCGCATCGACGGCCTGCGGCTCGACGCGATCGACTCCATCAAGGACACGACCGACACGCCGCTCGTGAAGGAGCTGGCCGCCCGCGTGCGCGAGGTGGTGACCGACCGCCACGTCCACATCACCACCGAGGACGACCGCAACATCGTCTGGCACATCGACCGCAACGAGGACGGCTCGATCCCGCTCGTCTCGGGCGAGTGGAACGACGACTTCCACCACTGCGCCCATGTGATCGGGACCAACGACCGCGAGAGCTACTATCGCGACTACGACCCGCACTCGACCGAGCAGATGGCGACCGCGCTCGCCACCGGCTTCGTGTTCCAGGGTCAGTATTCCGACCATCGCGAGCGCGACGTCGGCACGGCCTCGGCGAGCCTGCCGCCCACCGCCTTCGTGAACTTCATTCAGAACCACGACCAGATCGGCAACCGGGCCTTCGGCGACCGCCTGCGCTCGCTCGCCTCGGCCCGGTCCTACGACTGCCTCCAGGCCATCCTGCTCTTGTCGCCCCAGATCCCGCTGATGTTCCAGGGCGACGAGTTCGGCGACTGCAACTCCTTCTGCTTCTTCACGGACTTCGACGGCGAACTCGCCAACGCCGTGTCGAAGGGCCGGCGCCGCGAGTTCAAGAGCTTCGCCGCCTTCGAGGACGAGGACGCGCAGAAGATCTTCCCCGACCCCAACGACGACATGACCTTCGAGATTTCGCGTCTCGACTGGTCGCAGCTCCTCCAGCCGATCCACAAGCGCCGGCTTCAGGTCACGACGAAGCTCCTCCATATCCGCCAGGAGGTGCTCTTCCCGCTGCTCGACGGGGTGAAGGGCGACTGCGGCATGGCGCTCGTGGAGGAGCGGGCCTTCTGCGTGGTCTGGGAACTGCAGCCCGGCCGCTTCTACCACCTGTTCGCCAACCTCTCGGACGACCCCTGGGAGATCGAGAACGGACTGCTGGATCCCGCGATCGGCTCGGCCGAGGCCGTCTACGCCAACCACAAGGACGTGGTGGAGCACGTCGGCAACGGCGCCATGCCGTCCTGGACGGTTCTGGCGCTTCTGTCGGACCGCGTCCTGGTGCAGGGCCTGGGCGATGAGTGAGCGGCTGGAGCAACTGGCGGAGAGCCACGGCATCCAGGTTCGCTATCGCTCCGAGATGGGCGAGCCCATGGCGATCGACGCCGAAGCTCAAGGCGCCCTTCTCCAGGCCCTGCGGGTGGACCCCGAGAGCGGCGAGCGGGGGCGCTTTGCCGAGCTTCAGCACGCGCCGCGCCGGCGCTGCGCCCTGCCGGAGCGCGTGCGCGGGCAGCGGCGCTGGGGCGTGACGTGCCAGCTCTACGCGCTGCGCTCGCGGCGCTCGCTGGGTCTGGGCGACTTCGCCGACCTCGGCCACCTCGCCGAGATCGCGGCGGCGGTCGGCGCGGACTTCGTCGGCGTCAACCCGATGCACGCCTTGTTTATGGCCGATCCCGGCCGCTACAGCCCGTATTCTCCCTCGACGCGCCGCTTCATCAACCCGTTCTACGTCGCGGTGGATGCGGTGGAGGGCGGCGCGGAGGCGATCGAAACGCTGCGCGCCGCCGAGCCCGCGCTGTTCGAGGGGCTGGACGGCGAGCTCGTCGACTACATGGCCGCCGGCACGCTGAAGCGCCGGCTTCTCCGCGAGCTCTTCGAGGTTCAGAAGGATGCCCTGCGCGGCGATCCCGCGCTCGCCGCCTTTCGGGAGAAGGGCGGGGACGCGCTCGCGGGCTTCGCGTTGTTCGAGGCCCTGTCCGAGGCCCGGGTGGCGGCGGGCGAGGGCGCGGGCTGGCACAATTGGCCCGCCGAGCTTCACGACCGCTCAGGCGAGGCGGTGCGCCGCTTCGAGCGGGAGAACGTCGACGCCGTCCTCTTCCATGGGTGGCTCCAGTTCCTGGCCGACCAGCAACTGGCGGCGGCGCAGGAGCGTGCCCTGGCCGCCGGCATGGCGGTCGGCCTTTATCTCGATTTTGCGGTCGGCGTCTCGCCGGACGGGGCGGAAACCTGGGCGGATCCTCAGGTGACCGTGCGCGCCGCGCGCGTCGGCTCGCCGCCCGACATGTTCAACTCCGACGGCCAGGACTGGGGGCTGGCGCCCCTGTCGCCGGACGCGCTGGCGGAGCGGAACTACGCCCCGCTGGTCGGCGCCTACGAGAGCCTGATGGACCATGCGGGCGCGATCCGCATCGACCACGCGATGGGGCTGGCCCGCCTCTGGTGGATCCCGGAGACCTCGCGCTCGTCTGGCGGGGGCTATGTGCGCTATCCGCTCGGCGACATGATCGACGCGCTCGCCGAGGTGTCGGAGCGGCGCGACTGCCTCGTGATCGGCGAAGACCTCGGCACCGTGCCGGAGGGCTTCCGCGAGACGGCCGAGGAGGCGGCGATCCTGTCCTACAAGGTGCTCTACTTCGAGCGTTGGGAGGACGGGCTCTTCAAGGCGACGACGGAGTATCCCGAACTGTCGCTCGCCTGCATCTCCACCCACGACCTCGCCGCGCTCGCCGGCTGGTGGCACGGCTCCGACATCCGGCTGCGCTCCGAGACCGGGCGGCAGAGCGAGGCGCATACGGCGCGCGACCTCGCCTCGCGCGACCGCGACCGCAAGGCGCTGCTCGGCGCATTGCGCCACGAGAACCTTCTGTCGCCCCATCTGGCGGGGCTGCTCGACGGCGGCGATCCGCTGCCCGAGCGGCTCGACGAGGAACTCGCCATCGCGATCCACCGCTTCGCCGCGCGAACCCGTTCCATGCTGTTTGCCGTCCAGGTCGAGGACATGATCCTGTCGGAACGCCAGCCCAACCTGCCGGGCACGACCGACGAGTATCCCAACTGGCGCATCCGCTCCGAGGTCCTTCTGGAGGATCTGGCCGCGGACGAGCGCTTCCAGGCCATGGCGCGGGCACTGCGCGACGAACGCCCGCAACTCGCCTGACCTTCCCCATCTTCCGTTTCCCGGAGTTTCCATGAGCCGTCCCCTCGTCGCGACCTACCGCCTCCAGTTCCGGGAGGGGACGGGCTTCGCGCAGGCCCAAGACCTCGTGCCCTATCTCGGGCAACTGGGCGCGAGCCACCTCTACGCCTCGCCGATCTTCGCCGCCTCGGCCGGTTCGACCCACGGCTACGACGTCGTGGACTACAACCGCTTCGAGCCGGATCTGGGCGGCGACGGCGGCTTCAACCAGATGAGCGACGCGCTGATCCGCGCCGACCTCGGCCTCGTCCTCGACTTCGTGCCCAACCACATGGGCGTCTCGCCGCGCAACTCGTGGTGGGAGGACGTCCTGCGCTGGGGCCGCGAGAGCTGGCATGCCGAGACCTTCGACATCTCCTGGGATGCCGAGAAGATCCTGATCCCGACGCTCGGCAAGCCCTATGGCGAGGCGCTGGAAAGCGGCGACCTCGCCATCGTCTACGACGAGGAGCGGCGCGAGATCCGCTTCTCGGCGTCGGGCTACACGCTGCCGGTGGATCCGCGCACGCTCAGCCACGTCTTCGCCTTCGTCGAGCACGAGGAGCGCGACCGGCTCGTGCGCCGCTTCTCCTCGGCCGTGCCGGCCGACGGCGAGGAGCTGGGCGAGCGCTTCGCCGAGCACGTCGCCGACCCCGCCTTCCTCGCCGCGCTGCGCAAGGGCATCGAGGCGATCAACGCCGACAAGGCGGCGCTCCACGCCTTCCACGAGGCGCAGACCTGGCGCCTCGCCTGGTGGCGCCTGGCGCGCGAGAAGCTCTCCTATCGCCGCTTCTTCGAGATCGCCGACCTCATCGGCGTTCGCCAGGAGATGCGCCGCGTCTTCCGCGAGTCGCACCAGACCATCATGCGCCTGGCGCGCGAACGCCGGCTCGACGGCATCCGCATCGACCACGTGGACGGCGTCGCCGACCCCAAGGGCTACCTCCACGAGCTGGACCAGAACTTCCAGTCGCTGCGCCGCGACGTGTTCATCCACGTCGAGAAGATCCTGACCGGCCCCGAGCGGCTGCGCACGTCGTGGAACATCGCGGGCACCACCGGCTACGAGTTCATCCAGGCGGTCGCCAACCTCTTCGTGGACGGCCGCCAGGAGGAGGCGATGACGCGCGCCTACCAAGACTTCGTCGGCGAGACCGAGGACCTGCGCGCCATGATCGCCGAGCAGAAGCGCGCGATCTTCACCCACAACCTTGCGGGCGAACTCTCGGTCCTGACCACGGAAGCCCTGAACGTCGCCGAACGCGGCCTGTCGACGCGCGACTTCGGACGCGACGACCTGTCCCGCTCGATCGTCGAGGTCGCGACCGAGCTCCCGGTCTACCGCACCTATGTCGGCGTCGACGGCGTGCCGGAAAAGGACGTCGAGGTGATCGACCAGGCGGTGGCACGTGCGCAGGCCGGCCGTGAGGTCGAGGCTCAGGAACCCGTCGCCTTCGTCGGCCGCCTCCTGAAGCTCGCCTTCGAGGACGGGCGCGACGTGACCGGCGCCCTGAAGTTCACGCGGCGCTTCCAGCAGACCACCGGCGCGGTCATGGCGAAGGCCGTCGAGGACACGGTCTTCTACCGCTACAACCGTCTGATCGCCTTGAACGAGGTCGGCGGCGAGCCGGACCACTACGGCGCCGACACGGCGGCCTTCCACGATCAGATGCTGATCCGCCTGGAGGACCAGCCCGACGGGCTGATGGCGCTGTCCACCCACGACACCAAGCGCGGCGAGGACGCGCGTGCGCGCATCTACGCCTTGTCGGAGGCGCCAGAGGCCTGGAGCGAGATCGTGGAGCGTGCGGCCGAGGCCCTGAAGGGCTTCCGCGTCGATCTCGGCAACGGTCGCCTCTCGCCCGACCCGGCGACCGAGTGGGGCTTCTACCAGTCGCTGCTCGGCGTTCTGCCTGCCGACTTCGATCCCGCCGACGAGACGGCGGCCGCCGCCATCGCCAAGCGCCTGCAGGCCTTTGCGGAAAAGGCGGTGCGCGAGGCCAAGCGCTTCACGTCCTGGACCGCGCCGGCCGAGGACTACGAGGCGGCACTGAAGAGCTTCGTCGAGGCCGCGCTCTCGCCGGCCCAGTCCGGGTCCTTCCTCGCCGCCTTCTGGCGCGAGGTGCAGCCGTTCGTCGTGGCTGGCGCCCTCAACTCGCTCGCGCAGACCCTGATCCGGCTTGCGGCGCCCGGCGTGCCCGACATCTACCAGGGCACGGAGTTCTACGACCTCAGCCTCGTCGACCCCGACAACCGCCGCAAGGTCGACTTCGAGGCGCGTGCCCGCGCCATGGCGAACGGGGAGGGGGTCGAACAGGCGCTGGCGCACTGGCGCGACGGCGAGGTCAAGGCCAAGCTCACGGCCGCCGCCCTCAAGGCGCGCAGACAAGCGCCGACCCTCTTCACCACGGGCAAGTATCTGCCTCTCGAGGTCACCGGGCCGATGGCGCAGCACGTCGTCGCCTTTGCGCGCACCGACGACGAGGGGCGGGTGGCGGTGGCCGTTGCGCCGCGCCTGGCCCATGAGCTCCTCGGCAACAAGGCGGAGCGGCCGATGCCCGATCCCGACCGCTGGGCCGACACGGCGCTCCGCCTGCCCTCGCAGATCGCCGGGGCGCGCTTCGAGAACGTCCTGACGCTGCAGGAGGTGCGCGGGGCGCCGTCGCTTCTCCTGCGCGACCTTCTCGCCGACCTGCCCGTCGCCCTGCTTCTCGCCGACTGAAAGGACACGCCATGCCGATCCGCGTCACCGTCTGGAACGAGTTCCTGCACGAGAGCGAAAACGCCGTGGTCAAGGAGGTCTACCCCGACGGCATCCACGAGACCATCGCCCGGAGCCTGCGCGAGGACGGCGAGCTCGAGGTCGCGACGGCGACGCTGCCCGAGCCCGAGCACGGCCTGACCGCCGAGCGCCTGGAGGCGACCGACGTGCTCCTGTGGTGGGGTCACAAGGCGCATGGTCAGGTAGCCGACGAGATCGTGGAACGCGTGGCGCAGCGCGTTCACGAGGGGATGGGTCTCCTCGTCCTCCACTCCGGGCACTTCTCGAAGATCTTCAAGCGCCTCATGGGTACGCCCTGCTCGCTTCGCTGGCGCGAGGCGGGCGAGCGCGAGCGCCTGTGGGTGATCAACCCGAGCCACCCGATCACGCAAGGCATCGACCGCTTCATCGAGCTGCCGAACTCGGAGATGTACGGCGAGCCCTTCCTCGTGCCCGAGCCGCTGGAAACTGTGTTCGTGTCGTGGTTCGAGGGCGGCGAGGTGTTCCGCTCGGGGCTCACCTACCAGCGCGGCGCGGGACGCATCTTCTACTTCGAGCCCGGCCACGAGACCTACCCGATCTATCACGACGCCAACATCCAGCGCGTGCTGCGCAACGCGGTGCGCTGGGCCTACAACCCGGCCAAGCCCTGGAAGGGGGTCGCCGAGGCGCCCAACGTTCCGATCGACCAGGCACGGGAGCGGATCGAGAAGAAGGGCCGCTCCCTCCACAAGGCCGGCGAGGCGGGCTACCGCTGATGAGCGAGAAGCGCATCCTGATCCTGGGCACGGGCGGCATCGCCCATCGCCACGCCGAGCATTTCGGCGCCATTCCCGGCTGCCAGCTGGTGGCCGCCGTGGACACCCATCTGCCGCGCGCGCGCGAGTTCGCGACCGAACACGCCATTCCGAACGCCTTCGGCAGCCTTGCCGAGGCGATCGCGTGGGGCGCGTTCGACGCGGCCGTGAACTCCACGCCCGACGGCGTCCACAAGGCGACGACGCTGCAGCTCATCGAGGCGGGAAAGCCGGTCTTCTGCGAGAAGCCGCTGGCGGTCGACCATCCCGACGCGATGGCGATGACCGAGGCCGCGGAGGCCGCCGGTCTCGTCAACATGGTGAACCTCACCTACCGCAACGCCCACGCCATCCAGATGGCGCGCCGCATGGTGGACGAGGGACGGATCGGCACGATCCGCCATATCGACGCCAACTACCTCCAGAGCTGGCTCACCGGCCGGCATTGGGGCGACTGGCGCACCGAGGAGCGCTGGCTCTGGCGTTTGTCGGCGGCGCACGGCTCGAAGGGCGTGCTCGGCGACATCGGCATCCACATCCTGGATTTTGCGACCTTCGGCTCGGGGCTGGAGATCGCCGCGCTCCAGGCCCGGATGAAGACCTACCACAAGGCGGAAGGCGACCGGATCGGCAACTACACGCTCGACGTCAACGACAGCGTCGCCATGACGGTGGAGATGAACAACGGTGCGCTCGGCGTCATCCACATGAGCCGCTACGCCACCGGCAACCTCAACGATCTGCACCTCACGCTCTATGGCGAGAAGGGGAGCTTGCGCATCTGGGCGAACCAGCTCGACTCGACGCTCCACGTGTGCCTCGGACCCGATATCGAGACCGCGACCTGGAAGCCGGTCGAATGCCCGGTCACGCCCCGCAACGAGCACCGCTTCGCCATGGCGCTCATGTCGGGCGAGAACGGCCAGCCGAGCTTCCGCCGCGCGGCCGAGGTCCAGAAGCTTCTCGATCTCTGCTTCGTATCGGATCGCGAGGGCCGGATGCTGCCGGTGGACTGACCGGCTGCCTGCGACATCGCGGGCCTGGCACGTCGCGGGCGGCCGAAGGGTCGCCCGCGACGCGTTCCAGAAGGGCCGCGACGCATACTGCGTCGGTGCCATCGCACGCCTCGTCGAACACGGGCGAGGCCGCCACTGATGCACCCGCGCCGCGTACGCGATT
Organism: Aureimonas jatrophae; assembly: GCF_900104035.1. Classification (GTDB taxonomy): domain Bacteria; phylum Pseudomonadota; class Alphaproteobacteria; order Rhizobiales; family Rhizobiaceae; genus Aureimonas; species Aureimonas jatrophae. Next base: position 165,032 of record NZ_FNIT01000004.1, on the reverse strand, counting down.
TCTTATTTTCGCCCGCCCGCCTTCCGCGAATTTGCCGCAATTCGTCAGCCGAGCGAAGCGATCACGCCGGCATATCGAACCGTAAGAGAATATCATCCGATTCAAGCCGTTAACCCGATTGTGCGGCGCGGTTTTAAGGCTCTATCAACCGTCTTGCGCGAGTGTGCGCAGCGCCGACACCCCTTAAGCGAATACGCGCCCGACGGGTCCCGAAAGGGCTCTTCGAGCAAACGATCGACGGATCGTGATGCCGGCTTTGTCCTGATCGTTCGAAAAGCCCGCATCCATGCAGACCGGAATCCTGCTCGCCTTCCTGGCCTACCTCGCCTATTCCTGCTCCGACGCCGCCGGCAAGCTGCTCGGAAGCCACATGTCGGTCTTCGAGATCGGCTTCTTCGTCTCCCTGATCGCGCTCGTTCCCGCCATCCTCTCCAAGCGGGGCGACGAGACCTGGGCGCAGATCGTGCGTCCCCGCCGGCCCGGCCTCGTCGCGCTGCGCGTGGCCACCGGCACGAGCGGCGGCATCACCGCCGTCTACGCCTTCACCCACCTGCCGATGGCAGAAGCCTACGCCCTGATCTTCCTGCTGCCGGTCTTCGTTGCGGTGCTCTCGGCAACCGTGCTGCGCGAGGTGGTCACGGCCTCGCGCTGGCTGGCGCTGCTGGGCGGTCTGGCCGGCGTGCTGCTGGTCGTGCGGCCCGGCTTCAACGCCCTGACGCTCGGCCATCTGTCGGCGCTGGTCTGCGCCTTTTGCGGCGCGTCCAGCGCGATCCTCCTGCGTCAGCTCGGCCCGACCGAACGCCGCCTGACCCTTGTCGGCGCGGTTCTGACGGGCGCGGTGGTCGTCAACGGCGTCCTGATGGTGCCGACCTTCACCATGCCCTCGCTTGCCGACTGGCCGATCCTTCTGTTCGGCGGCCTGTGCGCGGGCATCGGCAACATCGCCATGGTGGTGGCCGCCCGGTTGGCGCCGGCCAGCCGCATCGCGCCCGCCCAGTACAGCCAGATCGTCTGGGCCGCGGTGCTCGGCGCCGTGCTGTTCGGCGAGTTCCCCGATCCTCTGGCGGTGGCCGGCATGGCGCTGGTCGGCTTCTGCGGCATGGCGACCCTGACCGGTGGCACGCCTGTCTCCGCCGTCCCCGGCGCCAAGCCGGCGCCACGGCGCAACTGGTCGTCCGCCTTCCGGAGCGCCAAGGCCTGACGGCCAGCGCGACCCGATCGTCCTGCCTGCCTCACTGGGCCCGTCGCGACAGCGGCGGGCCCTTTGGTGTCGCCGGGCGTCCCTGGACCATGCATGTCCGCACGCTGGAATCACGCCACCTCGGGGCGACACGAGGTCGAGCGCCGCATGGCCCGGGCGATCCATTCCCGGATGCGGGTGCGCGAGGGAAGGGCGCTTGGTCGATCTCGACCGGACCGCCCTTGGTCTGGAGACCGCCGACCGGACCTGGACCCACGACCTGAAAGCCCAGCGCGAACGCCTTGAGGTCAGGGATCGCACCTCGCCGCAGCGCTAGCTCGAACACCGCGGCGAGCGGTCCCTGCGCTCGCACTGTGTTTCCATGGGATGCGCATGGATACCGGATCGGGGTCGCCTAGCGCGGCGATCGCTATCTCGGATGTCAGGGGATCCCGCGGCGTCGAAGCGTTCCTGTGCGATGCTGCATTGCAACGGAGCCGGAGTTGCAGTTAGCTCTCCTCCCGCAAGCGGCCGGGTCGGCCGCCAGGGGGGAACCGCTCGTGCCGATCTCGAAGATCCTTGTTGCCAACCGTTCCGAGATCGCGATCCGCGTCTTTCGCGCCGCCAACGAGCTGGGGCTGAAGACGGTGGCGATCTGGGCGGAGGAGGACAAGTACGCTCTCCACCGCTTCAAGGCCGACGAGAGCTACCCGATCGGTCGGGGCGCGCATCTCGCCCGCGATCTTGGACCCATCGAGAGCTACCTGTCGATCGAGGAGGTGATCCGGGTCGCCAAGCTGTCGGGCGCGGACGCGATCCATCCGGGCTACGGGCTCCTGTCGGAGAGCCCGGAATTCGCTGATGCCTGCACGGAGGCCGGCCTCGTCTTCATCGGCCCGACCGCCGACACGATGCGCCGTCTCGGCAACAAGGTCGCCGCGCGCAACCTCGCGGTCGAGGTGGGCGTGCCGGTGGTGCCGGCGACCGATCCCTTGCCCGACGACATGGACGAGGTCCGGCGCCTGGCGGACGCGATCGGCTATCCCCTGATGCTGAAGGCTTCGTGGGGCGGGGGCGGGCGCGGCATGCGCGCCATCCGCAAGGCGGAGGACCTCGCGCGCGAGGTGACCGAGGCCAAGCGCGAGGCCATGGCCGCCTTCGGCAAGGACGAGGTCTATCTCGAAAAGCTCGTCGAGCGCGCCCGCCACGTCGAGGTGCAGATCCTCGGCGATACCCACGGGACCGTCGTCGACCTCTTCGAGCGCGACTGCTCGATCCAGCGCCGCAACCAGAAGGTCGTGGAGCGCGCGCCCGCGCCCTACCTCGACGACGCGCGGCGCCGCGAGCTGGCGGCCTATGCCCGCACCATCTGCGCTGCCACGAACTATGTCGGCGCGGGTACCGTCGAGTTCCTGATGGATGCCGACACGGGCGCCTTCTACTTCATCGAGGTCAACCCGCGCATCCAGGTCGAGCACACGGTGACCGAGGTCGTCACCGGCATCGACATCGTCAAGGCGCAGATCCACATCCTCGACGGTCACGCGATCGGAACGCCCCAGTCCGGCGTGCCGCGCCAGGAGGACATCCGGCTCAACGGCCACGCCCTCCAGTGCCGCATCACGACCGAGGACCCCGAGCACAACTTCATTCCCGACTACGGCCGCATCACCGCCTATCGCGGCGCGACGGGCTTCGGCATCCGCCTCGACGGCGGCACGGCCTATTCCGGCGCGATCATCACCCGCTTCTACGACCCGCTGCTCGAGAAGATCACGGCCTGGGCGCCCTCGCCGCAGGAGGCGATCGCGCGCATGCACCGGGCGCTGCGCGAGTTCCGCATCCGGGGCGTCGCCACCAACCTGACCTTCCTGGAAGCGATCATCACGCATCCCGCCTTTGCGGCCAACAGCTACACCACGCGCTTCATCGACACGACGCCGGAGCTGTTCGCGCAGGTGCGCCGCCGCGACCGCGCGACCAAGCTCCTGACCTATCTCGCCGACGTCACCGTCAACGGCCATCCCGAGACGCGGGGACGGCCCAAGCCGCCGGCCGACGCGAGGAAGCCCGTCGCCCCCGTCTTCAAGGGCGACATCCGCCCCGGCTCGCGCCAACGGCTGGAGGCGCTGGGCGCGACCGGCTTCGCGCGCTGGATGCGCGAGCAGGCCCCAGTGCTGGTCACCGACACGACCATGCGCGACGGCCACCAGTCGCTGCTGGCCACCCGCATGCGCACCCACGACATCGCCGGCATCGCCGAGGCCTACGCGCGCGGCCTGCCGGAGCTTCTCAGCCTCGAATGCTGGGGCGGGGCGACCTTCGACGTCGCGATGCGCTTCCTCACCGAGGACCCGTGGGAGCGCTTGGCGCTGGTGCGCGAGCGCGCACCCAACATCCTCCTCCAGATGCTGCTGCGCGGCTCCAACGGCGTCGGCTACGCCAACTATCCCGACAATGTCGTCCGGTTCTTCGTGGCGGAAGCGGCCAAGGGCGGGGTCGACCTCTTCCGCGTCTTCGACTGCCTGAACTGGGTCGAGAACATGCGCGTCTCGATCGACGCGGTGGTGGAGTCCGGCAAGCTCTGCGAGGGCGCGATCTGCTACACCGGCGATCTCTTCGACCCCGAGCGCTCGAAGTACGACCTGAAGTACTACGTCTCCCTCGCCAAGGAGATGGAGCGCGCCGGCGTCCACATCCTCGGCCTCAAGGACATGGCGGGCCTCCTGAAGCCGGCGGCCGCGCGCGTCCTCGTCAAGGCGCTGCGCGAGGAGGTCGGGCTGCCCGTCCACTTCCACACGCATGACACGAGCGGCATCGCAGGCGCCACCATCCTCGCGGCCGTGGAATCGGGCGTCGACGCGGTGGACGCGGCGATGGACGCCCTGTCGGGCAACACCTCGCAGGCCTGCCTCGGCTCGGTGGTCGAGGCGCTGCGCGGAACGGAGCGCGATCCCGGCCTGTCGGCCGACGCGATCCGCCGCATCAGCTTCTACTGGGAGGCCGTGCGCACGCAGTACGCCGCCTTCGAGAGCGACCTCAAGGGACCGGCGTCCGAGGTCTACCTTCACGAGATGCCGGGCGGCCAGTTCACCAACCTGAAGGAGCAGGCGAGAAGCCTCGGCCTCGACACGCGCTGGCACGAGGTGGCCCGCACCTATGCCGAAGCCAACCGCATGTTCGGCGACATCGTGAAGGTTACGCCCTCCTCGAAGGTCGTGGGCGACATGGCGCTGATGATGGTGGCGCAGGACCTCTCGGTGGCCGATGTCGAGAGCCCGACCCGCGACATCGCCTTCCCCGACTCCGTCGTCTCCATGCTGCGCGGCGACCTCGGGCAGCCGCCCGGCGGCTGGCCGGAAGGCTTGCAGCGCAAGGCCCTGAAGGGCGAGACGCCGATCACGGTGCGCCCGGGATCGCTGATCCCGGACGCGGACCTCGTCACCGAGCGCGCGAAGATCGAGGAGAAGCTCGGCCGCACGGTCGGCGACACGGAGTTCGCCTCCTACCTCATGTACCCCAAGGTCTTCACCGACTACGCCCAGGCGGCCGACACCTACGGCCCGGTCTCGGCGCTGCCGACGCCGAACTACTTCTACGGCGTCGAGACCGAGGAGGAGATCCTGGTCGACCTCGAGCCCGGCAAGACCCTGGTGGTGCGATGCCTCGGCACCGCCGATACCGACGAGAAGGGCAAGCGCACCGTCTTCTTCGAGCTCAACGGCCAGCCGCGCCGCATCAAGGTGCCCGACCGCTCGAACGGCGCCGCGGCCAAGGCGCGGCCGAAGGCCGAGCCCGGCAACCCTGCCCACCTGGCGGCCCCCATGCCCGGCGTCGTGTCCTCGCTCCTCGTCCAGCCGGGCGCGAGCGTGCGCGCCGGCGACGTTCTCCTCTCGATCGAGGCGATGAAGATGGAAACGGCGCTCCATGCCGAGCGCGACGGCACCGTCGAGGCCGTCCACGTGCGGGCCGGCGACCCGATCGACGCCAAGGACCTGCTCGTGGTCTTCACGGCAAGCTGAGGCTCGGCGCCTTCCCGGTCCCCGCCCGCCGCCCATTTGGCGGCGGGACGGCAGCATCCCCGCTGCCCACGGCCGGAGACATGCCCATGCCCGACGGGAAGCCCGACGTCCTCGTCGCCGACGCCAAGCCGCCCGAGGCGGCGCGCATCGCGCTCGACTACCTCGGCGGCAAGGTCAAGAAGCCGACCTCCGAGGTCTTCCTGCTCGCGGTGCTGGCGGGCGCCTTCATCGCCTTCGGCTCGATCCTCTACCTCGTGGTGAGCGCGGGCGGCGACGGGTTCTCGGGACCACAGCATCTCCTGGCGGGCATCGGCTTCTCGGTCGGGCTGACGCTCGTGACGGTGGCCGGCGCCGAACTCTTCACCGGCGACACGATGCTCGTGATCCACCGCCTGCGCCATACGCTCGACCGCGGCACGATGTGGCGCTTCTGGCTGGTGGTCTACGGCGGCAACCTCGTCGGCGCGCTGCTCGTCGCCGTCCTCTTCGTGGTGGCCGGAGGACACATGCCTGGCGAGGGGGCCGTGGGCCTTGCCGCGCTCGAGACCGCGCGCACCAAGATGGGCAAGGGCGCGCTCCAGCTCGTCGCCAGCGGCATCCTCGCCAACATGCTGGTCTGCCTGGCGGTCTGGGTCACGCAGGCCGCTCGCACCGTGCCCGGCAAGATCCTGGCGCTGACGGGGCCGATCGCCGCCTTCGTCGCGGCCGGATTCGAGCACTCGGTCGCCAACATGTCGATCCTGCCCATGGGCCTCCTCGTGAAGGCGACCGCGGGCAGCGAATTCTGGACCGGCACGGGTGCGGACCCGACCGCCTTCGCGACGCTCGGCTTCTGGCCGCTCGTGCACAACCTCGTCTTCGTCACGATCGGCAACACGGTTGGCGGCGGCCTGATCGGGATTGCCTACTGGTTCGCCTACCTGCGCCGGCCGGAACAGGCGGGGCATTGACCTGTCTGCATGGTCGTGTCACATGATGCACGATCATGCACGTTTGGTAGTGCGATGGATGCTCCTCTTCTGACAGGCCAGCGGCAGACGCTGATCCGCGAATGGCTGGCGCGTGACGGGCGCGTACTTGCGGTCCGGCTGGCGGACGCGTTCGGCGTGTCGGAGGACACGATCCGGCGCGATCTGCGCGAGCTCGCCGCGCGCGGGGAGTGCCGTCGCGTCTACGGCGGGGCGCTGCCCTTCGCGCCGCAGGTCGGGACGCTGAGCGAGCGGCGCGACCAGATGGTCGCCCGCAAGACGCGGCTCGCCGAGCGCATCGTCACCGGCGTCATGCCGGGCTCGACGCTCTTCATCGATGCCGGCTCCACCAACCTTCTCGTCGCCGAGCGGCTGCCGCCCGGAAGCGGGCTGACGGTCGTCACCAACGCGCCCGCGATCGCCTGCGCGCTGCAGGACAAGCCCGGCGTCGCAACCGTCCTCCTCGGTGGTCGCCTCCATGGCGAGAGCGGGGCCTGCCTCGGCTCGCAGACGCTGCGCGAGGCCGAGCGCCTACGCCCGACCGTTCTGGTCCTCGGCGCCTGCGGCCTCGACGCCGAGGCCGGCATCACCGCCCATCATCCGGAGGAGGCCGAGCTCAAGGGGAGCCTCGCCGAGCGGGCCGGCGAGGTGTGGGTGGCCGCCACCACCGACAAGTTCACGACGGCCGCCTCCTTCACGGTCGCCCCGGCGCGGCGTCTGGCCCGCCTCGTGGTGGAGCACGACTGCGACGCGGCCCTGGTCGAGCCCTTCGCCGCGCTCGGCATAGCCTGCGAGCGCGCCGAGGCGCCGAGCGCCGTCGAGGGGCCGCGCCTTCGCCGCGCGGCCTCGCGCGCCGCCTGACGAAACGCATGACAGGACCGGACCGCCTATGACCTCCCTCGCCTCATCGCCGCGCGCCTCGCTCTGGCCGCGCGAGCGCCTCGCCGTCTCCGGCGCCTTTCTCGCCAACGGCTTCGTCCTGGGCAACTGGACGCCGCAGGTGCCGGTCCTGGCGGATCGCCTCGGGTTGTCGGAGTCGCGCCTCGGCCTCCTGATCCTCGCCTTCGGCATCGGCGCGGTGCTCGCCATGCCGCTGGTCGGGGCGGCGACGGCGCGCTTCGGCACGCGCCGCCCCGTGGTCGTCGGGCAGGTCCTGCTGGCGCTTGCCTTCCCGCTTCTGGCGCTCGCGCCCTCGCCTTCGCTCGCCGCGCTCGCCATCCTGTTCTTCGGTATGTCGATGGGTGGCATGGACGTCGCCATGAACGCCAATGCGGTGGCGGTCGAGCGGCGGCTGCCGCGCGCCATGATGTCGTCCTGTCACGGCTTCTGGTCGATCGGCGGCTTTGCGGGCGCGGCCGTCGGCGGCCCGCTGATCGCCGCGCTCGGCAGCACCGGCCACATGATGCTGATCGGCCTCGTGACGCTGCTCGCCGCGATCCCCGTCGGCCGCGCCATGCTGGAGGACCGCGATGCGCCGCACGAGGCGGCATCCGGCGCGGATACGGGCGGCGCCGCGCGGGGCGGGATCCTCAGCTGGGGCGCGGTCGCGATCGGCATTTGCGCGCTGTTCGCCATGGTGCCGGAAGGCGCGGCGATCGACTGGAGCGCGATCTACCTGCGCCAGGACCACGGCACCGAGGTCGCCTACTCGGGCCTCGCCTTTGCGGCCCTGTCGGGTTCCATGGCGCTGTTCCGCTTCCTGGGCGATCCGATCCGCGACCGGCTGGGCGCGGTGCACACGGTGCGCATCTCGGTCGGCCTCGGCCTCGTCGGGCTTCTGATGATCGCCCTCGGCCCCGACCTGCCGGTGGTCCTCGTCGGCTTCGCGGTGCTCGGCGTCGGCCTCTCCAACATCGTGCCGGTGGCCTTTTCGGCGGCCGGCAACCTGCCCGGCGTCAAGCCCGGCGTCGGCATCTCGATCGCTACCACGATCGGCTATAGCGGGATCCTGATCGCGCCGTCCGCGATCGGGTGGTTCGCCGAGCATTTCGGCTTCCCGCCCGTCTTCCTGGGGCTGGCCGTGCTGCTCGCCCTCGTCTTCCCGCTGGCCGGCCTGATGCGCGGCGCCGACCGGGCGCCGGCCCACTAGATCAGGACGGTCACCCACAGGAGCACGCAGACCAGGAAGATCACGCCCCAGACGATCGCGGGCTTGGAGCTGAAGCGGCGCGACCAGGGCCAGACCGGCAGGTAGGCGATGAACACGAGGGCCGAGAACAGGGTCAGCGTGGCGCCGAGCGGCATGGGCTCAAAACTCCGGGCAGGGGACGTCACCGGGCGATAGGGACTGCCGGCTTGCCGATCAAGCATGGGCCCGTCACGCTCGCGACATGATGAAGCGCCTTGATTGCGATCGGCACCCGCCCCCTGTAGATCGAAGCCGTCCGCCTCCCGAGCGAAACGTCCGGAGCACCATGCTCAACAGCGCCATGCCTTCCAGCGCCCCCGCCCCAGCTCCGTTCGAGCCCGTCCTGGTCGACCCGTTGCCGCGCCGCCTGACGGTCGGCGTCGATGTCGGCGGCGTTCAGGTCGGCGGCGGCGCGCCGGTCGTGGTGCAGTCCATGACCAACACCGACACGGCCGACATCGACGCCACCGTCCGGCAGGTCGCCCAGCTGTCGCGCGCCGGCTCCGAGATCGTGCGCATCACGGTGGACCGCGACGAGTCGGCCGCCGCCGTGCCTCGCATCCGCGAGCGGCTCGACCGCCTCGGCCTGTCGGTGCCGCTGGTCGGCGACTTCCATTACATTGGCCACAAGCTGCTGGCCGATCATCCCGCTTGCGCCGAGGCGCTCGCCAAGTACCGCATCAATCCCGGCAACGTCGGCTTCAAGGACAAGAAGGACCGGCAGTTCGTGGAGATCGTCGAACAGGCGATCCGCTGGAACAAGCCGGTGCGCATCGGCGTCAACTGGGGCTCGCTCGACCAGGAGCTCCTGACGCGCCTGATGGACGCCAACGCCGCGCTGCCCGCGCCCGCCCCGGCGAGAGCCGTGATGCGCGAGGCGATCATCCGGTCCGCGCTCCTGTCGGCCCAGCTCGCCGAGGAGACCGGTCTTTCGCGCAATCGCATCCTCCTGTCGGCCAAGGTCTCCAACGTCCAGGATCTGATCGGCGTCTACCGCGACCTGTCGCGCCGCACGGACCACGCGCTGCATCTCGGCCTTACCGAGGCGGGCATGGGCACGAAGGGCATCGTGGCCTCGGCTGCCTCCATGGGCATCCTTCTCCAGGAGGGCATCGGCGACACGATCCGCGTGTCGTTGACGCCCGAGCCCGGCGGCGACCGCACGCGCGAGGTGCAGGTCGCGCAGGAGCTCCTGCAAACCATGGGCTTTCGCCAGTTCATCCCGATCGTCGCCGCCTGCCCCGGCTGCGGGCGCACGACCTCGACCCTGTTCCAGGAACTGGCCGAGACGATCCAGAGCGACATCCGCGAGAACATGCCGGTCTGGCGCGAGCGCTATCCCGGCGTCGAGGCCCTGTCGGTCGCCGTGATGGGCTGCATCGTCAACGGGCCGGGGGAATCGAAGCACGCCGATATCGGCATCTCGCTGCCGGGCACGGCCGAGGTGCCGTCCGCCCCGGTCTACATGGACGGCGTGAAGGTCGCGACGCTGCGCGGCGCAACCATCGCCCACGACTTCCACCAGATGGTGCTCCAGTACATTGAGCGCCGCTACGGGCGTCCCACCACCGCCGCGGCCGAGTGAAGGGCCGCCTAGCGCTCCTTCTGCTCGCGCTTTCAGCCGCGCAGCCCGCGCCCGCGGCCCAGCCCGAGCGTGCCAACGACCCGCGCGTGGCGGAGATCTGCGACCTGATCGAGGCGAACGCGCGGGAGGTCGGCATGGAGCCGGCCTTCTTCGCGCGCTTGATCTGGAAGGAGTCCCGCTTCGACGAAGGGGCACGCTCGCCGGTGGGGGCGCTCGGCATCGCCCAGTTCATGCCCTACACCGCCAAGGAGCGGGGCCTCGGCGACCCGCTCGACAAGCGCGAGGCGCTGCGCCATTCGGCCGGCTACCTCAAGGACCTGCGGAGCGAACTCGGCTCCTGGGGGCTGGCGGCGGCCGCCTACAACGGGGGCATCAACCGCGTGAAGCGCTGGATGCAGTCCGGCGGGCGTCTGCCTTTCGAGACCGAGGACTACGTCCTGTCGATCACCGCCCAGCCTGCCTCGTGGTTTCGCGAGGAAGCGGGGCGCGAGGCGGCCGTGACGCCGCTGGTCAAGGATCTCGACTTCGCGAGCGCCTGCCGCCGTCTGCCGATCCTGCCCACGCGCGCCGTGTTCGCGCTGGCCGAATCGGCACCGCTGCGTCCGTGGGGCGCGCAGGTGGCCGGCCATCCCAACGAGGCGATCGCGGTGCGCATCTACCACCGCCTCCAGGACCAGTATCCGAAGGTGCTCGGCGGCATCACGCCGATCCTCCTGCGCTCGCGCCCCATCTCCGGCCCGCGCCGTATCACGGCCGTGCGCATCGGCGCCGACTCACGCCGCGAGGCCGACAGCTTCTGCGCGCGCTACCGCTCGGTCGGAGGAAGCTGCGTCGTGGTGCGGAACTAGGCTTCGCTCCACGAAGGAACGGGAACCGGGTCTTAAGGGCGACTCGGCATCATGCCCGCCGCGACGTCGGCCGGGCCGAATCACCGGTCCGCCGACGCCGTGCCGTGCAATCCGGGACCTCGCATGACCCTGCTCGATCTCGGAACGGTCCTGCTTCTCCATAAGACGTCGCTGCTCGCGGGAGCGGGCGTGCTGCTTCTCGTCTGGCTGCGCGCCGAGCGGCCGTCGGGCGTCGCCGTGATCGCGACGGCCTTTCTGATGCTGGCGGCGGGCGCGCTTCTCGCGGGGCTGGGCGAGAGCGGGACGATCCCGCCTGTGGTCTGGCGCGACACGAGCCCCGGTCTCGGCGTCGCGGCCTACACGCTCCTGTTTCTGGGCATGCGCCGTCTCGACCGGCGGGTCGGCGCCTGGCGATGGCTGCTTCTGATCGCGGCCGCGATCCTGCTGGTGGGACTGCTGACGCCGGTGTTCGCCGACAACACGATCCGTGCGACGGTCTTCCACCTGGGCGCGACCCTGGCCTTGCTGGCGGCGGGCTTCGGTCTGCTGGCGAACCGCCGGAGCGAGCCCTTGCCCTCGCGCGGTCCGCTCGCCGCAACCGCGATCGTGTGCGCGGCGATCTATGGCGCGCAGGTTCCGCTGCTCCTGTCGGGGCTCGCCACGCCGGGCTCGCTGGCTCTCGGCTTTGCCGCGACCATGATGCTGAACTTCGCGATCGCGGCGCTTCTGGCCTCGCTCGTTCGCGAACGGCTGGAGGAACGGCACCGGCGTCAGTCCGTCACCGACGCCCTGACGGGCCTGCCCAACCGGCACGGCTTTCTGGGCTCGGTCCCGGCCGATCTCGCGCCGGGGGCCGCGATCGCCGTCCTCGATCTCGACCATTTCAAACAGGTGAACGATCGCCACGGCCATGCGGGCGGAGACCACGTGCTGGCCGTCTTTGCCGCGATCGCCCTGCGGTGCCTGGGCCGGGGCGAAATTCTGGCGCGCATCGGAGGCGAGGAGTTCGTGCTCTATGTGCCCGCCGGAGGGGCGAGCCGGGCGGAAACGCGCGTGAGGGACATCCGTCAGGCGATGCACGACACGCCGGTCGACTGGCGCGGCGAGACGATCAGGGTGACCGCGAGCGTCGGCCTGGCATTCGCCGGGGCGGGGGCTGCTTCCCGACGGGACGCCGTACTCGCGCTGGCCGATGTCGCGCTCTATCGTGCCAAGGCGGACGGCCGCGATCGTCTCGTCATCTCGACGCCGGATGAAACCGCGCCGCCTGCCGGCCCCGACGCGGGTGACCTGTGGCCAGCGCGAAACGCCGCCGTACCGGCCTGAGCGGCCCGGGGCGGGCGGTGCGTCAGCGGTCGCGCCCGGCCACGAAGCGGGCCGCTCGGCGCAGCGTCTCGGCCCGCTCGCCGAAGGGCTCCAGCATCGCCTCGGCCTCGCCGACAAGCCGGGCCAGTTCCTGCCGCGTCCAGTCCTGGCCATGCAGGGCGGGCAGGGTCTTCTTGCCGCGCGCGGCATCCTTGCCGGCCGCCTTGCCGAGGGTCGCCGCATCCGCCGTCTCGTCGAGAAGGTCGTCGGCCAGCTGGAAGGCGAGGCCCAGCGCCTCGCCGAAACGCCGCAACACGGTGCGCTCCCGAGGCGCCGCTCCCGCCAGCACCGCGCCCGCCTCGCAGCCGAAGGCGATCAGGGCGCCGGTCTTCATCGCCTGAAGCTGCCGGATCTCCGCTTCGGGGAGCGTCGGGCGGCGCTCGGCCGCCAGATCCAGCGCCTGGCCGCCGACCATGCCGGCGGCGCCCGCCTCGTGCGACAGGAGGCGCACGAGTGCGATGCGTCGCTCCGGCGCGATGCCATGGGCGTCCGCGACGAGCCCGAAGGCGAGCGTCAGGAGCGCATCGCCCGCCAGAATTGCGGTCGCCTCGTCGAAGGCCCGGTGCACGGTCGGTTGCCCGCGCCGCAGGTCGTCGTCGTCCATGGCCGGCAGGTCGTCGTGGACCAGCGAGTAGCAGTGGACGCATTCCAGCGCGAGCGCCACCGGCATCGCCTGCTCAGCCGCTGCGCCGAAGAGCGCGGCGCTCTCGATCACGAGAAAGGGCCGCAGCCGCTTGCCGCCGCCGAGCGCGCCGTGGCGCATGGCCGCCAGCAGCCGGTCGGGCGCCGTGCCCAGAAGCGCGCTCCCGGCACCGAGCGAGGCGTCCATGGCCTGTTCGACGCGCGCGGCGGCCTGGGACAGTTCGTCGGCAAAGCGCGTGTCGGTCTGGCTGGGCATGGGGCGCTTCGGGTCCGGATCGGGAAGGGTGTCGGCGCACTCCTCTTGGCGCAAGCGCGCGCCCGCGCGCAAGTCCGGCGGTTGCTCCGGCTGCGGGGGAGGCGCTAAGACCGCGATGCGGCTAGCCTTCTCGCCGAGGCCCGAGCCCGCCCGATTCTCCCTCAACCCCGGAAGACGCCTCGCCCATGGTCCGACGTCTCGTCTCCGCCGCCCTCCTGGTCGTGGCGGTGCTGGCCGCGATCCCGCTGGTGCTGGTGCCGGTCTATGCGATCCCGGGGATCCGGCCGATCTCGACGCTGATGCTGGCCGAACACTTCACGTTCCAGCCCTTCGAGCGCGAATGGACGCCGATCGAGGACATCGCACCGGTGCTGGTGCGCTCGGTGATGATGTCGGAGGACGGGCAGTACTGCTTCCATGGCGGCGTTGACTGGGACGCGCTGGGCAACGTGGTGGACCAGGCGGTGAACGAGGGCGAGGCGGGCAGGGGCGCCTCGACCATTCCCATGCAAACGGTCAAGAACCTGTTCCTCTGGAACGGACGCTCGTTCCTGCGCAAGGCGCTGGAGCTGCCGCTTGCGACCTATGCGGACCTCGTCTGGTCGAAGACCCGCACGATGGAGATCTATCTCAACGTCGCGGAATGGGGGAACGGCATCTACGGGATCGGAGCGGCGAGCCGCTACTACTTCAACCGCCCCGCGAGCCAGCTCACCGCCAACCAGGCGGCGCTTCTCGCGGTCACGCTGCCCTCGCCCCTGACGCGCGATCCGGCCAATCCGAGTGCCGGGCTTCGGCGCCTGGCGGGCACGGTGGCGGCGCGCGCGCGGGCGAGCGGCGGTTATATCGGCTGCGTCAGCGGCGTCTGACGCCGCGCCCTCTTTCCTTTCGGGCCGGCGTTTGCTATGGGCACCGCTGATTTCCCCGGATCGCGGAACGAAGCGCGGCCTTCAAGACAGGGCGCGGCGCGAGCGTTGCCGATGCGGGGAGCGGTTCGAGGTCCCGTACGGGAGCGCGGACCGGTCGAACCCGAAATTCCAGTTGCGGTCCCGCCGGCCCTCGGCTTTTGAGGAAACCTGGCGCTGCCGGCGCGAACGAAAGAAGAAACGATGGCCGTTCCCAAGCGAAAGACCTCCCCCTCCAAGCGCGGCATGCGCCGCTCGGCCGACGCTCTTTCCGCGCCGACCTATATCGAGGACAAGAACTCGGGCGAGCTGCGCCGTCCGCACCACATCGACCTCAAGAGCGGCATGTATCGCGGCCGCCAGATCCTGAAGGTCAAGGAGAACGCCTGATCCCGAGCCGCCCCTGGGCGGCTGGAACGGCGTTCCGACAGTTGCAAGGCCGGGCTCGCGCCCGGCCTTTTTCGTCGGCCGTGCCGGGTCTCAGTCCTTCTTGCGGTCCAGCGCTTCGAGGCGCCGCTGCATCTCGGCCAGCTGGTCGCGCAGCGCCGACAGATCGTCGGCGCTCGGCTGCGCTGCGGCGGCTGGCGGGGGAGCGGTCGGCTTCTTGGTCTCGCCTCCGCCCAGCGCGCCCGCCATGAACGGGTTGAACACGGCCATCGCCTCGCGGAACATCTCGGTGTTGCGCCGGACCTGCGCCTCCATCAGCGCCATCGGCGACTGCGTGCCCCCGTTCGCGCCGCGGAAGGTCTCCTGCTCGCGCGAGAACGCGGCCATGGAATGCTCGAGATAGGCGGGGATCACCATCTGCATCTGGTCGCCGTAGAAGCGGATCAGCTGTCGCAGGAACGTGATGGGCATCAGGTTCTGCCCGCCCTTGTTCTCCTGCTCGAAGATGATCTGCGTGAGCACCGAGTGCGTGATGTCCTCGCCGGTCTTGGCGTCCTGCACCACGAAATCCTCGTTGCCCTTCACCATGGCCGCAAGGTTCTCGAGCGTCACGTACATCGAGGTGCCGGTATTGTAGAGCCGACGGTTGGCGTACTTCTTGATGATCGTCGTCTCGTTGTTGCGTGCCATCCGCCCGATGCCTCCCGTGCGCCGCAGGCCCCTCGCAGGACCCGTGGATAAGAGATAGGCACAATCGCGCCATGTTTCCAAACGCCGCGCGTCGCTTGTCCCCGGTTCGCCGCGATGCGATCCGGAATCGCGGCGTCTTGAACCTCTTCTCCGGCGGGGCAATTGTTAACGCGAACCGGCGCGCGACGCCGGACCGGGGCGGACAAGGCGAGAGCGAGGACAGTCCATGAGTGCCAATCCATCCATCGTGATCGTGGGCGCGGCCCGCACGCCGGTCGGCGCCTTCAACGGGGCCTTTGCCGACGTGCCGGCGCACGAGCTCGGCGCGGTTGCCGTCGGCGAGGCGCTGCGCCGCGCCGGGGTCGAGGCCGGGGAGGTCGACGAGGTGATCCTCGGCCAGGTCCTGTCGGCGGGCGAGGGGCAGAACCCGGCCCGCCAGGCCGCCATGAAGGCGGGCGTCCCGAAGGAGGCGACGGCCTGGGGCCTCAACCAGCTTTGCGGCTCGGGCCTGCGGGCCGTGGCGCTCGGCCTGCAGCAGATCGCGGGCGGCGACGCGCGCGTCGTGGTGGCGGGGGGACAGGAGTCCATGTCCATGGCGCCCCATGCCGCGCACCTTCGCTCGGGCACCAAGATGGGCGACCTGAAGCTCGTCGACACGATGCTGAAGGATGGCCTGATCGACGCCTTCCACGGCTACCACATGGGCAACACGGCCGAGAACGTCTCGCGCCAGTGGCAGATCACGCGCGGCGAGCAGGACGAGTTCGCGGTGCGCTCGCAGAACAAGGCGGAGGACGCGCAGAAGGCCGGTCGCTTCCGCGACGAGATCGTCCCCTTCACCGTGAAGGGGCGCAAGGGCGACACCGTCGTCTCGGACGACGAGTACATCAAGCACGGCACGACGCTCGACAAGGTCGCCAAGCTTCGTCCCGCCTTCGACAAGGAGGGCACGGTGACGGCCGCCAACGCCAGCGGCATCAACGACGGGGCGGCCGCCGTGGTCCTGATGAGCGAGGCGGAAGCGTCGCGCCGGGGCCTCCAGCCGCTCGTGCGCATCGTGTCCTGGGCCAGCGTCGGCGTGGATCCCGCGGTGATGGGCACGGGACCGATCCCCGCCTCGCGCCGCGCTTTGGAAAAGGCCGGCTGGCGCGTCGAGGACCTCGACCTCGTCGAGGCCAACGAGGCCTTCGCGGCCCAGGCCTGCGCGGTCAACAAGGACATGGGCTGGGATCCCGCGATCGTGAACGTCAACGGCGGCGCGATCGCGATCGGCCATCCGATCGGCGCGAGCGGCGCGCGCTGCCTCAACACGTTGATCTTCGAGATGGGCCGCCGCGGCTCGCGCAAGGGGCTCGCCACGCTCTGCATCGGCGGGGGCATGGGCGTCGCCATGTGCGTCGAGCGCCTCTGAGGCGCCCATGACTTGCGGGCTCGCCGGCGGGCGGTCCTGATTTTCGACACCATACCGACAGGTCGTCCCGGGTCCGTTGATCCCGGGCGGCGGGTCGCGGGTCCCGTCGGCGCCAGCCGCACGGCCGTGGCTCGTCCCGTCGGCACGATTGCAACAAGAGGGAGGTAGCAGGCATGGCAAGGGTCGCGGTGGTGACGGGAGGCTCGCGCGGCATCGGCGCGGCGATCGCGCGCGCGCTGAAGGCGGAGGGCTACGGCGTCGCGGTGAACTACGCCGGCAACGAGGCGGCGGCCGAGAGCTTCCGCGCCGAGACCGGCATTCCCGTGTTTCGCTGGGACGTGTCGGACTACGCGGCCTGCGAGGCGGGTCTGGCCCGGGTCGAGAGCGAGGTCGGGCCGGTCGACATTCTCGTCAACAACGCCGGCATCACGCGCGACGCCATGTTTCACAAGATGACGCCCGAGCAGTGGAACGCCGTGATCGGCACCAACCTTACGGGCCTGTTCAACATGACGCGCCTCGTCTGGGAGGGCATGCGCTCGAGAAAGTACGGGCGCGTCGTCAACATCTCATCGATCAACGGGCAGAAGGGTCAGGCCGGCCAGGCCAACTATTCCGCCGCCAAGGCCGGCGACATCGGCTTCACCAAGGCGCTGGCCCAGGAAGGCGCGCGCGCCGGCATCACGGTGAACGCCATCACGCCCGGCTATATCGGCACCGAGATGGTGCGCGCGATCGATGAGAAGGTGCTGAACGAGCGCATCCTGCCGCATATCCCGGTGGGACGCCTCGGCGAGCCCGAGGAGATCGCGCGTTGCGTCCTGTTCCTCGTGGCGGAGGAGGCGGGCTTCATCACGGGCGCGACCCTGTCGGCCAACGGCGGTCAGTACCTCGCCTGAGGCGTTCGGCGGCGGGCGTGGGAACCCTCCGGCGCGCACGGGTGTTAACGGGGCCAAGAGAAACCGAACCAACGCGCTGCCACTGGCAGCACCGGAGGACCCGATGATCAACAAGAGCCTCACCGCCGCCGCCCTCGCCCTCGTGGCCGTCGCCACCGCCACGCCGAGCTTTGCCCAGGGCATCGAGATCGGCCGCGACGGCGTCCGCCTCGTGGATCCCAACGCCCGCCGCGACGACGACATGCGTCGCGACGACCGTCGCGCGGCCCGCGAGATCGGCGAGCGCGACGCCATCCGTATCGCCCGCGGCGAGGGCGTGCGCGAGGTCGACGACGTGCGTCGCACCAGCCGCTCGTTCCGCGTCGTCGGCGTGGACCGCTCGGGCGACGACATCCAGGTCGATATCGACCGTCGCTCGGGCGACGTCTTGTCGGTCCGCTGAGCCCCTCGCCAGAGAGTGAAGACGGGGCGGTGCCGTTCGCGGCGCCGCCCTTTTCGCGTCCGACGGTTCGTTTCCAGCCGGTGGCTGCGCGGTTCGGGAACCAAACGCCGGGCCGCGCGTCTGTAGCGCACCCGGCGCTGCGGCTTGTCCGGCCGGGCGTTCAACGGGAGTCTTTCATGACGATCAGATCCTTGCTGCGCGTCGGCCTCGTCGCCGCACTGGCCAGCCTCACCGCCGCGCCCGTCCTGGCGCAGGGCATCCAGATCGGACCGGACGGCGTGCGGGTCCTGCCCGACGACCGGGGCCCTCCGGGATACGACGGCCCGCGCCGCTTCCGCGACGAGCCGCCGCCGCGCCGGCGCGAGATCACCGAGCGCGAGGCCGTGCGCATCGCCCGTTCGCAGGGCATGCGAGAGGTGGACGATGTGTTCTCGCGCGGCCGCACGATCCGCGTCGAGGGCGGCGACCGCCGGGGCCGCGACCTGACCGTCATCATCGACCGCCGCTCGGGCGACATCGTCGACGTACGCTGAGGGGCGGCTCGACCGCTTTGCGGACGGGCGCGGCGATCCGTCGCCGCGCCCGGTTGCGTTTTGCGAAGGGCTTCCCACGTAACCTCGCGTGATGATGGATGCGCCCCTTCTCTCGCGCTCGGCCCGCCCGGCGGGCAACCACCCCGACGGGCGTGGCGTCACGGCGGTTCTCGGCCCCACCAATACCGGCAAGACCTGGCTCGCCATTGAGCGCATGGTGGCGCACCCGTCCGGCGTCATCGGCCTGCCGCTGCGCCTTCTGGCGCGCGAGGTTTACGGCAAGGTCGTCGACCGGGTGGGGGTCGGCGCCGTCTCGCTGATCACCGGCGAGGAGAAGATCAAGCCGCCCAACGCGCGCTTCCAGGTCTGCACCGTCGAAGCCATGCCGCGCGAAACGAACGCCTCGTTCGTGGCGATCGACGAGGTGCAGCTCGCCGGCGACTTCGAGCGCGGCCACGTCTTTACGGACCGCATCCTGCATACGCGCGGCCGCGACGAGACGCTGCTGCTCGGCTCGGCCACGATGCGCGGCGTCCTGGAGCGCATGCTGCCGGGAATCTCGTGCATCACGCGCCCCCGCCTGTCGCAACTCCTCTACGCCGGCTCCAAGAAGATCACGCGCCTGCCGCGCCGCTCGGCGATCGTCGCCTTCTCGGCCGAGGAGGTCTACGCCATCGCCGAGCTGATCCGGCGTCAGCGCGGGGGCGCGGCCGTCGTGCTGGGTGCCCTGTCCCCCCGCACGCGCAACGCGCAGGTCGAACTCTACCAGAACGGCGATGTCGAATTCCTGGTCGCGACCGACGCAATCGGCATGGGTCTCAACCTCGACGTCGATCACGTGGCCTTTGCCCAGGACTGGAAATACGACGGCTTCCAGTACCGCCAGCTGACGCCCGCCGAACTGGGCCAGATTGCAGGGCGCGCCGGCCGCCACGTGCGCGACGGCACGTTCGGCGTGACGGGCCGCGTCGATCCCATGCCCCAGGAACTGGTGGAGCACCTGGAGGCGCACGAGTTCCAGAGCGTGCGGGTCCTGCAATGGCGCAACCGGCACCTCGACTTCGCCAGCGTCGACGCCCTGAAGCAGTCCCTCGACCGCGCGCCGCCGAACGAATCGCTGTCGCGCTCGCTTCCCTCGGTGGATCAACGGGCGCTGGAGTTCCTGTCGCGCGACGAGGCCGTCATGCGGGCGGCCCATGGCGCCAAGGCGGTGGAGCTCCTCTGGGAAGCCTGCAAGCTGCCCGACTACCGGCGCATCGCGCCGGCCCAGCATGCCGAGATCATCGCCTCGATCTATGCCGACCTCGTGCGCCGGGGCACGGTGGCCGAGGACTACATGGCGGCCCAGGTGCGACGCGCCGACTCGGTCGAGGGCGACATCGACACGCTCTCGCAGCGTATCGCCGAGATCCGTACCTGGACCTATATCTCGCACCGGCCCGGCTGGCTGGCCGATCCGACACACTGGCAGGAAAACACCCGCGCCATCGAGGACCGTCTCTCCGACGCCCTGCACGAGCGGTTGACGAAACGCTTCGTAGATCGCAGGACAAGCGTCCTGATGAAGCGGCTGAGAGAGAACGCGTTCATGGAAGCTGAAATCGGCGGCGACGGCACGGTGCTCGTTGAGGGTCACCTGGTGGGCGAGCTGCAGGGATTCCGCTTCACGCCCGACACCAAGAGCGACGGACCGGACGCCAAGACGGTGCGTGCGGCGGCGCAGAAGGCGTTGGCGAGCGAGTACGAGAAGCGTGCTGAGCGCTTCGCGAACGCACCCAACGGAGATCTGGCGCTGGGCTCCGACGCCTATGTGCGCTGGCTGGGCGCGCCGATCGCGAGCCTTATCGCCGGTGAGGACGCCCTGCGCCCTCGCGTCGTCCTGCTTGCCGACGAGCAGCTGACGGGTCCTGCGCGCGACAAGGTCGCCGCGCGCGCCGATCGCTTCGTCACCTACCAGATCTCCACGATCCTCAAGCCGCTTGTCGATCTCAAGGAAGCGCAGGGCGCGGAAGGCGTCGCCAAGGGCATCGCCTTCCGTTTGTTCGAGGCTTACGGCCTGCTTCAGCGCCGCGAGATCGCCGAGGAGGTGCGCGCGCTCGATCAGGACGCGCGCGCCGCGCTGCGTCGTTTGGGCGTGCGCTTCGGCGCCTACCACATCTTCGTTCCCGCCCTCGTGAAGCCGGCGCCCGCCGCCCTTCTGACCCTCCTGTGGGGCATCAAGGAGGATGGACGCGAGCGCTCCGGCTACGGCGAGGTGACGCAGCTTCTGGCCACCGGCCGCACCTCGGTTCAGGCCAATCCCGAGTTCGATCCGGTCTTCTACGCGCTGGCCGGCTATCGCCTGCTCGGGCGCCGGGCCGTGCGCGTCGACATCCTGGAGCGTCTGGCCGACCTGATCCGGCCGGCTCTGGGCTGGTCGCCGACCGCCACCGGCAAGCGTCCCGAGGGCGCCTTCAACGGCCGCGAGTTCATCGTCACGCCGGCCATGATGTCGATTCTCGGCGCGACCGCCGATGATATGGACGAAATCCTGAAGGGTCTGGGCTACCGCTCCAACGCGATGGAGCAGCGCGAGGTCGAGGCGACGATGCGACGCCAGGACGAGGCGCTGGCCGCCGCCGAGGCGGTGCGCGCGGCCGAGCCCGTGGCGACCGTGCCGGCCGAGGCGGCGACCTCCGAGGCGGATGCGACGATCCTGGAGGAGGGCGCTCTTCTGGCGCTGCGCGGTGACGAGCCGGCCAGCGACGGGGTGGCGGGCGAGGCGGACGTCGCTGAACCCCTGGCTTCCGCCGAGGGCGTGGCGGTGTCCGATCTGGAGCCTGCCATGGAGCCGGGCGCCGCGTTGAACGAGGGGGATCTGGAGGCCGTCGAAGGCGACGAGCCGCGACCCGTCGACGCGATCCTGTCCGACGCCGCGCCCACCGATGCCGACGAGGTCGAGCAGCGTCCCGCGTCCGCCCCCGAGCCCGACGACGGGAGCCCGACGGTTGAGATCGTCGCGGCCGAGCCGGCCGCCGTGGACGGCGCGGTGACGGCCGAGACTGAAGTCGCGGCCGAGCCGCCGAAGATGGTGCTCCTGTGGCGTCCCCATCGTGGCGGCGACCGGGGCGAGCGTCGCGGCGGTCAAGGCCGGGGACGCCCGGGCGGCCAGAACCGCGAGGCCCGCGGCGGTGAAGACCGCGGAGGTGCCGGTCAGCGCTTCGGGCGCGGAAACGGCAACCGTCCCGAGCGCGGCGGCGACGAGCGGCGCGCGCAGGGCGGTCCGCCGCGCGGCGAGCGCCGGGATGACCGAACCCAGCAGGAGCGTGGCGGTGCGCCGAACCGGAACGGTAGCAAGAACCGTGATGGCGGCACCCGCGACTTCGGCAAGGATCGGAACGGCGAGCGCCAGGGCGGCAAGGATCGTTCGTTCGGCAAGGATCGCGAGAAGGGGGGCGGAGAGCGTCGCTTCGAGGAGCGCCGGTTCGAGAAGCCGCGCGCGATCGACCCCGACTCGCCCTTCGCCAAGCTCGCGGCGCTCAAGGACAAGCTCAAGTAGGACGCGAACGCGGGAGCGGGCATGGCGGCAGGCGAACAGCGCATCGACAAGTGGCTGTTCTTCGCGCGCGTCTGCAAGTCCCGATCGCTCGCCCAGAAGCTGACCGTGTCCGGCGCGGTGCGGGTGAACCGCGAGAAGATCACCCATTCCGCTCGGCTGGTGCGGCCCGGCGACGTGCTGACGATCTCGGTCGCCGAGCGGATCCGCGTCCTGAAGGTTCTCGATCCGGGAACGCGTCGCGGTCCCGCGCCGGAGGCGGCGCTCCTCTTCGAGGACCTGACGCCGCCGCCCGAGCCGGGTCCGACCGTGCCGACCGCACCGCAGGTCGATCCGGGCGAGCGCCCCTCGCGACGCGAGCGCGAAGAAGCGCGACGCTTCAAAGAAGCTTGGGGCGAGGACGGTTGAGCGCCCTTGCGGCCGACCGAGCGGATGAGCGAACGAACGTTCCCCTCCGCGTCCGTTCCGCGCAATGCGCGACCCTTGTCAGCCCCCCCTGAAGCCGCTACGTCCCCCCGATATCGGACCTTGGTGCGCCGTCTCGGCGCCCCGTCCACCCTTCCTCTCCTGACGCCCGCCGCCGGCTCTCTCCCGCCTGCCGGCTCCGCGGGCGGCCTCTGCCGGGAATGCCGCCATGACCTATGTCGTCACCGACAACTGCATCCGCTGCAAGTACATGGATTGCGTCGAGGTTTGTCCGGTGGACTGCTTCTATGAGGGCGAGAACATGCTCGTCATCCATCCCGACGAGTGTATCGACTGCGGCGTATGCGAGCCCGAGTGCCCGGCCGAGGCGATCAAGCCGGATACCGAGCCTGCGCTGGATACCTGGCTGAAGCTCAACGCCGACTATGCCGATAAGTGGCCCAATATCACGGTGAAGCGCGAGGCGCCGGCCGACGCCAAGGCGATGGACGGGGTCGAGGGCAAGCTCGAGAAGTTCTTCTCGCCCGAGCCCGGCCAAGGCGATTGAGATCGCGTCGGGTTCGCACGTCGCGTTCCCGAAACTGCAATTCATCGTGGACGGCTCGCGTCGCCTCCGGGCGGCGCGGGCGATTTGGGTTGAATTTTGCGCCTCGACAGGGTATTATTTCTGCAACAGTCGAGCGCCGGACATCCAAACCTACCCTTGACCCGGCGGTCACGGCCTCTTGAAAGGTTCGCTCCTCCCGCCTTCCGATCGCTCGTCCGTCTCCGCTCGGAAACGGATCGGCTGCGTCGTGGCGGAAGCGGTGTGCCCGAGTCAGGCCAGGCTGCCGCCGCCGGTCGCTCGGACCGTTCGGCCTGCTCAACCCGCGACCCCCTTCGAGGTCGCCCCGTGCATAGCGGCCTCGGCGGCTCTGCACAACAGGGAGTTCAGCTAGCGTTATGAGCATTCAGAAGAAGGTCTCCCAGCGTCAAGGCTTCAAGACCGGCGAGAGCATCGTCTACCCCGCCCATGGCGTGGGGCAGATCGTGGCGATCGAGGAGCAGGTCGTGGCGGGCATGACGCTCGAGCTGTTCGTGATCGACTTCGAGAAAGACAAGATGCGGCTGAAGGTCCCCGTGGCCAAGGCCGAGAGCGTCGGCATGCGCAAGCTCTCCGAGACCGACTTCGTGGAGCGCGCCCTCAAGGTGGTTCAGGGCCGGGCGCGGGTGAAGCGCACGATGTGGAGCCGCCGCGCGCAGGAATACGATGCCAAGATCAACTCCGGCGACCTGATCTCGATCGCCGAGGTCGTGCGCGACCTGTACCGCGCCGAATCGCAGCCGGAGCAGAGCTATAGCGAGCGCCAGCTCTACGAGGCCGCTCTCGGTCGCATGGCGCGCGAACTCGCCGCCGTGAACGAGGTTTCGGAGACCGAGGCCGTACGCCTCATCGAGCTCAACCTCAACAAGGGGCCCAAGCGCACCGCCAAGGTTCTCGAAGAGGACGAGGTCGACGACGGCACCGAAACCGGCGAGCAGGAGGAGGCCGCCTAAGCGGTTCTCAACCCGGGACGTCCCAGATCAGCCGCCTTTCGGGGCGGCTTTTCTTTTGCGCGATGAAATGATACGCCAAGTGTCGGAGATCGACGCATGCCTGCGCATCTCCTTCTTCCCCTTGAACTTTTTTACGCCGCGCTATTTTGCCGAAAAAAGTTTACCCCTTTGGGAACCTTCGTCAGCGGACAGTGTTAACGCAACAGAGCGCCGGGTTTCGGTCCCGTTTCTGCGGCGTTCGGATCCACGCGTTTTCCGTTGGGAAGGTCCGAACCAATGAAGTCTCAGTCCACCCGCCGTCACCTCATCCAGGCCGCCATGGCCGCCCCCTATCTGCAGCGGGAAGAGGAGTACGAGCTGGCGGTCCGGTGGAAGGAGCATCAGGACCAAGAGGCGCTGCACCGCATCACCTCCGCTCATATGCGCCTCGTCATCTCCATGGCCTCGAAGTTCCGTCACTTCGGCCTCGCCATGAACGACCTCATCCAGGAAGGTCACGTCGGTCTGCTCGAGGCCGCCGCCCGCTTCGAGCCCGAGCGGGAGGTGCGCTTCTCGACCTACGCCACCTGGTGGATCCGCGCCTCGATCCAGGACTACATCCTGCGCAACTGGTCGATCGTTCGTGGCGGTACCTCGTCTGCCCAGAAGGCGTTGTTCTTCAACCTGCGCCGTCTGCGCGCCCGCCTCAGCCAAGGGTCCGAGAGCCTGTCCGGCACCGAGATGTACCGCGAGATCGCAACTGCGCTGAAGGTGTCCGAAGGCGACGTCGCGCTGATGGACTCGCGTTTGTCCGGTCCAGACTCGTCGCTGAACGCTCCTCTCATGGAAGACGACTCGGGCTCGGCCGATCGCCAGGACTTCCTGGTCTGCAACGACCCGTTGCCCGACGAGATGGTCTCGGCCTCGATCGACGACGAGCGGCGCGTCGTGTGGCTTCGCTCGGCGCTCGGCGTCCTGTCGGAGCGCGAACTCAAGATCATCCGCGAGCGCCGCTTGCAGGACGACGGCGCGACGCTGGAAGCCTTGGGTTCCAAGCTCGGCATCTCCAAGGAGCGCGTGCGCCAGATCGAGACCCGTGCGCTGGAGAAGCTGCGCGTGGCCCTGCTTCAGGCCAATCCGGACGAAGCCGCCTTCGTCGCCTGATCGCTTCGCATCGGTAGAAATATCAAAAGGCCGCCCTCGTGGCGGCCTTTTCGTATCGGCAAGTCGCGGCGCATCATGCGGATTGCTACCGCTGCGATAGGACGGATACCCGCTCACCGGCAAGATTCCAGTGCGCCAGCCCGTATCGCATCACGTCTCGTGCTCACCTCTTGGCAGGGGATCGCGGACGGTGGCCGCAGGGCGGCTCAGATCTATTCAGAAGGCGCTTTTCCCTCGCACCCGACCCATCGATCGGGAAGGGAAGCGCGCAGGCGTTGGAGAGTTCAAATAACGAGCGGAACTACGTTGCGACGGCGCGCTCCCGCTGCAGGTTCCGCGCCCGTCAGCCGGCAGATGCGCGCACAGCGGTCGATGCATACGCGGTCCGCTGCTCTATGACATCCCGCCCACGGGTGCAGGCATCGGTCTAGGAGCGTGCGGCTGTAGGCACTCCGATGGCATTTCATGCCGCGCTGATGGTTCGGCCTCGGCCTCATGCCGCATCTGGTCAGGGGCTTGGCAGCGGCCGACCAGGTCGCGCGCCCACGCATCGTCTACCTGACGGGCAAGGCCGCGTTCGCCATTATCCGCAAGGAGCAGCGTATGCAGACCGACAGCGCGCGAGACCGTCTGCGGTTGGCATCCGAGGCCTGATCGGGCGTCCGGCACCCGGATCGTTCCACGGCGTGCAGCAGACGGCCAAGACATCGTCGTGAAACCAGGCGATGCGATCTCGGGGGACCCCGTCGACCCAGAGATTGCGTCCTCATGCTCCTTCCCATTCGGCCAAGCTCCCGTCTCGCGGCGGCGATGACGCTGACGGCTATCCTGGCATCTCCCGTCCATGCCCGGTCGGCACCGCCTCCGCCGCTCGCCGCATACCTGCGCGACGCGCTGGAGGTGACACGGTACCGCTGGGCAGCGGCCGATTTCGGCGGCGACGGCGGTCCGGAATTCGTCGTCTACGATCGGGACCCGGGTAGCTGCGGCACCGGCGGCTGCACGCTGTGGGTCGTCAGCTGCGAGGGGACGGGTCCGTGCCGAACCATTCTGCAAGCGCCCCTCGTGCGTTTGCCGGTGCGGGTCCTGACGACGCGCACGAACGGTTGGTTGGACCTCGCCGTCACGCATGCGGGCGGCGGCATGCCGACCTCGGTCGTGCGACTGCGCTTCAATCCGGCTGGCAGGGAAGATGAGGTGCCCGAGACCAGCGATCTGTCGTCCGACGAGCCTCAGGGGCGCATCCTGATCCCGTGAACGGATCCGACGACGGCGTGGCTATTCGGCGATGATCTTGTAGCGCGTGCCGGCCTTGACGGGGCCGAGGTCGTCCATGTCGTTCAACAGGCGGAACATCTCGACCTTGCGCTCAACGCCTTGGATGCGCGAGGCGAGCGAGGCTTCGGTGTCGCCCGGCCGCGCCGTCACGATGCGCACGCGCAGAGGCTTCAACTGCTCGCGCTCGGCCGGGCCCAGCAGGCGGAACGAGCTGGCGATGCTTTGGGCGATCGGCGGCAGGCGCTCCGCCGAGTCGGCGGGAAGCGCGGTCAGGAAGCGGTAGACCTGCCCGCCGACCCGCACCACGGTGACGTTGAAGACGTAGGAGCCGCCGGCCGCCTGAGCCGACACCGCCTCCAGCTCGCCGATCCGGAACGGTCGGATCGAGGTGCGGTCGAGCCCGCCGACCCAGCCACTCTGGATATAATCGGTCAGCGTCGTCGTCTGCGGAATGGCGATGCCGTCGAAGCGCACCGCCGTGTCGCCGGGACCCGTGGCCAGCACGGCCTCCGCCGTGTTGTCGATCACGAAGCCTTCGGGCACCTGGAACGTGATGCCGAGGCCCGGATGGAAGAAAGCGCGTCCGCGCACGTAGCCTTCCGACGCCGTGTCGCCGAACAGCATGCCGTCGATACCCGACAGGTAGCGATCGCGGTCGGTCGCGCCCGAGCCCTCCGGTCCGAACGCGCTGGCATGCTTCTTGGCCAGCTCGACGCGCTGCGGCGCGGCCGGGTGCGAGGCCAGGAAGTCGAGGTCGGGATTGGAGGCCTGGAACGCGTTCCGGAACGAGGAGAACTGGTCCATCGTACGCAGGAAGCGGGCCGCCGCATAGGCGTCGTAGCCGGCATCGCCCGTCTGCTTGATGCCCATGGCATCGGCCTGAAGTTCCTGGTTGCGCGAGAACGAGGCGAGGTTCAGGCGCCCGCGCGCCAATGCGGCGCGCGCCGCCGTGTCGCTCGCCAGGACCTCGTGCACCACGCGACCGGCGAGCTCGGCCGCCTCCTCGCGCTGCTGGCGTTCGATGCCGTGATTGGCCTTCACGTGGCCCATCTCGTGCGCCAGCACCGCCGCGACCTCGGCCGAGTCGTTGGCGAGCGCGAGCAGACCGCGCGTCACGTAGAGATAGCCACCCGGCAGGGCGAAGGCGTTGATGTTGGGCGAGTTGAGAACGGTGATGCGGTAGGCGCGGCCGGGATCGTCGGACACCGCGCCGAGCTTGCCGACGATCCCGGCCAGCATCAGTTCGAGCTTGGGATCGGAATAGGCGCCGCCGTAGGCCGCCAGGATCTTGGGATGCTGCGAGCGGCCGATCGGCGACTGCGGATCGTTCTCCTGCACGCCCTCGAAGGAAACCGGCGTGCGGCTCTGGCCCGGCAGGTAGCCGGTCTGAAGTTCCCCGCCCGCTTCCTCGAGCCCGCTGCCGAGCGAGGTGCAGCCCGACAGCGCGGCCAGCGTCAGGGCGATCACGCCCCAACGACGACCAGCCGCGCCCAGCCCTGCACCCAGCCTCTCCACCATGCCCCTCGATCCCCCGGAACCGCCCGTCCGTTGCGGGTCCGTTCTCATGTAATCGCCCCCGCTCGAACGCGAAAGGGCGACGCGAGCACAGGGCCGGAAAAACGAGACGGACACCCCGACGACCCGACCATCTCGTTTGGCGGCCGTCTCTTGGTGGATAAAGCCGCCGAAATTACGGTGCCGGCTCCGCACCGGGCGTCAAGGCGCCGAGATAGCGGCGCACGGCCGTGGGGGCCTGCGCGCCCAGCATGAGATCCGTCTCGCCCACGGCCCGCACCACGCCGCCCTCCAGAAACGCCACGCGGTCGCAGACGCCGCGCGCATCCTCGGGATGGTGGGTCACCATGAGAACGGTCGGCGGATCGGCTCGGCGCGCGCGGGATGCGGCGAGAAGGTCCAGCATCTGGCGGCGAAGCGCGGGGCCGAGCGCGGCGAAGGGCTCGTCGAGAAGCAGGACGGGTCGCTCGCGCAGGAAGGCGCGTGCTAGCCCGACGCGCTGGCGCTCGCCACCGGACATGGCGGCGGGACGGCGCTGCGCGAACGCGCCGAGCCCGACCTCGCCCAGCGCCTGACGGGCCCGCTCCCGTGCCCGGCGGCCGATGCGAAGGCCCGGGGCGATGCCGATCGCCACGTTCTCCTCGGCGGTGAGGTGGGGAAACAGGTTGTCGTCCTGAAAGACGATCGAGAGCGGCCGCTCCGCAGGCCCCGTGTCCGTCACGTCGCGGGCCGCCATCTGGATCCGCCCCGCATCGGGGGCGATGAAGCCGGCGGCGAGATCGAGCAGCGTCGACTTGCCCGCGCCCGAGGGACCGATCAACGCCATCCATTCGCCCCGGCGCACGTCGAGGTCGAAGCGAAAGGGCGCGTCGTCGTGGTGAAACAGGATGCCGTCGAGCTGCAGACCGTTCATGCGCGGGTCTCCCCGCGCTGCCGCCCGCTGACCTCGGCGGCCAGAAGCACCGCGAGCACGCCGAGTCCCAGAAGAAGGGCGAGGCCGGCCGCGTCGGCCGAGCGATAGGAGCCCATGCGCTGCAGGAGAAGGAGCGGCAGGGTCGTGAAATCGGTGGAGCCGAACAGGGCGACCGTACTGAGGTCTCCAAGCGAGACCGCCAGCGCGAGGCCGAGCGCGAGGCTTGCTGGGCGCCGCAGCGCTGGTCCCTCCAGATGCCGGAGCCGGGCCCAGCCGGTCAGGCCGAGGCCCAGCGCCAGTCGCCCGTGCCGCCGGTCAGCCTCCACGATCGCGGGCAGGAAGAGGCGCACCCCATAAGGCAGGATCAGGACGGCCTGCGCCACCACGACCACGACCGGCGCGAGACGTGCCACATCGCCCGTGCCGCGCAGAAGAAGAAACCAGCCCGCACCCACCACGATCGGTGGCACCACGAGGACGAGGGCCGAGGCGCCTCCCGCAGCAAGGCGGGCGAACGTGCCGCCGCCCGCCGCGGCCAACGCAAGGGCGAGCGACAGGCCAAGGCCGAGGAGCGCCGCGGGAACCGCGACCAGAAGGCTGGTGAGGGCGGCGCGTGCGACCGCCGGGTCGCCGACGAGGCGGCCGAGATCGGCGGCCAGCCCGTTCGCCACGAGCGCGGCGAGGGGACACAGAAGAAGCGCCAGGCCAAGGGCGATCACGAACCCGTCCAACACCGTGCGCCCACGGCTGGGACGGTCGAAGCGGCGGGCCGCTCCCGCATGCCCGAGACCAAGATCCGCCGTGCTGCCTCCGATCATGAGAAGCGGCGCCAGCGCCAGCGCGACCAAGCCGATCTGCAGAAGCGCCAAGGCCAGCGCCCGGCCCGGATCGAAGTCGTATCGCAGCGCCTGGTAGACCGCGACCTCGACGGTCGTCGCCGCCGGCCCGCCCCCCAGAACGAGCACCAGCGTGAAGCTCGTCACGCACAGCGCGAACACCAGCGAGGCGGCCTGGGGCAGCGCGCGCAGGACGGCCGGTCCCTCGACATGACGCAGCACCGCCAGCGGAGAAAGGCCGAGTTGCCCCGCGATGCGCCAGCTCTCGTGCGGAACGGCCCCGAGCGCGCCATACACCAGCCGGGCGACGAGCGCCGCGTTGAAGAAGACGTGCGCCAACAGGATGCCGGCGAGCCCGTAGATCGACGGCCGGGGGAGGCCGGCGAGCGCGAACGCATCGCCAAGCCAGCCGCCGCGTCCGAACACGGCGAGAAGTCCCAGCGCCCCGACCAGCGGCGGCAGGGCTTGCGGCACGAGAAACAAACGCAGCACAAACGCGCGACCGGGCAGGCGCGTGCGGTGAAGCGCCAGGCCGAGCGGGATGCCGAGGGCCAGCGACAGGAGTGCGGAGAGCGCCGCCTGTTCGAGCGTGAAAGCGACGATGCCGCGCAGATAGGGATCCTGGAGCAGCGCAAGCGGCGCGGCGGGCCACAGTCCGGTCACGAGCGGCACGGCCAGAAGCGCGCCGGCCAGAAAGCCGAAGGCGACCAGCCCGCCGGCCAGGCCGAGCGCCCGACGCAGCCGGCGGTCGGCGGGAGCGAGCACGGCGCTTATCGCCGGGCCATCGCCCGCAACCATTCCTCGGTCCAGCCGGAGCGCTGGCGCGCCACCTCCTCGGCCGGGATCTCCAGAGGCTTGGGCGGCTGCACGACGTTGCCAAAGGCGGCCGGCAGCGGCTCGGCGGTCGCGGCGACCGGCAACGCCCAGTTGGTGACCGGGAGGATCGACTGGACCTCGGGCGACACGAGAAAGCGCAGGAAGCTTTCGGCGAGATCGGCATGCGGCGACGCCTTGAGGCGGGCGGCGAGCTCGACCTGCCGGTAATGCCCTTCCGCAAAGCGCATCGCCTTGTAGCGATCCGTCTTCTCCTCGATCTCGTGGTAGGTCGGCGACGTCGTATAGGACAGGACGATCGGCACCTCGCCCTTGGTGAACAGGCCGTAGCTCTCGCTCCAGCCGGGCGTGACGGTGAGGATGCGCCGCGAGAGCTTCGTCCAGGCCTCCTCGGCGCGGTCGCCGTAGACCGCCTTCACCCAGAGAAGGAGCGCCAGGCCCGGCGTCGAGGTTCTCGGATCCTGGATCGCGATCTTCTCGTCCGGGTCCCCGTTCACCAGCGCGTCCAGCGACGTGGCGGGGTCCTCCACCGCCTCGGAATCGTAGACGAACGCGAGATCGAGCCGATCGAAGGGCACGAAGGTGTCGTCGCCGAAGCCGCCCGGCACGGTCAGCGCGGACAGATCGACGCCCGACGGCGCGAGAAGGCCGGTCGCCTTGGCTTCGGGAACCAGTTCGGCGGTGAGGCCGAGCACGACGTCGGCCTGTGTCGAGGCGCCCTCGAGCTTCAGGCGGTTGAGGATCGACACGCCGTCCTCCAGCCCGACGAAGCGCAGGTCGCACGCGCAGGTCCGCTCGAAGGCCGCCTCGATCCGGGGGCCGGGACCCCAGTCGGGCGTGAAGCTCTCGTAGGTGTAGACGGTGAGTACCGGCTTGTCCTCGGCGCGTGCCGGCACGACGGCAACCAGCGACAGGGCGGCAGCAAGGGCGGCAAGGCGGCGGGCCATCGGCACTCTCCTCCAGGGCAGGGGACGGAAAGGCGTCGCGTCGGGATCGATGTCGCGATGGCCCCCATCCCTCCGCCGGTACGATCCGGATCAGGTTCGGCGGGTTGGCGGACAACCGCCTCTCAGCCCGGATGGGCACCCCGTGTGGACAGGTTCCATCTAGCGGAGGATGCCGGGAGGCGGCAAGAGACCGGACGCGACAGAAAAAGGCCCCGTCATGGACCCGACCCGCTTCGTCATCCTTCTGGCCGGGCCGATCGAGCCGACCGCGCGGTTGCGCGCGGCGGTGAGCGGGCGTCGCGCGATCGCGGCCGATGCGGGCATCCGCCATGCGAGGGCGCTCGGCGTCGCGCCGGAACTGTGGGTCGGCGACTTCGACTCCGCCACGCCTGCCGACCTGGCCGGCTGGCCGGCGGTCGAGCGCCGCTCGCTGCCGCGCGACAAGGCCGAGACCGACGGTGAGGTGGCGCTTCTCGAAGCGCGGGCGCGCGGGGCGCGCGACGTGCTGCTGATCGGGGCGATGGGCGGGCGCAGCGACCACGCCTTCAGCCATCTCGTGCTGCTCCTGCGCGAGCACGAGCGGGGCCTTGCGGTCGCGATGAGCGACGGGCGCGAGCGCTGCCTGCCGCTCGGGCCCGCGCCGGTCCGGCTCGAGGCGGCGAGCGGCGCGCAGTTCTCGGTTCTGCGCTTTTCGGACGTCGCGGGGCTGACGATCCGGGGGGCGCGCTTTCCGCTTCAGGACGTGGCGCTGCCCTTCGGCTCGCTTCTCACGCAGTCCAACGAGGCGACGGGGCCGGTCGAACTAACCTGCCGCACCGGCCGCGCCGTCGTCCTCTTCCAGGAGGACGGGGACCCACGCTGACAGGCGCGCACTTGAACCCGCCCCACGATGCGGCTACCGATAGGCACGTGTCCCGGTAGCTCAGCTGGATAGAGCACAGGTTTCCTAAACCTGGGGTCAGGGGTTCGAATCCCTTCCGGGACACCACCGTTCTCCGAGAAACACGCGCGGCCCATGCCGCCTAAGGATCTGCAACGACGGCGTGCCGTGGGCTGGGCGCTCAATGGAGGGGCCGACGCGTCTCCGCCCGATCGAGTTCGGCCAGAAGCTGGGTGATGCGGCCGGGCAGCCGCTCCTCCAACCGGTGGATGGGGGAGCGGCGCAGGGCGTCGCGGATGCGGGACTGGAGGGCGGGGTTGGTTACAATCGTCGCGAGGTCGGTCATGGACGGTCTCCTTCGCTGCACTGAAACGAAGGATGCGCCGATATGGTGAACGGGAGGTTTACCGCAGGCCGATTCACACCGACCGCGTCAGCCCGCCGTCGACCCGGATGTTCTGTCCCGTGATGTAGCCGGCGCCGTCGGAGGCCAGGAACGCGACGGTCGCAGCGACTTCCTCGACCCGGCCGTAGCGGCCCATGGGCACGCTTTCGCGCCGCTCCTCGGTTGCCGGAAGACTGTCGATCCAGCCGGGCAGGACGTTGTTCATGCGCACGCCGTGGGGTGCGAAGCTGTCGGCGAAGATCTTCGTGTAGGCGGCGAGCCCGGCCCGGAACACGGCCGAGGTCGGAAACATCGGGCTCGGCTCGAAGGCCCATGCCGTGGAGATGTTGACGATGGAGCCGCCACCCTGCGCCTGCATGACGGGAGCCACGAGCCGCACCGGGCGCACGACGTTGAGAAGATAGACGTCGAGCCCGAGATGCCATTGCTCGTCGGTGATCTCCGTGATCGGCGCGCGGGGCCCGTGGCCCGCGCTGTTGACGAGGACGTCGATCCGCCCCCACCGCTCGATCACGCCCTCGACGAGCCGCTTCAGGTCGTCCTCGCTCTGGTTCGAACCCGTCACGCCGAGGCCGCCGAGTTCGGCCGCCAGCGCCTCGCCCCGGCCCGACGAGGACAGGATCGCGATCCGATACCCGTCGGCCGCCAAGCGGTGCGCGACGGCTGCGCCCATGCCGCTCCCTCCGGCGGTGACAACGGCAACACGATCGGTCATGGCACTCGACTCCCGGCGGACGATTCGTCGGGCCCAGTTTCAGCGCAGCAGGCCGTCGGATGCAAAGGCATCCCACTCGGCGAGCGACGGCTTGGCCGTCTTGTCCCGGCGTCCGCCCCCGCGCACGGCGGTTTTGGCGGCTCCCTTGCCGGCCCGCGTCAGCGCCGCCTTGCCGGCGGCCCGCCGCCGGTTCTCGGCGACCGTTTTCCGGTCCTCCTCGCGCCAGATCGTGACGAGGTCGCGATCCAGGAGGTCCTCGACATGGCGGGGATCGAAGACGTGAAACGTGACCGCCTTGGCGCGTCCGCGCAGCTTCACCGTGCGTGTGCCCGCGCTCTGGAGCCGACCGTCGCGCGTCCATTTCAGGCGTTCGTGACCGGTTATCGTCAGGATGTCCTCGATCTCGCGCGGCAGGACGGGAAGAGCGGCGATCCCCTCCAGCGCCTTGTCGATGGTCGCTCGCGCTCCCTCGAACTGGGGACCCTTCTCGTTCGGTAAACGCAGGACGACCCGGCCTGCCTCGATCGCGAGATCGCCGCGTCGGGGGAACGGCAGACGCGCGCGCAGCTCCTGCTCGATACCCTTGGCGCGCACGGCCGAGCCGAGCGTCGCCGCGACCGGGAAGGGCCATTCGGCGACGAGATCGGTCTTGGCGGTGGCAGTGTCGTCGGACATCCTCCTGCAACGAACCTGCGCCGGGAAAGGCTGCACGGACCATGTGCGGACGACGGGAGGCCTGTAGCGCACCGCGCCGACAGGCCTGCTGATCGTGTCCCGCCGCGCCGGATCAGGCTGGGAAGGCGCGTCGCCGGATTTGGTCTAAGGTTGTTGGGCGGGTCCCGTGTTGGTGTCCCAGACGGGCGGGGCGGACAGAACGAGGTCGCGCAGGTCGGCCGGCGGCGTGGTGCCCTCCAGGCGGCCTTGGCCGAGCGCGGCGGCGCGAGCAAAGCGCGCCATGCGGTCGCCCGCCAGCGCCATGTTGCCGTCGGACTGCGTGGCCAGCCCATGGGGCCCGTGGAACACGAACAGGTCCTTCAGGCCCGTCGCTCGCTGGTAGCTGGCGAACGCGCCTTCCATCCCCTCGACGTAGTCCCAGGTGCCCTTCACGATCTGCAGCGCCGGCCAGCGCGCGACGCCGGCTGCCACCTCGCCGTCGGGATAGTAGGTCGTGGTGAACTCCTCGCGCAGCGCCGCCTCGATCATGTCGTGGCCGGCGACCCGCGTGCCGAGACCACCCGAGTTCGGACCATAGAGGATCGCGCCTTTGATGTTGGCGCGGCCGAGCGCCGGACCGCACGTGCCACCGGGCATGTCGCGGTTGCAGTCGGCGACGAAATTCTTCTGCATGGCGTAGGCGACCGCATAGGAGCCGCGCGAGTAGCCCATGAGAACGATCGGCATAGCCGTGATGTCCGCGCCCTGCAGGATGGCGTCGGCCGCCGCCCGTCCGGTCAGCGTGCCGCCCTCGGCTCCCAGCGCCCGCAGACCCTCGCCGGCGCGGAGCTGGTCGAACTCGCGCATCATGTCATTGGCCTGTTCGGCCGTGTTGAAGCCGTTCATGCCGCCCGAGATGCCGTTGCCGCGCCGGTCGGTAACAAGAACGTCGAAGCCAGCCGCATGGAAGGCGGCGGCAAAGCCCCGCCAGTGGCGCATGCCCGCTTCCTCGGTCAGGCCGTCGGGCGTCTCGGACAGCGTGAACTTGCCGCTCGCCGCGTCGCGCGTGACGAGTTGGGAGCGCGGGTCGTCGACCGCGGTAATCTCGTTGCCGCCGCCGTTGTTCATGACGACGAGCGCGCGCTGGCGGGTGCCGTCCTCACTGCGGATACCGTCGCCCCGGATGTACCAGCCGCGCAACTTGATCTCGCCGGTCTTGCCGAGCTGGGTGCGCTCGAGAGTGTCGCGTGGCGCGGTGAACTCGACCGTATAGGCACGTGCGTCGCTGGCCGCGATCGGCTCGCGGTAGGGCTCCTGCCCGAAGAAGGCGGGCCGGCGGATCGCGGCGAGATCGACGTCGCCCTCGGGATCGATCTTGCCCGTCGCGCCCACCGTCCCGGTTTCGCGCGTCTCGACGCGGGCGAAGCCCTGCGCGCCCTTGCGGGCGGCAGCCGCACACGCCTCGTCGGCCTTGCAGCTCTGCCAGCGCTGGCGGATCGCGGCGTCCGTGAAGTCCGCCGTGTAGAAGCTGGCGTCGCGTCCGGTCGGGATGAGCTGGTTCAACGGCAGGAAGGGCTGGCAGATGCCGTCGCCATCCAGGTAGCCCGGCAGGTCGGCGTTGCGGTCGTAGTTCACGCGTGCGGTGCAGTCGGGCGCTGGCGTGCCGGCGTTCACCACCGGCTTGTCCTGCGCCTGCGCGGTGCCCGCCGCCAAAGCCAGCGCCGCGGCCCAGATGATCCCACGCATTCCGTTTCCTCCCCAGCGAACGGTGTCCGGCTGCCATGTTGCCACGGCTGACGCGGATCGTCAGGTCACCTGATCGTTAGTCGCCGATGCCCTGCACCCGGCGCAGTTCCCGTAAGGCGGAGACAACCAAGGCGTGATCCTCCGTATCGGGCAGGCCGCTGACGGTCGCGACGCCGACGACGCCGCTGCCGCGTACCGTGATCGGTACCGCGCCGCCGCTCGCGACGAACTCGCTCGAGGGCAGGTGGTAGCGCGCGGCGAACTCGACGCCCTTCTCCTCGCACAACCGTCGCATGGCGAGCGAGCTCTGGTGAAAGCGCAGCGCCACGGCCCGCTTGCGCCGCAGCCAGTCGACATTGTCGGGCGAGGAGCCGGGCAGGAGCGACAGGAAGACCGGCGCGGTGCCGTGAAACACCTCGATGCCGACCGGCAAAGCCTGTTCCACGGCGTGATCCCGCAACCGAAGCCCGAGCTCCCAGGCCACGGCATAGTCGAACCGGGCGAGGTCGAACTGGTCCGCTTCCCGGTGAAGTTCCTCAAGCGACGGCTTCAGCATGGTGGCGGATCTCGCGGGTTGGGGAGGGGGCGGCATCGCGACGCGACGAGCCGGGCTGCGGTCCGCTCCCGAACCGCAGCTCGGAAGCGCGACCGTCAACCTGGTTGGTTGGCCGCGCGCCAGGCCTGGTACTCGTCCTGTACGGCATCGGTGAGGGGATAGTATTTGCGCAGGTCTCCGCCCTGCGACAGGCGAAGGCGCGCGAACTCCTCCCACTCGACATGCTGGCTCGCGCCCTCGATCAGCCGCTCCGCCATGGCGACGGGCACCACTACCACGCCGTCGTCGTCGGCCACGATGATGTCGCCCGGCATGACTAGCGCGCCGCCGCAGGCGACCGGCACGTTGACGGCGAAGGGGATGAGGTTGGTCTGCGCGTGGTAGTTGGGCGTCACACCCTTCACCCAGACGCCGAGGTCGAGCTCGCGCGCCTTGGCGGAATCGCGGATGCAGCCGTCCACCACCACGCCCGACCCGCCGCGACCCGCGAGGAAGGTCAGCATCATCTCGCCGAAGATGCCGCTCGCCATGTCGCCGCGCGCGTCCACCACCACCATGTCGCCGGCCTCGGCGGGATAGAGAACGTGGCGATGGAGCTGGACCTCCGGGTTCTCGTACTCGTTGGAGCCGTAGAGGTCCTCGCGCTTGGGCATCATCTGGAGCGTCAGCGCGGGACCGGCCACCGAGCGGCCGAGCTTGAGCGGTCGTGGCCCATGGATCTGCGCATCGCGGATGCCCATGAGGCTGAGCTCGCTGCTGCAGGTCGCCGTGCCGATCGCGGCGAGCGCGTCGCACCAGGCGCGGGGCGGGCGGGTGATCGGCTGGATGTCGGAAGGGGACTGCATGGAAGGCACCTCGAAGGCAGGCGAGAAAGGAAACGGGCGTCAGACCCAGCCGCCATCGGCGACGTGGTTCTGCGCGGTGATGGCGCCGGCCTCCTCGGAGGCGAGAAACAGGACGAGGCGGGCGATGTCGTCGGGTACGAGCCGGCGCTTCAGCGCCTGGCGCTCCTCGCGCATGGCGTCGGCCTCGGGCGTCAGCCAGAGCGCGAGCTGGCGCTCGGTCATGATCCAGCCGGGCGAGACGGCGTTGACGCGCACGCCCGCCGGCCCGTAGTCGCGGGCGAGCGAGCGCACGAGGCCGAGCACGGCGGACTTCGAGGCGGTGTAGAGCGCCATGCCGCCGAAGCCCGCCATCCACGAGATCGAGCTCATGCAGACGATCGAGCCGCCGCCCGCCCGCTCCATGTCGGGCAGGATGGCCTGGGCCGCGAAGAACTGGTGGCGCAGGTTCACCGCGATCCGGTCGTCGAAATAGTCCGGCGTGACGGTGGGGGTGGGATGGCGCTCGTCGTTGGCGGCGTTGTTGACGAGCACGGTGACGGGGCCGAGCGCGGCACGGATCTCGCCGATGGCGCGCTGAAGCGCCGCGATGTCGCGAAGGTCGCAGGCGGCAAATCGGATCTGCCCGCCGGCCGCCGAAAGCTCGGCCGCCAGCCGCTCGCCGGCCCCCGCGTCGAGATCGACGAAGCCGACGCGTGAGCCTTGGGCGGCGAAGGCTCGCACGATGGCCTCGCCGATGCCCGACGCCCCGCCGGTGACAAGAACGGTGCGATCGCGAAGATCGGGATAGATGGCGGCCATGGCTTAGGCTCGGCCTCCCTGTTCGAGTCGCTGGCCCGTTTCGGCGTCGAAGAGATGGAGACGCTCAGGGTCGAGCCGCACGGGCAGCCGTTCGCCGGGCCGCACCGTGATGCGCTCGCGGAACGTGCCGACGACGGGCTGGCCGGCGAGGCGCAGCGTGACATGCGTGTCGGCGCCCGTCGGCTCGACCACCAGCACCTCGGCTGGCACGCCGGCGGGATCGATCACGATATGCTCGGGCCGTGCGCCGAGGATTGCGGCGCTTCCTCGCGCCGAAGCCGCGCCGCCGAGCGGGATGCGCGTGCCGTCCTCGGCGGTCAGCGCACCCTCGGCGATGCGCCCGGGCAGGAGGTTCATGGCGGGCGAGCCGATGAAGCCGGCGACGAAGAGGTTGGCTGGACGCTCGTAGAGTTCCAGCGGCGTTCCGATCTGCTCGACGCGGCCGCCGTTCATGACGACGATGCGGTCGGCCATGGTCATGGCCTCGATCTGGTCGTGCGTGACGTAGACGGTCGTGGTGCGCAGGCGCTGATGGTTCTGCTTGATCTCGGCGCGCATCTGGACGCGGAGCTTGGCGTCGAGGTTCGACAATGGCTCGTCGAACAGGAACACGGCGGGCGCCCGCACCATGGCGCGGCCCATGGCGACGCGCTGACGCTGGCCGCCGGACAGCTGGCGCGGCTGGCGGTCGAGCAGCGCGTCGAGACTGAGCGTGCGCGCCGCCGTGCCGACGCGATCCTGGATCTCCTCGCGCGGCCGGCGGCCGAGCTTGAGCGAGAAGCCCATGTTCTCGGCCACCGTCATGTGCGGGTAGAGCGCGTAGGACTGAAACACCATGGCGATGTCGCGCTCTTTCGGCGCCAGCGCGTTGACGACGCGCCCGTCGATCGCGATCTCGCCGCCCGAGATCGATTCCAGCCCCGCGAGCATGCGCAGGAGTGTCGATTTTCCGCAGCCCGAGGGGCCGACGAGGACGACGAACTCGCCGTCGGCGATCTCCACCGAGACCCCGTGCAGCACCTCCAGCGCCCCGTAGCTCTTGCGCGCCTCGCGGATCGATACCGAACCCATGATGCGTCCCTCCCTTTCAGTCGTCCCAGCGAGGGGACTTCTCCGGATCGATGCGGCGCTCGCCCCGGTCGAGGCGCCGGACGGCATCGATCTCCTCGGGCCGGAGCTTGAGGTCGCGCGCCCGAAGGTTCGCCTCGAGATTGGCGCGGCTGCCGGAGGCGGGGATCACGATGTGTCCTTCCGCCAGAAGGAAGGCGAGCGCCACCGCCGCCGGCGTGACGCCGTGCCCCGCCGCGATCTCGCGGAGGGTCTCGTTCTCGCCGACGCTGCCCTTGGCGAGCGGCTGGTAGGCGGTCAGCGGCAGCTCGATCGAGCGCGCGAAGTCTCGCAAGGTGGGCGACTGGAGGAAGGGGTGGATCTCGACCTGGTTGGTCGCCAGCGCATCCTCGCCCAGCAGAGCGCGCGCGCGCTTCAGATGCTCGATCGGGAAGTTCGAGACGCCGATCAGGCGCGTTTGGCCCGCCGCCTTCGCTTGGCCAAGAGCGGTCATGTAGTCCTCGAAGGGCACCTGGTCGCGTTCCGAGGGCCAGTGGATCAGGAGGAGATCGACGCGGTCGAGTCCCAGCGTGTCGAGGCTCTGGCGGACGCTCGGTGCGAAGTCGGCGCGGGAGAGGTTCGTGTCGGCGACCTTGGTGGTGACGAAGACCTCGTCGCGGGGAAGCCCGGAGCGACGGATGGCCTCGCCGACATTTTCCTCGGTGCCGTAGCTCTGCGCCGTGTCGAGATGGCGGTAGCCGAGCTCCAGCGCGGCGAGAAGCGCGGCCAGGCCCTCCTCGCCGGTGCGCCCGTAGGTGCCGAGGCCGAGCGCGGGAATGGTCGTGGTCATGGCATGTCCTTCCGGAAGGCTCGTGCGCGTCATCCTTTGGTCGCCCCCGCCGTCATGCCGCCCACGAACAGGCGCTGCATGGACAGGAACAGGAGGGCGATCGGGAGCGTCATGATGACCGAGGCCGCCATCACGGCGCCCCAGTCCGTGTTGAACTCGGTGGAGAACTCGGCGAGCCCGATCGGCAGCGTCTTCACCGAGGCGTCGGTGGCGAAGCACAGGGCGAAGATGAACTCGTTCCAGGTGGTCACGAAGGCGTAGACCAGGACCGACACGATGCCGGGCACGGACAACGGCAGGACGATGCGGAACAGGCAGCCGAGCCGGCTGGCCCCGTCGATGATCGCGGCCTCCTCCAGCTCCACGGGAATGGCGCGGAAGTAGCTCGTCAGCATCCAGACCGAGAGCGGCAGGGTCAGGATCATGTAGACGAGGATGAGGCCCCAGTAGGTGTTCACGAGGCCGAGCACGCGCAGCGTGATGAAGAGCGGCACGATGATCGCGGCGGTCGGCAGCAGCTGGCCGATCAGCACGAAGGACTGGAGGAGCGGCTTGCCGCGAAAGTCGAAGCGGGCAAAACCGTAGGAGGCGAAGATCGCCAGGATCAGGGCCAGGCCCGTCGAGCCGACCGAGACGACGAGGCTGTTCAGGAAGTAGCGCGGGATGTTCGATTCGAAGAGAACCTTGCGGTAGTTCTCGAGGCTCGGCACCTCCGGCCACCAGATCGGCGGCACGGTGTAGAGCTCGCGCAAGGTCTTGATCGACGACAGGCCCATCCACCAGAACGGAAACAGGCAGACGAGGACAAGGACCAGCGAGCCGAGCCAGATCAGGGGCAGCGGCAGACCGGGGCGCTTGGGCGCGGCGCCCGCGCTCATCGGGCCGCTCCCGCCGCGAGCAGGCGGATATAGGCGAAGACCACCAGGATCGCGACCGCGAAGAACATCACCGACAGGGCGGCGGCCGTGTTGAACTGCGTGCTCTCGAAGGCAGTGCGGAAGATCTGGATCGGGGTGATCAGCGTGCGGTTGGCGGGGCCGCCGCGCGTGATGGCGTAGATGATGGTGATGTGGTTGAGCGCCCAGATCACGAGAAGCAGCGTGACGGCCACGATCACCGGGCGCACCTGCGGCAGCATCACGTACCAGACCTCTTCCCAGTAGCGCGCGCCGTCGATGCGCGCGGCCTCGTAGAGGTCGTTCGGGATGGACTGGAGCCCGGCCAGAACCATGATCGCGACGAAGGGAAACATCTTCCAGACGTTGATCGCGATCATCACCGGCAGCACGGTGTCGCCGTTGGTGAGCCAGCCGACGGGATGCTCGAGAATGCCCGGCCCGGTCAGCATGTAGTTCACGATGCCGAACTCGGTGTGCAGCATCCAGGCCCAGGTCGTGGCCGCGACGATGCCCGGCACGACCCAGGGGATCAGCGTGATCGAGCGCACCACCGCCCGGCCGCGGAAGCTCTGGTTGAGGAGGATCGCCGTCAGGACGCCGAGCACGACCTGGAAGACGATCGAGCCTGCCACCCACCAGAGCGTGTTGACGAGGGCGGTGCCCGTGGCGCGCGCACCGAGGATACGGCGGAAGTTGTCGAGCCCGACCAGGGCACCCCGGCTGTCGGTGACGCTGAGAAGGCCGGTATAAGCGACGGGATAGGCGATCAGCATCGCCAGCACGAGAAGCGCCGGCAGGATGAAGAGATAGCCCGTGGACTGGGATTGCATGGTGGTACCGATCGTCGGTCGCATCATGGAAGGGGCGCGGCGGCGCGCGAGCGGGCCGCCGCGTGAGAGGGAAAGGCGCGGGGACTAGAGCAGGCCCTCGATCTCCTCGGCCGCCTCGTCCATCGCGGTCTGGGCGTCCTCGTCGCCGAGCAGGATGCGCTGGATGCCGTCGAAATAGGCCTGGCTGATCTGCACCCAGTTGCGCTGGTTGGGGACCGGGCGGCCGAAGGGCAGCATCTGCTTGTAGACCTGGAGGATCGGGTCGCTGAAGCGCGGCAGGTCCATCGCGCTGAGGCGGGCGGGGAAGGTGTCGGTCAGGAAGCCCTGGTTGGCGGATTCCGACAGGAAGCCGACCAGCACCTTGGCCTCGTCGGGGTTCTTCGCGTCCTTCGGAACCACGAAGCTCCAGCCGCCGAGCACGGCGGCGGTATCCTTGCCCGCCGGATGGGGCATGATCATCACGCCGATGTCGATGTTCGGGTTCTCGGTCTGG
This sequence comes from Aureimonas jatrophae, assembly GCF_900104035.1. Classification (GTDB taxonomy): domain Bacteria; phylum Pseudomonadota; class Alphaproteobacteria; order Rhizobiales; family Rhizobiaceae; genus Aureimonas; species Aureimonas jatrophae. The sequence continues at coordinate 123,089 of NZ_FNIT01000004.1, read as the reverse complement.
ATCGACTTCACGTCGAACTGGCCGGCCTGGTACATCGAGACCTTCTCGGCGATGAACAGGCGGCGGTTGGCCGTGCCGTCGTTCTCCAGCGTCGAGGCGGGCGAAAGTTTGTTCTTGTAGAAGTCCGTGTAGAATTGGACCGCGGCCACGGTTTCCGGGCTGTTCACGAGCACCTTGGTGCCGTCCTGCGAGAGGATGCCGCCGCCGTTCATCCACATGAAGGGCATGGAGCGGAAGATCGTGTTGCCGACCTCGCCGCCGCCCGTGATCGCAAAGCCCGAGCGCCCGTCGCGCGTCAGCGCCTGGGCGGCGGTCTGCAGCTCCTCCCAGGTCTGCGGCGGCTTGGCCGGATCGAGACCGGCCTCCGTGAAGTGCTTCCGGTTGTAGAGAACCGCCAGCGACTCGATGCGGTAGGGCATGCCCCACAGCTTGTTGTCGTAGGTCACGTAGTCGAGGCTGGCGGGAACGTAGTCCGCGCGGTCCTTGAGGACGTCGTCGAGCGGCAGCACGAGGTCGTTCTGCGCGTAGCCGGTGACCCAGCCATGCTGCACGTCGATGATGTCGGGCGCGGCGCCCGACTGGAGCGCGGTCAGGACGCGCTGCGGCAGGCCGTCGGTGGTGGTGATCTGCAGGTTGACGGTGATGCCGGGGTGGCTTTCCTGGAACTTTGCGACGAGCTCGCGGGCGCGCGCCTCGTTGAAGTTGGGCGTCCACCAGACGACCTCGCCCGCAAGGGCCGTGCCGCCGAGCGTCAGGGCGGACAGGACGCCCGCCAGCCCGGTACGGATCAGGGATTTCCGCATGCTTCCTCCCGTTGCGACGGTTTCGTCGCGGTTGCGGCGATGAGCCGATCGTCCGTCGATGCCCGGCGCCGGCGATGCGCTGCCGGGACCGAGCCCGGCGCCTCGCGTCCGGCGGAGGCATGACCCCGTCGCTTCTTCCGGCGATCTCGGGGTCTGGCAGATGAGTTCAAATATGAACTTGTAGAGTTCTATAATGCACTGTGACGCGACCGGGATCGACTTGTCAACGGCCAAGTCCGGAGCCGGTTCTTCATGGTGTCAGTAGCGGCGTCCCTCGTTTCGGCCGTCCTCGACGCTGTCCAGCACCTGGCCGCGGCACACCGTCAGGACGTTGCGAAGACTCACGGAACCGCGCCGCACGACGCCCTCGCAGTCCACGAGATCGACGCCGCGCTCCTCCAGGTGGAACACCGCCAGATCGGCCTCGCCGCCGACCTGTAGCCGCCCGAGATCGGGGCGGCGGATGACAGTGGCCGGCGAGGTGGTCGCAAGGCGCAGGACCTCGGGCAGCGACAGCCCCAGCGCCAGGAACTTCGCCATCACCTCCGGCAGGCTGCCGGCGGGGCCGTCGATATTATGGGCGTGGAGGTCGGAGCTGATGGCGTCGGGCAGGAGGCCCTGGTCCATGGCGCGCTCGGCGATGCGGAACGAGAAGCTCGAGCCGCCATGGCCGACGTCCATGCGCACGCCGCGCCTCATGGCCTCGCGCACCGAGGGGCGCAGGCGCCCCGAGGCGTCGAGCACCGAGCCGCCCGCGCTAGCGTTGTAGACGTGGGCGAGGATGTCGCCCTCGCGCAGGAAGGGCAGCACCTCGTCGATGGTCGGCGGCGCGGTGCCGACATGGATCATCAGGGGGACGCCGAGCCGGTCGGCCGCCTCGCGCGCCAGCGGCAGGACGACGGGGCCGTTCGCGCCGCAGGCGTTGTTGCTGGCGCGCAGCTTCACGCCGTGGATCTCGGATCCGAACGCTTCCCCCACGCGATCGATCTCGCGAAGGTCCGCAAAGCGCCAGTCGTGCAGCTCGCCGACATCCATCGACAGGTGGCCGGCGGCGGCGAGGCCGATATAGGACAGGTTGACCATGGGCAGGATGCGCACACGGCTCGGCCGAACGACGTGCCAAAGGAAGCCCTCCAGCGTCGCCGCGCCGCTGCTGCCGCAGTCCACCCAGGTGGTGACGCCGGTGCGCGGCCCGATCTTGTCGGCGTTGACGCCGAGCAGCGTCCCGCCCCAGTAGGCGTGCGTGTGCAGATCGACGAGGCCCTGCACGACGAGGGCGCCGGCGGCCTCGACCACCTGGACGTCGGCCCCGTCCTCGCGTGCAAGGCCGGGCGCGATCGCGGCGATCCGGCCGTCCCGCACCAGGACGTCGGCCACCGCGTCGAAGCCCGATGCCGGGTCGATCACGCGCCCGCCGCGAACAAGGAGGGATGGTGTCATGCCGCCGCCTCCGAGCCCCCGCCTCGCTAGAAGGTCTTCTCGCCGGTCGACACGCCGGTCGTGTTCATGGAGCCGTCGAAGAGCGGCACGTTGGTCGCCTCGTAGGGGAAGCGCGCGCAGGCCTCCTCGATCAACTCGACGCCGAGCCCCGGCGCGGTCGGCGCCAGAAGGTGTCCGTCGGCGAAACGCAGCGTCTCGCGCACCAGCTCGCGCCGCCACGGCACGTCCACCGACACGGTCTCAAAGACCAGCATGTTGGGGATCGCCACCGAGGCATGGAGCGTCATCGCGTTCATCACCGGGCCGACCGGGTTGTGCGGGGCGACCGGGATGAGATGGGTGTGAGCGTTGTGGGCGATGCGCTTGGTCTCGCCGAGCCCGCCCACATGCGAGACGTCGGGCTGGAGGATATCGACCGCGCGCTTGGCGAGCGCTTCCTGGAACCGCGCGGGCTCGAAGAAGCGCTCGCCGGCCGCGATCGGCACGGGGCTGTTGGCGCGCACCTCGGCCAGCGCGTCGATGCTCTCGGGGGGCGTCGGCTCCTCGATCCAGGTGAGGTCGAAGGGGCTCAGCGCGCGGCACATCGCGATCGCGGTCGGCACGTCGAGCCGCCCGTGCACGTCAAGCATCAGGTCGATGTCGGGCCCGACCGCCGCGCGCACCGCTTCCACGATCGCGATCGTGGCGTGGCGCTGGCGCCGGTCCATCTGGAGGTCGGCCGTGTCGAACGGGTCCCACTTGAGGGCCCGATAGCCCATGGCGACGGCGGCCTTGGCCTTTTCGGCATGATCCTCGGGCGTCACCGCGCCGAAGAACCAGTGATTGGCGTAGCAGGCGACGCGCTCGCGATACTGGCCGCCGAGAAGCTCGAACACGGGAACGCCGAGCGCCTTGCCCTTGATGTCGAGAAGGGCCGCTTCGATGCCGCCGAGCGCCGTGCGGAACACGGCGCCCGTGCGCCAGTAGCTATCGCGATGCAACTGCTCGACGATCGCGTCCACCGCGAACGGGTCGCGCCCGACGAGGACGCGCTCCAGCTCCTCGATCGCGGCCACCACCGTGCGCGTCTTCCACTCCAGCGTCGCCTCGCCGACGCCGTCGATCCCGTCGTCGGTATAGATCTTCACGAACACGAAGTTGGTTCGCGACACATTGGCGACGAAGGTCTTGAGGCCCGTGATCTTCATGCACAGCGTCCCTGAAATCCGCCCTGCGCCGCATCGGCCTTTGTTGTGCGCATCGCCTCAACCCTCCTGGCGCAGGCGTGCGATGGCCTGCGCCTGCATGGAATTCTCGGCCATCTCCATGAGCTCGATGCGGTGCCCGTCGGGATCCTCGATCCAGGCCTGCCAGTTGCCGTCGGCGCCCAGAACCTTCGGGCGGATCGGCTCGATGCCGGCCGCCGCCAGTTCGCGCAGCGCGCCGTCGATCGAGGGCACTTCGAGGCACAGATGGTTGTAGCCCACCGCCTCGCGCTCGGCGGCGCGCTCGCCCGTGCCTTCGGGAAAGATTTCCAGGAACTGCTGGTCGGTCACGCGCAGGTAGACGAGCCACAGGCGTCCGTCCCGGTCGAGCCGCAGCATCTCGCGAAAGCCGAGCCCCTGCTCGTAGAAGCGCATCGTCCGGTCGATGTCCTTGATGCGGATGGCGACATGAGCGATGGCCGAAACGGTCAGCATGCGGCGGTCCTCCCTAGATGCCGACGCTTGTCTCGCGTCGTTCAAATATGAACTTCACCAGTTCATTATTTGATGCTACGCTCTCCCGTCTTCCTGTCAACCGCCAAGAGGGTAGGTGCATGGACATCCCCGAAGAGGCGGGCGCCAGCCGCCACACCATTCCCGCCATCGACCGCATGATGGAGCTTCTCGCCGCGCTCGAGCAGCGGGCCGAGGGCTTGTCGATCAGCGACCTCACGGCGCGGCTCGGCCTCCCGCGCACGAGCGTCTACCGCATCCTCAACACGCTGCAGCGCCACGACATGGTCCGCCGCAACGAGGCGGGGAGCTATCTTCTCGGCCGGCGTCTGCTGACATTGGCCGCCCATGTCGCCTCGCAGGCGAGCGAGATCGACCTTCAGGCGGCGAGCCAGCCCCACCTCGACCGGCTCGCCGCCGAACTCGGCGAGGGCGTGAAGCTCAGCGTTCTCGATGGCGAAGGTGTGCTGGTGCTGGCCACTGCGCAGGGTCGGCGCGAATACGCCCTGACGGTCGCGCCCGGCCAGCGCATGCCGATCCACGCGGGCGCGGCGAGCAAGATGCTGCTCGCCCATCTGGAGCCGGACGAGCTGGAGCGCTGGCTGGCCCGCCCGCTCGTCGCCTTCACGCCGCGCACCCTCACCGATCCGCGCCGCCTCAAGGCCGAACTCGCGCGCATCCGCCGCCTTGGCTGGGCGCAGGACAAGGGCGAGAACGCGCCGAGCATCCAGGCCTTCGCCGCACCGGTCCACGGTCCCGACGGCGCGATGGTCGCAGCCCTCAGCATCCCCTTCCTCGCCGGAACCGAGGCGGCGCGCATGGAGGCGATCCGGATGGCCGCGATCGAGGCCGCCGCCGCCGTTTCCCGTACCCTCAAGGACCCCAGGACAGGTCGCGCCGCATGAAGATCACCGACCTCCGATGCGCCGTGATCGGTCGCAGTCCCGTTGTGCGCATCGTGACCGACGAGGGCGTGTCGGGCTTCGCGCAGGCCGAGACCTGGAAGCCCTATCTGAAGCCGCACATCCTCGCCCTGCGCGAGGCGCTGATCGGCGAGGATCCGACGCTGGTCGAGCGCACCATGCGCAAGATCCGCCAGCGCGGCGGCTTCAAGCCCTGGGGCAGCGCCGTCAGCGTCGTCGAGATGGCACTCTGGGACCTGGCTGGGAAGGCCGCCGGTCTGCCGGTCCACCGCCTGCTCGGCGGCAAGGTGCGCGATCGCGTGCGCGTCTACAACGGCTCGGTGCGCTTTCCGCTCACGGGGCATCGGCCAGAGGACTACGCCGACGATCTCCAGCGCATGATGGCGTCGCCCGAGGGCTTCACGATCATCAAGCAGCCGATCGGCTTTCATTCGCCCATGAAGCGCGAGGTGCCGGACTTCACCTACGGCGAGCTGGGGGCGGGCCCCTTCCACGGCGCGCTGGACCGCGGCCCGGTGACCGAGCGGGGCCTGCACCATCTGGTCAGCTGCGTAGCGGCGATGAAGGAGGTCGCGGGCGACCGGGTCGGTCTGACGCTCGACTGCGGTCCCGGCTGGATGCTCGCCGACGCGATCCGCCTCGTGCGGATGCTGGAGCCCTACAACCTCCTGTGGGTCGAGGACCTCCTGTCAGGCGACTACACGCCGTGGGTGGATGCGGGCACCTATCGCGAGCTGACGCGCACCGCCACGACGCCGATCCACACGGGCGAACAGATCTATCTCCGTCGCAACTTTAAGGAGCTGATCGAGACCAACGCGGTGCATGTGGTCGGGCCCGACCCGGCCGATGTCGGCGGCATCGCCGAGCTTAAGTGGATCGCGGAATACGCCGATCTGCACGGCATCACGATGGCACCGCACGGCACGGCCAACGGGCTCCTAGGCCTCGGCGCGCTGGTCCAGGTCTCGGCCACGCTGCCCGACAACTTCATCGCCTTCGAGTACACGACCGGCGATCCGTCCTGGTGGAACGAGATCGTGGACGGGCTGCCCGACCCGATCGTCGTGAACGGGATGATCGAGGTGCCCGATCGCCCCGGCATGGGCGTCGAGCTCGTGCCCGAACGCGCCCGGCGCTATCTGGCGGAGGGTGACGAAGGCTTCTTCGACTGACCGTAAAGGGTGCCGAGGGGCCGGCGAGGATCCCGCCGCGCCTGTCTCAGGCGTCCGCCATGACGCCCGTGCGCAGCCGGCCCGGCGCCGTTCCCACCACCCGCTTGAAGGCGCGGCTGAAGGCGGCCTCGGAGTCGTAGCCGAGTCGGTGCGCGACCTCGCCGACGCGCATCCGGTCGCGGCCGATCCACTGCCGGGCTTGGTGCATGCGCATCTCGGTCACGTAGCGCGCGGGCGTCGTGCCGACGGTGGCGGTGAACTTCGCCGCAAAGCCCGATCGCGAGGCTCCCATGATGTCGGCCAGATCGGCCACCGCCCAGTTCCGCTCGGGCTCGGCATGGATCGCGGCGATCACGCGGCCGATCTGCGGGTCGCGCACCGCGGCCACCCAGCCGGCCGACTCGCCGCAGCCATGCTCCACCCAGGACCGGATGATCTGGGCCGCCATGACGTCGGCCAGCCGCGCCAGGATGCCGCTCGCCCCCACCCGGTTCAGCCCGCACTCGGCCACCATGGCATCGAGAAGGTGCGGAATAGTCGGCTCGGCCACCATCAGCTCCTGGGCGCGCATGACGTCCGGCATGACCTGAAGCAGCGGGTGCAGCCCGTCGAGGTTGAAGCGCATCGTACCGCAGAACAGGACGCAGGCCTCGCCGTCCGCCGGGGCGCCGCCGTCGTAGTCGTAGACGCTTTCGCAGATCGCCAGGCACTCGCGGCGCGGGAAGGGCCGGGGCTCGAGACCCGGCGCACTCGCCAGCGCGTGGGCGGCGCCGCGTGGCACGAGGACGGCGTCGCCGGCCGCCAGCTCGCTCCACGTGCCGTCCGGCTCCTGGAGCCAGCAGCCGCGTCCGGCGACGAAGTGGAAGTGGGCGTGCGGCTGCGCGGGATACGCGAAGCACCAGTCGCCGGCCATGCGGCAGCGGCCGTATTCGACGCCGTCGAGGCGCAGCCCTCGCAGCATTTCGGTCAAGGGATCGGCCGCGTCATGCGGGGCAGGTTTGGAGGATCGGTCAAGCATAATGGCTATTCTGGCATGGAAACGCCAGCGAGGCGAGCGTAGAGGTTATCGCAACGCAGCATATCGCAGGAGTGATCCGATGTCGGATTTCGCCATACCGCTTGCCCTCGACCAGCCCGTTGCCCCGGGCGAGCCTTTGGAAACGCTGCGCGCCGCCTGGCCCGCCGTCGTATCGCTTTCGTTCGGCGCCTTCGGCCTCGTGACGGCCGAGTTCCTGCCCGTGAGCCTGCTCACCCCCATGGCCGCCGAACTCGGCGTCACCAACGGCGTGGTCGGCCAGGCGATCACGGCCACCGCCGTGGTCGCGGCCATCGCGGGGCCGCTTCTCGTACTCTCGTCGGGACGGCTCGATCGCCGCCTGATCGTGTGGGCGTTGATGGCGATGCTGGTGGCCTCCAGCGTCATGGCCGCGACGGCCTCCAGCGTCGCGGTGCTTCTGGCGGCGCGCGCCGTGCTTGGCTTCGCGCTCGGCGGCTTCTGGGCCATGATGACGGCCTTGGCCCTCCGGCTCGTGGCCCCCCGCGACGTTCCGCGCGCCATGTCGACGATCATCATGGGCGTCTCGGTGGCGACCGTGGTGGCCGCTCCGCTGGGTGCGGCGCTGGGCGAGCTGTGGGGCTGGCGCGCGACGTTCCTGTCGGCGGCCGGTCTCGGCCTCGTCTCGCTCGGCGTGCAGATGGTGGTGCTGCCGTCGCTGCCGCCCACCGCGCCCCCGAGCCTCGCGTCGTTTGGAACCGCCCTGCGTCGTCCGGCGGTCGCGATCGGGCTCCTGACGATCGTGATCGTCGTGTCGGGTCATTTCGCCGGCTTCACCTTCATCCGCCCCTTCCTGGAAGAGGTGCCGCAGATGTCGGTTTCGACGATCTCGCTGGCGCTCCTCGCCTTCGGCGTCGGGGGCTTTGCCGGTAACATCGCGGCGGGCGCGATCGCCTCGCGCAGCCCGGCCTGGGGGGTGGGTCTCGCCTCGCTGCTGATCGCGGCCTCGGCCCTGGCCCTGGTCCTGCAGGGTCCCTCGCCGGCGGTGGCGTTCGCCGCGACCGCCATCTGGGGCTTCGCGTTCGGCGGTTTCCCGGTCTCGGTCTCGATCTGGAACGCGCGTGCCGCGCCCGACCTGGCCGAGAGCGCCGGCGCGCTCCTGTCCTCGGCCTTCCAGGTCGCGATCGCGAGCGGCGCGGTGATCGGCGGCCTCCTGATCGATGGGGTCGGACCGACCGGCGTGATCGTCTATGCGGCGATCGCGGTGGCGCTCGGCGCCGCGGTCATCCTGTCGGCGGGTCGCGCGTCGGAGCGCCGCCGTGCCGCCCTTGCTTGAGGAAAGGGGCGCCGCCCGTCGCGCGGCGCCCCGACTGTGCGTCAGGCCGGCTGGCCGTTGCCGCCCGTCGAGCCGAAGATCTGGCCCGTGGAGTAGCTGAGGAGCGGGTCGGCCGCCGCAACGTAGAGACCGGCGATCTCCGCCGGCTGGCCGGCGCGGCCCATGGGCGAGTCGGCACCGAACTCGCGCAGCTTCTCCACCGTCGCCCCGCCCGCAACCTGGAGCGGCGTCCAGAAGGGGCCAGGCGCCACGGCGTTGACGCGGATGCCGCGCGGGGCGAGTTCCTTGGCGAGCCCCTTGGTGAAGTTGAGCACGGCCGCCCGTGTCATGGCGTAGTGCATGATCTCGGCCGACGGGTTGCCAGCCTGCTCCGACGAGGTGTTCACGATCACCGCGCCCTTGCCCATGCGCTCCAACGCCGCCTTGGAAAGCCAGAAGGGGGCGTAGACATTGGTCTTCATCGTGTCGTCGAAGAGTTCCGACGAAATCTCGGCGATGGAAGGCCGGGTCTGCTGGAGCGCGGCGTTGTTGACGAGAATGTCGAGCCCACCGAGCTGCGTGGCGGCCTGCTCGACGAGGCTGCGGCAGAACTCCTCGGTGCGCAGGTCGCCGGGGATCGCCACCGCCTTGCGCCCCTCCGCCTCGATCAGCGCGATGACCTCGCGCGCGTCGGGCTCCTCCTGCGGCAGGTAGTTGATGGCGACGTCCGCGCCCTCGCGCGCATAGGCGATCGCCGCCGCGCGGCCGATGCCGGAATCGCCGCCCGTGATCAGCGCACGCTTGCCCGCGAGCCGGCCCGATCCCTTGTAGCTTGTCTCGCCGTGGTCGGGGCGTGGGTTCATCTTGGAGGCAAGGCCCGGCCAGGGCTGCATGTCGGTCGGGTAGGGGGGCTTGGGGTAGGTCGCCGGATCGGGCGGTGTCGTCGCGGTCGCACCTGCGGACTGCGCGGCGGCACGCGAGGCCGTTCCAGCCGTCACCGCCGCGCCGGCGGTCAGGGCGGCTCCGGCCAGAAAGGTGCGGCGGCTTGTATCGGTCATGGATGATCTCTCCGTTGGAGAGGATCCAAGTCGATCGATACGCGATGGTTCCAGCCGCGACATGGCGCCTCGCTGCAAGCGACCGGTCGCGCCGGTCGTGGTCAGGCCGCCAGCCAGAGCACGAGAAGAAGGAGCCATAGAACCGCGGAGGCCAGAAGTCCGCTGCGCAAGGCCTGAAGCGACAGGGTGGGTGAGGCAACGACCATCACCGCGGCTCCGTTCGGCTCCAGCTTCTGGAGCCTGCCCCGATGTCCTGTTCCGTCTGCCATGATCCGTCCTCCCGCGGTTCGGCCAGCTTCTAGCGCCCTGCGGATGATGGCGACATAAAAATAACTACGATAAGTATTTGCGGCCGACGTTCGTGCCTGCGCGCGTAAGGTCGCAGATCGCCCATGACGAACCGGGCCGCTCCCCCATATGGCGCACGGGACCGCAGCGCCGGTCCGCCGTTTCGGGAGGTTCCACATGCGCATAGTTTTCACGGGCGGGACGGGCAAGGCGGGGCGCCATGTGGTGCCCTACCTTGTGGACCGGGGCCACGAGGTGCTGAACGTCGACCTCAAGCCGCTCGACCATCCCGGCGTCAACACGCTCCTGGCCGACATCACCGACAGCGGGCAGATGTTCAACGCCCTGTCGAGCCACTTCGGGTTTGAGGGCTACGACACGGGGCGCGGCCCGGCCAGGGTCGACGCGGTGGTGCACTTTGCCGCCGTGCCGCGCGTCCTGATCCACCCCGACAACGAGACGTTCCGCATCAACACGGTGGGCACCTACAACGTCGTCGAGGCGGCCGTGAAGCTCGGCATCCGCAAGATCGTGATCGCCTCCAGCGAGACGACCTACGGCGTGTGCTTTGCGGAAGGCGACCGCCCCTTCCACGCCTTTCCGCTGGAGGAGGACTACGACAGCGACCCGATGGACAGCTACGGGCTGTCGAAGGTCGTCAACGAGCGCACGGCGCGCGCCTTTGCCGAGCGGTCGGGGGCCGACATCTATGCGCTGCGCATCGGCAACGTGATCGAGCCGCACGAGTACGACCGGTTCCCCGCGTTTCTGGCCGACCCGATGAGCCGTAAGCGCAACGCCTGGAGCTACATCGACGCGCGCGACCTCGGGCAGATCGTGGATCTGTGCCTTCACAAGGACGGGCTGGGCTACCAGGTGTTCAACGCCACCAACGACACGATCACCGCGCGCGAGCCGACCGCCGCGTTCCTGGCCCGCCACCAGCCCGGAACGCCGCTCACGCGCGAGATGGGCGAGTTCGAGGCCCCGCTCTCCAACCGCAAGATCCGCGAGGTGCTCGGCTTTCGCGAACAGCACGATTGGCGGAAGTACGTCGCTGAGTAGGGCGCGCCCGCCTCAGCCGAACTTGGCCGCGAGATAGCGAAGATACGGCCCCGGCGTCAGCGCCGAGCCGGTGGCGTCCACGAGGAGCTCGTCGCGCGAGCGCGAGCGACCGTGGCGCCAGACGGCCTCGCGCAGGTGCCCCGCCAGGCGCGCATAGTCGCCGGCCGCCAGACGCTCGCCGAGCTCGGGATCGCCGGCGTGGAGCGATTCCATGAGCTGGGCGGCCATGGCGTTGCCGACCGTGTAGGTCGGGAAGGAGCCGAGATAGCCCGACGACCAGTGGACGTCCTGCAGGCAGCCGCGCCGGTCGTCGGGAACGGTGAGGCCGAGGTCGCGCCGCATCGCCTCGTTCCAGGCGCCCGGCAGGTCGGCTGGCGCGAGCGAGCCGTCCATCAGCTGCCGCTCGATCTCGGCGCGCAGCATGATGTGGAAGTCGTAGGTCAGCTCGTCCGCATCCACGCGGATGAAGCCCGGCTCGACGTGGTTCACCGCGCGTGCGAAGCGCTCGGGCGAGACGTCGTCGAGCGCGCCGGGGAAATGGCCCTGGAGACGCGACAGGTTGAGGCGCCAGAAGGCCTCCGAGCGCCCGACATGGTTCTCCCACAGCCGCGACTGCGACTCGTGCGCGCCGAAGCTCGTGCCACCCACCGCATAGAGAAGGATGAGGTCGGTGGCGAAGACGCTGCGCGTGAGAGCTTCCGCCACGTTCTGCTCGTAGAGCCCGTGGCCCGCCTCGTGCAGCGTGCCGAAGAGCGCGCCCGGCAGGAAGTCCTCGCGGTAGCGCGTGGTGATGCGCACGTCGTTGCGCGTGAACGAGATCTCGAACGGATGCACCGCCGTGTCGAGGCGGCCGCGGCCGAAGTCGTAGCCGACGAGCTCGGCCAGCCCGCGGCAGGCCGCGCGCTGCGCTTCCACGGGAACGAGCCGGTCGACCAGCGCGTCGCGCGGGCGGCCCCGCGCCCGGTCGAGGATCGGCAGGAGACCGGCGCGCAGCTCATCCAGGAAACGCTTGATCGAGTCCGCCGTCTCGCCCGGCTCGTAGAGCGCGACCATGGCGCTGTAGGGATGGCCGTCATGGCCCATCGCCTCGGCGCTCTCGCGCGCCAGCGCGACGCTTTCGGCAAGGAACGGAAGAAAGCTGGCGAAGTCGGACGCTGCGCGCGCCTCGGCCCACGCCGCGCCGGCCACCGGCCCGAGCTCGGCCTGCCGCTGGAGAAGGCGCGGGTCGAGGCGCTCGTGATGCCGGATCGCAGCCAGGACTTGGCTCGCCGCACGTCGCTCGAGGTCACGCTCCTCGCGCCCCTCGGTCTCGGCGAGCGCCTGTTCGGCCGCGCGGCGCATGGCGCCGGACAGGATGCGCTCGCGCGCCAGCCCCTTCAGAGTCGCGATCTGCTGACCGCGCGTCTCGGCACCCCCGGCCGGCATCACCGTGCGGTTGTCCCACTGGAGCACCGCCACCGCGCACAGGATGTCGTTGACCGCCGCGACCTCGGCCGCCAGCGTTCGTGCCGTCTCGCTCATGCCGTTCCTCCGGTTCCCCCGTCGTGCAGATGGCAGGCGGCCTCGTGCGCGCCGGCCGCCGCCTTGAGCTTGGGCACCTCCACGCGGCAGCGCGGCCCCGCATGGGGGCAGCGCGGGTGGAAGGTGCAGCCCGCCGGCGGATCGATCGGCGAGGGGATCTCGCCCTGGATCGGCCGGAAGCGTGCGCGGCCTGCGCCGATGCGCGGCACGCTCTCGAAGAGCGCCTGCGTGTAGGGATGGAGCGGCTGCCGGTAGATCGCCTCGACGGATCCCAGCTCCACGATGCGGCCGAGATACATGATCGCGACGCGGTCGCTGACATGGCGCACGACGCCGAGATCGTGGCTGACGAAGAGCGCGGTGAGGCCCAGCGAGGCGCGAAGGTCCTGGAAGAGGTTGAGGACCTGCGCCTGGATCGACACGTCGAGCGAGGCGACCGGCTCGTCGAGGACGAGGAGGTCGGGACGCATGGCGAGCGCGCGGGCGATCGCGACGCGCTGGCGCTGCCCGCCCGAGAACTGGTGCGGCAGCCGGTCGGCATAGTCGGCGCCTAGCCCGACCTTGTGAAGGATTTCGCGCACGTAGGCGTCGACATCGCGCCGCGCGACGAGCCCGTGCACCCGCGGCCCCTCGGCGATCGTGTCGCCCACCTTGCGGCGCGGGTTGAGCGAGGCGAAGGGGTCTTGGTGGATCATCTGGACGCGCGTCGTGGTCTTCACCACGTGGCCGCGCCGCTCGGTCGCCACCGGCGCGCCGTCGAAGGCGAGGTGTCCGTCGCTCGGCACGGTGATGCCCGACACCATGCGCCCGAGCGTGGACTTGCCGCAGCCCGACTCGCCGACGATGCCGACCACCTCGCCCCGGCGGACCGTGAGGTCCACCGCGTTCACGGCGCGCACCGTGACGTTTTGAGCGGTCCCGCCGCCGAGCCGGCCGGCGATGCGCTCGGCCAGACCCGGACGGCGCGTGAAGCGCTTGGACACGCCGGAGAGTTCGAGAAGCATCTCCGCGCTCATGCGGCGATCTCCAGCGGGTGGTGGCAGCGAACGGATTGCGGGCCGAAGTCGCGGCTCGGCGGCTCCTGGCGGCACTGGTCCGTGCGGCGCGCGCAGCGCGGCTGGAAGGGGCAGCCCTCGGGCAGATGGGCAAGCGAGGGCGTCGAGCCCGGGATCTGCGGCAGGCGGTTGCCCGGCTCGGTCCGGCCGGGAACGGAGTCGATCAGGCCGCGCGTGTAGGGGTGGCGCGGGGTCGCGATCACGGCCTCGGCGGGCCCGCGCTCCACGATGCGGCCGGCATACATGACGCAGATGTCGTCGGCGAGGCTGGAGACGACGGCGAGATCGTGCGTGATCCAGACCACCGCCGTGCCGGTCTCGTCGGCCAGGCGCCGGATCTCGGCGAGGATCTGGCCCTGGATCGATACGTCGAGCGCCGTGGTCGGCTCGTCGGCGATGATCACGGCCGGCTTGTGGAGAAGCGCGATGGCGATCGCCACGCGCTGGCGCATGCCGCCCGAGAGCTGGTGGGGATAGGCGCGAAGGCGCTCGGCCGGTGAGGGGATGCCGACCGTCTCCAGCGCTTGGCGCGCGCGCTCGAGCGCCTCGGCCTTCGAGACCTTGGCGTGCGCCTGAACCGCCATGCGCATCTGGTGGCCGACGGTCAGAACCGGGTTCAGCGTCATCATCGGGTCCTGGAAGACCATGGCGACGCGGTTGCCCCGCATGCGGCGCTGCTCGGGCCGGGACAGGGCGCGCATGTCGACGCCCTCGACGCGCACCGCGCCGCCGGCGACCTCGCCCGGCTCGTCCACGAGGCCGAGGATCGAGAAGCCCGTCACGCTCTTGCCCGATCCGCTCTCGCCCACGAGGCCGAGGATGCGGCCGCGCTCGACGCGGAAGCTGACGCCGTTCACGGCCGTGAGCTTGCCCGCGCGCGTTTCGAAGCGCGTGACGAGACCCTGCACGTCGAGGGCGGCGCTGGGTTGCGTCGCCGCGCTCATCGGCGGCGCCTCGGGTCGAGAAGGTGGCGCACCCGGTCGCCCACGAGGTTGATCGCGACCACCGCGATCATGAGCGCGACGCCGGGATAGATCGACAGCCAGTGGCGGTCGGAATGGATGTACTTGAAGCCATTGGAGATGAGCGAGCCGAGCGAGGGTTCGGTGAGGGGCAGGCCGACGCCCAGAAACGAGAGCGTCGCCTCCAGCGCGATGGCGCTCGCCACCTGCACGCTCGCCACCACGATCAGCGGCGGCAGGACGTTGGGCAGGAGGTGGCGGAAGAGGACGCGGCTCGTCGGAAGCGGCGTCGAGCGCGCGGCCTCGATATAGTCCTTGCGCCGCTCGGCCGTGGCCGCGCCGTGCGTGGTGCGGGCGAAGTAGGCGTATTGCGCGATCACCAGCGCGACGATGATCTGCGCGAGCCCCTGGCCGAGCACGGCGACGAGCACCAGCGCAAGCAGGATCGCGGGCATGGAGAGCTGGAGGTCGACGACGCGCATCAGCAACGCCTCCAGCCGGCCACCGAAATAGGCGGCGCTGAGGCCGACCACGACGCCGGCGGCGAGCGCCAGGAGGTTGGCCGAGAGGCCGATCACGAAGCTCGTGCGCAACCCGTAGAGGATCGCCGACAGCATATCGCGACCGACATTGTCGGTGCCGAGCCAGTGCACGTACTCGCCCGAGCCGACCTCGCCGGGCGGCAGAAAGGCGTCCGCCCAGTCGAGCGCGGCCATGTCGTAGGGGTCCTGCGGCGTCAGCCACGGCGCGCCGAAGGCGGCGACAAGAAGCAGTGCGATCACGACGAGCGCCAGCACCGCCACGGGCGAGCGGCGGTAGTCGCTCCAGATCTGGCGAAGGCGCAGCGTGCGCGTTTCGGCGGGCGGCGAGATGGCGGCGACGCTCATTCGCCCGCTCCCCCGCCCAGCCGCACGCGCGGGTCGAGCCGGGCGTAGACGAGATCGACCGTGAAGTTGATGAGCACGAAGAGGATCACGACGAGCACGAGGTAGGCGACCATCACGGGGCGGTCGAGCTGGAGGATGGAGTCGATGATCAGCTTGCCGACGCCCGGCCAGTTGAACACGCTTTCCGTGACCACCGCGAAGGCGAGCGTCGAGCCGAGCTCGAGGCCGAACACGGTGACCAGCGGAATCGAGATGTTCTTGAGGACGTGCGAGCGCACGATGCGCCCCTCCGAGAGCCCCTGCGCGCGGGCGAAGCGCACGTAGTCGGCGCCCATCGCCTCCACCATGCCGGCGCGCGTCAGGCGGATCATCAGGCCCATGTTGAAGAGCGACAGGTTGACCGCGGGCAGGATCACATGGGCCCAGCCGTCGGCGGTGGCGAGCGAGGTGGGAATGCCGAGGAGCGAGCCGACCGCGCCGCGTCCGCCCGACGGGAGGACGCCGAGCTCCACCGCGAAGGTCATGATCAGGATCATGCCGATCCAGAAGGTCGGCACCGAGAAGCCGAGCACCGAGAAGGCCATGATCGCCTTGGCGGGGGCCGATTCCGGCCGGTAGCCGGCGTAGAGGCCGAGCGGCACGCCGAGGCCGGTCGCGATCGCGACCGAGACGAGAACGAGTTCCAGCGTCGCGGGCAGGCGCGAGAAGATGAGCTCCACCACCGGCACGTTGTAGATGAGGCTGCGGCCGAGATCGCCGGTGGCGACGCCGGCCAGGAAGTTCGCGTACTGGCGCCAGAGCGGCTGGTCGAGGCCGTATTGCGCGATCAGCGCCGCGCGGGTCGCCTGGTCGGCGCCCGGATCGATCAAGACGTCGATCGGATTGCCGATGGCGTAGACGCCCACGAACACGATGATCGACATGGCGAAGACGACGATCACGGCCTGGGCGAGGCGCTGGAGGACGAAGCCGGCCATCGCGGACTTTCGATAAGGGGACGATTAAGGCCGGCGCCGCGCGATCGGCGGCGCCGGGACTGCTGCGCGTTACTTCGCGGGCTTGATCAGGTAGGCCAGCGTTTCCTGGTCGATGCGCGGCTGGAAGTCGACCGTGTCGGCCTTGGCGGCCCAGACGGTCTGCAGGATCACGGTCGGGATCAGTGCGCGGTCCTCCATGGCGATCTTCGAGGTTTCCTCGAAGATCTTGCGGCGCTTCTCGTCGTCCAGCGTGCGCTGGCCCTCCTCGAACAGCGTGTCGAACTGCTTGTTGGAGTAGCCCGTGCGGTTGAAGGCGCCGAGGCCCAGCTCCTTGTCGGCGGTGTGGACCATCGAGCCGTAGGTGTAGGACGCCTCGCCCGTGATCGTGCCCCAGGCCGACATCTGGACCGAGTAGTCGCCGCGCTGCGAGGCGGGGAAGAAGACCGTGCCGTTCAGCGCGTTGGCGTTCACCTTCAGGCCGGCGCGCGACCACATCTGGGCGAGCGCCTCGCAGACCACCGAGTCGCCCGGCACGCGGTTGTTGGTGCAGGTGAAGTCGAACTCGAAGCCGTTGGGATAGCCGGCCTCGGCGAGCAGCGCCTTGGCGCCCTTGAGGTCGTACTGGGGCTCGGGCAGCTCGGCCGAGTAGCCGAAGAAGCCTTCCGGCATGAGCTGGTTGGCGGGCTTGCCGAGACCCTCCAAGACGACGCGCACCAGCGTCTTGCGGTCGATCGCCTTGTCGAGCGCGGTGCGCACCTTGAGGTCGGCGAACGGGTTGGCGTCGATCACCTTGCCGTCGACCTTCACCTTTTGGGGCAGGGTCGCGCCTTGAACCGGCTGGACGTTCAGGATGTAGAGCGAGTCGGAGATGAAGGTCTGGAGGCTCCCGTCGCCCTTGATCGACTGGTAGTCGCTCGCCGGCACGTAGTTGATGAGGTCGACGCCCCCTGAGCGCAGCGCCGCCACGCGCGCGGCGTCGTCGGGGATCTCGCGGCGCACGATGCGCTGCCAGTGGGGCTTCTCGCCCCAGTAGTCCTCGTTGCGCTCGGCCACGAAGTCGCCCTTGGGCGTCCAGGACACGAACTTGTAGGGACCGGTGCCGATCGCCTTGGCGCCGGAGTTGAACTCGTCGTTCTTCGCCTCGCCGGTGGACTTCGGGACGATGAAGAGACGGATGAAGTCGTTGGGCAGCGAGGGCGCCGTGCTGTTGGTGACAACGCGCAACGTGTAGGGATCGACGACCTCCACCGACTTCACGCGCTTGGTGTAGATGGTCGTCGACATCGGGCCGGTGACCTTCGGGATACGCTCGATCGAGTACTTCACGTCCTCGGCCGTCAGCGGCTCGCCGTTGTGAAACTTGACGCCCTCGCGGATCTTGAACTCCCAGCTATCCTCGCCGGTCGGCTTCCAGGAGGTGGCGATCGCGGGCTGGAGCTGGAGGTTGTTGTCGACGCCCACCAGCGTGTCGAAGACATGGCGCAGCGTCTCGGCCTGGCTGCCGAGCGTCGACCAGTGCGGGTCGATCGAGTCGGGGCCTGCGCGCACGCCCATGGTGAGGGTCTGCGCGCCGGCCAGGACGGGCACGGCCGTGACCAGCGCGAGCGCCGTCATCGTGGTTTTCAGGAACCGGTTGATCAGCACGTCGAAACCCCCTCAAGTGTTACTGATGAATGTAACACTAGAAACGGATGCGAACGCGGGTCAAGCCGAAATAGCAGGCATTTCGATGCTGCAACTGCACAGTTTGGAGGCGTAGCGCCGGCTTGAACCAAAAATCGTTCTGATGCACTGATACGGTCATGAGCGAGGCGGACCAACAGGCCCAGGTGATGGCGCGCATCGCGGCGGCGGTGGACCGTGCGCTGGCGGTGCCCGTCACCGTACAGCTGCGCGGCGCGCTGGAATACGGCATCGCCTCGGGTCTCATCCCGGCCGGCTCGCAGCTTCCCTCCGTGCGCGCGCTCGCCGCCCATCTCAAGGTCTCGCCGGTCACCGTGTCGAACGCCTATGCGGCGCTGCGCGTCGCGGGGTTGGTCGAGGGGCGCGTCGGCGCGGGCAGCTTCGTGACGCCCGGCGCCTCGCCGACGGAGAGCGAGCTCGACGTCCACCGCCTCCTCCAGGCGCAGATCGAGGATCTCGTGGAGGCCGCGGAGGCGATCGGCCTCGACCGACGCGAGCTTGCGATGCGCGTCGCCAACGCGCGCGGCCGGCGCCGATCCCTTCGCATCCTCATGCTCGGTATCTTTCCCGAGGCGACCGAAAGCTACGCCGCGATCCTGCGCACCCATCTGCCCGCGCGCGACGAGGTCGTGGCCGCGACGCTGGCCGGGGCGCGCGAGGCGCTGCCCGAGGGGATCGACCTCGTGGTGACGCCGCGCAACGTCCAGGCCGAGGCGCAGCGCCTGTTTCCCGCCGTTCCCGTGGTGGGCATGACCTTCATCCCGACCGAGCAGACGCGCATCGAGCTTGCGCGCATCGCGCCCGAGGCGCGCGTCGCCATCGTCTCCTACTTCGCCGACTTCCTGGCGCTGATGCGCGCCGGCATCCTGCGCTTTGCGCCGCACGTGTCGGCCAGCGAGGCCTGCCTCTGGGACGCGCCCGAGATCGACGCCGTCCTCGGGCGCTGCGACGTCCTGATCTACGCCACGGGCGCCGAAAGCGTGCGCGAGCGGCTCGGCCCCGGCCAGAACGCGATCGAGTATCGCCACACACCCGACCCCCACGCCATCCGCGCCGAACTCCTGCCCGCCGTCGAGGCGCAGCGCGAGGCGCCAACCCCCATGAAGGAGACGAGCGGTGAAGATAGCCGACAGCAACTGGTTCGAGGTTGAAGCCTACCTGAAGGGCGACGATCGCTGCGTCCTGCCGCTCGGCTCGACCGAGCAGCACGCCTACCTCAGCCTTTCGGTCGACTCGATTTTGGCCGAGCGCATGGCGGCGGAAGCTGCCGAGCCCTTGGGCGTCCCGGTATTCCCGGTGCTCGCCTACGGGCTGACGCCCTACTTCAACGCCTATCCCGGCACGGTGACGCTGCGCACCGTCACCTACATGAACGTCGTTCGCGACATCCTCGACAGTCTCTACCGCAGCGGCTTCCGGCGCGTCCTGATCGTCAACGGCCACGGCGGCAACTCGCCGGTGCAGCCGGTGACCATGGAGTGGATGGACGAGCGCGAGGGCGCGCGCGCCCGCTTCCACAACTGGTGGAACGCGCCCGGCGCCTGGGCCAAGGTGCAGGAGATCGACCCCAAGGCCAGCCACGCCTCCTGGATGGAGAACTTCCCCTGGACGCGCCTGCCCGGCCGTCCGCTCCCCAATCACCAGAAGCCCATGGCCGACTTCGACCGGCTGAAGGACCGCTCGGCGGAGGCCGTGCGCGAGCTCGTCGGCGACGGCAACTACGGCGGCTACTACCAGCGCGACGACGCCGAGATGGAGGCGCTGTGGAAGGTCGGCGTCGAGGAAACGCGCGCGCTTCTGGAAGGGGACTGGCGGTGAGCGCGGACCCGATCCTCATCTGGGGCGCGGGCGCGATCGGGGGGGTCCTCGGCGCCTACTTTCAGCGTGCGGGCCACGACGTCCTCCTAGTGGATGTGGCGGGCGACCACGTCGAGGCGATGAACCGGGACGGGCTCCTGATCGAGGGGCCGGTCGAAGAGTTCCGCCAGAGCGTGCGCGCCGCCCTGCCGGCCGAGGTCGAGGGGCGGTTCCGCCGCGTCATCCTCGCCGTGAAGGCCCATCACACGCCGAACGCGCTCGGCATGCTCGTGCCGCATCTGGCCGACGACGGCTTCGTCGTCTCGGCGCAGAACGGCCTCAACGAGAGCGTCATCGCCGACACGATCGGCGCGTCGCGCACGATGGGCTGCTTCGTGAACTTCGGCGCCGACTGGCAGGCGCCGGGCCGCATCCTCTACGGCAATCGCGCGGCGGTGGCGCTGGGCGAGCTCGACGGGCGCACGACGGAGCGCCTGGCCGAGATGCACGCCTTGTTCCGGCTGGTCGAGCCCGACGCGGTGATGACCGATAATATCTGGGGCTATCTCTGGGGCAAGCTCGGCTACGGGGCGCTTCTGTTCGCAACCGCGCTGACCAACGACTCCATGGCCGACGCGCTCGCCCGCGAGCGCTACTTCCCGGTCTACGACGCGCTGGGGCGCGAGGTGATGAGCCTGGCGCGCGCGCAGGATATCCAGCCGCTCGGCTTCAACGGCTTCGACCCGGCCGCGTTCTCGAACGGGTCCGTCAGCGAGGCGGCGCGTCGCTCGGTCGCCGCCATGACCGAGCACAACCGCCACACCGCCAAGACCCATTCCGGCATCTGGCGCGATCTCGCCGTGCGCAAGCGGCGCACCGAGGTCGACGCGCAGGTCCTGCCGCTCACCGCGATCGGCGCCGAACACGGCGTTCCGACGCCCGCCCTCGCGCGCCTCGTGGCGCTCGTCCACGACCTCGAGGCGGGACGCCGCGAGCAGTCGCTCCAGACCCTCGACGAGATGCTCAGCGCATGCGCCTGACCCTCGAAGGCCGCCGCTTCGCGGTCACCGGCGCCTCGCAGGGCATCGGACGCGCCATCGTCCATGGGCTGGTCGCCAGCGGCGCGCGCGTCGCAGCGCTCGACATCGACGCCGACGGGCTCGGGGCGCTGGAGGGGAGCGAGGAGACGCTGCCGCGCATCCCCGTGGATCTCGGCCGGCGCGAGGACGCGCACCGCGCGATCGCGGAAGCTGCCGCGCGGCTCGGCGGTCTCGACGGGATCGTGACGGCCGCCGGCGGCGTGCGCGGTCAGGTGGGTCGCCCGCTGGAGGCGGTGGGCGAGGCGGATTTCACCGCCATCATGGACGCCAACCTCATGGGCGCGCTCTGGTGCGCCCAGGCCGCAACGCCCTACCTCAAGCGCTCGCAAGCGGGGCGTATCGTCACGATCTCGTCGGGCGCGGGGCTCCGGCCCAGCCTCACCGGCATCCAGGCCTATGCGGCGGCCAAGCACGCGCTGGTCGGCCTGACGCGCCAGCTGGCGCTGGAACTCGGCCCCGCCGGCATTACCGTGAACTCGGTCGCGCCGGGCTTCGTCCTGTCCAATCCCTCCACCGAGCGGCAATGGGAGGCCTTCGGCCCCGAGCGCCAAGGCCAAGTGATCGAGGGCACGCACATGCGCCGCCTCGGCACGCCCGAGGACATCTCGGCCGCCGTCCTGTTCCTGCTTAGCGCCGAGGCCAGCTGGATCACGGGACAGATCCTGTCGGTCGACGGCGGCCGCGCCTGATTTTCATCGCTCGAGGAAACGCTGATGACCACGACCTTCGCGCTCGCCGTCCACGGCGGGGCCGGAACGATCCGCCGCTCGGCGCTGACGCCCGAGCTGGAGGCCGCCACCCATGCGGGTCTGCGCCGCGCGCTCGACGCCGGCACCGCCGTCCTGCGGGACGGGGGCGCGGCGCTCGATGCCGTGACCGCCGCGGTCTGCGCGCTGGAGGACGAGCCGCTCTTCAACGCCGGGCGCGGCGCAGTCTTCACGAGCGCGGGACGCCAGGAGATGGACGCTGCCGTGATGAACGGCGCGGACCGCCGCGCCGGGGCGGTGGCGGGCCTGTTCGGGCCGCGCAACCCGGTTCTGGCCGCACGCGCCGTTATGGAGCGCAGCCCTCATGTCGTGATGATCGGCGCGGGCGCCGAGCGCATCGCGCGAGAGGCGGGCCTCGCCTTCGAGGAGGCGAGTTACTTCTTCACTGAGAAGCGCTGGGACGCGCTTCAGGAGATGCTGGCGCTGGCCCGGAAGGGCGAGACCTCGGCCGACCCGGCGGTGCGGCACGGGACCGTGGGCGCCGTCGCCTGCGATCGCAACGGCAACCTCGCCGCCGCCACCTCCACCGGCGGCATGACCGGCAAGGCGCCGGGCCGCGTCGGCGACACGCCGGTGATCGGCGCGGGCACCCTGGCCGACGATCTCTGCGCCATCTCGGGAACGGGCCACGGCGAGGTCTTTATCCGCTTTCAGGCGGCGGCCGAGATCTCGGCGCGCATGCGCTATCTCGGCGAAAGCCTGGAGGCGGCCTCGGAGCACGTCGTCCAGCGCGTGCTCGCGCCCAACGACGGTTCGGGCGGGCTGATCGCGGTCGACCGCCACGGCCGCGTC
The DNA here is from genome assembly GCF_900104035.1 of Aureimonas jatrophae. Classification (GTDB taxonomy): domain Bacteria; phylum Pseudomonadota; class Alphaproteobacteria; order Rhizobiales; family Rhizobiaceae; genus Aureimonas; species Aureimonas jatrophae. The sequence goes on along the minus strand of NZ_FNIT01000004.1, from coordinate 100,790 downwards.
GCGCTGCCCTTCAACTCGGAAGGCATGTATCGCGGCTTCGTCCAAGGTGACGCCGAGCCGGTGACCGCGATCTACTGACCACGGCCCGACCGGAAGCTTGGGTTTTTCTTCGCGGCGGGCGTGTGCAGCCCCGTTCCCGCCGCACTCCGCTTCTAGGTCGCGAGGATATTATCTGAACCTTATGGTCGGGTCCGTCTCACCCGGCTTCGCCGCCGGGTTCCCGCCATGTTCCGCTTCTTCGAATCCATCATCGACCCGTTCCGGTCCTACCCGATGCAGGAGCCACCGCGGGGTCTCGGCGCTTTCTTCTGGCACCACCTGCGCCAGGTCTGGCCGAGCTTCGCCGCGCTCGCGGTGTTCAGCCTTCTCGTTGCCCTGATCGAGGTTGCGATCTTCCGCTACATCGGCGCGATCGTCGACATCCTGAACTCCACGACGCCCGAGCGCCTCTGGGCCGAGCATGGCGGCACGTTCCTCTGGATGGGCTTCGTGATCGGCATCGCGCGCCCGCTCCTCAACGCCGCGCACGACCTCGTCAAGAACCAGACCATCGCGCCGGGCGTCACCAACATGATCCGGTGGCAGAACCACCGGCACGTGCTGCGCCAGTCGATCTCGTTCTTCAACAACGACTTTGCGGGCCGCGTCGCGGCCAAGGTCATCCAGACCGGGCCGGCCCTGCGCGACTCGGCGGTGAAGGTGATCGACGCGCTCTGGTTCGTCCTGGTCTACGTCGTCAGTGCCTTGTTCCTGTTTCTGGAGGCGGACTGGCGCCTGACCGTGCCCCTGGCCGTCTGGCTCGTCGCCTACGTTCTCGTGATGCGCCACTACATCCCGCGCGTGGCGCGCGCCGCCCAGGTCATGAGCGAAGCGCGCTCGACGCTGACCGGCCGCGTCACCGACAGCTACACCAACATGCAGACCGTGAAGCTCTTCGCCCATGCCGAGCGCGAGGACGACTACGCCCGCCACGCGCTCACCGACCACACCACGAAGTTCTACACCCAGCAGCGCTTCATCAGCGGCATGTCGCTCCTGATCAGCTTCGCCAACTCCCTTCTGATCCTCGCCACCGGCGCGCTCGCGGTCTGGCTGTGGAGCCGAGGCGAGGTCAGCGTCGGCGCGATCGCGCTGGCGAGCGGCCTCGTGGTGCGCATCATCAACATGAGCGGCTGGATCATGTGGGAGCTCACCGCGATCTTCGACAACGTGGGCACCGTGCAGGACGGCATCACCACGATCGCGGTCGGCCACACGATCCTCGACCGCGAGGCCGCGCCGGCCCTCGTCGTGTCGGGCGGCGAGATCCGCTTCGAGGACGTGTCGTTCCACTACGGCAAGCGCGGCGGCGCGCTTGACCACCTCAACCTCACGATCCGGCCGGGCGAGAAGATCGGCCTCGTCGGGCCGTCGGGGGCGGGCAAGTCCACGCTCGTCTCGACCTTCCTGCGCCTCTACGACCTGGAGGGCGGACGCATCACCATCGACGGTCAGGACATCGCCGGGGTCACGCAGGACTCGCTTCGTGCGGCGATCGGCGTCGTCACGCAGGACACCTCGCTCCTCCACCGCTCGATCCGCGACAACCTGAAATACGGGCGGCCGGGCGCCAGCGATGAGGAGATGCTGGCGGCCGTGCGGCGCGCCCGCGCCGACGGCTTCGTCGACACGCTCGTGGACTATCGCGGACGCCGAGGCTTCGACGCCCATGCCGGCGAGCGCGGCGTGAAGCTGTCGGGCGGCCAGCGCCAGCGCATCGCGATCGCCCGCGTGCTGCTCAAGGACGCGCCGATCCTGATCCTCGACGAGGCGACCTCCGCGCTCGATTCGGAAGCGGAGGCCGCGATCCAGGAGAGCCTGACCGAGCTGATGGAGGGCAAGACCGTGATCGCCATCGCGCACCGCCTGTCCACGATAGCTCGGCTCGACCGGCTGGTGGTCATGGATCGCGGACGCATCGTCGAGACCGGCACCCATGCCGAGCTGGTGGGGCGCGGCGGGCTCTACGCCCGGCTCTGGCACCGCCAGACCGGTGGCTTCATGGACGCGGCGGAGTAGGAGCCGGGCAGGCGTCGCCCGGCTCCCGGCGTCGTCAGAACTTCGCGGTCATCGGGTCGGGGCCGATGCGGCCGTCCGCGGCGTCGAGCCCGCCGATCGCAGCCAGGTCCTCGTCGTCCAGGCGGAAGCCGAAGACGTCGATGTTCTCCGCGATGCGGCTCGGCGTCACCGACTTCGGGATCACCACGAGCTCGTTGTCGACGTGCCAGCGGATCACGACCTGCGCCGCCGTCTTGCCGTGCTTTTCGGCGATGCGCGCCAGAACCGGGTCCTTCAGCATGTCGCCGCCCTGGCCGAGCGGGCTCCAGGACTCCGTCACGACGCCGCGCTGGTCCATCGCCTCGCGCAAGGCGCGCTGCTGGAAGCGCGGGTGAAGCTCGATCTGGTTGAGGACCGGCGTGATGCCGGTCTCGGCGACGATCTGGTCGATATGCTCGGCCGTGAAGTTCGAGACGCCGATCGACTGGGCGCGTCCCTCCTCGTGAAGGCGCCGGAACGCCTTCCACGTGTCCACGAAGAGGCCGCGCGCGGGCGATGGCCAGTGGATGAGGTAGAGGTCGACCGCGTCGAGGCCGAGCTTCTCGAGGCTCTCATCGAAGGCCCGAAGCGTCGCGTCGAAGCCTTGGCTCTCGTTCCAGAGCTTGGTGGTGACGAAGACCTCGTCGCGAGGCACGCCGGCCGCGCGCAGGCCCTCGCCGACGCCGCGCTCGTTCTTGTAGACGGCCGCCGTGTCGACGTGGCGGTAGCCCGCCTCCAGCGCCGTGCGCACGGCCGCAGCGGCGTCCTCGTCGGGAACCTTGAAGACGCCGAGACCCACCTGCGGGATCTCGCGTCCATCGTTCAGCTTGATATGCGTCTGCTCGCTCACGTCATCGGCTCCGGATGGGGTCAGGAGCCGTCATGTCGGGCGCGGGGCCGGGAAGTCGAGGCGCCTCGCGCCCCGACTTTCCTTGGCTACATCAGCTTGTCGAGCGTGATCGGCAGGTCGCGCACGCGCTTGCCGGTCGCGTTGAACACGGCGTTGGCGATGGCTGCCGCCACGCCCGTGATGCCGATCTCGCCGATGCCGCGCGCGCCCATCGGGGCCTGCGGGTCCGGCTTGTCGTCCCAGATCAGCTCGATCGGCGGCACGTCGAGATGCACCGGTACATGGTACTCGGCCAGGCTCGGGTTCATGATGCGCCCCGTCCGCTCGTCGAACTGCGTTTCCTCCATCAGGGCCAGGCCGAGGCCCATGATGATGCCGCCGCGGAACTGGCTCGCCGCGGTCTTCGGGTTGAGGATGCGGCCGCAGTCGTAGGAGGCGAGGAAGCGCGAGACGCGAAGCTCGCCGGTCACGGCGTTGACGCGCACCTCGGCGAACAGGGCGCCGTAGGAGTGCATCGAGAAGCGCTCGGTCTCCTTCGGGGGCACGGCCTCGCCGACGGCGTCCACCGCGTCGCGGCCCGCGCGCTCGAGGATCGAGGCATAGCTCTCGAAGCGATCCGGCTCGTCCAGCTTGGCGAGGCCGCCGTTCAAGGCGCCCACCTCGTCCGGCGACAGGCCGGCGAGCGGCGTGTCGTTGCCGGCGAGCTTCAGAAGCTCGGCCACCAGCGCGCGCTGGGCGGCGATCACCGAGGCGCCGATCGAGGCGGTCTGCTGCGAGCCGCCGGCGAGCACCATGCCGGGCAAGGTGGAGTCGCCGTAGGCGAAGGAGACGCTGTCGAGCGGCAGGCCGAGACGCTCGGCGGCGATCTGCGTCTGCACCGTCGCCGTGCCCATGCCCATCTCGTGCGCGGCGATCGCGACCTCCGCCGTGCCGTCGCGCCGGATCGTGAGGCGCGCGGCCCCGCCGGGCATGCGGTGGTAGGGATAGGTCGCCGTGGCGCAGCCAAGGCCCACCTGCCACTCGCCCTCGCGCAAAGTGCCGGGTTCGGCGCGGCGGCGCGACCAGCCGAAGCGCTCCGCGCCCGCCCGGTAGGCGGCGACGATGTTGCGCGAGGAGAAGGGCGTGCCCTTGATCGGGTCGCGCTCGGGCTCGTTCCGCACCCGTAGCTCGATCGGGTCGATCCCCATCTCGTGGGCGAGCTCGTCCACCGCCGATTCCAGCGCGAAGGTCCCGACCGCCTCGCCGGGCGCGCGCATGAAGGTGTTGGCGATCATATCGAGCTCGACCGTGTCGACGCCGAGCCGGAAGCTGTCGGCGCGGTAGAGGTTCATGGTCGCGAGGATGAAGGGCTCAGGCATGCCGTTATGCGCCGTGGTGGCGATTGTGCCGGTATGGACGATTGCCTTGAAGCCACCGTCCTCAGCCGCGCCGATGGCGACGCGCTGCTCGGTAAGCGTGCGCCCGCCGACCGTTCGGTAGACGCCCTCGCGCGAGAGCGCGATGCGCACCGGCCGTCCCGCCAGCTTGGCCGCGGCCGCGCCGAGCACCTGGTGCTCCCACAGCGTCTTGGAGCCGAACCCGCCGCCTACGAACGGCGACGTGACGTGCACGTTGGCCTCGTCGAGCCCGAAGATCTGGGCGAGCGACCAGGCGGTATGGCTGACGGCCTGCGTCGCGTCGTGGACGCGCAGGTTCACGCCGTCCCAGTGGATCGTCGCCGCGTGCGGCTCGATCGGGTTGTGGCTGTGGCGCGGCGTCCGGTAGACGGCGTCGACCCGGTACGCGGCGTGGCCGAGTGCCGCGTCGGGGTCGCCGATCTCGAGCCCGAGCGGCTGGCCCATGAACTTCGCCGGCTCGGTGCCCCGAGCCTTGGCCTCGGCAAACGAGGTCAGCGCCGGCTCGCCCTCGTAGCCGATCGCGATCAGCGAGGCGGCGTGGTCGGCTTGTTCCTGCGTTTCGGCCAGCACCACGGCGACCGGCTGGCCGTTCCAGTGGACGCGGTCGTCCTGGAGGATCGGCAGGTCGTTGCCGCCGGCGGCCTTGGGCGCGGACCCGAAGACCGGCATCGGCTTCATGCGCGGGGCGTTGCGATGCGTCATCACGAGAAGGACGCCGGGCGCGCCTTCCGCTTCGGCGGTGTCGAGCGACGCGATGCGGCCCTTGGGAATCGTGGCATAGCGCACGGAGGCGTAGGCCAGGCCCTCCAGCGGAGCCTCGGCCGCGAAGGGCGCGGCGCCCCGCACCTTCAGGGGGCCGTCGATGCGCGACACCGAGGCGCCGACCTGACCGTGCTGGGCGCGGGCCAGCGGGTCGGTGCCCGCACCCGTCGCCCAGGCCGCCGGCGCAAGGCCGGTGGGCGCGTTCTTGGAGGCGAGGCTGCTCATGCGCGGTCTCCCGACAGTCCCAGAAGCGTCGCGGACATGGTGCGCCGCGCGAGCTCGATCTTGAAGGCGTTGTCGCGCAAGGGTCTGGCATCCGCGAACTCGGCCTCGGCCGCGCGGCGCAGCGCGCTCTCGTCGAGCTTTGCGCCCCGCAACGCGTCCTCGGCGCGGCGGGCGCGCCACGGCTTGTGGGCGACGCCGCCGAAGGCCAAGCGCAGGTCGCGCACGGTTCCGTCCGGCCCGACGTCGAGCGCGGCGGCGACCGAGACCAGCGCAAAGGCGTAGGACGCGCGGTCGCGCACCTTGCGGTAGGTCGAGCGCGCGGCGAAGGGGAGCGCGGGCAGCTCGACCGCCGCGATCAGCTCGCCCGGCTGCAGCTCGGTTTCCCGCTCCGGGTGCTCGCCCGGCAGGCGGTGGAACTGCTCCAGCGGCATCGTGCGCGTGCCCTGCGGACCTTCCAGGTGCAGCACGGCGTCGAGGGCGACCAGCGCCACGCACATGTCGGACGGATGGGTCGCGACGCAGGCCTCGGAGGCGCCGAGGATCGCATGGATGCGGTTGAAGCCCTCGCGCGCGTCGCAGCCCGCGCCTGGCTCGCGCTTGTTGCAGCGCGCGGCATCGTCGTAGAAGTAGGTGCAGCGCGTGCGCTGGAGGACGTTGCCGCCCACCGTCGCCATGTTGCGGATCTGACCGCTGGCGCCCGACAGGATGGCGCGGGCGAGCGCGGGATAGCGCTCGCGCACCGCGCGGTGCTCCGCCAGTGCCGTGTTGCGCACGGCCCCGCCGATCAGGAGCCCGCCATCCGCCGTGTCCCGGATGTCGCCGGCAAGACCCGTGACATCGACGAGGCGCGCGGGGCGCTCGATGCCCTCGCGCATGAGGTCCACAAGGTTGGTGCCTCCGCCGAGATACTTCGCGCCGGCCGCCGCCGCCGCCGCGATCGCGCCTTGCGCGTCGCTTGCGCGCTGGAACTCGAACGGGATCATGCCGCCACCTCGTCGCGCTCGCGCGTGGCGAAGGTCTCGGCCACGGCCTCGACGATGCCGTTATAGGAACCGCAGCGGCAGAGGTTGCCGCTCATGCGCTCGGCGATCTCCTCGCGCGTCAGCGTGATGCCAGATGCCGCCACGTCGGCGGTGACGGCGCTCGGCACGCCGCGCGCTGCCTCGCCCGCCATGCCGACCGCCGACACGATCTGCCCCGGCGTGCAGTAGCCGCACTGGAAGCCGTCGTGCTCGACGAAGGCGCGCTGGAGCGGATGCAGCCCGTTTGCGCCCGCCAGCCCCTCGATCGTGGTGACGGAGCGTCCCTCGAACTGGACCGCGAGAGCCAGGCAGGAGACGATGCGCTCGCCGTCCACCAGCACGGTGCAGGCGCCGCAGGCGCCCTGGTTGCACCCCTTCTTGGTTCCCGGCAGCCCGAGGCGGTCGCGCAGGAGGTCGAGAAGCGAGACGCGCGGGTCGTCCGGCGCCTCGACCGCCCGGCCGTTGATCGTGATGGTCATTGAGAACCCCCTGATCTGGACGCGTTCCAAACTAGGGCGGACGTGGCGGTTACGCCAAGGCTTATTCGTCAGGGGCGCTGATCGTCGCAGGGCCGCTCAGCCGAGCGCCATGATCGCCTGCCATGCCTCATAGGCCGCAAGCACCGCCTCCATCTGCGCCGCGTGCCCGGCGGCGAAGGCCTCGCCGCCGATGGTTTCGTCGGGGTACTCGGTGACGAGCGTCACGGGAACCGCGGCGCGGCTGTCGGCCGAGACGAAGCAGGGCCAGCCGTTGCGATAGGTGAAGCCGGTCTCGCCGGCATGCCGCTCGTAGAGCGCGATCTGTCGCTGGTTCTCGGCGAGAAGCGCGGGCATCGCGGCCAGATGCCGCGTGACGCGGTCGAGAAGCTCTTCGGTCTGCGGTTCCCAGCCGGGATGGTGGCGGGCGATCAGGAAGAAGCCCTTGGGCAGGGTCCATTGTGCGAAGCCGGCGGGAACATAGCCCGACAGGGGCCGCGTCCACTCGTGCGCGGGATAGCCGTGCAGGTTGAGGTGAAGGCACGCCCCGCTCGCCGCGACGGCCATGCGGCGGACCGCTTCCTCACCTTCGCCGTCGGCCAGCTCCCGGTGCTCGAGATCGTCGCCGAAGCCGGTGTAGCGCGCGGCGTGGTGCATGTGGGCGGGGTCTTGCGCGCGCAGCCGGCGATGGATCTCCGTCCCGTCGGGGTTTTCCAGCGGCGAGACCGTGAAATGCGCGCCGGGCCGGGTCGCCAGGCGCAGAGCGGCGCGCAGCGCGCCGACCGTGCCGGTGGTCTCGTTGGCGTGCTGCCCGCCACTGATCACGACCGCCGCGTCCGTCCCGCGATGGTAGCGGGCCTCGACCGGGCGGCCGGCGCGGCTCTGCGCCAGAAACCGCTCGCCGCCGATCCGCTCCAGCGCCCGCGCCACGGCCTGCGGCGACAGGGGCTCTCTCGCCGTCTCCACGATTTCCTCGTGCGCGGGCGCGGGACGCGTCGGCTGGAAGGATCGCAGCGCGACGCGCAGCCTTGCTTCCGGCCCCATCGCCACCTCCGGCACGATCTGGCCGGGGCGCAGCCGCCGCTCGCCGGCTGCGTGTCCCGAGCGCCGACCGAAATGGGCGAGAAGCGAGAAGTAGAGGTCCTCGTGCAGCGCCTCGCGCAGGCTCGACGCCTCCTCGGCGAAGCCCAGCGGCTCGTCGGCAGCCGGCAGCGTCATGCCGACGTGGAGCTCCTCGAAGAAGGGCTCGCCGGCACCGAAGGCATGGTTCGCCACCAGACGCAGGGCCTCGTCGAAGACCGCCTCGTAGTCGGTCGCGAGCCGCCGACCGTCCGGCTCGCCGGCCCGGCGCAGCCAGCCGGTCGGCGACAGGAGACGCGTGCCGGCCTCGTCGCGGTGCACGCGGTTCGGGGCGAAGACCTCGCGCACCTCGATCCCGTCCGCGCGGTGGAGGCGCAGGCGGTAGACGAGATCGCCCGCCGCGTGCGGCGCCATGTCGAGCGGCCGGTTGCCGACGAGGGCCGCCAGAGGATAGGCCTCCAGGCGAAAGCGGTTGGGTGGGGCGTCGGCGTGCACGGGATAGTGCAGCTCGATCCGCTCGACCCCGGCGAGGTCGATCTCCTCGCGAAGGGCATGGACGAGCGGTTTGTAGGCGCTGCGGATGCGGGCCTCGATGCCGCGCTCGGCAAGGGCGCGCTCGGCGCGAACCCGGCTCGCGCGGTCGTCGAAGGTCCAGGCCTCGAACCGCTCGCCCGGCCGCGCGTCCTGCAGAAGCCGGTCCAGCGTGCGCTCGAAGCGCATCTCTCCGATAACGGTCACGGCGTGACCGGCTCGACGCGGGCGATGGTCTCGCCGGCCGCAACCCCCGCGCCCTCCGGCGCGAGGCGACGCAGGATGCCGGCGGCGGGTGCCGCGACCGGCGTCTCCATCTTCATCGCGTCGATCACGGCCAGTGTTTCGCCCGCCTCCACCGAGGCCCCATCCGATACGCGCCACTGCGCGAGCGTGCCGGGCAGGGGCGCGCAAACGGCGTTCGGATCCTCCGGCAATGCATCGGCCGGTGCGGCGACGAGGCCGCCGGAGCCGAGGAGCCCCAGCAGGGCGGGCGGCAGGCCGATCTCCACCATCCGCCCGTCGATCTCGATCGATGCGCGCAGGAGCGGCGGGGGCGGGGCGGGACGGGCAGCGGCCTCCCCGGCCATGAACTCGGTCTCGATCCAACGCGTGTGGACGGCGAAGCGCTCGCCTGCGAAGTCGGGATGGTCGAGGACGGCGCGGTGGAACGGGATGACCGTCGGCACGCCCTCGACCACGAACTCGCGCAGCGCCCGGCGCGCGCGGGCCAGCGCCTCGTCACGCGTCGCCCCGGTGACGACGAGCTTGGCGACCAGCGAGTCGAACTGGCTGGGAACGGCGGACCCGGCCTCGACGCCGCTGTCGAGGCGGATGCCCGGGCCGGACGGAGCCGAGAAGCGTGTGATCGTGCCGGAAGCCGGCAGGAAGCCGCGCCCGGGATCCTCGGCGTTGATGCGGAACTCGATCGCGTGGCCGCGCGGCTCCGGCGTCTCGCGGATCGTCAGCGGTAGGCCCTCCGCGATGCGGAACTGCTCCGCCACGAGGTCGATGCCCGTCGTCTCCTCGGTGACGGGATGCTCGACCTGAAGGCGCGTGTTTACCTCGAGGAAGGAGATCGTGCCGTCCGCGCCGACCAGGAACTCGACGGTGCCCGCGCCGACATAGCCGGCTTCCCGGCAGATGCCGCGGGCCGCCGTCTCGATGCGCTCGCGCTGTTCGGGCGTCAGGAAGGGGGCGGGCGCCTCCTCGACGAGCTTCTGGTTGCGACGCTGGAGCGAGCAGTCGCGCGTGCCCACCACCTCGACATGGCCGTGCCGGTCGGCCAGCACCTGCGCCTCGACGTGGCGCGGGCGCTCGATGAAGCGTTCCACGAAGCATTCGCCGCGCCCGAAGGCGCCTTCGGCCTCGCGCACGGCCGAGCGGAAGAGGTCCTCGACCTCGCCGAGCTCGCGCGCGATCCGCAGCCCGCGCCCGCCGCCGCCATGAGCCGCCTTGATGGCGATTGGCAGGCCGAAGCGGCGCGCGAAGGCGACGGCCTCGTCGGGGCCCGCCAGCGGTCCCTCGCTGCCCTCCGCCATCGGCGCGCCGACGCGGCGCGCGATGCGCCGCGCCTCGACCTTATCGCCGAGCGCCTCGATCACGTCCGGGTCCGGTCCGATCCAGGTCAGCCCCTCGGCGAGGACGCGCCGGGCGAACTCCGCGCGCTCCGACAGGAAGCCGTAGCCCGGATGCACCGCGTCGGCCCCGGAGCGCCGGGCGGCCTCGATCAGCTTGTCGACGTGAAGGTAGGTTTCGGCAGCGCTCGTACCGCGCAGCGCATGGGCCTCGTCCGCCATGCGCACGAAGGGCGCGTCGGCGTCGCCGTCGGCATAGACCGCGACCGAGTCGAGGCCACAGTCGCGGCAGGCCCGGACGATGCGCACGGCGATCTCGCCGCGGTTGGCGATCAGGACCCGCTTCACGGCTCGTCTCCGGGCACAAGGAGGGGCGCGAAGTCCTGCGCCGCCCGGAAGCGGATCCGCGCGCCGGGCGGGATCTGCCCGGTGAGGTCGAGATGGTGGGCGAGAAGCGTCGCGATCACGGGATATCCGCCGGTGAGAGGATGGTCGGCGAGGAACAGGACGGGCTGTCCGCCGGGCGGCACCTGCACGCTGCCGAAAAGCGTCGCCTCGCTCGGTAACTCGGCGGACACGCGCCGCTCCAGCGGCTCGCCCTCGAGGCGCAGGCCGACGCGGCTCGCCTGCGCCGAGACCCGCCACGCTTGCGCGAGGAAGCGGACGAGGGCGTCCGGCGTGAACCAGTCCGCGCGGGGGCCGAGCGCGACGTCGAGCGTGACGCACGCCCCGGCGCGCGGCAGGGCGAAGGGCTCCGGCTCGTCCAGCGCGACGGGTGAAAGCGGCCGCATGCGGCCCGCCGGCAGTCGGTCGCCCACGCGCAACGGTTCCGGCCCGATCTCGGCCAGCGTGTCGCGCGCGGCGCTGCCGAGGACCAGGGGCACCTCGATCCCGCCGCGCAGCGCAAGATACGTGCGCAGGCCCGCATCGGGTGCTCCGATCGCGAGCGTGTCGCCGTCCTCCAGCGCGATCGCGCGGCCCGGGAGGGCGTCGACGATCGACCCGTCGCGCGCGCGGATGTCCAGCGGCGCCCGCGCGCCCGCAAGGCCGATCGTCAGCCGGCCGTGCGCGCGCAGGCGCAGCCCGCCCAGCGTCACCTCCAGCGCAGGCGCCCCGGCCGGGTTGCCGACGCGGCGGTTGGCGAGCGCCAGGCTCGCGCGGTCGCTCGCGCCGGACCGGCCGACGCCCTGCGCGGCGAGGCCCGGGCGGCCGAGATCCTGCACGAGCACCGGCAGGCCGAGCCCCAGCACCTCCAGCACTGCGGCGCCGGGAGGGGGCGCCGCGCGCGGCGCGGGCCCGCGCTGCGAGACGGCGGGCATGTCCCGGAGTTCGCGGAAGCGCACGCGGTCGCCCGGCTGGAGCAGGGCGGCGGGCTCGCGCGCGAGATCGAACAGCGCGAGCGGCGTGCGCCCGATCAGCTGCCAGCCGCCTGGGCTTGCCTTCGGATAAACGCCGCTGAACGGGCCGGCGAGGCCGAGCGCGCCGGCCGGCACGCGCGTGCGCGGGCTCGCGCGGCGCGGCACCGCCAAGCGCGGATCGCCGCCCGTCAGGTACCCGAAGCCCGGCGCGAAGCCCGTGAAGGCGACGGTGTAGGTCGCCGCGCGATGGGCGCGGACGACCTCCTCGACGGCGAGGCCCGTCAGCCGCGCCACCTCGCCGAGATCCTCGCCGTCGTAGACCACCGGAATCTCGACGAGGCGCCCGGCGCCGTCCGCGTCCGCTTCGGCGGTTCGGCGCTCGCGCAGCATTGCGGCCAGCGCGTCGAGGCTCAAGGCCGCGTCGTCGAAGCCGACCAGAAGCGTGCGGGCGGCGGGCAGGAGCTCATGGACGCCTGCGACGGGTCGCGCGCGCAGGGCCGCGAGCAGCCGGAGCGTCGCATCGAGATCCGGCAGCTCCACCAGTGCGGCGCCCGCGCGTAGAGGCAGGATACGAAGGCCGGTGGCGCTCGTCTCCGACGCCGTCATGCGGGGGCGAAGGGGCGGATCGCGACGCCCTCCGCCTCCAGCGCCGATCGCAGCGCGGCCGCGATGGCGACCGCCGCCGGGTTGTCGCCGTGGACGCAGATCGTCTGCGCGTCCACCGGTACCCGCGTTCCGTCCGCCGTCTCCACCGCGCCCTCGTGCACCAGCATCAGCATGCGGCGCGCCACGGCGTCGGCGTCGTGGATCACCGCGCTCGGCCGGCTGCGGGGCACGAGCTGGCCATCCGGCGCATAGGCGCGGTCCGCAAAGGCTTCCGCGACGACCTGAAGCCCCGCCGCGCGGGCTTCGCCCACGAGCGGCGAGCCGGCCAGCGCCACCAGCGGCAGCGCGGGATCGACTGCGCGGATCGCCGCCACGACGTCGGCGGCCTGCCGCCCGCCTTGCGCGATCGTGTTGTAGAGCGCGCCGTGGGGCTTCACGTAGGTGACGCGCGTGCCGGCCGCCCGCGCCATGCCTTGCAGCGCGCCGATCTGGTAGATCACGTCGCCCACCAGCTCCTCGCTCGACGGGTCCATGGCGCGCCGGCCGAAGCCCGCGAGGTCGCGATAGCCGACATGGGCGCCGACCGAAACGTGGCGCCCGGCGGCCGCCCGCAGCGTGCGCAGGATGCCCGCCGGGTCGCCCGCGTGGAAGCCGCAGGCGACGTTGGCGCTGGACACGATCCCGAGCATCGCCTCGTCGTCGCCCATGCGCCAGGCACCGAAGCTTTCGCCGAGGTCGCTGTTGAGATCGATCGTAGGGGACAAAGGCTGCGGGCTCCGTTGTGCCGGGGTGCCGAAGGCTAGAGCGTGCCGCAAAGCCTGAACAGGGGACGGCGGCTAGAAGGGCAGGGCGAACTGGACGGGCACGGCGCTTCCCTCGTTCGCGGCGGGTTCGGCCAGCGCCGAGAGCGTGACGCCGAGAAGGCGCACGCCGCGCGGGTCGGGGGCCAGGTCCGCCAGCAGGCGAAAGGCCTGCTCCTCGAGCATAGCGCGGCTGCCGACCGGGCGCGTTCCCGAGAGCGCGCGGGTGATCTGCCGGAAGTCGGCGTACTTCACCTTCAGCGTGACCGTGCGTCCGCGCGTGCCCGACGCTTCGCAGTGCCGCCACACCTTGTCGAGGATGGGCGCCAGCGCCTCGCGCATCTCGGCCTTTTCGAAGAGGTCGCGCGAGAACGTGTTCTCGGCGCCGACCGACTTGCGGATGCGGTTGGCGCGCACGGGCCGCTCGTCGATGCCGCGCGCGATGCCATGGTAGTAGGGCCCGATCTTGCCGAAATGCTCGGCGAGGAAGGCGACGGTGCACTCGCGAAGGTCCCGGCCCGTGCGGATGCCGAGCCGCTCCATCTTGGCGGCCGTCGCAGGGCCGACGCCATGGAAGCGCCCGACGGCCAGATCTGCCACGAAGTCGGCGCCCATCTGCGGCGTCACCACGAAGAGCCCGTCGGGCTTGCGGTGGTCGGAGGCGAGCTTGGCGAGGAATTTTTATAAGTAGGTTCGGCTGTCAACTGAGAGAGAGACCATTGAGATCGTTCGGGTTTTTCGGACAGTTTACGAAAAAACGTAAACTAAATTCAGCGGGCCACGGCGTAATCTGGGAGTACGCACCGATGGGGGAGCCTTCGACCAACACCCAATCAGTTGTGGATCGCGTGACTGGCCCCGATTGAGCCACGTTCGTCCGTAGAGTACATTTCGTGAACATGGAGCACGTGGGGAAGCCCAAACCTGGGGGGACGCGAGGTCCAGCAATGCCTGCCACCGACCCGGACCATACGCAGGCCGCACTCTCGTCGGATGCGCCCCTTAAGCCGACGCGTCAGCGCAAAGTCATCCATGTCGACATGGACGCTTTCTATGCAAGCGTGGAGCAAAGGGACAACCCCGAGCTGCGCGGCCGACCCGTCGCTGTCGGCGGATCGCGGGAACGAGGCGTGGTCGCGGCGGCAAGCTACGAGGCGAGGCGCTTCGGGGTTCACTCTGCCATGCCGTCAGTCTCCGCAAAGCGCTCGTGCCCCGAGCTCGTGTTCGTGAAGCCGCGCTTCGACGTGTACAAGGAGGTCTCGCTCCAGATCAGGGCGATCTTCTCCGAGTACACGTCCTTGATCGAGCCGTTGTCGCTTGACGAAGCGTACCTCGACGTCACCGAAAACCTGAAGGGTGTAGAGTACGCCACCCAGATCGCGAGGGAGATACGGACTCGCATCTGGGAGGAAACCAGCCTGACAGCATCCGCTGGTATCAGCGTGAATAAATTCTTGAGCAAGATGGCATCCGATCAGAACAAGCCGAATGGCCAGTTCGTGATCACGCCAGATATGGCTCCGTCTTTCGTTGCGGGTCTCCGGGTCGGGAAGTTTCATGGCATCGGACAGAAGACCGAGGAGAAGATGAATCGCCTCGGAATCTTCACTGGCTTAGATCTACGGGCCATGTCAATTGAAGCCCTTCGACAAAACTTCGGCAAGTCGGGGAGCCACTACTATTGGATCGCCCGAGGCATCGATGATCGGCCGGTCCGCCCGGATCGCATCAGGAAGTCCGTCGGCGCCGAGAACACCTTCGAGCGTGACCTCTCCTCCTACGAGGAGATGACGGAAGTCCTGGCTCCAATCATCGACAAGGTATGGAACCATTGCGCGAGGACCGGGATACGCGGTCGTACCGTCACCCTGAAGGTCAAGTACCAGGACTTCCAGCAGATCACGCGAAGCCGGTCGGTGCAGGACGAGGTCCAGGGTAGGGACGGCATCGCCCGGATCAGCGGAGAGCTGCTCGCGGGTCTTTTCCCCATGCCGAGGCCCGTCCGTCTCCTCGGCGTGTCCCTTTCGGGTCTCAACACCGAGGCCGACGAGGCCGTGACGGATGATGGCCCGCAGCTCTCGCTGGGGCTCTAGGAAAGCCGAACCAGGCGCCGGCGCGAGGATCCCGGTCACCTCCGCTTACGACCCGTAACGTGCGACATGCGCGCCATCGGCGGCGGTGCACGTTCGGCTCGGGCGGCGACCGGTATGCGCTTCGCCCGGTTGTTGTCCCATCGGGCGCCCCTGACCAACGCCCGCGTGCCCGCCAGTGGGCAGTGCGGGCATCCGAACGGAGCATGGCGGATGCCTGCCCGTTCCTCCCGCGCCGGCCCCGGCCTCCGGACGCTAGCCGCGGTCGAGGATTCAGGCTCAGTCCTCCTTGCGGCCCCGAGCGTGGCCGGCATGCCCCTGCCATCATCGTGAAGCCAAGGTGCTGACCTCCCGTCCCATCCGCAGTCGTCACGACCGGACGCAGGACGTGCCGCGCGCCGAACATGGAGTCCAGTTGGATCAGGCTGCTCTCGAACGGAGGTGGCGGGCGGACCGCTATCAGGTTTCGGGTTCGGCTTGGTTCATCCGGCTGCGGCGCTGGTCAGCTCGTTTCCGCGTCCAATCCATACCGGTTTCGCGAGAGACGCGAACGCCGGGACCGTGCGACTCCGTCTCCCCCAAGAAGATCACGCCCTCCTCCTCCAAGACCTCCTTCAAGATCTCCAACGTGGAGAGCAGGCAGTCGGGATTGCCCGCCTCCAAGTTCAGGAGCGAGCGGCGCGACACCTGGGACCGTTCCGCCAACTCGTCGAGGGAGAGTTTGGCCAGCAGCCGAGCGGCTTGGAGAAGGTTCGGATCGAAGGGCATCTGCGCCTGAGCATCGCCCATGTGTCGTCCTTGTCAACAATTAGGGCGGTCCTGCGCTCGGTTGCACTTGAGGTGCAGTCCATTAGCGTGAGAGTGCAGTCCGTTGCATTTCTCGCCTCCACATCGTAAGGAATCGCCATCGAACGACGGCGTCGCCGATTCGCGGGGGACGACCCCGTCCGCGGCGGGGCGCGCGAGCGGAGGTCGGTGACGTGCCCCCAGTCCCATCCATTCACGAAGAGATCCTTGGAATGGCCCAGGCACGCCGCGACCGGAGGTCCGCGCGCCATGCGGACGAGGCGAACCGTCGGGAGACTTCGCTCGGGGCACGCCTTCCGTCCGCCGACGAGCTCCTGCGCGGCCATCCGCTCCTCGGGAACGACATCAGGCGCGACATCGTAGGATTCGTGGATAGCGCCTTTGTAGAGCTGACGGACGAGGAGGCCGCAGCTTCGCTGCGCCGGCTTGCGGAGGCATCTCGCGTCGGCAAGCAGGACGGTGAGGCGGACGACGCCGCCATCCTGAGTGCGCTGCGGGCATGCCGCCTGTCGTCCGAAGCGGACGCCGACGGTAGCATTCGCCTCCGCTGCGTGATCTACGCCGCACTGCTGGGCGACATCGACGCCGCGCATGCCGTTGCCGCGGAAGCCGCGCTTGCAGCCTACGTACAGGACTGGCACCTCGAGGGCGACGGCAGCGTGCTCGTCTGGCAGGCCGCGGCATGGTCCGCCTATGCCGCGACCCAGGTCGGCGTCTTCAGGCGGCTGCCCTACGCAATCACCGAGATGCCGTCGGCCAGGGAGCGCGTGGACGCGTTCGCCGACGAGTTCCGCCTCAGGGTTGGCCGCCTGGCGGCCGAGGTGGACTGACCGTGCGGTTCGTTCCGAAGGCAGGCTTGGCGGAGGCAAGCGCCCCGCAGGCGCCGCACAGGGGACCGACACCTGGCCGGGTCCTGCGGCACCGAGCGACGCCGGGTCTAGCCAACCCCACGGCACGGATATGCCTCGCCAACTGACGCCCACCCCCGTCGGTACCGCGCCGCCGCGAGCGGCCAAAGCGAGAGCACACCCCATGACCATCCTTCTGACCGCCCATGGGTGGCGGGACCAGCTCGACACCGAGATCGAGCAAATTTCCGACCTCCTGCGCGACCTTTGCCACCTTCGCGATCACGGCTTGCCCCCGGGTCACATCCTTGCCGCCGCGCCCCTTCTCGACGACTGGTCCCCGGCGGCGCGCAAGGTCCCTTGTCTCGTGGGACGCCCCCACGGCCATCCACACGTCTCCGGACGAAAGGCTGCCGTGACGTCCCCGCTGTGCCTTCTGTCCCTCGAACAAGGTTTCGCCCGAACCGCCAGCCGCTTCTGGCGCTTGGGCAACGCCGCGGCGGGGGTGTCCGATGTCTAGGCGCCTCGACATCGAACCCAACTCGATCGCCGGACGCCTGATGCCAGCGACGAGGATCGCGGACGAACTCCTACGTGCGACGTTCACCCAAGGTGGGTTTCCGAAGGCGCTGTCGCGGGAGGCGAGCTTGGTCGTCGTCTACGGGGTTCGTCCCGACGACGCGGCCATCCTCAACCTCGCCGCGCAGGACCTGATCGGCGGAACCGAGGATGATGCCTGGAGCGTGGAAGCCAGGGTGCGGGACTGGACGGACTTGGATGCCCAGCGTCCGGATTATGTCCAGCGCCTTCTGAACGAGGCCAGCGTCGCCACGCGTACCGTTATCGTCCTTTGCCGGCGCCGAGCGGACGTGCCCACCGTCGTCGAAGCGGTCGCCGACGCCGTCCTGCCGCTCGCCGACCGCAAAGGGACTGTCGAGGCGTTCGTGGAGGAGATCGGCAAGTTCCTGCCCGACACGGCGCTCGTGGCGCGGTTGTCGGCCTTGCCGCTCACGTACCTCAACCTCGTCTTGAGGCCGGGGGCGTCCCGCGAGCGCATGTGGACCGTCGCCGGGCGCCTGCGGCGAACCGTCAAGTCGAACGGGGACAGGAAGCCAAGTCCGCAGGACGACAAGCGGACCAAGAAGGCGGGAGCTACCCGGCCAACCCGATCGACCAACGAAAGGCATCCCGAGCGTCTCGAAGACATGCCGGGCATGGGCGAAGCCCAGCGATGGGGCCTGTCCCTGGCTGCCGACCTAGCCCGCTACCGCGATGGCTCACTGCCGTGGAGCGACGTGGAGAACGGTGCCGTCCTCCACGGGCCGCCGGGAACGGGAAAAACGCTGTTCGCGCGCGCGCTGGCGGGGTCCTGCGGCGTCCCGCTGTTTTCGCATTCCTTCGCCTCGTGGCAGGCCAAGGGCCATCTGGGAGACCTGCTCAAGGCGCTTCGCGCCGCCTTCGACGAGGCTCGGAAGGCTGCCCCGTGCGTTCTGTTCATCGACGAGCTCGACTCCGTGGGGAACCGCGAAGAGCCGTTAGGAGACCACGCCTCCTACCAGCGCCAAGTCGTCAACGGTCTCCTGGAATCCCTCGACGGCACCGTCGGCCGCGGCGGCGTCGTGGTCGTCGCGGCAACCAACCACATCGCCGCCATCGACCGGGCGGTGCTCCGGCCGGGTCGACTGGGTCGCATCGTCGAGATCACCCTTCCCGACGTCGCAGGGCGGGTCGCAATTCTCCGACACCACCTTCGGGGGGACCTGGCCGACGTCGACCTCCAAAGCCTCGCCGACGAAATCGGCGAGGCTTCAGGTGCAGTGCTGGCGCAACTCGTGCGCGAGGCTCGAGCCGCTGCCCGGCAGGACACCAGGTCCCTGCTTGAGGCCGATCTCTGGACTGCCCTGCCGAAGGGCACCGAACTCTCCGAGGCGTCGTTCCGGCGGGCATGTGTCCATGAAGCTGGGCACCTTGTCGTCGGGTTGGAACTGGCCGCCGTTTCGGGCCTCGTCCCAACCGGCGCGTCGGTCCGGCGCCGCGTTCGGAACGGCAAGGAGAACAAGACCGACTTCAGGGTCGACGAGGGGTTTGACAGTACGCGGGAAAGCCTGGAGGCGACACTCATGGTTTTCATGGCAGGCCTCGCGGCGGAGGAGGTCGTCCTCGGCTCAAGGGGCGCCCTCTCGGGAGGCAGCGCGGATGCGGACCTTGTCAGGGCGACGAAGCTTGCGCGGTCGGCGCAGCGCTCGCTTGGCCTTGGCGAGCGACTGTCGTCGATGCCGAAGGACGGGGTCGCTGCCTTGGACGACCTCGACCTGTCGAGACGGGTCGAAGACATGCTGACGAGGTGCCTGACAGAGGCGAAGCTGATCGTCGAGCGGCGAAGGCCGGATGTCGAACGTGTGGCCGCGCGGCTCGTCGAGGCGCAGGAGTTCGCCCTGGGGGTCGACGTTGCGTCACCTCTCAGCTCCTCAGCGGCGCCATGACGTACCGGCTGGCTCGCGATCGTTGCGCCAACGAGTTTGACCGTCCCTGTCGGCGAGCGTGGGTCGTGATCACCAATCAGCAGTTTGAGGCGCTCGTTGTGAACAGGGGAACCGCACCGGGAAAGCTCGAGGCCGAGCGTGTCGAGTTGTAGGCCTGACGAATCGTCTTCTTGCAACTGCGACAGTGACGGTTTGGCAGTTCTCGATGGGGTGCTGCCGCATTGAGGCCATCTCCGGGGAGACGGCCCTCCACACGAACTTCCACCACCTGACGGACGCGGACGGCGACCTTCCCGAGAGGGATGTTGCGTCTCGCTATGCGGGGGGCGCAGCACCAAGGCCTCCAATCCTCAAACACGCTGGCGCAGGGTGCGTTCGCACCGCGAAGGGGACGGACAGCCGGCCCGAACCCCGTACGACGCAGGCCTGAACCGCCCGCCTTACGTTTTCGCGCCCAGCCCGTAAGCTCGCCCTTCGGAACGGGGCGAATCAGTGGCATGGCCAGGATACGGAAACTGGAGATCGAGAACTTCCGCGGGATCCGCGGCCTTGAGTGGCATCCGTCGCCGGGATTCAACTGCCTGGTAGGGCCTGGGGACGCAGGGAAGTCGACGGTGCTGGACGCCATCGACCTGTGCCTCGGGGCACGGCGCAATCCCCAGTTCACGGACTCCGACTTCCACGGCCTGGACTGCGACCGATCCGTCGCGATCCGGGCGACCGTGGGGGATCTGCCTCCCGACTTGCAGTCCTTCGAGGCGCACGGACACCATCTGCGGGGCTACGACCCGTTGCTGGGATCGGTCGAGGACGAGCCCGGCAACGGCCTCGATACGGTGCTCACCGTCGAGCTGCGCGTGGGCGACGACCTCGAGCCGCGTTGGTGCCTCGTGTCCGACCGCGCGACGCGTGCGGGCGTCGAGAGGTCGCTCTCTTGGCGGGACAGGCTCAAGCTTGCCCCGACGCGCCTCTCCGGCGCGGGGGGGCACCACCTGGGCTGGTCGCGCGGCTCGATCCTGAACAGGCTCTCCGACGAGCGGGCGGACGTCTCGGCCGCCGTGTCGCGCGCCGCGCGCCAGACGAGGTCGTCGCTGGGAACCGAGGCGGGCAGCGACCTCGCCAAGGCACTGGCATCTGTCCACGCGCTCTCCGTACGGCTGGGCGTCCCTGTCGGCGACGGGGTCACCGCGATGCTCGACGCCCGGTCGATGGCGTTCGGCAACGGCACCATCTCCCTTCACGACGAGGGTGGCGTTCCGCTCCAGGGGTTGGGACTCGGCTCGTCCCGGCTCCTCGTCGCCGGGATGCAGCGCGAGGCGGGATCCGGTTCCTCCATCGTCCTCGTCGACGAACTCGAGCATGGCCTCGAGCCGCACCGCATCCACAGCCTGTTGTCCGAACTCGGCGCCGCGGACAGGAGGGAGCCGCTACAGGTTTTCGCGACAACCCATTCGCCTGTCGTGGTCAAGGAGTTGTCGGTCGGACAGTTGCATGTCGCGCGTCGGTCGCGCGAGGGGATCGCCAGCTTGCGGCGCGTCGCGGCGACAGAGGAGATGCAGAAGGCAGTGCGCGCCTGTTCCGAGGCCCTCCTTTCGCGAACCGTGCTGGTGTGCGAGGGGCCGACCGAGATCGGCCTCGTCCGGGGATTGGACCGTTTCCGCACTGCCGGAGGTTCGGCGCCGGCCGGCGCGCTCGGCGTCGCCTTCGTGGACGGCAATGGGCAGAACACGTATCGCCGCGCATTAGCATTCCAGGCCTTGGGTTACCGGACCGCGATCCTGCGTGATCGGGACAAGGAACCCGACCCTACCGAAGCAGCCGCCTTCGCGCGAAGCGGCGGCGTGACTTTTGCATGGCGCCAGGGAAACGCGACCGAGGACGAACTTTTCGCCGCACTGACCGACGGCGCGGTCGGCAGCATGCTGGACGCTGCCGCATCTTGCCGGACCCGGGAACACGTCGACAGCAACATCCGCTCGCTGTCGAACGGCAAGACGACGCTGGACAACGTGGAACTCGACATCGTTTGCGGCGCCCTTGATCGGGAAACGCGTGCCTTCCTCGGCAAGGCGGCCAACAAAGGCAAGTGGTTCAAGACGATCACCGACATGCAGGACGTCGCGTCGGACGTCGTGGGACCGGACCTGTCGTCCGCCGACCCCGAGTTCGTGAAAGTCGTGAATGACGTTTTCGGGTGGCTCGCGGGGGCTTAGGGCGGCATGGACCTGCTCTCGATCGAAAGGGGCTCCGTCGTTGCGCCGGCGGGATGCGGGAAGACGGAGCTGATCGCCGCTGCCCTCAAGCAGCACCGCGGCCGCCTGCCCATACTCGTCCTGACGCACACCAACGCCGGCGCGGCTGCCCTGCGGGCGCGCACGGCCCGCGACGGCGTGTCTCCCCGTGCGTTCCGGGTGTCGACGATCGACGGCTGGGCCATGCGCCTGATCTCGACGTTTCCAGCTCGAAGCGGCCATGACCCTCTCGTCCTCGGCGCCAAGCCGGACTACCCGCTGATCCGCGCCGCAGCGGACGCGCTGATCCGCAGCGGACATCTCTGCGACATCCTCGCGTCCACCTACGAAAGGGTTGTGATCGACGAGTACCAGGATTGCTCGCGGCTCCAGCATTCACTGGCGGTCGGGCTCGCCGACGTCCTGCCGACCGCCGTCCTCGGCGACCCGATGCAGGCGATCTTCGACTTCGCCGACGACGACCCGATCGTGGACTGGGACGGCCAGGCCTTGCGGGCCTTTCCGGAGGCGCACACCCTCCGAAAGCCATGGCGCTGGATCAATGCGGGCGCCGAGCCGCTCGGGCACTGGTTGCTCGACGCGCGGGAACGGCTCGCTACGGGACTCCGGCCTGACCTCCGCGGGGTGAGGGGCGTCGAATGGGTCCGTCTCGACGGCGGCGCGGAGGACCATCGGAAGCGGCTGGGGGCATGCAACACGCGCGCGCCCGAGAACGGCCGTGTGCTGATCATCGGCCATGGCCAGAAGGCGTCGGTCCGCCATGGGTTCGCCAGCCGGGCGCACAGGGCCGTCACCGTCGAGGGGGTGGAGCTGAGGGACCTGATGCGCTTCGCGGCCTGTCTCGACTTCGGATCGCCCGACGCCACGGACACCATCCTCGCATTCGCCGCGAGCGTGATGACGGGGGTCGGGCAGGGCGCCTTCCTCAAACGGCTTGGCACGTTGCGCAGCGGCCGCCAGCGCAGCGCACCGTCCGATGCCGAGGCGGCGGCGCTGACCTTCGAGAGGGACAGGCATCCGCAGGCGGCGGCGGAACTCCTCATGCGGATCGCGGGGCAACCTGACGTCAGGGTATACCGTCCGACGATCCATCAAGCTTGCCTTCAGGCCCTACGGCACTGCCCGGACGGTGACTTCCGCGCGTCCGTCGTCCGCGTGCGCGAGGCGAACCGCCACCTCGGCCGCGAACTTCCCCGGCGCGCGGTCGGAAGCACTCTGCTGCTGAAGGGGCTGGAGGCCGACGTCGCTGTGGTGCTCGATGCCGACGAGCTGTCGCCCAAGAACCTATACGTGGCCTTCACCCGTGGTGCCCGACGTCTCGTCGTGTGTTCGCGGCATGCGGAGCCGGGCCGGCGGTCAGGCGGATAAGGCACCAACTGGGCGCTGAAGCCAGTGATCGGACTGCGCGGCATGCGACCGTCCCGGGTTGGGAAACGTGGCTCAACGCGCCCGGCCGGCCGGGAGCTTGGTGAGGACGCCGATCCGTGATTACGTCTGTGTAGGCTGTGCATCCTGTCCGCGCGATTGAGTGAAGCGGCGCTTCCGCTATCGACCCAACGAAGCCCTTTGGTGCCTTTTCAGCTTGCGCCGTTAGCGGACGTTCCGTCTGGACGCCGAACTGAACCTGCTCGTCTCTAATTTTCAATCCTTTGGGAATAAGCGCCGTTCCCGGACGTCTTCCGTTGGCCAATCGCGGCCGAACCGAAGGACACCGAGCCATGAAGACCCTCCTTGCAGCCATCGCCATTCTTTCCGCCGGGGCCTCGACCGCGCTTGCGGGTCCCGCCGGCGACATGGCGAAGGCGCATATCGAAGCGATCACCAAGGGCGATAGCGCCGCGGTCACCGCCGCCTATGCCCCGTCCGCAACGCTTCACTGGGTCGGCGGTCCGCTCGATGGCACCTACACGGGCCCCGAGATCGCCGCGACCTGGGCAAAGTTCGCCAAGGCGCAGACCGGCCTCAAGGCCACCGTCGTCGAGATGCGCGAGAGCATGAACCCGAAGGGCGCCACCGTCGTCGCCGATGTCGTCTTCGCCAACGACAACAAGATCCCGGTGCGCTACGTCATGATGTTCCGGGACGGCAAGCTCACCGACGAGATCTGGCAGATCGACCCAACGCTGGCGAAGTAAAGCATGTCGACCGACGAGATCGCGGCGCGGATCGAACCGCTCATTCCGGGCCTGAGGCGCTATGCCTATGCGCTGGTGCGCGATGGCGACGCCGCCGACGATCTCGTCCAGGACTGCCTGGAGCGTGCCGTCGGGCGCTGGCACCTACGCCGGCCCGACGGCGACCTGCGCGCCTGGCTGTTCGCCATCCTGCGCAACCTCCACCTCTCGGGCCTGCGCCAGCACAAGCGGCGTGGGCCCCACGTGGCGCTCGACGAGATGGCCTCGCCGCCGGCGGTGGATGGCGACCAGGACGGTCGCGCCGGGCTCCGCGACGTTCTCGCGGGGCTCGATGCGCTGAGTGAAGAGCACCGCACCGTCCTCCTTCTCGTCGGCGTCGAAGACATGAGCTACGACGAGGCGGCGCGGGTGATCGGGCTGCCGGTCGGCACGGTCATGTCGCGCCTGTCGCGGGCGCGCGAGAAGCTGCGCGCCATCCTGGAGACCGGGATCCGCGCGCCCTTGAGGAGAGTCAAATGAGGCGCAGGGACACGCCCGTCGGCGAGGACGACCTGCAAGCCTATGTGGACGGACGGCTCGAGGCCGAGCGGCTGCCCGTAGTCGAAGCCTATCTCACGGAGCGACCGGAGATCGCCGCGGCCCTCGCTCGCGACCGCGAGATCGCCCGGGCACTGCGCGAACGGCTTGCCTTCAAGGCCGAGGAGCCGATTCCCGCGCGGTTGCGCATGGCAAACATCCGCGAGGCCCGTCGCGGTCGCTTCGCGGCCACACGTCTGCGCATCGCGGCCGTCATGGGCTGGCTGATCCTCGGTAGCGCCGGCGGGTGGCTGGCGAACGACGTCCTGCGCGTGCCGCCGCAGATGGCTCGTGTGGCGGTCATGGCCGACGAGGCGATCGCGGCGCATCGCACCTTCGTGGTCGAGGTGGTCCATCCCGTCGAAGTGCGGGCCGACGAGGAGGCGCATCTCCTGCAATGGCTATCGAAGCGGCTGGGAACGCGGCTGTCGGCTCCGGACCTGACGGGGCTCGGCTATCGGCTAATGGGCGGGCGCCTCCTGCCTGCGGGCGCGGGTCCCGCTGCGATGCTGATGTACGACGACGACCAGGGCACGCGGCTGACGCTGTTCATCAAGACCGACGAGAAGGACGAGACGTCGTTCCAGTTCGTCGAGGAGAACGGCATCTCAGCCTTCTTCTGGCGCGACGCCGGCCTTGGCTACGTCGTGTCGGCCGAGGCGCCGCGCGAACGGCTGATGCAGGTGGCGACGGCCGTCTACGACAGCCTGAACCGCCCCGCCCCGGGCCTCTCAGGCGGTACGCTGTGACGCTCGATCAGCTTCGCATCTTCGTTGCCGTTGCCGAACGCGAGCACGTGACGGAGGCGGCGAAGTCGCTGAACCTAACGCAGTCGGCGACGAGCGCCGCCATAGCCGCACTGGAGGAGCGCCACGACGTCCGGCTGTTCGACCGCGTGGGGCGGAGGATCGAACTCACCGAGGCGGGTCGCCTGTTTTTGCCCGAGGCCCGCGCGGTGCTTGCGCGGGCCGAGGATGCCGGCCTCATGCTTTCCGAACTTGCCGGACTGAAGCGGGGTCGTCTCCGCATCGTCGCAAGCCAGACGGTGGCGAACCACTGGCTGCCGCCGGTGCTCGCGGGCTTCAAGGCCCGCCATCCCGGCATCGAACTTCGGCTGAGCATCGCCAACACGGCGCGCACGGCCGAGGCGGTGCTGGATGGCACGGCCGATCTCGGCTTCGTGGAGGACGAACTCGGCGATGCCAGGCTGGGAACGCAACGCGTCGCCGACGACCGGCTGATTCTGGTCGCGGCATCCATGCGCGTGGGCTCCGGCTTTCCCGTCGCAACCGGAGATCTCGTGTCGGCGCGCTGGGTGCTTCGCGAACGGGGCTCGGGCACCCGCGCGATCCTTGAAAGCGCGCTCGAAGCCTTCGGTGTCGATCCCACCGCGTTTTCGGTCGAACTCGAACTGCCCTCGAACGAGGCCGTGCGCGCGGCGATCGAGGCGGGCGCCGGCGTCGGGATCCTCCCCGCAGTGGTTGCGGATGCCGGCCTTCGCACGGGGAAGCTGGTGGCGCTGCCCTTCGACCTGCCGTCGCGCGGGTTCCATTCGGTGCTGGCAAGGGACCGTCACCCGAGCCGCGCCGTCGCCGCCTTTCTGGCCGAGCTGCCGACGATCGAGGTTCCGCGGGCGTGATCGATGGATCGACCACGTCCAGACGACATTCAGTCGACGCGATCGTCGAGCGTCTCTCGGCGCTGCCCGGCAAGGCCAACCTGTTCAACCCGTATGCCGGGTTCGACGCGGAGATCGAGGGCGCGGACGCGCCGGTAACTCGCCGTCGCAATCTCGGGCGCTATCTCGCCGCTATGGCGAATCGCGACGTCCGTGACCTCTGGCTCGGCGAAGCACCCTCGCGCTTTGGAGCGCGTCGGACAGGCGTGCCGTTCACGGGTGACGGGCGTCTCGCCGACCTGTCGCAGCGGCTCGGCCTCGATCCGCCGCTAGCGCGGGCGACCCGCGGGACCCTGCCGACACTGGAGTCTGGAACCTCCCGGGAGATCTGGAACGCGGTGCCCGACCCGCTGCCGTTGTTCTGGAACGCGGTGCTCTTCCATCCCCATCGCGGCGTTCTGCCCTTGCGCAACCGGACGCCGACGCGGACCGAGATCGCCGAACATCGGAAGGTGCTGGAGATGATCGTCGCGATCTTCGCGCCGCGCCGAATCCTCTGCATCGGCCGGATGGCGCAGCGTGCGGCGGACGGGCTCGGTATCCCCGCCACCTACGTGCGCCACCCCGCCCAGGGCGGCGCCATCCGGTTCCGGGCCGGCGTCACCGCCTTCCTCGACGACTGACCGCCAGTGGTTGCCCCTACTTCTCTCAATCGGCCTTGAGGCAGGGCGAGACGAAGAGATCGCCCCTCCAGGCACCGCGCACCGTCCTCGTTCCGACGATCACCCAAAGCACCGCCAGCACCGCAACGAGCACCGCGCCGAAGACGTGGATGGCAGCGAGCGGCAGGAGGGTGCCGAGCTTCAGCGTGGCCACGGCATAGACACCAAGGGGGAACGTGTAGCCCCACCAGCCGATGTTGAAGGGAAGGCCGTCGCGCAGGTAGCGCAGCGTCACGAGCACGGCCATCGCCAGCCACCAGAGCCCGTAGCCCCAGAGCAGCAGCCCGCCGAAGAGGCCGAGCCCTTCCGCGAAGGCGCCGAAGCGCTCCAGCCCGTTGGCGGAAAGGATCGCGGGCGCCGCGCCGCCCAGCGTCATGAGCCCGAGCGCGCCAGTGCCGATCGGCCCGAGCGCCAGCCAGCTCGACGCCGCCATGTTGGCGTGCGGCAGCTTGTGGACGGCCATGCGCAGGAGGAGCACGACGAGGATGCTGAGCGCGATCGGCACCGACAGCGCCCAGAGCGCATAGGAGAGGGTCAACACCACGAGCTGGGAATGCGGGTCGACGAGATGCGGCGCGAGCAGTCCCCCGGAGACGGCGGCGACTTCGGCCGCGACCACCGGCAGGAGCCAGACCGCGGTCATCTGGTCGATCGTGTGGCTCTGGCGCGTGAACATCATGAAGGGAATGGCGACCCCGCAGGCCGCCGCCATCGCGACGTCGATCCACCAGAGCGTCTCTGCGATCCCGACCGCCACTTCGCCGTAGCGCGGCAGGCCAAAGATCAGGAAGCCGTTGACGATGGTGGCGAGGCCCATCGGGATGCAGCCGAAGAACATCGACACGACGGAATGGCCGAAGATGCGCTTGGCCCCGTCGAAGAAGAAGATCCAGCGGGCAGCGTAGAGCCCAGCGAAGAGCGCGAAGAGCGCGATGTTGAACATCCAGAGGCCCTCGGCCACCGGATGCAGCATCGGCACGTCAGCCTGGAACTGCGACAGCGCAATCGCGAGGATCCCGGTACCCATCGTGGCGGCGAACCAGTTCGGGGTGAACTGGCGCACGACCTCGCGAGGGCTGTCGAGGCGCGACAGCGGTTGGAGGCCAAGGGTGACGGCACGCATCTGTTCGAAGGTCATTGGCGGGTCCTTATCCTGTCCGAACCATGCGCCACTGCAATCGTTCGATCCAACGCGTTGTTTTGGTCATTCCGATCGATGGGGGCGATGGATGCTTCAGGCGCCTCGCCCCGAATAAATGTTGCTGCCACGGGAATGAAAGGCATCCGCACGCGTCTTCTTGTCGAACCCGTACTTCGAGGACCCTGTGATTCCATGCTGAAGACGCTTTTCCTGACCTTGGCCTTCGCCGGGGCGTCACTCTCCTCGGCAGAGGCGCAGGACGCGCCCGCTCATCAGCACTCGGCGATGGTGCCGGCCACACCCGACGGCTCACACTATGCCGAAGCGACCGCCGAGGCGATGGAGAGGATGCACGCCGGTATGATGTCGGCCCCGGTGACCGGCGATCCCGAGCACGACTTCCTGTCCCAGATGATCCCGCATCACCAGGGCGCGATCGACATGGCCAAGGCCGTCCTCGGCTCGACCGAGGACCCGGCGATCCGCAACCTCGCGCAGTCCATCATCACCGAACAGACCTACGAGATTACGCTGATGCGCTCGATGCTCGCCGCATCTGCCGACAAACCAAAGCCCGTTCCGGAGACAACCCCATGACCCGCACCGCCATTCTCGCCGCCGCGCTCCTCGTCTCGACGTCGGCCTTCGCGCTGCCCGCCGCCTCAGACCGCGTCTACACCGCCGACCAGAACTCCAACACGGTCTCGGTCATCGACCCCGTCGCCAACAAGCTGCTGGGCCAGATCCGGCTCGGCAATCCGCGGCCGGACGTTCTGAGCCCCCTCTACAAGGGCGAGGTCAACGTCCACGGCCTAGGATTTTCGCCGGACCACAAGACGCTCGTCGTCGTCTCGACGGTGACGAACTCCGTCACCTTCATCGACACGGCGACCAATGCCGTGAAGGGCACGACCTATGTCGGGCGCAACCCGCACGAGGCCTTCTTCACGCCGGACGGGAGGGAAGTCTGGGCGACGGTGCGCGGAGAGGACTACCTCTCGGTGATCGATGCCACGACCTTCAAAGAGACGGGCCGCATCCCGACGACAAGCGGCCCCGGCATGACCAAGTTCTCGCGCGACGGCAAGCTCGCCTTCGTCGCCAACTCGTTCAACCCGGTGCTCGAGGTCTTCGACGTCGCGAGCCATGCGCTGGTGAAGCGGATCCCGGTCATCTCGCCCTTCGTGCCCTTCGTACAGGTGAGCCCTGACGGCAGCAACGTCTGGCTGACGCACAAGGACGTCGGCAAGGTCACGCGCGTCGATGCCAAGACGCTCGAGGTGAAGGAGGTGATCGACAGCGGGCCGATCTCCAACCATCTCGGCTTCGGAACGGTGGACGGCGAGACGCTGGTCTACGTCACGATCGGCGGCGAGAACGTCGTGAAGGTCTACAAGCCCGGCGAGAAGACGCAGCTCGTTGCAACGATTTCGGTCGGGGCGCTGCCACACGGCATCTGGGGTTCGGAGGACGGCAGCCGGATCTTCGTCGGGCTCGAGAACGGCGACAAGGTCGACGTGATCGACACGGCCGAGCAGAAGGTCGTGGCCGAGATCCCGACCGGACAGGCCCCGCAGGCCCTCGTCTTCGTGCCAGGCGCGGTTCCCGTGGGCGCGGGCACCGAAAACCTTGTGCCGTTGAAGGCGGGTCCAGAGAACCTGACGCTATCGCTGAAGGCGCCCGAGGGCGCGGACGGTTCCGGCATGGTCGTCTCGCGCAATCTCGGCCTCGTTGACGCGATCGACGTCAGCCTCGCCAAGCTGAAGCCGGTGACCGAATACGGCGTGTTCTTCGAAGGGCAGGACGAGCCCGTCGTGGTGCTGAAGACCAACGACAAGGGCGCCGGCATGGCCTCCAGCATCGGCCCGGTGCGCACGATCGGCGCCCCGGGGGAGCCGGCGGCGGGCAAGGAGCCGCGGCTGGTCGTGGTCGAGGGTCTGAAGGGTACGGCCAGCCCGGTCCTCACCAGCCGCTAGAGACGGCTGGGTCCAGAGTTGCGTTGCTAGCCAAGCGTGCTCCACAGGACGACGCAGACGGCCAGCAACGCACCTGCGATGAGAACCCATGAAAGACCTGAGTCGCGAGCCTTCGACACATCTCTGGCGCTCGATGGCCCATCTTCGATTTGGGCCAGCTCTTCCATCTCCAGCTCGTCTGTATCTTCCGGTCCATGCTGCTTGCTCATGGCAATCCCGCCTTTCATCTGCTCGCATCATCGACCAACCGCAGAAACGATCGGACGTGTTGGTGCGCTAGCCGATCGGACGCGTTCGCGGCCTTCGTCCCTTTGCGAAGCCTCAGCCGACTCTGATCGAGACGCGATGCCACGAATAGGCGAGATAACCCTTCCAATTCCAGATCTTCGCGATGTCGTCGGGTTGCGAACCGCCGACACCGTCGAAGGAACGGACGGCGAGCTGGTGCTGTCCGGTCGGTAGGTCGAGGACGACAGACCAGAAGATCCACGCCCACTGGGTATCAGCCTGCTTGTCGATAGTAGCCTCGTGCCAAATCTCGCCACCATCGTAGGAGACCTCGACCTTGGCGACGCCATTTTGCGTCCCGATCGCGTAGCCCTCAATCTTCGTCGTTCCCGGCTTCAACGTCGCCCCGGCAGCCGGAATGCAGATCGCAGCGTTCGAGGGCATGTCGTTGATGACGACGTTCGGATCCTTGTCGGCCGACTCCTTCGTCGTCGTCGGAGGAAAGAGCCGATACTCCTTTCGCTGGATCGGGGTATCGGCCTCTTCGTCCTGCACCATGATCGAGGCCAACCATTTGGGGCTGCGAGTTCCGGCGTAGCCGGGCACCACGACGCGTAGGGGAAAGCCGTGCTCGGCCATCAAGGGCTCGCCGTTCATGGCCCAGGCGAGGAGAACATCCGGGGTCATCGCCTTCTCGAGCGGGATCGAGACGCCGTAGTCGAAACGATCATCCTTCATGACGACCTCGTCATGCGCGAAGAACGCCACATGGAGCCCTGTGCCGTCTTCGGCGCCTGCGGCGCTGAGGACGTCAGCTAGCGAGACGCCGGTCCATTCCGCATTGCCGATCGCGCCGGGGCCCCAGAGGTCACCCTCGACATACCCGACATCGACCATGTCTGCCCGGCGGTTGCCGGCGCACTGCATGACGGCCATGACATTCCGCTCGGGGAAGCGTGACTTGAGATCCGAAAGCGACAGTTCGACGGGCGTCTCCACCTTGCCGCCGATCTTCAGCCTGTAGCCCGTCTCGTCGATCTTCGGCACGGTGCCGTGGTCGCGGATGTAGAAATCGGCCTGGGGCGTGACGAAGGAGGACCGGAGCTTGGCGATCGGCGTCTCGGCGTTCAAAGGAAGCTTGCTGTGGACGAGCAGGTCGCTGGCGGGCTCGGTCGGTGCAGCGGTGGCCGCCGAAGCAGCCAAAGTGGACCATGTCGTATGAGTCACCAAGAGGCAACTCGCTCCTTGGAGCACGGTCCGTCTTGTGGGCATCGTGACATCTCCAAGGCAGTAAGTTGCATGAAACAGAGCAACATTCCCTTCGATCACCAGTTCCCTGAAGGCGTGTCCGACGGCACATGAAACCCTAGTTGACAGCGCTCGCGACGATCGCGTAGACGTCCGGGACGGCAATGGATTCTGCCGGGCCTCGTGCCGAACCGCCTTCCGATGGGCTGATGACTCCTACTCCACCCGCAACATGGCGGGCGAGTAGTGATGTCCGGCCCGCATCCCACCCGATGCAGACTGCCTGATCGCTCCGCCCGCACCGGAGCCAGATCATGCCGCCGAATGCCCTTGCCACCCGAACCCTCCAGGCGATCGTCCTCGCCAAGTGGGTGCTGCTCGTCCTGCCGATGGCCGCTGCCGTCGGCTCGGCCTGCGCCCTGTTCCTTTGGGCTCTCGACGTCGCCACCAAAGCAAGGTTCGAGACCCCCGACCTCTTCTACTGGCTTCCCGTCGCCGGTCTCGCCGTTGGCCTTGCCTACCATTGGTTCGGTCGGTCGGCCGAGGGCGGCAACAACCTGATCGTCGAACAGATCCACGAGCCGGGCGGCGGCGTGCCCTTGCGCATGGCGCCGCTGATCCTGGTCTCAACGGTGGTCACCCACCTCTTCGGCGGATCGGCGGGACGCGAGGGGACGGCGGTCCAGCTCGGCGGCAGCCTTGCGTCCGCCTTCGGCAAGGCGATGCGGCTGGGACAGAAGGAGGTCCGCCTCCTCCTCATGGCCGGCATCGCCGCAGGCTTCGGCGCGGTCTTCGGAACACCAATCGCCGGCGCGATCTTCGCGCTTGAGGTCCTGACGGTCGGTCGCATCCAGTACGAGGCATTGGTGCCCTGCCTCGTCGCGGCCGTCGTCGGCGACTGGGTCTGCCTGCAATGGGGCATCGAGCACACCCACTTCCTCATTGGCTTCGGGGACGGGATGCAAGGCTTCAGGCTTGACATCCTCCTATTCGCCCAGGTCGCGCTGGCGGGCGTCGCCTTCGGCCTCGTCAGCCAGTTCTTCGCCGAGAGCCTCCACGCCGTGCAGGGCCTCGTGAAGCGCATCCTGCCCTTCGCCCCCTTGCGTCCCGTCCTCGGCGGCCTCCTCCTCATCGGTCTCGTCTACGTCCTCGGGACCCGCGAGTATCTTGGCCTCGGCGTCTGGTCCCCCAACCCGGCGGACGCGACGATCTCCGGCTTCTTCGATCCTGCCCGGTCCAACGAGTGGGCCTGGGCGTGGAAGCTGCTCTTCACCGTCGTGACGCTGGGCTGCGGCTTCAAGGGCGGCGAGGTCACCCCGCTCTTCTTCATCGGAGCCGGCCTCGGCAGCGCGATCGGCCATGCGATCGGCGCGCCCGTCGACCTCTTCGCCGGGATCGGCTTCGTCGCCGTCTTCGCCGGCGCCTCGAACACGCCGATCGCCTGCACCATCATGGGCATCGAGCTCTTCGGCGCGGAGAACGCCGTCTACATCGCGACGGCCTGTTTCCTCGCCTACGTCTTCAGCGGCCACTCCGGCATCTACCTATCCCAGCGCGTCGGCGTGCCGAAGATCGACCACGGCTTCCTGCCGCCCGACGTCTCGCTGCGGGAGGTGCGCACCATCGGCAGGCCGACGCCCGACTTCTCCCTGCCTGGCCGCCGTCGGGCAGCCCGGGTTGCCGAACCACTCTCCTTCACTCCCTCGACAGGAACCGACATGACCCATTCGCACCACCTCAGCCCGAGCGACATCGGGATGCTCCGGATCTACTTGAAGCCCGGCGACAAGGCGTCGGGGTCGGGGCGGTTCGCGTTGTGGGGCGGCAAGCCCCTCTACCGCGAGCTCGTGCTCCTCGCCAAGAAGGCCGGGATCATGAACGCCATCGCCCACCACACCCACTACGGCTACAGCAACCACGGCGTCGCGCAGGAGCCGAGCGGGGAGTATTCCAATCCGGAGCTGACGATGTGTGTCGAACTGGTCGGGCACCGTCCGGTGCTCGAGACCTTCTGCCGCGAGCATGGCTCGCTCCTCCGCGACAAGGTGATCGTGTTCAAGCACATCGAGCACTGGACGGTCGGAGAGGGTGACGAGTCCCTTGAGGAGACCACCGTCGCAGAAGATGGGGCAGCCGGCCCCATTCCGTAGATCGGATGACGAAGTCCACTGGCATTCCCGGACGCGACCGGCGGCAACCACCTCCGCCGCTGTCGCCTCTCAAAATGGAGCAATCCCGATGAAGTTCGCCGTCGCCTCCTGGCAGTTCTGGGCACTCTCGTCCGCGGCCTTCGCGGCCCTCACGGCGATCTTCGCGAAGATCGGGATCGAGAACGTCAACTCCGACTTCGCCACCTTCATCCGGACAGTCGTCATCCTTATCGTGCTCGGCGCGATCCTCGCGATGACGGGCCAGTTCCAGTCGCCGGGATCCATCTCGGGGCGAACGTACCTGTTCCTGGTGCTCTCGGGGATCGCGACGGGAGGATCCTGGCTCTGCTACTTCCGTGCCCTGAAGCTCGGCGACGCCGCCCGGGTCGCGCCGATCGACAAGCTGAGCGTCGTCCTTGTCGCGGTGTTCGGCGTCGTCTTCCTCGGCGAGCGACTGTCCGCGCCGAACTGGTTGGGCGTTGCCTTCATAGCCGCGGGAGCGATCCTCGTTGCCTATCGAGGGTGAACGGATGAACGCCCTGGCGACCAAAAGATTGTGCCTGAGCCGGCCCATAAACGTCTCGTCAGCCGTTCGTGCATTGCACCAGAAAGCTGACAGGAGAATTCCTTGCGCAACGTCGACCTCTTGTTCGGCAGGGCCTGTTCGTCTCTCTCCTCGGTCTGGCGCTTGTCACGCTCGTCGGTGTCGGCATCCGACTGCTGGTCATGCTGACGGTTCAGCAGAAGCGCGAGCGCCTGAACCGCCAGATCAACGAGCGCCTGCGCACCCTGATTGCGGCCTACAAGGTGCTCGGAGGATCCTTCACGGGTACCCTGACGGTCGATCCCCGGCATCTCTGCGACTTGATGCGCCAGAGCGCTTCAGCAGGAGAAGCCATGGGTGCCGGAACGGCCGACGTCGTTATCGTGGACCCGACAGCATGGGACCGCGGACGTCGGATCCGGGACGCGGTGGAGGCTTCGCTCGCCGACATCATCCTGCTCGGGACGGAAGAGCATGTCAGGCTCGCCGAGAAGGCGGCCCGCGAGTTGGTTGCCGGGCGCCCCGCCCATACGCACAGGCTCGTGGCATCGCTGCGCGACTTCATCCGTGAAGCGCTCGATCTCGATCCGGTCCCGGTCGGTCTTGTCCTGCCGCGGCAAGGTCCGGCCCACCCGTCGGGTTCGGGCGGACGGAGCAAAGGAGATCGGGAGAGGGGTGATGGCGCGCGCGGCGGTGGCGGAGGTGGCAGCGCAGGGGGTGGCATGGGCGGGGGCGGCGGTTCCGCCGTCGGATCGACCGCTGCCGTCGAGGACGACCCTGCCTAGTCCTCAAATCGGCCGTAGAGGCAATGCCCTCTCCGCTGGTGTCAGCGCCCAGCGAAGGCCTTGACCCACAAACGGAGCGACCGCAGGGTTTGGTTGGCGTGGCTAACCGGGCCTACAGCCGAGAAGGCGCATGGCCTTCGCGGTGGCAAGGACGATCGCGCCCGTGTCGGCTAGGATGGCCGGCCAGAGGCGCGTGATGCCGACGACGGTGGTGACGAGGAACACCATCTCCAGGCCCAGCGCGATGGCGATGTTCGTCCGAATGTTGCCCATGATGCTCTTCCACCGTGCGATCATGTCGTGGATGTCTTGAAGCCGTCCGTGCGGGACGGCCGCGCCGGCCGCCTGCAACGCGAAGTCGGTTCCGCCGCCCATTGCGATACCGTTTCGGCGGCAGCCAGCGCCGGTGCGTCGTTGATGGCGTCGCAGATCTTGGCGACCGTGAAGCCATCCGCTTGAAGCTCGCGCACGATGCGCTGTTTGTTCTGCGGTAAGAGGTCGGCGCGCCCTTCGATGCCGAGGCCTGCGGCGACCGCCTCCGCGGTGCGCCTGTTGTCGCCCGTTAGCTTGGCGGATCGGGTGCCGGACGCCCTCAGACGTTGATGAGCATTGCCGCCATAGGCACCGTCTTCATCGACGCCGAGGAAGAGGCCGCGACGGTCGTGCTCCTCTTTCTCGTCGGCGAGATGCTGGACGACGTCGCCGCGGGCGGCGGGCGGGCGAGCATCCAATGCGCTGCCGGAGCTCACTGAGTACAGCTTCAGTAAGACCGACAATGTCGGCTGTCCGTACCTGCGTCTCCAGAGCGGACTGACAGCTATCCACCCTTTAGAGACGTCTGGCGTAAGAGACGTCTAGCGTAGCTCGCGTCCGACCTTGCAGCGGACATCCGAGACGCCCAGCTTGAACACTACAATGATGTTTGCAATATCGTAGCGATGAACGACGACTCAGCCGTTGCTGCCCTGTCTGCCCTTGCCCACGCCGACCGTCTCTCGGCCTTTCGGATGCTCGTCCGCGCCGGCCCGAACGGCATGGCGTCGGGGGAAATCGCCGAGGCGCTGTCCATCCCGCCGACGCGCATGAGCTTCCACCTCGCGACACTGGAGCGCGCCAAGCTCCTGCGCTCATGGCGCGACGGACGCCGCATCCTTTATGCGGCGAGCTACGACGACATGCGCCAGCTTCTCGCCTTCCTGACAGAGGACTGCTGTTCGGGGAACCCGGAGATCTGCGGGAACCTCAGCGCCGACCTCCTCGCCCCCTCATGCTCGTCGGAGACCTGTTCGTGACCGTTACGATCTACCACAACCCCGCCTGCGGCACGTCGCGCAACACGCTGGAGATGATCCGCCAGTCCGGCGAGGATCCGCAGGTGATCGAGTACCTAAAGAATCCACCGAGCCGCGAGGTCCTGGCCGAACTCCTCGACATGATGGGCATGAAGCCGCGGGACATCCTGCGCGAGAAGGGCACGCCCTACGCCGAACTCGGGCTTGCCGACCCCAAGCTGACAGACGAGGAACTGCTCGCGGCGATGATCAAGCACCCGATCCTCATCAACCGCCCGATCGTCGTCACGGACAAGGGTGCCACGCTTTGCCGCCCGTCCGAGAAGGTGCTGCCGCTCCTTGCGAACCCCGTTGCCACCTTCACGAAGGAGGACGGGGAGACCGTCGGAGGCACCCGGGCATGACCCCAGCGCTCGTCACGACCGCCGTCGACGATTCGGCCGGTCTCGTCGGCCTCCTGTCCACGGCAGGGTTGCCGACCGAGGACGTGACCGAGCCCGGCCGAGTGTTCCTGCGCTACGCCACCGAGGACGGCGAGTTTGTCGGGATCGGCGGCTTCGAACCCCTCGGCTCCGCCGTCCTCCTGCGATCCATAGCCGTCGTCCCCGAACACCGCGGGCGCGGCGTCGGCGGCGCGATCACGGCGGACCTGATGGAGCGCGGCCGCGTCCAGGGCGCGGCCGACGCGTTCGCCTTCACGACAGGGGAACGGACCTTCCTCGCGGCGCTCGGCTTCCAGCGCGTCGAACGGACGAAGGCACCCGCCGCAGTCCTTGCGACCCGGCAGGCCACGGGCCTTTGTGCGGCCTCGGCCGTGCTTTGGTGGAAGAAGACCGGACGATGACGGACCCCGCTGCCCTCGACCTGCCCTCCGTCGACCTCAACCAGCTCCAGGCGATCGATGTCGATGCGCTCGCCGGCCCCGGCGCCCCGACGCACTCGCCGCGCATCCTTGTCCTCTATGGCTCGATCCGAGAGCGATCCTATTCGCGCCTTCTATCCGAGGAGGCTGGTCGCCTCCTGCGCTGGTTCGGCTGCGAGGTGCGCACCTTCGATCCCCGCGGCCTGCCGCTCCCCGACGGGGCGGAACCCGATCACCCGAAGGTCAAGGAGCTGCGTGACCTCGCCGACTGGTCCGAGGGCATGGTCTGGGTCACTCCTGAGCGCCACGGCGCCATGACCGGGATTATGAAGGCGCAGATCGACTGGATCCCGCTGGCTCTCGGCGCCAAGCGCCCGACGCAGGGCAAGACGCTGGCCGTCATGGAGGTGTCGGGCGGCTCGCAGTCCTTCAACGCCGTGAACCAGATGCGCATCCTCGGCCGCTGGATGCGCATGGTGACGATCCCGAACCAGTCGTCGGTACCGAAGGCGTTCCTCGAGTTCGACGAGGCGGGACGCATGAAGCCGTCGGCTCTCTACAGCCGCGTCGTTGACGTCTGCGAGGAACTGGTGAAGTTCACCTGGCTGGTGCGCGGTCGCTCGGACTACCTGACGGATCGCTACTCCGAGCGCGTCGAGAGCGCCGAGCAACTCGCGACGCGCGTCAACCAGCGCACCCTCTGATCCTCTTGTCCCCGGACCGTCCATGCTCGCCCTCGCGATCTTCGTCGCCACCCTCGTCCTCGTCATCTGGCAGCCTCGGGGCCTCGGCATCGGATGGTCGGCGCTCGCCGGCGCCGCCGTCGCGCTGGCGACCGGCGTCGTCGGCTGGGGCGACGTCGGCACGGTCTGGGAGATCGTCTGGGACGCGACATTCACCTTCGTTGCGCTGATCGTCATCTCGCTCGTCCTCGACGAGGCCGGGTTCTTCGCCTGGGCCGCGCTCCACGTCGCCCGCTGGGGCGGAGGCAACGGGCGGCGGCTGTTCCCGCTCGTCGTCCTTCTGGGCGCGGCGATCGCCGCCGTCTTCGCGAACGACGGGGCCGCGCTGCTCCTCACCCCGATCGTGCTCGCCATCCTCCTGCGCCTCGACTTCCCGCCCGCCGGGGCGCTCGCCTTCGTGGTCGCCTGCGGGTTCGTCGCCGACACGACCAGCCTGCCGCTCGTGGTGTCGAACCTCGTGAACATCGTCACCGCGAATTTCTTCGACGTGTCCTTCGGCCGCTACGCCGCGGTCATGGTGCCTGTGAACCTCGTCTCGCTGGCGGCGACGCTCCTCGTCCTGTGGGCGTACTTCCGGAAGGACATCCCGGCGACCTACGACGTGCGCCAGCTCGAGGAGCCGCGCAGCGCGATCCGCGACCCGGCCGTATTCCGCGCGGCCTTCCCGCTCCTCGCGCTCCTGCTCGTTGCCTACTTCGTGACAGGGCCGCTCGGCGTGCCGATCGCCTTCGTCACCGGGGCCGCCGCCCTTGTCCTGATGGCCATCGCTGGACGCTGGTTCTCCGGCGGACAGGGGGCGGTGGTCGACCTGCCGAAGGTCCTGCGCGGGGCGCCGTGGCAGATCGTCCTGTTCTCGATCGGCATGTACCTCGTCGTCTACGGCCTCGGGAACGCGGGGCTGACCGACATCGCCGCCGGGGTCCTTGTCTGGCTCGGCCAGCAGGGCGCGCTCGTCGCCACAGTCGGCACGGGCTTCGTGGTGGCGGCGCTCGCCTCCGTCATGAACAACATGCCTGCCACGCTCGTCGGGGCGCTCGCCATCGACCGGGCGGACGTCGCGCCCCTGACCCGCGAGCTCATGGTCTACGCCAACGTCGTCGGGAACGACCTCGGGCCGAAGTTCACGCCCATCGGTTCGCTCGCGACCCTCCTGTGGCTCCACGTCCTCGCGGGCAAGGGGCAGCGGATCACCTGGGGCCAGTACATGCGGGTCGGCCTCGTCCTGACCCCGCCCGTGCTGCTGGCGACGCTCGTCGCCCTTTGGGTCTGGCTTCCGGTCGTGTCGTGAGGCCGCGCTAGCAGGTCATCTCGGCGCTCGGGGTCTTCGAGATCCTGGCCTGGGGATCGTCGGTCTATCTCCCTGCCGTGCTGGCGCTCCCGATCTCGCGGGACACGGGCTGGCCCCTTCCGTGGGTCGTCGGCGGGGTCAGCGTCGGTCTTCTCGTCTCGGCCGCGGCCTCGCCCCGGGTCGGCGCGACCATCTCCGCGCGCGGCGGGCGTCCCGTGCTGGCACTCGGCGCCGTGCTGCTGGCGCTCGGCCTTGCCGTCCTCGGCCTGTCACCGAACCTGCCCGTATTCCTCGCCGGGTGGGTCGTCGTCGGCCTCGGCATGGGGATGGGCCTCTACGATCCGGCCTTCGCGACGCTCGGGCGGCTCTACGGGGCCGATGCCCGGTCCGCCATCACGACGCTGACCCTCTGGGGCGGGTTCGCCAGCACGGTCTGCTGGCCGCTGTCCGCGTTCATGGTCGAGCACGTCGGCTGGCGCGGCGCCTGCCTCGCCTATGCCGCGCTCCATGTCTGCGTCACGCTTCCGCTGGCTCTGCTCTTCGTCCCCAGCGGCGCGGGCTTGGCCCTCCCGTCCGCACGGCGCGACGAACCCCTGTCTCAGTCGGCCGGGGAACGCCGCGACTTCCTGCTGCTCGTCGGCGTCCTCGTCCTGTGCAGCACGATCTTCGGGCTGGTTTCGGTCCACCTCCTGACGCTCCTCCAGGCCCGCGGCGAGACGCTCGCGGCGGCGGTGGCGTTCGGCGCGATGGTCGGCCCCTCGCAGGTCGGTGCTCGTGTCATTGAGATGGCCGGGCGCGGGCGACACCACCCGCTGTGGACGCTGCGGGCCGCCGTCGCGCTCACCGCCGTCGGCGTGTGCGCGCTTGCCTTCGACATCCTCCCCGTCGCCGCGGCGATGGTGTTCTACGGGGCGGGCAACGGGATCCTGTCCATCGCCCGCGGGACGGTGCCGCTGGCGCTGTTCGGACCGGACGGCTACGCGAGCGTCATGGGTCGGCTGGCGCGCCCGGCCCAGGTCGCGCAGGCGCTGGCGCCGACCGTCGGGGCAGTGCTCCTCGCCCGGATGGGACCCCATGCGACGCTCGTCACCTTGGCCGTGCTGTCGATGGCCGCCTTGGGCGTCGTGCCGCTTCTAAGAGAGCGTGGGATCGACCCGCACAGCGGGAGGCACATCTAGCCTCGCATCGAGCCATACGGCGAATGGGCCCGACTTCCTTCCCCGGCATCGTCCGCGTCATCGGGGACGCTGGCGGATCATCGGGAATGTCGGCATGGTCGCACGACCGAAACGAGAGGGCATACCCATGAGAAACCTGGTCTTCGCCGCCGCCGCATTCACGGCGATCGGCACGTTCCCGGCCGCCGCGGCCGGATGCGGCATGATGGAGCAGGCCGCTGCGCCGGGCATGTCCCAGGCCGCGCCGGCCGCCGAGGGAATGATGTGCGGCAAGTCCGCGGAGGCGGCACCGCAGTCGACGCCCGGCCAGTCCGCCGAGGGCGCGGGCGGATGCCCCTGCTGCGCGAAGATGGCATCGATGAAGATGCCGGAAACGAAGGGCGACGCCATGCCCGGCATGGACATGCCCGCGACACCCCCGGCCAACGGCCAGTAGACAGCGCCGGAGCGCATTCGGGAGCGGCCCGAGGGCCGCTCCCTCGGATGACGCGTACCCGGCCTACTTGGCGAGCGCCTCGACGCGGGTCGTCATCTCCTCGATCTCTTGTCTCTGGGCGTCGATGATCATCCGGGCCATCTCCTTGGACTTCTCGTCCTTGCCCATCTTCAGCTCGACCTCGGACATGGCGATGGCCCCCATGTGATGGGCGATCATCCCGCAGTTGAAGGCGAGGTCCGGGTCCTTGATCATGGCCGCCTTCATCATCGGGCCGTGCATCTGCATCATGACCTCGTGGTTGGCCTTCTGGACCTCGTCCATCTGGCCGCCCGACATCGAGGCCTGCATGCCCTCCATCATCTTGGACATGTCCATCGAGCCGGCCGCGGCCTCGCAGGCCGCCGGCAGCGCCATGGCGGCGTCGCCGTGCCCGGCCATCGAGTGGCTATCCTGGGCGGCCGCGGCGAGCGGGAACGCGGCGACGGCGGCGGCGATGAGGATCTTGCGCATGGTGGTTCTCCTTGGTTGGCCCTCGGGCCGTTGGGGGTGTCTGTCGCGGGACGGCGGCTCGCCGCCCCGGAGGTTCAGTCGAACTTGGCCTGCGAGGTCTTCCCGTCGGGGCCCGTGAGCTGGACGGCGCCCTTCACCGGGCCCTCGGTGGGGGCGGCGAGCGTCCCCGAGAGGAAGCCGCCGGCCGGCGCGAGCGTGACGCGGGTCGGCTTGCCGCCGACGAGGACGACGGCGGTGCCCTTGAACCCGTCGGGTGCGAGGGGGGCGTCCGAGATGTCGCTGACGAACACCTTCACCTCCGTCCCGGCGGCCACGAGCTCGACGTGGTGCGAGCCCGCGTCGACGAGCGTGCCGCCGTTCGGGCCCTTGCGGGGTTCGTGGGCCTGGGCCGCCCCGGCGGCCAGCAAGGCGGCGGCGACGGCAAGTGCGCGGATGGTCATGGTCGGGATCTCCGTTGGGTCAGAAGGAATGTGCGGAGGCCGGGCCGGAAGCCGCGTCGGCTTCCTCCGGCACGGCTTGGCGGGCGGCCTCGACCAGTCGCTCCAGCGGCTTCCTGCCGTAGCGAAGGAAGAGGACGGGGGTCAGGAAGGTGTCGAGCAGCGTCGAGGAGACGAGGCCGCCGAAGATCGTCACCGCGACCGGGTGGAGGATCTCCTTGCCCGGTGCCGAGGCATCGATCATCAGCGGTACCAGCGCGACGCCCGCCGACAGCGCGGTCATCAGGACCGGGGTGAGCCGCTCCAGGCTGCCGCGCATCACGAGGCCCGGCCCGAAGGGCATCCCCTCGTGGATCGACAGGTTGATGTAGTGACTGATCTTCAGGATCCCGTTCCGGGCCGCGATGCCGGTCAGGGTGATGAAGCCGATCATCGAGGCGACCGAGAGCGGCTGCCCCGAGATCCACAGCGCCGCGACCGAGCCGATCAGGGCAAGCGGGATGCTGCCGAGGATGATCAGCGTGAAGACCGCCGAGCGGTAGCGGCTGTAAAGGATCGCGAAGATCATCGCGAGCGAGACCAAGGACAGGAGCCCGATCGTGCGGCTCGCCTCCTCCTGCGCCTGGAAGGTGCCCTCGAGGCTGGTGGAGAAGCCGGGCGGCAGGGCCGCCGCGGCGACCTCGGCCCGGATGCGCTCGATGATCCCGGCCATGTCCGCGTCGCCGGACGCGTTCGCCAGCACCACGACGCGGCGCTGCCCGTTCTCGCGCAGGATCTGGTTCGGCCCGTCCGTCTCCCTGACCTCCGCCAGTTCGCGGACGGGAACCCAGCCGGCCGGCGTCTCGATCAGGAGGTCGCCGAGCGCGCCCGTCGTGCGCTCCGCGTCCCCGAGCCGCATGACGACGTCGTAGGTCCGGTTGCCGTCGACGAGGCGCGAGACGACGCGCCCGTTGGAGAGTTGCTCCAGCTCCTCCGTCACCTTGGCCGGCTGGATCCCGAACAGCGCGGCCCGGGCGTAGTCG
This sequence comes from Aureimonas jatrophae, assembly GCF_900104035.1. Taxonomy (GTDB): domain Bacteria; phylum Pseudomonadota; class Alphaproteobacteria; order Rhizobiales; family Rhizobiaceae; genus Aureimonas; species Aureimonas jatrophae. The sequence continues at coordinate 58,656 of NZ_FNIT01000004.1, read as the reverse complement.
ACCCTGATCTCGAGCTGCGGGATGCGGACCTGCTTCTCGACCTGGAGGTCGACGACGCCGGGGACGGTCGCGAGCCGCGCCCTCAGGCTCTCGGCGACGCTGCGCAGCGTGTCGATGTCCTCACCGAACACCTTCAGGGCGATCTGCGCCCGGACGCCGGACAGCATGTGGTCGAGGCGGTGCGAGATCGGCTGGCCGACGTTGACCGAGACCGGCAGGACGGACAGGCGCGAGCGTATGTCCGCCTCGATCGCCGCCTTCGGCCGCCCCGGCTCGAGGTCGACCTCGATCTCGGACGAGTGCACGCCCTCGGCGTGCTCGTCGAGTTCGGCGCGTCCCGTCCGGCGCCCGACGACGGAGACCTCCGGCACCTCCATGATGAGGCGTTCGGCGATCAGCCCGACGCGGTGCGACTCCGCCAGCGAGATGCCGGGGTTGAAGGCCATGCTGATGGTGAGCGTGCCCTCGTTGAATGGCGGCAGGAACGCGCGTGGCAGCGCGGTCGCCGCCACCGCCGCGACGCCGACCGCCAGCACCGCGCACGCCATCAGGAGCCGCGGCCAGCGGAAGGCCCGGTCGAGGAGCACGCGGTTGCCCGCCTTCAGCCAGCGCACGAGGAAACTCTCGTGCTCCTCGAGGCGCTTGAGGCTCGGCAGGAGGTAGTAGGCCATCACCGGGGTCAGCGTGATGGAAACCACGAGGCTGGCCAGGATCGAGACGATGTAGGCCTGCCCCAGCGGGGCGAAGAGCCGGCCCTCGATCCCCGATAGGGCGAAGAGTGGCACGAAGACGAGGACGATGATGACCGTCGCGTAGACGATGCCGGAGCGCACCTCCTGCGAGGCGGAGACGACGACGTCAAAAACGGAGCGCGGGTTGCCGAGCTCGCGGTTCTCCCGGAGGCGGCGGAAGATGTTCTCGACGTCCACCACCGCGTCGTCGACAAGCTCGCCGATGGCGATCGCCAGTCCCCCGAGCGTCATCGTGTTGATGGACAGGCCCATGAGGTGGAAGACGATCCCGGTCGCAAGGATCGAGACGGGGATGGCCGTCAGCGAGATGACGGTCGTGCGCACGTTGAGGAGGAAGGCGAACAGGACGACCGCCACGACGGCGATGGCCTCGAGGAGCACGGTCTCGACGTTCTTGACCGAGGTCTCGATGAAGTCGGCCTGGCGGAACAGGACCTGGTCGGCCTTGATGCCGTCGGGGAGCGAGGCGGTGACCTCGCCGAGGGCCGCCTCCAACTGCCGGGTCAGGGTGACCGTGTCGACGTTCGGCTGCTTCTCGATCGAGACGACGACGGCGGGCTTGCCCATGTACCCCGCCTCGCCACGCTTCTGGCGCGCCCCGAACGAGACGTCGGCCACTTGGGCGAGGAGGACAGGCTGGGTGCCCACGGTCGCGACGACGAGGCTTCTGAGGTCGTCGAGGCTGAGGCTCCGGCCGACGTTCCGGATCAGGAACTCGCGCGCGTACTGGTCGGTGAAGCCGCCGCCCGTGTTCGCGCCGAAGGAGGTCAGGGCCGCCTCGACCTGCTCCAGCGTGACCCCGAGGGCGCGGAGCGCCGCCGGGTTCGGCGCGACGCGGTACTGCCGCACCTCGCCGCCGATCGGGATCACCTGCGCGACGCCGGGGACGGAGAGGAGTCGCGGACGCACGACCGCGTCCGCGGCCTCGCGCAGCGCCATCGGCGAGACCCCCTCGGGCGCCGTCATGGCGACCAGCATGACCTGCCCCATGATCGAGGAGATCGGCCCCATCTGCGGGGTCACCCCGGCCGGGAGCTGGGAGCGCACGAGGGCCAGCTTCTCGGCGATCTGCTGGCGGTTCATGTAGATGTCGGTGTCCCAGTCGAACTCGACGTAGACGATCGACAGGCCGACGCCCGAAACCGACCGCACGCGGCTGACGCCCGGCAGGCCGTTCATCTGCGTCTCGATCGGGTAGGTGACGAGCTGCTCCACCTCCGGCGGGGCGAGACCCTCGGCTTCCGTCATCAGCGTGACGGTCGGCCTGTTCAGGTCGGGGAAGACATCGACGGGAAGCCGCGAGGAGACGAACGCGCCGTAGAGGACGAGGACCGCCGCGATCGCGAGCACGAGCATGCGGTTGCGCAGGGACTGCGTGACGAGGAACGTGAACATGGGCGCGGCCTCAACGGATCTGGTTGAGGAGCTCGGCGCCCTCGGTCACGACGCGGCTGCCCGCCTCGATGCCCGCGGCGACGAGGACGCGCTCGGCGTCGAGCGGCTGGACACGCACCTCCCTCGGCTCGAAGCGCTCGGCCCCGGTGTGAAGGAAGACGATGTCCTGGCCGTTCGAGCCGCGGAGGACGCTCGTGCGCGGCAGCGCCACGCCCGTCCGCGTCTCCTCGGTCTCAGCAAGGACCGTCAGCATCTGGCCGAGACGGAGGCCCTTGGCGCCGCGCTCGATGCTGAAGTGCACCGGAAGCGCCTGCGAGCGGTCCGCGAACCCTGCGCCCTCGAACCTCAGCGAGAGGCCTTCCGTGCCCGCGCCCGTCGCCGAGGCCGCCGAGAACGCCCCGGAGGAGCCGTAGGCCAGTGCCTCGACCCAGAGCCGGGCGGGATCGACGATGTGGAAGACGACGGCGTTGCTCTCCGCCATCTGGCCGGCGACGGCGTTGGCCGCGGCGACGACGCCTGAGACGGGGGCGACGAGAGGCTCCGGCCTCACCTGGACGTGGTCGATCGCGGCGCGGCGGTCGCGAAGGCCCTGGAGCTCGATCCTCGTCTCGTCGAGCGTCGTCTTGGCGACCGCCCCGCTCCTCACCAGCGTCTCGGACCGGCGGACCCTCTGCTCGGCGATCGAGATCGCCTGGTCGAGTTCGCTGAGACGCTGTTGGAGGTCCGACTGATCGATCGTCTGGATCGCCGACGCGACGTAGGCAAGGATATCCCCCGCCTCGACCTTGGAGCCAAGGCGCGGGAACCCTCCTTCCGGCGGCATGAGCCGTCCGGCGATGGACGCCTGAACGTAGCCGCTGGCGTTCGGGTCGGGGATCACGCGGCCGGGCATCTCGACGCTGCGGCGGTGGTCCGCGGGAACGGTCTTCACTGTCCGGATGGCGAGGATGCGCTGCGAGGGCTTTGGTACGAATACCGCGCCGTCGGGGAGCCGTTGCGCAAGGTCCCGCGCCCCAGTTGCGCCTCCTGCCGCCGTCGGCATGGCTGCCGGGGGCGTGCCGTGGTCGTGTCCCTCGTGCGCGAGGGCGAGCGAGCCGCCGAAGAGGAGGACGAGGGCCGTCGCCGTCCCGGCCGCGAGCAGGACCCTCCTGCGGAAGAGGGCCATTGCGAGGATGCCAAGGGCGAAGCCGGCCGCGCCGACGGTGAGGAGCGCGGGGTCGTTGCGGGACAGCCTTTCCTTCAGGTCGACCGACAGGGCCTCGCGCACCTCGGTCGCGAGGGCCGAGCCGACGAGCCAGCCCCCGCCCGCCGCCGCGACCGGCGCGGGCGCCTCGGGGATGGTGAGGGTCGTGGTGAGGAAGTCGACGTCGGTTCCGCTAGTGACCGTCGCGATGAGGTCGTGGGCGCCCGGCTGCCGGACCCAGTCCGCCTCCAGGCGGTATAGGTCCCTGTCCGCGGCTGCCGTCGCCGGGCCGGCGGGCGTGTCGATCTCGATCGTTGCCCCGACGACGGGCTCGTTGGTGTCGAAGCGGTCGAGGTGGATCTCGAGGGCGTTGCCGCGCGCCACGGCGACGAACTCGAACAGCGCGCTCTGCGCCTCGGCACGGGGGGCCGCTTGCGCCGAGGCTGTCGGCGGCGGTGGCCCGCCGTGGTCGTGGCCCTCATGGGCGGATGAAGGCGCGGCAAGCGCCATGACGGCCATCACGGCCGCGGTCAGGATACGGAGGGTCACGGGGTAAGCCCACGGTCTGGAACATCGCTCGGGGCGCGCGGACGCGCCCGTTCAGAATGTCAGACGAGGGCTCGGGGAGGCCGGACCGGACCGTCGACGACGGCGCCGTGGATGGCGTTCGGCTCCAGCGGGCGGCCATGCCCAGCGGGACGGGCCGCAGGGAGCGTCCACGAGGGGTTGGCGACCGCGGCCGTCATGCAGTTGGACATGCCCTTGCCGCAGCAGGAGCCTGCCAGGCCGGAATCGACGGGACTGTCCTTCGCGTCCTTCGCGGCGGCCAACTCGCGCGTGCTGGCGCCATCTGCGGGTTCGTCCACGGCATCGGTCGTGGCAACGGCCTCGGCGGCAGCCCGGACGGCAGGGGCGTCGTGGTTGGCATGGGCCTGCGCCGCCGACGAACAGAACAGCACGATGCCGACGACCACGAGGGTCGCGAACAGCGATGCCATCTTGTTCAGGACGAACGACATGCGGGCCTATGGATCTCCGAGGGACGGGGCAGGATTCAAGTCAGCGAAATCGAGCCGAATTTGGGCTCGAAGGGGATCGGCGTCATCCCCCCGCCGGAATTTGGGGAGGCACAAGCCGACGAAAAGGGTCAAGCAGTTAACGTTTCGTTCCGATAGCCCGCGGCCCTGATGGCCTCCCCGATGCTGGCCTCGCTGGCCGCGCTCTCGACGGTGACCGTGCCCGACGGCAGGTCGACGGTCACCTCGGCGGCCGGGTCGACCGACGTCACGGCCTTCCGCACGGTCGACGCGCAGTGGCCGCAGCTCATGTCCTGCACCTTCAGCTTCAGCATGGCAGTCTCCTTTCCGGGGAAGATGGGGGTTTCCATCGTTGGAAGGTCAAGGGCCGGGTTCATCGGATCCCCCCGACCTTCGTCAGCGCCCGCGACGCACGGCGGCGTGGCTGCGATGCCGCCTCCGGGGCGGCCCCGTCGGCAAGGCTGCCGATGATCGGGCAGTCGGGTCGGTCGTCCCCATGGCAGTTGCGGGCGAGGTGGCGGAGCGTGCCCGCCATCTCCTCCAGCTCGCGCATGCGGGCCTCGAGCATCTCGACCTGTTCCAACGCGATGCGCTTCACGTCGGCGCTGGCGCGGCCGCGATCGCGCCACAGGGCAAGCAGATGCCCGATCCTCTCCATGGAGAAGTTCAGGTCGCGGGCCCTTCGGATGAAGCGCAGCGTCGACACGTCGGCCGACGAATACATGCGGTAGCCGGATTCGGCGCGCTCGGCCGCCGGGATGAGCCCCGCCGCCTCGTAGTGGCGGATCATCTTGGCGCTGACGCCCGAGGCCTTGGCGGCTTCACCGATGTTCATGGGTCACCTCCCGGGTTGAGGGGTCGACGGGCGGTGCCGCGACCACGGCGGAGAAGCGCCGCAGGCGCAACGCGTTGCCGAGCACGAAGACGCTGGACAGCGCCATGGCGCCCGCCGCCAGCGCCGGCGACAGGAGCGTGCCGTTCAGCGGGTAGAGCAAGCCGGCCGCGACGGGGACGAGGACGACGTTGTAGGCGAAGGCCCAGAACAGGTTCTGCCGGATGTTCCGGATCGTCGCCCTCGAGACGGCGATGGCCGTGACGACGGCGTTGAGGTCGCCGGACATCAGCACCACATCAGCGCTCTCGATCGCGACGTCGGTGCCCGTGCCGACAGCGAGGCCCACGTCCGCCGCGGCGAGCGCCGGGGCGTCGTTGATGCCGTCGCCGACGAAGGCGACCTTGCCCGACAGCCCGAGGCTCTGGACGACCGTGACCTTGCCCTCCGGCAGGACCTCGGCGAACACCTCGTCGATGCCGAGACGGGCGGCGACCGCCTTGGCGGTCCGTTCGTTGTCGCCCGTCACCATGGCGACGCGCAGCCCGAGGCCGTGGAGCGCCCCGATCGCGGCGGCGCTCGTCGCCTTCACGGGATCCGATACGACGACCAGCGCCGCGAGGCGTCCGTCGACGGAGGCGTAGAGGGGTGACTTGCCCTCCAGCGACAGCCGTTCCGCCTCGGCGGCGAACGCGGACGGATCCAGGCCGAGGTGCGTCATGAGGCGGTCCGCCCCGACGGCGACGGCGCGCCCGCCGACGGTGGCCTCCACGCCGAACCCGGGGACTGCCTCGAAGCGGTCGACGGGCGAGACGGGCACGTCCTCCGCCTTCGCCGCCGCGACGATGGCGGCGGCGATCGGGTGCTCCGACTTCGCCTCGACGGAGGCGACGAGACCCAGCACGTCGCCGCGACCGAAACCGTCCGCGAGGACGAGGTCCGTCAGTTCGGGGCGGCCTTCCGTCAGCGTCCCGGTCTTGTCGAGGGCGACCACGTCGACTTCGCGCAGGGACTGCAAGGCCTCGCCGCGCCGGAAGAGCACGCCAAGCTCGGCCGCGCGTCCCGTTCCGACCATGACCGAGGTCGGCGTCGCGAGGCCCATCGCGCAGGGACAGGCGATGATGAGGACTGCGACCGCGTTCACGAGGGCGAAACCGAGCGCCGGGTCGGGTCCGAGGACCATCCACACGAGGAAGGTTAGCGCGGCGGCGGCCATCACCGCGGGGACGAACCAGCGCGTCACGCGGTCCACGAGCGCTTGGATCGGCAGCTTGCCGCCCTGCGCCTCCTCGACCATGCGGATGATCTGCGCCAGCACCGTGTCCCCGCCGACGCGGTCGGCGCGGTAGGTGAAGCTGCCGGTCTTGTTGATCGTGCCGCCGACCACGGACGCGCCGCCCTCCTTGGAGACGGGAACGGGCTCACCCGTGATCATGGACTCGTCGACGAAGGACGAGCCGGAGAGCACCGTCCCGTCCACCGGCACCCGCTCCCCGGGGCGCACCTCGACGGTGTCCCCGACCACGACCGCATCCAGCGGCACCTCGGCGAATCCACTGCCGCGCGCGACCCGCGCCGTCTTGGGGCGCAGCCCGACCAGGCGCTTGATCGCCTCGCCCGTCCGGCCCTTGGCCCGCGCCTCGAGGAGGCGTCCGAGGAGGATCAGCGTGACGATGACGGCGGCCGCCTCGAAGTAGACGTTCGCCGTCCCGGCGGGCAGCGCGCCGGGCAGGAAGGTGGCGACGACGGAGTAGCCCCAGGCCGCGAGCGTGCCGACGGCAACCAGCGAGTTCATGTCGGGCGCGAGGCGCGCCAGCGCGGGCAGTCCCTTGCGCAGGAAGCGCAGGCCGGGGCCGAACAGCACGAGCGAGGCGAGGACGAACTGGAGGACGCGGCTCTCCCACATCCCGATGCGGTCCATGACCAGGTCGTGAAAGGCGGGGACGAGGTGCGAGCCCATCTCGAGCACGAAGAGCGGCGCGGTGAGGATCGCGGCGACGAGGAGGTCGCGGCGCAGCAGCGCGTACTCCGCCTCCTTGGCGGCCCGGCGCGGGTCCTCGGCATCGGCGGCGGGCGCCGTGACGGCGCGCGGCTCGTATCCGGCACCTCGCACGGCGTCCTCGACCGTCCGCATGTCCACGGAGGGAAGCGCACGCACCGTGGCGCGCTCGGTCGCGAGGTTCACCGCGACGGTCGACACGCCGGGGACGGCGGCGATCGCCCGCTCGACCCGCTCGACGCAGGACGCGCAGCTCATGCCCTCGATGCCGAGCTCCCGCGTCTCCTGGCGGACCCCGTAGCCGGCCTCCTCGACCGCATGCAGGACCGCGGCCCCGTCGACGGTGCCCGCGAAAGTCACGTCGGCGCGCTCTGCGGCGAGGTTCACGGACGCGGAGGAGACGCCCGGCACCGCCGCGATGGCGCGCTCGACGCGGCCGACGCAGGACGCGCAGCTCATGCCCTCGATGTCGAGGCGGAGGACCCCGGCGGACTTCCCGAACTTCTCCGAGGGAACGGTCTGGTTCATCGGTTTCGTCCCGGAAATTTGCGACTTGCCGGAAGATGGGGCTTCCCACCATGGGAAGGTCAAGGGACACGCGAACGTCTTTCGCGACGCTTTCCTTCAGACCAACGTCCGTCGTCTTGACGTCGCTGCCGACGGTTTCCAAATCGGGCATTGCCCGGCTCGCGGGAGACGGGCCTGTGCCGCCGCCACGTCTCGCGGCGGCGCAGCGTATCCATGTTGCTCAACGGAGGATGTGGCTATGCAAACCCCATACGAAACGGACACCGGTCGGATCGCCGACGGACTGCCCGCAAGCTTTGAAAGCTCCTCGGTGCCCGGTGCGGACACCTTCAACCATCCCGACCAGGTCGTCTCGGCCGCTGGGCTCACAAAGAGCCAGAAGCGCATGCTGCTGGCCTCGTGGGCATCGGACCGCCGAACCGTCGAGGACAAGCCTTCGCTCCGTCGGCTCGACAGCGGCGCGGTGATCCCGATCGACGAGATCCTCGAGGCCATGACGGCGCTCGACCGGGACGGGGAACTCGCGGCATCGGGAACAGCCGACAGCCTCGCGGCACGGCGGACGAACCGCCTCGTCGCGAGGCTGGTGCGCCGCAGGCCGACGCCGTGGACGGATCGGAACGACGATCCCCCGCCCTCGGCCGCCGCGGCGGCGCGTCCGTTCTCGCCTATCTTCACCGAGGCGCTCGCTAGGTCGGCGTGACCCGTCGGCGCGAGCCTTCCCGACCGTGCGCCTGCCAGGAAGGCTCGCCCGGATCCGTCGGGCGGTTCAGCGCGTGCGCAGCACCGCCTCCGTGCCGGCGACGGTGCCACCCCCGTTCGGGAACGTCTCGACGGAGGTGATCGTGCCGAGGCCCGGCACGACGGCCCCCACCACGACGCGGACGAGGTCGTTCGGGGTCGCGAGGAACGCCTCGCCTTCGAAGACGGAGACGATGGAGTAGGCGTCGGCCTTGATCGCCTGCGGCTTGCTCGCCACGGGCATCGGGACGGGGATCTCGACCTTCTCCTCCGTCACTGCCGGCGGGGCCTCGCCGTCGCCTCTCAGGGCGGCGTAGGCCCCGCAGCAGGCGAGGAGCAGCGTTCCGCCCGCTATCGCCGCGAGGCCTCCCTTCGAGACCATCCACGCGGGCAGCATGCCCTTGCGGCGGTCCGGTTCAGCCGTGACGTCTCCAGCCATGCGATCGCTCCGGTCCCTTGCCTTCAAGCGGCGGCAGGATGCGGGCGGAGGATTGGTTTCCGATGGAGAAAACCGTTCGCATTCGAACGGCTCGGTCCGGCTGCGATGGCGTCGGGACCGGGTTGGACGCGGAGGCGCAGTCCCCTCGGCCCGTTTCGTCGATCAGCCGTTCGCCCCAGTAGCAATGGCCTCCCCCTTGCTGACGTTTCCCGCTTCCGCCGCCCGCCTGCCGCTGTCCCGGGTGGCTGCGTCGCCCGGCCGTTCAAGGAGGCGTTCCACCTTCTCCCGCCGGATCCTCGCGTCCTCGTGCATGTCCAGCGTGCCGACGAAGCCGCCGTCGCGGTCGTAGAGGTAGACCCCGGCGGAGTGGTCGATCGTGTAGTCGCCACCCTCCGTCGGCACCTTCCGGCGGTAGGCCTTGAAGGCGTCGAACGCCCTGTCGACCTCCGCCTCGGTGCCCGTGAGTCCCAAGATCCTCGGGTCGAAGGACTGGAGGTAGGCATTCAGGACCTCCGGCGTGTCCCGCTCCGGGTCCCCGCTGACGAGCACGACCTGGAGACCGTCCGAGCGAGGGCCGAGGTCCGCGAGGAGGACCGACAGCTCGCCCAGCGTCGTCGGGCAGATGTCGGGGCAATGCGTGAAGCCGAAGAACACGGCAACGGGCTTGCCGCGGAAGCCGGACCACGTCCGCGGCTTCCCGTCCTCGTCGACCAGCGCGAACTCTCCGCCGATCGGCACGGCCGCCGAGGTTCCGGCGGCGGGCGCCGACACGCCGCCCGGAAGCGTCCATGCCGCGCCGACGAGGGCGCCCGCGGCGACGACGACCACCGCGCCCCAGAGCGCGATCCGAACGGTGCGCAGGTTCACGGCTGGTGTCCCCCGTGGGAGGGGGCGGCCGCGCCGGCGCCGAAGCCCTCGACCGAGAAGCGGACCGGCACGGCTCCGGCACGCTCGAACACGAGGGTGCCGTCGAAGGACTGGCCCTTCACGATCGGCTCCTTGAGGTCGAGGAGCATGACGTGGGTACCGCCCGAGGCGAGCGTGACGGTCGCCCCCGGCTCCAGCACGACCCCGTCCTCGACGCGGCGCATGCGGGCGACGCCGTCCTCGACGGTGGAGGCATGGACCTCGAAGCGGCCGGCGACGGTTGCCGAACCCCCGACCAACCGATCCGGCTCCGTCCCGTCGTTGCGGATCGAGAGGTAGCCGACCCCGACCTTCGCGTTCGGCGGCGTCGGGCGGGAGGACGGATGGTCGATCGTGAGGCTGCCGGCCTTGAACTCGTGCGCACTGGCTGGCCCGAGCAGGACGGCAAGGCCAAGCGTGGTCGCGGCGGCAAGGAACCTCACTTCGGGTACCGTGCGAACACCGTCGACGTGCCGTCGCGGGCGACTAGGAGCACCTCGTAGGGTTCGTCGCTGGTCCCCATGCCCGGGCTTCCCGCAGGCATGTCGGGAACGGCGAGCCCGATCGCGTCCGGCTTCTCGGCGAGCAGGCGCTTCACCTCGGCTGCCGGGACATGGCCCTCGACGACGTAGCCGCCGACGAAGCCCGTGTGGCAGGAGGTCTGGCCCGGCTTCAGTCCGGCGCCCGTCTTCTTGGCGTAGAGGTCCGCCATGGCGAGGTTCTCGTTCGAGACCTCGAACCCTGCCTCCTCGAGGTGCTTCATCCAGCCGATGCAGCAGCCGCAGCCCGACGTCGAGAACACGTCGACGGTCTCGGCTGCGAACGCGGGTACGGTGAGGAGCGCGAGCGCCCCGGCGATGATCGTCGTCGGTCTGCGTCCCATGGGGTCACTCCTGTTCCATGTCAGATCCAGCGCCGCACGGCGCTTCGGTATGCGGTGTATGCGGGGCCGAACGAGTGTTCGAGGAAGCGCTCCTCGTCCCGGACTTGGACCTCGCAGGCGACCCAGAAGGCCAGCGCGCAGCCGATCATCGCCGGGGACGGCACGGCCACCGCGAGCCCTGCCGCCATCGCGAGCATCCCGAGGAACACGGGGTTGCGGCTGAGGCCAAATAAACCCGTCGTGACCAGGGCGTCAGGCGCCTCGTCCGGGATGCCGACCCGCCAGCGTCGGCCCATCCCGCTCCGGGCCACGACCGTCAGGACCTGCCCCGCGACGGCCAGCGCCAGACCGGACAGACGGACGGCGTAGGCCTCGCCCGCGAGCGGTGCGATCGCGGCCGACGCGCTCCCCGCCGCATGGAGCCCGAGGGCCGCGAGACCGCCCACGACGGTCGCGCCGAACAGGACGCGCGCCAGCGTCTGGCGGGGACTCCTCCCGAAGCCATAGGCACGCCCGCCGATCTCCCGGGACGTCCGACGGGTGGCGAGCGCAAGCCACGCCACGGTGACGGCGAGGACGATCGCCGGCCCGATGCGAAGGAGGTCGTCGGCGGCGGCGCTCACCGGGGCTTCCAGCCGAGGAGCCGCATGGCGTTGGCGGTCACGAGGACCGTCGCGCCCGTGTCGGCGAGGATCGCCGGCCATAGGCCCGTGATGCCGAGGACGGTGGTCACCAGGAAGACAGCCTTCAGGCCGAGGGCGATGGCGATGTTCGTCCGGATGTTGCCCATGGTCGCCTTGGACAACGCGATCATGTCGGGGATGTCCTTCACCCGGCCGTGGAGCACCGCCGCGTCCGCGGTCTCCAGCGCCACGTCGGTGCCGCCGCCCATGGCGATGCCGACGTCTGCGGCCGCCAGCGCCGGCGCGTCGTTGATGCCGTCGCCGACCTTGGCAACGACGAGCCCTTCGGACTGGAGTTCGCGCACGATGCGCTGCTTGTCCTGCGGCAGGAGCTCCGCCCGTGCCTCGATGCCGAGACCTGCCGCCACCGCCTCGGCCGTGCGCCTGTTGTCGCCCGTCAGCATGACGGCCCGGACGCCGGATGCCTTCAGGGCTGCCAGGCCCGCCACGGCATCCGGCCGGGCCTCGTCGCGCATCGCGATGAACCCGGCGACGGCCCCGCCGACCACGACCACGGACACGGTCTTGCCGTCCGCGTTCAGCGCCGCGATCGCGGCCTCCTGTTCGGGCGCGAGGACCACGCGCCTCCCGGCCGCCTGCGGCGACCCGAGGAACACCCGCTCCCCGCCGACCCCACCCTCGACGCCTTCGCCGGCCACTGCGTTCGCGTCGAACGAGGGCGGGGTCGGCACCCTTTCCGCCTTCGCACGCTCGAGGATCGCGACCGCCAGCGGATGGCTCGATCCCTTCTCGAGCGCGGCTGCCAGCGACAGGACCTGCGCGGCCGAGCGGCTGCCCGCCACGATGTCGGTCACGACGGGCTTGCCCGCGGTCAGCGTGCCCGTCTTGTCGAAGGCGACGGCGGTGATCCGGCCGAGGCTCTCGAGCACCGCGCCGCCCTTCATCAGGAGCCCGCGCCGGGCGCCCGCCGACAGGCCGGCCGCAATGGCCGCTGGGGTGGAGATGACCAGCGCGCAGGGGCAGCCGATCAGCAGGATCGCGAGGCCCTTGTAGATCCACTCGCTCCAGTCCGCCCCGAAGGCCAGAGGCGGCACGACGGCGACAGCCAAGCCGACCACGAGGACCGCGGGCGTGTAGACCTTGGAGAAGCGGTCGATGAAGCGCTCGGTCGGCGACTTCGCCTCCTGGGCCTCCTCGACGAGGCGGACGACGCGCGCGATCGTGTTGTCGGCCGCCGCGGCGGTCACCCGGACGCGCAGCACGCCCCCGGCGTTGATCGTGCCCGCGAAGACAGGATCACCGACGACCTTGCGCTTAGGGACGCTCTCGCCCGTGACCGGGGCCTCGTCGACCTCGCCCGACCCCTCGACGACCGCGCCATCGGCCGAGACGCGGTCGCCGGGCCTGACGAGGATGACCGTGCCGACGGCGAGGCTGTCGGCGGCCACCTCGGAGGTCTCGCCGTTCGCCTCGACGATCGCGGTCTTCGGCACCAATGCGGTCAGTCCCTGGATGCTCGCCCTCGCGCGCCCGGCAGCGACCCCTTCCAGCATCTCGCCGACCAGGAACAGCAGAACCACGGCGGCGGCCTCCTCCTCGGCCCCGATGAACACGGCGCCGACGGCGGCGATCGACATCAGCGCCTCGATCGAGAACGGCGTTCCGAACCGGGCGGCCGTGATGGCCCGCCACGCGACGGGCACCAGGCCGATGGCGAGCGCCGCGAGGAACGCGGGCCGCTCGAGCGAGGGGACCGCATGCCCGAGGACGTAGGCGGCCAAGAGGGCAACGCCGCAGGCGGCGGTGAGGCCCGCCTTGCGCGTCCGCCACCACGGCTTGCCCGCCTCGCCGAGGTCGTCGTGGGTGTGGCCCGCATGGTCGTGGCCGCCGGCGCTGTGGGAAGCGGACGGATGCCCGTCGGCGGCTGCCGCATGGCCCCCGGCCGGCTCCGCGCCGTAGCCAAGGTTGCGGACCTGGCGGACGACGGCGGCAGTGTCGAAGCCGTCGGCGTGGCTGACCCTCACCGTCCCGGCGGATACGGACACGGAGACGTCCTCCACGCCCGGGAGGCGACGGATGGCGGTATCGACTTTGTTCCCGCAAGCCGCGCAGTCCATCCCGGTGACCCTGTAGCGGCTCTCGTTCATGACGGCGCTCATGGCGCTCTCCTTGCGTGCGTGTCGGGAGAGGCGTACTTCCTCTAGCGGCTAGAGGAGCAAGAGGAAAAATGACGCAAGGCGTTCCGATCGGCGAGGCGTCGCGCGCGAGCGGCATCAAGGTGCCGACGATCCGGTACTACGAGCAGATCGGCCTTTTGGCCGCGCCGCCGCGGACGGAGGGCAACCGCCGCCTCTACGACGCGGGCGACCTCAGCCGCCTGCGCTTCATCCGGCACGCCCGCGAGCTCGGCTTCGAGATCGAGCCCATCCGCGAACTCCTGGCGCTGGCCGGGGAGCCGGACCGTCCGTGCGAGAGCGCCGACCGGATCGCCGCCGCGCATCTCGCCGACATCGACCACAAGATCGCCCGGCTGACGGCGCTGCGTGCGGAGATCGCGCGGATGACGAACTGCTCGAACCATTCGGTCGCGGAGTGCCGGGTGATCGAGGTCCTCGGCGATCACGGCGAGTGCCTGCACGAGACGCATTGAGGACCGACGGCTGCGGTCGCCTCACTTCCGCCGGATCGAGGCGTCTCTTGGCGGCCGCGACGGTTGCGGCCCCGGGTCATCCCCGCGACAGCCCGGCCGTCGATGATGGACGGAGACCCGCCACGACCAACCCTCGGAACGAGATGCACCTTCCCGCACGACGCCGCGCCCGCACCGCCACGCGACGAGCAGCGCTGGCCGTCGCCCTTCTCGGTCTCGCGTCCATGGGCGGCTGCATGTCGGTGTCGGATGAGACCTACAAGGACCTCGTGCCCACGGCCTACGCCGAGGCGAAGGCCCGTCCGCCAGGCTCGATCCTGGTGCGCATCTTCAAGGAGGAGAGCGAACTCGAGGTCTGGAAGCTCGGCGCGGACGGTCGCTACGCCCCGCACAAGACCCATCCGCTCTGCCGATGGTCCGGAAAGCTCGGTCCCAAGAAGACGAACGGCGACCGCCAGGCGCCCGAGGGCTTCTACCGGGTCACCCGGGCGCTGATGAACCCGAACTCGAAGTACCACCGCTCCTTCAACCTCGGTTACCCCAACCCGCTCGAGAAGTCGCTCGGCTACACGGGCGACTCGCTGATGGTGCACGGGGCCTGCTCGTCGTCCGGGTGCTTCGCGATGACCGACGAGGGCGTCGGCGAGGTCTACGCCGACGCGGAGAGGGCTTTCGCGCTCGGCCAGGGCGACTTCCAGGTTCAGTCCTTCCCATTCCGGATGACCGCCGAGCAGATGGCGCGCCACCGGAGCGACCCGAACATTGCGTTCTGGCGCAACCTGAAGCTCGGGTACGACATCTTCGAGGTGACGCGGAGGGAGCCCGAGGTCGCTGCCTGCGGCGGGCGTTACGTGTTCGACGCGCGGCGCAAGGACCGCCAGCCGATCGATCCGGCGGCCTCTTGCCCGCCGCTCGAGACGCGCGTCGCGCCCGAGGTGGCCGCCAAGCGCGAGAGGGACGACAGGTTGCTCCAGTCCCTGTTGTCCGAGGGCCGGGCGGGCATGCCGATGTCCTACGTCGACGGCGGGATGCACCCGCGGTATCGCGACATGCTCAAGCGGCTCGGGACGAAGGGCCTCTCCGTCGAGACGTCGATGGACGCCGTGCCCGTCAGCCGGCCCGAAGCGCTGGCCGAGGATCCGGCGGACGCGGAGCGCTGAGGCGGCAAGGCCCGGGCGGCCCCGCGCCGTCGCTCCGGATCGGACGTCCCGCCGTGCGTAACCCTCAGCGCGTCAGGAACCTGCGGAAGGCGTCGAGCGTGTCCTTCCCGACATGGTGCTCGATCCCCTCGGCATCCATCTCCGCCGACGCGGGCGCCACGCCGATCGCCTTCAGGAAGTCGACGACCAGGCGGTGCCGCGCCCTGACCCGTTCGGCGAGTTCCTTGCCCTCTGCCGTCAGGAAGATTGCCCGGTACGGCTCGGAGCTGACCAGACCGTCCCGGGCTAGCCGCTGCACGGTACGGGCGACAGTGCCGGGGGAGACGCCGAAGCGCTCGGCGAGGTCGGCCGCCCTTGCCTCGCCGCGCTCCGCGATCAGGTCGTCGATCATCTCGACGTAGTCCTCCGACAGCTCCGACTGGTTGGCCTTGCGCACGCGCGCGAACCGCGCCGCCGTCGTTGCCGCATCCGTTCCGTCGATCCCGCCCGTCATCCGCCGTCCTCCGTCTCCCTCATCTAGCGGAAATCGGCTCCGGGCACAAAGTTTGCTACTGGACAAACCATGTGCTGAGGAACAACTCTACGCGATCTCGGAGTGGGGCGCGGAACGATGTCTGGTTCGAACGAATGCACGGACGAGGCGGGGTGGAAGCGGGACCGCGGGGACGGATCGCTCCTCGACGTGCACCGCACCGTCCGCGTCGACCGCAACGCGCCGCCATGGCGCAAGGCGGCGGCCTTCCTCGGTCCGGGCTACCTCGTTGCCGTCGGCTACATGGATCCCGGCAACTGGGCGACGTCGATCGCCGGGGGCTCGGCCTTCGGCTACACCCTGCTCTTCGTCGCGCTCCTGTCGAACGTCATGGCGATCGTGTTGCAGTCGCTCTGCGCGCGCCTGGCGATCGCGTCGGGTCGTGACCTCGCACAGGCCTGCCGCGACGCATACCCGGGCTACGTCGCGCTGCCGCTCTGGTTCCTGGCCGAGATCGCCATCGTCGCCACCGACATCGCGGAGGTCATCGGCACCGCCATCGGCCTCAACCTCCTGTTCGGGATCCCGCTCGAGATCGGCGTCCTGATCACCGCCGTCGACGTGTTCCTGATCCTATGGCTCCAGCGGCTCGGCTTCCGATGGGTCGAGGCGCTGATCGTGACGCTGCTCGGCGTCATCGCGGTGTGCTTCGCCGTCCAGATCGCCATGGTCGACCCGAACTGGGGCGACGTGATCCGCGGGTTCGCCCCGACCACCGAGATCGTGTCGAACCCCGAGATGCTGTACCTCGCGCTCGGAATCCTCGGGGCCACCGTGATGCCCCACAACCTCTATCTCCATTCGGGCATCGTGCAGACGCGCGCCTACGGGACGACCCTGCCGGAGAAGCACCAGGCGCTGCGCTTCGCCACGATCGACTCCACCGTCGCGCTCTGCTTCGCGCTCCTCGTCAACGCGTCGATACTGATCCTGGCGGCCGGGGCCTTCCACACAACGGGACGGACCGGGATCGCCGAGCTCGGCGAGGCGCACAGCCTGCTCGCGCCGATCCTCGGGGCCGCCGTCGCGCCGACCCTGTTCGGCGTCGCGCTCCTGTGCTGCGGCATCAACTCCACCGTCACGGCGACGCTGGCCGGGCAGATCGTGATGGAGGGCTTCCTCGACATCCGGCTCGCGCCCTGGCTCCGGCGCCTGATCACCCGGATCATCGCCATCGTCCCAGCGGCCTCGGTGACGATCTGGTTCGGCGAGAGCGGCACCGCCCGCCTCCTGATCCTCACGCAGGTCGTCCTCAGCCTCCAGCTCTCGTTCGCGGTGTTCCCGCTGGTCATGTTCACGATGGATCGTCGCAAGATGGGCGAGCTCGTGGCTCCGCGCTGGCTGGCCGGCGTGGCGTTGGCGATCGCCGTGGCCATCGCGCTCCTGAACGTGAAGTTGCTCTTCGACTTCGTCCTGGGCGCCCGGTCGCATTGACCCGTCGCGTCGTCCCGGGCTGCCGGAACCCCTCGTGCTTGCCGGACTGCGGCATCGCCGCGGTTGACGCGGGGGTCCGAGCGGGGATCATGGGCGCATGAAGTTCGCCGCGCTCGCGCTCGTCCTGCTGGCCTCCCTGTTCGCCTCCCTCGCCCACGGGGCGGCGACGGTGCCCGGCTGCGCCGAGACCGTGGTGGTCGGGGTCGGGACGGACACCGGCGATGCCGCGCCCGCCGACGGCACGGACGGCAACGACATGCCGGACGACGTGCACTGCGGCTTCGGGCTGGTAGGGAACGTCCATCCGGAGATTGGCTCGCCCTGGTTCTCGGCCGCGCGCATCGGCACCGTTCCGGCCGATCTCCTGCTCGGGCGCGACCGCATGCCCGACGAGCGCCCCCCGGACCGGACGCGGACCTGAACCCGGCCCTTTCGGCCAACCAGTCCCCGTTTCCGTTTCCCGCGCCGCCGCCCGAGGGCCGCCCGCGCGCATAGAGGACCATTCCCATGACCCGATCCATCCGCGGCGCCCGTCGGCGCGCGCACCGATCCCTTGCGCCCGCCCTCTGCCTCGTCCTCCTCGCGCTCGCGGGATGCTCGGACGAGACGACGTCACCCGCTGCGGCGGTGGGCGAGGCCCCGGCGGCGCCGACTGCGGTGGCAGCGCCGTCCGCGCCATCCCCGTCCACACCCGCTCCCGAAGCCGACGGCGAGGTCGACGTCGCCGCGCTGATGTCCGGCCAAGTGCTGCCCGACGTGGTGATCGGACGCACGGACGCGCCGATCACCATCGTCGAGTATGCCTCGATGACCTGCGACCACTGCGCGGCCTTCCACGCCAACACCTACCCGACGCTGAAGCGGGACTACCTTGACACGGGCAAGGCCAAGCTGATCGTCCGCGAGTTCCCGTTCGACCCGCGCGCGGTCGCCGCCTCCATGCTGGCGCGCTGCACGCCTGGCGAGAACGGGCGCACGGCGATGGTCGACGCCCTGTTCGCGCAATCCGAGAGCTGGGCGCACGCGGACGACGCGGCGAACAGGCTTCTGTCGATCGCGCGCATCGCGGGCTTCACGGAGGAAAGCTTTAGGGCATGCCTGTCCGACGCCGACCTCCAGGCGAAGGTCGTGGCGACGAAGGACAGGGGCGCGAGCGAGTTCGGTGTCGATTCAACGCCGACCTTTTTCATCGACGGCAAGAAGTACCGCGGGGCGCTTCCGCCCGAGCAGTTCGCGGCGATCCTCGACGCCGCGGCAAAGTAAGGCTCCTCCCGCGAAATGCTTGCCGACGCAGTGCTGGACGCTCTTGTGCATGAAGCGGCCGGGACGCGTCGGCGGGCTCCTGCTAAAGCTTGTCCCGACGCGTGTCTTGAAGGCTGGACGGCATCCGGTCGTTCACTACCGGGCCGCCGATCGACTCCGGCGCCGCCGCTGCGAGGTGCTGGGCACGGGGACGGGCGGACGCGGCCCGGTCCGGCTACGGCGCTATGGGGAGCGCGCCGGACCGGGCCGCGTCCGCCCTGAGGGTATTCTGGAACAGCGCGAATGCTGGCAGGACCGTGGATCCAGGGTCCTGGCTCCGCGCGATCATCCGCCCATTTGACGAGGCGAGATCCATCAGACGGCAAGCGCGACGTCGCGCGCAAGCGAACTCGGCTGCTGTGTCACCACACGGTGTAGGTGCCCGAGGTCGCCGACCAAGACCACGCGTCGCTCGGCTCGGGTCAGCGCCGTGTAGAGGAGAGCCCGATCGAAAAGACGGCTGGAACTCAACGGCACGATGATCGTGCCCCACTGCGACCCTTGCGCCTTGTGCGTGCTGATAGCGTAGGCGAGGTCGATCCGGCCGGACAGGTCGGCAGCCAAGAGGTCGAAGGTCCGACCGTCGAGCCGGACAGTAAGGCGGTCTTCCTTCACGACGAGGACATGCCCCATGGTTCCGTTCCAAAGGCCGCGCTCGTGGTCGTTCTTCGTCCAGATGACCGGGTCCCCCTCGGCGAAGCGCGCGAGCCGCAAGCGGCCATGCGCGTTGTAGCGGTGGAAGTACGTGTTGATCGCGTCGATCCCGGCGGGACCGGCATAGGTCGCTCCCACGACCTGCACTTCCTCGTCGCGGAGGTCGTCGCGGATCCGCTCGATTTCGTCGATGACGCTTTCCGGCCCGCATCCGACGACGCTGCACCCTGTGCGACCGTCCCTGTAAGTCGGTAGCTCGGGCAACCTGCCTTCGCGTACGGCTCTGGACACCGCCGGGATTCCCGTCGCCTCGTCGGCCCGCATGATGCGGGTCAACTCGACACGCGGGATCCGGGGGCTGGAAACCAGACGGTGCAAGGTGAGGCCGTATCCGATCGGGGCGAGCTGGGCGACGTCCCCGACCAGCAGCAGCCTCGCATCCTCGTGCAGATGGAACAGGATGCGGTAGAGCGTGGGTAGGTCCAGCATGCTCGCTTCGTCGACGACGACGAGCGTGTGCGCTCCCGTTCCCGCGCGGCCTTTCGAGGCATCCCAGAGCCAAGAGGCGATCGTACGGGCCGCCCGGCCGGTCGCGTCCGCCACTCGCTGCGCGGCCCTCCCGGCGAGCGCGAGCTGGTGTACGTGGAATCCGAATTGCTCGGCGGCCTCGTTTATGGCGCGGAGCGTCGTGGTTTTGCCGACCCCCGCGCCCCCGACGAGGATCGCGAACCGATGGTTCAACGCCATCGTCACCGCGTCTGCCTGCTCGCTCGTCAGTCGCTGGGAGGCGAGACTGTTGTAACGTTCGAGGAAGGTCGACATCGCAACCGGCGTGGGTCGGCTCGCCAGCAGGTCCCTCGCTTGTCCGTCATCGGCCAGCGCCGCACGGATGCGGGTCTCGATGAACCGCTCGGCGTAGGCGGCCCCCGCAGGCTGGTAGCCACCCGGACAAGGGATGGCCGCGCCGTCGTCCACCGCGATGGTCACGGCGCGTTCCGCATCCGCAGGCGTCGCGCCGAGGAGCGTGCATGCATGGCGGACGAGCTTCTCCAGGGACGTGACCGTGTGTTTCCCGTCGAGCCGCTCGTAGAGCGCCGCCTCCACCGCCCCGACCTGCCGTCGTCGGTCGTCCAGTCGGACCCCGAGTCGCATCGCGGCCTGATCCACTTCTCTCCAGGCGCAGAGCGTCAACAGGCGGTAGGGGTTCTCTTGGAGCTTGGCGATGGCTTCGTCGCCCCACAGCTCCACGGCCTTTCGGGCGTAACGGATGCCGATGCCGTGCCGGTCGAAGAACGCGACCGCCTCGGTGACGGCCCTCTGGTTCCGCCATGCATCGCAGACGATCTCGGCCTGTGTCCGCGGAAGGACCTTCGTCAGGCGCTCGACACTGCCTTCGGCGAGGATGTCGTGGAGGCTTTCCCCGAAGGCATCCCACATCCGCCGGGCCGTCGCGGGGCCCACGCCGACGAACTCCGGTCGTCCCGCCAGGAACCGGATAAGATGCTGGCCGCGCGGCAGCTCCGTTCCCCATGCCGCCCCAGGGGAGGAACTCACGGGATCACCCTCCGCCCCGACGACGCCACGTGGTCCACGATGGCCTCGTAGCGGCGCAAGCGCCGCCTCAACTCATGGTTCTCGCTGCGGGCGGCGGCGAGCTGTTGCTCGAGACGCATGATCCTGGACTTGTCCCCGCTGTCCCGCGGCTCCGGCTCCTCCGCCTGCGGCACGTCGATGCCGAGGTCCGCGACGGCCTCTTCCAGGGTGCGGGCGAAGCGGGAGTTCTGCTGGAAAACCTCCCGCGCGAAGCCGCAAGCCCTAGCGACGGCAGTCTTGTTGACCTTGCCGAGACGCCCGGGGAGTTTCAGGCCGGCCGCGCGGAGCCGCTCCACGAACTCGACCAGCTTGGCATGGTTCTCTTCGCTCACTTCGAGGAACGACTTCTGCGCCATCATCGGTTCTCGGAGCGCTTGATCTGTACCAGTGGCTGATCCAGGAAGGCTTCGTCGAGGCCGCGCGAGCCGGCGTTCACCGCCCAACGGGCGAACTTCTCCAACAGGGCATCGTTCACGGCCGTCAGCTCGGCGACCTTCCTTTCCAGCCTGCTGATCTTCTTCTGCGTCCTGCTCGGTCCCTTTGGTTTTGGTGCCGGGGTCGCATCCCCGCTTGGTGCTAGGTTGGGCTTCTTGACGTACGCCTTGTAGGCAGACTTGATCTGAAGGTAGTTGTTGAGCGACGCCCGCCTGTAGCTTGCGCCGGTCTCGCGCGCGACCGCTTCGCAGAGCGCCTCCCACGTGAGGCGCCCCGTCCATCCGTCGATCAGGGCAACGATGCGGGTGATGCGCTCCGGGGTCATGGGAGGCGCGCGGGGACGGCGGGCAGGGGGCTTCCTGCGTACGCCCCTAGGCACCGGCCGTCCCTGCACCGATCCCCTGCATGCCGCCGACGTTCCCCCGCAGCAGGACGCCCGTGACCACCTCGTTGTCGTGCATGGCCTGTTCGACCAAAGAGTAACGGCCGGACTTGGCGAGCCGGATCACCGAACCGTCCGGCACGGTCGGGTCGGACAGGATGCCGTACAACTGCTCGAGGCGCTCGATCGTCTCGCGATGAGCGCGGACCCAGTCGTCCGCACCCTCGTACTCTTTTGCCAGCGCCGCCTCCGCTTCAGCGAGGCTTCGCCGAGCGCGCTCGAGGGCGAACTCCACCCTTTCCAGGTGTCGCGGATCGTGACCCTTGACGCATGTGTGCTTGGTGCAGTGCAGGCACTGCATGAACATCATGCAAGGGGACGAGGCGAAGTCGTGCCCGCAGAAGCCGATGTCTGTCGCATGCCCGTGCCCGGCGCGAGCCGCAGCCTCATTCCTCGCCACCGGTGGGTTCACCCTCACCGCGGTACCCGCGATCGTTGCGACCTCCTTGTCCCTACGGCGCTTCGCTTGAAGCATCTCCTCGGGCGTACGGTGATCGTAGGGTTCGTTCTGCCGGCGGTCCAAGCGGCCGCTCCAGGCCGCGATTTCCGCCTCAGTCAGGCCGCCCCGCTGTGCCACCGTGTTGAGCCAATGTCTCAGTTGGTGTGTCTTCAGGACGATCGGATTTTCGGGCGTTGACAGTCCAAGGCGCGCGAAGACGCCGTCGGGCTTGTGAAAACTATTCATGATGTTGCCATAGGAAACGGGGGCAATCATGCAGCGCCATCGTCCGCGTCCGCGGTCGGCAAATTCCTGACGGCGCACCACCATCAGCGCTTCGCTGTAGCGGAGACCCGTTTGCTTGTCGAAGATCGGGAAGCCATGCGGCAACTCGGACAAGATGGCGCTTTCGACGTCCGAGAAGCGGAACGCATAGATCCTTTGTCCCGCTGAGGACCGCATCCCCTTGATCGGCTCGAGCTTCCGGTCGGTTGCCCAGTCTCGTCCGTTGCCAGCTTCGTTGAAGCCGATGATACGTGCGATGTCGGCCCCGGAGAGGTCCTTGCCCCGCAGGTGGACGCAGTCGTCCGGCAGATAGAGACGATCGGGATGATGCTCATACCAAGCCGCGATGCGTCGTGCTTCGGCCGTATGCTTGTTCAGCCGCGCGAGCGCTTCCTTGGCGACATCGGCCATCACGGCGGGGATGCCCTTTGCGAAGTCGTGGTGGCCCTTCGAGCCCGCCCATTGCAGCATGTAACCCTCGTCGCCATCCGTCAGGGGCTTGATCTCGCAGTCGTGGTGGAGTGCGAAGATCTCGTTTATGCGGCTTGGGGCGCACGCCAGCAGCGCCATCACCGACGTGGCGATCACATCACGAGGTTCGGTTGCCTTACGGAAACTTCGTGGAAGCGCTTGCAGCGCCTCATCTGAAGGCATCAGTGCCTCACGGCGCTCGTCTCTCGAGCGGTTGTTGTACAATTCCCACGCTTGGCCGTGCTTCCAGTCGATCGGGGCGTTCGCGGCGAGATTGTTTTCTCTCAGGAACTCCGAAACTGGCGTCAAAAGAACGCCGATGCTCGCTGAATAGTTGCCTGGTCTCCTTGCGGCAGCAAGTTGGACAGCATGGTCGAGCAAATGGGCATCTACCGAGCCCAGGTCCGGCGTCACCCCTTTGTCGAGGAACGCCGCGAGCAACGCCCTGAACGCACGTATCTCATTCAGAGGAGGAGCTTTCGACGGATTTCGACCTGCATGGTAGCGGATGTAGGCCTTCACCTGGCTCGCGAACGGCTCCGGCATTATGGGACCCAGCCGGCCCAGCCGGGGAGTGTTCTCGGTGAAGTTCAGGAAGTGCTCATGGCACTTGCCTCGCTGATGGTAAAAGCGCGTAACGTTCCAAGAAAAAGATTCGAATTCGAGATCGGAGCCGAACACGGCGAGTTCGTCGCGGCAAAAGCGTACGAACTCCTCCATGTTCGCCAAGGCGGCGAGATGGGCCTTCGGGACAAACGGGATGACTTCAGCCATTTCGGTCGCCTTCCAGCGATGCCGCCCTTGCTCGGCATTGGCGGACCACTTCGGCACACGCGACGATCGTGTCGTCAAGTGTGACGGCGACGGCCATGGATCCGTCCTCGGCCATCTGCCTGCGCCTCCCGAGAAGCCAGTCGAGGATCTCTTCGTGAGGTCCGTCCAGCCATGGGTGGAACAGTCGGCACGTGTAGCAGGCAATTGGCTTCCCAAGGCCGCAGAAGCCGTGCTTCCCGCAGCCACCCAGGGCCGCGGGCCCTTCGCCCTCGTCGACGGATCCGAGGATATGCCGCTCGATGCCTTGCCCGACGTCGTTTCCACGCGCCGCAAGGGTTCCAGCAAAGCGCTGCGCCATGGGTGCCAGCAAGATGGCAAGCTTCTTGTCGAGGCGCTGGAGAAGATCGGAACGAACCTCGATGTAACTCTGTGCAGCGGTACGTGACGTGTGGTCGAGGATCACCATGATCTCGTCCAGGGATTTGCCCTCTTGTGCCGCACGGGTGCCGACCGTGCGTCGCGCCCGCGTGGCGTTCACGTTGATCGCCTCTCCGGTTCGTTCGGAATTCACGCCCAGTCCCTCCATCACGTTGATGATCCTCATCGCGATGGAAGCTGGCGTCGGGCGGGCAGGGGTTGTCCCACCGTCGAAGAATGTACTGCTCACGTGCACGGCCGGGAACAAGGGTGCCTCGTTGGGGTCAGCCATTCCGCAGAGCCTTGCCTTCTCGCGAACCAACAGGGATTGCGCCTCAATGATCATGCCGATCTCTTCGATGAGGGGGCGTTCGGTGAACTGTGTCCGGTATCGTGCGCCCCTTTGCTTCGCACGGGGGATCGCCAGAACGTACGTTTTCCCCGCAGGCCCCATCGTGACCTTCAGATCGCCGACCGTCAGGCCGGCAATCTGAACAGGCCTGGGCCCGATCGCTCCGCTGAGAAGGCAGAGGCCGTAGTTGTCGATAGCGATTTCGCCCGCGGCGAAAGCCGCGTGGAGAGCCTTATAAAGCCCGTCATACTCAAGGTTCGTGTACGCACCTTGGATCGGGCACCGCATCCGGACCGCAAGCGCTCGCTTCCTTGAACTTTTCGGCATGTCGGTGGCGGTGACGAAGGCTTCCCTTGAAACAGCCGGGATGCCGAGGCGCGCCCACACTCGTACAATGTCGTTGGCCTCGGTCGCACGGTAGCGTTGGTCCTCTTCGAACGAAGCGGAGTAATTCATCAGGTGGGCGGATGAGATTGCAACTGCGTCCGTGTCGTAGGTCGCGATGTGAAGGAGCAGTCCTCGGACCAACTGGTAATTCGAATACACCGACCTCGGGTTCTCGCTGCGAAGTCGTGCTGTGACGAACCCTTTGAATCCGGTCTTCAGCGCGTGGGCGACGCCGAGGTCGCCGAAGTGGAAGTTCAGCCGACCAATGTCGGTAACGATCGGCCAATGATCGTCGCCGGGACGGTAGACATAGCCATCGCGGGTCTCGGCTTGGTCGGGAAGCTCGTAAGGTGACTCGACGTCTGGCATCTTGCCGAAGGGTGTTTTACGCACCGATCACCTCCCCGAGCCAAGCCCTGTCGTCCTGCAACGCCTTGGTCGCCCGTTCCATGTCCTGCATGCGTTGCCGGATCGCGGACCCGTGCTTCATCAACCGGCGCTGCATGTCCCTACTGTGTTCGTCGGCTTTGACCTTCGTCCGGCGCTTCAAGTAGTGGCCCGGCATCTTGGACGTTCGGGACCACCCCATCAGCAAGCGGCGTTCACGGACTTCTTCTTCGGCGCTCAACTTGATTGCGTCGGCGTAGGCGGAGAAGTCCTCGTTCCACTGATGCCGGAGGACGTGAGCGCTCACAGGGCCGACATCCGGATGCTTTTCCCGAAGCAGCGCGAACAATCCCGTGATTGCGCTTTCCGAAAGGGCCTTGCCGTCTTGCGCGACGAAGAGGAAGCCGTGCTTGCGCGCAGCCTCGATCCGGTTGCGGGCTTCGAGGTACTCCTCCCCGAGCTCGGTCAAGCCCTCGTCCAAGGGGGCGAGGCGCTCCGATGTCTTAGCGTTCGGCTGCCTACGTCTACGGTCGCGCTTGTCGTCATGACGGCGTTTGATCTCGCAAAAGGCTTGACCCCGGTTGAAGTCCTTGATCCTGAGGCCGAGCAGCTCGCCCCGTCGCATCCCGGTGGCGAGGAGCCAGCGCACGATCACCCAGTTCCGCAGACGCACGAACGGATCGATCCAAGGATTGTCCAGGCTGTCCGGGTGGGTGACCGCGAGAAGGCGGATCCGCTCTTCGGGCTCTAGGCTCGTGCGGTCCGCGTCGGTAACTGACGGCAACCGCTCCTCAATCTGTTCGACCACTTCCAGAAGCCTCGCCCCGTATTCCCGCATCCTCGCGGACGCCTCGTCGGCACTTACGGCCCCTGTGGGGAGACGGGGTCTCTGTCGTTCTCCGAGCCACTTCAGGTAGCTTGCGGCGTAGTGCAGTCTGATCATTGCGGTGGCGGGAATGACCACTTGCGCCCGAGTGGTCGACGGAAGCCTTCGATGCAGTCTTGCGACGGAGCGACGGCGCTTCTGCGCAGTTGCAGCCACGGGGACCACCTTCGATACCCCCCGTAGCCGGGTGAACGGTTTCGAGGCGTCCGATGCGAGGGCATCCAGTTCTCCGACCTCGAAGAACGCGCCGCTCCTGATGCGTTCGGCCAGGTCGATGCCGTGTCGCCAGCAGAACAGGTGGATGAGCATTGCCCCGCGGAGGGCTTGCTCCACGGTGGAAGCGCTCCTCCTGCGATACTTCGTGAGCGACCAGACCGTCGGGTCAAACAGGGGGATGCCGTCGCCCGTGACGAGCATCGGGCACCGCTCGCCATTCGGAAAGACGACCAGTGTGACCTTTAGTTCGGCAATGCCTTCGGGTTTCAGCAGATGCTTCATAGGGCGGACGCAGTTACCCTAGGGAAGAAACCCTGTCAAACGCGCATTTTGCAATGTTTTACAGCAGCTTGCCCCTAATTGTTGACAAAACTGCCTGAAGGTGTGCGTTAGAACTTGTTGTAGGAAACGCCGGCCGAGGCGGTGAGCCCGGTTTGCTCGCGGATGCGCGCGCGCACAAGCTCGGCGATGCGCGTGGCGGATGCGATCGCCTGCTTGTTCTCGGTCACGTCGAGATAGGCCTCGTCCAGCGACAGCGGCTCGATGACGTCGGTGTGCTCGGCAAACACGGCGCGGATCTCGGCCGAGATCGCCTTGTAGACATCGAAGCGCGGGCGCACGAAGACGAGGTCGGGACAGCGACGGCGCGCGGTGACGGACGGCATGGCCGAGCGCACGCCGAAGGCTCGTGCCTCGTAGCTTGCGGCTGCCACGACGCCGCGCTCGGCCGAGCCGCCCACTGCCACGGGGCGACCGCGAAGCGCGGGATCGTCGCGCTGCTCCACCGACGCGTAGAAGGCGTCCATGTCGACATGGATGATCTTGCGAACGGGAACGGAAGCGTGGTCGGCGGACATGCGGTTGAACGGTGACGGGTCGCTTCCACGATGGTTAGCCCATCGCGCGGCGGACGGCACCTCCCTCACCGCGGACCGAGCCTCTCGTCGAGCGCGGCGACCCTGGGACGGGAGCGGGCGCGCCGGCGATCGACGGTCGCGCGCCCGGCGCGGCTCCTGTAGGCTGGCGAGCGTGCCGGTACGGATCGGATGCGGGACAACCGGCACCGCCGCCGGCACGGGGGAGGGAAGGTCTGATGAACAAGCTCGGTGTCCATGCGCTCGTCTGGGAAGCCGGCTGGAGCCACGAGGAATGCGCGCGCGCGATCCGCAGCACGGCCGAGGTCGGCTACGACTTCATCGAGGTGCCGGCGCTCGATCCGAGCCTGATCGATCCCGTGTTCACGCGGCGCGAGCTGGAGATGGCCGGCATCGGCGTCAGCTTCTCGCTCGGCCTCGACTTCGACAGCGACATCTCGTCGGGCGACCGGGACAAGCGCGAGCGCGGCCGGCGCAAGCTCGAGGACGCGGTGCGCGTATGCCGCGACTGCGGCGGCCATACGATCGGGGGCATCCTGTACTCGGGCTTCGGCAAGTACGCGGCGCCGGCGACCGCCGAGGGCATCCGGCAATCCGCCGAGACGCTGGCGGGCGTGGCGCAGATCGCGGCCAAGAGCGACATCACGCTCGCGCTGGAGGTGGTGAACCGCTACGAGACCAACATCTGCAACACCGCTGCGCAAGGCGTCGAGATGGCCAGGCTCGTGGGTGCGCCGAACGTGAAGGTGCATCTCGACGTCTACCATATGAACATCGAGGAGTCCGACATCGCCGGCGCGATCCGCGAGGCAGGCCCCCATATCGGCTACTTCCACACCGGCGACTCGCATCGTGGCTACATGGGCTCGGGCTCGGTCGACCTGACCGCGGTGTTCCGGGCGCTGGTCGCGGCGCGCTACGAGGGGCCGATCGCCTTCGAGAGCTTCTCCTCGCGCGTCGTCGGCCAGCCGCTGGAAGGCATCCTCGGCATCTGGCGCAACCTGTGGGAGGACAGCCGCGACCTCGCCTCCCACGCCCTCCTGTACACCCGCGCGATGCTGAAAGCCGCGCAGGAGGCCGAGCGGCAGGCTGCCGAGCGAAGCCGCCTGCCGCTTCGCTGAACGCGGCGCCATCGCCTGGTTCCCGACGCGACGCGCGGCGGCGCGCCGTTCAGGGTCGGGGCCGCCGGCCGAACCCGCGAAACAGGCCGCGCCGTGACAGGGGCTCGAACATCTCCTCGGGTCCTTCCGGATCCAGGACCTCGTTGTCCGCCAGCCAAGCCTCCACCGAGGACAGGTCGGGCACCTCGTAGGGACGCAGCGAGCGGCCGCTGCCGCGCAGCGCCTCGATCGTGGCGATCAGCGAACCCGTTTGGTCGAGGTGGGCGGCCACGGTCTCGGGACGCGTGCCGAGATGCTCCGCCAGGAGATCGTTGCGGACCGCGGCGATGGTGCGCGATGCGCTGTTGTCGCCGCAAAGGTCGAGGTCGACCGTGACGTCGCACTCCGTGTCGAGCCGCAGGGAACGGTTGTTCATGTTGGAGGACCCGACACGCAGGATGCGGTCGTCGGCCACCAGCACCTTGGCATGGACGTAGATCGGCTCTCCGCCGGCGTTGAACGGGTGGTAGAGCCTGAACCGTCCCTCGCGATCGCGCCGGCGCAGCGCTTCCACGAGGCGAGCACGGGCCGTGTCCATCGCGACGGGCTCCAGCCAGCCCTGCGCCGTCAGCGGATTGATCACGACGATCTCCGGACCGCCCGGCTCCTCCAGG
Source organism: Aureimonas jatrophae (assembly GCF_900104035.1). GTDB lineage: Bacteria > Pseudomonadota > Alphaproteobacteria > Rhizobiales > Rhizobiaceae > Aureimonas > Aureimonas jatrophae. The sequence goes on along the minus strand of NZ_FNIT01000004.1, from coordinate 29,852 downwards.
CGGCGGGCGACAGCCTCGGCGATGCGACGCGAGGCGAAGTACTGGCTTTCCGCATACAGGAAGCGGCGAGCCCGGGCGATCTGGTCGAGATAAAGCGCCTCGATCTCCCGGACCGGCGCGCGCCCCTGCACGGGGGGAGCCGAGCGCGACACCGCCAGAGGCATGTCGCGGAACTGGGCGTCGAGGCCGTCCGGCCAGGCCGCCTCGACGCCGTCGAGAGGCGTCAGGTCCGGCGTGCCGCCGGCCACCGCCCAGCGCTCGCGGCAGATTTCGGCGATCGTGGCCGTGACGGGGCCGGTGATGGCGGTCGTCGCGTCGTGCCACGGCTTGTAGGGCCGGTGCGTCGTGGGACGGCGGCGCCGTTCGTCGTCGGCGGCATGCTCGCGCGTGTCCCAGCGGTCGCCGGTCATGTCGATGCCGCCGCAAAAGGCGAGACCGTCGTCGATCACCACGATCTTCTGGTGGTGCGAGGAGCCCGGCGGGTGGGCGCCGTCGAGCTTGGTATGGATGCGCGGGTGGCGCATCCACCTGAGGAGCGTCAGGAAGGTCGTGCCGCGCGCAAGCGTGGCGAGCGCCCCGACGTCCCAGCGCAGGAGAAAGATCTCCAGCTCCGGATTGCGTTCCACGAGCCAGAGCACGAAGGCGCCGAGCTTGTCCGGCCCGCCGTCGCTGGCTCCCGGGTCGAGCGAGATGCGGCCGTCGAAGTCCCATCCGACGAGGGTGATGCGGCGCCGCGCCTTCAGCATGGCCGCACGGGCGATGCGGAAATAGTCTTCGGCATCCACGATCACCGACAGCCGCTCCGCCGTCTCGATCCGAAAACAGTTTCGTCCCGGCTCGGGCAGGCGGGGCGGGGCGACGTCGTTCATGCGCTCCTCGGGATGTCCGGACCGGTCCAGTATCGATGGCCGCGACCGGAACCGGCGATAAGGATAGGTCGCCGATCGGGAACGTCAGCCGCGGGAGCCGCAGCGCGGTCTGCGCTGCCTTTCTTCGAAGCGCCCGAGGCCCATCTTCGAGCCCGGCAACGGGCGGATCGAAACATGACGGGGACAAAGGCAGTCTTGCGGGTCGCCGCGGCGCTCGCCCGGCGCTGGGACGATGGGCGCTACGGCCTCAAGCTGCGCCTCGGGATGACCTCCGATCCGATCCTGCTTCCCTATCGCGGCTATGCCAGCGGCGGGCGGATGCGTCTGGGCGGCCGCGTCGTGGAGGACGAGGGCGTCGTGGGGGCCGAGCCATCCCGTTCCCGGTGGACCCAACTCAAGCGCACGTTCCGCCGCTACGAAACCGACGAGATCCGGAACGCCGTCGTGGACTGGACCGCAGGTGGCGCGAGCGGGCAGGCCATCAGCGACGCGCAGGGCTTCTTCGGAATCGACGCGCCGCTCGTTTCGGGCGAAAATCCCGGCTCACCCTGGCTCCCGGTCGCCTTGGCGCTGCGCTCGGCGCCGGGCTACGCCTTCAGGCCGCTCGTGGCGGAAGGGCTGGTGCGCGTCGTCTCGCCGGAGGCGACCTTCGGCGTCGTTTCCGACATCGACGACACCGTGATCGAGACCGGCGCCCAGAACCTGTTCCGGCATTGGCGAACGGTCGCTCTGAACTCCGCCGAAGGACGCGTCGCCTTTCCGGGGGTGGCCTTCCTGTTTCGGGCGTTGGCGGCCGGCCGGGGCAGCCCGGAAACGAACCCGATCTTCTACGTCTCCTCGAGCCCGTGGAACCTCTACGACCTGTTCGAGGATGTCCTGCGGCTGCGCCGCATCCCGCCGGGGCCCATGTTTCTCAAGGACTTCGGGCTCAACAAGACGCAGTGGCTCACGGGGAGCCACCGCCGGCACAAGCTGACGGCCATCGATCGGCTGCTTTCGGCCTATCCGCAGCTGCGCTTCGTTCTGGTTGGCGATACCGGGCAGAGCGACGCGCCGATCTACGCCGATGTGGTTCGGCGCCATCCCGGCCGGATCCTGGCGGTCTACATGCGCGACGTGACGCCCCGGGGCTTCAGGCCGCGGGTCCGGCGGGCCATGCGCCGGATCGAGGCGGCCGGCGTGCCGCTGGTGTCGGGCGCGACGCTGGACGGCGCCGCCCGGCATGCCGAGGAGGCCGGCCTCGTGGAGCCGGGAACCGCGGAGCGGATGCGCGACGAGATCCGTGCCGATGCCGAGGCGCTGCGGGGCGGGACGTGAGCGTGCCCGGCCCGCATCACGCCCCATGCGCCTCCAGGAACTCGGCCAGGAGGTGGTTGAAGCGGACGGGATCGTCGAGCAGCGACACGTGGCCGGCGGGAATCGTTCGCAGGTTCGCGTCCGGAAGCTCGGCGGCCAGATCGGCGGTCTGCGACAGGATCGAGGGCGCGTCGTGCCGGCCGGCGATCAGGAGGGTCGGGCATGCCAGGTGCCCGACGTCGGCGGCGCGAGCCTCGACGATCGCGCGGTAGGTAACGTGGATCGCCCGGGGGCTCATCGTCCTGAACCCTTCGATGAAGTGACGCCGGGCCGCCGCCCCGACCCAATGCGGCCCGATGATGCGGGAGGCGAGGGTCAGTCCGATCCGGGCGCTGCGCTCCCCGCCGAGAAGGCGGATCACCAGCGGAAGCAAATCCTGGGGATCGAGGCCGTCGACGAGACGCCGGAGCCATCCGGTCGAGGTCAGCGATGTCGGCGTGTTGGCCAGCGCGAGAGCATGGAGGCGCGAGGGGGCCCGTTCCGCCATCTCCAAGGCCACCATGCCGCCGAGCGAGAGGCCGCAGACCGAGGCGTAGCGGATGCCGAGGGCGTCCAGCAGGCCGAGGGCATCCCAGGCCAGCCGTTCGACGTCGAGGCGGGCCGTGCCGAGCGTCGTCTCGCCATGGCCGCGCAGGTCGGGCGCTATGACGCGGCGGCCCAGCGCCAGGGCGTCGATCTGCGTTCGCCAGATCCGGCGCGACTGGACCGCGCCGTGCAGCAGCAGCAAGGGGGAGGGCCCGCTCGGCGATGCGTCCGCCGTGTCCTCGAAGGCCACCTCGATGTCGCCGATCCTCAAACGACCCAAACCACGCAACCCCTTGGGAACCGGTCCCGCTGAACGTCGCAGACCGGTTGATCGATCCGCGGTACCGCGTTTGGCGCGATGTCGCGCGGTGGCGGGCGCCGCGAGACGCCGACGTCGCCCGCCGTCACGGGACTGTCGCGATGATCGGCTAGAGGGGCGGAAGAGCCCTCGGCCGCTTCGGCGTTGTCCGGGTCCCACCCCCCTCCGGCGCCCCGCCGAGGGCTCCCGCATCCCGCGCCGTGTCAGGCGAGCGCCGCGGTCGCCGCCGTGCGAAGGCTCCGGCTGTCGCGGGCCGGAGGGGCGCCGAACAGGCGGGTGTATTCGCGGGTGAACTGCGAGACGCTCTCGTAGCCTACCGCGAAGGCGACGGGCGCGACCTCGCTTCGCTCCGCCAACAGCATCCGGCGCGCCTCGTAGAGGCGCAGATGCTTCTGGTAGCGCAGCGGGGACAGGCCCGTACTCGCCTTGAAGCGGCGGTGAAAGACCGAAACGCTCATGCCGGCGCGATCCGCCAGATGATCGACCCGGAACCGCTCGGCGGCATGCGACCGCATCCAGTCCACCGTGGCGCGGATGCGGGCGAAATCCCGGTCGAGACCGGCGACCTGACGAAGAAGGCCGCCCTGCGGCCCGCACAGCAGGCGAAACAGGATCTCGCGCTCCAGAAGCGGAGCCATCACCGGAATCTCGTCGCGATGGTCCTCGAGGCTCAGCATGCGAAGCCAGGCATCGGCCAGCCTGTCGGTTGCCGCCGCGACGTCGAAGCCCCGCCGGTCGGGTCCCGGAGCCGTGCCTCCTGCCTGTCGCACGAGGTCGGCGACCAGGACGGGGTCGAGGATTAGGCGCAGCGCGAGATAGGGCCGCTCGGCCGTGGCCCGAACGACCTCTCCGGTCGCCGGCAACGCGACGGAACTGACGAACGCCTCCGCTTCGGCATAGCGCACCACCTGTTCGCCGATGAACAACCGCTTCTCGCCCTGCAGGATCAGGCTCACCATCGGCTGGTAGACTTCGGGAAACAGCGAGGTGGGTTCGAGAACGCGCAGGATATCCACGCGCGGCAGTTGCGTCCGCGTCAGGACGCCCTGCGCGCGTCGGGCCACGTGATCCCGGAGACGCTGAACCGCATCGCTCATGGGGCGACCCGTCCCACGCCTCGCGCCGGGCCGCAAGGCGACCGGCAGAAACAGGCAAGTCTTCGCGCCGATCGGGCACGCCGCGCCGCCCGTCGCGCCGTATCGATGCCGGCACCGGCGTCGCGGTTCGAACCGGACGCCGGACCCTTGAACGGAAGGACATAGCGGCATGGATATCGAAGGGCGGATCGTCTTGGTGACCGGCGCATCCTCGGGTATCGGAGCGGCGACGGCGCGGGCCGCCGACCGGTCCGGCGCCAGGGTCGTGCTTCTGGCCCGCAGACAGGCGCGGCTCGACGCGTTGGCGGCGGAGCTTTCCGATGCGCTCGCGGTCCGCTGCGACGTCACCCGACCGCAGGAGGTCGCGGACGCCGTGGCAGCCGCCGTGGCGCGCTTCGGCCGGATCGACGCCGTGGTCAACAACGCGGGGCAGGGGCTCTATGCCCCGGTCGAGGATATCGGGATCGACGCGTTTCGCGACCTTCTCGATCTCAATCTTCTCGGCCCGCTCGCGGTGATGCAGGCGGTCGTTCCGCTGATGCGGCGTCAGGGCGGCGGCGCCATCGTGAACGTCGGGTCGGGCGCCACGCTCGCGACCTACCCGGGTTCCGCCGCCTATACGAGTTCGAAGGCGGCCCTCGACATGCTGACCGCCGTGGCGCGTCTCGAACTCGCCGAGGCCGGGATCGCCGTTTCCCTCCTGCAGCCCTCGATCACCGCCACCGAGTTCTTTGGTGCCGTGCGCGCGGGCGAGGACGCCGCCAGGGCGCAGGAGCAGGGCACCGCGTCCCTTGCCCATGCGCCCGAACGGGTGGCGGCCGCGATCCTCGACCTGCTTCGAAGCGGCGCCGCGCGCGCCGATCTCGTGCCCGAGACGTTCGGCGGCAGCGTCCGGGGCTGAACCGGCAGCGGTTCGCACGCGCGGGGCGTCATTCCTCCATGCGTCAGGCGGGAAGGGTCGCTCCGCGTGCCGACCCTGGCACGGCGTGCCTGGCCCGTTTCGCAACGGGTCCCCGCCTCGCCGACGAGAGAACGGGCAGCGCTGGCGCGTTCCGTGTCAAGCGGACTTGCAGCCGGTAATGTTATAACATAACAAACGATACTGTCGGTTCGGGAGACAAGTCGTGCCGCATCGGCCTGTTCGTATCCTGCAGGGCTTATCGACCCACGATGACGCCGTCCTCGCGCCAACCTGTCGGCGGCGACGGTCGACCCCTGCAGGGGCCCAGCCGCCGGCTCGACGTTTCCTGCGCCTGCCCGTTGAAGGAGGTCTCCCATGCGCCTGTCCCGCACGCTTCTGACACTGGCCCTGTCGGGCTCGCTCCTCGGCTTCGTTTCCGCGGCGAGGGCCGAGGAGCCGATCCGGGTCGTGGCCTCGTTCTCGATCCTCGGCGACATGGTCCGGGAGATCGGGGGCGAGCACGTCGCGGTGACGACGCTCGTCGGCCCGGATGGTGACGCCCATGTCTACGAGCCCAAGCCGTCCGACGCCCGGGCGCTCGGCGCCGCCGATCTTCTCGTGGTCAACGGCCTCCGGTTCGAGGGCTGGCTGCCGCGCCTCGTCGACACCGCCGGCTTCAAGGGGCACGAGGTCGTCGCCACCGACGGTCTCGCGCCGATCCCCTTTGCGGGCGAGGACGAGCACGACCATACCGAGGACGCGGCGCACGATCACGAGGCCGAGCACGCCGCTCATGAGCACGGCGTCGACGATCCGCATGCGTGGCAGAACCTCGCCAACGGCGTCGTCTACGCCCAGAACATCGTGAAAGGCCTGACGGAGGCCGATCCCGCCCATGCGGCGGACTACCAGGCGAAGGGCAATAGCTATGTCGCCGCGATCCAGGCGCTGGACCGGGAGGTGAGGTCTCGGCTCGACGCCATTCCCGAGGCGCGTCGCAAGGTCGTGACCTCCCACGACGCGTTCGGCTACTTCGGCAAGGCCTACGGCATCGCCTTCATCGCTCCCGAGGGGGTCTCCACGGAAGCCGAGGCGTCCGCAGCCGACGTCGCCCAGATCATCCACCAGATCCGCGACGAGAACATCACCGCGGTCTTCGTCGAGAACGTTACGGATCCCCGCTTGATCGATCGCATCGTGGCCGAGACCGGGGCCAAGGTCGGCGGCACGCTGTATTCCGACGCGCTGTCGGGACCGGACGGACCGGCCTCGACCTACCTTGCCATGTTCCGCAACAATCTCGCGCAGATCGTCGCGGCGCTGCAGCCCTGAGCCTTGCGGCGTCAGGGGTGCCTGGTGCCCACCCTTTCCCTTGGGGAGACGGGCTCCTTCGGGCATGATGCCCGTTGACGCGTCCCGTCCCTGCCCGTACGCATCCTCGCGACGGTTTCCCCGCGGCGACGAGTCCGGGGGATTAAAAGGGAACACGGTGAGGACGACCCAATCGGGGCCGAAACCGTGGCTGCCCCCGCAACTGTAAGCGGATGCCGATCATCCCCGCGACGCTCCAGCGTCGCGGCGGGCCGCCGGGTCGCCCCGGCGCCATGCCACTGCGAAGCGCCTCCGGGCACCGAGCGGGAAGGCAGATGATCGACGTGACCTCCGCGAGCCAGGAGACCTGCCGTCGGCGATCGATCCACTTGTTCGGGCGGGGATGCCCGGAAAGGATGCCCATGACGGCCCACCTCCGGCGCCCACGCGCCCACGCTCCCCCTTTCGCCTCCCGCCTGCGAGCGTTCGCGCGCCGCTGAGGCGCCGCGCACCTCGGTCCCACCACCATCCGGGCGACCCAGGCCGCACGCCGCGGCATGGCGAAGCTGCGCCCGCCGCCATCAGGAATGCGTTCATGCTCTTCCGCCGCCGCTCCGCCGCGCTCGGCCTCCTTGCCGCCGTTCTCTCCTCGGGCGCTGCCTTCGCCGCCCCGACGCAGTACCCACTGGAGATGGAGAACTGCGGCCGCACGCTGCGCTTCGAGAAGGCGCCGGCGCGCGCGGTCTCGATCGGCCAGTCCACCACCGAGATCCTGTATCTCCTCGGCGTCGCCGATCGGGTCGCCGGCACGGCGCTCTGGTTCAGTCCGGTGCTTCCCGGCTTCGAGGAGGCGAACGCGAAGGTGAAGCGCCTCGCCGACAACGACCCGAGCTTCGAGAGCGTCGTCGCCGAGCGCCCGGACCTCGTCACCACGCAGTTCGAATGGCAGATCGGCCCGCAGGGCGTCGTCGCGACGCCCGAGCAGTTCGCGGAACTTGGCATCCCCGTCTACACCTCGCCCGCCGACTGCCGGGGCAAGGATAACTCGCGGGGCGGCGACGGCATCCGGACGGCGCGCTTCACCATGGACCTCGTCTACCAGGAGGTCGTGGACCTCGCCCGCATCTTCGACGTCGAGGACAAGGGCGCGGCGGTGGTGGCGGACCTGAAGGCACGCGAGACGGCGGCCAAGGCGAAGATCGCCGGGCTGAAGGAGGGCACCTCCGCCGTGTTCTGGTTCTCCTCGGCCGAAGGCGACATCGACCCCTACGTCGCCGGGCAGAGCGGCGCGCCGGGATACGTGATGTCCCTTCTCGGGGTGCGCAACGTCATCGACAGCCAGGAGGAATGGCCGACCGTCGGCTGGGAGACGATCGCGCGCGCCAACCCGACGGTGATCGTCGCCGGCCGGATGGACCGCCGCCGCTTTCCCGCCGACGACATCGCCGTGAAGCTCGAGTTCCTGCGCACCGACCCGGTCGCGAGCCTGATGCCCGCGGTGAAGGACGGGCGCGTCGTCGAGATGGACGCGCAGGCGATGAACCCGACGATCCGCACGATCGACGGCATCGAGCGGCTGGCCGACGCCCTCGCGAAGGCCGGCCTCGCCCGGTGAGCCGGGCCGCCGCCCATCCGGCACGCGCCGCCGGCTTCGCGCTCGGTGCGCTGGCACTCTTCCTCGCCGCCCTCGTCGTCGGGGCGGCGGTGGGGGAGACGCGCATTCCGTTCGCCACAGTCGCGGCGACGATCGCCGACCGCCTCTGGGGCGGCGGCCATACGCTCGATCCGATCGACGCGGGCATCGTCTGGAACTACCGCCTGTCGCGCGCCGTGGTGGCGGCGGCCTGCGGCGCGGCGCTGGCCGTCTCCGGCGCGGTCCTCCAGTCACTCCTGCGCAACCCTTTGGCCGACCCCTACCTTCTCGGCATCTCCGCCGGTGCCTCGTCGGGCGCGGTGGCGGTCGCGATCCTCGGGCTCGGCGGCGGACTCCTGTCGTTGCCGCTCGGCGCGCTTGGCGGGGCGCTCCTTGCCTTCGGCGTCGTGTCCGGCCTCGCGCTGCTGGCCGGGCGCGGGGCGGCGGCGATCATCCTTGCGGGCATCGCGGGCTCGCAGCTCTTCAACGCGCTGACCTCGCTCATCATCACCAAGTCCGCCACCGCCGACCAGGCGCGAGGCATCCTGTTCTGGCTGCTCGGCAACCTGTCAGGCGTGCGCTGGCCGGACGCGGGGCTGGCGGTGCCCGTGGCGGTGGCGGGTCTCGCGGTCTGTCTGCTCCACGCCCGTTCGCTCGATGCCTTCGCCTTCGGCACGGCGTCCGCCGCCGCGCTCGGCATCCCCGTGCGCCGGGTGCGGGCGGTGCTGATCGGGGCGACCGCGCTGATGACGGCCGTCATGGTCTCGATCGCCGGGTCGATCGGCTTCGTCGGGCTCGTCATCCCCCACGCGGCGCGGCTCGTCGTCGGCGTGCGCCACGGCGCGCTCCTGCCCGCCTCCGCCCTGATCGGGGCGCTGTTCATGATCGCCGCCGACGTCCTGTCGCGCACCGTCATCCCCGGTCAGGTCCTGCCGATCGGCGTGATGACGGCGCTGGTCGGCGCGCCCGCCTTCGCGCTGATCCTGATCCACCGTCCCGTCGCGAGCACGGCGCGGTGAGGCTTGCCGCGAACAGCCTGCGATACCGGGCCGGTGGCCGGTTGATCGCCGATGGCGTGTCGCTGGAGGTCCAGCCGGGCGAGTTCCTGGCGCTGGTCGGGCCGAACGGGTCGGGCAAGACGACGTTGATCGCGATGCTGGCGGGCCTGAAACGCCCGCATGGCGGAGCGGCGACGCTGGACGGGCGATCGGTCGCGCGGATGCCGCGCCGCGATCTCGCGCGCGTGCTGGCGCTGGTCGAGCAGCAGGCGGAAACGTCGGAACGGCTCACCGCCCGCCAGGCGGTGGAACTCGGACGTACGCCCCATCTCGGGACGCTGTCGACCTGGAGCGAACGCGACGAGGCGGTCGTCACGCAGGCGCTCGAGTCCGTCGGCATGGCATCCTTCGCCGAGCGTCCCTGGCATTCGCTGTCGGGCGGCGAGCGGCAGCGCCTTCACATCGCCCGTGCGCTGGCGCAGGAGCCGCGCGTGCTCGTCCTCGATGAGCCCACCAACCATCTCGACATCGAGCACCAGCTCGGGCTCCTGGCGCTGGTGCGTCGGCGCGGCGGGACGGTTCTCGCCGCGCTCCACGACTTGCATCACGCCGCCCTGTTCGCCGACCGCATCGCCGTGATGCAGGGCGGACGGCTCGTCGCCGTCGGGCCGCCGTCGGAGGTGCTGACGCCCGAGCTGATCCGTGCCGTGTTCCGGGTCGAGGCGAGCGTGGAGGCCGGTCCCGGCGGGCGTCCCGTCCTTCGGTTCGCTCCGCCCGCACCGACCGCGGCGGATCGGCACCGCCGCGGATCGGAGGAGCGGGCGGCGTCGTGACGCTCAGTGAGCCATCATCTCGCTCGCGATCTCGTTCGGGCCGAGCGACGACGGGTAGTAGGTCGGCCAGTTCGTGACCTCGTTCAGGAGCGCGGCGCGGTCGTTGCCCCAGTAGAGGTGGTAGTGGTCGGCCTTGGTCGGCGAGATGCCGTGATCGCTGAACTGGATGAACTGCGGCGCATCAGCATTGCCGCCCGTCTTGCGGAAGATGAAGCGGACGCCGCGGTTGCCCTTCTTGTAGGTCAGGGTCTCGCGGCCGTCGGAGGCGTAGGTTCCCATGGTCGGCTGGCCGTCCTTGTAGAAGGTCACGACGTCGCCCTCGATCGTGATCCGCTCGACATCCGTCCGGTAGCCGGTCTCGTACTCGGCCTTGTACCCGGCCGCATCCATCGTGCCCGTCTCGGCCTTGTGCCGCCAGACCGGATCGAGCGTGCCGTCGCGAAGGTACGGGTAGACCGACTGCCAGTCGCCGGCATAGTCCGACAGGGGACGGTCTTGGATCTGGCTGTCCTCGAAGTAGCCCGCATAGATCTTCGGGTCGCCGTGGCTGTGGGCGTGGCCCGCATGGTCGTGACCGTCGCCCTCGTGCATCACGCCGCTGCCGCCGACCACGGCGATGTTGTAGGGCATGCCCTCGACCGGGATCATGCCGGCTTCCTCGAGGGTGTCCTTGGCGATACGCCGGACAAGGCCGGCCTTGGGATCGCTCATGACGACCTCGTCGCCCGCCATGGCGATGCGCGGGCGCGGATCGTTCCAGTGCCCATCCATGGAGTAGGGCTCGGTGACGCGGGCGCTCCTGGCAACCTTGCCCTCCAGGACGTCGATCTGGTGCAGCGTGCCGTCCTCGGTCAGGACGTAGCCGAAGCGGGCATTGGCGGGATCCAGCGCGAAGTCGATGCGCCGGAACGGCAGTTCGATGTGGCGGATGTGGGGTTCGTCCACGGGATCGACGACGACGAGGCCCTTGGCGCCGTAGTTGCCGAGGAACACCTGCATCGCCTTCGAGCCGATCAGCGTCCCGGTGCTGTCCCCGGCCGGCAGGTCGGCCGGGTAGGGCAGCATCGTGAAGGACGGCCCGTTTGTGCCGGCGGTCACGGTGAGGATACCCTCCTCGCAGCCCGTCGCGAGATAGGCGCCCGAGAAAGCCTCGCCGTGGATGCCGGTGCAGGTCGCCACGTCGCCGACGGGGGTGCCGTCCGCCGTCACCTGCTGGAGACCGAGGCGTTTGGGTGCCGTGTCACCTTCGACGGGGGCGTCGGACGCGACGCTGGTCACCCACGCGCTGCCGATCGGCGCGGCATAGCCGTGATGGGCCCGCGCCTGCGGAAGCCGGGTCGCTTCGACCTCGCCTTCACCCAGCTTGTGCGCGTTCACGACGGCGGCGTATCCCCCGCGATCGAAGTTGATCACGACCTTCCCGACGTGGTCGATCAGGTGGAAGGGGCGGGGACCCGTCAGGGTTTCCCGGACGGCGGCCGGGTCGGCGATCTCGATGTCGGCGTGGTCGCCGTGCGAATGGAGCGAGATGCCGCTGCGCATGAAGTGCACGGCGTCGCTGTCGGACTGGACGGCCACGACCGCGGAGCCGTCGTCGACGCCGTAGAGCTTGGGCTGGCCGGTCGTGGCGAACGTCCAGCGCTTCGACGGCTCCGTGAGGTCGAAGGCCGTCACGCGCGGGTCCGCGTGGTCGCCCACGAACACGCGGTAGTGCGTCACGTCCTCGCGAGCGTGTTCGGCGTCCTGCGCCACGGCATGGACCGTGAGCGCGAGCGAAAGACCTGTCGCACAGGCCAGCGATCTCGGCATTCTGTTCTCCTGTCAGAGGATCGGAAAAGGGGGAGGGATCGTCAGTCCACGGCAAGCGCCGCGGCGATGGTCCGGGCGTTGTGGCGCATCATCGCGGCATAGCTCGGCGCCGGCCCGTCGGCCTTCGAGAGCGCATCGGAATAGAGCGTGCCGCCGAGCGCGATCCCCGCCTCGGCGGCGATGCGCTCAACGAGGCGCGCGTTCGAGATGTTCTCCGCAAAGGCCGCGACGGCGCGCCCGGCGCGGATCTCGCGAACGAGCGAGGCGACGTCCGCCGCCGAAGCCTCGGCCTCGGTGGACAGGCCCTGGGGCGACAGGAACCGGACGCCGTAGTCGCGCTCGAAGTAGCGGAAGGCGTTGTGCGCGACGACGCCGACGCGCCGATCCGCCGGGAAGGCATCGATCGTCTGCCGGATCTCGGCATCGAGCGCGTCGAGCGCGTGCCCGTAGGCGACGGCATTCGCCTCGTAGCTGGCGCAGCGCGCCCTGTCCGCCTCGCAGAAGGCGCGGGCGATATTGCCGACATAGACCTTCGCGTTGTGGACCGACTGCCAGGCATGCGGATCGTTCGGCGTGGCATGGAATACCGCCTGGCCGTCGACGACGTGGTAGTGCCCACCCTCCGGGTCGGCGAGGATCGCGGCTCCTCGGCTGACCTCGACGGCGGGCGCCTTCGTGCCGCTGGCCGCCAGGAGACGCGGCAGGAAGCCTTCCAGAAGAAGGCCGTTCACCAACACGACGTCGGCAGCGGCCAGCGCTCGCGCATCGGCGGGGCGGGGCTCGTAGACGTGCGCGTCGCCATCCGGCCCCACCAGCGTCGTCAGAACGACGTGCTCGCCGCCGACCTCGCGCGCAAGGTCCCCCAGAATCGAGAAGCTGGCGACGACGCGCAGGGGCTCGGCGCAGGCTGCAGGGATGCCTGTCAGCAGCGCAAGGCAGGCGCCGGCGATCAGACCGGCGGATCGGATCATCCTTGCAGCAGCGATGGATAAGCGGGCGGACAGGTCTTGCGGCATCGCGGTCTCCGGCTTGCAAGAGGTGTCGACGCGACCTCTCTCCGACCTCGTACCTGTTATGTTATAACATAACAATAGCGAGGACGCCGAGAACGGCGGCGGGGCGCCGTGGCGTCAGCGCAGGGTGATGCGGCGCAACGCGACCCGATCCAGCAGCGCCGGCTCGTGACTGATCGCCAGGATGCCGATGCCCCGCTCCCGCGACAGGCGCAGAAGCGCGGTCCAGATCAGCGCTTGCGCGACGGGATCGAGCGCCGAGGTGATCTCGTCGGCGACGAGATAGCGCGTGCCGGGCGCGAGCGAGCGCAGGAGGGCGACACGCTGGAGCTGACCGCCCGACAGCTCGTGCGGAAAGCGTCGGTCCCAGGCGGGATCGACGCCGAGCGCGCTGCGGGCGGCGGAGTCCGGTTGGTGGCTTTCCCGCAGGACGCGGCCGATGCGCCAGCGCGGGTTCATCGCCAGAACCGGTGTCTGCGGCACGTATTGGACGGGGCGGAAGCCGGCTTGGGGCAGGGCGGTGCCGTCGATCGTCACCCGTCCACGATCCGGCACGAGATGCCCGGCGAGAAGCCGCGCCAGCGTCGTCTTGCCGGAACCCGACGCCCCCTCGAGACCGACGACCTCGCCGGGCGCGACGTGAAGCGACACGTCCCGAAGGAGCGGAACGTCGGGACGGAAGCGGTGATGGATCGACCGGGCCTCAAGCACCGACGCGTTCCCCCGCCTGAAAGCCGTTCTGCGGCACGGCCTGCCAGAGCCGACGGCTCCCCTCGTGCCGCAGGTCGTCGCCGGCCCCGCGAAAGGCGCTGGCCGCCTCGGCCGGCAGCGTCGCCCCGTCCCAGAGCGTCACGACCCGGTCGGCGACCGGTATCGCGAGCGCGAGGTCGTGCGTGATCAGAAGCACGGCGCCGCCGGCGTCGGCCGCCTGCCGAAGCGTCGCCAGGACCGTTGCGGCATTGCGCGGATCGAGGCCGTCGGTCGGCTCGTCCGCCAGGATCGTGTCCGCGCCGGTGCCGAGCGCCGCAGCCAGAAGGGCTCGCCGCGCCATTCCGCCCGAGAGTTCCGCCGGTCGCAGGGCGGCGCTGGCAGCCGGCAGGCCCACGGCCGCCAACGCAAAGCCGACATCCACGGCTCGCCCGCCGCGCCGTCCGGCCCAGGCCAGCTGCCGCCCGACTGGCGCCAGCGGATCGAGATGGGTCGGCGATTGAGGCACGAGCGCGAGCCGACGCCCGCGTGCCCCGCGCAACGCCGCCTCGTCGAGCGGTTGCCCGTCCAGCCGGACCTCGCCCCGAACCCGTGCGTTGGGCGGCAGAAGCCCCAGCACCGCGTGCGCCAGGAGGCTCTTGCCTCCGCCCGACGCTCCGACCAGCGCCAGCACCTCGCCCGGACGCACCTCCAGCGTCGCGGACCCGAGGCCCACCACGGTTTCGCGCCGCAATCCCGCGCGCCTCCGGAACTCCACGCCGAGGTCGCGTATCGCAAGGTGCCCCATCAGGCCGGCTCGCCGCGCGGGTCGAGAAGCCGTCGCAGGCCGTTGCCGAGCGTGTCGAAGGCCAGAACCAGGGCCAGCAACGCCAGGCCGGGAAACACGGCCAGCCACCATCGGCCGGCCGCCAGCGTGCGCATCGCATCGGACAGGAGGATGCCGATCGCCGGCCGCGAGGGTTCGAGTCCGAAGCCCAGGAAGGTCAGGCCCGCCTCGTGCAGGATCGCATGCGGAAACAGGAGAACGAAGCCGACCAGGGCCTGCGGCACGAGATGCGGAAGGACATGGTGCAGAAGCACGAAGCCTTTCGAGCGTCCGAAGCCGAGCGACAGGGTGACGAATTCCGCCTCGCGGATCTGAAGCAGTTCGGCCCGCAGGACGCGCGTCAGGCGGGGCCAGTGCGTCACCGCCACCGCGACGATCACGGCCGAGGTCCCGCCGCCAAGCGCGAACGAGACGAGGATCAGAAGAACGAGGTGCGGCAGGCCGAGAAACGCGTCCACGAGAAAGCACACCGCCGCGTCGGCGCGCCGACCGATGCCCGAGGCCAGAGCCATGACGATCGCGAGCGCGGTGGACAGTCCGGCTGCGACGAGGCCGACGCGCAGGCTGGTGCCGAGACCCGCCAGGGTCCGGGCGAGAAGATCGCGGCCGAGCGCGTCGGTTCCGAAGGGGTGAGCGGCGCCGGGCGGAAGAAGCCGCAGGCCGAAGTTCGTCAGGCGAGCCGGTTCCGCTGCCAGGACCGACGCGGCGGCGACCCCGATCACGAGCGCCAGCGCGGCCGCGGGAAGCGCTGCGGGGCGCAGGTCGAGGCTCGATGCCGTATCCCGGCTCATGCGCCATGGCCCAGCAGCGCCGGACGCTGCGTGCGCGTGCGGGGATCGAGACGGCGGGACAGGACGTCGCCCGCCTGGTTCCCGATGGTGACCACCAGCGTCGCCAGAAGCGTGATCGCCAGAAGAAGCGGCACGTCGCCGGTCAAGGCGGCCTCGAGCGTCGCGCGACCGAGACCGGGATAGTTGAAAACGGCTTCGGCCAGGATCGCGCCGCCCAGGATCTCGCTGAGCGATGCGAAGAGGATCGCGACCGCCGGAAGCGCGGCGTTGCGCGCGACGTGGCGCAGGAGGATGTCGCCGGTGGTCGCGCCCTGCGCCCGCGCCAGGAGAACGAAGTCGGAGCGCATGATCTCCGCGACCTTGGCGCGCGTATGAAGCGCGACCTGCGGGATGCCGACCAGCGAAAGCGCCAGAAGCGGCAGCACGAGGTGGTAGAGGCGCTGGAGCAGCGTGACCGCGTCGGGCTCGACGCCGATCGGGCCAGCACAGCAGAGCGGGGTCCAGCGGAGCGTGACCGAGAAGAACGAGAGCAGGAGGATCGCCACCCAGAAGGACGGAGCCGACGCGGTCAGGTAGGCGCCCAGGCGCAAGGTGCGGTCGAGCCAGGATCCCTCGAAGGCGCCCGCCAGCAGACCGATCGCAAAGCCGACCGCGCCCGACAGGATCCAGGCGGGTGCCGTCAGGCGAAGCGAGGGTAGGCCGCGCTCGGCGAGTACCGCGCCGACCGGCGCGGCGTAGCTGGTGCTCCAGCCGAGATCGCCCTGCAGGATGCGGGCCGCCCAGCGGCCGAACTGGACGGGAGCGGGCTGGTCGAGGCCCCAACTGCTCGCGATCTGCGCCCGCTGTTCCGGGCTCGCTCGCGCGATCGCCGGTCCGAGATAGGCGTCGATCGGGTCGACCGGCGAGAGCTTCATGAGAGCAAAGGCCACCGCCGCCACGAAGGCGAGAAGGAGCGCGAGGCGCAGAACCGCGGTCGCTGCCGCCAGCGCGGCGCGCGACCGGATCACTCGCAGGTCCAGCGCCAATCGGCGATCGACGCCGTGATCGGCCAGCCGTGGCCGTGCGGCTCGATCTGCGGACGGCCGATGTCGAGGCACCGGTTCACGAAGTAGACGTGGTCGAGGTTGACGAGCCAGGCCCAGGCGGCGTCGCCCTGCAGGCCGTAGCCGGTGGTGCCGTCGAAGGCCGCCCGGCGCCAGAAGGGATAGGAGGCCTCGAGGCCGGAAGCCGCCTGGGCCTGTGCGAAGGCGGCATCCACCGCCTCGTTCGCATAGAAGGTTGGGTTCAGATACTCGACCCCGCCGAGCGAGGACTCGTAGAGGCTGTAGAGCTGGTAGGGCGAATGGCTGCCGAAGCCGAAGATGACGGGTTCGGCGTGCATGACGCGGTTGATCGCGTCCCAGGACGAACCCTCGGGCGTCGCCTCGATACCGAGCGGGCGCAGGAGTTCGGCCGCGACCTCCGCCAGCGACTGCCGTGTCGTATCGGACGCTGGGTAGTGGATCGGGAAGGCCGCGCGGACCCCGCCCCGCACCCGGATTCCGTCGGATCCCTCGCGCCAACCCGCCTCGTCGAGGATGCGCCGGGCCGCGGCGAGGTCGAACGACACGCGGTCGGCCTCGCCGGCCCAGGCAAGGCCGTCGGCCGGCCCGAAGGCGGGCGTGCCGTGCCCGTGCAGCGCGACCTCGACGATAGCGGCGCGGTCGAGCCCGAGGTTGATCGCCTGGCGCACGGCCCGGTCGGAGGTCACCGCGTTGCCGATCCGTCCGCCGTTTGCGTCGCGCCGGCCGGTGTCGGGCAAGAAGGGCAGGCTGATGCCGCGGTTGTCGACGGTTCGCACGCTTTCGGCCCGGAAGCCGTCGGGCACGGCATCGGCCAGCGGAGCGGGCACGGACACCATGTCGACCGCGCCGGCCTGGGCTGCGGCAAGCCCCGCGTCCTCGCCGGTGAACAGGAACGTCACGCGCTCGAAGGCCGGCTTCTTGCCGTAGTAGCCGGGATTGCGCTCCACGATGAGCTGCTCGCCCTCGCTCCAGGACACGAGGCGATAGGGACCCGATCCGATCGGATGGCGCGCGTAATCCGGCCCGTAGGAGGCGGCCGGCACGATGCCGAGCGAGAAGAACGTTTCCGTGAACGTGATCCACGGCTTCTTGAGGCGCAGGACGACGGTGGCATCGTCGCGCGCGGTTGCGCTTTCGAGGACCGAAAGGTCGAGCGCGCCCGCGGTCCGGGCGCCCTGCGTGTAGGTGAAGGCGACATCGCGGGCGGTGAGGGCGGTTCCGTCGGAGAAGACCGCATCGTTGCGGATCTGGACCGTCCATGTCAGCCGGTCGTCGGACAGCGTCCAGCTGGAGGCCAGATCCCCCTCGGTGCGAAGATCGGCGTCGCGGCGCAGAAGCGTCGACTGGAACAGGGGATGGCCGTAGGCTCCCCAACCGAGCAACGGGTCGTAGCCGGTCTCCGGCTCTCCGCCGATCGCCAGGACGAGATCGGTCTTCGCGGCGGCGGCGGCCGGTCCCGCGGCGCACAGGAGCACCGGAAGAAGGGCAAGCAGGGCAACGGTCTGGCGCATCGGCTCGGCGGTCGAAAGGGTTTCGGGAACGCGGCGGACCATACGGATCGTCCGGGTATGATGTCCATGCCAAAAGATCATACTGTCGTCCCGCTGTCCCGATTGCGCTATGCAGTCGGCTGCGGCCGGTGTGCCGGGTTCGCGGGAGGCCGAGATGCAGCGTGTGACCGTGACCCTCGACGACGAGCTCATGGGGGAACTCGATCGGATCATCGCCGAGCGGGGCTACCAGAACCGGTCCGAGGCGATGCGCGACCTGGTGCGGGCGGGATTGAGCGGGGCGAACCGCGAGGGCGACGCCGCGCGGCCCTGCGTGGCGGCGCTCGTCTATACCTACGACCATCGCGCGCGCGACCTGTCGCGCCGCCTGACCGACAGCCACCACGACCATCACGACCTGTCGGTCTCCAGCCTTCATGTTCATCTCGATCGCGACACCTGCCTCGAGGTGTCCGTCCTCAAGGGGACCGGCGGGGACGTTCGGCACTTCGCCGAGCATGTGATCGCCGAGCGGAGCGTCCGGCACGGCCAGCTCGTGGTGATTCCGGAAACCGCCGGGGACTGATCCCGTCAGGGCATCGACAAGGCGGGGCCGGCGTGCGATGCGGCCGGCATGAGGATCTGGCGGGACGTCGTGGGCGACAGGTTGTTGGGGGGCGTCCTGGGCGTCGTCCTGCTTCTGTCGTTCGCCTTCCAGTTGGCCGACGCCAGCCGCGCCGCTGCGGCGGTGATGTCGCCCGGTCCGCTCACGGTCCTCTGCACCTCGTCCGGGGGCGTCGCGCATCGGCCGCTGCGCGAGCACGGCGCGAAACCCTGTCCCTGCGCCGAACTCTGCGCGGCGGGCCTTCACGTCCAGTCAGTCACCGATCCGTCGCAGACCTCCGGCATTCCGATCCGCTTCGCGGACCGCATCGAGATCGCTGCCGACGGTGCGGCGCCGCTGACGTCGCACCCTTCCGGCCGCACCTATGAGGCAAGGGGTCCGCCGCGGCACGACGAACCGACGTGATCCGCCGAGGGCAGCGCCCTCGTTGTTCCGTTGGAGACGTCCCGCACCGCGCCGGAATCCCGTGGGGGACGGCGCGCGCGTCGGCTCGTCCCGCACCGAGACCCCGATCCATGACCGACATCGCCGCATCCATGCGGACGCGCACCCGCACGCTCGCATCCGACACCTATCGCGCGATCTGGCGCTGGCACTTCTACGCCGGGCTGATCGCCGTTCCCTTCCTGATCCTTCTCGCCGTGACGGGGTCACTCTACCTCTTCCGGGACGAGATCGACCGCACCGTCTTCGCCCACCGCACGGTCGTCGAGGCGCAGACCTCGGCGCCCCTGCCGCCGAGCGAACTCGTGGCGCGCGCGCAGGCCGCCTTGCCGGGGGCAACGCTTTCGGCCTTCCGCGACCCCGGCGGGCCGACCGGCTCGGCCCGCATCGGAATGCGGACCGGGGCGGGAACGATCTACGCCTATGTGAACCCCTATACGGGCGAGGTGCTGGGCACCGTCGCGAAGAGCGAGGAGTTCAACGAGGTCGTGCGCAAGCTGCACAGCCTCGAATACGTCGGCGCCTACGCCAACCGCGTGATCGAGGCGATCGCGGGATTTGCCGTCATCCTCGTCGTGTCCGGCCTGTACCTCTGGTGGCCGCGCCGTCAGACGGGCGGCATCGTCAGCGTCCGCGGCACGCCGTCGAAGCGCGTCTTCTGGCGCGACACGCACGCGGTCACCGGCGCGTTCGCGGGTGTCCTGATCGCCTTCCTCGCCCTGTCCGGCCTGCCGTGGTCGAGCGTCTGGGGCGGCCAGCTGACGCAGATCGCGACCGCGACGGGAACGGGTTACCCGGCCGCGCTCTGGGACAACGTCCCGACGTCGGGCGAGCATGCCGAGCACGCGATGGAGACGGTGGGCTGGACGATGGAATCCTCGCCCATGCCGATGTCGCATGGGAGCGCCAAGGAGCCGATCGGCCTCGACCGCGCCGTGGCGGTCGCCCGCGACAAGGGCATGGCGCCGCGCTTCGAGGTGACCCCGCCGGCGGACGGGACCGGCGTCTACACCGCCGCCGTGTTTCCGGACGAGCTCGCCAAGGCCCGGACGATCCATATCGACCAGTACACGGGCGAGCCGATCGTCGACATCGGCTACGCCGACTACGGCTCGCTCGCCAAGCTCACCGAACTCGGCATCAACATCCACATGGGCCAGGAGTTCGGCCTCGCGAACCAGCTCCTGATGCTGGCGACGTGCGTTGCGATCATCCTGTCGTCGGTGGCGGCCCTCGTGATGTGGTTGAAGCGACGGCCCGCGGGGCGCATGGGCGTGCCGCCCTATCCGACGAGCCGCCGCGTCTACGGCGCCCTTTGGGGAATGGCCGTCGTCTTCGGCGTCCTGTTTCCGCTGTCGGGCTTGCTGATCCTTGCGATGGTCGCGGTCGACATCCTCGTCATCCGCAACGTGCCGCCGCTCAGGCGCGCCTTCGCCTGAAGGTGAGGGCCGGGCCGGCGCCGCATGGACGGTGTCCGGCCCTCGCATCCTGTCCGGCCGCCGGGCGCGGACTCGCGGGCCAGCACCCGGCAGACCGCCCCGTTGCTGATGGACGAGCCGAGCGGGGCGCTCTGCCGGGGAACGGAACGGGCTCGCGTCGCAAACCCGTCCACCTCGATATCGCCGCGGTCGATCTGCAACGCACCGACCCAATTCCCGGGCCGGACAGCTGACGGGTCCGCTGGGTCGTCTACGGTTGGCGCGGCGGCAGGACGGTCGGCGACCCGGATGCGGCGCTGGCGGCGGCCAGACGGCCGAGCGTCTCCATCGCGATCGTTTCCGTACCGCCGACGCCCTTCGTTCCGCCGATCGGCGTCAGATCGTTGACGTTGGCGTTTCCCTCGCCGCGCGGCCACATGCCCCAGAGCGTCACCGGCCAGCCGTTGTCCCGGCAGATCAGGAGAAACTGTTCCTGGATGTCCTGCCAGTCCGGCGTGTTCGGGGCTCCGGTCTCCCCCACGAAGGCATGCCGGAAGCCATGGGCGTCCATCCATGTCTTGAAGACGGCGACGTTGCGCGTCATGCGCGACCGGTCGTCGTCCAGGCTGCGCGGCGCCCTCGCCTCCGCTTCCTTGTAGGTCCCGGAATGGTTGGCGTCGAAGTAGAGGTGGGGCGAGAACGCCAGACGCTCCATCGCATCCGCGTCCTTCAGCGTATGAAGATCCGGATTGGCTCGGTCCCAATAGCCAGTCGTCGCGTAGCTGTAGCCTTCGACGATGATCCATTGCGGCGCGCCCGCCTCGCGGATCGCCCGGATGGCCTGCCGCGCGGCTTGCGTCCAGACACGCCCGCCATCCGGGATGGTGTCCCAGGTCTCGCCGGCCACCATCTTCGTCGGTTCGTTCATGATGTCGAAGCCGATGACGGTCGGATCGGACGCGAACTCGGCGGCCATCTTGTGCCAGAAATCCGCAAAGGCCTCGTGCGGTACCTCCGGCGAGCCGATCGCGTATTTCCCGCCGCGCCCGTAGCCCGTGCGCGCCGCCATCGAACCGGCGGCGTCGGGAACCGCCCGGGCGCCGTAGTTCTTGCATTCCAGGACGACCTTGATGCCCCGCGCCTCGGCCTTGGCGACCTGGCTCTTGATCATCTGGAGCGAGTTGCGGTCAGGATCGCGCCGGTTCGAGCCGTAGCCGTCCATCTCCAGGCCGAGCGGGCCGAAGAGGCGGGGTTGGGTATGCTCCCAGAGAAACGGGAGACGGACCAGGCGGATGCCCTTGGACGCCAGGTAGTCCCACTTCCAGTCGAGCGGCCGGATCGGGGCGCCGTCGAGCTGGGCCTTCGAGGGGTCGGGGCGCTCGTACTGGAGGCCGGGCATGTTCACGCCCCACGCGAAACGGGTGGCGAACGTCTCGAAGCTGATCGGAACGGCCGGTTCGTCCGCGGCGTCGGTGGGTCTTGGACGCGCGCCGTTCGCGCCAGGCTCGGCGCCTGGCGCGGCCCACGCCCTCGCAAGCGGCGTGGCGGACAGGAGGAGCGTCAGCGCCGACCGGCGCGTCATAGCTCGACCGGTACCGAACGGAAGGGGAGGAAGAGGAGGCATCGGGGCGACGTCCTGTTTCGTCTCGCAGCGCTTTGGCGATCTACCGCTCGTCGCGCCGAATTCGACCGGGCGACCCGCGTTTGAAGGTCGGGTTGCGCGATCGGACGCGTTGGCACGGGCATGGCCGTCGCCGCGAAGGCACCGGCCGAACCCGCAGGCGACCGTTCGGATCGGGGCGGGCATCCGGCCTGCGAACCGGTCGCGCCGCCGTCGTTCCTGCGGCGCCCGCATCGGATCGGACTTCCCCCATCAATGGGTCCGAAGCATGACGGGGCGGAACTGTGCGCCTGCGTCCAGCTCCAGCTCATGAAGATCTACCAAAGGTGATCGCCGTGGCCGGCGCGAGCAGGGCAGACGAGGGCAGGGGACGACCGCTGCAAGCTTGCAGGCGACGCTCCAACGGAATGCTAGGCGAGTTGATGGCGCCCGGTCCGTCACCGATCGAGAACCTTGTCGGTCTGTTCAGGAAGGCAGAACGCCAAGGCTCGGGAGGGCTCCCCGGCAGCCGACGCGGTTGCCTCTGCTGTGCCCCGGCACAGGGGCGGCCGCACCGGACGTGACACGCTGTTTGCGCCAGGCGGTTGAAGGCCATGCTCGCTGGTATCATCGCGGCAAGCGCTGCGGGTGGGATGGCGCCGGGCGAGCCGGCAGGGCTCGAAGCGGTCACGGAAGGCCCAGCGCAGCGCGGCCGAAACGGCGGATGTCCTGGACCGATTGCCAGCTCGCGATCGAGCGAGTGCGGAGCGCAACGGTTGCCCGGGGACCGACCTCGTCTACGGCCAGCGCGCGAGCGCCTCGTGCCCGGCCGGCGTCAATCCGTAGACGCCGTGCGCCGTTCGCTCGAACCAGCCGTAGACGTTTCGGCGCAGGATGGACGCAGCACCCGGGACGGCCGCTCTCACGTCGCGTGGTCGCTTCGGTCCGTCCGCCAACGCCCGGGCACAGATCAGCGCCTGTTGGCGATAGGCCGTCATGATCGGCGCCCGGGAGCCGCCACCTGCGACCGGATCGCCTTGCCGCCGCCGGTGCTCGTCGAGAAGGCGGGACCGGCGCTTGGGATCCCGGCGCGGCAGGAGCGCGGTGGGGCTAAGAAGAACATGGACCTGATCGTCCGCGCCGACGCCCAGCAAACCGAAGCCGAGGCGCCGGCACAGGTTGCGGAAGCGGGCGTCGCCCTCGCGTCCCTTGCCGCGGGTCGACAGTCGGGCCGCCAGCCAGACCTCGTCGCAGGCCGCGGCCCGGTCCACCCCCTGCAGGACGAGTTCGAGGTTGAAAGCCTGCTTCAACTCGCAGACCACGAGCACCGCCGGTTCGCCCTCGCTGATCCCCAGCAGGTCGCAACCGTCGACCTCGCCCTTCACGGCAAAACCCAGCCCTTCGAGGAAGCGTTTGACGGGCGCGTAGAGCTCGGTTTCCGGTGAACGGGCAACAGGAGGCATGGGGTCGGAACCAAGACGAGGATGGCACTCCCGCTTCCTATAGCGGGTGCATCGCCCTGCCGCAGTCGTTGATCATCAGCTTTTCCGGACGGCGATGCCGTGGCCATCGGGCGACCGGCGTGTCATCGCGAAGGTTGCATGAAGAGCACCAGACCGTTGCGTAGCAGGCTGTTGGTGATCGAGAGCGAGCGTTGCGCCAGCGCCTGCTTCACGCGAAGCGCTTCAAGGCGTGACGACTCCTCCGCCATGTCGGCGTCGACCAGACCGCTGATGCCGCGATCCATCGTATCGCCGAGCATCCGATGGAAGGCGATTTGCATATCGATGCGCGCGGCCACGGCACCCAGCTTGGCGGCCGCGTCCGTAACGGCACGAATGGCGCGATCAACCGTTCGAACCGACCGCCGGATCTGGTCGTCCGATGCGTTCGAGATGTCGATCGCCATGACGGGCGACTCATGCGTCGCTGTGACATCCGTAATCGCAATACGCGTCGGACCGGACGTGGCACGGCTGGCGAAGGTGATCTTGCCGCCGGTGAATTCGACAGCGACATTCGTAACGCCTGCATCCGCCAACGCTTCGCGCAGGATGTCACGGTAGGCGATACCGTCCGCTATGGCGCCATCCTGCCCGGGCCGTACTCGGTCCACAAGCGCGCGATCCACCTTGATGGATTGCGCCGACCGGCCGTCCGCCGCGATCGTGAACGAGAGATTGTCATCGACGCCGAGAGAAAACGAACCGCCAAAGTCGAAGGCAACGCTTGCGGCACGGAACGGAACAGCATCGGTTCCAGGCGTCCCGGCTATAGGATCGCGGACCTCCAACGGGGATGAAAGTTCGCGGTTTTGGCCATTGTTACTATAAACATGAACCTGTCGAATCGCGATCCTCGATATCGAACCAACGAGATTCGACTGGATGGACAGCGATACTCCGTCGGGCGCGATGGTGACCGTGGCGAAGTCAGTCAATGCACTGCCGAGAAAGTTCTTGAACTGTTCGATCGTTACCGTGCTCATCCCATGAAGAGACACGCCGGGCCATGAGTTATGGGGCGTTACATAGGTTTCGTAGCCCGCGCCATTCGGTCGGACGTACTCCATCTCATAGTAGAGCGTGTCGAATCCGTTGATTGAACCGATCGGTGGACGGTACACGACCGTCGCGCCGGTCGCACTTTGCGCGACGACGCCGGTATCGCTTGCCTCTGCGATGCCGTTGGCGGCCAGGTTCGAGGACGCCCCTTTGTCGAAGATGCCACCGCCCGTGACATTGGCATCGAGCAACGCGGCAGTCGCGTAATCGACCTCGATCGTTCCCAGGGTCACGGAACCGGTCTGATCGCGGTTCAGGGAGGCGAGTACGGATTTCGACGCACGGAATTCGGAACTCCCGGAATTCACCGAAAGCCAGTTCTCGCCCAGGAACTCGGACGATTCCGCGATCGTCCGAAGCTGCAGCTTGAGACCCTCGATATCGTTCTGGATCGCGCGTGGATCGGCACCGGGTCGAAGCGCCGTCATGAGCTGGGCCCTGAAGGCATCCAGCACCGGGACCGCTGACTCCAGGCCGAGTTGCGCGGTGCCAACAACCGCTGCGCCTAGGCTCAACGCGCTCTGCACCGCAGACAAGGAGCGGCGGTCCGATCGCATCGCGGTCGAGATCGACCAATAGGCCGCATTGTCCTTCGCTTGCGCGACCCGCAATCCGCTGACCAAGCGACCTTGCGCACGCTCCATCGCCGTGTTCGCCGACTGCAACGCGTTCAGGACATGTCGGCTGGCTAGGAGCATCATCGCCGGATCCATCGGAACACAATCCGCCTACACGGGAGCAAGCCAACCATCGGCTCATCATCGACCTTACGAGACGAGCCTTAAGATCCGGGGCGCGCGGCGTGCGATTTCAACAGATGGTTGCTTGTCGGTGAAGTTGCGCTTCTTGAAGACGCAAGCATCGATCGCACCGCGTCGCGATGCGGGCGGCAGAACCGACAGCCCATGCGGCAGAGCCCCGATTACCGCCAGATCCCCGTGCCGTAGCCGTACCCCATCAACAGCGACGAGCGGCAACATAGGAAATGAGGAAGGGCGTGCCGCGTCGGCTGCGCCGAAGGACCTGACGATGTTCAGCGGAGGGGATCTTTGGGTCAAGGCCCATTGATTGGAGGCGCGCCGATCTGACTGCGATCTCCATCAGGAGACTGCGGATGCACGACCTGTTTTGGCTGGCGGACGAACAGATGGGGCGGTTGCGGCCGTTCTTCCCCGGACGTCACGGCAGGCCACGGGTCGATGATCGGCGCGTGTTGAGCGAGATCGTGGTCATCAACCGCAACGGTCTGCGCTGATGGGGTGCACCAAGGGACGATGAACCCGCAAAGACGCTCACCAACCAGGAGAAGCATCTTGGCTGAGCGGGTGTCGTCCTTCGGATGACGGAAGGACCGGTCGCAGGCGACGCCGATCCCGGGACCGTCATGATCGACGCGACCTGTCTGGAGGCGCACCGCACCGCATCGAGCCTGGCGGTCGTGCAAAGAGCTGAATGAACACCATGCTTCATGCCGTGGCCGATGCCGTTGGTAAGGCCAATTAGCTTCTTTCTGACCGCCAGGCCGGTGAGCGGCGATACCGGCGCGGCAGCGGTTCTGGACGATCTGCCCCAGGCGCATTGGCTGCTCGGTGATTGCGGTACCGACGCCACCGGGTGCCGGGACGCTCTTGCAACGAAGGCATCGAGCCCTGCATTCCAAGACGCCGGTCACGCAACGCGCCCGTCAAGCACGACAAGCGACGCTCTGTCAGCCGTGATCGCATCGAGGTCATGTTCGCGCGGCTGACGGACTGGCGGCGCGTTGCCACTCGCACCGACCGATGCCCAACCGTCTTCTGCTCCGCCATCGCGACCACCGTGCTCTCTGACTCTGATCCATGAGTCCTGAACTCGACGGTCTCCTCTTCGATACCGACGCGCCCCTTCATCTAGCGCGAACAGAACAACGCGCCCTCATTGCCATCCTCAGCCGCGACGACGGAGATGCGTGTGATCCGCTGACGATTGAGGGCTCGGCCTGGCACTTCACTACGAACAGCTGGATCCATGGCAACCTCGTCGATGATCTGCGCGAAGCGATGGAGGCATGGGGCTTCGCAAAGACATCCGAATCTGACGAGAAGGGCGTCTCTGGGGCCGCAGCGGAGCCGCAAACGCCGAGACGACCGTCGTCGGGATCCGGCATCTGCCCGCATCGAACTTGTCATCGCGGATATTTGGCCGAAGACGGCGTGCGCCGGTACACGGAACTGAAGAGGATCGCTTCCAAACCTCCCGCACTCACACACTTACGCACGAAGCGCTTTACGGGCTCGGTGAGATGATCCGATGGTTCCGGACGATTCACAGGGAGATCGGTTGCCGGTTCGAACCGTCGCTGATGGGCTTCGCCGACGAGGCGCGTGAGGCTTCAGGCGATCGAACGGAATGCTGCTCCTCTCTCCCCCGCTATCGCGCCGTTGGCTGAGCGACGGTTGGAAAACCTTGAACGACGATGCTCTGGGAAGAGCGTATGGATCGCGCGCATGGAGGTGATGCGCGGTCATTCCGATGGGTGCGGGAGACGACGCACCTGTTCTACCAACGATGCCAGAGACGCGCTGCGGCAGTCGAAGCCGCCAGACGCCTTCTTGGAGGGTACGACGGCAAGTTCACGAGCGATCAGACTGTCGAGGCCTTCGCTGTGCCGGACATCAATGGCGTGAGCTGTGAGGTGCGCGGGCGATCACCAGATCCATTCGGATCGTCCTGCGCATTGGCGCTTATCGTTGATAGCCGCAAGCTGGAGACAACCTGAAGCGATCAGCTCATCACCAGATCGTAGGTCTTGATGACGGGAACCTCGTCCTCGTTGATCTCGGCTCGCTTCTTGGCCTTGGACAAGGCGTCGAGGCTGAGCCCCTCCGGCATATCGCGGAGTTGTGCCAGGGCTGACTGCGCAACTCGGAATGTACCGCAGGTCGGACATTCGACCTCGATAAAGTCGCCGACGACGCTCTGCGTCGTCGCGGCCTCATCGGTCACAGGGCACCGGTCGGTCGGGGTCATCGATCATCTCCGTCTGGAAACCCTCAGGGCCGAGGGTGTGTGTCGATCCGTTGCATGACCTCATCCGGCGTCTCTAGGACGGCGAAGACCCGTCCCAGACCTTCGCCGAGAGCGCCGGTGAGGCCGATGACGGTCTTGCCCCGCGACAGGGAGACGTAAACGACCTGCTGGGGATTCACGTACAGGGGCGTCTTTCCGTCGTCACGCGTAAGCTTTGCGAATGCCATGCTGCCTCCAATGCGATGGGAATCGAACTACCGGATCGGATCAATATCTGACTCCATCGGTCTGGCGACCTGACCCAGCCATCCAAATAAACCCGGCCAAGTCAGGCCGATCGCGATGGGCGACGGTGACGAGGCCGAACCTTATTCATCCAGGCGCAGCCAGCGAGGAAGCGTTGGGGACGACCAACGCGCGAATTGACCAGAGCCTGTCGAACATCAGCGCGCACCTAACCGAGATCCATCAAGCGCTCGGCGGGCTGTCGGCATCGGTTGCGGTGCTGACGCAGCGGTTCGATAGCCGTCGCCGCAGCGTCGGACCAGAGCACTCCATCACTAGGCAAAAGGACAACTTGGTGAATGGCGCGATTGGATACTCTTATAAATCCATATAACAATTAAAAAACAATCATAAACAATACGTATCATGAAGCGCTACCATAACGGTACGAAGGGTAGGCAAAGGTGCATGATTAAATTTGTGTCTGGTGCATCATTTTGAAAAAGAAGGAATGATGAAGACGACGACAGTCATGGCGCCGCTACGGAATTTTGGTGGGAGCCAACGGCCTGCTAACCGTTTGGCCGTGCGCCATCATCAACGTTGCGATAAGAAAGGGGTCCAATACTCGAAGTCACTTCTCAATACTACGGAGATTTCGATCCATCCGTTGCGGATGAATTCGTGAACGCCCAGATCGAGGGCTATCAGAGCGCAAATTTCAACGGGATCGTGCCAAATGACGACGATACTGGTGGCAACGAGGTGGCCTTTACGATCCCTAGCCCAGCCTAGGTGGTGATCATTGCAGATGGAACCGTCGACCTTAGCTATGGAATGGACCAAGACGTTGACGATTTAGGCAGCCTAAGGGGACGAGACGTTCCTCGATATCTCGATCACCTATAATACCTCGCCCGCACAGCGTCCGACAAGCAAAATGGCGGTTTTCGGAACGACCGACAATAACAATCTCGCTGGAAACACGTCGGGGAATATTACCACTGCCGGCTTTGGCAACGACACGCTGTTCGAAGACCAAGACAACGATACGCTGAACGGTGGCCGGCGCGACAACGTCCTAGTTGGAGGCCTAGGTTCCAACACGTTCGTCTTTGTGCCCGGCCAGGGCAACGACATCGTTACCAACTTCAGCATCGAGGATGGCGACGTGCTCGACCTGCAAAGCGAGATGTACGCGCTGACAACGGCACGCGGCTGTTCGGCGGCGCTTCTGCTGTCCGAGGCGACGTCATCATCCTGCAGGGTGTCACACAGACACAGTTCTCGGACGCCTACGTCGCCTGACGACCGATACAGCCGCCAGCATGATCGAGGTCCGTCCGGCTGACGCTGGGCGGACCTTCTTTTGTGCGGCCGTAGTGGTCCAAGAGACCGAAGATTCCTCACCCAAACAAGTCACGTATCCCCCGGACGGGGGAGGAAACCCGTCGCCGACTATGGCGAGAATGCGCCCGGTCGGGTTGGCCGTATCGTACGTGTCGCTGGCGACTACGCTGAGGGGCTGAGATGACGATCTACCATGCCGCAGCCGCTGTTGCGCTGTGCTTCACGCTGTCCGGCTGCAACGCGACCAACACGGCCGGGCCACCGGCGGGAGCGATGGCCGCCGGCAAGATGGAGAGTCGGCAAGCGTTGGTTAGAACCTGGTCGGGCAGCCTGGCCAGCGGCAAATCCATCCAGTTGCGCATTCCCGAGAGCGGTACGCCCAGCTACCGTTTCGACGGCCAAAACGTGGCCGTGCGATCCGCCAGCATGACCGGTGGTGCGTTGGTAATGGCTGTTGGACGGGGACCGGGCACCGTCACGGTCACGCCAAGCGGCAACGGTCTGGCCTACACATATCGCGACGGAGGCGGTACGGCGCGCACGATGCTCAGCCGCTCCTGACGCGAGAGTTGCCCGCCGCGTTGAGGGGCGTGGCGGGCAGCGATCAGCGGGCATCTGAAGCGCGATCGCATGCTGACCGATCGGGCGAAGCGAGGGTAGAGCTTGCATCGATAGGCGCGGCTACGGCGAGATCAGCATTGCCCGCTTGTGCTTTGAGGGTTAGCCGAGTGGCCTGCCCCGGTTAGGTGGCCCGGTTTCAATCTAATGCATGGTGGGCTTGCAGGCGACGGTAGAGGTGGCCGGCGAAGCAGGTTGGGGTGGCGCAGCCGGCCACGGCACGGTGGCTGGAGCGGGTGGCCGGTAGCCGAGCGAGGAGTGCGGTCGCTTGGTGTTGTAGTGGCAGCGCCAGCTCTCGATGACGATCCGGGCTTCGGCTAGGCTGTAGAAGATCTCGCCGTTGAGGAGTTCGTCGCGGAGCTTGGAGTTGAAGCTTTCGCAATAACCGTTCTCCCAGGGGCTGCCCGGCTCGATGAACGCGGTCCTGGCCCCGACCGCCGCGATCCACTCGCGAAC
>NZ_FNIT01000012.1 GCF_900104035.1 Aureimonas jatrophae | reverse complement strand
GGCGTCGGGCCGTAGACGGCCGCGTTGTTTACAAGAATGTCGAGCGAGCCGTAGGCGGCTATCGCCCGTGCGAACAGGCGCTTTACATCCTCGCCATTCGCAACGCTGGCCCGCACGGCGATCGCCTCGCCGCCACCGGCCGTGATCTCGGCCACGACGTCGTCGGCACCTTGGCGGCTGGAAGCGTAGTTCACGACCACGCGGGCGCCCCGCGCTGCCAGCTCTTTGGCGATTGCAGCACCGATCCCCTTGGAGGCGCCGGTCACGACGGCGGTCTTGCCTTCGAGGTTCTTCATGACGTTCCCCCTCATAGCTGCGTCATGCCGCCGTCGACGACGAGATCCGTTCCCGTCGAGAAGCTGCTTTCGTCGGAGGCCAGGAACAGCGCCGCGGCAGCGAGTTCCTCCGGGCGACCGATGCGGCCGAGCGGGACATGCGAGGCCGCCTGCCTGCGGAACTCGGCGGCCGCTTCCAATGATCCGACCTGCCCCTCGATGATGGGCGTGTCGACAGGGCCGGGGCTCAGCGTGTTCACCCGTATGCCCCGTGCCACGAGTTCGGCCGCGGCGGTACGCACGAGCGACCGGACCGCTGCCTTTGTGGCGTTGTAGACGCTGTGGCCGGCCATGCCCTTGGCGGAAAGGCAGGACGACACGAGAATGATCGAGCCGCCATCCCGCATGAGCGGCAGCGCCTTCTGCAACGTGAAGTACGTGCCCTTCACGTTGATATCGAACATGCGGTCGAAGTGCTCTTCCGAGGCGGTCTCGATCGGGCTGGATGCGATCACCCCGGCGTTGGCGACCAGGACGTCGAGCCGTCCCTCCGCCTGCCGGACCGTCTCGAACAAGCGGTCGAGGCTATTAAGGTCCGCGACGTCGCCCTGAACGACCTTCGCCTTCTCGCCGAGCTGCGTGCCCGCCGCCTCGAGTTCGGCCTGTCGGCGTCCGGTGATGTAGACGGTTGCCCCTTCCGCGATGAACCGTTCGGCGATCGCGAGGCCGATGCCACTGGAGCCTCCCGTCACGATGGCGATCTTGCGGTCGAGCTTGCCCATAGGCTTTCCCCGTCTGTTTGTCCCAGTGCCGAGCGCCGTGCGATACTGCACCTCGGACACTCGCTGGCGCGGTGTGGCGGAAACCGGATCGAAGTAGAACTGGCGCAAAACGCACCTGTCTCGTGAGAAAACGCACCATGGATCATTGGGACGAGCTTCGCATGTTCCTGGCCGTCGCCGAGGGCGGCACCGTGCGGGCGGCCGCCGATGCGCTCGACGTCAACCACGCCACCATCATCCGCGGCATCGGCCGTCTGGAGGACCGGCTCGAGACCAAGCTCTTCGACAAGCCGTCGACCGGATACAGGCTGACGGATGCGGGTGCCGATGTCGTCGATCTGGCCCGGCAGATGTCGACGGCGTCGTCGCAGTTGGAGGCCCGGATCTTCGGGCGGGACCAGAGCGTGTCCGGCCCTCTGCGACTGACGCTGCCGATCTCGTTTGCGACCGACTTGCTGATGCCGACGCTGGCTGCGTTCCGCGCAGCCTATCCCGAGATCGCGCTGGAGATCATCGGCTCAGGTGCAGTCGCAAACCTCGGCAACCGGGAGGCGGACGTCGCCCTGCGCGTCGTCGTTGGCGGCAAGTCTCCGCCCGACAACCTCTACGGCACGCGGCTCGGCGCCTTCCATACAGGCTACTACGTCCATCGCAGCCTGTTGGCGGACGGTAAACCCGCATCGGCAGCCGCGTGGCTGCTCGGAGCCGATGAGACCGTGCCCACGACTTGGCAACCGGGAGGAGAGCTCCGGATGTCATCGACGCCGATCCGTTTTGCCGAGATGCGTTCGCAGTTCGAAGCGGCTCGTGCGGGCATGGGGATCACGCATCTGCCGTGCTTCCTCGGCGATGCCGATCCGGATCTTGTCCGCGTCCCGGCAGGTCCGATCACCCACGTAGGCGACATTTGGCTTCTGACCCATGCCGACACGCGGCAGACGAAGCGGGTGCGTCTTCTGTGCGATCATATCCGCAGCGCGATGCGCGGCCTTGCCGGACGGCTGGCAGGACAGGGTCAGGGCGGGGGTGGCGCTGTCGGGGTCGGCTGAAGGGTCCCGAGGGTCGGGTGTTGCGCTGAACGTCGCTTGTCGAGCAGCACAGGAGCGATCTGGAGTGGTGGGGCAGGGCGCACGCGGACGGTCGAGTTTGGGGGTTCGTTCGGTCCATCCTCGACCTAGTTCGTCAGGGGCAGACACGAACAGGGTCGCTGGGCATGCCGCAAACGCCATCCGTCATCGTCTTCGACGTCAACGAGACGCTGCTCGACATTGCTGTACTGGAGCCGCTGTTCGCACGGCTCTTCTCCGACGCCTCGGTCGTGCGGCAGTGGTTCGCCGAACTCATCCTCCAGTCGGAGGCGCTGACGCTCTCCGGATTGTACGTCCGCTTCGACGAACTGGCGGCAGGAGTCCTGCGGATGGTCGGTGACGTGCGGGGGGTCTGTCTCGCAGAGAGCGACGTCGAGGAGTTGGGCACTCGTCTTCGCACCATGCCGGCGCATCCGGACGCCGCACCCGCACTGGCCATGCTCAAGCAGACTGGGTTCCGGTTGGTCACGCTGACGAATTCGCCTCCGTCCGCGGCCCCGAGCCCGCTCGAGCGGGCGGGCCTCGCCTCGTTCTTCGACCGGAGCTACAGCATCGATCAGGTCCGCCGCTTCAAGCCGGCGCCCGAGACCTACCGGATGGTGGCGGAGGGCGAAGGCGTGTCGCCCGCCGATCTCTGCCTCGTCGCCTGCCATGTCTGGGACACCGTCGGCGCTCAAGCGGCCGGGTGCTTTGCAGGATTGGTCGAACGCCCCGGGAACGCGGTGCTGCGTGCCGAAGGTGTTCCGTTCCCGGATGTCGTTACCGCGGACCTCCAGACCCTTGCGACCGAGATCGTTCGCCGATGGGGGGCGGTCCGCCTTGGATAGATAGCCGATAGGCTGTTCGTTCGATCGGCGCGCTTGGGTGGCAACCAGCCTGTCCGCTTCGGGTCCCTGCACAATCGGAAGCCGACACGCTCGTTCGACAGTCATCCGAGCCAGTATGGTATGATCTTGCGCGTGTTCGACGGGGAGGCAGCGCAGGGTGTTCATCGTAGACGTTGTTGTCGAACTGATCGGCTACCAGACCGCAAGGATGCTCCTTCCCGTTCTAAGCGCGGGATGGATCAGAGCCGCCGACTTGACGTCGGATCAGCCGGGCGGTTGGGCTGGCTGCTACCGGGACGCGGAACGCCGTCTTGTATTCACACCAGATATGGCGGGTTGGATCGGCATTCTCATGTGGCTGCTGACCTTGGTCCTTGTCATCGTTGCGACGGGCCGGTGAATCTAATCGAGCGGTTGACCATGACGTTCGCTTCTCGGTGTCCTGAAAGCAGAACAGGATGATCCGAAAGGGTCGGCAGTGGCCGGTTACGATCTGCCGTCCCGATCCGGTTCAAGGGCCTCGCGCCACATCGCCAGCTTCATGATTGGGAACCGCTCGATCGAGTTCCGACGGAACCACGGGTCGCGCAGAAGAACTGTGTTTCCGACCGAGAAGACGGTGATCATGAAAGCTCCCCAGCCGATCGCGATGGACGTCAAACCGATCATTCCGATCGCAGAGTACAAAGTCTCGTTACCGTCGGCATAGTTCGTCGCAAAACCAAAGGCCAACCCGATCAGCGTGACTCCAACGAACACGCAGACGGAGTAGAGCATCGCTCGCAGAACGTAGCGTCTCGGGATCATTCAAGCCGCTCCGACGTGCTCGCGCCTGCGCAATGGTATAGCGTACATCACATTTTATAGTCACCGAGCTGGGGCGGGCCGTCGTCGGTGGGTGGTTAGCGGTCCGTCTGGTTTATGGTGTGCCAGGCGAAAAGCAGAACACGCTTCTGGCTTCCGAACCCCATCCCAAGCTACACGCCCCCATGGACACAGAAATCCTTCTCTCGATTAGCTTGCTGTTCCTCTATGCCACCGCACCCATAGGTGCGGTGTACGTTGGAAAGCGCCGCAATGGTCTTCGCTGGTGGTGGCCGCTTATCCCCCTCATTTCTTACGTAATCACACCTATTTGGTTGGCGATTTGGGGTTTGTTCTTAATTGATGTTGGCTACTCGACTGCCGATCGGGCGATCGGAGATAGGGTGATCGCTGGTTCATACGGTGTGTATTTACAGGTTGCTATATTCATCCTGGTGACTCCAGCGCTACTGACACTGGCAAGTCTTGATTGGGAAAAAACCAAGCACTGATAGACGCGACTCCAATGATCATGGTCTTTATACGAATGTCATATTTTCGATCTGATAAATGAAGTAATAATCGACCGAGATGGGTCGAAACCGGAAGGACCGTTCCCGGGCGTTCCTTCCACGGTAGGCGCGGCTATGATTGTACGGAGCCGCTCATCGTCGCCACACGCTTAGCGGAAGGACCCGGTTGATCGGCATGTCGCGCAGCGCCTGCGCCATTTTCGACACCTCCGAGACATGACGCAACGCGAGTTGGCGGCATTGATCAGCGTCAAGTACCAGTAGGTTCAGGAGTACGAGCACAGGCGTGACCGCATCAGCAGTGTGAAGCTCTATCGCGCGTCCGTTGCGTTAGAAGTCCCTCGCGATGCGTCTTCGAAGACTTTGATGATCGCGCGCGGCCGCCACCAACTGTTCATCGAGATTAGAGCCCGTCCGATGCCTTGGCACGAGCGTGCTGACCGAGCTCGGTCTCACTTTGGCTGCGGTGGCGCCGCCCACATCCCGGCGTCATCCACGAACGCCTTGCCGGTCTTCTTGTTGTAGAGGCACAGCTTGCCCATCGTCGATCCCTTCGTGCGATCGGATACCAGCATGGCGACCATGCCGACACGGTCGTCGAAGCCTACGATGACCGACGGGCGGGCGTTGCGAATGCCGCTGGCTGCGAGGCAGGCCTTCGTCACCTTCGCATCAAACGCTCGCCACGCCTCGTCGCTCGATGCGCGAGCCGGCTGTATTGACGAGATCGCTGCAAGAACAATAGCGGAGGTGACGGCGACGCGCATCTGCAAACTCCGTTCGGTCGGACAACCGCTGTGTAGTGAGCTGGCAGTGAACGGGATCTGAACCGAGAGAACTCGTTGGGCGTCCCGGCAGCCGCCGAGTGCTAGGATCGATCAGAGCCGGTACTGCCACGCACCCTTGCGATTGCGTCGTCTCATGACGCGTCGCATCCAGATGGTCTGACTGGACCATTCGCCGATCGGGGCGGTCAACGTAATGGGCCGCCATGCAAACCACGGTAGCCATGGATCCAGTTGCGTGGGGGTGCGATCATGGCTGCTGCGCATCTGTCGCCCGTATGCTGTTGCTGCATTGCAGCGTAACACTCGTTTGGCGTCATATCCAACACGCGAGAGTTGTTGCAGTTCGACACGTTTCAGTCACAGCTACCGACGATCATCGGGCCGTATGTGGTCAGGCACGAGTCCTCCTATGCAGAAGCCCTTCGCAGGTATCGTTCTGGGCATCCTGATCTCGGCGACCCTGTGGTTGGTCGCCATCAACGGCCTCTTGGCTGGACCCAGGATTGAAGCCCACCTTCGCTACTGGCACCACGAGATGATGGCGCCGACGGATGCCTAAGCCCGACCGGGAGCATCACCAAACCCGGCCGGGCTCTGCCGAAGGCCATGTGGGGCGTGCCGTCGGACGAGCTGAACGTCACAAGCGACGAAGTCAGCGACAAGCTGCGGCTTTGTCTCATGCGGCTGACGACGGCATCGCATGCAGCGAGCTCGCCTTCCCTTTATCGATGTCGATGGTATGGGCTGGTCGAGCCGTATCCCTTGCCGGAAGCATCGCATGCAGTTCCTGCCGATCCTGAACAACCAGCATGGCCTTTGTCGCTTCATCGGTCACGACTGGCAGGAGATCACGTCTCGCGAGACGAGCGTCGTTGGCCCCGTGTGGATTTGCGATCGGTGCCGTTTGCCGGTGGCAAAGGGATACGGAGTGGACGAGAAGCCACCCCGCTTCGAACGGGCGATCTTCTAGCGCGCTAGTCCGCCCCCTGGAGAACGGGATCCTCAGCGCCACCCTTGCTCGCGATCGCCGGCATTCCAACTCCGTTCCGGAATGTCCGTGACGGGGAAGGCCAATGCGACTTGCCGGGCGATGCGCAGCCGTCGCGCTCTTCATGCTGTGTGGCGCAACCGCTGCGTCTGCAGCCTCCTCGAACTGCCCGGACAGCTTCCTCGGCGGTGAGGCGCCGGACTTCTCGCGTCTGGCCCAAGCCGCCCCAGCACGCGAGCTGTGCTTCCTTGAGTTCGCCGTTCTGCACTCCGGAGCCACCCGCACACCGCTCTGGGCCGGCGAGCACCTAACGGCCGCGCAGGTCGAGGCCGCCGAAGCCATGAAGCGCACCGACCGCTTCCACGCCGAGAAGGTGTTGCCGCACAGCGAGCGGTCCGAACTCTCCGACTACCGCAAGTCCGGCTTCGACCGCGGACATATGGCGCCATCAGGCAATATGCCGGACGCAGCGTCCCAGGCCGACAGCTTCAGCCTCGCCAACATGATCCCGCAGAACCATCGCCTGAACACCGGCGTCTGGAGCCAGATCGAAGAAACGGTGCGCGACGTAGCCACCCTCGACGGTGAGGCGTGGGTCGTGACGGGGCCGCTGTTCATCGGCGGCGACATTCAGGCGATCGGCGCCAACAACGTGTTGGTGCCGACCACCGTCTGGAAGGCTGTCTACGACCCGGCCCGACAAGGTGCGGCCGTCTACGTTGCCGACAACGACAACAGCCCCAACTGCCGCATCCTGAGTGTCGACGCCTTCAGGACCATGAGCGGCATCGATCCGTTTCCGGCCCTGCCGGCTGGCACGGGGCGTCTGGCGCTCACCCAGCCCAAGGCCTGCCAGCAGGTGAAGCGATGACCAAACGCAAGACGGACGGGGCAGGCGAAGGCGGATCGTCGGCCAACTTCAAGCCCTTTGCGGACGACGAGGCGGCGGTCACGATCGGTGGGATGACGATCGAGAACGGAACGGATCACGTGTCGATCAGCGGCTCGCTCGACATCGCGGCCGACAAGGCGGGACTAGAACAGGCCAAGGCGTTGAAGGAAGCGGTCGATGCGATCGTGTCGGCGCTGACAGCCAAGGGTGATCTGCCGGAGAAGGCCGAGGCCGAAGAGGTCAAGCCAACCAAGAAGGCGCGCAATCCGTTCGGCTGACATCACCAGCTCAGCAACCAGCGTGCCGCCCTTGCGAATGTCCAAACGAGCCCGGCACCAACGGCGACCATGAATGCGACCGCGATCCAGTCGACCGGTTCTTGAACAGATTTCGGCACGCGCACAGCGTAAGAGCCGTCCGCTTCCTGCTCGCCTTCGAGGTCGGCTGGTGCCGTCGTGCGAGCCGAGATGCGAGACTGTTTCATTCAGGATGCTCGTCGCGTCGGGACAGATCCAACGGGGACGGGCGATCCACCTCTTCGGCACCGCGCAGATGCGGATACGCGAGAAGGTAGATGCCGATCCCGGCCAACAGCGCGCCCGGTGCCTGCAATCCGATGAGCGCGACGATGGTCATGATCGGGACCGCCAGGAACGCCACGATCACCGCTTTCAAAATGCTCCCGTTCGCCGACCCAAAGCAGACCATCGCGATCATGCCCGCCCAGACGTACCAACCTTGGAAGATGCAAGCGCCGCAGAGGATCAGTGCCGCGAGCGCAGATGCCAGCCATCTCCGCTTCATCGCATGGCTCGCCGCCAGCCTGCGGCTTGCGCCTCGGCTTCCGTGCAGAACCATCGCTCGCCGCGTGACGTGTCGATCCGGGTGTCAGGGTAATGCTCGTCGCCCGGCATGTGGTAGAGCACGCCGTTCTTGGACAGGTTGCCCTTGATGGAGCACTGTTGATGCTCGGGAACCGTCACGATCGAGGACGGGGCCTCGACTGGCGGTGTCAGAGTAAGCACCGTGGCAGAAGACCGGAGCGTTGGAAAGATCAGACCGCCGATCACGGTCCCGCAAAACGAGATCACGACAACAGCGGCAACCGCGACGGCGAAGGGCCAGCGAGATTTCGATCGCGCCAGCACACCCTCGTGCCGCCTTTGACGCTCGGCCCGAAGGCTTTCGACGTTGTCTCTCCAACCATCGCCCTGAGGCGGTCTTCGTCCGAAGCGTCGAGTCGTGGAGTTGTGCATACCACCAGCATGACGGGTGTTCGTTGACACCGCGTTGCTGAAGTAGGGCGCATTCTCACGCCATGCGCAGACGCCTCCGCTCGTAGCCAGCCGAGACGTTCGCGTCGCGTTCTTCGTCCATAGCGCGCTGCGCTCGAATGAGGGAAGCGATCGTCTCGTGGACATTGCCGCCGCAGGCCTGGATAGCTTCCGCTACTGCCACGTCGATCTCGTCGACTGCGGTCTGCCGCTCCGGTGTCGCCATCAACATTCCCCTACTGATTCGCCCCAGCAGATGATGACTCCGGCAAGGCTTGCTGGGAAGCTTTTGTTCCTATTTCGTTCTCCAACGTAGGAATCACTTCCCGGCAGGAGAACCCATGCTTGAGCTGACCGAACTCAGAAAGAAGGGCGGCATCGATCCGCAGGCGATCGCGATCGAAGCGCTCGGTCTCGGTGCCTCTGACAAGAAGCCAATCGAACGGATCCCAGGATCCACCAGGCATCGAGGCTGATGCCGTTTCCGTATCAGCTGCCAATCCTCACTTCCCGAAGGGTGGGGTTGGCGGACCTTCCGGGACCGTAGTCAGGAGGGTGCAACCAGGGAGTTTAAATCCATTGTCTATGGCGTGGATCGAAGGGTACGGGGTTCTAGGCCTTGAAGCGCTCGCGAGCGGTGAGACGTTCGACGTGCGCTTCGAAGTCCCTTCCGTAGATCTCGCTCGTCAGAAAGAATGCCTCGTCATCGTAGGCCTTCTCGTCGATTTCGCGCCACCAGCACTTCGGCCTGCCGTTCGTGCCGTCGCACCAACGGTAGCCGCGGGCCTTCAGGACGTCCTTCGTATGGAAGGGCGATCCGATCGCATGGATCCGCAGCCGCGTCTGCCTGGCGGACCGTAGGAGCTGAGGGAAGGGGGCGGGGACGTCTTCCTTCCGCGACACGCTTGCCAGGACCTCAAGAAGCGCATGGCAGTCGTCGACCGCCCGGTGCCCGTTGTGGAACCAGCCGGACTGACCGACGAGATAGCCGAGCTTGGTTCCCTCGTAGCCCAGCGCCGTCCAGTCGACCTCCGATACCGAGCACGCCCAGGGCTTCACGTCGAAGCCAGGCGCGAGCTTCTCGCAGAAGGGTCGGTCGAAGCGAGCGTTGTGGGCAATCACCAGATCTACCGGCTCGATGAAGCGAGCGACCTCCGCTGTATCGATCCGCCGCCCACGAACCAATTCGTCGGTGATGCCGGTAATGCGCGTGATCTCGGCAGCGATAGGCCGGGCTGGCTCGCGTAGGGCCGAGAACACCCCGACGACGTCCCGGATGCCCGTATCGTCGTAGGTGAAGGCAACCATGCCTAGTTCGATGACCTCGTTGGTCGCATGGTCGAGACCGGTGGTCTCGGTGTCGAGGACGACGCCGATGCGAACCCCATCGACACGGGTGTCGACCAGGGGGCGGACGGGGCGGGGAAGCAACTGGCGCAGGATGCGGTAACGGCCCGTCCCCTCCAGATGCCGCAGCATGTCGTCTTCGTCCAGAACCTGTCGCGGGACGGTCGAGGCAGGAACGTCGGGAAGGTGCCGGATCGATGTCGTGAAGCGCTGGGTCGGAGCTACGGAGCAACTGTCGTCCCGAGCGAAGAGGTCTGCCTGAAGGTCCGGGAATGCCATCGAACGTTGGCTCATCGATAAACGTCCTCGACGATGCCGCCTTGAATGGGCGGCATGGGGTTGGGTCGTGGTTCCGACGTGACGCCGGACGCCATGGCGGGCAGATCGGCTAGAATGACGCCGAGTGCTTGACGTCCCGTATGCGCCGAACTCGGGCCGAGGCGGCATCCCGACGGCGACCCTCGCGATGGCTGGACGCGATCGGCATGCTCGCGATCGAGCGGACGCACCGCTCCGAATTCGTCGGGGCGTCGACTCCTCGAAGGGCGAGTGGAGGAACGGTGCCAGCCGGAGCGTCTCCGTGTCGCCATGCGCGATCGACGCGTTCTCCCCACCGCTGTCGCTCGTCCCGGGATGCGACCTACATCACGCAAGGGGCCATCGTGTAATCCGAGACGTGCGGCGATGAGATGCCGGTCCCGACCGGTTGCGCGTCGACGCCGCGATACGCACCGGGATGGTCGGAGACCGAGTTCGTCGCCGGCGTTCCGATCAGGGGATGGGTTGTCGTCATGACCGGAGGCGTAAACAGGTCTCTTCGTCTCCGGGTCGCCCAGAGGCGTCTCGAGGAAGTTGCCGACAGTCTGGATATCGAAGCGATCAACATCGCCCTCGTGATGCGCCAGAACGGTTTTAACGACGAGAGTATCGCGAAGGTCTGCGGTTTCGTGCCGGACGTCGACGTGAGCGACGAGACGCTGGCCGCCTGGCGTGCCCGGCTCGCCGAGGCGGTGTCGGTGCGGGACGCCGTTCTGGCGGAGATCGAAGACGATGACGCATCGCCTCCATGAGGGCCGGTGGCGAACGCCTCTCCCGACACCGTCGAGCCTTCGGCGGGAGTTTCGCTTCCGCGCTCCGAACGGGCCGGACCCAATGCGGAACGCCGACATCGATCGGCGTCGGCTCCCGGCCTCGATCGCGGTCGCGTCGGTAATCGACGCATGTCGCGAACCGCAGACGGGTTCGGTCATCTGCGCTCGCCGAGGCGCCAGAGCCGACTGTACGTCCGGACCCACCGGAGGTTCGGATCCAGGCCGTGGATCCTGGACGTGACGGCGGTCGGCCCGCGGATCAAGGGATGTCCCGAGATGCGTCCCGACAGGCGAAGGGCCGACGGGTCCTCCACGAACGCCCAGTCGTCAATGCTTGGTGCGTCGGTCAGTTCGGCGACGCTCGGCGGCGTGCCACCGGCATAGCGAGCCAGATCGGCGACGAGGCGCGTGAGACGCAGGACGTCCTCGCCCTCGGAACCGACGGGCAGGCCGGGAACGAGATACCCGGGAGGGGCGGTCATGGTTGCGTTCCCCCGATGGCGCGTTCGGATCGGTCAAGCGGTTCGTGACGACCTCCGGCCGTGGGAGCCCCGTCTCGTTGCATGGCGCTTACCGCTTCGACGATGCGGTGCATGCGAACCGAGCCGCCCAGCGGATGGAGGCGTTCGAGGACCCATGCGGTCTCGAACGCCGCCGATCCTTCCGGAAGCCTGACGCTCCACGTCTTATCGGCCGGGTTCCAGCGCCAGCCACGACTCTTCAGACCGTCCCTGAGGGAAAAGGTCGGTCCCGTCGCGACCAGTTCCACGATCTGGTTCCGGGCGGCGTCGAGCAGCATTCCCAACGGGGAACGGAGGGTGGATGGCCAGGCCGTGGACGACAGGATCGAGAACAGTGCCGCGCAGGCGTCGGCTGGGGAGCGCATGGGACCGAAGAGCCGTAGCCGGAGTAGGAGGTTCTCGATACCGTCGCCGGTGTCGTAGTGGGACCACGGAACGTCCCGGCGCGAAGACGTCCAGGCGAGACCGGCCAGGGCGGGATGCCCATGGACGAAGGACGGCTTCGCCCCTTCCGCGTCGTGCGACACCACGAGGTCGATCCGGTCCCCGAACGCGTCCAGGGCACCACCGTCCAGCGGACGGTGACCGGTCGTGGTGCCGCCGTCGTCGCACGCGTCGAACGGAAGGCTGCCCTGGGGGTCGTCGGCGAAAGTCGCGACGACGTCGGTCAGGCGGAGGCCGTCGTGGGTCGCCAGCAGGGCCGCTCCACCGTCGCGGCAGCCGCGCCGGGGCGACGAGGCGTCCCCCTGTACGATCAGTACGAGCCTGCCGGCCGCGGTCGGAACGGGATGGGCGCGTTCGACGCGGCGTAGGACCCGGTAGAGACCGGACGCCTCCGCCCTCCGCAGCGTTCCTTCCAGCCGCTCGGCGGATCGGGGGCGTCCGTGCACGGGAGCGAAGCGGCCGGAGTTGGGCTCCCGGCCCGGACGTCTGCTGCGGGACCGATCGGTGGCACCGCTACCGACGGTCGGCACGACGGCATCCGTGCCGGTGTCGGCGGACTTCGAGGGGAGGGCGCTCATCGCGGACCCTCCGGATCCATGCAGCCGTTCGCTTGCGGCGACGAGCGGTCCGGAAGACGGACGAGCGTTCCGGGTCCGATCGGACCGGACCTCCAGTCGATCGCGACCGAGCCCTGCGCCGCGAGCGCGAGTACGCAGCCGATGGGATCCGCGGCCCTGAACGCGGAGCAGACTTCCCGCATGGTCGCCTGTCCGATCTCCTCCAGCAGTCCGACGAGGCGGATCCGGTCGGCGAGCGGCACCGGGACGTCCGCATAGCACATGATCGCCCGGACGTTCCGAAGACCGGTGTCGTCGAGCGGATCCGATCGGGCGACGTCGACGTATCCGAGGGACGGGTCGAGGGGGGCGAACTCCTCAAGCCCCTCCGCATCGACGACGCTCCTGCTCCCGTCCTGGCGCACCACCAGGAAGTCGGGGCGGATCTTCACGAACCGATCGTGTCCGATCCGGCCGCGGACGTCTCCCGGCAGACACGTCCACGAGGCGACGGTCGGATCGAGATCGAGCGACAGCGCGACGTCCCGTGCGGCCTCCGAGCGGAACGTCGGGTATCCGACGCAGCGATGGCGATAGGACGACCCGACGCGTCGCTCGTGCAGGGAGGCGGTACGACGCTGCGGGCGCCGCCGTTCGCACGTGGGCGATCGTGACGGAAACCGGGAAACGAACTCGGCCATGGGCTCCTCCTGTCTAGGTGACGGGAGAACTGCGCTCGCAGTGTAAGGTTGCATCATGCATACTTTTATAGGCCTGCGGATTTTCTGATGGTTAACGTAGTGTCTCGTTCATCCCGTTGCTAACTCCGCACTATGCACCTCTGCGGCGGTCTAATCCTCAGGATCCCATTCTCGTTCGAGCATCGATTTTGGGTTGGCAATTGGAAGCGAGGCACGATCGGCCTGCGGAACAAATATGCTACATGACTATTATTGAGCCGTATCCTATCGAAGAGGCGGGCTCATGGCGACGGTGGAAGAAGACTACGAGGCGCTGACCGCGCTGAAGCGGACCAGCGCGTCCGCACAGGCTGGCGAGTTCTTTCCCAGGGCGGAGGATGTCGTCTCGGGTTGCGCCGTCTACTCCGGCGAGACGTACGGCGACGTATCGAAATGGCGCGAGGTTCTCCTGGGTCGCGTCGACGTCGACGGCGCGAACGGGGCCGTCGCGGCGTTGCTGGAGCGCTACCTCCTCACCCGGGATCCCGTCGATCTCCGCGGTCTCCATCTGCGGGTCATGGAGGCGATGCCCGCCGGCCTCGACGAGATCCTGCGGGCCGCCGTTCACGCGTCGGCGGCCGGCGACCGTTCGAAGGAGGTCTGGACGTTCCTGGAGTCGGCCTGCAGCAGCGGCTTCGCCTGGTTCTGGTTCAATGCCTGGAGGGACCCCTATCTCGTCCGGGCCGGACCGCGGTCGATGACGGCCGACGCCCAGCTGGACCGGGTCTACCGTGGAGCTTCGTCCTCCTTCCGCCAGACCGCGGACCGTGCCGTCAAGCATGCGGCCTTGCTGCTTGGTGTCGAAGAGCGCCTCTGGGCGATCGAGAAGCACGAGTTCGGGAACTTCCTCGCGGCCATCGGCTGGAAGCCGGAAGCCGGCTCCGCGGACGTCGCCGCCGAAGAGACCGCGGTTGCGGCGGCCGAAGGCGCCGTAACCGTCGTGGCCAAGCCGAATGGAAAGATGAGCCCGGAAGAGAAGCGGGCATGGAATACGATGGAGGGCATCGCGAGCATCCCGCTCGTGCCGCGCCGTTTCCGGGATCCGGGCGTCGTGGAGCGCCTTTACCGGGAATGGCCGCACGCGGCGGACGTCGTCGCCGCCCTGCTTTCCGACCTCGTTCTCGATGCGCCGGTCCGGTTTCGCCCGACCCTGCTCGTAGGGAAGCCGGGTACCGGAAAGACCGCGCTCCTGCAGGCCGTCGTCGCCGCGCTGGACGTGCCGTCCGTGGTCTACCCGTGCAGCGGCTCCTCCGACAACTCCTTCGGGGGAACGGCCTCGCGTTGGACGTCGGCGTGCGCGTCGACGCCCCTGGAACTCGTCCGGCAGTCGCAGGTCCCGAACGGCGTCGTGATCCTCGACGAACTTGAGAAGGGGCCCCGCGACACCCGATACGGATCGGTCGCCGACACGCTCCTGCCGCTGCTGGAGAGGCACACGGCGAGGGTGTTCTACGAGATAGGCCTCAACACGACCTCGGATCTCTCGCACGTGTCGTACCTGGCGACGGCAAACAGCCGGGACCTGCCGGCGCCGATCCTGGACAGGTTCAGGATCCTGGAGATGCCGATACCCAAAGTCGAGCACCTGCCGGCGCTATGCCGCAACGTCGTGTCCGCGATCGCGGCGGAGCGAGGTCTGGCCGGACTCCTTCCGCCTCTCGCGCCGGACGAACTGGAGGTCGTCGCGAGG
Source organism: Aureimonas jatrophae (assembly GCF_900104035.1). Classification (GTDB taxonomy): domain Bacteria; phylum Pseudomonadota; class Alphaproteobacteria; order Rhizobiales; family Rhizobiaceae; genus Aureimonas; species Aureimonas jatrophae. Next base: position 92,887 of record NZ_FNIT01000012.1, on the reverse strand, counting down.
ACGTGGCGGGCGGGATCGCTCCGTCGCCTACGGCGTGCGGTCGAGACGGCGATCGACGTTCGCGAGCGCCTGGCGGTGCGGCAATGAACGTCGTCGTCGAGGAGGACGTGCTCGACCGTCTTGAGGCGATCGAACGCGACGAGGGCATTCCGGTCGAGCGACAGATCCGCCAGGCGGTCGCGGTGTGGTCGCACCTGGAAGGGTCCGACGAACGCCGGATCGCCGGACTGGCCGTCATGCGCATCGTCGTCGCCCGGGAGATGCGGCGGTGATCCGGGACGGACTGCGCCTGCTCGTCGTCTCGGACCTGCATCAGGGCGAAGGGGGCGTGCCCTACGATCCCGCCGCGATCCGCACCCCGTTCGACGTCGTGGTCGTCGCCGGCGACTGCGCCGGTCGGCTCACGTCGTCGCTGCGCTGGCTCGGCGATCGCTTCGCCGGTACGAGCGTCGTGTACGTTCCGGGGAACCACGACTACTATCGGGACGGCAGGCGCGACGGCTTCACGATGGAGGACGAGCTCGATGCCGGTCGCGAACTCGCCGACCGCCTCGGGATCCATCTCCTGTCGGACGGCGAGGCGCGTGCCGGCGGTGTCCGTTTCCTCGGCGCGACGCTGTGGACGGATCTGCGAAGCGGTTTCCATACGGACCGCTCGCATGCGGTCGGCGAGGCGCGACGTGGCATGAACGACTACCGTCTCATCCACCGGCGCTCGTCGACCCGTCGGTCGCGTCGCCTGTCGCCGATCGATACGCTCGCCTACCACGGACGCTCAAGGGAGTTCCTGTCCCACGCGCTCGCCTCCGATCGCGACGTGGCGACGGTGGTCGTCACGCACCATGCGCCGAGCATGCGCTCGCTACCGGATCCCACGGCGGCCCTGAACCAGTGCTACGCGTCGGACATGGACTCGCTGGTCGGCGACTGGCAGCCGGACCTCTGGATCCACGGACACGTCCACGTCCGGGCGGACTACCGGATCGGCACGACCCGTGTGGTCTGCAACCCGTCAGGGTATCGGGGGGAGACGAGCGGCTTCGATCCGGGCATGATCCTGCAGGCCGGACGGGCAGGCTCCGATCCCGATCGGTACTGACGGACCGGCAGCATCCGGGCCTCGACCGCGCGGCCGGCGCGGAGCGATCGCCTCCGCCATGCTGGCAAAGTTGCATGAAGCATATGGCCATGGTCTAAGACCTCCTGGTTGTCCAGGAGGTTCCGCGTACCATGACCGACCACCCCCATACCCTTCTCTTCGACGGACCGCTCTGCCGTGCGGCGAGGACCCTGCTCGGACTTTCGCAGCTGGAGCTCTGCGGGGCTGCAGACTGCAGCCGGAAGCTCCTGAACGACTTCGAGAACTCGCTCATCCGGCCCAAGGATACGAAGCTGGAGGCCATCAAGGCGGGGCTCGAGCGTGAAGGGGCCGTCTTCGTGCGCATCGACGACATGCTCGCCGTGGGAGTCCGTCCGGGACGTTCTTCCCGTCGTTCGGCACGCGGTCGAAGCTTCGCGACGGGGCCGGGCGAGCCTGACGGGACGTCGGTCACGGATGGTGAACCATGATGACGGATCGTCCCGCAAGCCCGTTGTGTTGGAGTCAAAAAAATGCTTGAAGCATAATACTAGATATCGAGGAACGCCATGCTCCAGATCGCCGACGTCGTTCAGGTTTCCGCCCAGCGCTCGCGCCCGTGGTCGCGTCGACCGCTACCGCTGGCTCCCGCGGTGCGTCCGACCGCGCCAACCGCGTGCGGGCGACCCAGGACGTGGAACGATCCGCGATGCGGAGGGATGCTCGCGGTCCATGACGGACCCGTGGCGGAACTCGTGGCATACCTGCTGGACGCGGACGTCGTGGAGACGTTGCGTGCCTACGGCGGCGGGTACGCGGTCGGTGCCTGTCGGAGCGTCTCGGACGGCCTCGACGTCCAGCTCGTGGCGACGACCCGTTCGGGCCGTCTGATCTATCTCGCGGTCGTCGACGGTCCGGCGGAGATGGCCCTCGCGGCACGCGCCGTCGCCAGACGGCAGTGCCGGGCGAAGGGGGGCGTGCTGCAGGTCTGGACCCGACGTCGGATCCGGATGGCCTTACGGGGAGGGGAGGCGCGCAGGCGGTGACGCGCCGGCTTCCGCGATACGACGTGCCTTCGCGGACGTGCGCGCCGGCCCACGCGAGGTCCGACAGGGCACGGGCGAGGTCGCTTCCCCGACCGGTAGCGGGCGCTTACCATCCGTAAACCGAGTTCGGGATCGGGCTGCGCAGGGTCTGGTTCGGGCAAGGGACTTCGCATAGGGTCCGCTCGGGCCGTACGCGCGGCCCGGGGCGTGGAAACCCCTATTGAGTTGGTGCGGACGCCTGACCAGAACGGCGCCCATATCCTTGGCCTTTTTGGGTCGGGGAGCCTGCGACGCATGTCCAGGTTCACCGAACTAAAGGTCGTAGGGACCGTACTCAATCGGTTTTCCAACTCCCCGATCACTGGGGTCGAGGCAGCGCATCGCGGGGGCGTACCGCGAAGGCTACCTCCGGCGGGTTGGACATGCCTCACGTTCTCCATGCAGCTGCCGCCATACTCTTCCTCGGCGCGCCGACCGGCACGGCGATGGCTTCCGACGGTCTGCTCCGTTGCGGCAAGTGCGTCGGTACGACGACCGCGGAGGCGAGCGGGATCGGTACCTCCGCCGCTCGCGTCCGGTCGATCGTGACCCCGGACGACGTCGCCGAGTACTGCAGCCTGCAGAACGTATCGCCCGTACGGGTGCCGGCCTGCATCGAGAATACGGGTCGAGACGAGCTCGGGTCGGAACTCTCCGCCTCGGCGGACTGTCCCGGCGGCCGGATGCGTGGCATCGACGGGAATCTCTACCGCTACGTCGGAACGTGGGGTGGCGACGACGTCAGCCAGGTCGCGGCCGGCCAGCCGAAGTTCGCGAGAGCCGACGGCAGCGTCGTCGCGACGGACCATGCGAGCGGCGGTCGCGATCTCGCGACGAACTGGGGTCTCCTGTGCGGGACGGTCGTGCCGGTCTCGTCCCGGAGCGCGTCCAGGGACACCGGGCATGCCGTCGTGACGGGGGAGCCGTACGATCACAACGGCAGCAGGATGACGATCGACGTCCATGACGGCCTGATCGTCTATGCCGAGCCCAAGGCGGGCATCCGTCGTACCGTCCCGCCGCAGACGGTCCTCTTCCGCGGCGACCTGTCGGACCCGAACGACGTGCACGGGACGGCCCATGTCTTCAGGCATGGCTGTCCACCCGCGCCCTACGAGGTCGTCGGACGTTTCGAGGCCGGCTACCAGAGCACGCTCGTCCTGACGGGTCGCGCGCCCGTCCGCGCCGCATCGGGCTGCGCGGTCGTAGGGTTGTCCGCCTCGTCCGCCAACGCCCTTCTGCGGTTCGAGTACCTGTTCCCCCCGGAGCTGTAGGCTCCCAACCCGAGTTCGACATGAGAAACTCCCTGCAAGGTGCCGCCGTCCTGGCGGCGCTGCTGACGTCGGCTGCCCACGGTGCCGAGTTTCCTCCGTCGCCCGCGCCGCGTACGGCCGAGGAAGCGTTCGCCGGTCGCGTTCCGACGGTCGCGGGTCTTCCGCTGGGATCCGCCTACGCGTCCGTCGAGGCGACGTTCGAGGCCGCCGGCGACGCGTTCCAGCTGAAGCGCGGGAACCGCGAGCTGCGGCTCGGAAACGACAGAGACGGAAGCGTCGAGTACGGGTTCCCGGAGACGCTGCAGCTGGCCGGCAAAGCCGGCGTGGGAGGCGACATCCGCGAGGACCGGACGGCGACGTTCTCCTCGCCCCTGACCGGATCCCAGATGCTGACGCTCGTGCGCGACATCGCACCGGCGGGCACGACGGAGCTATCCGTACCCGACTTCGAGAAGGCCATCGTCGCGGCCCTGGGCGAACCGACCGGACGCTACACGGAGACCACGCCGAAGTGGTCCTACGTGTGGATCGACGGAAGACTCGTGGCGGGCACGGAAGTTCCGCAGCTCGTGGCGACGGTCGGTGCGACGATGGAGGCGGTCGGGATCGGGGACGGGGATCTGACCCTCCTGGAGGGGCGGATCGACCGTTGCGCCGGTCTCATGAAGCCGCTCGGCAACGATCCGCTGATCGACATAAGCAACGAGGTCGCGTCGGGACGCGACGTTCCCGACGACTGTACCGCCATGGCGACCGTGACGTTCTATCCGGGGAGCCAGCTCGATCTCTCGCGCCGGATCGAGGTTCGCCTCTTCTACGCGCAGGCGATCGTCGAGGACGCGAAGGCGGTCGGCACCTTCGTGCGCGACGCTCTCAGGTCCGGTGCCGGCCGCAAGAGCGGCGTCGCGATCGACAAGTTCTGATGTCCCCTCCTGACCGAACCCGGATACCCGTCGTGCGCAACGCCTTCTTCCTGCCTGCAGCCATGGTCGCGCCCCTTCTCCTGACCGGTTGTTCCGGAGAACCGTCGCAGTCGGAGATATCGACGTCCGTATCGACGTTCATGACCGAGCTGGGTCGCATCGTCGCGACACAGGCGCCTAGGCCGCTGGCCGTCGACGACGTCGAGAAGCACGGTTGCACGCTGGAGCGGGGAATGACCTACGTCTGCGACGTCACGCTGACCGTCTCGGGAGGGTACATGCCACAGCCGCAGACACGGACCGCGCCCATGCGGTTCACCAGGATGGCAGAGGGCTGGGTCGCCAGCGAGTAGCGGAGCGAGACGATCCGGTCGCCGGGTGGTCGACGTCGGTCCCGTCGTCGGCTCGCCGACGGACGGGATCCGTCATCTGTCGGTGGCGCGAGACACGACGTCGACCGGGCTCAGCCGGTGGAGGTCCGATACGACTTGGGTGCCAGCATGTAGAGCTCGTCCCCTTCCTCGGGCCGCCAGACGGTGAACGCGGTGTCCGCCCGGTCATCGGACCGGAAGCGCAACTCGGTCGGAACGCCGCGTGGAACGTGCATCCGACCATCGGCAAGCCGTTCCCTGAACCAACTTTCCAATGCGGGAGGGACTGGAATCATCGCGAGATCCCGCAACGGCACCATCTCGTCGTCGAAGGGATACGAGCCATTGGCCAGCTGCACGTCGTCGAACCTGGATCCACTCATCTTCAGACCTCCTGAGCTGACCCGTCAGGATATGGGAATTCGCATTCCGGCACCATGGACGTGCACCGGCGAGACTTCGTCCCGAGTGCAGGACGACGGACGACTTCGGACGATGCCCTGACCCCGTTCCAGGTCATGGGCATGCGACGCGTCGACGGGCCGGACCACCTACCGAGGCGAAGCCCTCGTTTCCGAAGGTTGCGACCGTCGTCCCGTCCTCGGCAACGATGCGGTCGGTGGAACCTCCCGTGCACGGACGGACGGACGAGCTCGTTACGGATCCGTGCCTCGAACCGGGTCGCAGGAAAGCGATGCCTCGGATCAAGCCTTGGATACACCGGCGTGCTTCCTGACCGCACGACGCTCGTTCGAACGCCATCGGGATTTCCCGGCGATGTAGACAATCGGAGCGGAGTGAACGACGTTGGGACGTTCAACGCTTCGAGCCCGCAGATGTTCTCCTCGCTAGGAAGGCTGTCCGCCGTACTGATCTCAATCGTGCCGATGGGCGGTTGCTCCGCTATCGTACTGACGCAACCCGCCGACCGTGTCCTGATCCGGACTGCCGGCGAACCGTTGCGTTCGCGGGACGGGTCGAACATGCTGGTCGCGCAGGCGTATGCCGACGACTATCTCGACTACGCCATTCTCGCCTCGCAGACCTATCTCGGCCCTCCCGAGAGACCCAACCCGGAGAACGAACGAGCGCTCCCCGAACGCGACCGCCGCCCGGAGTGCGAGACCGGCACCTCCGATACGGTCTGCGCCGACGACCATCGTCTGGCGGACTATGCCAACGAGAGGCTCGACCGTTGGAAGCTCGTCTATCCTGAAGAAGGAGAGGAAGAGATCGAGTGCCGGCGCAGTCCCATCAGCTGCGCCCAGGGACTGAGGAAAGTATACGCCCAGATATGGGTGCGGAAGGGAAGGATCTGCGAGGAGGCGGTCATCGCGTTCCGGGGCACGCAGGGCGGCAATCCCGGCGACTGGTTCTCGAACCTGCGATGGTTCACCCGCTTCTACCCGACGTTCGATCTCTACAAGCAGGTTCAGGACGCGACCTCCAGGTATTTCCAGATCGTACGGGAGCGGTCCGGTTGCTGGCGGAAGGGAGTCACGAGGATCGTAGCGGTCGGACATTCGCTCGGCGGCGGTCTAGCCCAGCAGGCCGCATATCGTGGCGGCGTCGAGGCGAACGGCGCGGCCGGGCCGGACGGACGATTCGATCGCGTCGTCGTGTTCGACACGAGCTTCGTCACCGGAGCGCTGGACGTCAACCGCCGCGACAGGGCACGGAACTCCGAGGGACTGAGGATCGAGAAGGTCTACGAGGACGGGGAGATCCTGGCCTACCCGCAGTTCGTGCTTCGCCAGCTGATCCCTCCGAGCGGTTGCGATCCGCAGATCGTGACGGTCCGGTTCAATGTCGCGCGGGGCCTGCCGACGTCGCAGCATTCGCTGGAGCCCCTCAAGACGGCGCTTCTGGAATGGTCGCTGCGGCAGAGGTCGCGTTTCGCCGCCAAGGACGAGGCGCATCCGCTTCCGCCGCCCGACGCCTGCCGCCGACGTTCCATCGGCTGAAACCGCGTGCCGGCGCTTTCCCGTCGCCGGACGGGGGGCTGCGGCTCGGTTTAAGAGACAGCACGTCTCCTGCGCGGCCGCACGCGAACGCTGCATGTCGACGGACCAGGGACCTCATCGAGGGTGCATCCGCGGTCGCAGGACGTACCGCTCGATCGCGATCCTCGTCAAAGCGTTCGTCCGCCTTCCGAAAGGATGACGAAGCTGCGTCCTACGTTCTCCCGCAGGCGCATCGTAGCGAGACCACGGCCAGCTCTGGTCCCCTTCGCTCCTGATACCTCGTACGAGTACTCGAAGCGGACCGTCAGGGCGTCCCGATCGGGCGTGACGGTCAGTGTCGTCTCGTCCATGACGAACGTCCGTTTCGGCCAGCGCTCGAAGTACTGCAGCTTCTCCTTCACGACGTCCGCCGCGGAACGGTTCGACTTGCCGAAATAGTCTACCCGCTCCCCGTACAGGACACGTAGCTCCGACCCTGCGTGCTTGCCCGGTCTGAAGAGGGTGGCATTCACGAACGTCGCGACCCGTTGCTCCACGCTCGGGGCCTCCGGCGACGATCGGTCGTCCGAGGTAGGAGAATCGACTTCTACGTTCGGAACGACTGACGCGTCCTCGACGGAGACGTATCTCCGGCCGTCGAACCGGTAGTCGTACGCGTCGGCGCAACCCGTTCCGGAGCATCGCCGTATCGTTCCGTCGATGGCGACGGTGGCCGACCACCCGGCGTCCGTGTCGAGAAGGGTATCGAATAGGTCGTCGTTGCCGTCCGTCCGGCCAAGGTTCCCGCGACGGCTTCCGGCGAGATCGTCGAAGCCCCTGAAACGGAGAACGCAGAGTCGCCCGAAGCCGGCGGTCCGCTCGCCTTCGTAGGTCACGAACACCTCCGGCCGCCGATCTCCGTCCACGTCCCGGAGCCCAAACTCGATCGCGTCGATCGGCGCCGGTAGACCGCAGCTGCCGACGGTTCTCCTGACGCCTTCCTTCTCAAGGACGACCTGGACCGACGAGACCTCGTTGTAGACGGTAAGCGTCTCCTCCCGCCCGTCGCGGTCGAGATCGTAGTGGACGCTCATGGACGGAGCGTTGCCTCCGACCGAACGGTACCTCTTCCGCTCGTCCTCGGACAGGTTGTCGGGCGTTCCCTGGTTCCAGCCGGCCTGCGCGACGAAGTCGCCACGCAGCTTCGAAAACCCGGCCGTACCTTTCCGGACGAGATCCCGATCGGCGCGGGACAACGTCGATTCCCGATCGAAGAGGTCGTACTCGACCCGCGCCTTGACGTTGCCGCCGAGCGCGACGTCGCCCGTCCAGTCGCTGACCACCTGGGGAACCTGTCGACCCCCGGTCACGGTCCGCACGTAGGCGCTCGCGTGGCGGATCACCTCGGCCATGTCGCGACGATCGCCCGACAGCGCTTCCAGCAGGCCTTCCATCAGGAACGAATTCGATCCGGTCCCGTCGTAGGAAACCTCACGCGGCTGGGCGGCGAAGAACGTCAGCATCTGCGCACCGCCCGGGCCCGAGGCGGCAGCCAGCGGCGCGAGACCGCGCCCGGTCGCGAGAGCCACCGCGGGACGAGCCCCACCCTCGTCCTCGGATGCCGAGGCGCCGGCACCCGTCACCAGCCGAACCGTCGTGTCCATGGGGAGCGGGTTGTCGCGGCAGGCGTCCACGAGCAGGGCGACCCGCACGGCTCCCGATTCCCGGAGCCGGTCCGCCAGATCGCTCAGCGAAAGGCCGAGATCCTGGATCTCCGTCAGCGCTTCCGGGTCCGTGTCGCGAGCGAGCAGGTAGTTCTGGTCGAACAGCTGCACGCCGTGGCCCGCGTAGTAGAAGACGGCGAGATCGGCACCTTTCGCGGCATCGACGAACCTGTCTGCCGCACGGCGCATCGCGAACGTGTCAGCATCGAACGCTTCCACCACGTCGAATCCCGCATCGCGCAGCCGATCGGAGAGCGCGGCCGCATCGCGCTTCGGATTCACGAGAGGCGAAACGTTCTCGTAGGCCGCGTTGCCGATGACGAGAGCGACCTGGCGACCGGCCGCCTGCGCGGCTTCCCATGGAAGCGTCACGAGGATCAGCGATACCAGAAATGCGAGTGCGTAGCCGATCGACCGCGACGGGTCGCGCCATCCGGATAGGGAAGTGCGGCATTCCGGGGACGGAGCGGTCCATCGTGGAGACGGTGCCTCCATCGTGGAGCCGGCCGGCACTCCGCGGAACCTTCGGACGGGCGAGTTCGTATCCAGTTTCATTGAACCTTGCCAGCGTTGAGGGTGATCCGGCCCCTTCCTGCTCGTCCCTGCCTGTCCTTGACCTCGATCTCGATGACGTGGCGTCCCGCCGGGACCGTGACGAGCGGCGCCTCGATACCCTCGGGTCCAGTGAAGCCCTTCACCCTAGGCGTCAGATCGATCGAGGGCTGCCGGAGATACGTCACGCGAACCGTGGCCGGATCGATCGGGACGCCGTTGCGTGGCCTGAAACGAACCGCGAACCGGAAGGGCCCGTCGAGGTCCATCTCCGGAGGCGACACCGCTTCGACGCCCGGTCCCCGCGTGAGGTTCCGGCTCGGCCCGAGTCCGTCATTCGTCGGCAGATCGGCCTCCCGCTGCGTTATGAGCCGCAGTGGTTCCTCCGCACGCAAGGTCGTCGGGCCGAGCGCGATCGTGACGAGGAAGAGAAGGCGGGCAAGCGCGCTCACGCGAAGATCCTCCCGAGGATCGCGCCAAGAATACCGACCGTCGTAGTCGCGATGCCACCGACGACCTTCAGCGACAGGTCGGCGACCAATGCGGGATCCATGCGTCGATCACGCTCGCCGTGGAGCAGTCCCCGTACGCGGGCGAGGGACGTGGCACCGTGAGGGGCGAGCGTCGCATGCACGGTCCGCAGCAGCATTCCAAGGACGAAGAACGCCCAGATGCTTGAGGCGTACAACAGCGTCTCCTGCCAGGCGGCGACGTCGGAGGGCATCGCGGGTACGCCGTCCATCCATCCCAGAACCGCATTCATCGCGGCCACGACCACGCTGGCGAAGAGAACGCCGATGCCGCAGTCCATGATCTGGAACCGCACCCGCCGACCGTTGTAGGCCGCCCCGATGGCGAGCGGAACCAGGATAGAGGCGGCAGCTAGCAACCAGAGAGGCAAATCCAGCCACAGGACGACGGCGAAATGGATCGCGAGAAGCAGCGCCAATCCGACCGGCAGCATCCAGAGTCTTCTGGAGGCTCTCGGCGGAACGGCCCCGACGGTCGCTTCCGCAGCGGTTTCCGTCGGTGTCGATCGCAGCAAGGCAGATGGACGTGACAGGTTCGCGTTCTCCCTTTCCAGTTCCGCGACCCGCAGGTCGAGCGAATGCAGGCGGCGGAGCAGAGGGAGCACCATTGCGACGTCCCGTCCGCAATGACGGCAGGAGAGGACGCCGGCACCGAGCGAAGCGTCACAGTAGGGACAGTTCAAAGTCACAACGGCCGACATGGTCAATTCCGGCGAAAGCATGGCCATGAAGCCATCTCTCGGTGGCATCCGCAAGCTTCCGCAACGCGCCGTGCGGGGATCGAAATAGGGCGCCCGCGCACCGAACGGTCGCTGCCCACCGACTTTCAGTGAAGCCTAGGCCGGCGATGCGGCAAGCGCGTTCGAAGTCACCGTATCCGTTCGAAGAAGGGCGCGGACGACAGATGTCGGTCCCGGTCGAACAACGGCTTCAGGATGCGCTTTGCCCCGATGGGTGTCGCGGCAAACCTTTGGCTTCCCGATCGTCTCCCATCCACTTGTCGTAGTTCCGGCTGTGGAGTTCCTCCGGAGGGCCGACGTACCATGGGAGGTTCAGTACGTTCATCCCGCCTACGGCTTCCATGATCACTGCGTCCGCAGGCGAGAGCGCCGGTTGGGCGCTTCGTTTCGAGATGATCCATTGCGAACGGGTGATCGCGAACGCTGCGAAATCCGCTAGCTGCAGACCTCTTACGTCTGTCGAACGCCTGAACTTGGCTGTGGGGCCTTCGATTGCGTCTCGCCAGTTGGGAAGGGGGCGATCCAGCCCAGCTGGCAGGACGCCCTCGTCGACGTACAACGGCATTGGCAGGGTGAAGTCCGACGCTGCATCCGCCGCCAACTTGCGAAGATGACCGGCTACGGACGAAGTCAGCATCAGAAGACCGAACTGTCCGATGTCGTCCAGCGACCAGTCGCCGGAACGATCGCCTACGATGGATCGCTTCAGGTCGGGATGGTCGTCGAACGTGATTTCGCTGACGGTCTGATGGACGACCGGAAGCCCGAACCCGTGCACCATTTTTCCCATCCATCGGAACACCTCGGAGCGGTCGCCTGGAGAGATGTCCTTCCAGATCCCGGTACCGCTCCATATTTCGGTGAAATGCAGCTCCTCGGCGCCGTACTGCTCACGCACGCCGTCCAGGAAGATCGTCAGTCCCGTCTCGACGGCTGAGGCAACCGACGACGGGACGATCACCGCCGTCCACGACTTGCGCGACGAGGGGAGAAATTCCGAACCAGATTTGGCCCCGGGGTTGCCTGAGTCGTCCACGTAGATCGCTCCCCCTACGTTCTGCCTCGAACCTCCTGGCATGGTCATTTTACCCTCCTCGAACCTAGCCGGATGCTACCCCAATGACTTACGGAGTGGCCATGCCGTCGGTGTCACTGGCAATTGTTCGTTGTTGTCCTGAAACAATGAAACAATATCGTCGACAGGAAGTCGGGATGCCCAGTTCAGGGCATTACCCTCGATAGAACGGCATACAGCCCGTATCGGTGGCCTGCTGCCTGCAGAACGGGTGCGGCAGCTTGCGAAGGTCGGCAGGTTTTCTTTCGGAACCAGACTGAAATCCTGTATGATCGAACCAGCAAGTCCGGCCTCCTCGCGTCACCTTCGTATCGGTGTCGGTTATGGATTGACTGGCAACCAACCCCCGACCGCAGCCTGCGGTGTCCGCTCGGCCCCTGTCACCGCCTCGTCGGCCGTACGGAAGTCGAGCGCCCGGCCGCCGATCAGCCGCTTCCCGCTGCGCTCGAACAGTTGCACGATGAAGAGCGTCTTGGCAGGCATCGTCGTCTCCGGATCGGGGCAGGACGAGAGGTGTCCGTGCCTCACCATAATGGCAAGGCGATGCGGCCAGTTACCCACATGTCGTCCACAGGCGCGCCGACGCAGGTTGACCCGTCCCGTTTCGAGAACAGATAGTGAACGGATCGGCTGACCGATTCGGGTCTGTCGGCGCCTCACTATCCGACCGATCCCGCATCGTCCCATGCCGTCACCTCTGGACCAACCCCAACTGGCGGCGCTGCGCGAGCGCGTCCGCTCGCTCGAGGGACGCTCCGCGCTGAACCGCCTGACGCTGCCCTTCGGCGTGCCGGAGATCGACCGGCGGTTGCCGGGCGGGGGGCTTCTGATGGGCGCCCTGCACGAGGTCGCGGGCGGCGGGTATGGCGCGGTGGACGGGGCCGCCGCCTCGCTGTTCGTTGCCGGCATCGCGGCCCGCACCCAAGGACAGGTCCTGTGGTGCGTCACGCGCCAGGATCTCTTTGCACCGGCGCTGGCGCAGGCCGGTTTGCCGCCGGGACGCGTCATCCATGCAGAGCTGTCGGACGAGGCGACGTTGCTCGCCTGCTTCGAGGAGGGGCTGCGGCACCGCGGTGTCGGGGCGGTGGTGGCCGAGGTCGCCAAGCTTTCGATGACGGCCTCGCGCCGTCTTCAGCTCGCGGCCGAAGGGGCAGGAACGTTGGGACTCGCCGTGCGTCGCTGGCGCCGCCAGCCGGAGGCCGCCGACTTCGGGCAGCCGACGGCCTCCGTCACCCGCTGGCGCGTTTCGGTCTTGTCGTCCGGTGTCCTGCCGACACCGGGCCTAGGCCGGGCTCGGTGGCTTCTGGAACTCATCCGTTGCCGGGCCGGCGAGAGCGCGGACTTCGAAGTGGAGGCCACCGATGGGTCGGGTCGTATCGCTCTTTCTGCCCCGTTGGCCAACCGATCGTCTGCGCCGCAAGTCGCCGGGATCCGTGCCCGCCGCTGACACACCGCTGGTGCTGGTCGGACGATCGGGCAACCGGCGCTCGGTCGTGGCGCTGGATGCGCTGGCCCAGCAGGCCGGGCTGCACGTCGGCATGCCCGCGGCCAAGGCGCAGGCGCTGGTGCCGGGTCTGGCTGTTCTGGAAGCCGACCCGGCGGGGGACGCGGACGCGCTCGACCGTCTCTCGGTCTGGGCGCTGCGCTTCTCGCCCGTGGTCGCGGCCGACCCACCGGACGGTCTCGTCATCGAGGTCACCGGCACCGATCACCTTCACGGCGGCGAGGAGGAACTGCTGCGCGGTCTCGTCGACCGCTTCGCTTCGTCGGGACTCGAAGCATGGGCAGCGGTCGCCGACACGTGGGGTGCCGCCCATGCCGCGGCACGCTACGCCGGAGCCACCTTGGCGATCGTGGCGTCCGGCGAGGCCGAGCCGGCCCTCGCCCACTTGCCGCTCGCTGCTCTCCGCCTCGACGACGCTCTGCTGATGGATCTGCGCGTCTTGGGGCTGGCGACGGTGGGCGACGCGGCCGACCAGCCCCGTGCGCCGCTGACCCTTCGCTTCGGGCCCCAACTCGCTCGGCGCCTCGATCAGGCGTTCGGTGTTCTGCCCGAGCCGATCGACCCGGTGCGCTCACCCGACCTCGTCGAGGTGCGGCGCGTCTTTGCCGAACCGATCGGTGCGCCCGAGACGTTGCGCCGCTACACGGGCAAGCTGGTGGACGCCCTCGTTGTCGAACTCGAGCGCCGGCACGTCGGCGCCCGCCGCCTCGACCTTCTGTTCGGACGGGTCGACAACCGTTGGGAGGCGGTTCGCATCGGCACGTCCCGGCCGGATCGGGACGCCAAGCGCCTGACGCGCCTGTTGTGCGACCGCATCGAGACCGTCGACCCCGGCTTCGGCGTCGAGGTCATGACGCTGGCCGCCACGATGGTGGACCTGCTAGGCGCCACGCAGTGTGCTGCCAGCCTGATCGAAGGCGATGGGCTCGACCCCGCCGCCGACATCGCCGACCTGATCGACGTCCTCGCCAACCGCGTCGGGGATAGGCGCCTCTACCGCTTCGCCCCTGTCGCCAGCGACGTGCCGGAGCGATCGGTCAAGCGCGTCGAGCCGCTATCCTTGGACGACGGTGCCTCCTGGGACGACCACTGGCCGAGGCCTGCCCGTCTGCTGCCGCGCCCCGAGGTCATCGACACGGTGGCGCTTCTGCCCGACCACCCACCGGTGTCGTTCACGTGGCGTGGCTCCCGTCGCCGCGTGCGCCGGGCCGACGGCCCCGAGCGCGTGTTCGGGGAATGGTGGAAGCGTGAGGCGGAGCTCGCGACCGTTCGCGACTACTTCCGCGTCGAGGACGAGGGGGGCGAGCGCTACTGGATCTACCGCTCGGGCGACGGCGAGCATGCCGAGACCGGATCGCACCGCTGGTACCTGCACGGGATCTTCGGCTAGTGGCCGCCGAGCCGAGATACGCCGAACTCCAGGTCACCTCGCACTTCTCGTTCCTGCGCGGGGCGTCCTCGTGCGAGGAGCTGTTCGCCACCGCCAGCGTCATGGGCATCGAGGCGCTGGCCATCGTCGATCGCAACTCGCTCGCCGGGATCGTCCGGGCGCACGAGGCGGCCAAGACCACGAACGTCCGGGCTGTGGTCGGATGTCGCCTGGACCTGACCGATAGCCTGCCGGTTCTCGTCTACCCGACCGACCGGACGGCCTACTCGCGCCTGTGCCGCCTCCTGACGCTCGGCAAGTCGCGGGGTGGGAAGGCGCGATGCCTCCTGTCCTGGGACGACCTCGTCGCGCACGGGGAGGGGCTGCTCGCCGTGCTCGTGCCGAACGAGGCGGACGAGGATCTCGGCCGCCAGCTCCGTCGTCTGCGCTCGGCCTTCGGCGACCGCTCCTACATGGCGCTGACGCTGCGCCGCCGGCCGAACGACCAGCTCCGCCTCCACGACCTGTCCAACATGGCGACCCGCTCCGGCGTGCGGGCGGTGGTCACCAACGACGTCCTGTTCCACGAGCCGGGCCGGCGCATCTTGCAAGACGTCGTCACCTGCATCCGGCACGGCGTCACCATCGACGAGGCGGGCTTCCGGCGCGAGCGCCACGCCGACCGCTACCTGAAGCCGCCGGAAGAGATGCACCGCCTGTTCGGGCGATACCCCGAAGCGCTGGCCCGGACAGGCGAGATCGTGCGGCGCTGCCGCTTCTCGCTGTCGGAACTGGCCTACCAGTACCCGGAGGAGCGCCAGTTCCCGGACCTGACGCCACAGGAGGCGCTGGAGAAGCTGACCTGGGAAGGAGCCGCCGAGCGCTACCCCGAGGGGCTGCCACCGTCGGTGCGGGCGAACCTCGACCACGAACTCACCCTCATCCAGCGCATGGAGTACGCCCCGTACTTCCTGACCGTGAACGCGATCGTCCGAGAAGCCCGACGCCGGGGCATCTTGTGCCAGGGGCGCGGGTCGGCCGCGAACTCGGCCGTCTGCTTCGTGCTCGGCGTCACGTCCATCGACCCCGACCGCAACGACCTTCTGTTCGAGCGCTTCGTGTCGGAGGAGCGCCGCGAGCCGCCCGACATCGATGTCGACTTCGAGCACGAGCGGCGCGAAGAGGTGATCCAGTGGGTCTACGACACCTATGGGCGGGACAAGGCGGCGCTGTGCTCGACCGTCATCCGCTACCGCGCGAAGGGCGCGCTGCGCGATGTGGGCAAGGCGTTGGGTCTGCCGGAGGACCTGACCAAGACGCTCTCGTCCCAGGTCTGGGGCTGGTCCGAGGACATCAGCGAGGAGCACGCCACCTCGATCAACCTGAACCTCGGCGACCGGCGCCTGCGTCTGGCGTTGGAGTTGGCCGGGCAACTCGTCGGCTTCCCGCGTCACCTGTCGCAGCACCCCGGTGGCTTCGTGCTGACCCGCGACCGCCTGGACGAGCTGGTGCCGATCGAGCCGGCCGCCATGGCGAACCGTCAGGTGATCGAATGGGACAAGGACGACATCGACGCTCTGAAGTTCATGAAGGTCGACGTGCTGGCGCTCGGCATGCTGTCGGCGATGCGTCGTGGGCTCGATCTTCTTCGCGACCACAAGGGCATCGACCTCGCCCTCTCGACCATTCCGGCCGAAGATCCGCGCACCTACGCCATGATCCGGCGCGCCGACACGCTGGGTACCTTCCAGATCGAGAGCCGAGCGCAGATGGCGATGCTGCCGCGCATGCGCCCGCGCACCTTCTACGATCTGGTGATCGAGGTCGCGATCGTCCGCCCTGGACCGATCCAGGGCGACATGGTGCATCCCTACCTCAGACGACGCGAGGGCCGCGAGGACGTCGTGTACCCCAAGCCCGAGCTGGAGCGCGTGCTCGGCAAGACGCTGGGGGTCCCGCTGTTCCAGGAACAGGCGATGCGGGTCGCCATCGACTGCGCGGGCTTCACGCCGGGGGAGGCCGACCAACTCCGGCGTGCCATGGCGACGTTCAAGTTCACTGGGGGTGTCAGCCACTTCCGCGACAAGCTCGTGCAGGGGATGGTGGCGAACGGCTACGAGCAAGAGTTCGCCGAGCGCACCTTCCGCCAGTTGGAGGGGTTCGGCTCCTACGGCTTCCCGGAAAGCCACGCCGCGAGCTTCGCGCTGATCGCGTATGCGTCGAGTTGGCTGAAGTGCTGGCACCCGGACGTGTTCTGCGCAGCGCTCCTGAACTCGCAGCCGATGGGCTTCTACGCGCCGGCGCAGATCGTGCGGGATACGCAGGACCATGGGATCGAGGTGCGGCCGATCTGCGTGAATGCGAGCCGCTGGGACTGCACGCTGGAGCCGAGGCGGGCGAGCCGCGAAGGCAACGACCACACCGACGTAGGTGGCGATGGTTGGGACCCGGACGACGACGGACGCTTCGCGGTGCGCCTCGGCCTTCGCATGGTGAAGGGGCTGCCGAACGCTGACGCCGCCCGTCTCTTGGCCGAGCGCGGCAACGGCAGCTATGCCTCGCTGGACGATCTGTGGCAGCGCGTGCGCATGCCGACCGCCTCGCTGGAATGCCTCGCCGAGGCCGATGCCTTCCGCGATGGCCTCGACCTGTCACGGCGCGACGCGCTGTGGGCGATCAAGGGGCTGCGGGACGAACCCCTGCCGCTGTTCCGGGCGGCGGCCGAGCGGGAAGGGCAGACGGTGCCGGAGGTCCAGGAGCCGGTCGTCCACCTGCCTGCCATGCCGGAAGGGGGCGAGGTGGTCGAGGACTACGGCCATGTCGGCCTGTCGCTGCGCGCCCATCCCGTCAGCTTCCTACGGGCCGACCTCAAACGGCGCGGCTTCATCACCTGCGCGGAGGCTCAAGCGTCGCGCGACCGGCGCTGGGTCGAGGTCGGGGGCATCGTGCTCGTGCGCCAGCGACCCGGCTCGGCCAAGGGCGTCATGTTCATCACGATCGAGGACGAGACGGGGGTAGCGAACCTTGTGGTGTGGACGAAGACCTTCGAGGCGAACCGGCGGACGGTGCTGGGCGCCGGCATGATGGGGGTGCGGGGCCGCATCCAGCGCGAGGGCGAGGTCGTGCATCTCGTGGCGCACCAGCTTAGCGACCTGTCGGGCGAGTTCGCCAGCGTTGGGCGGCGAGGACGGATGGGGGAGGGAGCCGCCGGTCGACCGGACGACGCGGATATCGCCGCCGTCACGGTTCATCAGGTTCCGTTTCCTCGCATGCCCCCAGCGAAGGACATGGCCGATCCCTACGGACATATCGATGAAATCCGGGTGAAGACGCGTGACTTCCGTTGAATGACGTGCTCTAGCAAAGAGGCTTCGGTCGTATTTTGAATTTGCCGACAAAATATTTTTTATCAGTACTGATTGAAATATTCAGCGAAATGCCATTGCATTATCGAAAAATTTCTTCGCAATTTCGAAAAAATGCCTGTTATTCGTCATTTACAGAAATTTTTATCGCTTAGTTATTTTTGGTCCCAAATAGAATACTGTTAGCCTGGTCGTTTGAGGCGGAACGGGCCATTCGAAGTGCAATCTGAAGAAACGGTGGCTGATCTTACCGTGCCATGGAGCGAAACACTTGACGCCATCGGCCCGCGTGAAGGTCATCTCCGCTTCGAATAACCTCTCGTTGGTAGCGGACTCACCGGTGAAGAGGGCCCGCTCTCCGGTGAAGTGCGTCTCGATCACCGACCTGGCGCCCGGGCCTTCCGAACCATCCTTCCGTCGTCCGGCCATGTAGGCATCCAGCAGACCCATCAGCGCGAGGCTCCGGTCCCTGATCGACGCTTCGAACGGTTCCCGAGCGAGGAGATCGTGCTCGTGCAGCCCTAGTATATCAAGATATCGATACTTCGTGCGAGCATGGTCGACCAGTTCGCTCCAAGAGCGAATGCCGGGACCACACGACAGGGCATGATCGATCAGACGATCGACGCGCCAGAGGTTGTGGACGGCGTAGCCTCCCAGCCGATCTTCCGACAATCCGTGATCGATCGCGAGCGGTCCTCTCGCGAAATCCCTCGGCCCGCCCGGGAAGCTGAACGTAGCGCAGTCCTCGCCATTCTTCGTCCTGCGTGCCGCTTCCCCGAGGCCGGTCGAGGTTACATCCACGCCCTCGAACTCGAAGTAGTCGTCCTGCTCGTCCAATCGGTCGTCCTCGACGAAAGGGCCGGTGCGGTCGAGCCAAGAGTGGAATGCAGAGCGTAGATCTCGGTCCCGAACCCTCTGCAGGATTTGTCGGACCGTCAGGCCAGGCGATGCTGTTGCATTCTGAAGCGCTCTCGTCGATCGCAGATCCTTCTTTATGGCGGACACGCGCGTTCGGGCGGAGAGAAGCTCTCGCAACGTCTGCTCGAACACCGAGGGATCGCCGTACTGTCCCTGCAGCGATGCGTCGTTGACGTACCAGCGCATCTCAATCCCACCCCGCGAGCGACGAGACGTCCTTGTCTCCCTGGTCGAAGAAGCCGTCGGGCCACTCGTCGATCCTGCCGTTCATGTCTAGGCGCGGCGTCGTCACGCCATGACCGCTGGAGGAGACGCCCGAGAAGAATAGCAGGCTGACCTTTTCTGGCGTCAGTACGCCGTCGCGTACGGCCAGGCGGGCTCCGTTCAGAACGTGATCGCTGTGCGTCTCGACCAGGATCTGCACCCCCGCGGCGGCGAACGTCGCCAGCATGCGACCCATTCGCGATTGCGCTTGAGGATGGAGATGAGCCTCCGGGCTGTCGATGACGACGATATCACCCCTTTCCGCGGCGAGCAGCGCGACGAGGATCGGAAACGAGTAGGTGAGGCCGTAGCCTACGTTGGCGGGACGCCTCCATTCTCCGGTCTGGGATAGGCGGAACTGCAGGACGTTGAGCGATGCGACCGCCAACGCCTGGACGTTGGCGTTGGCACCGGGGGCGAGTCGGTCGAGCCAAGCGTCCACCTGTCGACGGAACGTATCGGCCGATCCGCCGTCGAGGCATTTCTCCGGAGAGATGTCGGCGTCCGCGAACTCGTGATACCAATAACTCGCATAGCGCCCATCCGCGCCGACGTCTGGAACCGTCCCCGCGCTGCGAGCGGGAATTGGAAACGTGTCCGATGGGCCGCCACGTACGGCGCTCAAGTAGACGAGACGGCGAAGGCGCGCAGGGATGTCCCCGGCATCGGACGGCGCTCCGCACTCGGCGCGCAGGGTCCTTTCTCCCGTCCGGGCGGTCAACACGACGTCGAGGACGTTCTCTCCGGCACCGACGCGAAAACGCGATACCGAGGCCGAGGAGGAAACGTTGAGAACGTCGCCGGCGGATCCCAAACGCACCAGGTCGCCGTTCAGCGGCAGATCGCCGTCCAGCGTCCCAGTGCCCCAGACGTTCGCCCTGGCGGCCTGGGCGAGAAGGAGCAGCGGCTGGAGCGTGCTGGACTTGCCGGCTCCGTTGAAACCGGTAAGCAACGTCAGCGGTGCCAGGGGGACGCGCAACCGCTCGAAGCACTTGAAAGCCTCGATCTCAAGGGAATGCAAGGCTTCGATCATGGGAAGAACTTATCCAGGGCCTCTTCCAGAACGCCGAAACGCTGCCTCACCGCCTGCGTGCTGTTGGTGGAATAGGTGATGGACCGACCGAAGTCGGGATCGGCGACCAGCCCTTCGAGTATACTCCTCAGCTCTTCGACGCTTCCATCGTCGAATGACCGCGCGAAGCGCGAAAGCAGGACGGCGCTGACCTCGAACAGCGATATGTTGATGACGCTACGCGCCGTATACTCGTTGGCTCCGACCAAGGACTTGCGGAACGCGTGTGGACCGAAAAGGCGCCAGCTGAGAACCATCGCGGCATCGAAGGAGGCGCGCAGCTCGGAGCGAGCGCCTTCGTCGAGGTCGGCAAGCCGCTTCAGTCCTTGAGCCAGAAAGGCGTCCATGTCGCCTGTCGTATAGTTCCTCCAACCGATCAGCGAGAAGGCACAGAAGCGATTGATCGCCTCGCGGTCCCGCATCGCCTTGCTGTCCAGAGACCCCGCGGTCGCCTGTTGGAAGGCGTCGCCCGAAGCTGCGTGTTTGAGCCATTGGGTCGCCGGACCGTTGTAGAGAGCGTTGCGCATCTGCTGACGCGTCAGTTGCGCACCGCTATTGACCCGTTCGAAGATGTCGAGGCGGGCTCTCTCGGGAGCCTTCGCATCGAGTATGTACATGGTCAGCTGCGTGTCGGAGACGCGCTCCTGCAGGTTCATGGGCAGCTTGTCGTAGACCTTCCCCTCCAACTCGTGCGATCCTGTCCGCTGGTTTCCCACCAGTCCGGTCAACCGAAGTTCGTTGCCGAGAAAGCGGGCGAACGTGGTCAGGCGTTGAAGGCCGTCCACAACGATGATCCGCCCGTCGGGCGCCTCGGCGACGTAGAAGACCGGAAGCGGAATCCGCATCACGCAGCTCTCGATGAGCTTCGATTGCTTCGGGTTGGGCCATACAAAATCGCGCTGGAAATCCGGGTCCAGGATGTAGCGGTTCCTCGCGATCCTCTGGACGACCTCTCCGACCGTGCGCTGTTCGGTCCGGACGAAGACCGCATCCAACGGGTAGTCGCCCCAGCCGTCTCCGACGTCGAGATCGATGCCTTCGATCTGCTCGTCGGCAACCGGGTTCGGATCGGTCTCGTTCGCAGCGGTACTGGACATCCTGACGTCATTCTCCGGTTCCCGTCGTGGTCTCCGACCACACACGAAAAGCCGTTTGGACTCAACATGCCGATGGAACCAGTCCATCGCTGCCGTCGCGTCTAGTCGGAGATCGGGAAAGGCAAGCTGCAGCGCGACAGGACAGTATAGGACTCTACCCATTCCGCGGCACGCTGCGAATGGCACTCATCCGCGGCACGTTCGGCTTCTGGCGAAAGCACCGCCACGGCTGGTCATCCCGGGAGCGCCCCAAACGGATACGCCGTTGGGATGGCGTGTCGAAAGCTCCTGGTACACTGTCAGCGACCAACTCGATCTCTGTCGCCGGACGGCGAAGCGCTCGAAGAGAGGTACTGCGTCAGATCGTTCCCAACATGTCGAGGACCTAGCAAGCGAGACGTTTTCCAAATGTTCCGTGTTCAGGGCCGTCGACGGATTATCTGCCTGCAGGCCAAGCCGGTTTAGGACTCGCTTCGAAGGATTGCGGTAGTCGGAGATGCGTTGCCATCCAAATCATGCCGGGGTTGCGACGACCCAAGGTCGTTGGACAGTCTAACTCGCAGTTGGTCCCGGTCGAAGGTTTCGCATTCCCATACGACCAGGACCTTCCAACCCATCCGTACCAGTTGCTCGGAGTTGCGCATGTCACGTTCGACGTTCGTGACGAACTTGGCATTCCAAAATTCCGTGCGCGTCTTCGGTGTCGTGCAGCGCCGGCAGCCGGAATGGCGATGCCAGAAACAGCCATGCACGAAGACGACCGTCGAAAGACGCGGGAAGACCATGTCGGGCGTGCCGGGTAGGTCCCGGCGGTGGAGGCGGAACCTCAGCCCGATGGCGTGTGCCGTCTGACGTACGATCTTCTCGGGCTTCGTATCCTTTCCCTTTACGCGAGCCATGTGTCTGCGACGGGCTTCCGGCACGGTCTGGAAAAGGTCGTTGGCCATGAGTCCGATGTAGGCGGCAGCGCCGCTGCCTGCTAGACTCCAGCTCGACCTTTCGGGACCGGCATGACGACGAAGTACTTCACCGTGGACGTGGCGCTCCTGGAGGAACTGGGGGAGCGTCTGATCGGAAGACGCCACATCGCGCTCGCAGAGATCGTGAAGAATTCCTACGACGCCGACGCGACGCGTTGCGTCGTCACGATCCGTTCCGACCAGATCGTAGTAGCCGACAACGGTCTTGGCATGACCGCCGACCAGTTCGAGCGGCGCTATCTGCGTCTTGCCGGACAACACAAGCGGCAGGCCGAGTTTTCGGAGGTTCTGCGTCGTCGACTGACCGGATCGAAGGGCGTAGGCCGTTTGGCGGCGCAGTTTCTAGGAAGTCAGCTGATAATCGAGACGCTCCGGAAGGACGACGACGAGAAAGGAGTCGTTGCGACCATGGACTGGACGGAGATCACGTCCGGTGGGGACCTGAAGGACTTTCCGGTTGATCTCCAGGTCGTGGACCGTCGACGCCTTCTCGTCGGCAAGCCGTTTCCGAACGGTGCCACTCACGGGACGCGCATCACTATCAGCAACCTGAAGCTTGAGTTCGGCGACAAGGAACTTGAGGAGATAGGACGCCAGCTCTGGTCGCTTCGTTCCCCTTTCGAACGTCTCGTCCGCACGAACGAGAGCGAGGACCCCAAGGCGTTCAGGGTCGACCTCGACGCCAACATGGAGTCGGCAGAGAAGGCCTTCGACCGTGTCATCGAGGACCTCACAACCCAGGTATGGCGAGCGAAGATACGCGGCAGCGTCACCAAGGGGCGAACGAGCGATCTCGCATCAATCCAGTTGGAATTCACCGATGGGTATCCGCCGAAGGCTCCCGAAGAGGTTTTCCGCGACGAGGTCCGCCTGTCTTCGCTCCGGTGGAAGTCGCAACGCGGCGGTGCCGATGTCGTCAGCAGCATGCCGCTCCTCGATGGCGTCGAGTTCACGATATTCGTCTACAAGCTGGACAGCAGGCAGCGCAGAAGCGTGTCGCTCGCGGATTTGAAGGACTACTTGGAACGGTTCGGTAGCGTCGCGTTGTTCGATGCAGGTTTCCGGCTTCCCTACTATGGAATCGACAACGACTGGCTGGAGAACGGTTCGGACTACGGACGCCGACTGTCGACGTCTGCCCTGCTTCCCTCGAAGTGGATGGTCGAAGATCGATACATGCTCGATCTGCCCGAACCAAGGCGCCTGTTCGGATACGTCAGGATTTCCACCAACAACGAAGGAACGGTAGCGCGGAGCAAGGGAGCCGCTCCGGGCGAGTGGCTCGAAGTGCAGTCGGGCCGTGATCGTCTCGTCGACAACGCGGCACATCGTCAACTCCAGGCGCTCGTGCGGTATTCTCTGGATCTGTACGCCAACAGGTTCAGATCCAGGCTGTTGAGGGTGCGCGAACAGGAAAGGGACGTCGAGCCAGCGGCTCGGAAATACAGCCGGTTGCGTGAAGTCCTCCATGAGAATCGCGATGCCCTTCCGGACGTCGTGTTCGAGAGAATCGAGAAGGAGGCGGTGGACGCCGAACGGGCCGCGAACACGAGCGAGAAGCTGTATGACGCTCGTACCGTCGTCATCGCTCCGCTGGCCGCTGCCGGCATCACCGCACTGGCCATGACGCACGAACTCGGTCGCGAGACACGTTTCATGGATGCGGCAAGTGCGACACTGCTGCGCATAGCGGACGAACTCGGTCGTCCGGACCTTCGAAAGACGGCAGAGGATCTCCTGGGCTCGTTGGGCAGGCTCAGGGCCTTGCAGAACCTCTTCACCCCCCTGCTCAGCGCAGAGGACCGGGAGGGAAGCGACAGACTGAGAGTGCAGGCGATAGCTCGCGAGGTGGCGCGGTCGATGGAACCGCTCGTGCCGGGCATGGAGATGATCGTCGCAGTCGACGACGAACTGTACTTTCCCCGGGCTCCCTTAGCGGCGTGGAGCGCGATACTGCAGAACGTCCTCGCCAACAGCTGGAATGCGAGCCTTGCTTCGGACGAAGCTCGTGTCCTGATCGCCGGTTTCTCCGAGAATGGTCGAGAAGGCCTGAGGATCAGCGACATGGGCATCGGAGGCATCGACATCCAAAGCCAGGATCGACTGTTCGACGCTTTCGAAAGGGATCTGAAGGTTTCGAAGGAGTACGAATCGGTGGCGATCGGAGGGCAGGGCATGGGATTGGCGATCGTTCGTATGTTGAGCACGAACTACAAATCCATCGCGAGGTTTGTAACCCCACATGGCGGCTACAGAACGACGTTCGAACTATCCTGGGAGAAGTAATCGTATGGGTGCAGGCCCAGGTGTTGTCCGGTTGGTGGGGTGTGACGACCGGTCGCCTGATCTGATCGAGAAGTCCGTCGAGGATAGCGGAGTTCTGGCGTCTGGCGCGGCGAGACTGGACCCGCTTGCGCCCGACGTTCTGAAGGAACAGATAAAATCGTTGTTCTCCGACGTCAGGGAATGTCTGAAGCAAAGGCGTCTGCCGGAAGGGGGGGCTTTCCAGAGTCGCCTGGGCCAGGCGGACATACTGTTGCTCGACTACGGCCTGACGCAATTTCCTGATTTCGGCATCCGCCTTACGGCAGAGCATCTGGCAGGCTACGTTCGCGCGTTCACCGATACGCCTTATGTCGTATCCCTGAACAAGCTCAAGAACGTCGACTTCGATCTCAAGTACCTCCTCGGCGATTTCGACACCCGTGCCGACCTCGCCTTGAAGACCGAACATCTCGCCGTGTCAGGCCTCTGGACCGGAGTCGTCGGGGAAGGCGTCTTCTGTCCCTGGTACTGGCCGAAGCTGCTCGATGCGCCGGCGCGAAGACGTGCTCAGGTGCAAATCGTCAAGGAGAGGATGAACGAAAGTATCCTGTCGACGATCGGAATGCCAGCCTCGTGCGTGTCGTTCCTATCGCGCCAGGCCATCGCGTTCCTGTCTCCATTCGGGCAGGAAGCTCCTACTGGCGGAACCAAAGACGTTCGAGAAGTCACTTTCTGGGATCATTTCCTCAGTTCGAACCGAACGCTTCCCGATGACGACCGACGAGAAATCCTGGCGTCCGCCGACGTCGACGTGGCAGCCACCGAATGCCCCGACGACGATGCGTTGCGCACGATCGTCGCGCGCGTCGTAGCCGCCGAGCTGGAATTCTGGTTCAGGCGGGATGTTCTCGGTCCTCAACAGCTCCTCATCGACCCACCCCATCTGCAAGCAAGGTTGCGGGTGGCGAGAGGAGACGGGCGAGACACCGCAGAGAACTGGTCCGACACGGCTCGTCGACGCGAGGCTCCCTTCGGTCTCGACGAACAGAGTTACGGTACGATCACCGAACCAGGCATGCACGAGTCTCCATGGGTCGATGGTCCATCGTTCTGGTTGCCGATAATCGAGGAAACGCCCGAGTTCCTTCGGATCTCCGAGGAAGCCATTCGTTTCAACGAACTATACTTCTGCGAAGACACCCGTCGCTTCCGGCCGCGCGGCGAGACCAGTAGATTCGTCACCGATCTTACCAAAGGCGCGGACATCAGGTTCGTCGAGCGCGTCGATCCCTACGTGTACTCTCCAGCAAGTCTCTTCGCCCGGTGATTAACGCGACCGAAGCCGCCGTACCTCCGGACGAGGTCGATACGGCTCTGACCGTATTGAAGGTGTTCGCCATCGCAGGGTGCAACCACTTCGCTCGCGTGAGCAGCAAGGTAGAGGGAAGCGATTTCTACAAGACCTACAGGTCGGAGATCGTAGTGGACGAAAGCCTCATCAGGCAGCAGCTGACGACTGGCTGGGTCACGAACCGCCACCGCGTCAAGCAGTTCCTGCCAATGCCGTTCGCGCCGCGGCCGGAGTACGGCGAAAAGACGTTGATCTTCTTCCTAAGGCCGTACTTCTTCGTCGACAAGCAGAAGTGCCGGATAGAACTCATCCAGATGGTTGACGATCCCGACAGACACACGGTCGGTTATCGTTTCGAGCACGGCACTCGCGGCAATGTCGACATGCATGGATACCCCCACATGCAGCTGACGAAGAAATTCGTCACCGGCGGCGTGGAAACCAGTCTGACGCCGACCATGGCGATCAGCCATCCGGTAGTTCCCCTTCCCAACGGCATCGGTCTCTCGCCGCTGTACTCGTCGCTCGTCTCCATGTGCGGGCATCGATTCGACGGGGCGAAGGGACTCGTCCCGTCGTTCCGAGAGATGGAGAACGGCGAAGCTGGTGCCCAGGTAACGGCCGTGGCCGACGCTTTGGACGGCCACTGTCGGAACCTGTTTCATTTCCCTTCGGGTTCGCCGTCGCCGCCGTGACCGGGGCGGCCGGCTTCAGTCATCGAGGACGGCGCGTTCGAGAATGTTCTTGTAGCAACGGTAGTATGCTCCCGCCACCATCGGCGATTGGCCATCGAGGGCTCGCGCCAAGCCGCCGTCTCCAAGTCTGGCCAGCAATGCGGTAGGATCCGCTGACGGCTCCGACGGTACTATGGCGTAGATACCGTGACTGGGCACGATGCCCGCTTCGTCCAACGCGACCCGCGGAACCTTCGCCAGTTCCGGAACAAGCAACTTCGGTCCCCGCCATGCGCCCGACTGTACTCGGTCGATCTGTCGGAACCAGTTCATGCGATCCTGGCGGACGATCGAACGCCGTTCGAGCTTCTCCCTGAATCGGGAGAGCCAACGTAAGGTTTTAGGGAAACCATCCATGTCCCGGGGTCTGCCTGCATCGTCGATCAAGCAGATCACACGTCGTCCGCGATCCACGATGCTCTGCTCACGGACATCGGCAGCCGCGACCCAAGGAGCCAGCAACTCGGGTTCGACCTCTTCGACGTGCTCGGGTGGTAGGACGAATGCTTCGGTGCATCCCAGAGCTGGACCGACGCGTACCGAGAAGCCCAGGTCGCGGAGAGTTCGCCCCCGTGGTCGCAGCGATGGCCGCGACAGAGGCTTGCTTCTCCTCTGAAGGATCAATACCGAGGGATAGATCCCGACGGCCTTCTCGTACACGTCCGAAGACGAGACGACGTCGTTCGAGACGATCTCGACTTCGGGCAGGCGCCTAGTTCGGAAGTCGGTGGCGAAAGCCATGTACTGCCACCTGTCGGAGCAGAGGAAGCCCAAGCGCCCGCCGGAACGCAACATGCCTATGCCGAGGTCCAGAAACGGTAGGAACAGGTCACCCTTCGCGACATGGGGCGCCAATCGGCTCTCGTACGCGACGCGCAGGCGCTTGGGAATCTTGGACCATCTGGCGTAGGGTGGGTTGCCAACGACGTGCGTGAACCGATCCTCGGAGTGATCCTGCAGCAGGAAATCATCCGTTCGAAGCCACGCGGCCGCCAGTCGAGCAGCCTCCGTTGCCTCGATTCCGGCTTCCCGTAAGACCCTCCGTAGTCTGGAGCGTCCGACCGTCGCCTCGCCGTCGTGCAGTTCGAAGCCGACGACCCTCTCTTCCAGGGCAACGTTCCGGGGATCCAGACCGCGAATGACGAGCGATCGCATCAGCCGACGGACGACTTCCACGAGGAATGCACCGTTCCCGACCGCCGGCTCAAGCAGGCGTGCCCGCGACAGGTCGGCCTCCTCCGTCCAGCCGACGGCGTCCAGGATCTGCTCGACCATACGGGTTCGCGTGTACACGCCGCACCGGTCGTGCAGCCGCTGTACGTCGACGTCGACCGGGTCATTCGATATCGCATCCGCGGGAGCGACCGTCAGCATGCTACATCCGACCATTCGGCCACGGCCGCGAAGGAGCATTGATATCGCAGTCGCCGTAGGTACAAGCGACTGATGAGGTTGGTCGGACTGTATGCTGGCATCGGAGGCTTCGAACTCGGACTAGGGGCTTCGGGCTTCGAGCCCGTGCTCCTGGCCGACAAGGACGAAAATTGCCAGCGCGTGCTTAACGCCCGGTTCACGGGCGTGGAGGTCGCAGGCGACGTCGCCGGTCTCTTGCGACTTCCGAAGGATGTCGACGTCGTCACCGCTGGCTTTCCCTGCCAGAACCTGAGCATGGCCGGAGACAAGGTCGGGATCGAAGGCTCCAAGTCCCGCGATATCCAGCACCTATTCGAACTCCTCCAGTCGGAACGTCCCACGCTCGTCATCGAGAACGTTTACTTCATGCTCCAACTGAAGGGTGGGACGGCCATGGCCGAACTCGTCCGCCGAGTCGAGAGTCTGGGGTATGCGTGGGCCTATCGCGTCGTCGACACCACCGCCTTCGGCTTGCCCCAGCGACGGCGAAGGGTCTTCTTCGTCGCCAGCGTCACCCTCGACCCGAGGACGGTCCTGTTCGCAGACGAGGCAGGGCCTTCCGAGCCCATCTCCCCATCTTTGGACAAGCCCTTGGGGTTCTACTGGACGGAAGGGCGTTCGGGGGTCGGCTTCTCCGTCGACGGCATCCCCCCTCTCAAGGTTGCATCCAACCTAGGCATCCCGTCCGCACCCGCGGTTCTCTTCCCGGACGGGCGCGTCCTCGTACCGGGGATCGATGCCTGCGAGCGTCTTCAGGGATTTCCAGCTGGATGGACTGACGCGAACTTTCCACCGAAGCGATCTCCCCGTTGGCGAATGGTCGGAAACGCGGTGTCGGTTCCCGCGGCCGCATGGGTAGGAGAGCGGCTGGCGTCGCCCGGCGACATTCTGGACCTTCCATCCCGACCTCTTCAGGACGGCGACCGCTGGCCTTCCGCCGCGTCAGGGGGATCGGGGACGAGACGTGTCGTCCAGATCAGCGATCGCCCGGTCCGGCGAGCCGCTCCATCCATCGTGGATTTCCTGGACGACGGGTGGTGGGCGCTGTCTCCGAGAGCCCTCAGGGGTTTCATCTCGCGTGTGAACCAGGGTGGACTGCGGGTACCGGACGGCTTCGTCGGCAGATTGGAAGCGGCTCTGCATGGTTCGCATGATGGGATCGGATCGCAGGCTCCCGAACCGGCGCCGGTCTGATCGTTCCGCACCGCCAGTTCCGCTTTCCGATGTGTCTTTTCGGCACTCGAGGAATCGGTGTGATTCCGCGACCATTCCGGAATGGAACACTCCGACGCAATCGGTAGACCACTCAGGGTCGTGAGCCTCTTCAGCGGCATCGGCGGTTTCGAGGTCGGCATGCGGAAGGCTGGCCACGATGTGCTTCTCGCCTGTGAGAACGATCCCGCCGCTCGTCTGGTCCTGGGCAGAAACTTGCCGGGCATCGACGTCGCCCCGGACGTGACGTCGCTCGCCGGCCTTCCCCCGTGCGACGTCGTGACGGCCGGATGGCCTTGTCAGGACATCAGTTTGGCCGGACGCAGGTCCGGCATCCGCGGCAAGAACTCCGGTCTCGTCGATCACGTCTTCCGTCTGATCGAACGGGCGTCCGTCAGGCCGCGCTACGTCCTCCTCGAAAACGTCGCCTTCGCTCTCGATCTCGCCGGTGGCGAAGCCGTCCGACACGTGACGACCAATCTGGCGAGGTTGGGATACCGTTGGGCATACCGCGTCCTAGACACGCGCATGTTCGGTCTTCCCCAACGAAGACGTAGACTTTTCGTGCTGGCATGTCGGGATGACGATGCTGCCTCCGTCCTTCTTGAGGGCGTCGGACATCCGGCTCTGGATCTACCGGCGGACCCCGCCTTCGTAGGATTCTACTGGACGGAAGGAACGCGTGGCCTAGGCTGGGCTCCGGAAGCCATCCCCCCCCTGAAGGGAGGATCGAACATCGGCATACCGTCGCCGCCCGCGATATGGGATCGCACGGCCGGTACGTTCCATACGCCGGAGCTGCGGGATGCGGAGCGCCTGCAAGGGTTTCCGGAGGGCTGGACCGAAGCCGCCATCTCCTTGCGGAACGGCGACCGTCAGCGATGGCGCCTTGTTGGAAACGCCGTCAGCGTTCCCGTCGTCGAATGGTTGGGGCATCGTCTCGCGACGACGCGAGCCTCGTCGATCGAAGGCAGACCGTTTCCGAGCGGGGCGAAGCTGCCTCGCGCGGCCTGGGGTGGACCGGGAGAGCGATCGATGGCGGTCGACGTGCGTCGGGAAGGCTCCTCCGCCTCGACGCTCGGCAGCCTGTCGGAGTTCGGACTGTCGATTGGCAAGCCGTTGTCGCGGCGGGCACTGTCCGGCTTCGTCGCACGATACGAGGCAGCTCCCCTGAGAAAGAACGCACACTTCGTCCACGATCTCCGACTACGCTCGGTGGCGTAGACGTTTCAAACCGAGGGATCGGGGCCGGTGCCAGTCCGGTTCCATCGCACGTCGTCGGGAGTGTAGGTTCGCCTCCGATGACGGCAGGCATCGTCGGCATGGGCAACGGGCGTCCGTCGGTTCATTCGAAAGGAACCTTCATGACGTATCGGGCTTGGGAGCTCGACATAGACGCTGGCATCGACGTCGAAGGGCATATGCTGCTCAGACCCGAGCATCTCGACGACAGCTACGTGGTCTGGTCCGTTTTCGGAAACCGGGAGTACGTCCAGCTGACGGACATCGGTCCCGAAGACGTTCGGCGCGCCCAGGACGAGGAGATGGAAGAGCTCGACTGTATCGCGGCCGCCGAGGACTAGGAGGCGGAGTACGCCGAGATCATCGAGGAGATGTCGTCCGACTTCGAGTACATGGGTTTCGATCTGGGCGTGGCTGGTACGACCTATGCTCTCGTTGCGATCGGTTGCCATCCGGGATTCAGCTGCAACGCGGGAGCCTTCGGCGATGACCACCACGAGGATCATCCGCTCGTTGTGTTCTTCGCCGCACCAGATCGCGTGAAGCTTCTGACCGAGATCGCGACCACAGTGGGCGTCGGTCTGGGAAACGACCGGAACCGGGGCGCTCACGGTCTACTCCAGAACGATCGACGGTCTGGTCGAATTCGGGCGCAAGATCGCACGGCGCTGCACTGGGACCTGAGACCATTGCCGTCCCTGGTAGAAATGCCAGGGTTTCGTCATCGAGCTCCGGTTGCTCTAACCGGATGGACGACAGGCGCAACCGCTTCGCGCGTCGACGGGTGGGACAGATCCATGGCCGACGGTCGCATCGAGATCGCCCTCGGCTTTTCTGGCGGTCGCTGCCTAGCCGAACAACCAAGGCGGTTCGAAATAGGCGATGGCTCTACGACTAGATCCGGTTGTCGACCGGCAACACCCGAAAGCCATCGAAGCCCAGCGAGGAACCGCAGGCTCGCGCAAGATTCATGCTGGCGTTTCGCAGTGCTACCCCGTCGTTGGGAAGATCGCAGAGGACGGAGGCGTACTCGTCCAATGCCAGTCCGACGATCCGATCGTTGACCATGGGCGCCGTGCTCCAGTAGAGCCGCCAGAAGCGAGCCGACGCATCCTGCCTGATCTTGTCTTGAGGATCGGCGATGGTGCCGATGGTGCCGGTTGCCTCGACGAGATCGAGATGACCCTCTGCCTGGTCTCGTTGAATGGTTTGCGTGCCTCCGCCATCCTAGCCTCGTAGTGCGCCGTCCGTTCCCCGAAGTGCTTCGAAAGAGCGATGGCGGATCCGATCAGGACGGCGACGCCGCCGAGGCCCTTGAGGAGGACGTCCCGGAAGCGCCTGGCTGTCGCTCAGCGCGAGATGTCCGGCGTACCGAACTAGGACCGCCAGGAGGAGGATGGAGAGGCACGCGACCAGACCGTACGGGGTGAGGAAGCGACGTCCGAGAACGGATGCTCTGGCCTGGAACGCGTCGGAGACGGTCATGATCGTACGTCCCCTCCGCTGGGAAGACGGCAATCAACTTTCGACACGCGTCACGTCCGCTGCTGGCAGGATGGTCGTACGGAATACGTAGCCGTGATCCGCCAGGTAGCGCGGATCCTGCTTGACCAGCGCCATGAACTGGTCGTGGCCGGCCATCGTGCGCCCGACGAGGCATCCGGCGCTCGCCTTGCCGATATCGCCCTGCGGGCGGTCGTAGCCGCCGTGCTGGTTGATGCCGAAGTCGTCGCCGGTGTGCTCCATGTCGCCGACGCGCTCCATGTCGCGGTTCAGGTCCCTGCAGACCGTCACGTCACTGACCTGTACCAACGCCTCATAGTCGCCTTTGTGCATGCCGACCCTCCAAGCCTTATATTGGCCGAATTTGATCCGGGCCGCGCCTTCGCGACGCATGGGGTGATCCCTGTCGTAGTAGAAGCCGGGTTCGGTGGTGGCGTTCCACTTGCCGACCATGAACGGGGCGCCGTCCCGGAAGCCGACGAGGCAGCGTAGGTCGTTGAAGACGTTGGGCTCGTCGTTGTTGGGCGAACCGTCCTCGTTCATTCCCTCCACGTAGACGACGTTGATCTCGCCCTCGCCGCGGTCGAGTTCGTATCCAGCCTTCTCGCAGGCCTCCGTCAGCAGGACCTCAAGCAGCTCGTCGGGCGCACCGTCCGGGCGGACCGGCGCGATCGCACGTCCCACGTCCGCACCGTAGCGAGCCAGGAAGGCATCGGCGCTCCGGCTGCGGAACATCTCGTGTGCGTAGCGCCACTGCTCGGAAGTCAGGTTCACGCCCCGTCCCGACTCGCGCTCGGCGATGGCCTTCAGGAGGGCGATCGCCTGCTCGCGGTCGGTCAGCATCTCCTGCGAAAGGACGAGGTTGTCGTCGTAGCCCGGGACGCCGAACGCGTTGCGTCCCGTCCACTTCCTTCCGGCCTCGTGGATCGTCATGCCGGTATAACGACGGTACAGAAGGTCGAAGTTGGCCGCCGCGCCGTTCACGACCGAGGGGAAGGCCGCGATCTTGTGGCCGCCTCCTATCACGCCGTAGGCTATCTGGCCGAAGCGTGCCGCTTCGCGGCTTGGATACTGGGCTCCGGGATTGTTGTAGCGAAAGCTGGCCGGGGTTTCCCCGACGCGAGGCACGTCCCTCCGGACGTTGACGGTGGACGGGTCCGTCGAGCGCCCGACGCCCGCCAGCGCCGCTGGTAGCGATCTCCGCTCCGTCCTGGAGGGCGTACCGTCGCGAGCTACGTCTCCCGACGGGCGCGAGACCCCGCCGCCCTCGTTCGCGGTACCTCCGGTCGCCGGACCGTAAGGGGCGGGCGGATCGTCGAGTTCCCGTAGCTTGTCCACCGCGCCCGACAGCGCTACGGAACTGTCCTTGCGACGCGACCCCAGCGAGGAGCCGAGCCAGAAGTTCAGTACGGTCGAGAAGCCCGCCGTCACCGCTCCGACGCAGATGTAGACTAGTTCCGCGACGCGACCCTCTGCGTCGATCGTGACGGATTCCGTGATCAGAAGCACGATCAGCACGAAGAAGCCGGCGACCACGAGGTAGGACAGGACCGCCGGCGTCGAGCTGATCCAGCCCGACTCCGGCTTGTTCAGGAGTTCCAGCAACGTCGCGCGGGACGATGCGGTGCTCTCGTTCGCCGCCTGATTGTAGGCCGCGAGGTCCTGAGAACCGATCCGCTCCGCCTCGATCGACAGTTCGGCCATACGCAGCTTGAACCGGTCCGCGCGCCCGGGGTCCTTGAGACGATCGTCGGCCTCCTGCGGCGTCTTCGCGTCCGTGATCTCCTTCACGGCGACGTCCACCGCCTCCTTCATGGCGG
Source organism: Aureimonas jatrophae (assembly GCF_900104035.1). Taxonomy (GTDB): domain Bacteria; phylum Pseudomonadota; class Alphaproteobacteria; order Rhizobiales; family Rhizobiaceae; genus Aureimonas; species Aureimonas jatrophae. The sequence continues at coordinate 59,480 of NZ_FNIT01000012.1, read as the reverse complement.
CGGCGTTGCGGATCGTCCTGTCGTCGGTAAGGAGTGAAACAATGCTTGGGAATAGACGCAATGCGACAGCAAAGAAAGGAAGCATGCGAACCCCCTCGTCATCTTGCTTTCTCTAGGCGTCTAAATGTCGCCATACTACGTGACGTCAGTCAAGCGACGTTTCCTGCCGCGGCTGTCCTTTCGGTATCGAAGTCGGAACCGGGCCGGCCGGCAACTGGCGTAAAGGCTCCGACTTCGGGACGATCCGGTCCGGCCGACCGGTATCGGTCGCGTTTCCCGTCTCGGCTCGTCGGCGTGGTTACCGATCGATCGGCGTCGTTCTCCTCCGAGCAGCCTCCAACGCCTGTACGGGGCGGCGGGCCGCGTCGAACAGGTCGACGAAGTAGGTTTCGGAGCCGTTGGTTGCCGCCGAGGCGAGGGAGCCGTCGGCGAGGTCGTCCGGCTCCACGCTCCACAATGGGTGTGCCATCACGTACTGCCGATCGCCGCCAGGCGTGCGTTCCAGGATGCCGGGCAGTCGCATGCTGCCCAGAGCGACCGGTGAACGCGTCCCCGTTGCCAGACGGCAGAGTTCGTCGCGGACCGCGGCCGCCATGGTCGGCCAGTCGACGAGTTCGGGATATCGGTCCCAACGCCCGTCCAGGCCGGACCGGTACGACCGATCGACCGTGGCACGCAGGAAGCCCAGGCCCAGTCTCCAGTCGAGCAGACCATGGTACTGGCGGTTCCCGTATCGTCTGAGACAGCGGTAGCAGGCCTGGGTGCAATCCGAACGATGTTCTTCGGAACGCCAGTTCCGGACGAGCGGATCGTCCGGATCGTCCAGCATGGATGCGACCAGCCTGACGATCGTCGGTCGCCCGTCTCCTTCCGCCTCGGCCAGACGGCGACTGAAGCCCGCCCCGTTGACGAGGTGGTCGGCGATCTGGAGCATGGGCCGTCCGCCGGGCACGCGGGGTTCGAGAGGCTCGAACTCGTCCGGATCGACGTCGAGTTCCAGAGCCGACCTCTGTAGCAGCATCTGGGTGGCGCTCACCGCCGCGGCCCTTACCGCCGCGTTCGGTGCCGTTCGGTCCAGCGCTCCCAGCCTCAGCCCGGAAGGAATGGTGCGGAGCTTCAGATACAGGGCATCCGTCGGCTTGCTCGAAAAGAGCCGGATGCCGTCCGCGATCTCCGCCTCGTCGCCCGTCGGCACGTCCCAGGCCTGAGGGTCGAGGACCGCGTCGTTCGACATCCACTGGTTCAGGAGCCTCGGGCGTCGGACACGCATTCCCGCCGGCACCTGTACGAAGGTCTGGCGGACACGCTGGGCGGCGTAGCCACCGCTTCCGTCCTCGTCGGCCGCGGGAGGACCGTCGTTCAGCCTCAGTACCGTGGCGCCGGGGCCGGCATGCAGGCTCATGTTGGTGCCCGGCACCTCGGAAGCGACGACCTCCCTTATCTCGGCCGCGACCACCCGGCGGACGGGCGGAGACTCCTCGTCGTCCTCGACGTCGACCGGACGGAACGTGGTCCTGAAACCCGAGGGAACGACGTACGTCTTCGTATGTCGTTCCTCTACCTCGGTCGAGCAGTCCACGCATTCGAAGGGTTCGAAGAAGCCCGGCTCGTGCTGGGTCCTTCCCCGACATCCCGGGCATTCCGCCACGAGCCGTTCGCCATCCCAGAACGACGGGCCGGGATCGAGGGTGGCGGGATACGTCGGACTCAGCCTCGGCGGAAGGAGGCTTCCCGTGAAGCCGGCCGCACGGTGTACCTGCTTGTCTCTCACCAGCGTCTGGCCCGGCGCGAACTCGAAGATGGCGAGGTCCAGATCCCTGTCGACGCCGTCCCAGGCGACCCTGGCGGCGCCATCTCTCCGCAGGCCGAGATACAGGTTCCGCACGCGGGTGGGCATGCCGTACATCGGGAACAGCCCCTTCTCCGCCATGAAGTTCGCGAAGCCACCGCCGTAGGTCGCGCCGCCGGTCGCCAGCGAGCCGATCCTTTCCATGACGGCGTCCACCCCGCTCGCGGCGACGAGTTCTTCCTGCCGTCCCGGGATACCCCTGCCGATGGTGCCCGCGAACCCGTCGCGCACGTCCCGGGTCGCGACGAGGGCCGCGCGGAGCCTGGCCGGCCAAGGAGAATCGTCCGCGTAGTACAGCGCAGCCGGGACGAACTCCCCGTGTGGATCGGCGGAGCCGTTCTCCTCCGGGAACGCGGCACCCTCGGCATCCCGTACCGTCGCGAATGCCGCCGTGAACCACACCTTCCTCACCAGTCGAAGGGGAATGTCGACGTGGTCGACCGCGAGGAAGGGGGGAGGGGGAAGATCTCCCGTGATGGCCTCCGGCGTGCGGAAGTAGTGGAGGTCGTGGCTTCGGCTGCGGCACAGGGTGACGACGAACGAGTAGGCCTGTCCCCGGCGACCCGCACGTCCGACGCGCTGCTGGTAGTTGAAGCGCTGCGGCGGCATGTTCGCCTGGTAGACGGCCTGCAGGGCACCGATGTCGATGCCGACCTCCATGGTGGTCGTGACCGAAAGGAGATCGATCTCGGAGGCGGCACGCTGGAGACCGGCGTCGACGCCCGTCCCGTCGGGCACGACGATGCCCTTGAAGAGGCGAAGCCGTTCCGCGGGACTGCCGGTCTGCCCGGTCAACTCCTCGCAACGGAGGCGGAAGCTCGGAAGGTTCTCGGTCCGCGAACGCACGATCCGGCCGGCCAGGAAGCTGGACCGCCAGAGTTCCCGCACCTCCCCCTTTCTTCCGACGGGCAGCGGTTCGCGGCAGCGCGTGCAGATCTCCAGTCCCCTGTGCAGATGTACGCGGGAGCATCTGTCACAGCGCCAGTACGGATCGCCTGGCCTGGCCATCTTCACGCCGAGTTCGGCCGCGTCGATCCGACCCTCCGCATGGCCGAGACCGCGCAACCTCTCCAAAACCCTCGAAACTAGGGCCTCGGGTGCTTCGGGCGCGAACCGGCGCGCCGTTTCCATGACGCGGTTCCTAGTCGGCACCCGATCGATCCAGGGCGTGAATTCGTCCGTCACGTACCGGTTCGACGAAATGCGGTAGGCATCGCCGAAGACGCGCAGCCAGGCGTCCATGGCCTGATGGTCTTCGGGCGTAGGGTACCTGGGAAACAGGGTCGGGTAGCCGAGCCCCGTCTCCTCGAGAGCGAAGTAGGACTTGGAGAACAGCACCTCGTCGACGTGCGGATCCTGCCCACGCACGATCGTGTTGCGGATCTCGGCGCGATCGTTCGCGTGGACGCCGCCTACCGTCCAGGCGAAGCGTTCGCCGTCGCGCGAGAAGAGCTCCTGCCAGGCGAACCGTCCGTACCGTCGCATGCCTACGTCGTCGGTCGGATGGACGCCGAGCGCCAGCATGTCCTGCATCATGGGACCGGGCGTCGTTCCGGCCTCCGCCGCCGGCCGTTCCACGATGGCTTTCAGGGGGATGCGGTCCTTGCCGCTGGCCGTCGACAGCATGCCGATCCTCGCGGCGACCGGCGGTATCTCGTCCCACCGCTCCTCTTCGTTCAGACGCGCGATCTCCGCCTTCATTCTCGCGATCTCGGCGGACGCGTCGGTCTCGGAGGTGAGACGTGCGGCGATCTCCATGATCAGCAGACGCCTCAGATCCTGGTAGTGGGCGCGCTCGATCTCCCGGGCCGCCTTCGCCGCGTCCTGCCGGCTGTCCGAGAACGCCACGATCTTCGCGAGCGCGCCGCTCGCGTGCAGGGTCTCGAACATCTCGGTGGCGAGCAGCTGCGACGTCTTGTTGAAGCCAGTGCGGAAGCTCCGGATCGGCGAGAACCGTGGCTTCTTCCTCATCGCGTAGCTGACGCCGCAGGACGGGCAGCAGTCCGGCCCCGCGGTGCCGGACGCGTCCAGCGGGCGGCCCTTCGAACGCGTGCCGCCACAGTGGAACATCCGGCCCCGGACGTATCCCTCGTCGTCGTCGGTACGCCATCCGCGGGAGACGACCCCGGCGCCCGTATCCAACGTCGCCTCGGGCCAGGCCTCGTTGTCGCCGGAATCGACCGGTCTCGCCACCGATGGCCAGAACATCGCGAACTCGCGATAGCTCAACTGTTCGTAATGCCCGATGCCTCCCGCTTCGGGCAGCTCGCCCAGGTCTGGCGAAGACGGCAAGAGCTCGATCTCCGATCGACCGTCGGCCTGCGTTCCCCTCATCCCGCCGACGAAGGTCTCGCCGCAGGCCTCGCAGTAGACGAGTTCGAACTTGCGCCTGACGAAGCCGGTGCCGGACGTGTGGGTGATGCCCCGATCGACGCTCGCGCCGAGGAAGCGGACTCCACCGTCGACGCCCTCGACCCGTTCGGGCGTGGCGAAGAGGCCTTCGATGCTGCGGACGAACTGATGCATGCGGAAGCTCGGGATCTCGCCGTCCGGCGCGGTCCCGTAGGTCTCCTCTAGGCGATCACCCATGCCGCGCAGGAGCGTCAGACCCCTGAGCGCCTTCCGTTCTCGGTCTCCAGAGGATCCGAAGATGCGTTCCGCCATGATGCCGAGCGTGGTCGCTCTCGGACGCCGGCCCCCTCGCGCGTCCTCCGAGACGCACGACCAGGCCAGTCGGGCGGCCGCGAGTTCCACGGCACGGACGGCCGCATCCGCCTCCGCGAGTCCCGAAGGGCCGCCGAGGGCGGAGACGCAGGACGCGATCGCGTCGCGCACCGGTGGATCGGTCGGCGAGATCCGCCGCGCCATGTCTCCTGACGGGGCCACCGCGTCGACGAGTTCCACGAAGGCGTCGCACGACAGGGGACCGCCGACGGGTTCGTCCGGAAGGATCGGTGCGCCCGGGACGATGCAGCTTCGCCATTCGGCCCGATCGGCGAACCCGGGGTCGCCGGCGTGCCGCGACGTGCCGAAGGGACCGAAGAAATCGTCCAGGTACCGGATGCTGCGCTCCCCGTCCTCGCCGTCGACGGGAAGCGAGGCGCTGGAAGCCAGGATGCGGAGCTTGTGCCTGGTCTCGTCGCGGTCGAGGCCGAGGCGATGGACGAGCGCGCGGACGAGGCCCGCCGTCTCGGTGCCGGCGGACCCTCGGACGAGATGGAGTTCGTCCAGGACCAGGTAGAAGTAGGCGTCCTTGTCCTCTGCGAGCCAGGCCGCGGTCTGCGCGAAGATGGGATCCTCCACCTCGCGGGCGAGCATCGTGCCGAGCATGGACGCGTTGGTGACGAGGATGTCGGGCGGATCCGCCTGCATGTCCCAGCGCGACACCATCTCCCCGCCGTCCACCGCCGGGAAGAGGTATCGCGTCGGTTCCGGTCGTCCGCCGGTCTGGCAGTCGTGCGAGACGGCCAGATCGTGCCCCTTCCGGAACTCCACCATGCATTCGGCGAGTTGCGCCGTCTTGCGAATCCGCCGCCGCTCCTCCTGACGGCCGGTCTTGCGCGGATGGCGTCTGAACTGGGTGACCGGAGTGGCGCCGGTGTAGCGTCCGAAGAAGATCCGGTTGCCGCCGAGGCGGCGGTCCATGACGTCCCGGGCCTCGGGCGAGTCGAGTGTCCGTCGCAGGCGGGTCATCTGGTCCTCGACCAGGGCGTTCATCGGATACAGCACGAGCGCCCGGAGGGCGGAAGGCCTGCCCTGCGGTTCGCCCCGCCTCTTGCGCTCGAACTCCGCATCCTCCGTGCCCCACCAGCGACGACCGAGGTATCCGTCGGGTGGCCGCGGCCATCCCATCGCCTCGCGGACGATGGCGGCGACGATCGGCAGCATGAACGACTCGGTCTTGCCCGATCCGGTTCCCGAGGTGACGATGCCCGGACATCCCGGGGTGGTGCCGCGGCGAAGCATCGTCATCTGATGCCCGTAGGGCTCGTAGAGGCTCCTTCGTCCGATCCGACCGCCTTCGGCAGGAGCCGACGGAAAGAGACCGGACAGGACGAGTTCGACGAACGCCTCCCTCGCGGCGACCGGCATGTCGCCGATCGGATTGTCCTCGAAATCGTCCACGAGACGTTCGAGCGGATATCCGCAGACCTCGTATCGTGGGACCGGTTCCATGAGAGGATCGGTGGCGAGGTTCCCGAACCGGTCCATGAGCGATCGGCGGACTTCGGCCAGATCGTCGTTCCGTATCCGGAACGCGGTATCGAGATAGCTCTGGAAGAACTCCCGCAGGCGTTCGAAGCCTCCGATCGGATCGATCATGTACCCGTCCTCGCGTTCTCGTTCGTCGGTGTGGGCTGGACCACCAGGGCGGCTCGTGCGTTCCGACCCGTCAGGCACCCGACCGCCAGCCGGCATGCCGTCTCGTCGTCGCCCCACGCCGTCGCGGCCGCATGGAGCGTCAGGAGACGTTCGCCGGCGTCGGCACCAGACACCCCCTCCGCCAAGGCCAGCGAGAGGAGGACGGCGCGTACGTCCGCGGATATCGGAGGCAGGGACGGAACGGGTTCCAGCTCGGTCGTTCTCCCGGTCCCCACACGCATCAGTGCGGCGACCAGGGCATTGCTTCCCCCTGACGTTCCGGGAAGGGGGCGCCGATGTCGGTCGCCGACCTCTCGGTCCGACGAGTTCGGAAGCGCCGTGGTGGCCACGACGAGGAGGTTCCGCGGTCTCGCTTCGCGGAAGGCGGTGCGGAACGCGGGCAGCCAGTCCGAGAGAGACGCCCGATCCAGGTCGTCGAGCGCGACGAGCAGGAACTTCGACGGCGCCGCGTCAGCCTGTTGCCAGGCCGCCGCTAGGGCGGTCGGCTGACCGGATCCGGGATGGCGCCAGAGGTCCTCGGGACCGAGAACCGAGGGATCAAGGGGTTGCCGGACGAGGCGTCCGCCGGCGATCACGTCCGCGTAGCCCCTGAGGATCGTCACGACGGAGTCCCCGGTCAGCACGGGCACGTCGCCACTCCTGCAGTGGATGTCCAGCGTTCGGAAGACGTCCGCTTCCAGACCGAGCGATTTCGCCCTCGCCGTCAGGACGGTCGCCAGATCCGGTATTCCGATCGACGTGACGGGAGCCGGACGGTCGGCACGCGCCCAGGGTGCGAGCCCGGCGACCCGTCCGACGCCCGCGGCGGAGACGGACCCGGCATCGTCCGAACCGAGGACGTTCGCGACCAGTCGTCCCGCCTCTCGCACCTCGCCGACGAACGTGGCGACGCGTCCCTCCAGCAGGCTCGTGGCCCGGGCGATGGATGCCTCGATCTCCGCGAGCCGTTCCGAACGCGACGCCACCAACGTCTCGACGCGTTCGGCCTCCCTTCCGAGATCGTCCCGGAGCGCGATGCGCTCGCCGATCTCCGTCTCGACGGCCTGTACCGTCTCGGCCCGGACGGCCTCGCCTTCCCGGCGACGGAGTTCGGCGCGTTCGGCTTCCGTCAGCGCAACGAGCGCCTTGCGCACTCCGTCGTGGGAATGCAGCGCGTCGGCGATGGCGGCGACGGCTCCGCTGCCGTTCGACAGCTTCGGCACGAACTCCTCCAGACGTGCCCTCGCGGCCAGCAGCGCCTGGGTGCGACCGCCTATCGCGTCCGCGTCGCGGTACAGCGAGAACAGTCTCGTTGCGAGCCGCTCGGTCAACCGGAAGTCCTCCGAACCGGAGCCGAAGTCCCCGTTCCTTCGGAGACGCCGGAGAACGGCCTGTAGGAACTCGGCATCGTTCTGCCAGTTGACGGCGCCCGTCGGAACGTCCGGAACGCGCCCGGGCAGGACGAAGCGGCGGCCGGCGATCTCGAAGAGGTCGTTCCTCCGGAACTCGTTCCGGAACGTCTCGACCGCCTCCGCCTCGGCCGCGTGCGACAGCGTCCAGCGACCGGTCTGCGCGGACCTTACGATCGGCGGCAGGGCGACCAGGTCCGGCCCGACGGGGACGACCACCGCGCCGTCGTTCTGGTGTCCCAGGTCGATGCCGCGTTCGAGCACCACCTCGCGGAGCATCTCGGGCGTGTGACGCGTCAGCCGCTCCACGTACTCGTAGGGCTCGCAGACGTCGTCCGTGACGAACCGGTCCCTGGCGTCCGGACGCTCGTTCCTGGCGACGGTGAACAGGACGACGTAGCCGGGCCGCTTGCCGAAGAGCCTCGGATCCGTGCTGAACGCGTGCCCCTCCAGCGGAAGACGATCGCCGGGAAGCGGCTGCCAACCGGTGCGGGTCGCGACCGCCCGGCCCACGACACGGGAGAGCCTGCGCTGCTCGTTGTTGAAGGCCAGTTCGCCGATGAAGATGTCCCGACGGACCGGATCCGTTTCGTCCCTCAGCACGTACGCGGTGCCTTCCAGATGCTTCGTGCCAGCAACTCCGACCTCGCTCCCCTCGCTCTCGCCATCGCCATTTCCCGCAGTCCGGTTCCCCGATCTCCGTCCGACGACGGTCCCTCGAATGCGGGACCGAGCCATCCGGACAGCATTCCGGCGTCGGCAGGGCTGCAGGGCGTTCGATAGATCCACGACCCGTCCACCCCGAACACCATCTCCGGAGCCCTAAGCGTCCGCAACCGGAGATGGCGCGCGACGATCGGCGGGAGGCCACCGTCGTGGGCGAGACGGTCGAACGCACCGAGGGTGGCATCGAAGCGGAAGAGGGCGCGTCCGGCCATGCTGTGAGCTACGATCAGCGCAGCCGATCGGCCGTCCAGCAACAAAGGAGGGGCATCTCCGGTGTCGATGCGGTAGATGTCCGCCGCGTTGGGCCTTGGCGTGGTCAGTCTCGATAGGACGACCGCTCCGCCCCCTCCGCCGACCGGACCGACGAAACGACCGGAACTCCAGCTCCAGACCGACGCCGTCGATCGGAACTCGTCGCTATACAGACTCGGAGGGAAGCTCGGTCGGCCATCGGCGGGAGGGACCTCGGTCTCCGGCTGCACCACCGGGAGTCCCATGCCGCGCACGAAACCGACCCCGTCCGCGACCTCCGCCACCGGCAACGGTACCCGCCAGCCCGCACCACCTTCCTGAATTCCCGAACTGCCACACTGGCGACGTGCGGTCTCGTGGAAGCGGTCTCGCATGCGCCCGCCCGCCGCTCCCTCCAGGGCGAAAGTCCGACCGTCCGCGAACGAGACGAGTCGCGGCGGTACGAGGAACCAGCGGCGGGCCCGCCAGACCGGGCAGACCCGCCCTTCCAGCCAGCCCCCGTCCACCAGGAGACGGAGAAGATCCCAGGTCGCCCGCTTGATCGGCGCGACGACGGACAGCACCCTGTGCAGTCCCGCCTCGTCCCATCCCCTTCGTCCCGCGGCGACCAGGACCTCAAGAAGATCGCAGAGGCGCCGTTCGGTGGAGGCTTCCACCAGGTCAGTCGCGTTGCCGGTGATCGTCGTCGGCGTCAGACCGTCCGGAACGGGTTCCGCGATGCGCCATCCGGGAGCCAGGCTGTCCGCCGTCTTCGGAACGCGTTCCGGTGCATCCCGCTGGAACGCCAGCGCCGGCGAGGAGCGGACCGACCCAGCCTCCTCTATCGGGATGCGCCAGACGCCCTCGATCGGCTCCGCGCATTCCAGTTCGACGCGGCCTGCGACGACCCGGACCGTCGGAGCGCCGGTCGTCGACTGCACGGTCACGATGGATGCGTCGCATCCGGACACGGCCTCGACCGTCGGTAGGAACCCGGACCGTCCGAGGTACGCGTCGCCGACGCGGATGCCTCCGACCACCCGCACGCGGGACACGTCCGTCGCGTGCAACGGATCCCGGCGCCCGGTTCCTACCGCGAGCCGTGCCGCTTCGGAGACCGACATGACGGGATGGAGCCGCCAGCATGCGTTCCGGTCGGCAGCGCTCGCGCCGACCGGTCGCTCCCGCCTTCGGACCAGGGGGCGTACCGACGGGCCCTCGATGTGCCTGGCGGCACGCCAGACGCCCCATTCCACTTCGACGAAGGGAACGAAGCCTTCCGAGTGGCAGCGCAGGAGATCAGGCGGGAGCGACGCAGACCGTCCACGAAACAGCTCAAGGACCTGATCGAGCGTTAGGTCGACGGAGACCGGCGAACCCGGTCGCTCGTCGATCGAGACATCGAGAGCCATCAGGACGTCCTCCGCATCCGTGGTCAGAACGAACGCGTCGAGCCCGTCGGCATCGGTCGATACGTCCAACTCGAAGCGTCGACCCGCGTCGTCGCGCTCGACAGGCGGCCTGAGCGCCGCCATCGCCAGCCAGAACGCATGGTCGGCGAGCAGCCGCTCGCCCCGTGCGCGCCGCCGATCGAAGTCCTCGAACGCACGGATGAAGCCCTGAGACCATCTCTGACGACCGATCTCGGCGCGGACCGCATCCGAAAGGCGGTGAGAGTCGAGTGCCGGGACGGCTGCGAGAGACGAGAACGACCGTCCCATGCGGTCGAGATCGTGTCGCGATGGAAAGGCGATGCGGATGGAATGTCCGATGCGCTTCATCCAGCCGGGATCCGGCAACGCGATCGGCCTTACGTCCCGTCCCGCGGCCCTCGCGCCGTCGCACCAGACGGCGGCGTTCTTCCAGAGGGTGGCCAGACCTTCCAGGGAGGAGATTCCCTGGTCCCAACCGAGGATCTCTCTCAGCCGTTCGGGAAACAGGCCGGACTGCGCCACCTCAGGGGCGACGGATGCCACGTAGCAGGACAAGACGAGATAGTTGAAGTAGCCCATCACGGGCAGGCTGTCCGGTGGCCGGACGCTCCAACCATGGCCGAACGCATCCACGAGACCGTCGCGACGGAACACGCCCAGGAAGCTCGTCCTGGCCGCATCCCCGTCCGACGGCGGCAGTCCGATCGCTTCCGCGAGCCGCCGGGGCTGTGCGTCCACGAACTCCAGGGCCGACGATCCCTCGGATCCCCTGGTGCCGAGATAGTAGCGCGTCAGCGCCAGTTCCCAGCTCCAGTACGGAGACAATCCTGGTCGCTTCGTTTTCAGCATCGACCTGTCGCGAACCTCGGGACATTCCGTCCCCGCGGAAACTTCTCGGTGCCCATGCTTCGGACCGGAACGCGGCACGCCGTACTGTTCCGCGAACGGGAGGGGGGCACGTTCCAGGACCGGTCCGGGATCGACGGCGCCGTGGACGGGCGCGTCCGCGCTCGCGGCGGTGCGGTTTCTACGAAGTCGCTCACGAAGCTAGGGGCCGATCCGGATCTTCAGCGTGTCCAGCTTGCGTCCGACGCCGTGGATCGTGATCCTTCCGTCCTCAAAGATCAGTTCCTGGAGATAGCCGAACAGCCTGTGGAAGTTTCCCTGCACGACGTTGATCCGCCTCGGCATCACCCCATCGGCCTGGAGGACGTCGAGCGAAGCCCGGAAGAATTCCCGTCCGCGAAGGATCAGCCGTTCGGTACCGTAGCGTGCATCCACCACGGCGCACATCGCGCTTCTGACCTCGTTCGGCGACAGATCCTCGACGGTGATCACCTCTCGGGAGCGACCAAGCCGTCCTATGCCTTCCAGGATCGGATCGGCGTCCCGTTCGTCGGCGGCTGGCGTGATGCCGAGCGGCTCCACCGCCTTCCATATGTCGTCGCGACTCGAACGTTCGCGCAGTCTGTCGGAAAGCGCAGTCCGGACCGATTCGAAGCGTGCCCGTTGTCCGACTCCGCTCGGTTTGAAGTCCGTCCCCGTCGAAGCCAGAACCTCGACCAGCAGGGAGATGCACCTCTCGTAGGTGCGGATCGCCGCGAGCCCTCCACCCCTGAGCAGCAGTTCGTCGTCCATCCGTATCCCCCGGCCACGTTCGATGCTTGCCCGAAGGAATGTCCGAATTCAACCGTAGAGGGTGATGCGCCGACGTCGCCGTCTTCCGATCCGGATCCGGATCGAATACGTGACAGGGTCCACTCGACCTGGATTTCGAGGCCGGACGCGTTCGTCCAGGGAGTCTGCGGCGGCCTCGCCCCGACCCAGCTGTCTCCGAAGCCCCGATCGCGGACCATGCGAAGAGTAGGTTCGGTCGAATCAAGCGCCTCAGATCCGTATCGCCGGTACGCCGGTTCTGCAAAAAAATATGCTTGATGCAACTTTTTTATCTCCGATGCATTCATTGCCCACACATCGCGTCGGGACGAATGCCTTGCCAACGAACGCCATACGATCCGATCCATCCTGCCCCGTTCCCTTGGGATCGAAACCGACGGCGTCGTACCCGAGCGGCACATCCCGTCACGGACGTCGCTCCCATGCATCGTGGCATTGGATCCCAACCACCGTGCCGTCCTGCGACGATCGCGAGACCGTACCGACATGTCTGGCGTCGACGGTACACACCGACGGCATCCGTCACGTCGTACGGGACGTACGCGAGGGATTTTCCTTCAGACCGGCACCGCAGAAAGACACGGCATCACGCTCGCATTGCCGACAGGACGAGGCCGATAGGTACGAACAGGACCAGCGCCGCAAAGATTCTCGGGTTCCGACGCGCTCGGTACGGGTCGTTAACCCGACACTAACGTTTCCGTGCAATGATTGGATCATGGTCATGACCAGCGCTCACATCGGCATCAACCTTCCGGCGTCGAGCCGGCGACGGACGGTCGTACGAAAAGCCGTGACCGCCCTCCCGGCGACGGTAGCCTGATCCTTTCCGGAGAAGGTATGCGGTCCTCCTGCCGAGGCGGGCCTGCGGGACGAAATTGCCGCCGACCCTGAGGAACGGCTCGTCCGACCGCATTCCGGAAACGATGGCCGCGGTTCGATCGTCGTGCGATCGCGGCGGGTGTCCCGTGTCGCCATCCATCGCCCTCCCACTGTCATCCGACGCCTTCCGTCCGATTCGAGAGACGTAGGTCGCTCGTAGGCATCGCTGCTGGGCGAGTACTTTCCCGTCCTCCGCACTGCCTCCTGCGACCGGCACCGTCCAGGCACTCGAACGGCGACGTGCACCGAACGTTCGCGCCCGATGCTTCGGGCGCGCGAAGCGCATTTCAGAAATTCCCGGAGAGACCAGACGCAGGCAGGCGACTGCCGGCGATCGAACCTCCGCGTCGTCCTCCACGAAGGTCCGCCATGCGCATCCGTGCATCCCTCGCCATCCGCATGGCGCACCAGATCCAGGCCGGCATCCCGATCCACCACCTACGTCGAGACCTGCGGACGCGGGCCGGCGACGGCGGTTCGGAAGCCCGAAAACCGTTCGAGCGTCGTTCGAACCCAACAGGAGTGCATCCCCATGATCGAACGCTCGCGAGCGGGTCGTCGCCCCGCACCGAAGAAGCGCGGCTCTCGGACGGGCTTCGTCGTCGATCCGTTCCGCGGTCGCCAGTACGTCTTCGAGAGCGGACTGGAGGAAGAGGCTCTCCATGTCCTGATCGCCGACCCCGACGTCACCGAGATCGAAGAGCAGCTGAAGCCGGTCTTCTTCAGGGACGCGAAGTCCGACGAACACAGCCACTGGTTCGACCAGCGTCATCGCACGTCGAAGGGGCGTCGCGTGGCGACCGCCGTCAAGTACCATGACGATGCCGTCCGCGACGGTCTCTTCGAACTGTTGGGTCACGTCGCCCGACAGGCCTTCGTGATCGACGCCGACGGTCGCCTCGTCCCGTTCGCGCACGAGTATCGCATCGTGACGGAACGGCACCTCGATGGCGTCCGGGTCGACAACGCACGGACGATCGTCGCCTGCGGAGCCGAACAGGACGTCGAGGCGACGGGCATCGTCCGCGGCTGGCTCCAGGCTGCCGACCGAACCTTCCCGCTCGGCATCGTCAATGGCGCCACCGGACTGGGGTCCCGCGGATTCCGTGCCGCGGTCGCGCTGATCCAGTCGGGAGCGGTCGTGGTCCCTTCGGGTCTGCGTATCGCTCCGGAAACCATGGTCGTGAACCGTCTCTTCAACGCTGGAGTGTAGGAGGAGGGAAGCCTTTCCTCCTATACCCGTCCCATCCGCGGAGGATTTCGTTGAACGTGCACGTCCCCCGCCCGAAACGGTCGTACCGGTTCGGGACCTACGACCGCATCGTCCACCAGGGGCGTGCCTACCGATACATCGGCAAGGTCGACCGCGTGCACGTGCTCCAGCTCGTCAACGGCGACGTCGTGGAGGACCACTTCGTCCGTCTGTCCGACGAGCAGATCGACAAGGCCCGGGAGCGGAAGCAGTTCACCCACGAGGTCGGCTTCTACTCGCTGATCGAGACGAAGCTGCGCGTCCGGAACGACGATTCGGATCTGAAGGACTTGAACGACGGTCAGCTGGCCGCCATCCACTGGCGGCATAGGTGGGTGAGGGAATTTCTCAGGCTGGAGGCCGAACACGGCAACGAGGGCAGGTCCCGCGTCGGACGCTCCCCCCGTCTCATGTCCAAGGCGATCGAGCTCCTGGCCGGACCCGTCCTCAAGTGGTACGAAGAGACGTTCGAGCAGGGGCGGCGGGAGCGGCGGGTCGCCTGGACGATGCCGACGCCGTCGGCATCCACGCTCTACGCCGCGGTTCGCGCCTACGAGAAGGGCGGCTACAAGATCGGAGCCCTACGGAGCGGTCGTTCCCGGTGCGGCAACCGCAACCAGCTCGCGCCCGAGGTCCGCGACGTCATCGACGCGGCCTGCGAGCAATACATGACCCGCGCCAAGCCGGTGAAGGCGAGGGTGGTCCAGGACGTCCACGACGCGGTCGCCCTCCTCAACTCGACCCGGTCGCCCGGCGAACGCCTATGCCTGCCGGCACCCCGCATCGTCCGGAAGCGTATCGACGCCCTCGATCCGTTCGCGGTCAAGCTCGGACGCGAGGGAGAGGACGCGGCGGTGCGCTGGTTCGCATTGGTCGGCAAGGGCGTTCCCTGCAAACGTCCCATGCAGCGCGTCGAGATCGACGACTGGGAGTTCGACCTGCAGACGTTGCTCTGCACGAGGGAGACGCTCGCCTACCTGTCGAAGCAGGAGATCGCCGCGCTCCAGCGCAGACGCTGCACGCTGACCGTCGCGATCGACTGCTGCACGTCCGCGATCGTCGGCATCAACCTGTCGGAAGAGCGGCCGAGCGCGGCTACCGCGATCGCATGCCTGAGGTCTCTGTCGACGGACAAGACGGAGCTCGCGCGTCAGGCCGGATGCGGCGGCGGCTGGCCCATGCACGGACGTCCCGCGCAGATCGTCACCGACAAGGGTCCCGCTTTCCGGTTCGAGTTCGAGGAGGTCGTTCGGCAGCTCCGCTCGGGACGGTCCATCCCCGACGCCGATCCGAGGATGAGGGGGCACATCGAACGGTTCTTCGGCACCATGGCGCGGACGTTTCCGACGTGGTTCACCGGAGCGACCCAGTCCGACGTGGTGGCGAAGGGCGACTACGCGGCGGAGGCGTTCGCGAGCCTGACGTTCGACGAGCTCTTCCTCTTCGTCGTCCGCTGGATCGTGGACGTATACCACCTGACGCCGCACGTCGCGCTGGAGCGGCTGACGCCCAGGGACGTCTGGGATAGGCTCGCCGGCGACGACGAAGGCATCGAGCTTCCCCTGTCCGACGACGAGCGGCGCAGGATCTTCGGCTTCCGAGAGTCGCGGAAGGTCAGCTGCGAAGGCATCCTCTTCTGCAACGTCTACTACCTGTCCGACGAAATCGGTTGGCTCCTGCAGCATCGTCCGCAACGGAAGGTCGACGTCCTCGTCGATCCCGACGACCTGGGATCGATCCTGCTGGTCGTGCCCAAGGATGTCAGGGACAGGGACGCGTTCGGCGGTCGACGCTACGTCGACGTACCCTGCCTGGAGCCGGAGATGCGGGGCCTCACGCTCGCCAGCTGGCTCCTCGCGCAGAAGGAGGTGCGCGACTTCGCGCGGGAACAGGCGGAGATTCATGACCCGATCCGCATCCAGGCGCGCATCGACCTGTTCAAGGGTGGACTGAAGGCCATGATCGCGGCGGGCATCTCGGACCACGTGCTTACGCAGAAGACGTACGACAGGGTGATGCGGGTCGTGGATCAAAAGGGTCGGGCGGCCCTGTCGAACCCGGCCGACCGTCTGCCGGATCTAGGAGACAGCGAACCCTACGGGCGGCTCGTCGCACGGGCTCCCGAACGCCCGACGGTCGTGGCGCCTTCCGACGTCGTCCGCAGGCGTCGGAGGGCGGACCGTCCGGCACCGGAACCGGAGGTACCCGCGAAAGCCAAGCCCATGCAGACCCGCTTCGACGAAGAGGACGACCTATGAAGGCGCCGAAAAGCGATTCCGGCGATCACGTCCATCCCGAGGCACCCGACATCGCGTCGATCGTCTCTGCCCGGCGCGGCGCTGGGCGTCAGGCCGTCCTGCAGACCATGTCGCGGGTCAGGAGCGGCTATCTGCCGACCAGGCGGGACGTCATCCTGGCAAGGGAGTTCGCGGAGTTCCTCGACGACGTCCTCGTTCAACGTGAGGACGGGACGCGCGACGACGGTCGCTGCTTCTTCGTGACCGGAGAGAGCGGCGCGGGCAAGTCCTCCTCCATACGTCGGCTCCTGGCGGCCGAGGAAGCGCTCGCTCCCGTCGTGCGGCAGGGGCGAACCTACGTTCCTTGGGTCTCGGTGAAGGGGCCGAGCCCAGGTACGCTCCAGCGTCTGGGTCTCCGGATCTGCCGCGAGATCGGGTATCCCGCAAAGGTGGACACCCCGGAGAACCGCATCTGGGAGATTCTGGGGGAGCAGCTGCGCATGCGCGGCGTACTCGTCGTCCATATCGACGAGGCCCAGCATCTCGCGCGGTCGATGCAGAGCGAGTACGAGCGCAAGAACGTGGCGAACACGTTCAAGGACGTGCTGGAGAACAAGGCCTGGCCCATCAGCTTCGTCCTGTCCGGAATTCCAATCGCGACCGAGATCGCGAGGACGGACGAGCAGATCGAACGGCGGGGACGGTTCCTGTCCTATCCGTCTCTGGACCTGGATGTCGTGGCCGACCGTAGGATCGTTCTCGACATGATCGAACTGCTCGCCGTCCGGCAGGCCGAGCTCGACATCGGCGGAATTCCGGAGGGCGATCTGCCGGACCGCATCGCCCACGCGGCCAACTACGAGATCGGCCGCGTGGCCCAGGTGATCGCCGGGGCCATCCACAAGGCGCTCCTCAGGGGGGAGGGCGTGCTGGCCGGTCGCGACTTCGTCACTGCCCATCGCTCGGTCTCCCACACCCGAGGCCTGGACCATCTGAACCCCTTCGTCGCCGAGGACTGGCGCACGCTGCAGGCCGGATCGTTCCTCATCCAGAGCGGCTGCTGAGTTGGCGAACCGAAGTGCCGCCACCAGACGCCGGGGGCGAGGCGCGAGATTCGCCTGGGTGCCGGCGCCGGGTCGGCACGAGACGGCCGTGAGCTTCCTTTCGCGACTGGCGTGGATGAACGGGCGCCCGATCGCCGACCTGAGGACCGAGACCGGCATCCAGCCAAGGAGCATCGATCTCGGCGAGGAACCGGCCATCCGCTTCATGGCGACGCTCTGCGGCATGGGCGTCGGTCCGCTCGCCCGCTGGTCGCCCCGGCGGCGGCCGGACCGCTCCTGGCAGCTGCACGGTCAGAACCTGGGCTGCGAGGGTGTCGAGCGGACCTTCTTCCGGTTCTGCCCGGCATGCGTCGCCGCGGATCTTGCAGCCGGCGGACGGGCGAATCCGTTCATGCGGGCCGAATGGACCGTCGCGGCACTCCGGACCTGCCGGGAACACGGGCTCCTCCTGGCAAGCGCATCGCCGGACCGCGATTTCTTCGTTCCCTACGACTTCGCCCGGACGATCCTCCCCATGACTTCCGACCTGCCGCGGCTGACGGAGGAGGCCGGACGGCCGTCCACCTCTCCGCTGGAAACCTATCTGGTGGATCGGCTCCTGACCGGGACGAAGAAGGGATCTTGGCTTGACGATCTGTCCTTCCACGCCGCCGCGGACCTGTCCGAGGTGTTCGGTGCCGTCGCCCTGCACGGCAAGAAGGTCAGGGTCACCAACCTGTCGGCGGCCGAGCGCGTCAATGCCGGTGCCGCCGGGCATGCTGTCCTCGCAGAGGGCAGGGCCGGCATCAGCCGCTTCCTCCTCGACCTGATCCGGGAAACGCGGGACGGAAAGGGCGTCTGGGGCCCTCAGCTCGCGATCGGGCGCATCAACGACTTCCTGGATGCCCACCGGGACGATCCCGGCTACGCGCCGGCCGTGGACTACGTTCGCGAAGTCGTCATGGACGAGGTTCCGCTCGATCCCGACGTCGAGGTACTCGGCAGGCCGGTCGGCGTCCGTCGGGTCTGGAACCTGCGGTCCCTGGCCCGCGAGGTCGGGACTACGGTGCCCCTCCTGAAGAAGATCCTGATCCGCAACCGCTACATGTCCGCCAAGTCGGAGTTCAGGGCGAGCCGATCTACGTTCGATACGGAGAAGGTCCGCGCCGTCGTCGCGACCCTGGACGACGAGCTCCTGACGCTGCCCGGCGTCATGAAGAGGACGGGCCTGACCAGGCGCCACATCGAGGCGATCGTATCGGCTGGCGGATTCGTCAGCATCACCGATGCCGGCAAGGTCCACAACGCGCAGCACCGCTTCGGCGCGAGGAACGTCGACGGCACGATGGAAGTGCTCCTGGGCGGTGAAGCCGTCGACCGGATCCCGTCCGGCATGGCGACCATCGTCGATGCCCGGCACGCTGCGATCTGCACCTTCTCCGAGGTGCTGAAGCTCGTCCTGGACGGCAGGCTGTCCCGGGTCTGCAATCTCCGGGGCGCCGAAGGTCTGGACGCGGTCCTGGTGCCCCAGGCCGAAGTGTTGGCGCTGACGAAGCGGGAGAAGCCGGCCGGCCTGACCCGGATCGAGGTGCAGCGTCGGACCGGGCTGACGCAGAAGCCGGTGCAGAAGCTCTTCGAACATCGCATCTTCCACCTGCGGATCGCCCGGAACCCTGTGAAGCGCAGCGAGGAGGTCGTCGCGACCGAGGAAAGCGTCGAGAGCTTCATGCGCGACTACATCACCCTGCATGCTCTGGCTAAGCACCACGGCATCCACTTCCTCCGGATGCAAGCGATCATGACGGTCGCCCGCATCGGGCCGATGTTCGACCCGGTCGAGTTCTCGGCGACCTTCTATCCGAGGGGGAAGGCGGAACGGCTCGACGTCGCGTCCGTCGACCCGGACAAGGTGGTTCTCCGGCAGCGGACGCGCCGAGAGGTCGCCGAACGCCTGAAGGCAGCGGCGGCGGCGACGGCGAAGTCTGCTGATGAAATCCAGCGCGAGGTCGCCAGGGAAGAGCGGGCCGTGGCTACCACGGATGAGACCGAGGAGCCTGCTCGGCAATGGAAGCGACTCGGAAGGTCCCGTCGGATCAAGGGCGCGATCGGTCGCAAGAGGGTACCGTCGCGCAGGTGGACGGCAGAGCGGATGGGTTGACCCCCCGGCATTCGGCTAGGCCCGCTCCTGATATGCTTCCATGCACTCGAAGTGATTCGGGATCCGCGGGAAAAGTTTCCGAGACCGACACTCGGTCGGTCTTGGAACCGCATTCCAACGGCAGGCCCGTAGCGCATGCCGGACGTCTTCGGTACGGCGACGGACGACCGCGGTTCGTCGGAATGCAGATGGCTTCCTCCGCCGGCCGATCGATCGCGGATGCGAACCTTCGCCTCAAGGGTGTTCCAGGAGATCATGAACGAACGTCATGCACTGGTGATCGGAGCGGACGCATATCCGGGCGCGGAACTATCCAATGCCGTCGGGGACGCTCGGCGCGTGGCGGCAGCGCTGACCATGCGTGGCTTCTCGACTGAGATCGTCCTCGACCCCGAGCTGTCGGCGGTCGAGTCAGCACTCGCTGACTTCAGGTCCGTCGCTCGGAACGCGGAACTGGCCATGATCTATCTCGCGGGGCACGCCGTCGAACGCCACGGCAACGGGTTCTTCCTGCCGGTCGATTTCGAATTTCCGTTGACGGTCGGACGCTTGCGCTTCATGGCGACGCCCCTCAACGCCTTCGTCGATGCGACGGAAGGTGCCGCGTCCCGCATCCTCGTGCTCGACGCCTGTCGGAACTGGCCCCACGACCCGGACGAAGGCCGGCGCACGTTGCACGATCTGGAGGAACTGTCGGCCGACGAAAGGAGCTGGCCGAACCTCCTCCTCGCCTATGCGACCAGCTCGACGGAGAAGGCCGGTGACGGTGCCGAGGGACAGGGCAGCGTGTTCTCCCGCTCCCTCTGCCGTCATCTTCTGGACCATGCGCTCACCGTCGACGAATGCCTCCGACGCGTGTCGCAGGACGTCGTGGCCCATCGACGTGGACAGCAGCCATGGACATACTCCAGCCTCGCGAGCACGCAGTCCTTCACTGATCTGCCGCGTTTCGCCGTGATCCAGCGGCATGCCGTGCCGAACCATGATCATTCCAGTCTCGGCACCTGGACGACGATGGGTGTCCAGAGGCGCTCCGTCTTCGTCGGACTCGGAGATTCGCTGGCGTGGAACTTGGACTTCGCCGGTTCCATGCAGATTCCCTACCATGGCGAGGACCGACTCGTTGGCGCCGCCGTGTCGGGACGACGGATCTATCTCTCGGGCTCGCGAGGAGCGCTGTATGCCGTAGGCGTCGACGGGTGCGTACTGCAGATCGACGTGCCCCACTCCAACGGGTTGGCGGCTTCGCCGACTGGCGACGGCTTCGTCCACTATGGCGCCAGCTTCGTCAGCTGTCTGAAGACCGACCCTGAAGTCGAGGAGATCGTGCGGCACGACGTCGGCTTCGACGTCTACTGCTGCAGCTATATGCCCGACGGTCTGGTCTGGATCGCCGGGGACGAAGGTAGGATCTGCGAGATCGATCCACGAAAGCCCGACGGACGAACTCGCGAGATCGGCAGGGTAAGGACACATGTGAACGCGATGGCGGTCGCTCCCGACGGGCAACGGATCTACGTCGTCGGCCAGTCCGGTCTCGCCGTGGAATTGGATCGCTCCGGCCGGCAGACGGCGGAACTGCTCCCCGCCCGACAGTTCGGGACCGCCGCGGGCATCCGTGCACGGCTGCATGACATGGCGGAAGACGAGGTCATCCATCGGTTCATCTTCGAACCGTCGAAGCTTCGGAACGACGTCCAGAAGAAGCTGGTGGAACGCCTCGGAGTTCCCGACTACCATGCCTGTGCCGCGTCGCCGACGATGCCGATCCTGGCAGTCGCGACACAGGAAAGCAGCGTCGTCCTCCTCGACACGCGCGACCGCCAGGTGATCCAGGAGCTGGACGTCGGCTCCGGCAACCCGGCTATCGTCTCCGGCGTGCACTTCCTTTCCGACCGCGAACTCGTGGTCGTCGGCGGCCACGGCGAGGTGACGTTCTTCGGCGCGTGGCCGCGACGGTGAGGTCGCGATGCGTACCGGGAGCGCGTCGTCGGAACGACCCGCCGTGCAGGCGGACGGATCCGGGTCCGACATCGTCCGCCATGGCGCGACGCGGTCGACGCTCGATGGTCCGGTACTGCCAGTATCCGAGAAGCGAAAGGGAAACGTCTGGTGAACCAGTCGTCGAAGGACGGTACTGAAATGCCTTCGCCACCGAACGGTCGAACGGATGCGGCACCGGGTTGGCAACGCCGCGTCGGGCCGCTCTTGGAGCGGGGTGCGGATACCATCGGCCCTGTGCTGTTCGCGTCGGCCATGATCCTCGTGGCGGTCTCGATGTATGCCGCAGCCGCGAGCGTGGCCGCTCGCGGCTGGACCGGCGATGCCGCGTCGTGGATTCAGGCTGCGGGATCGATCGCGGCGATCGTCGGAGCCGCATGGATCGCACGAAGCGAGGCCGCTCGTGCCCGCAGGGATCGTCGACGCCAGTACGAGGAGGCGGCGGGACACGTACGCTTCGTGATCGCCCAGGCCCAGTTCGAAAGTCAGATCGTCGCGGCCGATCTCGTCAATCGCAGCGTCGCCATCACCCCTGCGGACGTCCGCGACTGGCGCATGCGCATGTTGACGTCCTCGTCGAGTCTGGCGGCCTTCGCTGCCCGGACGGACCATATCCATCCCATGGTGTCGCACGTCATCGCGAACGCCAGGGTCCTGACGGACGATATGCTAGCCCGGCTGGAGGAGGTCGCGTCATTGGTGGATGGCGGGGGGCAACCGGACGAGGACATGAAGGGGAGCCTCGTCGGTCCGCATCATGCGCTCGCGGAACTGCTGCAGCTCTACGATCGACGCATGGAGGGCATCCAGAACGCCCTTGACCAGAGTGGCGGCTCGCTCCCGATCTCGTCCTGGCGGAACTAGCGCCATCGTCCGTCCCGAGACGACCACGTCCGCTTCCGGACCTGTCACCCTGGGGTCGACGTTTCGGACGCCGGGATGGGGTCGCTGCGAGAAGCGTCGTCTCGTGCCATCTCCGAAGCCCGATCGGCACGGGGTCTGCAGGGGTGTGGCCGACGACGTGCAGCGACTGCACGGGCCCGGACAATGCGAAGCGACGTGCCTCGCACCCGACGAGAAGCCAGGTCACGGCTCGCCCATGGGAACGCTTGATACCGGGGTTGCCGATGCGAGGGAAAGAATGTGGGAAACCGCCAGCCGGCGCGCTCGCCGACGATGGCGACATGGGACGGCAGACGGGTGGCGATCACGTGTAGAGCGGGCTACGATGCGGTCAGGAGCCCCTCGATGGCCGGGACCGCCGTCTGGGCGAGCGAAGCCGCGCCATATGCCTTTAGGAGCCAGTCGCCGGTCTCGTAGGCGGTCTTGGTCTTCTCCAGCTTCCCGTAGACCGCCTCGATGAGGGTTGCGACCTTCGACAGCACGGCTGCGGCGTCCGGATTGCGGGCGGCGTCGAGACCCTGCCGCTCCAGCAACATGTAGGCTGCGATCACCTCCCTCAGCGAAGCGAGCGTATAGCCCCCGCCCAGCCAGCGGAACCGTTCGAGGCGGAACAGGAGGTGGCCCAGTCCTTCTATGAGGGCCTGCCGGATGAAGTCGTTCTCGACCAGCTGATGCTCGTGCAACCAGTCCATCAGTTCGGTGACCTGCCCGATCAGTTCTTCGCGCTCGCCGGCAAGGCACAATGGCTTCTCGGCGATCGCGGCTACGACGCCGACTGGTTCCGGGACGCCGTGCAAGCGAAGGGCATCAAACCCTGCATTCCAGAGCGCAAGTCGGGCAACGCGCCGGTGCGCCACGATAAACGCCGCTACATCAGACGCAATCGCATCGAGATCATGTTTGGCCGACTGAAGGACTGGCGGCGCGTCGCAACCCGCTACGATCGCTTGGCCGAAACATATCTCGCCGCCATCGCCCTCGTTGCCGCAGTAACTCAATGGGTTGAGTGAGTCCCCTACCTAGTAAATACCGACTGCGGGAGGCGATGCTGCGGAGGAAGGGCTCGCGGATGTCCTTGCCACTTACGGCGAGGTGGCGGACCTGACGGCGGTGTTGGAAGGGGTCTCTACGACGGACCGTTCGGGAGCGGATCTGGCTGGGTACGTCGGCATCCGTCTCGCTGGCTACGGTAGCTGAAATCCACCATCCGGGCACGTCGCGATGCGCCCGCTCCGTCTGGTAGACTCTGGACCGCTTCAGCCCCGAACGGCGACCCCAGACGTCCGATTCTGCTTATTGGTGTTAGGAATCGCGATCAATGGTGGTCAATATAGAACGCGTCTCAAAACCCTAAGCATTCACAGTTGGTTACGGGCGACATGGTTCGGAACTATGGTGATATCGACACCTTTGCGGCTCGGTCCGCCTCGAGACGCGCAAGCGCCCGGACTTCGTCGCCGAGTGCAACTGCACGCTCTGCCGCAAGACCGGCGCGCGCTGGAGCTACTTTCATCCCTCGGAGGTCGCGGTCGCGGGCGAGACCTCCGGCTACAGCCGGTCCGATAAGGCGGATCCGGCGGCCGAGATCCGTTTCTGCCCGCGCTGCGGCGCGACGACCCACTTCGTTCTGACGCCGAGCGCCGCGCAGCGCCACGGCAACACGATGATGGGCGTCAACATGGCGCTGGCCGAGGCGAAGGATCTGGCGGGGCTGGAACTGCGCTATCCCGATGGCCGATCCTGGACGGGGGAGGGGCCGTTCGGCTACCGGCGCGAGCCTCGCATCCTCGACGAGACGCTGTAGCGATCGGGCACCTGCCGCCGACCCAAGCGGCCCTGCTTGCCGAAACCGGGCCGCGGGCGCAGATTGCGCCCGCAACGATCTCCAGGGAGAAGACCGATGGCCAAGGGCCAGATGCGTTCGAACAAGGAAACCCGCAAGCCGAAGGCCGACAAGAAGGTCAAGGTGGATGCGGGCGCGCAGACCGTGCCCGGCAAGTTCGCCGCGCCCCAGAAGGACGCCGGCAAGAAGTAGGGATCGAGGGGCGGCCGGATCGGCCGCCCTTCTTCGTTTTAGCGGAGCGTTGCGTTTCAGCCCAGCGTGCGCTCGAGCAGCGCGCCGAGGCGAGGGATCCCGTCCCGCACCGCACGCTCGTCGGCCAGCGTGAAGGACAGGCGCATCGTGTTGGTGCCCGAGCCGTCGGCATGGAAGGCCCCGCCGGGCACGAAGGCGACGCGGGCCTCGCTCACCGAGCGCGCCAGAAGCGCGGCGGCGTCCACCCCGTCCGGCAGCGTCACCCAGACGAACATGCCGCCTTCCGGCCGGCTCCAAGTGACGCCCGCCGGCATGTGCGCCTCCAGCGCCGCCAGCAGTGCGTCGCGTCGCGCGCCGTAGGCCGTCTTCAGGCGCTCGACCTGCGTGTCGTAGCTGCGCTCGGCCACGTCCAGGATCGCCATCTGGTTGATCGAGGGGCTGTGGAGGTCGGAGGCCTGCTTGGCGAGCACCAGCTTCTCGACGAGGGGCTTGGCCGCGCAGATCCAGCCGACGCGCAGGCCCGGCGCCAGGATCTTCGAGAAGGAGCCGCAATAGATCGTGCGCGTCGCCTCGATGCCGCCCGAGCGCTGGCAGTCGAGCGCGAGGATCGGAGGCACGTCCCGGCCCTCGTAGCGCAGGGCGCGGTAGGCCGCGTCCTCGATCACCGCGCAGTCGAGGTCGCGGGCAAGATCCAGAACGCCGAGGCGCGCCGCCTCGTCCAGCGTCTTGCCGGTCGGGTTGGCGAAGTCCGGCACGAGATAGGTGAACTTGACGCGCCCGCCGTTCACGGCGGCTGCCGCGCGGTAGGCGTCGGGCGTCGTGTTGCCGCCGACCGGCGTCAGCCGGTCGTAGCGCGGCTCGTAGGCGTTGAAGGCCTGCAGCGCGCCGAGATAAGTCGGCCAGGTGACGAGCGCCGTGTCGCCGGGCGACAGGAAGAGCTTGCCGAGATAGTCCAGTCCCTGCTGCGAGCCGGAGGTGATGAAGATGTTGCTCTCGTCGCAAGCGACGCCGAGCTTGCCCATCTCGGCCGCCAGCCATTGGCGCAGCGGCCGGTAGCCCTCGCTCACCTGGTACTGCAGCGCCTGATTGGAGGTGCCCGGCGATAGGACGCGCCCGTAGGCCTCGCGGAACGCCTCATGCGGAAACAGCGCGGGGTCCGGGATGCCGCCGGCGAAGCTCACGATGTCGGGCTGGTCGAGAAGCTTCAGGAGTTCCCGGATCTCGGACGCGCGCATGCGCGACGAGCGGGTGGCGAAGAGTTCGGTCATGTCCATGGGTGGTTCCTCCGGCGGCCAGCTCTGACCCAGCGCCGAAATTATGTCAACAATACTGACCTATCCGGCCGCGCACCGACCCCTTTGCAGCCTTTACGGTGCGATGTCCTGCAGCAGGCCGGCCGCGAGCGTCAGGCGCGCGACGCTGGTTTCGCCGGTGCCGGCGAGCTGCCCGAGCCGCTCGGCGGCGCGCGCGAGCGTCGCGCCGTGCTCGGCCTGGAAGCTGTCGACCGCGTGGTCCGCGTCGCTCGCGCCCTGGAGCGCCTTGGCGACGAGCCGGCGGCGCTCGCGCAGGATCTGGCTCGCGGCCCGCTCCAGCGCCAGCGTCTCGTAGTAGTCGGTCGGCCGCAGCTGGGCGATCGCGCCCTCGAGGCGGCCGATGCGCAGCATCTGCGTCACCGCGAAGAAGGCCTGTACCGTGTCCTCGATCGACGTGCCGGTTTCACGTGAAACACGCTCGATGTCGGGCAGGAGCGCCAGAAGCGGGAGGAGGGCGAGGTCGCTGGCGAGGTCCTCGTCCAGCCCGCGCTCCTGCCACTGCGCCTCGCGCGCCTGGAACTCGGCGCGGGCCCGCTCGCTCGCGAGAGCCGGCAGAACGGGGCGCAACTCCTCGGCGCGCGCTCGCAGGCGCGGCACGACTTCACCGATCGGCTCGGCCGGCAGGCGCAGGAGGATCGCGGTCGCCGCCTGGAGGAACTCCGAGATCGCGGCATAGACCTCGTTCTGCCGGTCGCCCGGCAGCGCCGCGTCGAGCGCGTCGACGCGCGCGACGAGGTCGCCGATGCGGAAGCCGTCGAAGGCGGCCAGGAAGCGCGACGCCACGTCCTCGGCCGGTCGACCGGTCGCGTCGGCGAGCGTCGTGGCGTAGGACGGCCCGAGCCGGTTGACGAACTCGTTGGCGACCGCGGTCGCCACGATCTCGCGCCGCAGCCGGTGCGCCGCGATCGCGCCGGCATAGCTCTGGCGCATGGCGGGCGGGAAGTAGCCCGAAAGGCGCCCGGCGAGATACGGGTCGTCCGGCAGCGAGCTCGCCGCCAGGTGGTTGAAGAGGTCGATCTTCGCGTAGGCGAGGAGCACCGCGAGCTCGGGCCGCGTCAGGCCCCGGTCCTTGGCGCGCAGGTCCGCGATCTGCGCGTCGCCCGGCAGGAACTCGACCTCGCGGTCCAGCGCGCCTTGCGCCTCCAGGGCCTGCATGAAGCGTTGCTGCAGCGACAGGCGCGCGGCGCCCGCCCGCTCTTCCAGCGACAGGGCGAGCGTCTGGTCGTAATTGTTGCGCAGCACGAGCTTGGCGACGTCCGGCGTCATCTCGGCGAGCAGCCCGTCGCGCTCCCCGATCGGCAGCGAGCCGGCGCGCAGCGGGCCGCTCAGCGCGATCTTGATGTTGACCTCGACGTCCGACGTGTTGACGCCCGCCGAGTTGTCGATCGCGTCCGTGTTGAGCCGGACGCCCGCGCGCGCCGCCTCGATGCGGGCGCGCTGGGTGAGCCCGAGATTGGCGCCCTCGCCGACGACCCGGGCGCGGATCTGCCGGCCGGTGATGCGCAAGCTGTCGTTGGCGCGGTCGCCGACATCGGCGTTGGTCTCGGTGGAGGCGCGCACATAGGTGCCGATGCCGCCGAACCAGAGAAGGTCGACCGGCGCCTGGAGGATCGCGGTGATGATCTCGGCGGGCGTGCCGGTCCGCTTGTCCCAGCCGATCGCGGCGGCCGCCTCCTCCGACAGCGTGACGCGCTTCTCGGAACGGCTGACCACGGCGCCCCCGCGCGACAGGCGCGAGGCGTCGTAGTCGCGCCACGAGGAGCGCGGCAGCGCGAACAGGCGCTCGCGCTCGGCGAACGCCACGGCCGGATCGGGATCGGGGTCGAGGAAGATGTCGCGGTGGTCGAAGGCCGCGACGAGCCGCGTCTGGCGCGACAGGAGCATGCCGTTGCCGAAGACGTCGCCCGACATGTCGCCGCAGCCCACACAGGTGAAGGGCTCCGACTGGATGTCGAGCGCGCGGCCGTCGCGGCCCATCTCGCGGAAGTGGCGCTTCACAGCCTCCCAGGCGCCGCGCGCCGTGATGCCCATGGCCTTGTGGTCGTAGCCCGCCGAGCCGCCCGAGGCGAAGGCATCGCCCAGCCAGAAGCCGCGTGCGAGCGCCACCGCGTTGGCGGTGTCGGAGAAGGTCGCCGTGCCCTTGTCGGCGGCCACCACGAAGTAGGGATCCTCGGCGTCGAAGCGCACGAGCCCGTCGGGCGTGACGGTGCGGCCTTCCGCATCCACGTTGTCGGTGAGCGACAGAAGCGAAGCGATAAAGACGACATAGGCCGAGCGGCCCGCCTCGAACCAGCTCTCGCGACCGGCCGCCGGATCGGGCAGGCGCTTGGGGAAGAAGCCGCCCTTGGAGCCGACCGGCACGATCACCGCGTTCTTGACCTGCTGGGCCTTCACGAGGCCTAGGACTTCCGTGCGGTAGTCCTGCGAGCGGTCCGACCAGCGCAGGCCGCCGCGCGCCACCGGCCCGAAGCGCAGGTGAACGCCCTCGACGCGCGCGTCGAACACGAAGATCTCGCGATAGGGAACGGGCGCCGGCAGGCCCTCGATCCGATGGGGGTCGAACTTGAAGCTGAGCGCCGGCTCGACCGCCTGGGGTGTGGAGCCGGTGGCGGCCGAGACGAGGGGCACCGTGAAGTAGTTGGTGCGCAGCGTGGCCAGGATCTCGGCGAGGAAGCGCCGCAGGATGCGGTCCTCCTCGAGGCTCGCCACCGTGTCGAGCGCCTGGAGGATGCGCTGCGCGGGCCTTGCTACGCCGCGCTCGGCCGCACGGGCCAGCGCCGGGTCCTCGCTGGTTTCCGCATGGCGCACGCGCGCCGGATCGAAGCTGTCGCGAAACAGCGCGAAGAGGTCGGCCGCGATCTGCGGGTGGCGCTCCAGCACCTCGGCCGCGAAGTCGCTCGCCGCGCCCACCGTCTGGCGCATGTGGCGGGCATAGGCGCGCAGGACGTTGGCCTCGCGCCAGTCGAGCCCGGCGCCGAGCACCAGCGCGTTGAAGCGGTCGTTCTCGACCCGGCCGTCGGTGACCGCCGAGAACAGCGCCTCCAGCGCCGCGCCCTCGTCGCTCAGGTGCCCGCCGTCGGCGCGCCGGAGCGTCATGTCGTGCAGGAAGACCGCCATGCCGTCCGGCCGGCGCAGCCGGAAGGTGCGCTCGGCGACCGCCGACAGGCCCATGTTCTCCAGGATCGGCACGCGCCGAGAGAGCGGCAGGGCTTCGCCGAGATTCAGGACCTTGAGGCGCAGCGTGCCGGCCGCATCGTCCTCGCGGCGGTAGAAGTCGACATGGATCGGTCGCGCGGTGTCGAGCGCCAGCGCGCGCCAGCCGTCGGCCACCGCCTCTTCCGGCTCCACGGCCTCCTGGTAGCTCGTCGGGAAGCCCGCGCCCATGGCGAGCATCTCGGCGTGCGAGCCCGTGCCGCCGATCGCGGCCTCGAAGGCCTGGCCCCAGTCGCGGGCGATGCGGGCGACCTCGGCCTCGATCGCGGCGACGTCGGGCTGGGGCGTCGCGCCGCCGCTGCGCCCGATGATGAAGTGGATCGTGGCGAGCGAGCCTTCCGGGAAGGCGGGATAATAGGCCGAGACGTGGCCCTCGTAGCGCTCGGCGAGCAGCCGGCCGATCTCGTCGCGCAGGCGCGCGTCGTAGCTCTCGCGCGGCACGAAGACGAGCACCGAGACGAAGCGGTCGAACCGGTCGACGCGCGGCAGGACGCGCACGCGCGGCCGCTCGCCGAGTTCCACCACGATGCCGGCGTAGCGCTCCAGGAGATCGACGTCGATCTGGAACATCTCGTCGCGCGAGTAGGTCTCGAGCGCGACCGTCAGCGCCTTGTCGGCGTGCGAGCGGGGCGGAAAGCCGAAGCGCTCGCGCACGGCCTCCGCCTTGCGCCGCAGATACGGGATGGTGCCGAGCGGGCGCGTGTAGGCCGAGGAGGTGAAGAGGCCGACGATGCGCGTCTCGCCCACCAGCCGCCCCGCCTCGTCGCGGTGCTTCACGCCGACATAGTCCATGTAGACGCGGCGGTGGACGCGCGAGCGGCTGTTGGCCTTGGCGACGATGAGCGGGGCGGGCTCGAGAAGGAAGCGGCGGATGGCGTCGGGCGTCTCGCCGTCGTCGTCGCGGCGCAGGACGCGCACGGCCGGATCGCGCAGGATGCCGAGCTCGGAGCCCTCGACGCGCCGGAGCGCCTCGCCATCCTCGTGATAGGTGAAGCGGCGCAGCCCGAGGAAGATGAAGTTGTCCTCGGCGAGCCAGCGCAGGAGCTCGGCCCCTTCCGCCTTTTCGGCGCGCAGGTCCCCGTCGCCCTCGCGCGCGCCCTCCTCGAGCAGCGCCTCGGCGAGCCGGTTGGTTTCGGCGCGCATCGCCGCGAAATCGCGGTTGGCGAGCGTCACCTCGCGCAGGATGCGCTCGATCGCCTCCGCGAGCCGCGCGTCGGCGGCGGGGTCGGGCAGGGCGGTGATCACGGCCTGGATCAGCGACAGACGCTCGCTTTCGCCGCCTCCCGCTCCCTTCGGTCCGGCGGCCTCGAACCGGCGGATCCGTCCGGTCTCGTCGCGCTCCACGCGCAGAATCGGATGGCTGATGGCGTGGATGGCGGGCGCGCGATCCGCGATCTCGGCGATCGTGGAATCGAACAGGAAGCTCATGTCGTCGTGGACGATCGTGATCAGCGCCAGCTCGCCGAGCCGCTCGTCGTCGAGGCGCCGGACGTCCACGGGCGAGGTGCCGGGGCGCTGGTCGGCCAGAAGACGCGCCGCGGTCTCGCAGGCCCGCGCCAGCGTGCCGATGGCGAGCGCCTGAAGATCTTCGGCCGGGGGGCGGGCGAGAAGCAGCGGCACGAGTTCCGCGGCCTCCTGCGAGCCGGCCAGATGCTCGCGGACCCGCGTGAGGATCGCTGCCTTGAACCCGTCTTCGATCATCGCCCGTTCTCCCGCCGGTCTCGAGGTCGTCTTGCGGCGCCCGCTCCCAACTGGCACCGAGCGCTGTCATGTCCACGGGACGAGCGGGGCCGCAACCCCCTTTTTGCCGCTCGCGCACGGCCGGCGCGCCGTTGCCTTCAGGCCGCTTTTGGCGCAGGGTTCGCACCGATGACGACGTCCCATCGCCCTCCCGCCCGCCCCGACCCGGACGCCGACCGCCGGCGCGAGGCGGAGGCGATCCTGCGCCGCGTCGGGCAGGAAACCGACCCGCAGACCGGTGTGACGGCGCACGCGATGACCGGGGGCGTCTGGCGCCACTTCAGCGGTGGGGATGCCGACCCGGGCGACCGCGCCGAGGTGTGGGGCCGGCGCGTCGGACGCCTCGGTGGCCTTCTCGCCTTCGTGGTGCTCGCGGCCCTTCTCGCCATGCAACTGAGCTGATCCATGCTGTCGGCCGTTCCCCCTTCCGCGCCGCCGCACGCCGGCGACAAGCCCGCTGTGATCTCGATCTCCTCGCATGTGGCGCGCGGCACGGTGGGCAACCGCGCTGTGGTGTTCGCACTGGAGTCGCTCGGCCATCCCGTCTGGAGCGTGCCCACCGTCACCCTGCCCTGGCACCCCGGCCACGGTCCCTCGACGCGGCTCGTGCCCGACGAAGCCGGCTTTGCCGGCTTCGTTTCGGACCTGTGCGAGGCCCCCTGGCTCGGCGAGGTCGGCGCGGTGATCACGGGCTACTTCGGGGCGCCCTCGCAGGTCGCCCATGCCGCGCGCCTCGTGGACGCCGTGAAGCGGCGCAACCCGGCCGCCGTGTTCCTGTGCGATCCGGTGGTGGGCGACGGGGCGGCGGGCGGCGAGGGGGCGGCGCGCCTCTACCAGCCGGAGGCGACGCTTCACGCGATCCGCGACGAGCTGATCCGGCGCGCCGACATGGCGACGCCCAACCGGTTCGAGTTGGAACTCCTGACGGGCCTCGAATTCTCCGACAACCGTCACCTCGTGGAGGCGGCCAGCGCTCTCGGCCCCGCGCGGGTCGTGGTGACCTCGGCATTTCCGCTCCTGCGCGGTGGCATCGGCAATCTCCTCGTGGAGGGCGAAACGACGCTTCTGGCCGAGCACCGGCGCATCGAGCGCGTGCCGCACGGTCTGGGCGACCTGACGGGCGCCGTGTTTCTGGCGCGGATCCTGGCGGGCGCCTCGTCGGAAAAGGCGCTGCAGTCCACCACGGCGGCGGTGTTCGAGATCTTGGCGCGCACCACCAAGCGGGGCGCCGACGAACTGACGCTCGAGACCGACGCCGACGTTCTGCGCTCGCCGCTCGCCATGGTGCAGATGCGCCGTCTGGCGCCGGCGGGCGGGGGCTTGCGCGCCTGAGCCAGCGGGCGCTGGCCGGCGTCGACGGCTGCCGGGGCGGCTGGATCGCCGCGATCGAATGGCCGGACGGCGCGTGCGGACTCCGGCTCTTTGCCGGCTTCGCCGCGCTTCTCCAGACGGTTCCCCCGGATGCCCTCGTCCTCGTCGACATGCCGATCGGCCTGCCGGATCAGATCCGGGGGCCGGGCCGCGCCGCCGAACAGGCGGCCCGGCCGCATCTGGGCGCGCGGCGCGGCTCGGTGTTCTCGATCCCCGCGCGCGAGGCCGTGGAAGCGGGTCGGGGTCCGTTTCGCGACCGCGCGACGCGGCTCGCGGCCTATCGCGAGAGCTGCCGTCTGGCGCGTCTGCGTTCGGCGCCGCCGAGCGCCGTGTCGATCCAGGGCTTCGGCCTGTTCGGCAAGATCCTGGAGATTGACGATCTGCTCCGGGCCGATCCGACGCTGGCGGAGCGGGTTCTGGAAAGTCACCCCGAACTGGTCCTGACCGGGCTCGCGGGGGCGCCCTGCCGCTATCCGAAGACCGTGCGCGAGGGGGCCGCGGAGCGCCGGGCGATCCTTCTCGCCCACGGCCTGCCGGCCGGGCTCGCCGCGGCCCCGCGGCCGTGCGGGGCGGCCGAGGACGACCGGCTCGACGCCTGCGCCCTGCTTCTGGCCGCGCGGCGGGCGCAGGCGGGGCGGATCCGCCGCTTTCCCGACCCGCCGGAGCGCGATCGCTACGACCTGCCGATCACGATCCACGCCTGAGTTTTGTGCGGTTGCGAAACTCGCGCTAGAAGCGGTCCAAATCACGCCGGAGGTTCCGCCATGTCGCTTCTTCCCGAACAGCTCCTGACCGGGTACCGCCGCTTCATCGAGGGGCGCTACCTCCAGGAAACGCAGACCTACCGACAGCTGGCGCGCGACGGCCAGACGCCGGAAACCATGGTGATCGCCTGCTGCGACTCGAGGGCGGCGCCCGAGACCATCTTCGGCGCGGGCGCGGGCGAGCTCTTCGTGGTGCGCAACGTCGCCAACCTCGTGCCGCCCTACAATCCCGACGGCGACTTCCACGGCACCTCGGCGGCGCTGGAGTTCGGCGTGCAGGCCCTGAAGGTCCGGCATGTCGTGGTGATGGGCCACGGGCGCTGCGGCGGCATCAAGGCGGCCCTGTCGCCGGACCACGAGCCGCTGTCGCCGGGCGACTTCATCGGCAAGTGGATGTCGATGGTGGAGCCGGTGGCCAAGGGCGTGGCGGCCAACGAGCTGATGACGCCGGGCGAGCGCCAGACCGCGCTGGAGCGCATCTCGATCCGCCACTCCATCGCGAACCTGCGCTCCTTTCCTTATGTGGCCGAGCGCGAGCGGCGGGGCGAGCTGTCGCTGCACGGCGCCTGGTTCGACATCTCCACCGGCGAGCTCTGGGCGATGGACGGCGAGACCGGCGACTTCCAGCGCCCGCTCGTGGACTTCGACGAGCCGAGCCTCGCCTGAGGGCCGCGTGGCGCGGCGAGCACAATCGCGAGCCTGCTTCGGGGAAAAGCGCCGGCGGCGACTTGCCCGAACGCCATCGTTTGCATTTTAACCATGTCACGACGCCGCCCGATCCGGGGCGGACCGCCCCATGGCACGAAAAGGACCCGCCCGATGCTGAACTGGACCCGAAGCGGTGCGGCCCTCCTGACGCTGGGGCTCCTGGCCGGCTGCACCTCGGCCGGATCGAACCTGTCGGGCGGCGGCATCGCCCCGCTGACGCCCGCGCCGGCGGGCCAGGTCTATTCCAACCGCCTGCCGCCCCCGCCGCCGCCGCCGGCGGCCCCCGTCGCGCAGACGCCCGCACCCGCGACCGAAACCGCGGCCGCCACGCCCGCCGCCACCGATGCGCCGGTGCAGACGGCCTCGGCCGCCCCGGTCACTCGCGAGGGTCTGGTGGGCGCCTGGCGCGTCTCGTCGGGCGGCGGCAACTGCCAGATCTTCATGGCCTTGACGCAATGGACCGGCGGCTATCGCGCCGCCTCGCGCGGCTGCCCCGGACAGGTGGCCGACGTGTCGGCCTGGGACGTGTCGGGCAGCCAGGTCGTTCTCAAGGATTCGGGCGGCTCCACGGTCGCCACGCTCTCCAACACGGGCGGAACCCGCTACGAGGGCACGACGGCGGGCGGCCAGCAGGTCAGCCTCTACCGCTGACCCGGACGCACGCCGCCGGCGGATCCCCCGCATCGTGACGCCGCCCCTCGAAGGCTACGGCACGGTTGGTGCCGAGCGCGGACCCGTGCGCGCCGAGATCGACCGGCGCGTGGCGGCCGGGCTGCTGCAGCCGGACCCGCTCCAGCGCCAGCTGGCGGACCGGCTCGACGCGCTGGGCCGCCGGCTGCGCGAAAGCCGCTTGCCGGCGAAGTCCAGCGCGCTCGGCTGGCTGTTCGGCCGCGCCAAGCCGGTGGAGGCGCCGCGCGGCCTCTACGTCCATGGCGGCGTCGGGCGCGGCAAGTCCATGCTGATGGACCTGTTCTTCGAGCTCGCGCCCGAGCGGCTCAAGCGGCGCACCCATTTCCATGCCTTCATGGGCGAGATCCAGACCCGCATCAACGAGCAGCGGCGGCTCATCCTTGCGGGAAGCGGCGAAGGCGACGATCCGATCGCGCCGGTCGCGGCGGCGGTCGCGCGCGAAACGCGCCTCCTGTGCTTCGACGAGTTCACGGTCACCGACATCGCCGACGCGATGATCCTGTCGCGCCTGTTCGAGGCCTTGTTCCGGCACGGGATCGTCCTGGTCGCCACCTCCAACGTCGCGCCGCGGGACCTCTACCGCGACGGCCTCAACCGCGCGCTGTTCCTGCCCTTCGTGGACCTTCTGGAAGCGCGCTGCGACGTCTTCTTCCTGGACGCGCCGACCGACTACCGCCTCGAGGGCGAGGAGGAGGACGCGGTGGTGATCGCGCCGCTGGGCGCGGAGGCTGACCGGCGCATGGACGCCGCTTGGGCGCGCGCCCTGGCGGGCCAGGCGGAGGCGCCGGAGCGCATCGAGCATCGCGGTCGGGCGCTCGCGGTGCCGCGCGCGGGCAACGGGGCGGCCCGCTTTCCCGCCGCCGCGCTTCTCGACGCGCCGCTGGGCGCGGCCGACTTTCTCGCCATAGCCGAGCGCTACCGGACGGTTCTGATCGACGGCGTGCGCGTGATGGGCGAGGGCGAGCGGAACGCCGCCAAGCGCTTCATCCTGCTGGTCGACACGCTCTACGAGCGGCGCCGCCGGCTGGTGCTGTCGGCCGAGCGCCCGGCCGAGGCGCTCTATGAAGGGCAGCGCGGCACGGAGCGGTTCGAGTTCGCGCGGGCCCTGTCGCGCCTGACGGAGATGGGATCGCAGGATTACCTCGCCGAGGCGCGCAAGGTCGCGCCCGCCTGACGCTCACGCCGGGGCGAGGCTCCAGGCACCGGCCGCCACGGGCGCCGGGGATCCCATCTCGCGCAGGACGGCCCGGTTGCGGCCCGCGCCCTTGGCCCGGTACAGCGCGTTGTCGGCGTTCTGGAACAGGTCGGCCAGCGGCGTGCGCCCGTCGCCGCAGGCCGCGATGCCGATCGAGACCGTGGCGCGGATCGGCTCGCCCCCCGAACGCGGCGTTTCCAGCCCCTCGATCGCCGTGCGGATCGCCTCGGCGCGCTGAACCGCGGCGGCCGCGTTGGAGCGCGGCAGGAGAACCGCGAACTCCTCGCCGCCGTGGCGCGAGCAGCGCTCGAAGCGCCCCGCCTGGGCCTGCAGCCCGTGCGCGACCGTCTGGAGAACCAAGTCGCCCACGTCGTGGCCGAAGCGGTCGTTCACCGACTTGAAGTGATCGATGTCGATCAGGAGCAGGGCGAGCGGGGCGTCCTGGTCGAGCCCACGCGCTTCCACAAAGGCGGACTCGAAGCCACGTCGGTTCAGGAGGTTGGTCAGGGGATCGTGCAGCGCCTCGCGAACCAGGAGCCGCTCCTGCGCGATCTGCCGCATCTCGCGTTCCACGAGCTTGCCGAAGGCGATCGCGCCCGCCAGCGATGCCAGGAGAAGGGTCGAGAGCGTCGGCAGAAGGGTGTGGACGTTCCAAGTCGCGGGAACGAACAGGAGCGGCAGCGGGTGGAGCGCGATCAGGCCGCCGAGCGCAAGGAGGTAGCGAAGGCGCGTTGAGCGCTCGTGGCGTGTCAGCCAGCGCCAGGCGAGCCCGAGGAGCGCGACGAACACGATCGAGGCGCAGCCCGCGACGTAGATGCCGCCGAGATGGATGCGGTAGAGGCAGGTGGCGAGCGCGGTCGCGAGGGCCGCCGGCCATCCGCCGAAGGCGCCGGCCAGCCCTGTGATCACGCCGCGAAGGTCCACCACCACGCCGTTGTCGAACCGGGCCGGCTCCGACATCGCGATCAGGCCGCAGACCGCGAACAGCGTGCTCGTCAGCACGGCCTGCAGGAGCGGCGGGCTGCGGTGGCGCTGCAACGTGCCGAACAGGATGGCGATCACCGCTAGCTGGCCGATGCCGTTGCTGAGCATGATCGCAAAGGCCAGGACCTCGGCCATGGGCATTCCATTCTTGATCGACGGCGTCCGTTCGCGGACTATGGGGGCACGGTGTTAACGTCGCCTTGGTATCGGTGGCCGACGGTGGTCTTGCGCGAGAAAAGTTTGCGGGACGCCGCAACAGCGCCACGACCTTGTTTTCGCACCGCAATGAGATTGACGTTTACGTAAGCCCCACACGTTCTAACCGATTGATGTTGCTGGACCGGGCGTCGCTCGGTTGAATTCGACGCTGCGGAAGGCTATGCCCGGCGGCACGAGCGCCTTGGGCGGGTCTTCGACCGATCGCTCGGACGGCGGGACCGTGACGGTCGCGCCCGTCGGTCCATGTATCCGCCTCCCATTCGTCCGGAGCCCGTCGCGCTCGAAACGCAGCCACCCGAGCCGACCAACCCCGGATCCACCGTTCCGCCGTCCTTCCTCAACCGAGACCGTTTCGATGAACATCCACGAATATCAGGCCAAGCAGGTCCTCAAGGGCTTCGGCGCGCCGGTCGCCGAGGGCGTCGCGATCACCAAGGCCTCGGAGGCCGAGGCCGCCGCGAAGCAACTGCCCGGTCCGCTCTACGTGGTGAAGTCGCAGATCCACGCGGGCGGTCGCGGCAAGGGCAAGTTTAA
The DNA here is from genome assembly GCF_900104035.1 of Aureimonas jatrophae. Taxonomy (GTDB): domain Bacteria; phylum Pseudomonadota; class Alphaproteobacteria; order Rhizobiales; family Rhizobiaceae; genus Aureimonas; species Aureimonas jatrophae. The sequence goes on along the minus strand of NZ_FNIT01000012.1, from coordinate 22,551 downwards.
GGAACTCGGCGCTGAGGCCAAGGGCGGCGTGCGTCTCGCCAAGACCGTCGAGGACGTGGTCAAGAACGCGAACGAGATGCTCGGCAACACGCTCGTCACCGCGCAGACGGGCGACGCGGGCAAGCAGGTGAACCGCCTCTACATCGAGGACGGCGCCGACATCGCGCGCGAGCTCTACCTTTCGCTTCTCGTCGACCGCTCGGTCGGGCGCGTCGCGTTCGTGGTCTCCACGGAAGGCGGCATGGACATCGAGGCGGTCGCCCACGACACGCCCGAGAAGATCATCACGGTCGCGATCGACCCGGCGACCGGCGTAACCGACGCCGACGTCGCCAAGATCAACGCGGCCTACGGGCTGGACGGCGCGGCCACGGCCGACGGCCAGACGCTGTTTCCCGCGCTCTACAAGGCCTTCACCGAGAAGGACATGGCGCTCCTCGAGGTGAACCCCCTGATCGTCATGACCGACGGCCACCTCCGGGTGCTGGACGCCAAGGTCTCGTTCGACGGCAACGCCCTGTTCCGCCACGACGACATGAAGGCGCTGCGCGACGAGACCGAGGAGGACGCCAAGGAGATCGAGGCCTCGAAATGGGACCTCGCCTATGTCGCGCTCGACGGCAACATCGGCTGCATGGTGAACGGCGCGGGCCTGGCCATGGCGACGATGGACATCATCAAGCTCTACGGCAAGGAGCCGGCGAACTTCTGCGACGTCGGCGGCGGCGCGTCGAAGGAGAAGGTCGCGGCGGCCTTCAAGATCATCACGGCCGACCCGAAGGTGCAGGGCATCCTGGTCAACATCTTCGGCGGCATCATGAAGTGCGACGTGATCGCGGAAGGCGTGGTCGCGGCCGTGAAGGAAGTCGGCCTGCAGGTGCCGCTGGTGGTGCGCCTCGAGGGCACGAACGTCGATCTCGGCAAGCGCATCCTCAACGAGAGCGGCCTCGCGATCACCGCCGCCGACGACCTCGACGACGCCGCCCAGAAGATCGTGGCCGCGATCGGTTGATCCTTCGTGATCGTCTGATCCGCCGACGCCTCGTCCTTCACCTCCCCTTCCAGGTTTCGATCATCCCATGTCCATTCTCGTCGACAAGAACACCAAGGTCATCGTGCAGGGCCTGACCGGCAAGACCGGCTCGTTTCATACGAACCAGGCCAACGCCTATCACGCCGGCACCATGGTGGCCGGCATCCACCCCAAGAAGGGCGGCGAAAGCTGGGCCGGCGAGAACGGCGAAACCCTGCCGATCTTCGCGACCGTCGCGGAAGCCAAGGACGCCACGGGCGCCAACGCCTCCGTGATCTACGTGCCGCCCGCCGGCGCGGCGGACGCCATCATCGAGGCGATCGACGCCGAGATCCCCTTCATCACCTGCATCACCGAAGGCATCCCGGTGCTCGACATGGTGCGCGTGAAGGGGCGCCTGGAGAAGTCCCAGTCGCGCCTGCTCGGCCCCAACTGCCCGGGCATCATGACGCCGGACGAGTGCAAGATCGGCATCATGCCGGGCTCGATCTTCCGGAAAGGAAACGTCGGCATCGTGTCGCGCTCCGGCACGCTGACCTACGAGGCGGTGTTCCAGACCACCAACGAGGGCCTCGGCCAGACCACGGCCGTCGGCATCGGCGGCGATCCGGTCAAGGGCACCGAGTTCATCGACGTGCTGGAGATGTTCCTGGCCGACGACGAGACGCAGTCGATCATCATGATCGGCGAGATCGGCGGCGCGGCCGAGGAAGACGCCGCCCAGTTCCTGATCGACGAGGCCAAGCGCGGCCGCCGGAAGCCGATGGCCGGCTTCATCGCGGGCCGGACCGCCCCCAAGGGCCGCACCATGGGCCATGCGGGCGCCGTGGTCTCGGGCGGCAAGGGCGACGCGGAGTCCAAGATCGCGGCCATGGAGGCGGCGGGCATCCGCGTGTCGCCGTCCCCGGCGCGCCTCGGCAAGACGCTGGTCGAGGTCCTCAAGGGCTGACGAGACCGGGGCGGCGCTCGAAAACGAGCGCCGCCGTCGCTATCTCGCCATGAAGCGATGGCCTTGGCTGTCGCCAGACCCGCCCGGCGGCAGGCTTCCCGCAAGGGGAGCGCGCCATCAGGGCGGCACGGGCGCTCCCACCGGGGGCGCTGCAACGTTTGTAGAGTGAACGGCGCGGCCCATCCGGTTCTCGCGCCATCTCGAATTCCAAAGGGAGACGGCGCCCGACCGGCGCTTCGACAAAGCCCATGGCACGCAATCCGGCGAACGAGACCTTCGCGCAGACCTCCTTCCTCTACGGCGGCAACGCCGACTACATCGACGAACTGGCCGCCGCCTACGAGCGCGATCCCCAGTCGGTCAACGAGGAGTGGCGCGGCTTCTTCCAGTCGCTGGGCGAGGACAAGACGCTCGTCGAGAAGAACGCCGACGGCCCGTCCTGGACGCGCCGCAACTGGCCGATCCAGGCCAACGGCGAGCTCGTCTCGGCGTTGGACGGCAACTGGGGCGAGGCGGAGATCCGCGTCGAGCGGAAGCTGCGCGACAAGGCCGCCGCCGCTCCCGCAAACGGCAAGGCCGCCCCGTCCGAGGCCGACATCCTCCAGGCGACGCGCGACAGCGTGCGCGCGCTCATGCTGATCCGCGCCTACCGCGTGCGCGGCCACCTGCATGCCAAGCTCGATCCCCTCGGCATCGCCAAGCCCGAGGAGGACTACAACGAGCTGAGCCCGGAGAACTACGGCTTCACGCCCGCCGACTGGGATCGCCCGATCTTCCTCGACAAGGTGCTGGGCCTCGAGTTCGGCACGATCCGCCAGGTCGTCGAGATCCTCGAGCGCACCTATTGCGGCACGCTCGGCGTCGAGTTCATGCACATCTCGAGCCCCGTCGAGAAGCAGTGGATCCAGGAGCGCATCGAGGGCGAGGGCAAGGGCGCCGACTTCACCGACCAGGGCAAGCGCGCCATCCTCAACAAGCTGATCGAGGCCGAGGGCTTCGAGAAGTTCCTGGACGTCAAGTACAAGGGCACCAAGCGCTTCGGACTCGACGGCGGCGAGTCGCTGATCCCCGCGCTGGAGCAGATCATCAAGCGCGGCGGCCAGCTCGGCCTCCAGGAGATCGTGCTCGGCATGGCCCATCGCGGCCGCCTGAACGTCCTGTCCCAGGTCATGGGCAAGCCGCACCGCGCCATCTTCCACGAGTTCAAGGGCGGCTCCTACAAGCCCGAGGACGTCGACGGCTCGGGCGACGTGAAGTACCACCTCGGCGCCTCGGCGGACCGCGAGTTCGACGGCAACAACGTCCACCTGTCGCTGACCGCCAACCCCTCGCACCTCGAGATCGTCAACCCGGTCGTGATGGGCAAGGCGCGCGCCAAGCAGGACCAGATCGGCGGCGGTCGCACCCGCACCGAGCCGGTCGCGATCGAGGACCGCAACCGCGTCCTGCCGCTCCTGATCCACGGCGACGCGGCGTTTGCCGGCCAGGGCGTGGTGGCGGAGTGCTTCGGCCTCTCAGGCCTGAAGGGTCACCGCGTCGGCGGCTCGCTGCACTTCATCATCAACAACCAGATCGGCTTCACCACCAACCCGCGCTTCTCGCGCTCCTCGCCCTACCCGTCCGACGTGGCGAAGATGGTGGAGGCCCCGATCTTCCACGTGAACGGCGACGACCCCGAGGCCGTCACCTTCGCGGCCAAGATCGCGATCGAATACCGCCAGACCTTCCACAAGCCGGTCGTGGTGGACATGTTCTGCTACCGCCGCTTCGGCCACAACGAGGGCGACGAGCCGGGCTTCACGCAGCCCCTGATGTACCGCAAGATCCGCGAGCAGAAGACGACGCTCGAGATCTACACGCGCAAGCTCGTCGAGAGCGGCGTCCTCACCGAGAGCGACGTCGAGGCGCGCCGGGCCGAATGGCGCCAGAATCTCGACGCCGAGTACGAGGCGGGCCAGAGCTACCAGCCCAACAAGGCCGACTGGCTGGACGGCGCGTGGTCGGGCCTGCGCCGGGCCGACGACGAGGACGAGCAGCGCCGCGGCGCGACGGGCGTTCCCCTGAAGACGCTGCGCGAGATCGGCGCGAAGCTCGCCGAGGTGCCGCAGGGCTTCGAGGTCCACAAGACGATCGGCCGCTTCCTCGACAACCGCCTCAAGGCCATCGACTCGGGCGAGGGCCTCGACTGGGCGACCGGCGAGGCGCTGGCCTTCGGCTCGCTGCTCGTCGAGGGCACGCCGATCCGCCTGTCGGGCCAGGACTCCGAGCGCGGCACGTTCTCGCAGCGTCACTCGGTGCTCTACGACCAGCAGACCGAGAACCGCTACATCCCGCTGCAGAACCTCGCCAAGGGTCAGGCGACCTACGAGGTCATCAACTCGATGCTCTCCGAGGAAGCCGTGCTTGGCTTCGAGTACGGCTACACGCTCGCCGAGCCGAACGCCCTGACGCTTTGGGAGGCGCAGTTCGGCGACTTCGCCAACGGCGCGCAGGTCGTGGTCGACCAGTTCATCTCGTCGGGTGAGGCCAAGTGGCTGCGCATGTCGGGCCTCGTGATGCTGCTGCCGCACGGCTACGAGGGGCAGGGACCCGAGCACTCTTCGGCGCGCCTCGAGCGCTATCTCCAGTCCTGCGCGCAGGACAACATGCAGGTCGCCAACGTCACGACGCCGGCGAACTACTTCCACATCCTGCGCCGGCAGATGAAGCGCGACTTCCGCAAGCCGCTGGTCCTGATGACGCCGAAGTCCCTGCTGCGCCACAAGCGTGCCGTGTCGGACCTTTCGGAGATGGCGGGCGAGACCTCGTTCCACCGTCTCCTGTGGGACGACGCGGAGATGAAGCCGGCCTCCGTGACGGTGAAGTTGCGCAAGGACAAGGAGATCCGCCGCGTCGTGCTGTGCACCGGCAAGGTCTACTACGACCTTCTGGAGGAGCGCGAGAAGCGCGGGATCGACGACATCTACCTCCTGCGCGTCGAGCAGCTCTACCCGTTCCCGGCCAAGGCGCTGATCAACGAGCTCGGCCGCTTCGGCCAGGCCGAGATCGTGTGGTGCCAGGAGGAGCCCAAGAACATGGGCGCCTGGGGCTTCATCGAGCCCTACCTCGAATGGGTGCTGGACCGCATCGGTGGCGAGAAGCGCCGCGCCCGCTACGCCGGACGCCAGGCGGCCGCCTCGCCGGCGGTCGGCACGATGTCGAAGCACCTGGCCCAGCTTGAGGCCTTCCTGGAGGAGGCGCTGGGCGACGGGCAGAAGTCCTAAACGCCCGCGCCCCTTCGTCCCGCACCCGACCATCCCGAACGCGAAAGCCGATCCATGAGCACCGAAGTCAAAGTCCCGACGCTGGGCGAGTCCGTCACCGAGGCCACGATCGGCCAGTGGTTCAAGAAGGCCGGCGACACGGTCCAGGCGGACGAGACCATCGCCGAGCTCGAGACCGACAAGGTGACGGTCGAGGTGCCGGCGCCGGCCTCCGGCGTTCTGTCGGAGATCCTCGTCAAGGAAGGCGAGACGGTCGAGGTCGGCGCGCTGATCGCGATGATCGGCGCGGCCGGCGAGGGCGCCGCGCCCAAGGCCGCCGAGCCGGCCAAGACCGCGGATACGCCGAAGGCGGACGCCAAGGCGCCCGTGACGCCGGGCCCGGCCTCCGGCGCGACCGAGGGCTACGGCAACGCCTCGCCGGCGCCGTCGGGCTCCGACACCTCGCTGCCCTCGGCCTCGTCGGCCGGCATGAACGGCGGCCAGATGCCCGCCGCCCCCTCCGCCCAGAAGCTCATGAACGAGCGCGGGCTGCAGGCCGCGGACGTCGAGGGTTCGGGCAAGCGCGGACAGGTGCTGAAGGGCGACGTCCTCGACGCCATTGCCAAGGGCGTGTCGTCGCCGGCCGCCAGCGCGACTGCCGCGCCCGCGCAGGCGCGCGCCCCCTCCACGGGCGACGACGCGTCGGGCGAGGAGCGGGTCAAGATGACCCGCCTGCGCCAGACCATCGCCAAGCGCCTCAAGGACGCGCAGAACACGGCCGCCATGCTCACCACCTTCAACGAGGTGGACATGACCGCGGTGATGCAGCTGCGCAACCGCTACAAGGACGTGTTCGAGAAGAAGCACGGCGTGAAGCTCGGCTTCATGGGCTTTTTCACCAAGGCCGTGACGCACGCGCTCAAGGAGATCCCGGCGGTGAACGCCGAGATCGACGGCACCGACATCATCTACAAGAACTACTGCCACGTCGGCATGGCGGTGGGCACCGACAAGGGCCTCGTGGTCCCGGTGATCCGCAACGCCGACGAGCGCTCGATCGCGGGCGTCGAGAAGGAGCTCGGCCGCATGGCCAAGCTCGCCCGCGACGGCCAGCTCGCGATGTCGGACATGCAAGGCGGTACGTTCACGATCACGAACGGCGGCGTCTACGGCTCGCTCATGTCGACGCCGATCCTGAACGCGCCGCAGTCGGGCATCCTGGGCATGCACAAGATCCAGGAGCGGCCGATGGTGGTCGCCGGCAAGATCGAGATCCGGCCGATGATGTACCTCGCGCTCAGCTACGATCACCGCATCGTGGACGGCAAGGAGGCCGTGACCTTCCTCGTGCGCGTCAAGGAAAGCCTCGAGGATCCCGAGCGCCTGGTGCTCGACCTCTAAGACCCGCGCGACCGGGGCGGGTTCGCCCGCCCCGCTTGTTTCCGCGATCGCCGGAAGAAGGATCTCCACGGATGAGCGATCGCGGCGTCCTCGTCGTCACCGGCGGCTCGCGCGGCATCGGCGCCGCCACGGCGCGCCTGGCCGCGGTCGCCGGCTATGCGGTTCTCGTGAACTACGCTGAAAACGCGTCGGCCGCCGAGGTCGTGGCAAACGCCATCCGCGCGGACGGCGGACGGGCCGAGACGGTTCGCGGCGACGTCGGCACGCAGGAGGGCGTCGCGGCGATCTTCGCGAGCGCCGACCGGATGGGGCGCCTTGCCGTTCTCGTCAACAATGCCGGCGTCGTCGACCACCCCGCACGCGTCGCCGACATGAGCTGGGCACGGCTCGATCGCATGTTCCGCATCAACACGCTGGGGTCGATCGCCTGCGCCCGCGAGGCGGTGCGCCGCCTGTCGACCGCGCAGGGCGGAAAAGGCGGTGCCATCGTCAACGTGTCGTCGGCCGCCGCCAAGCTCGGCTCGCCCGACCAGTATGTGGACTACGCCAGCGCCAAGGGGGCGATCGACACGTTCACCGTGGGCCTCGCCAAGGAGGTCGCGGCTGAGGGCATCCGCGTGTGCGCCGTACGGCCCGGCATCATCGACACCGAGATCCACGCCTCGGGCGGGCTGCCGGACCGGGTGCGCGACATGACGCCGGGCCTGCCCATGCGTCGCCCCGGCACCGCCGAGGAGGTGGCGCGCGCCATCCTCTGGCTCGCCTCCGACGAGGCCAGCTACTCCACCGGCGCGATCCTCGACGTGTCCGGCGCGCGGGCGGTGCTGCCGTGACGGGCCGCCGGTTCGGCGTCGCCGCAGCGTTTCTCGCCGTGCTCGCCCCCGGCGCCCGGGCCCAGACGCCCGATGCCGCGCCCTATCTCGATGACCGCTCGACGCCCGAGGCGGTGCTGCGCTCGCTCTACAACGCCGTCGACCGGGGCGAGATCGTGCGCGCCTGGAGCTACTTCCGCGACACGCCCGAGCGCCCCGACTTCGAGACCTTCCGTCGCGGCTACGAGACGACGCTGGCCGTGCGCCTCCGGCTCGGCACGGCGAGCGCCGAGAGCGGCATGAGCCAGACCGACTGGCGCGTGCCGGCCGTCATCGAGGCGCGCGACCGGAACGGTACGCGCCGGGTCTTCGCCGGCTGCTACACGATCCACCAGACGCAGCCGGGCGTGCAGGGCGAGCCGCCCTTCCGCCCGATCGCGGTCACCGCGGGACACCTGCGGGCCGTGGACGCGGGTTTCGACGCGGCCGAGGCGACATGCACGCCGGACGCGACGCCGTGAGCAGGGTCGCCGCCGTTCCCTTCGCGTCCCGGCGAGCCACATGGTGCGCATCGTCCCCTGCGCCCGGAGCCGCCTGATGGCCAGCCTGCCTCACGAACTCGTCGTTCTCGTTCTCGCCCTCGTCCTGTTCTTCGTGCAGCTCGGCCTCCAAGGCATGCTGGCGACGCGCGAGCTCGGCTCCCAGTGGAACGCCGGCCCGCGCGACGGCGACCGCAAGCCCACCGGCGTCCACGCCGGCCGCGCCCAGCGCGCGCTCGACAACTTCAAGGAGACCTTTCCGGTCTTCATCGCCCTGGCGCTCGCGCTGGTCACGACCGATCGCGACGGCGGCCTTGGCAGCGTCGGCGCCTGGATCTGGCTCGTCGCCCGCATCGCCTACGTGCCGCTCTATCTCGGCGGCATTCCCTATATCCGCAGCCTCGTCTGGCTCGGCTCCATCGCAGGCCTCGGCCTGATGGGCCTGCGCCTTCTCCTCCTCGTCTAGACCGTCAACCGCAAGAAGCGTTCCCCCGATGTCCGAAACCGCCTCCTCCTTCGATCTCGTCGTCATCGGCTCCGGCCCGGGCGGCTATGTCTGCGCCATCAAGGCCGCCCAGCTCGGTCTCAAGGTGGCCGTGGTCGAGAAGCGCTCGACCTTCGGGGGCACCTGCCTCAACATCGGCTGCATCCCGTCCAAGGCGCTGCTCCACGCCTCCGAGATGTATGCCGAGGCCCATCACTCCTTCGCCGACCTCGGCATCAAGGTCGCGCCGGAGCTCGATCTGCCGACCATGCTCGGCCACAAGGACAAGACCGTGAAGGCGAACGTCGACGGCGTCGCCTTCCTGTTCCGCAAGAACAAGATCACGCCTGTCACCGGCATGGGCCGCATTGCGAAGGCGGGCGAGGTCGAGGTGACCGCCGAGGACGGCGCGAAGCAGACGCTGCGGACGAAGTCCATCGTGATCGCGACGGGCTCCGCGGTCGCCGGCATTCCCGGCCTCGACGTCCCCCTCGACGAGACGACGATTGTCTCTTCCGACAATGCCATCGCGCTGCAGAAGGTGCCGGCCACCATGATCGTGGTCGGCGGCGGCGTGATCGGGCTGGAGCTCGGCTCGGTCTGGTCGCGGCTCGGCGCGCGCGTCACCGTGGTCGAGTATCTCGACAAGGTCCTCGGTCCGATGGATGGTGAGGTCTCCACGCAGTTCCAGAAGATCCTTGTCAAGCAGGGCTTCCACTTCAAGCTCGGCGCCAAGGTCACGAATATCGAGCGCACCGGCGCGGGCGCGGCCGTCACCTTCGAGCCGGCCAAGGGCGGCGAGGCGGAGACGCTGGAGGCCGAGGTCGTCCTGGTCGCCACCGGCCGCAAGCCCTTCACCGCCGGTCTCGGCCTGGAAGAGGCGGGTGTCGCGATGGATCGCGCGGGCCGCGTCGAGATCGACGCGCACTACCGCACCAATGTCGAGGGTATCTACGCGATCGGCGACGTGGTGAAGGGCCCGATGCTCGCCCACAAGGCCGAGGACGAGGGCATCGCGCTGGCCGAGCAGCTCGCCGGCCAGGCCGGCCACGTGAACTACGGCGTGATCCCCTCCGTGGTCTACACCTCGCCGGAAGTGGCCTCGGTCGGCCACACCGAGGAGGAGCTGAAGACCAAGGGCGTCGAGTACCGCGTCGGCAAGTTCCCCTTCACGGCCAACGGACGCGGGCGCGCCATGCTGCACACCGACGGCTTCGTGAAGTTCCTGACCGACGCCAAGACGGACCGGGTGCTCGGCGTCCACATCCTCGGCCACAGCGCCGGCGACATGATCGCGGAAGCCTCGGTGCTGATGGAGTTCGGCGGGTCGGCGGAGGATCTCGCCCGCACCTGCCACGCGCATCCGACGCTGTCGGAGGCCGTGCGCGAGGCGGCGTTCGCCGCCTTTGCCAAGCCGATCCACGTCTGAGGCAGGCAGACCGGTTTCACGTGAAACACCTATCCTGCCGGGGGCGCTGCCCCTTGCAGGTTCGCGCAAGCCTTCCCATCTAGGGTCCAGGCCAAGCGATGAAGGCGGTCGAAAGACAAAGCCGCCGCTGGCTGGAAGATGGGTTTTCGGGCGCCCGGCCCGACCACGGATGTACTGGCGACGCCGACACAAGGCTGCCCGAAAGCCCGCGCTTCCCGAACGAGAACCGCCACGAGACCTCTCGCGGCGGTTTTTTCGTATCGGGCTCCCGCCCATCCGGGCTGCGTCCGACGGGCAGCCCCGCCGGACGGGTCGATACCCGTCAGTGCGACCAGAACTCCGGGGTCAGCGCCACGCGGGCGACCTCGCGCCGCTCGGCGTCGAGCACGCGGGCATGGTCGCCCCAGTCCGCCGTGAAGCCGCCCTCGGCAAGGACCGGGCGAACCGCCTCGACCGCCTGGGCGACGCTGGCCGCGTTCACCGCGTCGTGGAAGGGGCCGGGCCTGAACTCGTCACCGCTGACGGTTCCGGTCTCGATCCTGTATCGCGACATGCTGTTCGTCTCCTCCCGTTGCAGACGAGGCGAGACTGCGCCCAAGCGCGGCGCTTGTGAAGCGCCTTGACGGGGTTCAGTTCAGCCGGCCGGCCCGGCAGCGCGCCAGGGCCTCGCGCCCGTCGGCCTCGGCGCGCTGGCGCTGCAGCGCGTTGACGCCGAAGCCGTCGGAATCGTCGGAGTAGTTCTCGTAGGAGTTCCGGTAGGTCTGGTCCGCGTAGTTCTCGCAACTGCGCGTCACGGGCTTGCGGTAGGAGGACGGCACGAGGCCGGCATCGGGCACGAAGGGCTGGTCGGCCGCCGCGGTGCAGCCGGTCAGGAGACCGGCCAGGAGAAGGGGGACGAGACGGCGCATGACGGGCCTCCGAAACCGGACGGGCGGACGAAATCGTGCGTGCCCGTTTCCGGTTGTGGAACGGCTGGCCGAGACCCGTGTTCCGGGACCCGATGCGTCAGATTGGTGGCCGGCTCCCGCTATTGCAGATCGATGTTGGCGGGGCGGCGATCGGTCGGCCCCGGTCCGCTGAGTGCGCCGGCCTCCTCCGACAGGTCGAGCAGCCGGTTGGCCAGATCCTCCATCCGCTCGCTCTCGAGGTCCAGCGAAACGCCGCGGGCGCGCGCGGCCGTCACGAGGGCACCGAGCGCGGCGATCGCAAAGGCCATCTCGTCGAGAAGCTGGCGGGTCGCCGCACCCTGGCTGATCTTCTTCGACTGCGCATGCATCATCGCGAAACTCTCAGGTAGACGGACCGGGCATGCTTCATAACGATGAGTTGGCCCGTGCGACTGGTCATAAGCGGTCCTCAAGTCCCCTGAACGAGGGCTTGAGTGGCGGGCCCGCAGGCTACGAGGCCCGGTTTCGGCGCCATGCCGCCGTGGACGAGGCGGTGGACCGCTACACGAGCGCGATCCTCGCGGTGCGCGAGGACGCGGCCTATGCCTTCAAGCTCCTGTCCAAGGAGGAGCGCTACCGCGCCTTCATGATCTTCGGGCTCATGTCGGCGATGGACGAGAAGGGATACGGCCTGCCGAACGGCCTTTTCGCGAGCTACTGCGAGCAGGCGGCCGGCATCTCCAAGCGCACCGCGCAGACCACGCTGCAGCTCCTCGTCCACTACGGCTTCGCGCAGATGCGGATCGATCCCTCGGACCGCCGCAGCCGGCTCTACCGGGCCGAGCCGAAGCTCGTGCAGTTCCTGACCGACTGGATCGAGGCGTCGCTGATCGCCCTGCGCCTTCTCGACGTGCCCGCCGCGCGGGAGGCGACGCCGCGCCAGCTCATGCCCGCGCTCACGGTTTCGGGCAGCGACGCCTATGCGCAGGACGGCTACGTCTTCTTTCCCGATCCGGACTTCCGTCACCTGTTCGCGGAGATCGAGGGCGGAAGCCTCGTGGTGATGGCGGTGGTGGCGAGCGCGAGAGAGGGCGGTCCGGGACCGAGCCGGGGCGATCTCGCGCGGCGCTTCCACATGAGCCGGGCGCAGGTGACGCGCATCGTGGCGGTGGGGCGCGAAAGCGGGCTCTTCGGCGCCGATGAGGCGGGCGCGCCCACGGTCACCGCCCGGCTCGAGGACACCTATCTCGACTGCATCCTGAAGGCTCTCGGCTTTCTGGCCTTCCACTACGAGAACGGCTTGCGCATGGGCGGCGGCCCGAGGACACTGCCGGGCGAGCGCGAACGCTGAACCGGGCCTTCGCCGGGCCGGCGCGGGGGCGGGTGTGCAGGCGACTCCGGCGATCCGCCCTTTTTTCGCCGCCCTTCGGGCGACTGTCGCGCTCGGGCGCCGGCGGTTCCGCGCGCTCGACCCAACGCCTCACGAAAGGATGTCGGCTCGTCATGCGCCCTTCGGTTCGCTCCGCCGCCGCGCTGCCGGCTCTCGCGCTTCTTCTCGCCTCGCCCGCCTCGGCCCATATCCTGCAGGATGCCGGGGGCTTCGGCAGCGGCTTGGCCCATCCGCTCACCGGTCTCGACCACTTCCTCGCCATGTTCGCGGTCGGCCTATGGGGCGCCCAGATCGGCGGGCGTTCGGTCTGGGCGCTGCCCGCCACCTTCCCGCTCGTGATGGCCGCCGCCGCGCTGGCCGGGATGGCGGGCCTGCCGCTCGGCCATGTCGAGGTGGGCATCGCGCTCTCGATCCTGGCGCTCGGCCTCCTGATCGCCCTGCGCCTGCCGCTGCCCGAGGTTCTAGCGCTCGTGGTGGTCGGCACGTTCGCCGTCTTCCACGGCTATGCGCACGGGGTCGAACTGCCGCTCAGCGCCGATCCGGCGCTCTATGCGATCGGTTTCGTGCTGGCGACCGGAGCGATCCATCTCGCTGGCATTGCGGTCGGGCTCCTGATCGGGCGGCCCTTCGGGGGACGGCTCGCGCAGGCGCTGGGCGGAGCGATCGCGCTGGCGGGTGTCGGCTTTCTCGTGGCGGTGCCGTGAGCGCCACGGCGCCCGTCCAACAGCGCCCCGCGTTCCGCGCGGCGCTGGCGCCGCTCGCCGCCGGTCTCGCGGTCGTGGGATCCGGCGCCCTGGGCTGGCTCGTCTGGGCCGGACCCGGCGTCGCCTGGGGCGTTCTGGCGGGGCGCCTGGCCGGCGAGCTCCTTCTGCCGGCGCTGGGCCTGGGCTTTGCGGCCGGTGCCAGCGGCACGCCGCTCGTTCTCTTCGTGCCGGCCCTGGCGCTCGGCGGCTGGCTGGGCGACCTCGGCCAGCCCCTGTTCCTGCAGGGCGCGACGCTTCTGCCGAACGCCGCGACGCATGCCTTCCTGACGGGACCGGTCGCGGGCCTCGGCGTCGGCCTGGCGTTGTTTTCGGGCGGGACGCGGTTTGCGCGCGTCGGGACGCTCCTAGCGGCGGCCCTGGCCTCGGCGATGGCGTCGATCGCGATCCCGCTGCTCGACCCGAGCTTCCACGATCCCGCCGTGCCGGTGCTGGCGGCGGCCGGGCTTCTGGCGCTCGTGCTTCTGTTGTTCGCGCTGGCGCGCGCGATGCCGGCTTCCGCACGAGGCCTGGGCGCCCGCATCTTGGGCGCCTGGGTGCTGGCCGTGGCGCTGCTCTACGGCGGCGCGACGATCGCCTTTCGCGGCCGCATGGTCGCACCCGATGCGACGGGCCTGATGGGACCGGCCGACAGCACGCCGTTTCCCGACTTCGCGCCCGAGCCGGCGGGATCCGCGCCGTGAGGGGCCCGCGCATCGCGACCGTTCTCGGCACGGCGCTTCTCGCGCTGCCGGCGCCGGCCGAGGCCCATCCCGACATCTCGATGGAATGCCGCGTCCTGTTCAACATGGAGAACGGCCGGCTCAGCGGGTTCGGCGAGGCCTGGACCTTCGACGAGGCCTTCAGCGCGCAGCTCGTCCTCGACTACGACGAGAACCACGACGGCCGCTTCGACGAGCGCGAGGCCAAGGCCATGGAAACCGAGGTCCTCGGCCGGCTCGCCGAGATCCACTACTACACGTATCTGACCGTGGACGGCGCGGAGCGCGAGCCGCTGCAGCCCTTCGGCTTCCGAGCGAGCCTCGACAACGGCGCGGTGACCTTCGCCTTCGGCTTCCGCCTGCCCGAGCCGATCGACCCGATCGCGACGCAGATCGCGGTGGAGCTGAAGGACCCCGACTTCGCGGTCTACGCCGCCTTGACGCAGGACCAGCCGGCGGTGCTGCGCGGCGACCGGGAAGGGCGATGCGCGGCCACCGTGCGCGACGACACCGAGCATCCCTATTTCGACGGCACGATCGTGCCCCAGGAAATCCGCCTGACCTGCCGGCCCGCCCCCTATCGGTAGGGGTGCCTAGCCCTCCGGCGTCACCTGCCAGCCGGCGCGGCGCAGCGCTTCGACGACACCCTCCTCGCCCGGCAGGTGGAGCGCCCCCACGGCGACGAAGCGTCCGCCCTTCTGGAGAAGCGGCTGCAGGCGCTCCGTCATCAGCCGGTTGCGCGCCGTGATGACGCGCTCCTCGAAGGCCTGCGTGACCTCGAGCGCGCTGGCCTCGTCGGTGCCGCCCGGCGCCATCGCCTCGATCACCGGGCCGATCAGCGCGATCCGTCCCTGGAGGTAGAGATCGGTCATGGTTTCGAGCACGGCCGGCAGCCGGTCCAGCGTTTCCACCGTCGCCACGAGGTTGGTGGCCTGCGCTTCCAACGGCAGGGAGGCCAGCGCCTCCATCTGCTCCACCGCGGTTTCCAAGCCCTCCACCGGCTTGTTCGCCGCCTTCGCGCGGGACGCCAGATCGACGTCGAGAACCTCGGCGCCGCCGGCGAGCCGTTCGGCCTCGCACGGGGTCATCACCAGCGCGGTCGCCAGGAACCACGGCTGCAGCGTTTCCACGGAGGCCGGCGGCAGCGCGCGCGTCGCCAGCGCCCGCTGGACCCGGTCCAGTTCGTCCGCCGGCAGGAGGTCGGCCAGCTTGCGGCCGGGGGGAAGCGTCGTGAGGTCGGAGCGCAGCAGCAGCGCTCGCCCCGTGGCGGCCGGATCCAGAATGTCGGTGGTCTCGATCACCAGCGCCGATGCACCGGCCAGAGCCCGATCGGCCGCGGGCGGCAGGGCGAGAAGGCGCGGATCGGACAGGTGCATGGTGCCGAACAGGAACGAGGGCGCAAGACCCGGCCGCTCGATCCGGTAGAAGCGGCCTTCGCCGTTCGGCTCGGCGGCCGCCTCGCGTTCCAGCGCCTCGAGCCGTCCCTCGGTCCGCAGGGTCGGCACCGCGCTTTCGGCCGGCCGGCAGACGCCGGGTGCCGCCTCCTGCGCCGGTGCGGCGAACAGGCCGAACAGGAGAAGCCCGCACAAGGCCAGCGGCAGCGCCTGCGCTGTTGCGAGCGCGAAGCGGGCCAGGCGGCCCGGCCGGAAGGGGGTCGGCGTCATGCAACGGGCTCCGGTAAGGACGGGCGGCGGATGCCCGGACGGCGAAGGCGAGGTTGCGATCCTCTCATGGGCGTGCCCACCAAAGGCTGAACAGGATCCGTCGCCTTGTCACGAACCGCGCGCGGCGCGGCGCGCGCGCGGGTGGGCGCTGTCGTAGACGCCGACGAGACGCGCGGCGTCCACCGCCGTGTAGCCCTGCGTCGTCGAGAGCGAAGCGTGGCCCAGGAGGTCCTGGATCGCGCGCAGGTCGCCGCCGCGCGCCAGAAGGTGCGTGGCGAAGGAGTGGCGCAGCGCGTGCGGCGTCGCCGAGTCCGGCAGGCCGAGCAGGCCGCGCAGGCGCTGCATCTCCGCTTGCACGATCTGCGGCCGGAGCGGCCCGCCCCGCGCGCCGCGAAACAGGGGCTCCTCCGGCGAGAGCGCGAAGGGCACGAGACGGCGGTACTCGGCCGCCGCCTCCAGAACCGCCGGCAGCAGCGGCACCAGCCGCTCCTTGCGCCCCTTGCCAAGAATGCGCATGGAGCGCGCCTTGGGGTCGGCGAGCGCATCGCCCGGCAGCGCCAGCGCCTCGCCGATGCGCAGCCCGCAGCCGTAGAGCAGCGTCAGCACCGCCGTGTTGCGCGCGGCGATCCAGGGCTCGGTCGCCATCGCGCCCGCTTCCTCGGTCACGAGCCGCGCGTCCGGCACGCTCAACGGACGGGGCAGGCTTTTCGGCACCTTCGGGGCGCGCATGGCCCCTGTTCCCGCCGACGAGGCCAGCCCCTCGCGCTCCAGATGGCGCACGAAGGAGCGCACGCCCGACAGGTTGCGGTTCAGCGAGCGCGCGCCCGCGCCCTCGCGCCGCCGCTCCGCCAGAAAGGCGCGCAAATCCACCGGCTTCAGATCCGCCATGTCGGCGGTCTCGACCGGGCGGCCGTGGTAGCGCGCCAGGAACTGGAGGAACTGGCGCAGGTCCCGCTCGTAGGCTTCCACCGTTTCGGGCCCGAGCGCGCGCTCGCCGCCGAGCCGGTCCAGCCACGCCGCCTTCAGCGCGAGAAGCCGGGGCGTCGCGAAGACGAGAAGCGGGGCGGGGGCGTCGGGCATGGGCTTCGAACCGGCGGGAGGAGGCGGACCGGTCCATTCTATCCGCGCGCTTCGCGGCAAAGTTTTAACGCCGCGCGCCGCGCTGGACGAGGCGCCCGAACGGACCATCTACCGCTGCGCCCCCATAGGGGCGATCGGATCGCGCACCATGCGTTTCCAGGCAACCCGTGGCGCGCTGCCGCGTTGCCGAAGCCCGGCCGCCCGGCCGATCAGACTCACGCTGAAGGGATGTCCCATCATGAAACGTCACGCGACCGCTATCTGGAACGGAGCCCTGGGCGACGGCAAGGGAACCGTCACCACCCAGTCCGGCGCCCTCGACGCGCACGGCTATTCGTTCAAGTCGCGCTTCGAGGACGAGTCCGGCCGCTCGGGCACCAATCCGGAAGAGTTGCTCGCCGCCGCCCATGCCGGCTGCTTCGCCATGCAGCTCTCTCACTTCCTGGCCGAGAACGGCACGCCGGCCGACGAGCTCAAGGCCCGCGCCGTGGTCTCTGTCGAGCAGGCCGGCGGCGGCTTCGAGGTGAAGTCCAGCGCCATCACGCTGGAAGGCAAGGTGCCCGGCATCGATGACGCCAAGTTCCAGGAACTCGCCACCAAGGCCAAGGAAGGCTGCCCGATCTCCAAGGCGCTCGGCGCCATCCAGGTCTCGCTCGACGCCAAGCTGGTCTGAGCGGGCGCTAGGGGCTGAGGCGGGGCTACCGCCCCTCGACCCCACCAGGGGAAATGATTTCCCCTGGACCCCTCCTCACTTGAAGAGGTTTCTGAGCCCGGGGAGGGCCGGTGGCCCTCCCCGGGCTCAGACATGTCACCAAACGCGAAGAAGGGTTCGGAAATTCCTTCTCGGACGGGTCCGTCGGGACGGGAGAGACCCGTGGCTCGCCCAGGCCGGGTCCGGGGCGGAGGCTCGTCTTGGACCCAAGCGTCGCTCAGGCCGGCCGGCGTTTGCGGCCGTAGATTTCGAGGCGGTGGGAGACGATGTCGTAGCCCAGCTCGCGGGCGATCTCGGTCTGCAGCGCTTCGATGCGCTCGGAGCTGAACTCCACGACCTCGCCGGACTCGATGTCGATCAGGTGGTCGTGATGGTCGCCGTCGGCGGTCTCGAAGCGCGAGGGGCCGTCGCCGAAGGCATGGCGATGGATGGCGCCCATCTCCTCGAGGAGCCGCATGGTGCGGTAGACGGTGGAGAGCGAGATGGCGGGATCGACGGCGCTGGCGCGACGGAAGATCTCCAGCGCATCGGGATGGCCGGGCTGCGCGGCGAGGATACCGAGGATGGTGCGGCGCGGACGCGTGATCCGCACGCCGCTCTCGCGCAGGAGCGTCTCGTAGTCGGGCTTTTCCGGGGGCGGGGGGGCGGACCTCGTCATCCGCCCTGTCTATCAAATTCTTTCTCGCCGCCTAGGGGCCGGCGGCGGACCGCTTCATCCCCGGCGCAGGATCCGAAGCGTGTCCTTGACGACCTCGGTCTGGAGGGCAGGCTGCTTGTCGATGTTGAAGTGGCCGACGTCGCGGTATCCGGCGAAGTCGCGATTCTCGAGCCGCCCGCGAAAGCGCGGGCCGGGAACCAGCGGCAGGCCCCAGCCTCCCTGCGAGAAGTAGAAGTTCACGGCGCGGTCGATGTTGCCGGGCAGGGGATCGGGCGCGGTCGCGGCGAAGGTCGCGAGATAGCGCACGTCGACGCGCTCGCGCTCCAGGAGCTCGGCCACGGAGATGGCGGCGTTGGCGCCGAGCGAATGACCGATCAGCACGACCGGTCCGTCGCTGCCCGCCGCGTGGCGCTGGAGGATCGTGTCGGCGACCGAGCGCCAGCCGAGATGGCTGCCGATATGGCTCGCGACGCCCGAGGCGCGCAGCGCGCCGTCGATCTCGTCGATGCCGGTGGAGAAGACACCCGCGAACCCGCGCAGGAGATACACCGACGGGGGCGCCGCCGGGGAACCCCGCTCCGCCGGACCGGCGGCCCCAGCCGGACCCGTCAGTCCCTGAAGCACCAGGCCCAGGCCAGCCGTCAGCAGCGAGCGGCGGGTCAGGCCGGCCGGCGCCTCGTTCGCGGGATCGATCATCTCACCAGACCTTGGGGACGACGCGGCCCGTGCGACGGGCGTAGGCGTCGTAGGCCCCGTTGAAAGCCTCACGCATCATCCGCTCCTCGGGCCCGACCCTCGTCCAGTAAAGGAGCGCGACGCCGACAAGTCCGCTCAGGCCCGCGATCGCGTTCTGCACGAGGCAGGCCTGCGCCAGAGCCCAGAGCCAGAAGGACGAGTACATGGGATGGCGGACGTAGCGGTAAAGCCCGTCGGTCACGAGCGTGTGTTCGCGGCGGATCTCCAGCGACACCGACCAGTTCTTTCCCAGCGCCCGGTGGCTGGCGGTGAACAGCGCCAGAAAGGCGGCGGCGACGAACACGCCGATCCAGGCGAGCCAGGGCTGGAAGGGGTAATCGGCGAAGCGGAAGACGCCGGTCGCCACGTGAAGGCCCGGGATGACCGCAAGACCCACGGTTGCGGCGCCGAGCGCCAGGCGATCCGGAAGGGTGCGGGCATCGCGCGACACGCCGATGCGGCGGGCCCGCCGCTGGTAGGGAAGGCGGATCACCACCCAGGCGACGAGGCATGCGACCCAGATCGCGACGGAGAGCGCGGGCGTCACGATGCGGTCACCCGAGCGGCGGGGCTGCCGACCAGCGCGTGCTGGGCGCGCTCGGTCAGCGGAACCGGCCCGCAGACGATCTGGAAGAAGTCGTACCAGTAGGGCTTCGTGTTGGCGAAGACGTACTGGTAGTGGACCCGGAACAGGCGGCGGCGGACGCGCCGGTAGGTGTCGGCCTGGAGCATCGATCGGATCTTGATGGTTCGCACGATGGGAAAGGGTTCCGTCCGGTTCGACCGGAGGCCCATCTCGGCGAGAGGATCGGTCTTGTAGAAGTTGATGACGTCGGTCAGGCACTGGACCTCGACCCAACCGAGGCGCCGATCCTGCGCGAGGCGACCAACGCGCTCGCGGAACCGCACGGCGGCCGGGTGATAGCCGGCCTTGAGCGCGGTGGAGCCGAGGGTCAGCACCAGCGTGGCGGTGCCCGGACGGGAGGGGGTGTCGAGCGCCGCGTAGAGCGAAGCCACCTCCAGCATGATCATGCCGCCCGTGCTGTGCCCCACCAGAAGGACCTCGTCGTAGGTCTCCTCAGCGACCCGGTCGCGGATCGCTTCGGCAAAGCGGTGCAGCAACGCGTCCGCCTCCGGCCTTTGTTCGCGCATGTGGTCGCGCGAAAAGCTCCAAAGATCCATGAGATGGGCGATCGACCAGCGGCGACCGGCCAGACCCAGCGTCAGCGCGAAGACCGCAACGCCGAGGGCGAGGGCGAAGGGCCCGAGCCAGCGCCACGCGCCGGCGGCCGCGACAGCTCCCAGAAGCAGGCAGGCGAGCACGACCGCAAAGGGGTAGAGGAAGTACAGGCCGAAGCGCCAGGCATGGATGAAGAAGCGACCGGCCGTGCCGCTTGCCACGAAGTCGGCGAAGGCGACGAGGTAGCGCCAAAGGCGGACAGGCGGCGGTCGCGCGAAGTCGGCGAGCACGATCGTGTCGAGCGAGAAGAACGTGAAGTCGGTGCGCGTTTCCCAGCCTGCGTCCGCCGATGTCGTGCGGATCGCGAGCGTCCCGATATCGCGCGCGGGCTCGTTGTCCGCGCGCTGCGTGGAGGAGACGAGGTTCCAGAGCTCGCCGGAGCGGCTGAGGTCGCGTCGGAACCGCTCGAAGAAGGCATCGGGTGTCTTGGGGTCGTATCCTCCGATGAAGAACACGGCCCGTTTCCGAACGGGTTCGACCATGGGCGACATCTAGTCGCCGCGTGCGGCGGTGTCGAGCGGGCGACGGGCGGAGCGCGATACGGCCCGCTGCAAGGCGACGATCATACTAACACCGGTCCGCAGGTGCAGGGGACGGGCGACCGTCGGCAGTGGCTGGTCGTCGGGTTCCGGCATCGCCCGACAAGGGATTGAAGCTCGCACGCAGCGGTTGGGATCGGTTTGTTGCAAACCATTCGCATTTGCATTGACCTCGGCCCTTGCTCGACCTAGCTTGCTGGCGACCTTCCAGAACCGGATCGACCTCATGCCGCCCCATGATACCGCCGCCCTCGATCCGTCCGTGCGGCGGCCGGACGGGTTTCATTCCGCCCGCGAAGAGGGGTCGCTCGCCAGCTCGTATCGCACCGTGCCCGTGGGCCAGGGCGGCCCGTTCTGGCGCCGCTTCCTCGCCTTTCTAGGACCGGGCTATCTCGTGGCGGTCGGCTACATGGATCCCGGCAACTGGGCGACCTCGCTCGCCGGCGGGTCGGAGTTCGGCTACACGCTGCTGTTTGCGGTGCTTCTGTCGTCGCTGATGGCGATCGTGCTTCAGGCGCTCTGCGCGCGGCTTGCGATCGCCACGGGCCGCGACCTCGCCCAAGCCTGTCGCGATACCTACTCGCGCCCGACCTCGTTCGCGCTCTGGATCCTGGCGGAACTGGCGATCGTGGCGACGGACCTGGCCGAGGTGATCGGAACGGCGATCGCGCTGAAGCTGCTGTTCGGCCTGCCGCTGGAATGGGGCGTGCTGGTCACCGCGCTGGACGTGTTCGTGATCCTCTGGCTGCAGTCGCGCGGCTTCCGCCGCCTGGAAGCCTTTGTCGCGACGATGATCCTCGTGATCGCCCTGTGCTTCGTCGGCCAGCTTCTTCTGGCGCAGCCCTCGATCGCCGCGATCGCCTCGGGCTTCCTGCCGCGAGCCAGCATTGTGACCGACCAGCAGCAGCTCTATCTGGCGCTAGGCATCCTGGGCGCGACCGTCATGCCGCACAACCTCTACCTCCACACCGGCATCGTGCAGACGCGCGCCTACCATGAGGATCCGGCGGGCAAGCGCGAAGCGATCCGCTTCGCGACGCTCGACTCCACGATCGCGCTCGGCTTCGCGCTGCTCGTCAACGCCTCGATCCTGATTCTGGCGGCCGCGAGCTTCCACGAGACGGGGCACGGCGCGGTGGGCGACCTGGAGGAAGCCCATTCGCTGCTCGCCCCGCTGCTTGGCGCCGCGATCGCGCCCGTGCTGTTCGCGGTGGCCCTCCTGGCCTCGGGCCTGTCATCGACCGTGACGGCGACCCTCGCGGGCCAGATCGTAATGGAGGGCTTCCTGCGCCTTCGCCTGTCACCCGTGGTGCGGCGCCTCATCACGCGCAGTCTTGCGATCGTACCCGCAGCCGCGATCATCCTCGTCTACGGGGAGGGAAGCGCGAGCGCGCTCCTCGTGTTCAGTCAGGTCGTCCTGTCACTTCAACTGCCCTTCGCGGTCGTGCCTCTGGTTCGGCTGTCGATGGACCGCGGCAAGATGGGCGCGTTTCGAGCGCCGAACTGGCTCCTCGTCGTCGCGGTCGCGATCGCAACCCTGATCGTGGCGCTGAACGCCAAGCTCGTCGTCGATTTCGCGACCTCGACGCTCAGCTAGGACAAGCCGGCACGACGGCTCGAAGCACTGCGCGACACTTGAGTGACGCGCAAACCCGGACGTAAGACACTGATCGGGCACAGGAATCGACGCGAGGTGCAGTTTTTTCGATTTTCGTGCTTGACCCCGAAAGCGGGTGCCGCCTATAAGCCGCCCATCGAGACGGCGCTGCGGCGCCGGAGCGGCGGACCGGAGCGGAACGCACCGATCGCGGCTCGGACGAAGGGGTTACGAAGCGCCCGGGACGGATGTCCCCGGTAGTTCGTTACCCCCGATGAACCTCTCACCGGATCGAGCGTCGATCTGACAGTTTCGCAGTAGGATGGCAACGTCCTGCGCAACGCCGCTTCGTCGGCGTGTTCTTTGACAACTGCATAATGTGAGAAGAAAGAGAGACGTGGACGGCGGTGTTGCGCTGAGGACGAGAAGGGCTGGCTTATCCTTTGCTGGCTTGGACGTCCGAGGAACGAGCCGGATCGGACACGTTTCGTGAGAGAAGAAGCTGATGGCTTTGGACCTGGTTGGGAGAGATCCTGTCTGGGTTTTGGGTTCATCAGAGCTTCGTCTTTTGCTTTGAGACAGTGTGACGGTCAGGCAAGCTCTTATATCAAACCTGAGAGTTTGATCCTGGCTCAGAACGAACGCTGGCGGCAGGCTTAACACATGCAAGTCGAACGCCCCGCAAGGGGAGTGGCAGA
>NZ_FNIT01000005.1 GCF_900104035.1 Aureimonas jatrophae | reverse complement strand
TCATCGCCAAAGCCGTTCGCGAGTGGATCGCGGCGGTCGGGGCCAGGACCGCGTTCATCGAGCCGGGCAGCCCCTGGGAGAACGGTTATTGCGAAAGCTTCAACTCCAAGCTCCGCGACGAACTCCTCAACGGCGAGATCTTCTACAGCCTAGCCGAAGCCCGGATCGTCATCGAGAGCTGGCGCTGCCACTACAACACCAAGCGACCGCACTCCTCGCTCGGCTACCGGCCACCCGCTCCAGCCACCGTGCCGTGGCCGGCTGCGCCACCCCAACCTGCTTCGCCGGCCACCTCTACCGTCGCCTGCAAGCCCACCATGCATTAGATTGAAACCGGGCCACCTAACCGGGGCAGGCCAGAACGCGACCCGACCCCGACGCGGTCGGTGGATCTGTGAGCGGCGGTTTCCTGCTCGACACATCGGCGCTGTCGCTTCTTTCGCCCGATCGGCCGAGCCTGCCTGCAGGCGTAGCCGACAGGCTGCGCGGGGCGTCCGATCGCCTGTACGTTTCGACGGTCACCGTGGCCGAGATCCGGGAAGGCATCGCGAAACTTCGCCGCAAGGGGGCGATGGGACGGGCCAATGCGATCGAGGCGTGGTTCGTGACGCTCCGATACGTCTTCGCGGAACGGGTGCTCCCGTTCGGGATCGACGAAGCGGAGGAGTCAGGCGCGTTGGCCGACTGCGCCGTTGGGATCGGGCGGCATCTAAGTTTTGCGGACGTGGCGATTGCGGGGATAGCGAAGGCGCATCGCTTGGCCGTTGTCACCGGCAACGGAAAGCACGTCGAGCCGCTGGCGGCGTTCGGCGTGGTCGTCACCGACCTGGCTGGAATGGCCTGAAACGACCCAGGTCGGCCATGCGGACTGTCGTCGGCGTTTCCCGAAAGCCGACATTCATCGGCCGTCCGGCAAGGTCGGCTCGGGGTGGAATGCGGAGGTTGGCCCGCCGCCCGGAAGCGGGCATTCTGCCCCGCATGGAAAAAATCGCCCCGCCAGCCCGGCCACTATAGCCAGAGCTGAGGTGCGAAGATCAGAGTCGAGCGAATCCGTCATGTGGATAATCATACCCGATAGTGACGACACGAAAGAGCCTTGGGTCGGTCAGATCACTCGGAACGAAACCACCAAATCTCCCTGGCGTTTCGAGCTAGTCCGACCCGCAGAACACGCCGACCTGTACCGACAAGAACCGTTCCGGGACGCGAACAACGTGATTGGGCTCCTTGACCATGAAAAACCCTGTACATTAATAAGGCCAATAGTCGAACACATCGATCCAGGTAGGCTGGACGTTAAAAACAAGTCTCAACGGACGATAATAAAGGGCGAATTTCAGGCTCTGCTGTCAGATATCCCTGCAGAGGATGGTGACGAACCAAAATTCATGGGCGTAGCGTTTGAGTCAGTTGCGCTAGACGCTTGGTTTGGTTCGCCCACGTTTGCGCGGGATTTCAATCGTGAGACTCGAACGCCAACTCTAGACATCAAACCCAGCGAGACGGAGACATTCGCTGCTGGTGGGCTCGGTCAAGTGACAATCACCCGAGCGGCGCGTCTAGACTCTAAGCTCCGCTCGAGTTCGCTACGCTCGGCAACGATATTCAGGGTCGACTTTGAAGCCGCAAAGTCTATCAATGAAGTGATGAGTTTGGCTTTTAGCTTGGAGCGACTCTTCGGCTTTCTTGTTGGGTTCAGAGGACCGTACCCCGCCTTCACAACCTGGACTGCCAACAAAATCAAAGCAGGTGATATTGAGTGGAATTATGACGGCACTCTCCAGTTAGGCAGCGTCGACTGGACGGAGGGAGAGCCACCCCATCCCCTGAGCTGCGTGCACTTGAAAGGAATCGCCGGTGGTGAATTACCCAGTATCCTTGAACGCTATTTAGCGAACGAAGGGAACATCATTGACCGCATTCATGCAGTCGAGTTCAGCAGGTTTTTCTCACGTAACATCAACGACCGCTTTGCAGTTTCGATGCCAGTGATCGATAGCTACGTACAAGGTCGGTACAAGACGGGGGACGAGACGAGTTACATAGATGCACAGTCCGAGTTCTTCGCTTGGATTGAATCATCTACATCGGAGCCCGTTCGAGAATTTCCCAAGAAACACATTTCAATCAAAAACAGTAAGGCCCCCGGCCTCAAGACACTACTCCTGCGGGCCATAGAGCACGTAAACGGGAAGGGTTTTTGCTTCGACCCTGAACTGGCCACTCGCATCCAGGATAGAAGGGGTAAACTCTTCCATGCTGCACCGCAGATGGCTAAGGACGAAGTTTTGAAATTCTACATCGAAGTGCGCGCAATAGCTGGCCTGCTATTGCTGCATACCATTGAGGACCTTGGAATAAATATTGAATACCTTGCGCACCGATATCACGCGCTGGGCGACCTGCAGCCGTTCATGCAGCCCCCAAAGCGGGATCGGAAACCTGCAGATCCGTCAGAGGTAGGGCCAGAGCATCGCGGGGCGAGAGAACTCTAGCCTCAACGTCTCTGATGTTCTGCCACAAGCACCGGACGGGATGGCACGTAGTCACGTGATTTTTGCTCGGTGGAGGCCCGTAGCCCGATTAGGTGAAAGCGGCGTCGCCCTTCTGGGCCGCCCGCAAGCGGACGTTCTGAATTTCAGAGAAGGTTCGGAAGCGGGCGAAACAGCGATGTCCGCTTCGGTGCATCTGCTGCCGGGAGCGGACTGGCAGAAATCCACCCTTCACTGTTGCGCCGCGCGAGGGGCTTACCGGCGAGCAAGTGGGTGGTGGTTGTGTTGGTCGAATCTATGCGGAATCAAAAGCTAGGGCGATCCGCTGCTGCCGCGTTCCGCTCTTGCGCGCGATACGCCTGGATCGCCTCGCTGGCCCGCTCGCGCTCGGGCGTCATGACAAGGCTGCGCCCTTTGTAGGGCGACCGGCTGCCCAGCACACCCGGCGCGCTGTAGTGGATGCGATACGCGAGGTCGTCGAGATAAAGCCGACCCTTCGCGCGAAGGAGCGCGACCTCCTCGTCGTTTAGGCGCAGCAGGAACATGTAGTCCACCGCGCTGTGGCTGCACATCGCATCGAGATAGAGTTGCCCGTCCTCCTCCAAAAGGAGCCAGCCGTAGGGCTCGTCGTCCAGCACGATCATCATGGGTTACGAGCCATGATTTTTGTCACCATGAGGTTTAGGCCCGAGGCGTACCAAGTCACAAATAGTGAGCGTCAACCCAGATGTTACGATGAGCGGCGAATGCCATGTGACGACGCATACAGGTGTGCTTCGATGTGACAAGCCAGGCAGGCTTGGGCCGATAGCCAACAGGCAGCTTTTAGGCAATGTTCGTGAAATGCCGCCGGTTTGAAAAAACGACAACGGAGGTCAAGCGCCACGGCTTCTAACCCTTCCGACGGCAGATCAAGTTCATATCGCGCCCTCGATACGCTTCACGAGCTGGTCGAGCCTGTCGCGGAACTCCGGCCAAGGCCGTCTCGTCTTGCGGCTCGACACGTGGAAACCCGGCGCGTCCGGTACCTGAAGCCATCCCGACGCGCCTTCGTCGCCACTTTCGCCTTCCGGGGAGTCCGCCGTCTCCTCCGGGTCCTCGCGTCGTCCGCTCCAGTATTCACCGAACGTCTGTGCGACCATGACGAGCTTGTCCTCAACCTCCGGATCCAGCAGGAGGTGATCGTCCCCCTCGTCGAAGTCGAAGCATACCGCGGCCTGCGGTTCGGGGCGGTCCATCGGTTCGCGCAGGCTCCAGTCGGACTGCGTCCGAAGGATCGGTATACAGTAGGCATGTCGGACGGAGGCGGGTCGCGAAGCGTGGACATACTTTGTCGCAGCAACCTGGCGGTCGGAGGTCGGTATTTCGGAACACCGCAACAGGACCGGTTCTCGGACCTGTAGGGAGAGTGCCTGCGATCGGGAATCGAGGCGCATCACGAGGGAATCGTCTGCATCGCCTTCGAGCATTGCCGCGTACACGACCCTGCAACGGCTTTCGTCGACGGGCTGGATGGCGTAGGCGCGAACGGTTCCCTGGCTGGCGAAGAGGTCGGCGACCACGCCGATGAAAGCTCGTAGCGCCCGCTCCATGTCGGCAGGGTCCCGGGGGCCGATGCGACGATTGAGGTAAGCCTTCACGCCTTCGTAGCCAGTCTCGACGGTCGCGGCCTTGTCCCTGTTCACCTCCTCGAAGTCGAGGGTCCGGACGTTGGTCCGCAGTTCCATGAGATGAAGCTGCTCAATCCGCCTCAGCTCCATCGACGCCCTACTGCCGAGGGCAGACGGTACGAAGCGTCCGGCGAGCCTTCTCAGATGGAGACGGTCGCCCGGACGGTTGGGTGCCGACGCGATGCCGTCTATGGGATCGAGCAAACGAAGGGCGAAGGTCGGGATCCGCTCGTCCGCCTCGTCGCGCAGGTCGTCCAGGACCCACGCGGGGGCGTTCGACGCAATCCCGCCGTCAACGAAGATCGCGTCCTTGATCACGACGGGCCGAAAGAAAAACGGGTAGGCCATGGAGGCGACGACGGCGTCGGCAACGCTGGCGTCCGGGGTCTGGCGCTGACCGAACACCACGACGTTGCCGGCCGTCAGATCGGTCGCGACGACCCGAAGATCGATGCGGAGATCAGCGAAAGTGACGGGCCGGCTGGCGGGCACGTTGACCCGTTCTCTGAGTACCTGATCGAGCCATTCGCGGATCAGGTCCGTTCTCACCGCACCCGACGTCAGCCACAGGTCGCGGAGGACGCGTGCATGCAGCAGGTAGGGAATGAACGACAGGTTCGCTCCCGCGACCACGACCAGCCAGGAAAGCCGGAAGCGTGACAACACCATCCCAACCATCTTGGAACGCCTCGATGCGCTGCCGGCAACGCCGTCGTGCCGGGGGGCCCCGGCAAGCCATTTCAGGTGGTCCCGCAGCCGGCACACGCGGCGATACTCGCGTTCGTCCAGCAGCCGTTTCTCAAGATCCTCCGACAGAAGGCCGGTCTCGCCGTCCTCTCCCTTCGAGTAAAGGTCGGAAGATTCATAGCCGGCCGCCACCAGCGAAGCGATGATGGCCCCGATTGAGGTGCCGGCTACCGCACGGTATCGCACCTTGCGCTCCTCAAGAGCACGGAGGGCACCCACGTGTGCCAAGCCCTTCGCGCCGCCGCCCTCGAAGACCCCGAATATCTCCAAGCGACCCCCGCAGCCTTGCCGGCCTACGCGGCTTCCGCCACGATGGTCCTGTGCACCGCCCTGGCGAACGTTTCGACCTCGTCGGCGAGGATCGAGGTCGGCAAGGAACCGTTAATCGTCTTGTCCGCGTACTGGGGCAGAATACGAGGAAGCTGCGCCTCGGTGATGTCGGACTCGTAGCGGGCAATCAGCCGCCGCTCCACGTTGTCACGCTTCATGTGGCGCTCATGACGGATGTCGCTCGGCGTATCGATGTGGACCAGCCTGACCTGCGTCCCCTGAAGGGCGCGCAGCTTCATGAGAACCTCAACGTGCCGGACGCCGTCCACAACGACGCTCTGCGCGTCGCCGGCCTGCGCCAGCGTCTCTCTGACGAACGCGTCGAGGTTGGTAACGACGAGCGCCTGGCCCAGGCTCTGGAGGACCGCTCTGTCTTCCGGATCCCGGTGGTTGTCCCTCGCCACCTTCTTCACATGCGCGCCGAAGCTCGCGCGGCCCCAGCCGAGGCGTCTGGCGACTTCGATCGTAAGATCGGACTTTCCGGACCCAATACCCCCGGAGAAGGCGAGGATCAAGGTTGGGGCCATGTCAGGGTTCCCTTGTGCGGCGACGGTCTGGATCCCTTTATGCTGTCACGGCATGGCGGACAACGGCAAGCGTTCCGCTGGGAGGAGATCCGCGTTCCCAACAGCTTTGCGTTCGGCTTCGAGGAGAGCGAGAAGCATTCGGTCCCGCGACGCATCGGCCGAGGCATCAAGGAGTCGATCGAGTTCGGCTCTCTCCCCGCCCACGACTACGACATTACCCGAAGTCCATACGGACGCCGTCCGTCGAAACTGAGACTGGCTGCTGACGCTGTCACAGACACGGATGCGGAAGGGGAGACCATCGGCCGCGTCCGGCCTTACCCAGATGCGATGACCGTCAACGACCCGCTCGCGCCACTGGCCGGCCGGGTGCAAGCTGGAAGGCGAGATAACCTCGCCCGTCCTGCGGTGGGCCTGGACAAGTCCCGTTCGCCACGCAGGCGGCACGTTGCCGATCCCGGCCGCTTGAAACGCGCGCTCCTCGAACCGCGGCGTGCGGTATCTGACCTTGGACCAGGGACCGACGCGTTGCAGTCCGGGAAGTTGGTGGTCGGTTCGGTGAATGGACAGGCGCTCGGCGGACGAGGCTCCCGTGAGGACGTCGGGTCCCGTAACCAGGACCATCCCGCCTTCGCGAACGCCGAGGCATAGCCGCTCGATGAGGGGAAGTGCCGTGTCGTCGTGCCAAGGCGGGTCAATTGCGGCCGCCGCGGCATCCATGTCAGGCATTTTATCCAACTCGACGTAGGTCGCATCAGGCACCGCATGCCGCATCGCTGCCGCGATCGGGTCGCCATGGCGGACGGCAACCACGGTCCTGTGCGCTAGCCCTTGCCTTGCCGCCTCCAAGACGATTGTCGGTACGCACAACAGGAGGAACCGGTCCCTGGGGCCGAGGCCGGACAGCACGCGGCCGAGCAGGCGTCTTGGCTCGCCCGCGGCGAACCGCCAGTCGCTGTCCAGCGGATGCTCGACCGGAAGGGGTGAGGGGGCGGCACGGCGACGATGGAGGGGAAACAACGAGGCGTCGGTCACGAGGCGTGCCGCCCGTGCATTCATGTCCGCAGACGACCCCGCGACGCGCTCGAGTTCGCGGAGCACGTCGATCGGCCAAGCGCCTAGGCAGTTCGACGCGAGCGACCCGAAATCCCGCGCATCACGGAGGAGATCGGATACGACGGAGGCAAGGTCCGCCTTCACTCGGGTCCGCCTTCCAGCGACGACACGGCGTCGGTCCAAGCCTCGACCAAGCGCCACTGGTTTTCCATCGCATCACGTCGGACTGCGTCGATCCGCGATCGCATCGCAGAGAACTCGGTGACAAGCAGCGGGACCGTCCGTCGCGGAAGGTCCGACCTGATGTCGGCGAGCCGCGCGACCAGTTCCCGAACGCGGCCATCGTCCCCGGTCGTCCTCGGGCTTGTGAGGGTCACGTAGAGGTACAGGTCGAGGTCCGTGCGGCTGTAGCCGACGAGGATGCGCAGTTGGCGCTCGAACCCGTCTGGTTCCGCCTGGGTGTTGAACGAGAAGGATTCGGCGTCGAACCCCTTAAGGCAGCACACCTTCCCGTAGCCTGCGCCGTATCGCTCCATTCGCCTCAGGAGCGTCGATCCGTCCGGCCGCAGCAGGTGGTCGCTGCTCAGGTTGTCGTCGGACCACAGATATGTGGACTTCCCGATCCCGCGCGCCTCCACCGCATCCATTGTCCACGCAACCCATTCCGGAGCGAGGTCCGGAGACCCTCCGCTCAGGTCGAGGATGGGCGGTCGATCCTCCACGGCCGCATAGAGGTCTACGAGTTCGGCGGCGCTGGCCCAGCGCCCCTTTCTTTCGTCGCCGGCCAGAAGAGGGAACGGCACGAAGCAGTACCAGCAGCGCCACGCACACGCGGCGAGCTGGAAGACCTCCGCGTGCATGACGGCAGGGGGAGAGATCCTAAGCCACCGACTTGCGGGAACGATCGGGAGAAAGTTGTCCGGCCACCCTTCAGCAACTCTGCGACGGAAATGGCGACGTCGTCCCAAGCCGCCGGCATTCGTCGGAGCGGACAGGTCAGCCTGCTGCATGGACCCTTCGAGCCGCGAGACGAGGATCTCGCCGCCTCCCTCGCGCAGAACGCGTTGCCGCATCGCGTCGACCATGCGTTCGGTCGGGATGAGGCCAGCCATCGCTTCAACTTCCGCGCAGCATATCGTCGCCAACCCTGGCGTCGAGGTACCGATCGACGAGGAGGCATAGATACTCCTTCTCGTCGTCCTTAAGCTCGACGTTCTTCGGGATCCCGTGCCAGTAGAGTATGCACTGGCGGCAACAGGTGGCGGTCGCGTGCTGGGCATAGAGCACGACGTCGCCTTTCATAGCTGTCTGGCGGCCGTCATACACGCCCGCCGACTTGCCTACCGATGACGCGATGCGCTTGCGGACCTTCGCGTGAAGCGTCTGACGATCGTGCTTTCTGACCTTCCGAAGTGCGTCCCCGTCGAACGGTTGGCTCCACATGTGCTCCCGGATCTTCTCCGTGCGCATGTCTGCGAACAGGGCGTCAATCCGATCCGGATCGCGTTCGTGGGCCCTCTGCCAGTCAACCAAGTCCGCATCGCAAGCCCGGCACGGGCCGAACGCGGGCTTGTTCCCCGATCTCCTCTTCTGGAGGAAGCAGTGAAGATCGTTCTCGCAGTCTACGCTGGTGCAGGTGATCTTGATCTGCGGCAGCGGCTCGTCCAGCCGGGACGTCAAGTCATTCATCGACGCTCTCCAATATCTGGTCCAGCAAGTCCAACTCGATGCGGTCCAGCCGGGAGAAGTCCGCATTCCTGACGAACACGTCGCGAACGACCCGCCATGGATCGCCACCCGCCGGCTGCATCGACTTGGCGCTGGCCCACCAGTTCCGGCCACCATCCTTGTCGAGGTTCCCCGCGAACAGGTTGGCCATGATCCCGACCGGTACGTCCGCCTCCGCGGCGACCTGCCGGACGGCAGACTTCAACTGCTCGCTCCTGCTCTCGGACCGCTCGACGACCCGCGCCAGAAGCTCTGCTAATCGGCCGTCTGTCAGGACCTCGGCAGCGAACCTGTTCGCCCTGCGCTCGTCGGTCGACTCACGCCGATCCGACGAAGTCTCCTCGGCTTCGATCACGCCTAGGTCCGCTTTCGTCGCCGCGAGGTGGTAGACTTCGTGGATCAGGTCGAAGAGCGCACGGGCCTCGTCCCCGCCGCGGTTGCGCAACACGACGACCGAGCGTCCGCCGCGCCGCCAGCAAGCGCCGTCGAAATTCAGGCTGTCGTCCAACGCGATCACGCCGATGCCCATGGACCAGCATGCCACGGCTGCGCCTCGCAGGGAGATGCCGTCTGCGAATAAGGCGGCATGCATGTCCGAGATCGTGTCGGGAAGGGGCGAGGGAGGAGTCCGCACCGTCTTCGCGACAATGCCGCAGATCCCTTCGAGATAGGCCGCGTAGGCCCGCGTCCGCTCTTGGTCGGCCGAGGCCGGCAGCTTGAACTGCATCGCTGCGGGCTCGAACCCCTTGGACGCAGCCAGGCTCCGGAGGCCGAAGCCGAGAAGCTTGCGCAGTCTGGCATCGACCTCGTCCACGACTTGGTCGGGAAGGCTCGCGCGCGACTTTTTCGGCATGATGCGTCGGTCGACCACCTTCGCGGGAAGCCCCTTTTCGACCAACGCCTTGCGAAGGCGCTTAGGATCGGCGAAGGGGCGATCCGCAAGCGGCAGGCGGTGGTTAATGTCCAGGCGCAGAGCCTCGGCGACGCGCGCAAGAACGGTGAAGGCAGCAGAGGCATACCCTTCCGCCTCCCACCTCTGGATCTGCTGGGGACGCATGCCAAGAGCCGAAGCCAAGTTCGATTGGCTGAAGCCTCTCGCTATGCGGGCTTTGATCAGCGCCGTTGGCAAGTCGGCCAGGCTCTGGACCACGATTTCGGGAACCTCTCCCGCCTTTAGGGCCTCGTATTCCCGAATCTCCGCTTCGAGTTCCTCGACCGTCTCCTCGAGGGAGCGGATCTGTCGCTCATGAAACTGACCGGATCTGTCGGAATGCCGGAGCGAACCCAGCGCGAGGTTCAGCTTGTCGAGCTTCTTGCTGGTGATATTGAACTGGTGCTCGGTCGCGATCATGGCAGAGTTCCGAGATCCAAGATTACCACGCCCTTGGCGACGCCGTTCCTGTCCGTCTGGTAGAATTCGCGTAGGGGCGTGACATCGCCGAATGCCTTTTCCGGATGGACCTCGCCCCCGAATTCAGCCTTCATAATCTGCTTGCCCATAAACATTCTTGGATCGATCTTGAGCGGATCCATTCCTTCGTAGTCACAGCACGCATCGTAATCTTCGGGGTATTCCTTGTTCGTGACGAAGCTTCCGTCCAGCAGGAAGAAGACGCACCCCGCATCTCGAAGGTTCGTCGCCATGCGCAGCAGGCCCGCGAGCAATCGGCGGCGATGGTTGTTCCAGCCGAAACGCTGCGCCACCTCCGGCCATGTCGCCGCGTGCTCGCCCACGGGAAGATGCCCAGTTTGCTCATCGAACGAAGGTATCATTACAACGAATTTGTTGTAAAGCTGCCCGCGGGTCAAGGGCCTGTATCGTCTATTTGAGGTCGCTTACGCTGCTCGTAACGGGCAGCCAAAGCCAAGCCCTTCTACGATCAGAGGCCTGTTGGATCCTTTTGCGATCTCCTCGCGCTGCAGGATCTCGTCCGTCGTCCTCGGGCGACCCCCTTCTGAAGCCGCGCCAGCTCCTGCAATAGGGCGGGATCGGGCCCCACGATGCTGATTGCCTGAGATAGGCCATACCGGATGGCGTTGGCGGCTGCGGGGTGCGCGTGAATTGACGCAGGAGGCGTTTGCGTTGGAGGCGGAAGTCGCCAAACCATACCTTAGCCGAATCGAACAAGGTAAGGTGAACCCAACGATCGATATTATGGACCGCTTGGCAATCGCCTTTGGCGTGACGGTCAACGAGTTGCTGCAAGCACCTGACGTCGGCAGTGAACTTCCTGAGCAGATGCGGCCTGGTCGCAAGCCGAATCCTATCAAGAACGAAAAGCGACCCAAACGAAGTTGATCACAATCTGACACTAGGGCGAACAGGGGCTGGTTCTCGCTTCAGGTTGCCCATCACTTTGCATCGCTGTGCAGTGATTCAGTTGCGCCAGCACGCGAGCTTGTGAGCGTAGTGTCTCGATCGCTGCATCAAGCTCGGCGACGCCAGCCGCCTGCGTTTCCCGCAAAGCGGCCTCGACTTGCCTGCTCAGCGCCGTCAGTCCCAAGTTCGGGTGCTCGCGCTCGAACGCCTCGACATGGTCAGCCGTCGTGAACGTGCACCAGGGGGCATACAGCGCGGTTTGCCGGGCGAGGCGGGTTCGGGTGTCGATCAGGCGATATGCGCCGTAGCGGCCTGCCTGAAGCTGCTCCAGGGCGTCACGGCCGATGATGGTGCATTGCCCGTCGGGGTCATCGAGCGATGCCCATTCGAGGGGCGCGCGTGCCTTCTCGACCCCGAGCGCAAATATTGGAATGTGGCGCACGTCCGGTACGGCCAACAGGACACGGTGGGGAAATCGAGCAACGAGCGACGCGAAAGCGTTCAACGCGTTGGCGGGCGGCTCGCGAGCCGGCACCGTTTAATACTCCCGCGGCAGCATCAACGTCATGATGCGATGGGTGACGGCCGGGTCGGCGGGGTCAGGTGAATGCCAGCGCAGGTCGAGGTCGTAAGCCTCGACTTTGAACCACACCGTTTGCCCTTCGATCACGACCGACCCGAACTCATGCTCATCGAACGGGTCGTTGTACGCGCCGAAGTCATCAAACGCAGCGATGGCGCGTAGGGTCGCGGCAACGGCGGCTGCGCCCAGGGCTCGCACACCCGGTGTCGTGACGATCGTGCCGCCCGTCTGTTGCTGGCGAAGCTGATCGTTGAGGGTGCGCACCCGGTCGCGGGTGGTGACAACTAAGGTCAGCATGGGGAAACCTCCGATGTTGCGAAGGGGATGGAAAGGGTGAGGCTGATCGCGCGCCCAGGCCATCAGGGCCCAGGCACGCTGACGACGAAGCTTCAGGCCGTCGCCACGTCGGCCTCGGCCGGCGGCTCGACCTCACGCGAGGGGTGCATCAGGCTTAGTTCATGACGCTGGCGCACGAAGGT
Source organism: Aureimonas jatrophae (assembly GCF_900104035.1). GTDB lineage: Bacteria > Pseudomonadota > Alphaproteobacteria > Rhizobiales > Rhizobiaceae > Aureimonas > Aureimonas jatrophae. Next base: position 350,424 of record NZ_FNIT01000005.1, on the reverse strand, counting down.
CGGCTCCTTCGGCCAGTCGCAGTACCGCAGGGTGAACCCGTCGGCCTTGTCGGTGCCGACCACCTCGCACTCGAACCATTCGCAATGTTTGGGCGCGATCGCAGCTAGTACGATTGCACCGATACGAATGTCGGCCCAATGGGTCGGCTGAAGCGACTCGATGGCATTGCCGGTACCGGCAACACTCTGCGAAGCGGGGTTGGACATGTTGGTCTCCGATGAGGTTGAGGGTGGCGTCGCGCCGCCTGACGACGTCAACGGCGTTGCGAGGGCAGGTTGGGACGCGGCAACCCCGTGATGGGCGGCGAGGGCCTGAAGCTCGGCGTAGAGCGCCGCTTTGACGAACGGGACGAAACCCCGGCCCGACGCGAACAAGCGGCCCTTCGGCACCTTGGCGGCCAGCGCCCGCTCGGCGTCGGTCGTGATGGGTACGATGCTCATGCCCATGATCCCGGCGGCCTTCTCGGCCAACGCGACCTCGCTCGCGTCGAAGGCCGAAGCGTGCGCCTTGCCGGTGTCGTCCAAGCCGAACACGATGACGGCCGGGGCGGGGGCTACCGAAGCAGGCTTCGAGGCCGACGGAGGCGATGCCGACGCCGACGAGGCGAGCGTCACCGCGCGTTGAGCCGACGAGGCGCTCATGAAAGGCTCCTAGAAACGAAGAAGGAGGGCTGAGCCCCCCTTGTCGAATGATTAGCGGTGATGAAGGCGGGCCGCGATCGGCCCGGTCGAAGGGTTGGCATGGGGATCTCCCTGTCGGCCGACGAGCATGTCGGCGAGGTATAAGCCTGCTCAGCGTATCAAATTTATGTCTATAAATCAATGGCTTATGAAAGTACCACAAGGGAACGCCCAAAAATCGGCTTACACTGTGGTGGACCACGTCGATGGAGTGGGGTTGTCCAAACAGGCAAGAGGGTCGACTGCCGAAGCAGCACGAACCGTCACAGCGCGGGCGGCGCACCCCGTGACGACGACGGCGTCATATGGTCGTGTAGGGCGACGCGATCGCAGTCCTGAAAGACCGGGCAGGTCGTGTTCTCGCAGCGGGCACGATCATCGATGCGCAGGCCGTTGCAGATGTTGAGTTCCGCGGACGACGCCAGCCGCCAAATTGCGAACTGGACGAAGCGTGGGAAGCAGGCGGGGAAGTCGGGATTGAACTCGCGCGCGTCGATGCGCTGTGCCAACCCGCGAATGAGGTCGGCGCATCCGGCTGGGGCGTAGCAGCGACCGTAAGGGTGCTCGGCCATGAATCGGCGCAGGGTGCCTGTGCGGTGCAGGTGATTGTGAAGCAGAGTGTCGATCACGACCATCCCAGCCCCCGTCGCGACCCATCGCTCGCGGTTCAAGTCGGCGGCGAGCAGCAAGTCGGCGAGCGCCATCGACCAGACCTTGCTTCCGATCCCGGTGATACCGCGTAGAGGATCAAGCAGCGCAGCCCCCATGCGAACGGCGCGGTCGGACGCGCCACGTCCTGGGTCGGCTTCGGCAAGGCGCTGATCGATCCAGCCGACGAGGTCACCGGCGCAGACGTCCCGAAGGAAGAAAAACAGCGCGTAGGCAGCTTGGATCAGCGAGCCCTTACGCGCCGGATGCTCCGGCAAGGGGCAGCCAACGATATGCCGAGGCTCCATGCATGTCGCCGTCGCCTTTCGGTAGCCACATCTGTCGAACGACCAGAACCCTCGCAGCCGAGAGCAGGACGGACCTGCCTGTATCGACGCGGCAATGTCGTCCCAACTGACGATGCCATGCTTCGACGTGAAGGCTGCGGCGTTGCGATCGGAGATACCCTGGAACTGGCTGACGCCCACGAGGTGATCGAAGAGGGCTGGCGCGTCGCGGTACGCGACGGCGCTGACAACGCCGTCGCGTACGAGGTTCTGTTGGATCGAAGCGAGGTAATCCCCTGGAGCCGCTGACAGCAAAGGCCGGGCGATCGCTTCGAAGCGATCCCATGATGACAACCCGTCCATCTCGTGCCCCCAGTGACCGCCTTGGTGGTCGCATAGGCCCAATAGTCGGCGTCAAGCCTTACACTCCTCGTCGCAAGTGAATCGCTTCTGTCAGAACGACAACGGCACGGAATTGAGATGCGTCGCTCTCGATAACTTCAGGGTTGTCAGCGGCGAGCCCGGGAGAAGGCCGCACGCGACGCGACGCGCGACTGTTCGCGACGATATGGAAGAAGCGCGTCCTTGCGGATGGCAGCAAGCAAGGGAACCCCTTCGCCCCCCGCGAACGCTAGCCGATGGAGGTACGCATCTTCCAGCATACGACACACCCTAGCCTTTTCACCTGGACGGAGTTCGCCTTTCCGCTGTCGAAAGAAGCCCGTCGGCTCCGAAATCATTTTGTGGGTTTTGGCGTCAAATCGCTTAGCTTTTTTGGGATAGCAGCGGTAATTGCTCTGCGGAAATTTCAGCATGTAGAGCAGTTTGCCGATCACTTCCTCTGGGCGCAGCTCAACCGCGAAGGCTGGCTCAACGCCTGGAAGAAATGCTTTGGATTGGGCGTTTAGGGTTTTCATGCGCTGCTGAAGGGTTGCCTTCTCACATCCCCAGACAAGGTGATGGCTATGCCAGGATGCACCTCGTTCGTGTCCTCTCAGCAACGCGCTCACGTTTGTGTAGTAGGCAAGTTCAACCATTCCGAGGTGCGAGAAGCCACTGAGTGCCTGATGCGCCCAACCCTGCATTCTACGAGGATCGAAGTCGGCAGCTTCACTCTCGGGTACGACGAACTTCCCAGGGATGAAGGTGACCCAAAAGAACGTCGTTTCTCGCTCGTCCATAAACGCTTGGAAGTGGCGCATAGCGACCGATGCAAACGCAATTCGGGCCTCATGGTTGTTTGCATAGAGGAAGAGAGCAGTGTCCGGTTCCAGCTCGCTCAAAATTGCTTGGCTGAGTTGAACCGACCCTTTTCGTCCCTTCCTCAAATAATCGAAAAATGCGCCAGTGTCCCGATGTGCCTCGACAAACGCTGGCCATGTGTTGAGTGGCCGACGTTTTCCCCTATAGGGGGTGGCAACGTGAGGTTTGTGACATTCGGCCGATAAACGGTGGTTAGAAGGCAGCGATAAGCTCATTGAGGGCATGGTTGGGGCTTTCGTGAGGGTGATGTGTGTTACAAGGCACCCCGCCCTTTACGTGACGCATCCCATTCTGCTCGCCGCCTGGGCGACCGGTCGCAGCCCGTACCATCTTCAACAGAAGGCTGCGCTCGTCATTTATCATGGTCAGCCCGCGTCCTTCTGCTCACGCCGGCGAAAAACGAAATCGCTGATTTGGTCACGGAGATTTGCCGACAGAGCTAGCAACTCCGCGTCGCTAGTGGGTTTTTGCCCCAATTGAAGCCTGCTGCGACCCGAGGGCTTGCGAGAAAGAGATTTATGAGATGGGGCGCTGTGACGGTAAGCTCCCCTACGCTTTCCCTTATCAGCTTTACGAATGCCGACTTCTTTGCGGTAGAAGGCTTCAATGCCACCGTTGTCCTCGATAAGTCGGGGAATTGCAGACGGAGCTACGCCCTCATCGAAGGAGCGAGCAAGAGCAACTGTATACCGAGTCGCTGTGTTGTAGGCGGCCCCCCTGACCCAGGCTTGCTTGAGAAAACGAAAAACAAGCCGTAAGATTTTATCTCCCGTCGGCAGCTTTCGGATCGGCGGGGACCAGTGATTGTTGGTTGCAAGTTTGCGCAGATCTTCTGGCGAGTCCTTCAGTCGGAACGCAACGGCATAGCCAACGGCTAGAAGCGAACTCAGAGACTTTTCGGCGAGAAAATCAACTTCGTGCACGGCCGTTTGACACTCAAGCGCAACCCTCATTGGATTGTCCGCGGCTTGAGCAATAAACTCGTCCAAAAGTTTTGCATCATGCGTCTTTTGGATGGTCTCGAGTGCTTTCGCATTGTAGCTGCCCATGATTGCAACCTCGCTTGTTGGGTACCCAACAGGACACAGCCGGGTGCTCACCGAGTCGACAGCGTTTTGCCCTGAGCCGCATCATCAGCCGTCCACTCAGTTTTTTCTAGTGCTGCATATCAATGGATTCCGAGACTTGATGAGATCCCTCGGTCGATCCGGCTACGTTAGCCCTCGAGTTTGAACGGAGGCAGTTTTTCGATCTCTTGAGCCATCGTGCGAAGGGTCACCTGACCGTAGGAGTCGGACACTGACCGAGGGGCGTGACCTTGAATGGCATCGAGAACGCGGGGAGGGATGCCGACCTCCATCCCAACGGTTTTGAACCGATGTCGCCAGCCATGAAACGGCGCGACGTTCGGGTCGGTGACAACCGTCCGCACGAAGGCCGATAGGCGGTTCTTCAGACCCTGCAGGGGCCCGAGCACGTCGCCTTCCTTGCCGACGGTGATGAATAGGTGGCCCTTGGGTGCTTGCTCGATGAACGTCGGAAACCCTAGCTGCTGCAGCTGGTAATGCAGAACCACCTCGCGAGCCTCGTTCGTTTTGACCGTCCCAGCCTCAGGCGTGATGCGGACGACCCAATGCCCGTCGCGTTGCGTGACGTCCTCTTTGCGAAGCTGGGCGATCTCGCCCAAGCGTGCGCCGGTGAAGGCGCACAACCAAGGTACCCATCGCTTGGCCGCACCCGTACGGGCATTCTCTCGGCCTAGCTCGAAGGTCGAGGCGGCCTGCAGAATGGCGATGGCTTCAGCGTCGGTGAACCCCTTGTCGCGAAGCTTGCGTGGCTTACCGAGCCTGATGGTGACGTTTGTTGCAGGATTCTCGGCCATTCGGCCGTTGACAACGCCCCATTCGAACACCGCCTTCAGGGCGGTCAGGTCGGAGTCCTTAACGGTCTTAGCAGACGGAACTCGGCCTGTGCGCGCTGACGGCGTCGCGAGGCGATGGTCCTTGAAGGCGATCACGTCCGCCTTGCCGACCTGAGTCGCGTCGTCGTGGCCGAGGAACTTGATCAATGTTGCGAACGCGTTGCGGTAGCTCTCATAGGTGCTGGGCTTACGCCCGGTCGCCTTCGCTTCCTGCCACCAGTCGTCGACCAGGCCGCTCAGCGACACGCTGGGCTGCCCTTTGGCGGCCCTTGGGCTGCCGCCTGTCGCGCCAACGCTATTCGGCGTCGCTGTATGGGTCAAAGCGGTTGGCGACGGCCTGTGGCCCCGCGCAGCGTAGTCACCGCGCGCTTCCTGCTCCAGAATCAAGCTCGCTCGCTGAACGGCCGCCCCGATGGCGCGGGCCATCGCGTCCCGACTGTCGTTCGACGTGACGAGGCCCCTGCCGGCGAGGAACGACGTTGCCTGTTCCCGGCACCAACGCTCCAAACTCGCATGTCGAAGAAACTGCACAGAGGTGAGGGCGTAGCCATCAACCGGAGCGGTCACCCAATCAGGCACCGGGTCGGCGTTGACCGCGTCCCGTGACCAAAGCCGCGCCCCGACCCGGGTGTCCCAAAATGTCTGCTGGCTTGGGTTCTGTTCATGCTTGCCCAGCCAGTCGTCGTAGAACGGCTCGGCCAACTCGTGGGCTTCACGCTCCGTCAGGGTGCGGGGGCCCGCCCTGAGGTTGGCCCAGTAAGCGTCATACTCCGAACGAAGCTGGGCATGGCGCAGCCGGGCTTCACTAGGGTCTTTCGTCTCGAGGCTGCGGGTGATTTCCTTGCGCCCAACGGCGGCGACCAAGTCGGCCGGCACTCGCATTCGGAACCAGTAAACGCCGGTTCGAGGATGCTTCTGCGGACGGCTCATCGCAAGGACCATGTGTAGCACCCCTGTGTAGCACTGGGGCGACGCTAAACCTATGATCCTGCTGATTTTCTTTGCGGGTCAACCCCTTACGGGGTTGTTGGTGCCCAGGAAAGGACTCGAACCTTCACGCCTCGCGGCACACGGACCTGAACCGTGCGCGTCTACCAATTCCGCCACCTGGGCACGGGGCGTTGTCTACGGGTGGGGTCGGGTCGTGTCAATGGCGCTTTCGCGAAATCCGTCGGCGCGGCTTTTCCGCTCGCGTGATTGCCGTTAAAGCCTGCCGCCACACCATACCCCGCCGGTCCGCAACGCGAAGAGAAGAGCCATGGCGATCGATACGAAAAAGCTGGTCACCGTGTTCGGGGGCTCCGGCTTCCTCGGCCGCTACGTCGTCCACGCGCTCGCCAAGCGTGGACACCGCATTCGTGTCGCGTGCCGCCGGCCGGACCTGGCCTATCATCTCCAGATCGCCGGCAATCTCGGGCAGATCCAGGCGGTTCAGGCAAACCTGCGCTTCCCCTGGTCCGTCGAGCGCGCCCTGGAAGGGGCGGATCACGCCGTCAATCTCGTCGGCATCCTGGCCGAGGCGGGCGACCAGAGCTTCACCGCTCTCCAGGCGGAAGGCGCCGGCCTGATCGCGCAAGGGGCCGCCAAACGCGGCATCGGCATGGTGCAGATGTCGGCGATCGGCGCCGATGCCGACTCCCCGTCGGAATACGCCCGCACCAAGGCCGACGGCGAGCGCCGCGTCTTGGAAGCGGTGCCGGGCGCCGTTATCCTGCGCCCCTCGATCGTGTTCGGCGCCGAGGACCAGTTCTTCAACCGCTTCGCCAACATGACCCGCCTGTCGCCGGTGCTGCCGTTGCTCGGCGGCGGCCACACCCGATTCCAGCCGGTCTTCGTCAACGACGTGGCGCTGGCCGTCGCGGATGCGGTCGAAGGCAAGGTGGAGGGGGGGCGGGTCTATGAGCTCGGTGGCCCCGAGGCCTTGAGCTTTCGCGCCATGATGGAGGAGATGCTGCGCGTCGTGGAGCGGCGCCGCCGCTTCGTGAACATCCCGTTCGGGCTCGCCGCCAAGATCGCGGACTGGACGAGCTTCCTGCCAGGCGCGCCGTTGACGACCGACCAGGTCACGCAGCTTCAGATCGACAACGTCGTGTCGGACCGGGCGATCAGCGAGAAGCGTACCTTCGAGGCCTTCGGCATCCGACCGCGCACGCTGGAAGCCGTTCTGCCCACCTATCTCGTTCGGTTCCGGCCGCAGGGTCAGTTCACCAAGCCTCAGCCGCACGACGACCGCCCGGCCGAGGACGAAACGCTGCCCGGCGACGACCAGCCCGCCAAGGCCTAACCGGCCAACGGCAACGGTCGGGGTTGCGGGCTCCGGGCCCCAGGGACCGGTCCGAGGCCTTATCCTGAAGCTGACATGCAAAAGGGGACCCAAGCGGTCCCCTTTGTGTATCCGGGCTGGGCCGCAGACCGAGGCCCTCGCATTCGTACGACGTGGGACGTTCAGCCCCGCTTCGTCTTTGCGTCACTCAGCGGTAGGCGAGAAGAAGACCGATGCCGATCGCGCCGACGACGATGCGCCACCAGGCGAAGGGAGCGAAGCCGTAGCGCGACACGAAGGTCAGGAGCGATCGCACGACCACGAGCGCCGACAGGAACGCCGCCACGAAACCGATTGCGATCACCGCGAGGTCGTCCGTGGACAGAAGCTGGTAGTTCTTGAGAAGGTCGAAGGCGAAGGCGCCTGCCATGGTGGGCATGGCGAGAAAAAAGGAGAACTCGGCCGCCGATCGCTTGTCGGTGCCGAGCAGAAGCGAGCCCGCAATGGTCGCGCCCGAACGCGACGTGCCGGGGATCATGGCCAGGCACTGAAACAGGCCGATCTTCAGGCAGAGCGAGAGCGGGTAGTCCTCGACGTCGCGATAGCGCGGAACGAGCGGCAGGCGGTCGATCACGAGAAGCAGGATGCCGCCGATCACCAGCGCGATGCAGATCGTCATGGGCGATTCAAGGAGGACGGTCTTGATGAAGTCGTGGGCCAGCGCCCCGATCAGGGCCGCCGGCAGGAAGGCCAGAAGAATGCCTCCGACGAAGCGACGCGACCTCGGGCTGGAGGGAAGCGTGACGGCCAGGTGCCACAGGCGGCCGAAATAGACCGAGAGCACGGCCAGCACCGCGCCGAGCTGGATCAGGATCGGAAACGTGTTGCCCGTCGAGCGAAAGCCGAGAAGCTCGCTCGCGAGGATGAGGTGGCCCGTCGACGAAACCGGAATGAACTCCGTCAGACCCTCGAGAATGCCGAGGATCACCGCGTCCAGATAGGGCATGTCGATCGTCTCCAGACAGGTCGGGGCGCTTGCCCGGAAGGACAGGACGCGTGAAGGGCCGCAAAACGGGCGCGGTCCTCTTACGGGCTGAAGCTTTCGCGCGCCAGTCGGCCCGTCCCGCGATCTGCCGCTTGCGGATTCGCGAAGATCGGCTATCTCCGGTGGCCTATCCGGCGGTTCAGCCGTCGGGGTTCCTCGCCGATCCACCGGCGGCGTCCCGCTTCCGGGTCGCTCTTGGTCGGCGCGGCGAGCACCGAACGAATGAGAGTTCTCCCGCCTTCATGCTCACGCTTCACCATCACCCCATGTCCGCCGCCTCCCGCTTCATCCGGTTGGTGCTCGGCGAGTATGGCGAGCGGGTGGAACTGGTGGAGGAGCGTCCCTGGCAGCGGCGACAGGAGTTCCTGGCGCTCAACCCGGCGGCGACGTTGCCGGTTCTGGTGGAGGACAACGGCCCTGCGATCGTCGGCGGGACGGTCGCGGCCGAGTATCTCGACGAAACGCGCGGGGCCTTTCAGCGCGAACGCCGCCTTTTGGCCGAAAAGCCGGGCGAGCGCGCCGAGATCCGTCGGCTGACCGAATGGTTTCTCGGCAAGATGGACGGGGAGGTGACGCGCTACCTCGTTCGCGAGCGCGTCTTCAAGCTGGAGATGCGCGCCGAGGAGGGGGGTGGTCCGCCCGACGCCTCGGCGATCCGCGCCGCGCGCCTCAATCTCAAGAACCACATGCGCTACGTCGGCTGGCTTGCCGAGAGTCGCAACTGGCTGTCGGGAACGCGGTTGTCCTACGCCGATCTGGCGGCGGCCGCGGCCGTCTCCATCCTCGACTATCTCGGCGAGGTCGCCTGGGACGAGGAGCCGCTCGCCAAGGAGTGGTACATGCGGATGAAGTCGCGACCCTCGTTCCGCCCCTTTCTGGCAGAGCGCGTGCGCGGCATCCCGCCAGTCGCGCACTACGGCGAACTCGATTTTTGAAGGGCGGACGTCTCGTCTTCATCACCCATCCGGAGGTCGTGATCGATCCGGCCGTTCCGGTGGAGGCCTGGAGCCTGTCGGCTCGTGGGCGCGAGCGCATGAACGCCTTCGCCCGCGAAGGGGACTGGGACCAACTCGTGGAGGTTTGGTCGAGTCGCGAGCCGAAGGCGCGCGAAGGCGCCGAGATCCTCGCCGCTCGGCAGGGCCTCGTCGTTCGAAGTCGAGACGATCTCGGTGAGAACGACCGCCGCGCGACCGGCTTCCTGCCGCCCGACGAGTTCCAGCGCACGGCCGATCTCTTCTTCGCCCATCCCGCTGAGAGCATCCGCGGCTGGGAGCGAGCCGTGGACGCGCAGGCGCGCGTTCGCCGGGCCGTTGATGCCGTCCTGGCGGAGGCGCCGTGCGAGGGCGATGTCGCGGTGGTCGCGCATGGCGGGGTGGGGACGCTGCTCCTCCTGTCGTTCCTGGGCGAGCCGATCAGCCGAAGCGCGGACCAGCCCTTCGAGGGGCACTACTGGACGCTGGAGCGTTCGAGCGGCCGAGTGCTGCACCGCTGGCGCCCGATCGCACCACGCTGACGGCGATCTGCGAGATCAGGCCGGCCTGATTGGCAGCGCGACGAAGCGGTTCTAGAAGCGGTCGCATGGCGGATCCCTTGAGCCCCGCGGCCCTGCGCCGGTTTCTGGATGCGGACGCCCGACGCCTCGGCTTCGACGCGGTGGGCGTTGCGCGGGCCAGCGAGAACACGGCGGCTGCGGCGGGCCTCGAGGCCTTCGTCGACGCGGGCTTCCATGGCACGATGGGATGGCTGCCCGAGACGGCCTCGCGGCGTCGCTCGGTCGGCTCGCTCTGGCCCGAGGCGCGCACCGTGATCGTGCTCGGCCTGAACTACGGGCCCGACGAGGACCCCTTGGCGATCAACGCGCGACCGGACAGGGGCGCGATCTCGGTCTACGCACGGCACCGCGACTACCACGACGTCGTCAAGGGCAAGCTGAAGGAGCTCGCCGGCCGACTCCTCGCGCGTGCGGGAACGCAGGCCGATGGCGAACCGCACGGGGTCAAGGTCTTCGTCGATACCGCTCCGCTCATGGAAAAGCCGCTCGGGCAGGCGGCCGGTCTCGGCTGGCAAGGCAAGCACACGAACCTCGTGTCGCGGGCGCACGGCTCCTGGCTCTTTCTCGGATCGATCCTGACGACGCTGGATCTCGCGCCGGACGAGCCGGGCGAGGACAGTTGCGGCTCCTGCCGCCGCTGCCAGGACGCCTGTCCGACCCATGCCTTTCCCGAGCCCTACCGGCTCGATGCCCGGCGTTGCATCTCCTACCTCACGATCGAGACGCGGCATGTCGTGCCGCGCGATCTGCGCGCGCCCATCGGCAACCGCGTCTACGGCTGCGACGACTGCCTCGCGGTCTGCCCGTGGAACAAGTTCGCCTCGGCCGCGCGCGAGGCGAAGCTGCGGGCGCGCGACGACCTGAGGGCCCCTGCGCTCAGCGAACTTCTCGCGCTCGACGACAGGGCCTTCCGCGCGCTCTTCGCAGGCTCGCCGATCAAGCGGATCGGACGCGACAAGTTCGTGTCGAACTGCCTGATCGCCGCCGGCAACTCCGCCGACCCCGCGCTTCTGCCGCCGGTGCGCGAGCGTCTGGGGGACGCGGCGCCGCTGGTGCGCGCCATGGCGGTCTGGGCGCTGGCACGGCTCGCGCCGGCGGATGCCTTGGCAGCCCGGGCGGCCGCCCTCCATAACGAGCGGGACGACCTCGTGCGGAGCGAATGGGATGCGATCGATCGACAGGACGCCTGAGAAGGCGAGACTGCCCGCAGCGCGGCGGCCCGCGGAGGCAACCGGCGCGCGGGCCGTCGGTGCCAGCGCCACCGGGGCCGCCGCGCTCGGCGCCCTGTCGGTCGGCGCGCTCGCGCTCGGAGCGGTCGCGATCGGTGCTTTGGCGATCGGTGCGCTGAACGTCAGGCACGCGCGCGTTCGCCGCCTGCGGATCGACGAGCTCGAGATCGGCCGTATCCGCTTCCTCGACGAGTCGGCGGAGCGCCGATGACCGGGGCGTCGGAAGAAGGCGTCTTCGTCTTCGGCGCGGGCTATTCCGCTGTGGCCTTTCTGGAGGCGCCCGAGCCGGCCCGCATCCTCGGAGCGACGACGCGCTCCGCCGAAAAGGCCGTGTCCTTCCGGGCGCGCGGGTGGCCGGGCCTCGTGTTCGACGGCGAGACGCCGGGGGAGGGCATCGCCGAGGCGCTGAGGCACACGACGCATCTCGTGGTGTCGATCGCACCGGGCGAGCGGGGCGACCCGGTGCTGCGCTGCTATCGCGAGACGATCCTTCGCGCGATGCCGCATCTCGTATGGATCGGATACCTCTCGACCGTCGGCGTCTACGGGGACCATGGCGGCGCTTGGGTCGACGAAGCGACACCGCCCCGACCGGTTTCCCGCCGCTCGCACGAGCGCCTGGAAGCGGAGGAGGCTTGGACGGCTCTGGCGGCCCAACGCGGCGTACCGCTCGCGATCCTGAGGCTGTCGGGCATCTACGGTCCCGGCCGCAACAGCTTCGTCAATCTCGCCAACGGCCGGGCCAAGCGCCTCGTGAAGCCGGGGCAGGTCTTCAACCGCATCCATGTCGCCGACATCGCCGGTGCGCTTCGGCTGCTCGCGGCCCGTTGCATTGGGGGCCTCTACAACGTCACGGACGACGAGCCGGCGCCCCCACAGGACGTCGTTCTCCATGCCGCGCGGATGATCGGCGTGGAACCGCCGCCGGAGCAGGATTTTGCCACCGCCGAACTGACGTCGATGGCACGATCTTTCTACGGAGAGAACAAAAAGGTCTCGAATCGCCGTTTGAAAGCGCTCGGGTACGAATTTTTTTTCCCGACATTTCGTGAAGGGCTGATAGCGCTCAAGCCCCGTGACGCAGGAGAAAACGAGGGTTAGCGATTTCGTCATATATCAGGCGGAAATAGAGCGTGATGGAACCGTCACGGTTTCGCCCCATCCTGCCCTCACCCCGACCCCGTCGAACGGCGGGGGCCACGAGGGGAAAGTTCGAATGAACTCAATGGGTTCGTTCATCTTTCAATAAGGCTCGGTCCCTGTTCCGGCGAAAACAGGACAGGTTCCGAAGAGTTGAACGTAATGACGATCGCGGCGGCTGCCGTCGTATTCACCGGCTTCGTGGCCCATTCCGGGTCCGCCGAGGCTGCTGGCGGCAAGACGACCTGCGGTCGCGCGTCCTGGTACGCGCTGACCTCGCGCACCGCTTCCGGCGAGCGCATGAACCCGATGGCGATGACCGCCGCTCACAAGACCCTGCCGCTCGGCTCCAAGGTCAAGGTGACCAACCTCAACAACAACCGTTCCGTGGTCGTTCGCATCAACGATCGCGGCCCCTTCGTGAAGGGACGGATGATCGATCTTTCGAAGGGCGCCGCCGGCAAGCTCGGCTTCATCGGCGCGGGACATGCCCGCGTCCAGATCGAGCCGGCCGACGGCTCGGGTACGGGCGACTGCGCCTAATATCCGTCCGGGAGCCGGCGCCTTGCGGTGCTGGCTCCCTTGCTAGCGTTCCACCCGCTCGACGAACCAGCGCGTCAGGCGCGTCCAGACCTCGTCGCGCTCGGCGGCATCCTCGACGCCGTGCTCGAGGTTCGGGTTGTCGTTGACCTCGATCAGGAAGACGCCGTTGTCGGTCTCCTTGAGGTCCACCCCGTAGAGCCCGTCACCGATCAGCTTGGCCGCCCGAAGGCCGGTGTCGAGCACGGTGGGCGGCGCGTCGGCGAGCGCAAAGGCGGTGAAGCCGCCCTCCATCGGTCGGCCGCCGGTCTCGTGATTGATGATCTGCCAGTGCGACTTCGCCATGTGGTACTGGACGGCGAAGAGCGGCTGGCCGCCGAGCACGCCCACGCGCCAGTCGAAGCGGGTCGGCATGAACTCCTGGGCGATCAGAAGGTCGGTATCCTCCAGCCAAGACAGCGCCAGCGCCTCCAGCGCCGTCCGGTCCGCCACCTTCTTGACGCCGCGCGAGAACGAGCCGTCCGGGATCTTCAGGACCATCGGGAAGCCGAGTTCGTCGGCGGCGCGCGCGAAATCCTCGCGCCCGCCGATCATCACCGAGCGCGGCACGCAAACCCCGTTCGCCGTCATCAGCTCGTTGAGATAGACCTTGTTGGTGCAGCGGATCATCGACACGGGATCGTCGATCACCGGCATGCCCTCCTGCACGGCGCGGCGGGCGAAGCGGTAGGTGTGGTTCGAGATCGCCGTCGTCTCACGAATGAAGAGCGCGTCGAAGTTGGCGAGGCGCGGCAGGTCGCGTTTGCCGATCGGCTCGACGTCGACACCCATGCGCCCCGCGATCTTGGCCCAGTGCTTCAGCGTGCCGATGGTCGAGGGCGGCAGCGTCTCCTTGGGATCGACAAGGGTCGCGAAGGAGTATTTCGCAGGGGTCTTGGAGCGGGCATCGCGCCATTCGCGCGCCGTGTAGCGCTCCATCGCCTGGAGGAGACGCGCCTTCTCGGGCTCGTCGAGCTTGCCGATCGAGGCAAATCCGACGCGCTTGATGCGCACCCGTTCGCGCCATTCCAGGACGACCTCGAGCGCCGGCGCGCGGAACCAGTCGAACAGGAGCTTGGCGAAGCGCTCCAGCCGCGCGTCGTCGGTATAGCCGAAATAGAAGCGTACCGGCTCGCGCGGGCAGTCCTTCTCCGCTCCGATCGCCTTGGCGAGCAGTTCCTCGAGCTCCGGCAGCGCGTTCTCGTAGAGCTTGCGCTCGGACAGGTCGATCATGGTCTCGACGCTCGGGATCACCCGGTGTCCGCGCGCGCCGGCCAGCAGCGAGGCGTAGTAGCCCCGACTCTGGTAGCTGTAGGACCGGCACAGGTTGATGACCTTGGGCCGCTCGGCGCCGAACAGGGCCGGACGGGCCAGGTAGTCCCGGCTGGTCATGACCTTGTGCGGGGTCGCGGCATTGTCGAGGTCGGAGGGGCGGCCGACCAGAATGACCCATTGAGACATCGCAGAGGAAAGCTTTCTCGTGGGCGGGACGGGACGGCCCGGTCAGGCGGAGCGTTTATGGAGGAACACGGCGGCCTTGAGGCCGACCTTTCCGAAGCGGGCCATGCGAGCGAAGGCGTCATAGGGAACCGGCAGATTCGCCGCGTCCGAAGCCGACTCGCCGCGTTCGTCGGCAACCCAGGGGTCGTGCAGCACGAGATGCCGGCCGTCGTCGCCATGCACGAGCACCCAGTGCGGCACCTTCTGCCCGAACATCTGGTAGCCCGAAACCAGCACGATCGCGGTGCCGCCCGTCGCGACGCACTCGCGCAGGTCGTCGATCGAGACCGGCCGGATCGCGACCGGAATGCCGTAGCTCTCGGCGCGCAGTCGGAAGTCCTCCTGAGCCAGCGCCATGACGTGGCGCTTCTCGGCCGAGCGCACGCCTTCCAGAAACAGGTCGCCCGCCGTGGAGACGTGGATCTCGGCGGCGAGCCCCGCCTCGTGCGCGGCGACCGCCAGTCCATAGGGTTCGCAGCCGCCCGGACCCGACATCATGAAGATCGTGGTGGCCTCGCGCCACAGGCGGATCTCCAGGCGCGGGCTGGGCTCGACGGCGGCGTCGCGCGCCAGCGCCATCATCAGGCAGCAGGAGCCGCAGGTGAAGTCCGTGGTCTGCGCGTAGTAGGGAACGCCCGTGTCCACGCGATGCTCGCCGCGCAGCGTGCGCTCGAAGCGCAACGCCGCCGCGCCGTCCTCGTAGTAGGCGTCGATCCGCCCGATCGGGCGATAGTGCTCGGAGCGGTAGAGCCGGATCGCGGTGTGATTGTCCTCGCGCACCTCGAGGCGCAAGGCGATGCGGTCGCGTTCGAAGGCCTGGCGCTCGGCCTCGCGAAGGAGCGCTCGTCCAAGCCCCCGGCCACCCCGCTCCGGCAGAACCGCCAGGGAATAGAGCCGGGCGAGCGCGGTGCCCTCGCGCAGAAGGACCGCGGCATAGGCGCCGGGCGCCTCATCGCCTTCGGCGAGGATCACGATCGCGCTGCGGGACGCCAGAAGATTGCGGAAGGAGCGCCGCGAGATGCGGTCGCCCGTGAACGCCGCCTCCTCGATGCGCACGAGCGCGTCGAGATCGTTGGGTGTCGCGGGTCGGATGACGGGGTGTGTCATGGAAGCCAGGGCGTCGTCCGGCGCATCGTCGCGATGACGACGACCGGCGAGCCTCACATAAGGCTTTACGGCGCCGGCCAGAAGACCCCTCAGGCCGCCGCGAGCACGTCGACGCCAGCGTTTGCTCGCTCCAGCCGGTCGACACCGGCGCGCAGGGCCGCGACCATCTCCCGATCCACCCCCGTATCGCGATCCGCATCGAGGATCGCGAAGGCCTCCGCACGCGACATGGCCTTGCGGTAGGGCCGGTCCGCTGTCAGCGCGTCGAAGATGTCGGCGACGGTCACGATGCGGGTGAGGGGCGTGATCTCGGATCCGCCGACGCCGTCTGGGTAGCCGCGCCCGTCCAGGCGCTCGTGATGGGCGCCGCCGATCTCGGCCGCTTCCGCGAAGACCGGCAGCCCCGACAGGATCACGCGACTCTGGACGGGATGCCGCCGCATCAGGCTCCATTCCCGCTCGTCGAGGCGTCCCGGCTTGTCGAGGATGCTGTTGGACACGCCAAGCTTGCCGATGTCGTGAAGAAGCGCCGCGCGGCGCAGGCGCCGCCGCGCCTCGTCGGGCAGGGCGAGGCTCTCGCCGATCATGTCGGCATACAGCGCGACGCGCTGGCAATGGTTTCCGGTATAGGGACTCTTGGCATCGACGATGTCGCCGAAGGCCTGGGCAATGTCGTCGAGGTAGGTCTCGTCCACCCGCTCGGCCGGATCGTCCTCGAGCGGAATCAGGAGTTCCTCGGGACCCGCCAGTTCGTCCCAGAGCGTTCCGTCGCGGACGACGTCCTGAAACGCCGCGACGAGCGACGGATCGAACCAGCGTCCGGCGCGACGGCGGGTTTCCTCCAGCGCCGCGCGCGGTCCGCCGAAGCGGTGGAAGACATCGACGATCTGCGACAGAAGCGCGATGCGACTGAAGAGCGGGATCGCGCCGCCCGAGAGGCCGGAGGGCTTGCCGCCGCCGTCCCAGTGCTCGTCGAGTGAGGCGATGCCTTCGGCGACGGTTTCCGAGAAGCGCAGGCGCCGCGCGATCGAGGCGCCGCGCGTGCAGCGCGTCTCGATCAGCTCGCGCGAGATCTCGCCGCCATGGCGCAGGATATGACCGACCGCCCGCACCCGTCCCGCCAGATCGGCACCCGCGCCGGTCTGTTCCAAGACGAAGCGCAGCACCTCCGGCAGGCCGCTGCCGACGCGCTTGAAGTCCCGTTTGAAGCCGAGATCATCGGCCAGATACAGCTGGCACAGGCGGGCGGCGTTGGAGGAGCAGCCGAGATCCTTCAGCAGCACGGCGTAGCGCAGATCGCGCCGCTCGGGACCGGGAAGCCCGACCGCCGCGCCGATCCGGTCGGCCACGAAGGCGGCCCGCACGCAGTGCCCGGCCGGCTGTCCTTCCGTCATGTCGAGCGCATGGCTGAGCGTCGACAGGATCTGCGACAGGCGAAGCGCCGGTGCGGCGTTGGCAAGGGAGCCGGAAAGAAGGAGCGACATTCTCGGGACGGGGGCCTTCCAGCGGAACCGGACGGCGGCCCGCCCGGCCCCGCACTCTCTGCGATCACCCATTAAGGCCGCGTTCCCGTCAGGCCGGGCGCGGTTGCGGGTCGCGCTTGGCGCGCCTCCGGCCTTCGTGCTAGAAGCGCGAACCGAATGAGGATCCTTGTCCGGTTCGTGCCGATGGGCACGAGACGCCGGAGCAGACCGGCAACGGGAGCAGCAGGAAACCATCCCCTGTCGGGGAGCGCATACGAGTCACCTGGCCGGATACGCCCGCACCGCTCGATCACTCATCCCCCATCATCCGGAGGCCTCGTCAGAGGAATGACCACTGGTGACGCCGCGGTTGCGGCCGGCACATCGCATGACCGCCCGCCGACTCATCCGAAGAAGGCGATGCCGCTTCTCGTGGTGGGAAGCGTGGGCGTCGTTTATGGCGACATCGGGACCAGCCCGCTCTACGCGATGAAGGAATCGCTGCTGCATGTCGGCGGCGTTCCCTCGGCGGCCGAGATCATCGGCATCGTCTCGCTCCTGATCTGGTCGCTGGTGATCGTGGTCACGGTGAAATACGTGATCTTCGTGCTCCAGGCGGACAACCAGGGGGAGGGCGGCGCGCTCTCGCTGATGGCGCTGGCGCAGAAGGCCATGGCCAAGCGCGGCCTCAGGCACCCCAATCCCACGATCATGATCCTCGGCATCATGGGGGCGGCGCTGTTCTACGGCGACGCCATCCTGACGCCGGCCGTGTCGGTCCTGTCGGCGGTGGAGGGCCTCAAGGTCACGACGCCCGGGCTCGATCCCTATATCGTGCCGATCGCGCTCGCGATCATTGTCGCCCTCTACGCCGTCCAGTCCTTCGGAACCGCCAAGGTCGCCGTCTTCTTCGGCCCCATCATGGTGCTCTGGTTCGTGGTGCTGGCCGGCATCGGCATCTCGCATATCGGGGACGCGCCGACGATTCTGTACGCGCTGAACCCGCTGGAGGGCCTCTGGTTCATGACGAGCCACGGGGTGATCGGCTTCACCGTGCTCGGCTCGGTCTTCCTAGCCGTGACGGGCGCCGAGGCGCTCTATGCGGACATGGGCCATTTCGGCAAGCAGCCGATCCGCATCGCCTGGCTCGGCTTCGTCGGCCCGGCCCTGCTGCTCAACTATCTCGGACAGGGCGCCTTCGCGCTTTCCGACCCGGGAGCCCTTCCCAACCTGTTCTTCCTGTCGGCGCCCGAAGCGCTCCGCCTGCCGCTGGTGATCCTGGCGACGCTGGCCACCATCATCGCCGGTCAGGCCGTGATCACGGGCGCCTTCTCGCTCACCCAGCAGGCGATCCAGCTCGGGCTCCTGCCGCGCCTCCAGATCGAGCACACGTCCGAGTCCGAGCAGGGACAGATCTACCTGCCGACCGTGAACTGGCTGATGCTGGTCGGCGTCGTCCTCCTGGTGCTCTTCTTCCAGACCTCGTCCTCGCTGGCGGCGGCTTACGGCATCGCGGTCACCGGCACGATGATCATCACGAGCCTGCTCGCCATCGTGGTCTTCGCCTACGGCTGGGGCTGGGGCCTCGGCCTCGCCTTCGCGGTGGTGACGCCCTTCCTGCTGATCGACGGCGCGTTCCTGGCCGCCAACCTCCTGAAGCTCGCCGACGGGGGTTACCTGCCGCTCGTGATCGGCGGCTGCATCGTGTCGCTGATGGTGATCTGGGTGCGCGGCGTGCGTCTTCTCAACGAGAAGGCGCAGCAGCAGAACCTGTCGCTCGACGCCTTCATCCAAGCGATGGAGAACTCGCAATCCGTGACGCGCGTGGCGGGCACGGCCATGTACCTCACCTCGACGCCCGAGACCGTCCCCTCGGCGCTCCTGCACAACCTGAAGCACAACCGGGTCCTGCACGAGAAGAACGTCATCGTGACGATCCGCACGGCCGACATTCCCTACGTGCCGCCGTCCGAGCAGATCGAGTTCACCAAGCTGGCCCCGGGATTTGCGCGCATCGAGCTGCACTACGGCTTCCTGGACGAGCCCAACCTCATTCAGGCGCTGATCCGCTTGCGCGAGCAGGGCGTGAAGTTCGACGTGATGTCGACGACCTTCTTCGTGGGGCGCCGCCGCATCAAGTCGGCCACGACGCGCTCCGAGATGCCGCACTGGCAAAGCCAGCTCTTCATCAAGATGGCGCGGCACTCCTATGATGCGATCGACTATTATCGTATTCCGGCCAACCGCGTCGTGGAACTGGGAACCTACGTCACGCTTTGAGGATCGACCGCGTGGCGGCGGCGCGCGAAAGGCGCTGGCCAGGGGTTGTCGCCGCGACCGGGCGTGGCGTCGATGCGATCGATTCTTAACGCCACGTCACCACGTGGCTCGAAAGTCGGTGCCCGCGCCCTAGAATCCTTTCCATGCCGAGTGATCGGCGTACCGGGTTTTCCACGCACCAGCGTGAAACGATCACACCCCCGGTTCGGAAAGGCATGACGCCATGGATACGCACACCCCGCGGGCCGAGCTGGAGCTCGGCAACATCGCCAACCGGTCCGAAAAGGGATCGGCCATGTCCCTTATCCGCGCCGAGGCCAAGGCCGTCGGAGACAAGACCGCTCGCCTGCGCGCGCTTCGCATGGAGCGCGAGGCCCTTCTGGCCGCCGAAGCCGCAGCCGCGCCCAAGCCGGTCAAGGCGGCGCGCAAGAGCCGCGCCAAGGTCACGGCCTGAGCTTCCAATCCTGCGATCTGCCCGAAGGGGCGGTCCCGGCGGACCGCCCCTTCGGATTCAGCGCGCCTACTTCGTCCAGGCGGCGACCTTCTCCGGGTTCGCCTCGATCCAGGCCTTGGCGGTCGCGGCCGGATCGGTGCCCTTCTCCTCGTTCTGCAGCATCAGCTTCTGCTCGTCGTCGAGCGAGATCTTGAAGTTGGCGAGGATCTTGTGGACCTCGGGCATGTCCTGGGCGAGATCCTTGCGGGCGACGGTGTTCACGCTCTCCTCGCCGCCGAACGAGCCCTTCGGGTCGGCGAGGTACTTCAGCTCGTAGCGACCAAACATCCAGTGCGGCGTCCAGGTCGTGACCACGATCGGCTCCTTGCGGTCGATCGCGTCCTTGAGCGCCGCCGTCATGGTGGCGTCGGACCCTTCCACCAGCGTCACGCCCGACAGGTCGTAGTCCTTGATCGCCTTCTCGGAGGCCTGCATCAGCCCGGCGCCCGGATCGATGCCGATCACCTTGTTCTCGACCTCGCCGCCCTTGGTCTTCAGGTCCTCGACCGAGCTCATGTCGACATAGGTCGGGACCGCCCAGCCGATCTTGGCGCCCTCGACGTTCGGTCCGACGAGATCGACCTGATCCTTGAGCTTCTCGTAGTAGGCGGCATGGGTGGCGGGCAGCCAGGCTGCGACCATGGCGTCGGCCTCGCCGGTGGCGACCGCCTGCCACATGGCTGCGGCCGGAAGGGGCGTCAGCGTGACGTCGTAGCCCTTGGTCTTCAGCGTCTCGGCCAGGAGGTTGGTCGCCACCACCGCGTCCGACCATTCCACGTAGGCGAGCTTCACCGCCTTGTCCTGGGCAAGCGCCGTGCCGCCGAGCGCCGAAAGCGCGAGGGTCGAGAGAAGCAG
The DNA here is from genome assembly GCF_900104035.1 of Aureimonas jatrophae. GTDB lineage: Bacteria > Pseudomonadota > Alphaproteobacteria > Rhizobiales > Rhizobiaceae > Aureimonas > Aureimonas jatrophae. Next base: position 330,118 of record NZ_FNIT01000005.1, on the reverse strand, counting down.
GGATTTCAGCATCGCAGTGTTCTCCTTGGGGCTGGGTCGAAGACGATGTCAGGCGGGCCGGGCGCGCCGCGCCATGGCCTGGGTGATGCGGTCGAGCACGACCGCCACGATCACGATGGCGACGCCCGCCTGGAAGCCGGACCCGGCGTCGAGGCGCTGGATCGAGCGCCAGACCTCGCGCCCGAGACCGCCCGCGCCGATCATCGAGGCGATCACGACCATGGAGAGCGACAGCATGATGGTCTGGTTGACCCCCGCCATGATGGTGGGAAGCGCCAGCGGCAGCTGGACCTTCAGGAGCTTCTGCATCGGGCTCGTGCCGAAGGCGTCGGCCGCCTCGGTCAGGTCGTGCGGCACCGAGAGGATGCCGAGCGCCGTCAGGCGGATCACGGGAGGCATGGAGAAGACGACGGTCGCAAACACCGCCGAAACCGCGCCGAGCCCGAAGAACGGGATCGCGGGGATCAGGTACACGAAGCTCGGCATGGTCTGCATCATGTCGAGCCCTGGCCCGACGGTGCCCCAGAGCCGGCGCGACAAGGCGCAGCCGATGCCGATCGGAACGCCGATCGCGAGCGCGGCGAGCGTCGAAAGCGTGACAAGGACGATGGTCTCCATCGTCGCGTCCCACAGGCGCAGGTTCCACAGGAACAGGAAGCCCGCCGCCGAGAGGACGGCGATGCGCGATCCCGCCAGCCGCCAGGCGAGAAGCGCCAACGCCAGGATGACAAGCGGGGGCGGAACGAGGAGCAGAAGGTCGGTACCGCTGGAGATCCAGCCCGCGATCAGACGGCTCAGCGAGCGCGTCAGGCCGGAAAGGTGAGCGGTAAGCCAGTCGAGACCGTTGTCGCTGAGCGTGTCGAGTGGGAACTTGGGAACGCTCCAGGAGCGGGGGTCGAGCCATTCCATTCGCCGTCTCCGGGTCGGGTGCGGGCCAGGGCATGCAGGACCCGCTCACGCGTGAGGAGGCCCAGGAAGCGATTGTGCTCATCCACGACCGCGATGCCGAGCGGCTCGCGGGCGAGAAGCGGCAGGACGGTGCGCAGGACGTCGGTCGAGCGCGCGCGCGCGATGCCGCCGTCCATCAAGGCGTCGAGCCGTCGCCCGCGCGCACCCGGCGCGCCGAGCCGGTCGCGGCTGACGCGGCCGACCGGCATATGCCGGTCGCAGGTCACCACCAGCACCTCGTCCGGCGCGCGCGTCTCGACCAGGGGCCAGGCATCCTCGGCATGAAGCGACTCGGGCAGGAGCGGCGGGGTCTCGTCCACGAGCCGCCCGAGCGTCAGGACGGAGGAGACGTCGATATGCTCGGCGAAGCGCCGGACATAGTCGTCGGCCGGTGCGAGCAGGATCTCCTCGGCGCTGCCCGCCTGAACGATCGCCCCGTCGCGCATCAGGACGATGCGGCCGCCGAGGTGGATGGCCTCGTCGAGATCATGGGACACGAAGACGACCGTCTTCCTGAGGTTGCGCTGAAGCGAGACGAGCTCATCCTGCATCTCGCGCCGGATCAGCGGATCGAGCGCCGAGAAGGCCTCGTCCATGAGAAGGATGTCGGCGTCGACGCAGAGCGCGCGGGCGAGCCCGGCGCGCTGCTGCATGCCGCCCGAGAGCTGGCTCGGGAGCTTGGCGTCCCAGCCGCGCAGCCCGACGAGTTCGATCGACTCCAGCGCGCGCCGGCGTCGCTCGGCAGGCGCGACCCCCTGCACTTCGAGCCCGTATTCCACGTTCTCGGCAATGGTGCGGTTGGGAAAAAGGGCGAAGTGCTGGAACACCATGCCGAAGGTCTGGCGGCGGAACTCGCGCAGAGCCTTGCTGCCGAGCGTCGTCACCTCGACGCCATCCACGCGGATCGAGCCGGCGGTCGGCTCGACCAGGCGGTTCAGGCAGCGCAGCATGGTGCTCTTGCCCGAGCCCGACAGGCCCATCACGACGAGGATCTCGCCCTCCTCGACCGTGAAGGAGACATTGTCGAGGCCGAGCACGGCGCCGCTTCGTTCGCGGATCGCATCCTTGCCGGCGCCCTTGCGCAGAAGATCGAGGCCCTCGTGCGCGCGCTCGCCGAAGAGCTTGATAACCCCTTCCACTCGGATGCGCTCGGCTGGCATCGGGACCGATCCTTTCCCGCGACGTGTCGACGGGCAGGATGGTGCGGACTTCGCCGGCTACAGGACGATGCCATATCGGACACCGGCGGGTAGAAAACCGACAGCGAACGGCGAATTGCAACGGAAAGTTCGCAACGCCTACTGCAGGTTTTCCAAGGTTCGCCCGGTATTTAGGCTGAGTGCCGCTGCACCGGGCAGAACGGGACGGCCGCCTTCCGTGCGCACGTCCCGTGGCGCCACACCGAAATAGGCGCGGAACTGGCGCGCGAAATGGGCCCCGTCGCAGAAGCCGGCCTCGACCGCGATCTCGGTGACGCTCTTGCGCGTCGTCTCGAGGAGACGGCGGGCATAGGAGAGGCGCAGCTGCCGATAGGCGACCGCGGGACTTGCGCCGACGGTCTCCTGAAACAGGCGCTCCAGCTGGCGCGACGACAGCGCGAGCCGATGGGCGATCGCCTCCACCGACAAAGGCTCGGCGACGTGCTGTTCCATAAGAAGCACGGCCCGGCGCACGCGGTCGTCGCCGCCCGGCACCGCGCCGCCGTGCGGCTGCGCGTCGTGGCCATGGCGCGCGTTCTGGAGCTGGAGGACGTGCAGACACTTCTGCGCGGCGGCCGGACCGACATGCCGCTCGATGAGATGGGCCGCGAGATCCGCCACGCCCGAGCCGCCCGCGCAGGTGATCCGATCGCGGTCCACCACGAAGAGACGGTCGGCATCGGCCTCGCCGTCGGGGAACTCGGCCTCGAAGTCGGCATGGTGGTACCACGAAACGCAACAGCGCCGGCCGCGCATCAGCCCGGCACGCGCGAGCACGAAGGAGCCGGTGCACACGCCGACCAGCGGCACGCCGCTGGCGGCCGCCGTGCGCAGGTAGGCGATCGACGCCTCGTCCATCGCCTCGCCGCCGTGAAGGAGGCCGCCCACCACCACCACGTAGTCGAAGCCGCGCGGGTCCTCGAAGCCGCCGGTTCGCGACACCGTCACGCCGCAGGACGCGCGCACGGGCTGCGAGGTCGCGCCCATGACGCTCCAGGCGCAGCGGATCGGCCGCGAGCGGTCGCCTTCGTCGCCCGCCAGGCGCAGCGCGTCCACAAACAGCGAGAATGCCGACAGGGTGAAGTTGTGGGCCAGAAGAAAGCCGACCCGCAGCGCGGGGCGCTCGGGCGTCGGACGGGAAGCGGAGCGGTGCAAGCATCCTCCTGTGATCGGGCCAACGGCCCCATCATGGCGGCAACCCGGACGCGTCCGCAAGCGGTCGGCGCTCACCCGCGGATCGGTGCGTCCCAGGTCGCGGCGGGGATGAGCTCGAGGTTGCGCTCGAACTCGCGCGTACACTCCTCCCAGGAAAAGCCCTCCGCAAAGCGTCGACAGGCTTCGCGATCGATCGAGAGCGCGTCCAGCGCCGCCGCGCGCAGGTCCTCCGACAGCCGGGCCACCAGGGGCGTAGGCCCGAGGATGTCGAGCGGCCCGGGCACCGGCAGCGCGGCAACGGGCGTGCCGCAGCTCAAGGATTCCAGAACCACGAGGCCGAAGGTCTCGAAGCGCGAAGGGAACACGAAAACGTCCGCCGCCGAGAAATGGCGCGCGAGGTCGCGGCCCGTCCGGTAGCCGAGGAAGTGAACGGCGGGATAGCGCGCCCGCAGGGTCGCAAGCGCCGGGCCGTCGCCGACCACGACCCGGGAGCCGGGCAGGTCGAGGCCCAGGAAGGCGTCGAGGTTCTTCTCGGGGCTGACGCGGCCGAGATACAGGAAGATCGGGCGCGGCAGGGCGAGGAAGTCCGCGTCGAAGTCCGGTTCGTCCCGTAGCGGGCGAAAACCCTGTGTGTCGACCGCGCGGCCCCAGCGACGAACCGGCCCGAAGCCGCTCGCCGTCAGTTGACGCTCCAGCGTGTCGGTCTGCACCATGATCGCCCGCCCGCCCCGGTGGAACCAGCGCTGCGCGGCGAGCGCGAGGCTCCCGCCACGCCCCAGACGCTTCTCAAAGTAGTCCGCAAACCGCGTGTGAAACGAGGTGGTGAACGGGATGCCGCGTCGCCGGCAGTAGCGCCGTGCGGCCAGCCCGATCGGTCCCTCGACCGGCACGTGGATCGCATCCGGCCGGAACGCCTCGATGAGGCGGGCGAGACGGCGTCCGGGCGCCACCGCCAGCCGCACCTCCGGATAGCCGGGAGCGGGCAGTGTCAGGGGAAAGCGATCCGGCCCCACGACCTCGACCTCGTGTCCGAACGCGCGCAGATGCTCGGCGGTCACCTGGAAGACGCGCACGACACCGTTGATCTGTGGCGTCCAGGCGTCGGTCGCGATCAGGATTCGCATGGAAGGGTGGGGAACCGTCGCTTGGGGGCGCCGGGCGCTTGCACTCGGCGGACGGCTGGGGCATCAGCCGTCGAGAAGGGGGCTTCAACAGCCAAGCGGCCGGGATTTCAAGAGCTTGTCCTCTCTGGCATGCTCGAAAGCCCCGTCGGCCTGCCTGCCGGCGCCATGGCCGGAGCCCCGAGCCGGAGTCAAGGTGGACGCATGAAGGTCATAGTGCTGGGCGGCGACGGCTTCTGCGGCTGGGCAACCTCGCTTCATCTCTCGGCCGAGGGCCACGAGGTGACGATCGTGGACAACCTCGTGCGCCGGCGCACCGACGAGGAACTCGGCGTCCAGAGCCTGACCCCGATCCGCCCGATCGGCGACCGCCTCCAGGCCTGGCGCGAGACGCGCAACACGCCGATCGACTTCGTCGAGCTCGACGTGGCCAAGGACTACGACCGGCTGGAGCAGCTCTTCCGCGACGTGCGGCCCGACGCCATCGTCCACTTCGCCGAGCAGCGCGCCGCGCCCTATTCGATGAAGTCGCCCTGGCACAAGCGCTACACCGTGGACAACAACGTCAACGCCACCAGCGCCGTGCTCTGCGCGATGGTCGAGGCCTGTCCCGACGCCCACCTCGTGCATCTCGGCACGATGGGCGTCTACGGCTACGGCAAGACCAAGGGCATGACGATTCCCGAGGGCTACATCGAGGCGACGCTGCGCTCGGCGGGCGCCGAGGCCGACGTCGAAATCCTCTACCCCGCCGATCCCGGCTCGATCTACCACATGACGAAGACGCTGGATCAGCTGCTCTTCCTCTACTACGCCAAGAACGACGCGCTCTCGATCACCGACCTCCACCAGGGCATCGTCTGGGGAACGTCGACGCCCGAGACCGACCTCGACGAGCGCCTCGTCAACCGCTTCGACTACGACGGCGACTACGGCACGGTGCTGAACCGCTTCCTGTGCCAGGCCGCGCTCGGCCATCCGCTGACGGTGCACGGTACCGGCGGGCAGACGCGGGCCTTCATCCACATCCGCGACACGGTGCGCTGCATCGCGCTCGCGATCCAGTCGCCGCCGACGCGCGGCGAGCGGGTGCGCATCATGAACCAGATGACCGAGACGCACCGCGTGCGCGACCTCGCCCAGATGGTCTCCGAGATGACCGGCGTTCCGGTCGCGCTGCAGGGCAACCCGCGCAAGGAGATGGCCGAGAACGACCTCGTGGTCGCCAACGATACGCTGATCGGCCTCGGCCTCGAGCCGACGCGCCTGTCGGACGGGCTGATGGACGAGGTCGTGAGCGTCGCGCGCCGGTATGCCGAGCGCTGCGACACGAGCCGCATCCCCTCGCGTTCGCTCTGGGTCAAGCCGCTCGCGGCGGAGTAGTTCGGGTATGCTGCGTCTCGCCTCGCTCCATGTCTATCCGGTGAAGGGCGCGCGCGGTGCCACCCGGGAGGACGCGACGCTCGGTCTCGCAGGTCTGGCCGGCGACCGGCGCTGGATGCTGGTCGACGACGCCGGCCGGTTCGTTTCGCAACGCGAGATGCCGGAACTGGCGCTTCTGGATGTCCAGAGCGACGCGGACGGGCTGCATCTCTCCTTGCCGGAGGGCGGCGAGCGCTTCGTTGCCACGCCTGACGGGGTGCGGCGCCTTGCGGTGCGGATCTGGGGCGACGAGGTGGAGGCAGCCGGCGCCGCGCCGGAGGACGATGCGGCGCTGTCGCGCTGGTTCGGGCGTTCCTTGCGTCTCGTTCACTTCGACGACATGTCACGCCGGATCGTCTCGCGCGAATGGCTCGACCGCGACGCACCGGTCGGCTTCGCCGACGGGTTTCCGCTTCTGATCACGACCGAGGAGTCGCTGCGGGGGCTGAACCGCGAGATCGTCACCGCCGGTGCCGAGGCCGTGCCGATGAGCCGCTTCCGACCGAACCTCGTGCTGCAAGGCGCCGAGCCCTTTGCGGATGACGGCTGGGCGACGATCCGTGTGGGCGACGTCCTGTTCGACCTCGTGAAGCCATGCGCCCGATGCGTCGTGACGACCACGGATCAGGACACCGGGACCCGCGAGGGGCCGGAGCCGCTGGCCACACTGGCGCGCCTGCGCCGCTCGGCCGATCCGCGCGCGCCGGGCGCCCTGTTCGGCTGGAACGCCGTGCCGCGCTCCGGCGGCCGTCTGACGGTCGGCGACGCGGTCGAGATCGTGGCGGCGCGGCCCGGCGGTTGGCCCTTGCGTGCGGCGAAAGGCCGGACGGACTAGAGACGCCCGGCCTTCGGTTTTGCTAGCGCCAGCCTGCGAGCGGCGCGACGTCCTTCACGATGCCCTCGATCACATGCGTGTTGTAGGCGACGCCGAGCTGGTTGGGCACGGTGAGGAGAACGGTGTCCGCTTCCCCGATCGCCTCGTCGCGCCGGAGCTCCTCGGCGAGCCGGTCCGGCTCGTCCGCATAGGACCGGCCGAACACAGCGCGCATGTTGTCGATCACCCCGATCTGATCGGAGTCTTTGCCGCGTCCGAAATAGGCCCGGTCGCGATCGTCGCGGATCGGGAAGATCGAGCGCGAAACCGAAACGCGTGGGGTCCGCGTGTGGCCCGCCTCCTTCCAGGCGTCGCGATAGGCCCGGATTTGCCGGGCCTGCTGCACGTGGAACGGCTCGCCCGTCTCGTCCGCCTTAAGCGTCGAACTCTGGAGGTTCATGCCCATGCGCGCCGCCCAGACGGCGGTCGAGTTCGAGGCCGAGCCCCACCAGATGCGCTCGCGCAAGCCGTCCGAGTAGGGCTCGATCCGCAGGAGCCCCGGCGGGTTGGGAAACATCGGACGCGGGCTCGGCTCGGCGAAGCCCTCGCCCTTGATGACCTGCAGGAAGACCTCGGCATGGCGGCGGCCCATGTCGGCGTCGCTCTCGCCCGGCTGCGGCGCGTAGCCGAAGTGGCGCCAGCCGTCGACGACCTGTTCGGGCGACCCGCGGCTGATGCCGAGCTGCAGGCGCCCGCCGGAGATGAGGTCCGCCGCACCCGCATCCTCGGCCATGTAGAGCGGGTTCTCGTAGCGCATGTCGATGACGCCGGTGCCGATCTCGATGCGCTGGGTGCGCGCGCCCACGGCCGCCAGCAGCGGGAAAGGCGAGGCGAGCTGGCGCGCGAAATGGTGGACGCGGAAATAGGCGCCGTCCGCCCCGAGCTCCTCAGCCGCCACCGCCAGATCGATCGACTGGAGAAGCACGTCGGCCGCCGAGCGCGTGCCGGACTGGGGAGAGGGGGTCCAGTGCCCAAAGGACAGGAAGCCGATCGACTTCATGACGAGATCCTTTCGCGGTCGCGGCGCCTCGGGCGCCGCCTCCGCTTTTCAACGATGATGCGGTATGGTTTTGTTACCGCACCCATTAGGTGAGGGTCGCATGGACACGCAAGAAGGCACAGGGATGATACCGGCCGCCGCCGAGGCGACGCGAGACGAGCTCGCCACGCCCGACCGTTGCCGCGTCGTCAGCGGCGTCCTGTCGCGCATCGGCGACAAATGGTCCGTTCTGGTGGTCATGCTCCTCAGCCACGGACCCAAGCGCTTCTCGGAACTCAAGCGCGGGGTCGGCAGCATCTCGCAGCGCATGCTCACGCTGACCTTGCGGGGGTTGGAGCGCGACGGGCTCGTCACGCGCACCGTGACGCCCACCATTCCGCCGCGCGTCGACTACGCGCTGACGCCGCTCGGCCACTCGCTGCGCGAGCCGGTGGCGGCGCTGGGCGACTGGGCGTTGCGCCACCATGGGTCGATCGAGGCCTCGCGCCACGACTTCGACCAGCGAGGCAGCGGAGGCGCCGACGCCCCCGCGTGAGACGTCGGCGTCAGGATGCGCGCCCCTCCCGGTCCACCGTCTGGATGACCTCGAAGCCCTCGAACTCGGGATGGCCGAGATAGAGCGGTCGCGTGCCCCCCGCGCCGCGATGCGAGGCGCGGAAAGCCTCCGAGCGCGTCCAGTCCTCGAAGGCTTCGCGCGACACCCAGATCGTATGCGAGGAGTAGAGGTGGTGGTCGTCCCGCTCGGGTCCCTTGAGGAGGTGGAACTCCTGGAAGCCGGGAACGGTGTGAAGGTTGGACTGGCGGTTCCGCCAAAGGGTCTCGAACTCGTCGAGCCCGTCCTTCACGACCTTGAAGCGATTCATGGCGATGAACATGGCGTGGTTCTCCTCGTGTCCTTGCACGGATCATAGGCGCCCGCGTCACAGGTGACAGGGCATCGTGGACCGGTCGTCTCGCGCAAGCGTGAACGCCGGAGCGCGCTGCGTCGCGCGATGCTTGTGGCGTTTCGCGCCATACAAACGCTTTCTTTGCCATTATGGCCGAAACATCGCGACGAACCGGACTCGACCGGTCCGTCCTTTGCCGGCCCGCCCCTCGTTTCGACGCCTCCCGCCGACAGGGTCGGGCGGCCGCAACGCAAATCAAGGAACGATGCCATGCGTCCCTCCGCCTTCCGTCTCGCCGTCGCCGGCGTCGCCCTGCTCATGGCAGGCCCGGCTCTGGCCCAGAGCTGCGGCAGCAACGCTGCCGGTTTCGCCCCCTGGCTCGCCTCGTTCAAGCGTCAGGCCGCATCGCAGGGCATCTCGCAGGGCACGATCGAGTCCGCGCTCGGCGGCGTGACCTACGACTCCAAGGTCATCGGCCTCGACCGCAACCAGAAGAGCTTCAAGCTCTCGCTCGACGCCTTCATGGAGCGCCGCGCGCCCGCCTCGTTCGTGCGCAAGGGCAAGGGCATCATCCAGCAGAACGCCGCCCTCCTGAACCGCATCGAGCAGCGCTACGGCGTCCAGAAGGAGGTGCTGGTCGCGATCTGGGGCATGGAGACCGGCTTCGGCGCGAACTCCGGCAACATGAACATCTTCCGCTCGCTGGCGACGCTTTCCTACGACTGCCGTCGCTCGGACTTCTTCACCGAGGAACTGCTGGCGGCCCTCGAGATCGTGGATCGGGGCGACAAGCGCGCCTCCGACATGAAGGGGGCCTGGGCCGGCGAGATCGGCCAGACGCAGTTCCTGGCCAAGAACTACCTGCGCTACGCGGTGGACTTCGACGGCGATGGCCGACGCGACCTGATCCGCTCCAAGGCCGACGTTCTCGCCTCCACGGCGAACTTCCTGAAGCAGCATGGCTGGATCGCGGGCGCCGGCTACAATCCGGGCGAGCCCAACTACGGCCGCCTGCAGGACTGGAACCGCGCCACCGTCTACCAGCAGGGTCTGGCCCTCTTCGCCACGCGTCTGGCCAGCTGAGACCGGCGCGATCGAAAACGGGACGAGGGGGCTTCGGCCCCCTTTTTCGTACGTGACGACGCCGGGATTAGGAGGGTGACCAAGCTTACCGCGCGATTGTTTGCGGAGCGCTCCAATAGGTCAGGATTGCTGCCTTAAATTAGGGCTGGCCGGCTTGGTGCCTGGGAATGCGGCGGTTTGTAACTGGACAAACGGGGCCTAGCGGTGGTTGATGGCCGCTTCCGGCCGCCCTAAGGCGGCCTTCGCAATTTCGGAGGAACCCGCTTGAACCAGTCCGTTCGCTCGCTCTTCGGTGCCGTCTCGATTGCCGCTCTGCTCGCGGTCGGCGGCGCCCACGCCGCCCAGCTCAACCTTCAGAACGGTGGCGACGTCACCTCGCTCGATCCTCAGCGCCTGTCGGGCGACTGGGAGAACCGCGTGGCGGGCGACATCTTCGAGGGCCTCGTCACCGAGGACGCGCAGGCCCAGCCGATCCCCGGCATGGCGGAGAGCTGGACGATCTCGGACGACGGCCTGACCTACACGTTCAAGCTCAAGGACAACGTCAAGTGGTCCGACGGCGAGCCGGTCAAGGCGTCGGACTTCGTGTTCGCCTTCCGCCGCCTGATGGATCCCAAGGAGGCGGCGCAGTACGCCTACCTGCAGTACCCGATCAAGAATGCCGAGGCGATCAACACCGGCAAGATGGCCGACATGGCGCAGCTCGGCGTCACCGCGCCCGACGCCAAGACGGTCGTGATCACGCTCGAGAACCCGACGCCCTTCTTCCTGGGCGCGCTCACCCATTACACTGCCTATCCGCTGCCCGAGCATGTCGTGAAGGCCAAGGGCAACGAGTGGGTCCAGATCGGCAACATCGTCACCAACGGACCCTATGTCCCGACCGAATGGGTGCCGGGCTCCCACGTCCAGACGGCCAAGAACCCGAACTGGTACGACGCGAACTCGCTCAAGATCGACGGCACGCGCTTCTTCACGCTGGAGGACCAGGCGGCCGCGCTGCGCCGTTATCGCGCGGGCGAGTTCGACATCCTGACCTCCTTCCCGGCCGATCAGTACAAGTGGCTGCAGGAGAACGCGCCGGGCCAGGCACACGTGACGCCGTTTGCCGGCCTCTACTACTACGTCCTGAACTCCACCAAGCCGCCGCTCGACAACGCCAACGTGCGCAAGGCGCTTTCCATGGCGGTGGTGCGTGAGGTGATCGGCCCGCAGATCCTGGGTACCGGCGAGCTTCCGGCCTATTCGTGGGTCCCCGAAGGCATCGCCAACTACCAGGGCGGTCCCGCCTACGTCGCGTGGAAGGACATGCCGCAGAACGAGAAGACGGCGGAGGCCAAGAAGCTTCTGGAGGGCGAGGGCTACAACAGCTCCAACCCGCTCAAGCTTCAGCTTCGCTACAACACCGACGACAACCATCGTCGTCTGGCTGTCGCCATCGCTGCCATGTGGAAGCCGCTCGGCGTCGAGGTCGAGCTGATCAACGCCGAGACCAAGGTCCACTATGCCGACCTGCGGGAGGGCGACTTCGCGGTCGGCCGCGCCGGCTGGCTCGCGGACTACGACGATCCGACCAACTTCCTCGATCTCCTCAAGACGGGCATCGAGATGAACTACGGTCAGTGGTCGAACCCGGACTACGACAAGCTTCTGACCCAGGCTCAGTCGATGCAGGACATGACGGCGCGCGCCGGCGTCCTGAAGCAGGCCGAGCAGATCGCTCTGGACGACACGGCCGCGATCCCGATCTACTACTACGCGACCCACAACGTGGTCTCGCCCAAGATCGCAGGGTTCGAGGACAACGTGAAGGACATCCACCGCACCCGCTGGCTCACCAAGAGCGAGTAGGGCACGGCCTTCACGGGACGGCGCGCGAGCGCCGTCCCCCGCAGATCACCCTCCATCCTTCGTCCGGCACGACGCCGCGGCTTCCCGAGCCGCGGCGCATCACCCGTTCCATGGGAGCGGGATACGAGGAGCCGATGCTGTCCTTTGCCCTGCGCCGTCTTCTGACGGCGATCCCGGTGGTGCTGATCGCGGTCACCGCCTGCTTCTTCATCCTCCGGCTCGCGCCCGGTGGTCCCTTCGACGCCGAGCGCGCCCTTCCGCCGGAGATCCTGGCGAACCTGCGGGCCCACTACAATCTCGACCTGCCCTTGATGGAGCAGTACCTGCGGTACCTCGGGCGCCTCATGCAGGGCGATCTCGGGCCGTCCTTCGTGACGCGCGACTTCTCGGTCGGGCAGCAGATCGCGATCGGCCTGCCCTACACCATGATCCTCGGCGGCTCGGCCTTCGTGGTGGCGGTGGTCGTGGGTCTTGCGGCCGGCATCTATGGGGCGCTGTACCAGAACCGGGGCGCCGACTACCTGATCGCCGCGATCATCATGATCGGCGTCGTGGTGCCGAACTTCCTGGTCGCCCCCATCCTGCAACTCGTGTTCGGCGTCCATCTCGGCTGGCTACCCGTGGGAGGCTGGGGCGACGGCTCGCTGCCCTACCTGATCCTGCCGGTCTTCGTGCTCGCCTTTCCGCATGCCGGACGCATCTCGCGCCTCATGCGCGGCTCGATGATCGAGGTGCTCAACTCGAACTATATCCGTACCGCCAAGGCCAAGGGCGTGGGCGCGCGCATCACCATCCTGCGTCACGCGCTGAAGCCCGCGCTCACCCCGGTCGTGTCCTATCTAGGACCCGCCGCCGGCTACCTCCTCACCGGCTCGATCGTGATCGAGGAGATCTTCGGCATTCCCGGCATCGGGCGCTACTTCATCCAGGCAGCCCTCAACCGCGACTACGGCATGGTGCTGGGAACCGTGGTCTTCTACATGATGCTGATCGTCGTCCTGAACCTCCTCGTCGACCTCGCCTACGCCTGGCTCGACCCGCGGGTGCGCGCCCGATGACCCTCTACGTCGACAAGCGCGAGGCGCTCGAGCCCTTTATCGCCCACGAGGCCGAGGCGATGCACGGCAAGCCGCGCTCGCTGACGCGCGATGCCGTGCGGCGCTTTGCCGGCAACAAGGCCGCGATGCTCTCGCTGGGCGTCTTCCTGTTGATCATTGCTGTCGCGATCGTCGGACCGTGGCTGATCCCCTTCGACTACGAGACGCCGGACTGGGCCGCCTTCCGCGCGCCACCCTCGATCGAGACCGGGCACTATTTCGGAACCGATCAGAACGGGCGCGACCTTCTTGCCCGGACGCTCTACGGCACGCGCATCTCGCTGCTCGTCGCGCTGATCGCCACCACCGTCTCCGTGGTTGTCGGCATCCTCTACGGCGCGGTGTCGGGCTTTGTCGGCGGGCGCGTGGACGCGGCGATGATGCGCTTCGTCGATGTGATGTACGCACTGCCGTACATCCTCTTCGTGATCCTGCTGATGGTGATCTTCGGGCGCAACGTCTACCTGCTCTTCGCCGCGATCGGCCTTCTGGAATGGCTGACCATGGCGCGCATCGTGCGTGGCCAGACGCTGAGCCTCAAGGAGCGCGAGTTCATCGAGGCGGCACGGGCCTCCGGCGTCTCGACGTTTGCGATCATCCGCCGCCATATCGTGCCCAACCTCGTCGGGCCCGTCGTGATCTTCGCCTCGCTGACCATCCCCGAGATCATCGCGACGGAAAGCTTCCTGTCCTACCTCGGCTTCGGCGTTCAGGAGCCGCTGACCTCGCTCGGCACGCTGATCTCGGAAGGCGCCGACACGCTCGAGATCATGCCCTGGCTTCTCCTCTTCCCCGGCGGCGTCCTCGTCACGCTTCTCCTGTCGCTTGCCTTCATCGGCGACGGGCTGCGCGACGCCTTCGACCCGAAGGACCGTTGATCCCATGACTGACACGACCAAGCCGCCGGTGCTCGAACTGGCGAACTACTCCGTGCGCTTCGCCACGCCCGACGGCGAGGTGAAGGCCGTCAGCGACGTCGACTTTGCGATCCATGCCGGCGAAACGCTGGCGATCGTCGGCGAGTCGGGCTCCGGCAAGTCGCAGACCTTCAACGGCGTGTTCGGTCTCCTGGCGCGCAACGGCCGCACGGAAGGCGAGGCGCGCCTCGATGGTCGAAACCTTCTGGCCATGAAGCCGAGCGAGCTCGACCGCTATCGCGGGCGCGACATGGCCATGGTGTTCCAGGACCCGATGACGGCGCTGAACCCCGTCATGAAGATCCGCCGCCAGCTGGCCGAAACGCTGGAGGTGCATCAGGGCGTAGCTCGCCGCGAGGCGGAGCGTCAGGCGCTCGCGATGCTGAAGCGCGTCGGCATTCCCGATGCCGAGCGGCGGATCGAGCAGTATCCCCACGAACTCTCAGGGGGCATGCGCCAGCGTGTCGTGATCGCCATGGCGCTCCTGTGCGCGCCCAAGGTCATCGTTGCCGACGAGCCGACCACGGCGCTCGACGTCACCATCCAGGCGCAGATCCTCGAGCTCTTCGCGGAAGCCACCGCCGGCTCGGGGACCGCCCTCGTTCTCATCACCCACGATCTCGGCGTGGTGGCGGGCGTCGCGACGCGTATCGCCGTCATGTACGCGGGGCGCGTGGTGGAGGAGGGGACGGTGGACGACGTGTTCCAGGCCCCCGCCCACCCCTATACGGCTGCGCTTCTCGCCTCGATCCCGCGCGTCGACCGCGATGCCGAGACCGTGGAGCCCATCCCCGGCCGCCCGCCCAACCTCATCCACCCCCCGAAGGGCTGCGCCTTCCATCCGCGCTGCCGGGCCGCGGTCGAGCGCTGCGTTGCCGAACGCCCGCCCTTGGAGCGCGTCGCGCGCGAGGGCACGGGACCGCGCCGTGCGGCCTGCTGGCGGCCCTTCGCGCTGGCCGATCGGGGAACCGCCGCTCAAGGGTCGCTCGCCCATGTCTGACGCCCAGCCCATTCTCGACGTCCGCCACCTGTCGACCCGCTTCAACCTGCGCGGCAAGGGCCTGTTCGCCAAGTCCCAGACCCTGAAGGCGGTGAACGACGTCTCGTTCTCGGTTCGCGAAGGGGAGACCTTGGGCGTTGTCGGCGAGTCCGGCTGCGGCAAGTCCACGCTGGGCCGCTCGATCCTGCGCCTCATCGAGCCGACGGAAGGTTCGGTGGTGTGGCAGGGGCGCGAGCTGACCGAGCTGTCGGCAGCCGACATGCGCCGGGCGCGGCGCGACCTGTCGATCATCTTCCAGGATCCGATCGCCTCGCTCGACCCGCGCATGACGGTGGGCGACATCATCGCCGAGCCTTTGCGCGTCGCCGAGCCGAACCTCGGTCGAGCCGAGCGCCGCGCCCGCGTCGAACGCGTCATGGCCGAGGTCGGCCTCGTGCCCGAGATGATCAACCGCTACCCGCACGAGTTCTCGGGCGGCCAGGCCCAGCGCATCGGCATCGCGCGGGCCATCGTCACCGAGCCCAAGCTCATCGTCTGCGACGAGCCGGTCTCGGCGCTCGACGTGTCGATCCAGGCGCAGATCGTGAACCTCCTGCGTGACCTTCGCGAGCGGCGCGGCCTGACGCTGATCTTCATCAGCCACGATCTGTCGGTGGTGAGACTCGTCTCCGACCGGATCCTCGTCCTGTATCTCGGCCGCGTCGTCGAGACGGGCCCGCGCGCCGCCGTGTTCGAGCGCCCGGCCCACCCCTACAGCCGCGCGCTCCTGTCGGCCGCCCCCATTCCCGATCCGGCAATCGCCCGGACGCGCAAGCGCACCGTCCTCCAGGGCGATCCGCCGTCGCCGGTGAACCCGCCGTCGGGCTGCGCCTTCCGCACGCGCTGCCCGATCGCGGAGGCGATCTGCGCGAGCGATTCGCCGCAGTTGCGCGCCGTGGAGGCGGGCCACGAGGCTGCCTGCCACTTCGCCGGCGAGGAGGCGGCCCGGCGCATGCGGGCCAAGGAGGCCCCGGCGCTGGAGGTGCTGGCGGGCTGAACGAAAAAGGGCCGGTCCCCGGACCGGCCCGTCTTCGCGTTCGCTCGCTCGCGGTCCGATTAGGCGGCCATCATCTCCGCCTCGGGCGTCTTGGCGCCCGTCATCAGGGCGACCGCGTCCGACATGGAGATGGACTTGGGATCCACCACGCAAAGCCGCTTCGACAGGCGGTGGATGTGGATGCGGTCCGCGATCTCGAAGACGTGCGGCATGTTGTGCGAGATCAGGACGATCGGCAGGCCGCGCGAGCGCACCTCGAGGATGAGGTCGAGCACCTTGCGCGATTCCTTGACGCCGAGCGCCGCCGTCGGCTCGTCGAGGATCAGCACCTTCGACCCGAAGGCCGCCGCGCGCGCCACCGCCACGCCCTGCCGCTGGCCGCCCGACAGCGTTTCCACCGGCTGGTCGATGTTCTGGATGGTCATCAGGCCGAGCTCGTTCAGCTTCTCGCGGGCGATGCGCCGCATCGCCGGCTTGTCGAGCATGCGCAAATACTGGCCGAGCGGGCCCGGACGACGCATCTCGCGGCCGAGGAACATGTTGTCGGCGATCGAGAGCGCCGGCGAGAGCGCGAGCTGCTGATAGACCGTCTCGATGCCGGCGTCGCGCGCGGCCTGCGGATTGGCGAAGGTCGCCGGCTGGCCGTCGAGCTTGATCTCGCCCGCGTCCGGTATCACGGCGCCCGACAGCGCCTTGATCAGGGTCGACTTGCCCGCGCCGTTGTCGCCGATCACGGCCAGGATCTCGCCGGGGTAGAGGTCGAAGTCGGCGTTGTCGATCGCGACCACGCGGCCGTAGCGCTTCGAGAGACCGCGTGCCTGCAGCACGGGCTGGTTGCCGAGATGTGCCATTACGCCGAGACCTTCCGGATCCACTGGTCGGCCGCCACCGCCAGGATGATGAGGGCGCCCACCGTCAGGCGCGTCCACTGCGGATCGGTGCCGTAGATCCGCAGGCCCATGGCGAAGACGCCGACGATCAGCGCGCCCACCAGCGTGCCGAGCACCGAGCCTCGGCCACCGAACAGCGAGGTGCCGCCGATCACCACCGCCGTGATCGCCTGGATGTTGGCCTCGTAGCCCGATGTGGGCGAGACCGAGCCGATGCGCCCGATCAGCGCCCAGCCCGCAAAGGCGCAGATCAGCCCCGACACCGCGTAGACCGAGATCAGCACGCGGTTGGAGCGGATGCCCGACAAGCGCGCGGCGTCCTCGTCGTCGCCGATCGCATAGACGTGTCGGCCCCAGGCCGTGGTGTTCAGGATGTAGTAGAACAGCGCGACCAGCGCGAGCACGGCCACCACCGCGTAGGTGAACACCGCGCCGCCGATCTGGAACGTGCGCCCCAGGAACTGCAGCATCGGTGCGGCCGCTTCCACGTCCTGGGCCCGGATCGTGGCGTTCTGCGTGTAGATGAAGTTGATGGCCTCGAACACGAACCAGGTGCCCAGCGTCACGATGAACGGCGGCAGGCGCACGCGCGCCACCAGGAAGCCGTTGAGGGCGCCGCACAGCGTGCCGACCGCCAGACCGATGGTGAGGGCGAGCGGTGCGGGCACGCCGTTCACCACGGCCAGGTTGCCCATGATCACCGAACTCAAGACCATGATCGCGCCCACCGACAGGTCGATGCCGGCCGTCAGGATGATCAGGGTCTGCGCGACGCCCACGATGCCGACGATCGCCACCTGCTGCAGGATCAGCGTCATCGTGAAGGCGTTGAAGAAACGGCCCCCGATCAGGAGGCCGAACACCAGGATGCCGAACAGGAGCACGATCACCGGCACCATGGTCGGATTGCCGTGCAGGAAGTGCTGGAGATGCTGAAGCGGCGTGCGACCGCGCGCGGAGAAATCCGCCACCCGCGTGTCGCTGTTCGCCAACCCCTGCTCGAAGTCGCTCCCCTTGCGGGTCGTCTCGCTCATGTCTGCGGCCTCCCTGGCGCTCGGGTCGGGCTCGGGGTGCCGCGGGGCTGCCGCCCCGATCCCCGCCCGGGAATGAAGTCCCGGACCCTTTCCTTCTTTTGATGTGTCTTTTCGATCTCGGGCAGGGCTGGAGGCCCCGCCCGAGATCGAACACTCTTCAAGAGAAGAGGGGTTCAGGGGACATCATGTCCCCTGCCGTGGCATCCGGGGTTCAGCCCCAGCAGGCCTTGGCGGCGGCAGCCGAGTCCATGGACTTCACGCCCTCGGCAGGCTGGTCGGTGACGAGATCGACGCCCGTGTTGGTGATCTGGAGACCTTCCGAAGCCTGCGGCTTGGCACCCGACTCGGCGAAGCGCTTCACCGCCTCGACGCCCTGGGAGGCCATCTTGAGCGGGTACTGCATCGAGGTCGCGCCGATCACGCCGTCCTTGACGTTGGCAATGCCCGGGCAGCCGCCGTCCACCGACACGATCGTCACCTTGTCCGCGAGGCCGAGGCCCTTGAGCGCCTCGTAGGCACCGGCGGCGGCCGGCTCGTTGATCGTGTAGACGAGGTTGATCGAGGGGTCCTTCTGGAGAAGGTTCTCCATGGCCTGGCGGCCGCCTTCCTCGTTTCCGTTCGTGATGTCGTGACCGACGATGCGCGGGTCGGCCTCGTCGCCCACCACGTCCTTGTTCTTCACGTCGATGCCGAAGCCCTCCATGAAGCCCTGGTCACGCAGGACGGCGACGGAAGGCTGCTGGGGCGTGAGGTCGAGGAAGGCGATCTTCGCATTCGCGGCTTCAGCGCCCATCTTGGCCTTGGCCCACTGGCCGATCAGGACGCCCGCCTCGTAGTTGTCGGTGGCGAACGTGGCGTCGGCCGAGGTCAGGGGCTCGAGCGGGGTGTCGAGCGCGATCACGATGAGGCCGGCATCGCGCGCCTTCTGCACGGTCGGCACGATGCCCTTGGTGTCGGAGGCCGCGATCAGGATGCCCTTGGCCCCGCCCGCGATGCAGCTTTCGATCGCCTGGACCTGGCTGTCGGAGTCGCCGTCGACCCGCCCGGCATAGCTTTGCAGGTTGATGCCAAGCTCCTTGGCCTTCGCCTCGGCGCCTTCCTTCATCTTCACGAAGAACGGGTTGGTATCGGTCTTGGTGATCAGGCACACCGTGATCGGCGACTGGGCGGTCGCCGGTGCGGCCAGGGCGGCAAGACCCAGCGCACCCAGGGCGGCGGACGCAAAAAGCTGACGAAGCTGCACGATGGAACATCCTCCCGGAAGACGGCCGACCGAAACCCGCACGCAGCGGGGACTTTCGAGTCGCGCCGGATACGGACCTCCTCGTCCGCATCCTTCGCGCCGATCTGACAAACTGCCGACGAGCTTGTCAATCGATAACTCACGGGGATTTATTTATTGACAGTCGGAGCCCGAGGGACGAACCCTTGGGAGCACGGACGTCCGCCAGAGACGGGGAGGAAGGATGTGGCAGAGGCCTCGGAGACGTTGGAGATAGAGCCGTTGCGGCCGTTGGAAGGGCCCGACGGCACGTTGCGGGGCTCGAATCAGGCCAGCCTGCGGGCGCACAACGAGCGGGCCGTCCTGTCGCTCATTCGCCGTCACGGTGCCCTGGCGAAGAGCGAGATCGCCCGGCTGTCCGGCCTTTCGCCGCAGACGGCGTCCGTGATCATGCGCCAACTCGAACGAGACGGGCTCGTGCTGTCGGGCGAGCCGCGCCGTGGCCGCGTCGGTCAGCCCTCGGTGCCGATGCGCCTCGATCCGGACGGTGCCTTTTCGCTCGGGCTGAAGCTCGGGCGGCGCACCAGCGAGATGGTGCTCATGGACTTCGTCGGGCAGGTCCGCGAAAGCCGCGCGATCCTGTATCGCTATCCGCGCCGCGACGATATCCTGCGCTTCGTGTCGGAAGCCGCGCACGACCTGCGCGCGACGCTGCCTCCCGCGCTGCGCCGTCGCATCGCGGGCCTGGGTGTCGGGCTCCCCTTCGAACTGTGGTCTTGGGTCGAGGCGAACGGTGCCCCGCTCGAGGAACTCGACGCCTGGCGCGATCTCGACGCGGCCGCCGAGATCGCGGCGCTCACGGGCGAGAGCGTCTTTCTGGCCAACGACGTGACGGCGGCCTGCGGTGCCGAGCAGGCCTTCGGCCGCCAGCCTTCAGCGGACTACGTCTACTTCTTCGTCGGGGCCTTCGTGGGCGGCGGCATCGTGATCGATGGCAGCCTCGTGGCGGGGCGCCTCGGCAATGCCGGTGCGCTCGGGTCCATGCCCGTGGCCGGACCGAAGGGGCAGGGACGCGTTCAGCTGATTCACGCCGCCTCGATCCATGTTCTGGAACGCATGGTGGAGGACGAGGGGGGCGAGGGCGTCGACCTGTGGCGACGCGATGCGGACTGGACGGGCCTCGGAGCGGCCCTCGACCGCTGGATCGCCACGGCAGCGCAGGGTCTGGCCGAGGCGATTACCTCGGCCACCGCCGTCTACGACTTCGAAGACGCGGTGATCGACGGCTCGTTTCCCGCCGGCGTGCGGTCTCGCCTCGTCGCGGCCGTGCGCGAGGCGCTGGCGGGCATGGAGCGGCGGGGCCTGTCGCCCGTGGGGGTGCGTGAGGGGACGATCGGTCGGTCGGCGCGCGAGGTCGGCTCGGCGAGCCTGCCCTTCTTCGCCAAGTTCCTGCTCGATCATCGCGTGCTTCTGACCGAACGCGGCTGAACGCTCACTCGGCGCCCGGGGGCGGCTCGGCCGAGACGCGCAGGACGGCCCCCTCCACGCCCGTCACCCGTACGCGACTCCCGGCCGGGAGATCGGGTCCTTCCGCGATCCACCATCCGTCCTCGATCGCGACCCGGCCGCGTCCGCCGCTGATCGCCTCGCTGACCACGGCCTGGCGACCGACCAGACGCCCGGCGCCCCGGTTGGGTTCGCGCGAGAGGGCGTCAGGCGCCGACCGCCGCTGCCCGTACCAACGATGGCCGATCAGCGTGACGGCGGCCGAGACCACCGCGAACCCGATCACCTGGCTCTGCCAGGACAGGTCCGGCACGACGAGAGCGTTGAGTCCGATCACCAGGGCGGCGATGCCGAAGAAGAAGAGATAGACGCCGGGCGCGAAGACCTCGGCGCCGAGCAACACAAGGCCGAGAATCCACCAGCCCGCGCTGGTCATGAACGCCGTCATCGCGCGTCAGTCCCCTTGCGCCGGAACCGCGAAGCTGGGCGTCCGCGGCACCGTCGCGGGTGGTGTCCTCAAGGCAGCCGGAGGAGCCCGTCCGCCGGTCTCCGGGAAGGTCGCGCGCGCGATCTCGGCAATGCCGCCGATCGCCCCGATCAGCGACGAGGCCTCCAGCGGCATCAGGACGACGCGCTGGTTCGGCGCCGACGCGATCTTGGCGAGCGCGTCGGTGTAGCGCTGGGCGACGAAGTAGTTGATCGCCTGGACGTCGCCGGACGCGATGGCCTCGGAGACGAGACGCGTCGCCTTGGCCTCGGCTTCCGCCAAGCGCTCGCGCGCTTCGGCCTCGCGAAACGCCGCCTCGCGCTTGCCCTCGGCCTCGAGGATCTGCGCCTGCTTCTGCCCTTCCGCCTTGAGGATCTGGGCGTTGCGCTTGCCCTCGGCTTCCAGGATCTCGGCGCGCTTCTCGCGCTCGGCCATCATCTGGCGCGCCATGGAGTCCACGAGGTTCTTCGGCGGGTTGATATCCTTGATCTCGATGCGCGTGATCTTGATGCCCCAGGAATGGGCGGCCTGATCCACCACGCGCAGGATGCGCTCCGAGATCGTGTCGCGGTTCGACAGGAGGTCGTCGAGGTCCATCGAGCCCATGACCGAGCGGAGGTTGGTCATCACGAGGTTCAGGACGGCGTATTGGAGGTTCGACACCTCGTAGGCGGCCGCCGAGGCATCCAGCACCTGGTAGAAGGCGACGCCGTCGGCGGCGACCGAGGCGTTGTCGCGCGTGATGACCTCCTGGGTCGGCACGTCGAGGACCTGCTCCATCATGTTCATCTTGTGCCCGATCCGTTCCACGAAGGGCGTGATCAGGTTGAGGCCGGGCGTCAGCGTGCGCACGTAGCGGCCGAAGTTCTCGACCGTATAGTTGTAGCCCTGCGGCACGATCTTGACCGTCGAGGCGACCACCACGAGCGCGACAAACAGAAGAACGACAACGAGGATGCTGCCAAGGCCGATGAACTCCAGCATACGTATCGCTTCCTTGCGCTGACGGGCTCCGGGCGGTTCTATCCGATCGGCGCGCGAAATGCGCCCCGGAACCACGCGCCGTGCGCGAGGTCCCGGGGCGGCGATCCGGCGATCAGTCGATCTCGCGGATGCGGCCGTCCGTGTGCGGCTTGTAGGCGCCGCCCTGCGCCTGCAGGTAGCTTACCACCACGTCCTCCATGTTCGGACCGTAGTCGTAGGCATTCTTGGCCTTCTCCGCGAAGACCTTGTAGCCGTCGCCGCCCTGGCGCAGGAAGTTGTTGGACACGACCGTATAGGTCGCCGCCGGGTCGATCGGCACCCACTCTCCCGCATCGTTCTTCACGCGCACCGCCTTGATGCGGTCGACACCCGCCTGCCCCTTGCGCGACCAGTCGAACTGGAGACCGGCCACCTGCGGGAAGCGCCCCGCCGTCTCCTCGATCTGGCTGACGCCGTTCTCGAGTGCGGCCCGGATGTCGGCGCCCGTCAGCTGAAAGGTCGCGACCGTGTTCTGGAAGGGCAGGACGGTCAGGATCTCACCCATCGTGATCGGACCGGCGTCGATCGAGGCGCGGATGTTGCCGCCGTTGCCCATGGCGATCGTCACGCCCTGGTCTCGGGTGCGATCGAGAATCGCATCGGCCACGAGATTGCCGCCCTGGCATTCGCCGAGGCGGCACCGCTCGCGCGCACCGTCGATGGGCTCCGCCGTTTCCGCCACGACCTTGGAGCGGATTTCCTCCAGCGGCTTGGCGAGTTCGGCGACGCGAGCCTTGATGGTCTCGTCTTCGGCGACCGTCGCATCGAGCAGGATCGGCGCGCCTTCCGCCTTCGTGACGCGGCCCGCGTCGTCGAAGGAGACGCGCAGCTCGCCGAGATACTTGGAATAGGCATAGGCCTGGACGATCGGCACGTCGGCGCCGGAAGGTCCCTTCACCATCGTGGGATAGGGACCGGCGGCCTTCGGGTCGGTGGACGACAGGAGCGTGTGCGAGTGGCCGCCGACGATCACGTCGACCTCGGGCACCTCGGCCGCGAGGCGCTTGTCCACCTCGTAGCCGGAATGGCTGACGAGGATGATCTTGTTGATCCCTTGTGCCGTCAGGCTCGCCGCCTCGCGCTTGGCCGCCTCGACCGGATCCTGGAAGTCGATCGACTTGCCGGCCGCGGTCAGCTCCTGGTTGTCGCGCGGCGTCAGGCCGATGAGGCCGATCCGCTCGCCGTTCTTCTCGATGATCGTGGAGGGCTTCACCAATGCGGCAAGCGCCGGCTCGCGCGCCATGTCGGCGTTGGCCATCAGCATGGGAAACTTCGCGGCGCTGGCAAACGCCTGGATCACGGGCACGCCGTCGTCGAACTCGTGGTTGCCCACCGCCATCGCCTCGAAGCCGAGGCGGTTCATCATCTCGGCCGAATCCTTGTCCCGGTAGTAGGTGTAGAACAGGGAACCCTGGCTCTGGTCGCCGGCGTCGAGCAGGAGCGTCGGCCCGTTGCCCGCACGCGCTTTCGCCGCCTCGATGGCGGTCGCGATGCGCGCGATGCCGCCGAAGCAGCTCTTCTCGTCCGCCGCCTTCTGCGAGCAGGGGCCGTCGTACTTGTCGATCGGCTCCATGCGCGAGTGAAAGTCGTTGATATGCAGGATCGTCAGGTCGAAGGCGTGAGCGGCCGGAAGGCTCGCGCCGCTCAGAAGGACGGCCAGGCCGAGGATCGCGGGCTTCATCGTGGATCGTGTCCTTTGAAAGATGCGGGGGCCAGTGTGGTCGCCGCGTCGCCGGTTTGGCAACCGCGAAGCGCAGCCTGACTTACGAGGGATCGGTAAAGTCCGTTTGACACCGCACCCGGCGATGCGGGACACCCGGCACGACAGGCGACGCGCCGCATCGGACCGACGCATCCGGAAACGGGAGAGGGACCCATGACACAGTATAGCGAGATCCATTCCCTGCGCGTCGCCGCCGAGCTTCGCCGCTTTGCCGAGGACGAGGCCTTGCCCGGGACCGGCATCGAGGCGGACCGCTTCTGGCGCTCCCTGTCCGAGCTTCTGCAGGATCTCGGTCCTCGCAACCGCGAGCTTCTGGCGACACGCGACACGTTGCAGGCGCGGATCGACGACTGGTGCCGCCAGAACCAGGGAAGCGCGGTGAACGGCGAGGCTGCCGAAGCCTTCCTGCGCGAGATCGGCTACATCGTGCCCGAGGGCGCGCCCTTCGCGGTGGAGACCGACAACGTCGATCCCGAGATCGCGAGCATCGCCGGTCCGCAGCTCGTGGTGCCGGTCCTCAACGCCCGTTTCGCCCTGAACGCGGCGAATGCCCGCTGGGGCTCGCTCTACGATGCGCTCTACGGGACCGACGCGATCTCGGAGGATGGCGGGGCGGAGCGCGGCGGGCGCGCCTACAACCCGAAGCGCGGCGAGCGCGTCGTGCGTTGGGCGCGCGACTTCCTCGACCGGTCCGCGCCGCTGAACGGGGCGTCCTGGAGCGATGCGCGCGCCTTTCACGTCGAGAAGGGACGCCTTCTTGCGACGCTCGAGGACGCGCGCCAGGTGCCGCTTGCCGATCCCGCGCAGTTCGCCGGCTATCGCGGCGAGGTCGACGCCCCGACCGCGCTGCTGCTCGCGACGCACGGCCTTCATGCCGAGGTGGTGATCGACCGCACCTCGCCGATCGGCTCGACCGATCCGGCCGGTATCGCCGACGTCGTCCTGGAATCGGCCGTCACCACGATCCAGGACTGCGAGGACTCGGTCGCCGCGGTCGACGCCGAGGACAAGGTCGCCGTCTATCGCAACTGGCTGGGTTTGATGCGCGGCGACCTCGCCGACACGTTCCAGAAGGGCAGCGAGAGCGTGACGCGCCGGCTCAACAGCGATCGTGTCTACACCGCGCCCGACGGCTCGCAGCTGACGCTGCCCGGTCGCTCGCTCATGCTGGTGCGCAACGTCGGCCACCTGATGACCAACCCGGCCGTGCTCATGGCTGACGGGCAGGAGGCGCCGGAAGGGCTGCTCGACGCGATGTTCACGGTGCTCTGCGCCATGCACGATCTGCGCAAGACGGAAGGGCCTCGCAACTCGCGCGCCGGCTCGATCTACGTCGTGAAGCCCAAGATGCACGGGCCCGACGAGGTGGAATTCGCCGACGAGACCTTCTCGCGCGTCGAGTCCGCCCTCGGCCTCGAGCCCTACACGGTCAAGATGGGCATCATGGACGAGGAGCGCCGCACTACGGTGAACCTGTCGGAGTGCATTCGCCGGGCACGCCACCGCGTCGTATTCATCAACACCGGCTTCCTCGACCGGACCGGCGACGAGATCCATACCTCGATGGAACTCGGGCCCATGATCCGCAAGGGCGACATGCGCCAGGCGACCTGGATCAAGGCCTACGAGGACCGCAACGTCGACACGGGGCTCGCTAGCGGCCTCAAGGGCCATGCCCAGATCGGCAAGGGCATGTGGGCCATGCCCGACAAGATGGCCGACATGCTCCAGCAGAAGATCGGCCATCCCCGGAGCGGCGCCAACACGGCTTGGGTGCCGAGCCCGACCGCCGCGACGCTGCATGCCACGCACTACCACGAGGTCGACGTGGCGGCCGTGCAGGCGAAGCTCGAGGGCGAGACGCGCACCAAGCTCTCCGAGATCCTGACGATCCCGATCGCGGTACGCCCGAACTGGAGCCCCGAGGACGTCCAGGCCGAGCTCGACAACAACGCGCAAGGGATCCTCGGCTACGTCGTGCGCTGGATCGACCAGGGCGTCGGCTGTTCCAAGGTGCCCGACATCAACGATGTCGGCCTCATGGAGGACCGCGCCACGCTGCGCATCTCCTCGCAGCACATCGCCAACTGGCTGCGCCACGGCGTCGTGACGGAGGCACAGGTGGTGGAGACCCTGCGGCGCATGGCCGGCGTCGTCGACCGGCAGAACGCGGGCGATCCGCTCTATCATCCGATGGCGGCCGACTTCGACCGCTCGGTCGCCTTCCAGGCCGCGCTCGATCTCGTGCTCAAGGGTCGCGAGCAGCCGAACGGCTACACCGAGCCCGTGCTTCATCGCCGTCGCCAGGAGCGCAAGGCGCAGCTTGGCGCCTGACGCCTGTCCGGCGAGGCCGGCAGCAGCCGGCCTCTCGTGACCGCCGAACTCTCGGCCTATGCGGCGCTGTTTGCGAGCGCCCTTGTCGCCGCGACGCTATTTCCGGCGTCGTCGGAGGCGGTGCTCGTCGGCCTCCTCGTGTCCGGCACGGGCGACCCCTGGTGGCTGGTCGCGGTCGCGACGCTTGGCAACACGCTCGGCGGCGTCGTGAACTGGGTCTGCGGCCGCACCCTAGCGGCCCAAAGCCACCGGCGCTGGTTTCCCGTGTCCTCCGACAAGCTCGAGCGGGCCGCAGGCTGGTTCCAACGCTTCGGCCTGCCAGCCCTCATGTTCACCTGGCTGCCGGTGGTGGGCGATGCGCTGACGGTTGTCGCCGGCATGCTTCAGGTTCCGCTCGGCCGCTTCGTCGCTCTCGTCGGCCTCGGCAAGGGCCTGCGCTACGCGGCGCTAGCCGCTGCGACGCTGGCCAGCCTCGGTACGGGCTGAGCGTCCTCATGCCATCCAAGAAAAAGGCCGGACGTCTCCCCCGAGACGCCCGGCCATCAGCGGGTCCCCCGCTTCGAAACTGTGAGCCTTACGAGGCGGTCTTCGCCGCGCCTTGCGCGATGCGACGGCCCCCACGATAGTCCTCGAGCCTGTCGTTGCCCTGGAGCACGATCACGCGCGCGTTCATCGGCACGCGGTCGTAGAGATCGACGATGTCCTGGTTGATCAGGCGGATGCAGCCCGACGACATGGACTTGCCGATCGACCACCATTCCGGCGTGCCGTGCAGGCGGTAGAGCGTGTCCTTGTTGCCCTGGTAGAGGTAGAGGGCGCGGGCGCCGAGCGGGTTCTGCAGGCCGGGATTCATGCCGACCTCGTTGCCGTAGGGCTTGAGCTCGGGACGGCGCGCGATCATCTCGACCGGCGGAAACCACTTCGGCCAGTGCTGCTTGTCCTTGATCTCGGCCTCGCCGGCCCAGGCGAAGCCCGCCTTGCCGACGCCGATGCCGTAGCGCATCGCCGTGCCGCGCGGCTCGATCACGTAGAGGAAGTGGCTCTTGGTATCGACTACAACGGTGCCCGGCTCGAAGCCCTCGCCGTTGTAGACGACGCGCTGGCGCAGGAACTGCGGGTCGACCTTGTTGGTCGGAATGGCCGGAAGCTTGAACCCGCCGTCCTCGATCGAGGCATAGGCGGTCAGCTCGACGGGCCCGAGCGGTCCGCCCCAGTTCATCTGCTCGGCGGGCGAGGGCGACACGAAGGCCTGGGCCATGGGGGCGGCCGGCGCGAGCGCCGCGCGCTGCGTGGTCGAGCAGGCGCCGAGCGCCATCATGGCAAGAAGGGAGACGCCGAGGAGAGGCAGTCGGGAGGCGATCATGGGCGGGCGTCCGGTACGGCTGTTGGGTCGAGCGGCCGGGCGGTCGCGACGAGGGACCAGGAGCGCCCGCAGCGGGACCGCAACCCTGGTACGCCGCCGTGAATCGCGAGGCAACGGCCGGAGTAGAGCGCGTCATGCTTAAGGAAATCTTGTTGCCCGCTCGACACAGTTGACTTGCCCGACCTGTGCGGCATTTGCACAACGGACCGGCTGAAAAGGCTGCTGTTCCGGGGGCTTGGCATGAATATCGGTGAGGCGGCCCGACGGTCCGGACTGCCGCCCAAGACCATCCGCTACTACGAGGAGGTCGGGCTGCTCGCGCCTGCCCGGGCCGCGAACGGCTATCGCGACTATGCCGAGCGCGACGTCCATATCCTGCGGTTTCTCCAGCGCCTGCGTTCGCTAGGCTTCACGACCGATGAGGCCCGTCGGCTCCTCGCGCTCTACGGGCCCTCCTCCTGCAACGTGGAGACCACGCGTCACGTCCACCGCCGGCTGGCGGAGATCGACGGCAAGATCGAGCAGCTCCTGTCGCTGAAGCGAGCGCTGGCCGCCCTGGCGTCCCGCAAGGCCGACGAGCCGGCACCGGACTGCCCCATGCTGGAAGACGCATCCGACGTCACGATCCGGATGGCTCGGCCGGCCTGACGGACGGCGGGCCTGTTGGTCGCAGGCGGCGGTCTTGAAGCGGGACGCGGGAAAGCGTTAACGATTTCCCATGCCTCTCGTCTCCCTTCGCGCCCGTGATCCGATGATCGACGGGCGCCAATCCGAACGCGCGCTCTTGGTGCGGCGCGGCGTGCAGCGGCTTCTCATGAAGATGCGCGTCTCGGTTCTGCCCGAGATCCCGCTGAGCGGCGGCCGGCGTGCCGATCTGATCGGCATCGGCGAGAAGGGCGACGTGCTGATCGTCGAGATCAAGTCCTCGATCGAAGACTTTCGCAGCGACCGCAAATGGCCCGAATACCGTCTGCACTGCGACCGGCTTTATTTCGCGACCCATCCCGGGGTGCCGCTCGACATCTTCCCGGACGAGTGCGGTCTCATGCTGTCGGACGGCTACGGCGCCGAGATGATCCGCGAGGCGCCCGAGCATCGGCTCGGCGCGCCTGCTCGCAAGGCGCTGACCCTGCGCCTCGCTCGCCTTTCCGCCGACCGTCTTCTGCGTGCGGAATGGATCGCCAACGGTGCCGCGCTCAGCGGCCTGCCGGACGCGGACGAGTAGGCGACCGGATCACCGGAGCGAGTGTTCGTCCTCGATCGCGCCGGGCATGATCCCGATGCATGGGCCCTGCGGATGCGTCTTGCATGCAAAAGGGGCCACTCGGGCCCCTTTTGCATACGGAAACACTTCACGACCGGGACGGCCCGTCAGCGCGGCGCGCGCTTGGCGAGGATGCGTTGGAGCGTGCGGCGGTGCATCGAGAGGCGGCGGGCCGTCTCGGACACGTTGCGGTCGCAAAGCTCGTAGACGCGCTGGATGTGTTCCCAGCGGATCCGGTCGGCGGACATCGGGTTCTCGGGCGGCTCGGCCTTGGTGTCGGGGTCGCGCATCAGCGCGCCGATCACCTCGTCGGCGTCGGCCGGCTTGGCGAGATAGTCGATCGCGCCGAGCTTCACCGCCGTGACCGCGGTCGCGATGTTGCCGTAGCCGGTGAGCACCACGACCCGGGCGTCGGGCCGCGCGCGGCGCAGCGCCTCGATCACGTCCAGACCGTTTCCAGCGCCCAGCCGCATATCGACCACGGCGTAGGCCGGTGCGCTCGAGCGCAACGCCGCCACGCCCTCATTCACGCTTTCCGCCGTGCAGACATCGAAGCCCCGCTGCTCGAAGGCACGCGCCAGCCGGGTCACGAACGGACGATCGTCGTCCACGAGAAGAATCGAGCGGTCGCCCTCGGGAAGCCGCATCGGCGCCGGTGTCGCGCCTTGATGTTCGATCAGCATCACATCACTCCCTTCGATACCGAAGATGGCTACGCGGACACGCATTTTCAACGTTTCGACGGGTCACCGGGAGGGGGCGACGAAGGCGTCCTCCGGCGTGATGGGCGCGCCGCTTTCGCGATGCGGCACGTCCAGACCTGCCCGCGCCCACGAAACGGAAACGCTGGCACCGGGTCCGTCGCTTTCCGATCTGTTGGCGAAATGTATCCGGGCCCCCGAACGTTCCAGAAGCGTCTTGGCGATGAAAAGCCCGAGGCCCAGCCCGCCACCGGAGTTGCGCGGGCCCGCCTCGCGCGTCGCCATGTAGGGGTCGCCGATACGGCCCAGCACCTCGGGCGGAAAGCCGGGCCCGTCGTCGCGCACCGTGATCTCGACGCGCTCCGCGGACCAGCTGAGATCGATCACGACCTCGCCGGACGCGAAGTCGACGGCGTTCTCCACGATGTTGCCGAGACCGTAGAGAATACCGGCGTTGCGCCGCATCACCGGTTCCGGACCCTCGCGGTACCGGCCCTCGACGCGGATCGTCACGCCGAAATGACGGTGGGGCGAGGCGATCTCTTCGACCAGCGAGGGAAGCGGCAGTCGGGCCATATGCTCCTCGGACGAGGACGAAAGGGTCGACAAACGCTTCAGGATCTCGCGGCAGCGCTCGGTCTGCGTGATCAGGAGATCGACGTCCTCGCGCAACGGGTCGCCGCTTTGGGTCGTGCGACCCATCTCCTTGGCGACGAGCGCGATCGTGGCGAGCGGCGTGCCGAGTTCATGGGCGGCGGCTGCGGCCAGCCCGTCGAGGGCGGAAAGGTGCTGCTCGCGCTGGAGAACGAGTTCGGTTGCCGCCAACGCGTCCGACAACATCCGCGCCTCGGCGGCGACGCGATGAACGTAGAAGGCCGAGAAGACCAGCATCGTCACCAGCGCGAACCACAGGCCGCCAAGATAGGGGAGCGGCAGGTTGAACGGCGCGTCGTGGGGCCAGGGAACCGGCAGGTGCGCGAAGGACAACAGGGTTGCGGCCAGCAGCGCGAGCACGCCGAGCGCGACGGTCAGTCGGGCGGGCTGCGTCGCAGCCGCGATCACGACCGGCACGATCAGGAAGATCGCAAACGGGTTCTGGACGCCGCCCGTCAGCATCAGGAGGGCTGCGGGTTGCAGGATGTCGTAGGTAAGCAGGATCGCGGCGGCGCGGGGTGTCAGCCGGTAGCTGCGCGGGAAACGCAGCGACAAGCCGATGTTGAGCGCAACCGACAGGCCGATCAGCGCGAAGCAGGCGAAAACCGGATAGGGATACCAAAGCCCCCAGGCGACAAACACGCAGGATGCCGTCTGTCCGCCGACCGAGAGCCAGCGCAGGCGCGTCAGCGTGGCGAGCCGCAGCCGCTCGGCGGCCGCGCGCCCCGGCCAATCGGGCGGACCCGGTTCGAACTCGGCGGTGGTGGAGCGGTTCATCATGCGAACCGCAGATAGCACGAGCTTCAGCGGCGGAAAGATGCGGCGCATCAACGCTTTGCGCCCGCGTCAGCCTCGCGGCTTGGCACGTGCCGTCGGCAGCGCGGCAGCGGGATCCTCTGGCCAGGGATGGCGCGGGTAGCGACCGCGCAGGTCGGCTCGAACGTCGCGCCAGGAGCCGGCCCAAAAGGCGGGCAGGTCCTTCGTGATCTGGATCGGCCGCGAGGCGGGCGAGAGAAGCTCGAGCGTCAACGGCAGCCGCCCGCCTGCGATCGCCGGGTGGACCGTCAGTCCGAAGAGCTCCTGGACGCGGATCGCCAACACCGGTCCGTCCTTCTCGTAGCGGATCGGATGCGCATGGCCGGTGGGAGCGGTGAAATGCGAGGGGGCGAGCGCATCGAGCCGGGTGCCGGGTGGAACGAGGCTCTGGAGCGCGGTCCGCAACTGGCCGGGCGTGATCGCACCGAGCGCGGTCACGCCCGGCACATAGGGCAGAAGCCAGGAACCGAGACCCGCCAGAAGCGCATCGTCGTCCAAGGCCGGCCAGTCCGGTTCGGCGGACGCGGCAAAGCGCATCCGGCGCAGGAAACGCTCGGTCTCGTTGTCGAAGGGCAGGGACCTCAACCCCAGGCTCCGGGCGCCGTCCATGAGGGCGAGCCCCGCATCCTCTCCTGGGGGAAGCGCGATCGGCTGCTCCGACAGGATCGCGCGGCCCAGGCGTCGCCGGCGCCGTCCCCGCACGGAGCGCGAAGCGGGGTCGAACACCACGGCGTCTTCCTCCACGGCGCGGGCACGCAGGATCGCGTCCAGCGCCTCGCGGTCGAGGACGGCCGCCGCACGGATCGTTCCGACGCGGGCCTGCGCGTTCTCGCTTTCGCCGAGATCCGCCACCACCAAGGCCGGGACGCGCGCCAGGGCGTCGCGCTCGTCGATCCGCGCGCCGCGGCCGTTGGACAGGATGAACTGCCCCGGTGCGCCGCGCGGGATCGCGATCCGGTCGGGATAGGCGAGGGCGAGGAGGCGGGCCGGGTCGGCGTCGCTCTCGCGGTGGCCGAGATCCCCCTCCGGCACCGAGGCGGCGATCCTGCGCGCCAGCGCTGCGGCGTCGCGGGCGCGTGCGCCATCCTCGGCTCGCCAGCGGCGCAGGCGCTCCGCTAGGTCAGGCGAGGGACCGCCGAGCCCGGGCTCCGACAAGAGCACCGCGAGCCGCGACGCGAGGTTGCGGGCCTCGCCGACCGCGGCGCCCGCCACCATGCGAGCCAGCCGCGGGGCCAAGGGCAGGAGGCGCATCGCCTCGCCCATCGCGGTCAGGCGGCCCGTCTCGTCGAGCGCGCCGAGATCGCGAAGAAGCGCGGCGGCCTCGGCCAGTGCGGCGGCCGGCGGCGGGTCGAGGAAGGGAAGGTCGGCCGGCGAGCGCGCACCCCAACTGACGGCGTCGAGCGTCAGCCCGGACAGGTCGGCACTCAGGATCTCCGGCCGGTCGAAGGGTTGGAGCGCGCCGCTCTGCTCGGCGCGCCACAACCGGATCGCCGTGCCCGGCGCCGTGCGCCCGGCGCGGCCCGCGCGCTGCTCGGCCGAGGCCAGCGAGACGCGAACGGTCTCGAGGCGCTGCAGGCCGGTCGCGGGCTCGAACCGGGGCTGCCGCTTGAGCCCCGAATCCACCACCGTCGTCACGCCGTCGATGGTGATCGAGGTCTCCGCGATCGTGGTGGCGAGCACGACCTTGCGCCGACCGGCGGGCGCCGGTCGAATGGCCTCGTCCTGCGCAGCTGGCGGCAGCGCGGCGTAGAGCGGGCAGAGCGTCGTGTCGCCCGGCAGGCGGGAGCGCAGCTTCTCGGCCGTGCGTTCGATCTCGAAGGCGCCCGGCAGGAAGGCCAGGATCGAGCCCGATCCCGCCGCCAGCTCGTCGAGGATCGTACGGGCGACCTCGTCCTCGACCCGCGCTCCGGGTTCGGGCGCGCGGTGCCGGATCTCGACCGGAAACGCCCGTCCCTCGCTTCGGATCACTGGGGCGTCACCCAGGAGACCCGCCACCCGCGCACCGTCGAGCGTCGCGGACATGACAAGGATCCGAAGGTCCGGCCGCAAGGCGCCGGCG
Organism: Aureimonas jatrophae; assembly: GCF_900104035.1. Taxonomy (GTDB): domain Bacteria; phylum Pseudomonadota; class Alphaproteobacteria; order Rhizobiales; family Rhizobiaceae; genus Aureimonas; species Aureimonas jatrophae. Next base: position 297,452 of record NZ_FNIT01000005.1, on the reverse strand, counting down.
GCCTCCAGCGCAAGCGCCAGTCCCAGGTCCGCGTCGAGCGAGCGCTCGTGGAACTCGTCGAACAGGACGGCGGAGACGCCGGACAGTTCGGGATCGGCAAGAAGCAGGCGCGTCAGTACGCCCTCCGTCACGACCTCGATGCGGGTCGAGGCCGAGACGCGCGTATCCAGGCGCATACGCCAGCCGACCGTTTGTCCCGGCGCCTCGCCGAGAAGCTGCGCCATGCGCGAGGCGGCGGCACGGGTCGCCACGCGGCGTGGTTCGGCCAGGAGGATGCGGCCCTCGGGCAGGGAGGCCAGAAGATGGAGCGGCGCCAGCGTCGTCTTGCCGGCGCCCGGCGGAGCCACGAGCACCGCGCGGTGCGGCGCTTGCTCCAGGGCGCGCGCGACCTCCGGCAGAACAGCCGAAACCGGCAGCTCGGGCCATGGGGTGCCGGTCCCCGCTTTCACGGTCTGATGGCGCGTCTGGCTCATGGCTTGCGTTGTGGCGGCCGGGTCGATGCTTGTCCAGCGCCCGTCAGATCAGGCTGGCGCCCACGTTGACGGCCAGCGCCAGGATCGTCGTGTTGAAGAGAAAGGCGAGCGCGGTGTGCACGAGCACGAGCTTGCGCATGGGACGCGAGGTCACCGAAACGTCCGAGGTCTGGCAGGCGGCGCCCATGGTGAAGGCGAAGTACAGGAAGTCCGCATAGTCCGGATCGCGGTCGTCGCCCGGAAAATCGAGGCCGCCTTCCGCTGCCGCGTCGCCATAGTAGCGCCCCGCATAGTGCAGGGCCATGGTGACCTGCGTGACGGTCCAGGACAGGAGGATCGTCACGCCCGCGAGCGTCAGGCTTTGCGTCGAGGGCGCGGTGTCGGCCGCGGAGCCGCCGGTGGCTGAAGCGCCGCCGCCATGCAGTTCCGCCGCGATGGCGACAAACGAGAAAGCCACCGCAAGCGTCGTCAGAAAGAGGATCGCGGCCGCTCCCTCGTCCTGCGCCCGCGCGTGGCGCCGGATGAGACCGGCATCGGCGCGCGCCGTCATGCGGGCCACAAGAGCGAGATAGATCGAGACCGCACCGTCCCACGCGAGCAGCGCGATCGTCGACCAGCGCATCGAGCCGGGAAGGACCAGGGCGATCAGCATCGCCACAGCGAGCGCCACCAGAAGGCGCGGCCGCGAACGAAAGCCGGTCACGAGACGCATCCCGCTCTCCGTCAGCCGCCGTAGCGCCGCTGCCATTCCGCGCGAAGCGGGGCGGTCCAGCTCGGATGCAGCGGCTGGATCACGAGGTTCATTCCCGGACCGTCGGGCTGGCCGGCGGCTTCCCCGAAGGCGGCGAGCCGCTCACGAAAGGCGGGAGCCAGCCGTTCCGGCGCCAGGATCGTCGGCTCGCCCCAGATCGCCGGATCCGCCTTTCGCACCTGCGCCTCAGGCGACAGGAGGAAGTTCGCAACGACCATCGCGCCATCCTTGGTGTCGCTCGCGGCCGGGATCGCAAGATAGTTCGCGCCGCCGATCGTGCCGCCCTCCAGCGCGAAACTGGCAACGCTCGCCGGCAGGGTGCCTCTGGCAATGACACCCGCCGCGGTGCCGGGATCCGTCGCGATCGCCACGGCGATTGCGCCCTCGCGCAGCAAGCCGATCTGCGCCGGCCCATCCGGTTGCTCGGTCCCCTCGCGCCAGCTCGTGGCGTGCAACGTATCGAGCCAGGCCCAAAGCGCCGCGGTGGTCGCCGCGACATCGCTCTCCCCGGCAGGCCGCCAGAGGATCGAGGGCTCCGGTGCGGTCATGAACAGGACCTGCTGCAGGAACAGAAGTCCGGCCGGATCGTCGGGTGAGGGAAAGGGCATGCTGCCGGGCCGCACCTGCGCCTGAAGCTGCAGGGCTTCCAGCGAGGACGGAAGGCCACCGGCCGGGGCCGGGTCGCGTGCGGTGTCAGCCAGGAACACGAGCCGCGTCGCGCCGGTCGGCACCTCGCGCCCATCGGTCAGCCGCGTCGCATCCATCAGGGCGGCCGGTTGGCGGGCCGTGTCGACGAGCCGCCAGTTCGGCAGGCGTCGGGCGAACGGCGGCGCCAATCGGTTGCCGTCGAGAAGGCGATGGAAGCTGCCGCCGCCCGTCGAAACCAGATCGGGCCCCTCGGCGCCCGCGTCCTCGACGCGACGGGCTGCCTCGTCGAGCGAGGTGACGGGCCGCGCGACGAGCACGACGCCGTAGAGACGCTCGATCTCGCCTGCAGCCCAGTTGAAATAGTTTCGCGCCGCCTCGCCGCCCACGAAGTCCATCTCGACCCGTTCGCCGCGCGCAGCCTGCTCCACCGCGGACCAGCCCTCCGCCTCCGCGGTGCCGCCGATCAACGTCGAAAGGAGAGCCAGGGCGATCGGCACCGTGCGGAGAAGGGGCATGACGAATGTCGGGTCCGAAACTCAGGTTATGCGGCATGGGGGGATGCCGCTATCGGCGACCTTCGGATAAAGAGGAGCGGAGACGCGTAAAATCAACGGTGCCGAGCCCACGAGGCTGGCCCGCCGGCGTCGCTGCAAGCAGGGAACCGCGCATGTCCGCCGACGCCGCCAATTCTACCGAGGGCCGCCGGATCCTGGTCCTGACCGGTGCCTCCCGCGGCATCGGTCATGCCACCGTGAAGCGCTTCTCGCGCGAGGGATGGCGCGTGATCACCTGCTCACGCCAGGATTTCGCGGTGGACTGCCCCTGGCCTGCGGGACCGGAAGACCACATCCGCGTCGACCTGTCGGATCCCGAGGACGTCGGCTTTGCCGTGTCCGAGATCCGCCAGCGCGTCGCGGCCGAAGGCGGCCGGCTGCATGCGCTCGTCAACAACGCCGCCATCAGCCCCAAGGCCGACAAGGGTGCGCGCATGGATTCCATCCGCACGCCGATGCACGTCTGGCGCGACGTGTTCCAGGTGAACTTCTTTGCGCCCATCATGCTGGCGAGAGGTCTTCACGCGGAACTGGCCTCCGCCGGCGGGGCGATCGTCAACGTCACCTCGATCGTGGGCAGCCGCGTCCACCCCTTCGCCGGCACGGCCTATGCCACGTCCAAGGCGGCGCTCGCCTCGCTGACACGCGAGATGGCGGCCGACTTCGGACCGGACGGCATCCGCGTCAACGCCATCGCGCCGGGCGAGATCGACACGGCGATCCTGTCGCCCGGCACCGAGAAGATCGTCGAGGCGATCCCGATGCGGCGTCTCGGCAAGACCTCCGAGGTGGCCGACATCATCTATTTCCTGTGCTCCGGCCAGGCGTCCTACGTGAATGGCGCCGAGATCCACATCAACGGCGGCCAGCACGTCTGACGGGCGTCAGGCGCGCCGGGACCCTCGCGCGTCGAGCGCGGCGAACAGCAGGCCGAGACCTGACGACAGAAGCGAGATGCCGAGGAAGACGCCACTCGCCCAGAGCGCCGTGCCCGGCAGGCCGAGCACGAGCAGGACGGCCAGCGCGATGTTCAGGACGCCAGCCAGGGCCGGCAGCCAGAAGCGAGCCGTGGACGGGCGAAAGGCGTTGGCGAGCGACAGCATGCTGAGACCCGACAGGAGGAAGTAGATCGCCAGCAGCGTCGTCAGCGTCACCGCGCCCGCGAACGGGTCGAACAGGATCATGACGCCCAGAACCAGGGCGAGCGCCGAGACGATGAGCCCCGACCAGAAGCCCGTCGATCCCCTTAGGCGAACGCTCGTCACGATGCCGACAACGCCCAGCACCAGGAGCAGCCAGCCGAAGAAGATCGCGGAGGCCAGCGTCGCGACCAGAGGCGCCAGAAGCGCCAGCACGCCAGCCAGCGCCATCAGGCCGCCCTGGAAGGCGTAGCTCTTCCAATGGTCGCCGAGATGGCGACGGATCCGCTGCTCGGTGCTGCGCATGGAGGGCGAGGGTGGGGCGGACGGGGTCGGCAGGGGCGTCGGCACGTGGGACACTCCAGATACGAGAAACGGCTTTCTGTTCGCGCGAAATGGACGGTGCGCGCACAGGTTCCGTCGCGGAGTGGGGCGAGGCGGGGCTTCACTCCCTGTCTGAGTAGGATGCCTGATCCTATCCTTGCCGACCGAGCGCACGCGCGTGGTCGAGAAGCGCGTCGAGTCCGGCATCCAGCGACGCGCCGTGGTCGCGCGCCAGGCGGCCCGTCGCGTCGTCCAGGATGGCGGTCCGGTCGAGAAGAATGGTCGGCGTGACGACCACGGCGCCCAGCGCGCTCAAACGCGTGCGCAGATCCTGCGCGCAGAGCGCACCACCGACGGGCCTGTCTCCGACGATCGCGAGCGCGACGACGAGGCGGCGGAACGCGGCATCACCCCCGATCGCCGCGATCCATTCCAGCGCGTTCAAAAGAAGCGCGGGCGCGCCGGCTCCCCGCTCGCGCGCGACGAGGACGAGGCCGTCCTGGAGGGCGAGCCGCCCGGCTATGAGGCGCGCGTTCTCCGGCGGCGGTGTCGCGTCGTCGTCCGGGTCGTCGAAGACCGGCAGCGGGTAGTCGGCCGGGTGCACCTGCGCGAGCACCACGTCGGTGACCGCCAGGCGGCGCATGACCTCTCCCGCCAGTAGGGCTTCCGGCGCGCGTGAGCGCGCCGAGCCCGCCAAGACCAGGATTCGGGCGCTCAATGGGCGAGCGCTGCGGTCTTGCGGTAGATCCAAACGCGGGCCGGAGGAATGTTGTCCCAAACGATCGGCGTCGAGGAGACCTCGAACACGCCTTCGATCGGCTTCACCGGCGGGGTCACGAGATAGGAAAGCTGCGTGATGTTGCCGCCGGGAACAAGGCGGTCGAGGTATCGTCTGAAAAGCGCCTGCCGCTCGGCCTGCGGCTTCGAGACGACCGGGATCGCCATTAGGATCGCGGCAAAGCGCGTGGCACCGCCATCTCCGAGCGTTTGGTCGAGATCGAAACCGTCGCCCCGGATCACGTTGACCCTCGGAAAGCGCTCGCGCAGCGTCCGCGCGAAGTCGGCATCGTACTCGATCGAGGTGATGCGCGCGGGATCGACGCCCTTGGCCAGAAGAGCGCGCGTCACGACGCCGAGGCCCGGGCCCAGTTCCAGGATAGGGCCGTCGAGATGCGTGGAGGCTGCCGCCGCCATGGTCGCGCAGTAGGTCGCCGACGATGGCGCGACCGCGCCCAGCGACAACGGCTTGCGGATCCAGGTGCCGAAGAAGCGAGCGAGGTCGGCGCGTCGCGCGCGCCGCTCCTCACGTCCACTCTGAGGGCCGGGGCGTAGGGCGGGCATGGGCGCTGCTCCATCGACGGTTGCCGCAACGCATCATGGCACGGGCTTCGACGCGACAAAAGATGTCGCGTCGAGAACATCTCGGTTACTCGCTGAGACCCTCGAAGAAGTCCTTCATGCGCGAGAAGAAGCCGGTCGACTGCGGCGAGTTCTCGGACGAGGAAATCTCCTCGAACTCCTCGAGGAGTTCGCGTTGCCGGCGCGACAGGTTCTGCGGCGTTTCGATCGAGATCTGGATGAAGAGATCGCCCGTCTGGTTGGATCGAAGCACGGGCATGCCGCGACCCTTCACGCGGAACTGCTTGCCCGATTGCGTTCCCTCGGGAACCTTGACGCGCGACTTGGCGCCGTCGAGCGTCGTCACCTCGAAGGTGCCGCCGAGTGCCGCCGTGGTCATCGAGACCGGCACCTTGCAGAAGAGGTCGGCTCCGTCACGCTGGAAGAACTCGTGCGGACGTACCGACAGGAAGATGTAGAGATCGCCGGCCGGACCACCGCGCAGGCCCGCTTCACCCTCGCCGGCAAGGCGGATGCGCGTGCCATCCTCGATACCGGCTGGGATATTGACCGAGAGGTTGCGCTCCTCGGGCAGGCGACCGTCGCCGCCGCACTTGCCGCAGGGGTCGGCGATGATCTCGCCGCGGCCCTGACAGGTCGGGCAGGTGCGCTCGATCGAGAAGAAGCCCTGCGCGGCCCGCACGCGACCGATACCGCCGCAGGTCGGGCAAGCCTTGGGCGCGGTGCCGGCCTTGGCGCCGGTGCCGTTGCAGACGTCGCACTGGATGGTGGTGGGGACGGAGATTTCGGCGGTCTTGCCCGCGAAGGCCTCGTCCAGGCCTATCTCCATGTTGTAGCGAAGGTCGGAGCCGCGTTCGCGCCCGCTCTGCTGGCCGCCGGCGCCCCGTCGGCCCTGGCCACCGCGCCCGCCCATCATCTCGCCGAAGATGTCGTCGAAGATGTCGGCCATGGACGAGGAGAAGTCGCCGCGGAACCCGCCGGCGCCGCCACCGTTCTGAAAGGCGGCATGACCGAAGCGGTCATAGGCCGCGCGCTTCTGCGGATCCTTGAGGACCTCGTAGGCCTCTCCGATCTCCTTGAAGCGGTGCTCGGCGGCGGAGTCGCCAGGATTCTTGTCCGGGTGGAACTGCATGGCGAGTTTGCGAAACGCCGCCTTGAGGGTCTTGTCGTCGCATGTCTTCGCGACGCCGAGCGTCTCGTAGTAATCGACCTTCACGGACACCGCTTCACCGTTCTCGCATCTGGACCAATGGCGCGACCGGCAAAACGGTCGCGTTGCCACGTACCGCTCCGCGGGGAGCGGCCGTCGGCGCTTTTCGCGCATGTAAGGGCTGCGCGGGGCCGTTACCATAGGCGGGTACAAGGTGAAAGGGTCGACAAGCGGTCGTGCTCTAGCCCCTGGACAGGCTCCGGTCAGGTTCGAAACGAGCCTTGGCTCCCGCAGGCGAGCGAATGAGGACGACGCGTCGCGAACCGTGGCGAAGAATGCCCGACCGGATGCTCGGTGCTGGCAGAACGCGGGCGGAGACAGATCGCACGCGGCGCGGCGACGCCATCTCCGGTAGATAGCGGAGGTCCGGTCGGCTCATCGTACCGACGGGAGCTTGCGCGTCTGGACGAGCTCGAGACACCGCGACCAGCGACACGCCCCTTGATTCCGGCGATGGGACCAAGACGGGCTCGGCCATGAGATCGGGCGCTTGAGCACGCCGGCTCATGTGACCGCCGGAACGAAAAAAGCCCCGGCACTGCCGGGGCTCTTTTCACCTATCGGAATGGCAAGCGGATCAGGCCGACTTCTTGCGGTCGTCCTGCACTTCCTCGAAGTCCGCGTCCACGACGTCGTCCTGCGTGTTGCGGGCCTGGGCGCCGGGCTGGCTATCGCCGCCTTCCGCACCCTCGGACTGCGCGGCCTCGTACATGGCCTGACCGAGCTTCATCGAGGCTTCGGCCAGCTTGTCGGACTTCGCCTTGATCGCATCGGCGTCGGCCTCGGGCTGGTCGAGTTCGGCCTGCAGATCGCTGATGGCGTCCTCGATGGCCTTGCGGTCCGTCTCGGAGACCTTGTCGCCGTAGTCCTTGAGGGACTTCTCGGCCGAGTGCAGGAGCGACTCGCCCTGGTTCTTGGCCTCGACGGCGGCGCGGCGCTTCTTGTCGGCGTCGGCGTTGGCCTCGGCCTCCTTCACCATCTTGTCGATGTCGGCGTCCGACAGGCCGCCCGACGCCTGGATGGTGATGCGCTGCTCCTTGTTGGTGCCCTTGTCCTTGGCCGACACGTTGACGATGCCGTTGGCGTCGATGTCGAAGGTCACCTCGATCTGCGGCACGCCGCGGGGTGCGGGCGGAATGCCCTCGAGGTTGAAGCGGCCGAGCGACTTGTTGTCGGCCGCCATCTCGCGCTCACCCTGGTAGACCTGGATGGTCACGGCGTTCTGCGAGTCCTCGGCGGTCGAGAAGACCTGGCTCTTCTTGGTCGGGATCGTCGTGTTGCGGTCGATCAGGCGCGTGAACACGCCGCCCAGCGTCTCGATGCCGAGCGAAAGCGGGGTCACGTCGAGAAGGAGAACGTCCTTCACGTCGCCCTGCAGCACGCCCGCCTGGATCGCGGCGCCCATGGCGACGACCTCGTCGGGGTTGACGCCCTTGTGGGGCTCCTTCCCGAAGAAGCTCTTCACGGTCTCCTGGACCTTGGGCATGCGCGTCATGCCGCCGACCAGCACCACTTCGTCGATGTCATTGGCCGTGAGGCCGGCATCCTTGAGGGCCGCCTTCATGGGGCCGACGGTGCGCTGCACGAGATCGTCCACCAACGCCTCGAACTTCGAGCGCGTCAGCTTCATGGTCAGGTGCTTGGGACCGGTCGCGTCCGCCGTGATGAAGGGCAGGTTGATCTCAGTCTGCGACGCGGACGACAGCTCGATCTTGGCCTTCTCGGCCGCCTCCTTAAGGCGCTGAAGGGCGAGCTTGTCGTTCTTCAGATCGATGCCCTGATCCTTCTTGAACTCGCCCGCGAGGTACTCGACGAGCCGCATGTCGAAGTCTTCGCCGCCCAGGAACGTGTCGCCGTTCGTGGACTTCACCTCGAACACGCCGTCGCCGATCTCCAGCACCGACACGTCGAACGTGCCGCCGCCCAGATCATAGACCGCGATCGTCTTGCCGTCGTTCTTCTCGAGACCGTAGGCGAGGGCTGCCGCCGTCGGCTCGTTGATGATGCGCAGGACGTCGAGGCCCGCGATTTTGCCAGCGTCCTTGGTGGCCTGGCGCTGGGCGTCGTTGAAGTAGGCCGGAACCGTGATGACGGCCTTCTCGACCTTCTCGCCGAGATAGGCTTCCGCGGTTTCCTTCATCTTCTGAAGGATCATCGCGGAAATCTGCGAGGGCGAGTACTTCTCGCCATGCGCCTCGACCCAGGCGTCACCGTTCGAGGCGTTGACGATCTTGTAGGGAACGAGGTTCTTGTCCTTGGCGACCACCGCGTCGTCGAACCGCCGGCCGATCAGGCGCTTGACCGCGAACAGCGTGTTCTCGGGATTGGTCACGGCCTGACGCTTGGCAGGCTGGCCGACGAGGCGCTCGCCGTCGTCGGAGAAGGCCACCATGGACGGCGTCGTGCGCGCGCCTTCCGCGTTCTCGATCACCTTCGCAGTCTTGCCGTCCATGACGGCGACGCAGCTGTTGGTGGTTCCGAGATCGATGCCGATCACCTTCGCCATACGAAAACTCTCCTTTTCGAGCGCGCCGCCCGGACCCTCTGCTGAGGCGTTCCGCGAGGCGGCACCTTGGGATGAATGGGGGCCGGAAACCCGGCTCAAAGGGCCGGACCACCGGGGCTGCGGGCTATATATGAACGGCATTTCGGCCGTGCAAGACGCCCGCCGAACGCCCTGTTCGAAGCGTTGCGCCGTCATATCCGTGCACACGACCCGGACCTGTGCGGGAACCCTCTTCTACCTGGCCGGTTAGCAAGCCACACGGCAACTGGCGTCGTGCTGTCGCGGCGCTGGAACTAAATCCATCGGACGAGGAAGGCGAGACCTCCCATGCACAACATCATCTATCTCATCGGGCTGATCGTGGTGGTTCTCGCCATCCTGTCCTTCCTCGGCCTACGCTGAAGCGACCCGGAGTTTCCATGTCATCCACCTTTGATACCGGAAGCGGCGGCACCGCCGGCCGCGACACTCGCGACGCTCTCAATCGCGAGACCCAGTCGGCCCGCGCCGAACTCGGCTCGGCGACCGACAAGCTGCGGGAGGGCGCGCAGTCGGCCCTGTCGGAAGCCAAGCAGCGCGCAAGCGCGACCGCGGAGGACGGCAAGTCGGCCGCCGCCAGCAGCCTCGAGGATTTCGCCGCCGCGATCCGGCGGGCCTCAGATGAACTCGGCGAACGCGACCAGTCGATGGGCGCGGGGCTCGTGCGCCAGGTTGCGGGTGGCCTCGAACAGGCCTCCGACGCATTGAAGGGGCGGAGCGTTCCAGAGATCGCCGGTTCGGTCGCAGACTTCGCGCGGCGCCAGCCCACCGCATTTTTGATCGGTGCCGCCCTGGCCGGCGTCGCGCTCGGCCGCTTCGCCCGCGCCTCGTCCGATCATCGGCATGGCTCGTCCACCGGCGGCTACCGGGGAGGCGACCGCTTCGACCGCGGCTACGACGAGCGGGCACGATACGGCGCGTACGACCGGAGCGAGGCCTCACGTGGCAATGCCTACACAAGCCGCTCCGACGGTTCGCAGGACGCCTTCGGCGAACGCGATCGTCGCGCCGGAACGGCGGCCGGGACGAGCGGATCGAATCCGGGCACGTCGCAGGCGGGTGGATCGACCTTCTCGTCCGGCGGGTCGTCCTTCGGCTCGTCATCGTCGGGTGCATCCACGACCGGCGGATCGGCCTCCAGCTTCTCGAGCCCGAGCGGTGCGAGCGGCAGTTCCCTGTCCACCAGCACGGTGACGGGCGGCGCGTCGCAGACGACCTCATCGGGTGCCAACGACTCCCAGCTCAATCGCCTCGGCGCATCGGGCTCCACCGATACCAACAAGCTTCCCGGCCACGAGGAGAATGCCCGATGAGCGTCGATCGTGAACCGCGTTCCGTTCCCGATCTTCTAAGCGACCTGCTGCGCGAGACCACCGAGCTCTTCCGCACGGAAGGCCGTCTGATCCGCGCCGAGATCTCCGACAAGGTCTCGCAGCTCCAGGTCGGCGGCGGATCGCTCGCGGCGGGCGGCATCTGCCTGCTGGTTGCCCTGATCGTGCTGTCGCAGGCCCTGGTCATCGCCCTGGCCCATGTCGTGGGCGCCGGATGGTCGGCGCTGATCGTGGGCATCGTTCTGGCGGTGATCGGCGCGATGCTGCTCGCCAAGGGCAAGAAGGACCTGGAGACCCTCAGCATCACGCCGGACCGGACGCTGGACCAGCTCGGCAAGGACGGGCGCCTCGTGAAGGAGAAGACGCTATGAGCTCGGAAACCGAACGTCTCGCCCGCGAGGCCGAGGAGCGGCGCGGCCAGCTCGACTCGACGCTGGAGTCGCTGAAGAACCGCTTCACCCCTGGCCAGATCGTGGACGAGGTCGCCTCCTATGTCCGCAACGGGCAGGGCGCGGAGATGGTGAGCAACCTCAACCGCCAGGTGCGCGACAACCCGCTGGCCCTTGGGCTCGTGGGAGCCGGTATCGCCTGGTTGCTGCTGGGGCAGGGCGTGCGCGACAGCGGCTCGCGTCACCTGTCGCTCGGCGATCGCGATCGGCGGCGCGATTGGAGCATGGATCGCGACTGGGGAACGGATCACTGGCGCGAGGACGATCGCGACAACCGCTTCGAGGGCGCGGACCATGCGTCCGGTCCCGGCATCGGATCGCGGCTGTCCTCGGCCGGATCCAGCGTCGCCAGCGGCCTATCGAGCGCCGGCTCCACCGTCAGCGACAGCCTGTCCAGTGCCGGTTCGTCGATCAGCGGGGCCGCTCACTCGGCCGGCGAGAGCATCTCCTCGGCGGCGAGCCAGGTGTCCGACGGCGCGAGCCGGCTGGGCCACGACGTTCGCGACGCGGCCTATGACGCCGGTCGGGCGGGATACCGCACCGCCGCTTATGCGGGCGATCGCGTCAGCGAGCTCGGCCGACGTGCGCAGCGCACGTTCGTCGACACGCTGCACGAGGAGCCGCTGATCCTCGGCGCCATCGCCGTGGCGGTCGGCGCGGCGATCGGAGCCGCCCTGCCGTCCACACGCACCGAGGACGAGTTGCTCGGCGAGACGCGCGATCGCCTTCGCGACGACGCGCTCGGCTACGGTCGCGAAACGCTCGACAAGGCGAGCCACGTCGCCGAGCGGGCCTTGCACGCAGGCGACCAGGAGGCCGAGAAGCACGGGCTGAAGCCGAAGGGCGACGGCGAGACGCTGGCCGAAAAAGTCTCAGCCGTTGCGGGCGCCGCGGTCAACACCGCCAAGGACGAAGCTCGCAAGGAAGGTCTCGCCTGAGACGATCGCTGGCCGCATGCCGGTTTGAGGCCCCGGAGCCGAAAGGCTCCGGGGCTTCATTTTGCGATCCTTAATTGAACAGACCGCGGAACAGGGAGCGGTCGCTTTCGCGTCCGCCGACCGGGCCTTCCAGAACGGCATCCGGCGGAAGCTGGTCGGGTGAAACGCGGCGTGCGGGCCCCTCCAGCACCGCATCGGGCGGCAGGTCGCTGCGTCGTACCACGCGGGCCGGTCCGACGTTCTCGGGCGGGCGCATGCGAGCCGGCTCGCCGTACTGCGTGGGATCGTCGTAGACCGGCGGCGGTCCGCCGTAGCGGTCGTCGCCATAGGGATCGGCGGGTGCCACGGCGTAGTCGTCCTGCGGATCGGCACGCCGGTTGTCCGGCAGGCGACGGACCGGGGGCGCCTCGCCCCGCGCGACCGGAACCTGCTCCTGATCGTAGAAGCCGGCGCCCGGCTCGACGCGTGGCATCTGCCCCGCCGGCGGCAGCGGCGCGCCGGTCTGCGCGCCCGGCACGTCGTAGAAGCCGTCGTCGGCGGGCGCGCCGCCGGGAAGCTCGGTGTTCTCGTAGACCGGATTGCCGGCGGCATCGTAGCCGATGATGCGGTCCTGCGCGTTGTTGGCGACCGGGATGTTGGCCGGATCGCCGATGCGGTAGTTGCCGGGCAGCGGCATGGCCGGCAGCCCCTCGTGCGCGGCGGTCATGAAGCTCTTCCAAGCGTCCGCCGGCAGCGAGCCGCCGGTCACCTGCTTCATCGGCGCGCCGTTGTCGTTGCCGAGCCAGACGCCGGTGGTGAGGTTCGCGGTGTAGCCGATGAACCAGGCGTCCTTGAAATCCTGCGTCGTGCCGCTCTTGCCGGCCACCTGCCAGTCCTTGAGCGCGGCGCGCCGGCCCGTGCCCGACGAGACCACCCGTTCCAGCATGGCGTTCATCATGGCCACGATGTCGGAGGTCACGATCACCGGCGGCACGGCGTCGTCGCGCTCGTAGAGGACCTTGCCGGACGCGGTGGTGACGCGGTTCACGAGGTGCGGCGTCGCCTGGTAGCCGCCGTTGGCGAACGGGGCGTAGGCACCGGTCAGTTCCACGAGCGAAACCTCGGACGTGCCGAGCGCCAGCGAGGCGTTGTCGACGAGCGGCGAGGTGATGCCCATGCGCTTGGCCGTGTCGATCACGGCCTGTGGGCCGACGTCGGCCGTGAGCTTGGCGGCGATCGTGTTGAGCGACTTCGCTACCGCGTCGGCCACGCTGACCTCGCCGCGGAACCGGTTGTCGTAGTTCGACGGCGACCAGTTGCCGATGCGGATCGGCGCGTCGTTGACCACGGTCTCGGGCCGGACGCCGAACTCCAGCGCGGTCTCGTAGACGAAGGGTTTGAACGCGGAGCCGGGCTGGCGCTTGGCGTCCGCGGCGCGGTTGAACTGCGACTCGGCATAGTCGCGGCCGCCTACGATCGCACGGATCGCGCCGGTGCCGTCGATCGAGACGAGGGCGCCCTGGCTGACGTTCTGCTTGGCGCCGTCGATGGTCTTGCGGATCGCGGCCTCGGCCTTCTTCTCGAGCCCGAGATCGATCGTGGTCTCCACCACGACGTCCTCGTGGATCTCGCCAACCAGAAGCGGCAGGTCGCGCATCACCATGTCGGCGGCATAGTGTTCGGCACCGGTCCAGAAGGAGCGCGCCTTGGTGGGCTTGGCCGCCTTGGCCGCCTCGAACTCGCCTTGGCTTATGGCATGCTCGTCGAGCATGGCCTGCAGCACCACGGCGGCACGGGCGCGGGCGGCGTCCGGATCGCGGACCGGCGACAGGCGGGACGGCGCCTTGAGAAGGCCGGCCAGCGTCGCGGCCTCGGGCAGGGTCAGGTCGGCGGCGTTCTTGTCGAAGTAGCGGCGCGCGGCCGCCTGGATACCCGTGGCGCCGGATCCGAAATACACCCGGTTGAGGTACATCTCGAGGATCTGGTCCTTGGTGAACTTCTGCTCCAGCCAAAGCGCCAGGATGGCCTCCTGGATCTTGCGCTGGAGGGTCTGGTCGGGCGTCAGGAAGATGTTCTTGGCGAGCTGCTGGGTCAGCGTCGAGCCGCCCTGCACGGTCTCGCCCGCCGCCATGTTCTCGGAGAAGGCCCGGATGATGCCGAGCGGATCGACGCCCCAGTGCGAGTAGAAGCGCCGGTCCTCGATCGCGAGAACGGCCTTCGGCACGTAGGGGCTGATCTGGTCGAGCGCCACGGCCTCGCCGCCGGTGGTACCCCGGTCGGCCAGGAGGTCGCCCGAGACCGAGACGATCTTGACGTTGGGCGGGCGGGCCGGAATCGCCCAGGCTTCCTGCGGCAGCTTGGCCGCGAAGTAGCCGAGGACGGCGAGCCCCGCGAGGCCGCCCCAGATCACGAGCATGAAGCACAGGCGGACCATGTGCCCGAAGAAGGACCGGCGCGGCCGCTTGCGACGGCCGCCGAAGAAGCCGCCGAGGCCCCCGCCACCGCCGCTGCTTCCGCCGCCGCCCGAGCCGTTGCCGCCGCCGCCGCTGCGCCGATTGGAGCCGAGGTCGCGAGACGGGGTGCTCGGCGGATCGCGACGCGCGGTTCCCTCGATCACCGGGCGCTTGCGCGAGGAAGACGCAGCCATCGGCATCACGGCGCGATCGTCCGCCGACACCCGCACGACGCTGTCGTCGTCGACCGACGAGGCGCCGAAGGTCGGCTCGATCCTGCCCTTGTTGCGGCTGAACGCCATGCGCCGTGTTCCCCTTGAAGCTCGCCGTCCAGCGCGCCGGTCTCCCCTCGGGAGCGCGAGACGGCGGGACCCTCGACCCTCGCGCCTGCAGCGAGGCGCGGCGGCGGTCCGCTGCGCCGCATCCCGACGGATGCGGCAGCCCGACCGGGTGCAGCGTAAATGCGGCGAATTAACGGGGCGTTAAGGAAGCCTGCCAGGGCATGAACGGTCCGCGGGGCCGGTCGGCCCGCGCGTCAGGGTCCCGGCGGCGGGGACTAGAAGAGGTCGAAGTTGAAGCGGCGCGACAGGCCGATGCCGGCGAAGAACTGGTTCTCGGAGCCGACCTCCGCGATCGGCGAATCGGCGGCGTCGCCGACCAGACGGTCCCAGGCGGCATTGGCGTTCAGGAACCAGTCGGGACGGAACTCGTAGCGCGCCGAGGCCGCCACGCCCACCGATTTGAAACCGCCCGACGTGTCGTAGGCGCGCAGGCCGCCGAACGAGCCGAGGGCCTCGATCGGCTTCACGGCGAAGTAGGTGTCCATGTAGTCGGAGTCCGCGAAGCTCGTGCGCGGTCCCAGCTTGAACTCGAGGTCGGGGGTCGGGCGCGAGATCAAGTCGAAGCCCGCGTCGCCGACGAAGCCCTCGCCCTCGTTGAAGGCGTAGCGCGCCGCACCGTAGACCTCGATGTTCAACGTCTCGTAGACCGGGAACTCGTATCCCGCGCGCAGGCCGATCTGGTAGCTGTCGTCGAGCGGCAGCGTGCCCAGGAGCTCCGGGTAGTCGGCCGCGTTGCGCTTGTCGATGAAGCGGAACGAGGGGCCGATGCGCAGGCCGCCCTGCTGCTCGTCGGGCGAGCCGATGTCGAACAGGCCGGGGATGCTGAGATACTGCAGATCGACGATCGGGAAGCCCGAGACGATGTAGTCGTCGGCGCCTTCATAGGCGGGCTGCGTCGAGACGCCGGCGCCCAGTTCGATGATGAGATCGGCGTTGTTGACGATCGCGACCTCGGTCGTGTCCGGCGTGTAGACGTCTGCGGCCAGGGCTGCGGAGCCGATCAGCGCGGACGCGGACAGGGCGAGAACAACGGCGCGGATCGACATGGACGCAAACTCCGAACAGGGGCGCCGACGGGGCGCGACTTGGCTGCACCATGTTCCCTTCCGGGCCCGCGTTTCAATCGCCTGGCCCGCATGCGTGTCGTTCCGGCCACGAGCCGTGGCCGATGGGTCACAACCTGTTGCGGCCGGTTCGACTTGCCGCACCCCGGCCGCCGGTCCAGACTTCGCAGGCGGGAGTCACCGTCGGGCCCGACGGCCCAAAGGGAGGAAACAACATGAAGCGACGCCAAGTTCTGGGGGCCGCGCTGGCCATCGCCATGGGAGCGACTCTGTCGCCGGTCGCGGCGCAGACCTATCCCGAGCGTCCCGTCACGCTGGTCGTACCGTTCGCGGCCGGCGGCTCGACGGATCTCGTGGCGCGCACGATCGCCCAGAAGATGTCGACGATCCTCGGCCAGCAGGTCCTTGTGGACAACAAGGGCGGGGCGGGCGGGAACCTCGGCGCCAGCTTCGTCGCTAAGGCGCCGGCCGACGGCTACACGATCCTGATGGGCACGATCGCGACCCATGCGCTGGTCGCCTCGCTCTACGCCAAGCCACCCTTCGACCCGGTCAAGGATTTCGCGCCGATCGCATGGCTCGTGACCGTTCCCAACGTCCTGACCGTCAACAAGGACTACCCGGCCCAGAACGTGCAGGAGTTGATCGCGCGACTGAAGGAGAAGCCCGGTGAGGAGGTCTACTCCTCCAGCGGCAACGGCACGCCGCTGCATCTGTCGGGCGAACTCTTCAAGTCGCTGGCGGGCGTCGACATGGTCCACGTTCCCTACCAGGGTTCGGGACCGGCGCTCGTGGACGCGGTGTCGGGCGCGGTGCCGATCAACTTCGACAACCTGCCGTCGTCGACCGAGTTCATCCGCTCCGGCGCGTTGCGGGCGCTGGCGGTCACCACCAAGACACGCGCCGCCAACTTCCCCGACATTCCGACCATGGAGGAGGCCGGCGTGCCGGGCTACGAGACCAATACCTGGAACGCCTTCTTCGCACCGGCCGGCACGCCGCCGGAGGTGATCGCGACGCTGAACCGCGTCGCCAACGAGGCGATCGGCGACGCGGCGGTGAAGGCGCGGCTCGCCGAAGTCGGCGCGACCACGGTGGGTGGCACGCCGGAAGAGCTCGCCGCGCACGTCCAGTCCGAGATCACGCGCTGGCGCCCGGTGATCGAGAAGTCCGGCGCCCGCATCGAGTAGCGCTTCAGCGCTCGCCGTCGTCGCCGCCCATGCCCGCCGGCAGCCGGTGTGCGTGGGCGGCGATCGCATCCTCGACGAGTTCCGGACGCTCGCCGCGCAGGATGCCGGCCAACTCGAAGGCGGTGAGGTCGCCTGCCTCCAGCGCGAGCCAGGTCGCGGCCAGTTCCTCGTCCGAAAGCGGCAGAAGATCGAGGCCGTTGAGAACCAGAAAGGTCTCGCAGGCGACCAGCGACACGGCGCGGTTGCCGCTCGCGAACGGCCGGTCGCGCAGGATCGCCTCGCCGAGTGCCGCGGCGAGGTCTGTCAGCTCGATCTCCTCGTCGCCCTGAAGCAGCCCCGCCATGCGCCGCAGAAGAAGCGCAAGGGCTGGCGCCGCCTCGTTCTCGGGCCGGCCGCTGAGTTCGGCATGGATGCGCTCGATGTCGAGCCGGTCGAGCCAGGTGATCTCGAACATCGCGCCCTCAGTCCTTCAGGGCCGTAAGCGCGGCACGCCGGCGCCGGGCGACCGCCCGCGCGACCTGCATCTTGGCCTCGCGCAAGGGGTCCGCGAGAGGGGGAAGCCCCGGCACCGCAGCTTCGTCCCGGTCCTCGTCGTCGTCAGGATCGTACTCGGGTGGCAGGCGGCTCACTTGGTGCCCCGCTCGCCCAGCGCCGCCAGGATGCGCGCCCAGGAGCGCTGGCCCTTGGCGAAGGAGCGCATCTCGTACTTCTCGTTGGGCGAATGGATGCGGTCGTCGGCCAGACCGAAACCCACCAGCAACGAGGGCATGCCCAGCCGGCGCTTGAACTCGCCGACCACGGGAATCGAGCCGCCCATGCCGATCATCACGGCCTTGTTCGGCCATTCCGCCGACAGCGCCTCGCGGGCCGTTTCCAGGACCGGGGAATCGAAGGGCAACTGGATGGCCGGCGAGCCGCCGTGCTCGTGGAACTCCGCGCGGCAATCGGCCGGCAGGCGCTCGCGCACGAACTGGCGGAAGCTCTCGCGGATGGCCGCCGGGTCCTGGTCGAAGACGAGGCGGAACGAGATCTTGGCGTGAGCCTCGGCCGCGATCACGGTCTTGAAGCCCTTGCCGGTATAGCCGCCCTCGATGCCGTTCACCTCGGCGGTCGGGCGCGACCAGGTCTGCTCGAGGACCGAGCGACCCGTCTCGCCGAACGGGACGGAGAGGCCGACCTGGCCGAGAAACGCGTCCTGCGAGAAGGGCAGCTCGTCCCAGACCCGGCGCACGTCCTCCGGCAGTTCCGGCACCCCGTCGTAGAAGCCGGGCAGGATGACGCGGCCCTCGGCATCGTGGAGCTCGCCGATGATGCGCGCCAGAACCGTGATGGGGTTCGCGGCCGCGCCGCCGAAGTAGCCGGAATGAAGGTCCATCGACGCGGCGTGGATCGTCACCTCCTCGCCGACGAGGCCGCGCAGGCCGGTGGAGATGGCGGGCGTGTCCTTGTCCCACATGCTCGTGTCGCAGATCAGCGCGACGTCGGCCGACAGCGTGTCCCGATGTGTGTCGAGGAACGGCAGGAGCGAGGGCGAGCCCGATTCCTCCTCGCCCTCCAGGAAGATCGTGACCGAGCAGGGCAGACCGCCGGTCTCGGCGATAAAGGCACGACACGCCTCGATGAACGTCATCAACTGGCCCTTGTCGTCCGCCGAGCCGCGCCCGGTGATGCGGCGCGAGCCGTCCGGCCCGTCGACCACGCGCGGATCGAACGGGTCGGCGTCCCACAGTTCCAGCGGGTCCACCGGCTGCACGTCGTAGTGGCCGTAGAACAGGACGTTGGGCGAGCCGGCCGGCCCTTCGCGCCGCGCCACCACCATCGGGCGACCCGTCGTCTCGTGGACGCGTGCGTCGAAGCCGATCGCCTCGAGATCGCCGCGCAGCCATTCGGCGGCGCGCTGGCAGTCTTCCGCATAGGCCGGGTCGGTCGAGATCGATGGGATACGGAGCAGGGCCTGGAGGCGCTCCACCGAGCGGTCGAGATTGAGGTCGAGGCAGGAAAGGACGCTGTCGAGGTCGGCCATGGGATCATCCGGGCTGCGGGTCGTCCACCGCGGAAGGGGCGGACTTCGGCAACCGGCATAAACCCTCCGGCTCGCGCAGGTCCACCCGCGCCGGACGTGGCACGCAAACAACAGCCCATGTGGAAAACGGGGAGAACGGGGGCCTGAAAACAGAAAAGAGCCGTCGCGGACTGGAGGGGGGTTGTCGCGACGGCTCCTTCTGATAGAGCGGATGTCCCGAGAGGGGGGATGGGATCTTTCCGCTCAGCATTCGGCACAAAAGCGGGGGACAAGCTTGGGGCCGAAGGCGACGCCTCTTCGTGTGCGTCGTTGTGCAGAAAATGCGCTTCCCCTCGAATAAGTTCAAGGCGATCTGATCACAGGTTCGTGATCGGAACCTTAAACCTCGGTAATGTCGGCTCCATAGCCCGGCGGTTTTCCCCTTGACGACAGAATTTGGCGCCTAGACGCGCTCGGCCCGCCACCAGGTTCCTGCGCCGCGGGCGGCGACCGTGGACAGGCTCCGCGCCCCGCGATACCACCCTTCCCATGCAAAAAGGCGATCACCTCTTTCTGGTCGACGGCTCGGCCTACATCTTCCGCGCCTACCACGCGCTACCGCCGCTGTCGCGCAAGAGCGACGGTCTGCCGGTGGGTGCGGTGGCGGGCTTCTGCAACATGCTGTGGAAGCTGGTGGAGGAGGCGCGCGAGACCGAGGTCGGCGTTGCGCCCACCCATTTCGCGGTGATCTTCGACCATTCGTCGACGACGTTCCGCAACGAACTCTACGACGCCTACAAGGCCAATCGCGCCGCGCCGCCCGAGGACCTGCGCCCGCAGTTCTCGCTGATCCGCGACGCCGTGCGTGCCTTCGACCTGCCCTGCGTCGAGCGCCAAGGCTTCGAGGCCGACGACCTGATCGCGACCTACACGCGTCTGGCCGTCGAGGCCGGCGGCGACGTCACGATCGTCTCCTCCGACAAGGACCTGATGCAGCTCGTCGGGCCGGGCGTCACGCTCTACGACCAGATGAAGGACAAGCGCCTCGGCGCGCAGGAGGTGTTCGAGAAGTTCGGGGTCTATCCGGAGAAGATGATCGATCTGCAGGCGCTGGTTGGCGACAGCTCCGACAACGTGCCGGGCGTGCCCGGCATCGGGCCCAAGACCGCCGCCGGCCTTCTCGACCAGTTCGGCACGCTGGAGGCGCTGCTGGAGCGCACGAGCGAGATCAAGCAGCAGAAGCGCCGCGAGGTGATCGAGGCCAACGCGGAACAGGCACGCCTGTCGAAGCGCCTCGTGACCCTCGACCAGAACGTTCCCTTGGCGGACGGGGAGGGGCTCGACGACCTCTTCATCCACGAGCCCGACGGCGAGAAGCTCGTCGCCTTCCTGAAGGCGATGGAGTTCACGACCCTGACCCGGCGCGTCTCGGCCAAGCTCGGCACCGACATCGCCGATGTCGCCCCGGCCAAGGTCGCCGTCGAGGCGGCCCCGCGTGGTCCCGATCTCGACGCCAGCTGGACGGATGCCTCCGGGCCGCGCGTCGGCAATCTCGAACTTTCCCCGGCCGCGCACGCGCAGGCCCGCCTGGCCGAGGCCGCCGCGCAGACCGTGGATCGCACGGCTTACGAGACCGTGCGCGACGAAGCCCGCCTCGCTCACTGGATCCGCCGCGCCTACGAGGAAGGCGCCGTCGCCTTCGACACCGAGACCACCGCGCTTGACGCCATGCGCGCCGAGATCGTCGGCCTCAGCGTCGCGGTCGCGCCGAACGAGGCCGCCTACGTGCCGATCGGCCATGTCGGCGAGGGGCACGGCGATCTTCTGGGGCACGGTCAGGACGAGAGCGTCGGCCCGCAAATCCCGCTCGGCCGCGTGCTCGACCTCCTGAAGCCGCTTCTGGAGGACCCCGCGATCCTCAAGATCGCGCAGAACGCCAAGTACGACTACCTCGTGATGCGTCGGCACGGAGTCGAGATCGCCCCGCTCGACGACACGATGCTCATCTCCTACGTGCTCGACGCGTCGTCCTCGCTGGACGGCCACGGCATGGACGAACTGTCCGAGCGCTTCCTCGGCCACAAGCCCATCTCCTACAAGGAGCTCTGCGGTTCGGGCCGCGCGATGAAGCCGATCGCCAGCGTTCCCATCGAGCGTGTGACGGAATACGCGGCCGAGGATGCCGACGTGACGCTGCGCCTTCACCGCGCTCTGAAGCCCCGCCTCGTCGCCGAGGGCCTCCTTCACGTCTACGAGCGCCTGGAGCGTCCGCTCGTGCCGGTGGTCGCGCGCATGGAGGAGCGCGGCATCCGCGTCGACCGGCAGATCCTGTCCCGTCTGTCGGGCCGCTTCGCCCAGAAGGCGGCGGGACTCGAAGCCGACATCCACATCCTGGCCGGCGAGCCCTTCAACATCGGCTCGCCGAAGCAGCTTGGCGACGTCCTGTTCGGCAAGCTCGGCCTGCCGGGCGGCAAGAAGACCCGCACCGGGCAGTGGGCGACCGACGCGCGCCTTCTCGAGGATCTCGCGGCGCAGGGCCACGAGCTGCCGCGACGCATCGTCGACTGGCGCCAGATCACGCGCCTCAAGAACAACTACGCCGATGCGCTGCCGACCTTCATGGACGAACAGGACCGCATCCACACATCCTACTCGCTGGCCTCGACCACGACCGGGCGCCTGTCCTCGTCGGAGCCGAACCTTCAGAACATTCCCGCCCGCACCGAGGAGGGGCGCGAGATCCGCACCGCCTTCGTGCCGGCCTCCGGCTACCAGCTCGTCTCCGCCGACTACTCGCAGATCGAGCTGCGACTGCTGGCCCACATGTCGCAAATTCCCTCGCTCGTCACCGCCTTCCGCGAGGGGCAGGACATCCACGCCGCCACCGCCTCCGAGATGTTCGGCGTGCCGGTCGAGGGCATGCCGTCCGACATTCGCCGCCGCGCCAAGACCATCAACTTCGGCATCATCTACGGCATCTCGGCCTTCGGCCTCGCCGCGCAGCTCACCATTCCGCAGGCCGAGGCCGGCGCCTATATCAAGCGTTACTTCGAGCGTTTCCCCGGCATCCGCGACTACATGGACCGCGTGAAGCAGGGAGCGAAGGAGCGGGGCTACGTCGAGACGCTGTTCGGCCGGCGCGCCCACTATCCCGACATCAAGGCCTCCAACCCACAGGTGCGCGCTTTCAACGAGCGCGCCGCGGTCAACGCTCCCATCCAGGGCACCGCGGCCGACATCATCCGCCGCGCCATGATCCGCATGGAAGGAGCGCTCGCCAAGGAGCGCCTCGGCGCGCGCATGCTTCTGCAGGTCCACGACGAACTCGTCTTCGAGGTGCCGGACGACGAGGTCGACGCGACGATTCCCCTGATCCGCCACGTCATGGAGACCGCCGCCGAACCGGTCCTCGAGCTCTCGGTGCCGCTCGTCGTCGACGCACGCGCGGCCGGGAACTGGGACGAGGCGCACTGAGGCGCTGCTTGGGATACGATGGGGCTATGCCCCAGGCCCCACGAGGGGACATGATATTCTCAGCACCCCTCCTCGTTTGAAACCTGTTCCTGTGTGGGGCGGGCCGCCGGCCTGCCCCACACAGGAAAAAGGCGGCTCAAATGACAAGAAGGGTCCGGGAACTCTTCCCGGACGGGGCGCGGGGCGGTAGCCCCGCCACGACCCCACCCGCGCCTCAGGAGCTACGCCCATGTCCCTCACGCCCCGCGACCGGTTGATCGTCGGCCTGGACCTGCCCGACGTGGCGAGCGCCGAGGTGGTGGTGGAGCGGCTGGGCGAGGCGGTCGGCTTCTACAAGGTCGGCTATCAGCTGGCCTATGCGCCGGGCGGCCTCGACTTCGCGCGGGATCTGGCGGCCTCGGGCCGGCAGGTGTTTCTCGATCTGAAGCTGCACGACATCGGCAACACCGTGGAGAAGGGCGTCGAGGCCGCAGCCCGGCTCGGTGTGTCGATGCTGACGGTGCACGCCTATCCGCAGGTGATGCGCGCGGCCGTGCGCGCGGCGGCGGGATCGGGGCTCCAGATTCTCGCGGTCACCGTGCTGACCTCGCTGGAGAACGCGGACTTAGCTGAGATGGGCTGGGACGGCGGCGTCGAGGCGCTGGTGGAGCGGCGCGTGCGTCAGGCGATGGACGCGGGCGTCGGCGGCATCGTGGCGTCCGCGGCCGAGGCGGGACGCGTGCGGGCGCTGGCCGGGCCCGACGCGGCGATTGTGACGCCCGGCATCCGCCCGGCGGGGGCGGCGGCGGGCGACCAGAAGCGCGTCGTGGCCCCGGCCGAGGCGCTGCGCAACGGGGCGACGCATCTGGTGGTCGCGCGGCCGGTCGTGGCGGCGGCCGATCCGCTGGCGGCGGCGCGCGCGATCCTAGCCGAGATGGAAGCGGCCTGAGGTCTCTCTATCTGGCACCGGACCCAAGAGGAGACGCCATCATGCCGAAGGCCTACTGGATCGCCCATGTCGATGTGCACGATCCCGAGCGCTACAAGGACTACGTGACCACGGCCGCGCCCGCGATGCAGCGGCATGGCGCGAAGTTCCTGGCACGCGGCGGGCCGTTCCGCGATCTCGAGGGCGACGCGCGGGCGCGCAACGTAGTGATCGAGTTCGCGTCGATGGAGGAAGCGCTCGCCTGCTACAACTCGCCCGAATACCAAGAGGCCAAGCGCCTGCGACAGGAGGTATCCGACGCCGAGCTCCTGATCGTCGAGGGCGTGGCCGAGGGGTGAAGCCGGGACGCCGGGCGTTCCGGGGCATGGCGCCCGAGCCCTACCGCATCCGCATGATGGAGCCGGGCGAGGCGATGCGCCTGCGCGAGATCGACCGCCGCGCCGGGCAGTTGCTGGTCGATGCCGGCCACCTCGCGGATGCCGAGCCTCTGGAGCCCGGCCGCTTCATCCAGTTCCTGCTCGCCCACGAGGTCTTCGTGGCCGAGCGCGACGGCAAGGCGGTGGGGTTTGCCGCAAGCGTGGACCTTGCCGAGATTCTCGCGGGCGAGCCCGAGGCGGCGGAAGGGGCGGGCTGCACGTGGCTTTCGGCGCTTTCCGTCGATCCCGAACACGGGCGGCGGGGCCTCGGATCGGCGCTGCTCCAGGCGGTGGTGGCGCGGGCGGGTTGGTTCTTCCAGCGTGCGATCGCCCTGTCCACGGCGCGCGATCTCGCCTTCAACGAGGGCTTCTACGCCAAGCGCGGCTTCCTGGCGGTGCCCGCCCCCGATCGCCCTCCAGCCCTGCGCAAGCGCTTCGATGCGGAATTGCCTCCCGGCGTCGATCCGGAGCGGCGCACCGTCATGGTGCGCTGGCTCTAGCGGCGCCGAAATTGGACGCGAGATCCAAACCACTTATATTGCAATGCACTAGCCGAAGTGTGGCGCGAGCGCTGCCGGAACGCGGGAGAGCATGTTGTACCAGTTCTACGAATGGAACCATGCCGCCCTCGCGCCTTGGCGCGCGGTCGCCGAAGCGACGCAGGTCTTCTATCGAAACCCGCTGAACCCGGTCGCGGCCACCGATTTCGGACGCACCGTCGCCGCCATGGCGGAGGTGTTCGAGCGCTCCACGCGTGTCTACGGCAAGCCGGCCTGGAACATCCACGACACGTTCGTGGATGGGATGCGCGTGCCGGTGATTGATCGGACGGTCTGGGAGAAGCCCTTCGCGCGGCTGCTGCACTTCGAGCGGGCGCTGCCCGAGGGCCGGCGCCCCGACCCGCGCTTCCTGCTCGTCGCCCCGATGTCGGGCCACTACGCGACGCTCCTGCGCGGCACGGTCGAGGCGCTCCTGCCCTATGGCGAGGTCTACATCACCGATTGGACCGATGCGCGCACCGTGCCGGTCGGCGTCGGGCGCTTCGACCTCGACGACTATGTCGACTACGTCGCCGACATGCTGCGCTTCCTGGGCGAGGGCGTGAACGTGGTGGGCGTCTGCCAGCCGGCCGTGCCGGTGATGATGGCGGTCGCGGCCATGTCGATGGACGACGACCCGTGCGTGCCCGCGACCATGACGCTGATGGGTGGCCCGATCGACACGCGCGTCAATCCGACCGGCGTGAACCGCTTGGCGGAAAGCAAGGGCATCGAGTGGTTCCGCGACAACGTCGTGATGCCCGTGCCGTTTCCTCATCCCGGCTTCGGTCGGATGGTCTATCCCGGCTTCCTGCAGCTCACCGGCTTCATGTCGATGAATCTCGACCGGCACCTGATCGCCCACAAGGACTTCTTCTTCCATCTCGTGAAGAACGACGGCGACGGGGCCGACAAGCACCGCACCTTCTACGATGAGTACAACGCGGTGATGGACCTCACCGCCGAGTTCTACCTCCAGACCGTGGAGCAGGTGTTCATCAACCACTCGCTGCCGCGCGGCACGATCGAGCATCGGGGACGGCGCCTGGACATGGGCGCGATCCGGCGCACCGCGCTCCTGACCGTCGAGGGCGAGAACGACGACATCTCCGGTCTCGGCCAGACGCAGGCCGCCCACACGCTCTGCCGCAGCCTGCCGGACGACATGCGCGTCCACTACGTCCAGCCCAAGGTCGGCCACTACGGCGTCTTCAACGGCTCGCGCTTCCGCGCCGAGATCGTGCCGCGCATGGTGGACTTCGCGTTGACTCACCGCCGGAGCGGCGAGGGGGGCAAGCCGGTTACGCCGCCGCCCGTGACCGGCGGTTCGGACCTGCCGGACGCCGACGAGTTGGGCGCAGGAACGGCCTTCACGGCGGCCGCGCAGTTGCCCGACAATCCCGTGCGCGGCCCGGATGCAGCGGGCGAGCCTCATCTTCCGGGCCTGGAAGCGCTGGAGGCCGGAACTGCGCTGCACGGCCTGGAACCGGACAGCGATCCCGCGCATATCGGCGACGCCGCGCCGACCCTTCAGGCACCGGCCGACGAGGACGGAGCGTCGGGCGACGCCCTTCTGAGCGAGGCGCGTTTTGCGGATGCCGAGCGCGCAGTCGAGGAGCGCAGCGGCGCGTGACGCGCCGCTAGCCTTGCCAAATCGTGAACGGCGCGGCCGGCGGAGGCGTTGAAGCGGATTTTCCCGCCCCCCATCTGAGGAAGCGGGATCGTCGCCCGCTACCCATGGGCCTTTCGCACTGGAACGCCGTTCGATGAGATCGCAAGCCTTGATTCGCCCCGCCTGGACCCCCGCCACCATTGCGCTGATGGTCCTGGGCTTCATGGCCTACTGGCCGCTCGGCCTCGCCGTCCTTGCCTACATCCTGTGGGGTGACCGGCTCGAGGCCTTCCGCGGCGATGTCGGCCGCGCCACCGACCGCGTGGCGGCCACCTTCCGCCGCTCGGGCGCCAACATCCCGGCCGGCTTCGGCCGCACCGGCAACGTCGCCTTCGACGACTGGCGCGAGGCCGAGCTGAAGCGCCTCGACGAGGAGCGTCGCCGCCTGAACGAGGCGAGCGCCGAGTTCGAGTCCTATGCGCGCGAGCTTCGCCGCGCCAAGGACCAGGAGGAGTTCGACCGCTTCATGAGCCAGCGCGGTCGCCGCGCCGGCGTCGAGGACGCCGAGATCGTCAGCGCTCGCTGAGCCGCCGATCGTTTCGGACTGCGGGCCGCTTCGGCAACGGGGCGGCCTTTTTCGTGAAGGTATGGATAGCGGCAAGGGCCGCGCGCTAGAACGGTCCGGGACATGCCGACGCTTCCCGCCTTTCTTCGCCGTTCCGTTCCCCAGCCGCTGCCCGACGTCTTCGAGATCGACGGGCGCGCCCTGCCGCTGCGCGTGCGCGAGCACGCCGGCGCCCGGCGCCTCGTTCTGCGCCTGTCGCCGGCGGGCGAGCTGCGCGTCACGGTGCCACCCCGGACCCGTACCGCCACGGTGCTCGGCTTTCTCGACCGACACCGCGCCTGGGTGGCAGGCCGGCTGGAGGCGCATCCGGGCGCGCTGCGCGTGGAGGCCGGCGCACGGTTGCCCTTTCGCGGCGGCGAGCTTCTCGTGGTTCACGAGCCGGGACGACGCTCGGCCCGCATCGATGCGGGCGAAGGGTGCCTCGTCGTCGGCGGCGAGGCGGAGGCAATCGGCCGGCGCGTGGCGGATGCGCTGAAGCGCGAGGCCCGCCGCGACCTCCAGGCCGAGGTCGAACGTCTCGTTCCCGTCCTTGGCATCCGGCCTGCTGCCCTGTCGCTCAAGGACACGCGGAGTCGCTGGGGCTCGTGCTCGGCCGAACGCCGTCTCAGCTTCTCCTGGCGCATCGTCATGGCGCCGCCCGGGGTTCTGCGCTACCTCGTCGCGCACGAGATGGCACATCTGCGCGAGATGAACCACGCGCCGGCCTTCTGGGCGCTCTGCCGCGAACTATGCCCCGAAACCGAAGCGGGGCGCGAGTGGCTGCGCCAGCACGGCGGCTCGCTGCACGCGATCCGCTTCGACTGAGAGACGTCCGGCGATGCAACGCATCGCGGCGCCGGCGCTTTACACGAACCGCCATACGGCGCGATAAGGCCCTGACCCTCTTAGCGGATTTCGAGAACCCGTGTATCGACCGCACGTCAAGATCTGCGGACTGAAGGAAGCCCGCCACGTCGATGCCGTCCTGTCCCGGGGCGGCAACGAGATCGGTTTCGTTCATTTCCCGCCGAGCCCCCGCCATCTGGAGATCGCGGACATGATGCGGCTGCGCGCCCATGCCGGCGGCCGGGCGCTCGTCACCGTCGTCCTCGTGGACCCGGAGGACGACGTCCTGACGCGCATCGCGGAGCGTGTGCGCCCCGACGTGCTCCAACTCCATGGTCAGGAGAGCGTCGCGCGCGTTGCCGAGATCGCGGCGCTCACCGGGCTCAGTGTGATGAAGGCGATCTCCGTGTCGCAGGCGTCCGATCTCGACGCCTTCGAACGCTACGAGCCGGTCGCCCATCGCATTCTGATCGACGCCAAGCGACCCAAGGGCTCGCAGCTGCCCGGCGGCAACGGGGTGAGCTTCGATTGGAGCCTGCTCGACGACCTGCCGACGCGTGACTTCACCCTGTCGGGCGGCGTCACCCCGGCCAACGTCATGGAAGCGGTTCGGCGCGTGCGTCCCTTCGCGCTCGATCTGTCCTCGGGCGTCGAGCGCGCCCCGGGGGTCAAGGACGAGGGCCTGATCCACCAGCTGTTCGACGCCCTCGACGGGGCGGACCGGACCATCCACCACACCAGCCAGCGGCCATCGGCATGAACTCGATCGCGACCCCGAACTCCTTCAAGCTCGGCCCCGACGACGACGGCCGCTTCGGCCTCTTCGGCGGGCGCTTCGTGGCTGAAACGCTGATGCCGCTGATCCTCGATCTGGAGGCGGCCTACAAGGCGGCCAAGAGCGACGACGCGTTCAAGGCCGAGCTCGGCAGCCTCCAGACGCACTACACCGGCCGCCCGAGCCCGCTCTACCACGCCGAGCGGCTGACCGAGCATTTCGGCGGCGCAGAGGTCTGGTTCAAGCGCGAGGAGCTGAACCACACCGGCTCGCACAAGATCAACAACTGCCTCGGCCAGATCCTGCTGGCCCGCCGCATGGGCAAGCGGCGCATCATCGCCGAGACGGGCGCGGGCCAGCATGGCGTGGCCACCGCGACCGTGTGCGCACGCTTCGGCATGCCCTGCGTGGTCTTCATGGGCGCGACCGACGTCGAGCGCCAGAAGCCCAACGTCGTGCGCATGAAGCTGCTCGGCGCCGAGGTCCGCGCCGTGACGGCGGGCGCCGGCACGCTCAAAGACGCGATGAACGAGGCGCTGCGCGACTGGGTCTCGAACGTCGAGGACACCTACTACCTCATCGGCACGGCGGCCGGTCCGCACCCCTATCCCGCCATGGTGCGCGACTTCCAGCAGGTGATCGGCGACGAGACGCGCCAGCAGATGCTGGATACGGTCGGCGCGCTGCCGGACGCGGTGGTCGCGTGCGTCGGCGGCGGCTCCAACGCCATCGGCATGTTCCGCGCCTTCCTGGACGATCCGGACGTGCAGATCTTCGGCGCCGAGGCCGGCGGCCATGGCATCGACGTCGAGAACGGCCACGCCGCCTCGATGAGCGGCGGTCGCCCCGGCGTCCTGCACGGCAACCGCACCTACCTCCTGCAGGACGAGGCGGGGCAGATTCTCGAAGGCCATTCCATATCGGCCGGCCTCGATTATCCCGGCGTCGGCCCCGAGCATGCCTATCTGCGCGACACGGGCCGCGTCTCCTATGTGCCGATCACCGATCAGGAGGCGCTGGTCGCCTTCCAGCTCTGCACGCGGCTCGAGGGCATCATTCCGGCGCTGGAGTCGGCCCACGGCTTGGCCCAGATCGCCAAGATCGCGCCCACCATGCGCCGCGACCAGCGCATCGTCCTGTGCCTGTCGGGCCGGGGCGACAAGGACGTGAACACGATCGCCGCCCGCATGGGGATGGATATCTGAGCGACCGCTCGGCGGGCAGGGGCGCTTGAGGCGCCGCTGCGCGCGCTGTATCGCCCATCCCGCCCCGCCGTATCGAAGGACCCGAGCATGACCACCCGCATCGAGACGCGCTTTGCCGACCTCAAGGCCGAAGGCCGGCCCGCGCTCGTCACCTTCGTGATGGCGGGCGATCCGGACCGGGACACGGCGCTCGCCGTCATGCGCGCCCTGCCGGAGGCGGGCGCCGACCTGATCGAGCTCGGCATGCCCTTCTCCGACCCGATGGCCGACGGTCCGGCGATCCAGCGCGCGGGGCTCCGTGCGCTGGGCAGCGGCGAGACGCTGGCACGCACGCTGGAGACCGTGCGCGCGTTTCGCGAGGACAACGAGCAAACGCCCGTGATCCTGATGGGCTACTTCAACCCGATCTACATCTACGGCGTCGAGCGCTTCGTGCGCGACGCGAAGGCCAGCGGCGTCGACGGTCTGATCGTGGTCGACCTGCCGCCCGAGATGGACGACGAGCTCTGTCTTCCCGCGCTGGCGGGCGGACTCAACTTCGTGCGCCTCGCCACCCCGACGACCGACGACAAGCGCCTGCCGGCCGTTCTCAAGAACACGTCGGGCTTCGTGTACTACGTCTCGATCAACGGCATCACCGGCACCGCGGCACCCGACGCCGGGGCGGTCGGCCGGGCCGTCACGCGCATCAAGGGTCATACGGACCTGCCGGTCTGCGTCGGCTTCGGCGTGCGGACCGCTGCCCAGGCCGAAGCGATCGCGCGGCAGGCCGACGGCGTCGTCGTCGGCTCGGCGATCGTGCAGGCCATCGAGGAGGCGGCGCCGCGCGGGACCGAGGCCGTGGTCGATGCCGTCACCGCGCTGGTGCGCTCGCTCGCCGAGGGCACGCGCGGCCAAAGCCTTGCGGCGGCCTGAGTCCGCCCTCACATCCCATCCCTGAACGCCTCCGGCGCCACGCCGGCCTCCGCCCGGAGAACCGCATGAACTGGATCACCAACTACGTCCGCCCGAAGATCTCCTCGCTGCTCGGCCAGCAGCCGCGCGAGGTGCCGGAGAATCTCTGGATCAAATGTCCCGAGACCGGCGAGATGATCTTCCACAAGGATCTGGAGGCGAACCAGTTCGTCATCCCGACCTCGAACTTCCATATGAAGATCGGGGCGCGGGACCGGCTGACGCACTTATTCGACGGCGGCGTCTTCGAGGAGATCGCGCTCGAGAAGGTGCCGCTCGACCCGCTCAAGTTCCGCGACTCCAAGCGCTACGTGGACCGTCTCAAAGACTACAAGGCCAAGACCGGGCTGGAGGACTCCGTGCTGGTCGCGGCCGGCGCGCTCGAGGGTCTGCCCATCGTGGCGGCGGTCCAGGACTTCGCGTTCATGGGCGGCTCGCTCGGCATGGCGGCAGGCGAGGCGATCGTGACCGCGGCCGAGACGGCGGTCGATCGCAAGCGCCCGCTCGTGCTCTTCGCAGGCTCGGGCGGTGCGCGCATGCAGGAGGGCATCCTGTCGCTCATGCAGCTGCCGCGCACCACGGTGGCCGTCGAGATGGTGAAGGACGCGGGGCTTCCCTACATCGTCGTCCTGACCAACCCGACCACGGGCGGCGTCACCGCCTCCTACGCCATGCTCGGCGACGTCCACATCGCCGAGCCGGGTGCTGTGATCGGCTTTGCGGGCGCGCGCGTCATCGAGCAGACGATCCGCGAGAAGCTGCCCGAGGGCTTCCAACGCTCCGAATACCTGATGGAGCACGGCATGGTGGACATGGTGGTCCACCGTCACGAGCTCAAAGGCACGATCGCCAAGCTCCTGTCGGTGCTGACCAAGGCGCCCGCCACGGAGCCCGTGATCCAACCGGCCGTCGCTGCGGAACCACCGGCCACCGTCCAGCCCGAGCCGGCCTGACCGCTTTGACCTCCTCCTTCCCGAGCGCGGACACCGCGGAAGCGGACCGCGAGATCGCGGGGCTGATGGAGCGCCACCCGAAGGGGTTCGACCTCGGGCTGGAGCGCATCCGGCGGCTTCTTCACGCGCTGGGCGATCCGCAGACGCGCCTGCCGCCGGTGATTCATGTCGCCGGCACCAACGGCAAGGGCTCCACGGTCAGCTTCATGCGGGCGATCCTGGAGGCCGAGGGACTGGCCGCCCATGTCCATACCTCGCCCCACCTCGTGCGCTGGCACGAGCGCTACCGTTTGGGACGGCGCGGCAAGCCGGGGCAGTTGGTCGACGACGCGGTGCTCGCGGAGGCGATCCGTCGTGCGCGCGCGGCGAACGGCGAGGAGGCCGTCACGGTCTTCGAGATGTTGTCGGCCGTCGCCTTTCTGCTGTTTGCGGAACATCCGGCCGACGCGGCGCTGGTCGAGGTCGGCCTTGGCGGGCGGCTCGATGCGACCAACGTCGTGGATCATCCCGCCGCCACTGTCGTCACCGCCATCTCGCTCGACCACCAGCCCTATCTCGGCGACCGGGTGGAACTCATCGCCGCCGAGAAGGCCGGCATCTTCAAGGTGGGCTCGCCGGTGGTGATCGGCCCGCAGACGGAAGCGGCGGCGTTGGATGTCTTGCGCGATCGCGCCGCCCGCACGCGCGCGCCGGTCAAGGTCTACGGCGAAGACTTCCTCGCGTATGCCGAGCGTGGGCGCCTCGTCTACCAGGACGATGCGGGACTGCTCGATCTCACCCTGCCGCGACTTCCAGGTCGGCACCAGATCGGCAACGCGGCGACCGCGATCGCGGCGCTGCGTGCGGCCGGCTTCCAACCGGCCGGCGGGGCGATCGCGCGGGGACTGACCAACGCGCAGTGGCCGGGCCGTCTGCAACGCATCACGACGGGGCCGCTCTTCGAGACGCTGCCGGCAGGCTCCGAACTCTGGCTGGACGGCGGCCACAACCCGGGAGCGGGTGCGGTGATCGCCGAAGCCTTGGCCGAGATGGAGGATCGCGCGCCGCGCCCGCTCCATCTCGTTTGCGGTATGCTCTCGACCAAGGAGCCGGTCGGCTTCTTCCGTCACTTTCAGGGCATGGCGCGCGACGTGCGCTGCGTGCCGATCCCGACGAGCGATGCGGCGCTCTCGCCAGAGACGCTGGCGCTCGCGGCACGCGAGGCGGGCCTGCGAGCCGAAGCGGCGCCCGGCGTCGCCGAGGCCTTGGCCCGTATCGCAACAGGTCTGCGGGAGGGGGAGGCGCCGCCGCGCGTCCTCGTCTGCGGCTCGCTGTATCTGGCAGGCGACGTGCTGCGCGACAGCGACCTCGCGCCCCGCTGACGCAAAAAGGGCCCGCCGGCGAACCGGCGAGCCCTTTCGACGATTGTCAGATCGATAAATCAGGCGGCGGTGTTGGAGTTGATCCAGGCCACCAGCTTGCTCTTGGGCGCGGCGCCGACCTGGACGCTCGCCTGCTCGCCGTTCTTAAAGAGCATGAGCGTCGGGATCGAGCGCACGCCGAACTGCGCGGCGAGATCCGGGTTCTCGTCGATGTTCACCTTTACGACGTCGATACCCTGGTTCTCGGCCGCGATCTCCTCGAGGCTCGGGGCGATCATCTTGCACGGACCGCACCACTCCGCCCAGAAGTCCACCACAACTGGCTTGGCGGACTGGAGGACGTCGGACTGGAAGTTGCTGCTGTCGATGGTCTTGGTGGCCATGCTCGGCTCCTGGGAAAGGGCCTCGACGCTGGTTGCGAGGGGCCACGTGCGGGGCGGGAACAGAAGGCCATGAGTCCCTCGGTTCCGCGTCCCCGCATAGGTAGATGGGGGCAGGCACCGGTTCAAGCCGCGTGGGCGGCGGCCTGTGCACGCGCGGCGCGTGCGGCCAGCGCCTCGTCCAGCGCCTCGGGCGGCACCGGCATGAGGAGCGGCCCCTCGGTGAAGAGCAGCGATGTCCTGATCTCCAGGGCCGGGAAGAGGGGGCGGACCAGTTCGCGGTAGAGGGCGAGCTGCAGGCGCATGGCCTCCGGCACCTCGCTGAGCGATTCAGGAAACGGTGCGTTCGTCTTGTAGTCGAGGATGTGGACAACCTCGGGCCCGACCGCGAGCCGATCGATCGCACCGTTCACCGCGTAGGTGACGCCGCCGAGCTCGATCTCGCCCGCGACCGTCACCTCTGCCCGGCTACCGTCTGCAAACAGCGCGCCGTGCGCCGGGTCGTCCAGCACCGCTTCCACGGCCGCCAGCATCGCGTCGCGCTCCTCGTCCGAGAACTCCGCGCCGGCACGCTGCAGATAGGCCGCGGCGGTCGGGTGACGATCCTCATGCGGCAGTTCGGGCAGGACCTGGAGCAGGCGATGCATGAGGCGCCCGCGCTCCAAGGCCAATCGTCCGTTGAAGCCGGGAAGCGATGGTTCGGTATCGGCGACGATCTCGATGCGGCTCGCCCCGCCCGCCGTGGAGGGCGTCAGCGGACGCGGCGGCAAGGGCTCGGGATCGAGCTTCCAGAGGTCGACGGATCGCACGGACGCCTGTGGCTCGGGCGCGAGCGCTGGGGCATCGATCCGCTCGTCCGACTCCTCGCCGATGCGCAGGGCCAGCAGCTCGTCGGTCTGCGGATCCCGGATCTCGCGCGCGCCGTCGCCTCCCAGCGCCGCGCGCACCCGCATCGCCCACGATGCCTCGTCCGGCCCGCGCTGACCCGCAATGCCGCAGACCACGAGGCGGTCGGCCGCGCGTG
The DNA here is from genome assembly GCF_900104035.1 of Aureimonas jatrophae. GTDB lineage: Bacteria > Pseudomonadota > Alphaproteobacteria > Rhizobiales > Rhizobiaceae > Aureimonas > Aureimonas jatrophae. The sequence goes on along the minus strand of NZ_FNIT01000005.1, from coordinate 263,631 downwards.
TCAGACCCACATACAGGAGGCGACGGTATTCGTCCTCGGCGGCCTGCCGCTCGACATCCTGCAACTGCTCGACGACGGCGTTGCGCGCACCCTTCTCCGGGCACCACAGGAAGCCAGGCGCCGCGCCCGCCGGGCAGCCGGGCATGCCGGTCCACTCCATGAGCCGCGCGCCGTGCGTGCGACTGAAGGGAGCCGAGCCCGGATCCACCAGGAAGACCACCGGCGCTTCCAGGCCCTTCGACGCGTGCGCGGTCATGATGCGCACCTCGCCGCGCCCGTGATCCATCTCGCGCTTGATCTCGGGCGGTGACGCCTCGAGATCGGCAAGAAAGGCGTCCAGCCCGCCGCGTCCGGCCTCCTCCTCCGCAAGGGCGAGGTCGAGAAAGGCGTCCACCACGGTGCCCGCCTCCGAGCCGAGGCGACCCACCAGCGCGGCACGCCCGCCCTCCGGCCCAAGGATGCGCGCGAAAAACGGGAACACCGTGTCGAAGCCCGAGCGCCTACGCAGCTCCTCCAGGCGCTCGAAGCTCGTCCGGCACAGCGCAAGGAAGCGCGTGCGCTCGGCCTCCGGCACGAAGGGCGGCACGAGCGCCGCGCCGCGCGGCCGCGCGAGGCGACGCAAGGCCAAGTAGAGCGACTCGGGTCGCTTGGGGTCGCGCGACAGGGCCAACGCCGTCAGGTCCTCGTCCGTGAAGCCGAAGAGCGGGCTCTTCAGAACGGCGGCGAGCGACAGCTCGTCCTCGGCGTTGGACACCGTTCGGCCCAACGCCATCAGGTCCTGGACCGCGATATGGTCGGTGATCACGAGGCGGTCGGCGCCCGCCACCGGCAGCGCGGCCTCGCGCAGCGCCGCGCCCATGGCAGCGACGAAGCCCGAGCGCTTGCGCACGAGGATGAGGACATCGCCCGCCGTGATCGGCCTCGTCTCGCCGCGCACGCGCACCGGCTGGCCGATCCAGCGCCGGATCGTCTCGGCGATGCGCCGCGCAAGGCGGCTCGGCGGGGCCGAGGCGGGCTGGTGATCGATCGGGTCGAGCCAGTCGTCGCTGGCGACCGCGGCCGCCGGCACGAGGCTCGGCCAGACCTCGATCAGGCCGGGGTCGCTCGTGCGGGCCGAGACGTGCACGGGGGGCTCGTTGCCGCTCGACAGGCCGCGCCGGTCACCCTCGTCCCGGAAGACGCGATCCACGGCGTCGAGCACGGCCGGCACGGAACGGAAGCTCTGGTGCAGCTCGACCCGCGAGAAGGGCAGGCCCGCGTTCTTCGCCAGAGCCTCCAAGCTTCGCCGCTCGGCCGCGAACATGGCCGGCGAGGCGCCCTGGAAGGAGTAGATCGACTGCTTCTCGTCGCCCACCGCGAACACGGTTCGCGGCCGGGCGCGAGCCTGCGTCTCGCCGAAGAACTCCTCCACCAGCTGGCGCACCACCTGCCACTGGCGCGGGCTCGTATCCTGCGCTTCGTCGACCAGCACGTGGTCGATGCCCTGGTCGAGCTTGAAGTGGACCCAGGCCGCCGCCTCGCCGCGCAGGAGAAGGTCGGCCGTGCGCACGATCAGGTCCTCGAAGTCGAGCCGGCCGCGCCGGCGCTTGAGGGCCTGATAGTCGGCGTCGAGCCGCTCCGCGATGCGCAGCGCCGCGCGGCTGGCCGAAAAGAGCCGCAGCGTCGCGAGCCGCTCGGCCAGCCTATCCAGCGCATCGCCGGCGGTGGCCAGGCGTTCCGCAAAATCGGGAAAGCGGCCGGCCACCGCCTTGGTCGCGACCGAGCCCGGCTTGCGGCGCTCGCCGGCCGCCGTCAGGAGGATGGCCCCCAGCGCCTCGAAGCGCGCTTGCGCCGTAGCCGCGCTCTCGAAGTCGGCGAGCTTGCCGAGAAGGGTCGCATCGGTCGCCTTGTCGCTGTCGCCGGCCGCCAAACCCAACGCCCGGCGGAAGTCGCGGTCGAAGCCCGGCGGATCGTTCACCGCCGCCAGCGCGGTCTCGGCCGTTTCGGCCGGGTCGATGCCGAGCGCATGGGCGGTGAGCGCGATCGCCTCCTCCAGCCCGCCGGCTCCCTCGATGAAGCCCCGGATCCGGTCGCGCTTGGCGACGATCTCGCCGAGAAGCGCGTCGAGGCCCCATTCGCCGCCCGCCGCCAGCGCGTCGGCAAAGGCCAGCGCCAGCGCGCCGTCCTCGGGATCGGCGGAGCCGGGCTTCGTGCCGGTGACGAGCAGGCGACGCGCCTCCGCCAGCAGGATCGCCGACTCCGTCTCGTCCAGCACCTCGAAGTGGCCGGGAATGTTGGCCTCCAGCGGGAACTGGTGCAGCACCGCCTCGCAGAAGGCATGGATCGTCTGGATCTTCAAACCGCCCGGGGTTTCCAGCGCGCGGGCGAACAGGCGCCGTGCTTCGGCCAGCCGCTCGCCCGCATGGGACCGGCCAGGCTCCATCCGGTCGAGCTCGTCGCCCAGCGCCTCGTCCGACAAGCGCGTCCAGCCCGCAAGGCGTCGAAAGACGCGGGTCTGCATCTCGGCCGCCGCGGCCTTGGTGTAGGTGAGACACAGGATCTTCGAGGGCTCGGCGCCGGCAAGCAGCAGGCGAACGACGCGCTCCGTCAGGACGTGCGTCTTGCCCGACCCGGCATTGGCCGAGACGAACACCGAGCGCGTGGGGTCGGACGCGAGCGCCTGCGCCCGCTCGGTTTCGCGCGAGACGGCGCGGCTCATGCGTCCTCTCCCTCGTCGACGGCGGCGACGCTCCACTCGCGCGCCCGCGCCAGATGGTCGTAGGGACCGGTGAAGTCTCCGGCCAGGAAGGGCCGGGCGCGCGACAGGTAGCCCTTTTCCGCGCTCTTGTAGACCGCCGCGAGCGCGCGGAACTTCGCCAGCGCTCCGTCGGCCAGATCGTCGCCCGTCTGCGGCTCGCCGGTGCGGCCGCCCGCATGCGCCAGCCGCTCCTCCAGGAACTCGCGCTCGCGCAGCCGCACGTAGATGAGATCGGAAATGCCGCCGGGCTTGGCGCCCAGCGCCTCAAAGCCGCCGAGCCGCGCCATCGCCCCTTCCAGCGGAAGCTGCGGCGCCAGCAGCGTGCGTGCCTGGCGTACGGAGGGATGCGTGCCGGTCTTGTAGTCCACGATCTCGATCGCCCCACCGCGCAACCGGTCGATCCGGTCGGCGTATCCACGCAGCGTCACGCCGAGATCGGCGAACGTGACCTCGCCCTCGACCTCGGTGAAGCGCGCCTCGACGAAGGGCGCCCGCGTTCGCTCCCAGGCCACCATGTTGTGCGCCAGCGTTTCCATGCGCGGCCACCACACGGCCTCGATCTCGGCCGGCAGCTTCTCGCGGTCGAACAGCGTCCGGGCGATCTGCAGGAGCTTTCCTTCCGCGCGCGGATCATCGCCGCGGACCTTCGAGACGAACTCGTGCAACACGGCATGGTAGAGCGTGCCGCGCTCGGGTGCGCCGGGCTGGCGGATCAGCGGCTCCAGCGGCTCCAGCCGCAGGATGCGCCGCGCATGGACCGCATAGGGATCGCGCACCAGTGTCTCGACCTCGGTCACCGAATAGCGCGTCGGCCGTGCCTCGGCGGGTGGTCTCGGTTCGGGGCGGGTCGCCGCGCTGGCGGGCTTGGCCGCGTCGATCGCCCCGGCATAATGGAGATAGACCCGGCCACGCTCGCGCATCGCCCGCGCTTCAGCGGGGCCGGCCAGCGTCAGGATGCGTTGCAGCCAGCGCGAGGGGATGGCAGGCGCCCCGCCTGCGCGCGACGAACGAGCGAGAACGACACGCGGTGTGCCCATCGCCATCCAGATGTCGTGTGCGGCCAGGCCGATGCGGCGCTCGGGTGGGTCGAGGTCGATCTCCGCCCGCATGACGCGCGACAGGAAGGCGTCCGAGCGCGCCGCGCGCGGCCAGGTTCCCTCGTTGAGGCCCGCCAGAATCATCACGTCGACGTTCTGCAGCCGCGCTTCCAGCGCGCCCCACACGAAGACGCGCCGCGACAGGCCGCCCCGGGGCCGCACCGTCACCTCGCTCATCAGCGCCCGCACGACGTCCGGCAGCTCTTCCGGCACGAAGCTGAAGCCCGTCGAGGGGGCGGCGCCCATCTCGCGCAGGAAGTCGGCCATCGCCGTTCCCGCTTCCTCCGCGTAGAGCGGGCGCGGCTCGCCTTCCTCGTCGCGCGCCAGCGCCTCCAGCGCGGCGCGCAGCGCCTCGGCATAGTCCGCGACCTCGGTCTCGCCGTCGCCGCGCAGCGCGAGAAGCGGCCCGAGCGCGAGCCGCAGCTTGTCGGCGACCTCGGTTGCGTAGCCGCGCTCCTCGGGACCGAGCAGATCCACCGCGCGACTGGCGCGCAGGCGGTCCGCATCCTCCCGCGCCAGCTCGAAGCGGCGGATGCGGCCGCGCACGAGTTCGGGGAGCGAGAGCGCGTCCGCCGTGCCGACGCCGCCCCGCAGCGCCAGGAGCTCGATCGCGCGCGCGCCCTCGCGCGCCTGGGCTGCCGTCAGGCCCAGCCGGACCAGCGGATGCTTGAGAAGCGACAGAAGGCCGATCGGATCGCCCGGACGCAGCGCCGCGTCCAGCGCCAGCGTTGTCAGCGTTCCGGGTGGGGTGCAGCCGAGCGGGCGGCCCGCCGAGTCGTTGGCTGCGATCCCGAAGCGCTCGAGTTCGGAGACGACACGCCGCGCGACGTTGCGATCCGGCGTCGTCAGCGCCACGGTCGAGCCCTCCACGGATAGGGCATCGCGAATCGCCACCGCGATCGCGAGCGCCTCCTCGCGCTCGTCCGCGGCCTCGATCAGGTCGACGCCGCGCAGCGCCGGCCCGGCGAGCTCGCCGAGATCGCGGCTGGCCCAAAGCTCGGTTGTCTCGGCGGGACGCATCGCCTCCGACAGGAAGCGCTCGCGCGCCAGAAGGTCGCTGCCCGACGCCGGCGCGGTCTGGCGCACGCCGTCGCGACCCAGCTGCAGCGCTTCCATGATCCGGCGCAGGCCATGCTGCGGATGGCCGGGCGCTGCGATCGTGCGCGCGCGATCGATCCAGCGGAAGCTGGGCTCATCGAGATGGCAGTCCAGGCCCGGAAGCACCAGCGCGCCGTTCGAGAGCCGCGCCACGGCGCGAAAGAAGTCGAGCGTCGCGGGCGCCGTCGCGGTCGATCCGGCCACCACCACGCCGCCGCGCGAGCCGTGCCGCCGCAACCGCTCCGCCTCGCGCCGGAACCACTCGACGCGCGCCGCCGCCCGGTCCTGCAACTGCCGCTCTTCCAGGATCGCCGGCCACTGACGGGCGAGGATGTCGAGAAAGGTCAGCGTGAGCTGCCACCATTCCGCCAGGCGGTCGGGCGCAAGATTCGGCAGGGCTGCCAGACTTGCCTCGTCGTCCGTCGCCTCGTCGAGCAGCGCGGCCAGATCGTTCGCGAGATAAAGGGCGTCCGCAGCCGATGCCGGCAAAACGCGCTCCTCGCCCGTCAGGATGCGCAGGGACTGACGGTTCAGCGTCGTCTTCCAGAGCCGGACGAGCCGCGCCAGGAGCAGCCGCCGCTCCAGCATCGCCATCTCGGGCACGAGCTGCGGCGCCGGACCTAGGTCCAGGAAAGCTGCCGCGTCCTCCGCCTCGCCGAGCGGACGCACGCTCGGCAGGATGGCCGCCCGGCCGCCGAGCGCGCGCGCGAATTCGCCCTGCAGCGCCCGCGCCGCACGGCGCGTCGGTACGAGAACCGTCAGGTCCGCCAGCTTGAGCGGGTCGCCGCGAAGATCCAGGCCCGGCAGGAAGTGCCCGTCCAGAATGCCCTCCGCCAGGGTCGGCAGAAAGGGGAGGCCCGGCGAGATCGAGAAGACGTGACTGCGCATGCCCGCATCCTATCCGGGCCCGCACGGGCGTTCAAACGTCGGAGGGTCGCGCGTCTGGGCTCGGTGGGCTCCGCCCGGGTTCCCGTCCCACCGACGGGCGAGACCCCGGACTTGCCCAAGGCCGGGTCGAGGGCGCAGTCCCGTCTCGATCCCGAAGCGCCGATGTCAGGCGTACTGGACGCGTCCGGTGCTGGCCAGGAAGGCCTCGTTGGCCTCGCGCACGGCGGCCGGAGTTCCGACGGTGATCCACAGGCCGTCGAGCCGTACCCCGTAGAGGCGATCGGCCGCGATCGCCGTGTCGAAGACGCGGTTGAGGGAGAAGGTCTCCTCGGGAAGTCCCTCGAAGATCGCAGGATTCAGGATGCCGGCGCCGGCGTAGATGAAGGGGCTCATGTCGCGCTCGGCCACGCGGCGCAAGCGGCCTTCCTTGTCCATTGTGAAGTCGCCGCGGCCCTCGTAGCCGGTGGCCTGGCGCATCTCGGCGATCAGAAGGGTGATGTCGGACTTCGCCGGGTCCCAGAGGTCGGCGAGGAGGTCGAGATTATCTCTGTAGCCGTCGATCCAGAACGTGTCGGCATTGAGGAGGTAGAACGGATCCTCGCCGATCAGCGGGCGGGCGCGCACGATGCCGCCGCCCGACTCCAGGAGCTTGTCGGTCTCGTCGGAGATGATCACGTCCATGTCGCGGCGCTTGCGCAGGTGCGCGCGCATAAGGTCGGCCATGTAGTGGACGTTGACGACGACGCGCTCGACGCCGTTGCGCGCGAGCGCATCGAGACCGTAGTCGATCAGCGCCTTGCCGCGCACCTCGACGAGGGGCTTCGGGATCGTGGAGGTGATGGGTCGCATGCGCTTGCCGAGGCCCGCCGCGAGGATCATCGCGGTGCGGGGCTTGGCTGCGGGGCGGGTCACGCGGATAGCGGCTGTGGGTCGGTTCATGGTGTCGGCAAGGCTATGATGGCGGACCGTCCTCGTCCAGCAGGCGCCAGCGGCCGTAGAGTTCGGCCAAGGATGCCAGCGCCGGATGGGGAAGGGTGCGTGTCAGGTACTGTTTGAGACGGGGAATGTGACGGCGGTATTGCGGTTTGCCGTCGCGCGCATGAAGCCGCACGAAGATTCCCAGAATCTTCGTCAGCCGCTGCGCCGACATCACGGCATAGGCTGCCTCGAAGCGGAAGGCGTCGAAGCCGGGATCCTGCTGCCGGCGGGCGGCGCAGTAGCGCGCGATGAGCCGTGCTTCCAGTTCCGGCTCGACGGTGACGCGTGCGTCCTGCGCGAGCGAGGCGACGTCGTACGCGGTCGGGCCGATCATCGCGTCCTGGAAGTCGAGAAAGGCCGCGCGGCGAATGCCCTCGGCGTCCGGTTGCCAAAGGAGGTTCGGCGAATGAACGTCGCGCAGAAGCAGGTGGTGCTCGGCGTCCTCGGCAAGATCGAAGAGCGGTGCCCAGGCGTCGTCGAAGGCCGCCCGATCGTCGGGCGAGGCGGGGCATCCGTAGCGGTCCGGCCAGTACCAGTCGAGGAGCAGCGAGACCTCGATCGACAGGGCGTCGCGATCAAAGGGCGGAATGCGGTAGGCCCCGTCCGGCCCCGGAACGATCCGGGCAAGCGGTTGGGCATGAAGATGAGCCAGCGCTTCGACGCTCGCCTCGTAGCGCTCCGCGATGGGGCGTCCCTGCGCATCGAGCACGCCCTCTCGTCCCAGATCGGATAGGAGCGCGAAGCCCGCGCCCGTATCGGCACGGAGAACCGTCGGTACCGCGAGCCCATGGTCGCGCAGGGCGCCGGCGATGGCGACGAAGGGGGCGAGCGTCTGGGCGAGATGGGCGATCGCCGCATAGGGGCGGCCCCCGCGCACCGCTGGGCCGGGAACGAGGTCGGGCGAGTCCATCAGGATCAGGGACGCCGTGCCGGCCTCGACGGCCAGCGTCTCGTAGCCGCGCGCCGACGCATCGCCGCCGAGCGGTGCACGCAGCGTATCGCCGTGACCGGCCTCTTCCAGGAAGTGGCGAGCCGCGAGCGTGCGTCGGAATCTGGCGGCGGCGCGCGCATCGCCTGCGTCTATCTGCGCGATGCGTCCGCCGTTCGGCGCGTCGCGCAAACGGATGCGAAGGCTCGCCTGCCGCAGGAGATCGGGTGCCCGTTCCGGCCATTCCACCAGAAGAATGCCGTCGTCCAGAATGTCCCGCAAACCAAGCTCATCAACCTCCGCCTCGTCGCCAAGACGGTACAGGTCCGCATGGGCGGCCGGCGGCGCGGTGTCGTAGAGCTGGACCAGCGTGTAGGTGGGCGAGGGGACTTCGAGCTCGGGATCACGGGCTAGCGCACGCAGGAAGGCGCGCGCCAGCGTCGACTTTCCGGCGCCCAGATCTCCTTCCAGCGCCAGAAGATCGCCGGGACGGGCGGCGAGCGCGAGGTCGCTCGCCAGACGCCGGGTGGCCTCCTCGTCGGCCAGCGTCAGCTCCCCGATCGTGTCTGGCCCCGAGGGGGCAGGGGCAGCCGTCATTCGGCCGCGAGGTCCCGCTCGTTCCGATCCGGCGTCGCCGGGAACCGGCAGGTGACGGTGGTGCCGCGCCCACGCGGACCCGGACCGACCTCGACCCGTCCGCCATGCAGTTCCACGAAGCTCTTGACGATCGACAGGCCGAGCCCCGCGCCCGACTGGCGCCCCCCGGACGGATCGGACTCGAAGCGCTCGAACAGCTTGGCGACGGCATCGGGTGCGATGCCTGGACCCTCGTCGGTCACCGCGAAGACGACGTCGCCCTTCTCGCGCCAGGCGCGCACGCCCACCGTCGAGCCGGCAGGCGCGAAGTTGGCCGCGTTGGACAGGAGGTTGAAGAGGATCTGCGTGACGCGATGACCATCGGCACGGAAGCTCGTGCCGGCGGCCGCGACATCCACGGTCAGCGTCAGGTCTCCGTCGCGCATCCGCTCGCCCACCGCGTCCGCCGCGTGCTCCACGGTACGCGCGATATCGACGTCGCTGAGGTCGAGATCCATGATGCCAGCATCGATCGTGGCCAGGTCGAGAATGTCGTTGACGATGGCAAGCAGGGTCGTCGTCGATGTCCCGATATAGTCGAGATACTCGCTCTGCTTGGCGTTCAGCGGCCCGGCGTCGGGCGAGCGCAGCAAGGCCGAGAAGCCGATGATGTTGGTGAGCGGCGAGCGCAGCTCGTAGTTCACGTGCTGGACGAAGTCGCTCTTCAGCCGCGCGGCGTGCTCCAGCGCCTCGTTGCGCTCGCGCAGCATGCGCTCGGCGGCCCGCGCGTCGGAGATGTCGGTGAAGGTCAGCATGGTCTGCCCGTTGGGCAGGGGCACGATGCCGTAGAAATGGATGCGGCCATCGCTGAGCTCGATCTCGCCGCTGACCGCCTCGCGGCCGGTCTCGTCGAAGGCGGTGACGGCACGGGTGAAGGCGGACCAGTCCGCGCCTCCGTCGCCGGTCGGGCGTACGGATACGGCGGCGCTGGCCGCGAAGGCCCGAATATGCGGCTTGGCCTGGAGAAAGTCGGCCTGAAGCCCCCAGACCGCGGCGAACACCGGGTTCCATAGGCGCAGCCGACCGTCCTGCCCGAACACCGCGACGCCCTCGCGCAGGTAGTCCAGCGTCTCGCCCTGGAGGCGTACGAGCGCGTTCAGACGCGACTCCAGCTGAAGCTTCTCGGTCAGGTCCTCGAAGACCCAGGTCGCACCGCCACGCGGCTCCGGACTCGTGAAGACGCGCAGCGTCCTCCCGTCCGACAGGTGCCAGAGCCCGTCGGTCGGCTCGGTCGCGCGATGGGCCCGCAGGATGTCGGCCTTGACCTGGCTGAGCGGGCGGTCCTCCGGCAGAACGCCGCGTGAGCGCAGATGATCGATGATGGCCACGTGGTCGGGCCCGGCCTCCAGGAAGCCGGCCGACAGGCCGAAGAGCTTGGCGAAGGCGCTGTTGTGATAGATCAGGAGCGTGCGCTCGTCGAAGCGCGCGATGGCGGTCGTCAGGTGATCCAGCGTCTCGGCGTGCGAGCGGACGGTCTCGCGCAGCTCCATGCGGACCGTCTCGGTCTCCGAGACGTCGACGGCCAATCCGGCCGAGCCGAAGGCGCCGCTGGCGTCCACGACCTGGAAGTTGCGGCGGTCGGCCGCGACCACGGCGCTGATCTGACCCTCGAAGCGGCCCGCGGTCGCAAGGTGAGCGGCGATCTGCTGGCGCTCGCGTTCGTTGAAGAACTCGGTCTGCCGTGCCACCGCCTCAGCAACGCCCGGCGCCTCGACCGCCGCGGCATAGGCGCTGTTCACCCAGACCAGGAGACCGTCGGAGCCGCGTACCCACATGGGCAAGGGAGCGGCATCGAAGAGCGCCTGCACCGTCTCGATCATGCCGTTGGCACGCTCCAGCGCGATGCGAGCCTCGGCAACCGCCTCGCGCAAGCCCTCCATCGGGGCGAAGCGCACCGTGGCAAGGCCCCCGACCGTGCGGCCGGCTATCTCCATGGCCTGGCCGCCCGGTGCCTCGACCTCGCGGCGAAAGCCTTCAGCGCGCGCCCGCAGCGCATCGATGTCGCGCTGGAGCATCGCGGCTTCGGCAGGGTCCATCCACTCGCCGAAGCGCAGAAACGCCGCCGGCTCGGCTGGAATACCCATGGTGCGGGGCAGCACGCCGATGACGTCCGGTACGCCGACGCCGCTGAAGACAAGCAGGCGATGGCCGTCCTGGGTCAGAAGCGTGGCACGACGGTCGGACTCGTCGGTCGCATCGGCTAGGGCCATGGCAAGGCGGCGGTTTTCCGCCGCGGTGGCGGACTGCTGGCGGATCAGCCACACGGCGGCGATCATCGCGGCGCCGATCGTCAGGCTGACGAGGGCCAGATTGAGAACGGTCTCCGGTGCCAAGCTGCCCTCCGCCTCCTGCGCCTTGGCCGCGACCGGGCACAAGCACAGGAGCGCAGCTGCCAGGCAGGTCTGCAACCAGAGATAGAGGTTAGGCCGAACCCCCCGGTCCGGGCCTATCCTTGATTCGCCTTGCGTCATCCCCGACCTTCTCCGCCGCCTTTCGAGGAAAGACAGTTGTCTCCTTTGCCGCGATCCGTTCCCCAACGGTTCGTGACGCCTGGGAATTTAAACGGTGGATAACTCCACGCAAAGCGCGCGAACGGCACAGTTCGGAAAAAAGAAAATGCGCCGTGGGGGTTGCCAACGACGCATCGCAGTTTCCGCAGCCTAAAGGGGCGCTCTCGTGCCCCTTACACGTTTTAGTAGCGGTAGTGATCCGACTTGAAGGGACCCTGAGGCGTGACGCCGATATAGGCCGCCTGCTCCTGGCTCAGCGTCGAAAGGCGCGCGCCCAAGCGGTCGAGGTGAAGCCGAGCGACCTTCTCGTCCAGATGCTTGGGCAGCACGTAGACCTGGTTCTGGTACTGTTCGCCTTTCGTGAAGAGCTCGATCTGCGCCAGCGTCTGGTTCGTGAACGAGGCACTCATGACAAAGCTGGGGTGGCCCGTGGCGTTGCCCAAATTCAACAGTCGACCCTCGGACAGCAGCAGCATGCGCTTGCCATCCGGGAAGGTGACCATATCCACCTGCGGCTTGATGTTGGTCCAGGTCAGGTTGCGAAGGGCGGCCACCTGAATCTCGTTGTCGAAGTGCCCGATGTTGCCGACGATGCACATGTCCTTGACGGTGCGCATCGTGTCCAGCGTGACCACGTCCTTGTTGCCCGTGGTCGTGATGATGATGTCGGCGCTGGGAGCGGCGTCTTCCAGCGTCACCACCTCGAAGCCGTCCATCGCCGCCTGAAGCGCGCAGATCGGATCGACCTCGGTCACCTTCACGCGCGCGCCGGCCCCGGCCAGCGAGGCGGCCGAACCCTTGCCCACATCACCGTAGCCGCAGACCACGGCGACCTTGCCGGCCATCATGACGTCGGTGGCGCGGCGGATACCGTCGACCAGCGACTCCTTGCAGCCGTACTTGTTGTCGAACTTCGACTTCGTCACGCTGTCGTTGACGTTGATCGCCGGGAAGGGAAGCAGACCCTTCTTTTGCAGCTGGTAGAGGCGGTTGACGCCGGTCGTCGTTTCCTCGGTCACGCCGCGGATGGCGTCGCGCTGGCGCGTGAAGAAGCCGGGGCTCTGCGCCATGCGCTTGCGGATCTGCGCGACGAAGATCTCCTCCTCCTCGTTGGAGGGGTGGGACAGGACGTCCTCGCCCGCCTCGGCCCGCGCGCCGGTGAGGATGTACATCGTGGCGTCGCCGCCGTCGTCGAGGATCATGTTGGCGGGTTCGCCGTCCGGCCACTGGAACAGGCGGTCGGTGTAGTCCCAGTATTCCTCGAGCGACTCGCCCTTGACGGCGAAGACCGGCGTGCCGCCGGCGGCGATCGCCGCGGCCGCATGATCCTGGGTCGAGAAGATGTTGCAGGATGCCCAGCGGACGGTGGCGCCCAGCGCCTGCAGCGTCTCGATCAGGACCGCGGTCTGGATCGTCATGTGCAGCGAGCCGGCGATGCGGGCGCCCCGGAGCGGTTGATCGGCACCGAACTCGTCGCGGCAGGCCATCAGGCCCGGCATTTCGGTCTCGGCGATGTCAAGTTCCTTGCGGCCCCAGTCGGCGAGCGAGATGTCCTTGACGACGAAATCCTGTGCGGCGCTCATGACGCGTCCCCTGTCTCGGGCGGGACGCCGACGCGATGGGTCGCCGCGCCGCCTCGGCTGCGTTGCGGTTCTCTTACCAGCGCCATTCAAAAAAGGATATAAGGGAATCCTTATACGATTATGCGAGCGTTTCGGCGATCCCCGAGACGGTGTCAGCAATCCTCGCCAAAACGGTTGGCAAGCAGCGCGGCAATCGCCGCCATGGCCGCCTCGGCGTCGGGACCGTCCGCCTCGACGTCGATCGTCGTGCCTTGGCCTGCGGCCAGCATCATCAAGCCCATGATGGACTGGCCGCCGACGCTCATGCCGTCACGCGAGATGATCAGGCGTGCATCGAAGCTCTCGGCTGTCTGCACGAACTTGGCGGAGGCCCGCGCGTGCAGTCCCTTGCGATTGACGATGGCAAGGGTGCGTACGATCGGACCTTCCTGCGGCTTCACGGCTATCTGGCTCATCGGCTGGTATCTCTGGCAAGACATGCGGGACCGGCGGCGGACGACATGAGGGGAGGGCGTGTCCGCTACTGACCGCTGAGGATTCGACTGGCGACGGCGATGTACTTGCGACCGGCATCCTGCGCGCGCACGAGAGCCTCCTCCATGGAATGCTCGGCGCGAACGCTGGCGAGCTTGATCAGCATGGGCAGGTTCACCCCGGCCAGGACGTCGATGCGGTTCTCTTCCATCACCGAGATGGCGAGGTTGGAGGGCGTGCCGCCGAACATGTCGGTCAGGATGATCACGCCCCGCCCCCGATCCGCGTCGCGGACCGCCTGGAGAATATCGAGACGCCGTTGCTCCATATCGTCCTCGGCGCCGATGCAGATCGTCTCCAAAGCGTCCTGAGGCCCGACCACATGCTCCATGGCCAGCTTGAACTCGCGGGCCAACTGGCCGTGGGTTACAAGCACCAATCCGATCATGCGACCCCAAACTCCGCCACTTCGCTAGGCACCTGATTGTGCGCTTGCGGGCACCGCCTCCGCAAGGCACACCGCTGTCACATTCGAAAGATTCCGGGTTTTCAACGCGATCCGGTCGTGATCGCCGGGGTTTTCATCGCACGAAGGTTGTGGATCGGGTCGCGTTTGCACAGTTGCTGTGCTGCGGATGCGAAGAATCTCCTCACCCCGCATCCGGGTCGACGAGTTCGGCGCCCGACAGGAGGGCGATCACGAGATCGGCGCCGGCGGCGCTCGCCCGCGCCGGCCATCGTACGGCCGGCAGGGTGACGCCGGCGATGGAATCGATACGGCGTCGGGGCAGGCGCTCGGACGTTTCGCCGGCGGCGGCTAGGTCGACGACGAGGCGGATCGGACAGGGATCGGCCACTGGCACGCGCAGGAGACCCGCCCCGCGCACCTCGATCAAACCGGCGAGCCCCTGCGGTGCCCAGGCGACAAGCGTTTGTTCTTCGATGCGCAGGCGGACGCGGTCATCGGCCAGGAGGCGACCCGGCGTCCCGTCGAAGAGGCACCGGGTCAGGAGAGCGAGCGCAAGGGTCGACTTCCCGCTGCCGGACCCGCCGCGAATCAGGACCGCGCGATCCGCAAAGGCCACCGCGCTCGCATGGATGCCACCGGGACCGAGGGCGTCGTCGCTCATTCCTCTGCCGGCAGCGTCACGACGAAGCGCGCGCCCGCCACGCTGCCATCGCCGCGAAGGATGTTCTCGGCCTCGAGCGTTCCGCCATGCGCTTCGACGATCTGACGCGAGATCGAAAGACCGAGGCCGGAATTCTGGCCGAAGCTCTCCGCGCCGGGGCGATCGGTGTAGAAGCGTTCGAAGATGCGCTCGATCTTCTCGGCTTGGATGCCGGGCCCGTTGTCCTCGACCGTCACGACTACGTGACGCGAGCGCCGCCGCAGGCCCACGGTGATCTGTCCGCCATGCTCGGGAACGAACGAACGAGCGTTGTCCACGAGGTTCGTGAAGACCTGACTGAGCCGCAGATCATGGCCCGACACCCGAAACGTCTTGCCGGCGGGCGGAGCGGTGCGTTGCAGATCGATCCGCGTATCGCGGCCCGGTTTCAGATGGGCGCGCGCGCCGTCCACGACGGAGGCGACGAGGCCGCCGAGATCGACCCGGCTCGACACCTCGCGAGCCAATTCCGCATCCAGGCGGGACGCGTCGGAGATATCGGTGATCAAGCGATCGAGACGCTTCACGTCGTGCTGGATGATCGCGAGAAGGCGCTGGCGCGCGTCGTCGTTGCGCGCGAGCGGCAGGGTCTCAACAGCGGAACGCAGCGAGGTCAGCGGGTTCTTGAGCTCGTGGCTGACGTCGGCCGCAAAACTCTCGATCGCGTCCATGCGGGCGTAAAGCGCGTTGGTCATACCGCGCAACGCCGTGGCGAGGTTGCCGACCTCGTCGGCCCGGTCGCCGAAGTCCGGGATCTCCTCGCGCGCGTTGACGCCTCGCCGCACACGCACGGCGGCCGCCGCGAGGCGCCGCAGCGGCGTGGCGATGGTGGAGGCGAGCAACATGGACAGGACGACGGTGACGATCGCGGCCACCGCGAACGTGCGCACGATCGCCATCCGCTCGGCCTGGACGATCTTGTCGATGTCGCCGCCCTGCGTCGACAGCATCAGGACGCCGAGCACCGCACGGGCCCGCTGGATCGGCACGGCGACCGAGACGATGAGTTCGCCCGTTTCGGTGGAGCGCACCACCGCCGACGGTCCGCCCGTCAGCGCTCCCATGACCTCGGAATAGGTCGTCCCCGAGCCGCCGGCGGCTTCACGATACACGGGCAGGCCTCCATGTCCGAAGATGCGGCCCGCCTGGGCTTCCAGCCAGGAAAAGACGCCGTTCTCGTTCTCCTCCGCCGTTGGCGGCAGACCGAAGCGTTGGATCTGGCCCGGCGAATACAGGTGGCGCGAGTCAAGGATCAGGTTGGCGTCCCGATCGTACAGCCGGGCGCGGGTGCGGGTCGGCGAGATCAGGCGTCGCAGGAGCGGGGCGACACGCTCCGGATTGATCGGGAAGTCGAGGGACTCCGCTTCCGCGCCCGGTTGCACCGTCGCGCCGGCCTGCATCTCAAGGAGGCGCTCGGGATCGAGCGTGATCGCGTTGGTTTCGACGGTCGCCGAGGAGGCGATGGCGCTCGCGATGATCTCGCCCTGCGTCAGGAGGCTTTCGACGCGCGCGTCGATCAGTCCTGCCCGAAACTGGTTGAGATACAGGATGCCCGAGACGAGGACGATCAGCGCGACGAGGTTGAGAAAGACGATGCGCCGCGTCAGCGACGAGAAGATGGAGTGACCCAGGACCCAGCGAAGCCGAAACAACGTCCGGCGGATGAAGGGCACGCGGCGCCAGCGCGCCCGCAGCGAGCGCGGGCGGGACGAGGCGGCGGCGGGCGTCGAGCCCTCGCTGGTCAGCGCCAAACGGAGCCTCCGATCAAATCTCGCGGAAGCGGTAGCCCACGCCGTAGAGCGTCTCGATCATGTCGAAGTCGTCGTCGATCGCCTTGAACTTCTTGCGCAGGCGCTTGATGTGGCTGTCGATCGTGCGGTCGTCGACATAGACCTGCTCGTCGTAGGCCGCGTCCATCAGGGCATCGCGGCTTTTCACGACGCCGGGACGCTGGGCGAGCGAATGAAGGATCAGGAATTCGGTGACGGTCAGGGTCACAGGCTGACCCATCCAGGTGCAGGTATGCCGCTCCTGATCCATCACGAGCTGGCCGCGCTCCAGCGAGGCCTCGGGGGCGGGGCCGCCGTTCTTGGCCGCCCCGGCCGGATCGCGGGGCGCGCCGCGGCGAAGGATGGCCCGAACGCGTTCCACCAGGAGACGCTGACTGAAGGGTTTGCGGATATAGTCGTCGGCCCCCATCTTAAGACCGAACAACTCGTCGATCTCCTCGTCCTTGGAGGTCAGGAAGATCACCGGCAGGTCGCTCTTTTGACGCAACCGGCGCAGGAGTTCCATGCCGTCCATGCGGGGCATCTTGATGTCGAAGATGGCGAGCTGGGGAGGGCGGGCCGACAGGCCTTCCAATGCCGAGGCGCCGTCCGTGTAGGTCTCGACCCGGTATCCTTCGCTCTCCAGCGCGATCGACACCGATGTCAGGATGTTGCGGTCGTCATCCACCAGCGCGATCGTCGGCATCGTCGGATACTCTCCTTCAGCTTTCGTCGGGCAGTTGGGCTGCCCGAACGAGGGACGGAACCTGCCACTGCGCCTGTGCCGATTCGGGCATCGAGGGCGAAGTGCCAAGTGCGGTATCTTTTCACATTGTGTCTTTTGTCGCGTTTTTCAAACGCGGACCGGCCGGACGGGCCGTCGTCGGCTCCGAAGCGGCGGGCGCGACCGGTGCCGCGCCCGCCGTCCGGTCAAAGCCGGACCTTCACGTTCTCGGTTGTGTCCGGTTGCGGCTTGTCGCCCAGGTAAGCCTTCGCGAACTCGTAGGCTTGGGTCAGCTTGTTGCTGGTGACATCCCAGATCTCGGCCTGCGTGGGACGGATCACCAGCACGGCGACATCCGGCGAATCCTTGCCCTGGGGCATCCAGGCCTCGACCTGCGCGTCCCAGATCTCGTCGATGCGGGCGCGGTCCTGCGTGACCGAGGCCGTGCCCGAAACTGCGACGTACTCGTTCTTGGACGTGAAGGTGCAGGCGACCTGGTTGTCGGCGTCGACCTCGTCGACCTTGTGCGAGTTGCGGTCGGTGATGAAGAGGATCTCGGATCGCTCGCGCGACACGCGCGGCGCCATCGGGCGGGAGCGCAGCTTGCCACCGTCGCGGGTCGTGACCATGCAGGCGTCGAAGTCCTCGATCATTTTCCAGAACTTCTCGGTCGGCTGCTCTGCCATGGGGGCTCCTGTCGTCTTGAACGCGGTTTGAACGGCGCAACTGATTCTCGTGCCGTAGCTCGCTGTGGGAACGCGCAAAGCCCGTAAAGGTGCCGTTCGCAGCCTGGGACACGCGATACCGCGGGCGCCGGCAAAATTTTTTTGCAGCGCCGAAAAGGCAGGCTGAACCGATTGAACCGCGCGGACGCCGGTTTTAAACCGATTAAGACATTGTTTTTTATCGGGATTTCGGATTATCGACGAGTTGCCGCAACGCGTGTCCCGTTTTATCTCCACCAGACCCGTCGCTGCGAGCGCGGGCCGGTTTACGAGGCGGAGCGCGAGACATGACGGAAAGCGGGATCCGGAACCCCGACCAGGGCATCGAGACCACGGGCCTTCGCGACCTCGCTTCGCTGCGCTGGAATCTCGGGCAGGCCGAACTTGCCGAGATCGCGGTGAAGCGTGGCGAGGGACGGCTCAGCGCGCACGGCGCCTTTGTCGTGACGACCGGCCAGCACACCGGCCGCAGTCCCAAGGACAAGTTCGTCGTGCGCGACGCGGCCACCGAAGACCAAATCTGGTGGGACAACAACAAGCCGATGTCGCCGGAGGCTTTCGAGCGTCTCTACGACGACTTCAAGGCGCATGCCCAGGGACGCGATCTCTTTGTCGAGGACCTGTTCGGCGGTGCCGATGCCGGGGAGCGTGTCGGCGCGCGCGTCGTCACGGAGTTCGCCTGGCATGCGCTGTTCATCCGCAACCTTCTGATCCGCCCCGATCGCGCCGAGCTGGACGCGTTCCGCCCCGACCTCACGATCATCGACCTGCCCTCGTTCCGGGCCGATCCCGATCGTCACGAGTGCCGGACCGAGACGGTGATCGCCTGCGACCTGACGCGCGGCATCGTCCTGATCGGCGGCACGACCTATGCGGGCGAGATGAAGAAGTCGGTCTTCACCTTCCTCAACCATCGCCTGCCGGCGCGCGGCGTCATGCCGATGCACTGCTCCGCCAACGTGGGTGCCGAGGGCGACTCGGCCGTGTTCTTCGGATTGTCGGGCACCGGCAAGACGACGCTCTCGGCCGATCCCGCCCGCACGCTGATCGGCGACGACGAGCATGGCTGGGGCGAGGAAGGGCTCTTCAACTTCGAGGGCGGCTGCTACGCCAAGACGATCCGACTCTCGGCCGAGGCGGAGCCCGAGATCTTCGCCACGACCCGCCGCTTCGGCACCGTTCTGGAGAACGTCATCCTCGACGAGGAGCGCGTGCCGGACTTCGACGACGGCCGGCTGACCGAGAACACGCGCGCGGCCTATCCGCTCGACTTCATCCCGAACGCGTCCGCCACCGGACGGGCGCCCCACCCGCGCAACATCGTGATGCTGACCGCCGACGCCTTTGGCGTGATGCCGCCGATCGCCAAGCTGACGCCGGCTCAGGCGATGTATCACTTCCTGTCCGGCTACACGGCGAAGGTCGCCGGCACCGAGAAGGGCGTCACCGAGCCGGAGGCCACCTTCTCGACCTGCTTCGGCGCGCCGTTCATGCCGCGCCACCCGTCGGAATACGGCAACCTCCTGCGGGATCTCATCGCGCGTCACGACGTCGATTGCTGGCTGGTCTCGACCGGCTGGACCGGTGGCGCCTACGGCGTCGGTTCGCGCATGCCGATCCGCGTGACGCGCGCTCTTCTCGCCCGAGCCCTCGACGGCTCGCTCAAGGCGGCCGAGTTCCGCACCGATCCGCATTTCGGCTTCGCCGTACCGGTCGCGGTGGACGGCGTCGACAGCGCGATCCTCGACCCGCGCTCGACCTGGAGCGATCCCGCCGCCTACGACCGGCAGGCTTCGAAGCTGTCGGACATGTTCCGCCGCAACTTCGAGAAGTTCGAGGCGCATGTCGACACGGGGGTCATGGACGCCGCACCGCGCATGGCGATCGCCGCCGAGTAATTCCGGAGACCTCTGGGAGGAGGGCGGGGCCTGCGGTCGGAAGCGATCGCGGGCCCCTTTCGCTTGACGCCGGCTTGGTCTTGCGGGCGCGGCCCGCTACCTAGGCGCGGGGGTACGGGATCGGGACGACGACGCATGGCGGAGGATGGCGAGACTGGCGTGACGACGCGCCCCGAGCGCGCACCCGAGCGCGGACTGCGCATCTCCTCGCGCGTCGTGATCCCCGAGGACGATCTGGAGGAAAGCTTCATTCGCGCCGGCGGACCGGGCGGCCAGAACGTCAACAAGGTGGCGACCGCCGTGCAACTCCGCTTTCTGGCAGGACGATCGGCCGCCATCGGCGACGAGGCGCGCCAGCGCCTTCTGAAACTGGCCGGCGCGCGCGCCACCAAGGGGGGCGACGTCCTGATCGAGGCCTCACGTTTCCGGACCCAGGAGCGCAATCGCGCCGACGCACGCGAACGCCTCGCCGCACTCGTGCGCGAAGCCCTGGTGCCCCCGCCTCCGCCCCGCAAGAAGACCCGCCCCTCGCGCGGCGCGGTGGAACGCCGTCTCGAGGCCAAGAAGGGCCGCTCCGACATCAAGCGCATGCGGGGCCGCGTCGCGGACTGACGACGTCCGGAGACACGGCCGGTGTCGGTTGCCGAACGGTGCATGAAAATTTGCCGCAGGGTGAGGCCGGCATGCATCCGCGTCCGTATCTGTCGCACCTTTCGACATCGGAAGGCGAACCTTCAAAGGGAACGCGAGATGATCACGACCTTTATCAAGACCACCGCCCTGGCCGCTCTGGTGGCCGGCTCCATGGCCGGAACGGCTCTTGCGCAGTCCGCCACGTCCGTCGAAGTCGGCGGTGCGCCGATGTATTCCAACAAGACGATCGCCGAGAACGCGCCGAACGCGTCCAACCTGTCGACGCTGGTTGCAGCCGTGAAGGCGGCCGGTCTCGTCGAGACGCTGGGCGGCGCCGGCCCCTTCACGGTCTTCGCGCCCACCAACGCAGCCTTCGAGAAGCTGCCCGCCGGCACGGTCGACACGCTGGTGAAGCCCGAGAACAAGGCTCAGCTCACCAAGATCCTGACCTACCATGTGGTCCCGGCCAAGGCGACGTCGGCGGACGCGATGGCCATGATCAAGAAGGACGGCGGGCAGCACAAGGTGAAGACCGTGGAAGGTGAGGAGCTGACGCTCGCCATGAAGGGCGACAAGCTGACCGTCACAGACGCCAAGGGCAACGTCGCGACCGTGACGCAGGCCGATGTCCTGCAGAAGAACGGTGTTGTCCACGTCATCGACACGGTGCTGATGCCCTGACGTAGGGCGACTGCATCGCCTATATATGAGGGGGTGCGCGGCCGGTTCCGGCGCCGCGCACCCCTTTTCGCTGTTCGCCGGAGAGGGAGATACGCCGATGCGGCGTCGCCAATTCCTCCTGAGCGGTGCGGCGCTTGCCGCGCTGGCCCCCTTCGCCCGCTCGCTCGTCGGCACGACGCCGGCGGCGGCCGAAACCTTCCCGGTACAGATGACGCCCGACGAGTGGCGGCGGAAGTTGTCGCCGGACGCCTACGCCGTGCTGCGCGAGGAGGCGACCGAGCGGCCCTTCACGAGCCCCCTCAATCACGAAAAGGCGGCGGGCCTCTTCCAGTGTGCGGGCTGCGACAACGCGCTCTATGCGTCTGACACCAAGTTCGACTCAGGCACGGGCTGGCCGAGCTTCTGGCAGGCGATCGACGGAGCGATCGGCACCAAGACCGACTTCGTTCTCGTTTATCCCCGCACCGAGGCGCATTGCGCGCGTTGCGGCGGACATCTCGGCCATATCTTCGACGACGGCCCGCCGCCGACCGGCAAGCGTCACTGCATCAATGGTGTGGCCATGCGGTTCCAGCCCTCTTCCAGGCCGGCCTGAGGGGTGAGCCGAGGCGCTGGGCCGAGCCGTTGAAGAGATGCGTTGCCAACGCCATATGAGGTCTGAAGGAAACGCCGCGCGGTGCCTCTGACAGGGCCGGGTGGCGAGCAGAAAAGTCGCTTGGAACAAGGGCTTGGCATCGTCATGAGTCGGACACCTGTGTTCTCCAGTCCGCTGCTCGTCGGCTTCGACGGGGTGGAGAAGACGCTGGAGCGGATCGGTCGCGGAAGCGACGGATATCCGCCCTACAACATCGAGCGCGTTCTCCTGCGAAGCGAGGACGCCGCACAGGGCTCCCATGCCATCCGCATCACGCTGGCTGTGGCCGGTTTTCGGTCGGAAGACCTGGAGATCACCACCGAGGACAACCAGCTGACGATACGGGGGTCGCAGACCGAGGCGCGAGACCGCGAGTACCTGCATCGGGGCATCGCGGCCCGTCAGTTCCAGAAAAGCTTCCTGTTCGCCGACGGGATGAAGATCATGGGAGCCCAGCTCAAGAACGGGCTTCTGATGATCGATCTCGTCAAGCCCGAACCGGAGCGCACCGTGAAGCGGATCCAGATCGTCGCACAGGACTGAGGCCGGCTGAACCCTTCGCCTCTCCGCGCGTTTGCTGTCTCAAGGAGTTGCCTCTCATGACCGATCATCATCACACGATCCTCTCCGACGCCGATCTTGCTGCGTTGGGAGAGGGACACTTGGCCTATCTCCGCCGCATGTCGTCGGACGATATCCGCGCGCGCTTTCCGGCCGCGCAGTCAATTCGGCCGGGCATCAAGCTTTGGGCGCTGTTCTCGGCTGACGGCACGCCGCTGGCCGTGTCGGACGATCGGGGCTCGATCCTCGAAAGCGCCACGCAGAACGAGCTCCAGACCGTCAGCCTTCACTGACGGCACCCGTTCGACATACGGCCTTCCTGCGAGGGTCGAGACCGCCGTCCTCCCCGGTGGTTTCGGCCCTTTTTCATGCGCTTCAGGCTGCGAAGGGCGGGACCGTGTGCGTCATCAGATTATGGATCGTCGTCGCGTCGTGCAGGGCCCGCAACTGGCCGAGAACGGACGGGTCGCGCAGGAGGCGAGCGATCTTCGACAGCGCCTTGAGGTGATCAGCGCCCGAGTCCTCGGGTGCGAGCAGCAGAAACACGAGATCCACGGGCTGATCGTCCAGAGAGTCGAAGTCGACCGGCTTGGCCAGGCGGCCGAACACGCCGCGAATGCGCGACAGGCCGGCGATCTTGCCGTGAGGAATGGCGATCCCGCCGCCGATGCCGGTCGAGCCCAGCCGCTCGCGCGCCGCGACGGTCTCGTAGACGTCGCGCGGCGACAGGCCGGCGAGGGCGGCCGCCCGCTCCGACAGATCCTGCAGAACCTGCTTCTTGGTCTGGGAGCGCAGCGACGGGAAGATGGCGTCCTGCTCGATGAGATCGGAAAGGTCCACGATGCTCTGCCTTCCCGCCTGTCCGCGGGGGTTGCCGTCCGAGTACCCCTGACATGGAGAGCTTGCCGCACCCTCGCGTCGTTCCTTCGGGGTTCCATGCCGCCGGCGGGGTCGCCGGCGGCATGGGGTCCTTGGACGGGCGGGTATCAGGTCTCTGGGCGCAATGTCGAGGGGTCGATCCAACCCACGTTGCCATCGGCCCGTCGGTACACGATGTTCACGGTGTCGCTGGCGCCGTTCTTGAAGACCACGACCGGACCGTCCCGACGGTCAAGCTCCATCACCGCATGGGCGACGCTCATCGTGCCGACGATCATCGAGGTTTCCGCGATCACGGCCGGTGCGAAATCCTCCGGAACCTCTTCGCTTTCCTCGGGCACCGGGCTGATCACCGTATAGGCGACCTCGCGCGAGGCGTTGGTCAGGCCAGCCTTGTGGTCCTTCAGGCGTCGCTTGTAGCGGCGCAGCCGCTTCTCGATGCGCTCGCAGGCCTCGATGAAGCTGGATTCGGGGTCGTGCGACTCGCCGGTCGCCTGGAAGTAGACGCCGCTGTCGAGGTGAACCGACATGTCGACGCTGTAGCGCTGCGCTTCCTTGGACACGACGACCGTGCCCGAGTAGTTGCCGTCGAAGTACTTGGCGACCTGCTCGGTGACCCGATCCTCGATCCGGGTCCGGAACGCGTCGCCGATGTCCATGTGACGGCCTGATACGCGAAGTGCCATTCGTTTCTCCTTCCGGTGGTCGCCGCCGAACCTCGTTTGGCGTGTCCGGCGA
Source organism: Aureimonas jatrophae (assembly GCF_900104035.1). GTDB lineage: Bacteria > Pseudomonadota > Alphaproteobacteria > Rhizobiales > Rhizobiaceae > Aureimonas > Aureimonas jatrophae. The sequence continues at coordinate 240,291 of NZ_FNIT01000005.1, read as the reverse complement.
CGATGGGACTCGAAGCCGCATCGCGTCGTTTCGTTCCAGGCGTCTCAGCCTGCCAAGCGACGCGCCTTCATCTCGCGGCGGCGCTGAACCGAGGAAGGAAGGCCCAGCGCCTCGCGATACTTGGCGACCGTGCGGCGCGCGAGGTCGACGCCCTCGCTGCGCAGGCGGGCCGCGATGTCGTCGTCCGACAGGACGTCATCGACGCTCTCGGCTGCGATCATGCGACCGATGCGCAGCTTCACGCTTTCGGCGGAGTGAGCTTCGCCGCCGTCGCTGGAACCGATGGCGACCGTGAAGAAGAACTTCATCTCGAACGTGCCGCGCGGCGTGGCCAGATACTTGCCGGCCGTCACGCGGCTGACGGTCGATTCGTGCAGGCCGATCGCCTCGGCGACCGAGGCCAGCGTCATCGGGCGAAGGCCCGGCACGCCGTGCTGAAGGAAGCCGTCCTGCCGGCGAACGATCTCCTCCGCGACACGCAGAACCGTGCGCGCACGCTGGTCGAGCGAGCGCAGGAGCCACGACGCCGACTGTTGGCAGGTTTGGAGGAACTGGCGCTCCTCGGCCTCGATGCAGCCGGCCGCAATGCGGCGCGCGTAGGTCTCTCGCACCGCAACGCGCGGAAACGCGCGCTCGTTCAACTCGATCTGCCAGCCCCCGCCGTCGGCGGCCGCCACCAGAACATCGGGAACCACCGCGACCATCTCGGCCGCTTCGAAGCGCGAGCCCGGGCGCGGGTCGAGACGTCGGATCTCGGCCAGGATATCGGGCAGGTCGCTTTCGTTCTCGCCGGTCAGTCGCGCAAGGGCGACGAAGTCGCGGCGTGCCAAAAGCGGCAGGTGCGCCAGGACGACCCGCATCACCGGGTCGAGGCGATCGCGCCGTTCGAGCTGAATGGCGAGCGATTCCGCCAGCGAGCGGGCGAACAGCCCCGCCGGCTCCGCCGCGGCCTGCAGACGTCCCAAAAGCGCGATGGCTTGCGCCTCATCCAGTCCGAGGCCGTGGGCGACCGCGATCGGATCCACTGCCAGAAAACCCGAGGCATCGAGGTCAGCGAAAAGATGCAAGGCGATGCGCCGTTCGTGCTCGTTGGGAAAGATCTCGCCGATCTCGGATAGGGCATGGGCCGGAAGCGTCGGGCCGGGCGCGGCGCGCTCGCGAACGGCAGTGTCGGCGAGGCTGCCCGGCGCCATGCGCACCGGCGTGCCGCCTGGTGCACGCTCCACGCGCAGCAGCGGATTGCCTTCGGCCTCACGCTCCAGAAAACCCTGCAGCTCGCCCCGGTCGAACTGCAGCAGCCGGATCGACTGGAGGAGCTGGGGTGTCATCACCAGCGACTGGCTCTGACGGACCTGCAGGTTCACCGAAAGCATGAGGGTGGCGCGTCCCTTCCTGGCGCGGCCCGCGAGGCCGAAGCCAAGTCAACTGGTCCGCAACTTGCCTGTCAAGCGCCGACCGGCCGTCGCTCGCGCCTCAGTAGGTGAACTGCTCGCCGAGATAGACGCGCCGCACGTCCGCATCGTCCACGATGTCCTGCGGCGATCCATGGGTCAGCACGGCGCCCGCGTGCATGATGTAGGCCCGGTCAATCAGGCCGAGGGTTTCGCGCACGTTGTGATCGGTGATCAGGACCCCGATGCCGCGCCGCGTGAGGTGGCGCACCAGTTCCTGGATGTCGGCGACGGCGATCGGATCGACGCCCGCGAAGGGTTCGTCGAGGAGCATAAAGGTCGGGCGCGAGGCGAGCGCGCGGGCGATCTCGCAGCGTCGCCGCTCGCCGCCTGATAGCGCGGTCGACGGCTGCTTGCGCAGGTGCGAGATCCGAAACTCTTCGAGAAGCGAGGTGAGCTGTTCCTCGCGCTTGGAGCGGTCGCGCTCCACGAGTTCGAGAACGGCCCGGATATTGTCCTCGACGCTGAGGCCGCGGAAGATCGACGCCTCCTGCGGCAGGTAACCGATGCCGAGGCGCGCGCGGCGATACATCGGGATGCCGGTGATGTCGTGGCCGTCGAGCTCGATGCGCCCGCCGTCCACCGGCACGAGGCCGGTGATCATGTAGAAGCAGGTGGTCTTGCCGGCACCGTTCGGACCGAGAAGCCCCACGGCCTCGCCGCGACGTACCGCGACATCGACGGAGTCCACGACGCGGCGACCGCGATAGGTCTTCGTGATGCCGCGCGCCACCAGGGTTCCCACCGACGGATGCTCGGCGGTCGCGCCCTCGCGGGCGAGAATGTCCGCGCGCGGATCGTGGGACGGGAGAACGGGGCGGCGCGAGCCGCCCTCCGAGCGAGCCGGGATCGTATCGGTCAAGACGCCTCCAGAGGCCTCGAAGGGGAGGGCGGCCGCGGCCGCGAAACGTGTGTTCAGCGCGCGGCGGGCTGGCCGGGCTGCTGCGCGTCGGGCGACAGGAGAAGACGGACCCGGCCGCCGTTCGCCCCGCCCGAGGCACCGTTGCAGTCACGGCTCTGCAGCCGCGCGACGCCGGTATCCATCTGGATGCGCAGGATGCAGCCGGTGGCGACGTTCTGGCCCTGGCTGAGCACGACGTCGCCCGTCAGCACCGCGACCTTGGTCGCCATGTCGAAGTCGGCCTTCTGGGCGGTGGCCACCTGGTCGGCGGACTTGATGGTGACCTTGCCGGTGGCCTCCAGGCGGCTGATGTCGCTGGAGCCGCCCGGCATGTTGCCGGTCGATACCGGCTGGGCCGCGCTCGCGCCCTCGGCCTTGCGTACGTAGAAGACGAGGAGCTTGTCGGCCTTGAGCGAGGTCTCGCCCTGCTGGACGGACACGTCGCCGGAGAAGGTGGCGAGCGACTGCTTGTCGTCGACGTCGAGCTGGTTGGACTCGATCGCGATCGGCTGGTCGCCCTGGACCTGCAGTCCGCCGAAGGAGTTGCCGAGCCCGGGCGACTGGGCCTGGGCGCTCGCCGGCAGCGCGCCCGCGACGAGAAGAAGCGCCGCCACCGCGGCCGGACGGATCAGGTTCATGGAGTGCTTTCGCTCGCTTGGGCCGCCGGGCCCGCTTCGGGATTGGAACGGGTCTGGGGCAGGAGCGTCAGCTTGACCCGGTTGCCGAAGCTCAAGGTCTTGCCGCCCTCCGAGATGGAAACGTTGCCGGCTTCCAGGCGCTGGCTGGGTGTCGAGATCTCGACCGGTCCGTTGCCCATCAGGCGGCCCTCGTTCAGATGAACGTCGGCGCTGTCGAGGCGGATCTTGATACCGCTCGACGTGTCCACGGCGATCTGGTCGTAGAGGCGCAGCATGTTGTTGGTGGTGTCGAAGCGACCCTTGGCGGCCGTGAGTTCGGCCGTTGTTTCGGGATCCACCGACAGGCTGGCGCGCACGGTCTCGAGGTCGATGCCGCTGCCGCCGAGCGCCTGGATGGCGCGGTCCGCGATCATGGAATAGGGTCGATCGTTGCCGTCGACCCCCGACAGGCGTGGGTCTTCCATCACGAGCCGCCCGTCGACGATGCTCGTCGAGGCGAAGGCGACGTCCACCGGCAGAGCGCGCGCGAACCATGTCACGGCCAGACCCGCGAGCACGATCAGGCCCGCCACGACCGGCAGGCCGACGCGCAGGGACCGCACGAGGCGCGTATGACGGCGCGCGCGTCCGAACTCGCGCTCCTGAGCCCGTCCGTCGCCTGCCTGCAGGGACTGGCCAAGAGGCTGACCGTTCCGATGACCGATACTGCCTTCCAACGTGCTTCCCGTCTCCCGTCCATCACCGGCCGATCGCCACCGGAAAGAGGCGACCGAACCAATCTATGGGCAGTTCAAGTTTCATAACAGTGTCTAACAAGACACCCATGGGCAGGATATGGGGTTTTTAGATGGTCAGCGGGAGGGGAGCTCACGCGTCCGCCTCGCGCTCCCGCCGACGCTGCCGCTTGCCGCCGCCAGGCGCGCTGTCTATCGCTCGGGATGAATTGCCCACGCGGAGCGTTGCCGCTCCTGTTCTCCGGAGATGTCATGGACGCCGAATCGTTGATCGATCGCCGCCGCCTGCGTCGTCGTCTCGGCCGCTGGCGCGTGCTCGCTGTGCTTGCTCTTGCGCTCGCCGTTGTCGCGATCGGCCTGGCGGCCGGCTGGAGGCCGGGCACGGCGCTTCAGCAGATCGCCCGTGTCGAAGTGTCCGGCCTCATCACCGAAGACGAGAAGTTCCTCGAGCTTCTGGACGACCTGCGCGAAGAGGACGGCGTGAAGGCGGTCATCGTGAAGGTCGATTCGCCGGGCGGAACCACGGTTGGCGGCGAGACGCTCTACCACGCCGTGCGACGGCTGGCCGAGACCAAGCCCGTCGCCGCCGAGGTCGGCACGCTGGCCGCGTCGGCCGGCTACATGGTGGCGATCGCGGCGGATCGCGTGGTCGCACACAACTCCTCGATCGTCGGGTCGATCGGCGTCATCTTCCAGTATGTCAACGCGTCCGAACTCCTCGCGCGCATCGGCGTCGACGTGAACGCCGTGAAGTCCGCCCCGTTGAAGGCGGAGCCCTCGCCGTTCGCGCCCGCTCCACCGGAGGCGATCGAGATGATTCGTCGCCTGGTCCTCAACAGCTACGACTGGTTCGTGGGCCTTGTCGCCGAGCGTCGCGGCTTCACGCCCGAGGCGGCCCGCCAACTGGCCGACGGTTCGGTCTTCACCGGCGAACAGGGCCTGGCGAACCGCCTCGTCGACGCGCTGGGCGGCGAAGAGGAGATCCGGCGCTGGCTGGAAAGCGAGCGCGGCGTTCCCAAGGATCTCGAGATCGTCGAGCGCGAGCCGAAGCAGGACGGGACCTGGGGGCTCGGCGCGCGTGCGCAGGGCGCCTTCTTCCGCATGCTGGGTCTCGACCCGCAGGCGCGCGACCTGCCCGCGGCGCTGGGCCTGCCCACGCCCCGCCTTGACGGTCTCCTGTCGCTCTGGCAGCCTCCGGCGCACTGAATCGACACGCCCGAACCTTCGCAAATCATTGAATGTGAACGGACTTTGACAGTCCGGCGCGGCCGGTCCCAAAAGGCTGGCCCGAGGCTCGTCGCTCGCAAGGAACCGCGTCTTCGTGATCAAGTCCGAACTCGTCCAGATCATCGCCGGCCGCAACCCGCATCTCTACCAGCGCGATGTCGAGACCATCGTGAATGCGATCTTCGACGAGATCACGCAGGCGCTCTGCGAAGGGAACCGCGTGGAGTTGCGCGGCTTCGGTGCGTTTTCCGTCAAGAACCGCCCGCCGCGCGCGGGCCGCAACCCGCGCACGGGTCAGGCGGTCAACGTCGAGGAAAAGTGGGTGCCGTTCTTCCGCACCGGCAAGGAGCTGCGCGAGCGCCTGAACGACGGTTGAGCGTCGCTCTGGACGCTCCGATCCCGATCGCTTAAGGCGGCGGCGTTGACGCGCGGGGGGACCCGCATATCTCCCTTTCCCGCACGCCTGTCGCACCGCGCCGGCGACGCATCGGGCAGCGATCGCCCGGTCTCGAAGAACGCTGAGGACGCCTCCATGGTCTCGAAGATCCTGTCCTTCATCATCCTGGTGCCGCTCGCGATCCTCCTCGTGGTGTTCTGCGTCGCGAACCGGCAGGCTATTCCCGTATCGCTCGATCCTTTGGGCACCTCGCCGCAGCTGGCCTTCGAGGCGCCGCTCTTCGTGCTCTTGATGGGGGCGGTGATCTTCGGCCTCGTGCTCGGCGGCATCGGCACCTTCCTGACGCAGACCCATCACCGCGCTCGCGCCGCGCGCCGGGCCCGCGAGATCGAAAATCTGCGCCATGAGCGCGACCTCGCCAACGACAAGCTGCGCCGCCTGCGCGAGGAACAAAGCCGCGAAACGGCTATCCGTCAAAGCCCGGCGGGGCTTCCGCCGCGCGCCGACAACCTGGCCCTGGCCGGTCCCTCGGCAGCGGCCTGATCCCGCGACCCGGACCCCCTGGGGCGACCGGTTTGTGCGCGGACCGCGCGATGCTAGAAGCGCGGCGATGACGAGACGCAAACCCTTCCACAAGCCGGATACGGCGCAGCCGCGCCGCGAGGCGACCGAACGGGCCGGTGCGCGCCCGAGCGTGGACGAGATGGCGCGCGAGGCCCGCGAGGGACGACCCGAGCCGGTTTGGCTCCCGGGCGAGCGACCCGACCTCGTCGCGCCCGTGATCCTTCACGTCGAGCCGAACGAGGACTACGCGCTTCTCGACTCGGGTGCAGGCGAGAAGCTCGAGCGATACGGTGCTCTGACGATCCGGCGGCCCGAGAACCAAGCCATCTGGCCGCAAAGGCTGCCCCGGGCGCGGTGGGACGCGGCAGACGCCGCGTTCACCGGCGACACCGACGAGGAAGGGGCGGGGCGTTGGCGCCTCGGCCTCGAGGCGCAGGGCGAGACCTGGCCGATGCGCGAGGACGGGTTGCCCTATCTCGGCCGCTTCACCTCGTTCCGCCATGTCGGCGTGTTTCCCGAGCAGAGCGTCCATTGGCGCTTCATGACCGACCGCATCCGCGCGGCCGGACGCCCGGTGCGGGTGCTGAACCTCTTCGGCTACACGGGGCTCGCCTCGCTGCTCGCCGCGCGCGCAGGGGCCGAGGTCACGCATGTCGATGCCTCCAAGCGCGCCATCGCCTGGGCGCGCGAGAACGCCGGCGTGGCCCGCCTGGAAGACGCGCCGATCCGTTGGATCTGCGAGGATGCCGTGCGCTTCGTCGAGCGCGAGGTCCGGCGCGGTAACGCCTACGATATCGTGCTGCTCGATCCACCGAAGTTCGGTCGCGGACCGAAGGGCGAGGTGTGGCAGATCGAGGCCGATCTACCCTACCTTCTGACGCTCTCGCGGCAGATCCTGTCGCCAAGCGCGCTGATGCTGGTCCTGACGGCCTACGCGGTTCGCTCGTCCTTCTTCTCGCTGGCCGCCCTCATGGGAGAAGCGTGCCGCGGCTTAGGGGGGCGCGTTGAATCCGGTGAACTCGTCATCCGGGAGGAGGGTGAGGACCCGCGCCTCTTGTCGACGTCTCTCTTCTCGCGATGGGTGCGTACATGACCGAAACTCCCGCCGCCCCGCGCCGCGTACGACAGCCGGAGACGGTCGCCCCCGGCCGCGTCAAGGAGGTGACCAGCGTCTCCAACCCGATCGTCAAGGACATCCGCAACCTCGCGCTCAAGAAACATCGCGAGGACAGCGGCCTGTTTCTGGCGGAGGGGCTGAAGCTTTGCATCGACGCGCTGGAGGCTGGCTGGCGCATTCGCACGCTGCTGGTCTCGCGCACGCTCCTGCCGGAGAACGACCTTCTCCAGAGGACCGCCGCGCGCACCGTCGCGGCGGGAGCCGACCTGATCGAGGCGAGCGACAAGGTGCTGGCGGCGATCTCGCGGCGCGACAACCCGCAAAGCGCCATCGGCGTCTTCGAGCAGCAGACCAGCCGCGTCGAGGCGCTGGCGCCGGCGAAGGGCGGCGTCCTGGTCGCCCTCGACCGCGTGCGCGATCCCGGCAATCTCGGCACCATCCTGCGCACGGCCGATGCGGCCGGCGCGGCGGGCGTCGTTCTGGTCGGCGACTGCGTCGATCCGTTTTCGCTGGAGGCGGTGCGCGCGACCATGGGCTCGATCTTCGCCGTGCCCGTGGCGCGCTGCGACGAGGCGGCCTTCCTGCGCTTTCGCCAGTCCTTCCGCGGACAGGTCGTGGGAACCCACATGCGTGGGACGACCGACTTCCGCGCACCCGACTATGCGGCCAAGCCGACGCTTCTTCTCATGGGCAACGAGCAGAGCGGCTTGTCGGACGCGCTTGCGGGGGCCTGCGACACGCTGGTGCGCATTCCCCAGAGCGGGCGGGCCGACAGTCTGAATCTGGCGGTCGCGACCGCGCTCATGATCTTCGAGGCGCGGCGCGGAGGGTTGACGCTGTGAGCCGGCGAACGCTCGACGCGGTGCTGACCGTGCTGATCGCCATCGGAGCCGACCAGGTCATCAAGCTCCTGGTGGTTCGCTTCATGGCACTCGGCGAATCGATCGAGATCCTGCCGTTCCTCGCCTTGTTTCATGCGCGCAACGAGGGCATCGCCTTCTCGATGCTCAACAATTTTCACGGCTGGGGCCTCGCCGCGATCTCGGCGGCCGTGCTTCTGTTCGTCTTCTGGCTCTGGCGCAACACGCCGGCCGACCGACGGCTGGCGAACTTCGGTTTCGCGCTGATCGTGGGCGGCGCCGTCGGCAACCTAATCGACCGCGTGAGCCTTGGCTACGTTGTCGACTACATCCTGTTCCACACCCCGGTCTGGAGCTTCGCTGTCTTCAACCTCGCCGACAGCTTCATCTCGATCGGCGCTGTGCTGATCCTGATCGACGAGGTCGTCCTGTCGCGGCGCCGTGCGACGCCGGACGAGGACGCGCGCCCCGCGGGCGACGCGCGCTGACACGGGCCTGGAGGAGCGCCGAGCCATGACGAACCGTTTCAAGGCCTTGGTTCTGACGCAAGGCGACGACGGCCGGACGCTGTGCGAGGAGCGTGTCCTCGAAGCCTCCGACCTCATGGACGGCGATGTCGACGTCGCCGTGGAGGCTACCACCGTTAACTACAAGGATGGTCTTGCGATCACCGGCCGTTCCCCGGTCGTCCGGCGCTGGCCGATGGTTCCCGGCGTCGATCTGGCCGGCACCGTCACGGCGTCGCGCTCACCGCTCTGGCGCGAGGGCGACCGCGTGATCCTGAACGGCTGGGGCGTCGGCGAAACCCACTACGGCGCCTATGCAGGTCTCGTCCGGGTCAAGGCCGAGTGGCTCGTCGCGCTCCCGGAGCGCTTCTCGTTTCAGGAGGCCATGGCGATCGGCACGGCGGGCTACACCGCGATGCTCGCGCTTCTCGCACTGGAGCGTTTCGGCGTCTCGCCCGACCACGGGCCGGCGCTCGTGACCGGGGCGGCGGGCGGTGTCGGCTCGGTGGCGGTGTCGCTTCTGGCAGGTCGCGGCTGGCACGTCGTCGCCTCGACCGGCCGACCGGCCGAGGCCGGCTGGCTGGGCGATCTCGGCGCCGCGGAGGTCGTGGACCGTTCGGAACTCTCCGCCTCGCCGAAGCCCCTGGCGCGCGAGCGCTGGGCTGCGGGTATCGACAGCGTCGGCGGCACGACGCTCGCGAACGCGCTCGCCGCGACCCGTCGCCAGGGCGCGATCGCCGCGTGCGGATTGGCCGGCGGCATGGAGCTTCCGGGCAGCGTCGCACCCTTCATCCTGCGCGGCGTGGCGCTTCTCGGTATCGACTCCGTGATGGCGCCGCGCCCGCTTCGCGAGGAAGCCTGGGCGCGTCTGGCCGCCGACCTGGCCCCCGGGACGCTGGCCCATATCGAGGTGCCGATCGGCTTTGCCGACATCGTGGCGACCGCCCACGCCATTCTGGAAGGCCGGGTGCGGGGCCGCGTCGTCGTCACCGACGTCGCGTCGGCGACGCGAGCCTGATCACTCGGCCACTCCTTTTTGCGTGATCCATCGTCATCGAAACTCCGTGCGCGTATATTAGAGGGGTCGGAACGCGCGGATCCCTCCGCTGCGGCCCGACGGGAGTCGCCTCGATGACGATACACGTGTCCGTTCCCCGGGGGCTGAAGGTGAAGGGTTTGAAGGTCAGGGACCGGCACGCCCGCGCGCTGGCGCGCCGTCGTGCCCCGGTCGCGCCGCTCGACCCGGCCGCGCCCGTGCTCGGCCGTATCGGGACGCTGGAGGTGCGGCTCGCCCGCCACGCCGGCGAGATCCGTGCGGCCCAGAAGCTGCGCTATGAGGTGTTCTACGAGGAGATGCGCGCGCAGCCCTCGCTCGACCAACGCCTGTTGCGTCGCGACAAGGACGGCTTCGACCGGATCTGCGACCATCTCCTGGTGATCGATCGCGCGGACGGCACCAGCCGCATCGTGGGCACCTACCGCCTCTTGCCCCAGGAGCGGGCCGCTCTGGCCGGCGGCTTCTATACGGCCGGCGAGTTCGAGATCGACGGCCTCGTGGCACGCCATCCAGGCAAGCGCTTCCTGGAACTCGGGCGGTCCTGCGTGCTTAAGGCGTATCGTGGCAAGCGAACGGTGGAACTGCTCTGGCAGGGAATCTGGAGCTATGTGGTCGCCAACCGGATCGACGTCCTGTTCGGATGCGCGTCGCTGAGCGGCACGGATCCGGCGGCACTCGCCGAGCCGCTGGCCCTTCTGCGCGACCAAGCCCCGCCGCCGGCCGAGTGGAGCGTCGGCGCGGTCGCCGCGCGAAGGGCACCGCGCGCACCCGCATCGTCACCGGTTCACGATGCGCGCCGGGCGCTCGGCGCCCTGCCGCCGCTTCTCAAGGGGTACCTGCGCCTCGGCGGCTATATCGGCCTCGACGCCGTGGTGGACCACCAGTTCAACACGACCGACGTGCTGGTGGTTCTGCCGCGGGAGCGCATCTCCCAGCGCTATGTCGCGCACTACGGCGCGGGCGCCGATCGCTTCGCCGCCTGACGCGGCGATCGGGGTCAGCTGTCGATGCGCACGACCGAACGCGTCGCGAGTTCGACGATCACCGGCCGTCCGTCGTAGTAGAAGTAGCCGTAGACCTCGTCGTTGCCGACGCGGATGATCTCGACGTTCTGCGGGACCGACGCACCGAGCGTCGGGGGGCCGCGCAGCGGCGCATCCGCGACCGGGTGATCGACGGCATACTGGTAGACGTTGACCTTCTCGGCCTGCGCGAGAGCCGGCACGGCGGCCGCCAGGGTGAAGAGGAGGGCCGTCAGCGCCCGTTGGATGGATGAAGTCATGGTCGTCCGTCAGCCTTCGCCGAAAGGGCTTTGCGAAGCCGTGCCGCTTCGGTGCGGCCCGATCCTAGCCCATTCCCGCATCGCGCGACACCGCACTGCGAGAGGGTCTGTCACAGGTGTCGCACACGGCGTCTGAACGGGACCTGAAGCCGAGGGTTCCGGGTAGGGCGCATGCGGCTTGTGGAACACGGGGATGGCGGCAGGGACGATTCGCGTCCGGCGGTCGCTCTGGGGTAGTCTCGCGGGATGCTGGACATTGCGCGCACCATCGATCCGAGCCCCGTCGAGGGCGCCCCGACGCCCATGATGGCCCAGTATCTCGAGATCAAGGCCGCCTATCCGGACGCGCTGCTTTTCTATCGGATGGGCGACTTCTACGAGCTGTTCTTCGAGGACGCGGTGGAGGCCTCGCGGGCGCTCGGCATCACGCTGACGAAGCGCGGCAAGCATCTGGGCGCCGACATCCCCATGGCCGGCGTTCCCGTGGTCTCGTCCGACGACTACCTGCAGAAGCTGATCGCGGGCGGATATCGCGTCGCGGTCTGCGAGCAGGTCGAGGATCCCGCCGAGGCCAAGAAGCGGGGCGGCAAGTCCGTGGTGCGTCGCGACGTGGTACGTCTCGTCACGCCCGGAACCTTGACCGAGGAGGCGCTGCTCGACCCCGCGCGCGCCAACCATCTGGCGACGCTGGCCCGGATCGGCGGCCCGCGCGGTGCCATGGCGATCGCCTTCTGCGATCTCTCGACCGGCCTGTTCCGCATCGCGCCGACCGACGAGGATCGTCTGTTCGCCGACATCGCCGCCGTCGATCCCTCCGAGCTGGTCGTGCCCGACACGATGCGCGAGGACGAGGCGTTGCGGCCGCTTTTCTCGCGTCTCGGCCGGGCATTGCGCTTCGAGCCGGCCGTTCTCTTCGACGGCGCCAGCGCGTCCGAACGCCTGTGTCGCTTCTATGGTGTCGCGACGCTGGACGGCTTCGGTGCCTTCGAGCGCGTCGAGATGGCGGCGGGAGCCGCTCTGATCGGCTATCTCGGACGAACGCAGTTCGAGGCGCGTCCGACCCTGATGCGACCCGAGCGCGTCGAGCCGGACCGTTTCATGCTGATCGACCCGGCGACGCGCGCCAGCCTTGAGCTGACGCGGGCCGTGGGCGGGCGCCGGCAGGGCTCGCTTCTCGACACGATCGACCGCTGCGTGTCGGGAGCGGGATCGCGCCTGCTGGCGAGCCGCCTGGCCTTTCCGCTGACCGCAACGGCCGAGATCGCCCGGCGCCAGGATGCCGTGGCCTGGATGACCGGCGACAACCGGTTGCGCCGCAGCCTGCGCGAGGCGCTGAAGGGATTGCCCGATATCGAGCGCGCCCTGTCGCGTCTGGCGCTCGACCGCGGCGGACCACGCGATCTCGGCGCGGTCGCGGAGGCGGGCGAGCGGGCACGTCTTCTCGCCGGGCTTCTGGATGGTCGCGAGGTGCCGGCGGAAGTCGGCGAGGCGCTGGCCGATCTCGCCGCACCGCCAACCGAGCTGGCTGCGTTTCTGGGCGCGACGCTGGGCGACGAGCTTCCGCTTCGCCGGGGCGAGGGGGGATTTGTCGGGTCCGGCGCCTGCGAGCGGCTCGACGAGGCCCGGCGCTTGCGAGACGAGTCGCGCCTCGTGCTCGGCGATCTCCAGGTGCGATACATTGCCGAGACGGGCGTTCGCGCGCTCAAGATCCGGCACAACAACGTGCTCGGCTACTTCGTGGAGGTCCCCGAAGCGCAAGGGGCCTCGTTGCAGGCGACCGGTGTCTTCAGCCACCGTCAGACGCTCGCCTCAGCCATGCGCTTCACCACGCCCGAGCTGGCCGACCTCGAGGGACGGATCGCCGAGGCGGGCTCGATCGCGCTGAAGCGCGAACTGGAGCTGTTCAGCGCGATGCGCGCGGCGGTGCTGGCGGCGGCCGACGAGCTCCGGCGCATGGCCGACGCCTTCGGACGGCTCGACGTCGCCGCCGCGCTCGCGGAACTCGCCGTTTCCGGCAACTGGACGCGGCCGATCGTGGACGACTCGCTGGCCTTCCGCGTCGAGGGCGGACGCCACCCGGTCGTGGAGGCCGCGCTGAAGCGCGGCGGAGGGGCCGGCTTCGTCGCCAACGACTGCGACCTGTCCCCGCCGGCCGCCGGCCGGCGCCGCGCCGCGCACGGCGCGATCTGGCTTCTCACCGGACCCAACATGGGCGGCAAGTCCACGTTCCTGCGCCAGAACGCGCTGATCGCGGTTCTCGCGCAGATCGGCGCCTTCGTGCCGGCCGCGCACGCCCATATCGGCGTGGTGGACCGCTTGTTCAGCCGCGTCGGCGCGTCGGACGACCTGGCGGAAGGGCGCTCCACCTTCATGGTGGAGATGGTGGAGACCGCCGCGATCCTGAACCAGGCGGGCGAGCGCACGCTGGTGGTGCTCGACGAGATCGGCCGAGGCACGGCGACCTACGACGGTTTGTCGATCGCGTTTGCGGCGGTCGAGCACCTGCACGAGGTCAACCGCTGCCGGGCGCTGTTCGCCACCCACTTCCACGAGATGACGGCGCTCAGCGCGCGCTTGTCGCGCCTGTCGAACGCGACCGTGCGCGTGCGCGAATGGGAGGGCGAGGTCGTCTTTCTGCACGAGGTCGGACCCGGCGTCGCGGACCGTTCCTACGGCATCCAGGTGGCCCGTCTGGCAGGCCTGCCGCCGGTTGTTCTCGACCGGGCGCGCCAGGTGCTCGGCGAGTTGGAGAAGGGCGAGCGAACGGGGGGCGGGACGCTCGACGACCTACCGCTCTTCTCGGCGGCGCGCGCCGCCGCGCCTCCGGTCGCCGCCGCGCGCCCTCCGCCGGCACTGGAGGCGTTGCGCGCGGTGGACCCCGACGCGATGACGCCGCGCGATGCGCTGGAGACGCTCTACCGGTTGAAGGGACTGCTCGGTTCCTGAGGGACCTCAACGCTTTTGCGCGCCGGCACGGGAACGGGCCCGCCGGTGGAGCCTTTCGGAACGAGAGGCTGGCCTGACCGCCGGCCCCCATTCTAAGGAAAAGCTCCCATGTCGAACTTCCCCGCCCAGCATCAGTCCGGCGATCCCGGCCGCGAGCACGAGATGACGCCTGCGCCCGACTACAAGCCGCGCTTCCCCGGCTCGGGGCGCCTCGCGGGCAAGACCGCTCTGATCACCGGCGGCGATTCGGGAATCGGCCGCGCGACCGCCGTTCTCTTCGCGCGCGAGGGGGCGGACGTCGCCATCGCCTATCTCGACGAGCACCAGGACGCTGAGGAAGCCAAGCGTCTGGTCGAGGCGGAAGGGCGACGCTGCATCCTGATTCCCGGCAACCTGCGGCAGAAGGCGAACTGCACGAAGGCCGTCGAGGAGACCGTGAAGGCGTTCGGCAAGCTCGACGTTCTCGTCAACAACGCCGCCCATCAGGAGCAGGCCGAAGACCTGCGCGAGATCTCGGAGGAGCAGCTCGCCAAGACCTTCGAGACCAACATCTATGCCTACTTCTACATGACGCAGGCGGCGCTCGATCACCTGAAGGCGGGGTCGGCCATCGTCAACGTGACGTCGGTCAACAGCTACAAGGGCAACGACACGCTGATCGACTACTCGTCCACCAAGGGCGCGATCACGGCCTTCACCCGCTCCATGGCCTCCAACCTCGTGGAGAAGGGCATCCGCGTGAACGGCGTGGCTCCCGGTCCCATCTGGACGCCCTTCATTCCGATCGCGATGGACGAGGAGCAGGTCGCGCAGTTCGGCAGCCAGGTGCCCATGAAGCGCGCCGGTCAGCCCAACGAGGTGGCCTCCGCGCTCCTGTTCCTGGCGAGCGAGGACGCCTCGTACTTCACGGGGCAGGTGCTTCATCCCAACGGCGGAACGATCGTCGGCGCCTGATCGGGGCGCCCGGGGCCGCGCGACGCCGGCGCGGTCCCAACGTTTCCGCAAGAGGCATTATGCTTTAAGAGCCCGACCCTTGATGGCGCGGAACGGTTCTTCAGGCAGATGAGCACTCAACGGAAGGCGGATACCGGCGTGCAGCGCGCGGCGCGCATCGGCGCGGCGCCGGTCCTCTCGCCGCGCTTTTCCGAGATCACTGACGAGGCCGCGCTCGCGGCCGAACTGGAAGCGCTGGTGGGCGAGGACGGTGACGGCTCCGATCCGGCCGTGCGCTCGGCCGTGCTTTCGATCCTGAAACGCGCCAACGGCGACGGTCGGCGCGCGGCCGAGGCCATGCTCTTCGAGGACGGCTCCGGCCTCCTGTGCGCCGCGCGGATCTCGTTCCTGCAGGACACGCTGATCCGCGCGGTCTGCCGCTTCGCTCTCTCGCGCGTCTTCGCCGCGCCCAACCCCTCGCAGGGCGAGCGCATCGCCGTGGTAGCCGTCGGCGGCTACGGGCGCGGCACGCTCGCGCCCGGCTCCGACATCGACCTCCTGTTTCTTCTGCCCTACCGCCAAACGGCGCTCGGCGAACAGTTGGCCGAATACCTCCTTTATCTTCTTTGGGACCTGGGGCTGAAGGTCGGCCACGCGACGCGCACGGTCGAGGAGTGCGTGCGTCTGGCAGCCGGCGACTTCACGATCCGCACCGCGCTCCTGGAGCGGCGTCTGGTGAGCGGCGAGGCCTCGCTCCTGGACGAGCTCGGCCGCCGCTTCGAGGCCGAGGTCGTGGCGGGAACGGGCCGCGAGTTCATCGCCGCCAAGCTCGCCGAGCGCGATGCGCGCCACCAGAAGGCGGGCGACACGCGCTACCTCGTCGAGCCCAACGTCAAGGAGGGCAAGGGGGCGCTGCGCGACCTGCACACCCTGTTCTGGATCGCCAAGGACCACTACCGCGTCGACACGCGCGAGGAACTCGTCTCGGCCGGCGTCTTCTCGCGCTCGGAAGGCAAACTCTTCGAAAAGGCCGAGGACTTTCTGTGGGCCGTGCGCTGCCACATGCATTTCCTCACGGGCAAGGCCGAGGAGCGCCTGAGCTTCGACATCCAGCCCGAGATCGCGAGCCGCCTCGGCTACAGCGATCACCCCGGCCTCACCGAGGTCGAGCGCTTCATGAAGCACTACTTCCTGATCGCCAAGGACGTGGGCGACCTCACGGGCATCTTCTGCGCGGCGCTGGAGGAGGAGAACGCCAAGGACGCGCCGGGACTGCGCTCGTTGATCCGCTCGCTGCGCCGGCGTGCGCGTCAGATCCCCGGAACGCTCGCCTTTCTCGTCGACAACAACCGCATCACCGTCGCCGACCGGCAGGTCTTCGTGCAGGACCCGGTCAATCTCCTGCGCATCTTCCAGCTGGCGAGCCACCATCGGCTCGAATACCATCCGGATGCGCTGAAGCTGATCCGCCGCTCGCTGCGCCTCGTGGACGCGAAGCTGCGTGCCGACCCGGAAGCCAACTCCCTGTTCCTCGACGTCCTGACCGACCGCGAGGATCCCGAGTTTCATCTTCGCCGCATGAACGAGGCGGGCGTTCTGGGTCGCTTCATCCCCGAGTTCGGCCGCATCGTCGCGATGATGCAGTTCAACATGTACCACTCCTACACGGTGGACGAGCACCTTCTGCGTTCGATCCGCGAGCTGTCGGGACTGGAGAAGGGACGTTTCGGCGGCGAGCTGCCGATGACCACCGGCTTCATCTCGACGATCCGCGACCGCGCCGTCCTCTATGTCGCACTTCTTCTGCACGACATCGCCAAGGGGCGGCCCGAGGACCATTCCACGGCCGGCGCCCAGATCGCACGCGAGCTTTGTCCGCGCCTCGGGCTCGACGCGCGCGAGACCGAGCTCGTGGAATGGCTGGTTCGCGACCACCTCGTCATGTCGATGACCGCCCAGCAACGCGACCTCACCGACCGGCGCACCATCCGCCTCTTCGCCGACCGGGTGCAGACGCTGGAGCGCCTGAAGCTCCTGACGGTTCTGACCGTCTGCGACATCCGCGCCGTGGGGCCGCACGTCTGGAACGGCTGGAAGGGCCAGCTCATCCGTACGCTCTACGGCGAGACCGAACTGATGCTGACCGGCGGCTACTCCGAGTCCTCGCGCGCCCACCGCGCGGCCGAGGGGCGGCTGCGTCTCGCCGACCGGCTCGGCGCCTGGCCGGAGGCCGAGCGCGAGCGCCTGCTCGGCCTGCACTACGACAACTACGTCCTGACCGTTCCGGTCGACGACCAGGAGCGCCACGCAGCCTTTATCCGCGCGGTGGACCAGAAGGGCCTGGCGTTCGCCACGGAGGCGCGCACCGACGGCTTCCACGCCATGACCGAGATCACGGTTCTCGCGCCCGACCATCCCCGCCTCCTGTCGTCGATCGCCGGGGCCTGCGCGGCGGCCGGCGCCAACATCGCCGACGCGCAGATCTTCACCACCACGGACGGGCGCGCGCTCGACGTCGTGACCGTGAACCGCGAGTTCCGCGACGATGCCGACGAGCTGCGCCGCGCCGAGCGGATCGCGCGCACGATCGAGCAGCTGATGGATGGGCGCGAGGCGATGCCGGGTCTTCTGGCGCGGCGCCGACAAGCGAAGCCAAGCGCCTCCTTCACCGTGTCGCCTCGCATCGACATCGACAACGACCTGTCGGGACAGCTGACCGTTCTGGAGGTCGAGGGCCTCGACCGGCCGGGCCTGCTGGCCGACCTGACCGGCGCGATCTCGGACCTCAACCTCGACATCCGCTCGGCCCACATCTCGACCTTCGGCGAAAAGGTCGTCGACGTCTTCTATGTGACCGATCTTCTGGGGTTGAAGATCGTGGGCGAGGGGCGCGCCGAGCGGATCCGCCGGCGTCTGCGCGCGGTCTTCGAGGAGCCCGGCGGCGAGGTCTCGCAGCCCGGCACGAAACCATCCACCATCGCATTCGGAATGACGTCGTGAATCTACTGGGCAAGTTCGCGACCGTCGGCGGCGCGACGCTGGGCAGCCGCATCTTCGGCTTCGCGCGCGAGATGATGATGGCCTCGGCGCTGGGCGTCGGGCCCGTCGCCGACGCCTTCAACCTCGCCTTCCGCTTTCCCAACCTCTTCCGCCGCCTGTTCGCGGAGGGCGCGTTCAATGCAGCCTTCATCCCCCTCTTCGCGCGCAAGCTGGAAGAGGAGGGGGATAGCGGGGCCAAGCGCTTCGCGACCGAGATCTTCGCGACGCTCTTCACGGCGCTGACGGTTCTTACCGTGCTCGCCATGATCTTCATGCCCGAGCTCGTGCGCCTTGTGATCGCGCCCGGCCTGACGGTCTGCATCGACGATGCCGCGACGCTGGGGCATGCCCTGTCGTGCCAGGACCGCTTCGACATCACGGTCGCCTTCTCGCGCATCATGTTTCCCTATCTCGCCTGCATGTCGCTGATGGCGATGGTGTCGGGCATCCTGAACGCGTTCCGCCGCTTCTTCGCTGCCGCCGCCGCGCCCACGATCCTGAACTTCGTCCTGATCGGCGTCCTTGCCTATGCCTGGGCGACCGAGGCCGACCAGCGCACGATCGGCTTCCTGATGAGCTGGGGCGTCCTGGTCGCGGGCCTGGCGCAGCTCGTCACGGTGACCGCCGCCATGCGCTGGGCGGGCTTCTCGGTGGCGCTCGGGCGGCCGCGCTGGACGCCGGGCCTCAAGCGCCTCCTGATCTTGGCCGGCCCCGCCGCGCTGATCGGCGGCATCACGCAGATCAACCTCTTCGTCGGTCAGGCCATCGCGTCCTACAAGCCGGGCGCCGTGTCGATCCTGACCTATGCCGACCGACCCTACCAGTTGCCGCTCGGCATGGTGGGCGTGGCGATCGGCGTCGTGCTGTTGCCCGAGCTCGCCCGCGCCCTGAAGGCGGGGCGGCTGGAGGAGGCGCAGCACACGCAGAACCGCTCGCTCGAGTTCGCGCTGTTCCTCACCGTGCCCGCCGCGGTCGCTCTGTTCCTGATCCCCGAGCCGATCGTGCGCCTGATCTACGAGCGCGGCGCCTTTCTGCCGGAGACCACCGTGAGCGTTGGCGCCGTTCTCGGCCTCTATGCGCTCGGCCTGCCGGCCTTCGTCCTGATCAAGGTCTTCTCGCCGGGCTATTTCGCCCGCGAGGACACGAGGACGCCGATGATCGTGACCGGCGTTTCGGCCGCCGCCAACACCGCGCTCAGCCTCGTCCTGTTCTGGTTCTATGCCGAACGCGGCATCGCGCTCGCCACCACGCTGGCGGGCTGGCTGAACGCCTGGCTCCTGTTCGAGGGGTTGCGGCGCAAGGGCCTCTGGGCCCTCGACCGCGCGCTCGTGAAGCGCGCGCTGCTGGTGGTCCTGTCGGCCGTGGTGATGGGCGCGGCACTGGTGGCGATGATGGGCGCCCTGCACCCCTATCTTGCGACCGGCAGTTCGGCCGTGCATCAGGCGGCGGCGATCCTGGTTCTCGTCGCGGTCGCGATGCTGGTCTACTTCGCGCTGGTCTTCCTGACCGGCGCCGTGGACCGCAAGCTCGTCGGCCGCCTCGTGCGCCGTCGACCCGCCAAGGAGGTGCTGCGCTGACGCTCGCTCTCGTCTCGCTCCTGGTGCGCGACTACGACGAGGCGATCGGCTGGTTCGGGCGCTGCCTCGGCTTCCGGCTGGCGGAGGATACGCCGCTCGGCGGAACCAGACGCTGGGTGGTGATGGCACCTGCTCATGACGGTCAGGGGGCATCTCTGCTTCTGGCGCGGGCCGAGGGCGAGCGGCAGCGGGCTGCGGTCGGGAACCAGGCCGGCGGCCGCGTCGGCTTCTTCCTGTACACCGAGGATTTTGCCCGGAAGCATGCCGCCATGCTGGCGGCCGGGGTCGACTTCCGCGAGGCGCCTCGCCGCGAGCGCTACGGCACGGTCGCGGTGTTTGCCGATCTCTACGGCAATCTCTGGGACCTTCTGGAGCCCTCCGGTCCGCCCGCTTGATCGGCGCGCGGGTGCGCGCCATAAGCGCCCGCCGACGCCCGTCCAACCGGCGTCCTTCCGGGAGTTCCTCATGTCCGCCGACGCCTTTCCGCCGCTCGTCTTTTCGGGCGTCCAGCCCACCGGCAACCTGCACCTTGGCAACTATCTCGGCGCGATACGGCGCTGGGTCGCCCTGCAGGAGGCGAACCGCTGCCTGTTCTGTGTGGTGGACCTTCACGCCATCACGGTCTGGCAGGAGCCGGACAGCCTCGAGCGCTCGATCCGAGAGGTCGCGGCGGCCTTCATCGCGAGCGGCATCGACACGACGGCGCACGTCCTCTTCAACCAGAGCCGCGTTCCCGAGCACGCCGAGCTCGCCTGGATCTTCAACTGCGTGGCCCGCCTCGGCTGGATGGAGCGCATGACGCAGTTCAAGGAGAAGGCCGGCCGCGACCGCGAGCGCGCCTCGCTTGGCCTCTTCGCCTATCCCAGCCTCATGGCCGCGGACATTCTGGCCTATCGGGCGACGATGGTGCCCGTCGGCGAGGACCAGAAGCAGCATATCGAGCTGACGCGCGACATCGCGGCGAAGTTCAACCACGACTATTCCTTGCGCGTCGCCGCGCTGGGCCTCGGCCGACCGATCGCGATGGGCGAGGAGGTGGTGCAGGGCTACTTCCCGCTGGCCGAACCGCTGATCGAGGGGCCGGCGACCCGCGTCATGAGTCTCAAGGACGGCGCCAAGAAGATGTCGAAGTCGGACCCCTCCGATCTGTCGCGCATCAACCTCACCGACGACCCCGAGACGATCGCGCGCAAGATCCGCAAGGCCAAGACAGATCCCGACGCGTTGCCCACCGAGATCGACGGTCTGAAGGGGCGGCCCGAGGCCGACAACCTCGTCGGCATCTTCGCCGCGCTCGCCGACCGCTCGAAAGCGGAGGTGCTGGCCGAGTACGGAGGGCGGCCCTTCTCGGAGTTCAAGCCGGCGCTCGCCGACCTGGCCGTCGAGAAGCTCGGGCCGATCGCCGGCGAGATGCGGCGCATCATGGCCGATCCGGCGGAGATCGACCGCACCCTGCGGGACGGGGCCGAGCGCGCGCGCGAGATCGCGAGCGCGACGCTGTCCGACGTGAAGCGGATCGTCGGCCTTCTCAACAACTGAGCGCCTTGCCGCTCCCGCCCGCGCCTGCCAGAGTCCGACGATGGTATCCAAGCGACTCGGAACGGGGCAGGGCGGGCGGCGCAAGTTTCTCGCCGTTATCGACGAGACCCCGGAATGCGCCCGGGCGGCGGCCTACGCGGCCCGACGCGCCAAGGCGAGCGGCGGCGCCGCCGTTCTGCTTTACGTGATCGATCCCGGCGACTTCGCCCAATGGCTCGGCGTCGAGAAGATCATGCGGGCGGAAGCGACCGAGGAGGCCGAAACGCGGCTGGCCCGCGTCACCGACGAAATCCGCGAGGCGGTGGGCCTGGAGCCCGAAACGCTGGTACGTGAGGGGCGGACGGTCGACGAGATCCGGGACCTCATCGAGAACGACCGCGAGATCGCGATCCTCGTTCTGGCGGCGAGCGATTCCTCGCAGGGACCTGGGCCCCTCGTATCGGCGGTCGCGGGCTCGGGATCGGCCTTCCCGATCCCGGTCACGGTGGTGCCCGCGACGCTGACCGACGAGGACATCGAGAGTCTCTGCTGACCGGGTCCTCCAAGTAAAGACGGGGTGCGACAGGATGTAACACGCTGTTGGTGTGTTGCTCACCAAACAATCGTACTGTGCATATTGTGGGCTTGTTGACGTTTGCTCGCCTAGGGTCTCGGCATATCTCCTGCCGGATCTTCCATGCGCATCATCGACTGCCTCGTCGTCGAGCACGATCTGACATTCGTGCTCCTTGCCGCTCTCATGTGCCTGGTCGGCAGCATCGTGACCGCCAGCCTGTTTCGCCGGTCGCTGCAGACGGACGGACTGCGCAGCCATGGTTGGATCTTTCTAACTGCGGTCTGTTCCGGCTCCGCGATCTGGGTGACCCACTTCATCGCGATGCTGGGCTACCAGGTCCCGGTCGCGGTGACCTTCGATCCGGTTCTGACGCTCGGCTCCATCCTGGTCGCGATCGGCGGCACCGGCGCGGGCTTCGCGATGGGGCGCTCGCGGCATCGGCCGCGCACCGGCATCGTGATCGGCGGCGGTCTTCTCGGCCTGTCGATCGTCGCGATGCACTATGTCGGCATGTTCGCCTACCGGGTCGAAGGGCTCGTGACCTGGGACGGCTTCTATATCGGCTTGTCGGTGGTCCTGGCCGTTCTGCCGGCCATCGCCTTCGTCGCGCTGGCCCGACGTTGGCGCGAGGGCCTGTGGGCGCATGCCGCGGCAGGTTGCCTCGTTCTGTCGATCGTCGGTCTTCACTTCACCGCCATGGCGGCCTTCCAGGTGACGCGCATCTCGGGCCTGGCGGACGACGGAACCCATTCCGCCTTTCGGGCGATTGCGCTGGCGGTGCTGCTGGTCGGGCTGATCATCGTCGGGACCGGCGTGTCGTCGTTCCTGATCGACGATCGCACGCGCGCCGATTCAAACGAGAAGCTGCGCCGCATGGCCTTCCACGATCCACTGACCGGTCTGTCGAATCGGCGAGCCCTGCAGGATGGTATCGTCGGAAACTTCAGCGCCGATCTGTCCTTCTCCCTGCTTCTGGTGGATGTCGATCGCTTCAAGTCGGTGAACGACACGTTCGGCCACGCAACCGGCGATGGTCTTCTCGTCTCCATCGCCGAGCGTATCCATGCGACCGTTCCCGATGCGCTGTGCGTCGCGCGCATCGGCGGCGACGAACTCGCGATCCTTCTCGCCGGCGAGGAGGCTCGGGCGGAAGGCGTGGCCAGAGCCCTGGTCGCCGCGATGGCCGAGCCCTTCCTGATCGGCGACCATGTGGTGGCGTCCAGCGTGTCGATCGGCTTGTGCGGGCGCACCGAGGCGTCCGATCCCGAGGGCCTGATGCAGATGGCCGACGTCGCACTCTACGAGGCCAAGCGAGGCGGGCGTGGGCGTGCCTTCAGCTACCGGCCCGGCATGGCCGAGGCGGCCGCCGAAGCCCGGCGTCTGGAAGCGGACCTCCGGCTGGCGTTGGAGACCGGAAACTTCCAGATCGCCTACCAGCCGATCGTGGCCATGGACGAGGGGCGAACCATCGGTTTCGAGGCTCTCGTCCGCTGGAACGACCCCGAGCGCGGTCTCGTGCCGCCCGACCGCTTCATTCCGCTTGCCGAGGCCAACGGGATGATCGTCGACCTCGGCGCCTTCGTCCTGTCCCGCGCCTGCAAGGACGCTGCGGCCTGGGGCACCGATCAGTTCGTGGCGGTCAATGTCTCGGCCGTGCAACTCTCCTCGCCCCGCCTCATGGCGCATGTGGTCGGCGCCTTGGCGGCCTCGGGCCTGCCTGCGCATCGCCTCGAGATCGAGCTGACCGAGACTGCGATCGTCGCCAACGCTGCGCAGGTCGGTCACGTCCTGGCCGGGCTGCGGACGCTGGGCGTGCGTGTCGCGATGGACGATTTTGGAACCGGTTATTCCTCGCTCGCCCACCTGCGCGACCTACCGCTGGATCGCATCAAGATCGATCGCTCCTTCGTGTCCTCGGCGTCCACCGATCCGAACTCGCTGGCCGTGCTGCGTGCCGTCACCCAACTCGGCCGCGACATCGGCATCGAAACGCTGGGCGAGGGGGTGGAAACGCAGGAGCAGCTTGCGCTTCTGCGCGATCTCGGATGCCGCGCCGCGCAGGGCTACCTTCTGGGCCGCCCGGACTTCGAGGTTCGTGATGCGGCCTGGACGCCGGAACGCGGTGCCGCCTGAACGGAGCGTCCAGCTTGCGGCGCGACGCCCCGAGGCTTATCTCGAACGCTTCCGAAGATACGCCGCGAGGCTCGCGCTCCCATGTTCATTCAGACCGAAGCCACCCCGAATCCGCAGACGCTGAAGTTCCTGCCGGGCCGCGTCGTCCTGGAGGACGGCACCGCCGAGTTTCTCGACATCGAGGATGCGTCGCGCTGCTCGCGTCTCGCCGCCAAGCTGATGGCCGTGGACGGGGTCACCGCCGTGTTCTTCGGCTACGACTTCGTGACCGTCACCAAGGACGAGACCGGTTGGCAGCACCTGAAGCCCGCCATCCTCGCCGCGATCATGGAGCACTTCCTTTCCGGCGAGCCGGTGATGATGGCGGGAAGCGCGAGCACGCTCGCCGATGGCGAGTCGGGTGACGAGTTCTTCGACGAGAACGACGAGGCGGTCGTCTCCACGATCAAGGAACTTCTCGACACGCGCGTTCGCCCGGCCGTCGCACAGGACGGGGGCGACATCACCTTTCGCGGCTTCCGCGACGGCGTGGTGTTCCTGAACATGCGCGGCTCCTGTGCCGGCTGCCCGTCCTCGACCGCCACTCTCAAGCACGGCATCGAGAACCTGCTGCGCCACTTCGTGCCTGAGGTCGAGGCCGTCGAGGCGATGGAGGCCGTCTGACCGGCGCCGTTCCCGCAGCCCGTTCGCTCGTTCTGGCGCTCGACACCGGAAGCGAGCGCTGTTCCGTCGCCTTGCTGCACGCCGGAACGGGACGCATCGTCGCGCGCGCCGATCCGGTGATCGGTCGCGGGCATGCCGAACGCCTCATGCCGCTCGTCGAACAGGTGCTCGGCGAGGCTGGCGTCGGCTGGGAGGCGGTCGGCCGGGTCGGTGTCGGGATCGGCCCGGGCTCGTTCACGGGCATCCGCGTCGCGCTCGCCGCCGCGCACGGGCTCAGCCTTTCGCTGGAGTGTCCCCTCGTGGGCGTCTCCAGCCTGGAAGCGTTGGCCGAGCCCCATGGAACGGGCGAGACGCCGGTGCTGGCCGTCCAGGACGCCAAGCGCGGCGAGGTCTACGCCGCACTCTTTGCGCCGGGTGGAGCGATACTGGAAGGGCCGGCGGCACTGGCGCCGGCCGCGCTCGTGGATTTCGTGGACCCCGTCTCGCCATCGCGTTTGCTGCTGGTGGGTTCGGGGGCATCGATCGCCGCGGGCGTTCTGGGCGGACACGACGTGCGAATCGTATCCGAGGACGGCGCACCCGATATCGCCGCCGTCGCGCGCCTGGCCGCTGCCGCAACGCCGGGCGGCGAAGTGCGGGCTCTCTACCTGCGCGGAGCGGATGCGCGGCCTTCCAGCGCGCCCTCGCTGGTGGCCAGCGTCGAAACCTCGCCTTAAGCTGCCCCGCGCACACTTACGTGCGGGAGGATGCGGCGCGCCGGAGGTCCGGCCGGGTCGCTCCGTTGGGGGAACGGGATGTACTGGTACTGGCCGCTCAGCTGGACGCTGTCGTTTTGGGAGGGCGTGTTGGGCGCGGAATGGACCGTTGCCCCGCTGGGCCCCGCCGACCTCGACGCCGCCGCCTCGCTGCATGCGGCCGCCTTCCGGCAGAGCTGGTCGGGCGACGAGTTCGCCTCGCTCCTGCTGCAGCCCGGAACCTTCGGCTTCACGGTCCGGCGCAACGGCACGGGTCGCCCTCAGGGTATCGTCCTCGCGCGACAGGCCGCCGACGAGGCCGAGATCCTGACCATCGCCGTGGACCCGGCGGCGCGGGGGCGCGGGCTCGGACGCCTCCTCATGGACAACGTCCTGCAGCATCTGCACGCCGAGCGCGTCGGCGCCCTCTTCCTGGAGGTCGAGGAGACCAATGCGGCGGCGCTCGCCCTGTATCGTCGCCTGCGCTTCGAGGAGGTGGGCCGCCGACCGGCCTACTATGCCGGGCCCGATGGAACGCGCACCAGCGCGCTCGTCCTGAAGCGCGGTCTTGGCCGCCTCTGAGCGGCGGGCGCCTGGACGGATGGCCACGGGGCGCCTGGCCCTGACGGTGCTCGGCCTCGTGCTCCTGACGCTGGCGCTGACGCCGCTGCAGCTCGTGGCGATTCAGCTGCGCTGGCCGCTTGCCCGGCGCCTCCCCCATCTCTGGCACCTCGTCGCCGCGCGCATCAGCGGCATCCGCGTGCGCGTGCGCGGCGAGCCCGCCCGGGGGCGCCCGCTGCTTCTGGTCAGCAACCATCAGTCCTGGGCCGACATCGTCGCGCTCGGCGCCGCCATGCCGCTCTCCTTTATCGCCAAGGAGGAGGTGCGCGGCTGGCCCGCCTTCGGCTGGCTCGCGCGCCTCCAGCGCACCGTGTTCGTGGCCCGCGAGCGGCGCGGCGAAACCGGACGGCAGACCGACACGATCGGCGAGCGACTGGCGTCGGGCGACGTCATGGTGCTGTTTGCGGAAGGCACGACCTCGGATGGCAACGGCGTCCTGCCGTTCCGAACGGCCCTGTTCGGTGCCGCGCAGGCCTCACTGCGCGCGAGCAGCCGCGCGGAGGTTACGGTCCAGCCGGTCGCGGTGGCCTGGACGCGCGTCCATGGCATGCCGATGGGGCTGTTCCACCGTCCGCTCGCCGCCTGGCCGGGCGACGTGCCGCTGGTTCCACACCTGCCGGACTTCATGCGCGAGGCGGCCTTCGACGCCGAGGTCGTGTTCGGCGAGCCGTTCAGCTTCACGGCCGGCACCGACCGCAAGGCGCTGGCGCGCGCCAGCGAGCGGCGCGTGCGCGAGCTTCTCACCGCGGCGCTGCGCGATCCGTTGTGAGCGATGCGGGTCCGGGCGGCAAAAAGCCCGCTTGCGCCTCGGCGCGCTCGGATCGATATAAGAGACTGCGAAGGGACCTTCCGCGCGCCCCGGCTTCGTGCCGGAGGGAAGGTGCCGGGCGCGGATTGCGGGCGCCGCCTCGATGTTTGCCCGCCATGACGGAGCCGGCCCTTTCGTCGTCTCCGCGAAGGACGCATGAGCCAAGGTTCCGATCCGCAGACCCGTCCCGCCCGCAAGGTCTTCATCAAGACCTATGGCTGCCAGATGAACGTCTACGACTCCCAGCGCATGGGTGATGCGCTGGGCGCCGAAGGCTACGAGGCGACCGAGCGCGTCGAGGAGGCGGACCTCGTCCTCCTGAACACCTGTCATATCCGCGAGAAGGCCGCCGAGAAAATCTACAGCGAGCTGGGGCGTATCCGCGTCCTGAAGACCGAGCGCGAGGCAGCCGGTCTCGGTTCCCTGCGCGTCGGGATCACGGGTTGCGTCGCGCAGGCGGAAGGCGCGGAGATCATCGCCCGCGCGCCCGTGGTCGATCTCGTGATCGGTCCGCAGACCTATCATCGCCTGCCCGATGCCCTGCGGCGCGTCGACGGCGGCGAGCGCGTGGTCGATACCGACTACGCCGTGGACAGCAAGTTCGACCATCTGCCCAAATCCACGGACCGCCAGATCCGCTCGCGCGGCGTTTCGGCGTTTTTGACCGTGCAGGAAGGCTGCGACAAGTTCTGCACCTTCTGCGTCGTGCCCTATACGCGCGGCGCCGAGGTTTCGCGCGCCCGTGCCGCCATCCTGAAGGAAGCGCGCGAACTCGCCGAGGCCGGGGTGCGCGAGGTGACGCTGCTGGGCCAGAACGTCAACGCCTGGGGTCCGGACGAGGGCGGGCTCGCCTCGCTGCTTCATGACCTGGCCGCGATCCCGGGACTGGCGCGCCTGCGCTACACGACCTCGCACCCGCTCGACATGGACGAGGCGCTGATCCGCACCCATGGCGAGCTGCGCCAGCTCATGCCCTACCTGCACCTGCCCGTGCAGTCGGGCTCCGATCGCATCCTGAAGGCGATGAACCGGCGCCATACGGCGGCGGACTATCTGGCCATCCTGGACCGCATCCGTGCCGTTCGCCCCGATATCGCCCTGTCCGGCGACTTCATCGTGGGCTTTCCCGGCGAGAGCGACGAGGACTTCGAGGCGACGCTCCGGCTCGTGCGCGAGGTAAGTTACGCCGCGGCCTACACGTTCAAGTACTCGCCGCGGCCCGGCACCCCCGGCGCCACGATGGACGGCCACGTCCCGGAAGACGTGAAGACCGAACGCCTCGACCGGCTCCAGGCTCTCATCCGCGAGCAGCAGGTCGCCTTCCAGGAAAGCTTCGTGGGCCGTCGGTGCGAGGTCCTGATCGAGAAGGTGGGGCGCCATCCCGGTCAGATGATCGGTCGCTCGCCCTTCCTGCTCCCGGTCGTCGTGCCGGCCTCGGCGGGCGCCGTCGGCGACATCGTCGAGGTTTCGATCTCCGAGACCCGTCCCAACTCCCTCATGGCCGCGGGCGCCGAGCCACCCGCCATGCCGGCGACCGTCTCCATGGCGGCGTCCTCCCCACCGCTCGCAAGGAAGATCGCATGAAGGCAGTGCGCGGCATGCCAGGCCAGGGCGCGTCCGACATGGCCCACGTCGTGCTCACCTTCGACGACAACCGTCTGGCGGGTGCCCTGTTCGGCCAGTTCGACGAGCATCTCGCCCTGATCGAACAGAAGCTGCACGTCGATGCGCGGGCGCGCGGCAACAAGGTCGAGTTGCGCGGTGACCCGACGAACTGCGACCAGGCCCGCCGGGCGCTCGACACGCTTTACGCCCGCCTCCAGTCCGGCCATGAGATCGCCCGTTCCGACGTGGAAGGGGCGGTGCGCATGGCAGCCACTCCGGAGGACCAGCTGACGCTTCCCACCATGGAGCGGAAGGGGCGCATGTCGCTTGCGCAGATTTCGACCCGCAAGCGCACGATCCATGCCCGCACGCCGACCCAGGACGCCTACATGCGCGCCATGGAGCGCGCCGAGCTCGTCTTCGGCGTCGGCCCGGCCGGCACCGGCAAGACCTATCTCGCGGTTGCCTACGCAGCGCAGCTTCTGGAACGCGGGCAGGTCGAGCGCATCATCCTGTCGCGTCCCGCCGTCGAGGCCGGCGAGCGGCTTGGCTTCCTGCCGGGCGACATGAAGGAGAAGGTCGATCCCTACCTTCGCCCGCTCTACGACGCGCTCTACGACATGATGCCGGCCGAGAAGGTCGAGCGCGCCATCGCTGCCCAGGCGATCGAGATCGCGCCGCTGGCCTTCATGCGCGGGCGCACCCTCACCAACGCGGCGGTGATCCTGGACGAGGCCCAGAACACCACCACCATGCAGATGAAGATGTTCCTGACGCGCCTCGGCGAGAACGCGCGCATGGTGGTGACGGGCGACCCGTCCCAGATCGATCTGCCGGCCGGGCAGAAGTCGGGCCTGGTCGAGGCGCTGCGCGTCCTGGAGGGCGTCGAGAACATCGTGTCGGTGCGCTTTGCCGCCGCGGACGTCGTGCGCCACCACCTCGTGCAGGCGATCGTCGAGGCCTACGAGGCGGATGCGTCGGACCAGCGCGTGTCGGCGCCGCTCGGTCGAAATCCGCGCTCGGCTTGATGGGCATGGCGCTTTCTGCCGGCGCCCCGCCGGGGGGCGTCGAGATCGTGCTCGACGGGGCGGACGATGCGGCGTGGCAAACGCTCCTTCTGCCCGCCGACCCGGAGGCCTGCGTGCGCGAGGCGATCCTCGCCGCGCTGGCCGGAGCAGGGCTCGGTGCGGCCGAGACCGAGGTTTCGGTGACGCTTGCCGACGACGCAACCGTGCGGGAGCTGAACCGGGAATGGCGCGGCAAGGACAAGCCGACCAACATTCTGAGCTTTCCCATGGTGCAGCTGGCGCCAGGCGAGCGTCCGGGCCCGCTCCTCGGCGACCTCGTGCTGGCGCGCGAGACGTTGGAGCGAGAGGCCGCGAGCGAGCGCAAGAGTGCGCTCGACCACTTTCGTCATCTTCTCGTTCACGGCACTCTGCATCTTACGGGCTTCGACCACGAGACCGACGAGGAAGCGGAGCGCATGGAAGCTCTCGAGATCGAGATACTTCGAGGGCTGGGGATCGCCGATCCCTACGCCGAAGCCGATGACTAACGGATCGACCGACGGACAATGAGCGTCATGACCATCAACGACGGACACGAGGGGGGAGCCGGCACCGACCGCTCGCCCCCGGAAACGGAAGGGCGAAGTCGTCGCGCGCGAACGAGCGCGCCCGAGCCCGGGTTCTTTGATTCCCTGGTCGCCTTCCTGCGGCCACGTGTGCCACCCTCGCTGCGCGAGGAGTTCGTGGAGGCCCTTCGCGAGGGCGAGGCCGGCGAAACCGGGTTCACGGCCGGCGAGCGCCTCATGCTCACCAACATCCTGGAACTCCACGACGTTCGGGTCGAGGACCTCATGGTGCCGCGCACCGAGATCCAGGGCATCCCCGTCAGTGCCACGCTCGCCGAGACCATGGCCCGCTTCGAGGAAACCGGCCACTCCCGCATGCCGGTCTACGGCGAGGGCGGGCTCGACGATCCGCTCGGCATGATCCACATCCGCGACATGGTCGGTCACATCACGCGGGCCGCGCTCTGCTTCCATCGCGAGGGCGCGGAGCAGGATGCGCCGGTGCGCTCGGGCTTCGACCTGTCGCGCGTCGATCTCGAGCCGACGCTCGAAGCGCTCGGCCTGATGCGTCAGATCCTGTTCGTGCCCCCCTCGATGCACGCCGCCGAGCTCATGGCGCGCATGCAGGCAAGCCGCACGCAGATGGCGCTCGTGATCGACGAGTACGGCGGAACCGATGGGCTGGTCTCGCTGGAGGACATCCTCGAGATGGTCGTGGGAGACATCGAGGACGAGCACGACGACGAGGAGATTCTCGTCACCGACGCAGGCGACGACGTCTACTACGCCGATGCGCGAGCCGACCTCGACGAGGTGCGCGAGGTTCTGGGCGACGACTTCGACCCCAGCGCCCACGAGGCCGACGCCGACACGATCGGCGGTCTCGTCGTCAACGCGCTGGGCCGCGTGCCGGCGGAGGGGGAGGTGGCCGAGGCGGTGCCCGGCTTCCAGATCGAGGTGCTGGAGGCGGACCGGCGTCGCGTGAAGCGCGTACGCCTCGTGCGCGTGCGCGAAGCGCCGGCCATCCACGCCGCCGACTGAACGGCGCCGCCGGGTCGGGGCAAGCTGCGCGCGCTATCGCGCTGGAACGGCCGCACGCGGAACGGCGGCCGGCAAGCGACCACGGGGATCGGAGAACGCGTTGGAACGGCTGGCCGGACGGATCATGCTCCTGTCGGGATGGCGCCGGGCCTTGCTCGCGATGCTGGCGGGCGCGGTCGCGACCCTGGCTCTGGCGCCCTTCAACATCCCCGCTGTCGGCTTTCTGAGCTTTCCGGTCCTGGTCTGGCTGATCGACGGCGCGAGCGGCGAACCGGGTCGGTCCGCGCTCCGCCGCGCGTTTCCGGCCTTTCGCATCGGCTGGTGCTTCGGCTTCGGCTATTTCGTCGGCGGTCTCTGGTGGCTCGGTTCGGCGCTGTTGGTCGACGGGCCGGAGTTCGCCTGGGCGCTGCCGCTCGCAGTGGTGGGCCTTCCAGCGGTGCTCGCGATCTATCACGGCCTCGGCTGCCTTTTGGCGCGTCTTGCCTGGAGCGGCGGACCCTGGCGTCTCCTGGCGCTCGCGGCCGGCCTGTCGGCGGCGGAAGTCGCGCGCGGCACTCTCTTCACCGGCTTTCCCTGGAATGAAATCGGCGTCATGGCGGTGCCGGTGCCGCTCCTGATGCAGGTCTTGGCCCTGGTGGGGCTCCACGCGATGACGCTTCTGGCGATCTTCGTGTTCTCTCTCCCCGCCCTTGTGGTCGGCAGGCGGCGTGGGCGCGGGACGGTCGTGGTGCTGGGCCTCGTGCTGGTCGCCGCGCAGGTCGGCTATGGTGCGTGGCGACTGGCCGCGCCACCATTGCCGCCGGTGGACGGCGTCGCGCTGCGCATCGTGCAGCCCAATGTCCTGCAGGGGCAGAAGTGGGACCCGGCCGAGGCCGAGCGCATCTTCTCGCGTCTTCTCGAACTCACGGATGCGGCGGCACCGGCGGATGCGCCCGCCGCGCCGCGCCGTCTCGTGATCTGGCCCGAATCCGCCTTTCCCTTCATTCTGACGGACCGACCCGATGCCGTGGGCGCGCTCGCGCAGACGCTGCGTCCGGGCGACACGCTGCTGGCCGGCGCGACGCGGGTCGAGGAAGCGGAGGGCGAGCTGCCGCGCTTCTACAACGCGATCTATGCGATCGGTGAGGACGGCGTGGTGGAGGATGCCGCCGACAAGATCCACCTCGTGCCGTTCGGCGAGTACCTTCCGTATCAGGCGTTGCTGGAGAGCTGGGGTTTCTCGCAGGTCGCCAAGCTGCCGGGCGGCTTCTCCGCAGGGGCGCGGCGGCGCGTGATCGACGTCGACGGCTCGCCGGGCTTCCTGCCGGTGATCTGCTACGAGGCGATCTTTCAGGACGAACTCGTTCCCTTGCCCGACGGCGAGCGGCCGGGCTTCATCCTGAACGTCACGAACGACGCGTGGTACGGCCGTACGCCCGGTCCCTATCAGCACCAGCGCCAAGCCATGCTGACGGCGGTCGCGCTCGGCCTACCGCTCGTGCGCGCGGCCAATACCGGCATCTCGGTCGTCACTGATGCGCAGGGTCGCCCGCAGGCCGGGCTCGCTTTGGGCGAAGGCGGCACCGTGGATGCCGCACTGCCCGGGGCCGGCGACGAGACGCCGTTCGCACGCTTCGGCAACGTCCCCTTCGCGGTCCTTTGGGGCGTTGCGGCGCTGGCATCGCTCGCGGCCGCCCGGCGACGGTCGCGCGACACGGCGTGACGGGGCCGCCGCAGCGGGGCTCTTCGACCGTAGGCGGACGACCGCCGCGGTGTTTCGGCCTGCGAACGCTGTTCCTTCCAGTGCCCTGGCTGAACCCAAGCGAGGTTGACGGTTGACGCGTCCCCTGCGCTTGCCTACCCAACTTGTCTATAAAATGTACGCTATACGACATCCCGAAGGGCATGATTCGTCGGGTTTGGTCTGCGATGCGGGTGGCTTCAACCTGCGAGGGGGCAGCGAAGGGGTCGATGGTCGTCAACAAGAAGAAGCCCAACCCGATCGATATCCATGTCGGTGCCAGGGTGCGCCTGCGCCGGACCATGATGGGCATGAGCCAGGAGAAGCTGGGCGAGCACCTCGGCATCACGTTCCAGCAGATCCAGAAGTACGAGAAGGGCACCAATCGGATCGGGGCGAGCCGGCTTCAGAAGATCGCGGAGGTCCTGAACACGCCGGTCTCCTACTTTTTCGAAGGCGCTCCGGGCGACGACGAGAAGGCGGACGGCCTGCGCGAGCCGAGCGCGGACTACATCGTGGACATGCTGTCCACCGGCGAGAGCATGCAGATCACGCGTGCCTTCTCGCGGATCCGCAATCCCAAGATTCGGCGGCGCCTTCTTGATCTCGTGCGGTCGTTGGCCGATGCCGACCACGACGACGAAACGACGGCGTGAGCGTGAAGCGGCGCCTTGAATTTTTTCTTGCGCAGGGCCCGAACCTCTCCTAACCCCATGTACCGCAGGTTTCGAGACGTCTCCTTGGAGCGCATCCGCGCTCAGGGCGTGCCCGCGCCGTCACTTCGTCCGGCCTCCAGGGGACCCTACCACCACAATGTCACGCAGCGACTACCTCTTCACCTCCGAGAGCGTTTCCGAGGGACATCCCGACAAGGTCTGCGATCGCATCTCCGACGAGATCGTGGATCTGCTCTACAAGGAAGCCAAGAAAAGCGGCATGGACGCGTCGCGCGTGCGCGTCGCCTGCGAGACGCTGGCGACCACCAACCGCATCGTGATCGCGGGCGAGATCCGCTGCTCGATCGATCCCGCCAAGATGAAGTCCAAGGTCAAGTCCGCCGCGCGGCGCGCCGTGCGGGCGATCGGCTACGAGCAGGACGGCTTCCACTGGCGCACGGCCAAGATCGACGTCCTGCTGCACGATCAGTCCGCCGACATCGCGCAGGGTGTCGATTCCAGTGGCAACAAGGACGAGGGTGCCGGCGATCAGGGCATCATGTTTGGCTATGCCTGCCGCGAGACGCCCGAGCTCATGCCGGCCCCGATCTTCTACGCGCACAAGATCCTGGAGCGGCTATCGGCGGCCCGCCGCAACGGCGAGGGCGAGGCCGGAAAACTCGGACCCGACGCCAAGAGCCAGGTCACCGTCCGCTATCGCGACGGAAAGCCGGCCGAGATCGCGTCGATCGTCCTCTCGACCCAGCATTTCGACGAGTCGCTGTCGTCGGCCGATGTGCGCCGCATCGTCGAGCCCTTCGTGCACGAGGCGGTCGGCGATCTTCCGATCGCGGCCGACTGCGTATGGCACGTCAATCCGACCGGCAAGTTCGTGATCGGCGGCCCGGACGGCGACGCCGGGCTGACGGGCCGCAAGATCATCGTCGACACCTATGGCGGCGCGGCGCCTCACGGCGGCGGCGCGTTCTCGGGCAAGGATCCGACCAAGGTCGACCGCTCGGCCGCGTATGCCGCGCGCTACCTCGCCAAGAACGTCGTGGCCGCCAAGCTGGCGGACCGCTGCACGATCCAGCTGTCCTACGCGATCGGCGTTGCCGAACCCTTGTCGGTCTATGTCGACCTTCACGGCACGGGTACGGTCGAGGAGGCGAAGCTGGAGCGGGCGCTGCGCGAGGTCGTGAACCTCACGCCGCGCGGCATTCGCGAGCACCTGCAACTGACGCGCCCGATCTACGCGCGCACGTCGGCCTACGGTCACTTCGGCCGCAAGCCCGGCCGCGACGGTTCGTTCTCCTGGGAGCGCACCGATCTGGGCGCCAAGCTGAAGGCCGCCCTTGGCGCCTGAACGCACGCAGCATCCCGAGCGCAAGCGGACCCGCGAGAATTTCTTCGGTCGCTCGCGCGGCAAGACGCTGCGCCCGCTCCAGGCGGATCTCCTGCTGGAGCGCATGCCTGCGTTGGGACTCGACCTCGCCGCACCGCCGCCCGCCGACCTGCGCTCGCTGTTTGCGGCGCCGGTCGAGCGGGTGCGCCTTGAGATCGGATTTGGCGGCGGCGAGCATCTGCATCTCGAGGCGGGCCGACATCCGGACACCGGGTTCATCGGCGTCGAGCCGTTCCGCAACTCGATGGCCAAGATGCTGGTCGCCCTGGAAGGGGAGCCTCGCAAGAACCTCCGCCTCTTCGACGACGATGCGACGCTTCTTCTCGACTGGTTGCCCGAAGCCTGCCTGGATGGGGTGGATCTCTTCTATCCCGACCCCTGGCCGAAGCGGAAGCACTGGAAGCGGCGCTTCGTGAACGGCCGGACGCTGGCGCGGCTTGCGCGCGTCATGAAGCCGGGCGCAGCGTTCCGCTTCGCCTCCGACATCGAGACCTATGTCGACTGGACGCTGATTCACCTGCGCGACCACCCGGACTTTCGCTGGGAGGCGACCGGCAAGGCCGACTGGTTGACGCCCTACGACGGTTGGCCGGGGACGCGCTACGAGCAGAAGGCGCACCGCGAAGGTCGCAAGGGCGCCTACCTCACCTTTCGCCGCCTTTGACGAACGGCGGCCCGCCTTGCCAAGCGGGCCGTGCGGGCGTATATCCCGCACAACTTCTTTGCGATGTGATCGTGAGAGTGGGTCCTGCCGGTCCCGCTCTTTTTCTTTAAGGGGCCTTCCGTTTCGAGCCCCGCGGTCGCATCGGCCCGAGCCCGCGCCGCCAAGTGCCGGGTTCCCATCCTGCCGGGAGACGCCGTGACCGAAACCGCCGCCGTAGCCGTTCAAGCCCAGACCGAGCCCGAAAAGCGTCTGATCGTCGAGCAGGGGCTCGAGGCCCGCGTTGCCGCCGTCGTCGAACCGGTGATCGAGCAACTCGGCTACCGGCTCGTGCGGGTGCGTGTTTCGGCGATGAACGGCACCACGTTGCAGATCATGGCGGAACGGCCCGACGGTACGATGACCGTCGAGGATTGCGAGACCATCTCGCGCGGGCTGTCGCCGGTGCTGGACGTCGACGATCCGATGGATCGCGCCTACCACCTCGAGATATCGTCACCCGGCATCGACCGCCCGCTCGTGCGGCGCGGCGACTTCCAGAGCTGGGCCGGCCACCTCCTGAAACTGGAGACCAACCGGCTCCTGTCGGGTCGCAAGCGCTTCCGTGGCCGTGTCACCGCGGTCGAGGGCGATACGATTCATTTGGCGCGCGACGGCGTTGCAGGCGACGAGGAGGCCGTGGCCGAGATCCCGCTCGACGCCGTCGCCGAGGCGCGGCTGATCCTGACCGACGAGCTGATCCAGGCATCTCTGAAGGCCGACAAGCTGGCGCGCCGCGCACGCGGCCAGGTGGTCGAGGACGATGCGGGCGAGGACGCCGACGCGTCGCACTGAGCGAACTGGGCGGACCGCCTGGTCCGCCCCTACCGACGCGGCCCCTGGGGCGCACCCATCTGAACGAGCCGACCGGCGCAGCCGGCGGCGGCGAGGAGACCGAACCCATGGCAGTCAGTGCGAACCGGCTGGAGCTTCTGCAGATCGCGGATGCGGTGGCGCGCGAGAAGTCGATCGACCGCGAGATCGTGATCGAGGCGATGGCCGACGCCATCCAGAAGGCGGCGCGCTCGCGCTACGGCCAGGAAACCAACATCCGCGTCGACATCAACCAGAAGACCGGCGAGATGCGCCTGCAGCGCCTTCTCGAGGTCGTGGAGGACGTCGAGGATCCCAACACGCAGATCTACCTCGAGCTGGCGCGCGACAAGAACCCCGATGCCGAGCCGGGCGACTTCATCGCCGAGCAGCTCCCGCCCATGGAGTTCGGCCGCATCGCCGCGCAGTCGGCCAAGCAGGTCATCGTCCAGAAGGTGCGCGAGGCCGAGCGCGACAAGCAGTACGAGGAGTTCATCGGCCGGGTGAACGAGATCGTCAACGGCACGGTGAAGCGCGTCGAGTACGGCAACGTGATCGTGGATCTCGGCAAGGGCGAGGGCATCATCCGTCGCGACGAGCAGATCCCGCGCGAGCTGTTCCGCTACGGCGACCGCGTGCGCGCCTTCGTCTACGACGTGCGCCGCGAGCAGCGCGGGCCCCAGATCTTCCTGTCGCGCACCCATCCCCAGTTCATGGCGAAGCTCTTCACCATGGAGGTGCCGGAAATCTACGACGGCATCATCGAGATCAAGGCGGTCGCCCGCGATCCGGGTTCGCGCGCCAAGATCGCGGTGGTCAGCCGCGACTCGTCGGTGGATCCGGTCGGCGCCTGCGTCGGCATGCGCGGCTCGCGCGTGCAGGCGGTGGTCGGCGAGCTTCAGGGCGAGAAGATCGACATCATTCCCTGGTCGCCCGATGCCGCATCCTTCCTCGTGAACGCGCTGCAGCCGGCGGAGGTCGCCAAGGTCGTGCTCGACGAGGATGCCGAGCGCATTGAAGTCGTGGTGCCGGATGACCAGCTATCCCTTGCGATCGGTCGGCGCGGCCAGAACGTGCGCCTCGCCTCGCAGCTGACGGGCTGGGACATCGACATCCTCACCGAGGAGGAGGAGTCGCAGCGCCGCCAGAAGGAGTTCAACGAGCGCTCCGAGCTGTTCATGAACGCGCTCAACGTCGACGAGATGGTCGGCCAGCTCCTGGCCTCCGAAGGTTTCGCCAGCGTCGAGGAGGTCGCCTATGTCGAGGCCTCCGACGTCGCCGCGATTGAGGGCTTCGACGAGGACACGGCGGGCGAGATCCAGAACCGGGCTCGCGAGTATCTCGACCGGCGCGAGAAGGAGTTCGACGACAAGCGTCGCGAGCTCGGCGTCGCGGACGAACTGCGCACGATCGAGGGCCTCACGACGCCCATGCTGGTCGCGCTCGGCGAGGACGGCATCAAGACCGTCGAGGACTTCGCGGGCTGCGCGGCCGACGATCTGGTGGGCTGGACCGAGCGCAAGGACGGCGAGACCAAGCGCTTCCCGGGCGCCTTGTCGACCTTCGAGGTCAGCCGGCAGGACGCCGAGGCGATGATCATGCAGGCGCGCGTTGCGGCCGGTTGGGTCGAGCCGGATGCGGTCGCCGGCGACGAGGATGCCGCGGACGACGGCGAGGCCGCAGCCTGAGCGCGGCACCGGACGACGACGGACTCGATGAGGCGGCGGTGAACGGTCGCATGTGCATCGTGTCGCGGCATTCGATGGAGCCCGAGGCATTGATACGCTTCGTGCTGGGCCCCGAGCGGCAGGCCGTACCCGACCTGAAGCGCAAGCTTCCCGGACGGGGCGCCCACATCGAGGGGCGGCGCAGCGTCGTGGAGGAGGCGGTGCGCCGCCGGCTCCTGCAGCGTGCGCTTCGCTCCGATCTGTCGGGAACGGAGCGTCTGGCCGACGAGTTGGACGCTCTCCTGGTGCGCTCGGCGGTCGGTGCGCTCGCCATGGCGCGAAAGGCGGGGCAGGTGGTGACGGGCTCGGCCAAGGTCGAGGCCGCGCTGCGGGCCGGCGGGGCGATCGGCCTCGTGCATGCACGCGAGGCGGCCGAGGACGGGATCCGAAAGCTGGGTCAGGCCCGGCATGCCGCGACGGTAACAGGGCAGGGCGGCGTGGTTCCGACCTATCGCCTTCTGGGGACGAACGAATTGGGCTTGGCCATGGGCGACGGGAATGTGGTACACGCGGCCATCCTGACCGGAAGCGCGGGTTCGGCCCTGCTCAAGCGCCTTGAGGCGCTGCAGACCTACCGGGGCGAAAGCCACGGCTCGAACGACGCGAATGACCAACGGGACCTTCACGAGGCGGCCCCATGAGACTGCGGTTGAAACGAGAGCGTTGCGAAATGCTCTAGACACAGATAGTGGCGCGAAACAGGGACAGCAGTTCCCTCGCGCGAGCGAAGCGGAAGCGGTAATGAGCGATACGAAATCCGGCGACGACAAGACGCTGAGCGTGACCCCGAAGAAGACCTTGAGTCTCAAGCCCGGCGGTGCGCAGACGCAGTCCACGGTTCGCCAGAACTTCTCGCACGGACGCACGAAGAACGTCGTCGTCGAGACCAAGAAGCGCAAGTTCTCGATGCCCGGCGAGGGCGCGAAGGAGCCTGCGCCGACCCCGGCCGCCGCGCCCGTCGCTGCCGCCGCCGCACCTCGACCCGCTTTGACGCCCGCCCAGCAGGCTGCTCTCCAGCGCGCCGCCGAGAACCCGCAGGCCCCGCCTCCGGCCGATCGCATTCCGGCCCGGGCCGAGGCGACGCCTGCCGCCCCAGCGCCCGCACCCGAGGCCAAGGCGCCGGTTGAGGCGGCACCGACACCGGCACCGGCTGCGGAGGCGCCGGCCGTCGCCGAGCCCGTGGCCGCCGCGCCCGAGCCTGTGGCACCGGCACCCGTCGAGGCTAAGGCTCCGGCGGCTCCGGAGGCGACCGCTCCCGTCGCCGCGACGCCCGCACCGGCGGTGACCGCCGACGCGACCCCTTCCGTAACCGAGAGTTCAAAGCCGCCCTTGAGCGAAGCCACCCCCAAGCCGCCGGTCGCCGCCGCGACCCCTGCCGCGACCGCGACGCCGACGACGCCACCGGCCCGTCCGGCGGCGCCTGCCGCCGCTCGTCCCGGCGCTGCGCCCACGCGTCCCGCAACCGGTCCGTCCGGTTACGGCAACCGTCCCGGCCAGGCGGGCGGCCGCCCCGGTTCGTCACAGGGCGGCTACAACCAGCGTCCCGGCGCTCCTGCAGGTCAGCAGGCTCGTCCCGGTCAACCCGGCCGTCCCAGCCAGCCGCCCGCTGGTGCCGGTCGCCCCGGTGCGCCCCAGAGTGGTGCGCCGGGCGCTCGTCAGCCGCGCGGTGCGGTTCTGTCGGATCTGTCCTCGAAGGAGATGGACGCGCGTCGCCGCGCCCTGATTCTCGCGCAGCAGCGCGAGGCCGAGGACCGTCGCCTGTTCCAGATCGAGGAGGCGCGCCGCGTCGCCGAGGACGAGCGTCGCCGCGCCGAGCGCGAGGAGAGCGAGCGTCGTCAGGCCGAGGAGGCCGCGCGTCTCGAACTCGAGGCCGCCGCCCGCCGCAAGGCCGAGGAGGATGCCGCCCGCCGCGCCGCCAACAAGCCGGTCGCCCGCTCGGGTGCCGGAGCCGGCGCCAACGTCATCCCGGGCCCGCCGCCGGTGGACGACGGCCTGGGCCTGCGTCCGGCCGGCCGCACCGACCTCACCAAGAAGACGCGGGCCGACGACGACGACGATCGGCGTCGCGCCGGTCCCGGTCGTGGCCCCGCTCGCGGCCCGGCGGCCGACGCCGCCAAGCCGACTCGGGCCCGCACCGGTGACGACCGTCGCGGTGCCGGCGGTCGCGTCGATGTCGGACGCGCCCTGTCGGACGAGGATGCGCGCGGCCGCTCTCTGTCGTCGATGCGTCGGCGTCAGGAGAAGTTCAAGCGTTCCCAGCAGAACCAGCAGCGCGAAAAGATTGCCCGCGAAGTGATCATCCCCGAGACCATCACGATCCAGGAACTCGCCAACCGCATGTCGGAGCGGGCCGTCGACGTCATCAAGTACCTGATGGCGCAGGGTCAGATGATGAAGCCCGGCGACGTGATCGACGCGGACCTCGCGGAGCTGATCGCCTCGGAGTTCGGTCACACGGTCCGCCGCGTCGCGGAGTCGGACGTCGAGACCGGCATCTTCGACATCGCCAGCAACCCCGAGAAGATGGTGTCGCGTCCTCCGGTCGTGACCATCATGGGCCACGTCGACCACGGCAAGACCTCGCTTCTCGACGCCATCCGCAAGACCAACGTCGTGTCGGGCGAGGCGGGCGGCATCACGCAGCACATCGGCGCGTATCAGGTCGAACAGGACGGTCATAAGATCTCGTTCATCGACACGCCGGGCCACGCGGCCTTCACGGCGATGCGTGCCCGCGGCGCGCAGGCGACCGACATCGCGATCCTGGTGGTGGCGGCCGACGACTCGGTGATGCCGCAGACGATCGAGTCGATCAGCCATGCCAAGGCGGCGGGCGTTCCGATCATCGTGGCGATCAACAAGATCGACAAGCCTGGTGCCGACCCCAACAAGGTCCGCACGAACCTCCTCCAGCACGAGGTGTTCGTGGAATCGATGGGCGGTGAGGTGCTCGACGTCGAGGTCTCGGCCAAGAACGGCACCAACCTCGACAAGCTGCTCGAGGCGATCATCCTCCAGGCCGAAATCCTCGATCTGAAGGCCGATCCCGACCGCACCGCCGAGGGCGTCGTCATCGAGGCCCAGCTCGACCGGGGCCGCGGCGCGGTCGCGACCGCGCTGGTCCAGGCGGGTACGCTGAAGACCGGCGACATCGTCGTCGCCGGCGACCAGTGGGGCCGCGTGCGCGCGCTGATCGACGACAAGGGCAAGCAGCTCAAGACTGCCGGGCCGTCGACGCCCGTCGAGATCCTCGGCATGCAGGGCACGCCGGGAGCGGGCGACCGCTTCGCGGTGGTGAAGGACGAGGCGCAGGCGCGCGAGATCGCCGAGTACCGCCAGCGGCTTGCCCGCGAGAAGGCGGTGGCCAAGTCCGCCGGCCAGCGCGGCTCGCTCGAGCAGATGATGAGCCAGCTTCAGTCGAGCGGTCTCAAGACCTTCCCGCTCGTCATCAAGGGCGACGTGCAGGGTTCGGTCGAGGCGATCGGAACCGCGCTGGAGAAGCTCGGCACCGACGAGGTCCAGGCGCGGATCGTCCATTCGGGCGCCGGCGCGATCACCGAGTCGGACGTGCAACTCGCTGCGACGTCCACCGCCGCGATCATCGGCTTCAACGTGCGCGCCAACGCTCAGGCCCGCCAGCTGGCGGAGCGCGAGGGCATCGAAATCCGCTACTACAACATCATCTACGACCTCGTGGATGACGTGAAGCAGGCGATGTCGGGCCTCTTGTCGCCGGAGCGTCGCGAGACCTTCCTCGGCAATGCGGAGATCCTCGAGGTCTTCCACATCACCAAGACCGGCAAGGTCGCGGGTTGCCGCGTCACGGAGGGCAAGGTCGAGCGCGGTGCGGGCGTGCGCCTCATCCGCGAGGGCGTCGTCATCCACGAGGGGACGCTCAAGACCCTCAAGCGCTTCAAGGACGAAGTCGCCGAGGTTCCGGGCGGCCAGGAGTGCGGCATGGCCTTCCAGAACTACGAGGACATCCGCCAGGGCGACGTCATCGAGTGCTTCCGCGTGGAGCACGTGGCGCGCTCGCTCTAACGAGCATCGGCGTCCGGCGCGGCCGGACGCTTCCTTTCCTGATCGACCGAGCCCGGCGGCGACGCCGGGCTCGCCCTTTTTCGAGGGCGGCTGGCGGAAACGCCGGCCTGCCTTTCGCATTGACCCGATGCGGCCGAACGGCCGCGCGATCGTCAAGGACCCGCCACCATGGCTCGACACTCCGGCAATCCCAAGGGACCCTCGCAGCGCCAGCTCTCCGTGGGCGAGATCGTGCGCCACGCCCTGACGCAGGTCCTGGGGCGCGGCGAGATCCTCGACCCGCTTCTGGAGCGCTCGGTGGTGACCGTGACCGAGGTGCGCATGAGCCCCGATCTCAAGCTTGCGACCGCCTACGTGACCGTGCTTGGCCAGAGCGACACCGCGCCCTTCATCAAGGCGCTCAACAACCACGCGAAGTTCCTGCGCGGGCGCCTGACGCCGGCGCTGCGCGGCATGAAGTACATGCCCGAGGTGCGCTTCCGCGAGGACGACAGCTTCGACAACTACGCGCGCATCGACGCGCTCCTGCGCTCGCCCGAGGTGCGGCGCGACACGGGCGTGGACGCGCCCGAGGACGACAAGGACGGACAGGACTGATGGCACGACGCGGCAAGACGCCGAAGGGGCGCCCCGTTTCGGGATGGGTGATCCTCGACAAGCCGGTGGGCATGGGCTCCACCGACGCGGTCGCCAAGATGAAGTGGCTCTTCTTCGCCCAGAAGGCGGGCCATGCTGGGACGCTCGACCCGCTGGCGAGCGGAATGCTGCCGATCGCGCTGGGCGACGCCACCAAGACCGTGCCCTTCGTCATGGACGGCACCAAGACCTATCGCTTCACGGTTCGCTGGGGCGCCGAAACGACGACCGACGACACGGAAGGCCCGGTGACGAACGCCTCGGACCTTCGCCCGACGCGCGAGGCGCTGGAGGCGCTTCTGACGCGCTATCGCGGCGAGATCAGCCAGGTGCCGCCGCAGTTCTCCGCGATCAAGATCGAGGGTGAGCGGGCTTATGATCTCGCGCGGGCCGGCGAGACCGTCGAGATCGCGGCCCGTCCGGTCACGATCCATCGCCTCGATATCGTGGCCGAGCCGGATGCGGCGACGACCGTCTTCGAGGCCGAGTGCGGCAAGGGCACCTATGTCCGCTCGATCGCGCGCGACCTCGGTCGCGACCTCGGCTGCTTCGGACACGTCGTGGACCTGCGCCGCGTGCAGGTGGGCGGCTTCACCGAGGACGACCTCGTCACGCTGGACGAGCTGATGGACGCAGCCGACGAGGGGCTGGAGGAGCTGAGCGAAGAGCAGCAGGCCAGCGGCGCACGGGCCCGCGTCGTGCGCTTCGAGGCTCTGGACCGTCTGCTGCTCGGCACCGAGGCGGCCCTGTCGGATCTCTACGAGGTGCCGCTGTCCGAGGACCAGGCCGGCCGCGTCCTCTCGGGCAACCCGGTTCTCCTGCGCGGGCGCGACGCGCCGGCCTTCTGCGAGGAGGCCTATGCCACCGGCCACGGCCGGCTCGTCGCGATCGGTTCGATCGAGCAGGGATCGTTCCATCCCAAGCGCGTCTTCGGCGGCCGGGGCTGAGCCGCATACGGGATCGCGCAGGGGGGCGAGCGCGTTGCGAAGCCGGCCACGGATCGGCCGGAAAAAGCGAGACGCACTCCATGCCCCATCCCGACGAGATGACCCTCGACATCGCCGCGCAGGCCGTGCTCGACGAGATCGAGGCGAGCGGCCGTCTCCAGCCTCAGCCCGAGACGCGCGAGGGAAAGCTCAAGAAGGCGCGCGACGACGCGGCGGGGCTGAAACGCTTCTCTGCGACCTTTCCGAACGGCGTCACTCGGCGCGAGTTGGCTGTCCCGCAAGCGGATGGACCCGACATCCCCGTCCGTCTCTACCGGCCGCAGGGTATCCACGGCGAGCGACCGCAACTTCTCGTCTGGTTCCACGGCGGGGGCACGATCGCGGGCTCGCTCGACACGCACGAGCCGGTGCTCGGCGAACTTGCTCGGCGCACCGGGCGCCTCGTCGCCTCGATCGGCTACCGGCTGGCGCCCGAGGCAACCTTCCCGACGCAGCATCGCGAATGCGAGCGTGCCGCCCGATTCCTTCTCGATCATCCCGATCTCGTGGACTGCGATCCGGCGACGCCGGCGATCGGCGGCGACTCGGTCGGTGGTCTCTACGCCCTTCATGTCGGGCGGCGACTGGGGCGGGTGCGCCTTGCGGCTGTTCTCGCGATTTATCCCAACACCGACATGCGCCCCGACAAGACGCACGCCTCGCTGCAGGAGAACGAGGGGCGCATCATGACGCGCGACTCGCTGGAGTTCGAAGCCTCCAACGCCATTCCGAACGAAGCCGACCGTCGCTCGGCGGACGCCTCGCCGCTGCTCGCCGAGGACCTTCACGAGCTGCCGCCGGTCTTTCTCCTAACCTGCGAGGCCGACCCCTTGCGCGACGAGGGCGAGGCGATGGCCGAGCGTCTGGAAGCTGCGGGCGTGCGGCTCACGCATGAACGCCTGCCCGGCATGATCCATGCCGTGCTGCAGATGAACGGACGCGTACCCGCCGGGAATGCCCTGATGGACCGGATCGGCGCGTTCCTGCGCTCGCTCTAGCGGCAAAACGCGCCCGAGGCTGGCGCTCGGCGAGCAAGATCGTTATATGGGCGGCGCGGGGCCGGCTAGATTGCAGCCGGGCCCTTCGCGTTCACGGCCCCGGCTGGCCGACATCCCGGCCCGGGCGTCTCATTCATCCTCACCACCATGAAAGGGGAAACCCGATGTCGATCACGCCCGAGCGCAAGGCCGAGCTTCTGAAGGAATACGCGACCAAGGAAGGCGACACCGGTTCGCCCGAGGTGCAGGTTGCGCTTCTGTCGGAGCGCATCAGCAACCTGACCGAGCACTTCAAGGACCACAAGAAGGACAACCACTCCCGTCGTGGTCTTCTGAAGATGGTGTCTCAGCGTCGTCGCCTCCTCGACTATCTCAAGGATCGCGAGGAAGAGCGCTACACGCAGCTGATCACCCGCCTGGGTCTTCGCCGCTAAGAACGTTCGCGGCGCGCCGGCCCCCGGGTTGGCGCGCCGCATCGCATCGGACCACAGCGTCGATCATCGCGCTGGGGCCGCCCCGACCGCTCAGACCCGTCCCGCGAGATACGCCGGGGGTCCCG
This sequence comes from Aureimonas jatrophae, assembly GCF_900104035.1. Taxonomy (GTDB): domain Bacteria; phylum Pseudomonadota; class Alphaproteobacteria; order Rhizobiales; family Rhizobiaceae; genus Aureimonas; species Aureimonas jatrophae. The sequence goes on along the minus strand of NZ_FNIT01000005.1, from coordinate 195,548 downwards.
GTCGAATGAGCCGAGCGCTCATGGGGCAGGATTGCCGGACGCTTCCCGGCTTGGAGCCGTCGCTCCACCCGCTCGAAGCCTCCCGCCGTCTTGCCCGTGCGCGTTTCAATACCTGCAACCGGCGATGCCGTCCGGCATCGTCAACCAAAGGCAGACACATGTTCAAGACCCATAAGGTCGAGGTCGAGTGGGCCGGCCGCACGCTGACCCTCGAGACCGGCAAGATCGCCCGCCAGGCCGACGGCGCCGTGCTCGCCACCTACGGCGAGACCGCGGTTCTGGCGACCGTAGTCTCGGCCAAGGCGCCCAAGCCCGGCTTCGACTTCTTCCCGCTGACCGTCAACTACCAGGAAAAGGCCTTCGCGGCCGGCAAGATCCCGGGCGGCTACTTCAAGCGCGAGGGACGCCCGAGCGAGAACGAGACGCTGGTCTCGCGCCTCATCGACCGTCCGATTCGCCCTCTCTTCGCGGAAGGCTACAAGAACGACACGCAGGTCGTCGTCACGGTTCTCCAGCATGACCTCGAGAACAACCCCGACGTCCTCGCCATGGTCGCGACCTCGGCGGCCCTGACGCTGTCGGGCGTACCGTTCATGGGCCCGATCGGCGGCGCGCGCGTCGGCTACATCGGCGGCGAGTACCGCCTGAACCCGCATGTCGACGAGATGGCCGAGTCGAAGCTCGACCTGGTCGTCGCCGGCACGCAGGACGCCGTCCTGATGGTGGAATCCGAGGCGCACGAGCTCGACGAGCAGACCATGCTCGGCGCCGTGATGTTCGGCCACAAGGGCTTCCAGCCCGTGATCGACGCGATCATCCAGCTCGCCGAGGTCGCCGCCAAGGAGCCGCGCGAGCACAACGCGCCCGACCACTCCGCGCTCGAGACCGAGATGCTCGGCATGGCCGAGGGCGAGCTGCGCGAGGCCTACAAGAACACCGACAAGCAGGCGCGCTACGCCGCGGTCGACGCGGTCAAGGCCAAGGTCAACGCGCACTTCCTGCCTGCCGAGGGCGAGGCGCGCTTCACCAAGGAAGAGGTCGGCTCCGTGTTCAAGGAGCTCCAGGCCAAGATCGTGCGCTGGAACATCCTCGACACGTCCTCGCGCATCGACGGCCGCGACCTCTCGACGGTCCGCCCGATCGTGTCGGAGGCCGGCATCCTACCCCGCACCCACGGCTCGGCGCTCTTCACGCGTGGCGAGACGCAGGCGCTGGTGGTGGCCACGCTCGGCACCGGCGAGGACGAGCAGTACGTCGACTCGCTGACCGGCACCTACAAGGAGACCTTCCTCCTTCACTACAACTTCCCGCCCTACTCGGTCGGCGAGACCGGCCGCATGGGTTCGCCCGGCCGTCGCGAGATCGGCCACGGCAAGCTCGCCTGGCGCGCGATCCGCCCTATGCTCCCCAAGAAGGAGCAGTTCCCCTACACGCTGCGCGTCGTGTCGGAGATCACCGAGTCGAACGGCTCGTCCTCGATGGCGACCGTGTGCGGCACCTCGCTGGCCCTGATGGACGCGGGCGTTCCGCTGCAGCGTCCGGTGGCGGGCATCGCCATGGGCCTCATCCTCGAGGGTGAGCGCTTCGCGGTTCTCTCCGACATCCTGGGCGACGAGGATCACCTCGGCGATATGGACTTCAAGGTCGCGGGCACCGAGAACGGCATCACCTCGCTGCAGATGGACATCAAGATCCAGGGCATCACCGAGGAGATCATGCGCATCGCCCTCGACCAGGCCAAGGGCGGCCGCATCCACATCCTCGGCGAGATGAACAAGGCGCTCGGCGAGGCCCGCTCGGAGCTCGGCGAGTTCGCCCCGCGCATCGAGGTCATGCAGATCCCGACCGACAAGATCCGTGACGTGATCGGCTCGGGCGGCAAGGTGATCCGCGAGATCGTCGAGAAGACCGGCGCCAAGATCAACATCGAGGACGACGGCACGGTGAAGATCGCCTCCTCGTCGGGCAAGGAGATCGAGGCTGCCAAGAAGTGGATCCACTCCATCGTGGCCGAGCCGGAAGTCGGCGAGATCTACGAGGGCACCGTGGTGAAGTGCGTCGAGTTCGGCGCCTTCGTGAACTTCTTCGGCTCGCGCGACGGCCTCGTGCACATCTCGCAGCTGGCCGCCGACCGCGTTCAGAAGACGCAGGACGTCGTCAAGGAAGGCCAGAAGGTCTGGGTCAAGCTCATGGGCTTCGACGAGCGCGGCAAGGTGCGCCTGTCGATGAAGGTGGTCGACCAGGCCACCGGCCAGGAGATCAAGAAGGCCGAGGGCGAGGCGGCCTGATCGCCGAAGCCGAAAAGCTGAAAACCAAAGAAGGGGTGGACCGCAAGGTCCGCCCCTTTTTCCGTTTAGAGCCAGCCGTTGCGGCGGAAGCGCCAGTACAGGAAGCCCGAGATCGAGGCGATCAGGCCGAGCACGGCGAAGTAGCCGTAGCGCCAGTGAAGCTCCGGCATGACGTCGAAGTTCATCCCGTAGATGCCGGCGACCGCGGTCGGCACGGCCAGGATCGCGGCCCAGGCGGCGAGCTTGCGCGTGATCTCGCCCTGACGATGCTGTTCCAGAAGGCTGGAGGCTTCGAGGATCGACCCGATGCTCTCGCGTGCGTTCTGCGTTCGGGCCGCGACGCGCCGTACCTGATCGTGCACGTCGCGAAAGTAGGGTCGGACCTCGGGGTCGATGCCGTCGTGCTCGATATACTCCAGCCGACCGAGCATCTCCTCGGTCGGGCCGAGGATGCGGTTGAAGCGGGCGAGGTCGCGGCGCAGCGCGAACAGGCGGTTGATCTCCGGGCGGCGCAGGAACGTGTCGAGCGCCCGCCGCTCCAGCTCGAACAGATCCTCCTCGACCGCCTCGACCACGGCGAGATAACCGCTCACCACGTAGTCCAGGACGGCATAGAGAACGTAGTCGATCCCCTGCGCCAGAAGCTCGGGCGCCTCTTCCAACTGGTCGCGCACGCTCTGCGGATCGGCGAAGTCGCCGATCCGCACGCTGATGAGGTGGTCCCGCCCGACGAACAGGGCGAGCGTGCCGTAGCGGATCGCATCGTCCTTGCGCGTCACGGTGCGCGCGTTGACCACGATCTCGTCGCCCCGCAGCGTCAACTTCGGGCGCACATGCTCGTCGCCCGCGTCCCGCACGATCTGCGGATGAAGCGCGCAGCGCCGGGCGAGAAGCGCCAGATCCGTCTCGTCGGGATCGACGATCGAGATCCAGGCGAAGTCGGCGTCCGCCGGGACGGGTTCGTCCAGCGAGACCGGCCGCTGCCGCCGGCCGTTGCGGTAGCTGAAGGCGGCGCGGACCGGCATGCGATCAGGGCGCCGGGTTGCCGACGCGCTGGTGGATCGTATCCACCGCTGCCTGCATCTCGTCGGTCCAGAGCACATCCTCGGCATCGAGGCTTCGGTCGAGCTGCTCCACCGAGGTCGCCCCGAGGATCGTGGCGGTCACGAACGGCTGGTTGATGACGAAGGCGTTCGCAAACGTCGCGGGATGGAGGCCGAACTCTGCGGCCAGCCGGACATAGGCATCCACCGCCTCGGCCGCGCCGGGGCGCTCGTAGCGCTGCTGGCGGTCGAAGAGCGCCTTGCGCGAACCCTCCGGCAGCGCGCCGTTCGCGTACTTGCCGGTCAGGAATCCCTGAGCGAGCGGCGAGTAGGCGAGCAGCCCGACATCCTCGCGCAGCGCAATCTCGGCCAGGGCCGTCTCGAACGTGCGGTTGAGAAGGTTGTAGGCGTTCTGGATCGAATGGACGCGCGGGCCGAGGCCGCGCTCGCTCGCCGCCAGATACCGCATCGTGCCCCAGCCGCTCTCGTTCGACAGGCCGACGTAACGCACCTTGCCGCTCGTCACCAGAGCGGCCAGCGCCTCCATCGTTTCCTCGATCGGCACCTCGTCGGCATCGGGGGCGGGCGACTTCCAGCGCGTCGGCACCGCGCCGAAGCCGCTGGTCGGACGGTCGGGCCAATGGACCTGATACAGGTCGATCGTCTCGATGCCGAGCCGCGCGAGAGACTTGTCGGCGGCCTCCTCGATGTTGCGGCGGTCGAGGCGGGGCTTGGAGCCGTCGTCGCGGAACCAGCGCGAGTCGGAGCGGCCGACGACCTTGGTCGCGACGAGGACCTTGTCGCGCTTGCCGCTCTCGCGCAGCCACGAGCCGATGAAGCGCTCGGTTGCGCCTTGCGTCTTGGCCTTGGGCGGGATCGGGTAGAGCTCGGCGGTATCCAGAAGGTCGACGCCTCGCTCGACGGCCCGGTCGAGCTGCCGATGCGCCTCGGCCTCCGTGTTCTGCTCGCCGAAGGTCATGGTGCCGAGGCTGATGCGGCCGACCTGGAGGCCGGTCCGACCGAGCGGTCGCTTCTGCATGGGGAATGCTTTCAGTGGGAGGGTCGTCGGGTCGCCATAGCGGCTCGCGTCCCGCACGGCAAATCGTCGTTCGGCCCGCCTGACCTAGATGACCGCAAGACGTTTCAGAGTTCCGGGACCCCGCTCATGCTTCTTCTGCTCGTTCCCGCCTTCGCCTGCGACGGCGACCTCTTCGAGTCGCTCGTGCCGCTGCTGCGCCCGGACTTCGAGTGCGAGAGCGTGATTGGCGAGGAGCCCGATCTCAAGGCCTGCGCGGCGCAGGTCCTGGCTCACAGCAAAGGGCGGCCGTTCGTCGTCGGCGGCACATCCTTCGGCGGTCATGTCGCGCGCGAGGTGGCGCTCACCCGACCCGCCAACCTGCGCGGGCTCGTCATCATGGGGGCGGGCGCGCGGGCGCCGGCCGACCGCACCGTGTTCGACGAGCGCCGCGCCCGGCTCGAGGCCGGCGCGGCGGCCGCGATGAACGAGGACATGGCCCGGCGCATCGTGTTCGAGGAAGAGGGGCGGGGGCAGGAGGCGGCCGACACGTTCCGGCGCATGGCGGTGTGTGCCCCGATCGAGCGCCTGCTGGCCCAGAACGAAGCCCTGGCGACGCGCCCGGACCGATTGGCGGATCTGGCCTCGATCGACGTCCCTGCGCTGCTGATCTGGGGCGCGGAGGACCAGTTCTCCGCGCCTGCCGAGGGGCAGGCGATGGCGGAGCGGATGCACGACGCCCGCTTTGTGGAACTCGAGGCTTGCGGTCACCTGCCGAGTCTCGAAACGCCGATGCGCGTCGCGAGCGAGATCCGCTCGCGCTTCGCCTGAGTGCTACTTGGCGGGCTCGGCGACCGGCTCCAGCACCGCTTCGCCCACGATCTCGGCCCGCCGCTCCTGCGCCTTCAACTCGTCGAGGGCCGGCATCGACATGATGTTGTAGCCGGCGTCGACATAATGGATCTCGCCGGTGACGCCGCGCGACAGGTCCGACAGGAGATAGAGCGTCGAGTTGCCGACCTCCTCGTGCGTCACGTTGCGGCGCATGGGGGCGTTGCGGCGCTGGTAGTTCAGCATGAGACGCGCGTCCGAGACGCCGGCGCCCGCGAGCGTGCGCATCGGCCCGGCCGAGACGGCGTTGACGCGGATGTCGCGCGGGCCGAAGTCGGCGGCGAGGTAGCGTACGGAGGCTTCCAGCGCGGCCTTGGCGACGCCCATCACGTTGTAGTTCGGCATGACGCGCATCGACCCGCCGTAGGTCAGCGTCACCATCGAGCCGCCATTGTTCATGATGGCGGCGGCGCGCTTGGCGATCTCGGTGAACGAGAAGCAGGAGATCACCATGGTGCGGATGAAGTTCTCGCGCGTCGTGTCGGCGTAGAGGCCCTTCAGCTCGTTCTTGTCGGAGAAGCCGATGGCATGGATCACGAAGTCGATCCGGCCCCACTCCTTGCGCAGCGTCTCGAACAGCGCATCCACCGAGGCGATGTCCTCGACGTCGCAGTCGATGAGAAGGGTCGAGCCGATCTCGGCGGCCAGCGGGCGCAGACGCTTGCCGAACGCCTCGCCTTGGTAGCTGAAGGCCAGTTCCGCCCCTTGCGCTGCCAAAGCCTTCGCCGCGCCCCAGGCGATGGAGTTGTGGTTGGCGACGCCCATCACGAGGCCGCGCTTGCCCTTCATCAGATCCGCCATGACGCTCAAGCCTCGTAGCGCTGGAACACCAGCGATGCGTTGGTTCCTCCGAAGCCGAAGGAGTTCGACATGACGCGGTCGACCCGTCCGTCACGCCGTTCGCGCAGGATCGGCAGTCCCTCGAACTCGGGATCCAGCGTCTGGATGTGCGCGCTTTCCGCCAGGAAGTCGCCGCCCATCATCAGAAGCGAGTAGATCGCCTCCTGCGCGCCGGCCGCGCCCTGGCTGTGGCCGGTCAGCGACTTGGTGGACGAGATGAAGGGCGCGCGCTCGCCGAAGACCTCGCGCACCGCCGCCATTTCCTTGGCGTCGCCGACGCCGGTCGCCGTGCCGTGGGTGTTGATGTAGTCGATCGGGCCGCCGAGGCCGCTCATGGCCTGACGCATGCAGCGCACCGCGCCCTCGCCGGAGGGCGCCACCATGTCGTGGCCGTCCGAGGTCGCGCCGTAGCCGACGAGCTCGGCATGGATCGTCGCGCCACGCGCCCGCGCGTGCTCCAGTTCCTCGAGCACCAGAACGCCAGCGCCGCCCGAGATCACGAAGCCGTCGCGGCTCGCGTCGTAGGCGCGGCTGGCGGTGGCCGGCGTGTCGTTGTGCTTGGAGGACATCGCTCCCATGGCGTCGAACAGGTCGGCCATGGTCCAGTCGAGGCCCTCGTGACCGCCCGCGAACATGACGTCCTGCTTGCCCCACTGGATCTGCTCGGCCGCGTTTCCGATGCAATGGGCCGAGGTCGAGCAGGCCGACGAGATCGAGTAGTTCACGCCGTGGATCTTGAACCAGGTCGCGAGCGTCGCCGAGGCCGACGAGCTCATGGCCTTCGGCACGGCGAAGGGGCCGATGCGCTTGGGGCTCTTGTTCTTCAGCGTCGTTTCGGCGGCCTCGAAGATGGTGCGCGTCGAGGGACCGCCCGATCCCATGATGATGCCGGTGCGCTCGTTGCCCGCGACCTCGCGCTCCTCGAGTCCCGAGTGGGCGATGGCCTGGCTCATGGCGACGTGGTTCCACGCCGCTCCCTCCGACAGGAAGCGCAGGGCCCGGCGATCCACGTGCTCGGCGACGTCGAGCTCGGGGCGGCCCCAGACCTGACTGCGGAAGCCGTGCTCGGCGAAGTCGGGCGAGAAGGTGATGCCGGATCTGGCCTCGCGCAGCGACGCCGACACGGCCTCCAGCCCGACACCGATCGACGAAACGATGCCCATTCCGGTCACGACGACCCGACGCATGGCCGAAATCTCCTCAAAGTCTGGCCCAGCCGTTTCGGCCGGAACCCTTGTCGTTCGGGTGGCGGCGCTCAGCCGCCGGCCGGCTCGTCGGCGTCCTGGAACAGGCCGACGCGCAGGTTCGATGCCTGATAGATGACCTCGCCGTCGGCCTTCATCCAGCCCTCGGCGATTCCGAGCTTGAGCTTGGAGCGCATGACACGGCGGAACTCGACGCCGTATTCCACGAGCTTCACCTTGGGCGTCACCTGTCCCGTGAACTTGACCTCGCCGACGCCCAGCGCGCGACCGCGGCCCGGCTCGCCGAGCCAACCGAGATAGAAGCCCGTCAGCTGCCAGAGGGCGTCGAGGCCGAGGCAGCCGGGCATCACCGGATCCCCCTGGAAGTGGCAGCTGAAGAACCAGAGGTCGGGCGAGACGTCGAACTCGGCCCGGATCGAGCCCTTGCCGAACTGGCCGCCGTCGGTGGTCACCTCGGTGATGCGATCGAACATCAGCATGGGGGGCAGCGGCAGCTGCGCGTTGCCGGGACCGAACATCTCCCCGCGCGCGCAGGCGAGGAGCTCGTCCTTGCCGAATCGTGTCGCCGTGCTGCTCATCGCCCTGCCCTTGGGTTCGCGCGGCCTGGCCGCCCAATCTTTGCGCCGACGCCCTTAGCACGGGGCGCGGTGAGGGCAAATGCGCTAAGTCCGGATGCGATCCTTCCCCGTTTCGCCGGATGAACGAGCATGACCCGCTTCCCCTGCCGCACCGTTATCACGCTGCTGGTCCTGTGCGGCGTGCCGCAGTTGTCGCAAGCGCAGGTCTGGAAGGCCGAAGGGCAGGGAGCCGCCACCAGCGCCGGCTTCTCGCAGAAAGGCCGTCTCGCCGGTCTCGTCTTCCGCTGCACGCAGCCGGGACGCGTTCGTCTCCTCCTGTCGGGGGACGGGACGCGCTTCTCCGACGAGCGTCCTCGAACGTTGGTTCTGTCGGTCGACGGTCTGGCCGAGCGCACGACGGTGACCGCCGAGGCGGAGCCGAACGGCAAGGGCGCGAGCCGGTTCGCGCGCGAGGATACGCTGGCGCAGGCCGACGCCTTGCTGACCCTCCTGTCGAAGGGCCGCGAGGTCGAGGTTTCCGGCCCCTCCGGGATGTTTCGCCTGCCGCTCAAGGGCTCGGGCGCTGCGATCGCGCGCCTCAGAGCGGGCTGCGGCGGATGACGGGCGGTGGATGGCGCTGGGTCGTGTGGGCGCCGCGATTGTCGTGCGCGGTGCGAGTCGCTAAGTTAGAGGGCAGAGGTCCTGGAATTATCGTGGGGGTTGCGATCTCGTGGCGCCGATCATAAAACTTGGGACGAATAGTCAACTTTACGCCGGAAAGCCGATCCATGGACCATCGGGTCACGACCCACGCGCACGATCACTCAGCCGCCAAGACGCAGAGCTTCTGCGTCTTCGAGCGCCTGCGTGCCGCCGGCCTTCGCCCGACGCGCCAGCGCGTGGCCCTGTGCAACCTGATCTTCGGCGCCGGCGACCGGCATCTGTCCGCGGAAGATCTTCACGACGAGGCCCACAAGGCCGGTGAGCCCGTATCGCTCGCGACCGTCTACAACACGCTGCACCAGTTCACGGATGCCGGCATCGTGCGGCCGCTCTCGGCGGAGGGGCAGCGCACCTACTTCGACACCAACACGTCGGACCACCATCACTTCTTCGTGGAGTCCGAGAACACGATGATCGACATTCCCGACGGCACGATCCAGGTCGGCAACCTGCCGGAGCCGCCGGAGGGCATGGAGATCATCAACGTCGATGTCGTGGTGCGCCTGCGCCGCAAGGCGGCACCCGGCGCCTGAAGCCATTTCATTCCGGATACGAAAAAGGCCGGCGGGGATCACCCGCCGGCCTTTTTCATGAGAGAAACCGTCGCGCTCAGAAGCGCTCGTCGGGATAAACGCCCCAGATCTCGTTCTGGGCGACGAAGCCCTTGCGGCCCGCCGCTTCCACCTGGCACCAGCCGAACGAGCATTCGCGCACCTTGGTGACGACGCCGGGCTCCATCTCGGCCACCACCGGTCCGTCGGTCGCCGCGGAGCGGTGCATGGCGATCGTCGCCTCCTTCTTGCCCTTCAGCCATGGAGCCGCCAGCGCGGTGCGGTCGCCCGACAGGAGCGAGCGATGCACCCAGCCCTCGGTGCCCTCTGCGTCGCGGATACGGCGCCACAGGTCGTATTCCTGGATGATCTCCACCGGCAGGCCGGGCTTCAGGTAGAGCCACGAGACCGCGTAGTCCTTGCCCGGTCCGACGCGCAGGTTCACGCGGGCTGCCTTCAGCGACACGAAGCGCGGCAGCGGCAGGCGCGCGGCGCCGGATCCCTCGCCCGGCTCGGCGGTCTCGGTGGACTCGGCCGTCGCCCCGTCGGGGCGGGTCGCGGCGGCGGCCGGCGTCTGGGCGTGCGCGGTCGGCAAGGCCGAGCACACGATCGTCAGGCCGAAAAGGGCGGTGAATACGCGGGAGAAGGCGGGTGAGGACACGGGAAGCAACGGACTCCTGGGGCGCGGCAGCGCCACACCCGGCCGCGCGAAGGCGGCGAGGTCGTGGAGCGTTGGTCCGCGTCGTCTGACGGATCCAACTATCGCGGATCGCGGTTAACGATCCCTCACCCGATGACCCTGGCTCAGGCCGCGATGCGGCTGGCGGATCCGATGTCCGGTCTCGGCGAGGCGAGTCCGCCGATATAGCGCGTTACCTCGTCCATGCGGCGGATCGTGCGCCAGTAGACGTCCTCCATCAGGATATGGGCGAACTCGCCGTTGCGCCCGACGCTCCAGAGACCGTCCACGCCCGTCGAGTCGCTGAAGCGCTGGCGCTCCGCTTCGTAGCTCGCGAGATAGACGGGGTAGGAGATCGGCGTGCGGATCGTGCCGCCCGGGCCGAGATAGCTGGCCCGCAGGTGCTCGCCGAACACCTCGCACAGGCCATCGAGACAGCGCTTGGCCAGTTCCTCGTCGCTCATCGTCCAACGCTCGTCGCCGACCTCGCAGCCGATGTCGAAGGTGAGGAGCGTCTTTCCCGCCGGCGCCAACTGCGGCATCGAGTAGGGTGCTTCCGTGACGCGGAAGAAGGTCTGGCGCCGGTCCGGCACCCAGGCCATCGTGTCGGGCAGAAGATGGCGACCGGCGAAGCGCAGGTTGACGAAGATCATCGGTCGATAGCGGAAGGTGCGCAGGCCTTCGAGCGCGTCGCTTCCTTCCAGGAGCCGCGGCAGGACATGCACGGGCGCCGTGGAGATCGCCGCCGACACGGGTATGTCCTGCCCGTGCACGCGGACCGCCTCGACACGGCCGTTCTCGACCAGGATGCGCTCGACCGGCGACTCGAGGCGGACCGATCCGAAAAGGCGGTTCAGTGCGGGTTCCAGGAGTTTTGCCATGCCGCCCTCGGGGTAGACATGGTAGACGCTGGCTCCCTCCGGCATGGTGCGCGTATAGCCGTTGCAGACGGCGCGTCGCGTCAGCTTCGCCGCCATGTTCAGGTAAAGGGACTTCAGGACGCTGTTGCCGAACTTCTCGCCGACCGCCGGCGCAAGCTGGTCGGCAGGCGCACCCGACCAGGCTTCCACGAGGGGGATCGCCACCGCCTCGGCCATGGCGTCGCCGTAGAGGCGCCGGAACAGGGCCGCGGCGTGCGGGGCGGGCGTGTCGTGTCGCCGGAACTGCGCCGCCAGAGCCCCGGCGAGAAAGCGCGGCTCGGCCATGAGGCCGAACGGGTGGCTGTGGCTGCGACCATCCACGACCACCGCCTCGCCGTAATGGCGCACCGTGCGGCAGATGGCTTCCGCGCCCAACGCCTTGGCGAGACGGTTGCTCACGAAATGCGCGCCGTAGTCGTAGGAGAAGCCTTCGGCATCGCGAAACGAGGCGGCCATGCCACCGACCGTGCGTCCGGCCTCGAAGACGACGACCGGCAGACCCCGACGCTTCAGCTCATCGGCCGCGGTCAGCCCAGCCAAGCCCGCACCCAGAACGGCGATCGGCTTCATGCGCGTTTCTCCTCGCAGCGACACGATGCTTCCCGGCCGTCACCGGATTGACGGAGGGGAAGGCTTCAAGTTGTGCGACGAGGATGATTGATGTCCGGCAAAAGATCACGGACCTGTTATGGTAAAGTGATCCGATTATCTCGGCGTGGTTAACCCGTTGCTGTGCTGCGGCTGAGCCTGCGTTCCGTGGGGCGCGGGTCGGCGATACCGGATCTCCTCGAAGCGCATGCGCAGCGTATCCACGAGCAGCAAACGACCGATCAGCGGATCGCCGGCGCCGGTGACGAGCTTGATCGCTTCCGCCGCCGCCAGCGTGCCGAGGATGCCGGTCACGACGCCCAGGATCCCGGCCTCCGCGCAGGACGGCACCATTCCCTCTGGCGGCGGGCTCGGGAAGAGGTCGCGGTACCGTGGTTCGGAACGACCTTCGCTATCCCGGCGGAACGGCGTGAGAACGGTTAGTGACCCGGAGAAGCGCTGGACCGCCGCGCTGACCAGGGGGCGCTCGGCCCGCTCGCACAGATCCGCCAAAGCGTAGCGCGTCGCGAAGTTGTCGGAACCGTCGACGACGAGGTCGTAACGGTCCACGACCGCTCGGCCGTTCGTCTCGTCGAGGCGCAGGTGATGGGTCTCGACCGCGACATGCGGATTGATGCGGGCGATCGCGTCCGTCGCGCTGTCGAGCTTCGGTCGCCCGATGTCGGCGGTGCCGTGCAGGATCTGGCGTTGGAGATTGGAGAGCGAGACGCGGTCGTCGTCGATCAGGCCGAGCGTTCCGACGCCGGCGGCCGCAAGATACAGGGCGGCGGGCGAGCCGAGACCGCCGGCGCCGACGAGAAGGACACGGGCCTGGCGCAGTCGCTGCTGACCGGGGCCGCCGATCTCGGGCAGAACGAGGTGGCGCGCGTAGCGCTCGATCTCCTCCGAGGAGAGGGGAGCTGTCATGGAACCTGTCCTTCCGAAACAGCCAGGCGTTGGGCGCGCGATCCGAGCGCTTCGAACAGCGACGCATCGGTTCCCGTCAGGAAGCTCTGGACGCCGAGATCCTCCAGGATGTCGAACAGGGCTGCGCGCCGGCTGGGATCGAGATGGGCTGCGACCTCGTCGAGAAGCAGAACCGGAGCCATGCCCGACGCCGCTTCCACGAGTCGGGCGTGAGCGATCACGAGACCGATCAGGAGCGCCTTCTGTTCGCCCGTGGAGGACAGGGCGGCCGGCATGTCCTTGGAGCGGTGCCGCACGTCCAACTCGGCGCGGTGCGGACCCTCGGTGGTACGGCCGGCTGCGCGATCCAGCACGCGCCGCTCGCGCAGCCGTTCCGCGATGCGGTCCTCGAGATCCGCCGCCGGACCCTCGAGATCGACGGTCTCGTAGCCCGACTGCAGATGCAGGTCGGCCAGCGGAAAGGGCGATCCGGCGGTAGCCTCGATGCGCGCGGCCAGGCGCTGCGCGAGATCGGCGCGCGCGAGCGCGAGCGCCAAGCCGTGCTCGGCCATCTGACGCTCGATGGCGAGCAGCCAACGGTCGTCGAGCCGATCCTCCGACAGGAGCTTGTTGCGTCCGCGCACGAGGCGCTCGTAGTCGAGCGCACGGCGCCCGTGCGCCGGATCGACCGTGAGGACCATGCGGTCCAGGAATCGGCGTCGGTCGGCTGCAGGACCTGTGAAGAGACCGTCCATGGCCGGCGTCAGCCAGACGACGCGCAGGTGCTCCAGAAGCTCGTCTACGGTGCGCGCCGCCGCGCCGTCGAAGCGCACGAGGCGGGAAGCGCCGCTTTCGTCGGGTCGCACCAGGGTCTGGACGTCGAGCCGCTGCGCGACCGGCGAGCCGAGGCCGGCGCGCACGGAAAAGGCGCCCGATCCGCCGGCCCGCGCCATCTCGCCATAGCTCGCGCGCCGCAGGCCGCGCCCGGGCGACAGGAGCGACAGCGCTTCCAGGAGGTTGGTCTTGCCGGCGCCGTTGTCGCCATGGAACACGACGAAGCGGCGTTCGAAGTCGACCGACAGCTGCGCGTAGTTGCGAAAGTCGGCGAGCTGCAGCGAGGCGACCGGTAACGGCGCAGCGGCGGCGGTCGTCGCGCCCGCCTCGATCGCGCTCAGACGCGCATCGGCATGAGGACGTAGAGCGTGCCCTCGTCGCCGCCGTCGCGGATCAGGGTCGGCGAGCCGGGATCGGCCAGCATGAACACCGCCTCGTCGCCCGCCAGCTGGCCGGTGATGTCGAGAAGGTACTTGGCGTTGAAGCCGATCTCGATCTCGTCGGCGTCGTAGCCGACCGCGAGCTCCTCGGTCGCCGTGCCGCTGTCGGGCGAGTTGACGGTGAGCGTGAGCTGGCTGTCGGCGACCGCCAGCTTCACCGCGCGGCCGCGCTCGGTGGAGATCGTGGACACGCGGTCCACGGCCTGGCTGAAGGTCTGGCGGTCGAGGCGGAGCGCCTTGTCGTTGCCGGTCGGAATCACGCGCTGGTAGTCCGGGAACGTGCCGTCGATCAGCTTCGAGGTCATCACGACCTCGCCCACGGTGAAGCGGATCTTGGCGTCCGACAGCTCGACCTCGACCGTGCTGTCGGCCTCGCCCAGGAGCTTCTGGATCTCCGATACCGCCTTACGGGGAATGATGATGCCGGGCATGCCCTCCGAGCCGACCGGCGCATCCATCTCGGCGCGGGCCAGCCGGTGGCCGTCGGTCGCCACGGCGCGCAGGCGCAGCGCGCCGCCCGACTCGATCGTGTGGAGGAAGATGCCGTTGAGGTAGTAGCGCGTCTCCTCGGTGGAGATCGCGAACTGCGTGCGCTCGATCAGGCGCCCGAGGTCGGACGCCTTGAGCGTGAAGGCGTGCGTGAAGCTGCCGGTCGTGATGTCCGGGAAGTCGCCTTCCGGCAGGCACTGAAGGCGGAAGTTGGACCGTCCCGACGTGACGGTCATCTGGCCGCCCTCGCCGTTGGTGCGAAGCTCAACCTCGGAGCCGTCCGACAGCTTGCGCACGATGTCGTAGAGGAGGTGGGCGGGAACCGTGGTCGCGCCGTCCTGTTCGCCGCTCGCGGGAACGCGCTCGGTGATCTCGATGTCGAGGTCGGTCGCCTTCAGGCGCAGCGCGCCGTCCTCGGTCTTGAGGAGGACGTTGGACAGGATCGGGATCGTGTTGCGCCGCTCCACCACGCGGTGGACATGCGACAGGGACCGCAGGAGGTTCGACCGCTCGATCGTGATACGCATGACAGGGAACCGCTCGGAACGCCAAGGCCCCGCCCGAAGGGCGAGGCCCGAGAAAAGGGTCCGAACCTTTTAGATCATGCCGCAGGCCGCGCAAAGCGAAACCCGCCCTGCGCGGCTCGAAAGCCTGTGAGAAGCGGGGAGAAGGCGGGGCGGACCCGCCTCGAGCCTCACTCCTCGATCATGCGGCGGATGACGTCGAGCTCTTCCGACAGCTTCTCGTCGTTCGCCCGCTCCGCCTCGATTTTGCGTACCGCATGCAGGACCGTCGTGTGATCGCGCCCGCCGAAGCGGCGGCCGATCTCGGGCAGCGAGCGCGGCGTCATGGTCTTGGCGAGATACATCGCGATCTGGCGCGGGCGGACGATGGTGCGCGTGCGCCGGGCCGAGAGGATGTCGGTGCGCGACACGTTGTAGTGGCGCGACACGAACTTCAGGATGTCCTCGATCCGGATCCGCTTCTCGCCGCCCGTGCGCGTCAGCTGGTTCAGGAGGTCGTCGAGATGGTCGTTGGAGAGGGGCTGGCCGACCGCGTGGCGGAAGGCGATCTGGTTGAAGGCGCCCTCGAGGTCGCGGCCCGAGCCGGCCACGCGGCGGGCGATCGTGTCGATCACCGCCTCGTTGACCGCAAAGGACGGATCCTCGCCGCGCATGGCCGAAACGCGCGTCTGCAGGATGCCGCGGCGCATGTCGAAGTCGGGGTTGGCCATCTCGATCGAAACGCCGCCCGCCAGACGAGAGCGCACGCGTCCGTCCAGCGACTCCAGTTCGAAGGCCGGCCGGTCGGCCGCCACGATGACCTGGCGAGCCGAGTCGATCAGCGCGTTCAGGAGGTGGCAGAACTCCTGCTGGATCGACTTGCCCTGCAGGAACTGCATGTCGTCGATGATCAGGATGTCGATGCCGCGCAGGTTCTCCTTGAAGTCGAGCGCTTGGTTGTCCCGGATCGCGGTTGCGAAGCGCCACATGAAGTACTCGGCCGTCAGGTAGACCACGCGCGGACGATCGGCGCGCTGGACCGCGGCGTTCGCGATGGCCTGAAGCAGATGCGTCTTGCCGAGTCCGACGGAGGCATGAAGGAACAGCGGGTTGAAGCGCACCGACTGCGGGCCGTTCTCGGCGATCGATCGGGCCGCTGCCAGCGCCACGCGGTTCGAGGCGCCTTCCACGAACGTCTCGAAGACGTAGCGCGGGTCGAGCGGCGAGCCGAAGTCCGGACGCGGGGCTGCGGGCTCGGCCGCGCCCGGCATCGCGGCACGCTCGCTCTGCGCGGCGCGGCCCGCGGCCGGGGCGGGAGCGGCGACGGGGACACGGGAGACCGCGGCGTCGGCCGGGCGCACCGGCGCCGCGCCCCGAACCGCGGAGCGCACCACGATGTCCACGCGCAGCGTGCCGGGCACCTCGTCGGCGAAGATCTGCGCGAGGAGATCGCGATAGTGCCCGTTGATCCAGGTGCGCAGGAACGCGGTGGGCACGGAAACCTGCACGACGCCCTTGCCGACCTGGTCGAGCTTCATGCGCGTGAACCAGGAGGCGAAGACCTCCGGGCCAAGCTGGGCTTTCAGACGGGCGCTCACGCGCTCCAGGATGTCGGCGTCGGTTTGCGGCATGGTGGCGGCCTCGAGGGGCAGGGCAGCCGGGACGGCCGAGGGCAGACGGGGGGCGGGGCCACGCGGCGCGGCGCGGCGGACGGGCTGATGAAGAGCGGTCATTTCTGCCTCCAAGGCAAACCGGCCGCCTTCCAGCCCGCCACGCGACCGCGATGCCCCTCGTCGTCCGGCGGACCCTCGAAGCCGTCGGCGACGTTGAAGCAGTGTTCGAAGCCTGCGCCGGTCATGGTCGCGGCGCTCGACATGGAGCGGGCGCCCGAGCGGCACAGAAAGAAGATCCGCGACTGGCGCGAGCCGCCAGCCGCTTCGATCGCACCGGACACCTTGGCGGCGAACCCGGACGGGTCGATGCTCATGGCCGGGTAGGATTGCCATTCCGCGAAGATCGGCGTGCGGTGGCCTTCGGGCATCTCGGGGAAGCCGACGAAGTTCCACTCCGCGCTGGTTCGCACATCGACCAGAAAGCTGTCGGGGTCGTTCCGCAGGGCGTTCCAGCACGCCTCCGCGGTGACGTCGCCCTCGTAGGGGTGGTTCATCGGTCTACTCCAAACGCACCGAGTCTCTCGCAAGGAGGACCGGCGAAACGCAGTTACAAATCGTATGGATCGCGCCGAGGCGCGCAGCGCGTGTCGCGCCCTGCCGGGTGACCCCGCCATGCTGCCCGCGTCCCTTGCGGGTGGCGGCGTGGCGCGGGATTTCGTTGGAAAACGGCTCTTGTCCCCAACCTTCCCCCCGGAAGGCACTTGCTGTCGAGAAAAAGCTACGCAAGCGGCGGGATCGGAGCAAGCGCTGAATCGGACGCCTGGACCGCCTCGTGACGGGACTGTGGCAATCCCATGAGCGTCACAATCCACAGCTCGATCCGTAATGCGCTGACTCCATTCCGGATTCCGCGAAGCAGCATGCGGAACCTGTGGGCGTCGTCGCGATTGCGGATTTTTTTTGAACGGTCCGGCTTGACTCCGGAGCGCCCGGATATGGGTGCCAAGACTCGCATCCTAGCCTGTGGAAAACGGGTAAATCCTTGTTAGGACTTGGAATTCGACTCCATCCCTCAGCCGCTAGATGGCGCGCGACCCTTTTCTCCACAAGAAAAGATCGATCCCCGCAAACGCAAAAAGGCCCGGGACATGCCCGGGCCTTTTGTAATCAAAGTTAGGTTCGCTGGGACCGCTTAGGAGGCGGTGCCGACCGCCTTCACGCGGCTCGACAGGCGCGAGATCTTGCGCGAGGCGGTGTTGCGATGGATGACGCCCTTCGAGGCGGCCCGGGCCAACTCGGGCTCGGCAGCCTTGAAGGCGGCCTGCGCCGCGGCCTTGTCGCCCGTCAGGATCGCTTCCTCAACCTTGCGGAGGAAGGTGCGCACGCGCGAGCGGCGCGACTTGTTGATCGCCGTGCGACGGGCGATCTTGCGGGCGGCCTTCTTGGCCGACGGCGTATTGGCCATGAGCAGTCTCTCTCGAATGGTTCGAAGAGCGAAGAGGAGGCCGTCGGGGCCGCCCCGCACCCTTGCGGTGAGGTTGGGATTTCAGCCGGGCGAGGCCGCCAAGGCCCGCACGACGGATCGGGCCGCATCCGAGGACGCCGCCGGAAAACTCGGCGCCTTATAAGACTCGCACCTTGCCCCGTCAACAGCGCCGCCGGTCACGCGCCCGCCCGCCCGCGTTCCTCGGCCGGCAGGCCCGCGAACCAGGCCGCGTAGGGCGTGTTATGCGGCGCATGGCGGTTGAGGTCGGGCGCCCCGTCGCTCCACCAGACGGGTCCCCGTTCGCCGAGCCGGCGCTTCGCCGCGTCGACGAGGCGCCGCGCGTCGCGTCGCTCCGCGTCATCCGCGGCGTCGCGCACCTGTCGGCGGGCGCGCATCAGATCGTAAACGGCCGCCTCGCGTTCCGCGTCGGCGAGCGTCGGGTCGGTGCAGCGCCAGAGGCGATTCCTCGCCACGAAGTAGCGCCCGTCCGGCGTGACGGGGTAGGGACGCGCCGTCATCTCTGGCAGGCCGGACAGAAGAAGGTCGATCGGCCCGACTGGACGATGCGCGCCACGATGCCGCGACACCCCTCGTGGCGGCAGGGCTCGTTCTCGCGATCGTAAACCGCGAAGCGGTGCTGGAAGTAGCCGAGCGAGCCGTCCGCCTGCCGGTAGTCGCGCAGCGTCGAGCCGCCGGCCTCGATCGCGTCGGCGATCGTTTCGCGGATATCGCGGGCGAGCCGGTCGAGGCGCCGCGTCGGCTCGCCGTCGGCGCGCACCAGGGTGCCGGCCAGGCGACGAGGCGACAGGCGTGCGCGCCACAAGGCCTCGCAGACATAGATGTTGCCGAGTCCCGCCACGATCGTCTGGTCGAGGAGGGCGCTCTTCAGCGGCGTCGCCTTGCCCCGCAGTCGGCGGGCGAGCGCCACGCCGTCCAGCGCCTCGCCGACCGGCTCGATGCCGAGGCGCTGGAAGTGCGGATGGCTCGTCTCGTTCACGCCCTCGATCAACGTCATGTATCCGAAGCGGCGGGGATCGTTGAACACGATGCGCGAGCGCGGCGCCTCCATGTGGAAGACCACGTGGTCGTGAAGACGCTCTTCCGAGCGCGGCAGGTGGAAGCTGGCACCGGCCACGACCTCGCCGTTCGGATGCGCGGCATCCTCGATGCGGAACGAGCCGGACATGCCGAGGTGCATGGCCAGCGTGAGGTCGCCCTCGAGCCGCGCAAGGAGATACTTGGCGCGCCGGTCGAGGCGCTCGACCCGCCGCCCGGCCACGCGCTCGGCAAAGAACGGGTCGAAGGGAAAGCGCAGTCCAGCGCGCCGCAGCTCGGCGCGCTCGATCCGTGCGCCCTCCAGCACCGGCTGCAGTCCGCGGCGCACCGTCTCGACCTCTGGCAATTCGGGCATGGCTTCTTATTGTCCCTCGCGGGTGTCCTCGTCCTCGCGCGCCATATGGTGCGCCGGACCCCGTTCCGCTAAGCACCCCGGACCGGAAGGCCCAAGGGACCCGTACTCCCCACAGGCTGCCAACAGGAGAGTTCCGCCATGTCGCGCACCCGCGTCAACGCCACCGACGGCATGGAGACGTCCTACGGCTTCGAAAGCGTTTCGGGTCGCGAGGAGAAACAGGCGCGCGTCAACGAGGTGTTCCATCGCGTGGCGGAACGCTACGACCTGATGAACGACCTGATGTCGGGCGGGCTGCACCGCGTCTGGAAGAACGCTGCCGTCGCCTGGCTCTCGCCGCCGCGCCGCGCCGGATGGCGGTTCCTGGATGTTGCGGGCGGCACGGGCGATGTCGCCTTCCGCATCGTGGAAGCCTCCGGCGGCACGGCCGAGGGAACGGTCCTCGATATCAACGGATCGATGCTCGCGGTGGGTCGCGAGCGGGCCGACCGGCGAGATCTGGCGCGAAACCTTCGTTTCGTGGAAGGCAACGCCGAGAGCCTCGACCTGCCGGACGCCAGCTTCGACGCCTATACGATCGCCTTCGGCATCCGCAACGTGCCGCGCATCGATCTGGCGCTCTCGGAGGCCTTCCGCGTCCTGAAGCCGGGCGGTCGATTCCTGTGCCTGGAGTTCTCCGAGGTCGACCTCCCGGTTCTCGACAAGCTCTACGATGCCTGGTCGTTCGGGGCGATCCCGCGCATCGGCGAGATCGTGGCCAAGGACCGCGAGTCCTACAGCTACCTCGTGGAGTCGATCCGGCGCTTCCCGAACCAGGAAAGCTTCGCGAGCGCGATCCGGCGCGCGGGCTTCGAGCGCGTGACCTACCGCAACCTCACCGGCGGCATCGCCGCGATCCATTCGGGCTGGAAGCTCTGAGCGCGTCGCCAGAGCGCCGCGTTCGCCGTCCGATCCGCAGCCCCAGGTAAGTCACGCCCTTGGCCAATCCCATCACCGGCACCGTCGCTCTCCTGCGCGCCCTGTATATTCTGGCCCGTGAAGGCGTCGTCTCGGCCCTGCCGACCGACGGGTTGCCGCCGCTCGGTCTCCTGGCCCATCGCGCCGCCGGCCTCTTCGCGCGCCGCTCCGCCAAGCGCTCGGCTCGGTCCGAACGCCTGTCGGCCGCGCTCAACCGGCTCGGGCCCTCCTACGTCAAGCTCGGCCAGTTCCTGGCCACGCGCCCCGACATCGTGGGAACCGGCATCGCGCTGGAACTCGGCATGCTGCAGGACAAGGTGCCGCCATTTCCGCGCGAGCGCGCGATCCAGGACATCGAGGCGACGCTCGGCCGGCGGATCGACGATCTGTTCGTGGAGTTCGGCGATGTCGTGGGCGCCGCCTCGATCGCCCAGGTCCATCGTGCCGTCGTGCGCACGGGCGAGGGCGAGCTGAAGCCGGTTGCCGTGAAGGTCATCCGGCCGGGCGTGCGCCAGCGCTTCCGGCGCGAGATCGAGGCCTTCGCCTTCATCGCCCGCGCGCTGGAGATGCTGGTGCCCGCCTCGCGGCGCCTGCGCCCCGTGGCGGTGGTGGAGACGCTCGCGCAGTCCACCCGCATCGAGATGGACCTTCGCCTCGAGGCGGCTGCCTCGTCCGAGATGGCCGACAACATCCGCGAGGATGTCGACTTCCGCGTGCCGCACGTGGACTGGGAGCGTACGGGCCGCGACGTCCTCACCATGGAATGGGTCGACGGCATCAAGATGAACGACGTGGCCGCCGTGGCGGCGGCTGGGCACGATCTCGACGCGCTCGCCGTGAAGGTCGTGCAGGGCTTCCTGCGCCACGCCATGCGCGACGGCTTCTTTCATGCCGACATGCATCCCGGCAACCTCTTCGTCGCATCCGACGGTGCGGTGGTCGCGGTGGATCTCGGCATCGTGGGACGCCTTTCGTCGGACTCGCGCCGCTTCCTCGCCGAGATCCTCTACGGCTTCATCCAGCGCGACTACCGGCGCGTGGCGGAACTCCACTTCGAAGCGGGCTACGTGCCGCGCGGCAAGGACGTCGCCTCGTTCGCGCAGGCGTTGCGCGCCATCGGCGAACCGATCCACGGCCAGCCCGCCGAGACGATCTCGATGGCCCATCTCCTGACCCTGCTCTTCGAGGTCACCGAACTCTTCGAGATGCGCGCGCGTCCCGAGCTCGTGCTCCTTCAGAAGACCATGGTCGTGGTGGAGGGGGTCGCGCGCTCCTATGATCCGCGCTTCAACATGTGGCGCGCCGCCGAGCCCGTGGTCTCCGCCTATATCTATGGCGAGCTGGGACCGCGCGCCAAGCTGCGCGACGCGCGCGAGGGGCTGGACGCGCTCGGCCGCATCGCGCGTCGCCTGCCGGAGCTGGCGGTCGGCATCGAGGTCTTCACCAAGAACATGCCGGAGCTCATCGAGAACGGCATCCACATCAACGACGACGACCTGATGGAGCTGGCCAAGGAAGGCCGCACCGCGATCGCGATCGGCCATGCCGCGCAGATCGTCGCCGCCCTGTCGCTCGCCGTGATCGCCTGGCAGCTGACCTTCGGTTGACGGCGTCGTTGCCAGCGAAAAATATGATTGTGACCGCCCCTGGGGGAGCGACGCTGTGGACCGTCCGATGATCCGAACCACCGGCATCTCGATCCCCGATGACGACGGCCGCCAACGGCGTGCCAGCGCTCGCGTTCTGTCCGGTCGATCCCTGTGAGCGCACTCGCCGACAGGCGGATCGTCCTGATCGTCGGCGGGGGCATCGCGGCCTACAAGTGCCTCGACCTGATTCGCCGGCTGCGCGAGCGCGGTGCGACGGTCGTGCCGGTGATGACGCGCTCGGCGGCCGAGTTCGTGACGCCGTTGTCGGTCGGCGCGCTCAGCGCCTCCCGCGTCTACGGCGAGCTGTTTCATCGCGAGGACGAGCAGGACGTCGGCCATATCCGGCTGGCCCGCTCCGCCGACCTCGTGATCCTGGCGCCGGCCTCGGCGGCGCGCATGGGTCGGATGGCGGCGGGCATCGGCGACGATCTGGCGGGCGCGGTTCTCTTGGCGACGCGCGCGCCCGTGCTTCTCGCCCCGGCCATGAACCCGGCCATGTGGACCCATCCCGCGACGCGGCGCTCGCTCGCCACGCTGCGGGGCGACGGCCTGCACGTCGTCGGACCCAACCGGGGCGAGATGGCCGAAAGCGGCGAGGGCGGCGAGGGGCGCATGGCCGAGCCGCTGGAGATCGTGGCGACGGCGGAAGCGCTTCTGGGCGATGGCCCTTTGACGGGGCGGCGCATCGTCGTCACCTCCGGTCCGACGCACGAGCCGATCGACCCGGTGCGCTATATCGCGAACCGCTCGTCGGGTCGGCAGGGACATGCCCTGGCGGCCGCGCTGGCAGCATTGGGCGCGCAGGTCGTGCTCGTGTCCGGCCCGGTCGCCATACCCGACCCCCGCGGCATGGCCGAGATCCGCCGGGTCGAGACGGCGCGCGAGATGCAGGCGGCGGTCGAGGCGAGCCTGCCGGCGGACGCGGCCGTGTTTGTGGCCGCCGTCGCCGACTGGCGAGCGGCCTCGAGCGCGGACACCAAGATCAAGAAACGCCCCGGCGAGCCACCGCCGCCGCTGTCGCTCGTCGAGAACCCGGACATCCTGCGCGGCGTCGGAACGGGCGCTCGTCGTCCCGTGCTGGTGGTGGGCTTCGCCGCCGAGACGGCCGACCTCCTCGACCATGCCAAGGCCAAGCTCGCGGCCAAGGGCGCCGATCTGATCGTCGCCAACGACGTGTCGCCCGGGACGGGCGTCATGGGCGGGACGCGCAACACGGTTCGTCTCGTGTCGGCCGAAGGGGTGGAAAGCTGGCCGGAGATGGATAAGGACGAGGTGGCCCGGCGACTCGCAGCCGAGATCGCGCGGCGGCTCCTGGAACGGACGTCTTCATGACCGAGCCCCTGATCGGCGTTCGACGCCTGCCTCACGCCGCCGATCTCGATCTTCCGACCTACCAGAGCGCCGGTGCGGCGGGTGCGGATCTGCGCGCGGCGCTCGGTGAGCCCCTCGTTCTCGCCCCGCTCGGGCGCGCGTCGGTGCCGACCGGCCTCGTCTTCGACATTCCGGACGGGTTCGAGGTACAGGTGCGCCCGCGCTCCAGCCTCGCCCGCCACCACGGCGTCACGGTTCTCAACGCGCCGGGAACGGTGGACAGCGATTATCGCGGCGAGATCATGGTTCTTCTCGTCAACCTCGGCGCCGAGCCGTTCGCGATCCGGCATGGCGAGCGCATCGCCCAGGCCGTCGTGGCGCCGGCCCCGCAGGCCCGCTTCCATGCGGTGGAGGTGGTGGGCGAAACCACGAGAGGCGCGGGCGGTTTCGGCTCGACGGGGCGCACATGAGCGGGACGGCGCTGTTCGCCTATGCGCTGGCGCTGGGCTTGGCCGCGGCGACACCCGGTCCGGGCGTCGTCGCGCTCGTCGCACGCGCCATCGGCTCGGGCTTCGCGCCGGCCATGGGGTTCGTAGCCGGACTGATCGTCGGCGACGTCTTCTATCTCCTCATGGCGGTGTTCGGGCTTTCGTTTCTGGCGGACCTTCTGGGAAGCCTCTTCACGGTCGTGCGTTGGGCCGGCGCGGCCTATCTCGCGTATCTAGCCTGGCGCCTTTGGCGGGCGGCCGGCGATCCGGCCCGCATCGGGCAGGAGGCGGGGCGGGGCGTTGTCGAGAGCGCGGTTTCGGGTCTGGCCGTCACGCTCGGCAATCCGAAGACCATCGTCTTCTATCTCGCACTCCTTCCGGCGATCGTCGATCTCGCGAGCATCGGCGCGGCCGACGTACCGCTTTTGGTTCTGGTCACCGCCGTGGTGCTGGGCGTCGTGATGACCCCCTATGCCGCGCTCGCCTCGCGCGCCCGGTTCTGGCTGGCCAGGCCCGGAACGCAGCGCCGGCTCCACCGCGGAGCGGCCCTGGTGATGGCGGGTGCCGCGATCTGGACGGTCGGGCGCGCGGCCTGAATCTCAGGCTCCGAGGCGCAGGCGCTCGGCCGGCGGCGTCGGCGCCAGGCTCGGCACGTGCTCCAGCGTGACGCCGCCGCGACCGAGCGAGCCGAGCCGCGACAGCACCGCGCGGTTCCGGCCGCTGCGCTTGGCCTGGTAGAGGTTCGTGTCCGCGATCTTGTAGACCGCATCGAAGGCAACGCGCGAGCGCAGCGAGATGCCGCCGATCGACACCGACAGCCGCGTGCGCCGGTCGGCGGGGCCGACGAAGATCCGCTCGATCGTCGCGCGCAGGCGCTCGGCGACGATCGCCGCCTCGTCGGGCCCCGCGCCGCGCAGATAGACACCGAACTCCTCGCCACCCAGGCGCCCCACCAGATCGTCGCGGCGCACCGACCGACGCAGCGTGCCGGCGATCGCGGTCAGGGCCGTGTCGCCCACGGGATGGCCGAGCCGGTCGTTGATGCGCTTGAAGTGGTCGGCGTCGATGATCAGGAGCGTGGCCGGCTTCCCGTTGTTCGAGCCGAGTTCGGCCAAGTGCCCCTGCACCGCCCGCTTGAACGCATCGCGGTTCAGGACCTGGGTCAGCCCGTCGCGTGTCGCCACATGGGCCAAGGCCCCGTTCTGGCGTTCCAGCCGCCGCAGGCGCGTGGCCGCGTAGACTTGGATGGGCAACGTCGACAGGATGGGAACGAGAAGGCAGAACACGAGGGCCTGCCGCGCTGCCGACGTGCCGAAGCCGCCGAACACGTAGTAGGCCGCGATCACGGCGATGCCCGTCGCCAGGACCGACAGGCCGGACAGTTCCAGGCAGAAACGCGTCAGCGAACGAAGAGGTGATGACATCAGGCAGGCGGATCCGAAAACGAGCTTGCCTGTCAGGATGCGCAAGGCCGCTTGCCGGCCCGTGAACACGAAAGCGCAAAGTCGACTCATCGCCGTGTCTGTCGTGGACCAGGCGCATGGGCGTTGCGCAGGCGAGCCCGCGCTTGGCAGGATTTTGTTCGAACGGCGGGACCAAGAGGTTGCAGGGGACTGTGTCGGACGGCTGCCGGACGATAGGCTCGCCCGATCGCAACCGCTGCGCGCCTGGTCCCGTTGAGGATCGGCAGCGCGACTACGGAAGGGCCAGACCCATGGATACCAGCGTCAACCGCGAAGGCCCCCGGACCCGAGGGCGTGGCCGCATCTACGATTCGATTCTCGACACGATCGGCGATACCCCGCTCGTGCGCCTCGACAAGCTGGCGCGGGAGACGGGCGTGAAGGCCCATCTTCTCGCCAAGCTCGAATTCTTCAACCCGATCAGTTCCGTGAAGGACCGGATCGGCGTCGCCATGCTGGAGGCGCTGGAAGCGCAGGGCACGATCCGGCCGGGCCACAACACCCTGATCGAGCCCACCTCCGGCAACACCGGCATCGCGCTGGCCTTCGCGGCGGCCGCCAAGGGCTACCAGCTGATCCTCACCATGCCCGACACGATGTCCATGGAGCGGCGCAAGATGCTGCGGCTGCTGGGCGCCGAGCTGGTGCTGACGGAAGGCGCGCGCGGCATGAAGGGCGCGATCGCCAAGGCCGAGGAGCTGCGCGCCGAGATCCCGAACGCCGTGATACCTCAGCAGTTCGAGAACCCCGCCAACCCGCAGATCCACCGCGTCACCACGGCCGAGGAGATCTGGAACGACACCGACGGCGCGGTGGACATCTTTGTGGCCGGCATCGGCACGGGCGGCACGATCACCGGCGTCGGCCAGGTCCTGAAGAGCCGCAAGCCCGGCGTCCACGTCGTCGCGGTGGAGCCCGAGGCCTCGCCGGTCCTGTCGGGCGGCGCGCCGGGACCGCACAAGATCCAGGGCATTGGCGCCGGCTTCGCACCGCCCATCCTCGACCGCAACGTCTACGACGAGGTCGTGCAGATCTCGAACGACGAGAGTTTCGAGACCTCGCGCCTCGTGGCCCGGCTGGAGGGCGTGCCGGTCGGCATCTCGTCGGGCGCGGCGCTGGCGGCGGCGATCCGCGTCGGCCAGCGCGCCGAGAACGAGGGCAAGACCATCGTCGTGATCATCCCCTCGTTTGCCGAGCGCTACCTGTCGACGGCGCTGTTCGAGGGGCTGGTGGACGAGAGCGAGCCTAAGGAGAAGCCGCGCGGCGCGCCGTCGATCTGACCGGCGGCTGCGACCGCGACATGACGAGGGAGGGCTGCCGGCGCGGGCCGGCAGCCCTTTCCTTTGGGCGGAGCTGTCCTTTGTTGGGGGAGGCGGGGCGGTCCGGGAGGCGAGGGCACCGTTGCTCGCGCCCGACCCTAGCCGCAGGACAGGACATGCCGATCCAGGATACGCTCGCCTCTTCCCAGACCTTCTTTCGGACCCTCGCCGCCCAGGCCGCGGCCTTTCTGCCGAACCTTCTCGCCGCGATCCTGATTCTGGCGATCGGGTTCTTTCTGGCGCGCTGGCTGGCCTCGCTGGTCAGCCGTGCCTTCGGTGCGACAGGCCATACCGACGAAACGGTGCGCGGCCCGCTCATCGCGATCGTGCGCTATCTCGTGATCGTCCTGACGCTGCTCGTCGCGCTGACGCAGCTCGGGGTCCAGATGACCTCGCTCCTGGCGGTCCTCGGCGCCGCGGGCCTTGCGATCGGTCTCGCACTCCAGGGCACGCTTACCAATATCGCCGCCGGCATCATGCTTCTGTGGCTGCGGCCGTTCCGGGTCGGCGATTATATCGAGACGCAAACCTTCGCGGGCTCGGTGCGCGAGATCGGCCTCTTCGTCTGCCATCTCGAGACCTTCGACGGCCTGTTCGTCTTTGCGCCGAACTCCACGCTCTGGAACGTGTGGATGCGCAATCACTCCCGCGCGCCCTCGCGGCTTCTCGCCTGGTCCATCACGCTGCCGCGCGAGGTCGATCTGGCGGGCGCGCGCGCGGCCTTGACGCAGGCCTGGTCGCGCGAGGACGAAGGCCGTTCCCAGTTGGCCGAGCCGGAAGCCTTTCTCGATCAATTGACGGCGGATGCGCAGGTGATCGTCTTCCGCGGTCGCGTGCAGGAGGGGTCGACCACCCGGGCCCAGAGGTGGACCGCGCAGACCATTCGCGAGACGCTCGTGGAGCGACTGGGCGCGGCAGCCGAGCCTCGCGCCATCCAGCGGATCGTGCCGGGCGATGCGGACCCCTCCCGCTACCTGGGCAGCGGCGACGCCCCGGTGGCCGGCCGCCCTGCGCGACAGGAAGGGGACACCGCCCCATCGTCCTAAACAAAAAGCACCGGAGCGGCGGGCCGCATCCGGTGCTTTCGATCGTTTCGGGGCGCGCCGCGGCGGCGCGCCGGGTCGGGCTTACGAGCGACCGGCGCCTGCGCCGGCCGTGCGGACCTTCGGCTTCGGGCCGGGAATCAGACCCTCGCGCTGCGCCTGCTTGCGGGCGGCCTTGCGGGCGCGACGAATGGCATCCTGCTTCTCGCGCACGCGACGCTCGGAAGGCTTCTCGTAGGCGCGGCGTTCCTTCATCTCGCGGAACACGCCCTCGCGCTGCAGCTTCTTCTTCAGCGCGCGCAGCGCCTGTTCCACGTTGTTGTCTCGGACGTCGACCTTCAAGACGGCTCCTTTTGAAATCGGGTTGCGGGTGTCGCGGGCCGGCACGACGCCGGCTGCGACGGGTTCGGAATCACTTCTGGAACGGCTCCGGCACAAGCCGGGGCTGCGAAACGCGGCTGGACCCGTTTGAGTTCAAAACCTCCGACGACCCGGAACAAGAGGGTCGACGAGGGAACAGGCGTCGTGGAACGCCGGCACCCAGATGGGGCAAAACACGACTGCGCGAGCCCCGAAGGAGGCTCGCCCAAGGTCCGAAGGGGCTTCATGATCCCTTTCCGCCCAAAAGGCAAGCCGACGGCGTGGCTTGGCACCGGGCTCAACGCCGGCCGACGCGCATGGGCAAGCCGCGATCCGGCTGCACGGTGATCTTCTGGACCGGCATAGGATGGCGCTCGCCAGCGAAGTCGAAGCGAAGATGGCGCAACAGGGACGCCAGCGCGATCACGCCCTCCTGCATCGCGAACGACGCGCCGATGCACACGCGCGGGCCTGCCCCGAAGGGCAGGTAGGCAAACCGGTCGATCCGCTCGCGCCGGCCCGGCAGGAACCGCTCGGGCCGGAAGTGGCCCGGCTGGTCCCAGAGCGTCTCGTGCCGATGCACGAGCCAGGGCAGGACCAGAAGCGAGGCGCCGGCGGGAACCGGCATGCCGCAGACCCGGTCGTCGGCGAGCGCGGTGCGGTTGAGCGACGGAGCCGGTGGATACAGGCGCATCGCCTCCTCGAAGGCCGCTCGCGTGCGGGGAAGCGCGTTCGGCCAGTCCCCCGGGTCCGGAAGGCCCGGCAGGAGCGCATCGAGTTCCGCTTCCACGAGGGCCCGTTCCGCAGGCGCCTGGCTCAGAAGGTAGAGGGTCCATCCGAGCGCTCGTGCCGTTGTTTCGTGTCCGGCCCCGATGAAGGTGATGATGTTGTCGTCGATCTCGCTGTCGCTCAACGCCTCGCTTTCGAGGAGAAGCGTCAGGAGGTCCTGCGGCGCGGCGGCCGGGTCGCGGGCGAGAAGGGCACGGCGCCGGTCTCGCGTCTCGGCGATGATGCGGCGGAAGTACTGGTTCGCGCGCCGTCCCATCAGGCGCCAGATGCGCGGCAGGAAGGCGGGTGCGTCGAGAATGTCGAGCGGATCCACCCGCCCCATGCGGTGAAGGAAGCGCTCCATCGCATGGGCGAATTCGTCCGGGCGGCCGGTGATGTCGTTCGTGAATAGCGTCGCCTGGAGGATGTCGTAGGTGAGCAGGGTCATCTGCGTCGAGACGTCGGTCACCGCGCCGTCCAGGCGAGCCAGGTCCTCGGCGAAGCGTTGGCTGCGCTCGGCCATCGGCGCCGCGAGCCGGCCGACGTTTCGCGGGGCGAAGACGGGGCTCAGCGCCCGCCGCGTCCGGCGCCAGAGTTCACCTTCGGCGGTCAGCAGGCCGTCGCGCAGGAACGGCCGCAGGACGCGCTGGCGCAGCGGCTGCAGCGCGTAGTTCGCCGCGTTCTCGACCAGGCAGTGGCGGATGCCTGCGGGATCGCTGAGGACGATCGTCGGCACGCGCAACCAATCGGCGCGCACCACCGGCTCGCGATAGGCGCGCTGCCCCCAGATTTCGATCGGGTTGCGCGACGCGGTCGCCAGAAAGCGGGGCAGGCCGAGCGGCTTCTCGTGCGGCACCGGCGCGGGGGCGAGAAAGGGTTCGGCGAGCGTATCCATCGGCGGGCGATCCGGAAGGCGTGGTTTCAGGTACCCTCTCTCTATGGGGATCGCAGGCCGCCAGTTGAAGCGCGCCGTCGCCGTGGAGGACAGGGGCCCGGAGGGCGCAAAGGCTTGGATCGGCGGGTGAAAATCATTATATCTGACGCACGTCGGCTCACGTGAGCGATACGGGTCCGCACCCCACCGACGGCGCGGGCTGGCCACAGCAGGAACTTCATGTCCGAAACCAACGAGACCATCCCCGGCCCGGCCGAATACGGCGCCGATTCCATCAAGGTGCTGAAGGGTCTCGACGCGGTCCGCAAGCGGCCCGGCATGTATATCGGCGACACGGACGACGGCTCGGGCCTCCACCACATGGTCTACGAGGTGGTGGACAACGCCATCGACGAGGCGCTGGCCGGCCATGCGACGCACGTCACGGTCACCTTGAACGCCGACGGCTCCTGCACGGTCACCGACAACGGACGCGGCATCCCGACCGACATCCATTCCTCGGAAGGCGTCTCGGCGGCGGAGGTCATCATGACCCAGCTCCACGCCGGCGGTAAGTTCGACCAGAACTCCTACAAGGTCTCGGGCGGTCTGCACGGCGTCGGCGTGTCGGTCGTCAACGCCCTGTCGGTCTGGCTCAAGATGAAGATCCGCCGCAAGGGGCAGATCCACGAGATGAGCTTCACGCACGGCGTGCCCGACGCGCCGCTCGCCCAGACGGGCGATGCGGGTTCGGAGACGGGAACGGCGATCACCTTCCTGCCCTCGACCGACACGTTCCGCGGCGTGACGAGCTTCGACTACGCGACGCTGGAGCACCGGCTGCGCGAGCTCGCCTTCCTGAACTCGGGCGTTCGCATCATCCTCACCGACAAGCGCCACGCCGACGAGAAGCGCACGGAACTCTTCTACGAGGGCGGCCTTGAAGCCTTCGTGCGCTGGCTCGACCGCGCCCGCAAGCCGCTGATCGGCGAGCCGATCGTCCTGCGCGGCGAGCGCGACGGCATCACGGTGGAAGCCGCGCTGTCGTGGAACGACTCGTACAACGAGAACGTCCTGTGCTTCACCAACAACATCCCGCAGCGCGACGGCGGCACGCACATGGCGGGCTTTCGCGGCGCGCTGACGCGCCAGGTAATCGGCTACGCCGAGAACTCCGGCACGCTCAAGAAGGAAAAGGTCACGCCCACCGGCGACGACTGCCGCGAGGGGCTGTCCTGCATCCTGTCGGTGAAGGTGCCGGATCCGAAGTTCTCGTCCCAGACCAAGGACAAGCTCGTCTCGTCCGAGGTGCGTCCCGTCGTCGAGGGTCTCGTCAACGAGACGCTCGCGACCTGGTTCGAGGAGCATCCTCAGGAAGCGCGCATCGTCACCGCCAAGGTGGTGGAGGCTGCCGCCGCTCGCGAGGCGGCCAAGCGGGCGCGCGAGCTGACGCGTCGCAAGGGCGCGCTCGACATCACCTCGCTGCCCGGCAAGCTCGCCGACTGCCAGGAGAAGGATCCCGCCAAGAGCGAGATCTTCATCGTCGAGGGTGACTCCGCCGGCGGCTCGGCCAAGGGCGCGCGCTCGCGCCAGAACCAGGCGATCCTGCCCCTTCGCGGCAAGATCCTGAACGTCGAGCGCGCGCGGTTCGACCGTATGCTCGGCTCCGACCAGATCGGAACGCTCATCACCGCGCTCGGCACCTCGATCGGCAAGGACGAGTTCAACCCCGACAAGCTGCGCTACCACAAGATCATCATCATGACGGACGCCGACGTCGACGGCGCCCACATCCGCACCCTGCTTCTCACCTTCTTCTTCCGGCAGATGCCCGAGCTCATCGAGCGCGGCTACGTCTACATCGCCCAGCCGCCGCTCTATAAGGTCACCCGCGGCAAGCAGGGCCAGTATCTCAAGAACGAGAAGGCGCTCGAGAACTACCTGATCGAGGGCGGGCTCGAGGACGCCGCCCTGACGCTCGGATCGGGCGAGCGCCGCACCGGGCGAGACCTGCGAGCCGCCGTCGAGGATGCGCTGCAACTGCGCCAGATCGTGTCGGGCCTCCACTCGCGCTACAGCCGTACGGTCGTGGAGCAGGCTGCGGTCGCGGGAGCGCTGTCGCCGCAGGTCGCCGAGGGCGGCGAGGCCGAAGTGATGGCGGATCGCATCGCCAAGGCGCTGGACGCGGTGTCCGAGGAGACGGAGCGCGGCTGGATCGGCGAGGCGGATGGCGAGGGCGGTTATCGCTTCCAGCGTACGGTGCGCGGGGTTCTCGAGGTGCAGTCGCTGGATGCGGCGTTGATCGCCTCAGCCGATGCGATCGCCCTGAACCGCCTGGCAGCCCGTCTCGGCGAGGTCTACGACACGCCTCCGACGCTGAAGCGCCGCGAGGCCGAGCGCTTGATCCTCGGGCCCCTCGATCTCGTGAACGCTGTGTTCGAGGTCGGTCGCAAGGGCGTTTCGCTCCAGCGCTACAAGGGTCTGGGCGAGATGGACCCCGAGCAGCTCTGGGAAACGACGCTCGACCCTGAGGTGCGCTCGCTTCTGCAGGTCAAGATCGCCGATGCGACCGATGCCGATCAGTTGTTCGCCCGTCTCATGGGCGACGAGGTCGAGCCTCGCCGCGAGTTCATCCAGGAAAACGCCCTGCAGGTCGCAAACCTCGACATCTGACGATCGTCGAACCGGACGGCGCCCTAGTTGAGGCGCCGTTTCGCGCCCTCCGCCGACAGGAGGTTCAGGGCGCGCAACATCACGAAGAGGATTTCGTCGCCCGTGGCGTCCGGGTAGGTCTGCTCCAGCATCGTGCGCAGGTCGTCGGGACTGTCGACGTAGTCCGACAGCCGCAGAACGAAGGTCGCCATCTCGCTGAGTTCGTCGTTGGTCATCGCGGCGGTCTGAGGTCCATCGCTGCCAAACTATGGCAGGATATCAGACGTCGAGTCCCCGAACGGCCGGCAAGATGGTTCGGCAGATCCCATCCCACCTTCGCGCGAGCCAACGCCATTATGCGGCAGCGCCCTGTGACGCGCTTGCAACAATCTCTTCTTCGATCGAAGCGACGCTTCTCGCGCTGGTTGTGACGAGGCGCATCTTGCGCCACGACTTTCGTTCAAGGGACGGAAGGCGACGCAATGGCATCGAGAGACAAGGCGCTGGATGGACTGCGCGGGGTGGCGGCACTCGCCGTCGCGGGCGGTCACAGCCTCCTGACCTTTACGGGTTTCGGCATTTGGGCGCTGACCTACGCACAGTTCGGCGACCAGCCGCTACCCGTGGTGGCCGCGCGGCTGGGCTACGTCTTCGCGCCGAGCGATGCCGCCGTCATGCTGTTCTTCGTCTTGAGCGGCTATGTCCTCTGGGCCATGTTCGACCGGCGCTATCGCGGCATTGAAAGTTTCCCGCTCTGCGTCGCCGAACGGTTGTGGCGCTTGCTTCCGACGTCGATCGCCATTGGCCTCCTGTACGGCGCCGCCGTCCATATCGACTACGTCGCGCCGATGGATGCATCCGAGTTATGGCGCACCATGTTCATCCTGAGCCGTAATACGAACGGCGTTCTTTGGTCGCTACAGGTCGAGATCGTCGCTTCCGTGCTTCTGTTCGGCATCTGGGCCGCGACCCGGGGCCGGTCGCGTCCCGCCCTTCTGTTCGCACTGCCGTCCCTGGCTGTGTTCCATCAAACCGGCTCGGAATACGCGTTGTATCTCCCCGCCTTCCTGCTGGGCGCCGTGATCGGTGAGATTTCGAAGCGAATCTCCAACTCCGCCGTCATGCCGCTCGTAGGCGTTCCCGTTCTGATCGGCTCCAGCGTGTTCTGGGGACATGGCTGGGAAGCGCGCATCCTCGAGATGTCGGGCGCCTTTCTGGTCGTCGCATGGGCACGCGCGGCGCAGCCGCGCTGGTTGCTCAGCCGTCCGGTACAGTTCCTGGGCCTCGTGAGCTATCCGTTCTACCTCGTGCATGGCCTTGGCATCGCCTTCGCCTTCCGCAACATGCCTTGGGTCCCGGTTGATCAAACCGCTCATCGTGTGGCGACGCTCTTCGTCCTGTCGACGATTGCGGGCCTGCTCCTCGCCTGGGTCGTTCATCGTCTGGTCGAGCGGCCGGCCATGCGCTTGCGACTGCCTGATCTCGTCAAGCCGACCGAGGCGTTGGCAGGATAGGTTTCGGCGACCGGAAAACCGCAAGGCTGGTCACGCCCGAGAGCGCGAAGGACGCGGCCTTGCGGGAGGCGCCGCGCTTCGGCTGATGCGGGGCATCTTCTGGTCCGGTCACCAAGCGGTCACGATCGTCCGAGAGATCACCCCGCGCCCTGTCCTGGTCCGCCGACATCCCGTCGCGCTCGGGGCGCCGACGTGCGCATCGAGGTCGAGGCGGGAGACGGATCGCTCGACACCCACGCTGTCAGGAGACACAAAAAAGGCCCCGACGTCGCCGTCCGAGGCCTTGTGCGGATGGTGGGCGTGACAGGGATTGAACCTGTGACCCCTACGATGTCAACGTAGTGCTCTCCCGCTGAGCTACACGCCCATCCGATGGGGCGGATAGACCACAGGAGCCGGAGGACCGTCAAGCCCTGTTCCGGCCATTCCCGGGGTCTGCCGCCGGAATTTTCAGGCGGCGTCCTGCAGCATCTTGCCGACTTCCTCGACCAGTTCGCGCAGGTGGAAGGGCTTCGACAGGATCTTAGCGTCCTTGGGGGCCTTGGAATCGGGATTCAGCGCGACCGCCGCGAAACCCGTGATGAACATGACCTTCAGGTCGGGATCGAGTTCGGTGGCGCGACGCGCCAGTTCGATCCCGTCCATCTCCGGCATGACGATATCGGTCAGGAGGAGCGAGAATGGCTCCTCGCGCAACCGCTCGTAGGCCGAGCCGCCGTTGTCGTAGGAGGTGACCTCGTAACCGGCCTTTTCCAACGCCTTGGCGAGGAAGCGGCGCATGTCGTTGTCGTCCTCGGCCAGAAGAATCTTCGTCATACAGAGTGTTCCAGTGTCTCGCCGTTACGGCGTCTCGGGCGCGGCCAGAGACCAACCGCGCGCTCGTGCCCGATGTCAACCGCCATCCTTTTACCAGATTGCTTAAAGCGAGGCTAAGTGGAATGTGCGAAACGCCGCGCGCGAGCTAGATTTCAGAGGATGACCACAAAACCATTCCCACTCGGCGCGATTCCCAGCCTCGACACCGCCGCCGGAGCCGTCGCGGCCTTCGAGGTGATCGAGCCGGCCGAGCAGACGCTGCCGCTCGTGTTCTGCTCGCCGCATAGCGGACGGGCCTATCCGCAAGGCTTTCTGCGCGAGTCGCGTCTGGGCGCCGATGCGATCCGTCGCTCGGAGGACCTGTTCGTCGATCAGCTCTTCGACTTCGTGCCCGCGCTCGGCGCCCCGCTTCTGGCGGCCCGTTTTCCGCGCGCCTACCTCGACGTCAATCGCGAACCCTACGAGCTCGATCCCGCGATGTTCTCCGGGCCGTTGCCGCCCGAGGTCAACTCGGCGTCGGTCCGGGTCGCCGGGGGGCTGGGCACCATCCCGCGCATCGTGGCGGAGCGCGAGGAAATCTATGCGCGCAAGCTCGAGCCCGCCGAGGCCGCGCGGCGCATCGACGGCATCTACTTTCCCTTCCATGCGGCGCTGGAAGCGTTGCTGGAGCGAACGCTGTCGCGCTTCGGACTCGCGATCCTTCTCGACTGCCATTCCATGCCCTCCTCGATCCGCACGATGCCCGGCGGGCGGCGCGCCGACATCGTGGTCGGCGACCGGTTCGGGTCGAGCGCCGCTCCGCGCTTCGTCGCCATGGTCACGCAGCGCCTGTCGGCTCTCGGATGGGACGTGACGCGCAACAAGCCCTATGCCGGCGGCTTCATCACCGAGCGCTACGGTACGCCGCGCCGGGGCGTCCATGCGATCCAGATCGAGATCAACCGCGGGCTCTACGCCGACGAGCGCCGCTTCGTGCCGAGCGAGGGCTTCGCGCCGCTGCGCCGCTCGTTGTTCGAGTTCGCGAGCCTGTTCGCCGCGGAACTCGAGACGGAGCTGGCCGGTCGGTCGCTGGCGGCCGAATAGCGCCCGAGGCTGGCGCCACCGCGCGGCATGCGTCACAAGGCGGCAGCCGAACGCGACCCGCCAGCAAAGGACGAGATGATGAGCCTACCGGACGCCGCCTTCCTGTTTGAACTGGCGGACGCCGCGGCGCGCGAGACGCTGCCGCGCTTTCGCCAGCCGCTTGTGATCGACAACAAGCCCAAGGAAGGCTTCCGCTTCGATCCCGTGACCGAGGCCGACCGCGAGGCCGAGCGCGCGATCCGCCGCCTGATCGAGGCGCGCTATCCCGAGCACGCCATCCTGGGCGAGGAGTTCGGGCGCTCGGGCGAGGGAGACCACCTGTGGGTGATCGATCCGGTGGATGGCACGCGGCCGTTCATCTGCGGCGTGCCGGTCTGGGGTACCCTGATCGGATTGACCGTGCGCGGGCGCGCCGAGATCGGCATCATGAGCCAGCCCTATACGGGCGAGCGCTTCTACGCGACGGCGGAAGGCGCGTTCGGCGAGGGGCCGCATACGGGCCGCACGCCGCTCAAGGTACGCGACGTCGGCGATCTGTCGGGCGCCACGCTCTTCTCCTCGGCGCCTGAACTCTTCCGCGGTGCGATGCAGGAGCGCTTCGCCAGCCTCGTCGATGCGGTACGCCTCACGCGCTTTGGCGCGGACTGCTATGCCTTTGCCATGCTGGCCTCGGGCCATGTGGACCTGTGCGTCGAGCCGGGTCTGCAGCCCTACGACATCGTGGCGCTGACGCCGCTGGTGGAGCGTGCGGGCGGCGTCATCACGACCTTTTCCGGCGACCGGCCGGAGGACGGAGGCGACGTCATCGCAGCCGCAACGCCGCGCCTGCACGAGGAGGCTCTGCGTCTCCTGAACGGTTGAGCCTCAGACGAGCGCCTTTTCCAGCGTCTGGGCGATGTCCGCCACGTCGAGAGGCGGAGCCTCGACGTTCCGCGGCAGGGCCTGTTCGAGGAAGCCGATCGTGGCGGCCAGCACGGGGGCTCGGTAGCGATCGGCCTCCTGCAGGAGCTCGTGGCGGGCGCCCGGTACGGTGATGCCGTGACCGGTCCGCATGCGCCAGGCGAGCTGCGAGGAGGCCTGCGGCGACACCACGCTGTCGGCGCCCGCCGTCAGCACCAGCGTTGGTATGCCCATGCGGGCGATCACGTCGGACCGCTCCAGCCGCCGGCAGCTCTTGAGGACCGCTCGCAGCCACGAGGCCGACAGGCCCGAGACCGCCCAGTCGCCGCTGGCGCGGGCCAGCGCGGCGTTGCGCCGAAGGCGGGCGGGGTCGGACGAGAGGTCCGAGCGCTCCGGCTCGGCGCCGGGCAGCGCCGCCCGTCGCACCGGCAGGAAGCCCAGGCCGGTCCCGTGCAGAAGCGCGCACACGGCCCCGATCAGCCGACGTGTCGTCCGTGATCCGGGGATCTGAACCAGCGGCGCGCTGAGGACGAGGCGTTCCACGGAACCCTCGATGCGTTCCATGGCATGCAGCGCCACCAGTCCGCCCAGGGAATGAGCGAGGATTGCGACCGGACCCGGCATGCGCTCGGGCACGAGGTGTTCGAGGACGTGCTCGAGGTCCAGCGCGAGCTGCTCGATGCTGGCGACGTGGCCGACCGAGGCGAGCGGCGTCGAGCGGCTCGACGCGCCCTGACCGCGCCAGTCGAAGGTCGCGACAGCGAAACCCTCGGCCAGCAGGTCGCCCATCGTCTCGAAATACTTCTCCACCGTCTCGTTGCGGCCCTGGAGGATGAGCACCGTCCCACGAGCCGGTCGCTCGGGTCGGGCCCCTGCGAGCCGCAAGCGCGTTCCATCGGGAAGGACGTGCGTGTCGAACAACAGCGCGGAAGGCGCGGGATTGCCGTCGACGGTGCGCAAGGGGGGAGGGGAAACCGCCGGGGCGGAGGGGTCGGTCACGCGGTGCCTCGGACGTCCGAAGAAGGTCCGGCCATTCTAGAGGCAGCGGAAAGCCCCGCACAGGGGGCTGCCGCTGACGCGAGGTCGGGAACCCCATGCACGGGGCTCCCGACCCCAAAGCGGCCACGGCGGAAGGGACGGGACGCCGCAACCGTTCCGGAGCGAGAATCGCCGACCCGAGGTGAACGGGAACGGAAGGCTTTGTTCATGTCCGGTTCATTCCGTGGCCGCCTAACCCGTTGATCCGATGTTCGAATAAAATTTTTGAGCGCGGCTTGCACGATGGCTTGAAGCGAAAATCGACGCTTCCCATCTCCTGTCTGCGGACGCCGCCCGAGCGGGTCCGCTGGTCGACCGAGACGCCCCATCGCGGGGTCCAGACCGACCAGACACGCACACCTGTTGCTCTTGGAGAACGACCTATGCGTACGTTTGATTTTGCTCCCCTGTACCGCTCCACCGTCGGCTTCGATCGCCTGTTCTCGATGCTGGACGGCGCCTCCGCGAACGAGGCCCAGAGCTATCCGCCCTACAACATCGAGCGTACCGGCGAGAACGCCTACCGCATCACCATGGCGGTCGCGGGCTTTGCCGAGAACGAGCTCTCGATCGAGTCGCGTGAAAACACGCTGACCGTGAAGGGCGAGAAGGCCGACGACAAGACGGAAGGGGCCGAGTTCCTGTATCGCGGGATCGCCGGCCGTGCCTTCGAGCGCCGCTTCCAGCTTGCCGAGCATGTCGAGGTCCGGGGCGCCACGCTCCAGAACGGCCTTCTGCATGTGGATCTCGTGCGCGTGATCCCGGAGGCCATGAAGCCGCGTCGCATCGAGATCGCGACCGCCAACGGCAATGCGAAGGCGATCGAGACCGCTGCGGCCTGATTGCTGTCGGACAGGATTGGATAAGCGGACGGCGCCCCCTCGGGGCGCCGTTTTCGTTTGGCTACTGGATCAGTTCGACGAAGTGCGAGACGTCGTCGCGCCGCGTCGACCAACTCGTGACTAGGCGCGCCAGCATCTCGTTCTCGCCGACCGGCACCGAGCCATCGTGCGGCGGGTTCCAGTCGTAGAATACGGCTCCCTCGCGACGCAGCCGTTCGGCCGTCGCCGTTTCGAACACGGCGAAGAGTTCGTTGGAGCGCGTCGGCCAGGCCAGACGGGCATGGGAGCTGGCGGCGATGCCAGCGCGCAGCTCGTCCGCCATGGCGTTGGAGTGGCCCGCCAGCTCCAGCCAGAGGTCGCCCTCCAGATAGGCCATGAACTGGGCGGCCATGAAGCGCGTCTTGGAGAAGAGCTGCGCGCCGCGCTTGCGGATATAGGGGAACTGCCTGGCCTTCTCGGGATCGAAGAACACCACGGCCTCGGCGCACCAGCAGCCGTTCTTGGTGGCACCGAAGGACAGGATGTCGACGCCCGCACGCCAGGTCATCTCGGCGGGCGAGCTGTTGGTGGCGGCCAGTGCGTTGGCGAACCGCGCGCCGTCCATGTGGAGTGACAGGTCGTGCTCGTGCGCGATCGCGGCGATCGCCTCGATCTCGTCCGTCGCATACAGCGTGCCCGCTTCGGTCGCCTGGCTGAGCGTGACGGCCATGGGCTGGCCGGCATGGACGAAGCCGGGGCGGAAGCGCTTCAGCTCGCGACGCAGGTTCTCCGGGTCGAGGCGCCCGCCCGCACCGTCGACGGGCGCCATGCGCGCGCCATGCGTGAAGAACTCCGGTGCGCCGCACTCGTCCTCGATGACGTGCGCCTCGCGGTGGCACATCACGACGCCGCCCGGTCGGTTGACCGCGGCGAACGCCAGCGAGTTGGCGGCCGTGCCGGTCCCCACGAAGTAGACCGCGACCTCGCGCTCGAAGACCTCGTTGAAGCGCTGCTCCACGGCCTTGTCGATATCGCTGGCACCGTAGGCGGCGGCCATGCCGTCGGCGGCTTTCGCGAGGGCCTCGTTGACGGCGGGATGAGCGCCGGACCAGTTGTCGGATGCGAAGATCATTCGCGCGTCTTAGCGCCGTGCCGCGTTGCCGACAACGGTTCGGGCGTCGCCCGCTTGCCGCTCTCGCCGAAAGCTGCCATAAGACCGAAGATAGGTCAGTGATACTGCCCTATCTGAGGCGGTTCGCGGGCTGGGAGGCCGCGTCGGGCCGATCCAAGACGATTTGAAGCCTTGCGGCGTGGTGGTGCCATGCGGGAAAACCCGCATCGGTTTTCCCCGCGCCCGAGCGTGCGACTACACTGGAGGCCATCCGGCGATACGAGAGTCGGGCTGGCGAAGCGGCAGAAGGAGACTTGGCATGACGATCGATCCGTCCTCCGTTCCCGGGCTGGACACCGCGACCGCGACCAAACTCGCCCGCCAGCGCCCGGTTGCGCAGGGTCTCTACGATCCGCGCAACGAGCACGATGCCTGCGGTGTCGGCTTCATCGCCCACATGAAGAACCAGAAGTCCCACTCGATCGTCGAGAAGGGGCTGCAGATCCTCCATAACCTCGAGCATCGCGGGGCCGTCGGCGCCGATCCCTTGATGGGCGACGGCGCCGGCATGCTGGTGCAGATTCCGCACACGCTGTTCGCCGCCGAGATGGCGGGTCAGGGCGTCGAGCTGCCCGAGCCGGGGCAGTACGGCGTCGGCTTCGTGTTCATGCCGCAGGACGAGGCGCGTCGCGAGCACTTCCGCCTGATCTTCGAACAGGCCGCCGCCGAGGAAGGCTGCGCGGTGCTCGGCTGGCGCGAGGTGCCGGTCGACAACACGTCGCTCTCCAAGGCGCCCGAGATCCAGGCGACCGAGCCGGTGCACCGGCAGGTCTTCATCGCGCGCCATGCCTCGGACGCCACCGAGGACGACTTCGAGCGCCGGCTCTATCTCCTGCGCAAGGTGGTGTCGAACCGCGTCTACGCCGAGGCGCAGTCGGTCGACACGGACTTCTACGTCGTGTCGCTCTCGGCGCGCACGGTGGTCTACAAGGGCATGTTCCTGAGCTATCAGGTCGGCTCCTACTACAAGGACCTGACGGACCCCCGCTTCGAGACGGCGCTGGCTCTGGTTCACCAGCGCTTCTCGACCAACACCTTTCCGTCCTGGCGCCTCGCGCACCCCTACCGGATGGTCGCCCACAACGGCGAGATCAACACGTTGCGCGGCAACGTCAACTGGATGGCGGCGCGCCAGGCGTCGGTCGACTCCGAGCTCTTCGGCAACGACATCTCGAAGCTCTGGCCGATCAGCTACGAGGGGCAGTCCGACACGGCCTGCTTCGACAACGCGCTCGAGTTCCTGACGCAGGGCGGCTACCCGCTCGCCCACGCGATGATGATGCTCATCCCCGAGGCTTGGGCCGGCAACAAGCAGATGTCGCCGGAGCGCCGCTCGTTCTACGAGTACCATGCCGCGCTCATGGAGCCCTGGGATGGACCGGCCGCCGTGTGCTTCACGGACGGCCGCCAGATCGGCGCGACGCTGGACCGCAACGGCCTGCGGCCGGCGCGCTATGTCGTGACCGACGACGATCTCGTGATCCTGGCTTCCGAGGCCGGTACGCTCGACGTGCCCGAGGAGCGCATCGTGCGCAAGTGGCGGCTCCAGCCCGGCCGCATGCTCCTGATCGACCTCGAAAAGGGCCGCATCGTCTCCGACGAGGAGATCAAGGGCGAGATCGCCAGCGCCAATCCCTACCAGGACTGGCTGCGCTCGACCCAGCTCATCCTCGAGGATCTCAAGCCCGTGGCGCCGCGCGCGTTGCGCGCCGACGTGTCGCTGCTCGATCGGCAGCAGGCCTTCGGCTACACGCAGGAGGACACCAAGCTCCTGATGGCGCCGATGGCCACCACCGGCCAGGAGGCGATCGGCTCGATGGGCACCGACACGCCGATCTCGGCCATGTCGGAGAAGTCGAAGCTCCTCTACACCTACTTCAAGCAGAACTTCGCACAGGTCACGAACCCGCCGATCGACCCGATCCGCGAGGAGCTCGTAATGAGCCTCGTGAGCTTCATCGGGCCGCGACCGAACATCTTCGACCTGGAGGGCACCTCGCGCCGCAAGCGCCTGGAGGTCCGTCAGCCGATCCTGACCAACGGCGATCTCGAGAAGATCCGCACGATCGGCCACACCGAGGACCGGTTCGACACCAAGACGTTGGACACGACCTACCCGTCCGAGCAGGGCGCGGGCGGCCTTAGCGGCGCGCTGGATCGCCTTTGCGAGCGCGCCGAGGCGGCGGTGGCGGGCGGCTACAACATCATCATCCTGTCGGACCGGCAGGTCGGGCCGGACCGTGTCGCCATTCCGGCGCTGCTGGCCTGCGCGGCGGTGCACCACCACCTCATCCGCAAGGGCCTGCGCACGGCCGCTGGCTTGGTCGTCGAGTCGGGCGAGCCGCGTGAGGTCCATCACTTCGCATGTCTCGCCGGCTACGGCGCGGAGGCGATCAACCCCTATCTCGCCTTCGACACGCTTCTCGCCATGCAGGCGCGCGGCGACTTCCCGCCCGAGGTCTCCGAGGACGAGGTCGTCTACCGCTTCATCAAGTCGGTCGGGAAGGGCCTGCTCAAGGTCATGTCCAAGATGGGCATCTCGACCTACCAGAGTTACTGCGGCGCGCAGATCTTCGATGCGATCGGACTGCGCTCCGACTTCGTGCGCCAGTACTTCGCGGGCACCTCGACCACGATCGAGGGCGTCGGGCTCGACGAGATCGCGCGCGAGACGGTGGAGCGCCACACGCTTGCCTTCTCCGACGATCCGGTTCTGGCCCGCAACCTCGAGGTCGGCGGCGAGTACGCCTACCGCATGCGCGGCGAGTCGCACATCTGGTCGCCGGAGGCGGTGGCGACGCTGCAGCACGCCGTGCGTCTGGAGTCCTACGAGAAGTATCGTGAGTACGCCCAGCTCGTGAACGAGGCGAACGTCGCCAACTCCACGATCCGCGGCCTGTTCAAGCTGCGCATGGCGGAAGAGGTCGGCCTCGCGCCCGTGCCGCTGGATGAGGTCGAGCCGGCCGCCGACATCGTGCGGCGCTTCTCGACTGGCGCCATGAGCTTTGGCTCGATCAGCCGGGAGGCCCATGCGACGCTGGCTGTGGCCATGAACCGCATCGGCGGCAAGTCCAACACCGGCGAGGGCGGCGAGGAGCCCGACCGTTACCTCAAGCTCGTCGACGGTTCGGTCAATCCCGAGCGCTCGGCGATCAAGCAGGTGGCATCGGGCCGCTTCGGCGTGACGACCGAGTACCTCGTCAATGCCGACATGCTGCAGATCAAGGTCGCGCAAGGCGCCAAGCCCGGCGAGGGCGGCCAGCTGCCCGGCCACAAGGTGGATGCGACCATCGCCAAGACGCGGCACTCCACGCCGGGCGTCGGCCTGATCTCGCCGCCGCCGCATCACGACATCTACTCGATCGAGGATCTGGCGCAGCTGATCTTCGACCTGAAGAACGTGAACCCCGAGGCCGCGATCTCGGTGAAGCTCGTGTCGGAGGTGGGCGTCGGCACGGTGGCGGCGGGCGTTGCCAAGGCGCGCGCCGACCACATCATCGTATCGGGCTACGACGGGGGCACCGGTGCCTCGCCGCTCACCTCGATCAAGCATGCCGGCTCCCCCTGGGAGATGGGCCTCGCCGAGACGCAGCAGACGCTGGTCCTGAACGGGCTTCGCTCGCGCGTGGCGCTTCAGGTCGATGGCGGCCTGCGTTCGGGCCGCGACGTCGTGATCGGGGCGCTTCTCGGGGCCGACGAGTTCGGCTTCTCCACCGGCCCCCTGATCGCGGCCGGCTGCATCATGATGCGCAAGTGCCACCTCAACACCTGTCCCGTGGGCGTCGCCACGCAGGACCCGGTTCTGCGCAAGCGCTTCAAGGGGACGCCCGAGCACGTCATCAACTTCTTCTTCTTCGTGGCGGAGGAGGTGCGCGAGATCCTGGCGGCCATGGGCGTGCGCTCGGTGGCCGAGCTCATCGGCCGCTCCGAGCGTCTCGACCGGCGCGAGCTGATCGAGCACTGGAAGGCGCAGGGGCTCGACTTCACGCGCCTGTTCCACAAGGTCGAGGCGCCGCACGAGGAGACGTTCTGGACGCGCCACCAGGAGCATCCGATCGAGAACGTTCTCGACCGCAAGCTGATCGGCGAGGCGCAGAGCGCGCTGACGACGCGTCAGCAGGTCGTAATCGAGACCAAGATCGGTTCGGTCGACCGCTCGGCCGGCGCGATGCTGTCGGGCGAGGTCGCCAAGCGCTTCGGGCACAAGGGGCTCGCCGACGACACGATCACCGTGAAGCTGACCGGCACCGCCGGCCAGAGCTTCGGGGCGTTCCTGGCCCGCGGCGTGACCCTCGATCTCGTGGGCGACGGCAACGACTATGTCGGCAAGGGCCTGTCGGGCGGCAAGCTCATCGTGCGGCCGCGTCCCGAAACGCGCATCGTGCCCGAAGAGTCGATCATCGTCGGCAACACCGTGCTCTACGGCGCGATCGGCGGCGAGTGCTACTTCCGGGGCGTGGCGGGCGAGCGCTTCGCCGTGCGCAACTCGGGTGCCATCGCGGTCGTCGAGGGCGTGGGCGACCACGGCTGCGAGTACATGACGGGCGGCGTCGTGGTCATCCTCGGTCAGACGGGACGCAACTTCGCGGCCGGCATGTCGGGCGGCATCGCCTATGTCTACGATCCGGAGGGCAACTTCGCGGATCGCTGCAACATGGCGATGGTAGAGCTGGAGCCGGTTCCGGAGGAGGACGACCTTCTGGAGAAGCGCTATCACGGCGGCGGCGACCTGCAGCACAAGGGGCGCGTCGACGTCTCGTCCAACATGACGGGCCACGACGACGAGCGCCTGCATCAGCTCGTGTCCAACCACCTCCACTACACCGGCTCGACGCTCGCCAAGCGGATGCTGGAGAACTGGGAGACCTACCGTCCCCGCTTCGTGAAGGTGATGCCGGTCGAGTACCGCCGCGCCCTGCTGGAGATGGAGCGCATGCGCATGGGCGTTGCGGCCGAGTAGGCTTGCGCTTGCTCCCTGAAAACGAGGTTCGGGCGGCGGTGGCGACTTCGGTCGCCATCGCCGTTCCCGTTCTGGCCTGGTGGGTGGACGGTATCGTTGCGCCGGCCCTGGTCGCGGTCGGCGCGGCCTCGGGTTTGTGCGTGTGGTTCTGGCGACGGCTCCTTCCATGACGCGGAAGGGGGCTCTCGCCAACGGCGCGGAGCCTTCTATCTCCCGCGAACGGTCGCGCACGAGCGATCGTTCCAGGCGAGGAGATGACGCATGGCCGAGCTGAAACTGTGGGGCTTCGACGGGTCGACCTATGTGCGCACCGTCAAGATGCTTCTGGCGGAAAAGGAGTTCACGGGCTTCGAGCAAGATCCGGTCAACGTCCTGAAGGGCGAGCCGCACTCGGCCGAGCACCTCCAGCGCCACCCCTTCGGCAAGGTGCCGGTGATCGAGTATCGCGGCTTCCGGGTCTACGAGACGGCGGCGATCGCGCGCTACCTCAACAGCATGATCACGGGCCGCGACCTCGTGCCGGCCGAGGCCGAGAACGTCGCGCGCATGGACATGGCGATCGGCATCATCGACAGCTACGGATACCCAGCGATGCTGGGCGGGGTCGCGGCCTATCATCTCTTTCCCGATTTCGTGGGCGGCAAGGACGAGGCCAAGCATCACGAAGCGCTCAAGACCACGCGCACCGTTCTCACTGAACTCATGCGCCTTCGCGGAAAGGGGCCGTGGATCGCGGGCGAGGAC
Source organism: Aureimonas jatrophae (assembly GCF_900104035.1). GTDB lineage: Bacteria > Pseudomonadota > Alphaproteobacteria > Rhizobiales > Rhizobiaceae > Aureimonas > Aureimonas jatrophae. The sequence goes on along the minus strand of NZ_FNIT01000005.1, from coordinate 150,635 downwards.
CTGTCGATCGCCGACCTCTACCTCGCGCCGGTCTTTGCCTACGTCGCGCAGACCCCCCATGCCGACGAGTTCAACGACGTGCCGGGCTTCGCCGACTGGTGGGGTGCCGCCCAGCAACTCGAGAGCTTCCGGGCGACCAAGCCGCAAGGCTGACGCCCAACGCTTCCTCGAACCGTTCCAGCCTTGCGTCCCCACCCGAAATAGGGCAGTGATGCTGTCGCATTTTCCGGGCTCGCCGAGGCTTCCCGGAGGCGCGGTCGTGCCCTAGGGGGTGGCACGATCGGCCGCGTTCCGAGGGAGCGCGGTCCTGTGTTAGGACGGTTCACGTCGGGTGCGGACCTTGGGAAAGGCGGCCGGCCGGCCCGGGGGCTCCCGCGGCGGCAGGCTTTCCTTGCTGAGCGGAACGCCCGGACGATGGCGACGGAGGGCATCATCATGGGCAAGGTCACCGGCTTTCTCGAGATCGATCGCCAGACTCCGAAATATCAGCCCGCGTCCGACCGCATCCGCCACTTCCGCGAGTTCACGCTCCCGATGTCGGATGCCGAGGTCGGCAAGCAGGCTGCCCGCTGCATGGACTGCGGCGTGCCCTACTGCCACGGTCCGACGGGCTGTCCGATCCATAACCAGATCCCGGACTGGAACGATCTCGTCTACGGCGGGGACTGGGAGGGCGCGGTGCGCAACCTCCATTCCACCAACAACTTCCCGGAGTTCACCGGTCGCATCTGCCCCGCCCCTTGCGAGGAAGCCTGCACGCTGAACCTCGAGGATACGCCGGTCGCGATCAAGACCGTCGAGCAGGCGATCGCTGACAAAGCCTATGCGCTCGGACTCATCCAGCCGCAGCCGGCCAAGGTGCAGACGGGCAAGCGCGTCGCCGTGATCGGCTCGGGTCCCGCCGGCATGGCGGCGGCCCAGCAACTCGGCCGCGCCGGCCACGAGGTTCATGTCTTCGAGCGCGAGACGCGGCCCGGCGGCCTGCTGCGCTACGGCATTCCCGACTTCAAGATGGAGAAGCACTGGATCGACCGGCGCGTCGAGCAGATGCGCGGCGAGGGCGTGACCTTCCACTGCGGCGTCGAGATCGGGCGCGACAAGCGCCTGGCCGACCTGCAGGCGGAGTTCGACGCCGTACTCTACTGCGGCGGCGCCGAACGCCCGCGCGATGCCGGCATCCCGCAGAACGGGCTCGCCGGAATCCACGACGCCATGCCCTACCTCGTGCAGCAGAACCGGCGCGTCGGCGGGGAGAACACGCCGGCGCGCGGCTGGTCGACCGAGGAAATCTGGGCCGGTGCCAAGCATGTCGTGGTGGTAGGCGGCGGCGACACGGCGTCCGACTGCGTCGGTACCGCGTTCCGCCAGGGTGCCGTGAAGGTCACGCAGCTCGACATCCGGCCCCAGCCGCCCAAGACCGAGAACAAGCTCGAGGTCTGGCCCTTCTGGGCCACCAAGATGCGGACCTCGTCCAGCCAGGCCGAGGGTGCCGTGCGCGAGTTCCAGGTCGCGACGCTGGAGTTCGTCGGCGAGGACGGCATCCTGACGGGCGTGAAGTGCGCCGAGGTCGACGAGCGGCGCCGGCCGATCGCGGGAACCGAGTTCGTGATCAAGGCCGATCTCGCCTTCATCGCGATCGGCTTCGCGGGGCCCTTCGAGGGCGGTTTCCTTCAGGATGCGGGCGAGGGGCTGGAGCTCAAGCGCGATGCGCGCGGCAACGTCTCGGTCGCGGCCGACGAGAAGCGCTACCGCACCTCGGTCGAAAAGCTCTGGGCGGCGGGCGACGTCCGGCGCGGCCAGTCGCTGGTAGTCTGGGCGATCCGCGAAGGGCGGCAGGCCGCGCGCGCGATCGATCTGGAACTCACCGGCACGACCACGCTGCCGCTCTAGCGGTCTGCCTGCGGCGAAGCGCCGGAGCGCTTCGCCGGTCTCCGGCATCACGATCCGGCAGCATCTTCCGTCAGGGAGCGATGGCGGGCTGGCTTGGCCGAAGGGCCTTGGCGGCGTCGTCCGCGTCGGTGTTGGGTTGAGGGCCGGAGGCGGCCGGTGCGCCGGTGCGCAACTCCTCGAGGCTGATCGAGCCTCGGGCCACGATGGCGTTGCCGCGGGTCTGCGGCGAGACCGCGGTACCCCGCCCGGTCCAGCTGAAGTTGTCGGCGCGGCCTTCCGCAGCGGCGATCGCCCCGCCGTTCACCACGAGCGCGTCGCGCGGCGAGCCGCCGTTGCGCTGGGGACCGGCCGTAGCCGCTTCGGACCCCAGAAGATGCTCGCCGCCATCAAGACGAGGATCCGACAGCGAGACCGGCGGGGTCGACACAGCGAGCGCCGCCTGGCTGGTGCCCCCGACCGTCGGGAGATCGCCCGCGCCGAGTTGCTGCGCGCCCAGCGTCGCCACGAGGTCGTCCACGCTGAGGCCGAGAACCTTGGTGATCGGTTTTTCCACGTAGTAGGCGAGCTTGTCCTGTCCGGCCGGCGTCATGGTGATGCCGTCGGAGTTGCGCAAGCGCACCGTCTGCCCCGCCGTGTCGGGGCCGGAGGTCGTATAGGTGCCGTCGGCGCTGACGAAGCCTCCCCAGACATCCACGAACTCGCCGCCGACCTTGAGGGCCGCGGCCCGGAACAGGTCGTTGAGATAGACCATGTCCTCGGTCGCGCGCTCCGACTGGAAGGCGGGCATGCCGACCCATATCAGGGGAACGTTGCGTGACTTGACCGCCTCCGCCAGCGCTGCAGCCCGGGCCGTGTAGAGGGCGCTCCACTCCTTGGAGCGCAGCGGAACCGTCTCGCCTGCATCGCGAAGACCCTGCCGGTCGTTGGCGCCCACCATCACGACCACGGCGGAAGCCTTGGTTTCGTCGATCAGGGCCGCAACCGAGGCCGGCCAGTCGTAGTGATCGTCGCGCACCAGGCCCGACGAGCCGTTGGCTTTGGCGATGATGCGGATCTCGCGATTGCCGCTGACGGCGTCCTCGAGCCCCTTGGCGAGCGATCCGGCCATGAAGTCGCCGATCACGAGGACGTTGCGAGCGGTCTGGCTCTTCTCGACCGGTTCCGCCGCAGCCGCGACGGCCGCCGCTCCACCGGCCGCTCCCGCCGCGGCGGTCGCGGCGTTGCGCCGGCCGGTACCGGACTTCGGCGCTGCGACCGCGTCGCGTCGCTTCTTGCGCACCGCGCGCGGGCGTGGCGCCGCGCGGCGCCCGGGCGCGGCCTGCGATCCGCGCGGATCGGCCTGCGGCGCGTCGCGGCCGAACAGCATGTCCATCAGCGTGCGGCGCTGTTGGGCATCGGCTTCCGGCACGGCCGCGGACAGGGCCACGAGGAGCGCCGCTGCGCTGAGCGTCGCCTTTCGCCAAGAGCCGATACCGTGTTTCGCCATGATGCCCTTTAATGCCTGCGCAGAAGGTCGAGGAGAGCCTTGGACGCGTTGCCGTCCTCCTCGACCCCCGCGCGCCGCTGGTAGGCCGTGATCGCGACCTTGGAGCCCGATCCGATCTTGCCGTCGATCTTGCCGTCGTACAACCCGTGCTGGGTCAGGCGCTGCTGTACCTCGTAGCGTTCCGTCATCGAGAGCGGCTCGTAGCCGCGCGGCCACGAACCGACGAAGTCGCCGCCGCCCGCGATGCGGTCGGCCAGATGCCCGACGGCGAGCGCGTACTTGTCGGCGTTGTTGTAGCGCTTGATCACCGAGAAGTTCTTGGTCAGCACGAAGCTCGGGCCGTTCGCGCCCGCCGGCTGGTAGAGGCGGCCGGTCTCTGCGCCGGAGGGGAAGTCACGGCCGGCCACGCGGCGGACGCCAAGCTTCTTCCAGGCCGACATCGAGCGGTTGCCCGAACCGAGCGACTTGGCGCTGACGCCGGCGGGAAGCTCGACCTCGTAGCCCCAGGTGCGGCCGCCCTGCCAGCCGTTCTTGGCGAGAAGGTTCGCGGCCGTGGCCAGCGCGTCGGGCACCGAGCGCCAGATGTCGGGATGCCCGTTGCCGTCCATGTCCACCGCATAGGCCTGGTAGCTGGTCGGAATGAACTGCGTGTGACCCATCGCGCCGGCCCAGGAGCCGGTCAGGGTCTGGGGTGTCGCGTGGCCAGCCTGGACGATCTTCAGGGCGGCGATGAGCTGCTGGCGTGCGAACTTCGCGCGCTTGGCGTCCTTGTAGGCCAAGGTCGCCAGCGCCTGCGGCACGCTCTTCATGACGTCCGCGCGCTCCAGAATGCGGCCGTAATTCGATTCCATCGACCAGATCGCCAGGAGCACCGTGCGATCCACGCCGAACCGCTTCTCGATCCGATCGAGCCACGGCTTGTAGCGCTGGAGCATCTGGCGCCCCTCCGCCACGCTTTCCTCGTTCACGCGGTTGTCGAGATAGTCCCACATCGTGTCGCGGAACTCGGGCTGGAACCGGGCCTTCTCGAGAACGTCCGGATCGGGGGTGTCGACACCCGCGAAGACGCGCCGGTAGGTGTCGCGCGAAACGCCGTTCGCGACCGCCGTCTTCTCGAACCCCGCGATCCAGGCGCGGAAGCCCGCGTCGGCATGGGCCGGAAGCGCGGGCAGGAGAAGCGTGGCGGCCAGCGCGATGGCGGCGGCGCGGGAGAAGAGGCGAGCCTTTGTCGGTACGGGCATGGGTTCGCTCCTGAGTGTCACTGTCGTGGGTTGCGTGCCTTCCGGTAGATTACGGCAGCGTTCGTAAACGCTTCCTTTACCACGATGGACGGGGTGCCTTCCGGCCAAGCGCTTCTTTACCGTTTTTCACGGCGGAATCGCGGCGGCTCCGCCCGTCCCGTCGACATATCATCATGCCGTGATCTATTGAGAACGCGATCCAACCTCATAAGGACGATCGCATGCGCAAGGTTCGGAAGGCAGTCTTTCCGGTGGCCGGTCTGGGAACGCGGTTCCTTCCCGCCACCAAGGCGATCCCGAAGGAAATGCTGACGGTGGTCGATCGGCCTGTCATCCAGTACGTGGTGGACGAGGCCCGCCAGGCCGGCATCGAGCACCTGATCTTCGTCACCGGCCGCAACAAGGGCGTGATCGAGGATTACTTCGACATCCAGGTCGAGCTTGTGAACACGCTGACCGAGCGCGGCAAGAAGACCGAGCTGTCGCTTCTCGACGAGCTGCAGCCGACGGCCGGCACCGCGTCGTTCACGCGTCAGCAGGCGCCGCTCGGCCTCGGCCATGCGGTCTGGTGCGCGCGCGATCTCGTCGGCCCCGAGCCCTTCGCCCTGCTTCTGCCCGACATGATCATGCAGTCCGAGGAAGGCTGCCTGAAGAAGATGGTTGAACTCTACGAGCAGACCGGCGGCAACGTCATCTCGGTCGAGCAGTGCGACCCGAAGGAAACCAACAAGTACGGCATCGTGGGCCAGGGCGAGACGCGCGGCTCCGGCTTCCGCATCGACGGCATGGTGGAGAAGCCCAAGCCCGAAGACGCCCCCTCCAACTACTTCATTTCGGGCCGATACATTCTTCAGCCGGAGATCTTCGACATCCTCTCGACCCAGGAGAAGGGTGCCGGCAACGAGATCCAGCTGACTGACGGCATGCTCAAGCTCGCCCAGAACCAGGACTTCTTCGCCTACCCGTTCGAGGGTCGCACCTTCGACTGCGGCTCGAAGGAGGGCTTCATCCAAGCCAACGTCGCCTTCGCGCTCTGGCGCCGGGACATCCGCGGCAAGGTCTTCGACGACCTGAAGGAGCTGATGGAAACGGTAGAGCCGGCCGAGCGCCGCGCCGAGACGCGCAGCGCCGCCGCCGAGTAGACGCGACGGGCGCGCGGGAGGGCTCCCGCGCGCCCGGGTCCTTGGACCTACCTTTGAACGCGCAGGCCGATGCGCACCGTGTCGGCGTCGTAGTCCGTGAGAACGCCCTCGAACCGGTCGTGCCGGTAGCGCGCGATCAGCGCGAGCTGGCGGTTGACCCACCATGTGAGGCCGACTTCTCCCGAGCGGATACGCTCGGTGCCGCTCGCGTCGCGCACGCGCCAGGCGAGTTGTCCCGCACCCTCCAGATCCAGCCGGGCGCTCGCCCGGTGACGAAGGCCCAGCGTCGTCTGGTAGAGCGTCGCCGTGTCGATGCCGCCCGCGTCGGGCTCGAAGAAGGTCGAGGCGCGCAGCGACAGGTCCGTGCCCCGGCGCGGCGACCAGGCCAGAAGGGCGTCGACCGTCGGACTGCCGTCGGTCGGCAGCGCGTCGTTGTCGGGAATGTTCCAGGCGTAGCCAAGCCCGACCTCGCCCGACAGTTTCTCGCCGAAGTCGAACCCGAACCCCGTGCGCAGCGCCGGGATCAGGGCATCGCGCGAGGTGCCGAGCGCCGTATCGTCGTCGAACAGGCGTTGGCCGAGGCTGGCCAGCAGGAACGGCTTGAAGGCCGATCCCATGTCGTAGCTGCCGCGCAGCGCGCCGGTCAGCGTCGTGAAGCTTTGTCCCGGCTCGAAGCCCGTCTCGCGCAGGATGCCGTGCTCGCGATCCTCGCGCACGGCCTCCAGCGTGGCGGTCCCGCTTGCGCGTCCAAAGGCGCGCGTCAGGTCGGCGCCCAGGCTGTAGGCGAGAACGTCGGACCGATTGCGAGCGACGTCCGGCGTGCCGGTCAGGATCGAATCGTCCTGGCGCAGGCTCAGGGCGCCGCGCAGGGTTCCCGTCGTGACGTGGTCGATGTCGAGCCGGACCCGGCCGCCGACATCGAGTTCGGGTTCCTCCTCGACCGGACCTTCGAAGTTGCGCCGATAGGCGAGCTGCGCGTTGAGCTCGGCCGCATGGCGCGACCAGTCCGAGACCAGGCGGCCGGACAGGGTCGTCTGGCTGAGCGCGCCCTCGCGACCGTCCAGCGTGTTGGTGAGGTTGCTGGAGCCGCCGAGCGTCTGCTCGAGCGCGGGATAAAGGATGAAGCTCCCGACGCGCAGGCCGATCGGCGCGAACGGATCGTCGGCGCGTCGCGGCAGGACGGTTCGCAGCCCGTCGAGGCCGCCGTTGAGGCGCCGCGTCGCCGCGACGTCGTCGAGCACCGGGCTGCGAACGGGACCCACGGGATCGAAGCGACGCAGAAGAAGGGCGTCACTGCGCTCCTCGCCCGGCAGGAGGTTGGCGTCCTCGCTCGAAAGCGCCGCGGTCTGGCCGGGCCGGCGCGGTCGGGCGCGGGTGGCGGTGGCCACGCCGCCCGCCGGCTGCGCCTGCGGGCTGCGCTCGTCTGGGCCGGCTTCCGGCAGGTTCTGGCGCTGCGGCGCGGTCGGGCCGCTGAACAGGTCGAAGGCAGGCGTCGTTCGATCCGAATCGTCGGATGGCGGCGCCGTCTCGTCGATCCGACGATCGCTGGCGACCGAGGGTGCGGAGCGACGCCGGTCCAACGGCTCGGCCAGCGGCGCGTCGGGATCAACCAGATCCGCTTCGCTCGAGCCCCGCAGGGTGAACTCGTCGGACGAGAAGCGCGGCGGCTCGGCCAGGCTCGTTTCCGCAGGCGGGATGGGCGGCGTTTGCTGCGGCGTGGTCGCCTGAGCCAGCGCGTCCGGCGTTCCGCCGAGACCGGCCAGTATCAGGGCAGCCAGCCAGCGATCGGCCGGTGCACGAAAGCGTCCCATAGGGCCTCGTTGATTCGTCGTGCCGCGCGCCGTCCAGCACGACACGTTGGTTAGCGAACCCTAAACCGGCATGGTTAACGCAAGCTTGCGCCCCGGACCGCCGCTGGCGCCGCCGCGCTGGGAGGTCTAGAGGATCACAGACCCGCAACTCTTCGGCAGTTCGACCCTTGCAGCCTTCGTGCCAGATCGAGACCTCCTCCTTGCCCGGCGCGGCCTCGGCCGTTCGAACGGTGGAAACCGAAGCCGAGGGGCTGCGTCTCCTGTCCCAGTCGCTGGCGGGCCCGCTGGCCGAACCCTTCGAGCGCGCGCTGGATGCGATCGCGGCGCTGCGCGGCCGGCTCATCGTGACCGGCGTCGGCAAGAGCGGGCACGTCGGCGCCAAGATCGCGGCGACCTTCGCCTCCACCGGAACGCCCGCCTTCTTCGTCCACCCGACCGAGGCGGTTCACGGCGATCTCGGCATGATCGGGCGCGACGACGCGGTGCTCGCCATGTCGTGGTCGGGCGAGTCGGCGGAGCTGCGCGGCATCGTCGCCTATACTCGCCGCTTCCGCATCCCGCTGGTCGCCATCACCTCGCGCGAGGCGTCCGCGCTCGGTTCGGAGAGCGACATCGCGCTCGTCTTGCCGCGGGCGGCGGAAGCCTGTCCGCACGGTCTGGCGCCGACCACCTCGACGACGTTGCAACTGGCCCTCGGCGACGCGCTGGCCGTGGCCCTTCTGGAGCGGCGGGGCTTCACGCCGGGCGACTTCCGCGTGTTCCATCCCGGTGGCCAGCTCGGCGCGGCGCTGACCCATGTCGGCGACGTCATGCACAAGGGCGACGCGCTGCCGCTCGTGGAGGCGGGAAGCTCGATGGGGGAGGCGATCCTTCTGATGTCGGAGAAGGGGCTCGGCTGCGTCGCGGTGGTGCGCGACGGGCAGCTTGCGGGCATCATCACCGACGGCGACCTGCGCCGGAACCTGTCGTCCGATCTCATGACGCGCCGCGTCGAGGACGTGATGACGCGCTCGCCGAAAACCATCCGGGCCGACACGCTGGCCGTGAAGGCGCTCGATATCCTGAACAGCTCCTCGATCACCGCTCTGATGGTGGTGGAAGGGGATCGGCCGGTCGGAATCGTGCGCGTCCACGACCTCCTGCGGATCGGAGTGGCCTGAGGGCTACTCCACCCAGCCGCGCAGCTCGCGGCGTACGAGGTGCTCGATCACGTCCATGCCCGGCGCGGAGTCGTTGAGGCACGGGATGTGGGAGAAGTTCGTCCCGCCGTTGTGCAGGAAGATCTCGCCGGCCTCGCCTGCGATCTCCTCCAGCGTTTCCAGACAGTCCGACACAAAGCCGGGGTTGAGAACGGCAATGCGCTTGACGCCCTCCTTGGCGAGCGCCTCCACCGTCTTGTCGGTATAGGGCTGCAGCCACTCTTCCGGACCGAAACGCGACTGGAAGGTCGTCATGAGACGACCCTTCGGCCAGCCGAGCCGCTCCTGCAGGAGGCGAGAGGTCTTCTGGCAGTGGCAGTGGTATGGGTCGCCCTTGCGGAAGTAGCTCTGCGGGATGCCGTGATAGGAGGCGACGACGCGCTCGGGCTCGAAGTCGAGGCTTGCCAGATGGGTCTCGATCGAGCGAGCCAGCGCGTCGATGTAAACGGGATCGTCGTGGTAGGCCGGCACGGTGCGCACCGCCGGCATCCAGCGCAGCGACGACAGGTGTTCGAAGAACTTGTCGTTCACGGTCGCCGTCGTCGAGGCCGAATATTGCGGGTAGAGCGGGAAGCACAGGACTCGCTCGCACCCTTGCTCGATCAACGCGTCGATCCGGCTGGCGATCGAGGGGTTGCCGTAGCGCATGGCCCAGTCGACGCGAATCGTCTCATGGCCGGCCAGACGCTCGGCGAGTTCCTCGCCCTGAGCGCGCGTGAAAGTGCGCAACGGGCTCTCGCCGCGCTCGCGGTTCCAGATCTGGTCGTAGGCATGCCCCGACTTCTTGGGCCGCGTGTTGAGCACGATGCCGTGCAGGATCGGGTACCAAAGGGCGCGCGGCCACTCGATCACGCGCTTGTCCGACAGGAACTCGCGCAGGTAGCGCCGCATCGGCCAGTAGCTCGTGCCGTCCGGCGTGCCGAGGTTCACGAGCAGGACGCCGACCCGTTTGGGCGCCACGGCCGGATGTCCGGCGGGCAGGGGGCCGATCGCGGTGGAGGGGTCGATCGTGACGGGCGCGTTCATGCGGCGGCTTCATCCTCGGGTCGCGGACAGGCCCGCGCAGCGATGCGCGCGGGCAGGCGACATATAGGATGGAACCCGGCCCGAGCCATGCGGCTCGCCGTTCGGCCCGGTTAGGCGCTGCGCGACAACTCGAAGCGGGCGCCGGCCGAGTTGACGCAGGCCAGGCGATCGGCCGCCATCTGGTTGCAGTTCACCGACGTCTGCTCGCCGCGCGCGGCCGAGCGGTAGATGATCGAGGTCTGCGCCGGACCGGTCTTGGTGTAGTTGCCCTCGGCCAATACGGCGCCGGTGGCGGACTCGCGCGAGGTGAAGCGCCCGCCCGCGAAGGTCGCGGTATAGGCGACCGGGCCGCCCACGGAGCGCCAGTTGCCCTCGAAACCGGCTGGCGTGGGAGCGGTGGCGATGCGGGCGGTCGGCGCCGACTGGCAGCCGGTCAGAAGCACGGCAAGGGCGCTGAGGGCGAAAAACGGATGGCGCATGTCGGGTCCGGGTCCGGCAGAGAAGAATCGGTCGTTCAAATCTTAACGAAGTGCGAAGGCTGCACCAGCACCCGCTCGCGGCGATCCACAACTCACGCGGCGTCGGAGCGTCGCGCGGGGATCACCGAGTGGATCGAGGCGATGGACTCGATCGAGCGGATGCGCCCGTCGGACGTGAAGCCGAACCAGTACATGGTGGTTCCGGTGACGAGCGAACCGTTGCTTTCGTCCTGCCGCGTCCAGTCGCAACGGCTGGCGGCCTCGTCGTCCTCGATCAGCGTGCCGCGCGGCTTGTAGCTGATGTAGGTCGCCCGCCGCAGCAACTCGTTCAGGAACGACTTCGCCTCGTCCTCGCCCTGAAGGCGGTACTCGCCCTCCATGCGGCTGAACCAGGGCGCGTCGATGATGCCGGCGTTGCTTTTGTTGGAGAAGATGGCGCCCGGGGCGAGATGGCGCGCAATCGAACCCGACGAGCCGGACATGATGGCGTCCATGATCTCCTTGATCACGGAACGTTTACGCTGGGCATCCGTCGAAAACTCGCCCATGAACCAAAACTCCCTTCAGCGTCAGACGCTTGGGACTCAATGGTAGTGCAGACACATCATATTGCCAGCCGGAAGCAAAAAAGCCGCGCCGGAGCGCGACTTTTTATTGGTCCTATGAACGAGATCATTCGTCAAGCGTCGAACGACGCTCAGCGTACGAGGATGTTCCGGAACTGCCAGGGGTCCTTCTCGTCGAGGTCCTCCGGGAACAGGCCGGGCCGGTCGGTGAGCGGTGTCCAGTCCGTGTAGTAGCCCTTTACGGGGCCGAGGTAGGGGAGCTGGACCTCGAGGCAGCGCCGGTAGTCCATCTCGTCGGCCTCGACGATGCCGGCTTCCGGGTTCTCCAGCGCCCAGACCATGCCCGCGAGCACCGCCGACGTGACCTGGAGGCCTGTCGCGTTCTGGTACGGCGCGATGCGGCGCGTCTCCTCCAGGCTCAGCTGCGAGCCGTACCAGTAGGCGTTCTTCTCATGGCCGTAGAGAAGGACGCCGAGCTCGTCGATGCCCTCGACCAGCTCGTTCTCGTCGAGGACATGATGTTCGGGCTGGATGCGGCCGGCTGCGCCGAACAGCTCGTGCAGCGACAGGACCGCGTCGTTGCAGGGGTGGTAGGCGTAGTGGCAGGTCGGGCGGAAGGTGACCTCACCCTCCTTGTTGCGGTGGGTGAAGTAGTCCGCGATCGAGATGCTCTCGTTGTGGGTGACCAGGAAGCCGTACTGCGCGCCCGGCGTCGGGCACCAGGAGCGCACGCGCGTGTTCGCGCCGGGCTGCTCCAGATAGATCGCCGCCTGGCAGCCCTTCTTGTGCTCACGGGCGTTCTTGGGCATCCACTTCTCGTGCGTGCCCCAGCCGAGCTCAGCCGGCTGCATGCCCTCCGACAGGAAGCCCTCGACCGACCAGGTGTTCCAGAACACGTCGCGGGGCTTGGGCGAGGCGGCGACCTGCGTGTCGCGCTCGGCGATATGGACGCCCTTGACGCCCACCTTCTTCATCAGCTTCGCCCAGCCCTCGCGGTCATCGAAGGAGGGTTCCTCGAAGTCGAGGTTGGTATCGCGTGCGACGTTCACGAGCGCCTGCTTGACGAACCAGGAGACCATGCCCGGGTTGGCGCCGCAGGTGGACACGGCGGTCGTGCCGCCGGGGTTCTTGCGCTTTTCCTTGCGGACCGTTTCGCGCAGCGCGTAGTTCGTGCGGTCGGCGTTCTCGAGCTTCTCGTCGAAGTAGAAGCCGAGCCAGGGTTCGACCACGGTGTCGATGTAGAGGACGCCGAGCTCGCGGCAGAGCTTCATGAGATCCAGCGAGCCCGTGTCCACCGACAGGTTCACGCAGAAGCCCTGGCCCTCGCCCTCGGTGAGAAGCGGGGTGAGAAGCTCGCGGTAGTTTTGTCGCGTCACGGCCTCCTGGCGGAAGCGGATGCCGCGTTCGTCCAGAAGGTGCCGGTCGTGATCCTTCGGATCGATCACGGTGAAGCGGTTCTTGTCGTAGTGGAAATGGCGCTCGATCAGCGGAAGCGTGCCGCGTCCGATCGAACCGAAGCCGATCATCACGATCGGGCCGGTGATGGTCGCGTGGACCGGATGGTTCTCGTTCGCCATGAAGAAGCGTCCTCGTGTTGCGAAGGGCGTCGCGCGGCCGGGATGCCGCGCCGGATGTTCGCGGGTGGGCTAGAGGAGATCGCTGTCAAAGAAAAGGGGCGCCGTTTGCAAGCCGGTCGCGCGAAGCGCTATCGCCAGCTGGAACGGCGGCCGGAAAGGCGACAATGGAACTGCCCGTAACCCTGCGCGCGCGCATCGACGCGCTTCTGACCGGCCGGCCGATCGCGGACCTCGCCGAGGCCTCGGGTCGCCTGACGCAGCGCTACCGGGCCGAGACGCGCGACGGCTCGTTTCACCTCCACGACGACCGGGCTGCGGCGGCCTATGTCGCGGCGCGCCTGCCGGCGACCTTCGCGGCGGTTCGTGCAGCGCTGGAAGCCGTCGCGCAGGCGAGGCCCGACCTGGCGCCCGCGAGCCTTCTGGATGCGGGGGCGGGACCCGGGACCGCGCTCTGGGCGGCCGTCGACGTGTTTGGAACGCTGGGAGCAGCTGAACTGCTCGAGGCCAGTCCGGCCATCCGGGACGTGGGCGAACGATTGTGCGAGGGAGCGTTCGCGTTTCAACCGACTTGGCGGGCCGCCGATCTTCTGGCGGATCCGACCGGCGAGCCGGCCGATCTCGTGACGCTGAGCTACGTTCTCGACGAACTGCCGCCCGCGCGCATCGGTCCGCTCTGCGACGTGCTCTGGTCGCGGACCCGCCGGGCGCTGGTGGTGGTGGAGCCGGGAACGCCCGCCGGCTGGCGGCGCATCCTTGCTGTCCGCGACCAGTTGTTGGCGCAAGGCGCCCATGTCGGCGCACCCTGTGCCCACGAGGCCGCCTGTCCGATCCGGGAACCCGACTGGTGCCATTTTGCGCAGCGCGTCGCGCGCTCGCGCGTCCACCTGCGCACCAAGGGGGCGGAGGTGCCCTTCGAGGACGAGAAGTTCAGCTACGTCGCGCTGCTGCGCGATGCGCCAGACGCGCGGGCGGCGCGCGTCCTTGCCCCGCCCCGCGGCGGTTCGGGCAAGGTCCATCTGAAGCTCTGCAGGCCCGACGGCAGCGCGGCCGAGGAACTGGTCACCCGGCGCGACGGCGAGCGCTTCCGCCGCGCCCGCCGCCTCGACTGGGGGGACGGCTTCTAGCCGTCCATGCGCTCCAGCTCGTCGATGAAGCCCGAGATCACCGCGAGCCCCTGAGCCCAGAAGGCGGGGTCGGCGGCATTGAGACCGAAGGGCGCGAGCAGTTCGGTATGGTGCTTCGTGCCGCCGGCGCGCAGCATCGCGAAGTACTTCTCCTGAAATCCCGCTTCCGCGTTCTGGTAGACCGCGTAGAGCGAGTTCACGAGGCAGTCGCCGAAGGCATAGGCGTAGACGTAGAAGGGCGAGTGGATGAAGTGGGGCACATAGCTCCACCAGACCTCGTAGCCGGGTCCCAGATGCACGGCGGGACCCAGCGAGCGGCCCTGGACATCGCGCCAGATCTCGCCGATGCGATCCACCGTCAGCTCGCCGCGCCGACGCTCCAGATGGACCTCGCGCTCGAACAGGTAGAAGGCGATCTGGCGGATCACCGTATTGATCATGTCCTCCACCTTGGAGGCGAGGAGCGTGCGCCGTTCGGCGTCGTCGCGCGCCTGCGCCAGCAGCGAGCGGAAGGTCAGCATCTCGCCGAACACCGAGGCCGTCTCGGCCAGCGTCAGCGGCGTTTGCGACATGAGCGGGCCCTGCGTGCCCGCCAGAACCTGGTGGACGCCATGGCCGAGCTCATGGGCCAGGGTCATGACGTCGCGCGGCTTGCCGAGATAGTTCACCAGAACATAGGGGTGTGCCGAAGGAACGGTCGGGTGCGAGAAAGCGCCCGGTGCCTTGCCCGGACGGATCGCGGCGTCGATCCATCGCCGGTCGAAGAACTGGCGCGCGATCTCCTCCATCTCCGGCGAGAAGCCGCGATAGGCCGAAAGCACCGTATCCTGCGCCTCTCTCCAGGGTATCGTGCGACGCGAGGCGCCCGGCAGCGGGGCGTTGCGGTCGAAGAACTCGAGGCGGTCGAGGCCGAGCCAACGGGCCTTGAGCGCATAGTAGCGGTGCGAGATGGAGCCGTAGCTGTCCGCGACCGCCGCGGCGAGCGCATCCACCACCTCGCGCTCGACGCGATTGGCGAGGTGGCGTGAATCGGCGACGTCCGCAAAGCCGCGCCAGCGGTCCGAGATTTCCTTGTCCTTGGCGAGCGTGTTGGTGATCAAAGAGAAGGTGCGCCCGTTGGCGGCGAAGACGCCCGACAGGCTTTCGGACGCCTTGCGGCGCTTCTCGCGATCGGGATCCTGCAGGAGGTTCAAAGCCTCCTCCAGCGCGAGGGTTTCGCCGTCGACCTCGAAGCGCAGCGCCGTCATGGTCTCGTCGAACAGGCGGTTCCAGGCGCCGTGGCCCGTCACGGACTTCTCGTGGAACAGTTCCTCGACCCGTTCCTCGAGCTGATAGGGCTTGTCCTGGCGCAGATCCACGATCCAGGGCCGGTAGTGCGCCAGACGCGGATCGCGCTCCATGGCGCCGTCGATCGTCGCATCGTCGATGCGGTTCAGCTCCAGCGCGAAGAACAGGAGGCGCGAGGAGATCTCGGTGACGCTGGCCTGGATATCTCCGTAGAACTTGGCGATGCGGGGGTCGGCCGTATCGCCGGCATAGGCGAGACCCGCATAGGAGACGAGACGCCCGAGGAGATCCTCGATGCTCTCGAACTCCGCGATCGCCTCACCCAGCGTGTTGTCGCCCGCGGCCTCCTCCAGCCGGCCGCGCCAGCGGGCTTGGAACGCGTTGGCGCGCTTTGCGCCTTCCGCGATGTCCCGGTCGATCTCCGGCGCGTCGATCCCGCCATAGAGGTCCGCCAGGTTCCATTCCGGCAGGCGCTCCTGGCCCTCGGGCAGTGCGACGGGAGAGGGCAGGGCCGTGTCGTGCATGGGAGGGGATCTCGTTGGCTCTAATCGGACGGGTCGGCGAAGCGAAGTCTTCACCCCCGGCCGACATATTGGCGCGATGCGGGACGAATGCGAATCCGATCAACGCTTCCGGGTCCTCCTCGTGGAGGACGAGCCGGTCGCCGCGCGCCTCCTGCAGGCGCAACTCGCGTCGGTCGGCGGCCGCGTGACGACCGCGGGCGGCGTTCAGGAGGCGCTGCGTCTCCTGAGTTATGAGCGGTTCGACCTGGCGCTCGTGGATCTCGGCCTGCCGGACGGCAGCGGGCTGAGCGTGGTCGGCGGAGCGGTCGCGGCCGGCGTCCCGGCGATCGTTCAGACCGCGAGCGACAGGGTGGAGGACGCGGTCGAGGCCATGCGGGCCGGGGCCTGCGACTTCATCGTCAAGCCCGTGACGCCGTCCCGACTCGTGCGGGCGGTGACGGCCGCACGCGGCGCGACGCCTCCGGGCGTCGCGCGACCCGGATCGCCCGAGCCGCACACGCCGATGGGCCGGACGCTGCGACTGGCGGAAAAGGTGGCGCGATCGGCCGCGCCGATCCTCGTCCGGGGCGAAACCGGCAGCGGCAAGGAGTGGCTCGCGCGACGCATCGTGGAACTGGGACCGCGGGCGGACCGGCCGTTTCTGGCGGTCAACTGCGCGGCGCTACCGGCGGACCTCGCCGAGAGCCTTCTCTTCGGCCACGAGCGCGGCGCGTTCTCGGGCGCGACCGAGCGTCATCCCGGTCGCTTCGCCGAGGCGGACGGTGGCACGCTGCTCCTGGACGAGGTCGGCGACCTCGCACCCGCGCTGCAGGCCAAGCTCCTGCGGGTGCTGGAGGATGGCGAGATCGATCCGGTGGGTGCGCGCCGGCCCCGCCGCGTCGACGTGCGCGTCATCGCCGCGACCCACCGGGACCTGGCCGCCATGGTGCGTGCGGGATCGTTCCGGGAGGATCTGTACTGGCGTCTTGCGGTGTTCGAGATCGAGGTGCCGCCGCTGCGCGAGCGACGCGACGAGATACCGGAGCTCATCCGGCGCTTCGTCGCGGAGGCCGCCGAGACGGGGCGGGCGTTCCGGGCCGATCCGGATGCCGTGCGGCAGCTGTCGCAGCGAGACTGGCCCGGGAATATCCGGGAGCTGCGCCACGCGGTCCTCAGGGCGGTGGTCCTGGCCGACACACCCGTGCTCGGTCTGGCGGCGTTCGATTGGCCGCCCGCATCCGCCGACGACGGGGTCGCAGATCCCGATCCCGGTCACGCGACCGAGCCTTTTTCCGAGTCGCCGGCTTCCCTGTCCAGTCTCGCCGAGGTGGAGCGCGAGACGATCGTGAAGGCCCTGCAGTTTCACGGCGGAAGCATGACCGCCGCCGCGCGAAGCCTGCGAATCGGTCGCTCGACCCTGTACCGAAAGATGGAGCTTTACGGCTTGAGCGGACGGGGCGCGTGACGGGGGCGCCACAATGACGGTCGATTTTACGTGCCGTTAACCATTTTCCTGTGTAGTGGGTGAGAAATTCGGCAGGTGTCATTTTCATGCCGCAGTCATTGTGGACTAGGCTCATGGAATTGAGCCTTCCGCCGACCGACGTCGGGGACACGAATCGTCGGACCAGGCGCACTGGGGGATATGGAACCGCATGCTCGGACGGACCGAATGCGTGTCGCGACGCGCCTTGAAGCGCGCAGCGATCCTTCTGGCAGGCCTGGTTGCGGGGTTCAGCGTGACGGCGCAGGCCGCCGCCGAGACCCGAACCCTCAAGCTCTATCACGTCCACCTGCGTGAGAAGACCGAGATCACCTACAAGCGGGACGGCAAGTTCCTGCCCGACGGCCTCAAGAAGGCGAACTGGGCCCTGCGCGACTGGCGCGAGAACAAGCCCACGAACATGGACCCGAAGCTGCTGGATCTCCTCTACGAGGCCTACAAGCAGTCCGGCTCGCGCGACTATATCCACGTCATCGGCGGCTACCGCTCGCCCGGCACGAACAAGATGCTTCGCTCGCGCTCCTCGGGCGTGGCGGGAACCTCGCTCCACATGAGCGGCAAGGCGGTGGACTGGTACCTGCCCGACGTCCCGCTCAAGAAGCTGCGCGACATCGGCCTCAAGATGCAGATCGGCGGCGTCGGCTATTATCCGCGCTCGGGTTCGCCCTTCGTCCACTACGACACGGGCAAGGGCCGTTACTGGCCGCGAATGAGTCGCACCGAGCTCGCCAGCGTCTTCCCGCGCGGCAACACGATCCACTTGCCTGCCGACGGCAAGCCGCTGCCGGGCTACGAGACGGCGCTCGCGTCCTACGCCAAGCGCAAGGGCGCCAACGACGTGCAGATCGCGTCGGGCTCGGGCGGCCGCACGGGCGGAGGCCGCTCGCTTCTGGCGGCGATCTTCGGCGGCGGCGCCGATGAGGCCGAGGACGAGGCCGAGGCGCAGACCGCGCCGGCCGCCGCGCGTCCGGCACGTCGCGCTCCCGAGCCGGCCGTGGCGGTCGCGGAAGCGGCGCCCGTGCCGCCCAAACGCGCCACGACGCTGCCCGCCGGTCTTCCCATGCCCGAGCGCGACTCCTTCGACGGCTCCGCGCCCGGCCGTGCGACGCCGCCCGCCGGCATCCCGACGCAGGAGCCCGAAGTCCAGGTCGCCGCGCTCGCCCCCGGCCGGGTTCCGCTGCCGACCTTCGCCGCCAACCGTCCGGCCCTGGCCGGCGGCGCGGCGCCGCCCGCTCCCCCGCCGGCGGAGCTGCCCAGCCAACTCGTGGCGGCGATCGAGGAGCAGGAGGTCGCACCGTCCGCTCCCGGCCAGCTCGCCTACTCCGTTCCCATGCCGCGCGAGCGCCCGCCGTTCGAGGCCGTGCTCCGCGCCAGCGCTCATGCACCGTCCGAGACCGTCGTCGCGGCGCTTGTTTCGCCGACGCCTCGGCCAGGTCTGGTTGCTGCGGCCGCGGCGCCGAAGGTCGCGCCTGACCTGACGCCGGAGGCGATCATCGCCGCCGCGGCGTCGCTCGAGGCCCCGGCCGCGAGCCGTGCCGCGCATGTCGCCGCCTCGCCGATCCTGGCGGCCGTGACCGCGGCCCCGGCCCGGCCGGACGAGAAGCCCGTGCAGGTCGCCTCGCTTGAGCGGTCCGCTGCGCCGGCCCCGGTCGCGGTCCGCTCCGGCAAGGGCGGGCGCGTGGTGGGCGACACGGCGGTCCAGCCGCGCAGCACCGCACGCTCCAGTTCGGTGACGCCGGCCTCCGCCCAGGCCATCGCGCGCCGCATCGAGATCGCCTCGCTGATCACCGCGCCCGAGCGCCGGGCCATTGAGACGCCGATGGCTCGTCCCGTGGCCGACAACTTGATCGGCGAAAAGCCCGACACGGTGTTCGACCGCGGATTCACGCGCAAGGGTACGATGCCCTCGGCCACGGGACGCTTCGAGGGCAAGGCCGTGAACTTCCTACCGGTGCGAAAGCTCGACTGACCGTCGCATGCCGTCGTGATCCATGGGCCCGCTGACTCGTGCAGCGGGCCTTTTCGTTTCGGCACCGGACTTGGCGAGTTCGGCGGATCGCGCCGGTTCCAGCGGTGCTACTCCAAGCTTCTTAAAACTACCGGTTGTTTGCCGGACACGTGAAAGATACCACGGTATCTGTGGACGGGGCGTCAGAGCCCAACAGTTGACACAAAGTATCTCCCTCTTACATGTCTTGCGGAATTCGATGTCCGTCTTGCGTTGTCGCGAGACCGCCGTCTCGAGACCGCACCCCGATGCGCTCGAGACCTGCATGCGCAGCACCGCACGGCGCTGCAGCGCCGTCGCCGTAAAGGAACACTCATGGATACGATCGACACCACGGACGGGCGTGACGCGCTGATGGAGCTGACGGCCGATGTCGTGGCGGCCTATGTCAGCCACAACTCGCTGCCCATGTCGGATCTTCCGACCCTGATCAAGGACGTCTACGCCGCGCTCGACCGTGCCGGTCCGGAGCCTGTCGCACCGGAGCCGGAGAAGCCGCGCCCCGCCGTTCCGGTCAAGAAGTCCGTTACCGACGACTACATCGTGTGCCTGGAGGACGGGAAGAAGTTCAAGTCGCTCAAGCGCCACCTCATGACGCACTACAACCTCACGCCCGAGGAGTATCGCGAGCGGTGGGACCTTCCGGCCGACTACCCCATGGTGGCCCCCAACTACGCGGCGGCGCGTTCGCGCCTCGCCAAGCAGATGGGCCTCGGCCACAAGCGCCGCCGGGCCGGTCGGGGCTGACGACCGTCACCCCATACGAAAACGGGCGCCGATGGCGCCCGTTTTCGTATCCTGGAACGCGTTCGGTCAATTCATCATGCCGAGCGCCTGGAGGTAGAGGTCGAGGATCGCCTCCTGCTCCTGCCGCTCGTTGGCATCCTGCTTGCGCAACGAGATCACCTTGCGCAGCACCTTGATGTCGAAGCCCGTCCCCTTGGCTTCGGCATAGACGTCCTTGATGTCGTCGCTGATCGTCTTCTTCTCCTCTTCGAGGCGCTCGATGCGCTCGACGAAGGAGCGAAGCTGGTCCTGTGCGACTTCCTCGGTGGCGTTCGACATGGGGCGATTCCTCGATAGGGCCGGGCACGGCCGAAGGGGTGGGACGATTGGCAAGCGCCGACGCGTCCTTATCCCCTTTGATGCCCCGGAATGGTTTCCGCTCCGTTAGCGCGACTCGTCATGCGGCTTCGCCTGCTCGAAGGCCACCAGCGCCTCGGGGCTCGCTTCGCGCTGATAGCGCTCGCGCCACTCGCCATAGGGCATGCCGTAGACGATCTGACGCGCGTCTTCCTTTTCGATCGGCGTGCCGCCGTCCGCTCTGGCGGCGTCCGCGTACCAGTTCGACAGGCAGTTGCGGCAGAAGCCCGCCAGGTTCATCAGGTCGAGGTTCTGCACGTCGGTGCGCTCGCGCAGGTGATCGCGCAATCGGCGGAACACGGCCGCCTCGAGTTCGATTCGCCGCTGATGGTCGTCGGACATGGTGCGTCTCCTGGCGTGGCGGGTTCCGGTTCCCGCCATATCGGCGCGGCCAGGGCAGGGCGCAAGCAAGTGGCGGCCGATCGCCGGTGCGTTTGGCGGCGATGGCGAGGCGCTTCGCCATGCTTTGCCCCGGTTCGGCTCTATGGCAGAAGAGCGATCAACGCCCAGCCGTCAGACGAGGACTGCCCATGCCCGCCGCTCCCCCGTTCCGCCGCTTGCCTGCTTTGGCGCTGGGCGCCGTTCTGGCGGGAGGCCTTCTGTCGTTCGTCGCTCCCGACGAGGCGCATGCCGACTTCCGCGTCTGCAACGGCACGCAGACGCTGGTCGGTGTCGCGGTCGGCCAACGCACCGCCGAGGGCTGGGTGTCGGAAGGCTGGTGGCGCATCCCGGCGACCACCTGCCGCTCCGTGGTCGAGGGCGAACTGAACTCGCGCTACTACTATCTCTACGCCGAGGACGCCGAGGGATTGGGTCGCTGGGCTGGAACGGTCGACCTCTGCATCGCCGAAAACGAGTTCAAGATCGTC
Source organism: Aureimonas jatrophae (assembly GCF_900104035.1). Lineage (GTDB taxonomy): Bacteria > Pseudomonadota > Alphaproteobacteria > Rhizobiales > Rhizobiaceae > Aureimonas > Aureimonas jatrophae. The sequence goes on along the minus strand of NZ_FNIT01000005.1, from coordinate 129,780 downwards.
GGCGTGAAGGATTGCTTCGCCCGTGGGTTCCAGAAGATGGGCTTCCGGGAGTATGACACCGGCGGACAGGGCAGCTGGATGGTTCAGTTGACCGAATCTCCCCGTGAAGGTGCCGAGCAACCATGAAACGCAACCGCCGCGTCAAGATTCTCGCGACCCTTGGGCCCGCCTCCAACGATGAGGCGATGATCCGCAAGCTGCACGAGGCGGGCGCCGACGTCTTCCGCATCAACATGAGCCACGCCGACCACGACACGATGCGCGAGACCGTCGCGCGTATCCGTCGCGTGGAGGCGGCCGTCGGCCATCCGATCGCGATCCTCGCCGATCTGCAGGGACCGAAGCTGCGCGTCGGCAAGTTCGTGGACGGCAAGGTCGATCTGCATGTGGGCGACGAGATCACGCTCGACGACAACCCCGAGCCCGGCAACGCAAGCCGTGTCTTCCTGCCCCATCCCGAGATCCTGGAGGCCGTCCAGCCGGGTCACCGGCTGCTGATCGACGACGGCAAGCTGCAACTCGTGGCGGTGGCCGCAGATGGGCGCTCGATCCGCTGCCGCGTGGTGGCCGGAACGCGCATCTCGGACCGCAAGGGCGTGTCGCTTCCCGATACGACGCTGGCCACCGGCGCGCTGACCGAAAAGGATCGTCGCGACCTCGACGCGGTTCTGGCTGAGAACGTCGACTGGATCGCGCTGTCCTTCATCCAGCGCCCCGAGGATCTGGCCGAGGCGCGCAAGGTCTCGCGCGGCCGCGCCGGCCTGATGTCCAAGATCGAGAAGCCGCAGGCGGTGGAACGCCTCGACGAGATCATCGAACTGTCCGACGCGATCATGGTGGCGCGCGGCGATCTCGGCGTCGAGATGCCGCTGGAGCAGGTTCCCGGCATCCAGAAGCGCATGACACGTCTGGCCCGGCGCGCCGGCAAGCCGGTGGTCGTCGCGACGCAGATGCTGGAATCCATGATCACCGCGCCGGTGCCGACCCGCGCCGAGGTGTCCGACGTGTCGATCGCCGTGTTCGAGGGCGCCGACGCCGTCATGCTGTCGGCGGAATCGGCGTCCGGCGACTACCCGGTCGAGGCGGTCGCCACGATGGACCGCATCGCGCGCGAGGTGGAGAAGGACCCCCTGTATCCCGGCATCATCTTCGCCCAGCGTCCGGCTGCGGAAGCCACGGGTGCGGATGCCGTGTCGCTGGCCGCCCGACAGATCGCCGAGACGCTGAACGTGGCGGCGATCGTCACCTACACCGCGACCGGCACGACGGGCCTGCGCACCGCGCGCGAGCGCCCGCAGATCCCGATCATCGCGCTGTCGCCGATCCTCGGCACGACCCGCCGCCTGACGCTCGCCTGGGGTCTCGACTGCGTCCACACGGAGGACGCGACCGATCTCGACGAGATGGTGGACAAGGCATGCCGCATCGCGGTCCAGCAGGGGATCGCACGCGCCGGCGAGCGCATCATCGTCACGGCCGGCGTGCCGTTGCGCACGCCAGGCGCCACCAACATGATCCGCATCGCCTATATCGGATCCGACGGTCTCAGCTCGATCTGAGACACAGGAACGGCCGGTCGGTCCGCATCGGCGGTCAGGCCGGCTGTCCCGCCAGTTCGTCGGAGATGCGCAGGACCGCGTCCTGCGCGGCTTTCAGCGCCGGGTAGACCGAGAGCGCGCGCGAGAAGGTGTCGAGCGCCTGCCGGTTGCGGCCCAGTTCCTCCTGCATGGCGCCCAGGCCCATCAAGGCCCCGAAGTGCCGGGGCTCGCGCTTCAGGACCTCCTCGACGTCGCGCATGGAGGCGCCGTAACGGTTCGCCGCGTAGTGCAGCGTGGCACGTCGATTCCAGCCTTCGGCGTAATCGGGTTCGAGCACGATGACCTGATCCAGAAGGTCGAGCGCCGCCGCCTCGTCCTTCTTCCCGATCGCGGTCGCACTCCGGTCCATCAGGAGATCCACCGTCGCGCTGTCGCTTTGCGACCAGAGCGCCTGGATACGGTCGGCGATGGTCTTGGCCTTGTCGGTCTCGGGTTCCCGCTTCAACTCCGCGAACAGGGTGTCGAGGCGTTCGCGACGGCTCGGCTCGGGCTCGGGAAGCACTGGAGCGACTTCCACGGGGCCGGGCGGGGGCGATGGGCTGCCCGGGGTTTGCGCCTGGACGGGGGGACCGGCGACAAGGCAGGCGGCGAAGACAAAAGAAAAGGCGCGCATGGGAGACGAGGTTATCGCCTCCCAGCGCGCCGTCCAGCACAAAATGTCGGGTGAGCCACGGGCCGCGGCGCGGCCGGGACGGTCCTCAGCCCTGGCGCGCCTTGTAGCGCGGGGCTTCCTTGTTGATGATGTAGATGCGGCCCTTGCGGCGAACCATGCGGTTGGCCCGATGGCGGCCCTTCAGCGACTTCAGCGAATTCTTGATCTTCATGGCTCTCGACCGTCGGTGGCTGCGACGTTCGGATGCGAAAACGCCCGCGCCGCTCAACAAAAAACGCGCCTCGGACAAGGCGCGCGACCTGGGCGTTCGATACAAGCGAGAGCGCGGTCCTGTCAACCGGTCCGCCCTCGCGGCAGCCCGGAAATCAGGCTCGTGACAGGGGCAGAAGGCGGGTCCAGTGGCCCATCTTGCGTCCGGGCCGCGCCTCGGCCTTGCCGTAGAGCGTCAGCATCACGTCGGGTTCCGCCAGCAGCGCCGCTGCGCGCCGCACCTCGTCGCCGATCAGATTCTCCATCACGCAGTCGGAGTGCCGCGTGCCCGAGCCGAGCGGCAGTCCGGCCACGGCGCGGATATGCTGCTCGAACTGCGAAACGCAGCAGGCCGCCTCGGTCCAGTGCCCTGAATTGTGGACGCGCGGCGCGATCTCGTTGACGAGAAGGCGTTCGCCGTCTGCCACGAAGAACTCGACGCCGATGACGCCGACATAGCCCAGTCGATCGAGGATGCGGCCGGCGGTCTCGACGGCCGCAGCCCTCACCGGGGCCGAGATGGTGGCTGGAACCGTCGAACGTCGCAGGATGCCCGCTCCGTGGCGGTTCTCGGCCGGATCAAAGGCAACCACCTCGCCGGAGCGGCTGCGGGCCGCGATCACCGAGATTTCGCGCTCGAAGGGCACACGGCCTTCCAGGATCGCGGGAACGGCGCCGAGACTCTCAAACGCGCCGTCGGTCAGCGCGTCGCGTCGGATCGTCGCCTGGCCCTTGCCGTCGTAGCCGAGACGGCGCGTCTTCAGGATCGTGTCGGTGCCGAGGTCGAGATGGGCATGGGCGAGTTCCGCCGCATCGTCCACCGCGCGCCAGGGAGCGGTCGCGATACCGATGCCGTTCAGAAAGGCCTTTTCGACCACCCGGTCCTGCGCGACCTCCAACGCCTCGACGGGCGGAAAGACCGGGCAGGTGCGACTGAGGGCGCGCAGCGGCTCGACCGGGACGTTCTCGAACTCGTAGGTGACGACGCTCGTGCGCCGTCCGAGCTCGGCCAGTCCCTCGCGGCTGTCATAGGCACCGCGGATCAGTTCGTTGGCAAGCTGCGCGGCCGGACAGGTCGGATCGGGGTCGAGGACGAGGGTTCGGAAGCCAAGGCGTGCAGCAGCCGAGGCGAGCATGCGTCCCAGCTGGCCACCGCCGACGATGCCGATCGCCGCACCGGGCTCGAGCGCATCAGACGTCACGGTTCGGGCGCTCCGCGACGGCCTCGCATTGTCGGCGGCGCCAATCGTCGAGACGCTCGGCCAGGGCCTTGTCGCTCAGCGCCAGAACCGCGGCCGCCAGCAACGCCGCGTTGACCGCGCCCGCGCGCCCGATCGCGAGCGTTCCGACCGGAATGCCCGCCGGCATCTGAACGATCGACAGGAGGCTGTCCTCGCCGCGCAGCGCGTGGCTCTCGACCGGCACGCCGAAGACCGGCAGGGGCGTCATGGCCGCCGTCATGCCGGGCAGGTGGGCCGCGCCGCCCGCGCCCGCCACGATCACCTTGTAACCGGCTTCCCGCGCGCCGGTGGCGAAGCGCACCAGACGGTCGGGCGTGCGGTGGGCGGACACGATCAGCGTCTCGAACGCGATGCCGAGCGCTTCCAGCGTGTCGGCGCAATGGCGCATGGTGGTCCAATCGGACTGGCTGCCCATGATCACCGCGACGGGAGCGGCGCTCACGCGATGATGTCCGGAATGACCTGATCCTCGAGATCCTGCAGACGATCCTTGATCATCAGCTTCTTCTTCTTCATGCGCTGGACCTGCAGCCGGTCGCAGCCCACGGACTCCATGGCGTTGATCGCCGCGTCGAAGTCCGCATGCTCCTGGCGCAGTCGCGCCAAGGCGAGCCTGATTTCCGCCTGTTCCTGATCCGCCACCAACGTCCCCTCGAACACCGCCGTACAACTCCCCGAGAGCGCGCCGCGATCGCACGCCCCGAAAGGCCGTGGCGATCCCGGACGGAAACCGCTGCCTGCCGCGCCGAGGGGCCCGTATCGTCGGGCCTTACGGGTTGCGCAGCCTGCCATCCGCAGAACTCGTCCAACCGTTACCAGCCCGCCGGCGAAACGGGAAGACGGGCTTGAACCTCGTTCGACAGTGCAAACTTTATGTGACACCTTTCCTCCGTCCGGGCCGGTTCCGGCTTGTGCGGGAGGCGGGGACGGACGCCACAACAAAGGAGCTCGTACATGTCCTTGGATGCTCACCTTGCGACCCTGGAACAGCGCCATTCCGCGCTCGACGACGAGATCGCGACGGCTCATACCAAGCCTGCGATCACGGACGCCGAGATGCGCGAGCTGAAGCGACGCAAGCTGCAATTGAAGGACGAGATCGAACGCCTGCGGGCGTCCCGCGACTAGGGCGCGGAACGGTTCGGCCGGCGCCGGGAACGGCGCCGCCCATCGATAGACGATACCGGGCGCGGGCGGTCTCGACCGTCCGCGCCTCGCTATCGGAAACGGCCACGATCCGCGCATCGCCGGCTTGCAGTTGCGCCGCAATCGGGCTTTAGGCCAAATGACCCCGGCCACGAAGCAAGCTTCGACCCGTTTGGCCCGCGAACCCGACCCGACTGGATCCGATGACCGCCGAAGACTTCATCCGCCCGCGCCTCGTTCTGGACGCATCCGTCCTGCCCGACGGACCGGCCGGCGAGGACCAGTTGCGAGCGGCGCTCGAGGCCGGCGACGTCGCGACGGTCGTCCTGTCGGCGGGCGAGCGGTCCGAAGCGGCGTTCCAGGACCTCTGCGAGGCGCTCGTGCCCTTGATCCAGGAGGCCGGTGCGGCGGCGATCGTGGCGGAGGACACGCGCTGCGCCGGTCGCGTCAAGGCGGATGGTTTCCACACCGGTGCCGGCAGCCTGGAGGCGCTCGGCGAGGCGGTCGCTCGCTTCTCCCCGCGCCTGATCGTCGGGGCTTCCGGCTTCACCACCCGGCACGATGCGCTGGAAGCGGGCGAGCGCATGCCCGACTACATTCTGTTCGGGAAGCTCGGAGCCGACACGGAAGCCGGGCCGCATCCGCGCAACCTCGATCTTTCGGAGTGGTGGGCCGAGATCGTGGAGATTCCCTGCATCGTGCAGGGCGGGGCATCGCTCGAAACCCTCCCCGCCGCGATCGCGACCCGAGCGGAGTTCGTCATGCTGGGCCGCGCCGTGTTCGGTGAGGGCGCCGATCCGGCCCAGGCCGTCGCCGAGGCCAACCGATTGTTCGACGAGGCGCAGCGGCGCGCCCAGGCGGCCTGAACCGATGCGCCGCGCGCTGGTCCTTCTCGCTCTCCTGTGGTCGCCGGCATTCGCGCAGGTGCCCGGCCTTGGCGTGCCGCCCGCACCGCCCGAACCGGCTCCGCCCGCCGAGACGAACCTGCCGACCCCGTCCGGCCTCGCCCAGCCGACGACCGGCGACGAAGGCGGGAACTCGGCGGCGGCCGCCTACGGTCACTTCCAGCGCGGGTACTACCTGTCCGCGCTGCGCATGGCCGAGCCGCTCGCCAATCTCGGCGACGCATCGGCGCAGACCCTGCTCGGTGAGATCTACGCGCGTGGCCTCGGCGTGCCACGCGACGAGGCGGAGGCCGCACGCTGGTACGGGATCGCCGCCAAGGCGGGCGTGCCCGAGGCGCAGTTCCGCTACGCGATGATCCTGATCGAGGGACGTGCCGTGCCGCGCGACGACGCCTCGGCGCGCGACCTGATGAAGGCCGCCGCCGACGCCGGGAACCCCTTGGCCGCCTTCAACTACGGTCAGATGCTGATCCAGGCGTCGCCGACGGGTGGCTTTGCGGATGCGCTCGGCTACTTCCAGCGCGCGGCCGAGGCCGGCGTGCCGGATGCGCAGTACGCGTTGGCGCAGCTCTACGCCTATGGCCGGGGCGTGGCCGCCGGCGACGACCAGCAGGCGCGCCAGTGGCTGGAGAAGGCCGCGCGCTCCGGTCACGATACGGCGCAGATCGAGCTCGGCATCTGGCTCATCAACGGTCGAGGCGGCGAGAAGGACCCTTCCGAGGGCTTTCGATGGCTGAAGGGGGCCGCCGAGCGCGGCAATCCGATCGCGGTGAACCGCGTTGCCCACCTCTACAAGGACGGCGTCGGCGCACCTGCCGATCGGGCCGAGGCCGCGCGTTGGACCGTCTTAGCGCGGCGGGCCGCCAACTCCGATGCGACGCTCGACGCCTTCTTCCGCCAGCTGCCCGAAGCCGAGCAGAAGACCGCGCTCGAGGCAGCGAACCGCACGCCCGCCGGCTGACCGAGCCTTCGCTTCTCCCTTGAACCGGGCGCGCTTTTGTGGTTCTGCGCGCCTTTGATCCGTCGGTTCGGCTTCGCGCGAGACGGTCCGGCCGCCCGTGCCGGGCCGTGTGTCTGCTATCGAAGCCCGAACCGCTTCCTTTATCTTCGGGACGCTCCGGCATCCCGCGATCTTCAAAAGAGTCGAGATCCCATGGCCCGTTCCGCGCTGATGAACGTCATGACGCAGGCCGCCACGAAGGCAGGCCGCTCCCTCACGCGCGACTTCGGCGAGGTGCAGAACCTCCAGGTGTCGATGAAGGGCCCAGCCGATTTCGTATCCAATGCCGACCGCAAGGCCGAGGAGATCGTCTACCAGGAACTCGCTCGCGCCCGGCCCGAATGGGGTTTCCTGATGGAGGAGCGCGGCGCGGTGGAGGGACGCGATCCGCAGCACCGCTGGATCGTCGATCCGCTCGACGGCACCACCAATTTCCTCCACGGCATTCCGGTATTCGCGGTCTCGATCGCGCTGGAGCGCGACGGGCAGATCGTGGCGGCCGTCGTGTTCAACCCGGTGCAGGACGAGTTGTACACGGCGGAGAAGGGCGGCGGCGCCTTTCTCAACGACCGCCGCATCCGCGTCGCGGCCCGTACCAAGCTGCACGAGGCGGTGCTGGCGACCGGCATGCCGTTCATGGGTCATGGCGACCAAGCGCGCTTCCTGTTCGAGATGCGTCGCATCACCGGCGAAACGGCGGGCATCCGTCGCATGGGCGCGGCTTCGCTCGACCTCGCCTACACCGCGGCCGGTCGCTTCGACGGCTTCTGGGAGCGCGAGCTGCAGCCCTGGGACCTGGCGGCCGGCTCGCTGCTCGTTCGCGAGGCCGGCGGCTTCACCACCGCGACCGACGGCTCGCGCTTCGAGTTCCTGCAGGGCGACATCGCCTGCGGCAACGAGCTGATCCACCGCGCGCTGCTGGGCGAGCTGAAGCATGCCGACAACGCCTTCCGCGCCGGCCGCCAGCCGGCCGCGGTGCCGGCGCCCGAGGCGTCCTGACGGCTCCGGCCGAACCGCGTTTTCCGCAACAGACGCTGGTGGTTAGCGGCGCGCCGGGTTAAAACCGCGGGGTCTTTCCCGCCCGTGCGCCCGCGCGGGCTTCTACGCTCACAGCGGATGATGCGCCGATGCAGGTGGTGAACCCGTCGCCCGAACCCCACCGTCCGGTGCCCGAGCCGGTGGCCGGACGCCTGTCGAGTCCGCTCGTCTATCTCTGGGCGATGCTGGTCTTCCTGGCGCTGGCGGGCTTCGTCGCGATGATCCTCGGCCGGCAGGTCATCGCCGCCTTTCACACCAATCCGGGCCTCAACGGGTTGATCGTCGGTGTGATGACGGTCGGCATCATCATGGCGCTCGGCCAGATCCTGCGCCTCGCGCGCGAGGTGCGATGGGTCAACGCCTTCCGCGACGGACCGGCCGCCGACCGCGTGAAGCCGCCGGTTCTGCTGGCGCCCATGGCCGCGCAGGTCGGCCACCGGCGCGGACGGCTGCAACTGCCGACCTCGACCGCCCGCTCTCTTCTGGATTCCGTCGCCACCCGTCTCGACGAGACCCGCGACGTCGCGCGCTACCTGATCGGGCTGCTCGTCTTCCTGGGCCTGCTCGGCACGTTCTGGGGCCTGCTCACCACGATCGGCTCGATCACCTCGACGATCCAGTCGCTGGACCCCGGAGCCGGCGACGCCGCGACGGTGCTGAACTCGGTGAAGAACGGCCTGTCGGCGCCGCTCTCGGGCATGGGAACGGCGTTCTCGTCCTCGCTCTTCGGCTTGTCGGGCTCGATGGTGCTCGGCTTCCTGGATCTTCAGGTCGGCCGGGCGCAGAACCGCTTCTACACCGAGTTGGAAGACTGGATCGCCTCGGTGACCGAGGCGGAGGCGCCGATCGGCGGCGGAGCGGTCGCGCTGGCCTCCAGCGTGCCGAACGGCGCGGAAGAGTTCCGCGTCCTGGCGGATCGGATCAACCGCCTGGTGCTGGAGCAGACCACGAGCCCGCGGACCTCGGCCGCGATGGCGAGCTTGGCCGAAAGCATCCAGGGACTGGTTCAGCACATGCGCTCCGAGCAGCAGCTCCTGCGCGACTTCGTGGAGGCTCAGGCCGGCGAACAGCGCGAGATGCGACGCGTCATGGACCGCCTGAACGCCTCGCTCTCCGCACCCGAGCGGACGTAGCGTCGGTGGCCCTGTCCCGCCGTCGCGCGCGGCGCGAGATCGACTACTGGCCGGGCTTCGTCGATGCGCTCTCGACGCTGCTGCTCGCCATCATGTTCCTTCTGTCGGTCTTCGTGATCGCGCAGTTCCTTCTCAGCCGCGACCTTTCGGGCCGCGACACGGTTCTCGAACGGCTGAACTCGCAGATCGCGGAGCTCAACCAACTGCTCGCGCTGGAGCGGGCCAACGCCACCGACTTCCAGGACCAGATCGCCGCGCTTCAAGCCTCGCTCGCTTCGACGCAGAATGAGCGCTCGCGCCTGCAGGCGGCGCTCGACGAGGGACGGGGGGCGGCGACCGCGCCTGGAACAGGGCCGGGCGTCGGCGAGCTGCAGGCGCAGGTCCAGAACGAGCAGGCCGTTTCGGCCCAGGCGCGCGCGCAGATCGATCTTCTGAACCAGCAGCTTTCCGCGCTGCGTCAGCAGATCGCCGCGCTGGAAGACGCGCTCGGCGCTTCGGAAACCCGCGACCGCGAATCGCAAACGCAGATCGCCGACCTCGGGCGACGGCTCAACGTGGCGCTGGCCCAGCGTGTCCAGGAACTGGCACGCTACCGCTCGGACTTCTTCGGACGCCTGCGCGAGATCCTGGCGGACCGCGAGAACATCCGCATCGTGGGCGACCGCTTCGTGTTCCAGTCCGAGGTCCTGTTCTCGTCGGGGGCCGACGTGCTCCAGACTGCAGGACAGGACGAGATGCGCCAGCTGGCCGCCGCGATCATCCAGCTGAACCGCGAGATCCCGTCCGATATCAACTGGATCATCCGGGTCGACGGCCATACCGACGACGTTCCGGTGTCGAGCGGGCGCTTCGCCGACAACTGGCAGCTGTCCACCGCGCGCGCGGCCGCCGTGGTGCGGTTCCTGATCCAGAACGGCGTGCCGGCCAACCGGCTCGCCGCGACGGGCTTTGGCGAGTTCCAGCCGCTGGTCGCGGGCGACACGCCCGAGGACCGGGCGCGCAACCGCCGCATCGAACTGAAGCTGACGGAGCGCTAGCGGCTGTCGCTATTCGGCGGCGGGACGCAAACCCTGGCTGAATTGAAGATCGGCAAGCCGTGCGTAGAGGCCGCCGCGCGCCACCAGCGTCTCGTGCGTGCCCTCCTCGACGATCCGTCCTCCATCGAGCACGAGGATGCGGTCGGCCTTGAGGATCGTCGCAAGGCGGTGGGCGATCACGAGCGTCGTGCGCCCTTCCATCAACCTCTCCAGCGCGCGCTGCACCAGAACCTCGCTCTCGGCGTCGAGCGCCGAGGTGGCCTCGTCCAGAAGCAGGATGGGAGCGTCGCGCAGAACGGCCCGCGCGATGGCGAGCCGCTGGCGCTGCCCGCCCGACAGCGTCACCCCGCGCTCGCCGATCGCCGTCTCGAAACCCTCCGGCATGGCGCGCACGAAACCTGCCGCATGCGCCGTTTCGGCGGCCCGCTCGATCGCATCGGCCCCCGCGCCGTCGACGCCGAAGCCGATATTGTCGCGAACCGTCCCCGCGAAGACGACCGCCTCCTGCGGCACCAGCGCCATGCGGCGGCGCAGCTCGTGGAGGTCCGCCTGCCGGATATCGACGCCGTCGACGAGGATGCGGCCGGTCGTAGGATCGTAGAAGCGCTCGAGCAGCGCGAACACGGTGGACTTGCCCGCGCCGGACGGTCCGACCAGCGCCACGGTCTCGCCGGGACGCACCTCGAAGCTGAGGGACTCCAGCGTCGGGGCCGAGGCCCCGCCCGTGGGGTAGCGGAACGAGACGTTCTCGAAGCGCACCGAGCCGAGGGCGCGGGCGGGAAGGGGGCTCGGTGCTGCAGGCGAGCGGATCTCGGGTTCCTCGGCCAGAAGCTCGCTCAGCCGCTCCGCAGCCCCGGCCGCCGCCGTCAGGTCGTTCCAGACTTCCGACAGCTGGCCGAGCGAGGACGCGGCAAAGACCGCGTAGAACAGGAACTGGCCGAGCGTTCCCGCCGTCATTGTGCCCGATACGACGCGGCCCGCGCCGACCCAGAGGACGGCGACGATCGAAAAGGTGATCAGGAAGATCGCAAAGGCTGTCAGAAAGGCGCGCGCCACGACCGAACGACGGGCGGCCTCGAAGGCCTCGTCCGCCGCCTGCCCGAAGCGGGCGGCCGCGATCGGCTCGGCGGTGAAGGCCTGGACGATGCGCGAGGCGGCGATCGCCTCGCCCGCATAGGCGCTGGCGTCGGCCAGGCGATCCTGCGCGGCGCGCGAGCGGGCGCGCACCGAGCGGCCAAACGCGACGAGCGGTCCGATGATGAGGGGAATCGCGGCAATCACGATCACCGACAGGCCCGGGCTGGTCCAGGCCATCATGGCGACCGCACCGACGAACAGGATTGCGTTGCGCAGCGCCAGCGAGGCCGTCGCGCCGACCGCCGACTTGATCTGGGTCGTGTCGGCGGTCAGCCGCGAGACGATCTCGCCCGACAGGTTGCGATCGTAGAAGCCGGGCGACAGCTTCAGGACATGGGCGAAGACGTCGCGGCGCAGGTCGGCCACCACGCGCTCGCCGATCGTGATCACGAAATAGTAGCGGCCCGCGCTCGCCAGAGCGAGAACAGCCGCCAGAACCGCGAGCATCGCGAAATACGTATCGATGAAGGCGGTGCCACCCCCCGAGAACCCGTGGTCGACCACCCGGCGCACGGCGATCGGCAGGCTGAGCGTGGTGATGGAAGCGAGCAGCAGGAAGACGAGGGCGCCGGCCACGAGCTTGCGCTGGCGCAGGACATAGGGCCAGAGACGGCGGAGCGGCGAGAGCCGCCGCATCGGCGACCGACCGCGCGCGGGCGAGGCCGGGTCTTCAGGCGGCATGGCTTCTGGCTGGATCTCGGGCAAGCTTCGCGTCACCGCCGGGGCGGGCCTTGTCTCTCTTAGGGGGGTCATGTATAGGCTCGCCCCTGATTTTGAAAGCGATCGCGCTCGCCTCTCATCACATCGCGGGGTGCCGCGCGGCTCGGCCGCAGGTGTCCGGTCGGGATGGTCGGTCGCGAAAGCCAGCCAGAGAGGACAGCCCCGTGAAGGCCAACATCCACCCCGATTACCACACCATCACCGTGGTGATGACCGACGGCACCGAGTACCAGACCCGCTCGACCTACGGTGCGGCCGGCGACAAGCTGAACCTCGACATCGATCCGAACTCGCATCCGGCCTGGACCGGCGGCAACCAGAACATGCTGGACCGCGGCGGCCGCGTGTCGCGCTTCAAGAAGCGCTACGAGGGCCTCGGCATCTGAGCCGAGCCGCTCTTCGACAGATCTGCGAAAGCCCGGCCATCGTGCCGGGCTTTTTCGTGTCGGGTCGCCGGAAAAGAAGAGGGCACCGTGGCGCCACGACGAAAAAGGCCGGCGATGATCGCCGGCCCCGTTGCTTCTCTTGTAGTCGTGCGATGAGCGGTTCGCGTTTTAGCGGCCAAAGGCGGTGCGCAGGAGATCGATTTGCTCGGCCACCGGGTTGCCGACCTCGTCGTCGTCCGGACGACCGTAGATCTCGCGGTCCAGAAGCGCGATGCGGCGCTCCAGCATGATGGCGCGGTCCACGAGCGAGCGGAAGTCGTCCGGTAGGTCGCCGTAGAAGGGCGAGTCCACCCCTGATCCGACACCGTCCAGCTTGACCTTGACCTTTTCGGCCTCGACCTGGGCGCGCGACATGTCACCCTGGTTGGCGGCGCGCTGGAGAAGAAGCCAGGAGGCGATCTGCATCAGGCGCGTCGTCAGGCGCATCGATTCGGCGGCGTAGAGCGTCGAGGCGCCCTTCGAGATCGTGCGGGCCGCACGACGGCCGTCCCCGTCGAGATACGCCGCCGTCTCGTCGACAAGCGTCATGCCTTCGTCGAAGATCGGCTGGAAGGAGGCGGAAAAGGCCAGCCGTTCGGCCAGGCGCACCGTCCGCGTTCCCTCGCTATGCTCGATCTGGACTGTCATGGGGCGTTAAACCGGTCTGGCGTGGATTCGTTGCGCGACGCGGAAACCGGACACGGTCTCCGACGCTGCGGTCCGCGCGAACCTCTACCCTTCGTTCCCTCGGCGCAAGCCACGCGGCCCGGCTTTGGTTAACGCGCTCGGGCAAGGCCCGGGCCCGGGAAAAAGAGAGCCGCACGGAGCGGCTCTTCAAGTTCAACAGGGAGGCTTCGACAACCCGAAGGGATCGCCATCCAAACCAAAATCTGGACTACGCGAAGTTTCGCGCGGAATGGTGAAGAAGGGGTTAACACACCCATTCTGCGCCCTCTTTTCCCCTCCGGCCTGGACGAGGCCACGGCAGGAGGAATGGCGCGATGAACGAATCGGAGATGGATGTCGTCGGCATCGAGGGTGCGGGCGGCGGCCCCGAGGTGCTGCGCTTGCGCCGGGAGCCCATTCCTCGCCCCAGGACCGGAGAGATCCTGATCCGGGTCGAGGCGGCGGGCGTCAACCGACCCGACGTCCTGCAGCGCCTCGGTCATTATCCGCCTCCCAAGGGCGCGCCGGACTGGCCGGGGCTCGAGGTGGCCGGAACCGTCGAGGCCGTGGGCGAGGGCTCCGGACGGTATCGGCCCGGCGATCGCGTGATGGCCCTTCTGCCGGGCGGCGGCTACGCGCGCTTCGCGATCGCGCCGGAGGGAAGCGTCCTGCCGATCCCCGGCGATCTGGATTCGGTTCACGCCGCGGCGATCCCGGAAACCTTCTTCACGGTCTGGCACAACGTCTTCCAGCGCGGCGGGCTGCAAAGCGGCGAGCGCCTTCTGGTGCATGGCGGAACGTCCGGCATCGGGACCGTGGCCATCCAGCTCGCCCATGCACGCGGCGCCCGCGTCGCCGCGACCGTGGGAGGCCCGGAAAAGGTCGAGGCCGCGCTCCGGCTCGGAGCCGAGCTTGCGATCGACTACCGCCGCGAGGATTTCGTGGGGCGGCTGCGCAGTTGGGGCGGCGTCGACCTGACGCTCGACATGGTGGGCGGCGACTACACCGCGCGCAACCTTCAGGTCGCGGCACCCGACGGGCGCATCGTGCAGATCGCCTATCTGCGAGGCCAGCGCGCCGAGATCGACCTCGGTCTGGTGATGACCAAGCGCCTGACGCTGACGGGCTCGACGCTGCGCGCGCGGGACGTCGCCTTCAAGGCGCAACTGGCCGCCGAACTGGAGCGCGAGGTCTGGCCGCTTCTGGCGAACGGAACCGTGAAGCCGCTGATCGACACGGTCTATCCCTTCTCCAAAGCCGCGGAAGCGCACCGACACATGGACGACGATCATATCGGCAAGATCGTGCTGGTTCCCGACCCATGAGGAATCGGCCCCGATCCATCGATTTGTTGCGAAGCCGGGAGGCAATGCCTATAGTCCCGCCATTCCCAGATCGCGTGGCCCCCACCACGGCCGGTTCCCAGCGGAGCCGGCGAACAGGAGACGTTCATCCATGGCTCAGCAGCTTCTGATGCCCAAGGCGACCGCCGTCTGGCTGGTCGACAATACTTCGCTGTCCTTCGAGCAGATCGCGGAGTTCTGCACGTTGCATCCGCTCGAGGTGAAGGCGATCGCCGACGGCGAGTCGGCGCAGGGCATCAAGGGCATGGATCCGATCATCACGGGCCAGCTGACGCGCGACGAGATCGTGCGCGCCGAAAAGGACGACAAGCACCGCCTGAAGATCGCGCCGCCCAAGGTCCGCGTGCCCGAAGCCAAGCGCAAGGGACCGCGCTACACGCCGGTCTCCAAGCGTCAGGACCGGCCCAACGCGATCCTCTGGCTGGTGCGCAATCACCCCGAACTGAAGGATCCGCAGATTTCCCGCCTGGTGGGCACGACCAAGCACACGATCGAGCAGATCCGTGAGCGCTCGCACTGGAACTCCGCGAACCTTCAGCCGATGGACCCGGTGACGCTCGGCCTGTGCTCGCAGATCGACCTCGACCTCGAGGTCGAGAAGGCGTCGCGCGGTATGCCCCGGCCAGAGGTCGAAGCCGAGGAGGAGCGCCTCCTGTCCGCCGCCCAGACCCAGAGCTACCGCGCCCCGCGCGAGGACTCTGAGGAACTCGATGCGGCCGCCGTCTTCGCCAAGCTCACCTCGATGCGCCGCACGGAGCCCGAGGACGAGGAAGACCAGCTCGGCTGAGCCTTCGTTCCTGTGAAACACAAGAAGGCGACCGCAAGGTCGCCTTTTTCGTTGTTGTCGCGATAGAGGCCAGGAGGCCTCAGCCGTTGCCGCGAAACTCCGGATACAGCGTCATGCCGCCATCCACGAAGAGCGTCTGGCCGGTCATGTAGTCCGACGCATCGGAGGCCAGGAAGCCGACGACGCGCGCGACATCCACCGGGTCGCCGACGCGGCCCGAGGGAATGAGCTTCAGCATCGCGTCGAGGCCGCCCGGCGTCTCGCGCGCGACCTTATTGATGTCGGTCGCGATCGCGCCGGGTCCCACGGCATTCACGCGGATGCCCTCGCAGGACACCTCCTGCGCGATCGATTCCATCAGGAGCTTGATGCCGCCCTTGGAGGCCGCGTAGTTCACGTGGAAGGCCCACGGGATCACCTGATGGACCGACGAATCGAAGATCAGCTTGCCGAGCGCGCGGCTCACTTCGGGGCGCGGCCCCTTCTTGCGGAAGCGACGCACCGCCTCGCGCCCGACCAGGAAGCCTCCCGTCAGGTTGGTGTTGATCACCATGTTCCAGTCGTCGAGCGTCATGTCGGCGAGCTTGGCGTCGCGCTGCAGGCCGGCATTCGACACGACGATGTCGATCGGCCCGAGGCGGCTTTCCGCCTCGTCGAACATGGCGATGACATTGCTTTCCGATCCGACGTCGGCCTGAACCTTGAAGGAGCGCCGACCCATGGCGACGATGTTGTCGACGGTGGCCTGCGCGTCGCGCTCGGCGCCGTGATAGTTCACCACGACGTCGGCGCCCCGACCGGCCAACTCCTTGGCGATCGCCTCGCCGATGCCCGACGACGATCCTGTGACGATGGCGGTTTGGCCGTGGAGGGAGTTCAGGTCAGTAGACGCCATCGGGGTCCTCGATCATCTGATGGTGGAAGTTGGCGGGATCGTCGCTCGCGCTGTTGAGGGCACGGTCGAGCCAGATCGCCGCCGAGATCAGGGACAGGTGCGTCAGTCCCTGCGGGAAGTTGCCGAGATGGTCGCCCGACGACGAGAGCTCCTCGGAATAAAGGCCGAGGTGGTTGGCGTAGGCGTGCAGCTTCTCGAACAGGAGGCGCGCTTCCGCGACGTAGCCGGTGCGCGCCAGCGCCTCGACGTACCAGAAGGAGCAGATCGTGAAGGCACCTTCCTCGCCCTGGAGGCCATCGGCCTCCTCGGTGTTGAGATAGCGCTTCACGAGGCAGTCGTGCACGAGGTTGCGGCGCACGGCGTCCAGCGTCGAGGTCCACATCGGATCGCGCGGGTTGATGAACTTCACGAGCGGCATCAGCAGCACGACCGCATCCAGCGTCTTGCCGCCCTTGTACTGCGTGAAGGCGCCGAGATCCTTGTTCCAGAATTCCTCGACGATGGTCCGCTGGATCTTGTCGCGTTCGGTGCGCCAGCGCTCCACGTCGGCGGGCAGCGACTCGTTGTGGGCGATGCGCAGCCCCCGGTCGAGCGCGACCCAGCACATCAGGCGCGAGGACAGGTATTCGCGGTCCGGCCCCCGGCTTTCCCAGATCCCCTTGTCGGGCAGGTGCCAGTTCGCGCAGAGCCAGTCCATGAGGCGCGAGAGCTTGAACCAGACGGCGTAGGTGGGCTTACCGCGCGCGCGCGTGGAGATGTAGACGGCGTCCATGAACTCGCCGAAGATGTCCATCTGGCGCTGCTGGTATGCGGCATTGCCGATGCGCACCGGCTGGGAGCCGTCATAGCCCGACAACGAGTCGAGCGTGACCTCCGGCAGGCGCTCGGCCCCGTCCATCGCGTACATGATGTGCAGGCCCGAATCCTCGCCGGTGCCGGTCTCGGTCACGCGCTCCATCAGGAAGTGGATGAACGCCTCGGCCTCGTCGAAGTAGTTGAGCCGCGAGAGCGCATAGAGCGTGAAGGCCGAGTCTCGCACCCAGCAGAAGCGATAGTCCCAGTTGCGCTCGCCCCCGATGACCTCAGGCAGGCCGAACGTGCCGGCGGCGGCAATCGAGCCGTTGCGCGCCGAGGTGAGGAGCTTCAACGTCAGCGCCGACCGGACCACGAGCTCGCGCCAGTAGACCGGATAGGAGCCCCGCGCGACCCAGTGGTGCCAGAAGTCGCGCGTCTGGGTGAAGGCGCTGGCGACATAGTCGCGGCTGAGCGGGGCCACGCCCTCGCGGTTCGGGCACATGACCACATAGGCCGTTTCCCCCTGGCGAAGGTCGCGATGGCCGATCACGTCGGTGCCTTGGATCTCGAACTCGAACGAGGTCAGGAAATGCACCTCGTCGCGCACGCCGTCGGCTTCGCGCCGCCACGACACGGCGCAGCCGCCTTGGATGGGGCGCAGTTCCGGGACGGTGCCGCCGTATTCGGGGCGCGGCGAGATCAGAAGCGAGAAGCGCATGTCGCCGAGAACCGCCTTCGCGCGGCGCACGATGCGGCCCGACCCGTCGACCGGCATGAAGTCCGAGACCTCGCCGATGCCGCTGTCGCCGAGGAAGCGCGTGATCAGGATGTTGGTGTCGGGCAGGTAGATCTGGCGGAACTTCAGCCCGTCCTTGTCGACCCAGAGCCGGAACTCGCCGCCGCGCTGCGGGTCGAGCAGTCCGCAGAAGAGGCTGGGGCTGTCGATGTTGGGGTGGCACAGGAAGTCGATGGAGCCGTTCTGCGCGACCAGCGCGAGCGTATTCATGTCCCCGATCACGCCATGTTCCGAGATCAGGTTGGGCACGGCATGGGGATGGTTGGACGACATGGACGCAGATGGCCTCGATCGATCGGGAGCGGGAAGATTGGTCGCGACCCGGTTTCGTCCAGCAGCCGGGCGAATGGCAGCTGATTGCGGGTGCCATCGCCATCCGGTATCCAGCGGAACGCGCTCCCCACGGGGCGCTGCAGGAAGGCGCGTTTCACCTCGGGCGAACGGTTCCGGGGGCGCGATCGGCAGGCAGGGCCGGGAGACAGCATGAGCGCGATGGAACACAGCCTGCGGCGGGCCCTGGAAGCAGGCGACACGCGCGACCCGGGCTTTCGCGAGAGCATCTACGCCGCCTCGGAGCGGGCGCTGGAGCGCATGCTGGAGACGCGCCGGTCGGACGAGGCGGAAGCCCTACAGCAGCGCCAACAGCTGGCCGAGACCATCAACCGCGTCGAGGCCGAGTTTGCCGCCTCGAACGAACCGCTCGACGACACCGCCGCCGACGCTGCCGCGTTCGCGCCTGACGACGAGGATGTGCGAGACGCACGCGAACCACGCGCCTACGCAGCCGATGTGGTGGAGGACGAGGCGGCCGACGACTGGCGGCCGGGGGCCTTGGGCGCCGAACCGATGCCGGCGGGCCGGCGGGGCGTTCAGTCGCCCTTCGCCGTGCCGCTTCTGGCCATCGCACTCGCCGTTCTCCTCGGGCTTCTGGCCTATTTCGTGGGTGGGCTGCTGCGCGGGGATGAGCCCGCCGCGACGCCGGCGGCGACCGACCAGAGCGCCGAGCTGCCGGCTCTGAATTGGATCGACGTCTTCGACGGCGACGACCTGCAGGCGCTGTCGACGCCGAACGGCGGACGCGTCGAGACGGTCGCGCGCGACGACGGCCGCAGCGCGGTCCGTGCCAGCGGACCGTCGGGCGGCGAGGGCGAGATCGAGGTCGGTATCGGGCCCGGCGTCGCGCGCGAGCTGGCCGGCCGCAACATCCGTATCGAGCTCACCGCCGGGTCGCCGGACGGCGCCTCGCGCGAGTTCGGCGTGCGCTGTCTCTTCGGCGGGACCAGCACCTGTGACCGCCAGCGTTTCACCACCTCCATGAGCGAGGAAGCCTTCGTCTTCGACGTCACGGTTCCCGCCGGCCTTTCGTCTGGGGGAAGCCTCGCCCTTTCCACCGGACTCGATGGGACGGCAACCGACGTCGACATCTACCGCGTGCGCATCCTGCGCCTTTCCTGACCGGGGCGCCGGTCGTGGAAGCGGAAGGCGAGGGGCGCGGGCGGCGTGACTGGAGCGCGCTGCCGACCGTTCTGATCCTGGCCGCAGGCCTGCTTCTGGACGTGGCGCTGGGCGGCGCGCTGCCCCGCGAGGTAGCGCTCGCATGTGTCGCGTTGGGCGCCGTGTCCTACGGCTTCAGCCGTCTGTGGCGCCGTCGCCGGCCGGCGGGGCCGGCGGCGCGGGTTCGCGCGAGCAGCGTCTGGCCGGATGCGGGCATGCGCGGGGTGGTCGAGGCCGTGCGCGAGCCCGCCTTTCTCGTGGATCGCTCGCTGGCGCTGCGCTTTCGCAACGACGTTTCGCTCGCGCCCTTCGGCGTGATCGCGCTCGGCGATCCGATCTCGCTGCGCTTCCGCTCGCCCGATCTCCTTCAAGCCCTCGAAGCGGCGGTGGCGACCGGCGATGCACAGGCGACCGAGTTCACGGAGCGAAGTCCGGTCGATCGATCCTGGCTGGTCGACGTCCTGCCGGTGCGCGGCGCGGGCAGCGGACCGCCGCCCTTCCTTCTGCTCCTGTTTCGCGATCAAACCGCGTCGCGCCGCCTGGAGCGCATGCGAACCGACTTCGTCGCCAATGCGAGCCACGAACTGCGCACGCCGCTCGCCTCCCTGACCGGCTTCATCGAGACGCTGAAGGGTCCTGCGCGCGAGGATGCGGCGGCGCGCGAGCGCTTTCTCGACATCATGCTCGACCAGTCGCGTCGCATGTCGCGGCTGATCGATGATCTTCTGTCCCTGTCGCGCATCGAGACGCGGCGCCAGCTCCAGTCCGGGGAACGCGCGGATCTCGCCCACGTGCTGCGATCGGTCGCCCACGAGATCGAGCCGCAAGCCCGCGAGGCCGGCGTCGCGCTGACGCTGCTGGGCATTGGAGCCGATCCGATCTGGGTCAACGGCGATACCGACGAACTGGTGCAGGTCTTCACCAACCTGGCCGAGAACGCCATCAAGTACGGACGCGATGGCGGACGCTTGGAGATCGGCGTCGAAACGGCGCCGCCGCTGGCCGGCAAGCCCCAGGTCGAGGCACTGGTGCGCGACTTCGGCAAGGGCATCGCGCCCGAGCACCTGCCGCGGCTGACGGAGCGCTTCTATCGTGTCGAGGGGAAGACGCGCGAGCGCGGGACGGGCCTCGGTCTCTCGATCGTGCGCAACGTCCTGATCCGGCATCGAACGCGGCTGAGAATCGTCTCTGAGCCGGGGGAGGGCGCGACGTTCAGCGTTCGATTCGATCGACTGGATTCCAGCGAGGCGAAATAATTCCAGTCGTATCAGTGCCTTATCCTGTCATCAAAGGGATACGCACTTGTCATAGAGAGGTTGCGCCGCCGCTTTAGAGCGTTGGCGGAACCCGAGGCGATCCGATCCGGAGCTCGGTTCGCTTTCGCAACTCCATGACGGAGAGATCCCTTGCTGAAGACCTCGCTCGCCGCGCTTGCGCTCGGCACCGCCCTGGCCGCCACCTCGGCGCTGGCCCAGAACGCCCAGCCGATCCAGGTCGCCGGTTCCTCGACGGTCCTGCCCTATGCGCAGATCGTCGCCGAGAACTTTGGTGAAGTGTATCCCGACTACCCGACCCCGGTTGTCGAGTCCGGCGGCACGGGCGCCGGCCTGAAGCAGTTCTGCTCGGGCGTCGGCCCGGACACGATCGACGTCGCCAACGCCTCGCGCCCGATCTCGGAGTCCGAGAAGAAGACCTGCATGGACAACGGCGTGACCGAGATCCAGGAGGTCAAGTTCGGCTATGACGGCATTGTCTTCGCGACGGCCGCCGGTGGTTCCGACTGGAAGCTGACCCCGACCGACGTCTTCAACGCGCTCGGCGCCAAGCTGGTCTCGGACGGCAAGCTCGTCGACAACCCGAACAAGACCTGGAAGGCCGCCAACCCGGCGCTGCCCGACTGGAACATCGCCGCCTACATCCCGGGCTCCAAGCACGGCACGCGCGAGGTCTTCGAGACCAAGCTGATCGAAGCCGGCTGCAAGGCCACCGGCACGCTCGACGCCTACAAGGCTTCCGGCATGGACGACAAGGCGGCGGCTGCAGCCTGTCTGCAGGTTCGCAAGGACGGCGCGGCGGTCGACATCGACGGCGACTACACCGAGACGCTGGCCCGCATCGACGCCAACAAGCAGGGCGTCGGCGTCTTCGGCCTCGCCTTCTACGAGCAGAACCAGGACAAGCTCCAGGTCGCGACCGTCAACGACGTCGTGCCCTCGGTCGAGACCATCTCCACCGGCCAGTATCCCGTGTCGCGTC
The DNA here is from genome assembly GCF_900104035.1 of Aureimonas jatrophae. GTDB lineage: Bacteria > Pseudomonadota > Alphaproteobacteria > Rhizobiales > Rhizobiaceae > Aureimonas > Aureimonas jatrophae. The sequence continues at coordinate 108,485 of NZ_FNIT01000005.1, read as the reverse complement.
CGCTCTTCTTCTACGTGAAGAAGGCGCACATCGGCGTGGTGCCGGGCCTCAAGGAGTATGCGGACTTCTTCCTGTCCGAGCAGATGATCGGCCCCGACAGCCCGCTTGCCACCTACGGCCTGGTGCCGGCTCCGGATGCCGAGCGCGAGACGTATCGCGCCGACTTCGACGGCGGCAAGACCATGTGATGCCGACCGGCCCGGACCGGCGCTTCCGGTCCGGGCCCGCGTCTTGCGGCATGGGGCGCGCCGCTCGCGCCCCATGCCATGTCTCTCCTGCGATCCATCGTTTCCCTTAAGGGCGGCTCGGCCGCTTCCTCGTGTCGGGAGCCATCATGTCGTCCTTGGCGATCCTTGCGGTCTCGCTTCTGATCGCGCTCGCAGGTGCCTTTGTGGGTGCGCGCCGCAGCGCCGCGCTGCGTCCGGCGCCCGACGAGAAGCTTCATTCGCGCCCCGTTTATCACGGGGCCTTCGTGTTCGTGTGGTCGGCGGTTCCCGCGCTTCTCGTGCTGATCGCCGCGAACGTCGCGGGACCGATCATCGCCGAGGCGCCGGTTCGCGAGGCCGTCGAGGACAGCGCGCCGGACACGGCCGTGCCGCCGGCCGTTCGCGCCCAGCTGATCGACGCGCTCGCCGCCGGCATGCGCGTCCTGCCGTCCGACGAGTTCGCGACCGTCGACAATCTGCCGCTCGCCGAGGTCGTTCCGCTTCTCCAGCGCCGGGGCGTGGCCATCGCCACCGCCACCGACGACGCCATGGTGCGTCCGGCCGCCGCCAAGGTGCGCATCGAGAACACCGTGCAGATCGGCAAGGCGATCATCACGATCCTGGCCGCGCTGGCGGGCGCCGCGCTTGGCCTGAAGCGCATCGCGCCGCGCCTTCGCGCGCGCAACCAGGTCGAGATCGTGGTGCGCGCGATCCTGATCCTGTGTTCCATGATCGCAATCGTGACGACGGTCGGCATCATCATGTCGATGCTCTCCGAGACGGTCGAATTCTTCCGGCGCGTCGACCCGTCGACCTTCTTCTTCGGCACCGTTTGGGATCCGCGCTTCGCGGCCGCCGGGTCTAGCGGCGAGGCGGGTCAGTTCGGCCTCGTGCCGCTTCTCGCCGGCACGCTCTACATCGCCTTCGTGGCCATGCTGTTTGCGGTCCCGGTCGGCCTGTTCGCGGCGATCTATATGGCGGAATACGCCAAGCCCCGGACGCGCTCGGTGGTGAAGCCGCTTCTGGAAGTGCTCGCCGGCATCCCGACCATCGTCTACGGCTTCTTCGCCCTGGTCACGGTCGGACCCTTCCTTCGCGACCTGTCGGCGCAGATCAACGGTCTCGTCACCGGCGACTACACGAACTTCATCCAGGCCCAGTCGATCCTGACGGCGGGCCTCGTGATGGGCATCATGCTGATCCCGTTCGTGTCGTCGCTGTCGGACGACATCATCACCGCCGTGCCGCGCTCGCTTCGCGACGGCTCGCTCGGCCTCGGCGCCACCCGCTCCGAGACCATCAAGCGCGTCGTCCTGCCGGCAGCGCTCCCGGGTATCGTGTCGGCGCTCCTGCTGACCGCCTCGCGCGCCATCGGCGAGACCATGATCGTGGTGCTGGCGGCGGGCGTTGCCGCACGCCTGACCATCAATCCCTTCGAGGCGATGACGACCGTCACGGTCAAGATCGTCAACCAGCTGACGGGCGACCTCGAGTTCAACTCGCCGCAGACGCTGGTGGCCTTCGCCCTCGGCATCACCCTCTTCGTGATCACGCTGGGGCTCAACATCATCGCCCTCAGCATCGTCCGCAAGTATCGGGAGCAGTACGAATGAGCGACGCGACCTTCCCCGATCGCCCCGGTGCGGCCGCGCCGGCCGCGCTCGATCGCTCCGTCGCGCGCCGCGACATCGGCCTCAAGCGCCGCTACGCCGCCGAGCGTCGCTTCAAGCTCTACGGCCTGCTGGCGATCCTCACCGGCCTCGTGTTCCTGGCGATCCTGCTCTGGACCGTCGTCAGTCAGGGCTACACCGCCTTCTGGCAGACCGAGATCCGCCTGCCGATCACCTTCTCGCAAAGCGTGATCGACCCGAAGAACACGGGCGGCAAGGATCTGGCGGCGCTGCGCATCGCCAACTATCCGCGCCTCGTCCAGGACGCGATCGCGCAGAAGCTCGGGATCGACCCGAGCAACCGCGCCCAGCTGCGCGCCGCCAACGAGCTCGTCTCGCAAGGGGTGCGCACCCAGCTCGCCGGGATCGTCATGAACGACGTGACGACGATCGGCACCACACAGGAGATCTGGGTCCCCGCTAACTCCACGGTGGACTCGGCCGTGAAGGGCCAGTTCGACTTGTCGATCCCCGAGGACCGCCGACCGATCAAGGACCAGCAGCTCCAGTGGATCCGCCAGCTGGAAGCCTCGGGTGACCTGCAGCAACGCTTCAACACGGGCCTCTTCACGTTTGGCGCGTCGAGCCGCGCCGAGACGGCCGGCTTGGGCGTCGCCATCGTCGGCTCGCTCTACATGATGGGCATCGTGCTGGTGCTGGCGCTGCCGATCGGCGTCGCGGCCTCGATCTACCTCGAGGAGTTCGCGCCCAAGAACCGGTTCACCGATCTGATCGAGGTCAACATCAACAACCTCGCGGCGGTGCCCTCGATCGTCTACGGCCTCCTGGGCCTGGCGGTGTTCGTCAACTGGTTCGGCTTGCCGCGCTCGGCGGCGCTGGTCGGTGGTCTCGTTCTGACGCTGATGACGCTGCCCACGATCATCATCGCGACGCGGGCGGCGCTGAAGGCTGTGCCGCCCTCGATCCGCGCGGCGGCGCTGGGTCTTGGCGCGTCCAAGACGCAGATGGTGTTCCACCATGTCCTGCCGCTCGCCATGCCGGGCATCCTGACCGGCACGATCATCGGCCTCGCCCATGCGCTCGGCGAGACCGCGCCGCTTCTCCTGATCGGCATGGTGGCCTTCGTCGCCGACTATCCGCCGACCCCGCTCGCGCCCTCCACCGCGCTGCCCGTGCAAATCTATATGTGGGCCAACGAGGCGGAGCGGGCCTTCGTGGAACGCACGTCGGGCGCTATCATCGTCCTTCTGCTCTTCCTGGCCGTGATGAACATCGCGGCGATCCTTCTTCGCCGCAAGTTCGAACGTCGCTGGTAGGAGCCCACCCATGATGGAACAGATGTCCTTGACCGCAGCCAAACCCACGCCAGCGCCCACCGCCTTCGCTTCCAAGATGCGGGGCGAGAAGGTCTCGGTCTTCTACAATGCGAAGCAGGCGCTCTTCGACGTCGACCTCGACATCCCCGAGCGTCAGGTCACGGCGCTGATCGGGCCCTCGGGCTGCGGCAAGTCCACCTTCCTGCGCACGCTCAACCGCATGAACGACACGGTGGAAGGCGCCCGTGTCCAGGGCAACATCACGCTCGACGGCGAGAACATCTACGATCCCTCGATCGACGTCGTCGAGCTGCGCGCCCGCGTCGGCATGGTGTTCCAGAAGCCGAACCCGTTCCCGAAGTCGATCTACGAGAACGTCTCCTACGGACCGCGCATCCATGGCCTGGCCCGCTCGAAGGCCGACCTCGACGAGATCGTCACCTCGTCGCTGCGCCGCGCGGGCCTCTTCGAAGAGGTCAAGGATCGCCTGCACGAGGCGGGAACCGGCCTGTCCGGCGGCCAGCAGCAGCGCCTCTGCATCGCGCGCGCCATCGCGGTCAGCCCCGAGGTCATCCTCATGGACGAGCCCTGCTCAGCGCTCGACCCGATCGCGACCGCGACCGTCGAGGAACTGATCGACGAGCTGAAGCAGAACTACACGATCGTGATCGTGACCCACTCCATGCAGCAGGCCGCGCGCGTTTCGCAGCGCACCGCCATGTTCCACCTGGGCAAGATCGTCGAGGTCGGTCCGACCGAGAAGATGTTCCAGAACCCCGACGACAAGCGCACCCAGGACTACATCACCGGCCGCTTCGGCTGACCCGCGACAGGAAGGCCGGCGCCGCACCGGCAGGGAGGGCATCCCCATGGAACACCATATCGTTTCGTCCTACGACCAGGAGCTGAAGTTCATCCTGCGTCGCATCTCCGAGATGGGCGGGCAGGCCGAGCGCATGGTCGAGCAGTCGGTGGCGGCGTTGATCCGCTCCGATTGGGGCCTCGCCCAGGCGGTGGTCGCCGACGACGTGCTGCTGGACGCCGCGCAGCGCGAGCTCGACGAGCGCGCCATCATGACCATCGCCAAGCGTCAGCCGATGGCGCAGGACCTGCGCGAGATCGTCGGCGCGATCCGCATCTCCAACGATCTCGAGCGGATCGGCGATCTTGGCAAGAACATCGCCAAGCGCGTCATCGCGGTGCACGAGCATTCGCAGCCGGTGCAGCTCGTGCGCGGTATCGAGCACCTGTCGGAGCTTGCGCTCGGCCAGCTCAAGGACGTGCTCGACGCCTACGCGACGCGCGACCACGTACGCGCCGAGGCGATCCGCTCGGGCGACGAGGAGATCGACGCGATGTACACGTCGATCTTCCGCGAGCTCCTGACCTACATGATGGAGGATCCGCGCAACATCACCGCCTGCACGCATCTTCTGTTCTCCGCCAAGAACATCGAGCGGATCGGCGACCACGCGACCAACATCGCGGAGACCATCTACTACATCAAGACCGGCAACCAGATGGAAACGGATCGACCCAAGGGCGACCGGACCACGTCGATCTCCGATGCCGCCGTCTCCGGCGCGCAGTCGGCCTGAGGACCCCGATGAGCGCACGTATCGCCGTGGTGGAGGACGAGGAGGCACTCTCGGTCCTCCTTCGTTACAATCTGGAGGCCGAGGGCTACCGCGTCGACACGATCGAACGCGGCGACGAAGCGGACCTGCGCCTCAAGGAAGAGGTTCCCGATCTTCTGATCCTCGACTGGATGCTTCCAGGCCTGTCGGGTGTCGAGTTGTGCCGGCGCCTCCGCACCCGGCCCGAGACGGAGCGCCTGCCGATTATCATGCTGACGGCGCGTGGCGAGGAGTCGGAGCGGGTGAGGGGGCTCTCGGTCGGGGCGGACGACTACGTCGTGAAGCCCTTCTCGACGCCCGAACTCATGGCGCGCGTGCGCGCCATGCTGCGCCGCGTGAAGCCCGAGCGCATCTCCTCGCAGCTTGTCGCCGGCGACATCGACCTCGACCGCGAGACGCATCGGGTGCGCCGGGCGGGTCGCGAGGTACGCCTCGGACCCACCGAGTTCAAGCTCCTCGAGTTCCTGCTCCAGTCTCCGGGCCGTGTCTTCTCGCGCGAGCAGCTGCTCGACGGCGTATGGGGCCGCGACATCTACGTCGACGAGCGGACCGTTGACGTCCATGTCGGGCGCTTGCGCAAGGCCATCAACCGAGGCCGGCAGCGCGATCCGATCCGTACCGTGCGCGGCGCCGGCTACGCGCTCGACGAGACCTTCACCCAGGCCCGTGCGGCCGCGCCGCGCAGCGTCGCCCCCGCCACGCTCTGACGGCGACGGCGGTTTGCCGCTATCGCCGCGCCCGCGCCCGTGCTCCAAGGGCGGGGACCGGCATGGGAGGCCTTTGGGTTTCCGATTCGGACCGCGACCGGGAACCCGCGGCCCCATCGCCGGCTTCAGACCGCGACCGCGATGAATCAAGGACCTGCCATGCTGACCGAAGCCCAGACCGAAGAGATCTCGGAGAAGATTGCGAACCTGTTCCAGGGCATGGACCTGGAAGACGTCGCCAGCGTCCTGAAGATCCAGATCGCTATGCTGGTGACGCAGGGCAGCGACGACGCCGAAGGGGCGGTCGAGTTCCTCGACGAGATCTACGAGGACGTCGAGCAGATGATCGAGACCTTCCCGTTCGGCGAGGAAGACGAGGAAGGATCGCCGGCGCCCGTCGGCAACTGACCGCACACGATCTTTTTTGGGAACGTGGGTTCCTTCATCCGGGTTGATTCGACGGCAACCCTGGAATGGAGGACCCCTCCCATGTCCAATATCGAATCCAACATCATCGATCCGCGCGATCCCGCGCCGCCGGACTCGATCGTTCCGCCGAACGACCATGTCGGCTCCGACGAGATACGCGAGCCGGATCGCCGGTCGCCTCCCGTCGAGCGCGATCCCGAGGAGGGCGGGCGGGTGCCCGACGATATCGAGCGGGCTCTCGACCACACGCCGATCCTGCCTGTCCCGGGCTGACAGGGGGACGCCGGCACGCCGGCCTTAACCCGACGGCAGCTTTCGGACCCTAGACTTCCCGCGCGGCGATCCGATCCGACGTCGCGCGGGGGACGTTCATGACGACACTTGCGCCCGAGCGCGGTCTCTCTGCGCAGGCCGGAGACTGGGCCGCGGTCCTGCGCACGGCGATCGCGACAGCGATCCTGTCGGCGCTGCTCGTCACGTTCCAGCCCTTCGTGGTGACCTTCGAGGCGAAGACGCCCGATGCCGGCAGCCCGGTGAACCAACTGGGCTACGGCCTTCTCATGCTGGCGGGATTGCTGGCGCATCTCACCTTGACCCCGCCCGCGCTTCTGCGCCGCATCGCGCATCCGGTCTGGCTGATGATGGCGTTCTGGCTCGTCTTCGCATCCCTTCATTCGCCGTGGCCTGACGTGTCGCTGAGGGCCGTCGGCTTCACGCTCGCCGCGATGATCGCCGCGACGGCGGTCTTTACCCTCCCGCCGGATGCCCGCTCCTTCCGCGTGGCGCTGGCTTTGTCCGTGTCGGCGGTGCTCGGCCTCAGCTACGTCGGCATCGTGCTTCTGCCCGGCTCCGCGATCCATCAGGCCGGCGAACTCGAATCGATCCACGCCGGCCTCTGGCGCGGTATCTACAGTCACAAGAACGTGGCAGGTCCCGTGATGGCCTGCCTGTGCTACGCCGGCTTCTACCTGTTTCGTGCGGGTTGGCGCGGGGTGGGCGGTGCGATTGCGGTTTTGTCCGCCGTCTTCGTCCTCGAGACCGGTTCCAAGACGACGCTGGCCCTTCTGCCCGCCGTGGCGCTTCTGGTGCTCGGCGCCCGGCGGATGGGGCGTGTGCCCGTGGTTCTGCTTCTGGCGTCGGCGCTCGCGCTGATGGCGGCCTTCACGCTCGGGACCGTGCTCTCGCCCGCGCTCTACGCGGTGCAGCAGTGGGTCTTGCCGGGAACGACGCTGACAGGCCGCCTCGACCTTTGGCGATTCGCGTTGCAGGCCTTGGCTGGCCATGAATGGCTGGGCATGGGGTTCGACAGCTTCTGGACCACACCCGCGGTCGCGGCCGCGGAGGTGCCGCTGGGCTCCAGCTGGGATCCACGAGGGATCGTGAATGCCCATAGCGGTTATCTCGATCTGGTGATCGCCATGGGCTGGCCCGGCCTCGTGCTCGGCCTTCTCTTGATCGTCGCGTTGCCGCTGCGCGACTTCGCGCGCTCCCGGGACGACGACGAGGCGAGGCGGCTGGCCGACCTGTTCCTGATGATCCTCGCGTTCACGCTTCTCAACGCCTTCGTTGAGTCGTTTCTCTTCGCGCGGGGCGCGCCGGTCTGGATGCTGCTATGGCTCTCGGTTGCGGGTTTGCGCTTCTTGGCTCGGCAGCCTTAGGTTGAGTTGCTGTCTTTGATATAGTCAGCCAATCTTACAGAATGTGCTCCCGTTGATTTTGTTGACAAACCAACAACAGATTGTTGCTTGCCTGCCTTTCGACTGCCACAAACCGGACGGGTCCGGGCTTTTTATCTTTCAGGCGGTTGAAGCGAGCCGCAACATTACAAATAAGACGAGAAGGGCATCGATGGGTTGACACAAGCCCAAAAAGGTACGCATCGGTTTCCTTCTACGAGCGCTACGTGCGCTCGCTCGTGTTTGAAAGACCCCGGAGTTTTGTCGTGAAAGTTGAACGTGATCCGATCGATGTGCATGTCGGAAACCGTCTGCGCATCATCAGAACCGCACGTCGGCTGTCGCTGGAGGAGTTGGGACGCCGCATCGGCGTCACCTATCAGCAGATCCAGAAGTATGAGACCGGGGCCAACCGCGTGAGCGCCTCGACGCTCTATCGAATCTCGCAGGTCTTCGAAACGACCCCGACCTTCTTCTTCGAGGGTCTTGAGGACAACCGCGCCGAAGAGGAGCCGGCAGCTGCCCGCGAGGCGCTGCAGTCGTCGATCGCGCTGGGCCGCATCGAGGACCAGGAAGTGCGTCGCCGGCTGCGCATGCTGATCGAGGCACTCGATCCCGGTCTTCAGCGCGAGGGTTGACCCACGTGTGCCGCCGGCCGGTGTCATCCGGCCGGCTCCGCGTCGGCTAGTCGAGTGGCAGCGCCCGCTCCACCAGCGTCAGCCAATACGACGAACCGAAGGGGATGGCCTCGTCGTTGAAGTCGTAGGCGGGGTGGTGCAGTCCGGCCGACGCCCCGTTGCCGACGAAGATGAACGCTCCGGGCCGCTGCTCCAGCATGTAGGAAAAGTCCTCGCCGCCCATGAGCGGGACGGTGTCTCGGTTCACCGCACTCTCGCCCGCGACCTCCGCCGCGACCTCGGCGCAGAAGGCGGCTTCCGCCGCATGGTTGAGGGTCACCGGATAGTTCCGGTCGTAGTCCACCGCGATCTCGACACCGTGCGCGGCGCCGATACCGGCGGAGATCTCGCGGATCCGACGCTCGGCGAGATCGCGCGTGCGCGCCGTCAACGAACGAACGGTACCCGAGACGGTCGCCTCCTGCGGTATGACGTTGTGGGCGAAGCCCGCATGGAACTGCGTGACCGATACGACCACGGAGTCGAGCGGATCGACGTTGCGCGAGGCGATCTGTTGCAGCGCCTGAACGAGGGACGCGCCCGCGAGGATCGGGTCGTAACCCTGGTGCGGGATGGCGGCATGGCTGCCGCGCCCGTGCAGCGTCAGCGTGAACTCGTCGGTCGAGGCCATGATCGGACCCGGCCGGATCGCGAAATGGCCGAGCGGCAGGCCGGGCAGGTTGTGCATGCCGAAGACGCGGGCGATCGCGAACCGTTCCAGGAGACCGTCCTCGATCATCGCCTTGGCGCCCGCGCCGCCTTCCTCGGCGGGCTGGAAGATCACCGCCACCGTCCCGCGGAAGCGCCGGGTTGAAGCGAGCGCCTCGGCCCCTCCGAGCAGCATCGCCATGTGCCCGTCGTGGCCGCAGGCATGCATGGCGTTCGCGCGCTCGGATCGGTAGGGCAGATCGGCGGTCTCGTGAATCGGCAGGGCGTCCATGTCGGCCCGCAGGCCGATCACCGGTCCGCCGTCGTGCCCGTGGATCAGACCGACGACGCCGGTTCCCCCGATTCCCTCGACCACCTCGTCGCAGCCGATCTCGCGCAGGCGCTCGGCGACGAAGCGCGCCGTGTCGGGGAGGTCGTAGAGAATCTCGGGGATGCGATGGAGCGAGCGGCGCCATTCGGCGATTTTGGGCGCCTCCGCGGCGATGCGGTTGTTGACGGGCATGAGGTCTTCCGGCGATGCCATGAAATGGCGACAAAGGGCCTGTTGATCGGCCTTGGGGCTCCCACCTTGCCATGGAAACGGATCGACTGCGAAGGGGGCGGCTGCGTCGCCCGATCCATCGCGAGAATGAAAGAGACCGCACGATGACGTCGCTTCTGCGCTCTGTGGCCTTGGCTGCGCTGGTGACCCTCGGCGGTGGGACGGCCCAGGCGGCCAATACGATCGTCGTGGACGTGGCGACCGGCAAGGTCCTGTCGCAGCAGAACGCCGTGCAGCGCTGGTATCCGGCGTCCACCACGAAGCTGATGACCGCCTACCTCGCGCTGAAGGCGATCGAGACGCAGACGCTGCAACTCGACAGCCCCGTCGTCATGACCCGCTCGGCCGCCTTCCAGCCGCCGTCCAAGATGGGCTTCAAGCCCGGCTCCGTGATGCGGCTCGACAACGCGCTGCGCATGATGCTCGTGAAGTCGGCCAACGATGTCGCCTTTGCGATCGGTCAGACCGTCGGCGGCGGCTCCATCGAGACCTTCGTCGCGATGATGAACCGCGCCGCGGCCGATCTCGGCATGAAGGACAGCCACTTCATCAATCCGAACGGGCTGCCGGGCGAGGGGCAGTATTCCAGCGCCAAGGATCTCGCGATTCTCGGCACGGCGATCCGTCGCGAGTTCCCGGCCTTCACGGACTACTTCTCCACCGAAGGCATCACGCTCGACAAGGCGTCGATCAACAACACCAACGGACTGCTGGGCCGCTACAACGGCGCCGACGGCATGAAGACCGGCTATATCTGCGCCTCGGGCTTCAACCTCGTCGCATCCGCCACGCGCGACAACCGGACCATCGTCGCGGTGGTTCTGGGGGCGGAAGGGCCCATCGTGCGCGAGCGCCTGGCCGCGGAGATCATCGAGAACGGGTTCCACGTGAACCCGAGGTCGATCCGCGAGACCGTGGCCGACCTGCCGACGGCCGAGGGACCGCCCGCCGATATCAGCGCCGCGATCTGCTCGGCGGCGGGCCGTACGGCGCGCGCCAACGAGCGCGAGTCGGAGGAGAAGCGCGACGAGGCCTTCGGCTCGCCCTTCATGACCGAGCTCGACCGTCCCCGAAACACGGTGCCGGTCCGCCTCGGCGGCGCGGCCGCCGGTCGCAACGTCGAGGCCGGCGTCTCGATCATCGCCGACTACGGCATTCCGGTTCCGACTTGGCGTCCCGCCCGACCGGGCGAGCCGGGCGCCGCCGCTCCGGCCTCCGCTCCGGCGCCCGGTAGCGCGGAGGCGATCGAGGAGCAGCGCCGCACCGAGCTGCGTCCCGGCTCCGATCTCCTGAACGTCGAGCGATCCCGGCCGTGATCCCGGACCGCTTCTGCCAACCGGCCGCGCCGGTGGCGCCCATTCCCGTCACGGTGCTCACCGGTTTCCTCGGCGCCGGCAAGACGACGCTTCTCAATCGCCTGCTCGGCCAGGGGGCTCTGGCCGGCGCGGCGTTGATCGTCAACGAGTTCGGCGAGGTCGGGATCGACGGCCTTCTGGTGGAAGGGACCGGAGACGATGTCGTTGAGCTCAACGACGGATGCGTCTGCTGCTCGGTGCGCGGCGATCTGGTGGACGCGCTTTTGCGCCTTGGCGAACGTCGCCCCGCGCCGACGCGCGTGCTGGTCGAAACCACGGGTCTGGCCGACCCGACACCGATCCTGGCAGCCCTTGCCGCCCATCCCGACCTTCTCGCGTGCTTCCGGTTGGACGGGGTCGTCTGCGTCGTGGACGCGCTTGCGGGTCCCGAACATCTGGCGCACCGTATCGAGGCGAGGCGGCAGGCGGCGCTCGCCGACCGTCTGGTTCTGACCAAGGCCGATCTGGCCGATCCCGAGCCGCTCCAGCAAGCGCTGCGCACCCTCAACCCGGGCGCGCCGCTCGTTCCGCTGAAGGCTGCGACCGGTCCGGCTCTTCTCGACGCCGGGCTGCGCGATTCGCGAACGGGCCGCCTCGACGCCGACCGTTGGATGGGCGCCGACGACGCGCATCGGCACCATCACCACGACCATGGCGCTGGTCACGCCAGCGTGCGCTCGATCGCCCTGCGGCATGACGGGGCGATGAGCTGGTCTGACGTCGAAGCGTTTCTGCAGTTCGCCTCCGCCGAACCTGGTCTCCTGCGCCTCAAGGGCCTGTTCTGGCTGCAGGACGACGATCGCCCGCTCGTCGTGCACGGCGTGCGTGGCTATCTGCATCCGCCCGCCAGCCTTCCGGCCTGGCCCGAGGGCGCCGCGCGCGCGACGCGGCTCGTGGTGATCGGCGAAGGTTTGAACGAGCGTCGCCTGCGAGACCTCTTCGCGGCCTTCTGCGGTGCCGCGCGAACCGACGCGCCCGATCGCGACGCGCTGAGGGACAATCCCCTGAGCGTCGCCGGTATGCGCTTCTAGGGGCGTTTGGCGGCCCGCCGGATGCGAAAGCGCCATCCGCCGCCTGCCGCTTCGTCCTGCGCCAGGAGACTGTGACCCTCGGTTCGGCAGAGATGGGCAATGTCGAGCGGACTGAGCGGGTCGTCCGCCAGAACCTCGATCACGCATTCGTCAGCCGCGTCCCGCAGCGCGCGCGCGGTGCGCAAGGCGGGCAGGGGACACTTCAACCCCCGCAATTCGAAGCGACCCGCTGTTGTGGCGTCCGGGTCGTGACTATCTTCGCGCTCGACGCGATCCGCCATGTCCCAACCTCCGGAAACCTGCCCGCTCATGAGCGACACCTTCATCGATAGCGACTACTCCATCGACCCGCAAAGCGTCGTCGATTTCTGGCGCGAGGTCGGACCCGAAGGCTGGTTCCGCAAGGATCCCGAACTCGACCGCACGATCACGAGCCGGTTCGGTGATCTTTACGAGCGCGCCGCGCGCGGCCATCTCGACGCCTGGGCCGACGAGCCGAACGGTGCGCTCGCCCTCGTCATCCTTCTCGACCAGTTTCCGCGCAACATGTTCCGCGGCACGCCCCGTGCCTTTGAAACCGACGAGAAGGCGCTGAAGCTCGCTCGTGCCGCGCTCGCGCGCGGCGACCATTATCATGTCGGCGAGGACATCAACCAGTTCTTTGCCATGCCCCTCATGCATTCCGAAGCCTTGGCCGATCAGGAGGCGTGCATTCGTTGGATGGAGGAGATCGGGGAGGAGAACGTGCCGTTCGCCGTCGAACACCGCGACATCATCCAGCGATTCGGCCGGTTTCCCCATCGCAACGCGGCTCTCGGTCGCCAGAGCCGTCCGGACGAGGAGGCTTTCCTGGCCGATGGCGGGTTTCAGGGCTGAACCGAACAATCCTACAGAGTTCGGAGATCAGTTCATTAAGGCCTGATCCCGTAGCCTGCGATCCGAAACGGACATGGCCGTCTGGCCGCGGGCGAATGATCGATGACCGATGCCTCCACCCTGCTGCGGCACGCCGGTTTTCACGGGCCTCTCGCAAACGTCGACGAGCCGCGGCGGCCCACCCTCGTGGCCAGCCCGTCGATCGACGCCCACGAGGTCTTGCAGCGTCTCCCGGTGCGGCGCAGCTATCGCTTCTACGATGCGCACGCCGCGCTGGAACTGGTTGACGAACTGCAGTTTCTGATGACGCGGGCCGTGGAGCCCAACGTCTTCTTCGAGCCGCGCTTCCTGGTGCCCGCCATGCCGCGGCTCGACGAGCGCAAGGTGAGACTGCTCGTGGCGCGGGACGAGAGCGGGGACCGCTCGCGCCTGCGTTTCTTCATGCCCTTCACGGTCGAGCGACCGTCGCGCAGCGTGGGGTCGATCCTGCGGGCCTGGAGCCATCCGTTCGGTCCCGTCGGTACGCTGCCGCTCGACGGCGACGATCCGCTGCGAACCGCGCGCGACCTTCTTACATCGCTACGCGAACCCTCCGACCTGCCCTCGACCCTCGTCCTGCCGGACATGCGCCTGGGTGGTCCGCTCGTGGCAATCCTGTGTGAGGCCGTGGCTGCGGAAGGTCTGTCGATCGCGGTCTGCGATCGGCGCACGCGCGCCGCCCTTCGTCCGGGCACGCCGCTTCCCGCTCGCCATCGTCGCGAGCGTGATCGCCTCCTGCGTCGTCTCGGCCGTCACGGCCCCGTGCGCTTCGAAGAGGCTCGCAAGCCCGACGACGTGCGCGAGGGACTGGAGGAGTTCCTGGCCCTCGAGGCCTCAGGCTGGAAGGGGCGGCGGCGCACCGCTCTCGCGCAGGATCGATACCGCGCGGCCTTTGCGCGCGAGGCGGTGAACGGCTTGGCGGAACGCGGACAGGCGCGCGTCTTCACCCTTTGGGCGGGAGAGGATGCGGCGGCGAGCCTGGTGGTGCTCGAGTCCGGTGGCGAGGCGGCGGCCTGGAAGACGGCCTACGACGAGCGTTTCGCAGCGAGCGCGCCGGGCGCCATCGTCCTGTCGCTGGCCGCCGACCGCCTCCTGGCCGATCCCACCATTCAGCTGGCGGACTCCTGTGCCGTGCCCGACCATCCGGTGGCCAACCGGCTCTGGCGCTCGCGCACGGAGGTCGGAACCCTGGTGATCGGTCTGCGGCCCGGACAGGAACGAGCCACTACCGAATGCGCGCAGGCGCTGACGGACCTGCGCCGCCGTCTGCACCGGCGCTACCGGTGGCTGCGTCGCCTGCGGCAGGCGCTGCGCCTCGACTGACGCCGTTCCGGGCTTCCAGTTTCAGGATCGCCTCGCGGATCGCGCCGCCGGTGGCCTGGAGGGCTGCCTCCGCGTCCGCCTCGTCGCAGCCGGCGACCTCGGCGACCATACGGCGCGCCCGTTCGCGCAGCTTGCGGTTCGAGGGGCGCATGTCGACCATGCGTCCGCGAAACACCTTGCCGAGCCGCACCATGACGGCGGTCGAGAACAGGTTCAAAGCAGCCTTCTGCGCGGTGCCCGCCGCCAGGCGCGTCGAGCCGGCCAGTACCTCCGGCCCGGTTCGCAAAAGAACCGGGTGCTCCGACACGTCCAGCAGCGGGGTCCCGGGATTGTTGGCAAAACCGATCGTCAATGCTCCACGCTCTCGGGCACTGCGCACCGCCGCGATCGTGTAGGGCGTGCGCCCGCTGGCGGCCAGGGCCACGACCACGTCGTCGCGGCCGATGCCGGCCTCCCGGATCGCCGTGTGCGCGGCGCTTTCTTCGTCCTCGGCGCCCTCGCGGGCCTGCGAAAAGGCGGCGGTTCCACCCGCAAGCAGGTAGACGCAGCGCTCGGCGGGCCACGAGAAGGTCGGGCCGAGCTCGACCCCGTCCAGCATCGCAAGTCGCCCCGAGGTTCCCGCACCGCAATAGGCGAGGCGGGCCTGCGGACGGCCGAGGCGGCCCGCGGCCGCGTCCACCGCCGCATCGATGCGCGGCAGCGCGTCGCGCACCGCGCGCAACGCCTCGTCCTGACCGCCGATCAGGGCTTCGAGAAGCGTGCGGCTCGGCAACGCCTCGAGGTTCCTGAACCGCTCGTCGGCCCGTTCCGTCTCGTCGCTCACCGCATCGCCTCGCCTATCGTCGTCGCACGGGACGAATGAACGGTGCGTCGTGCCGTTCCCGCGGCCATGCGCGAAGCCTCGACGGCTCGTCATGGCCCTGTCACAAGCAACTGCCACGACCCGGCGCGTCCTGGCCTTTTCGCGAGTCCGCCCCTATGGCCCTGCCTATCGTCCTGTCCCGCCTTTCCAAGCGCTTCGGCTCGTCGAACGCGGTGGACGACGTGTCGCTGGAGATCCAGGCCGGCGAGTTCCTGGCCCTGCTCGGGCCCTCGGGCTGCGGCAAGACCACGCTTCTGCGCATGATCGCCGGCTTCGAGACGGCCAGCGAGGGACAGATCCTGTTCGGCGACCGGATGGTGGCCGGCCACGGCGTTCATGTCCTGCCGGAAGAGCGAAACGTCGCGATCGTCTTCCAGTCCTATGCGCTCTGGCCGCACATGAGCGTGGCCGAGAACGTCGCCTATCCCCTGCGCGTGCGACGCCGCTCGCGGGCGGACCGCGAGGCCAAGGTCGCCGAGGCGCTCGCGGCCGTGGATCTGTCGGGTTTCGAGACGCGGCGCATCGCCGACCTGTCCGGCGGCCAGCGCCAGCGGGTCGCCCTCGCGCGCTGCCTGGCCATGGATCCCGGCATCATCCTTCTCGACGAGCCGCTCGCCAATCTCGACGTCCACCTGCGCGCCTCGATGGAGGAAACCTTTGCCCGGTTCCACGAGCGCACCGGGGCCACGATGGTCTATGTCACGCACGACCAGAGCGAGGCCATGGCCATGGCAACGCGGGTCGCGGTGATGGAGCGGGGCCGCATCCTCGAATGCGCGGCCCCGGCAACGCTCTACGGCGAGCCCGCCGGCGAGGCGGTCGCCCGCTTCATCGGCGACGGACGCATCGTCGATGCCGAGGTGCTCTCGGGCGACGGGGCGGGACGCTGCCGCGTTCGCCTGCTCGGCACCGAAGCCGATATCCGCTGTCCCCCCGGCCGCACCCTGCGCGGGCCGGGTCGCGTGTGTCTGCGGGCCGAGGGGCTCGAACTCACGGCGCAGGGCGCGGGCCTGGCGGCGACGGTTCGGGCCGCCTCGTTCAAGGGCGCGCACACGCGGCTCTCGGTCGAGCCCTTGTCCATGCCCGGCCTCGTGCTGACGGTGGCCGCGCCGCATCCTGTTGCGGTCGGGGCCACGGTCTCGCTTCGCGTCGCCGACGGATGGCTGCTTCCGCGGGCAGCCTCAAGCGTCGCGGTGCCGGTCGCGGACGCGGCTCGGGAGCTCGCCTAGCGGGTCCAGGGCAGGACGCCGGGCGGCAGGCGCCGCCCGAGCAGCGTGGTGCCCAGCATGATGGCGAGGATCACGGCGACCGTCGAGGCGGCCAACGCGGCGGCCAGCGTGGAGCGTCCCGCATCGTCGAGATTGAACACGGCGACGCCCAGCGTCTCGTTGCCCGCCGACCAGAGAAGGGCCGACACGGTCAACTCGTTGAAGGCCGTCATGAACACGAGGATCGCCCCGGCGGCGGCGATCGGTGCAAGCGTCGGCAGCGCGACCGTCACAAGACGGCGCAGGAAGCCGGCCCCGCTCATGCGTGCCGCCTCGTCGAGGCTGGCATCCATCTGCAGCGCGCCGGCCACCAGGGGCCGCAGCTCCAGCGCCAGGAACCGCGCGAGATAGGCGACGAAGATGATCCAGATCGTGTTGTAGAGGCTGAAGCCGAGTCCCGGCAGCGGCCGCAGGAACAGGAGGATCGCCGCGATCGCGAGCACGATGCCGGGCAGCGCGTAGGGCAGGTCGGTCGCCCCGTTCAGTGTGCGCAGAAGCGCTCCCGACCGCTTGGCGACGAGCACGGCAAGCGGCACGGCGACGACAAGCAGCAGCAACGCCGCGCCGCCCGCCAGCAGGAAGGAGTTGCGGAAGGCGCGGATCGTCGCGTCCTGCCGGAACAGGACCTCACGGTAGTTGTCGAGCGTCGCCGAATAGCCGTTCAGCGGGATGCCGTAGCTCGAGACGAGCGAGGTCGTCAGAAGCGCCAGAAGCGGTGCCACCACCACGAGAAGGACGACCGTCCAGGCTCCGATCTCGACCGGCACGCGCCAGCGGCCGAGCGGATAGGCGAGCGCCTGCGACGGGGCGCCGGCCAGACGATAGTCCCGGCCCCGCAGCGCGAGGCGCTGCACGAGGAAGCCGCTCGCCGCCAGAAGCGCGACCACCACCGACAGAACCGCGACTTCGGCGATGATCGCGGGACCGAACCCGGCGAGGCGCTGGTAGATCAGTGTCGACAGGGTCGACAGGCCGGCCGGAATGCCGAGCAGCGCGGGAACGCCGAAGTTGCCGGCCGCCGACACGAAGCTGATCGCGCAGCCCGCGACCAGCGCCGGCGTCATGAGCGGCAGAACGACGGTGCGCAGCACGCGCCAGCGCCCCGCACCGCTGGACCGCGCCGCCTCGACGAGTTCGCGCGGCAGGGCGCGCAGGCTGGCGCGCAGCGCCAGGAAGACGAGGGGTGCGTTCTGGACACCCAGGACGGCGACGATACCGCCCAGCGAATAGGCCGGGTTCGGCGCACCGAGCCTCGGAGCGATACCGAGCGTGTTGAGAAGCGGACTGGCCGGTCCCAGCATCTGCGCGAAGGCGAGCGCCGCGACCTGCGGCGGGATCATCATCGGAACCAGGAAGGCGAACACCAACGGGCCCTTCAGGCGAACGTCGGTCAGCGCCACGAGCAACGCGACCGCGCTGCCCAGGATCAGTGCGATCGCGGTTCCGCCGAGCGCGGTGGCGAGCGTCGTGCCGGTTGCCGCCCAGGTGGAACGCGCGGACAGGACGGCGCGCGCCGTCGCCAGCCCGGGGACACCGCCGGGCGCCACGGCCTCCAGAACGAGGCGCACGACGGGCAGCACGCAGACCAGCCCGACGAAGAGGGACACGAGGATCAGCGCGGTTCGCTCGCCGCGCGAGGCGGCGAGCGGTGTGGCGTTTGCCAAGGCTCAGCCGCCGAAGAGTTCGGTGAAGCGGCGCTTGTTCTCGCCCTCGGCCTCGAGCGCCTTCGCCGCGTCGAGCGGCATCAGCTTGATCGTGTCGCGGGCAGGAAAGCCGGCGGGTCCCTCGACGCCGCTGCGGGCCGGTAGGTAGCCCTGCTTTGCCGCCAGCTTCTGGCCGTCCTCGCTGAGCAGGAAGTCCACGAAGAGCTTGGCGGCTTCTGGGTTCTTGGCGGTCTTGAGGATGGCGACCGGCTCGGTCACCGCGGTCACGCCTTCGGTGGGCCAGACGAAGCGCACCGGCGCGCCCTTCTGCGCCTCGCGGATCGGCATGTAGTCCACGATCACGCCATAGGCCTTCTCGCCGCCCGCCACAGACTTCATCACCGCGCCGTTTCCGCCGGAGGCCGTGGCACCGCCCTTGGCGAGCGCCTCGACATAGGGCCAGCCGAAGTCGGGATTCTGAACGAGAGCCGCCAGGTGCACGAGCGCCGCCCCGGAGGTCAGCGGGCTCGGCATGGTGAGCTGCGCGGCGAGCGCGGGCTGTTCCAGATCGTGCCACGAGACCGGCTGCCCCTCGGCGCGCGTGTTCAGCATGAAGCCGGTGGTGATCAGCTTGGTCGAGAAGTATGTGCCGTCCTTGTCGAAGAGCGAGGCGTCGAAACCGTCGGTCTTCGCCTGCGGGAAGGCCATCAGGCGATCGTCGCGCTTCAGCCCTTCCATGGTGACGCTGTCGGCGATCAGGAGAACGTCGGGCTGCGGGCTTCCGGCCGCGAACTCGGCCTGGAGCTTCGCCATGACCTTGGTCGTACCCTCGCGCACCCACTCGACGTCGATGCCCGGATGAGCCGCCTCGAAGGCATCGGCCGTCGCCTGCGCATCCTCGTTGGGCTGGCTCGTGTAGAGAACGAGCTTGCCGGTCTGGGCCAGCGCGGCGGCCGGCACGAGCGCGGCGGCGGACATCGCGAGGGCGGCGAGAAGACGGATCATGAGGGGCGTTCCCGGCTCGGCGCCGGGGCTCTCCGACGCAAGGACTGTCTTAGGGTGACGACGGGCGCTTAACCAGCGCGCATGACGACTGTATGAACATGCGGGCCGTCGTCGCGCCGACATGAGCGCGGGCTATGCGGGGCCGGTTGCGGCGCTAGCTGCACCGATCCGCCTCGGAGGTCGCCCGCGCGTGATGGAGTTGCTCAGCCCCTTTGCCGAGTTTCTGCGCGTCCATGCCGCTTGGACCGGACCGGTGACGGCCGCGGCCTGCCTCTTGATCACCTTGCCGGGGATCGGGCTGCTGATGCCGGCGGCCGCGGTCATGCTGCTGGTGGGAAGCCTGATCGGCGTCGGAGCCATCCCGGGGGAGGACGCCTTTCTCGGCTCGCTGCTGGGGACCGTGGTCGGAACGAGCCTCGGCCACGAGGTCGGGCGCTGGTCGGGACCGGCCTTCCTGCGACGCCGGCCGTTGCGACGCCACAGGCGCCAGGTCGCCCGCGCGCGGCTGTTCTTCCGGCGGCAGGGAACGCTGGCTCTCCTGCTCAGCCGATTCCTCGGCCCTTTGCGCTGCATCGCCCCGTTCGTTGCCGGCACGATGCGCATGCCGCGCCGTCGCTTCGAGGCGGTCAACGTCCTGTCGGCGGTTCTCTGGGTCGCGGTGATGCTGGCGCCCGGCTGGCTGACGCTGAAGAACCGCGCCAACCTGCTGCCCGCCATCACAACCGAGATCGCCGCCCCACCGCGCCCCTGACGGACGCAAGGGGGCGGCGGAGCCGGTCCTACCGGGCGAGTCCGTCGACGGTCCAGAAGTGGGTTTCGCCCGAGGAGTCGTCGGTGCCGTCATTGTCGGTGACGACGTAGCCGCGGCCCTGCGCATCGATCGCCAGACCCTCGACCTTGTCGACGATATAGCCACCGCTGTTGGCGAGGTCGGGCCGGAGGTCGCGCACGACCTCCTTGCGGACGGTCGGCAGCTCGCCGCCGAGCGGCGCCGGCTTGAGGTCGGCGAGCGCGACGCGCGTCACGCTCTTCAGCCGGGCCGCCTCGCCGACACGGTTGTCGCGCTCGATGAGATAGGCGTGGTCCCCGTGGATCGCGATCTCCGACAGGCCGACCCAGCCGCCTTCGCCGCTCGCCGTCTCCAGCGGGTAGCGCACCGCGCCCCAGGTCTTGGCGGCAGGGTCGTAGCTGAGGAGCTTGGTCGTGTTCTTCGGGTCGTCCTTCCAGGGGCGCTGCACGGCGACCCAGAGCTTGCCGTCCGCCATGGCGAGCCCTTCGGCGCCGAAGCGGGTCTGTCCCTCGAGAAGCGCGGCCGGGAAGGGCACCTCCTCCTCGATCGCGCCCTGTGCGTTCACGTGCACCAGCGCGTGCGGCACCTCTTTCTCGGCATCGCCCTCGTTGGCGAGCCAGAAGCCGCCCTGACCGTCCGAGGTCAGGCCCTCGATGTCCATGCCCTTGGCCGGCTGGCCGCCGCGCGTGACGATCATCGTATCGGTGATGCGGGCGGGACGCTGCGTGGCATCGATCGCGTAGATCGTCGGTGCCGCCTTGAAGACCGAATCGCTGGCCGCATGCAGGAACCCATCGCGCTGCGGGTCGGCCGACAACGCCGACAGGGCGCCCCAGCCGATCGGCTGGCCGTTCTTGTCGCCCGAAACGATTTCCGGATAACGGGCCGGTCCCTCCGCCCGCTCGTAGATCGTGACGTGCGAGCGCGCGCCGCCGTCCTCGCCGAGGTCGGCCTCGTTGGCGACCGCCAGAAGGTTGCGTGAGGGGATGGCGATCGCGCCTTCCGGCGAGATCGCGGTCGGCAGGATCTGGACGAACTCCGGCGCCGCGCCGGTGTCGCGATAGACCCCGACCACCGAGGCGCGCTCGGCCAGAACGAAGATCAGCTGCTCGTCACCGAACCGGGCGACTTCCATGCCCTCCGGCTCGATGCCCTTGGCATCGGAACGCTTGTCCGGGTAGTGCCCGGCGCGCATCGCCTCGTGCTCGAACGCGGCGCCGGACTCGAAGAGGACCGTTCCGTCACGCGAGAAGATCGTGAAGCCGCGCGTGCCGCCCTTCCAGTCGCCCTCGTTGGCTGTGACGAGACGGTTCTCGTCGAGCCACTTCACGGCGTCGGGCTCGCGCGGGCGCGCCTCGATCGCGTCGGTCGGCCGGATCTGCCCGTCGTCCTTGGCGTCCACGCCCTCCAGCGCCACGGTTCCGGCCGAAAAGTGCCCGGTGACCGTCGCGGTCTTCGGGTCGACGATTGCGACGAGATTGTTCTCCTGCAGCGTCACGGCGATCTCGCCGCGCGCGTTGAAGCTGACGAACTCGGGCTCCGGGTCCTCCGGCGCGATGTCGCCGAGCCCCGTCATGTCGACGCGCCGGAGACCCGTGCAGTCCGGCGCGCCGTTTCGCAGCGGCAGGAGCGCGAGGAAGCCCGCCGGCATCTGCGGCAGGGCGCCGTCGTTCACGTCCTCGTCGCGCTCATTCTCGATCGCGACCGCGAGCATCGACCGGTCGGGCGACACGGCGACCGAGTCGGGCTGGCCGCCCAGGTCGCAGCTCGCCGTTTCCTGACGCGTCGTCATGCTAACCACGCCGAGACGGCCCGACGGGTTGGCGCGGTTCTCGGAGGTGTTCACCGCAACCAGGGCGTTGCCGCCGACCACCGTCACCGAGGTCGGCTCGCCCGCCATGTCGAGAAAGCCGCCCCCCTTCGGCACACGCGGATCGGCCAGATCGACGAAGCCGATGCCGCCGAGCGGGCTGTCGGAATAGACCAGCGTCCGCCCGTCCTCGCTTGCCGCTATGATCTCGGCCGAGGTGGTCTCGGTCGCCTGGCCTTCCGGCGCGTTGCCGGGAACCGCGAAGGACGCGACGCGATTGAACATCGGCTCGGCCGAGGCTGCGAGCGTCGAGGACGCGAGCAGCAGGGCGAGAAGGGCAGGCGTGAAGCGCGAAGTCATACGGGGCCATCCGGGAATGCGACGGGAATCGACGCCGCTTCCAACCAGCCGTTTGTTACAGCGGCATGACATTTCGCCTGGCTGCCGATTGTCGCGAAGAAGCCATCAAACCGTCGCGGGTCGCCGATAGAGATCCGTCGCAAGACCACCGCATGAGGAGCCCGACGCGATGTACAATCTCTTCCAGCACCGCGAGGATCCGAGCATCGTCTGCGCCCTGCCGGACGGCGGACGGCTTCCCCCGTTCCTGCGCGAGCGGGCTTGGCGCTTTGGAGGCAAGGTCGACGATATCCGGGCCGAACAGTTGTCCTTCGACGTGGCGACCGTGGACGCGGTGCTGCGGCAGACCGGTTTCTACATCTACACGCGTCTCTGACGATCCGTAGCCAGGCATCGATCGCCCGCCCCAGCCTCACGGAACCGTGAGGGACGAGGACGCCTTCCTCGGGTCACGTCAGACCCGAGGAGCTTCCCTTGACGAACCGTTTCACGCTGCAGGACCCGCGCAAGCAATACCCCCAGCCTCCCTTTCCCCGTCAGCCGCAGCCCGTTCCCGGCATCGCCTCGAAGATGGACCCCGTGCCGGACCATGGCGAGACGAGCTACGTCGGCTCGGGCAGGCTGAACGGGCGGCGTGCCCTGATCACCGGCGGCGACAGCGGCATCGGCCGGGCGGCGGCCATCGCCTTCGCCCGTGAGGGTGCCGACGTCGCGATCAGCTATCTCGCCTCGGAAGAAGCCGACGCCCGCGAGGTGATCGCCATCATCGAGGCCGAAGGGCGCAAGGCGCTCGCGCTGCCCGGCGACATCACCGAGGAAGCGTGGGCGCGCGAGATCGTCGAGCGCACGGTCCAGGCATTCGGCGGCCTCGACATCCTGGTCGTCAACGCCGGGCGCCAGCAGAACCGCGAGGATATCTCGAAGGTCACGTCGGACGACTTCGACAAGACCATGAAGACCAACCTCTACGCCCTGCACTGGATCGCGCAGGCCGCCGTGCCGCATCTGCCGGCGGGTGCCAGCGTCATCACCACCGCCTCGGTCCAGGCCTACGAGCCCTCGGCCATCCTTCTCGACTACGCCACCACGAAGGCCGGCATCGTCGCCTACACGAAGGCGCTCGCCAAGCAGCTGATCGAGAAGGGCATCCGCGCCAACGTCGTGGCGCCCGGTCCGTTCTGGACGGCGCTCCAGTCGAGCGGCGGCCAGCCGCCCGAAAAGGTGCAGCAGTTCGGCGCCGAAAGTCAGATCGGCCGCCCTGGCCAGCCGGTCGAGATCGCACCGGTCTACGTGCTGCTCGCCAGCCAGGAGGGAAGCTACATCACCGGCGAGGTCTATGGTGTGACGGGCGGAGCCGGCATCGCCTGACGCGGAACCGCATCGGGGCGGCGGCTGCGACATGCGGTCGCCGCCAAAACGCGGCGAGCCCGACGCCAAAAGGGTCCCACCTCCAACCGAGGGTGTCGTCTCACCACGACGTGATGGGACAGGCCCGTGGATGCGGGAACGGGCGAGGGGCGGCCCGCTTAACGATCGATCCCTTTGGACGCCTCCTCCGGGCGCCGGATCGTCTTGGGTGAGGTGGTTCGCGTGCGACCCCTGCGTATCCTGATCGGCGTGGTGCTCGTAGCGGGTGCCGGCGCGGCCGGCCTCTACGGTTCCGGATTCCTGTTGGACCGCTTCGGTCCCGCCGAGCCGCAGCGCCGGAATGGCCCCTCGGTCGCGCGCGTCGAGACCGCGCCGGCGACCGTCGCGCCCGTCCGCCGGACCGCTGAAGCGGTCGGTTCCACGAAGGCGCAACAGTCCATCGATGTCCAGCCGATGAGCGCGGGACGCGTCACGGCGGTCAATATCCGCGAGGGCAGCGAGGTTCGGGCCGGCGACCTCCTCGTGCAACTCGACGATCGGGCGGAACAGGCGGCGCTGCGGGAGGCCGAGGCAACGGTCGCCGAGGTTCGCGGAAACGGAGACCGCGCCCGGCAGCTCGCGCAGCAGAACATCCAGAGCGACGCCGCGCTCGAGGCCGTCGAGGCGCTGATCCTGCGGGCGGAAGCCGCGCGCGAGCAGGCGCTGAACGCGGTGGAGGACCGGCGCGTGGTTGCCGCGTTCGACGGACGCGTCGGGTTGGCGGACGTTGATGTCGGCCAGATGGTCGCGACCACCACGGTGCTCACCTCGCTCGACAACCTGTCCAGCGTCGACGTCACCTTCTCGTTGCCGGAGCGCTACCTGGCCGAGATCCGGTCCGGCCAGACCATCGAGGCCACCACGACCGCCTATCCCAATCGTCGCTTCACCGGAACCGTCAGCGCGGTCGGCACCCGCGTCGATGCGCTATCGCGCTCCTTCACGATCGAGGCTTCCATTCCCAACGAAGACCGGGCGCTAACGACCGGCATGTTCATGGGCGTTTCGATCGTCCTGGAGGAGCGGCAGTCGGTCGGTGTCCCGGAAGTCGCGGTCGTGAACGAGGGCGAGCGCGCCTATGTCTTCGTGGCGGACGGCGAGACCGCGCGGCGACGCGACATCGAGACCGGCCTTCGCCAGGGCGAGCGCGTCGAGGTGCTGTCGGGTATCGCCGAGGGCGAAAGCGTGGTCGTCAGCGGACTGCAGTCCTTGAGCGACGGGGAGCGGATCGAGGTCGCGCCGCGTGCGCCGTCGGCAGGCGAGGCGGTGGCCGGCGCTCCGGGCGCCCCCGCCGGCCGCCAGGGCTAGGGGCGGCTCGTGACGCTTTCCGACCTGTGTCTGCGCCGTCCGGTCCTGGCGGTCGTCATGAACGTCCTGGTGCTGGTGGGCGGCGGCGCGGCGCTTCTCAGCCTGCCGGTTCGCGAGCTGCCCGACATCGACACCGCTCAGGTCACCGTGACCGTCGCCTACGAGGGCGCGGCGCCAGAGGTCGTCGACGCACAGATCACGACCGTCGTGGAAGGCGCGATCGCGGGCGTCTCCGGTATCCGCTCGGTCTCGTCCGAGGCCGAGCGCGGCCAAAGCCGCACGGTGATCGAGTTCAACACCGATCGCGACATCGACGACGCCGCCAACGACGTGCGATCCGAGGTCGCGCGCGTGTCGCAGGACCTGCCCGAGGAGGCCGAGGAACCGGTCATCCAGAAGAACGACTCCGAAAGCGATCCCGTGATCCGTCTGTCGATGACCTCGGATCGCCTGTCCGCGGCCGAACTCACCGACTATGCGGATCGCTACGTCGTGGACCAGCTCGCCACGATCGACGGCGTCGCCAATGTCGAGATCAACGGCGAGCGCGCCTATGCCATGCGCGTCTGGCTCGACCGCCGCGCCATGGCGGCGCGCGGCGTGACGGTTTCGGACGTCGCGGACGCCTTGGAGAACAACAACGTCGAGCTTCCGGCCGGCGAGATCGAGACGCCGGGCCGCCAGTTCCAGGTCCGCACCGCCACGCGTTTCTCCGATCCCGCCGAATTCGAGCGTCTCGTCGTGCGCCAGAGCGAGACCTACCCGATCCGCCTGGGCGACGTCGCGCGGGTGGAGCGCGGCGTGGAGGACGACGATTCGGCCTTTCGCGCCAATGGCGTCACGGCGATCGGCCTTGGCGTCATCCGCCAGTCCCAGTCCAATACGGTTCAGATCTCCGACGCGATCCAGGCCGAGATCGCGGATCTTGCCGATACGCTGCCCGAGGGCACGCGCATCGCGGTGTCGAGCGACGATGCCGTGTTCATTCGCTCCTCGATTCATGAGGTCGAGATCACGCTCGGCATCGCGATCGCGCTGGTGGTCGCGGTGAACTTCCTGTTCCTCGGCTCGCTACGAGCGACGATCGTGCCGGCCGTCACGATACCGGTATCGCTCGTGGGCGCCTGTGCCGGCCTCGCGCTGTTCGGCTTCTCGATCAACATCCTGACCTTGTTCGCGTTGATCCTGGCGATCGGCCTCGTGGTGGACGACGCGATCGTGGTCCTCGAAAACATCCAGCGGCGCATCGACGAGGGCGAGAGCCGTCTCAAGGCGTCGGCGCTCGGCGCGCAGCAGGTGACCTTCGCCGTGCTGGCGACCTCGGCGGTTCTGATCGCGGTCTTCGTGCCGCTGTCGTTCCTCCAAGGGCAGGTGGGCCGGCTCTTCACCGAGTTCGGCCTCGTGCTGGGCGTCGCCGTCGCCGTTTCGGCGTTCGTATCGCTCTCGCTCTGCCCGATGCTGTCCTCGCGCGTCCTCGCCGAGCCGGGGGCCAAGCGATCGCTCTTCGAGCGCATCGTGGAGCGTTCGCTGGAGACGCTGAACAACGGTTACCGGCGCGTCCTGCGGATGGCGCTTCGCGCGCCGGTTCTGGTTCTGGCGATCGCCGCCTTCGTGGCGATGAGTTCGGCCGCCCTCTTCACGCGCCTGCCCAACGAGCTGACGCCGCCCGAGGACCGCGGCCAGTTCTCGGTTCGCATCGAGGCCCCGCTCGGCGCCAGCCTGGCCTATACGGATGCGGTGACGCGGCAGGTCGAGGCGATCCTCCAGCCGCTGCGCGACCAGGGAACCGTCACCGGCATCCAGACCATCGTCGGACAGTACGGCGAGTTGCGCCGTGCCAACGTCATCGTGCGCCTCGCCGACTGGAAGGAGCGGGGCGAAAGCCAGCAGCAGATCATCGCGCGGCTGCGGCCCGAGCTGGCCGCCATCACCGGCGCGCAGGTTCGCGCGAACTCGCCCGCCGGCCTCGGCCTGCGAGGCTCGGCGAACCCGCTCCAGGTCAGCGTCGGCGGGCCCGAGTTCGGGGATGTCGCCACCTGGGCTGAGACGCTGGCCGAGCGCATGCGAGAGAACGATGGCCTGACCGGCGTCGAGGTCGCTTACGACAACAACCAGCCCGGCTACGACATCACGGTCGACCGCGACCGGGCGCGGGATCTCGGCATCGACGTGCGCATGGTCTCGGAAGCGCTCCAGACCCTCTTCGCCTCGCGCGAGGTGACGGAGTATCTCGATCGCGGCCGGCAGTATCCGGTGATGATCCAGGCGCAGGACACCGATCGCAACAGCGCGCGCGACCTGTCCAACGTGTACCTTCGCAACGAGGCGGGAACGCTGGTCTCGCTGGATGGCCTCGTCACCGTGCGCGAGAACGCCTCGCCGCGAGCGCTGAACCGTTACGACCGCCTGCCCTCGGTGGAGGTCTCGGCGGGGCTGGCGGAGGGCTACGACATGGGGCGTGGCATCGAGTTCGTGCGCACCGCCGCCGCCGAGGCGCTGCCGCCGGAGGCGCAGATCGCGTTCAAGGGGCAGGCGCGCGAGTTCCTCGATACGTCGAGCGGCGTCCAGGTCGTGTTCGGCCTCGCCCTCCTGATCGTCTTCCTCGTGCTGGCGGCCCAGTTCGAAAGCTGGATCCACCCCACGATCATCCTCCTCACCGTACCGCTCGGCATCACCGGCGCCTTCGGCACGCTGCTCTTCACCGGCATGTCGCTGAACACCTACAGCCAGGTCGGCTTGATCCTCCTGGTCGGTCTGATGGCCAAGAACGGCATCCTGATCGTGGAATTCGCCAACCAGCTGCGCGACGAGGGCCATTCCGTGCGCGACGCCATTCTGGAGGGCTCCGTCACGCGTCTGAGGCCCATCCTGATGACGACCGTCGCGACCGTGCTCGGGGCCGTTCCCCTGATGCTGACGGGCGGTGCGGGCTCGGAAAGCCGCGAGGCAATCGGCGTCGTGATCGTCGGCGGGTTTACGGTGTCCACCGTCCTGACGCTGTTCGTCACGCCCGTGCTCTACGATCTGCTTGCCCGGTTCACGCGTCCTCGCTCCGCCAACGCGGCCGACATCGAGCAGGCGTTGGGCCGCGAGGAGGGGGATCGCGCATCGGCCGTGCCGGCCGAGTAGGCGCGGCGTCGCAGCGCCCTCGCAGCGGCGAGCGCCCGCACCAGATCGCCGGGACGGACCATCCGAGGATACGCTGCCCATGTCGATCGCCGACCTGCCCGAAGAGGCCTTCCGCAAGGCGGACACGAGCCCGGACGCGCTGTTCTACGGGACGCCCCGCTTCGTCACCCATATCGACGACCGGGCGATCGCCGCGCTCACACGATTCTACCGGCGGAAGATCGAGCCGGGCGCGCGCGTCCTCGACCTCATGTCGAGCTGGGTCAGCCACCTTCCGGACGACGTCGCCTATGCGGACGTCGTCGGACACGGCATGAACGCGGAGGAGCTGGCGGCCAACCCGCGTTTCAGCCGCTGGTTCGTCCAGGATCTCAACCGCGACCCCACGCTGGACCTGCCGGACCGTTGTTTCGACGCCGCTCTGATCTGCGTCGGGATCCAGTATCTGGAACAACCCGTCGCGGTCCTGCGCGAGCTGTATCGCACGCTCGCGCCCGGCGGACGCGTCGTCGTGTCCTTCTCGAACCGATGTTTCCCGACCAAGGCCGTCGCCATCTGGCAGGCGCTGGGAGGCGACGATCACGCCCGTCTGATCGCGCTCTATCTTGACGAGGCGGGATTCGAGCACGTCGAGCCGCATGTCCTTCAAACAGCCGATCGCAAGGGCGATCCGCTGATCGCGGTGGTCGGCATCAAGTCATGAAAGAGGGTGGTGCGGGCGGTCGGGGTCGAACCGACACTCCTTTCGGAACCGGATTTTGAGTCCGGCGCGTCTACCAATTCCACCACGCCCGCAGCGCGTCCCGACCCGAGGTCGGAGGCTGGAACATTACATGCCATAGGGGGGACGGATCGTCTAGATGGGCTCGGCTACCGGTCCCCCGCGCTCCCGTGCTAGAGGCCGCTGCGAGATGTCCGGAGCGCCTGTCATGACCCTGTCCGATCGCCTCCAGCGCCGCAGCACCGCGACGCGCCAGACCCTTGCCGCCGCTCTCCTTCTCGTCGGCACGACGACGACCGTCGGTTCGGCGCTCCTGCTGCAGCACGTGGGCGGCTATATCCCCTGCGCCCTCTGCCTTGAGCAGCGCACGCCGTACTACCTCGCCATTCCCGTAGCTCTCGTGGCGCTTCTCGGGTCGGTTGTCGGCGTTCGGCCCGCCTCGACGCGCATCCTGCTGGTGATCGTCGCGATCCTCATGGCTTGGGCTCTGGGCCTCGGCGTCTACCACGCGGGCGTCGAATGGCGCTGGTGGGCCGGCCCGGCCGATTGCGCGGCGGCCGCACCGGTGGACCTGACGGGCGACCTCCTGTCCTCGCTCGACAGCGTCCACCCGCCGTCCTGCACGGATGCGGCTCTGCGCGTCTTCGGCCTGTCGCTCGCGGGCTGGAACGCCGTGGCGGCTACGATCCTTCTGTTGATCGCCCTGCGTGGCGCCTTCGCGCGGGCGAGCCGCTTCGGTTGAAAGCCGGCTACTCCGCCTCCAGCTCCGAGTCCCAGTAGAGGTAATCCAGCCAGCTTTCGTGCAGGAAGTTGGGCGGAAACAGGCGACCGTTGTTGTGAAGGTCGTGCACGGTCGGCTGATAGGGCGTCTGGTGCGGATGCATGCCCGCATCCTTGGGCATGAGGCCACCCTTCTTGAGATTGCAGGGCGAGCAGGCCGCGACGACGTTCTCCCAGGTCGTCAGGCCGCCGCGCGAGCGCGGGATGACGTGGTCGAAGGTCAACTCATGCGGCGAGCCGCAGTACTGGCACTGGAAGCGGTCGCGCAGAAAGACGTTGAAGCGCGTGAAGGCAGGATGGCGCGCGGGCTTCACGTAGGTCTTGAGGCAGACCACCGAGGGCAGCCGCATCGAGAAGGTCGGCGAATGCACGGCCCGGTCGTACTCGGCCAGGATCGTGACGCGGTCGAGGAACACGGCCTTGATGGCGTCCTGCCAGGACCAGAGCGAGAGGGGGTAGTAGCTCAAGGGACGGTAGTCCGCGTTGAGCACGAGGGCGGGGGACAGGTTGGGCTGCACTGCGATCGTCAAGGATGGTCTCCTTTGCACGATGCGGTGGTCTCGCGAAGTTCAGTCCGGTCCTCGCGAAACCGTCTGCTCATGCCAGTTCGATGCTGCTACGAGTATCGTGGCCCAACATGTCGCCTTTGTGAAGCGTTTCAAAGGCCTTAGCGACCCTGTTGCACAGGCGTGGCCAACACGGCGTCGCGCCGCACGAGCGTGGCGTAGTAGGCCCAGAACAGGCGGGCCGCCACGGCGCGCGCCGGCCGCCAGCGTTCCGCCAGCCCCTGGAGCGCCTTCTCGCGCAGGCGCGACTCATGCCCGAGCGCGTCCGCCACCGCCACCTGGAGGGCGAGGTCGCCTGCCGGAAACACGTCGCGGTGGCCGAGCGAGAACAGAAGATAGCTCTCCGCCGTCCAGCGGCCGATGCCGCGCACCGCCGTCATCTCGGCCACCGCCGCGTCCGCCGGGCTCCGGCTGATTCGCTCGAAGTCGAGATGGCCCGACGCGATCGCCTCGGCGATCGCCAGCATCGTCCGGTGCTTGGTGAGGGACAATCCGGCGCGGCGAAAGGCCGTCTCGTCGACTCGCAGGATCGCGGCGGGATCGTCGAGGTCCACCTCGCGTTCGAAGCGCGCGAAGATCGCGGCGGCGCTCGCACGCGAGACCTGCTGGCCGATGATCGTGGCGGCGAGGCCCCGCAAGCCGGCCGGCATGGCGCGCAACGGCAACGGCCCGGCGCGTTCGGCGACGGGGGCGAGCTGCGGGTCGGCGGCGACCAGCAAGGCCAGGGCTTGGTCGAGGTCGTCTTGCGTCCGGATCATGCCGCTGAGATAGGATCGCGCCCATGCCAACGGAACCCGATTTCGGCGACGTGCGACCCGTCTTCCGCTTCGCGCCGAGTCCGAACGGACGCCTGCACCTCGGCCATGCGCTGAGTGCGCTTCTCAACGCCGACCTGGCGCACGCGAGCGGCGGGCGGCTTCTGTTGCGGCTGGAGGACATCGATACGGCGCGTTGCACGCCCGCCCTGGTGGAGGCGATCCTGGAGGACCTAGTCTGGCTGGGCATCCGCTTCGAAACCCCCGTGCGCCTCCAAAGCCGGCATATGGCGGACTACGAGACCGCGCTCGACGCGCTGCGCGCGGACGGTCTCGTTTATGCCGCGTTCGGCACGCGCGGCGAGACGCGGCGTCATGCGTCGCTCTTCGAAGAACGCGAGGGGCGCCCCTGGCCGCGCGACCCGGACGGCGCGCTTCTGTACCCCGCGCTGGACCGCGAGCTCGATCCGGCCGAGCGAGACCGCCGGATCGCGGCGGGCGAGCCGCACGCCTGGCGGCTCGACATGTCGGCGGCTCTCGGGCGGGTCGCCGGGTCGCTCCTGTTCGAGGAAAGGGGCGAGGGGACAGCCGTCCTCGTTCCCGCCGAGCCCGAACTGTGGGGCGATGTCGTCCTGGCGCGCGCCGATACGCCCGCAAGCTACCATCTGGCGGTGAGCGTCGACGATGCGCTGCAGGGTGTCACCGATGTCGTACGGGGCGCCGACCTTCTGCCGTCCACCTCGGTCCACCGCCTGCTGCAGGCCCTGCTTGGGCTTCCTGTGCCCCGCTATCATCATCACCGCCTGGTCCTCGGCGACGACGGCCTGAAACTCTCGAAAAGCCGTGGCGACACGGCCTTGGCGGAGTTGCGCGCGGCCGGCCTGTCGCCCGCCGACATCTGCCGGATGGTGGGACTGTCAGGTCATCGCGAGCAGCCATAAGGTCAAAGTCGCCGCCGAGCCGATCGTGGAAAACAGGATGGTCGAGGCCGCCAGCGATTCGCCGGTTCGAAAGTAGCGGGCGAAGAGGTAGGCGTTGACGCCGACCGGGCTGGCCGCCGCGATCACGGCCACCGACAACCAGAGCGGTGGGAGGAGCGCCGAGCCGACCAGAAGAACGACCAGCGGCTGGAGAACGAGGGTCAGGGCCGTCACGGTGAGCGGCGCCGCGAGAGCGCCGCGAATCCGGTAGCGCGGCAGGGACAGGCCGAGGGCGACCAGGGCCAGCGGACCGGCGGTCTGGGCGAGAAGGCGCGTCACCTCGTCGACCGGTCCGGCCAGGCTCCATCCCGTCAGCCGCCATACGAAGCCGAGTGCGATGCAGACCGCGAGCGGACTGCGCGACAGGTTGCGCGCGACCTGGCGAAGAGCCCTGAGCGGCGAGGCCTTGGCCGTACCGTCGCCCGAGCCGCGCGCGTCGAGCGCGGCCGCGCGCTCCAGCAGAAGGGTCGAGGCGGCCATCATGGTCGGCATGTGCACCGCCAGGATCAGGGACAGGACGTTCAGGCCCTCCGCGCCAAAGGCGCGCTCGACGATCGGGATGCCGACAAACAGGAGGTTCGAGAAGCTGGCCGAGACACCGGCAATGACCTGACCGCGCCGGTCCAACCCCGCGACCCGCGCTCCCACCAGAATGCCCAGCGCATAAAGCGGGGCGACACCCGCGAAATAGCTGGCCCATAACCAGATCGGACTCGTCTGGCCGAAATCGGCGGTCGCCACCGTGCGGAACAGGAGCACGGGCACCGCGATTAGAAACACGAAGCTCGTCAAGGCGTCGCCGGTCGTCTCCGGCATGAGGCGCAGCTTGCCGAGAGCGGCACCCAGCGCGATCAGGAGAAAGATCGGCGCGACGATCGGCAGAACGAGACTCATCGGACGCGGGTCACCCTTCCTTCATCGTCAGCCGCCCTGCCTAACCGCTTCGCGGACGCGAAGCGACCCGTCCTCGCTCGTCTTCGTCCTTCGCTTGTGGTGAGGGGAACGATCCTGTTAACGCCAGCGGCGTATCGCGCCGGCCCGAACGGGTGGCGCCCCTGGCCGGGAATTCTCGCATGGCCCGTTTCCTGCCGCTGGCGCCCGCGCTGTTCGTTCTGCTGTGGGCGACCGGCTTCGTCGGCGCGCGCTACGCGATGCCCCATGCCGAGCCGTTCACCTTCCTGTCGATGCGCTACGCGCTGGCGCTGCTCGTCCTGGCTCTCCTTGCGATCGGTCCGTTCCGCCGCGCTCGGCCGCGCGGACGGGCGCTCGCGCATGCCGCCTTTGCCGGCAGCCTGATTCACGGGGTCTATCTCGGCGGCGTCTTCTACGCGGTCCGGCACGGCCTGCCGGCCGGCATCGTCGCGCTGGCCGCCGGCCTGCAGCCGCTCGTCACCGCCGTTCTGGCAGGCCCGATGCTGGGCGAGCGGATGTCCTACCGTCACGGGTTGGGATTGGCGGTCGGCTTCCTCGGGGTTGCGCTCGTGGTCTCGCCCAAGCTCGGCACGGGTTCGGCCGTGAATGCGGGAACGCTGCTTCCCGCCGGTGTCGCGGTCCTGGCGATCGCGGCGGGGACCGTCTGGCAGAAGCGTTTCGTGCGCGGGCTGGACCTGCGGATCGGGACCGCCGCGCAGTATGTCGGCGCGCTCGTGCCGACGCTGGCGGTCGCGTTCCTCACCGAAACGATGCGGGTCGATTGGACCGGCGAACTCGTGTTCGCGCTTCTGTGGCTGACGCTCGTTCTGTCGATCGGCGCGGTCTTCCTGCTGCTCCTGATGATCGAGCGGGGCGCGGTCTCGCGCGTCGCCTCGCTCATGTATCTCGTACCCGGCGTCACCGCGGTGATGGCCTATCTTCTGTTCGGCGAGGCGTTGAACGGCGTCCAGATCCTCGGAATGGCGCTGGCGGCGGGCGGTACGGCGGCGGCGACGGCGACCGTCGGCGCGCGGTCCCCTGCGGCGGCCCGTCCGCTCGCATGACGCTTGCGTGATCCCTATATCAGGCTCGCTTCTCAAGAGATTTTCGGAAGATTCGCGATGTCCATCGTCTTCACCATCCTCGCCCTCATCTTCATGGCCGCCGTCGCGGTGGTGCTCGTGATGGGGCTCGGCAACATGATGCGGGGAGGACCGGGCAACACGTCGCAGAAGCTCATGCGCGCGCGCGTCATGCTCCAGGCGATCGCGGTCGCCGTGATTGTCGGGGCGATCTGGTTCGCGCGCGGGTCCTGAGGCGTCCTGCACGAGGGCATCCTCCACAGGCATCTTCTCTCCCCCAAGCTGCCGACCCGCCGCGACGCCCTAGTTGTCCCGCCGAGGCTTCGAGGGCAGGGCATGGTTCGGCTGAACAAGATCTACACGCGCACGGGCGACGACGGCACGACGGGCCTGGCGACCGGCGAACGGCGCCTGAAGTCGGACCTGCGCATGGAAGCGGTCGGCACGGTTGACGAGTTGAATGCCACGCTCGGCATGGCGCGTCTTCATGCCGAGGGCGAGACCGACCGGCTCCTGTCGCGCGTTCAGAACGATCTCTTCGACCTCGGCGCCGACCTCGCAACGCCCGAGTCCGACGAGCCGCTGCTTTTCCAACGTCTTGCGGTGGTGGACGCGCAGGTCGACGCGCTGGAGCGCGCGATCGACGACGTGAATGCGGAACTCGAGCCGCTGCGCTCCTTCGTGCTGCCCGCAGGCACCGCCTTGTCGGCTCACCTTCATCTGGCGCGGACCGTCGCACGTCGCGCCGAACGGGTGATGGTGGCGGTGTCGCGCCAGCCGGGCGAGCGCATCTCGCAGCCGGCGCTGCGCTACGTGAACCGCTTGTCGGACCTCCTCTTCGTGATGGCGCGCCAGGCCAACCGGCGCGGCGAGGGTGACGTGCTGTGGGTCCCTGGCGCCAACCGTTGAACCGTTCTGACTTTGACGTAAACGTCAATGTTGGCTACGTTGGTGTCAAGATTGCGCAACGTCGCCGCCTTGAAGCGCCGGAGCGCCGCCCCTAATCATGCCCGGCCCCGCGGCTGTGCCGCCGGGGCGCGATGCTGCCAGTGGAGAAGGACACCTCGCCCATGAAGATCCTCGTCTGCGTGAAGCGCGTGGTGGACTACAACGTTCGCGTCCGCGTGAAGGGAGACGGGACGGGCGTCGACCTCGCCAACGTGAAGATGTCGATGAACCCGTTCGACGAGATCGCCGTCGAGGAGGCCGTCCGCCTCAAGGAAAAGGGCGGCGTCGACGAGATCGTCGCGGTGTCGATCGGCGTCGCCCAGGCGCAGGAGACGATTCGCACCGCGCTCGCCATGGGGGCCGACCGCGGCATCCTCGTGAAGGCCGAAGGTCCGGTCGAGCCGCTGGCCGTGGCCAAGATTCTCAAGGGGGTCGTGGAAGCCGAGGCGCCCGATCTCGTGATTCTCGGCAAGCAAGCGATCGACGACGACGCGAACCAGACCGGCCAGATGCTTGCCGGTCTGCTCGGCTGGGCGCAGGGCACGTTCGCCTCGAAGCTGGAGCTGGCGAACGGCGAGGCGAGCGTGACGCGCGAGGTCGACGGCGGCCTCCAGACGCTGTCGCTGAAGCTGCCGGCGATCGTCACCACCGACCTTCGGCTCAACGAGCCGCGCTATGCGTCGTTGCCCAACATCATGAAGGCCAAGAAGAAGCCGCTCGAAGAGAAATCGGCGGCCGACTACGGCGTCGACACGAAGCCGCGCCTCGAGGTCCTCAGCGTCACCGAGCCCAAGAGCCGGCAGGCCGGCATCAAGGTCGGCTCGGTGGACGAACTCGTTTCGGCGCTCAAGGGCGCCGGGCTCGTCTGATCGGATAGAAGGGAACCGGATCCATGACCACGCTTCTGATCGCCGAGCACGACAACAAGACCCTGTCCGGCGAGACCGCGAAGGCCCTGACCGCCGCGAAGTCGCTCGGCGGCGACGTCCATGTCCTCGTGGCGGGCGAGGGCGCGTCCGCCGTGGCCCAACAGGCCGCAAAGCTCGATGGCGTCTCGAAGGTCCTCAAGGCGGAGGGCGGCTCCTACGCCTACCACCTGGCCGAGCCGCTGGCGGCGCTCGTCGTGCAGCTTGCGCCGGCCTACGTGGCAATCGTCGGGCCGGCCACGGCGTCGATCAAGAATGCCCTGCCGCGTGCGGCGGCGCTGCTCGACGTCATGCAGGTCTCCGATGTCTCGGCCGTGATCGCCCCCGACACGTTCGAGCGCCCGATCTACGCCGGCAACGCGGTGGAGCGCGTGCGCTCGACCGACAAGGTGAAGGTCTTGACGATCCGCACCTCCGCCTT
This sequence comes from Aureimonas jatrophae, assembly GCF_900104035.1. Taxonomy (GTDB): domain Bacteria; phylum Pseudomonadota; class Alphaproteobacteria; order Rhizobiales; family Rhizobiaceae; genus Aureimonas; species Aureimonas jatrophae. Next base: position 72,699 of record NZ_FNIT01000005.1, on the reverse strand, counting down.
CGCCGCTGCCGGGGAGGGCGCGTCCGCCGCTCCCGTCGAGGAGACCTCGGGTGCCGACGATCCTGCCGTATCGCGATTCGTCTCGGAGGAGGTCGCCCATTCCGAACGGCCCGAATTGTCGGGAGCCAAGATCGTCGTCTCCGGCGGGCGCGCGCTCGGCTCCAAGGAGAAGTTCGACGAGCTGATGCTGCCACTCGCCGACAAGCTCGGCGCCGCGGTCGGAGCAAGCCGCGCGGCGGTGGATGCGGGCTACGCGCCCAACGACTGGCAGGTCGGGCAGACCGGCAAGGTCGTGGCGCCCGACCTCTATGTCGCCTGCGGCATCTCCGGCGCGATCCAGCATCTGGCCGGCATGAAGGACAGTAAGGTCATCGTCGCCATCAACAAGGATGCCGACGCGCCGATCTTGCAGGTGGCCGACTATGCGCTCGTCGGCGACGTCTTCACGATCGTTCCGGAACTGACCTCCAAGCTCTGAGGACGCCATGCCAGTTCCCTCCCGAATCGAGACCCTCGGCGTCGTCGGCGCCGGACAGATGGGAGCGGGCATCGCCCAGGTGGCGGCCGTCACCGGGCATCGCGTCGTGGTCTACGACGTAAGCCTCGAGATGGCGCGCCAGGGGATCGACAAGATCGGCGCGCAGCTGGCCCGACAGGTGGCGAACGGCAAGATGGAGGCAAGTGCCCGCGAGGCGGCGCTCTCGCGTCTCGTGGCGGCGGACGGCGTCGGCGCGCTCGCCGAGGCCGATCTGGTGATCGAGGCGGCGACCGAGCGCGAGGATGTGAAGCGGCGCATCTTCCAGCAGGTCTGTCCCGTCCTGCGGCCCGATGCGATCCTGGCCACCAACACCTCGTCGATCTCGATCACGCGGCTTGCCAGCGGCACCGACCGGCCCGAGCGCTTCCTGGGCATCCACTTCATGAACCCGGTACCGGTCATGAAGCTCGTCGAGCTGGTGCGCGGCATCGCGACCGACGACGACGTCTTCGAGACCGCCAAGAGCTTCGCGGCCGGCCTCGGCAAGACGCTGACCGTTTCCGAGGACTTCCCCGGCTTCATCGTCAATCGCGTGCTCGTTCCGATGATCAACGAGGCGATCTACACGCTGCACGAGGGCGTCGGCACGATCGAGAGCATCGACGCCTCGATGCGCCTTGGCGCGAACCACCCCATGGGCCCGTTTCAGCTGGCCGACTTCATCGGGCTGGATACGTGCCTCGCCATCATGCAGGTGCTGCACGACGGGTTGGCCGATTCCAAGTATCGCCCGTGCCCGCTCCTCGTGAAGTATGTCGAGGCCGGCTGGCTCGGCCGAAAGACGGGCCGCGGCTTCTACGACTACCGCGTCGATCCGCCGAAGCCCACGCGCTAGCTAGCTGGCGGGTACCGCCGTCGCGTCGCTCTTCAGGGCGTCGATCAGGCGGATCGCATCCGGGCTCGCCCAGGCGGCGGGACCGTTCATCGCGGCGCGCGCACAGCCTTCCGCGTCCACGAGAAGCGTGACCGGCAGGCCGAAGGCGACACCCTGGCCATTCAGAGTGTTGAAGATGCCCATGGTCTCGTCGCGCATGTAGGGCAGGCTCTTTAGGCCCGTTTCGGCGTAGAAAGCACGCGGCTTGGCGTCGTCGCCGAGGTCGACGTTGACCGGCACCACGGCGAAGCTCTCGTCGCCCGCTTCGCGCTCCAACTCATCGAGTTCGGGCATCTCGGCGCGGCAGGGCGCGCACCAGGTCGCCCAGATGTTGAGGAGCAGCGCCTGCCCGCGCAGCGCGCCCAGCGTCGTGGGTTGGCCGTCGTGCTGGAAGGCGACCGGCGTCAGGTCGAACGGGGTGTCCAGCGGGCGCATGGCGGCGACCTCGCCTTGCGCAGCGGCGTCGAGGGCGGCGGAAAGCGCGGCCTTGGCCGGGCAGGCGCCTGCCACTTCGTTGCCAGCGCTCCCTCGTGCGACGTATAGGCCAAGCGCGCCAACGGCCGCGCCCGCCAGAAGAGCCAGACCGAGCACGGCGCCGAGGTGTCGGCGGCGGGGCGTTTCGGGCGGCGGGGCGTCGGGGTCGATCATCGAGCGGAAGGGCCTTTCATGGGAAAGCAGAGCAACGAGATGTGGGGCGGTCGCTTCGCGTCGGGTCCGGATGCGATCATGGAAGCGATCAACGCCTCGATCGACTTCGACAAGCGCCTCTACCGCGAGGACATCGCCGGGTCGACCGCTCATGTCGCGATGCTCGCCGACCGGGGCGTCGTTTCGCAGGAGGACGCGGCGGAAATCAGGCGAGGCCTGGAGGCGATCCTCGCCGAGATCGAGGGCGGTACGTTCACGTTTTCGCGCCAGCGCGAGGACATCCACATGAACGTCGAAGCGCGGCTCGCCGAACTGATCGGCCCGGCGGCTGGTCGTCTCCACACGGCACGCTCGCGCAACGACCAGGTCGCGCTGGACTTCCGCCTTCACGTGCGCTCGGCCTTCGACGATCTTGACCGGGCGTTGCGGGCCTTCCAGGACGCGCTGCTCGCGCGGGCCGAGGAGCATGCCGATACCGTGATGCCCGGCTTCACCCACCTTCAGGCGGCGCAGCCCGTGACCTTCGGCCACCACTGCCTCGCCTATGTCGAGATGGCGGCGCGCGACCGCAGCCGCGCGCAGGACGCGCGCCGGCGCATGAACGAATCGCCGCTCGGCGCTGCGGCCCTTGCCGGCACGGGCTTCCCGATCGATCGGCATCAGGTGGCCGAGGCACTCGGCTTTGCCGGGCCGACGCGCAACTCGCTGGATTCGGTGTCGGACCGCGACTATGCGATCGAGTTCCTGTCGGTCGCCGCCATCACGGCGACCCACCTCTCGCGCCTGGCCGAAGAGATCGTGATCTGGTCGACGCCGCAGTTCGACTTCGTGCGCCTGTCGGACGCCTTCTCCACCGGCTCCTCGATCATGCCGCAGAAGAAGAACCCGGACGCGGCCGAGCTCGTGCGCGCCAAGACCGGCCGCATCAACGGCTCGCTGGTCGCGTTGCTGACCGTGATGAAGGGCCTGCCGCTCAGCTATTCCAAGGACATGCAGGAGGACAAGGAGCAGGTCTTCGACGCGATCGACAACCTCGCCCTCGCGCTCTCGGCCATGACCGGCATGGTGCGCGACCTCCAGGTCAACGCGGCGAAGATGCGGGCGGCCGCCGGCGCGGGCTTCTCGACCGCCACGGATCTCGCCGACTGGCTGGTGCGCGAACTCGGCCTGCCGTTCCGCGAGGCCCACCATGTGACGGGCCGGGCCGTCGCCATGGCGGAGGAACGGCGCACCGCGCTGGAGGACCTGCCGCTGGAGGCTCTGCGGGAGCTCGACGCGCGCATCGGGGAGGCGGTCTACGGCGTCCTCTCGGTGGACGCCTCGGTGCGGTCCCGCACCTCGTTCGGCGGCACGGCCCCCGACAACGTGCGCGGGCAGGTTCGTTTCTGGCGCGAGCGGCTCGGCGCCGAGGGGTGATTTCGCCGGCGGGACCGGCTAAGCAGGAATCACCCCGGTGCCAGGCCGGGGTGACCATTCAAGGACGTGAAACGACGTGCGGCGCCTTCGAACCCTTTCCACCCCCGTCGTGATCCTCGTCTGCGTGGCGGCGCTGGCCGGATGCGGGCGCAAGACCGTGCCGGTCGCGACGCGGGCCGACGGCACGCCCGCGCGCGTCGTGGTGCCCGCCGCCGACGGTACGGCACGCCTGCCGCGCGTCGCGCCGGTAACCTCGGACCTGTCGGTCCTGCCGACCGAGATCACCCGCAACCCCAACGCCGAGAAGAAGCGCTTTCCGCTCGACGGTCTTCTGAACTGATCGCAACGAGCGTCCGGCGATGAACCACTTCCAGTACCGGGACGGCGTGATGCACGCCGAGGACGTCGCGCTGCCCGAGTTGGCGGCAGAGGTCGGCACGCCCTTTTATTGCTACTCCTCGGCGACCCTGACGCGACACTACCGCGTCTTCGCGGAGGCTTTCGCCGATATCGACGCGCTGGTCTGCTATGCGCTGAAGGCCAACTCGAACCAGGCCGTCCTCAAGACGCTCGCCGATCTCGGCTCGGGCGCCGACGTCGTGTCGGGCGGCGAGCTGGCGCGGGCGCTGGCCGCGGGCATCCGGCCGGACCGCATCATGTTCTCGGGGGTCGGCAAGAGCGCGGGCGAGATGGACCAGGCGCTCCAGGCCGGCATCTTCTGCTTCAACGTCGAGTCGGAGCCGGAGCTGCGGCGTCTGTCGGCGCGCGCCGTCGCACTCGGTCGAGCCGCCCAAGTCTCGCTGCGCATCAACCCCGACGTCGACGCGCTGACCCACGCGAAGATCTCGACCGGCAAGCGCGGCGACAAGTTCGGTATCAGCTTCGAGCGGGCCGAAGAGGTCTACGACCTCGCCGCGACGCTGCCGGGGCTCGCCGTGAGCGGCATCGACATGCATATTGGCTCGCAGATCACCGAGCTTCAGCCTTTCGACCTCGCCTTCGCCAAGCTCGCGGCTCTCGTCGGGCGCCTTCGCGAGCGCGGCCACGCCATCGGTCACGTCGACCTCGGCGGCGGCCTCGGCGTGCCCTACCGCTTCGACAACGACCCGCCGCCCGAGCCCGCCGCCTACGCCGAGACGGTGAAGCGACACGTGCGGAACCTCGGCGTGCGCGTCGTCTTCGAGCCGGGCCGGCTCATCGTCGCCAATGCCGGCATCCTCGTCACCCGCGTCGAATACGTGAAGGAGGAGGCGGGTCATCGCTTCGTGATCGTCGATGCCGCGATGAACGACCTCATCCGCCCGACCCTCTATGACGCGTTCCACGATATCCGTCCGGTCCGGCAGGCGGAGCCGGGCGCCGAACGTCTTGTCGCCGACGTGGTGGGCCCCGTGTGCGAGACCGGCGACTTCCTGGCCAAGGAGCGCGCCCTGCCGGCGGTCGCGGAGGGCGACCTTCTGGCGGTGATGACCGCCGGCGCCTACGGTGCGGTTCAGTCCGGCACCTACAACACGCGCGCGCTCGTGCCCGAGGTGCTGGTGCGGGACGGTGAATGGGCCGTGGTGCGCCCGCGGCAAACGCCCGAGGCGTTGATCGGCATGGATCGCCTACCCGACTGGCTTTGAACCGCGATGCATGGTCACGGCTTCGGCATCGCCTCGCCTTCGCCTTAAAACCTGTTAGTCTTTTCCCTCGATCAGCGCCGGCACGACCGGCATGCGGCGGCCGTCTTTCCCGGCTGCGATTCGAGGACAGGGCGCTCATGGCGGATTCCATCTGGCCCGCGGCGCCCGAGCCGCGACCGGGCAACGCGGCGCGGCCGGTGCCGGCAACCGCGCGCGTTCGCCTCCAGGCGGGCGCCGGTCTCGTGCTGGAGCGCGTGTGGCCGACGGTTCTCGCGCTGGCGGCCGTGGCCGCCGTCTACGCGGCGTTGTCCTGGTTCGGTGCGTTCGCGGCGCTGGCCGACTGGCCGCGGATCGGCCTCGTTACGCTGCTGGGGCTCGCGGCGCTGGTCGCACTGATACCGTTGCGGCGCTTTCGGGTCCCGACCCGTGCCGAGATCGAAGCGCGTATCGAAACCGCGACGTCGCTGTCGCATCAACCCCTGCAGGCGCAAAGCGACCGGCTGAGTGGCGACGACCCGTTCGCGGCCGCGCTCTGGCGCGAGCATCAGGCTCGCATGGCCGAGCGTCTACGGGGCCTTCGTGGCGGTGCCCTGCGCACGGGAACCGAGCGGCTCGACCCTTACGCGCTGCGCACGATCGGTGTCCTTCTTCTGGCAACGAGCTTTGCTTACTCCTTTGGGCCCGGCGGCGGGCGCCTGGGCGACGCGTTCCGTCCGGTCGAGGCCGAACTGATCGTCGGCGCGCGGCTCGATGCCTGGGCGACGCCGCCCGGCTACACGGGGCGCGCACCGATCTTCCTGACCGGGACCGACGGAATGCTCGCACCGGACGGGGTGATCGAGGTGCCGCAAGGCACCGTCGTCTCGGTGCGCCTTTCGGATCCGACCGGGACCAACGTGCGCTTCCAGCCGGACGGCGGCGAAGCGCTGGCCATCGCGCCGACCGCACCGAACGCGAGCGCAAACGACGGGCAGGCCGCGGCGGGAGGCGAGGCTCCGGTCGCGAGCGGCGCCTACGAGTTCGCACTGCCCGCGTCCGGCGCCGTCACGGTCGAGACCGCGTTGCGTTCGCTCGGCGCGTTCCGTTTCGCGGTTCTGCCCGACACGCCGCCGCAAATCCGCCTGGACGGCGAGCCGCAGGTTGCTCGCAACGGCGCGCTCCAGATCCCCTTCATCGTCACGGACGACTACGGCGCCGCTGGCGGCGAGGGCGTACTGGCGCTGCGCGAGGATGTCGCGCCAGGTGCCCGGCCGCTCGTCGCCCCGCCCGAGATCGCCTTGTCCATGCCCCGTCGCACCAAGGGCGAAGCCAAGGGGCGGACGGTGATCGACGTGACCGACAGTCCCTATGCCGGAGCACGGGTCGCGCTGACGCTCAAGGTTCGCGACGATGCGGGCCAGATCGGCGAGTCGATACCGCTCGAAACGGTTCTTCCGGCTCGCCGCTTCTCGGATCCGCTGGCCCGTGCCGTCGCGGAGCAGCGTCGCATCCTCGCGCTCGACGCGAACCGGGCCCCGCACGTCGTCGAGATGCTGGACGCGGTGACGCTGCGCGGCGACGAGTTCATCCGCAATCCGGCCGACTATCTGGCCCTGCGCGCGGCGCGAGAGCGAATTGCGGGCGCAGGCGACGACGACACGCTGCGCTCGGCCGTGGATTTTCTGTGGCAGATCGCGGTCGGCATCGAGGACGGCGACATGGCCGACTCGCAGCGGCGCCTGCGCGACGCGCAGGAGCGCCTGTCGGAGGCGCTGGAGAACGGCGCGAGCGAGCAGGAGATCGCGGCCGCGATGCAGGAACTGCGAGAGGCGATGCGCGAGGTCATGCAGGCCATGGCCGAGGCCATGCGCAACATGCCGCCGCAGGACCCGTCGCAGATGGGCGAGGCACAGGAGATCCGCCCGCAGGATCTCGACCGGATGATGGATCAGATCGAGGATCTGGCCCGCTCCGGCTCACGCGAGGCGGCCCAGCAGCTCCTGGCCGAGCTGCAGGACATGATGAACAACCTCCAGGCCATGCGGCCCGGCCAGCAGCAGCAACAGGGCGCCCAGAACCAGAGCCCGATGCAGCAGCAGATGAACCAGCTCGGCGAGATGCTCCAGCGCCAGCAGCAGCTGATGGATCAGACCTTCGAGCTTGGCCGCCAGCAGATGCAGCGCGACATGCAGACCGACGAGGGGCGCGAGCAGGGTGAAGCGCAGGACGGCCAGCCGGGTCAGGAGGGCAGCCCCGCTCCGATGACGGCCGAGGAGATGCAGCGTCGCATGCAGGAGCTGCAGGCACAGCAGAAGCAGCTCCAGCAAGATCTGCAGCAGCTCCAGGAAGCCATGCGCGGCCAGGGCATGCAGCCGAGCCAGGATCTCGGCCAGGCCGGCGAGGCGATGGGCGAGGCGGAAGGGCAGATCGGCCAAGGCAACAGCGAGGGCGCGGTGGGCGAGCAGGGCCGTGCGATGGAAGCGCTGCGCCGCGGCGCGCAGGACGCGATGCGCCAGATGCAGCAGGCCATGGGCGAGGGGCAGGGCCAGGGTCAGCAGCCGGGCCAGGGGCAGCAGCCCGGCGGCACGCAGATGGGACAGGGCTATGGACCGGGGCAGCAGCGCTCGGGCCGTGACCCGCTCGGTCGCCAGCGCCAGACGCAAGGACCGGACTTCGGCCAGGACGTCGGCGTGCCGGACGAGATCGACATCCAGCGCGCGCGCCGCATCCTCGACCAGATCCGCGACCGCCTCGGCCACCAGCTCTCGCCTCAGCAGGAGCGCGACTACCTCGAGCGCCTTTTGCGGACGCCTTGAGGGCGGGCGATGGTCGGTCTAGACCCGCTTCCCGAGGGAAGGGGACTTGCATCATGACCATTGCCGCCGACTGGAATCCAGACCTCTACACGCGCTTCGAGGACGAGCGCACGCGGCCCGCGCGCGATCTTCTCGCGCGGTGCCGGTTGGCGCCGGCTCCGGCGCGGCCCCGTATCCTCGATCTCGGCTGCGGCCCCGGCAACTCGACGGAGCTTCTCGCGGAACGCTTCCCCGACGCCGACATCCTGGGCATCGACACGTCGGAGGCGATGCTGCGGGCGGCGCGCGAGCGCCTGCCGCAATGTCGCTTCGAGCGCGGCGACATCGCATCACTGTCCGGCGATGGCCTTTTCGATCTCGTCTACGCCAACGCGAGCCTCCAGTGGGTGCTCGGGCACGATGCGCTGATCCCGCGTCTCCTGCGCCTCGTGGCGCCGAACGGCCTCTTCGCGGCTCAAATTCCCGACAACCTCGCCGATCCGAGCCAGACCGAGATGCGCCGGATCGCCGCCGAACCTTCCTTCGCCGAGACGCTGGCCGAACAGGCGGAAGGTCGCGAGCTGATCGGCTCGAGTGCCGACTACTACGATCTGCTGCGCCCGGACGCCGCCGAGGTCGATGTCTGGACGACCATCTACGAGCATCCGATGGAGGACGCGGCCGCGATCACGCGCTGGTTCCGCTCGACCGGACTGAAGCCGTTTGTGGATCCGCTTCCCGAGCGCGAGCGCGACCGGTTTCTCGAGCGCTACACGGCGGCGATGGAGCGGGCGTATCCCGCACGCATCGACGGGCGGCGGCTTCTGGCGTTCCGCCGCCTCTTCATGGTAGCGCGGCGCGCTCAGGCGTAGCGGCGCAGCGGCTCCGGTGCGGGAAGGGCGGCGGCGACACGCCGCCGGATATCGGCCAGCGTGAAGGGCTTCTCGACGACGCCGACGACGATCGCCGACAGCTCCTCGGCGGCTTCCTTCTGCTCGGCGTAGCCGGTCATCAGAAGGATTGGCAGGCCGGGGAAGGTCGCGTGGATCGCGTGCGCGAGCTCGATGCCGGTGATGCCGGGCATGCGGATGTCGGACAGCACGAGGTCGAACGCACCGGCCTCTTCGGCCAGCACATCGATCGCCATCTCGCCGTCCTCGGCGACCATGACCTCGTGGCCCTCCTGGCGGAGAGCGCGGGACACGAGAAGGCGGATGCCCGTGTCGTCTTCCGCGATCAGGATTCTGGCCATGGCATGCACTCCCACTCGAACCGGCCGGGATGCGCGGGGGCACAATCCGGGCCTTGGTCCGGAGTATGCAAGCCGATCCTTGTGCGAAGCCTTACGATTTAAGGTGAATGTGACCTAAACGACGCAGGTCGACGGACCCAGTGCCTCCTGCGTCGGGCAACGCCGCGCCGCTTGGGGGCGAACCCCATCCGACACGCTGGGGACCGGCGCTGCACCGCCGAGCGTCTAGGGACTTTTGCCCGCCGAACGCTCCAGCCGGTCGTCGCGCGCTCGAAGGGGCGTTCGACAGCGATGACGTCAGATCACCCGGCCGACGAAGGGGAGCTCTCGAAAGGCATGGGCGACGTCCATGCCGTAGCCGACCACGAAGTGGTCGGGGCAGCGGAACCCGACATAGTCCGCCTCGATCTTCGCCTCGCGCCGCATGTGCTTGTCGAGGAGAACCGCGATCTCGGCACCGGTCGCCCCACGCGCCAGCATGAGGTCGCGCGCGAACAGGAGCGTGCGGCCAGACTCCAGGATGTCGTCGACGATCAGGACCTTGCGGTCCGCAATCGCGCCGTCGAGGTCGCGCACGATGCGCACGTCGCCGCCGGTCGTGCCGGAGCCGTAGGAGGAGAGCTGGATGAACTCCATCTCCGGGGCGATGCCATGGCGGTGCAGCGCGCGGATAAGGTCTGCGGCAAAGACGAAGGAGCCTTTCAGAACCGCGACCACGAGGAGGTTTTCCGGCTGCCGCCCGGCGATCTCGCGCGCCATGCGGTCGATCTCCGCCGCGATCTGCCGCTCGTCGAACAGCGTCTCGATCTGCTTTTTGCGAACTTCGATCAACGCAGGGCGTCCTCTTGGATGATCGCCGTGATCGGATCGTAGGAGGCTTCCACCGGCGAGGAATGGGAGGCGACCGAAAGAAGGGCCGCAAGGGCGCCGACCGCCACGCTGGTTTGCAGACCCAGACCCGTCCACAATCGCTGCGTCCGGCGCCGGCTGCGGCGCTCGCGCTCCGCCCGCTCGGCGGCATGGATTGCCGCGCCCCATTCGGGTGTCGGCGTCCCGCCAGACGCGGTCTCGAAGGGGGGCACGAAGGGCTCGCGCCGCGGTAGCGGCCGGCGCGAGATCAGCCGCGCCTCGCCCTCGATCGTCAGGACCGGCCGGTGGGAATGGGCGGCGCGCCGTGCGTTGGAAACCATCCGGGACATTCTCCTGAAACGGTGATGGCGTTTCATAGGGTCGGTATGGTTAACCAAACCTGACCTCGGCCTCGCCAGGCTCGCGCACGCGACGGGCGGCCATAACTTCGCGCGGGCGGCATGCGAGTGTTGCCCGTCGGGGCGTTCCGCCCTCAGGAGACGATGACGGATTGATCCGGTTCGAGAATGTGGGTCTGCGTTACGACATGGGACCGGAGATCCTCCGCGACCTGACGTTCGAGATCCGCAACCAGTCCTTCCAGTTCCTTACGGGACCTTCGGGCGCCGGCAAGACCAGCTTGCTGCGCATGCTCTTTCTCGCGCTCAAACCGACGCGCGGCCTGATCACGATCCTCGGACGCGATGCGTCGACCCTGAAGCGGACCGAGCTTCCCGCGATCCGGCGGCGCATCGGCGTCGTGTTCCAGGACTTCCGTCTGCTCGACCACCTGACCACCTACGAGAACGTGGCGCTGCCGTTGCGCGTGCGCGGACGCGAGGAGGACAGCTATCGCCGCGATGTGGTCGACCTCATCAAGTGGGTCGGACTCGGCGAGCGCATGGATGCCTCGCCCGTGGTGCTGTCGGGCGGCGAGAAGCAGCGCGCCGCGATCGCACGCGCGCTGATCGACCAGCCCGACATTCTTCTTGCCGACGAGCCGACCGGCAACGTCGACCCGCCCCTCGCACGCCGTCTTCTGCGTCTTTTCATGGAGCTCAACCGCACCGGGACGGCGGTGGTGATCGCCACGCACGATCTCGCTCTCATGGACCAGGTCGAGGCGCGTCGCCTCGTGCTCGGTAACGGCCGGCTCGAGATCTATGACTGAGATCGCCGCCGCTCCCGCAGCCGTCGCAGGCAAGCACCGCGCGCGTCCGACGCCGATCGTGCCGCCCGCCAATGTCGCCGGCCGGGCGCTTTTGACCGTGATCGCGATCATGACCTTTCTGGCCAGCCTGACGCTCGGGGCCGTTACGCTGGTCGCCGATACCGCGGCCGACTGGCAATCGCAGATCGCGCGCGAGGTCACGATCCAGATCCGCCCCGACGACGGCCTCGACATGGCGGATGCGCTCGGCCGTATCGAGGCGCTGGCACGCGCGACGCCGGGCGTCACCGGCGCGCAGACGCTGGACGACGCCGCGACGGCGCGGCTCCTCGAGCCCTGGCTCGGCAGCGGTCTGGACCTCGACGACCTGCCGGTGCCGCGGCTCGTGATCGTCTCGATCGACGAGAGCAGCCCGCCGGACTTCACCGCTCTCGCCGCCGCCGTGCGCGCGAGCGTGCCGCAGGCCAGCCTCGACGATCACCGCGCCTGGGTCTCGCGTCTCGTTTCCATGGCGCATGCCACCGTCCTGATCGGGGTTGCGATCCTCGCCCTCGTCATGGTGGCGACGATCCTGACCGTGGTCTTCGCGACGCGGGGCGCCATGAGCGGCAACCGTCACATCATCGAGGTGCTGCACTTCGTCGGTGCGCGCGGCACGTTCATAGCAGCCGAGTTCCAGCGCCACTTCCTGCGGCTCGGCCTTCTCGGCGCGCTGGCGGGCGGGGTCGCGGCGCTGCTCGTGTTCCTTCTGATCGGCCGCTGGACGCAGGCCAATCAGGCGACGCCGGAGGCCGACCAGATCAGCGCCCTGTTCGGCTCCTTCGCGATCGGCTGGACCGGCTACGGCGGCGTCCTGTTCCTGATCGTCCTGATCGGCGGCCTCACCGCCGTCACCTCGCGCTGGACCGTGACGCGTCAACTCGCAGCCATCGACATGCTTTCGCCGGTGGAGCGATGAACCGCCAACGCGCTTCGGACATTCATCCGTCATGACGGAACGCAGCGAACCGGAACGGGAGGCGCACGGCATCCGACGCCCGGCCCGGACCACCGCGCGGCCGCGGCGGGGCCTTCGCGCGCTGGCGTTTCTGCTCGCCTTCGCGATGCTGGCGGGCGGCGCCTATCTGGCGGGCGGCTTCATTCGGTTCGCGCGGGACGTCGCCCTCTTGTCGACGCCGCCCGTGGCGGGCGAGGCCGACGGCATCGTCGTCCTGACTGGCGGCGAGCAGCGGCTCGCCCAGGGCCTGCGATTGCTGCGGGAGGGCCATGGCCGGCGGCTGCTCGTGTCCGGCGTCAACCGCGATACCAGCGCGGCGGCGCTGGCCCGCACCACCGGCGAGGATCGCAAGCTGTTCGACTGCTGCGTCGATCTCGACTACGAGGCGCTGAACACGATCGGCAACGCCGAGATGACGGCCCGCTGGGCGCACGAGCACGGCTTCACGCGCCTCTTCCTCGTCACCAGCGACTACCATGTGCCGCGCTCGCTGCTGGAGCTGGCCGACATCGAGAACGCGCCGGACGTCGTTCCCTATCCGGTCTCGCCCGACAAGCTCTGGCGCAGCGACGGCTGGCCGAGCCGGCTGGGCCTGCGGCTGCTGGCAACCGAGTATGCCAAGGTCATCGCCGTGAAGTTGCGCCAGAGCTTCGGCCTCGACCTCACGCGGGCCCGGTCGCACAGGATCGCCCGGATCGGTTGACCCGACGCGCACGATGCGGCTTTCCCTCGCGCCGCAGCGGCCTTAGAAACCTCACGCACGACCCTCGAGGCAGATAGTTTCCGGACCGCATGACCCTGTTTCGATCGCTCGCCTTTCAGGTTCTGTTCTATGCGAACCTCGTCGGGCAGCTGCTTCTCTACCTGCCCGTCTTCTTCTTCCTGCCGGAGGCGACGCGCTGGCGGATCGTCAAGCGATGGGCCCAGTCGAGCTTGTGGCTGCTGCGCATGGTCGCTGGAACGCGCTCCGCGATCACCGGGCAAGGAAACCTTCCCAGCGGTCCCTTGATCGTCGCCGCCAAGCACCAGAGCTTCTGGGAGGTCATTGCCATCCTGCCGGAGGTCGAGAAGCCCACCTTCATCCTGAAGAAGGAGCTGATGCGGATCCCGGTTTTCGGCTGGTACGCGCGTCGCATGGGCATGATTCCGGTCGACCGGCGCAAGCGCGGCGCCGTTCTGCCGTCGCTTCTCGCGGGAGCCGAACGTGCGGTGCGCGAGGGGCGCCAGATCGTGATCTTTCCCGAGGGCACGCGTTCGGCCCCGGGGGCGGCGCCGAACTATCGGCCCGGCATTCATTTCCTCTACGAGAAGCTGCGCATTCCCGTCGCTCCGATGGCGCTGAACTCCGGCCTGTTCTGGCCGCGCCAGGCGGTGCGGCGCCAGCCGGGGACGATCCGCGCCGAGTTCCTGGAGCCGATCGCGCCGGGACTGGAGCGCGAGGCGTTCGTGGCGTTGCTCCGGGAGCGCGTCGAGGCTCGCTCGCTCGCCCTCATGCGCCAGGCCTATGTCGAGCATCCCGACCTGCCGATGAGCGAGCTCGTGGCGGTCCATCTCGGTCGCGCTCCCGCTTGAGGCGAGCCTTTCGCTAGAGCCGGGCGACGACCCCCTCCAGCCATGGGTCCCGTAGCCCGAGGGCCCGGATCTCGGCCAGCGCCGAGCGGACGTAATCGACGTTGGGGCCGGATCGGCCGTGCGAACGCGCCACGAGACGGGCGGCGTCCGCCACCTCGATGCGTCCGGCATATTGCGCGTGGCCCCGATCCACGACGTAGGTGACGGCCCGAACGAGGCGCCCGTCCGCGAGCCGCACGGGCAGCACCGTTTCCAGATAAACGTTGGTGACGAGTTCGCGCTCGCGAAGGTATTGCAGCGTCGTCTCGCGCTGTTCCTCGGCCACCCGGTACGCCATGCCGACGCAGGAGCCGCCCCGGTCCAGGCCGAACACGAGGCCGGGCCTCTCCGGCGTTCCGCGATGAACATAGGAATGGACGCAGAGCGATCGGTGGAAGCCCGCGAGCCTTGCCTTGCCCCGTTCCTCGAACTCGAAGCCCGGTCGCCAGATCAGCGAACCGTATCCGAAGACCCAAAATTCCGTCATCGTCCTTGCCATCTCGGCCCAGCAGGCGCCACAAGGCGCCGCGAATCTGCGGCTCGACAGAAAGGATCGGATCATGGCGAACGCAAGGACGGACGAGCGCAAGCGCTCGGGTGCGATGCGCGTCTTCGTCTGGGTCGGCGCCCTCGTCCTGATCCTCGCCGTCGTGGGGACCGCCGCCTGGTTCTACCTAGCGCGCGAGCTGGATGCGCGCGTCAGCTCCGCCCTCGACGCGGCGGCCGGCGGCGGAACCACGATCGACTGCCCGAACCGGAAGGTCTTCGGCTATCCCTTCCGCATCGGTCTTCACTGCGACAGCATCGCCGTCGAGTCGGCGAGCTCCGGCATCAAGGCGAGCGCCGGCGCGTTGCGGACCGCCGCGCAGATCTACGACCCGACGCGCATCGTCGGCGAACTCGACGGGCCGCTGCTCGTCGATGCACCGAACCTTCCGCCTTTGGAGATGACGTGGGAGCTTGCCCAGGCGTCCACCAACCTGTTCACGCAAGGGTTGATGCGCATGTCGCTGGCCGTGGATCAGCCGGCCTTGGCGATCCGAAGCGCTGATGGTGGCGCCGCGCAGGCGCCGCTCCTCACCTCGCAGCGGCTCGAGATCCATCTGGCACGCAACGGTGAAACGCTGCTGGCCGCCCTCAGCGACGATGGCGTGGCCGGTCAGCTGCCGAACGGCGTCGCGCTTCCCTCGCTCAACGTCCTGGCCGACGTCAGCGTCGATAGCGCAGGCGACTGGCTGGTGCGCGGCGTGCCGGGCGGTCGGCTGGACGAGGCGCTGCGCGGGCGCTCCGGGCAACTGCGCAACGTGTCCTTCGCCTTCGCCGACAACGTGCCAGGCAGCGTCGCCTTGTCGGGTCCGTTCCAGATCGCGGCCGACGGCCGTATCTCGGGCGACTTCCGCCTGGCGGTCGCCGACGCCGACCGGATCGCGGGCGCCGTCAACGCGCTCGTGCCGGGGCTCGGCGGCGTGATGCAGGCGGTGGCCGGCGCCATCACCTTTGCCGGCCGGCAGGAGAACGGCACGAGCGTGATCGACGTCCAGGTCCGCAACGGCGAGATGCGCCTTGGCTTCATCCCGCTCGGGCGTCTGCCGCCGATCTGACCTTCATTCGCCCGGCGCCGTCGTACCCTTCTCGTTCCACGGGTCGCCCCGGCGCGGCTTGAGGCGGCCGAAGTTGGCTTCCTCCGTATCCTGGCCCGCCTGCACGATGGAGCGGCGGATGGCGCGCGTGCGGGTGAAGAGGTCGAACAGCGCCTCGCCGTCCGCCCAGCGGATGGCCCGCTGCAGCGAGGCGAGGTCCTCGGAGAATCGCGACAGCATCTCCAGCACCGCCTCGCGGTTGGTCAGGAAGATGTCGCGCCACATGGTCGGGTCGGAGGCCGCGATGCGCGTGAAGTCGCGAAAGCCGGACGCCGAGAACTTGATGACCTCGGACTGCGTCACGGTCTCGAGGTCCGCGGCGGTGCCCACGATATTGTAGGCGATGAGGTGCGGCACATGGCTGACGATCGCGAGCACCATGTCGTGGTGCTCGGGCGTCATGACCTCGACCATCGCCCCGGTCGCCTCCCAGAAGCGTCGCAGGGCTTCTGTCGCCGCCTCGTCGGTGTCGGGCAGGGGCGTCAGGATCGTCCAACGGTTCTCGAAGAGCTCGAGGAAGCCCGCGTCGGGTCCCGACTGCTCGGTGCCCGCGATCGGGTGTCCCGGCACGAAGTGGACGTGGGCGGGCAGGTGCGGGCCCACATCCCGCACAATCGCGCCCTTGACCGAGCCGACATCGGTGACGATCGCGCCGGGCTTCAGACCCTTGGCCATCGCCTCGGTCGCCGCGCCGCAGGAGCCGACCGGAAGGCACAGGATCACGAGGTCGGCGTCGCGCACGGCCTCGGCCGGGTCGAGATGGAAGCTCGAGCCGAGGCGCAGCTCCTCGGCGCGGCGCAGCGTCTCCTCGCGGCGGGTCGCGATCGCGACCTCGCGCGCCAGGCCCCGCTCGCGGATGTTGATCGCGATCGACGAGCCGATGAGGCCGATGCCGATCAGCGCGACCTTTTCGAACAGGAACTCGCTCATCGGGCGGTGAACTCCGTGAGCGCGGCGAGGACGCCTTCGTTGGCCTCCGCGGTGCCGACCGTCATGCGCAGCGCGTTCGGAAATCCGTAGCCCGCGACGCGGCGCAGGATGAAGCCGCGCTCGGTCAGGAAGGCGTCGGCATCGGCCGCCGTCCGTCCGGCCGCCTCGGGGAAGTGAACCAGGAGGAAGTTGCCGACCGACGGGGTCACGCGCAGCTCGAGCGCCTCCAGCCCGGCGGTCAGCCGCTCCAGCCATTCGGTGTTGTGCGCGATGCTGCGCTCGACGTGCTGCCGGTCGCGGATGGCCGCCGTGCCCGCGGCGATCGCCATGGCGTTGAGGTTGAACGGCCCGCGGATGCGGTCGAGCGCGGCGATCACGCCCTCCGGCCCGAGCATCCAGCCGACGCGCAGCGCGGCGAGGCCGTGGATCTTCGAGAAGGTGCGCGTCATCACGACGTTCTCGTTCTCCGACACGAGCTCGAGGCCGGCTGCATAGTCGTTGCGCCTGACGTATTCGGCATAGGCCGCGTCGAGGACGAGAAGCACATTGCCGGGCAACCCGGCATGAAGGCGCCGCACCTCGTCGAACGGCAGGTAGGTGCCGGTCGGATTGTTCGGATTGGCGAGGAAGACGATGCGCGTGCGCTCGGTGACGAGCGCGAGGATCGCATCGACGTCGGCGCGCTCGTCACGCTCCTTGGCGACCATCGGCACGCCGCCGGCCGCGCGGATGTAGATGTCGTAGACGAGAAAGCCGTGCTCGGTGTGGATCGCCTCGTCGCCCGGCTGGAGGAAGCCCTGCGCCAGAAGGCCCAGAAGCTCGTCCGAGCCGTTGCCACACAGGATGCGCGCGGGGTTGACACCGTGCACCTCGGCGATCGCCTGGCGCAGCGCGCTGCTCTGCCCGTCGGGATAGAGTTCGAGATGGCCAGCGACCTCGCGGATCGCCTCCTGCACGCGCGGCGAGGCGCCGAAGGGCGTCTCGTTGGAGGACAGCTTGTGAAGCTTCACGCCGTCCGGCGCGCGGCTCTTGCCCGGCACATAGGCCTCGATCTCCATCACGCCGGGACGGGGGACGGGACGCGCGCTAGGAGAAGCCATGGACAGTTCCAATGCTGCGGGAGGGACAGGCACGCGCATAGACCCGGGTGGAGGCGATGTCGAGACTTCTCAAGGAGCGTCCGCACGCACGCGTTGCGCCGCGCGCGGGGAGGCGATAGCAGGAGCCATGTCCACGATCGCTCCTCCCGCGCCGGAGGCCTCGGCCGGCCTGCGCGAGGCCCGCCAGCCGTCCTCGAAGGTCGCCTATTTCGACAAGGACGAGCCGCTGCGCCTCGACGCCGGCCGGACCCTTTCACCCTTTCATATCGCCTACGAAACCTATGGCGAGCTCAACGAGACCAAGTCCAACGCGATCTACGTCTGCCACGCGCTGACGGGCGACCAGTACGCCGCGAGTGCCAGTCCTGTGACGGGAAAGCCCGGCTGGTGGTCGTCGTTGATCGGGCCAGGCAAGCCGATCGATACGGACCGGTTCTTCGTGGTCTGCTCCAACGTCATCGGCTCATGCATGGGCTCGACGGGGCCGGCCTCGATCGACCTCTCGACGGGCACGCCCTACGCGCTCGACCTTCCGGTCCTCACCATTCCCGACATGGTGCGGGCGCAGGCCATGCTGATCGACCGGCTCGGGATCGATCAGCTCTTCGCGGTGATCGGCGGCTCCATGGGCGGCATGCAGTGCCTGCAGTGGACGGTGGCCTATCCCGAACGCGTCTTCTGCGCCCTGCCGATCGCGACTGGCGCGCGCCACTCGTCGCAGAACATCGCCTTCCACGAGGTCGGTCGGCAGGCCGTGATGGCCGATCCCGAATGGCACGGCGGGCGCTACATCCAGGCCGGCACCCGACCCCACAAGGGCTTGGCGGTGGCGCGCATGGCGGCGCACGTCACCTACCTTTCGGAGGCCGCCCTCCAGCGCAAGTTCGGGCGAAACCTGCAGGACCGCGAACAGGTCGGCTTCGGCTTCGACGCCGACTTTCAGATCGAGAGCTACCTGCGCCACCAGGGCATGACCTTTGTCGACCGCTTCGATGCCAACGCCTATCTCTACCTGACGCGCGCCATGGACTATTTCGACATCGCGGCCGAGCACGGCGGGCGCCTGGCCGACGCCTTCCGGGGCGTCCAGACCCGCTTCTGCCTCGTGAGCTTCTCGTCGGACTGGCTGTTCCCGACCGAGGAGAGCCGCGCCATCGTCCACGCGCTGAACGCCAACGCGGCGTCGGTCTCCTTCGTCGAGATCGAGACCGACAAGGGGCACGACGCCTTCCTGCTCGACGAGCCGGAGTTCTCGGGCGCGGTGCGCGGCTTCGTGTCGTCGGCCGCCCGCGCCAGAGGGCTGAACCCATGACCGCGCTCGAACACGAGGCGCCCGTTCCCACGACCCGCACGGTGGCGGAGGAAGGGCGTGTCGACCTCAAGCTGATCGCCGACCTCGTGGAGCGCGGCAGCCGGGTTCTCGATGTCGGCTGCGGCGACGGCTCGCTGATGGTGCTGCTGGAGGCGCGGCGCGGCGTGGACGCGCGCGGCATCGAACTCAGCCAACCGGGCGTCAACGAGTGCGTGCGGCGCGGGCTCTCGGTGGTGCAGGGGGATGCGGACCGCGACCTTCAGCACTATCCCGACGGCGCCTTCGACTACGCCGTCCTGTCGCAGACCATCCAGGCCACCGAGAATCCGAAGCTCGTCCTGGAGGAACTGCTGCGCATCGGGCGCCGGGCGGTCGTTTCGTTCCCGAACTTCGGTCACTGGACGGTGCGGCTCAGCCTTCTTCTCACGGGGCGCATGCCGGTGACGCGCAACCTCGCCTACGCCTGGTACGACACGCCCAACATCCACTTCTGCACGATCCGCGACTTCGTGGAACTCGCGCGCGAGGTCGGCGCGACGGTCGAGACCGCGATCGCGCTGGATGCCTCCGGTCAACGGGTCGGCATGCGTCTGCCCTGGTGGTTCTGGAACCTCTTCGGCGCGCAGGCGGTGTTCGTTCTGAAGCGCTAACAAACAAGGGGCGGACATGGACGCGACGATGATCGAGCGGATGCTCGACGTGATCGAGCAGGACATCGTGCCGCTGACGCGGCGGGGCGTTGCCGGGGGCAACAAGCTCTTCGGCGCGGCGATCCTCGGGCCGGACGGGGGGCTGGTCGTCGCTGAGACCAACAACGAGACCGAGAACCCGCTCTGGCACGGCGAGATGCATGCGATCCGCCGCTTCTTCCAGATCGATGCGACCGAGCGCCCCGCGCCCGCCGATTGCCTGTTCCTCGCCACCCACGAGCCCTGCTCGCTCTGCCTCTCGGGCATCACGTGGTCGGGCTTCCGGAACTTCCATTATCTGTTTCGCTACGAGGACAGCCGCGACGCGTTCGCGATCCCCTACGACATCGAGATCCTGCGCGCGGTCTACGCGGTGCCAGACCCGGACCGCGAGGCCGTGCCGACGGACCGTCCGCTCTACAATCGCGTCAACAAGTACTGGACGAGCCACGCATTGCTCGACGCGATCGCGAAGGAGGACGAGGTGTCGCGCGCGCAGCTGATGGCGCGCGTCGAGCGCATTCGCGAGACCTACGCCGACCTGTCCGCCACGTATCAGGCGGACAAGGGGAGCAAGGGCATCCCGCACGCCTGAGCGCGCGGGACGCGATCAGAGGTTGACCGCCTTCATGCCGGCTTCCGGGTAGCGCGTGCCCTTGACCGCGCCGGGCCGGAAGGCCTGATCGAGCTCCTCCAGATCGTCCCGCGTCAGCTCGAGGTTCGCGGCGTCCGCGTTCTCCTCGAGATAGCGAACGCGCTTCGTGCCGGGGATGGGCGCGATGTCGGTGCCCTGCGCCAGCACCCAGGCGAGCGCCACCTGACCCGCCTTGGCCGAGCGGCGCGCGGCAACCGACTCCACCACCGCGACGAGCTTTCGATTCGCGTCGAAGTTTTCGGGCGAGAAGCGCGGGTTGCTCTTGCGGAAGTCGTCGTCGCCGAGATCGTCCGGCTTGCTGAAGCGACCCGTCAGGAAGCCGCGGCCGAGCGGTGAGTAGGGCACGAAGCCGATGCCGAGTTCGCGCAGGAGCGGCAGGATTTCGTCCTCCGGCTCGCGGCTCCAGAGCGAGTATTCCGTCTGAAGCGCGGCGATGGGATGGGTCGCGTGCGCGCGCTGGATCGTCGCCGGCCCCGCCTCGGACAGGCCGAGGAAGCGCACCTTGCCGCGCTCGATCAAACGGCTCATCTCGCCCACCGTGTCCTCGATCGGCACGTTGGGGTCGACGCGATGCTGGTAGTAGAGGTCGATGATCTCGACGCCGAGCCGCCGGAGGCTGTCGTCGCAGGCCTTTCGCACGTAGTCCGGGCGGCCGTTGATGCCGAGGCGTTCGCCGTTCGGCCCGCGCACGTTGCCGAACTTGGTGGCCAGCACCACGCTGTCGCGGCGGTTCCTGATCGCCCGGCCGACCAGCTCCTCGTTGCGCCCGACACCGTACATGTCGGCCGTGTCGAGGAAGGTCACGCCGAGATCGAGCGCGCGGTGGATGACGTTCATCGACTCGGCGTCGTCGCCCGCGCCGTAGAATTCCGACATGCCCATGCAGCCGAGGCCGACCGCCGAGACGGTGAGTCCCTGCCCGAGTTGCCGCTGTTCCATGATCGATTCTCCGTTGCCGGCGGCTTGGAATGCTTCGCCGGCCTGACGGTCTCACGACATAGGATCGCCGGGGCCCGCGTCGAGCGGCTCGCGGTTGAGTGCGGGGGCTGGTGCGCCCTGGGGCACGAGCACGGGACGGATGGCGCGCAGGCGCTGGCGCTCGCGCGTCGTGACCGGAATGCCGCGATAGACCAGCTTCGTCGCCTCGATGATGATGGCGCCGCAGAAGAGCGGCCAGAAGCGCCGGCCGACCCGCTCGAAGCCGCCCGCGACCCTGAGGCCCGCGGCGCGCCGGAAGGGTGGAAAGTGCAGGGCGTCCGAGAAGCCCGACGGCGTGAACATCGTCTCGCGCAGGAGGCTCGTCGCCTGCCCCCGCGACCAGGGGCGGCCCGATCCGAAGGGCGTGTGCTCGAAGCGCGCCCAGACGCCGCGGCGGTTGGGCAGGACGAGCACGATCCGGCCCCCGGGGGCGAGCACGCGCCACGCCTCGCTCAGCATCTCGCCGGGGTTCTCGGCGAACTCCAGCGCATGGACCATCAGGATGCGATCGACGGATGCGTCGCCGAGCGGCAGTTCGGGCGGATGAACGAGCGCGACCAGGGAAGGGCGCCCGAAGGGCCAGTTCACGGCTCCCTGCGCGGCCGGCATGAAGCAGAGCGTGCGGTCGGCGTCGCCCGTCAAACGCTCGAGGTAGGGGACGGCGTAGCCAAGGCCCACGAGGCGCTCGTCGTGGATCGGCTTCCAGACCGGTGCGAGCGAGTAGGCCAGCGAGCGCACGGCGATCTCGCCGAGACGCGAGGCGTAGAAGTCGCGAAGGTCGAGGATGTCGGTGTTCACGCGTAAAGTCGCCGGATCGGTCAGGTCGGTTGGCAGACTAGCCTTTGCCCGGACGCGCCGGAACCCCGCTCCCTCGAAGCGAGGACGGATCGTCTTATGTTCGCCTGCCTGATCCCGGGAGCTTTGCTGCATGATGATAGAGATCCGCCAGTTCCTTTGCCGAACCGACAACTACGGGGTGATCGTCCACGACGGAGCGCGGGGCGTCGCGGTCTCGATCGACGCGCCGGAGGAGGGGCCGATCCTCGCCACGTTGCAGCGTGAAGGCTGGCGCCTCACGCATATCCTGACGACGCACCACCACAACGATCACACCAGCGCCAACGCGGCGCTGAAGGCGCGCTTCGGCCTGGAGATCATCGGGCCGCGCGGCGAGCGCGACCGCATTCCCGGCCTTGACCGCGCGGTCTCGGGCGGCGAGCGGTTCGATCTCGCGGGCCTCGTCGTCGAGGTGATCGACACACCCGGCCATACGGCGGGTGGCATCAGCTACCATATGCCGGACGAGCGGCTCCTGTTCAGCAACGATGCTTTGTTCTCGCTCGGCTGCGGCCGGCTGTTCGAAGGGGACGCGGCCACCATGTGGGCGAGCCTCCAGCGCCTCAGGGCGCTTCCCGACGACACCACGGTCTATTGCGGCCACGAGTACACGGCGACCAACGCGCGCTTCGCGCTCGACGTCGATCCCGGCAACCTCCTCCTGCAGGAGCGGGTGAAGGAGGTCGAGGCGCAGCGCGTCGCGGGCCAAGCGACCGTGCCGGTCAGGCTCGGCGACGAGAAGCGCACCAATCCGTTCCTGCGCGCCGACGATCCGGGCCTTGCCGAGGCGATCGGCATGGCGGGCGCCGATCCGGTGGCGGTGTTCGCAGCGCTGCGCGAGCGGAGGAACGGCTATTGAGGGCGCGCGACATCATCGCCCGGCTCAAGCTGGAGCCGCATCCCGAAGGCGGCTGGTATCGGCAGACCTTCTGCGACGAGGCGCTGGACGAAACGGGCCGCGCGCGGTCGACGGCGATCTACTATCTCCTCGACACGGGCGAGACCTCGGAATGGCATCGCGTGACGGATGCCGCGGAGACCTGGCACTGGTACGCCGGCGCGCCGCTGGTTCTCACCGTCTCGCCGAACGGGCACGACGCCTCGGCCCACCGGCTCGGGTCAGCGCTCGACCTCGGCGAGACGCCGCAGTTCACGGTGCCCGCCAACTGGTGGCAGACCGCCACCAGCCTCGGCGAGTGGACGCTGGTCGGCTGCACCGTCGCGCCGGGCTTCCGCTTCGAGAGCTTCGAGATGGCGCCGCCCGGCTGGCGCCCCGTGCCACGCGCGCCGGGGCGCTGATCAGACGGCGCTGGGCGCCGCCTTCGAGGCAAGGCGCCGGAACAGCGGCAGCGCGGCCAGCACCGCGCCGCCCGTGATCAGAACCGCCGCGCCGGCGACGCGAGCGGTCAGAACCGCCTCGCCGGCGAGCACGAGCACGAGCGTCGAGAGAAGCGGCGCCGCGTAGCTCGCCGCGCCCAGGAGCTGGATGTCGCCGCGCTTTACCCCGATGTCCCAGACGTAGAAGGCCGCGCCCACCGGCAGGAGGCCGAGCGCGAGAACCGCCAGCCACTGGCCGCCGGTGGCCGGCCAGACGGTCGTCTCGAACAAGAGGTGGCAGACGAGCGACAGCAGCGCGGTCGCTGCGCAGAACCCCGTCACGACATCGCTCGGCACGTCGGCGAAGCGGCGCGAGAGGAGCGAGTAGGCCGTCCAGATCATGGCGCAGGCGCCCGCCAGCATGTAGCCGAAGGCGTAGGAGCCGCTGAAGCCTGTCGTGCCGCCGCCGGTGATGATGAGCGCGGCGCCGCCGAGACCGAGAACGGCACCCGCGACGTGGTACCAGCGCAGGCGCTCGCCGGGCAGGAGCGCGGAGCCGAAGACGATCAGAAGCGGCCAGAGATAGGCGATGAGGCTGGCCTGCGCGGCGGGCGCGTTGCGCAGCGCCGCGAAGTAGACCGCATGGTAGCCGAAGAGGCCGCCGACGCCGAGCAGCCAGACGGACGCCGGTTGCCGCAGGACGCGCCACGAGACGCCGCGCGCTGCCAGCGAGGCGATGCCGACAAGGGTGCCGAGCGCGAAGGTCATCGCGGCGAGCTGAAACGGCGGCACGGTCCCCGAGCGCGCCGTCAGGAGCGCCAGAAGCGCCCACATCAGGATCGCCGAAAAACCCAGTGCCGTCGCCATGCCGATCGCTTCCGTCCGTGCCGGATCCAGCCGGTAGCGGACGGGGGCGCGAGGGTCAAACCGCGGGGCGATGGCTTAGTGCGCGAGCGCCTTTTCGAGCTGCTCCTTGGTCATCTTCGAGCGGTTCGGGATGTCGCGCTTCTTCGCCTCGGCGTAGAGAGCGGCGCGCGTCTGGCCGTGTCCGCCGTCGTGGCGATCCCGGGCGGTCTTCTTGGCGACGTCGTCCGGCTGCGCCGAGAACTGCTCGCCCTTCTTCGTATCGCGGCGCTTCTTCTCGGTGGTGCGCTTGTACTCGGCATCGGAGAGATGCTCGCGCGCCTTCTTGGGCAGGTAGCGCTCGCCGGTCTCGCCGCTCTTCTTGCCGGACTTGGTGCCCCACTCCTCTTCGGTCCACTGGTGGAGGCTGTTGTCCTCGCGCTTCTCACCCTTGAAGCCGCCGCCTTCCTTCTTGTACTCGGCGGTCGCCATCTGCGCCTTGCGCGCCGACCACTGGCCGGCCTTGCCGCCCTTGGTGCCGGCGGTGACCTTCTCCTTCACCTTCTCCCAAAGTTTCGGGTCGGTATGCTCTGCGGTAGTGGACATGCGTATCGCTCCGATTGGGTCTTTGGTCGGCAAAACGACGGCCGCGCGAATTGGATGCGCGCGGCGGGCCGACGCAGCGGCACGGGTCTGATAGGAGGGATCGATCTTCGGTTCGGGAGTGCAGGCGATGCGACGGCGGTTCATTCAATGCGACGTGTTTTCCGACGTGCCGACGCGCGGCAACGGGCTGGCGGTCGTGCTGGACGGCGAGGGCCTGTCCACGGAAGAGATGCAGCGCTTCGCCGTCTGGACCAACCTCGCCGAGACGACCTTCCTCCTTCCGCCGAGCGATCCGGCCGCGGCCGACTATGCCTTGCGCATCTTCACCACGACGCGTGAGCTTCCGTTTGCCGGCCACCCGACGCTCGGCTCCTGCGCGGCGTGGCTCCACGCGGGCGGCCGCGCAGCGCAGGGCGGAATCGTGCGGCAGGAATGCGGCGTCGGCATCGTGCGGATCGACGTGTCGGGAGCGGTTCCCGCCTTCGTCGCGCCGCCGACGCGCATCGAGGCGCTGGAGCCCGAGCGCTTGGCAGAGGCGCTGGCGGCGCTGCGCATCGACCCGCGTGAGGTCGTGCGCTCGGCGCGCCTCGTCAATGGCCCGGCCTGGGAGGCGATCGAGCTGCGCAGCGCCGAGGCCGTGCTTGCGGCCGATCCGACGGGCGCCAGCTTCCCCGAAGAGCGCGCCATCGGCCTGATCGGCCCGCACGCTCCGGGCGGCGAAGCCGACGTCGAGGTGCGGATGATCGACATCTGGCACGGCATCAAGGAAGACCCGATCACCGGCTCGCTCAACGCGGCGCTGGCCTGCTGGCGGCAGGCGGAGGGGCGGCTCGACGGACCCTATGTCGTCGCGCAGGGCACGCGCATCGGCCGCATCGGCCGCGTCCATGTGCGGCCGGACGGTGACGCGGTGATGATCGGCGGGGCCGTCAGCATCCTGATCGAGGGGATGCTGGACCTCTAGAGAGTGTGACGGACCGATACGGCGGATGCCGTTGGCTCACCCGCCTCATCGCAGCGGGCGGTACAACCTAGTCCTGGGTCCGCACTGCTACTCAAGGTTTGGCGAAGGTCGTGGCCGTCAGCGTCAGCGGGCCGACCTCGGTCGGAATGCGCACATAGACGGGTGCGTAGATGCCGCTTCGCCCCGACGGCGCGAACCAGATCTGGAGCACCTTGTCGGCGAGGTACTTCAGGCCCTTGGACGAGGTGCGGTAGCCCGACACGGGCCGCACCCGAACGTTGCAGACCACGGCCTCGCCGTCGAACCCGTCCGCCTGGAAGTCGTCCCGCCCGTTCGGCGAGAGCGCGAGGTCGAGGCGCGACCAGCCGTCGTAGAAGGGAAGGGCGCCCGCGCACAGCTGGTCCGGGTCGCGCGGCCTCAGCATCAGGCCGCTCAAGGGGTCGACGACGCGGCGCAACTGAGCGGGCATGACGGGAACGAAGTCGGCCGGGGGCGGCTGGCGGATCGGCGGGGCGACCGTCGCGCTGAGCGCGCGGCCGCGCCCGTATCGCACATCGGACTTCCAGGCCTTGCCGTCGCTCGTGTAGTCGAGCCGGTAGCGCTCGGCCTGGAGGCGGTCGGGCCGGATCGTCCCGCGCACCGAGCTGGTTCCGCGCGTCGAGGAGACGAGTTCGGCCAGACCCGCCGAGGACAGTGTTCCCGACACCTCGTAGCTTTGCCCGTCGATCCGCGTCTTGAACTCCGCGCGCCCGACCGGCAGTCCCAGAAGCGAGATGCGGTAGATGGTGGTCAGGGTTTCGGACGCGGCCTGCGCCGGCGCGGCGGCGAGAACGGCAAGAAGGACGAGCAAAAGACGCATGGGTGGTCCCGGCACTCCGATTGGCGACGGCGGAGATGAACCACACCATGCCCAAAAACCGCGAAGAGGATAAGGGCCGAAGGGTCGAGCGGCCCCCGCGTCTTGACGACGCGCAAGGCGGCGACTATAGCCGGGCTCGATTTTCCCGTATGCCATGGGGTGGATGATCGTGCCGGATCCTTTCGGCGGCGCGCCCCGAACGGCCGTATCGATCTTGAAAGGACCCTCTCATGGCCCGCGTTTGTGAACTCACCGGCAAGGCCGTCATGTCCGGCAACAACGTCAGCCACGCGAACAACAAGACGCGTCGCCGTTTCCTGCCGAACCTGTGCAGCGTGACGCTGATCTCCGACGCGCTCGGCCAGCGCTTCCGTCTTCGCGTCAGCGCCCATGCGCTGCGCTCGGTGGAGCACCGTGGCGGCCTCGACGCCTTCCTGGCCAAGGCGAACGAGCAGGAGCTGTCGCAGCGCGCTCGTCTCCTGAAGCGCCAGATCGCCAAGAAGTCGGTCGAGCAGGTCGAGACCGTCGCCGCCTGATCCGGGCGTCCGACTGATCGCATAGGCAGCGCCGCCCCGTTCGGGCGGCGTTGTTCGTTGGGGCTTCCCCGCTGGTGCCATCTCCCAGCTGAAAAAAATGGATCCGAAGACATGACCTCGTCCCGCCGCCTCGTCGCGCCGGTGATCGCCATGACGATCATCGTGCTTCTGTCGAACATCGCCGTGCAGTTCCCGGTCCATGCGACCGTTGGATCGCTGGAGCTGGCGAATCTTCTGACCTGGGGCGCCTTCGTCTACCCCTTCGCCTTCATCGTGACGGACGTGAACAACCGGGTCTTCGGTCCCGTCCTGGCGCGCCGCGTCGTGTATGCCGGCTTTGCGGCCGCGATCATCTCGTCGATCGTTCTGCCGCCGATCCTCTACCGGTTCGGTCTCGTGCCCTTCGAGACCGAGCCCGGACGTCTGCTCCGCATCGCCCTGGCCAGCGGCTCGGCGTTTCTCGCCGCCCAGCTTCTGGATATCCTCGTCTTCAACCGTCTGCGCCGTGGCTCGTGGTGGAAGGCGCCGCTGGCGAGCGGCATTGCAGGCACGATCCTTGACACGGCGATCTTCTTCTCGGTCGCCTTCGCGTCGCTGTTTCTGTTTCTGGGGCCTGGCGACGAGTTCGCTGCCGAGAGCGCGCCGCTTCTGGGCCTCTTCTCGGCCGAGGCGCCGCGCTGGATCTCCTGGGCAATGGGCGACTTCGGCGTGAAGCTCCTGATCGCGGTGTTCGGCCTCGTGCCCTACCGGATCGCGATCAATGCGATCCTTCCCTATCGAGACGCGCCGGTGGCCGCCGCCTGAGCGTCCGCTTCCAGCAGGAATTCCAGGTAAAGGTTTCGCTGCAGGAACGAGCCGTTGTCGTCCGACACGAGGCTGACGACGGTGCGGCCCTCGGCATCCTGCCAGACGTCGATCCCCTCCATGTTGTCGATCTCGTTGCCGAGGTCGGCTTCCATGATCACAGGCCCGTCCGCCACCGCGCCGGGCTTGAGCGCGGCTGCGGGCAGGCGGCGGATGCGCATGCCGATGCGGGTAAAGCCCTCGTAGCGCCGCTCCAGAAGCAGGAGGTCGCCATCGGGCAGGAAGGCACCGTCGGTCGCCGACCAGGGCGCCTCGCGCCGCACGGTGAACAGACCCTTCGCGCCGCGACCCAGAAAGGCCGCTAGGAGGTTCCCGGCCGCATCGACCGAACGCTCCGACACGATCACGATCTCGCCTGCGAGCGATGACCCGCGAGGGGCGACCGCAATGGTTTCGATACCGCCGTTGCCGCGCAGCTCGCGGGGCGGGATCGGCAGGGCCACGGGTTCGGCTCGCGCTTCGAATGGCGCATCGGCGGGGCGGAAGCGCTCGATGCGGTCGTTGCCCTCGAAGGCGACGAGCACCGTGTCGCCCGCGATCGCCAGCGCTTCCGCGTCGGCCATTCCCTTGCGGGGCTGCGGTCGGCCGGCCCGTGACAGGATCGGCCAGACCTCGGCGTTCTCGACGCCTGTCGGACGCCCATCATCGTCGCGTCGGATGCGTCCGGCGAACCAGGAGCCCGTGTCCGTGACCGCCAGGAAGCGCCGTCCCGCGTCTCGGATACGGATCGAGGAGACGCTGGAGAGGGTGCGGCTGCTGGGCGAGCGGTAGCTGAAGCCGCCGCGGAAGGTGAGGGCGCCGAAATGCGTCTCGGCCGAGCCGATCCGGAACCGCTCGATCGATCGTGCGGTGATCGACACGTCCTCGGCATAAGCGGGAGGCAGAACAAGAAGCGCGGCGAACACCGCGCCCAGCCACGTCCGTTTCACCGGCGGCCGGCCATCCGCCGACGGGCACCGCCGCGGGCCTGACCGCTCTCGTCCTCGAAGAGCGCCGCAAGCTGCTCGGTCATGGCCCCGGCCAGTTCCTCGGCATCCGACAGCGTGACGGCACGGCGATAATAGCGCGTCACGTCGTGGCCGATGCCGATGGCCAGCAGCTCGATCGGCGAGCGGTTCTCGATCTCGTCGATCACCGCGCGCAGGTGGCGCTCGAGGTAGTTGCCCGGATTCACCGACAGCGTCGAGTCGTCCACCGGGGCACCGTCCGAGATCATCATCAGGATGCGCCGTTGCTCCGGGCGGCCGAGCAGGCGGTTGTGCGCCCAGATCAGCGCCTCGCCGTCGATGTTCTCCTTCAGCAGCCCCTCGCGCATCATCAGCCCGAGATTGCGCCGCGCGCGGCGCCAGGGTGCATCGGCCGACTTGTAGATGATGTGACGGATGTCGTTGAGGCGGCCGGGGCGCTGCGGCTTGCCGGCCTTCAGCCAGCTTTCGCGCGACTGGCCACCCTTCCAGGCGCGCGTCGTGAAGCCCAGCACCTCGACCTTGACGCCGCAGCGCTCCAACGTGCGCGCCAGGATGTCGGCACAGGTCGCCGCGACCGTGATCGGGCGCCCGCGCATCGAGCCGGAATTGTCGATCAGAAGCGTGACGATCGTGTCGCGGAAGTCGGTGTCGCGCTCCATCTTGAAGGAGAGCGGCTGGAGCGGGTCGGTGACGAGGCGCGTCAAGCGCGCCGTGTCGAGGTAACCCTCTTCCAGATCGAAGTCCCAGGCACGGTTCTGCTGCGCCATGAGGCGACGCTGCAACCGGTTGGCGAGGCGTCCCACCGCGCCCTGGAGCGTCGAGAGCTGCTTGTCGAGAAACGCCCGCAGGCGATCGAGCTCGGCTTCCTCGCACAGTTCCTCGGCGCCTACGATCTCGTCGAAGCCTTCCGTGAAGACGCGGTAGTCGGTATCGCCGATCTCCTTGGGCAGCGCCTGATTGGGCCGACGCGACTCGCCCGGCGTCTCCGAATCGGGATCGTCGTCGTCGACGGGATCGTCCGCCGTGACCTCCGAGGTCTCGGCCTCGGCGGTCTCCTCGGACTCGGACTGCGTCTCGGACTCCTCGGCCTGCGCCTCGTCGGCGCCGGCATCCTTCTCGGAACCGTCCTCCTCGTTGTCGCGTGTCTGGTTGTCTCCGGCTTCCTCGGACTGGTCGTCCTCCTCGTCGGACGCCTCGTCGGAAAGCTCTTCCGCCATCTCCATGGATACGAGCATGTCGCGCAGCGCGCGAGCGAACAGGCGCTGGTCCTCGACGGACGCGTTCAGGGCGTCGAGCTTGTCGCCGGCCTTGGTCTCGATCCAGTCGCGCCAGACGTCGACCAGCGCCTCGGCGCTCTTGGGGACGGGACGGCCCGTCAGACGCTCGCGCACCAGGAGTGCGACCGCGTCCTCCAGCGGCGCCTCGGCGCGGTCGGTCACCTCGGAGAGGTTGGAGCGGAAGTACTTGTCCTCCAGCATCACCGCGAGGTTGTCCGCGACGCCGACCATCGCATTGGCGCCGATCGCCTCGCATCGCGCCTGCTCCACCGCGTCGAACACGGCACGTGCACCGCGCCCGTCGGGCGACAGGGTCGCATGGATGCGCGCGTCGTGGCGAGCGCGGCGCAGCGCCATCGCGTCCGACAGGCCACGCACGACGGCGACGTCCTGACCGCTGGCTCGCTTGGGGAGTTCCGGCAGGCGGGCGCGCGTGCCGGTGATGCCGGGCCGCTCGTTGCCGTAGGCGATCTCGAGCTCGGACTCGCCGGCGATCGCGCGCATGCAGCCCGCCACCGCGCGCCGGAAGGGCTCGCGGTCCTGCGTCTTCGGCTTGGAGGACTTGGCCGAGTTATCGCCGACGCGTGCCATCGCGGTCAGTCGAGAACGATGTTGGCCGCCGACTCGGGCAGTTCCTCGCCGAAGGCGCGCTGGTAGAACTCGGCCACCAGCGGGCGTTCGAGCTCGTCGCACTTGTTCAGGAAGGTGAGGCGGAACGCGAATCCGATGTCGCCGAAGATCTCGGCGTTCTCGGCCCAAGTGATCACGGTACGCGGGCTCATCACGGTCGACAGGTCGCCGTTCACGAAGGCCGAGCGCGTGAGATCGGCGACGCGCACCATCTTGGAAACCTGGGCGCGTCCTTCCTTCGTATCGAAGTGCCGCACCTTGGCGATGACGATGCCGACCTCGTTGTCGTGCGGCAGGTAGTTCAGGGTCGTGACGATGGACCAGCGGTCCATCTGCGCCTGGTTGATCTGCTGCGTGCCGTGGTAGAGGCCCGTCGTATCGCCGAGGCCCACCGTGTTGGCGGTGGCGAACATGCGGAAGGCAGGATGCGGGCGCACCACGCGGCTCTGGTCGAGCAGCGTCAGGCGGCCCGAGGATTCCAGGACGCGCTGGATCACGAACATGACGTCCGGACGGCCCGCGTCGTATTCGTCGAAGACCAGCGCCACGTTGTTCTGATAGGCCCAAGGCAGGATGCCGTCGCGGAACTCGGTCACCTGCAGCCCGTCGCGCACGGTGATCGCGTCCTTGCCGACGAGGTCGATGCGGCTGACATGGCTGTCGAGGTTGACGCGCACGCAGGGCCAGTTGAGGCGGGCGGCGACCTGCTCGATATGGGTCGACTTGCCGGTGCCGTGGTAGCCCGACACCATGACGCGTCGGTTGCGCGCGAAACCCGCGAGGATCGCGAGCGTCGTCTGCTTGTCGAAGAGATAGTCGGGATCGATCTCGGGAACGTGCGGGTCGGGACGGGAGAAGGCCGGGACCTTCAGCGTGCTGTCGAACCCGAAGGTCTCGCGGACGGACACCATGGCATCGGGAAGCCCTGCCACTTCCACTTCCGCTGCGCTCATCATACCTCCTGGGGCGCAAGGGGAGACGTAGCCCGCGCGCCATGAACTCGTGTCGCCGGTCCCGCCCATGTCGGGCCGGGCCTCGGCGGGATTAGCAGAAGCCCGACTGCTTCAAAAGCTTGTAGGCCTGGATGACCTCGCGCAGGCGGTCCTCGGACCCCCGGTCGCCGCCGTTCGCGTCGGGATGATACTGCTTCACCAGTGCCTTGTAGCGCAGGCGAATGGTTTCGCCACCCGCGTTCACCGGCACGCCCAGCGTTTCCATGGCCTTGGCCTCCAGCGTGCGCGGCTTGCGCGGCGCCGCGGGCGGCGCGGCCTCGCCCTCGCCGAACAGACCGAAGCTGTCTCGTGCCCGTCCGTTCCAGCGGCGCGGACGCCCGCTCGGCTTGGTGGAGGGCATCGCGCCCGACGAGTTGGATCCCATGGTCCAGGTCGGGCGGTGGCCGGTCAGGGAGTCCTTGAGATACTTCTGGATGTCGTCGTCGCCGAGACCCGAAAAGTAGTTGTAGCTCTTGTTGTAGAGCCGCACGTGGTCGACGCAGAAGTGGAGGTACTGGCCCTCGTGGTCGCGGCCGCGTGGCGCCTTATGGACGCCCGGCTCGTCGCAGCCTTCCCAGCAGCAGACGGGCGCGCGCACCTTCTCCGCGGCCTGCCGATCGGGGCGCACGCGGATCTTGTCGAAATATTTGCTGTCGAGCTTCATCACGCCTCGATTATGGGGCCCACACAGACCCCGAACAAGAATTGACAGAACCGAAAACGCGGCCACAACACCCTCGCTCCAGGCTGCCCGCGTCGACCCGTCGCGGTGCCACGAGATGCGAGGAACCGACCATGTCGACCAAGAGCCGGATCGAGGAGGCGTTGCGCGGCGCCTTGGACCCCGCGGCGCTGGAGGTGATCGACGAGAGCCACCTTCACGCGGGCCACCATCACGGCGGCAGCGACCATCACGCCGGCTTCGATGGCTCGGGCGAGACGCATTTCCGGGTGCGCATCGTCTCGGCGGCCTTTGCGGGCGAGAGCCGGCTGGCGCGCCACCGGAGGGTGAACGCGCTTCTCGCCCGTGAACTCGCGAGCGGCGTCCACGCCCTCGCGATCGAGGCGAGCGCACCGGGCGAGCCGACCCGCAGGCGATGACGCCGAGCGAGCGACGACGCGTCGAGGCCGAAGCGCGGCGCCGGCTCAGCCAAGCCTTCCTCACCGCGCTCTCGTTCCTGGCCGGGGTCACCGACGCGATCGGCTTCCTACTGGCGGGCGAGTACGTCTCGTTCATGAGCGGCAATACGACCAACCTCGCGATCGCCGTCGGCCAGGGACAACCCGACGCGCTGGTCCGCGGCGCGTTGGTGGTCGCGCTCTTTGTAGCCGGCAACGCATTGAGCGCCCTGGTGATGGCGCTGGTGGACGGTCGTCAGGCGATCCTGCTGCTTCTGGTGGCGGGCTTCGCGTCGGTGCCTGCGTTCTTTGCGGAACCGGTCCGCGGCATTCCGGCGCTCGTGTTCGCCATGGGATTGCTGAACGGCGCGATGGATCAGGTCGACGGCCGAGGCGTCGGTCTCACCTACGTGACCGGCGCGTTGACGCGGATCGGGCGCGGCCTCGGTCGGCGGCTGCTGGGCGACCGCTCGCAAGGCTGGCATCTCCAGATCTGGCCCTGGATCGGTGTTCTGACCGGCGGGCTCGGCGGTGCGCTGGCCCTCAGCCACTCACTTCCCGGGGCCATTCTCCTGCCTGCCGTGATCGCAGCCCTTCTGGCGATCGCCGCCGACGCGATCCCCGCCAGCTGGCGACGGCGCTATCTCGCCCAGCCGGTCAGGCCGGACCGGCGGTGATCTCCTCGGCGAGGAAACCCGCCACCGCAGCCGGCTCGACGTCGCGCGCGACGAAGGCCTGTCCGATGCCGCGCGTCAGGATGAAGGTCAGGCTGCCGCGCTGCACCTTCTTGTCCTGCGCGATCTTGTTCATCAACTCGTCCGCCAGGAAGGCCGGCCCCGGGATCTCGCGAATCGCGGTCGGCAGTCCCACGGCCTGCAGATGCCGCACGGCTCGCTCGGTTTCGCTGGCCGGGCACAGTCCGAGGCGCGTCGAAAACCGATGCGCGAGCGCCATGCCGATCGACACCGCCTCGCCATGGACGAGACGTGCAGGATCGTAGGCGGCGGCCGACTCCAGCGCATGGCCGAAGGTGTGTCCGAGGTTCAGAAGCGCCCGTGCGCCGGTCTCGCGCTCGTCGCCCGCCACGACGTCCGCCTTGGCCTGGCAGCTGACGGCGACCGCCTCGGCCCGGCCGGGTCCGGCAAACACCGCGCGCCAGTTCGCCTCCAGCCAGCCGAAGAAGTCGGGACGATCGATCAACCCGTATTTGGCGACCTCGGCGTAGCCCGCGCGGAACTCGCGTTCGCTCAGGGTTTCGAGCACGGCGGTATCGGCGACCACCAGCGACGGCTGATGAAAGACGCCGATCAGGTTCTTGCCGCGCGGCGAGTTGATGCCGGTCTTGCCGCCGACCGAGGAATCGACCTGGGCCAGAAGCGACGTCGGCACCTGAACGAGGTGCATGCCTCGACGAACGACGCCGGCCGCAAAGCCCGTGAGGTCGCCGACGACGCCGCCACCCAGCGCCACCAGCGCGTCGCCGCGCTCCAGCCGCTCGGCGATTGTGCGATCCACGAGGCGCTCCAGCTCCGAGAAGCGCTTGGTGGTCTCCCCGGCCGGGACCTGGTGAAGCGCGGCCGAGATGCCGGCGCGCTCCAGCGACGCCAGAAGGGCGGGGGCGTGCAGCGGGGCCACCGTCTCGTCTGCGACGACCAGCGCGCGCGCGCAGGGCAGGCGGCGTGCCATCTCCGCGCCGGTTCCCTGCAGAAGGCCCGCGCCGATCAGAATCTCGTAGGATCGCTCGCCGAGCTCGACGCGCACGCTGCGGCGCCCGCCGGCTTCGGGCGGATGGGACGACAGGCTCATGAAGCGATGACCTCGGCGCGACGGTTATGCGGCACGGCGAGCGCATCCACGATCTCGCGGACGATCTGCTCGCGGCGGACGTTGCGCGATTCGACGTGGATATCCGCTTCCGCATAGATCGGATAGCGCCGTTCCATCAGCTGGAGCATGGTCTGGCGAGGATCCGTGGTCTGAAGGAGCGGGCGGGTCGGGCGTTTCAGGACCCGCTCCATCAGGACGTCGATCTCGGCCCGAAGCCAGACCGTCGTCGCCCGCTCACGCAGGAGGCGCCGCGTCGCTTCGCTCATGAAGGCGCCGCCGCCCGTGGCGATGACCTGCGAGCCGGCTTCGACGAGCCGCGCGACGACCCGCGCCTCGAGCGCCCGAAATTCCGGCTCGCCATAGGCCGCGAACAGCTCGGAGACGCTCATGCGCGATGCCGCCTCGATCTCGCCATCCGTATCCACGAAGGGAAGGTTCAGGGCCTGCGCCAGACGCCGGCCCACCGTCGTCTTGCCGGCTCCCATCAACCCGACCAGCACCACCGGACGGCTTCCGAGCCGCTCGAGAGCTTGGGCAAGGGAATGGGCGGGCGCGTCGGTGTCGGTCATGGTCTCGCGGGGGACACAGGGGCCGGGTTCTGTCGCGCAACTCGCCGGGTCGGTCAAGCGAGAGACCTCAACGCCGCGTTGCGCAATGTGCCTTGGCGGGGCGCGACGGCATCCCTACAATTTGCGCCGGGACGCATGTCGGCTCGCCTCAACCGGGTCACCACAGGGAACGAGTCTTACGCATCCATGCCCACCCTGGTTCGTCTCGTCACGGCGCTCGCACTGATCGCCGGAACCGTCTTCGCCGTGATGGCCGCGCTCGTGACGTTCGTGGAACCCGTGCGCGTGCCCGTCTCGATCGAGGTTCCGGTGCCGGGCCTCCAGACACCGCCGCCCGTGGCTCCCCCGTCCACTCCGGACCGTGACGCGGCGCCCGCGGCGCAAGCTCCCCCCTCGCCATGAGCGTTCCCGACTTCGCGCGAATCGAGAGCTTCCTGGAGATGATGGCCGTGGAGCGCGGCGCGAGCGACAACACGCTGGCGGCCTACCGGCGCGATCTCGACGACGCCCGCGCCTTTCTGGGCGGCACGGGCGGGCTCGGTGCGGCCGACACAGACGCTCTGCGTCGCTACATGACGCATCTGGAGGCGACGGGCCTTGCGCCCGCCAGTCGGCAGCGGCGCCTGTCGGCGCTGCGCCAGTTCTTCAAGTTCCTTTATGCGGAGGGCCAGCGCGGCGACGACCCGAGCGGCCCGATCGAAGGCGCCAAGCGCGCGCGGCCGTTGCCGAAGATCCTGTCGGAGGCGGAGGTCGATCGCCTCATGGAGACCGCCGCCGCAGCGGCCGGAGACGCCGGGCTCGAGGGCGGAGCGCGGCTGCGCGCCCGGCGCATGCTTGCCTTGGTCGAGATCCTGTATGCGACGGGCCTGCGCGTGTCCGAACTCGTCTCGCTGCCGCGCTCGGTGCTGCGCTCGCGCGGTCGCGTGATCGTCGTGCGCGGCAAGGGCGACAAGGAGCGCATGGTGCCGATCGGCGAGCGCGCGCGAGACGCGCTCGCCGCCTTCGGCGAGGCGATGGCAGGCCGCGCGGATGCGGCCACCAGTCCCTGGCTCTTTCCCGCGCTTTCCGAAAGCGGCCACATGACCCGGCAGAGCTTCGCGCGCGACCTGAAGGTGCTGGCGAGCCGGGCGGGTCTCTCGCCCGCGCGCGTCTCGCCCCACGTCCTGCGTCATGCCTTCGCGAGCCATCTTCTTCAGAACGGAGCGGACCTGCGCAGCGTCCAGGAACTGCTCGGCCATGCCGACATCGGCACGACGCAGATTTACACCCACGTCCTCGAGGAGCGGCTCATGCGCCTCGTCACCGATCACCATCCGCTTTCGGCCCTGGCGGAGGAGTGACGCTTTCTTGACAAGGGGTCGGCGGATCGCCAGTTTGCCGCTCCGAACGAAGACCTCAACGGAACCGGCGGCGCCTTCCGGCCGACCGCCGCGCTTCACCAGCGGAAGCCGGCGGCGATCGCGGCGCCGGCACTGCAAGGACGGGCCCTCGGGCGCCGCGGCTGGATGCACAACTATCTCGACTTCGAAAAACCCGTCGCCGATCTCGACAGCCAGATCATCGAGCTGAAGCGCATCGGTGGCGACGAGAACAGTCTCGACGTTTCGGAGGACATCCAGCGGCTGGAGACGCGCTCGCGCGACGCGCTGGCCGAGCTCTACCGCAAGCTCAGCCCCTGGCAGAAGACGCAGGTCGCCCGTCATGCCGACCGGCCGCACTGCGTCGACTACCTCGCGCGCCTCGTCACCGACTTCACGCCGCTCGCCGGCGATCGCTACTTCGCCGAGGACCACGCGATCATCGCGGGCTTCGGTCGCTTTCGCGGCCAGTCGGTCGCCGTGATCGGGCAGGAGAAGGGCGACGATACCCAGACCCGCCTCAAGCACAACTTCGGCATGGCGCGGCCCGAGGGCTACCGCAAGGCCGTACGCGTCATGGACATGGCGGAGCGCTTCGCGATTCCGGTCGTGACGCTGGTCGACACCGCCGGCGCGTACCCGGGACTGGGCGCCGAGGAGCGTGGCCAGGCCGAGGCCATCGCCCGGTCCACCCAGAAGTGCCTCGCGCTCCGCGTGCCGCTGGTGGCGCTGGTGATTGGCGAGGGCGGCTCGGGCGGGGCGATCGCGATCGCCGCCGCCAACCGGGTCCTAATGCTGGAGCACGCGATCTACTCCGTGATCTCGCCGGAGGCCGGCGCCTCGATTCTCTGGCACGACTCGGCGCGTGCCAAGGACGTCGCGCAGGCGATGAAGATCACGGCCCAGGACCTCAAGGGCTTCGGCGTGATCGACGAGATCATCGAGGAGCCGGTGGGCGGTGCTCACCGCGATCCGACCGTCGCGATCGACCGTGCGGGTGATCGAATCGCCGCCGCGCTCGCCGCGTTGACCCCGATGTCGGGCGATGCGTTGCGTCAGGAGCGGCGCGAGAAGTTCCTGGCCATCGGCCGCGATCTGAAGGTCTGACGACTGGCCCAGCCGGTCCTCCAGCCTCGCGAACGCCTGTGAATTGAAAAATTGGTCCGTTTCGTTTACGGGTTGATAACCGTATGGGCGCCAGAACGGGGTCTGGTGGTCCGCTGCATCGGTCGATTCCGGAAGTGGGCCTCGCGCTGAGGGTCTCGTCCGCATGGGGGCTTCGAGGGGAATGACCATACGCCGCGCCGTTGCGATGGCTGTTCTGACCAGTGGGCTCCTCGCCCTGTCCGCCTGCCAGAAGGGGGCCGGTTTCGAAGACCTGCTTGGCCCCAACGCCCCGTTGCCGCCCAGCCTCGTGAAGATGATCAAGGCCGGCGAGATGGGCGAGAACTCGCCGATCCTCCTGCGACTCTACAAGGAGGAGTCGGAGCTCGAGGTCTGGAAGCAGAAGACCGACGGCACCTTCGCCCTCCTGAAGACCTACCCGATCTGCGCCTGGTCCGGAAAGCTCGGGCCTAAGAAGGCCGAGGGCGACCGGCAGGCGCCGGAGGGCTTCTACAACATCGGCCCGGGCTCGCTGAACCCGGAGTCGAGCTACCACCTCGCCTTCGACATCGGATACCCCAACGCCTACGACAAGGCGAACGGCTTCACGGGCCAGCACCTCATGGTGCACGGCTCGTGCAACTCGTCGGGCTGCTACGCCATGGACGACAAGCAGGTCGAGGAGCTCTATGCGCTGGCGCGCCATGCCTTCCAGGGCGGGCAGCGCGCGTTCCAGTTCCAGGCGATGCCCTTCCGCATGACGCCGCAGAACATGGCTCGTCATTCGAACTCCGAGCACTACGCCTTCTGGAAGATGCTGAAGGAAGGCTCCGACCGCTTCGACCTGACGCACAAGCCGGTCGAGGTCGGCGTGTGCGAGAAGCGCTACGTGTTCGACGCGCAGCTCTCCGACGGCCGCACGCTGACGCCGACCGGCGAATGCCCCGCGGTCGCCGAGCCCGCCGAGCTGATCGCCAAGCGGCAGGCCGACGAGGCGCTGGAGAAGCAGATCGCCGCCACCATGACGCCCGAGCAGTTCGCGGTGGTCCCGAGCCTCATCTACAAGACCGGACAGCCGATCTCGGCGGAGGCCTACGCGGCCGAGCAGCATCGCCGGGCCGGGTTCGACCGCGACGGCAAGCCGCTCAACAACGCGCGGACCTCGATGTTCAAGAACCTCCTGCAGAAGCGCGACGCCGCGGAGCGCGAGCGGGACTGATCCCGCCTCAGCGCAGGCAAGGCCGCTTCACGAAAAAGGCCCGGGCGCTCGCGCGACCGGGCCTCTTCGTTTTTCGGAGCCTGATGCCCCGACCGGATCAGGCGATCTGGGCGTAGGCCCCGTGGCAGTGCTTGAACTTCTTGCCCGACCCGCACGGGCAGGGCTCATTGCGGCCCACCTCGCCCCAGGTCTCCGGATGCTCGGGATCGCGCTGGAGACGATCCGTGCCGGCCGGGTTGAAGTCGGCCGTCAGCCGCTCGCCGCCATGGCCGAACTCGTCCTCGCCCGTCGTGGCGTCGAGGTGGTGCGCCTGCATGAAGGGCAGGGGGGGCTCGGCGACCGGCTCGGGCCGCACCAGCTCCACGCGCGTCAGCTGCTGCGTCGTGCGCTCGCGCAGGTGCTCGAGCATGGTCTGGAAGAGCTCGAAGGCCTCCGACTTGTATTCGTTCAGCGGGTCGCGCTGCGCATAGCCGCGGAAGCCGACGGCCGAGCGCAGGTGGTCGAGGTTGACCAGATGCTCGCGCCATAAGGCGTCGATCGTCTGCAGGACGACCGAGCGCTCGATATAGCGCATGACGTCCTTGCCGAAGCGCTCCTCCTTGTCGGCGGCCGCCTTGTCGGAGGCGTCCAGGATACGCTTGCGGATATCGGCGTCGTCGATGCCTTCCTCGGCTGCCCATTCGGCGATCGGCAGGTCGAGGTTGAGGTGCTCGCGAATCTCCTCGGTGAGCTCGGCCGTCTCCCACTGTTCGGGGTAGGCGCGCTCGGGCATGCGCCGTGCGACCAGCGTCTCGATCAGCTCGTGGCGCATGTCGGTGACGGTCTCGTCGAGCGACTCGGCGTCCATCAGTTCGAGCCGCTGCTCGAAGATGACCTTGCGCTGGTCGTTCATGACGTCGTCATACTTGAGAAGGTTCTTGCGGATGTCGAAGTTGCGCGCTTCGACCTTCTTCTGAGCCTTCTCCAGCGCCTTGTTGATCCAGGGGTGGATGATCGCCTCATCCTCCTTCAGGCCGAGACGCGTCAGCATCGCGTCCATGCGGTCCGACCCGAAGATGCGCATCAGGTCGTCTTGGAGCGACAGGTAGAACTTCGACAGGCCAGGATCGCCCTGACGGCCCGAGCGGCCGCGCAGCTGGTTGTCGATGCGGCGCGACTCGTGACGCTCGGTCGCCAGCACGTAGAGGCCGCCGGCGGCCAGCGCCTCCTCCTTGAGCCGCTGGATGTCGGCGCGGATGGCCTGGATCGCGGCCTCGCGCTCGGGACCTTCCGGCACCTCGGCGAGCTCCTGCTCGACGCGCATATCCAGGTTGCCGCCGAGCTGAATGTCGGTGCCGCGGCCGGCCATGTTGGTGGCGATCGTCACCGACCCCGGCACGCCGGCCTGCGCGACGATGTAGGCTTCCTGCTCGTGATAGCGCGCGTTCAGGACCTGGAAGTTCTTGAGGCCGCCCTTGCGCAGGCGCTCCGCCAGCATCTCGCTCTTCTCGATCGAGGTCGTGCCCACCAGGATCGGCTGGCGGCGCTCGGCGGCCGCCGTGATCTCCTTGGCGATGGCGCGGTACTTCTCCTCGGCCGTCCGGTAGACCTCGTCGTCCTCGTCCTTGCGCATGATCGGCAGGTTGGTCGGGATCTCGACGACGTCGAGCTTGTAGATGTCGCCGAACTCCGCCGCTTCCGTGTTGGCCGTGCCGGTCATGCCGGCGAGCTTGCCGTACATGCGGAAGTAGTTCTGGAAGGTGATCGAGGCGAGCGTCTGGTTCTCGGGCTGGACCGTGACGCCTTCCTTGGCCTCGAGGGCCTGGTGCAGGCCTTCCGAGAAGCGGCGGCCCGGCATCATGCGGCCGGTGAACTCGTCGATGATGACGATCTCGTCGCCGCGGACGATGTAGTCCTTGTCGCGCTGGAAGAGCTTGTGGGCCTTCAGCGCGTTGTTGACGTGGTGAACGATCGTGACGTTCTCGATGTCGTAGAGCGAGGGGCCGTGCAGGTGGCCGGCCGCCTCCAGCATGCGCTCCAGCTTCTCCGTGCCGTCCTCGGTGAAGGAGACCTGGCGCTGCTTCTCGTCGACCTCGTAGTCCTCGGGCGCCAGCTGCGGGATGAAGCTGTCGATCGTGCGGTAGAGATCCGAGCGGTCCTCGAGCGGACCGGAGATGATGAGCGGCGTGCGCGCCTCGTCGATCAGGATCGAGTCGACCTCGTCGACCAGCGCGAAGTGGTGGCCGCGCTGGACCATCTGCTCGCGCTCGTACTTCATGTTGTCGCGCAGGTAGTCGAAGCCGAGTTCGTTGTTGGTCGCGTAGGTGATGTCGCAGGCGTAGGCGGCGCGACGCTGGTCGTCGGTCAGGCCATGCGTGATGACGCCGACCGTCAGACCGAGGAAGTTGTAGACGCGGCCCATCTGCGCCGAGTCGCGCGTGGCGAGGTAGTCGTTGACGGTGACGACGTGGACGCCCTTGCCCTCCAGTGCCGAGAGGTAGACGGGCAGCGTGCCGACCAGCGTTTTGCCCTCGCCGGTGCGCATTTCGGCGATGGCGCCGCCCGACAGGACCATGCCGCCGATCATCTGCACGTCGAAGTGGCGCAGGCCGAGCGTGCGCTTGGCGGCTTCGCGAACGGTGGCGAAGGCGGGGATCAGAAGATCGTCGATCGGCGTCCCGGCCGCCAACTGTTCGCGGAACTGCCGCGTGCGGTCGCGCAGAGCGTCATCGCTCAAGGCGGCCAGCTCCGGCTCCAAGGCGGCCACGGCTCGAACGGTGGCATCGTACTTGCGAACGCGGCGCGTGTTGCTCGAACCGAGCAGCTTGCGGGCAAGGCCGCCGAAACTCACCATGCCGAATGTCCTTCCCAGGAAAGTTCGCGTCAGGCGCGCGGGAGGCGCCGCAGTCCGTCGTCCGCGCCGAAACGGCGTCACCCAGGGGATGTGCGACTGGACTTCCAGAACGCGTGAGAGATAAGAGCCCCCCCGAGGGATGTCAACGTGCCGCGCCCGTGGGGTGCGGCCCTCAAAACACCGCAAAGCCGGGTCTTTCCGGTGTGCGAAACCTGTCCGAGGCCGTTGTCGGCCCTTTCCCATCTTTCCCTGTATCGAGAGGCGTTTGGCATGAACCTGAAGCTTTCCCTGCGGCTTGCCGCGTCGGCTGCGGCGCTGGCCGCGCTGAGCTGCGGATCGGCCCTGGCCCAGGACGCCGCCACGCCTGCCGCGCCCGCTGCCAGCACAACCGCGCCGGCGCCCGCGCCGGTCGCGCCGCCGGCACCGGAGACCCCGCTTGCCAAGGTCGGTGACCAGACCATCACGCAGGCCGATCTCGAAACGGCGACGCAGGACCTGGCCACCCAGTTCGGACAGCTTCCGCCCGATCAGCAGCGCGTGGCGGTCCTGTCGGCCCTGATCGATATCAAGGCGCTGGCGGAAGAGGCGAACGCCGCCAAGCTCGGCGACGATCCGGCGGTCGCCCGCCAGCTCGCGTTCCTGCGCGAGCGCGCCCTACACAACGCCTATTTCGAGAAGAACGGCCTGTCGGCGATCACCGACGCGGAACTCAAGAGCCGCTACGACGCCGAAGTCGCCGCGATGAAGCCGGTGGACGAGGTTCACGCCCAGCACATCCTCGTCCCGACCAAGGAAGAGGCCGAGGCGGTCATCAAGGAGCTCGACGGCGGCAAGGACTTCGCGGCGGTCGCCGCCGAGCGCTCCAAGGATTCGTCGGGCGCCAACGGCGGCGATCTGGGCTTCTTCGGCCCCGGCCAGATGGTGCCGCCCTTCGAGGCGGCCGCCTTCGCGCTGGAGCCTGGCACCTACACCAAGGAGCCCGTGCAGTCGCAGTTCGGCTTCCACGTCATCAAGGTCCTGGAGAAGCGCAAGCAGCAGCCGCCGGCCTTCGAGCAGGTGAAGGACCAGGTGCGCCAGATCGTCATGCGCGAGAAGTACGTCGCCATGGTCCAGAAGGCGCGCGAGTCCGAGGGCGTCGAATATCTCGATCCCGCGCTGAAGACGCAGGTCGAGGCGATGGAAAGCATGATGGCGTCCGGCCCGTCCGCGGATCCGGAAGCGGCGGCCGACGAGGCGGCCTCGGATGCCGAGACCGTGCCGCCCGGCACGGAAACAGCGCCCGCGCTCGCCAACTGAGGCATGGCAGGATGAAGGGCCGGCATGTCGCAGGGCATGCCGGCCCTTCGCGCGTCCGACGGGTTCGCGATCCGGACTTGCGGGCGAGGGGGGCATCAGG
Source organism: Aureimonas jatrophae (assembly GCF_900104035.1). GTDB lineage: Bacteria > Pseudomonadota > Alphaproteobacteria > Rhizobiales > Rhizobiaceae > Aureimonas > Aureimonas jatrophae. The sequence continues at coordinate 29,522 of NZ_FNIT01000005.1, read as the reverse complement.
CAAACCCCGGCGCGTATCCCGCGTGATCGCGACAGGAGAGCCATGAGCACCGCCGTTTCCCCGCTCGCCCCCCGCTCCGTTCCCGATCTTCCGCCGATCCGAGGCATTCGCATCGCGACCGGAGCGGCCGGCATTAAGTATCGCGACCGAACCGACGTCCTTCTGATGAGCTTCGACGAGGGCACCGCGGTCGCCGGCGTGCTGACCACCACGCGCTGCCCTTCGGCGCCGGTCGACCACTGCCGGCAGGCGCTGGTCGGCGGGCGGGCGCGCGTTCTGGTCGTCAACTCGGGCAACGCGAACGCCTTCACGGGGCGACGCGGCGTCGCCACCACGAACGCGACCGCGGAAGCGGCCGCGGAGCTCGCGGGTTGTTCCCCGGACGAGGTGTTCCTGGCCTCGACCGGCGTGATCGGCGAGCCGCTGGATCCGGCCAAGATCGTGTCGCACCTGGCCGCGCTCGCCGAGCAGGCGGCGCCCGACGGCTGGCTCGAGGCCGCTCGCGCCATCATGACCACCGACACCTACGCCAAGGTCGCGACCGCGAGCGTGCGGATCGGTGATGTCGACGTCCGCATCAACGGCATCGCCAAGGGCGCCGGCATGATCGCGCCCGACATGGCGACCATGCTCAGCTTCGTGGCGACCGATGCGCGTATCCGGCCGGAGGTGCTGCAGGCGCTTCTCGCGCGGGCGGTCGCTCCCAGCTTCAATTCCGTGACCGTCGATTCCGACACCTCGACGTCCGACACGCTGCTCGTCTTCGCGACCGGCGCGGCCGGCAACGCCGAGCCGGCAGGTGCCGACGATCCGGCGCTCGCGGAGTTTGCGGGCGCGCTCGACGCGCTCCTGCTCGATCTGGCCCGGCAGGTCGCCCGCGACGGCGAGGGCGCCCGCAAGGAGATCCAGGTGACGGTGGAGGGCGCGAGCGACCCGCGTTCCGCCAAGCGCATCGCGCTCTCGATCGCCAACTCGCCGCTGGTGAAGACGGCGGTCGCCGGCGAGGACGCCAACTGGGGCCGTGTCGTGATGGCGGTCGGGAAAGCGGGCGAGCCGGCCGAGCGCGACCGACTGGCGATCTGGTTCAACGACGTGCGGGTCGCGCACGAGGGGGAGCGGGATCCCGCCTACAGCGAGGCGGAGGCCTCCAGCGCCATGCGCCAGGATATCATCGCGATCCGCGTCGACCTCGGCCTCGGCACGGGACGCTGGACCGTCTACAGCTGCGATCTCACCAAGGACTACGTCGCGATCAATGGCGACTACCGGAGCTGAGGCCGGCCCGCGCCTGACCACCGTCCGCCGCTTGGAAGCGGCGGGCTTCCGGGCCTGGCCGGCGGCGAGCACCTTCTACGACGGGACCTGGGCGATCCGGTTGACGCCGAGCTTTCCGGCCAAGCGGTTGAACTCGGTGAACCCGCTCGATCCGGCCGACGACGCCGATATCGCAGCGCGCATTACGGACGCGCGTCAGCGGTTCGTGGCGGCGGGCCGCACGCTTCTGTTTCGTCAGTCGCCGCTCTGCCCGCCCGCCCTCGTACGGCATCTCGACGAGTCCGGCTGGCAGCGCTTCGGCGAAGCCGTGGTCTTCACCGCCGACCTGGCGGCCCTCGACCTCAACGACGCGATCGACCGCATCCCGATCCGCGACGGTCGGCGGTATCTCGACGCCTCGCTCCACGTTCACAGGCGCCCAGCCGAGATGCGCGCGGGACTTGACGAGGTCCTGTCCTCGATCCGCCCGCCAGCGGCCTTCTTCGTGCGCGAAAGCGAGGCGGGTGAGCCGATCGGCGTGGCGCTGGCCATCACCGACAACGATCTGGCCGGCATCCTCGATGTCGCGGTCGCGCCCGACCGACGGCGCGAGGGCATCGGCATCGATCTGGTCGCAACCGCCCTGCGCCATACCCAGCACAAGGGGGCCCGCACCGGTTGGCTCCAGGTCGAGGCCGACAACGAGGCCGGCCTTGCGCTCTACCGGCGGCTCGGTTTTCACGAAGCCTATCGCTACTGCTACCGCGCGCCGCCTGGCGCCGTCACCGCCTGAGGACGCCGTATGCCCGCACCCCGTATGCTGCTCGTGACGGCCTGCGCGCTGATCGACGCGGACCGTCGTATCCTCGTGACGGAGCGCCCGGCCGGCAAGTCGCTGGCTGGGCTTTGGGAGTTTCCCGGTGGGAAGGTCGAGCCGGGCGAGACGCCCGAGGAAACGCTGATCCGGGAGCTGCGCGAGGAGCTCGGCATCGAGACCAAGGCCGACTGCCTGGCGCCGCTGACCTTCGCGAGCCACACCTACGAGGACTTCCACCTCCTGATGCCGCTCTACGTCTGCCGCCGCTTCGAGGGGATTCCCCGTTCGATGGAAGGGCAGCGCCTGCGCTGGGTTCTCGCGCGCGACCTGCGGGACCTGCCGATGCCGCCCGCTGATCTGCCGCTGATTCCGTTCCTGGTCGATCTCGTCTGACGCAGACGGGTTCCGCGACGTTAAGGACGCTTCTTAAGGGCCGCTTCACGCCTCTCGTGCGAGGGTACCGGTCGGACGGCCGTCGCCGTCCCGTCGCCAAGGGTGCCGGAGGGCGTGTTGCGCAAAAGGTCGGTCCATCATCGCCAGCGCCGCGCCGGACAAGCCGTTCGGGCGCTGGTTCGCGCATCGTTGCTGGTCGGTCCGCTCGCCGCCGCGCTGGTTCTGGCGCTGGCTTCCGCTCCGGGCGGGCGGACGGGACAGTCCGCCGCGTTTGATGCGGCGAACGGCCTGGATGCGACGACCACGGGTTCCATCACGCGACCAAGCGTGCCGTTCGCGACCGGCGATCCCATCAGCCGCCCCAATGGTGGACCCTGCCTGCGCTTTCCGGACGGCTCGCAGCGTGGAACCTGCCGATGATCCGCCTCGCTGCCTTCTGCCGTGACCGATCCGGCGCCACGGCGATCGAATACGGTTTGATCGCAGCCCTGATCGCCACCGCGATCATCGGTGCCTTGACCGCGACCGGTACCTCGGTCGGCGACCAGTGGGAGGCCTGGACCTCGGCGGTATCGGACGCACTCACGCGCGGCGATTAGAACGCTCGCTCTCAGCCTCGTGGGCGTAACGCCTCCGCCAGGCTTGCCTTGGCGCTTCCCGGGCGCAGCGGCTTCTGCTGGCTGTCGTGCGGACGCCAGCCCGAAACGTAGATGACGTCGAAGGTCGCGCGGATCCGGCCGTCGGCGTCCGCGAAGCGCTCCGCGTAGAGCTCAGCCGCCCGCAGAAACAGCCGCCGCGAAGCCGGCTGCCGGGAGCGCGCATTGAGGACGCTGGTCATGCCCATGGCCTGGAGGTCGGCCATGAGTTCGAACATCGAACCGTAGCGAACCGTCAGGCGATCCTGGTCGATGACCGGCAGGGCGAAACCGGCCCGCTGGAGCAGGCTGCCGACGTCGCGCAGATCCGGGAAGGGCGAGACGCGAGGCGACGCACCGCCCGCGAGTTCGGCTTCCGCTGCCAGAAGCGTTGCGCGCAGTTCGTTCAGGGTCTCGCCGCCGAGAAGCGCGGCCAGGAACAGCCCATCCGGCCGAAGCGCCCGGCGTATCTGGACGAACACCCCCGGCGTGTCGTTCGTCAGATGGAGCGAGAGCGCCGATACGACGAGGTCGAGGCTCTCGTCGCGAAAGGGGAGGGCCTCCTCGTCGGCGACGACGCCGGTGGCACCGGACAGAAGCGCGGGGTCACTCTCGAGACGCACGAGGTGGCCGACCTGACCGCCCGCGACGAGGCGCGCGAACAACTCGCCACCCGATCCGCCAAGGTCCGCGCCCGTATCGAAGCGACGCTGGACCAGCGACAGACGCTCCGCGAGTTCCGCTGCGACGCTGCCCGCGAGGAAATCCGCGCCCGACACGCGGCGCCGCGCCGCGCGGCGACGGCGCGACACGAGAAGCGTCCGATCAAAGGGAGCCTGTTCAGCCATGGGATCCTGCGAGGGTCTGCTGGGGACGACCGCGGTCGGCCCCTTGTAGCTGCGATGCGAGGCGATATCGTCAAGACGACGGGAGCGTTCATGACGACGAGGCAAGAGAGAGGAGCGGTTCGGCAGCTTCGCCGGTTCGGCGATGCGTTGCTGTCGCTCGTGTATCCCCCGGTCTGTGCCGGATGCACAAGCGCGGTCTCGCGGTCGCCCGCCGTCTGCGCCGCGTGCTGGCGCGACCTGCGCTTTCTGGAGCGGCCGTTCTGTGAGGTGCTGGGGCTTCCGTTCGCGGTCGATCCGGGGGCGGGTCTGGTCTCGCCGGAGGCGATCGCGAACCCGCCCCCCTTCGCGCGGCTGCGCGGGACCGTTCTCTACCAGGGACTCGGCTCGCGTCTCGTCGCCTCGCTGAAATATGGCGACCGCACCGACCTCGTGCCCCTCATGGCTGGCTGGATGGGGCGGGCCGGCGCCGAACTTCTGGCCGAGGCCGATCTCGTGATGCCGGTTCCGCTTCACGCGCGGCGGCTGCTGCGCCGCCGGTTCAACCAGTCGGCCGAACTGGGGCGGCACCTCGCACGCACACACGGGCGCCGCTTCGAGCCGATGATGCTGCGCCGGGTGAGAGCCACGCGGTCGCAGGTGGGCCTTTCGGCTTCCGAGCGCGAGCGCAACCTGCGGGGTGCCTTCGTGCTCGACCCGCATCGCGTGGCGGATCTGAAGGGTCGACGCGTGCTTCTGGTGGACGACGTCTTCACCACGGGCGCGACGGTTTCGGCTGCTGCGCGCACGCTTCTCCGGGGAGGAGCCGCCGCGGTCGACGTTCTGGTGTTCGCAAGGGTTGCGGCGGGCGGGTCCTGACCGCATATCGTGTGCGATCGTTTCTCCGCCACGAGACCGCCATGCCTCCCGTCGTGATCTATACGCGTCCTGCCTGCGGCTACTGCAGCCATGCCAAGGCGCTTCTTCGCTCCAAGGGCGTCGAGTTCGAGGAAAAGGATGCCGGCGTCGACCCCAGCTTCCGAGGCGAGATGCTGGCGCGCGCCAACGGCCGGACGACGTTTCCGCAGATCTTCATCGGCGAGCGGCATGTCGGCGGTTGTGACGACCTCGTCGCGCTCGACCGCTCCGGCGGCCTCGATCCTCTCTTGGCTGCCTGAGGACCGAGCGCCATGGTCGCCTTCAAGGTCGCCGTCGTGCAGATGCGCTCGACCCCCGATCCCGTCCGCAACGCGCAAGACATGGAGCGGCTCGTGAGCGAGGCCGCGGAACGGGGTGCGACCTACGTCCAGACACCGGAGATGACCGGCATCCTGTCGCGGGACCGCGCCCATTTCCGGGCGTTGTTGCAGGACGAAGCGAACGATCCCGTCGTGGCCGCCGCCCGCGATCTGGCAAAGCGGCACGCCATCGTTCTGCATCTCGGTTCGACCGCGATCCGGGCGCCGGGCGGCATGGCGGCCAACCGGTCCTTTGTGTTTGGCCCCGACGGACGGCAGCTCGCCACCTACGACAAGATCCATATGTTCGATGTCGATCTCGACAACGGCGAGAGCTGGCGTGAGTCGGCGACCTACGTGCCGGGCGAGCGCGCCGGGCTCGTCGACATGCCGATCGGCTCCGATACCGTCCGGCTGGGCCTTGCGGTCTGCTACGACATGCGGTTCCCCGAACTCTTCCGCGCCCAGGCCTTGGCCGGAGCCGACATCCTGACGGCGCCGGCTGCGTTTACCCGCCAGACCGGCGAGGCGCACTGGCATGTCCTTCTTCGGGCGCGCGCCATCGAGAACAACGGCTTCGTGGTTGCGGCAGCCCAAGGAGGACGGCACGAGGATGGACGCGAGACCTTCGGCCATTCCATCGTGATCGACCCATGGGGCCGGATCCTCGCCGAGGTGAAGGGCGATGAGCCCGGGATCGCCGTGGCCGACATCGATACGGCGCAGGTGGCGAGCGTGCGCTCCAAGATCCCGAACCTGCGGAACCGGCGTCCGTTCGCCGAGCCCCGCGTGGAGACGGCGACGTGATCCGTTTTGCGCTTCGCTGCAACGAGGCGGGACACGCGTTCGAAGGCTGGTTCCGCTCCAACGAGGACTTCGACGCGCAGGCGGCGCGCGACCTCCTGTCGTGCCCGGTCTGCGGCTCGGCCAAGGTCGAGAAGGCTCTGATGCGCCCCGCTGTCGCGCATCGGGCCGAGCGCGAGGCTCCCGTGGCGCCGGTCGCCGCTCATGGCAACGGCGCTCCTCCCGAGTTCGTCGAGATGGTTCGCAAGATGCAGGATCTGGCCCGGAAGGTTCGGGCCGAGTCCGACTATGTCGGACGGGGATTTGCGGCGGAAGCGCGCCGGATTCATTACGGCGAGACGGAGGAGCGCCGCATCTACGGCGAGGCCTCGGGCGACGAGGTCCGCTCGCTCCTCGACGAGGGCATCACGGCGCTTCCGCTCCCGCCGCTGCCCGAAGACGCGAACTGACGGCGCTAGGATGGTGAAGACCTGGGCCAAGGCTCCCAGCCCCTGCATCGACGTGTGCAAGTTCCGCGACGCGGGACGTTGCATCGGCTGCTCGATGACCAAGGAGGAGAAGAAGCGTTTCAAGCGGCTCGACGGCAAGGCCGAGAAACGGGCCTTCTTTCTCGTCCTGATCGAGCGTCTGGAGGAGCGGGGACGACTCGACTACTGGACGCGCATGTATCGGCGCCGCTGCGAGCGCAAGGAGCGTCCCTGCGTTCTCGACAAGATCGATGCCGGAATGGGGCGCAAGGAGGCGGCATGAGCGTCTCGGACGAGATCTGGGCGCAGGCGCCCAGCCCCTGCGTCGATGTCTGCAAGTACAAGCGGGCGGGGCGCTGCGTCGGCTGCATGATGACGAAAGCCGAGAAGGACTCGTTTCCGCGATCCGGCAGCGGAGAAGCGAAGCGGCGCTTCTTCGACGCGTTGTTCGAGCGGCTGCGCTCGGAACACAAGAACCCGGCGTTCTGGGCGATCAGCTATCGCCGCAAGTGCGAGCGCGAAGGGGTGCCCTGTCCACTCGACGACGTGTCATCGGCCGACTGAACGAAAAAGGCCCGCCGGATCGCTCCGGCGGGCCGTTTCATGCGAGACGTCGCGCTTAGCTGGCGGTCGACTTGAGGTGGGCGCGCAGCATCCAGGCGAACTTGTCGTGCTTCTCGATGCGGTTCGTGGCCATATCGTTGGTCGCCCAGTCGCCGTGCTGCTCGGCGACCTGCGCCAGCGACGACAGCGTCGACGACAGGGTCTCCTGATCCTTCATCAGGACCTCGATCATCGTCTTGGCGTCGGTGCGGCCATCATGCTCCTCGACCGCCGAACGCTCGAGAAAGAGCGAGTAGCGGCCTTCCGCATGGGCGTCGAAGGCCTTGATGCGCTCGGCCAGGAAGTCCTGAGCCTCGAAGTGATCCTCGTAGATCTCCTGGAACAGCTCGTGCAGCGAGCCGAAGCTCATGCCGGTCACGTTCCAGTGGAAGTTCTGCGCCTTCATGGTCTCGACCGTGGTCTCGGCCAGCGCCTGGGTCAGACCGTTGACGATCTCTTCCTTGGCGGTCGGTTCGATCTTGGCGGCTACCAGTCCCATGGGATTTCCCTTCCGAATGGCGGGTACGCGCACGGCACACCCTCGTTTAGATTGATTCCAAACTAGCTCTGACCGAGGCGAAGTTCAAGAGTTTAGAACGCTTCTAAACTGTTTCCTCCAGCGCCGCCGCAATGCGGGCCGACAGGAACCGCATCCAGCGGCGCGCCTGCGGCCGCACGCGCCAGGATACGAGGGCGGCCGCCAGACGGTCCTCGCCCGCACGCCAGCTGTCGACGAGCCGCAGAAGCCACAACTCGTCGTCGCTCGCCGTGCGCGCGCCGGGGCGGTAGATCGTCATCTCCGACGAGGCGTTGTCGCACAAGCCACGAAAGAACGCCGTGGTCGTGCGCTCCAGAGACGCCGCCGGATCGCCGGCGAGGACGTAGCAGGCGGCTTCGAAGTCGGGCTTGGGCCGCAGTTGCGCACGCATCGCGAGCCAGCGCAGGCGGTCGAGGTCGAGGCGCTGGCGCTCGGTCAGCTGCTGGGAGGCCGCCAGCCGTCCTGCGGTCGGGCAGGACCGCGGGAACGCCAAGACCCGCGAGGCCTCGGGCTGGAAACGAATCGCGTGGGATGCCGGCATGCCTGATCCTCAAGTTGCCGGCCCCGGGCGCACGAGGCGCAGGCCAGCAAAACATGACTGCGTTCTGAAGCATTCCCTATCAGGCAGGGACGCGCACCGAAAGGGGGCGATGCGATCAGACGATGCGGCGGAACAGCATCATGTAGTTGATGTCCGTGTCGCGCGACAAACGCCACTCGTCGGCCAGCGGATGATAAACGACGCCCTGCCGCTCGAGCTCCTCGAGACCCTCGTGGGTCACCGGCCCCGCGATCTCCTCGGGCCGCACGAGCTTCTCGTATTCATGCGTTCCGCGCGGCAGCCAGCGCAGCACCACCTCGGCACCGAATATCGCGAAGAGCTGGGCCTTGCGCGTGCGATTGATCGTGGCGACGAGAAGCAGGCCGCCGGGCTTCACCATGCGCGCGGCCGAGCGCAGGAACAGATCGACGTCGGAGACGTGTTCCACGACCTCCAGCGCTAGCACCACATCGAAGCGCTCGCCGGCGCGCTCCAGCGCCTCGGCGGTCTCGGCCCGGTAGTCGACCGAGACGCCGCTCTGCGCGGCATGGAGCTTGGCGACCTCGATGTTGGTCGTGGCCGCATCGACGCCCACCACATCGGCACCGAGCCGGGCCAGGGGCTCGGCGATCAACCCGCCGCCGCACCCGATGTCGACGATGCGCAGGCCCCTGAAGGGTTCGAGCGAGCGCATGTCGCAACCGAAGTTCAGCGACACCTGCTCGCGGATGTAGCCGAGGCGGACCGGATTGAACTTGTGGAGCGGCTTGAACTTGCCGGTCGGGTTCCACCATTCGGCGGCCAGCCGGGAAAAGCGGTCCACCTCGCCGGCATCCACCGTCGTGCGCTCTGCCGCTGGGGTCATCGTCGTCTTCCCTGAAAGCTCGGGCCCGGCTCGGGCGGTGAAGGCGGGATGTTTGCACCGAGGCCTCCAAGTCAAGCCGCGCGACCCTTTGCCTTGCGCTGTTCGCCCCGTTCCGTTAACTCGGCGCGCCCGCTGCGGGCATCCTCCGGATCATTCCAGGCTTTGCCGCGAGCGCACCGGAGCCGCGCGGCATCGACGAATCATGGGCGGCCGTCTCCCGCGGCCCCGGCAGGCTGGATCCGAATGGCGCGTCTCGTTCTGAAATTCGGCGGCACGTCCGTCGCCGACATCAACCGCATCCGGAACGTCGCGCGGCACGTCAAGCGCGAGGTCGATGCCGGCCATCAGGTCGCCGTCGTGGTGTCGGCCATGAGCGGCAAGACCAACGAGCTTGTCGCCTGGTGTACCGAAGCCTCGCCGATGCACGACGCGCGCGAGTACGATGCCGTGGTCGCGAGCGGTGAGCAGGTCACGGCCGGGCTCCTGGCGATCGTGCTCCAGGGCATGGGCATCAACGCCCGGTCCTGGGCCGGCTGGCAGATCCCGATCCGCACCGACGGTCAGCACGGCGCGGCACGCATCCAGGAGATCGAGGGCTCCGAGCTTGTGCGACGCTTCGGCGACGGGCAGGTGGCCGTGATCGCCGGCTTTCAGGGCATCGCGCCCGACAACCGGATCGCCACGCTCGGGCGCGGCGGCTCCGATACCTCGGCCGTCGCGGTCGCCGCGGCCCTTAAGGCAGACCGCTGCGACATCTACACGGACGTCGACGGCGTCTACACCACCGACCCGCGCATCGAGCCCAAGGCCCGGCGCATGAACCGCATCGCCTTCGAGGAGATGCTCGAGATGGCCTCGCTCGGCGCCAAGGTCCTTCAGGTCCGCTCGGTCGAGCTCGCCATGGTCCACAAGGTGCGCACCTTCGTGCGCTCGTCCTTCGAGGACCCCGACGCGCCGGGCATGGGCGACTTCCTGAACCCGCCGGGCACACTCATTTGCGACGAGGATGAAATCGTGGAACAGCAGGTCGTCACCGGCATCGCCTATGCCAAGGACGAGGCGCAGATCTCGCTGCGCCGCGTCGCCGATCGCCCGGGCGTTGCGGGCGCCATCTTCGGACCGCTGGCGGATGCCGGCGTCAACGTCGACATGATCGTCCAGAACATCTCCGAGGACGGCACGCGCACCGACATGACCTTCACGGTGCCCGTCGGCGACCTGCGCAAGGCGACGGGCGTGCTCGAGGCCGCCAAGGACGAGATGGGCTTCGACGTGGTGCAGGCCGAGCAGGGGCTCGCCAAGGTCTCGGTGATCGGCGTCGGCATGCGCTCGCACACGGGCGTGGCGGCCACCGCCTTCAAGGCGCTCGCCGCGCGCGGCATCAACATCCGGGCCATCACCACGTCGGAGATCAAGATCTCGATCCTGATCGATGCCGAGTACACCGAACTCGCCGTGCGGAGCTTGCATTCCGTCTACGGTCTCGACAAAGCTTGAGGATGGAAGGGCGGGCGCGGGGGCGCCGGCCGCTTCCATGCCCGCCCCGACGTTCTTTCGGGGCGCTTCTTTTCGCGGCGGGACGTCTCTGATGCGAAGCGACTCATCGGGACCGCGCATTCTCATGCGCCGGATCAGGGAGCTGATGGCCGAGCCGCTGGAGCCCCAGGCCCGGCTCGACGAGATCGTTCGCCAGATCGCCGCCAACATGATCGCCGAGGTCTGCTCGCTCTACGTGCTGCGGGCCGACGGCGTCTTGGAACTCTACGCGACGCAGGGCTTGAACCCCGGCTCGGTTCACCTCGCCCAGTTGCGTCTCGGCGAGGGTCTCGTCGGCACGATCGCGGCGACCGCCCGCGCGCTGAACCTTCAGGACGCGCAGAAGCATCCCGCCTTCACCTACCTGCCGGAAACGGGCGAGGAGATCTTCCAGAGCTTCCTCGGCGTGCCGATCCTACGGGCCGGCCGCACGCTCGGCGTGCTCGTCGTCCAGAACAAGGAGCGGCGCGTCTACCGCGACGAGGAGATCGAGGCGCTGGAAACGGTCGCCATGGTCGTGGCCGAGATGATCGCCGCCGGAAGCCTGGCCGGTCTCTCGCGGCCCGGCGTCGTTCTCGACCTGTCCCGTCCCGTCCATTTCGACGGGCTGGCGCTCGCGGACGGCATCGGGCTCGGCTATGTCGTGCTGCACGAGCCGCGCGTCGTCGTCACCAACCTCTTCAACGAGGACGCCGAGGCCGAGACCGCCCGGCTCGAAAAGGCGGTGTCGAGCCTGCGGATCTCGATCGAGGACATGCTGCAGCGGCGCGACATCGCGGCCGAGGGCGAACACCGCGCCGTGCTCGAAGCCTATCGCATGTTCGCCTACGACCGTGGCTGGGTGCGCCGGCTCGAGGAAGCCGTCCAGAACGGTCTGACTGCGGAGGCTGCGGTCGAGAAGGTGCAGAACGACATGCGCGCGCGCATGATGCACATGACCGACCCGTTTCTGCGCGAGCGGCTGCACGATTTCGACGATCTCGCCAACCGTCTTTTGCGGGAGCTGATGGGGCGCGGCGGCGACCCGATCGGCGCCGACAGTGCCGGCGACGCCATCATCGTGGCGCGTTCCATGGGCGCCGCGGATTTGCTCGACTACCGGCGCGACCAGATCCGCGGTCTCGTTCTGGAGGAGGGCGCGCAGACGAGCCACGTCGTGATCGTCGCGCGGGCGCTCGGCATTCCCGTGGTCGGTCAGGCCAAGGGCGCCGTGTCCATGGCGGAGAAGGGCGACGCCATCATTGTCGACGGCGAGGAGGGCAGCGTTCACCTGCGACCGCCATCCGACGTCGAGCGCGTCTTCGCCGAGCGCGTCCAGTTCCGCGCCCGGCGTCAGGAGCGCTATCGCGCGCTGCGCGACGTTCCCGCCCGCACGCGCGACGGGCAGGACGTCGACCTCCTGATGAACGCGGGCCTTCTCGTGGATCTGCCGCAGCTCGGCGAGGCGGGGGCCGCCGGCATCGGCCTGTTCCGCACCGAGCTGCAGTTCATGATCGCCTCGACGATGCCGAAGACCAGCGAGCAGGAGAGGCTCTACGCCGCCGTGCTCGACGCGGCGGACGGGCGTCCGGTGACGTTCCGAACCCTCGACATCGGCGGCGACAAGGTGCTGCCCTACCTCCACCAGAGCCCGGAAGAGAACCCGGCGCTCGGCTACCGCGCGCTGCGTCTGGCGCTCGACCGGCCGGGCCTCATGCGAACGCAGCTTCGCGCGCTCCTGAAGGCGGCGGCCGGCCGCGAGTTGCGCGTCATGTTCCCGATGGTCACCGACCTCGACGAGCTGCGCAAGGCGCGCGACCTCATCAGTCGCGAGTTCAAGCACCTGACGCGCTTCGCGCACGTCATGCCGCGCCGACTGAAGCTCGGTGCGATGATCGAGGTGCCCTCGCTGCTCTTCCAGCTCGACGAGCTGATGCAGCTGGTCGACTTCGTGTCGGTCGGCTCCAACGATCTGTTCCAGTTCTTTTCAGCCGTCGATCGGGGCAACGCGCAGATTTCGGGTCGCTTCGACGATCTCTCGACCCCGTTCATGCGCGCGCTCAAGGACATTCTCGACGCGGGGGCGCGCAACTCGGTGTCCGTCACGCTCTGCGGCGAGATGGCGGGGCGACCGATCTCCGCCATGGCGTTGATCGGGCTCGGCTTCCGGTCCATATCCATGACCTCGTCGGCGATCGGGCCCGTGAAGGCGATGCTTCTGGATCTCGATGCCGGCGAGCTTCATCGCACCGTGATGGCGCATCTCGCCGATCGCCATCCGCGACAGACCTTCCGGCAGGTTCTGGAGGAGTTCGCCGAGCGTCACGCGATCACGCTCTAGCGGCTTGCCGTCCAGACCGCTGCGCATTCCCGAGAAAGCTTCGCCTCGCATGGCCATCCTTCCCGCCGAAACGATGAACGAGATCCTCCGGCGCACCGACCAGATCCATGCGGAGATGGCGTCCGGCCCCGATCACGAAACCTATGCGAGGCTCGCAGCCGAGTACGCGTCCTTGGAGGACGTCGCGGGCGCGATCCGGCGCTATCATGCGGCCGAAGCCGAGATCGCGGGTCTGCGCGAGATCCTGGCCGATCCCTCGAGCGACCGCGAGATGCGGGACATGGCGGCGAGCGAGCTGTCCGAGCTCGAGGCGCGTCACGAGGCGCTGTCGCGCGAGGTTCTCGTCCTGCTTCTGCCCAAGGATGCCGCCGACGCCAAGGGCGCGATTCTCGAGATCCGCGCGGGAACCGGCGGTTCGGAGGCTGGCCTGTTCGCGGGCGACCTGTTCCGCATGTACCAACGCTACGCCGAGGGGCGGGGCTGGCGCGTCGAGGTGCTGGAGGCGTCGGAAGGAGAGGTCGGCGGCTATCGCGAGGTCGTGGCGTCGGTGAAGGGAGCCGGTGTCTTCTCGCGCCTGAAGTTCGAGTCGGGCGTCCACCGCGTCCAGCGCGTGCCCGCCACCGAGGCGCAGGGGCGCATCCATACCTCGGCCGCCACCGTCGCGGTGCTGCCCGAGGCCGAGGAGATCGACATCGCCATCCGCCCCGAGGACATCCGCATCGACACGATGCGCTCGTCGGGCGCCGGCGGCCAGCACGTCAACACGACCGATTCCGCCGTGCGCATCACGCACCTGCCCACCGGCATCGTGGTGACGTCCTCCGAAAAGTCGCAGCACCAGAATCGGGCTCGCGCCATGCAGGTGCTGCGCGCCCGCTTGTTCGACATGGAGCGCGCCCAGGCCGACGCCGAGCGTTCCGCCGACCGACGCGCGCAGATCGGCTCGGGCGATCGGTCCGAGCGCATCCGCACCTACAACTTCCCGCAGGGGCGCGTCACCGACCACCGCATCAATCTGACGCTCTACAAGCTCGACCGCGTGATCGAGGGCGACATGGACGAGCTCGTCGAGGCGCTGGTCGCCGACGATCAGGCGACGCGCCTCGCTTCGATGGGAGCGGCCGCCTGATCGGCGTGGCGGTGACGCTCGCAGAGGCGTTGCGCGGCGCGCGCGCCCGCCTACGCGAAGCGGGCCTGCCGGAAGCCGATCTCGATGCGCGCCTTCTGCTCGGCTGGGCGTGCGAGCTCGACGCGACCGGTCTCTTCCTGCGCGAGCGCGACGTGATCGAGCCAGCCGCCGCCGCGCGCTTGGAGGCTGCGTTGGCGCGGCGCGCGGCGGGCGAGCCCGCCCATCGCATCATCGGCCGCCGTGCCTTCTTCGATCATGAGTTCGAGCTCTCGCGGGAGACGCTGGAACCCAGACCCGATACCGAGACGCTCGTGCATCTGGCGTCTCGTGCGCTGTCCGAGAGACCGGTCGCGCCCCGGTTCGCCGATGTCGGTACCGGCACGGGGGTTCTTGCGGTATCGCTGCTGGCCCTTCATCCGGGTGCTTTCTGCGTGGCCACGGATCTGTCGGAAGGCGCGCTCGCGACCGCCCGGCATAACGCGCGTGCGGCCCGTGTCGCCGATCGCTTCCTGGCGCTGCGCGCCGACTTTCTGACCTGCTTTGCCCCGATGAGCCTCGACTTCGTCGTGTCGAATCCACCGTACATTCCGACCGGCGACCTGCCGTCGCTCTCGCGTGAGGTCCGCGAACACGATCCACTTCTGGCGCTCGACGGTGGTCTGGACGGTCTCGCCGCCTATCGCGCGATCATCGGCGAAGCGGCGCGTGTCCTGACGCCGTCGGGAGACATACTGGTCGAGATCGGCATAGGACAGGCGGAGGACGTGGCGGCGATCGGCCAGTCCCATGGCTTCGGTCTGGTTGCGGCCGAGGCCGACCTTGGCGGCATCGTCCGCGCGCTGCGCCTCTCCAGAACGGCACATGAAAGCCACAAACACGGGGAAAACCGCACGCAAACCATCGGTTGAGGCGACTGCCCCTTGTGGTGGGGCGGCGAACTCACTACACCACTGCCATCGGGCGGAAAGTCGAGGGAGCGGACTCCCGAGCCCGAAGTCTGCCGATGGTCTAGCCGGACACGCGAGACGAGGCAGCCGAACCTTCCGCCTTCTCCGATGCGACGGCGACCGGAAACGCCACGACGGACCACCACCTTCTACGACGAGTTCGGACGCCGGATCGAACGGATCCCTCCGGCCAAGCTCGCGGCGGAGTAACGAAGCGCAGCCTGACCGCTGCCGCCATGAAGGCCCCAACCGGCGAAAGGCCGGATGATCCAGAAGACAGGAAGAGCATGAGGCCAGGACAGCAGCAGAACAAGCGCATGCGCGGCCGCGGCGGACGCAAGGGTCCCAACCCGCTTTCGCGCTCGTTTGAGTCGAACGGTCCGGACGTCAAGATTCGCGGCACGGCCCAGCACATCGCCGACAAGTACACGACGCTGGCGCGCGATGCTGCCGCTTCGGGCGACCGGATCATGGCGGAGAACTATCTCCAGCATGCCGAGCACTACGGCCGCATCGTCGCCGCCGCGCAGGGCCAATACCTGCCGCCCCAGGTCGAACGCGACTTCGGCGACGAAGACGAGATGGACGGCGAGGAGACGGCCGGCGAGTTCGCCCCGCCCGCTCAGAACGATCGCCAGCCCTACAACGAGCGTCCGAACTACCAGGAGCGGCAGCCCTATCGCGACAACAACGGGCGCGACGGCGGTCAGAACCGCGAGCACGGCCAGCATCGCGAGAACGGTCCGCGCGACTACAACCGCGACGGACAGGGCCAGCGCGACGGCCAGAACCGCGACCAGAACCGTTTCGATCGCAACGATCGAGGCGACCGGAACGATCGGCGCGATCGCAACGATCGCCCCTTCCGCGACCGCAACGATCGCAACGATCGCCAACCCTACGGCGATCGGCAGAACGGCGGCGAGCGTCCGGCCTATGCGGACCGGCCTCAGGGTGGCGAGCCGAACCGGGGCGAGGAGCGCGGCGAGCGCGTCCAGGCGGCCGGCACCGGACCGCAGCCCGAGGTGGCGGAAGGCGGCGAGGCGAACCGCTTCGAGCAGCGTCGCGAGCACCGCCGCGACCGGCAGCGTTTCCAGGACCGCAGCGGCGAGCGCCGCTTCGAGGAGCGCTTCGGGCGCGGTCCCGCCGAGGGTCAGCGCGAGGAAGCGTCCGCCGCTCAGTCCGACAGCGAAGCACCTCCTTCCGCCGCTCCCGAGCCGACCGTAGCGGAGGCGCCGTCTGCTCCCGTGGCTTCGACCGAATCTGTCGGGACCGCTACGCCCGTCGAGTCGACGACGGATACCGCGGAGACGACGGAAAGCGCCGAGCCGCGTCGCCGCGCCCGCCCGCGCCGCGAGCGGGCCGCCGCGCCCGCACCTGGCGACGTCGGCTCCGAAGCGCCCGCGGCGGCTGCCGACAGCGCTCCCGCGGACAACGCACCTGCAGCGCCTGAGGCTGAAGCGGCTCCGGCGAAGCGTCGTCCCGGTCGCCCTCGCAAGAAGAAGGGCGAGACCGAAGGCGGCGAGGGCGAAGGCGAAGGGGACGGGCACCTTCCGGCCTTCCTCCTGGCCTCGAACGGCTAGCCGAGCGACATCCCATCTGACGTTTCGATAGGCGAAGGCCCGGCGGACACCCCGCCGGGCCTTTATCGTTGATACCCCGGTCGGTGGTTGCGGACGGCAGACCGAACGCGCCCCGTCGTGAACTCACGGGTCCGAGTCGACGGCGTGACACGTGACGTCGCCATTTGAAGACTGGCTCGCCCCCCACCAACCCATGGTGCGAGCTACGTGCCGTCACGTTGTCCTGGAAAGGCGTGATCTGAGAGACGATCGGATCGGAACCCAACGTCCGAACCTTCTGGCCTGTCGCAAATCCGGTGGTTCCGCGTCCGGCGAACAAGCGAAAGCCCCGATCGATAGCATCCACCGGGGCTTGCAAGGGCGATTGACCGGCGTCGGATCAGGCGGCGCGTCGCAGCGTCGGCTTGAGCGTCCCGGCCGCTGCGGGCCGTTCGAGCGGTCGCGCCGCCGGTGCATCGCTTTCCACATCCGTCTCGCCCGTCGTGCCGAGTTCCGACAAGCGGAAGAAGCCGGCCTGGGCCTCCAGACGCTCCGCTTCGCCGGACAGGTTTTCGGCCGTTGCGGACATGGCGTTGGCGGCGCCCGCGTTGGTTTGCGTGACCTGATCGAGCTGGACGATGGCCTGGTTGATCTGCTCGATTCCCACCGCCTGCTCGCGGCAAGCCGCCGAGATCTCCGACACGAGTTCGGCCGTACGGCGGATGTCGGGCAGAAGGGTCTCGAACAAGCGACCGGCGTCTGCGGAGATCTTGAGCGTCTCGCCGGACAGGTCGCCGATCTCCTGCGCCGCCTGTGCGGAGCGCTCGGCAAGCTTGCGCACCTCGGAGGCGACCACGGCAAATCCCTTGCCGTGCGATCCGGCGCGGGCCGCCTCGATCGCGGCGTTCAGCGCGAGAAGATCGGTCTGGCGGGCGATCTCCTGCACGACGTTGATGCGCTCGGCGATCTGGTTCATCGCCCGCACCGACCCGGCGACGGCCTCCGCGGACAGGGTGGCGGCTTCGGATGCCTTGGCGGCCACGCGTTCCGTCTGCGAGGCATTGTCGGCGTTCTGGCGCACGTTGGCGGTCATCTGCTCGACGGCGGCGGAAGCTTCTTCCGAAGCCGCGGCCTGTTCGGTCGAGCCGGACGAGAGCTGAACCGCGGCGCTCGACGACTCCAGTGCGCCGGAGGTGACGAGACGCGACGAGGCGCGCACTTCGGACACGACGTGGCGCAGGTTCTGCGCCATCTCGGACATGGCGGCCTGCAGCTCGCCGATCTCGTCACCGCGCTTGGAAACCGAAGCAACCGCGGTCAGGTCGCCCGTGCCCACCGCCTTCGCCGTCGTGACGACCTCGCGCAGCGGACGGACGATGCCGCGCGTGGTCCACCAGGCGCCCAGCGTCACGAGAAGCGCCGCCGTCGCGACAAACGCGAGCATGGCGATCACCTGTTCCCGCACCTCCGCCACGATGTCGTCGGTGTAGACGCCGCTCGCGACGATCCAGTCCCACTCGGGCAGATAGGTCGAGTAGGACAGCTTCGACACGAGCGCGTCCTCGCCGATGCGGGTGGTCGCATACTGCGTGAAACCGCCACCGTCCTTGGCGCGTGTGATCATCTCCTGCGTCAGTTTCACGCCGTTGGGATCGGTCTTCTCCCAGACGTTCTGACCTTCCTCCGCCGCCTTGTAGTAGACTTGGCGAACGCCGGCGGAGTTATAGACGAACACGTAATCCGACCCGTTGTAGCGCATGGCTCGGATGGCCTCGCGAGCCTGCGCCTTTGCGTCCTCGGCGGAGAGCGCGCCGGCTTCGACGCGGGCTTGCAAGGCCTTGGCGATCGCAACCGAGCTGTCGACCTGAGATTGCACGAGGGCTTGGCGGTCCCGCCACATCTGGCTGCTGATCGTCGTCAACCCGAAGATTGCGACGCCGGCCAGAACCAGAAGGGCGAAGGTCGTAAGAAGCGTCAGCTTACGGCCGATGGTCAGACGCATGTGGAAGATCCCGCATTCGGATGGTCTGGCGCTTCGAGCGCCCGGGACCCCACAAAGCCCTGTCTGCCTTAATATTCCGGGCAGGGGATGGCGCGCGGACATGCGCCTTGAGGCGTCTCCAGCGCCTTTCGGATCCCATGGTTGACGCTTCTCAAACGGGCGACGCGTCGACGCGACGATGGCGGGCGCGACCTCTTCAACACCCTCAAAGCGCTTCCCATATGGAACGCAGCGGCTGGCCGACCGGCAGCCGACTCCCAATCTTTGGATCCTATGCCGCCGATGCGGGTGGGGTGCCGAAAGGAGACCGAATACATGGATATGGAACGCTATACGGAGCGGGTTCGCGGCTTCATCCAGGCGGCGCAGACGCTCGCGCTCTCGCGCGACCACCAGCAGTTTTTGCCCGAACACCTTTTGAAGGTCCTCGTCGACGACAACGAGGGTCTGGCTTCGGGCCTGATCGACCGCGCGGGTGGCCGCTCGGCGGACGTGCGCCTCGGCGTCGAGGCGGCGCTCGATGCGCTGCCGCGCGTCTCGGGCGGCAACGGGCAGATCTACCTGGCGGCCCCGACCGCCAAGGTCTTCGCGACCGCCGAGGACATCGCCAAGAAGGCCGGCGACAGCTTCGTCACGGTGGAGCGCATGCTGCTGGCGCTGGCGCTGGAGAAGAGCGCCAAGACCGCCGACATCCTGGCGCGGGCCGGCGTGACGCCCCAGTCGCTGAACACGGCGATCGAGTCCCTGCGCAAGGGCCGCACGGCCGACTCGGCCTCGGCGGAGCAGGGTTACGACGCGCTGAAGAAGTATGCCCGCGACCTCACCAAGGACGCGCGCGAGGGTCGTCTCGACCCGGTGATCGGGCGCGACGACGAGATCCGCCGCACGATCCAGGTCCTGTCGCGGCGCACCAAGAACAACCCCGTGCTGATCGGTGAGCCCGGCGTCGGCAAGACCGCGATCGCGGAAGGTCTGAGCTTGCGTCTCGTCAACGGCGACGTTCCCGAGTCCCTGAAGGACAAGCAGCTGATGGCGCTCGACATGGGCGCCCTCATCGCGGGTGCGAAGTACCGTGGCGAGTTCGAGGAGCGCCTCAAGGCGGTTCTGGCTGAGGTGACGGCGGCCGAGGGTGGCATCATCCTCTTCATCGACGAGATGCACACGCTGGTGGGCGCGGGCAAGGCGGACGGGGCGATGGATGCCTCCAACCTCCTGAAGCCGGCGCTCGCGCGCGGTGAGCTGCACTGCGTCGGCGCGACCACGCTCGACGAGTACCGCAAGCATGTCGAGAAGGACCCCGCGCTGGCTCGGCGCTTCCAGCCGGTCTTCGTGTCGGAGCCCACCGTCGAGGACACGATCTCGATCCTGCGCGGGCTGAAGGAGAAGTACGAGCAGCACCACAAGGTGCGCATCTCCGACTCCGCCCTCGTGGCCGCCGCGCAGCTGTCGAACCGCTACATCACCGACCGCTTCCTGCCCGACAAGGCGATCGACCTCGTGGACGAGGGCGCTGCGCGCCTTCGCATGGCCGTCGACTCCAAGCCGGAGGCGCTGGACGAGATCGACCGGCGCGTCGTGCAGCTCAAGATCGAGCGCGAGGCTCTGAAGAAGGAGCACGACGACGGCGCGCGCTCGCGTCTCGAGCGCCTGGAGGCGGAGCTTGCCAACCTCGAGGAGGAGAGCGATCGCCTCACCACCTCCTGGCAGGCCGAGAAGCGCAAGCTCGGGCAGGCAGCCGATCTCAAGAAGAGCCTCGACGAGGCGCGCAACGAGCTCGCCATCGCCCAGCGCAAAGGCGAGTTCCAGCGGGCCGGCGAACTCGCCTATGGCGAGATCCCGCGTCTGGAGCGTGAGCTGGCCGAGGCCGAGAGCACGGAGAACCGCGGCTCGATGGTCGAGGAGACCGTGACGGCCGACCATGTGGCGCAGGTCGTCTCGCGCTGGACGGGCATCCCGGTGGATCGGATGATGCAGGGCGAGCGCGAAAAGCTCCTGCGCATGGAGGACGTGATCGGGGCGCGGGTCGTCGGGCAGGGCGAGGCGGTTCAGGCCGTGAGCCGTGCGGTGCGCCGCGCGCGCGCCGGGCTGCAGGACCCCAACCGTCCGATCGGCTCCTTCATCTTCCTCGGCCCGACGGGCGTCGGCAAGACGGAGCTGACCAAGGCGCTGGCGACCTTCCTCTTCGACGAGGAGACGGCGATGGTGCGCATCGACATGTCGGAATACATGGAGAAGCACTCCGTCGCCCGGCTGATCGGCGCACCTCCCGGCTATGTCGGCTACGAGGAGGGCGGCGCGTTGACGGAAGCGGTGCGGCGCCGGCCCTACCAGGTGATCCTGTTCGACGAGATCGAAAAGGCGCACCCGGACGTCTTCAACGTCCTCCTGCAGGTGCTCGACGACGGGCGGCTGACGGACGGGCAGGGGCGCACGGTCGACTTCCGCAACACGTTGATCGTGATGACCTCGAACCTCGGCGCCGAGTACCTGACGGCGCTTCCCGACGGGGCCGACGTCGAGACCGTGCGCGGCAACGTCATGGACGTCGTGCGCTCGGCCTTCCGGCCGGAGTTCCTGAACCGGGTGGACGAGATCATCCTCTTCCAGCGGCTGCACCGCTCGGAGATGGGCGCGATCGTCGATATCCAGATGGAGCGTCTCGAAAAGCTCCTGACGGATCGCAAGATCACGGTGGAGCTCGAGCCCTCGGCGCGCGAGTGGCTGGCCGACAAGGGTTACGACCCGGCCTACGGGGCCCGTCCGCTCAAGCGCGTCATCCAGCGCGAGGTGCAGGACCCGCTCGCCGAGAAGATCCTGCTCGGCGACGTGCGGGACGAGAGCCACGTGAAGGTGTCGGGCGGAACCGACCATTTGCGCTTCTTTGTGGTCGGCTCGAAGAGCGGTGCGGAGGGCGACCGGGTCGCCGCCTGACCCTCGCGGATCACCGTTCCACAAACGCGAAGGGGCGGCACCTCAGGTGCCGCCCCTTCTTCCTCTCCGGCAGCGTGGTCAGTAGGCCACGCCGTAGTAGTCGTTGACGCGCCGGCCGTAGTCGCTAGTCGCCCAGTCGGGCCGCGCATCGGCTCCGTAGCGCGGGGCGCTTTGCAGCTGGTCTATCGTGATGCCGACGACGTAGCCGCCCTGCCGCTCGTCGTACTTCAGCACCTCCCAGGGAAGGGGGTGGTATTCCTCGCCGATGCCGAGGAAGCCGCCGAAGCTCATGATGGCGTACTTCACGCGTCCGTCGCGCTTGCCGATCACGACATCGTAGATGTGGCCGAGATGATCGCCCTCGGTGTTGTAGACAGCCGTGCCGTTGACCCGGCTTGCCTCGATCGCGTCGGCGCCGACTTCGACCTCTCCGACCGGTCCGGTTCCCATGGTGGAAGACATGAGGATCCACTCCTGTTCTGCTTCGGGTTCCCGAGCAAAACGACGCGGCCCGCGAGCCGTTCCCCTTTCTCACCGGGCACGGTCACTTAGCTATCGGCGATACGAACAACGACTGGGGCGCGGAAACGTCATGACCGATCGTGGAACGGTGCGCTTTGGGGACGGGACGCAGGTGCCGAGCCTGGGCCAGGGCACCTGGATGATGGGCGAGCGGTCCTCGGAACGGGACAAAGAGGTCGAAGCGCTGCGCGCCGGCTTGGATCACGGGCTGCGCGTCATCGACACGGCCGAGATCTACGGCGATGGCGGATCCGAGGAGGTCGTGGGGCGTGCGATCAGCGGGCGACGCGACGAGGTCTTTCTGGTTTCGAAGGTCGCCCCGTCCCATGCCTCCCGGACGGGTACGCGGGAGGCCTGCGAAGCGAGTCTGCGCCGTCTCGCGACAGATCATCTCGACCTCTACCTGCTTCATTGGCGCGGTCGCCATCCATTGGCGGAGACCGTGGCGGGCCTGACCGATCTCGTGGAAGCCGGCCGTATCCGACGCTGGGGCGTGTCGAACTTCGATGTCGCCGACATGGAGGAACTCTGGCGCGTGCCGGGCGGGGACGCCTGCGCGGCCAACCAGATCCTCTACAATCTCGAGAGCCGAGGGCCCGAATTCGATTTGCTGCCGTGGCTCGACCAGCATGGCGTCGTTCCTATGGCCTATTCGCCGCTGGGACAGGGTGGCGATCTTCTGTCCCACGCGGCACTCGGCGAGGTCGCTGCGCGCAGGGGCGTCACGCCGGCTCAGGTCGCGCTCGCCTTCACGCTCGTCCGACCGAACGTCTTGTCGATACCCAAGGCCTCGACGCGCCGGCATGTCGACGAGAACGCGGCGGCCCAGGGTTTGGTATTGGGTTCCGAAGACCGGGCGGTTCTGGACCGCGCCTTTCCAGCTCCGACGCGCAAGCAGCCGCTGGAGATGATTTGAGCTCGCGGGTGTCCGAGAGAGAGTCTGCGGACATCTTCATGCCCGGTTCATTCACCAAGGCGTAACCATATGGAACGCAGAATCGTGACCCTGTCGCACCCTTCGGCGTTGACGGGGCACGCGCGAAACCGGAGGGGCGGGACGATGGCTGATGGAACGATGTGGAAGCGCCTGATCCTCGCGCTGCCCCTCGCGGTCGCGCCCGTCGCATCCGCCGGCGCACAGGGCTACGATCCGTACTACCAGGATTACGGGCCCGGAACCGAAAGCTTCGTCGACGACAACGGCAACATCGTCACGGTCGATGTTTACGGCCGCGTGATCGCGGTGGAGCGTCCTCGCGAGCGACGCGGTGCGGCGCGCAACGACGGCGATCCGCTCGTTCTGGAAGGACGGCGCGCCGACACCCCACCAGGGGGCGAATACGGTCTCCCGGGCGACGACTATCAGTTTGGCACCGATCCGTTCGATCAGCCGATCGCACGCCAGAGCCTCCCCGCACCTGGCGGCTTCCCGGATGGAACCACCACGGGATCGATCGAGACCGAACCGTTCCCCAGCGGCGATGGCAGCTACCAGCCATCGGTTCCCGCCACGCGCGAGGGAACCACGATCCCCGAGAACAACCCGGCCCCGAAGATCGCGGGCCCGCGCGGCAAGAACGCGAAGGCCGAGATCGCCGCCCTTCAGGTCATTCTCGATCGCTCCGGCGTCTCGCCGGGCGTGATCGACGGCCGCCTTGGTACCAATGTCGACAAGGCCGTCGCCGCTTATACGGAGATGACCGGCCGCACGATCGACACCACCAATCCGCAGGCTCTTCTCGAGGAACTCGACATCACCGGTGGGCCGGCGGTCACGAGCTACGAGATCACCAACGAGGACCTGAACGGTCCCTACGTCGCCTCGATCCCCGACGACTACGGGCACAAGGCCTTGCTGCCGGCCATGAGCTACACGCGTGTGACCGAGATGCTGGCCGAGCGGTTCCACATGGACGAGGAATACCTGAAGGAGATCAATCCGGGCGCCGACTTCGACCGACCCGGTACGATCCTCAAGGTCATGAACACCGGCACCAACGTGACCGGCGCGCAGATCACCCGCATCGTTGCCGACAAGGGTCGCGAGCAGGTCCGCGCCTACGACGCGACCGGCCATCTCGTGGTGGCGTATCCCTCCTCGATCGGGTCGACCTCGACGCCCTCGCCGTCGGGCACCGTGGAGGTCGCCCGCATCGCCTTCGACCCGAACTACACCTACAACCCGAAGCTCAACTTCAAGCAGGGTGAGAACGACAAGGTCCTGACCATCCCGCCCGGACCCAACGGACCGGTCGGCACGATCTGGATCGCCTTGTCGAAGCCGACCTACGGTATCCACGGCACGCCCGAGCCCTCCAAGATCGGCAAGACCAACAGCCACGGCTGCGTGCGCTTGACGAACTGGGACGCCACCGAGCTCGCTAAGCTGGTGACGCCGGGCGTAACCGTCGAGTTCGTGGAGTAGCCGCGATGCGGGGGCTGTGCGCGACGGTTGCCGCTCTTCTGTGCTGCGCGAGCCTGAGCGCCTTCGCGCAGGACGTTCCCGTTCCGAGCGCTCCGCCCGCCGACGCTTCCGTCACGGCGGGGGAGGGGGGCGGACAGGGCGACGCGGGCGTCACGCCAGGGCTTCCCGAAGCCGGACCCGTCCCGGAAGCTCGGCCGGAGCCGGTTCCCGGTGACGCAACCGGCGAGGCGCCGGCCCCGGCCGCCGTGCCTGGCCCTTCGCCGTCGGCTCCTGACGTCGATGCGGCCCCCGCTGCGGCCCCGGCGCCGGCCTATGTTTCGCCCGAGAAGGCGCGAACGACCCCCGAGCCCGGAGCACCCGAGACACCGCCGATCGAGGTGACACCGAGCGAAAGCGTGGAGGCGGCCGCCGCTGTCGAAGATGCCAAGGCCTGCGAAGACGAACTGCGCGCACGCGGTGCCCGCTTCGAGGTTCGCCCGACGATCTCGGACGGCGACTGCGGCGTCCTCCAGCCGGTCGAATTGACCAAGCTCAGCAACGGCGTGACGATTTCGGGAAAGACGCAGTTCCTGTGCCGGACGGCGCTCGCGCTCGACATCTGGGTCGCGGACGGCGTGGCGCCTGCGGCTGCCAAGGAGTTGGGCGGACGGACGGTCGCCAGCCTCGCCGATATCTCGACCTATCAATGCCGTGCGCGAGCGAGCGAGTCGCGCATCTCCGAGCATTCGCGCGGCAGCGCGATCGACATCGGGGCCATCACACTGTCGGACGACCATGTGATCCGCGTCGAGGCGCAGGCGCCCGGAAGCGCGGAGGACCGCTTCCTGGCCGACATCCGCCGCGCGGCCTGCGGACCGTTTCGCACCGTTCTTGGTCCCGGCACCGACAGCGATCACGGCACGCATCTCCACCTCGACATCGCGGCACGTACCAACGAGGCGACCTACTGCCGCTGACCGTGGTCGCGACCGGTCGCGTCGCTTTCGTCAGCGAGGCGATCCTCCTATAGGAGCCGTGCGGCCCGTGCCGCGCTCATGCCCCGGGAGAGATCGCTTGCCCTATACCGCCGCCGACCAACGCTACGCCGACATCGCCTACCGCCGCTGCGGGCGATCGGGCATCGACCTGCCGCCGATCTCGCTTGGGCTGTGGCAGAACTTCGGTGGGACCGACGTCTTCGAGACGGGCCGCGCCATCCTGCGCCGTGCCTTCGACCGAGGCGTCACGCATTTCGACCTCGCCAACAACTACGGTCCTCCCTACGGCTCGGCCGAGGAGAACTTCGGGCAGTGGATGGACCGCGACTTCCGGCCCTATCGCGACGAGCTCCTGATCTCGTCGAAGGCCGGCTACGACATGTGGCCCGGCCCCTACGGCAACTTCGGCTCGCGCAAGTACCTCGTCGCCAGCCTCGACCAGAGCCTCAAGCGGATGGGGCTCGACTACGTCGACATCTTCTACCACCACCGCCCCGACCCGCGCACGCCGCTCGAGGAGACGATGGGCGCCCTCGATCACATCGTACGCTCGGGCAAGGCGCTCTATGTCGGCGTCTCGTCCTACTCGCCGGAGCTCACGCGGCGCGCCCACTCCATCCTGACCGAGCTTGGCACGCCGCTCCTGATCCACCAGCCGTCCTATTCCATGCTCAATCGCTGGACCGAGGATGGTCTGCTCGACACGCTGACGGAACTCGGCGTCGGCTGCATCGCCTTCTCGCCGCTGGCGCAGGGACTCCTCTCCGACAAGTACCTGAAGGGCGTGCCGGGCGACTCCCGCGCGGCCCGCAACGGATCCTTCTCCTCGCGGCTCGTGACGCCCGACAACATCCAGCGCATCCAGGCGCTGAACGCCATGGCGCAGCGTCGCGGCCAGTCGCTGGCACAGATGGCGATTGCCTGGGTGCTGCGGAACGAGCGGGTGACGTCCGCCCTGATCGGCGCGCGCACCGTGGAACAGCTGGACAGCTCGCTTGATGCTCTCGGCAACACTGGCTTCAGCGACGACGAACTGAAGGAGGTCGATCGTTACGCCACCGAAGGCGGTATCGACCTGTGGCGCCAGCAGTCTGCAATCCAGCCTTCGTAAGGCTGCGCGTCTGCTCGTCCATGGAAACGGAGATGCGCGTCACCGGCCGGCGACGCGCATCTCGTCGATGCCGTCCTGCAGCAACTTGTCGATGCGCTGGCGCTCGGTCTTGAAGGCTTCCAGCACGTTGCCGCCGAGCTGGCGACCGTTCGGCAGACGAATGCGCATCGGATCGACGCGCGTGCCGTTGACGCTCACCTCGTAATGAAGATGGTTGCCGGTAGACAGGCCGGTGGACCCGACATAGCCGATGATCTGACCTTGGCGAACGCGGGCGCCTGGAACCACGCCCCTCACGATCTGACTTTGGTGCGAATAGCTCGTCTCGTAACCGTTCGGGTGCTTGATGACGGTTTGCTGGCCGTTGCCGGTCGACCAGCCGGCCCGCTCCACCACGCCGGCGCCGGAGGCCAGGATCGGCGTTCCGCGCGGGGCCGCCCAATCCACGCCCCAGTGCATTCGCGAGTAGCCGAGAATGGGATGGCGGCGGGAGCCGAAGGGTGACGAAAAGCGGCCCTTGGGAACGGGATTGCGCAGCAGAAACTGCCGCGCGCTCCGACCGTCCTCGTCGTAGTAATCGACCTGGTCGTCATCGGGCGTATGGAAGCGATAGTAGCGCTTGGTCGTATCCCCGAACTTCGCTTCGACGAACAGGATCTGGGAGTCGGCGCTCGGCGCGTTGGCGCCTTCCTTCATGGAATACAGCAGCGTCAGACGATCGCTCGGATCCAGCCGGGCCTGATAATCGACGTCGGGCGCCAGGATCCGGATGAGCTTTTGGCAAAGCCGATCGTCGAGACCGTAGGCGAGGGCCGCCTGATAGATGCCGTCGTAGACGGTCGGCATGTTCTGACGCAGCGGCGCTTCCGTCGCGTTCTCGTCAAACGCCTCGGCGACGGAATGGCTGAGAGCGGGCTCGGGGCCGACCGCGAAGCGATCCGTATCGGTCACGGCGACGGTCGCCAGATGGCGGGTGCCCCGATAGGCCGACAAACGAATGATGCGTGAACCGGCCGCATCGGGCGCCAGTCCCAGTCGCAGCACCTCACCGGCATCCAGCGTGTCGCGGCCAAGCGCGCTCGCCAAACTTTCGGACGCTGGTCCCACGCCGACGTGATCGGTCTCGCCGAGCGCCTTCACGATGGAACGGGTCTCCCGGAACGGGACGATCTCCTCGAAGTAGCGCGGGGTTCGCTCGGCAGCGGCCTCGGCCGGCGACAGGGAGACGTTCTCCTGCGTCACGCGAACCGCGGAACCGGGGACGTACTCGCGAAAGTCGGCCATGCTCTGGCCACCGAAGCGGGAAGGGTCGACCGGCTCGATTGCCGCGACCTGGACCGGTCGCGTGTCGAGGCGCGGCGCGGCGGCTCGGACGAGCAACTCCGCCTCGCGCGCGTCGATATCCGAGGCGTCGTCGAGCTTCGCCGCCTCGAACGCGAACGGCTCCATCGCAACGTCCACGTCGGCTTCCACCTTGGCGCCGTAGATCTGCGGCGTTTCGCGAACGGGCTCGGCTGTCTCGCCTTCTTCCGCGAAGACGTCCATCGCATCGAAGGTCGGGTAACTCTGCGTCGTCGGGTGACGGGCGCCGAGAAGCATCGACGCATAAGCGAAGGGAAGCGAGCGGATGACGTCGCGTCCGCCCTCGCGAACCATGGTCGAGACCTCGATTGTCGACCGGTTGCGGTCGATCGGGATCGGTGTGGCAAAGACCCGCTCGCCCTTCTCGGTCAGATCGTCGGACGCAACGGCGACCGGATCCACAAGCGCCGGGGAAACAAAGACACGGTCGCTGTCGTAGGCGGCCGATAGGGCGATGCCCATCATCGTCGTCGACGTGATGCCGGTCAGGAGCGTGCCCGCCAGCCAACGCAACGACACCTGCCTACGATCGGGACGACGGCGCCGATCGGCGACCAGGGCCGGGGCATCCCCGAAGTCCGGCTTGGCGTACCGCTCGTGGTTCATTCACATCCTGTCCGTTTGCTCCGTCTTCCTGCCGGAGTGGGGCGGGAGAACGGCGAACGGCCTCGACCGGCCATAAGCTAGAAAGGCTGTTACCACCGGGCAACAGGCATAGATGGGGAGGCCGATAGAGCGGACGGGTTCATGATATGTCAACCTTTGCACCGGGCTCGCCCACAGATGCCGGTCCCGAGACCTGCGTTAGGGGTCAGCTCCCGCGTTCGAGGACCCAATGAACTCTTTGCTGCCGAGCTTGCGCTCTATTGGTCCTGTCGGCTCGTTACGGATGCTTAACGCGCCCGGAGGTCGACGCCCGCTCCGGTCGATCCGAGGACGGATGCGATCGCGGTCCACTCCAAACGAACGGAAGAGAACGCGTATCACGCATCGCGAACCGCGTTGCGGAGGACTCATGCGGTCGCGCGAGACCGTTGCTCGATGCCGTCAGCAGATGGCGTTTATGCAGCCGCAACAGCCCCTTGCGGAGGCATACGACGATTTTTTGCATTTTCTTCCCCCGACCCGCTTGACCCGTCTGGGTGGTTCCCCCTATAAACCGCTCATCGACGACGGCGGTGGCGCCGGGGCGGACGGGACGAGGCACTGAGGTGCTGGTTTGGTTCGCCGGAAAGTTGAGCTGCGGGTTGGTTTCGGGAGTTTTCTTCCGGGGTTGGTCTGGCGGCTCGGTTTTGCGCCTTCTGCGTTTGGTGTCGGACGAGATCTGAGTGTTCCTGAGGGATGCTTGAGGGTTGTTGGCGCAAGCTGGTGATCCGGACGACGGGCTTTTTGGGTCTGGCGTGTTCTTTGACAACTGCATAATGTGAGAAGAAAGAGAGACGTGGACGGCGGTGTTGCGCTGAGGACGAGAAGGGCTGGCTTATCCTTTGCTGGCTTGGACGTCCGAGGAACGAGCCGGATCGGACACGTTTCGTGAGAGAAGAAGCTGATGGCTTTGGACCTGGTTGGGAGAGATCCTGTCTGGGTTTTGGGTTCATCAGAGCTTCGTCTTTTGCTTTGAGACAGTGTGACGGTCAGGCAAGCTCTTATATCAAACCTGAGAGTTTGATCCTGGCTCAGAACGAACGCTGGCGGCAGGCTTAACACATGCAAGTCGAA
>NZ_FNIT01000020.1 GCF_900104035.1 Aureimonas jatrophae | reverse complement strand
TCATCGCCAAAGCCGTTCGCGAGTGGATCGCGGCGGTCGGGGCCAGGACCGCGTTCATCGAGCCGGGCAGCCCCTGGGAGAACGGTTATTGCGAAAGCTTCAACTCCAAGCTCCGCGACGAACTCCTCAACGGCGAGATCTTCTACAGCCTAGCCGAAGCCCGGATCGTCATCGAGAGCTGGCGCTGCCACTACAACACCAAGCGACCGCACTCCTCGCTCGGCTACCGGCCACCCGCTCCAGCCACCGTGCCGTGGCCGGCTGCGCCACCCCAACCTGCTTCGCCGGCCACCTCTACCGTCGCCTGCAAGCCCACCATGCATTAGATTGAAACCGGGCCACCTAACCGGGGCAGGCCAGTAAGACGCTGCTATTGCAAGCGTTTGTGGAGCGTCGCGGACTTCTGCGGAGGGTCAGTTGGCGGATGGGGTGAGATTCGAACTCACGGTACGGTTCCCCGCACGGCGGTTTTCAAGACCGCTGCCTTAAACCACTCGGCCACCCATCCAGGTCGTGCCTTCGCCCCCAACTCTGATTACCCAGCGATCACCAATGAGGGCGTTGATCAACCGGGTACGGGCTGACAGTTCGACGTCACCGGCTTTAGCGTCTGCCAGACCTCACCGTCAATCGGAGCCGGACTCTATGAAATACGACGTGACCTCTTCGATGGATGGAGTTCTCGTTGCGCCGCTCATGCAGCCGCTTCCGGGTGTCCCATGAAAGTGTTCGGTTTCACGCAATCTTCGCTCAAACGATGTGTCTTGGATTCATGCACCCGGGGATGATGTCGGTTTCATCACTCTGAATGCATCCAGTGTTCCTCGCACCAACTAAGGTTCACCTGCAGACGATGGACGACGAATGGTCCCGCATTGTTTGCTCGAGCGATCGCAACGCATCCGTCACGCGTCCACGAAGACGACTAGCGAACAGCTTCGGGTCGCAAGGGGATCGAGAGAGTGGCTTTTGGCAAGTTGTCCGTTGCAATCGTCGTCGGAATCGCACTCGCCGCGGGATGAAAACCAAACACGGTCGCGTACACAGCAACCCCGATAAAGAGCATGATGTAGCCAGCGGCTAGAGTTTTGCGCCGCCTACTACCGAGGCTGTCCGCCCAGCGCTTGGCATGACGATAGAACCAGACGTCCGCAATCCCGAACGGTATGGCCACGACAAGTGGGAGGAGAATCCCCGAAACCCAGAGTAGCAAGCTTGGTATCGGCGGATCGCCGATCATGATGCCGATGATCAAAGGCACATGACATAGATAAAGCGCGTAACTCCAGTCTCCGTATCGGTCCAGGGCTCGAAGGGAGATTGGTCGCGCCATGGTGGCGTCGGTCCGGAGGCTCACGCATAAACCAACCAAAATAACGGCAGCGACAGCCGCAATCCATCGATCGCCTATGAAGCCGCCAGTCCCGAACCAGAAGCAGATGAGAACCGCGACCAAGCCGAGGAACGGCGTGAAAACGGCGCGCTCGCGCAGGGTTGGAATCAGTAGTCCTCCCGCGAATGCAGCATTCACGGCCATCAACGGAACGAGGTCAATGGTAGGCGTCAAAACGGTTTGAACGGCAGGAAACGCCCACGACCCCATCGCAGCAACGCCGATCCAAATCAACGCAATTAGTGAAAGGCGACGTTGCAGTCCGGCCAAAGCCACAAGGTAGAGAAAGACGTAAAACGTTACCTCGAAGAGAAGCGTCCACTCCACGCCGAGATAGTAGGTACGTCCGCTGCCGACCGGGACGAGGCTGAGAGCCAGCAGGTCGTAGTCGTCCCATTTTCGGCGAGCCACGTAGAGAGTGGCGAAGACGAGCAGGAAGACCGGATAGATCCGCACGACCCGGTGCAGGAGAAAGGTTGCGGCATCGGTCCGCGGCAGGATTTCCGCCATGAGGTATCCCGAAAGCGCGAAGAAGATCGCAACACCGAGAAAGCCAAGTCGCCCATCGAACAAAGCCGAGAAGCGCGCGTCGCCAGTGAAGCGTTCGAGGTAGACACCCGCATGATACACGACGACGCAAAGGGCTGCAGCCGCTCGCATCCACTGAAGCTCGCGATTGCGCTGTGCTGCGATCATCCGCGTTGCGCCGAGCGCCATTGCTCGAACATGGGATAGCCTAGCGACCCCATCCACGGCGTACACGGACGTAGTCCAACAACTGAAGGAGGCCTGCGATGACGAAGAGATACAGGCCCGTCAGCATGATGACGATCCGCACAACCGGCGGTGCCTGAAATGAGGTCGCGAGGGCCCAAACGCCAAAGATTGACCACAGTGCGAAGACCGCGAGGTTGATGCTTCGCAACCGGGTGAAGCGGACAGGGTGAACGAACTTGATCGGCAGGAACGTCGCGACCGAACAGAACACGACGAAGAGGAATGCTGTCAGCTCATTCGGTCGGGTTGCGAAGAAGGTGAAGACGATCATGTTCCAGGTGACCGGGAACCCCCGGAACGAGTTATCCTTCGTCTTCATGCGCGTGTCCGCATAATAGACCGCGCTCGTAATGACGATCAACGCAGCGGCGACGAAGCTCAAAGGCCGACCGATGATACCGGACTGGTACAGGGCGAAGGCCGGGATGAGGACGTAGGTTGAATAGTCGATGATGTTGTCCAGGGTGTCGCCGGACCAATTCGGCAGTACGCCCTTCACGTTGAATCGACGCGCAAGCGGACCGTCGATTCCATCAACGAAGAGCGCCAAACCGAGCCAGGCGAACATGTCGACCCAGTGACCGTTTGCCGCGGCGATGATGGACATGAATGCCCAGAACGCACCGCTCGCGGTCAGTAGATGTACCGAGAAAGCCCGCCATTTCACTGATCGCGGTGCCACGTCGGGTGCTCGGTTTGACGATTCCATGGCCGTCAGTATCGCAGGGCGGTTCCTATTGTCATCTCCATGATCGCTCGTATCTCGATTGGGCACGCGAAGTTGCGCATTCGTTGCGAAACGAGCGCGAAAGGAATGGGAATTCCGATGGAGACGAGACGCGACGCCGTCGTTGTAGGCGGTGGCCTTGCCGGATATGCCGCAGCGCTGGGGTTGGCACGGGCCGGCCTGGACACGCTCTTACTCGCCCCTGGTGCACAGTTCGATCGCCGCTCCACGGCGATCATTGGGGACTCGGTCGAGTATCTCGAGGGGTTGGGAATACCGCTGAGACATCTGTCGAACGCTCAACCGTTGGAGGCGATGCGCATCATCGACGATACCCGCCGCTTGTTTCGGGCACCAAACGTGGAGTTCCGGGCGTCCGAGATCGATTTGCCGTCTTTCGGCTACAACATCCTCAATGCCGATCTTGGTGATGCGCTGCGCGCGGCGGCTGAACGGTGCACAGGCACGCTCGAGATACGCAGCGAGCCTGCTGCCTCAATCGAAATATCAGACGCATACGCAACCGTCCGGTGCGGCGACGCGTCAGTGCGCTGCCGCCTTCTTGTTGGTGCCGATGGCCGCAAATCATCGATACGCGAGCGCAGTCACATCTCCGTCCGCGAATGGGCTTATCCCCAGACCGCTATCGTCCTGAACTTCCAGCACGAGCGGACGCATGACGGTACTTCGACGGAGTTTCATACACGTACTGGTCCGTTTACGACGGTCCCTTTGCCCGGGCGTCGATCCTCGCTCGTATGGGTTGAGACACCGCACGTCGCCAGCGAGATCGAGAACGGCACGCCCGCAGAGCTATCTCGTATGGTCGAGGAGCGAATGCATTCGATCCTTGGTGCCGTCGACGTCGAAGAAGGATGGCAGGCGTTTCCCCTACAGGGTGCCATCGCTGGACGCATGACGGGTCCCCGAGTAGCGCTGGTCGGCGAGGCGGCTCACGTATCCCCCCCCATTGGAGCGCAGGGCCTCAACTTAGGTCTGCGGGATGCCGCCGCCTTGGTCGCCGCTGCCAAGCGTCATCGGGACGACCCCGGTGGGAACGCGATGCTCGCAGACTACGAAGGTCAACGCCGGATCGATGTCACCACGCGCAGCGCAGCCGTCGATTGGCTCAATCGGTCTCTCCTGACCGACTTGCTGCCGATACAGGCGGCCCGAACGGTCGCGCTCGGTATCGTGGGCCGTTCATCTCTTCTGAGACGAGCGTTGATGCGGGAGGGCGTCAGTCCGGGGTCTTCCCTGCGATTCCGTATACGCGACGATCAAACCGCAACCGCAGTGTAGGTACCGAATAGCCGTGACATCGCATGCGGACGATGACTTGCCGCACACCGCCTGTGGGCGCTAACTCACGGCTATGAGCGCGAACACGACGCAAACCGCACGCTTCTTCATTGGCCAGATTGTACGCCACCGGTTCTTCCCGTTTCGAGGCGTCATCTTCGACGTCGATCCGGAATTCGACAATACAGAGGAGTGGTATCAATCCATTCCAGCAGAGGTGCGCCCTCGCAAGGATCAGCCCTTCTACCACCTCTTCGCAGAGAATGCGGAAAGCGAATACGTCGCTTACGTTTCGGAGCAGAACCTTGTCCCGGATGCGGAAGGGGGTTCTGTTCGACATCCGCAGATCGCCGAACTGTTCGACGGGCCATTCGAGGGCGTGTATCGGCTCAAGGAAACGCGCCGAAACTGACGTGGCAGCGAAAAACAGAAACGGCGACCGAAAGGCCGCCGTTGACGTGGGTCATGGGGTTGCGCAGTGCTCGGCCTTACTGAGCCGCAGTCTGCTTGGCCTTGTTCTGCGCGTCCTCGAACTTCTGGCGGCGCGCTTCTGCCTGGCTCTGCAGGGCCTCGTTGAGCTGCTGCTGGCGCTGGGCGAGTTCGGGCTCGGCTCGTGCGGGACCGTCATACGCCTGCGTGAAGCCGGTAAGCGATACGCTGATGGGGTTTGGCTGGCGCTGGAAGTTCACCGAGGTGACCTTCAGCATCTTCCCCTTCTTCATGGACGCGACGATTGCATCCGATAGTTCGACCTCGGCGATGCAACGATCCGGGAAGCAGACCGAATAGTTCAGCGCCTGCGGCTTGTTCTCGTCGATCTGGAGCTGCACGCCAGCGGGAATGACACGTCCGGTCGGAACGACCGCCTGCAGCACCTTCTGGTTGACCTTCCCCGAGACGTTGATGAGGTTCACCGCGGTGATGAGCTGACGGGTGTCGGCAATCATCGTGTATTGTGTGTTGCAGATGTTGTTGTCGCCCTGCGGCGAGCAGACCTTGAACCATTCCGCCGGAACCTGCTGCTGCGCGGCGGCCGCGCCCGACATGGCCGCTCCAGCGGCCGCGGCCAGTCCGGCCACGATCGCGATACGGCCGGCAATGTTGAAACGGGTTGTCACGGGTTGGTCGTCCTTCTTTGGAGCGCGGCATGGTCCGCCGGTTCGGGGCTGCATAACCACCTGTCCGGTCTTCTGCAAATAAGGCCGTTTGAAGACCTGCGCGAAGCTGACGCCGGATGATCAGACGGTAGGCAAGCGGCTGACGATTCGATAGTTTTCGGCCGATTTCGACCGGAGACGCCTTGCGAAATGTTGGTTTCGAGCCTTGCGCCCAGCTTGCGCCATACGCTTCTCGCCGCGACCTTCGGCGTGTCGGCATTGATGGCGACTGCCTCGGTTCAGGCTGAGCCGCATTTCGGAATTGCCATGCAGGGCGAGCCGGCCTTGCCGAACGGCTTCGATCACTTTCCCTACGTGGATCCTGCAGCGCCGAAGGGTGGACGTATGGTCTACGGCGTCTTCGGGTCCTTCGACAATCTGAATCCGGTCAGCGTACAGGGTGCCTTGACCGCGGCACGCGGGCTTTTCGCCGACCCGGAATTCGGGAATCTCGTCTATGAGCCGCTGATGCAGCGGTCGGCGGACGAGGCTTTCACCTACTACGGGTTGATCGCCAAGTCGGTCGAGACCGACGCGGAGCGCCGCTTCGTCGAGTTCCAGCTCGATCCCGCCGCTCGCTTCTCGGATGGCCGGCCGGTCCGGCCGGAGGACGTGCTAGCGACCGTCGATCTCCTGCGTGTGCAGGGATCGGTGCGCCCGCAGTATTCCAACTGGCTCTCGAAGGTCGCGCGGGTCGAGAAGCGCGGCGAGCATGGCGTCCGCTTCGTCTTCAACGAAAAGGCGGACCGAGAGCTTCCCCTGCTTCTCGCCGCCCTTCCGGTCATCCCGGAAGGCGCCTTCGATCCGACGACGATCGCGCGAACGACGCTCGACAAGCCCATCGGCTCGGGCCCCTATCTCGTTGAGCGCGTCGAACCGGGTCAGCGTATCGTTTATCGGCGCAACCCGGACTACTGGGGCCGCGACCTCCCGACAAAGCGTGGCGTCGATAACTATGATGAGATCGTCGTGGAATATTTCCGCGATCAGAACGCGCAGTTCGAGGCGTTCAAGAAGGGTATCACCTACGTCTATTTCTACAACCAGCCCAACCCGCGTCACTGGCGGACAGCCTACGATTTTCCGGCCGTTGCAAAGGGTGAGGTCGTCAAGGAGATCTTCGAGACCGGCCGTCCCGCGAACCTGAACGCCTTCTTCTTCAACACGCGCCGGCCGATCTTCGCGGACGCGCGCGTGCGGGAAGCGCTCTCGCGCTTGTTCGATTTCGAATGGGTCAACCGCAATCTCTTCTACGGCGAGTACCAGCGGCTGGAGAGTTTCTTCGACAACTCGGAGCTTTCCAGTGTGGGACGACCGGCGGATGCGCGGGAGGAGACACTGCTACGTCCGTTCGCCGCGAGCCTCGGGCCGGGCGTACTGGCTGGAACGTGGCGCGCACCCGGCACGGATGGGTCAGGCAGCGACCGTAACTCGCTGCGCGCGGCGCTTAGTCAGCTCGAGACCGCCGGCTACCATTTCGACAGCGGGCGTATGGTGAATCGGAGCGGACAGCCCCTGTCTTTCGAAATCATGGTGGCAACCGCGAACGAAAGCCGGATCGCGCTCGGGTATGCTCGCAGCCTAGCGCGGATCGGCGTCGATGCGCGTGTCCGGCAGGTCGATGACGCGCAGTATCAGAAGCGCAAGCAGAGCTTCGACTACGACATGCTCATTTCCGCCTTTAGCGGAACGCTGTCGCCTGGCACCGAGCAAGTGAATCGCTGGGGATCGAGCGCGCGGGAGCGGCCTGGCTCGTTCAACTACGCTGGCGTTGCCGACCCGGCCGTCGACGCGATGATCGCGGCCATGACGTCGGCGCGGACGCGCGAGGATTATCTAGCCGCGGTCCGAGCCTACGACCGCGTCCTGATCTCCGGCCACTACGTCATTCCCCTCTACTACATCGGGGAACAGTGGCTGGCCCGTTGGCACTTCATCCAGCATCCCCAAAAGACGCCGCTCACCGGCTTCTATCTGCCGGCCTTCTGGGACGAACGGGCGGAGGACTGAAGGCCGCCTCAGGCGGCCTTCTTCATCGTGTCGTCGGCGAAGCGCGCAAGCTGCGTGACGATGGTCGCCGCGCCGTTGAGCCGCTGTTCGGGCTTCGGCCAATCGCGGATCAGCACGATTGACTGATCCGGCCTGATCTTCGCCAGCGTGCCCTGCTCACCGATGTACCGCACGAGTGCAGCTGGATTGCTGAAGGACTTGTCGCGGAAGTTCACGACGAGGCCCTTCGGTCCTGCGTCGAGCTTCTCGATATTCGAACGACGGCAAAGCGACTTGATGAAGACGACCTTGAGCAGGTGCTCGACCTCGGTCGGCAGCGCGCCGAAGCGATCGATCAGTTCCGCACCGAAGGCATCGATCTCTCGGGCTTCGGTCAGCTCGGCAAGCCGCCGGTAGAGCGTCATGCGAAGCTGCAGGTCCGGCACGTAGGTGTCCGGAATCATCACCGCCGTACCGAGCGTGATCTGCGGCGACCAAGAGCCATCGTTCTCCGGCTCGACGCCCTTCATCTCCGCGACGGCCTCCTCCAGCATCTGCTGGTAGAGCTCAAAGCCGACCTCCTTCACATGGCCGCTCTGCTCGTCACCGAGGAGGTTGCCGGCGCCGCGCTGGTCAAGGTCGTGGCTCGCAAGCTGGAAACCTGCACCGAGCGTATCCAAAGACTGGAGCACCTTGAGGCGGCGATCTGCGCCGGCCGTCGGCGTCTTGTTGGCGGGGATCGTCATTAACGCATAGGCACGCTGTTTGGAACGCCCGACGCGCCCGCGCAGCTGATAGAGCTGGGCGAGGCCGAACATGTCGGCACGGTGCACGATCATCGTATTGGCGGAAGGAATGTCGAGGCCGGATTCGACGATCGTCGTCGAGAGCAGGACGTCGTACTGACCCTCGTAGAAGGCGTTCATGATGTCGTCGAGTTCACCAGCCGGCATCTGGCCGTGAGCAAGCGCCACCTTCACCTCGGGCACTTGCTCCTCGAGGAATTCGCGGATGCCCGCGAGGTCCGACAGACGCGGTGCCACGTAGAAGCTCTGGCCGCCACGATAGCGCTCGCGCAGAAGCGTTTCGCGGACGACGAGCGGATCGAAGGGCGCAATGAACGTTCGCACCGCCATACGATCGACCGGCGGCGTCGTGATCAGCGAGAGCTCCCGAACACCGGTAAGCGCCAGTTGCAGCGTGCGCGGGATCGGGGTCGCCGAAAGCGTCAGGACGTGAACGTCCGATTTCAGCTCCTTCAGCCGCTCCTTGTGCTTGACCCCGAAGTGCTGCTCCTCGTCGATGATAAGGAGGCCGAGGTTCTTGAACTCGACGCCTTTGCCGAGAAGGGCGTGAGTGCCGACCACAATGTCGACCGTGCCGTTGGCAAGGCCCTTCTTGTTCTCATTCAGCTCTTTCGTGGTCACGAGGCGCGACGCTTGCACGACGTTGAGCGGAAGGCCGTGGAAGCGCTCCGTGAACGTCTTGAAATGCTGACGTGCCAGAAGCGTCGTCGGCACGACGACCGCGACCTGCAGACCGTTCATCGCCGCAATGAAAGCGGCGCGAAGCGCCACCTCGGTCTTTCCGAAGCCGACGTCGCCGCAAACGAGGCGGTCCATCGGCTTGCCAGCCGACAAATCGTCCGCCACGGCGTCGATGGCGTTGAGCTGGTCCTCGGTCTCCTCGTAGGGGAAACGTGCCTGGAACTCGCCCCACAGACCGTCGGGCGGCACCAACTTCGGTGCACCGCGCATCTGGCGTTCGGCCGCAATGCGGATCAGACCACCGGCCATGTCGAGCAGGCGCTTCTTGAGCTTGGCCTTGCGCGCCTGCCAGGCACCGCCGCCTAGCTTGTCGAGCACGGCATCGGAGCCTTCTCCCCCGTATCGCGACAGCAGCTCGATGTTCTCGACTGGAAGGAAGAGGCGGTCGCCGCCGGCGTAGGAAAGCTCAAGGCAGTCGTGCGGGGCGCCAGCGGCCTCGATCGATCGCAGCCCGACGAAGCGCGCGATGCCATGATCGACGTGCACGACGATGTCGCCCTCGTCGAGCCCGGTCGCCTCGGAGATGAAATCCGACCCGCGTTTCTTGCGTCGTCCACGACGGACGAGTCGGTCGCCGAGGATGTCCTGCTCGCCGACGACCGCGATCCGATCCGTTTCGAAGCCGGCTTCGATGCCGAGAACGGCTGTGGCGACGATGTTGCGTCCGACCTCAAGCGCCTGCTTGAGAGTGTCGACCGGCTTGATGTTGCCGAGCCCGTGCTCTTCGACAACCTGCGTCAGACGCTCGCGCGAGCCCTCAGACCACGCAGCGAGGATCACCTGCTTGCCGTTCGCCCGCAGTGCCGCGATGTGATCGACGGCTGCGCCGAAGACGTTCACGTCGCCGGCTTGGCGCTCGCTCGCGAAGTTTCGGCCGCGATGAACGTCGAGGTTCACGACATCGGTCTGGAAGCCAGCGTCGGTCACCGCATAGGACGACAGGCGGATCGGATCGGCTGCGGCCAGCCGTTCGGTCAGTTCCTCCTCCGTCAGATAGAGTTCCTGCGGCGGCAGCGGATTGTACGGAACGGCCTCGGCACTGCCTTCCGCCACACCACGCCGGCGTGCATCGTAGTAGTCGAGAACGAGCTTGCGACGCTCGGCGACCGACTCGACCACGAGGTGATCGAGGACCAAGGTGAAGCCCGCGACATAGTCGAACAGTGTCTCGACGCTCTCGTAAAACAGAGGGAGCCAGTGCTCCATGCCCGAGAAGCGGCGACCATCACTGATCGACGTGTAGAGCGCATCCTCGCGCGAGGGCGCGCCGAAGCGCTTGACGTAGTTCGAGCGGAAGCGCGAGATCGTCTCGTCCTTCAGCGTCACTTCGGAAACCGGCGCGAGCTCGAAGCTTTTGCGCTGGCCGCTGGTGCGTTGCGTCGCCGGATCGAAAGTGCGGATCGACTCCAGCGTATCGCCAAAGAAATCGAGGCGCACCGGCTCTTCGTCGCCCGGTGCGAAAAGATCGAGAATGCCGCCGCGAACCGCGAACTCTCCCCGCTCGCGAACCGTCGTCGTGCGCTCGAAACCGCCGCGCTGCAGAACGCGCACGATATGGTCCATTGAGATGCGACCGCCGGACTTTGCGGCTATCGTCTCGTCCTCAAGGACTTTGAGCGGCGGCATGCGTTGCAGAAGTGCGTTCGCGCTCGTCAGGATCAGCGCACGGTGCGGCTCGCGCCTGAGCGCGCCGATCGCGGACATCGCGGACAGGCGTCGTGCAGCCGCTTCGGACGACGGACCGACACGATCGTAGGGAAGGCAGTCCCAGGCGGGCAGCGTGAGCACGGGAAGATCGGGCGCCACAAAGCGCAACGCGTCCTCAAGCTCCGACATGCGGTTGCCGTCGCGCAGAACGAAGACGATCGGCCCGCCGTGCCCGCGCTGCCGCACGATCTCGGCCAGCAGAAACGCCTCGTAGCCGTCGAGGACGTTGCCGATCCGCAGGCCGCCGCCCTTCTTGAGCGCCTTCTGGAGAACCGCCGCCGTGCTCATGCGCTTGTCTGGTCCTGCAATTCGTAGAAGCTTCGTATGCGCCGGAAGACCGGGGTGTCGTAGTTCGCCGGCGTCTCGGCGGAACCGGTCATCCAGGAGAAGAGATCGCGGTCCGGCGCCTCCATCAGGAGTTCGAACACGCCGAGCTCGCCGTCGTCCAGATTGTGGATCTCAGCGTCGGCAAATCGGCCCAGCACGAGATCCATCTCGCGCGTTCCGCGATGCCATGCGTGATAGAGTGCCTTCCGGCGCCGAAGGTCCAAACCTTCCGACGAGCGCGTCATTCCCGTCATGTCGACGATCCATTCCTTCGTGCCATTTATGGCGCCGCCCAGCTGAACCCTGCATATAGTCAGCGGTTCCGGCAGTGTCAGCCTTGGCCGCGGAAGGCGCGGCCGATAAACACCCCGCATGCGACCCTCATTGCTCGATCCCCTGTTCGCCCCCGTCTCGGTGCTGCCCGGCGTCGGCCCGAAGGTCGCCAAGCTCATGGACGGACTGGTCACGGCGCCCGGGGCGAGCGAGGCGCGCGTACGCGATCTCCTCTTCCATCTGCCCACTGGCCTCATCGATCGGCGCCGCCGCGAGGAGATCATGTCGGCGCCGACCGGGACGCTGGTCACACTGGAACTGCGGATCGATCGCCACGTCATGCCATCGCGCGAGGCCCGAAACCAACCGGCTCGCGTCATGGCGCATGATGCGACAGGCGAGATTGCGCTCACCTATTTCCGCGCGAAACCGCAATGGCTGGAGACACTTCTTCCCATCGGCGCAACGCTCCTGGTGTCAGGGCGGGTGGAATGGTTCAATGGACGTGCGTCGATGATCCATCCCGACTTCGTCGGCGACGCGGAAAAGGCGGCGAGCCTGCCGCTCGTAGAGCCCGTCTACGCGATGACGGCCGGCCTCACCGGCAAGGTTCTCCGTAAGGCGATCGGTAACGCCCTGCCGCAACTGCCGGCCCTTCCCGAATGGATCGAACCGGGCGTCGTCGCACGGGAGAAGTTCGAGAGTTTCGCAGCCTCGATCCTGGCACTTCACGGCCCCGAAGATCAGGCCGACCTATCGCCGCAGAACCCGCACTTCAGGCGCTTGGCCTACGACGAATTCCTCGCCAGCCAGATGGCGCTCGCGCTCTCTCGGCAACGCATGCGGAAGGCGAGCGGCCGGTCGCTCGGCGGCGATGGCACCATTCGTGTGCGCGCCGAGGCTGCCTTGCCGTTCCAACTCACCGACGGGCAGCGAGACGCGTTGCGCGAGATTCATGCCGACATGGCCAAGCCCGATCGCATGCTGCGGTTGTTGCAGGGCGACGTCGGCGCTGGCAAAACGGTGGTCGCCCTTCTGGCTATGGCGGCCGCCAAGGAGTCCGGCGCCCAGTCGGCCCTGCTCGCGCCGACCGAAATCCTGGCGCGCCAGCATTTCGCAGGCCTGACGCGTTGGTGTGATGCCGCCGGTCTCTCGATCGCACTGCTGACGGGCCGCGATAACGGACGGACCCGCGCCGCGAAGCTGGAAGCCATCGCGAACGGCGAGATCGACGTCGTAGTCGGCACTCACGCCCTTTTCCAGGATGATGTCGCCTACCACGACCTTGGTCTTGTGGTCGTGGACGAACAGCACCGCTTCGGCGTCCACCAACGCCTGACGCTTACACGCAAGGGGCGCGCCCCGGATCTTCTCGTCATGACCGCAACTCCTATTCCGCGGACCCTGGTCCTTGCCGCCTTCGGCGACATGGACGTGTCGCGGCTTCACGGGAAGCCTGCGGGACGAAAGCCGATCACGACGGTCGCCGTGCCTTTGGAGCGCCTCGATGAGATCGTCGCCCGTATCGGCCGGGCCATCGACGAGGGCGATAAGGTCTATTGGGTCTGCCCCCTCGTCGAGGAGTCCGACAAGAGCGAACTGACATCGGCCGAGGAGCGTGCGGAGGTCCTGCGTCAATTCTACGGCGAGCGCGTCGGGCTCGTTCATGGCCGCATGTCGGGCGAGGAGAAGGACCGTGCGATGGCGGACTTCAAGTCCGGCCAGACGTGCGTCGTGGTAGCGACGACGGTCATCGAGGTCGGCGTGGATGTTCCCGACGCTTCGATCATCGTGATCGAACATGCCGAGCGCTTCGGCCTGTCGCAGCTGCACCAATTACGCGGCCGGGTCGGGCGCGGCAGCAAGGCATCGTCCTGCGTCCTCCTTTACAAGGCGCCGCTCGGCGAAACTGCGAAGGCGCGCATCGCAGTGATGCGCGAGAGCGAGGACGGCTTCCGCATCGCGGAGGAGGACTTAAAGCTGCGCGGCGAGGGTGATCTTCTCGGCACGCGGCAGTCCGGCGTCCAGAGCTTCCGCATCGCCCGCGTGGACGAGCACGCGGACCTCTTGGAAATCGCGCGAAACGACGCCCGCTTCCTTCTCAATCAAGATCCCGAACTCGCTTCGCCTCGCGGCGAGGCGGTCCGCATCCTGATGTACCTCTTCGGGAAGGACGATGCTGTTCGTCTGCTACGCGCCGGCTGAATCTCACTCGACCGTGACCGACTTCGCGAGGTTGCGGGGTTGATCGACGTCCGTCCCCATCTGCACGGCCGTGTGATACGCAAGCAGTTGAAGCGGAACGGAGTAGACGATCGGCGTCAGGATCTCCGGCATGTCCGGCAGCGTCAGGACCCGCGCATTACGGATCGCCTCGGCCTTTGTGCCCGACTCGTCCGTGATCAGCATGATCTTCCCGCCCCGGGCGGCGACCTCCTGCATGTTC
Organism: Aureimonas jatrophae; assembly: GCF_900104035.1. Lineage (GTDB taxonomy): Bacteria > Pseudomonadota > Alphaproteobacteria > Rhizobiales > Rhizobiaceae > Aureimonas > Aureimonas jatrophae. The sequence continues at coordinate 4,208 of NZ_FNIT01000020.1, read as the reverse complement.
GATACGGTCTTCTCGAAGACCCTGTCGTGCGGCGCGACGACGACGACGGGCATCGTGTCGTCGATGAGGGCGATCGGCCCATGCTTCAACTCGCCGGCCGCATAGCCTTCGGCGTGGATGTAGCTGATCTCCTTCAGCTTGAGCGCACCCTCCATTGCAAGCGGGAACGAGAAGCCGCGGCCCAGGAAGAGGGCATGGCGATGGTTCGCCATATCCCGCGCCAACAGCTCGATCTGATCCTCCCGATGCAACGCCTCGTTCACCAGACGCGGTAATTCGGCAAGCGCACGAGTCAGCTCGAGTTCGCCATCGCCAGAGATCGTCCCACGATCGACGCCGGCGCGCACCGCAAGGGCGGCCAACGCCGTCAACTGACAGGTGAAGGCCTTGGTACTGGCAACACCGATCTCCGGACCGGCAAGCGTCGGGAACACGAGATCGGCCTCCCGCGCCATCGTCGACTCCGGCACGTTGACGACGACTGCCGTTCGAATGCCGGCATCCCGCGCGTGTCGCAGCGAGGCCAGCGTATCGGCTGTCTCGCCCGACTGGGAAACGAAGAGCGCGAGATCGACGTCGTCGAGAGGGCTCTCGCGATAGCGGAACTCGGACGCCACATCGAGGTCGCAGGCGATGCGGGCATAGCGCTCGAAATAGTATCGACCGACAAGCGCGGCGTAGTATCCCGTTCCACATGCGGACAGGGCGATGCGGCGGACGGCGGAGAAGTCGAAGCGTTGCCCGCCGGGAATGCGCGATCGCCCGCTCGTCATATCAACGAACGCGCCGAGCGTATGGCCGATCACCTCCGGCTGTTCGTAGATCTCCTTCTGCATGAAATGCCGATGGTTGCCTTTATCGACATAGAAGGCCTTGCCCGTGGAGCGGCGCAACGGTCGCTCGACAGGATGGTCCTCGGCGTCGAAGATCTCATGGCCGCCATGGCTGACGACGATCCAGTCACCGTCCTCAAGGTATCGAACAGCGTCGGTGAAGGGCGAGAGCGCGATCGCATCCGAGCCGAGGAACATCTCGCCGTCGCCCTCGCCGAGCGCCAACGGACTGCCGCGCCGCGCGCCGATCAGAAGGTCAGCGTTCCCCCTGAAGAGAAAGGCCAACGAGTAGGCCCCTTCGAGGCGACGGAGTGATGCGGCAACCGCGGACCTTTCGTCGGCACCACGATCCATCTCTCGCGTCACCAGAGCGGCGACGACCTCACTGTCGGTCTCGCTTGCAAACCGGTAGCCGTCCGCCTCGAGTTCAGCTTTCAACTCGCGAAAATTCTCGATGATGCCGTTATGCACAATGGCCAGTCGTGCCGTGGCGTGCGGATGCGCGTTCGTCTCGTTGGGAACCCCGTGTGTCGCCCAGCGGGTGTGACCGATACCGATCGTTCCAGAGAGCGGCTGTTCAGCCAGTCGGGCCTCGAGGTTGCGCAACTTGCCCTCGGCGCGTCGGCGATGCAGTTCCCCGTCGATCAGCGTCGCGACGCCGGCTGAATCGTATCCTCGATACTCAAGCCGCTTCAGGGCATCGACAAGCCGGCCTGCCACGGGTTCGCGGCTGATGATGGCGATGATACCACACATGGTGAGGTTTACTCCTGCTGGTCGCGCGCGGCACAGGTTGCATGAAAGAGATTACGGATTGCCGAGCGTCAGGTTTTCGACGCCTTGCGAGCAGCATTGCGCTCGTTGATCAACCGTCCTCGCCCTTCCTTGGTCACCTGACGGGCGCGACCGAGTGCCAGAGCGTCGTCCGGCACATCCTCGGTCACGACGCTGCCCGATGCGACGTAAGCCCCGTTTCCGATCCGTACGGGGGCGACGAGCGATGCGTTCGATCCGATGAAGGCACCGGAGCCAACAACCGTACGGTATTTGTTAAAGCCGTCGTAATTACAGGTGATCGTCCCAGCACCGATGTTTGTATCAGCTCCGATCGAGGCGTCGCCGAGATAGGTGAGATGACTCACCTTCGCACCGCGACCGATCTCGACGCTTTTGGTCTCAACGAAGTTCCCGACCTTGGCATCCTGTCCGACCGAGGTGCCCGGACGCAGCCGTGCGAAGGGACCAATCGATGCACCTGCCTCAATTGCAGTACCTTCGATGTGACTGAACGCATGGATCACGGCGCCCGATGCGACTCGAGCACCCGGACCGAAAACCACATTCGGCTCAACAACGACATCGGGCTCGATTAGCGTATCATGAGACAAGAACACGGTCTGAGGCGCGACAAGCGTAACACCGGCGAGCATCAGTTCGCGGCGCTTGCGATCCTGCCATATGGCCTCGACCGTCGCGAGTTCCGCCCGCGTATTCACGCCGAGCACGTCCTCGAACGGCGACTCGGTGACTTTCACGGACAGTCCCCTCGCCTTCGCGATCGCGACGACGTCCGTCAGATAGAACTCGCCCTTCGCGTTCTGCGCGTCGACGGCATCTAGAAGTTCCAGTGCCTGGGGGCCTGCAATGGCCATGACGCCGGCGTTGCATAATTGGATTGCCCGTTCGGTATCACTCGCATCCTTCTCCTCACGAATGGCGAGGAGCTCGTCGCCCGACATGATCAAACGACCATATCCCGTCGGACGGGGCGTTCGGAAACCGACAACACAAACCGAAGCTCCGTCGGCCAAGGCTTGACGCGCGCGGGCAAGCGTCGTGCTGCTCACGAGCGGCGTATCGCCGAACAGCACGAGAATGTCGTCCCACCCGTCGGCGATTGCGTCTCGCGCGCTGAGGACCGCGTGCGCAGTGCCAAGCCGTTCGACCTGGACATAGCAACGGATCGATGGATCCAGTCGCGTCACGAGGCGCCTCACCGGTTCCGCATCGCGACCGACAACGACGCATACGCTATCCGATTGCGCGTGCCGCGCCGCCGATACGGCGTGCGCCACAAGCGGCAAACCGGCGACCTCGTGTAGAACCTTAGCCTTTGCCGATCGCATGCGGCTTCCCTCACCGGCCGCGAGAACGATAGCGAGACTACGTCGATTCATGTGGGTTCGCCTCGGCTCCTGACCCGGAGCGGACGCGCTCCAATGGAACGCCCTTTAACCGATCGTTTGGAGAGCTGGAAAGGTTTCGAGGAGCCAGAAGGATATTGCTTGCATCCCTCCGGTCAGGAACAAGATGCCGGTCATCACCAGAAGAGCACCCATTGCTTGTTCGACGCGACGCATATGCGCTTTCAAACGCTGGAACCGGGAAAGGATGAAGCCGGAGAACAAGGCCGTCAAAAGAAAGGGAATGCCGAGACCGCCGGAGTAGAAAGCCAGCATCAACGCGCCTTCCTGAGCCGTCTGTCGTGCGCCTGCCAATCCGAGGATGGTCCCCAGGACAGGCCCGATACAAGGTGTCCAGCCGAAGGCGAAGGCGAGCCCCATGATGTAGGAGCCAACATAGCTCTGCGGTTTACCACCTTGGAACCTTCGTTCCTGTGAGAGGAAATTTAGGTGGAGAATTCCGAGGAAGTTGAGTCCCATCGCGATGATCGCGAGACCGGCCAAGATTCCAAGCCAATGCAGGTTTTGACGCAGCAACAGGCCAATCGAGCTCGCGCCCACGCCCAAAAGAATGAAGACCGTCGAGAAGCCCAGGACAAATAGTAGAGCTGTCCCCCAAAGCCGGTGTCGAGCGTCACCTGCGAGTCGATCGCCCGTTTGCAAACTTTCGCTCGATACGCCGGCCATATAGCAGAGGTAAGGGGGAACGAGAGGAAGGACGCAGGGAGATAGGAATGAAAGCGCTCCAGCGAGCAAGGCCACACCATAACCGAAATCGACCAAACAGCACTCCTACGATATGAGGAACTGGGCCCTGACTTAGCTGGCCTTCGAGCGACGACGCAAACGGCGACGCTTTAGCTGGTTGACCTGCCGATAGCAGCCGTCCTAAGTCTCGCGGCACCAGCGAAGCCATAAATTGGCTCCTCGAGCGAGCGCGTAGCTCAGTTGGTAGAGCACGTGACTTTTAATCATGTGGTCGTGGGTTCGAGTCCCACCGCGCTCACCATCCGCTTGGCACGCGGCTGCAGGAGCTGAACCCCTTCCCCGATCTCTGCGTGCTAAGGTGTAGCGGCTTCGATCGCATTGTTTTGTATGCCTTCTTCCGGTTTTTGAGACGGCGTTGGCGGAGCTGACGCGCGTGTCACCTTCGGTTTTGGAGGCGGCGCGGGGCTGCGGTCTGACGGGGTTT
>NZ_FNIT01000010.1 GCF_900104035.1 Aureimonas jatrophae | reverse complement strand
GCGAGTGGATCGCGGCGGTCGGGGCCAGGACCGCGTTCATCGAGCCGGGCAGCCCCTGGGAGAACGGTTATTGCGAAAGCTTCAACTCCAAGCTCCGCGACGAACTCCTCAACGGCGAGATCTTCTACAGCCTAGCCGAAGCCCGGATCGTCATCGAGAGCTGGCGCTGCCACTACAACACCAAGCGACCGCACTCCTCGCTCGGCTACCGGCCACCCGCTCCAGCCACCGTGCCGTGGCCGGCTGCGCCACCCCAACCTGCTTCGCCGGCCACCTCTACCGTCGCCTGCAAGCCCACCATGCATTAGATTGAAACCGGGCCACCTAACCGGGGCAGGCCATGGCTCCGACCGCAATGATCCAGTCGCGCACCGCCTTGGCGATGAACTCGGGACCGTTCTTCGGGGCATCGCTTCACTGGATCGATGGCTGACCCTTTGAACTCGGAGCGGATGTGTCCCGGCACGCCGCGCAGGATGAAGAGGTCCGACCGGACGTTAATGACATCGTGGACCGCAACTTCCGGTCGATCCGGATACACGGCATTCTCTGGTGAACTCGTCGATGACGTCGGCGCAAACGCGCGAGCGTTTGTCGCCCGGCATGCGGAACTTACGCCTGTTATGGGTTCGGTCCGCAACGAAGTCATAGGACCAGACGTGGTTGGGACGCTCTGGTCGAAGCCGAACGCACGAGCCGTCGTTCAGCCAGAGCCGCCCGTGCTTCGGCTGCTTGGCTGGCACCTTCAGAACTTCCTGCCGTCAGATGCGCTCGACTTGGCTACGTTGACGAGCCAGCCGGTCAGGTCATCTCGCAGCAGTGACCCGGCTTTTCGTTGTACACGTCGACGCTACGCCCGGGTTCGATGAGGGACTTGTGCACCCTCGCGTCCGAGCGAACGATGGCGACCGACGAAAGCCACGCTGAGACGCTCCGCCTGGTCTACGTGTAGCGGTTGAACGAACGGCTCGGGCCGAGCGCCTGCGTCCGGATGTCGGCCCTGGAGCCTTCGGCAGCGGGCGGACCGCCTTGGCTGGTTTGGAACCAAGGCCTGGCCGGCGAGACCGGTCGGCGTCTGACCGGCTGCTTCGATGGATCATCGATCAGGCCGACTCAGCCCTTGGCCGCAATGGCGCCCAGTTCCTCCAGATCGAGGTCACGTTCGAGGTCGTGCAGGGTCTCGTCGTCGATCTGGTGCGTCCTGTGCAGACGGACGAGCTCGGCGCGGCCTGCCGCAACGGCGGCGAGGATGACGTCGAAGTGGTCGGCTATGCTCTGATCGCGTTCCGCCGCGCTGCCCTTGAACTCTCCCGAGACGGAGGCCCGGCGCCGGTAGCTGTCGAGAAGGCGCGGGTGCAGAAGGGTCCCGTCGACGGAATAGGCCTGGCTCTCGACCGCCGCCAGCTGCGCGCGCAACATCGCCGTCTCCGCCGCAAAGAGGTCGAGGGGAGGGTGGGCCCGCTCGTCCTCCCCGAGGTTCGCCCAGCCAATCACCAGACCGAGCGTCATGCCCTGCACGAGCACGGTCACGAGAATGGCGGCAAAGGCGACGACCAGCATCAAGTCGCGCTCCGGCATGGTTTCGGGCAGGCTGAGAGCCACCGCCAAGGTCACCACGCCGCGCATGCCGGCCCAGCTCATCACCAGAGCGGACCGCCCGCCCAACGGCTCGGCCCCTCGCCACCCACGGCGTTGAACCTGTCGAAGCACCGCATCGCCACCGAACACCCAGGCGAAGCGTGCCAGCGTCATGGCCGCTATCACAGCCGCGACCGGCCCCGCCATATCGTCCCAAACGACCCCGATGCCGCCGACCCGCTCCAGAACGCCGCGCAGCGACAGGCCGATCAGGATGAACACGGCCGCCTCGAGCAGGAAGATCAGCGTCTGCCAGAACGCCACCCCGCGCAGCCGGACGCTCGCGGTGAAGATGGTGTGTTGATACCAACCGCAGACCAAGCCGGCGGTGACGGTCGCGATGACGCCTGACACGTGCAGCATCTCGCCCAGAAGATAGCTGACCCAGCACACGAGGACGGAGGCCGCGATCATCAGGTAGTCGTCGCCGAGGCGCCGCAGCAGAAGCACCCACAGGGCGCCGATCGCGCCGCCCACCAGGAGCCCGCCGGCGACCAGGAACGTGAAGCTGCCCAATGCCTCGCCGAGACTGAACGTACCCGTCAGCGTGGCGGCGACCGCGAAGCGGAAGAGCACGAGGCCGGTCGCATCGTTGAGAAGACTCTCGCCCTCGAGCAGCGTGCCGAGCCGCCGCGACAGCTTCACCCGTTGCAGAACGGCCCGCGCCGAGACGGCGTCCGGCGGCGAGACGATGGCGCCGAGCGCCACGCAGGCAGCCCAGGGCAGGTCCGGCACGACGAGCTTCGTCGCCAGCGCCACGGCGGCTGCGGTGAACAGAACCGCGCCGACGGCCAGCGATGCGATGCCCGCAAGATGCCGCCGGAACGGGGCAAGGGCGGTGAACCATGCGCCATCCATCAGAAGCGGCGGCAGGAAGATGACGAGCACCAGTTCCGGGTCGAGCTCGACAGGCGGCAGGCCGGGGACGAAGGCCAGCGTGCCGCCTCCGATCAGGAGGGCGACGGCCGGCGGCAGCGACAGACGCTGCGCGATGTAGTGCAGCACCAGGACCGCCACGAACATCGCGACGATGAGCTCGAAGAGTTCGACCGGGTGCATGGGACGCTCGCAGGAGGAAGAGTCTCTTGTTCCATCCTTGCGACAAAGAAGCGGAGATCGCCAGGTCGACAACGCACGGCGCCTTGCGCCGTCGTGGTGTCGGCTTGTTCTCTCCTCCCGTCCGTCGCCCGGCGCCGGACGGCCACGGTCTCATGGCCGCGACCGGCGGGGTCTTCTTCCCGGTTGCCGTGGTTTGAGCGTCGACCGCTCAAGCGGATCGATGGCGCGCGTCCGCTCCCGCGTGTTCGACTAACAGGACATCGATCGGCGTGGCGGGTGGAAACCGTGCGGTCCGCTCCCCAGGGGCTCGGGGATGGCAGGGGACATTCCGCGACCCGCGATGCGGGGTGTTTGCGGATGCGGCGAACGGCTCTTCGAGCCACACGGAGGGGCCCGGCGCGTTCCAAAGGTTGCAGGAGGACGCCGGAGTTAGCCGCGGACCCATCTCGAAGATGAGCTGACGAGCCGCGTCGGCCCGCCCTGTCGCCGAACGCGGGTCGTTGGGGCTGGGCCAACGAGATGCTAGCCTTCGTACGATCCGTGAGGCGAGATGTCGGAACTGCCGTCGCCGAACCGGATCCGTGCACGGATCGGCTTCGCCATCGCCACACGATCCCGGTATCCCCGCCGGCCCCGTCGGGCCGAAGCTTGGGAGGTTCTGCAGGGCGACGGTGGTATCGTCCGCTTCCGGAAGGAAAACCTTGCATGGAGCCGCCGAGCCTGCCGCCGTTTATCAGGTCGGACCACGAGCTTTTGGGTGCCGGCGGATCATGGCCTCGGCAAGGCGAGCCGTGTCTCCCGAGGCTGATGGTCTCCGGACGCGCTCCTATCCAATCTCCGCTGGGCCGATCATGCGCGATCCGTCGGGCGCCGCAACCGCGGCATCTAGCAAGGCCTGCGCGATCCGGTCGGCCCGGTTGCCGCGCAGCCTCGTCGGCAACACGGATCCGATGGCGCGCAACGCCACCACGAACGCCCGCTCCGCGACCCGCGTCTCGGTCCGCTCGCCGAGGATGACGCCGGGTCGAACGATCGTCAGCGACGGGAAGCCCAGGTCCCTGACCGCCTCTTCCAGCTCGCCCTTCGTCCGCAGATACACAAACCGCGAACGGGGATCCGCGCCGGTCGAGGACGTGAGCGCGAAGCGCCGCGCTCCATGCGCCCGGGCGCGTCGGGCTACGGCGAGCTGAAGGTCGAGATCGACGGCCCGGAAGGCTGCCGCCGAACCCGCCTTCGCGCGCGTCGTGCCGAGCGTGCAGACGACGCCGTCAGCCGCCCACCACGCGTCATCGTGGGGCAGCGTCGAGAGGTCCGACACCGGGTTCGACAGCTTGTCGTGCGGCGGCAACGGCCGCCGGGTCGGCGCGACGATGGCGGTCACGCGGTCGTCCGATAGCGCGCGCCGGAGGACGTGGCCTCCGACCAGTCCGGTGGCACCCGCGATCAGGATCCTGGTCATGCGTCGTCCCTCCCTCGTTCTCGCCGCAACGGGGCCGCATCGGCACGGGCGGCTCGGCCGATAGGTCCACGTGTTTCCGCCATTCCATCTGCAATGCTCTTCGGCCTCGCAACCCCTTCGATCGGATCGAGGCCGAACGCGGCCACCTCCCGCGCGGGCGATTCCCACGAAGCCTTCGACGGCTCCCTTCATGGCGTGGGGCGCGCCAAGGCTCGGGATGCGGCCCTTCTTCGGCCCGCCAGCGTGCTTGGCGTCGGCATTGAGATCGTAGCGTTAACGCATTCCTTCCCCGGATCCCCAGATTTGGGGAATTCCCAATACCCGCCCGGCTCTACCTGAATGGCATCGAACCATGGTTCCCAGCCCAGCGGATGGAGCGCAGAGATGAGCGATCGGTATCGTCCCAACGAGCCTGCCTGTCCTATTCCCCTCGAACTCTTGGCCTTGCTCTTGCGCTCGCCCGACGAGCGGATTGTGGAGACCGTTCGCGAGCTTTCGCCCCAACACCGCGCGACGCTGGCGACCTACTGCGCAGGCCGCGCGCACATGCGACGGATCGGTCTCGTTATCGCCACGCAATGCAGCGAGCACGCACTCTGGGAGGTGGCCGGGCGAGTCGGCCTGGCCTTGTTCGAACAAAGCCAGGACCAGGCTTCGTTCGACCGCGAGACCGGTGCGACGGCGAAGCGCAAGGTATCCCTGGCCCGGGTTGCTTGAGAGGGCCTGATCGTCCGGATCCGGCAACGGAGACCATGGGCGCGTGGGTCGAGATGGACGTCGTCGGTCCCCGCATTCGCCCTTGGTCCGCCGGCCTGCGTCGGTGAACAACCTCGAAGCGCGACGGCAGACCGTGGAAGCCTTGCGGGTGCTCCCGTGATGGTGTCTCAGCGACCAGACCCTGATCGCGTGAGGTACGTATGGGCCTTCTTCTGATCCTCGCCATCGGCCTCGTCGCGGGCGTCGTCAGCGGCATCATCGGCACGGGTTCCTCGATCGTGCTCGTGCCCGTGCTGGCCTCCGTCTACGGACCCAAGGAGGCCGTGCCGATCATGGCGGTCGCCGCCGTCATGGCCAACCTCTCGCGCATCCTGGTTTGGTGGCGCGAGATCGAGTGGCGGCCGTTTCTCGCCTACGCCGTGCCGGGCGCACCGGCCGCGGCCCTGGGCGCACGCACGATGCTGGCCCTGCCGCCCGCCGTCGTCGACGCGGCCATGGGCAGCTTTCTGCTGGCCATGATACCGGTGCGGCATGAGATGGCCGCCCGCCTCGTTCGCCTCCGCCTTTCGCACATGGCCCTTGCCGGGGGCGTCATCGGATTCCTGACCGGCATTGTCGCCGCAACGGGTCCGGCCGACGTGCCGTTCTTCCTGGGATACGGCTTGACGAAGGGAGCGTTCATCGGGACCGAGGCTGCCGCCTCGCTGGCGGTCTACGCCGCCAAGGCGGCGACCTTCGGCGGATCGGGAGCCTTGCCGCTCGACGTGATCGCCAGGGCCTTGGTCGTCGGCGCCTCGCTGATGGCCGGCGCGTTCATCGCCAAGCCCTTCGTGTTGCGGCTTGCGCCGGACACATTCCGCCATGTCATGGACGGGCTGTTGCTGGTATCGGGAGCGAGCCTGATCTGGAACGCTTTCGCCTGAAGCCATCCACCTGGACGGGGTTCGCGATGGGCCGATCCCGGTCGGAGGTGGCGGCAAAACTTCACCCCGCACCGAGGGCGTTTCCGCCATCTTGGCCAGGCAAGCCATCGCGAACGCGGACATAGGCGGAACTTGTCTGCCGTTGCAGATCTCGATCCGTTCGCAGGCGGCGAGCACGACCGGAGGCCCCGATGCGCGTCTTGAACCGTTTCTTTCGCCGCGCACAGGCTGCGCTGGTGCCGCTGACCCCCTGGCCGGACGGCCCCGCGCCGGCGGACATCCCGTCAGGCTCCGATGGCGCGAACCCGATCCTTCGGCTGGTGGACGCCTGGCGCCTCCCTCGCCATGAAACGCGCACGGAGGTCGTGGCGCGTTGCGGCGTTGTACCGGATCCGATCTACGGATGGCCGGCGCTCGTCCTGGCCGACGCCGAACCCCTGCCGGGTGCACTGGCACCCTGGACCGCCAGCGCCTTCGAGCGCATCCCGCCCCAGTTCCCGATCGCTCGCTTCACGGCCCTGGCGTGGATCCGGGACGACGCGCACGCCAATCTGCGCTTCGTGGCCGACCATCTGGCGGCATCGCTCGGACCTGCGCCGGTCGGCCAGCGATGGAACACCGTCGTCGCCGCGTGGCGGTCGGGGCTGGCCGAGATCTCGCTGACGGCCTGGCCGCCGGAATGGCAGTCGCGTGACCTGCAGAACCCTTCCGAGGATCGCGAGCCGCGGTTGAGGACCGCTTGCCATGTGACGCTGACGACGGGCTTCCGCTTGTCTCTCAGCGCGCGAGAACGGAACTGGGTGACAGGCTTCCGGCCTCTCGCGTTCAGCGGCGATGTCGGAACGGCGCGCATGGCGAAGGCCGGCCGCCTCGCGCCAGGCGACACGGACCTCGAATATGTGCGCGACCCGGACGGCCTGGTCGAGGACCGGCAGCGTACGCTGGGTCTGTCGGCGGACGGCGCGGCGCTGATCGTGGTTTCGGACCAGCTCTTCGTCCTGCCCCGCACCGACATCCTGCGTCTCAAGGTGGTTCGTATGACGCCGGCCAAGGGCGGAGGCGGCTCGTCGCTTCACGCCCATTGCCGCACGCTCGCTCCCGGCGCGGACAGCCAAACCATCTCCCTCGCGCAGCACAGCGATCCCGACGGCATGACGGCGCCGGGTCAAGACCTCGGCAGGCGGCTCGACTGTTCGGTCGAGGTCAGCCCATACTACCCGGACTGCTGACGTTGCGAGGATAACCGCTGGGGTCTGCGGCGACCGGCTCGCGAAGCGCGACCGGGGCCGGCTGGCGTCGGTGGTAGCAGGAGGACATCATCGGGTGGCGACCGGAGCGATGCGGGCAGCGAAACGTCGTCCTGACTGGCCATGGGCGGGCACGGGCGCGCTTCTCGTCCTTCTGCTGCCTGTTCCGGTTGCCGCGGATCCGCCCGTGCCGGGCTATGCCGCCGTGAAGCGGGACGCCCCCGCCCGTCTCAGCCGGGCGAACGTCCGCCTCGCCCTTGCACCCGTCGATTGGCCGCAACATGGAATGCTGGTTGCGATCGGCAGCGTCGTGTCGCCCCGCGCGCGCTGGCTCGTCGTTGATCTCGACCAAATGACGGTTCGGCGGGCAACGACCCGCTTGGCGGATGGGGGTGGACCGGCGCGGATCGAGAGCGAGCGCATCCACACGATCTCGGCCGACGAGCGACGCGATGCGATCGCGTCCGGGAACGAGGTATGGAGCAGGCGGGATTCCGACCCGCCGGTGCTCGGCGAGCCGACAGACCGCCTGTGCAGCGTCGTCCTGTTCGATGGCGACGACGTCCTTCACGAGACCGGCTCGGATTGTCCGAGGCCCCGCCTGGTCGCGGTGCTGGAAGCGGTGGCGATGTCCGCCGCGAACCGTACCGGCTCGCCGGGGCATGCGCCGGCACCTCGTCCGGCAGCGGCCCCGATCGGCTCGGCGCATCGCGAGCCAGACGGCACGCTCGTCCTGGATCTGCGAGCCGAAGGCGAAGACGGGTCGGTTGCGGGTCACGGCGAGCTGCGCTACGCGCCCGGCCATCCGGACTACAACCATGTCCTGAGCCATTTGGGATCGATCCCGCCGGGCGGTGAGGTCCTGGTGCGGCCTTTCCCGTCGCGCTGGCCGGACGAGTCCGAGCGGCCTCGGTAGCCGAGATCCTAAGGTCGCCGCTGCCATCGCCGGAACGCGGTCACGTCGGGCGCTCCGCCTGCCGGCACCGCCGTTGGGTCTGCGGAACGGCGAGCGCCGGCTCAGCGATTCTCCAGCCCGCGTGAGGCGCGCTCGGCTCGGATCGAGGCCGCTTCCCGGCCGATCTGGTCGCGCAAGCCCGTCAGGCCTGCCCGCGTCTGCGTGTGGACGGCGGGATCCAGCGAGGGGTCGGGATAGCGTTGGTCCCAGAGGAGCACCGCGTCGATCGTCCGCTGAAGCGCGGGGATGTCGCCGAAGGCCCAGCCGTTGACCGAGGGTCCGAGCGTCTCGAACAGCGCCGAGAACAAGGTGGGCTCTCCGGTTGGATCCTGATGGGAGTGCGCGTTCAAACGGGAGCGCCAGCGCAGTTGTCCGGCGTAGAACCAGAACGTCGCCTCGTCGCGCTTGCCCGCCTGCATCAGGGGTGCCGCACGCAGCATGATCTCGCTGGGCGGCGCCTGTCCCGCCGTCTCGGCACCCGGCGGAAAGCGCGTCTCGTCCGCCACGCATGGGGCGGACGACAGAACGACGAGCGCGGCCGCCACGCGGCCGAGGGCGGTGAAACGACAGGGCATGAGCGGACCGACTCCCGGGCGACAGGTATCTCGATCGGTCGACGGCTATGTCGCCTCGATACCGGATCGGTCAAGGCGTCAGCCCTCGAACCGCATCCGCTTGGCGAGAAGAAGCGGGCGGTGCTGTCGCTTCGTCTGGCACACGAGATCGGAGGCCTCGACGAGGCGAAGGGGGCGGCGGCGTTGCGGAACTGGACAGACGCAACGCCCGCCCGTTCGCACTCGCCGAAGGGCTGCGGATCGAAGTCCGGCTTGCGGCCCAGGAACCGACGGACTGGCTGGCGCGCAAGTCTTCCGCTTCCGCGACGCGGTCTCCCGTGGGACCGCCGGTTGCCTTCCCCCGGTGAATCTGGTGGCATGCCACGGGGGAAGGCCGCATCCGGGGGCGCGTCTTGCAGGTTCTGTTGACGCTTCTACGGCGCTCCTATCTGGCGGTCGCCGAGTTGGCGTGGAGCGCGCTGGCCGTCATGGCGCTCGCCCACGCGCTGGTTTCCTGGATGCTGCTGGCGCTGGCGGGCGAGGGGAAGCTGACAGGCGACGCCGTCGACTTTCTCTACTACTATCTCGTATCGGCCACCACCACGGGCTACGGGGATCTGGCGCCCGTCACGCGGGCTGGACGGCTGGTCGGCGTCCTCTTCGTTCTGCCGGGCGGCATCGCGCTCTTCACGGCGGTGCTCGGCAAGATGCTGACGGGCGTCGGCCATCTCTGGAGGCAGCGCATGATGGGACTGAACGACTACGGCGACCGGCAGGGCCACTTCGTGGTTCTCGGCTGGCACGAGGACATCACGCCTCGGCTGATCGAGATGCTCGCCAGCGAGCGGGCCGGCGGCACGCCGCCGACCGTCCTCGTCGCCAAGGCGCTGGAGCGCAACCCCCTTCCCGAGATGACCGACTTCATACGCGTGGACCGGCTTGCGGACCCCGAGGCCCTTCGGCGCAGCGGCGCCAGCCGCGCCCGCGCTCTGGTGGTGCGCGGGCAGAACGACGACGAGACGCTGGCGGCCGCACTTGTCGCGTCGCAAGGCGTCGAAACTCCCCATATCGTCGCTTATTTCGAGGATGTTCGCACGGCCGCCATGCTGCGGCGCCAGGAGCCGCGCATCGAGGCCATCGCATCGCTCTCGTCCGAACTCATCGTGCGGGCCGCCCACGATCCGGGAGCCTCGCTCGTGGCCTCGCTTCTCTTCTCGCCCGCCCGGCGCGACACGGTCTTCTCCATGCGCGTGCCCGCCCATGTCGCGCCGATGCGATACGGCCAGGTGCTGATGGGCCTCAAGCGCGACCAGAGGGTGACGCTCGTCGGGCTGGCCGCCGGCGACGCGGTGGACCTCAACTGCGACGAGGCCGCCTTGGTCGAGCCGGGCCTCGTCCTCTACTACATCGCCGACCACCGACTCGATCCCGCGTCGGTGCGCTGGGATCGGATGGCGACGGCGGGCAGCTGATCTGCGGCCCGCCCGAGGCCGGTATCGTCAGGACTTCGGCTCGTAGCCGATCGCCGGGTTGCCGGTGCCGCCTGGAAGCGACTTGGGCGCGTCGCCGCGCGCGATCTCGGCGAAGATGTCGTCGGACGACGAGCGGTTGCCGCCGATGCCCGCTTCCAAAAGCTGGCGGTCGAGATCGGCGCCCGACTGGAGCGCCTGGAGTTCCGCGCCCGCCTCGAGGCGGCCCGCGACCGCCTCCTGCCGCCGCTTGACGCGCTCCAGGGACTCCATCGCGCTCCCCAGGCGCGAGTTGACGCCCGCGTGGCTGGAGGCGATCGCCGACTGCGCCTTGAGCAGCGACTCGTTGGCCTTCACGCTCTCCACCTCGCGACGCATCGTCTGGATGCGCGTCTCGGTGTCCTGGACGGCGCGCAGCATCTGCGCCTGCGATCCCTGCAGTCGCTGCAACTCCGCCTCGTCGCGAGCCAGGTCGGCACGGTTGCGCGACATGCGGTCGGCGAGCTGGCGCGCCAGATCCTCGCGTCCCGCCGCCATCGCGGCCCGGGCGGAGGCGAGATCCTTCTCGTCCTTGAGGCGCGCCTCGTCGACGCGGCGCCCGAGCGACTTGGCGGTCGCCATGATGCCGGCGAGATCGCCGCGTGCTTGGCGCAGCGCGCCTTCCGCGTCGCGAATCTCCTGGTCGAGGATCCGCAGCGCCTGACCGTCGGCGGCGGATTCGGCCGCCTCGTTGATGCCGCCCCGCACGGCCGAGAACAGCTTGCCCCAAACGCTCATGCCGCGATCTCCCCGTTCTGCCAGTCCTGGATCAGGACGGCTGCATCGTGCGCGTTGGCGACCAGAACCGCCACCTCCTCGATCACGACCTCGGCTGCGGACCGGGCGGAGAGCGATCCGAACAGTTCATACCATTCCTCGCCGTTCACCACGGTCAGCCCGAAGGTCGAGAGGGGCACGAGCTTGTGGGTGCGCAGGCAGAGGCGGTCGAAGGCCTCGCGGCGCGAAACCGCCGCCGCGGCCACGAGAAGGACGCTCACCAGGATGTGATCGCCGCCCGCCACCACGAACACGTCGAGGTTGCCCTTCTCCTTGATGGTGACGCGCAGGACGTCCCCCTCGATGGAGACGTCGACGTCGCCCAGCGCGGGCGGATCGGCGGCGAAGAGTTCGGTGAGGGATGCCAGGTTCCAGTCGGCCAAGGATCGGTGTTCCCTATTGCGAGCCGCGGCTCTTCCGTTCGATGCGCCGAATGTCATAAGGGTTGTGCGGGACGACACAAGGCGGGAACCGATGATCGGACGCATCTTCGGCTGGGGGGCGGGGAGCGAGTCCCCGCGCGCGCAGGCGCCCGAGCGCGGACCACTTGGCGTTGCGCTCGGCGGCGGGATCGACGTCGACACGCTGAGCCTCCAGGCGACGCTGGCGGGGCACGAGACGTCCGTGCCGGTGCCGGCGGGCGGCATGATGATCGTCGCGGCCTATGGCGAGGCGCGGCTCGGCGGCGATGCGCATCTGGCGCGCTACTACGGCGACGACGACACGATCCTCCAGGTGATGACCCCCTCGGGCCGGCCCGGGGAGGATATCCTGGACGTCAGCCTGTATCGGCCCTGGGACAGCGTGGTGCCCGCAGGGGCGGCGGAGTGGAGCCGCTGGCGCGGGCCGCAGGGGCGGATTGGCCAGCCGCGGTTCGATGCCGACGGCACGCTCTTCGAGCGCTTCTGGGGCGATGGACCGGGCCAGGCCGACCTTGTCGAGTTCGTGGAGGACATCGACGACGCGAACGGGCGGCGTGCGATCCACCAGTCCTGCATGCTCTACGCCCGTCCCTTGGGCGAGGGCCGCGAGATGCTGCTTCTCAACATCGAGCGCGACCTGGCGGCGCGCGCGGCCTCGGAAGGGGCCTCGATCGAGTTCCTGATCGGCTACGGGCTCCTGCCCGCCGACATCCGCCGCCTTTGATCCGAACCTTTCTCGCCACGCCCCGGAGACCCGTATCCACGATGTTCGGCTATGTCGCAGGCCTGCCGGCCTTTCTCGCCTACTTCGCCACCGGCCTTGCGGCGCTCGGCCTGTTCTCCTGGCTCTACTCGTCGCTGACGCCCCAGCACGAGCTGACGCTGATCCGCTTCGGCAATACGGCGGCGGTGGTGGCCTTCCTCGGCGCGCTGGTCGGCTTCTCGCTGCCGCTGGCCTCGGCCGCCGCCAACTCCGTGTCGCTGGCGGATTTCGTGATCTGGGCGGTGATCGGCGCGGTGGTGCAGGCGGTGGCCTTCGGCGCGGCCTGCCTGACCCTGCGCGGCCTGCCCCGGCGCATCACGGCGGGCGAGATCTCGGCCGGGCTCTGGTCGGCCGGCCTGTCGCTCAGCGTCGGCATGTTGAACGCCGCCTGCATGACCTACTGAGGGACGGGCCGCCATGACCAAGCGCTTTACCGGACGCCGTCCCCCGCTTCTCGCCCTCGGCACCATCGCGGCGGGCGGCCTCGTGCTCACGGCCTGCGGCGACCAGGCCGAGGAGAAGCTCTTCTCCTCGGTCGACGAGTGCGTGAAATGGGGCGTCGAGCAGAGCGTCTGCCAGGGCGAGTACCAGTCCGCGCTCAGCCAGCACCTGCGCGACGCGCCGCGCTTCGACGGCATGGCGGCCTGCGAGGCCGAATACGGCGCGGGGCGCTGCATGACGCAGCCGCGCACCGATGGATCGGGGGCGGGCAACTTCTTCATCCCCTTCATGACGGGCTATCTTGTTTCGTCGGCGGTCTCCAACCTGTCGAGTTCCGGATACGGAACCTACGTCAACTCCGGATCCTATCGCCGCTCGACCCCCGTCTTTACGAACCGCTCGGGCATGCTCTACCGCTCCGATCCCCCGCAGATCGGCGAGGCGCCGCGCCCGCGTCCCGCCAACGTCAACACGCGCACGGTCTCGCGCAGCGGCTTCGGCGGCCTCTCGTCGGGCCGCATGAGCTTCGGCGGCTGACGCCGCGTGGAACGCGTGTCGATCGCGCCCCGGGACCGATGGCAGGACAAGGCCGAGGCGCTGGGCTTCGGCTTTCACGAGATGTACGGCGAGCCCTATTGGCTGGACGACGCCTACTATCGCTTCACGATGCGCGAGATCGAGGACGAGGTCGAGGCGCCCACCGAGGAGTTGCACGCGCTCTGCCTTGCGCTCGTGGACGAGGTCGTCGCATCCGAGGCGCTGCTGACGCGCCTTGCCATTCCCCCCGCGCAGTTCGACACCGTGCGGGACGCCTGGCGCGGGTCGCGGCGCCACCTCTACGGCCGCTTCGATCTCGCCTATGACGGGACGGGGCCCGCCAAGCTCCTGGAATACAACGCCGACACGCCGACCGCCGTCTTCGAGACCGGATACTTCCAGTACGGTTGGCTGACCGACCAGATCGCGCTCGGGCGCCTGCCGCGCGGCGCCGACCAGTTCAACCTCCTGCAGGAAAGCCTGGTCGAGGCCTTCGCCGCCTTTCCCGCGGATCGGATCTTCCACTTCGCGGCGGTGCTCGACAACGAGGAGGACCGGGGCACGGCGACCTATCTCATGGACTGCGCGGTGCAGGCCGGGCACCCGACGCGTCTGATCGACGTCGCAAGCATCGGCGTCGATGCACAGGGTCGGTTCACCGATCCCCATGAGCAGGTGATCGACCGCTGCTTCAAGCTCTATCCGTGGGAGGACATGATGCGCGAGCCCTTCGCCGCGTTCCTGCCGCGCTCGGGAACCGAATGGGTGGAGCCGGCCTGGAAGGCGATCCTGTCCAACAAGGGCATGCTGCCGCTCCTGTGGGAGCGCCATCCCGGCCACCCCAACCTCTTGCCCGCCTTCTTCGAGGACGATCCGCGCGCGGCCGAACTGGCAGACCACGTGCGCAAGCCCTTCCATTCGCGCGAGGGCGAGAACGTCGCGATCGTCGAGGCGGGGGAGACCCGCGAGGTCAGCGAGGGCGCTTACGGCGACGGTCCCGCCGTGGTGCAGGGACTGACCCCGCTCTTCCGATCGAGGGACGAAGGGGGTGGCGAGCAGTATGCGGTGCTGGGTTCCTGGGTGGTCGGCGACCGCGCCTGCGGCCTTGGCATGCGCGAAGACCGCTCGCGCATCACCCGCAACCTGTCGCGCTTCGTGCCGCACGCGATCGTGGACTGACCGCGTCGGGCAAACTGATGCCGGCAACCCCGAGCGGATAGACCGCCCGACATGCCAGGAGCGGACGAGGCGCCCGGCTTCGGATCATCCCAGCCCATGACAGGGCGCCTAGGTGGGGTTGGTGGGCCGACTGTCCGCTTCCTGGTCGGAAGGTGGTAGATGCGGACGCTACGATACGTTTGATGGGGATATGAGGTTTGGCACGAGGCCTGCCTTTGGTTGGGTTCCTTACCCTAGCTTCCGTCGCAGCCGTCGCTACAGTGGCGGGAGTGATAATAGTCAGGGTGGGCTGGTTCGACGATGAACCCCACTTCGACTGGTCGGGTGACCAGACGTCTACCTGCTACCAGGATCACGCCCAGCGGTATCCTACGCTGTCCATCGCCTTTTCGGACGGTGGTCGGCACGCGGTTCTCCGCTTCCCGAACCGCGACGTCAGAACGACCTTCCAGCGTGGCGGTCTTGCGGGTGACGTCTATCGAGGCGACGACATTCAACTGACCCTGGATCCGGAGGCCTATGTGACCGGCTACGGTGATCAAGGGATCGGTCCCTGTCAGCACGACTGAAGGCGTCCGAGATGATGGGTTTGGCGCCGTCTGCTTTGGGGATAACGAAGGGCGAGCCTCACCGTCTTAGAAGGGTCGATAGCGGATGGACCGCTTCGAAGCGTTCGCTTCCGCGACGTTGAGCGGCTATCTCGGGTGTTGAGCTGACAGTCGGCTTTCGGGAAAGGGCACGGAAATACGGACATTCTGGGTGAATGAGAAGTCACGGTTGACAGTTGTAATCGTCCACACTGCCCAAGGTGTCCGCATCCCCCGCGCTGAGAACCGCCAACACCTTGATGACGCGACCGCAGCCCGTATCAAAATCGAACGTCACGTAGCGGGTCGTATCTGGCTCGAACGTCATCGACGGACCCTTGATGCGGACATTTCTGATTTGCTCGGGAAGGCTCTCGATCCGTGCGAATTGCGGAAAACCGCGGACGCGCTGCTTTAGCAACGGCTCGAGTCGCGGGCGGACATCCGCCTCAGTATTCAATGGACGAGAGGGCAGGTTGGCTTGCCAGAAAGCCGCGATGGCTGCGATGGGCAGGAACGCAAGCAAGGTGCGGCTCGAAAGTTGGAACAGGGTTCTCCCGACTGAGCTGCTCTTGCGATGTCGGAAGCTCAATAGTGCGACGAGGGCCGCAGCGATGGCGATCCATGCCGAATGAACAGTGACCATCGCCTGCCACGTCACATTGCCAAGGTCTCGGTGGTCGGTCCACGCGATAGCGATCGCAATGCTCGCGAGCACCAAAGCCAACAGTCCGGCCATGAGGAGGACGGCCAGAAGGAGGAGCCCGAGAATCCTCGTCGCAAGTGTGGTGTAGGCCTTCGTGGAGAGGTTCTGGGTCAATGCTTCTAACCCGCGCATCGAGCGATCCAGCGGGATCGTCGCCCGCCATTGGGTACTCCAAACAGCATTGCCCAATGACCTACAAGGGTCGCAAAGCGGATGGACGGCTTTCGAGCGTCCGCTTCCCAGAAGCCTATCCGCTCGAACGGTTGGAAAGGCGACAGTCCGCTATGAGGTTGATTGCGCTGAAAGAAGCCGTTCCGGTAGGATGGGGTCATGTCAGCAGATGACCCGGTCGCAGGCGGTACAACGGCCTCGACCTCTTCGTCGGAGCTGGGCCATCCACCGAACGATGCGCGGCAGCGATCGATGATGTGTTGGGCGTTGGGTATGCCCAGTTCGTCCAAGGTGAGGACCTCGACGCGCTGGTAGCAGCAGTCGAGCGGGCAACGGTCGGCTGGGTCGTTTGTCATCGATCCAACCACCCTGGCTACCCGTATCGGTTCGACGTCAACATGCTTGACGGCTCCTCAACCATCAAGGTCGTGCCGGAGATCGTTCGACGGCTTGGCGTTGCCATCGTCGTCCCGGACGACGGAACCGCCGATCCCTATGCGGGTCTACGCTTCGGTCCTGACGGGACGGCTCGGCCGTTCTCGCTTCTTGCGTTCGATTATTGAAGACCCGGGGAGTGCTTGCTGGCGATCTTGCTCCCGTGAATGCCTACGCTTTGGGCCGATAGCAGATGGAGCACTCCTAGACGTCCGCGTCCCTGATGCAGATCGGCTGGACCGGATGGGAAGCCGACGATCGCCTTCGAGCCGGGCAGCCAACGTAGCTGCCCTTCCGGCCACGTCGCTGACCGCGCTTCGGCAAATGGCGGTATCCGACCGATAATCAAACCATGAACAAAGTCGTCAGGTACCGCCTTTGCGTCACTGCGGCCGTCTCCGTCCTCGGCGCCGCAATTCTGTTGGTGCTGGCGTGGTCCCGGGCCGATCCGGCGGACGAAGCGCCCAAGCCCATCCACATCGCCATCGGCATGACAGTTCGCGATTTCGTCGCCCAGAACGGCCTGTCGATCGGGGAGCGTGAGCCCCACGGCTTCGCGATCAACGCCGATCGGATCGTCGACTGGATGCCGATCCTCGTCGACGACCCCTGGATCGAACTCACCGCATCGGATGGCGAGCAGAGCTTCACGTTTCCACCGGGACGGACGCTGCACGTGTCCCAGACCGCGGGACGGATCCAGGGCCTTGCCTTCCGGTCCTTCGCCATTCCCAAGCCGTTGGAGGAACTCGTCGCCTATGTCGATACGCTGCGGGGCCAACTGCAAGCAGGGGGTTGGAAGCGAAGGTTCTCTGGAGACACGGCACGCACGACGGCTGACTTCGATGGGAACGGAATGGTGCTGTTCGGCCAGTATCTGTCGCAGAGCGGGTCGGTACTCCAGATGACCATCCAGGACTACGGTCTGGCACCGCGCAGCGAAAGCTGGATCATCGATCCGTCCGCGCAGCCGCGCGAGGAAACGCGAACGTACCTCCTCCAGATCACGCTCGATCAGACGGACCCGCCCGGCTACGACGAGTTGATCTACCCGCGGCGCATCTTCGTGAACGGCGACAAGGAGATCGAGCTGCCTCTGCGCGTCTGGGTCGACGATCCAGACTGGTCGCCGGCGGCCGCTGGCATGGTACCCGTGCCGCTCGAGCGGCGTCGGCATTACGACTGGAGCAAATGGGAGATGCCGGAGCGTTAGGGGAGGGCCTTGCCTCGCATGGGCTTGGCGGCCTCACCATGGACTGGCGTCGCCTGTGACACGCGTGTAGGTGCCGCTCCGCTCGAACGAGGGGCGGCCGATCGGCTTGAGCAAGCCTACGATGTCGCTGGGCACGTCCAGCCACTCGATGGCGCGTAGCTCGGTCGGGTCGAACTCCATGGTATCGATGTAAACGCGCGGCGGATGAAGGCCGAAGGGGACGTGCATGCGCTTGGGTTCGGCGACGTCGACGAACTTGACGACGACGTGGTCGGGCTGGGGATCGTAGCCCTTCGCGATCGCCTGGAAGAGCTTGCGCCACTTCGTGTCGGACAGGAGGCCGGTCGAGAACAGGCGGCGGGCCAGCCTGCCGTCGGTGCGGGGGTCGCGAAGGGTCATGCCGGGACTAGGACCGCTTTGGGGGCTGATGTCTGCCGCACGGAAGGCCCGCTCGCTCACGGGCTTTCGCTCTCCGGTCGCCGCGTAGCCCGCTCGGATGGTTTGCGGTCAGTCCGCTTCCGGAAAAGAAGGCGGCAGACGAGGCCCCTGCCGTCCGCATGTCTCACGGCGATCCGTGCCTTGCCTGGTCGCGCGGTCCAGCGGGATGGAGCCATCGGTAGGGCATTCCGTCTTCCTCGGTCAGGGTCGGACGGCGCAGGCCCGAGAAGAACGCGTCGATGCGGGGCCATACGGCGTCGAACGTCATCTTGCTCCCTGGCGGCCACCGTCCGCCGTTGAACAGGACGACCCTTGGCTCGCTCCACCCGTCGCTGTGATCCAGTCACAGGTACTCGTCCCAGCCTTGCTGCGCTGTACGGACGAGCCGCTCCGCTCCCGGGAGAAAGGTCCGCCACGAGCCGTCTACAACGCCGCCAGCTCCTTTGCCGGGCGCCCCGGCGCGTCCGGCCAGTCGACGGATCGGTCCTGCGAACCCGTCGAGCAGGAGGCGACGTCTCCGCTCGAGAAAGGGGCGATCACGCGCAGCCCGTCGTCGCTCATGTTGCCGGCCTGCGTGATCGAGCAACGCCCGTGCACGCCGCTCGGGGCCAGACCCGACGGGAAGCGAACCTGCCGGTATCCGGCCCGGTACAACTCGTGGACCCTGCACAGGAGCCGGATTGCGGACTGGTGGGCCGGGCCTGGATCCGGAGCGCGGGCGGTTGGTTCGAGCATGGCGGACGCGTCGTGAGAAAGGGTCCCGGACCCTTGGCGGACCGAACGCCCGTTACGCGGCGAGACCGGAAACGAGACCAGGGTCTCGATGCGGTCGGACGCGGAAGGGCCGCCCGCGAACACCTGGTCGCGCGACAGCGACCGCCGCGAAGGAAGGGTGCGCGGACTGTTGGCTTCCCGACCGGTTGGTGCGATGCGTTGCGGCTGGCGATCGGCGACAAGACGGACCACCACGGCGTGAACAATCGGGCAGACGCGATGCGTGACGGACCGGGCCTCGCACCCCGACCGGACCGAGTTTCGTTCCGGCGTCCGCTCGGTCATGCCGGCCTCGAGACGATGGCCGCCCACTACGTGCGCCAGACCTTCAAGCCGCATTCCCACGCCGAATATCTGATCGGCGTCATCACCGGCGGCGTGCATTCGGTGTGGTGCCGCGGCGAGCAGCATACCGTCCTGCCGGGAACCGTCATGTCGATGCGGCCCGGCGACGTCCACCATGGCAACGCGGCCGTTGAGGCCGGCTGGGTGCAGCGGATGTTCTATGTCGGCGAGAGCACGATGGCGGAGATCCTCGCGGATCGCCGGGACGCGCTGTCCGCCCCGCTTCCCGACTTCAAGCGGTGCGACCACCCGGTCGCCGGTCTCGCCGCGCAGCTCGGGCGCATCCACGACGAGATCCACGCCTCGCGGCTCGCGCTGTCGCGCGATGCGGCCTGGGTCGCCTTTGCGGACGTGGTGGCGTGTCTGGCGGGCGGCGGTCCCGCTGGCGGCACCCGCCGCGCCCGGCCCGACGCACGCGCCCGGACGCTCGTCGACTACCTTCATGCTCATGTCGGCGAGGACGTCAGCCTCGACACGCTCTCGTCGCTCGTCGGGCTTCGTCGCCGGCAGACGATCGACCTCGTTCGGCACGAGACGGGACTGCCCCCGCATGCCTACCACATCGGCCTCAAGGTCCGACTGGTCCAGGACCGCCTGCGCGAGGGACACGCGCCCGCCGCGGCCGCGCTGGAGGCGGGGTTCGCCGATCAGAGCCACATGGCGCGCCACTTCACGGCCATCGTCGGCGTGACGCCGGCGGCGTACGCCCGGGCCGACCGGGTCCGCACTTTCGTTCTATAACGCGGCGGCGGCGCCCTCTAGCAGATGGGCCGGAAGCCTGGACGCTCCGGTCCGGCACGAGGCAGGGCGCCACGCAGCATGTCCCATCTCTCCGGCATCCTGACGCGGCCGCGCGCGTCCTGGTCGACGCTCCCAGCCGACGCGGCCGTCCTTGCGGTCGCGGTGGTGTGGGGCGCGAGCTACCCCGTTACCAAGGGCGCGCTGGCCTTTGCGCCCGTGCTGGTTCTGATCTTCTACCGGTTCGTTGCCACGGCCTGCGTCATGGGGCTGGCGGCGCACCGGGAACTCGTGTCGGCCCCGACGGGCGACCTCCTGCGCGGCGCGGTGCTCGGGGCGATCCTGGCGGCGATCTTCGTTGCGGAAATCGCGGGCGTCGCGTTGACGAGCGCAACGAATGCGGCTCTCATCATCTCGCTCTGCACGCTTTTCACCCCGTTCCTCGACCATGGACTGTCGCGTCGTCTGCCGCCCGCGATCGTGGTCGTCGGCGCCGGGGTCGCCTGCATCGGCGTCGGGTTGCTGGTCGGCGGGGTGAGGGCCTGGACGCTCGGGGACGGGCTGGTCCTTCTGGCCGCCGGTCTTCGCGCCGTGATGGTCGTATCCACGAAGCGACTGATGTCGGCACGACCGTTCTCCTCGGTCGCGCTGACCGCCGTGCAATCGGCGACGGTCGCCGCGGCGGCGCTTCTGGCCCTTTCTCTGACGCAAGGTCTCGGCGCGCTGGTTGTGCGCGCCGGGGCGAGCTTCTGGATCAGCATCGCGTTCCTGTCGCTGTTCTGCACGGTCGCAGCGTTCTACGTCCAGAATGCCGCGGTCCGCCGCACGAGCCCGACACGGGTCGGCTTCCTGATGGGGACCGAGCCGTTGTTCGGCTTCGCGCTCGCGCACATCCTCCTGTCGGAGCCGGTGACCGGCGCGGCGATGCTTGGAGCCGTTCTGATCGTGGCGGGAACGTTCGCGGGGCTTCTCGCCGACCGCACGGGCGGTTGAGAGCCGACAGCCACCGGCGGCGGCGAGGTGCGACCGGTCCGGTTCGTCGGGTGGCGCCGCCGGCCGTTGGTGTGCGGCGGTCGGGGGCACGATCGGCGCGGCGTCGAACGTCGGCGGAGCCGCCTCAGCCCGGCACGACGGGCCACACGACGCTGATCAGCGGCACGCCCACGAACAGGACGATCAGAGACAAGGGCAGGCCGAGGCGCCAGTAGTCGCCGAAGCGGTAGCCGCCCGGCGCCATGACGATGGTGTTGCACTGGTGGCCGATCGGCGTGAGGAAGTCGCAGGCCGCCCCGATCGCCACCGCCATCAGGAACGGATCGGGCGACAGGCCGAGCCGGGTGGCGAGCGATCCCGCGATGGGCCCGAGCATCAGCACCGTCGCCGCGTTGTTGAGAAACGGCGTCACGGCCATGGCGAGGATCGTCACCACGAACAGCGAGGTCAGCGGCGAGAAGCCCTGGACGACCTGGCTGAGCCAGCCGGCGATGACGTCGGTGCCGCCGGTGGTCTGGATCGCCTCGGACAGCGGGATCAGCGCCGCCAGGAGCACGATCACCGAGGCCTCCACGGTCTCGTAGGCCTCGCGCATGCTCATGACGCGCAGCATCAGGAGAACCACGGCGGCCCCGAAGAAGGCGGCCACCGCGCTGATGACGCCGAAGGCCGTCAGCAGCATGGCGACCAGCAGCACGCCGAGCGGCAGGAACGATCGCCGGTTGCGCCCGAGCGCGATGGAGCGCTCGGCCAGCGGCAGGACGCGCAGGGCGGCGAGCGCCGGCGGTACGGTCTCGCTCGTGCCCTTGAGGACCAGGACGTCGCCCTCGCGCAGGCGCAGCGTCTGAAGCCGGCGCCGGATCGGCTCGCCGCCGCGGCTCACCGCCAGCACCGCGACGCCGTGCGTGGCGGGCAGGGCGAGATGGTCGATGCGCGAGCCGATCGCGGGCGACTGGGGCGTGACGACGCCTTCCACCACGCTCTCGGTCTCGACGTCGCCGCGCGGCGCGACGCCCTCGCCGGTGAGCGCAAGTCCGGCGCGCGCCACGGCCCGCTCGATGCCCTCCGGCTCGCCGCCCAGCAGCAGAGTGTCGCCCGCCCGCAGGACCATGTCGGGCGCGGCGTCCATGCGGCGGAAGCGCTCGCGGATCACGGTGCGCACCGCGATGTCGTTGTCGGCGGCCCGCTCGAGGTCGGCGACCGTGCGGCCCTCGAACGGCGAGCCGGCCGCCAGCTCGGCCTCCGCCGTGTAGGCGTCGAGCGCGAAGGCCTCGCCCGCGCCGCCCGCCGCGCGGCGCTTCGGGATGAGGTTCGAGGCGAGACTGAGGAACACGAAGCCCGTCACGGCGACGCCGAGGCCGACCGGCGCGTAGTCGAACATGCGGAACGGTTCGCCGGTCAGGTCCTGGCGGATCTTCGAGACGATGATGTTGGGCGAGGTACCGACCAGCGTGACGAGGCCGCCGATCAGCGAGCCGAAGGCCATGGGCATGAGAAGCTGCGAGATCGACGTGCCGTTCTTGCGCGAGACCTGGGCGGCCACCGGCATGAACATGGCGAGCGCGCCGACGTTCTTGGTGATCATGGACAGGAGCGTCACGGCGCCCACCAGCACCGTGACCTGGCGCTGCGCCGTCCGCATGAAGGGCATGACGGGACGCATGATGTCCTCCACCACGCCCGAGCGCGAGATCGCGGCCGATACGAGAAGAGCCGCCACGACGATCACGACGACGTCGTCGGAGAAGCCCGAGAACGCGCTCTTCACCGGCACGATGCCGAGCACCATGCCCGCCAGGAGGCCGAGAAGGGCCACCAGATCGTAGGGCAGGCGCCCCCAGGCGAAGCCCGCCACCGTCAGCCCGACGAGGCCGAAGGCGAACGCTTGATCGATGTTCATGCGGCGGGATCATCCTGGATGGGAGAGGCATCGAACGAAATCGCCCCCCGCCGCGTTATGGGCTCCGGTTGAAGCCGGCATGCGCAGCCGGGCGGGGAACGACATGACCAAGAATGGAGCCGGACCGCCGTCCGGCAATAAGCCCGCGTCCAAGGGCGACGCGGGATTGGGCCGCACGGCCTTCGTGGCCGGCCTGCTTCTGGTTCTGGCGATCGGTGCCTATGGCTGGACGCTCATGCAGGGGGCGGCGCGGGCCGACCGCATCGCCGGCGATACGGCGGTGATCAACGAGACCGAGCGGCTCGTGTCCCTCCTGTCGGGCCTCGAATCCTCGACGCGCGGCTACGTGCTGGTCGGCACGCCGGACTTTCTGGATCCGTTCAACCGCGGGCAGGCGGGGCTCGAGCCGCAGCTGACGCGTTTGAACGACGAGTGGAACCGCAGCACGCAGGCCGACCCCGTCTCGCTCGCCCGGCTGCGGGCGGCCGCCGAGGACTTCGTCCGCTTCGAGACCACGGTGGTCACGACCCGGACCGACCAGGGCTTCGAGCCCGCCGCCGCGATCATCCGCACCGGCGAGGGCAAGGCGCGCATGGATGCGATCCGCGCGGAGGCCGCCGCGGTCCAGCAGGCGGCCAAGACCCGCATCGGCGAGGCCGAGCGGATCGCCGGTCGCATCGACACGATCACCAACGTCGCCTTCATCGCCGCGATCCTCGCCGCCGCCGCGCTGGCCGTTCTGGCGTTCCGCCGTCATCTCGAGGGGCGGCGCGCGACCGATCTTCTCAGCGCCGTCCTGTCCAATTCGCCGGTGGCGATCGGCTTCGTCGACAAGGACCTGCGGATCGGGCGGCTGAACCCGGCCTTCGCGGAAGCCGGCAAGGGACATCTGGGCCGCGACGCCGAACCCGGCGACGGCGTGCTCGACATGTTTCCCGCCGACCGGGAGCGCCTGTCGCGCATGGTCGACGAGACGCTGCGCTGGGGGCGTGTCCACAACGGCGTCGAGCTCGGCGGGCAGGAGGACGACGGGACGGTCTACCTCGCCAGCCTCTACCCGCTGCGAACCGAGGGGCGCCGCCGCCACGGCATCGTCGGCGCCGGCATCGTCCTCGTCAACGCCACCAAGCGCATCCGGGCCGAGCGTCGCCTGGCTGAATCCGAGGGGCGCTTCCGCTCGCTCGTGGAGGCGACCGCCGCGATGGTCTGGTCGGCGCCGGCGTCCGGCGAGTTCAGCGGCGTGCAGCCGGGCTGGGCCGAGTTCACCGGGCAGAGCGAGGACGAGTACACGGGCCAGGGCTGGGTCGAGGCCGTTCATCCCGACGACCGCGAGGCGAGCGCGCGCGCCTGGCGCGAGGCGATCGCCGGCCGGACGATCTACCGCATCGACCACCGCGTGCGCCGGGCCGACGGCGAGTGGCGCGACATGCAGGCGCGCGCCGTTCCCATCCTCGACGCCAACGGCGACATCCGCGAGTGGATCGGCACGCATACCGACGTCACCGACCAGAAGCGCACCGCCGCGGCGCTCGGCGAGTCGAACCTCCAGTTCCGCACGGTGGCCGACAACATCCCGCAGCTCGCCTGGACCGCCGCGCCCAACGGCGAGATCTTCTGGTACAACCAGCGCTGGTTCGACTTCACCGGCACGACGCTCGACGAGATGCGCGGCTTCGGCTGGCGCAAGGTCCACCACCCCGACCATATCGACCGCGTGTCGAGCCTGTTCTCGGACAAGCTTGCCTCGGGCGAGCCCTGGGAGGACACGTTCCCCTTGCGCGGCGCGGACGGGACCTATCGCTGGTTCCTCAGCCAGGCCGTGCCGATCCGCGACGGCGAGGGCCGCATCCTTCGCTGGTTCGGCACCAACACGGACGTGACCGCGCAGCGCCTCATCGAGGAGGAGCTCTCGGCCGCCAAGGACGCGGCGGAGAACGCCAACCGCGCCAAGTCGCAGTTCATCGCCAACATGAGCCACGAGCTGCGCACGCCGCTTTCCGCCGTGATCGGCTATGCCGAGATGCTGGAGGAGGAGGTCGAGGATCTCGGCGAGGAGCATCTCCTGGCCGATCTCAAGAAGATCGAGCAGAATGCCCGCCATCTCCTCAGCCTCATCAACGACGTCCTTGACCTGTCCAAGATCGAGGCCGAGCGCATGGACGTCTATGCCGAGACGTTCGACCTCGCCACGGTTCTGTCCGAGGTGTCCTCGACGGTCGGCTCCTTGGTCGACAAGAAGCACAACCGCCTCGTCCTGAACGCCCGCGAGGGGCTCGGCATCGTCCATACCGATCAGGTCAAGCTGCGCCAGTGCCTGATCAACCTCCTGTCCAACGCCTCGAAGTTCACCGAGAACGGCACGATCACGCTGGCGGCCGAGCGCATCGTCGACGACGGTCGCGACTGGATCGTCTTCGAGGTGTCGGACACGGGCATCGGCATGAACCCCGAGCAGGTCGGGCGCCTGTTCGAGCGCTTCACGCAGGCCGACGCCTCGACCACGCGCAAGTTCGGCGGCACGGGTCTCGGGCTTGCGATCACCCGCGCCTTCTGCCGCATGCTGGGCGGCGACATCGGTGTGCGCTCCGAGGAGGGAGCCGGCACGACCTTCACGATCCGCATTCCCGCCCGCATCGATCCGGGCGAGGAGCCCGTGGCCGATGCCGGGCATGCGACGCCCGTCGCCGAGACCGGCGAGACCGCCGGCGTCGTTCTGGCGATCGACGACGACCCACACGCGCGCGAGCTGATCATCCGCTTCCTGTCGCGCGAGGGCTTCTCGGTGCGCGCGGCCTCCGACGGGCTGACGGGGCTCGACATGGCGCGCGTCATCCGGCCCGACGTGATCCTGCTCGACGTCACCATGCCCAAGATGGACGGCTGGACCGTGCTCACCGAGCTCAAGGCCGACCCCGATCTCGCCTCGATCCCCGTGGTGATGATCACGATCATCGACGAGCACAATCTCGGCTATGCGCTCGGCGCGGCGGACTATCTCTTGAAGCCCGTGGAGTGGAACAAGCTGAAGGCCGTGATGGATCGCTTCCGCACCGCCGACAACACGCTGGTGCTGGCGGTGGACGACGACGAGGACGCCCTGCAGCGCTCGGTCACGATGCTGGAGCGCGAGGGCCTGAGCGTGGTCACCGCCCGGAACGGGCGCGAGGCGCTGGAGAAGCTGGAGGAAGCGCGCCCGGGCCTGATCCTCCTCGACCTGATGATGCCCGTCATGGACGGCTTCGCCTTCCTGCAGGTCCTGCGCTCGCGTCCCGGCGGCGGGTCGATCCCGGTGATCGTCCTGTCGTCCAAGGACCTCACGGCCGACGAGGCGCGCCGCCTCCAGTCGCAGACCGATCAGGTTTTGGCGAAGGGTGATACGGATCTTCGGGAGCTTGCGGCCGAGATCCGCGTTATGATGAACGAGAAGACGTCGGACGCCTCCGGGGCGGCCGCGACACATCCTGTCCCCGATCTGGAGGCCGTGCCATGACCCGTATCCTTCTTGTCGAGGACCATGAGGAAATTTGGGACTTCCTGTCCCGTCGCCTGCAGCGTCGCGGCTACGAGGTGGTGCTCGCCCATGAAGGGCAGGACGGCGTCGACAAGGCGCGCGTGTCCTCGCCTGACATCATCCTCCTCGACATGAACCTGCCCGTCCTCGACGGGTGGACCGCCGCCAAGACGATCCGCGCCGATACCTCGATCCCGCGCATTCCCATCATCGCGCTCACCGCCCATGCCATGTCGGGCGACCGCGAGAAGACGTTGGCGGCGGGCTGCGACGACTACCACGCCAAGCCGGTCGACTTCTCACGCCTGCTCGGCCAGATCGAGGCGCTGCTGCCGCAAGGCGCGACGGCGGCCGCGCAGTAAGGGGCCGGCGCGCGCATGGCCCTGCGGTGGATCCGCTCGCTTTTTCCGCCCGAGGCGGGGCCGCAGGACGGGGAAGGGCTGAACCTCGCCGTCGCCGCGCCCGGCACCCTTGAGGCCGCAAACGCGAATGCGCACGAGCCGGGGGCGGCGCCTCCACCCGTGCGCCGCGACACGATCGAGGCGCACCTGGCGGTGAAGGTGCTGGCGGCTCATCTCGCCAACCGCTACCAGACCTCGTACCCGCTGACCCTCAATCTCGATCTCCTTTCGCCCGAGGAAGGCGAGGCGACGATGCGCCTCCTGGCGGATGCCGTCGCGGCGGAGGGAAGCCCGTCGCCCGAGCGGGTCGCACAGGTCTGCGAGCAGCTCGCGCGGCTCGGTGCCGCGGAGCCGCAGCTGGCGTTCGTACGCGCCGCGCTGGCCGATCCCGGGCCGCTCAACCCTCTGGTCGCGGCGGTGCGCAGCGTCGACAAGGGGCCGCACGTCTACGCGCTGGCCCTCCTGTGCGGTGTCGGGCGCGGCACGGCGGGCGCCGCCTATCTCGCGTTTCTGTCGCTGCGGCTCGGCCTGTCGCGCGAAACGGTGGGCAGTCTCAGCCGGCGCTTTCGCGGCTGAGCTCGCCCAGCGCCTGCCGCACCGTTCCCGACTCCAGAAGCAGAGGCCGCGACAGGTCGGCCAGCGTTACCCAGCCGACGACCCGACCCCCCTCGGCTGTGACCGCCAGCCGCCGCACGCGGTTGGCCGCCATGAGCTCGGTCGCGTCCTCGAGGCTGTCCTCGGGCCGGCAGGCGAGCACCGGCGCGCTCAGGATGTCGCGCGCCGTCACGCCCGCCGGGTCGAGCCCCTTGGCGACCACGCGATACAGGATGTCGCGATCCGTGACGACGCCCAGGATGTCGTCCTCGGTGCCCACGGGAACGGCGCCGACGTCGAGCTCGCCCATCATCACGGCCAGCGCCGCGGCCGTGTCGCCGGGGGCGGCGAACTCGACATAGCGGCTCATCACGGTCTCGATCTTCAAAGGGCTCGTCCTCGACTGTGGGAGATCGGCAACGGGTTCCGGCACCTTGCCGGGCGCGGGAACCAATCGGGTGCGCGCCGATTGTGCGCTAGCTAATCCCCAAGCGTCGAACGGGAAGACGTCCTTGAACATCCAGAACAAGTCCGGCGTCTTCACGCCGTACATCGCCCCCTCTTCGCGTGGCGGCACGCGCGTCGAGGCGGGCAACCCCAACCGGCGCGGCGCGAACTGGGACGGGCGGGGCGTGAACTTCGCGCTCTTCTCGGCCAACGCGACCAAGGTCGAGCTGTGCCTCTTCGATGAGCGCGGAGAGACCGAGCTCGAGCGCATCGTCCTGCCGGAATACACCAACGAGGTGTTCCACGGCTACCTGCCGGACGCCCGTCCCGGCACGGTCTACGGCTACCGCGTGCACGGCCCCTACGAGCCCGATGCCGGCCACCGCTTCAACCCCAACAAGCTGCTGCTCGACCCCTATGCCAAGCAGCATGTCGGCGAGGTGAAGTGGGACCACGCGCTGTTCGGCTACACGATCGGCCACGCGGACGGCGACCTGTCCTTCGACGAGCGCGACTCGGCCGCCTTCGTGCCGAAGTCGCAGATCGTCGATCCCGCCTTCACCTGGGGCGACGAGCGCCGGCCGAACGTGCCCTGGGAGCGCACGATCTTCTACGAGACCCACGTCAAGGGCTTCACGCAGCGCCACCCGACCGTGACGGACCGCGAGCGCGGCAAGTTCGCCGGCCTCGCGAACCACGACGTCGTGCGCTACATCAAGAGCCTGGGCGTCACCTCGGTCGAGCTCCTGCCGATCCACGCCTTCGTGGACGACAGCTACCTTGTCGAGAAGGGCCTGCGGAACTACTGGGGCTACAACACGCTCGGCTTCTTCGCGCCCGATCCGCGCTACATGTCCTCGCCCTTCGTCAACGAGTTCAAGGAACTCGTCTCGACCTTCCACCACGAGGGCCTCGAGGTCATCCTCGACGTCGTCTACAACCACACGGCCGAGGGCAACGAGAACGGGCCGATGCTGTCGTTCAAGGGCATCGACAACGCCTCGTACTACCGCCTGCTGCCCGACAACAAGCGCTACTACATCAACGACACGGGCACGGGTAACACCGTCAACACGTCGCATCCGCGCGTCATGCAGCTCGTCATGGACAGCCTGCGCTACTGGGCGGGCGAGATGCATGTCGACGGCTTCCGCTTCGACCTCGCCACCATCCTCGCCCGCGAGCCGACCGGCTTCTCGGAGGAGTCCTCGTTCCTCCATGCCTGCATGCAGGACCCGCTCCTCAGCCAGGTGAAACTGATCGCCGAGCCTTGGGACTGCGGTCCGGGCGGCTACCAGGTCGGCCGCTTCCCGCCGGGCTGGGCGGAGTGGAACGACGGCTACCGCGACACGGTGCGCGCCTACTGGCGCGGCGACGAGGGCAAGGTGCCCGCCGTCGCCGGCAAGATCTCGGCCTCGGCCGACCTCTTCGACAAGCGTGGCCGCCGTCCGTGGTCGAGCGTCAACTTCATCACCGCCCATGACGGTTTCACGCTGCACGACCTCGTCTGCTACAACGAGAAGCACAACGAGGCGAACGGCGAGGACAATCGCGACGGTCACTCGCACAACCTGTCCAACAACTACGGCGTGGAAGGGCCGACCGACGATCCGGCGATCGTCGACGTGCGCTTCCGCCAGCTGCGCAACTTCTTCACGACGCTGCTGTTCTCGCGCGGCACGCCGATGATCCTGGCGGGCGACGAGTTCGCCCGCACGCAAGGCGGCAACAACAACGCCTACGCGCAGGACAACGAGATCGGCTGGATCGACTGGGACGTCACCAAGGAGAGCGTCGACCTCGCCGAGTTCGTCCAGAAGCTGATCATGCTGCGTCAGGCGCTGCCGATGCTGCGCCGCGGCCGCTTCCTCCATGGATCGATGGACGAGGAGATCGGCGCCAAGGACGTCACCTGGATCTCGCCCTCGGGCAACGAGATGCAGGACGGCGAGTGGACGGACGCGGGCGCCCGCTGCTTCGGCGTCCTGCTCGACGGCCGCGCGCAGGACGAGGGCATCCGTCGTATCGGCTCGGACGCGACCATGCTCATGGTGCTCAACGCGCACTACGACGTGGTCAACTTCAAGCTGCCGCCCGCGCCCGGCGGCCTGCGCTGGCGCTGCATCATCGACACCAACCTGCCGGACCGCGAGAACCTCGAACCCTTCGAGTTCGGCACCGAGTACATGACCACGGGCCGCTCCTTCCTGATCTTCCTGATGGAGCCGGAAGAGGGCCATGCGACCTCGGAAGGCGCCAAGCTCGCCTTCCTCCATGTCGAGGAGGCGTTCAACCAGGCGGCCCACGACGCGGTGCACTTCGTCAAGAAGCCGGACTGAGTCCGGCCTCAGGCCGACATCCGCCAACGGCGCGCTCCCTTCCGGGGGCGCGCCTTTTTCGTTTCGGCGCCCGGCGGCCCGTGCCAGACTGCGCACGGGTTTTTCGGGAGGCCGCCATGCCGCGCATCACCCTCATCGCGCTCGACGCCGACGACACGCTCTGGGAAAACGAGACCGTCTTTCGCTGGACCGAGGCGCGCTTTGCCGAGCTCCTGGCGCCGCACGGCGAGGGCGAGGCCGTCCGGGCCCGGTTGTTCGAGACCGAGAAGCGCAACCTCGAGACCTTCGGCTTCGGCGTGAAGGGCTTCACGCTCTCGATGATCGAGACCGCGCTGGATCTGGGCGGCGACCAGCTGCCGATCTCGGTCGTGCGGGAGATCCTGGCGGAGGGGCACCGGATGCTGCGCCATCCGGTGGAGACGCTGCCGGGCGTGCGCGAGACGCTGCAGGAACTGGCTGCCACGCGTCGCCTGATGCTGGTCACCAAGGGCGACCTGTTCGATCAGGAGCGAAAGCTCGCGGCCTCGGGTCTTGGCGATCTCTTCTCGGCGGTGGAGATCGTCAGCGACAAGACCATCGACACCTACCGGCGGATCTTCGAGCGCCAGGGCGTGCGGCCGAAGGAAGCCGTCATGGTCGGCAACTCGATGCGCTCCGACATCCTGCCGGCGCTAGGGGCGGGGGCCTTCGCGGTCCACGTGCCCCATGCGATGACCTGGGACTACGAGCACGCCGAGGCGCCGCTCGAGAACCCGCGCTTCCACGGGATCGAGACGCTCGCCGAACTGCCCCTGCTGATCGGCGAGATCGAGGCGGACTAGACGCCCGCCCGGCGTGTCGCGCGTCAGTCGAAGAGCGAGGAGACCGACTGCTCGGATGTCGTGCGGGCGATCGCCTCGCCCAGCAGGGTCGCGGTGGTGATGACGCGGATGTTGCGCGCCTCGCGGATCGCCTTGGTGGGCTCGATCGAGTCGGTGATCACCAGCTCCTCGAGCGAGGACGCGCCGATGCGCGCGACCGCTCCGCCCGACAGGACGCCGTGGGTGATATAGGCCCGAACGCCCTTGGCGCCGGCCGCCATCAGCGCGTCGGCCGCGTTGCACAGCGTGCCGCCGGAGTCGATGATGTCGTCGATCAGGATGCAGTGCCGGCCCGCCACGTCACCGATGATGTTCATCACCTCCGACTCGCCCGGCTTCTCGCGGCGCTTGTCGACGATCGCGAGCGGGGCGTCGAGACGCTTGGCGAGCGCGCGCGCGCGCACCACGCCGCCCACGTCCGGCGACACGATCATCACGTTGTCGGTTTCCAGGTGCTCCTTGATGTCGCGCGCGAGCAGCGGCACCGCGAAGAGGTTGTCGGTCGGGATGTCGAAGAAGCCCTGGATCTGCCCGGCGTGGAGATCCATCGTCATCACGCGGTCGGCGCCCGCGCGCGTGATGAGGTTGGCGACGAGCTTGGCGGAGATGGGCGTGCGCCCGCCCGCCTTCCGGTCCTGCCGGGCGTAGCCGAAATAGGGGAGGACGGCCGTGATGCGGCGCGCCGACGCCCGGCGCAGCGCGTCCATGATGATCAGGAGCTCCATCAGGTGATCGTTCGCCGGATAGGAGGTCGACTGGATCACGAAGCAGTCCTCGCCGCGCACGTTCTCCTGGATCTCGACGAAGATCTCCTGGTCGGCGAAGCGACGCACGGAGGCCAGCCCCAGCGGCAGCTCCAGATAGGTGCCGATGGACTCGGCGAGGCTGCGGTTGGAGTTGCCGACAAAGA
This sequence comes from Aureimonas jatrophae, assembly GCF_900104035.1. GTDB lineage: Bacteria > Pseudomonadota > Alphaproteobacteria > Rhizobiales > Rhizobiaceae > Aureimonas > Aureimonas jatrophae. The sequence continues at coordinate 84,227 of NZ_FNIT01000010.1, read as the reverse complement.
GCTTCATCGCGTCCCGTTCCAAGGCGTTGGGTCGACTGCGCCCGCCGGGACGCCGTACCCGCGCCGCCGCACCTGCGGCCGGGCGCCGGCCCCGCTTATGTGCGGGGCTCTTACCAAGATCAGGTAAAGATTCAAGAAGCGGCTCGTCAGCGTGCCTGACGAAGCGCTCGCGTCAGCGCACCGGAAGGTCGAGCGGCAGGCGCGACAGGGGCTCGGGCGCCGCCTCGGTCGTCAGGTATGTGCGGCCGAGCGTCATCGCCGTGCCGGAGTCCGAGTCCATCAGGATCATGTGGGCGAACAGCGTCATGTCCGGCCGGATCAACTCGGTGTTGCCCGCGACGAACATCTGCGGATCCATCCAGGACGGGGCATAGCGCGCGCCGACCGAGTAGCCGCAGGCCGCCAGGCGATGGCGCGACAGGTCGTGCGCCTCCATCACGCGCGCATGCGCGTCGAAGACGTCGCCGAAGGTCCGGCCCGGGCGCATGGCCTCCTCCACCGCCTCCAGCGCCTCGACGGCGGCGGCATGAAGCTCCTCGTGGCGGATCAGCGGCGATCCGACCACGACGGTGCGCATGGCGGGCGCATGGTACTGCGCCTTCACGCCGGCCCATTCCACGGTGAGCTGGTCCTGCGCGGACAGCCGGCGGCGTCCCGACTTGTAGCGGCACAGAAGCGCGTCCGCGCCCGAGCCGAGAATGAAGGGGTTGGCGGGATAGTCGCCGCCTTCGGCCAGAACGGTGCCCTGCAGCGCGTGGAGCAGGGCGGCCTCGTCGGCGCCGTCTTCGACCAGCGGCAGCATGCGCTCGAAGGCGAGGTCCGTCAGCCGCGCGGCCTCGCGCACGACGACGATCTCCTCGGCGGACTTCACGACGCGAAGCGAGGGCACGAGGTCGGAGGCGTCGAGAAGCGTCGCGAAGGAGCCGAGCTTCTCCTCGACCAGCCGTCCGTTGGCGGCGGTGAGGCCGTGCGTCGCCCACTCGACGCCGATGCGGGTGCCCAGGAGATCCAGGCCGTCCAGAAGGTCGCGTAGCTCGATCGCGGGGTTCGCGCCGCCCCGGTCGCGCCACACCACGATGTCGGCAATGCGCGAGGTGTGCTGCGCCTGGCGCAGGTCTGCCGAGCGCGTCAGAAGCTTCATCGTGCCGTCGGCGAGCACCACGAGACACTGGAAGAAGCAGAAGCCGAACGTGTCGTAGCCCGTCAGCCAGTAGGAGGAGTCCTGCGCGAACAGGAGAACCGCGTCGAGCCGGCGCTCCGCCATCTCGGCTTGGAGGCGGGCCGCGCGGCGGTCGAACTCGGCGTCGCTGAAATGCAGCATGGTGTGGCTCCCTCAGCCCAGCACGATCGCGGCGATCTGGCGCCCGTAGTCCGGCTCGCCGCGATGGGTGGTGCGGCGATACGAGAACCAGTCGCGCTCGGCCCCGTAGGTGCAACGGCCGACGAAGCCGGCGCTCGCGACGCCGGCGCGGCGCAGCCGCATCAGGATGAGGCCGGGCAGGTCGAACTGGCGCTTGTCGGGCGACACGCCGGGGGCGAAGAAGGTGGCGGCGTCGCGGTCGCCCGCAGCGACCGCCTCGCTCATCGCGGCGTCCACCTCGTAGTTGGGTTGTGTGATCGTGGGCCCGAGCACCGCGACGACGCGCTCGCGCCGCGCGCCCAGACGCTCCATCGCCTCGAGCGTGGCCTCCAGGACGCCGCCCGTCGCCCCGCGCCAGCCCGCATGGGCGGCCGCGACGACGCCCGCCTCGCGGTCCGCGAACAGCACGGGGCCGCAGTCGGCCGTCAGGACGCCGACCGCCAGACCGGGCGTCCCGGTCACCACGGCGTCGGCGCGCGGGCGCTCCGCGCCGAAGGGCGCGTCCACGATCACGGCGGTAGGGGAGTGGACCTGGACCGGCGTCGCGAGACGATCCGGCGCGACGCCGAGGGTCGCAGCCACGCGCGCGCGGTTTTCGCGCACGCGCGCCGGATCGTCGGACGAGCCGATGCCGACGTTGAGATCGGCGTAGAGGCCGTCGGACACGCCGCCGCGCCGGCCGAAGAAGCCGTGGCGCACGCCGCCGAGCGTCCCGAGGGCCGCGCTGTGGAGAACATCGGCGACGGGCCGGGCGGTGAACGTATCGGGGTCCTGCATGGGGCGGGACGGTGGTTCACCCGCGACGGCAAGTCAACGCCGCGCAACCCGATCGCCGCATCGTTCGTTGGCGGGCCATCGGTGAGCCAGCTAACGGGAGACGCGCGATGACCGAGAAGAAGGGCAAGGGCAGCGAAACGGCCAAGAAGGCCAACGCCAAGGCGGCCAAGGAAGGCGAAAGCAATCCGCGCAAGTCCTCGGCGGCTCAGGCCGAGCTCGGCAAGAAGGGCGGCAAGTCGAAGTAGGGTCTCAGGCGCCCGATCCTTCGAACGGAGGCAGCGGCAAGGGCCGGGGCGAGACAGCCAGCGTCTTGAAGAGCACGCCCATCTCGCCCTCGCCGTCGCCCGCCAGCCGCCGCGCGGCTCGCACGATATCGGCTCGCGTCGCCTCCGTGGCGGCGGCGCCCAGCGCGCCCGCGCGCTCGCGAAGGCCCAGTGCCAGAAGAAACGCGCCCTGGGTCGTCGCCGCGGCCGTGCAGCCGCAGGCCTCGGCGATCCGGCGCGCCTGCGCGAAGTCCACATGGCTCGTGATGTCGGCCTGGCCGCAATCGGCGAGCGGCGACGAGCGCTGGTGGGACCGAAGCGCCTGGAGCGTGTCGCCGTAGGCGGTGCGCAGGTGGCCGTAGTCGAACGCGAGCGCCGCGCCACCGTGGCTCGCCAGATGCGACGCGATGTCCGCCACGATCCGGTCGCGCTCGGGCGAAACCTCGAAGACGTCGCCCTCGGTGGCCTGTGGCGCGCGCGGATCGGCAAGGGCTGCCGGCAGACCGCCGGCGGGCGGGCGGACCTCGAAGGCGAGCGCATCAGCCGGACCCCGCGTCACGACGCGCTCGCCCCACGCGCCGCTCCGGAACTCGAACTGGCGGATCGCCACGGCATCCAGCAGCTCGTTGGCGACCAGAAGCGTCGGCCAGGCCTCGAGCTCGCCGATCGCCCGCACGCGCCGCACCGGCAGGTCGAACGAGGCCAGGCGCTCGATCTGGCGCGCCGCCAGGCGGTCGCTGCGCTCCACGAGGCGGGGCTTCAGGGCGCGCATGAAGGCCGGATCGAGCTGGCGCACGGTGCGCAGCATGTCGTGGATCAGCGTGCCGTCGCCCGGCCCCGCCTCCGCGAGCAGGACGGGCGAGGGACTGCCGAGGGCACGCCAGGCCGCCACGATCCAGGCGCCCACCAGTTCGCCGAACATCTGCGATATGCCCGGCGCGGTCACGAAGTCGCCCGCCGCGCCGAACGGATCGCGCCGGCTGTAGTAGCCTTCCGCCGGGTCGAACAGGCACAGGTTCCAGAAGCGGTCGAGCCGCATCGGACCGTCCCGCGCGATCTCCTCCCGGATACGGCCGTCGAGCGGCGTCACGAGCCGGCGGCGACCGGGCGCGGCATGGGAGCGCGCGGCTTGGCGGTGAGGATGGCCCAGAGGCCGACCAGAACCATGGGCAGCGACAGGACCATGCCCATGGTGAGCCAGCTCGTTCCCAGGAGGTAGCCGAGCTGCACGTCGGGCATGCGGAAGAACTCAACGAAGATGCGCGCGAGCCCGTAGCCGAGAATGAAGACGCCGCCCGTGAGGCGCGGCCGGCCGAGCGAGCCGAAGCGGTGCGTCATGAGGCGCAGGACGAGGAAGAGCACGATGCCCTCCAGGCCCGCCTCGTAGAGCTGGCTCGGATGGCGCGGCTCGGGGCCGCCCGTCGGGAAGACCATCGCCCAGGGCACGCTGGTGGGCGCGCCCCACAGCTCGCCGTTGATGAAGTTCGCGATGCGCCCGAAGAACAGCCCGAAGGGCACGGACGCCGCCACGACGTCGATCAGGCTGAGGAGCGGCACCTTGTGCGAGCGGCAGAAGAGCGCCATCGCCACGACCACGCCGATCAGGCCGCCGTGGAACGACATGCCGCCCTCCCAGACGCGCAGCGCCGAGAGCGGATCGGCCACGACGCGCGCGAAGTCGTAGAACAGGATCGAGCCGAGCCGCCCCCCGATCACGATGCCCAGCGTGATCCAGACGATGAAGTCGTCGATGTCCTCGCGCGTGATCGGCGAGACGCCGTTCGGCCAGAGCCGCGCGGTGCCGGCGAGGTGCCGGCCGTAGAGCCAGCCGCACAGGATGCCCGCGACATAGGCCAGGCCGTACCAGCGCAGCGCGATCGGGCCGATCTGGAGGAAGACCGGGTCGATCGCGGGATAGGCGAGAACGCCCAGCGGCAGGAGGTTCATGGACGTCGAGACCTTGGAACGGCGCGGGTTCGCCAGCGGTTTGGCCGCTCGCCACCGCGGGGTCAAGGCGCGGGGGCTCCATTGCCAAGCCTCCGGCGACCTCCTAACTCAGGCGGGACCTACCCCTCGGAGCGCTTCGCCATGACCACCCAAGGCCCCAACCGCATGATGGACGAGTTCGCTCGCATGATGACCGACGCGGCCGGCGCCGCGCAGGGCGTGCGCCGCGAGATGGAGACCATGTTCCGCACGCAGGGCGAGCGCTTCGTGAACCAGATGGACCTCGTCAAGCGCGAGGAGTTCGAGGTCGTGCGCGAGATGGCGACGCGGGCCCGCGTCGAGAACGAGGCGCTCAAGAAGCGCATCGCCGAACTCGAGGCGCGCCTCGGCGGCACCGCGCCGAACGCCGCATCCTGACGCATCGGCGGCTTATCCACAGCTCCTCCACAGATTCTCCCCACAATCCTGCGGTAAGCCCCGGACTCGAAAGCGTTGGCGCGAGAGTCGCTTACCCGCGGGGTGCCGCGACGGGGCTGGGGACGGCGATGTCGCAAAAGCTTAAAATGCCGTTTCCCCACTGGCGATCGGTTCGGGTCCCGATACACTGATTCCAAAGGGTGATTCGTTCTGGCGGGCGTTTCTCCCGGACGGTGCGGCAGGAGATCCGGCGAGGAAACGGAGCTCCACGGCGGCGGTAGCGCATGCGGCGCCCGCCGATCCCCGCACCGGGATGCGGCACGGGGACGAACGATGCATCTGCGGCAAGAGGATTTCGAGCGGGAGAGCCACCCGGTGGATACGGTGGAGCTTCTCGCCTCGACGCGCGAATGGAGCTTCGAGCGGCCCTGTGACGACGAGATCGCCGTCTCGGTCCGGGGCGCCTGGACGGATTATTCCGTCGCCTTCTCCTGGATGGCCGCGCACGAGGCGCTGCACCTGAGCTGCGCCTTTGCGACCAAGGTGCCGGCGCGGCGCGAGGTCGAGGTGCTGCGGCTTCTGGCGCGCATCAACGAGCAGCTGCTGGTCGGCCACTTCGACCTGTGCGACGCGGAAGGCGCGATCGTGTTCCGCCATGCGCTGCTCCTGTCGGGCGGCGCGGTCGCGACCGAGGAGCAGGCCGAACGCATCCTGTCGATGGCGCTGGAGGCGTGCGAGCGCTACTACCAGGCCTTCCAGTTCGTGGTCTGGGCCGACCGCAACGCGGCCGACGCGATGGCCTGCGCGGTGTTCGACACGGTCGGCCGCGCCTGATGGCAGGTGCGCTCGAGACGGCGGGCCGGGTGCTCCTGGTCGGCGGCGGCAACATGGGCGGCGCGATGCTGCGCGGCTGGCTGGAGGCGGGTCTCGATCCCGCCGCCGTTGCGGTTCTCGACCCGAACGGCGCGCCGCTTCTGGCCGACATCGTCTCGCGCGGGGTGCGTTTGGCGGCCGCGCCGGCCGAGGTGGAGCGGGGCGCCGACACGGTGATCCTCGCGGTGAAGCCGCAGGTCATGGAAGCGGTGCTGCCGACGCTCCTGCCGCTTCTGGCGGACGACACGCTGATCGTCTCGGTCGCGGCCGGACGCACGGTCGCCTCGATCGAGGCGGCGCTGGGCGAGCGGCCCGTGGTTCGCGCCATGCCCAACACGCCGGCGCTCGTGAACCGGGGCATCACCGGCGCCTATCCGAACGCGCGCGTCACCGGGCCGATGCGCGCGCGGGCGCAGGCGCTTCTGGAAAGCTCCGGTCCCGTGGAATGGGTCGAGCGCGAGGCGCTGATCGATGCCGTGACCGGCGTCTCCGGCAGCGGCCCGGCCTATGTGTTCCTGCTCGCCGAGGCGCTGGCGGAGGCGGGGGTCGCGGCCGGCCTCGATCCGGCGCTGGCGATGCGCCTGGCGCGCCATACGGTGGCGGGCGCGGGCGAGCTGATGATCCGCTCGGGCGACGAGCCGGCGCAGCTGCGCCGCAACGTGACCTCGCCCAACGGGACGACGCAGGCCGCGCTCGAGATCCTGATGGCGGACGACGGCTTCGGGCCGCTCCTGCGCCGGGCGGTTCTGGCCGCCCGCGACCGTGCGGAGGCCCTGTCGCGCGCATGACCGCCGAGACCATCACCTATGCGGAGTTCGAGCGCGTCGACATCCGCGTCGGCACGATCATCGCCGCCGAGCCGTTTCCCGAGGCGCGCAAGCCCGCCTTCCGGCTGCAGATCGACTTCGGTCCGGAGATCGGCGTCAAGAAGTCCTCCGCGCAGATCACGGTTCGCCACGGCCTCGACGAGCTGGTCGGCCGTCAGGTCATGGCGGTGGTGAACTTCCCGCCGCGCCAGATCGGGCCGATGCGCTCCGAGGTCCTGACGCTCGGCTTTCCGGATGCCGAGGGAAACGTGGTGCTGGCCGCGATCAGCCATCCCGTGCCGAACGGCGGCCGCCTGTTCTAGCGACGCGCGCGGGGCGCGGCTGCCGCATCGAACGGGGGCTCGCCGGGCGGGTCCCACGCGAACCCTTACGCCGGTACGCGTACCATCGCCTTGAGGCCGCCGAGGGATGAATCCGACAGGAGGATGTCGCCGCCGTGCGAGCGGGCGATGTCGCGGGCGATGGCCAGGCCCAGCCCCGTGCCGCCGGCATCGATGTTGCGCGCCTCGTCGAGCCGCACGAAGGGCTTGAACACCTCGTCGCGCTGCTCGGGCGCGATACCCGGTCCGTCGTCCTCGACGCTCACCGTCAGCCAGCGCCCGTCCTTGCGGGCCTGGACGCGCAGGCGCGAGCCGTGGCGCATGGCGTTGGCCACGAGGTTGTTGAGGATGCGCGTGAAGCCGGCGGGGCGCACCGTGACGCTCGGGTCGCCCGACACGTCGGTCTCGATGGCCACGCCGTTCAAGGCCGCGTCCGCCTCGAACTTGGCGAACACGCGTTCGAGGTCGAGCTCGCCGACGTCCTCGCCGGCCTCGCCCTTGGCGAAGGCGAGGTAGCCCTCCAGCATCCGGCCCATCTCGTCGACGTCGTGCTCCAGCTCGCGCCGGTCCTCGCTGTCCTCCATGATGGCGAGCTGCAGGCGGAAGCGCGTGAGAACGGTGCGCAGGTCGTGGGACACGCCGTTCAGCATCTGCGTGCGCTGCTCGATCTGGCGCTCGATGCGGTCGCGCATCTGGATGAAGGCGAGCGAGGCGCGCCGCACCTCCGAGGCGCCGCGCACGCGGAAGTCCGGCGGCATGGGCTGCCCGCGCCCGAACCCGTCCGCGGCCTCGGCGAGCTTCTGGATCGGCCGGATCTGGTTGCGCAGGAACAGGATGGCGATGAGCAGGAGCACCAGCGAGGTGCCCACCATCCAGAGCAGGAAGATGTGGGTGTTCGAGGCGTAGGCCGAGTTGCGCGGGGCGAACACGCGCAGCACGTGGTCGGGCAGCTGGATGCGGATCTCGACGATGCGCGACTCGCCTACCGTGTCGATCCAGAAGGGGCGGTTGATCTGGTTCGTGATCTCCTCGGACAGGATGCCGTCGAGGATGTTGAAGAAGGGCTTGGGCGCGGGGGCGGGCAGGGGCTCGGGGGGCAGCACCAGGACGTTGAGCCGCAGCGCGTCGCGCGCGATGCGGGTGACGTTGGCGAAGTCGGCGTCCTGCGGATAGGTGTCGATGATGTCGATCACCGCGGCGATGTCCTGCACCACGGCGGTCGAAAGGCGCTGCGTCACGGTCTGCCAATGGCGCTCCATGAACACGAAGGCCACCACCGACTGCAGCAGCACCATGGGCGCGATGATGATGATCAGCGAGCGCGCGTAGAGGCCCTTGGGCGTTCGGCGCGAGAAGAAGCGGCGTCCGCGGCGCAGCGGCCCGCGCAAGGGCCCGAGCGGCAGCGCCGGCAGGCGAAAGCCGCGTAGGCCCCTCGTGATGGCCTCGCTGCCCGGCCGAATGCGATCCAGAAGCGTCACGGGCGCGTCTCCTCGTCCGCCCCTAGTCGACGTTCAGGCGGTAGCCGATGCCGCGCACGGTCTGCAGCCAGAGCGGGTTGGCCGGATCGCTCTCGATCTTGCGCCGCAGCCGGTTGATCTGGACGTCCACGGTGCGCTCGCCGACGTCGGCCTCGTCGGACAGGAGATCCTGGCGCTGGATCGTCTCGCCCGCCTTGTGGGCGAAGAGGGTCATGATCTCCTGCTCGCGATCGGTGAGGCGGATGATCTCCGCGCCGCGCCGCAGCTCGCGCCGCACCAGCGAGAAGGAGAAGGGGCCGAAGCGCACGTTCTCGACCTTGTGGATCGGCTGGGCGCTGCCGCGCTTGAGGATGTTGTTGACGCGCAGCAGGAGCTCGCGCGGGTCGAAGGGCTTGGCGAGGTAGTCGTCGGCGCCCGCCTCCAGCCCCGAGATGCGGTCGTCGGTCTCGGCGCGCGCCGTCAGCATCAGGATCGGGATGGTCCGCGTGGGCGAGACCGCGCGCACGAAGTCGAGACCGCTCTCGCCCGGCATCATCACGTCCACCACGAGGAGGTCGAACTCCAGTCCCGCCAGGATGCGGCGCGCCTCGGCGGCGTCGGCGGCAGTGGAGACGCGAAAGGCCCGCTCCGACAGGAAGCGCGACAGGAGCGTGCGGATGCGCCGGTCGTCGTCGACCACCAGGATATGCGGCGCATCGTCCATCGAGACGTCGGGCGAGGCGGAAACGGGTTCGGTCGTGCTCAAGAGGAAGAGGTCTCCTTGCCGATGCCCTTCCTGGCGAACCAGTCGCGCGTCGCCCGCCGGTCGCTTCCCATCTCCAGAAGGAAGTCGTTGACGAGACGCGGGTCGCTGAGGGCGGCGGCCTGGAAGGCCGCGTCGATCCGCCGACCCTGCGCGCGGGAGAGTTCCAGCGTCAAGACGCGGCCGGCCTGCGTCGGGTAGAGGCGGCGCTGGCGCCGGTCGTCGTGGCCCTGGACCTGCGCCACGAACCCCTCGTCGATCAGCTGGCGCAGGACGCGGCTCAGCGACTGCTTGGTGATCTGGAGAAGGTCGAGAAGATCGGCGATCGTCATGCCGGGATCGCGGTTCACGAAATGAAGGACGCGGTGGTGCGCCCGGCCGTAGCCGTAGCGCGCCAGGATCGAGTCCGCGTCGGCGGTGAACTCGCGATAGGCGAAGAAGAAGAGCTCGATCAAACGGAAGTCCAGCTCACCGCGCGTAGGCAGCGGTTCGCGGACCACGTCGGCTTCGGCGGTGGAGGCGGGATCGTCCGAGATGGTGTCCATCAAATAGGTCAGTAGTGTTGACGTATCTTGGGGCCATTGTTACACCCTCCGGCGCGGGTTTAAACATGGAAACGGCCCGATGGCGGCTGAAGCGCTCCGCAGGGGAGCGCCGGCCGTCGGTTGCGACCGGGTGCCAGGCGCCCTGCCGTGGGGTTCGGCTCCGCGCCGAACCCGTTGAAGGCTCATCCGTGCCCGGACGAGCGGGAGGAATGATGCGTCTCCGGGCGGGCGCACCGCAACTCAAGACCCCGAGAGGACACGCCCGCCAAGCCGGGCGCGCGAACGCATATGAGCGCAGTCTCCTTCGATCAACTGGACGGCCAGATCTGGTTCAACGGCGAGTTCGTGCCCTGGCGCGAGGCCAAGGTGCACGTGCTGACGCACGGCCTCCACTACGCCAGCTCGGTCTTCGAGGGCGAGCGGGCCTATGGCGGGCGCATCTTCAAGCTGCGCGAGCACACCGACCGCCTGATCGCCTCGGGCCGCGTGCTCGGCTTCGAGATCCCCTATACGGCCGACGAGATCGACGCGGCCTGCAACGAGCTCCTCGAGCGCCAGGGCTTCACCGACGCCTATGTGCGGCCCGTCGCCTGGCGCGGCTCGGAGTCGATGGGCGTCTCGGCGCAGAACAACCGCATCAACCTGGCGATCGCCATCTGGCAGTGGCCGAGCTACTTCGACCCCGAGCAGCGCATGCGCGGCATCCGCCTCGACATGGCCGAGTACCGCCGCCCCGACCCGCGCACGGCCCCGTCCAAGGCCAAGGCGAGCGGGCTCTACATGATCTGCACCATCTCCAAGCATGCCGCCGAGGCCAAGGGCTATGCCGATGCCCTGATGCTGGACTGGCGGGGGCGCGTCGCCGAGGCGACGGGCGCCAACGTCTTCTTCGTCCAGGACGGCGTGATCCACACGCCCGACCCCGACTGCTTCCTCGACGGCATCACGCGCCGCACGGTGATCGAGCTCGCGCGCCGGCGCGGCATCGAGGTGCGCGTGCGCGCCATCCAGCCCGAGGAGATGGAGGGCTTCACGGAGTGCTTCCTGTGCGGCACCGCCGCCGAGGTGACGCCGGTCTCCGAGATCGGGCCCTACCGCTTCCAGCCGGGCACGATCACGCGCCAGCTGGTTGAGGACTACGCGAGCGAGGTCCAGCCGCAGCGCATGGCGGCCGAGTAGGCCACACGAAGGGCCGGGCCCCGTCGCGCGCCCGGCCCGCGACTGTGATAGGCGAGGGGACCCGTCATCCGCCCTCGCAAGGTCGCATCATCCCATGTCCCAGCTTCAGGTCGAAGTCGTCCCGGTCACGCCGTTCGGGCAGAACTGCTCGCTCGTCTTCGACGAGGCGACGCGCGAGGGCGTGGTGGTGGATCCCGGCGGCGACCTCGAGCGGATCGAGGCCGCGATCGCGCGCCACAAGGTCGTCCCTCGCGCCATCTGGCTGACGCACGGTCATATCGACCATGCCGGTGGAGCGGACGAGCTGCGCGAGCGGCTCGGGCTCGCGGTGATCGGTCCCGAACGGCAGGATGCGCCGCTCCTGTCCGGCCTGGAGGATCAGGCGCGCATGTTCGGCCTGCCCGGACCCGTTCGCAACCTCGTGCCCGACCGTTGGCTCGACGACGGCGAGGTTCTATCCGTCGCGGACCATCGCTTCGAGGTGATCCACGCGCCGGGCCACGCGCCCGGCCATGTCGTGTTCTTCAACCGCGCGGCGCGCTTCCTGATCGGCGGCGACGTCCTGTTTGCAGGATCCGTCGGTCGAACCGACCTGCCCTACGGGGATCACGCGACGCTTCTGGCCACGATCCGGGACCGCATCCTGCCGCTCGGCGACGACGTCGCGTTCCTGCCCGGCCACGGACCCGGCGGAACGATCGGCGAGGAGCGCCGCACCAATCCGTTCCTCCAGGGCCTTTGAGGCGCCCGGCGAGCCGTCAGGGCTCGCCCGTGCAGAAGCGGCGGCGGCCCGTCTCGTCGGTATAGGTGCCGAGCGAGGCGTCGAAGTTCGGATACCGGCTCACGCAGTCGCGCAGCCATTCGGCGGTCCAGGGCTCGAACCCGCTCGCCTCGCTCGCCACGACGGGCTGGTCCGGCCGGGCTTGCGGGATCGGTGCCGCGATCGGCGGTGTCTCGTTTCGGGACGCCGTCTCGTTTCGGGACGGCTCCGCGGGCGCCGGGGCCGGCTCCTCGCGAGGCGCGAGCGCCGCAAGATCCTCGCCGTTCTCCAGTTCCATCGTGTCGTCCATCGGCTCCTCCGCGATCGGCTTGCCGGCCGGCGGCGCGATGCGGATGATCTTGGTGGACCCCGAGCGCACGATGTCGAGACCCGAGGCGTCATAGGAGCGGTGGTCGAGGCGGGCGGTCGCGACGCGGATGATCTTCGGGCCGCCGTAGCCTTGCGGGACGGGCGCCGCCGCGGTGTCCTGCCCGCCATCCGCACCGTTGCCGTTGATCACGACGACGGACACGCTGCGACCGGGCCGGCGCCAGCCCTCGCCGTCCGGCAGGGTGGTCACCGACGAACCGTAGGTGGCCGGGCGTTCGCTGCCGTAGGTCCCGCCGCGCGGAAGGCGCGGCAGCTCGGGCGCGAAGCGGATGCCGCCGCCATCCTCCAGGAACGGCCGCCCCTCGCCGAGCGCGGGCACCTCGATCACCGCGGGACCATAGGGCGTCGGGACGACGCGCTCGGTGCGGATGCCGCCGCCGTCGTCGAGAAAGCCGTCGCGGGCCAGGGCCGGACTGGCCAGCAGCGAAACGGCGGCGAGAAGCGGCAGGGTCGATCTCATGGGAGGCCTCTCCGGTTAACGTTCTGTTAACTCTGGAGGTCTGCAAGCGACATGCCAGGTCGTTTCGTGTCAATCCGGGACACTGGCGGTCGCGCGGCCGGCGGCGGGGGCATAAGGCGGCCGGGACGTCGCGACCCGCCCGCACGCCACGCATCCGATCGGCCCCGATAGGGCGAACCGGCCTGCGGCACGCCGGAGCCCACGGGGTCATGCCCGGAACGAAGAAGGCCCGCGTGCGAACGCGGGCCTTCCGAAATCCTGTGTTCGCGGACGCTTGGGCGCGCCCCGGTGTCGAGCTTAGTCGGCGGTCTCGAGGTTGACGGCCTTCGGGCCCTTGCCGCGCTTGTCCGGCTCGGTCTCGAACGAGACCTTCTGGTTCTCCACCAGACCGTTCAGGCCCGAAGCCTGCACCGCCGAGATGTGAACGAAGATGTCCGCGCCGCCGTTGTCCGGCTTGATGAAGCCAAAGCCCTTCTCGGTGTTGAAGAACTTCACCGTTCCGGTCTGTGCCATGTCGAATTCCTTTTCCTATGAAGTCGTGTTGCCCCTGCGGGCCCTGCAGGCAAGTCTTGATGCGAGGAAAAGGAAACGATACATCGCGGGCCGTTGGAACGGTCCACCCGGAGGATGCGCCTCCGATACGCAATTCGTCCATTACCCGAGTTCGCGAATTTGCCCGAACAACAACAGTCTGCAAGGTGCCGGTTGACTTTGCAAGCGAAAGTTCGCTTTGCGCGGGAGCGAACATGACCATGCGCAAGGACATGATGCACCTGTGCCATGTCTGATGATCCTTCCAGATCAACTGCCAACCTTACGAAAGGCAGGATTTCGACACTTTCACGACACGATCGCGGGATCGCCGAAGTCGTGAGCCGGCTGCGTTCGCACGGGAACCCAAGTCGGTTCGTCGCCCTTAACGTGTCAGACGCCCGCGCCGCGGGCTCAACACGACTTCGGGAGACGCATCTCATGAAGCGCATGCTGATCATCGCCGCCGCCGCTGCGGCCATCGCCGGCCCGGCCCTCGCCCAGTCGACGCAGAGCACGACCGGAAGCCCGGCCGCCGCGCCGATCCCGCCGGCCGGCACGCGCGCCCCGGACCAGATGGGCGCCGCCGCCACGACCGGCGACACCACCGCCCAGCCCGGCACGGCGGGCTTGACGGGCACCGACTCCATGTCGACCAGCTCGACCACGGGCGGCAACATGGGCACGACCGGCGGCACCGAGGTTCCGACGCAGGGCATGGACCCCAACAGCGCGGCCGCGGCCACGCAGTCGACGCCCTCCGGCGGCATCGTCCCCGGCCAAACGCCGGAGTGAATGAACGGAAGTCCTCGCATCGCATTGATGCCAGGAACGGGGCGGCCCTTCGGGGCCGTCTCGCGTTTCAGACCCCTGCCGATCCTCTTGCCGGAGCCGCTTCCATGATCCGCCGCCTTTGCGCGATCGCCGCCGTCTCGCTCGCCGCCGCCCTGCCGGCGGCCGCGCAGTCCTCCGCCCCCATGCCCGTCGACGGGCGTCTCGTGCAGCTTCGCGGCGGAACGCCGATCGAGGCGCAGGACGGCACCAACCTGCCGGGCGTCAATCTCGACCTGTCCTCGTCGAACCGCGACGCCAGCCCGCGCGGCCCCGGCGGTCTGCAGAACGGCGTCGGCGCCTACGGCGTCATGGCGCCCGACGCCTCGGGCACGGCCGGCAACACCTTGACGCGCGTGCCCGGCGCCATTCCCGACACCAACAGCGGCGTCGGCATTCCGATCTCGCAGCAAGGGGAGCCCGCGAACTGATGCGCACTTCGTCCCGGACCATCGCCCTCACCGCCCTCGTGGCATCGGTTCTCGCGCTCGGCGCCTGCCAGAGCAACGGCGGGCGCCTGACGCCCACCGGCACCGGCCAGACGCCGTCGAGCGGGACGGTGCCCGGCCAGACGCCGCAGTAACCCGGCCTCGAGCGGGGAAGGTTGTTTCTCACGAAGTCGTGAACCTTCCCCGTTCAGTGGGCGTTCATGTGGGCCTTTCTAGGCTGCCCTTACCAATCCCGTTCGGGAAGGACCCCGTCATGAAGCTCGCCATCCTCGCCACCGCCGCCGCGATCCTCGCCGGCACCCTCGCGCCCGGCCTCGCCCAGGCACAGACCCGCGCCGAGATCCGCCACCACCGCATGGTGGAGCGCTCGATGCGCGACCACCACGTCTCGCCGCGCGAGGCCCGGCGCATCGCCGAGCGGCGCATGCACCATCGCATGATGGAGCGCCGCGCCGAACGCCGCATGGAGCGCCGCATCGCGGAGCGCCGGCTGGAGCGCGCCGAGCGCCGCCACGACCGCGCGGTGCGTCGCATGCATCGCGAGATGCGCCGCTACTGAACGCGAACCGTGAGTCCCCGGCGGCGGGGCAGGGTCCCCGCCGCCCACCTGTTCTCGGGAGGAGTTGTCCCATGAAGCTTGCTATCATCGCCACCGCCGCCGCCATGCTGGTCGCCACCGTCGCGCCGTCCGCGGCGCAGACCTACCGCTCCGACGTGCGCCAGTACCGCCAGCAGGAGCGCATCGAGCGCGGCATCCGCCGCGGCGACCTGACGCCCCGCGAGGCGCGCCGCCTCGTACGCCAGCAGCGCCGCATCGAGCGCGTCGAGCGCCGCGCGCGCTACTACAACAACGGCCGCATCGACCCGCGCTCGGCCGCCCGGATCGACCGCATGCAGGACCGCGCCAACCGCACGATCCGCAACACGCGCAACAACTACCGCACCTACTGACCGGCGCCTCGCGGCCCCGTCGCATCCCGAAGGCCCCGCCGGCGACGGCGGGGCCTTTCGTTTGGCCGGAACCGGGCCTGCGCGCCCCTCGTTGCCGGACGAACCATTCGGAGTCCGACCCATGCGAGTTCCCCTTCTTCTCCTTCTGGCCGGCGCCACCGTCGCGCCCGCCCTGCCGGCGGCCGCCCAGGCCTATGCGCCCGAGGAGGCCGGCACGATCCTGACCACGCGCGAGCGCGAATACGTGACGCGCCGCGTGCGCCTGCCGGACGGGCGCGTCGTGCTTCTCACCGAGAACAACGGCCTGCCGTGGCTGTTCGGCGTGGGCTCGTCGGTGGGCGCGCCGAGCAGCGTGCCGCTGGTGGACGGGCGCACGCCCTCGATCGCGGGCTCGACGCCGTCGGGCGGCATCGTGCCGGGCCAGGAGCCGGAATGATCGCGCGCCTCGCGCTGGTGGCCGTGGCGGGCGCGCTCCTGTCCGGCTGCCTCAGCCAGATCAACAAGCCGATCACGCCGAACGACGAGTGGAAGGAGCGCGCGACGCGCTCCACCAACTCCCTGCCGCAGTACTGACGACCTCGCGCCGCCCCGTTCGATGCCGCGCCGTTGCGGTGGCGCGGGCCTGCGACGCGCGGTCTGCCCGACTACCGGGCGCGCCTCGACCCCCGGCGCGGAGGGATCCGCGCCGGGGAGGGAAGAGCCGGGAAGGGCCGGCGGGGTTCACACCCCCGCCGGGGTCTGCACGAGGCCCGGTTCCCGAGGGGGACGGGCGGGGGAATGCCGGAGGCGTCGCCTCCGAAGAGAGTGGTGGGTGGTGAAGGCTGCGGGCGTCGCACGGCATTCCCCACGGTTCACGGCATCGCGCGGCGCCGCCGGTTGCCAGCCGGCAGCGGATCGCTCGGCCCGCCCGGGCGCCGGGGCGTCACCCCCGGTGCCGGGACCGCCCGTCGCCCGGCGGCTCCGCTCCCGCGATCCCGTGCCAGGGGAGGCGAAAGCCGCGCGCCGTTCGGGCGAGGGCCGGCCTGTGCGACCGCGCGGTGCCCGGCTGCGGCACGCCCCTCCGGACGGGGTGCCGCGACCTGGAACCGCTCGCCGGCCTCCGGACGATCCCGTTGATCATCCGCGTCCCCCGAAGGCCGGCGACGGGGGCCAGCATAGGGGCGAACGCGGGCGGGGAGACAAACCGGCGCGCGCACCGCCACACGCCGGCGTTGCCGTTTTCCCCTTTTCAGCGCGCCCGCCTTGCCCGTAACCTCGACAGGGCCGGGAGTGACGGGGAGGGGATGCGATGGCGTGGCGGGAACGGATGATCCAAGTGGCGGTGCTGGCCGCCGCGCTGTTTCTTCCCGCGAGCGCGCGGGCCGCGGAGCCGGTGGACTGCCCCGAGGGCGTGCCGACCGACGCCGTGTGCCACCGCACGCAGGACGCGCGCGGCGCCTGGCTCCTGTTCGCCAAGCCCGCCAACTGGAACGGCGTCACCATCCTCCACGCCCATGGCGGCCCGCGCCTGTCGCCGCCGAAGTTCGACGATCCCGACGAGGACCTGACGCGCTTCTCGGTTCTGGTGCGCGAGGGCTATGCCTGGGCCGCCACGAACTACCGGCGCGAGGGCTTCGGCGTGCGCATGGCGGCCGAGGACGTGGTGAGCTTGAGCGAGATCGCGCCGGAGGTGCTGGGCGAGGCGCGCCTCACGATCCTCCACGGGCAGAGCTGGGGCGGCAACGTCGCGGCCAAGACGCACGAGCTCTATGCGATCCGGGGCGACGGCACGAAGCGCTTCGACGGCGTGGTGCTGACGAGCGGCGTGCTCGCGGGCGGGCCGGAGCCCTACGAGTTCCGCGCGGGGCTGCGTGCCGTCTACCAGTATTACTGCCGTAACCACCCGCGACCGGACGAGCCGCCGTACGAGCTCTGGCGTGGGCTGCCGGAGGGCGCGCCCGCCATGAAGCGCGCAGACCTCGAGGCGCGGGTGGAGGAGTGCACGGGCCTGTCGAAGCGGCCGGACGAGCGCACGGAGGCCGAGGCGGGGCGGTTGCGCGACATCCTCGCGGCCTCGGGCGTGCCGGAGCGCACGCTCCTCTCGCACCTGCTCTTCGCCACCAACACGTTCAGCGACATCGTGAACAAGCGGCTGGACGGGCGGAACCCCTTCACCAACGAGGGCGTGCGCTACACCGGGACATCCGACGACGACGCGCTGAACCGGGGCGTCCAGCGCTTTCGCGCCGACCCGGAGGGCGCGCGGCGCCTGCGCTACGACTCGGAGCTGACGGGCCGCATCGTCCTGCCGACCGTCACGCTTCACGCCAAGGACGACCCCACCGCCTTCGTCAGCCTGGAGCAGCGCTACCGCGACGCAGTGGAGGCGGCGGGCAACGGGGACCTGCTGGTGCAGCACGTCACCGACGAGCGCGAGCATTCGAAGCTGGCGGACGAGGGGTATGTGCGGGTGTTCGGGGAGGTGGTGGAATGGGTGGATAAACGTGCAACCACTGAGTTGAGGGGCTCGGCTGAACACAAGCATTGACGTCTTGATTCCGCGTACTTGCGAGACACCCGCGGCCGACGTAAATGCGAGAAGCTCGATACCCGGCTTACGACATGCGTGCAAGGCGCCACGATGATTAGAAAAATAACGATAGAGAACTATAAATCAATAGTTAATGAGGCTCTCGATCTGGGAAGGGTGAATGTATTCATTGGCGAAAACGGTGCTGGCAAGTCTAATATACTTGAGGCTATCGCCCTTGCGGGAGCTGCCGAAGCATCCAAACTCGATAATGAGTTTCTTTCATCTCGCGGCATAAGGGTTAGTCCCCCAGCCCTTATGAGGTCCGCATTTGATAAGTCCACTCTAACAGAACCTATAAAGATTACGGTAATACAGAGCGAAGATCGAAGGACAGAGTATAATTTAAAAAATGATAATAGGCCGTACTCAAGATGGGAGTATGACAGGAGCTATAAGACGTCTGCTTCAATGGCTGGCGAGAGTTTTGAGGAATTCATCAAAAGCGTATTAAATACCGCCTCTGATGAGGAACGTTTGGCGCTGAAAGGTCAAATAATGGATCAGCTCAAATCGCAGGCAGAAAGGCTTAAAAATTCAGAGTTTGATGATAATATAAAACATTATGAGTTCACATTAAAGCTCGAAGTAAAGGAAGACAACCCTCTTTACGCTAGTTCAAGAGTTGAATCTATTGAGGATTTTATTATATTCTCACCAGAAAATTCAGCACTTAGGGTTTTGGAGAAAGAAGGTCAGATTGAGCCGCTCGGCATTAATGGCGAAGGCCTCTTGAAGTTGCTGCTGGTTATGTCGGGATCGGAAGACAAACATAAAGTCGAGAAGATAAAAGATAAACTATCTGTATTCAGTTGGTTCGACGACTTCAAAATTGGTTCGAAGCGCTCCAAGCGATTCAGTATGCAATTATCAGATGTATTTTTGGATAAAGGAATCAGCAACTTTGACATAAAAAGCTCGAATGAGGGGTTTTTGTTCGTATTATTTTATCTAACGTTATTTTATTCGAGCATGACACCTAGATTTTTTGCGATAGACAATGTGGACAGTTCTCTAAACCCGAAGCTTTGCCTTAAGATGATGAAGCTTATGGCCGTCGCGGCAAAGGAAAATGACAAGCAGGCGATACTAACAACACATAATCCTGCTTTGCTTGACGGAATGAACTTGGATGACCCCGAACAAAGGCTTTTTATCGTTTCGCGGCGAACAGATGGTAGTACGCGATTACGCAGATATGAGTCTAAGCCCTCCACCGAGAAGCCAACGAAACTTTCTGAGCTATTCATGAGCGGTGCACTCGGCGGGCTGCCAAAGAGCTTTTGATGATTACATTGGCGCTAGTGTCTGAAGGACATACCGATCAAGTCGTATTAGAAAAAATTGTAGAGCTGGTATGCAGTAAAAACAATAAAGATGTTGACGTAAATTATCTTCAACCCATTCGGGACGAGACCGACAGGAATAAGGCGGTGTTTGGTGGATTTGAGCTTGTATTCGAATACTGTAGGTTTGGCATAAAGTCTGCGCTCGAAGCCAACGATTTCATTATCGTTCAAATTGATACGGACATGGGTGAGCATGTGAATTTTGGGGTCCCGTTAACCGTTTACGGCCAGGACCGCCCTGATGTTGAAATTATCAGTGATACAATTAATAAAGTAAAAAAAGAGATTGGAACTGAAATCTTAAGTGCGTACGGCGAAAGGATAATATACGCCGTATCAGTACACTCGACCGAAAGTTGGTTGATTGCCATATTAAAGGGCACCAACGAGACTAAAAACAGTTTCGAAAGACTCAATAGATATCTGCATAGGAGTAATTTTGGCGCGATTGATAAAAGTATAAAAGACTACCGAAGACTTTCTAGATCCATAAAATATAACGCTTTATCAGGCGGTGCATTAATATCGGAAGGGCTGGCGCTATTTATTACGCAGCTAGAGGGTGCATGCAGGAATAACTAATTTTGATGCAGCGTATGCTTATTGTTTGCATGCTTGCACATGTTACCGCCCCGGCCGACCCGTCTTCCCCGGCCGGCGCTTGCGCTTCTTCTCGTCCATCGGGTCCTCGTAGCTGCCCACGCCGATGCGCTCGCGGCGGATCGGCCGCGCGTCGTCGGGGCGCTGGGGGGCGGGGCCGCCCTTGGGTTTCTCGGTGCGGCCCACCGTCATCTCGTCCAGCGTGTTCTTGCGGA
Organism: Aureimonas jatrophae; assembly: GCF_900104035.1. Classification (GTDB taxonomy): domain Bacteria; phylum Pseudomonadota; class Alphaproteobacteria; order Rhizobiales; family Rhizobiaceae; genus Aureimonas; species Aureimonas jatrophae. The sequence goes on along the minus strand of NZ_FNIT01000010.1, from coordinate 64,394 downwards.
ACAGCGGCCGGTTGGGCTCGGCCGTGTCCGTGCCGGGGCCCATGTCGTCGAGGGTGGGCTTCGCAAAGTAGCTCTGGATCCGCTCGTCGCTCGGCGCCACGCCCCGGCCGAGCGCCTTGACGCCGGAATGGTCGGGCGCCTGGAGGCGGGCGGCCAGCGGCTCGCCGTTCGGGCCGAAGCGCGGGTTCTCGCGGTTGGGGCCCTTGCCGCGACGCTTGCCGCCGCGTGAGCCGCCGCCGTCGTCGCCGAACATCGCGGGCTCGCGGGCGAGCGGGTCGTCGGCGATCGCGAGCTCGGTCGCCTGGAGGCGCTTGATCTCGTCGCGCAGGCGCGCGGCGCGCTCGAAGTCGAGATCGGCGGCGGCGCCCCGCATCTCCTTCTCCAGATGCTCCAGGTGGCTCTTGAGGTTGTTGCCGACCATGGCGCCCGAGGCCGCCATCGCGCCGGTCTCCACGCGCACGTGGTCCTTCTCGTAGTACGAGTCGAGAATGTCGGCGATCTTGGCCTTGACCGAGGCCGGCGTGATGCCGTGCTCCCGGTTGTAGGCCTCCTGCTTGTCGCGCCTGCGGTTGGTCTCGGCGATGGCGCGCTCCATCGAGCCGGTGACGTTGTCGGCATAGAGGATGACGCGGCCGTCGACGTTGCGCGCGGCGCGGCCGATAGTCTGGATCAGCGACGTTTCGGAGCGCAGGAAGCCTTCCTTGTCGGCGTCGAGGATGGCGACGAGGCCGCACTCGGGGATGTCAAGGCCCTCGCGCAGGAGGTTGATGCCGACGAGAACGTCGAACGTGCCGAGGCGCAGATCCCGGATGATCTCGATGCGCTCCAGCGTGTCGATGTCGGAGTGCATGTAGCGCACGCGGATGCCCTGCTCGTGCAGGTACTCCGTCAGGTCCTCGGCCATGCGCTTGGTGAGCACGGTGACGAGCACGCGGTAGCCCTTCGCGGTCACCTCGCGGATCTCGCCCAGGAGGTCGTCGACTTGGCTGCGCGCGGGGCGGATGTCGATCGGGGGATCGGTGAGGCCGGTCGGGCGGATGACCTGCTCGGCGAAGACGCCGCCGGACTGCTCCAGTTCCCACGAGCCGGGCGTCGCCGAGACGGCGACGGTGGGCGGGCGCATCGCGTTCCACTCCTCGAAGCGAAGCGGCCGGTTGTCCATGCAGGAGGGGAGGCGGAAGCCGTATTCGGCGAGCGTCGCCTTGCGGCGGAAGTCGCCCCGGTACATCGCGCCGATCTGCGGGATCGTGACGTGGCTCTCGTCGATGAAGACCAGTGCGTTGTCGGGCAGGTACTCGAACAGCGTCGGCGGCGGGTGACCGGGCTGGCGGCCCGTGAGGTAGCGCGAGTAGTTCTCGATGCCGTTGCACGAGCCCGTCGCCTCGATCATCTCGACGTCGAAGGTGACGCGCTGCTCCAGCCGCTGGGCCTCCAGGAGGCGCCCGGCCTTGTTGAGCTCGACGAGGCGGTGCTTCAGCTCCTCCTTGATGCTCTTCACCGCCTGCTGCAGCGTCGGGCGCGGCGTGACGTAGTGCGAGTTGGCATAGATCTTCACCGACTTGAGGTCGTCGGTCTTCGAGCCCGTCAGCGGGTCGAACTCGTGGATCGCCTCGATCTCGTCGCCGAACAGCGAGATGCGCCAGGCGCGGTCCTCCAGGTGGGCGGGGAAGATCTCGATCGTGTCGCCGCGCACGCGGAAGGAGCCGCGCGTGAAGTCCATGTCGCGGCGCTTGTACTGCTGGGCGACGAGGTCGGCGAGGAGCTGGCGCTGGTCGAGCCGGTCGCCGACCTGCATCTGGAAGGTCATCGCGGTGTAGGTCTCGACCGAGCCGATACCGTAGATGCAGGACACCGAGGCCACGATGATCACGTCGTCGCGCTCGAGCAGCGCGCGGGTGGCGGCGTGGCGCATGCGGTCGATCTGCTCGTTGATCGAGGATTCCTTCTCGATGAACGTGTCGGAGCGCGGAACGTAGGCTTCCGGCTGGTAGTAGTCGTAGTAGGAAACGAAGTACTCCACCGCGTTGTCGGGGAAGAAGCTCTTGAACTCGCCGTAGAGCTGGGCGGCCAGCGTCTTGTTGGGCGCGAGGATCAGGGCCGGGCGCTGCGTGCGCTCGATGACGTTGGCGACCGTGAAGGTCTTGCCCGAGCCCGTGACGCCGAGGAGCACCTGCGTCTGGTCGTGGCTCTCGGTGATGCCCGACACGAGGTCGCGGATCGCCGTGGGCTGGTCACCCTTGGGCTCGTAGTCTGAACTGATGCGAAAGGCGTGGCCGCCTTCCGACTTCTGCGGGCGCGCCGGGCGGTGGGGGATCCAGAGCTCGCCGTCCTTGAACAGGGGGTTGCCGGACGCGATGAGGTCCTGCAGCGCCTGGACCGTGGCGGTGACGCCCCCGGCGGGCAGGGCGGCCGCGTCCTCGAGGCTGACGTCCATGCCCGCCACGGGGTTGAGGCCGGCGGCGGCACGCGCCTTGGGGTCGGTGGCGACGCCCACCGACGTGCCGCGCGCGGTCTTGGTCGGCTTGGAGCCGCCCTGCCGGGGCGGCTTGGCGGGCGAAGACGGCTTCTTCGCCTTGGCAGGCTTCTCGGCGGCCTTGCGCTCGGCCTCCTCCTCCAGCCCTTGCGCGATCTGGTCGGCCCAGCCCGACAAGGGGCCCGACAACGGCGCGCCGGCGAGCTCGCTCTGGGGCGCTTCCGCCAGACCGGCGGGGCCGTTGAGGCTTTCCGAGGCGTCGGAATAGTCGAGGATCGGCGAGCGGCGCGGGGATTTGGGCATACGGCGAATATGGGCCCGACGACGATGGGAATAAAGGGGGAACGGACAGGCGATCCGCGCGAGGCGGGGCGCGAATGTCGCAGCATTCGACCGGTTCCGTTCATCCTTCGCTTACCAAGAGGGCCTAGCTTCGCTCGTATCCGCTCGAGTTTCGCGGACCAGAACCGGGGCCCGCCATTGTATCTCGTAGCGGCGGAGCCAGTGTCCCCGCGTTCCCCAGCGCCCGCCGACCCTTGTTCGCGGCGGCGGGCGCACCCGTCCTGCCACGAACCGGTCACGGCAACGCTTCGGCCACCGGCGCGTTGGGAGCCCACGGACGCTCGGGTCCGTGGATCCAACAGGACAAGCCCGAATGTTGAAGCACCTCACACTGGCCGCCCTCCTGGCGACGTCGGTCGTGCCCCTGGCGCATGCGCAGGAGCGCGACGACGAGGACAGCTATCGCATGGAGCGCCCCGACCGGGACCGCGATCGCGACCGCGACAAGGATCGCGACAAGGATCGCGACCGGGACCGCGACCGGGACCGTGACCGTGACGAGGACCGCGCCGACCGGCGCGACGACCGGCCCGAGCCCTCGCCGCGCGACATGCGCTACGGCGATCGCTGGGCGCGCGCCGACGAGCCGGGCCCGCGTCCGGGCGGCCCGCGCGACATGATGGACATGGGCCCGCGTGGCATGGGTCCGCGCGGCGATGGCCCGCGCCGCGGTCCGCCGCCGGCGCCGCCCATGCCGATGGCCGGCTTCTCGATCGACCTGGGCGAGGGCCGCTCGCTCGACGTGCGCTGCGGCGACGAGCCGATCGCCGACTGCATCGAGGCCGCCCAGCCGATCATCTCGGCGATGCGCGGCGAGACCGCGGGCACCGAGGTTCCCCCGCCGCCGCGCTCGCTCGTGACCCCGCCCGAGAGCGGCGCCACCCCGCCGCCGCCGCCGGCGGCCGGTGACGCGGCCCCGACCCCGCCGCCCGCCAACTAAGGGCATCGACGACGGAAAGGCCGGCGCTCCCGACGGGGCGCCGGCCTTTTCCGGTCGCGATCAAGCGGCCGGCGACCGGCGAGGGGGCAGCGCGCCGTCGTTGGCGCCGAGAACGACCTCCTGCGCCTCGATCAGGCGGCGATAGGGACCGCCGGCGCGCAGGAGTTCGGCGTGGCTGCCGGTCTCCACGATGCGGCCCGCCTCGATCACCGCGATGCGGTCGGCATGGCGGATGGTGGACAGGCGATGGGCGATCACGAGGCTGGTGCGCCCCTCGGCAAGCTCGGTGAGAGACGCCTGGATCAGCCGCTCGGTCTCGGTGTCGAGCGCGGAGGTCGCCTCGTCGAGGATCAGGATGTCGGGATCCTTCAGGAACATGCGCGCGATCGACAGGCGCTGCTTCTGCCCGCCCGACAGCTTCACGCCGCGCTCGCCCACCACGGTGTCGAGACCCTCGGGAAGGGCGGCGACCGTCTCCTCCAGCCGCGCGCGGCGCAGCGCCGACACGATCTCGCCTTCCGTTGCGTCGAGGCGGCCGTAGGCGATGTTCTCGCGGATCGTGCCGCTGAACAGGAAGACGTCCTGCTGCACGACGCCGATGCGCCGGCGCAGGTCGGCCAGCCGCATCTGCCGGATGTCGATGCCGTCGATCAGGATCGCGCCGCCGGTGACGTCGTAGAAGCGGGGAACCAGCGAGCAGATCGTGGTCTTGCCGGCGCCCGACGGGCCGACGAAGGCCACCGTCTCGCCGGGCCGCACCTCGAGGTCGATGCCCTGCAGGACGGGCCGCCCGGCCCGGTAGCCGAAGCGCACGTCGCGAAACGCGATGGCGCCGGTGAGCCGGTCGACCGGGACGGCGTTCGGCGCGTCCACGATGTCGGGCTCGGTGTGGAGGAACTCGGTGTAGCGGCGAAAGCCCGCGATACCCTTCGGGTAGGTTTCGAGAACCGCCGCGATCTTCTCGACCGGCCGGAAGAAGACGTTGACCAGAAGCAGGAAGCCGACGAAGCCGCCGTAGCTGAGGTCGTTCTGGATCACGAACCAGGTGCCGGCCAGCATCACGATGACCTGCGTCAGGCGCATCGACAGGTAGTTCAGCGACTGGCTCATGGCCATGATGCGGTAGGCGTCGAGCTTGCGCGCGCGGTAGCCTTGGTTGTTCGCGTCGAACAGGGCCCGCTCGTGGTCCTCGTTGGCGAAGCTCTTCACCACGCGGATGCCGCCGACATTCTCCTCGATCCGCGCGTTGAAGTCGCCGACCGAGCCGTAGATGGCGTGCCAGGTGCGCGTCATGCGGTTGCCGTAGCGCGCGGTCAGCCAGGTGCCGAGCGGCACCACGACCGCCGTGATCAGCGCCAGCTCGACATGCACGGACACCATGAGCAGGAAGGCGCCGACAAAGGTCATCACCGCGATGAAGAGATCCTCCGGCCCGTGGTGCGCGACCTCGCCGATCTCCTCAAGATCCTTGGTCAGGCGCCCGACGAGATGGCCCGTCTTGCGCTCGTCGAAGTAGCCGAAGCTCAGCTTCTGGAGATGGTCGAAGGCGCGCCGGCGCATCTCGGTTTCGATGTTGATGCCGAGCATGTGGCCCCAGTAGGTGACCACGGCCATCAGACCGGTGTTGAGCGCGTAGATCAGGAGCAGGCCGAGCGAGGCCAGCACGATCAGCCCCCAGTCGCCGCCCGGCAGGAGGTCGTCGATGAAGAGCTTCACCGCGATCGGAAAGCCGAGCTCCAGGAGGCCGGCCGCCACCGCGCAGGTGAAGTCGAGCACGAACAGGCCGCGCCACGGCGCGTAGTAGGAGAAGAAGCGAGCGAGCATGGACGGGCACTTGGCAGGAGGGCCGCGGCGCGCGGGAGGCGGCGGGCGCGGAAGGGTCGGGCGCATTTGCCCCGTCGGACGCCGCGTTGTCCAGAACGAGCGGGGCTTCGGCCGGGGAGTCAGCCTGCGGGAACTGCGTCCTGCGGCTACGTAGTCATCCCGATGCCAGCCTTATCGTCCGCTTCACCCACGCGCCCCATCCTCGGCCGCGGCAATCACGCACGGACGAACGGCGGCGACGGGCATGGACAGGTCCTTTCAAGAGCGTCTCGACTTCCTGGGGATCGAGCCCGAGGCGCTGGCGGCGCTCGCGCCGCATCGCGAGCTCGTGGGCCGCGCGGTGGAGCGGGCGCTCGGAACCTTCTATGCCCAGGTCGAGGCGACCCCGGACGTCCGGCGCTTCTTTCCCGACGCCAAGCGACTGGACGCGGCGCGAGCGGCGCAGGGCGACCACTGGAGCCGCATCGCGGCGGGCGCGATCGACGCGGGCTATGCCGAGAACGCCCAGCGCATCGGTCGCGTCCATGCGCGCATCGGCCTCGAGCCGCGCTGGCACCTCGGCGGCTACGCGCTGATCCTGGAGACCATGATCGCGGAGCTGGTTCCCGCCCTGGTCGGGCGCGGACTGACGAGCCGGCGGCGCACGCGCGAGGCGGCGCGGATCGTCGGCATCCTCGTGAAGCTTGCGGTTCTCGACATGGATCTCGGCATCTCGACCTATTTCGAGGCGCTGGAGGCGGAAAAGGCCGCGCGCGACGCCGAGCGCCAGCGGCTCGCCGACGAACAGGCGCGCTCGCTCGGCGACGCCTCCTCGACCATGGAGGAGATGACCGCCAACATTCGCCAGAACGCCGACAACGCGGGCCGCACCGAGAAGCTGGCGCTGGAAGCGTCGGAGAGCGCGGCGCTGGGCGGCGAGGCGGTGGCGAAGTCCGTGGCCGCCACGCGCACCATCGCCGAGCGCGTGTCGGTGGTGCAGGAGATCGCGCGACAGACCGACCTTCTCGCGCTGAACGCGGCGATCGAGGCGGCGCGCGCCGGCTCGCACGGCAAGGGCTTCGCGGTGGTGGCGAGCGAGGTGCGCAAGCTCGCCGAGCGCGCCGGGCGGGCCGCGAACGAGATCGAGGCGCTGACCGCCGAAACGCTGCAAACCTCGGAGGCGGCGGGCGAGAGCCTGGCGGCGCTGGTGCCCCACATCAAGCGGACCACGGAGCTGGTGTCGGAGATCTCGGCGGCCTGCCGCGAGCAGTCGGTCGGCGCCGAGCAGATCAACGAGGTGCTGCAGCGGCTCGACCAGTCCGGACAGATGCTGAGTTCGTCGGCCGCCACCAAGCCCGATGCCGCCGCAAGGCCCGGACTGGCGCGCGCCGCCTGAGGCGGTTGCTGGGAGCCGCGGCGGGCGGGGCCTGGGGTACCCTGCGACACCAGACCGGATCGTTTGGCTCCGCGCTCGCCGTGCGCTCGCAGCGGTTCGGCTTGTGCGCGCCATTCCGGGCGCTGGGGCCATCCGTATAGGGGAGGGCGATCCGCGAGACTCGGGGCAGGACGACAACCGTGCCCGCCATTCCCGGAGCAGGCCGACGCAGCCCGCCGCCCTGATGACACCCATGATCGGCGCAAGGTGCTTCGAGCGCCAACACAGCGCCTCGTGACGCCTTCGTGAACATGTGGAGCGCATCGTGTGGCAGACCCTGATGCGGCGCCCTGCGGCAGCGGCGCCGCGAGAGCGACCTCCTTGCAGCGGCTTCATCTGGGTGACCTCAAACCCGGCGCGACGACGGCTCAGCGGTTTCGATCGGCACCGACGGGACGCGGCTGAATGCGGCGCCGTCCCCTCAGTCGTGCGTCGCCGGGCTGACCGGCGTCTTTCACCACCGCCGTGGGCCCGGTCGCACAGGCTGAAGGGCGTTGCCGGCCTGGTTCTCCAGTTGGACCCCGGCGAAGACGTCACCTCGATCCGGCGTCGTCCGCGGGTGGCCATCCCAGCCCCCTGGAATGCCGACGCGGCTATCCCGCGACCGCACCGGCATCGGCCTCGACCCGGTCAGGCGGGACGGGTGCGAACGGATCCGCGCCGCGCGTTCGCGTGAGGGTCGGGACATGCCCGCGCGTCTCGCCGCTGTCCTCGCGTCATGACAGGCGAGCGCTGCGTATGGAGCGCGGCGTCCGCCGGAACGGCAAAGGGATCGGCCGGGCGCGAACGCGCTCAGGAGGCGAGGGACGGGGGCGCCTCGCCGACCGCCGCGGGCCGGCCGGCCTCGTCCAGATGCACCATCACGAAGACGCCCTCGGTCACCTTTTCGCGCTGGGGCTTGAGGTAGCGCCGCGCCCAGGCTTCGGCCCGGATGCGGATCGAGGTGCGGCCGACCTGCTCGACCTGCGTATAAACGCACAGCGTATCGCCCACATGCACCGGACGCCGGAAGGCCAGCGTCTCGACCGCGGCCGTCACGACGCGGCCGCCGGCCCGCTCGGCGCCCCGGATGCCGGCCGCCAGGTCCATCTGCGCCATGACCCATCCCCCGAACACGTCGCCGGCCGCGTTCATGTCGGCGGGCATGGCCTGGACGCGGATCGTCAGGTCGCCGCGGGGCTGGTCGTCGGGCTCGGAAACAGACAAGCGATCGGTCCTCGGCGCTGGGGTCGTGCGGCGCAGACTGCCGCAAGCGTGCGGCGGACGGCAAGCGCGCGAGGCGGCGAGCTTCTTGTCGGGTCGCGGGAACCGAACAGTTTGTCGCACCCTTCAAGGAGGGAAGGCCCACCGCGCCAGCGGCCCGGCCTCGCCCAACACCGTACCCAAGGATTGTTCCATGAAGCGTCTCGCCCTCGTCGCCCTCGCCTCGCTCGCCACCGCTGGCGCCGCCCTTGCCCAGACCGCGCCCGCCACGACGACCGCGCCGGCCACCACGACGGCGCCCGCGACCACGGGCATGGCGCCCGCCGCGACAACCGCTGCCGCCGGCGGCGACTTCGTGACCCTGACCCCGCCGGCCGCCGGCGCCATGCCGACCTACTTCCGCACCGGCGCGCTGGACGACGAGGACGTTTATGGCGCCAACAACGAGAAGATCGGCGAGATCGAGGACTTTATCATCAACGCCGACGGCTCGATCCAGGCGGTGATCCTCGAGGTCGGCGGCTTCCTGGGCGTCGGCGAGAAGGACGTGCTCGTGAACTGGAGCGCGATGCAGATCGCGATGGACGGCGACGACCTGCGCGTCAACGCGCCGAGCCTGACCCGCGAGACGCTGACCTCGGCGCCCGACACCGACCTCGACGCGCTCGGCCTCGACGATTGATCGACGCCAGCCCCTGACGGCTCGGCGGGCCCGCTCCGGTGCATCCGGAGCGGGCCCTTTGCGTTCAGACGGCCTCGCGCGGCCGGTAGCCGGGCAGGTCGCGAATGCGTGCGAGCCAGGCGCGGACCGCCGGAAAGGCGCCGAGATCGAAGCCGCCCTCGTGCGCCGTGGCGGTGTAGGGATACAGGGCGACATCGGCCACGCTCGGCCGCTCGTCGCCGAAGAACGGCGATCCGGCGAGATGCCGTTCCATGGTGGCGAGCGCCGCCTCGCCGTTTCGCAGAAGAAGCGCCATGCGCTCGGGCGTCGCCGCCGCCGCGCGCTCCGGATACACCGTGAGCGCCCGCCGCACCGCGACCGAGACCTCGTGCGCGTTCTGCTCGAAGAACATCCAGGCCAGCGTTCGCGCCTGCGCGAAGCGGTCGTCGGGCAGGAAGGGCGTGCCGGTCGCGAGATACACGAGGATCGCATCCGATTCCGGCAGGACGCGCCCGTCGGGCAACTCCAGGATCGGGCACTGCCCGGCGGGGTTGCGCGCGAGAAACTCCGGCGTGCGGGTCGAGCCGTCGCGGGTCGAGACCTCGCGATGCTTGAAGGCGATGCCTAGGAGGTGGCACAGGAGGCGCGGCTTCCAGCAGTTGCCGCTGTCGATCATGCCGTGGATCACGTAGCGCATGCGGGGTCTCCGGACGAAAAGGCGACCCGGTCCTGCCCCATCGCGCGCCACCGCGCCAATTCCGTTTCGTGCGCGGTCCCATCAGCCGGGCTGATGGATCGCCGGCCCCTCTCGCTTCGTCTTGCATCGCACACAAGCCGGGACTAGGGTCCGCCGATTTTCGGCGACCGGCTTCCGCAAGGACCGCCCGCCCGAGGGTCGCCCGCCCTTCCTCCTTCGCCCCGATCTTCCGGAGCCGCCCCATGAGCTTTCTCGCCGCATCGCTGGACCGCGTGAAGCCCTCCGCCACCATCGCCGTCAGCCAGAAGGCGCGCGAGCTCAAGAGCAAGGGCATGGACGTGATCGGGCTGGGCGCCGGCGAGCCGGACTTCGACACGCCCGACAACATCAAGCAGGCGGCGGTGGACGCCATCGCGCGCGGCGAGACCAAGTACACGCCGGTCTCGGGCATTCCCGAGCTGCGCCAGGCGATCGCGCAGAAGTTCAAGCGCGAGAACAATCTCGACTACAAGCCCGAGCAGACGATCGTCTCGACCGGCGGCAAGCACGTCCTGTTCAACGCCTTCATGGCGACGCTGAACCCCGGCGACGAGGTGATCATCCCCGCGCCCTTCTGGGTCAGTTATCCCGAGATGGTCAGCCTGTGCGGTGGCACGCCGGTCATCGTCGAGACGCGCCAGGAGAACGGCTTCAAGCTGACCGCCGAGGCGCTGGAGCGCGCGATCACCCCGCGCACCAAGTGGTTCCTGTTCAACTCGCCCTCGAACCCGTCGGGCGCGGCCTACAGCCATGCCGAGCTGAAGCAGCTCACCGACGTGCTTCTGCGCCACGAGCATGTGTGGGTGATGACCGACGACATGTACGAGCATCTCGTCTACGGCGACTTCCGCTTCGCGACTCCGGCCGAGGTGGAGCCGGCGCTCTACGACCGCACGATCACGATCAACGGCGTGTCCAAAGCCTATGCCATGACGGGCTGGCGCATCGGCTACGCCGGCGGGCCGCTGAAGCTCATCAAGGCCATGGACATGATCCAGGGCCAGCAGACGTCGGGCGCCTGCTCGATCGCGCAGTGGGCGGCGGTCGAGGCGCTGAACGGCACACAGGACTTCATTCCCCGGAACCGCGACGTCTTCGAGCGCCGGCGCGACCTCGTGGTCTCCATGCTGAACCAGGCGCGCGGCATCGAGTGCCCCTCGCCGGAGGGCGCCTTCTACGTCTACCCCTCGGTGAAGGGCACGATCGGCAAGCGCGCGCCGAACGGCCAGAGCATCGGATCCGACGAGGACTTCGTGTCGGCGCTGCTGGAGGCGGAGGGCGTCGCCGTGGTGCACGGCTCGGCCTTTGGCCTCGGGCCGAACTTCCGCCTGAGCTACGCCACCTCCGACCAGCTCCTGGAGGAGGCCTGCACCCGGATCCAGCGCTTCTGCGGTTCGCTGGAGGGCTGAAACGAGACGCCTCGCGCCGGGGCCATCGCGGGTCCCGGCAAAGGCGCTACCACTTGCGCCCGTTGGCGTTCGGACCGAGCCGGCCGCCGGGAATGCCCTTCTCGGGCCAGCTGCGCACCGAATGCACGTCGCGCCCGAGCGCGATCGCGGCCCCTCGCTTGGGGCGCTCGCGCGCGCCCCGCAGAAGCACGTCCACCCCGTCGCTGTCGGTCTCGCCCGCCGCGTTGCGCGCGGTGACGGTGAGGCGGTGCAGCCCGTCGGGCACGCCGTCGAAGCGACCGCACCAGGTTCCGTCCGCGCCGCGCGCGAGCTCCGCGCCACGCCCGTCGCCGAGCCGCGCGGTGACGCCGGCCGTGGCGTCGGCGCCGAACACCTCGGCCCGCACCTCGATCGCACCGTCGGGCACCTGCGTGCGCGACTGCGGGTCGGTCACGAGGCGGATGTCCGACGGCGAGGTGACGAGCACGAAGGGACCGTGGTGGCCCAACTCGCGAAAGCGCCAGGACACGACGTCGCCATCCAGCGCCGAGACCGAGAAGCCCGGCGCGCCTTCCTCGATCTCGCCGGTCGAGCGCGTCGCGCCGTAGACGACGTGCCCGTCGTTCAGGAGGTCGTTGTAGTGGGTATGGCCGGTGCCGACATAGGCGACCCCGCCGGCCGCAAACAGCGCCGCCACCTCGTCGCCGCCCTCGCGCAGGTCGCCGGGAAAGGCGTGCATGAAGACCACCGTGCGCCGTGCCCCGGCCGTGTCGGCGAGCGTGCGCCGCAGCCAGGCGGTCTGCTCGCGCCCGAGGCGGAAGTCCGGCCCGCCCGAGCCCGCACTCACGATGTCGAGGAACACGACGCGCGTGTCGCCGTGCATCTCGGCGCGCGGCAGGGTCTCGGGCGCGAGCAGCGCGCGGAAGTCGTCGAGGTGCCCTGCCTCGTAGTCGTGGTCGCCCGGCAGGACGTGAAGCGGCGCGCGAAGCTGGCGCCCCGTCTCGGCCACGCGCCGGAACTGCTCGGGCGTCGCATGGTTGGCGTTGTCGCCCGGCAGGACGGCGAAGTCGATCCGGTGCGCGATGTCGCGGTTCGCCTCCTCGACGAGCTGCCGGAAGCGCCCGAGGCTCTCCCATTCGTCGCCCTCGCAGGCATGCAGATCGCCAAATTGCAGCCAGCGGAGCATGGGGGCGACCTTTCCGGGTTGCGGAGGGATACGCCGTGCAACCGGACGCCCGAGCGAGGCGCGATCCGGTGAGGGCGCGGCCTCACGACGGCGTGAGGTGGCGCTATAGCGTCCGGTCCGGCCGTCCGGTTCCCAATTCGGACCGCAATTTTCAAAATCCGTTCAGTATTCGTCGGTCATACGATCAGTTTGACTTACCGATAGACTATCGTTTCAGAGCATGGTCCCGAATAAGCCTAGTCGGTCGCGCTCCCGGACAAGAAGAAGGCCGGGTTCCTGTTCGGAGCCCGGCCTGAAAGTAAGGGGCCGCTTGGACCCCTGGGAGGAAACAATCGGGGCGGGCGCCCGGGAGGAGGAGAGCGGTCCAGCCGATTGCGTCAGCAGCTAGACGCGCGGCCGGGGACGACCAGTGCACCGATCGCGCATGCGGCATGCGAGCGACGCATGAAACGATTCCGTGCGACGGGCGTCCGCGCGCGTGGCCTCAGTAGCTCCAGGTCCGCGCCTTGCCGATCAGGAAGTCGCGGAACACCTTGAGCTTGGCCGCGTCGCGCAGCTGCTCGGGATAGCAGAGATAGGTGTCGAACGAGGCGAGGTTCAGCTCCGGCAGGACCTGCACCAGCGAGGTGTCCTTATCGATCATGTAGTCCGGCAGGAGCGCCAGCCCGATGCCGCGCTCGATCGCCGACTTCATGGCCATCAGGTTGTTGATCTGGAGGATCGGCTGGCGGCTCTGGCCGTCGGGCAGGCCTGCGGTCTCCAGCGCGTTGAGGTTCCGGAGGTAGTTGGGCGCGGGCTCGCCGAAGGTGATGATGCGGTGGCGCTCGAGGTCGTCGGTGGTCTGGGGCGTGCCGAAGCGCCCGAGATAGCTCGGCGCGGCGTAGACGTGGAGATGCACCGTAAAGAGGCGGCGCTGGATGAGGTCGGGCTGCTGCGGCTGGCGCAGTCGGATCGCGCAGTCCGCCTTGCGCATGGTGAGGTCGATCTCCTCGTTGTCGAAGACGAGCTGGAGCTCGAGTTCGGGGTAGAGCTCCAGGAACTCCTGGGCGCGCTGCGTCAGCCAGCCGGAGCCCAGGCCCACCGTGGTGGTGACGCGCAGCTTGCCGCTCGGCTTCTCGCGCGTCTCGGTGAGCTGCATGCGCACCGTTTCCAGCTGGCGCAGCACGTCGCTCGCGGTCTGGTAGAGAAGCTCGCCCGGCTCCGACAGGACGAGGCCGCGCGCGTGGCGGTGGAAGAGCGGCGCGCCGATCTCCTGCTCCAGCGCCGCGACCTGGCGCGAGATGGCCGACTGCGACAGGTTCAGCGTGTTGGCGGCGTGCGTGAAGGAGCCGGCCTCGGCGGCGGCGTGAAAGATGCGCAGCTTGTCCCAGTCGAGCGCCATCGTCCGCCCCGTCCTCCCCCTTCGAGACGAATGCTACTCGGCGGCCTCGCGAACGCCGTCCCCATGCACCACGATCTGCGAGGCCAGCCAGCGCTCGGCCTCGAGCGCCGCCATGCAGCCGAGCCCCGCCGCCGTCACCGCCTGTCGGTAGACGTCGTCCGCGACGTCGCCGGCCGCGAACACGCCCTCGACGGACGTGCGCGTCGTGCCCGGCTCGACCCAGAGATAGTCGCCGTCCTTCTTGCGCAGCTGGTCGCCGAACACCTGCGTGGCCGGCGCGTGGCCGATCGCAACGAAGACGCCGTGGGCGGCGAGATCGCTCAGCTCGCCGGTGTTGCGATCGCGCAGGCGAACGCCCGTCACCGACTTCACGGGCTTCGTCTCGCCCAAGACCTCGGCCACCTCCGCGTTCCAGACGACGCGCACGTTGTCCTTGGCGAAGAGGCGGTTCTGCATGATGCGCTCGGCGCGGAAATGGTCGCGCCGGTGGACCACGGTGACGCTTTTCGCGATATGCGACAGGTACAGCGCCTCCTCGACGGCGGTGTTGCCGCCGCCCACCACCACGACGTCCTTGCCGCGGTAGAAGAAGCCGTCGCAGGTCGCGCAGGCCGAGACGCCGAAGCCCTGGAAGGCGGCCTCGGACTCGAGGCCCAGCCAGCGGGCCTGCGCGCCGGTCGCGATGATCACGGCGTCCGCCGTGTAGGTGGTGCCGGAGTCGCCGGTGAAGCGGAAGGGGCGCACCGAGAGGTCGGCCTCGACGATGAGGTCGGACGCCATCTCGGCACCGACGTTCAGCGCCTGGTTCTTCATCTCCTCCATCAGGAAGGGACCCGCGACGGGATCGCGATAGCCGGGATAGTTCTCGACGTCGGAGGTGATGGTGAGCTGGCCGCCCTCCTGAAGGCCGGCGACGAGCAGCGGCTTCATCATGGCGCGGGCGGCGTAGATCGCGGCCGTGTAGCCGGCCGGGCCGGAGCCGATCACGAGAACGCTGGAATGACGCTGGGTCATGGAATGGCACTCGGCTTGTGGGTCGCAACTCGACATGGGCTCGGGCGCAGACCTCTTCAATACAGCCCTCTTCAATAGGGGAGGGGGCGGCCGGCTGGCAACAGCGGGAGTGGCCGGCGCGCCACAGTTCCCCGTCTCTTTCGCCCCATGGTGAAGAGGCATGGCTGGACGACGCGGGGGCGCGGGACTAATCATGCCGCTGCAGCCGCGTGCGGGATGCCTTTGCCCCGCCGAATCCAGCCCGGTCCAGCGGCGGGCCGATCCGACCTAAGATGCGGGGAGGGACTGACGTGATGGATCCGATCTCAACCCCCGCCGGTGCCCTTCGCCACCCGTCCGTGCTGCGGTCCGCAGCCGGCGCGGGACGCCCGAAGGGCCCGCGATCGACCGTGCGGCGCTAGCCGCCCGTTCTCGATCTTCCAGGTCGCGGCCTTCCCCGTAAGGCCCGCACCCGTTCCTGCGCTTCCGGCCGAACGACCCCGACGGGTCCTCGCGCCACTATGGGAGATGGTCGCCCCGCTGGGCGCCGTTCTGAGCCTCATGACCGTTCAAACCATCGAGACCGATCGCATGGGCGCGATCCGTCGCGTCCTTGCCTACACCGTCCGCAACTGGCGTACCGAGACGCCGCGCGTCGCCATGGTGGCGGGCGCGATCACGCTCGCGACGCTTGCCGACGTCTTCATTCCCTTCTTCGCGGGGCGCCTCGTGGACGCGCTGACGACGGAGAGCGCGCGGCCGGACGCCATGCGTCAAGCGCTGGAGGCGCTGGCCGCCATGGCGGTGCTCGGCCTTCTGTTCGTCGGGCTGCGGCATCTGGCCTGGGCCAGCGTCGTGCCGATGACGCTGCGCATCATGAGCCGGGTCGGCGGGCGCACCTTCGCGCGCGTCCAGCACTTCTCCTCGGACTGGCATGCCGGCAGCTTCTCGGGCTCGACGGTGCGCCAGATCACGCGGGGCATGTGGTCGCTCGACCTTCTGCACGACGTGCTCCTCTTGGCACTTCTGCCCTCCGTGGTGGTGCTGATCGGCACGGTCGCGCTTCTCACCGCGCAGTGGCCGCTGATGGGCCTCGTCATGGGGCTCGGCGCGGTTCTCTACGTCTCTGCCACCGTCTGGCTGTCGGTCGCCTACGTCGCGCCGGCCTCGCGCCTGTCCAACAAGCTCGATACGCGCGTCGGCGGCGTGCTCGCCGACGCGCTCGGCTGCAACGCCGTGGTGAAGGCCTTCGGCGCCGAGGCGCGCGAGGAGGAACGCCTGTCCGATGCCCTCCGTGACTGGCGTCGGCAGACCGCGCGCACCTGGATGCGGCATACCTGGGCGGGCACGGCGCAGGTCGCCGTCCTTTGGGCGATCCGTGTCGCGATCGCGCTCGCGGCCCTGCACCTGTGGCGGACCGGCGCGGCCTCGGCGGGCGACGTCGCCTACCTCCTCACCACCTACTTCGTGGTGCACGGATACCTGCGCGACATCGGCATGCACGTGAACAACCTCCAGCGCTCGGTGAACGAGATGGAGGAGCTGGTGGATCTGGAGCGCGGCACACCGGGCATCCGCGACGCGGAAGGGGCGCAGCCGCTCGTCGTGCGGGACGGGGCGATCCGCTTCGAGGCGGTGCGCTTCCACTACGGCGGCCACGACACGCCGCTCTACGAGGACTTCACGGTCGCGATCCCCGGCGGGCAGCGCGTCGGGCTGGTGGGGCCGTCGGGCTCCGGCAAGACGACCTTCGTGAAGCTGATCCAGAGGCTTCACGACGTGAACGGCGGACGCATTCTGATCGACGGGCAGGACGTCTCGCGCGTCACGCAAGGCTCGCTGCGCCGGCAGATCGCGATCGTGCCGCAGGAGTCGGTGCTCTTCCACCGCACGCTTCGCGACAACATCGCCTATGCCCGGCCCGACGCCAGCCGCGAGGAGATCGAACGGGCGGCGCGGCTCGCCAGCGCCGACCGCTTCATCGAGCAGCTGCCGCAGGGCTACGACACGATGGTGGGCGAGCGGGGCGTGAAGCTGTCGGGCGGCGAGCGGCAGCGCGTGGCGCTGGCCCGCGCCTTCCTGGCGGATGCGCCGATCCTCGTGCTCGACGAGGCGACCTCGGCGCTGGATTCGGAGTCCGAACGCCTGATCCAGCTCGCGATGGAGCGCCTGATGCGCGGGCGCACCAGCCTCGTGATCGCGCATCGGCTGTCCACGGTGCGCGAGCTCGACCGCATCCTCGTCTTCGACCGGGGGCGCATCGCCGAGGACGGCAGCCATGCCGAGCTGATGGCGCGCGAGGACGGGCTCTACCGGCGCCTCAACCGGCATGACGGGCTGGGCATCCGATGAGCGGGACGGGCGGCGCACTGGACGCGCCGCCCGCGTCCGGCCTAGAGCGACGCCCATGGAGCCCGTCCCGATCCGCGTCATCAACCTCGACCGCGCCACCGCGCGCCTCGATTTCATGGCGCGGCAGCTCGGTGGCCTCGGCCTGGCCTTCGAGCGTCGGCGGGCGGTGGAGACCGCGGACATCGCGCCCGACCTGGAGCGTCGCATCAACCACCGCTGGGAGCGGCCCTTGAGCGGTCCCGAACTCGGCTGCCTCCTGTCGCATGTCGCGATCTGGCGCGAGGTCGCGGCGGGTACCGGGCCGGTCCTGGTGCTGGAGGACGACGCGGTGCTCTCGTGCCGCCTGCCTGAGGCGCTGGCGGCCCTGTCGCGCCTCGACGCGGAGATGGTGAACATCGAGACCTTCGGACGGCGGCGCTTCGTGGCGCGCCGGAGCGTTGCGGTCGGCGAGGGGTTATGGGTCCGGCAGACGCGGCGCGACAAGTCGGGCTCGGCCGCCTACCTCCTGTGGCCGGCCGGCGCGCGGCGGCTTCTCGCCTCGTTCGAGGCCCGGGGCGCGGCGCCCGCCGACGCCTTTCTCTTCACCTGCCCGGGTCTGAGGCTCTTCCAGGTCGAGCCCGCGCTGGCGATCCAGGCGCATCTCTTCGCCGCGCTCACCGGACGGGCCGCGGGCGTCGACGGCGCGACCATGATCCACCAGCCGCGCGCGCGCCTGCCCGTCAGTCGCGCGAACCTGCCCTTTCTCGCGCGGCGCATCGCGGCGCAGGTACGCCTCCTCGCCCATCACGCGGCGCGGCTGGGGCCCGCGACCTACCGGCGGACGCCCGTCGAGGCGGCCGACTTCCCGGACCAGAGCCGCTCGTAGACGGCCTCGATCTCGCGCGCCTCGCGCTCCAGCGGAAAGTCGCGCAGAGCGGTTTCGAGAGCTGCCGCGCCGGCTTGGCCGAGCAGGGCATCGTCATGCAGGAACGGGCGGATCGCCTCGGTGAGCGCATCGAGATCGTCGGGCGGCACGATGCGCCCGGCCACCGGCGGCACCGCATCCGCGAAGACGCCGACGTCGGCGGCCACCACCGGTACGCCGCAGCTCATCGCCTCCAGCGGCGTCAGGCCGAAGCCCTCCCAGCGCTGCGGCGCGACGAAGAGGTCGAGCGCTCCGTACCAGCGCTCGATGTCGCGGTGCTCGCCGACGAAACGGATGCGCGTCGCAAGCCCGGCGGCGTCGATGCGGACCTTCAGATCGTGCTCGAACCCCTCGTGCTCGCCCGTCGTGCGGCCTGCCACGACGCCCTGCCAGCCGCCATGATCCGCCAGAAGGCGGATCATGGCGTCGACGAAGAGGTCGGTGCCCTTCTGGTGACGGATGCGGCCGAAGCAGCCGACGGCCTTGAGCGCGGGATCGAGGCCGAGCGCCTTCCGTCGCTCCGCGCGGCCCTCGGACGGGGGGCGGAAGCGGGTCTGGTCGATGCCATGCGTGACGACCGTATGGGGTACCGTCAGATAGGCGCCGGTGCGGGACGAGGTCGCGATCACGGCGTCCATGCGCCCGATCAGCCAGCGCGTGTAGCGCGTGTGGCGACGCTGCGAGGCGGAGGTGAAGACGAGGCGGAGCGGCCAGCGCAGGAGATCGCGCAGGAGGATGCCGGGCAGCATCTCGACGTTGCGCCGGGCGTGCCAGATGCGGAACGGACGGCCCGCCGGGGGACGGGCGAGCCGAAGGAGGTCGCGCGCGCCGAGCTTGGGCAGATGCGCCGGCAGGCCGGGGCCGAACGCCGCGACGCTCAAGCGCCGCGCATGCTCGGGCACGAGCTGAATGATGGTCGAGGTGACGCCCGACAGGCGGCGCTTGAAGTTGGGTGCGACGACTTCGGGGTCGGACGGTGCCACGTTCATCGGGTCAGCCGGCGGCTGAGGCGTCCAGAAGCCCCGTTTCCTCGTAGATGTCGGCGAGCGACAGATCGGCCATCAAGCCTTCGAAGTCCAGCTGGAGTGCGCCCTTCACCAGGATCGCGTCCGGTACGAGCCGGCCCGAACCGTCACGCCGCCAGACGAGGACGCGTGGCTCGGACTGCGAGACGCAGACGTACTGACGGATCGAGGCGACACTGTCGTAGTCGCGCAGCTTGCGCGTCTGATCGAACCATCCGGTCGAGTCCGAGAGCACCTCGAACACGACCGTCGGTCGCGAGGCATCGTGCGAGGAGCGGTCGAACGGACCGCAATCCACGGTGACGTCGGGATAGCGCGCGTTGCCGGTGGCAGGAATTGGGACCCGCATGTCGGAGCCGGACGGCCGGCAAGGAGAGCCGCGCAAACGCGGACGCAAGGCGGCGACGATGTTGGCGGCGATCAGCGCGTGGCCTTGCGTCCCACCGGTCATCATCACGGCGACGCCATCCACCAGCTCGTATCGGCGTTCCTGCTCGCGTTCCCAGGCAAGGAACGCTTCGAGCCCGAAGGTCTGCTGGACGGCCTCGCTCATCGCATTCCCTTACGCCCAGCGCAGCTCCAGGATCTCGTAGGAGCGGGCGCCGCCGGGGGCCGCGACCTCGACCGTGTCACCCTCGCCCTTGCCGATCAGGGCGCGTGCGATCGGCGAGGAGATGGAGATGCGGCCCTTCTTCACGTCGGCTTCCTGGTCGCCGACGATCTGATAGACCTTCTCCTCCTCGGTGTCCTCGTCCACCAGCTTGACGGTGGCGCCGAACTTCACCTTGTCGCCGGACAGCTTGGCGACGTCGATTACCTCGGCGCGCGCGGTCAGGTCCTCGAGCTCGGCGATCCGTCCCTCGTTGAGGCTCTGCGCCTCCTTGGCGGAATGGTACTCGGCATTCTCCGACAGGTCGCCATGGGCGCGCGCCTCGGAGATGGCCTCGACGATCCGCGGGCGCTCCTCCTGCTGACGGCGGCGGAGTTCCTCCTTGAGGGACTCGAAGCCAGCGCTCGTCATCGGCACCTTGTCCATGCCCGTTACCTCTTCGACTTGCGGCCCCCGGCCGGGGCCGGAAACACGGCGCCGGCAGCCCGCCGACGCGAAAGAAGACCGGTCCCCGTTCTGAGGCGGGAACCAGCCGGTGATTCTTGCGGGCGGCCTTATGCAGGAGAGCCCTTGCGGCCCCGGAACGGGGCCGTCCCTCGCGGGATCAAGCGTCAGAGAAAGTAAGACTGAAGCGGCCGCACTTCAAGGTTGCCGGCCCGCAGCGCGGCGATGGCTTCCGCAGCCGCCTCCATGCCCGCGAGCGTCGTGTAGTAGGGCACCTTGTGCATGAGGGCCGCTCGGCGCAGCGAGCGCGAGTCCGACAGCGCCTTGGCCCCTTCGGTCGTGTTCAGCACCACCTGGACCTGACGGTTGCGGATGGCGTCCTCGATGTGGGGACGTCCTTCCAGCACCTTGTTGACCTTTTCGGCCGGCACGCCGTTCTCGGCGAGGAAGCGGTGCGTGCCCTCCGTCGCCGAGATGCGGAACCCCAGGTCCGCCATGCGGCGGGCGGTCGGCAGCATCTCCGCCTTGTCGTCGTCGCGCACCGAGACGAAGAGCGTGCCCTCGCGCGGCAGATCCACCGAGGCGCCGAGCTGGGATTTCGCAAAGGCCACCGCGAAGTCGCGGTCGAGGCCCATGACCTCGCCGGTGGAGCGCATCTCGGGGCCGAGCAGCGTGTCGACGCCGGGGAAGCGCGCGAAGGGGAAGACGGCTTCCTTGACCGCGATGTGCCGGAGGTTCTTCACGTCCGGCTTGCCACCATAGGCCGCGAACGCCGCCTCCAGCGTCTCGCCCGCCATGATGCGCGCGGCGATCTTGGCGATCGGCGATCCGACCGTCTTGGCGACGAAGGGCACGGTGCGCGACGCCCGCGGGTTCACCTCGAGGACGTAGATCTCCCGGTCCTTGATCGCGAACTGGACGTTCATCAGGCCGCCGACCTTGAGGGCCAACGCCATCTCGCGCGTCTGGCGCTCCAGCTCCTCGACGATCGCGAGCGAGAGCGAGTGGACCGGCAGCGAGCAGGCCGAGTCGCCGGAATGGATGCCGGCCTCCTCGATATGCTCCATGATGCCGGCGACGAACGTGTCGCGGCCGTCACAGAGGCAGTCGACGTCGACCTCGATCGCCTGGGACAGGTACGAGTCGATCAGGACCGGCGACTTGCCGGACACCACGACGGCCTCGCGCATGTAGCGCTCGAACTGCGTGTCGCCGCGCACGATCTCCATGGCGCGGCCGCCGAGCACGTAGGACGGGCGGATCACGACGGGGTAGCCGATGCGCTCGACGATGACGCGCGCCTCCTCGACCGAGCGGGCGATGCCGTTCTCGGGCTGGCGCAGCGACAGGTCGTGCAGCAGCCGCTGGAAGCGGTCGCGGTCCTCGGCGAGGTCGATCGCGTCCGGGCTCGTGCCGAGGATCGGGATGCCCGCTTCCTCCAGCGCTTCCGCAAGCTTCAGCGGCGTCTGGCCGCCGAACTGGACGATCACGCCGTGCAGCGTGCCACGGCTCTTCTCGACGCGCAGGATCTCGAGCACGTCCTCGGCCGTCAGCGGCTCGAAGTAGAGGCGGTCCGAGGTGTCGTAGTCGGTCGACACGGTCTCGGGGTTGCAGTTGATCATGATGGCTTCGAGGCCGGCATCCCTGAGAGCGAACGCGGCGTGGCAGCAGCAGTAGTCGAACTCGATGCCCTGGCCGATGCGGTTCGGGCCGCCGCCGAGGATCACGACCTTCCGCCTGTCCGAGACCTCGGCCTCGGAGCGCACCTGGCCCGCGAAGGGCCGCTCGTAGGTCGAGTACATGTAGGGGGTGGGGGAGCGGAACTCGGCGGCGCAGGTGTCGATGCGCTTGAACACGGGATGGACGTCGAGGCGCTCGCGCAGAGCCTTCACCTCGGCCTCGGACTGGCCCGACAGCTTGGCGAGACGCGCGTCGGAGAAACCGGCCGACTTCAGGAACAGGAGGTTGTCGCTGTCCTGCGGCAGACCATGCTCAGCCACGCGGCGCTCCAGATCCACGATGGCCTGGAAGCGGTCGATGAACCAGGGATCGATCTTGCAGGCGCGGTGCACCTGTTCCTTGGTCGCGCCCTCGCGCAGGGCCTGCGCGACCATGCGCAGACGGTCCGGCGTCGGCGTGCCCAGCGCCGCGCGGATCGCGTTCTTGTCGTCGCCCTCGCCAAGACCCGGAATCGTGATCTCGTCGAGCCCGTCGAGGCCGGTCTCCAGGCCCCGCAACGCCTTTTGCAGCGACTCCTCGAAGGTGCGCCCGATCGCCATGACCTCGCCCACCGACTTCATCGCGGTGGTCAGCACCGGCGAGGCGCCGGGGAACTTCTCGAAGGCGAAGCGTGGGATCTTGGTGACGACGTAGTCGATGGTCGGCTCGAACGAGGCCGGGGTGGCGCCCCCGGTGATGTCGTTCTGGAGCTCGTCCAGCGTGTAGCCGACCGCGAGCTTGGCCGCGATCTTGGCGATCGGGAAGCCGGTCGCCTTGGAGGCGAGCGCCGACGAGCGCGAGACGCGCGGGTTCATCTCGATCACGACCAGGCGGCCGTTCTCGGGGTTCACCGCGAACTGGACGTTGGAGCCGCCGGTCTCGACGCCGATCTCGCGCAGCACCGCGATCGAGGCGTTGCGCATGACCTGATACTCTTTGTCGGTCAGCGTGAGGGCAGGCGCCACCGTGATCGAATCGCCGGTGTGGACGCCCATCGGGTCGACGTTCTCGATCGAGCACACGATGATGCAGTTGTCCGCGCGGTCGCGGACCACCTCCATCTCGTATTCCTTCCAGCCGAGAACCGACTCCTCGATCAGGACCTCGGTGGTGGGAGAGGCGTCGAGGCCGCCCTCCACGATCTCGAAGAACTCCGAGCGGTTGTAGGCGATGCCGCCGCCCGTGCCGCCCATGGTGAAGGAGGGGCGGATGATGGCGGGCAGGCCGACATGCTCCAAGGCTTCGGCCGCCGCGCCCATGGCGCGCGCCATGTAGCGCTGCTTGCGGTCGGTCTCGCCGAGGTTCCACTCGGTCTCAAGCTTCGCCAAGGCCGCCTCGCGCGCCTCGCCGGCTTCCGTCTCGCGGATCGCGGCCGCGCGGCGCTCCTCGTGCTGGAGGCGATCGGCGCCCTTGGCCTCGGTCGCGTTGGCGAGGAAGCTCTTCGGCGTTTCCAGGCCGATCTTCGCCATGGCCTCGCGGAACAGGGCGCGGTCCTCGGCCTTGTCGATGGCGGTCGCGTCCGCGCCGATCATCTCGACACCGTACTTGTCGAGGACGCCCATGCGCTTCAGCGACAGCGCGGTGTTCAGCGCGGTCTGGCCGCCCATGGTCGGCAGGATCGCGTCGGGGCGCTCCTTGGCGATGATGCGCGCGACGACGTCCGGCGTGATCGGCTCGATATAGGTCGCATCCGCCAGGTCCGGATCGGTCATGATCGTCGCCGGGTTGGAGTTGACCAGGATGATCCGGTAGCCTTCGGCGCGCAGGGCCTTGCAGGCCTGCGTGCCGGAATAGTCGAACTCGCAGGCCTGCCCGATGATGATGGGGCCGGCGCCGACGATCAGGATGGATTTGATGTCGTCGCGTCTGGGCATGGGTTCCGGTCCGTCTTGCGTGTTGCGCCGAAGGCCCCGGCCGCCGGAAGGGGCGGACGAGGTCGAGCAGGATCTGATGGCGAGGCTAGAAGCGGCTTATAGGCGAGGGGGCAGCGGTGGGAAAGGGCGCATTCGGCGCCCGCCCCCTCAGGCGGCCGAGCGGGTGGCCCGGTGCTCGTCGATGAGGTCGAAGAACCGCTGGAACAGGTAGTGCGAGTCCTGCGGTCCCGGCGAGGCCTCCGGGTGGTGCTGCACCGAGAAGACCGGCTGGCCGGCGACGCGCAGGCCGCAGTTCGTGCCGTCGAAGAGCGAGACGTGCGTCTGCTCCACGGTCGAGGGCAGCGAGGCGGGATCCACCGCGAAGCCGTGGTTCATCGAGACGATCTCGACCTTGCCGGTGGTGAAGTCCTTCACCGGATGGTTCGCGCCGTGGTGTCCCTGGTGCATCTTCATGGTGCGACCGCCGAGCGCCAGCGCCAGCAGCTGGTGGCCGAGGCAGATGCCGAAGATCGGCGTGCCGGTGCGGGCGAGCTCCGCGATCACGGGCGCGGCGTACCGGGCGGTGGCGGCCGGATCGCCCGGCCCGTTCGACAGGAAGATGCCGTCGGGCTTGTGGGCGAGGATCTCGGCCGCCGAGGCGTCCGGCGGCACGATCACGACGCGCGCGCCATGACCCGACATGAGGCGCAGGATGTTGCGCTTCGTGCCGTAGTCGATCGCGACGATCGTGTAGTTCGGATTCTCGTGGGCGCCGTAGCCCCGGTCCCAGTTCCAGGGCCCTTCCGTCCAGACCTCGGTGCGCGAGGAGGCCGCGTCCTTGGCCAGATCCAGGCCGACGAGACCCGACCACTCGCGCGCCTGGGCGAGCAGCGCGTCGCGGTCGAACACGCCGTCCGGCGCGTGCGCGATCACCGCGTTCGGCATGCCGTTCTCGCGGATCAGGGCGGTCAGCGCCCGCGTGTCGACGCCCGAGATCGCGACGACGCCGCGGCTCTTCAGCCACGCGTCGAGGCCGCCCGCCGAGCGGTAGTTGGAGGGGGCCGACACCTCGGCGCGGAACACCGCGCCCACCGCCCCGACCGAGTTCTCCGGCACGAGGTCTTCCACGTCCTCGTCGTTGGCGCCGACGTTGCCGATGTGGGGGAAGGTGAAGGTGACGATCTGCCGGGCGTAGGAGGGGTCCGTCAGGATCTCCTGGTAGCCGGTGAGCGAGGTGTTGAAGCAGACCTCGCCGACGGCCGACCCTTCGGCGCCGATGCCGTCGCCCTCGATCACCGTGCCGTCCGCCAGGACGAGAAGGGCGGTCGGGCGACGCGGGGTCCAGGGCTCGCTCATGGGGCAACTCCAAAACGCGACGGGGGGTGGGCCGGCATCTCGGTCGAGGCGGCGTCGTCGCTTTCGGAGCGTTCCTATCGCCGCTGGAGACCCGGAGCGCAACCCCCGGCGCACGCATGGCTTGGTTGCAAGCTAGCCGGTCGTCTCGCGCGCGGCCGCCTCGTGGTAGCGGATCACCTCGCGGATCACGAAGGCTAAGTATTTCTCGGCGAAGTCCGGGTCGAGTTCGGCGTCCACGGCGAGCTTGCGCAGGCGCTCGACCTGCCGGGCCTCGCGCGCCGGATCGGCGGGCGGCAGCTTGTGGGTCGCCTTGAGGTGTCCGACGCGCTTGGTGCAGCGGAAGCGCTCGGCGAGAAGATGGACCATGGCCGCGTCGATGTTGTCGATCGAGCGTCGGATCTCCAGGAGTTCGGCGGGAACGGCGGGCTGGTCCATCGGCGGAAAGGCTCCTATAGGCGCGGGGGGCGAGGTCTCGATAGGCCGAGCGGGGCGGGAGGTCAAAGCGCGCCGGGCTCGTCCTCCCAGTAGTCGACGCTCTCCCGACGGCGCGTCATGTGCCGGAAGCCGTCGTCCGCCGGCGCGTCCTCGACCGTGCCGAGCACCTTCCCGGAATCGGGATATTCCACGATGTCGACCGGCGCCTGGTTCGACACGACGAGGTAGCGCAGGACGCGCTCGCCCGTGTTGATCAACTGATGCGCCGTGTCGGGACCGCCGGCCGGTGCGCCGAGGACGTCGCCGGCCGAGACCGCGATCCGCTCCTCGCCGAAGCGGTAGAGGCCGGACCCCTCGAGGATGACGTAGAGCTCGTCCTCGCCGCGATGGTTGTGGAAGGGGCATCCGCTCTTGCCCGGGGGGACCTCGTTGTAGCTCGCGCCGATGAGGCGAAGGCCGAGCCGCTTGGCGAACGAGCTGTCCGCGCTCCCGAAGGCGGATCCCTGCGTCCAGGACTCCAGGGGCAGATCGGACAGGCTCAGGCGCGGTGTCATGGCGATGGTGCTCCCCGGCTGTGGACAGGCGTGGATAACGGGACTTGAGCGCCGGCGAAACTGGCAATTGGACCCGGGCGGGACGATATGATCCTCATGCGCTTCTCCCCCGCCTTTCTCGACGAGATCCGCGCCCGCGTCCCCATCTCGGACGTCGTCGGGCGGCGCGTGACGTGGGACCGACGCAAGACCCAGCCCTCGCGCGGCGACTGGTGGGCCTGCTGCCCGTTCCACGGCGAGAAGTCGCCCTCGTTTCACTGCGAGGATGCCAAGGGCCGCTACCACTGCTTCGGCTGCGGCGTGTCGGGCGACCACTTCCGCTTCATGGTGGAGCTGGAAGGCATGAGCTTTCCCGAGGCCGTGGAGCGGCTGGCGGGCGAGGCGGGCGTGCCGATGCCCGCCCGCGACGCCGATGCCGAGCGGCGCGAGCGCGAGCGCGCGACGCTCAGCGACGCGGTGCGCCTCGCCGCCGAGTTCTTTCGCCAGACGCTGCAGGAGGCCGACGGCGCGAAGGCGCGCAGCTACCTGCGCGACCGCGGCCTTCATCCCGTCACCCAGAAGACCTTCGGCCTCGGATACGCCCCGGACTCGCGCAACCGCCTGAAGCAGTTCCTGGCCGACCGCGGCATCGGCAAGGCGGAGATCGAGGGTGCCGGGCTCGTGGTGCACGGCGAGGGGATCGCCGTCAGCTACGACCGCTTCCGCGACCGCGTGATGTTTCCGATCCTCGACGGGCGCGAGAGCGCGATCGCCTTCGGCGGGCGCGCGCTGTCGGCGGACACGCCGGCCAAGTACCTCAACTCGCCCGAGACCGAACTCTTCCACAAGGGCAACGTCCTCTACAACCTCGCGCAGGCCCGGCGCGCGTCGAAGGCTTCCAACACGCTGGTGGTGGCGGAAGGCTACATGGACGTCATCGCCCTTCACCAGGCGGGCATCGAGAACGCGGTCGCGCCGCTCGGCACCGCGCTGACGCAGAACCAGCTGGAGCTTCTCTGGCGCACCGCGCCCGAGCCGATCCTGTGCTTCGACGGCGATGCGGCCGGTATCAAGGCCGCCAACCGCGCGGCCGACCTGGCGCTTCCGCACCTGAAGCCCGGTCGCTCGCTCCGCTTCGCCCTCCTGCCCGACGGCAAGGACCCCGACGACCTGATCCGCTCCGGCGGGGCGGACGCGATGCGCGCCGTCCTGGAACGGGCCCGGCCGCTGGCCGACCTCATCTGGACGCGCGAGTCGGGCGGCGGCGGCTTCGACACGCCCGAGCGCCGCGCCGAACTGGAGCAGCGCCTCAAGACCACGCTGCGCCAGATCGGCGACGAGAGCCTGCGCCGCCACTACCTGCAGGACGCCGAGGAGCGCCTGTCGGCCTTCTTCGGGGTCGCAAAGGCCACGCAGGGCTTCGGGCGCGGCGGCGAGCGGGGGCCGCGCGAGGGCAGGACCGGGCGGCGCGGGGGCGGTGGCGAGGGGGGGCGTCCAGCCTTCTCGCGCAATCCGACGGGCAGTGCGGGCCTGCAGCGCGGTTCCGATCGCCTGACGCGCACCAAGATGGTGGGGGCCGCCCACGGCTCGCAGGCCTATCAGCGCGAGGCCTCGATCGTGGTGGGCTTCGTGAACCACCCCGCGCTTCTGCGCGAGGCCTTCGATTATTTCGCCGACCTGGAGCTGACCGACGGCGAGATGGAGCGCGTGCGCTCGGCCGTGGTGGACGTCTATGCCGACGACCAGCCCCACTCGCGCGACGACATCCTGTCGGAACTCGACCGCCGCGGCATGGGCGACACCTTCGCGCGCCTGGAAGGGGTGCTGCGCCTCGTGCGGCTGTGGCCCGTCCTGCCCGAGGCGGCGCTCGAGGACGCGCGCGAGGCGGTGCGCCAGGCGCTCCACTTGCAGCACCGCGCCATTTCCCTAAATAAGGAACTCAAGGCCGCCGAGGATGCTCTGGCGCGCGGCGACGACGACTTCGCGCTGGCGCAGGTCGTTGAAATCAACCGAGAGATCAACAATCTAGCGGGAACCGAAGCCCTGATCGACGGGTTCGGGGTCTTGTCGGGTCGTCCTGCGAAGGGCATCTGACGTCCCCAATTCGCCGGCATGGGAGGGTCGGTCGAGAGTTCTCCCGATCGCGTCAGGATGCTGCAAGCTCTTGACAGGACGTCGGGAAACCAAAAAACACCGCCGCGACGGGTTCTGTCACGGCATTGGGCTGCCGAGCGGCGAAGCGCTGCGACGAGTTTCGAGTAGGCCGAGCGACCGCGCAGGCGGACGGTCATCATGGTTAAGCGGTCGTTTACGGCCGCTCATCTATAAGACACGCAAGGTTCTCGGCGCGCGGCGTGCGAGGCCCCGGGTTCTCTCACGGGAACGCCCGGCGCGAATTGGAGACGTACGGGAATGGCGACAAAGGCCAAGGAAGGCGAGGCGGCCGTCGAGGAGCGTCAGGAGACGCCGGACAGTCCTCTGCTGGACCTGTCGGACGACGCCGTCAAGAAGATGATCAAGGCTGCTAAGAAGCGCGGCTTTGTGTCCATGGACAAGTTGAACTCGGTGTTGTCCGCCGAGGACGTGACCTCGGAGCAGATCGAGGACCTGATGGCCATGTTGAACGACATGGGCATCAACGTCGTCGAGGACGAGGAGGCCGAGGACGGCGAGGAGAAGGAGGGCGAGTCCGAGGGCTCGACCGAGGTCGCCGAGACCGGCTCGACCGCCGTCGCCGCCGCGCCCAAGAAGGAAGCCGGCGACCGCACCGACGATCCGGTGCGCATGTACCTGCGCGAGATGGGCTCGGTCGAGCTTCTGTCGCGCGAGGGCGAGATCGCCATCGCCAAGCGCATCGAGGCCGGCCGCGAGACGATGATCGCGGGCCTGTGCGAGAGCCCCCTGACGTTCCAGGCCATCATCATCTGGCGCGAGGAACTCAACGAGGGCAACATCATGTTGCGGGAGGTCGTCGACCTCGAGGCGACCTATGCCGGCCCCGAGGCCAAGATGCCCCAGGCCGCCGCACCGGAGAGCGAGGCCGCCCCGCCCGCACCGGGCGAGCTGCGCCCCGGCGAGGACGAGGACGACGACGAGGACGATCTCGAGAACTCCCTGTCGCTCGCCGCGATGGAGGCCGAGATCCGCCCGCAGGTCCTCGAGACCTTCGACAAGATCGCCGAGAACTACCGCGATCTGCGCAAACTGCAGGACCAGCAGGTCGAGAGCCAGCTCGTCGAGGCGACCGCGGGCCTGTCCACGGCCGAGGAGCGCTCGCGCAACCAGCTCAAGGACGATCTCGTCACGGCGGTGAAGTCGCTGTCGCTCAACCAGAACCGCATCGACGCGCTGGTCGCGCAGCTCTACGACATCAACAAGCGCCTCGTGGGCAACGAAGGCCGCCTCCTGCGGCTCGCCGAAAGCTACGGCGTGAAGCGCGACGAGTTCCTCAAGGCCTACCAGGGCTCGGAGCTCGATCCGAACTGGCACGAGAAGGTCGCCCAGCTTCCCTCCAAGGGCTGGCAGCGCTTCGCGGGATCCGATCCGCGCGGCGTCGCGAACCTGCGCCAGGAGATCCAGAACCTCGCCACCGAGACGGGGCTCGAGATCACCGAGTTCCGCCGCATCGTCTCGATGGTGCAGAAGGGCGAGCGCGAGGCCCGGCAGGCCAAGAAGGAGATGGTCGAGGCGAACCTGCGTCTCGTGATCTCGATCGCCAAGAAGTACACGAACCGCGGCCTGCAGTTCCTGGATCTCATCCAGGAGGGCAACATCGGCCTCATGAAGGCCGTGGACAAGTTCGAGTACCGCCGCGGCTACAAGTTCTCGACCTACGCGACATGGTGGATCCGACAGGCCATCACCCGCTCGATCGCCGACCAGGCGCGCACGATCCGCATTCCCGTGCACATGATCGAGACGATCAACAAGATCGTGCGCACCTCGCGCCAGATGCTGCACGAGATCGGCCGCGAGCCGACCCCGGAGGAGCTGGCCGAGAAGCTGGCCATGCCGCTCGAGAAGGTCCGCAAGGTCCTGAAGATCGCCAAGGAGCCGATCTCGCTCGAGACGCCGGTGGGCGACGAGGAGGATTCGCACCTCGGCGACTTCATCGAGGACAAGAACGCGATCCTGCCGATCGACGCGGCGATCCAGGCGAACCTGCGCGAGACCACGACGCGCGTGCTTGCCTCGCTGACGCCCCGCGAGGAGCGCGTGCTGCGCATGCGCTTCGGCATCGGCATGAACACCGACCACACGCTGGAAGAGGTCGGCCAGCAGTTCTCGGTGACGCGCGAGCGCATCCGCCAGATCGAGGCCAAGGCCTTGCGCAAGCTCAAGCACCCCAGCCGCTCGCGCAAGCTTCGCAGCTTCCTGGACAGCTGAGCGGCGCGTTCCGGCGCCGCATGCAAAAGGGGCGTCCCGCAAGGGCGCCCCTTTTTCGTGACGTCTCAGGTCAGGCGGGCTGGTAGCGGGTCGCGCCAGACGCTGCCGTCACGATCGCGGCGTTTCGCGCCGTCTGAAGACGATGCGAAAGGATGGCGGCCACCATCAACCCGCCGATCACGGTCACATGCTCGGTCGCGGTGTGGAAATGCGCGATCGCAGCCTCGCCCTCGAGGCTCCAGAAGTGATGCACCAGCGGAATGGTCAGCGCGGTGAAGACCCCGAGCGCGCCGGCACCGAGCCAAGGCTTGATGCCGGTGATCAGAAGAAGCGAGCCGCCGAGCTGCGTCGCGATCACGAGAACCGCGATCGGGGCCGCGGGTTGAAGGCCGAAGAAGGCCATCTCGGCAACCGCCGCCGGAAAGTCCGCCAGCTTGGCCAGTCCCGAGCCCCAGAAGCAGAAGGTGAGGACGACGAGCGCGAACCGCGTGAACAGGACGGACTCGAGAAGGCGGGCAAGAAAACGGGGCATGGGACCACTCCGGTTGGGACGGGGCGATCTTCCGCGTGGATCGTTTCGCCGTGATGTCGTGGAGGCGGCTTCCTGAACCGTCGCTGAACGCCGCGCTCGGCACGCGTTCAGTCCGGCGCCGCTAGCGTCCGGTTCGGCCCTCATCCTCACCTGAAAGGACACCCCGCCATGACCCCGATCCTTCGTTCCGCGCTTCTTGCCGCCGCGACGATCGCGACCGCCTGTCTGGGCGCAAGCGCTCCCGCCCGCGCCGGCGCCACCGCCGACGTCTCGCTCCTGACGAATGTCCAGTATCGGGGCGACTGGGACGGCGAGCGCCGCCACCGTCGGGGCGACTGGGACGATCGCCGTGGCCACCGGTACGACGACCGCCGCGATCGCGGCATCTGCCGTCCGGGCCTCGCGCTGGAGAAGGCGCGCGCCTTCGGCCTGCGCGGCGTCGACATCGTCGACGTCGGCCGCCGGCGTGTCGTGGTGGAGGGCTTCCGCCGCGGCGGACGCCCGGTTCTCGTGACCTTCGCGCAGGCCCGCGGCTGTCCGGTGATCGACCGCCGCTGAGGCGGCGCCCGCCGCTTAAGCAAAAGGCCCGGAAGCTCGTGCTTCCGGGCCTTTTGCGTCGCCCTTGCCAGCGGAGAACCGATGCGCTGCGGCATCGAGGGACGCGGCCGGACGGCCAAGCCCCTCGCAGTGTCGGCCGGAACGGCGCCGGCGTTCAGTTCTCCAGCGCGAACACCACCCGCACGGTGGCGCTCGCCATGGTCTCGCCGGCCGCCACCGGGACCTTCGGCGAGGCAGGCGCGGCCATCATGCGCATCTCGCTCACGGGCCGGGGCGGCTCGATGCCGGAGGCACCGTCCTCGATGCTCAGAAGCGCGCCGAGGCGCAGTCCGGCCGCGCCCGCCATCGCCTCGGCGCTCGCCCGGGCGCGCTCGACGGCCGTGCGACGCGCCTCGTTCTGGAGGGCCGACGGATCTTCGGCCACGAACTCGATCGACCCGCCGTCGTTGACGCCCAGCGAGACCGCCCGGTCCAGGATTTCGCCGAGACGATCCACGGCTCGAACGCGAAGCGTGATGGTGTTGCGGACCTCGTAGCCGACCAGCGTCGGGGGGGCCTGCGTGCCGTCGGAGGCGGTGTCGTAGCGGTATTGCGGGGCGATCGTGAAGCCCGAGGTCTGCACGTCGCGCGCTTCCAGGCCGAACTCTGGCAGCGCACCCTGCACGGCGCTCATGGCCGCGCTGTTGTCGGCCAGCGCCTTTTGCGCGGTCTCGCCCTGGCGCATGACGGTCAGCTGGACGAGCGCCAGGTCGGGCGCGCGAAAGGCCTGTCCCTCGCCCGTCACGGCCAGGCGCCGGGGCTCCGCCGGCCGGCCGGCGGCGGGCGGAGCCGGCGGGGGCGGCGTCTGCGCGATGGCCGCCGAGGAAAGCCCCAGGGCCAGCGCGAAGAGGGCAGGGCGGGCAAGGCGGTGGGAAGCGGACATAAAGTCTCCATTCGAAAGGCTTCGGCCCGAACGACCTGCCAAGGGAATGCGGCGGAAGCTTTGCCGACCCAACCTTTGCTTGAGACGGCGTCCCAGTTGGGTTAACGCTCGCACGGCGGGCCTGTAGCTCAATGGTCAGAGCCGGCGGCTCATAACCGCTTGGTTGCAGGTTCGAGTCCTGCCGGGCCCACCAACCGTCTGCGAAATTGTCGTTTCCAAACAACGGCGACCCTGTTTCCAAAAATCCTGAGTTTCCTTCCAAAAACGCTGATCCCGATCAAAGCTTGCGGCGACACATCATAATTCAGTAAGTGGCTGGTTATTAACACTATTCCATTCTGCATGAAGTGCGCTCCTCGTCCCAAATCCCGACGTGGCCATATTTTTGCTTTGCCAGTTTTTCTGCGACGTCTCCGACGCTGAGCACGTTCGATACGCGTGCTTTTGAGGGATCGGCTCGAGCGGGATCAGGCTTTTTGGACGGCTTGCGAATCATTTGGCTGTTCCCGAACGATGGCCGCGCGGACGGAACAGTCACCTGGTCTTCGATGACCTCGTTACCGCGAACGGGCTGAGCCGCGGCGTTCGCTGGGACTTGCGCACGACGACCGTGCCGCCCAACGTCGTGTTTGCCGACTTCGACGCAGAAGTCAGCCCGCACGAGATTTGAAAGAAGCGTGGCGCACAAGAGCGCCCCGACCTTAGATCGGTCGCCGCTCGCGCTTCGGGGACTTGCGGCAATGTCTTGCCACCGTACCGCGGAGCGACGCCGATCGTCTTGGATCGTCGGGCTACCGGCTCACAGTCGGCTCCTGACCGCTCGACCAAATCCATGCCACAGCGTTGGGTTCATCCACGCAGCGTAACGGTTGCGATCGACGCGATCGGATGCCCTGGGATCGAATCCTAGCACGCTGATAGACGGACGCGGGGCGAATCCCTTCGGTGAAGGAATTTGGATTCGACTTATCGCGTCCGCCGTTGCGTTAACTGCGTGTCGGCGGTGACCCAACCTGCGGCGAAAGCTTCTGGGAGAACCATACGGGCATGTCGACACCGCCGTCCGGGCCTGCGGGTCCGGTTGCCCTGCCCGAGTTCGGCCATGCGTTCCGCGACGCGCTTCGGCTTCTCTTCATTCTCGTCAGGGGCAGCGAACCCCTAGCCGCGGAACTGACCACGGACACGCAGGACCGGGTCTTCGTGGGGGAGAAGCGGGCTCTGGCGATCGACTTTTGGCTTCGCTATCCCGATTACCTTGCGGACGAACTGCTCGACATCCACGCCGAGACGGGCGACCCCGCCATCCTGGCCGCCGTCCGTCGAATCTTCGACGAGGACGAACCCTCGGTCCGCACCGTCTGGATGATCCGGTGGCGGCGAGGCGCTTACGACGACCTCCAGACCTCGCTCTCGTTCTTGGCGGCCCGCCGGCTGGTCACGCCGATGCGCCGGACGATCCCCTCCGGGCATCAGAACGAGTTCCTGCTCGGGCCGTTGGCCGAGACTTTCCTGTCGGAGGCAGTACGTTCGCAACCCACCCTTGAATGGTATTCGCGGCAGACCGACCTGGCACTCGTTGTTGCTGCCGCCAGGAGCGGCTCGGCGCTCAAGGACATCCATTACGAACACGCCGAGTACGCCGGCACTCCGTACGGGACGGCGATCCCATCGATCCGCCTAAAGGTTGAAGCGCGACTGCGGGAATTGGACGGGGGAAGCGGTGGTTAGGCGCAGGACGGACAAGAGGGTCGAGGCCAGGTTTGCGGACGCGGATTGGGTCGAGGCCGTCGCCGCCATGGCGGGGGTGGAGCCCGACGTCGTTCTCGACGTGCATCGGCTGCACGGCGTCGAGGCTGCGGGCACCTTGCCCCGCCCGCGCAAGCTCATCGTCCGCCGCGTGTCGTTCAGCGGCGTGAAGCACGACGCGGCGGGATTCGAGCGCTTCTCCTTCGACTGGGACGGCCTCGACACCGGACTCTGGGCTGTCCTGACGGACGGAAACAGCCAGGGCAAGTCGTCAATCCTCAAACTGGTCCTTGCCGTTCTCCAGGGACGGCTTCCAGGGCATGTGAAGCCCGACGTCTGGAACTGGATCGACGGCATCGACGTCTCGTTCGACATCGACGGGATACGGTTCGGGGTGGCGGTCCGGAAGGAGGTTGGCGTCTTGAAGCCTTCGGAGGCTCGCGCGCGTGTCGTCCGCGGCATGGATCCGGCCATCGCCGTCCTGCACGACGGGCCGGCGGACGCCTCCTTCGAGCGGGCGATGTCGGACGTCTTCATGGAGGAACTGGGGTTCGCGAAGTTCCGCTCCTACCGATCCGAAACGGACGCGGCGAGCGAGCACGGGTGGCCCGCCATGTCGTCAGCCCTCTTCATCGACGGTCCCGGGAAGGCCATCTTCGGCGGTGTCGCGAACGATGGCCTGCCCATACGCCTGATGCAGCTCTTCATCGGCATGCCGTGGATCTCGACCTATTCGGCGGCCTCCACCGCCCTGAAGTCCGTGCAGGCAGACGACAAGGCCGACCGCGAAACGTCTGGAACGCAGGCGGGGCGGGCGGTGGGGCGCCGCGCGGAACTTAAGGCCGAGCTGGCAGGGCTGCGGGAAACGCTCGCCGGGCTACCCGACAGGGACGCCCTGCGCGCCGACCTTCGCGCCATCGACGCGCAGCTCCTCGCTTCCGGTTCGCGGATCGCGTCCGCAAAGGGCCAAGTCGACGCGTCTACGCGGGCCGAGGCCGACGCGATCTCGATACACGCGGGCGCAAGGTCCGCCCTCCAGCAGGCGCAGGACGACGCCGCCGCGGGATACGTTTTCCGCAGGCTGCGTCCATCCTGCTGCCCGGCCTGCGAGGCCTCGGTCCAGATCGGCCGCTTCGAGGCGACGGCTTCCGAGACCTGCGGCCTGTGCGGGAACACCGACCCGCCGGGGGACGCGTCGCACGACGCGGTCCCGCACCTCAGGGACGCCGTCGAGGACGCGGCACGTGAACTGCGCGCCTCCCGCAAGCGGCTTGCGGCCGCCGCGGGGGAACTCCTCGCTGCGCAGGGCGAACGGGAACGTCTCGAGGCTGACCTCCAAGCGAAGGGGGATGCCTACGTGTCGCTGCCGGACGACACGTCCATCCTTTGCGCCATCGCGGCCGCAGAGGCGCGGCTGGACGAGCTTGCGCGCGCCTCCGCGCCCGTGGCGGTCCGGAAGTACGGGGAACACGATCTCGCGGTCCTCGAGGCGACGGTCGACGTCGTCGAGGGTAAGTTCAAGCCCTTGGAAACCGAGGTGCTGAAGGAGGTCAGCGATGCCCTTCTCCGTCTCGCGGGGGAGTTCGGCGTACGCAACCTCGAAAGCCTGCGCCTTGTCGGGAACGGCCGCCTCGACGTCAGCCAGGGGGCAGCAAGGTGCACTTCGGCGACCTTACGCCGGGCGAGCAGGTGCGCATCCGGATCGCGGCCGCCCTGGCCGTCCTCCACGTGGCGGCCGCTCGTGGGTTCGGACGCCATCCCGGTCTCCTCATCCTCGACTCCCCCGGCTCGCAGGAGATGGACGCCAAGGACTTCCCAGCCTTGATCGGTGCCGTGGCGCAGGCGACAAAGCAGTACCCCGACTTGCAGGTGATCCTCGGCGCCGTCTGGAGGGAGGGAATCGGGGAGTATGTCCCACGCGCCTTTCGAAAGCAGGTGACCGGCGCGGCGGAGTTGTTCTGAGGGAGAAGCGGAGATGCCGGACATCGCGTCCAAGATCCTGAGCGCGGGCGGCCCGGTGGACCTGTCCGACGCTGGGGCGCCCGAGATCGGCGACGCGATCGAAGAGTTGCTCAACCATCCCGGCGGGAGTGCCCTCTTCGTTTCCCTCTGCCAGACGGGAACGGCCGCCTGCCTCGACGGCGCGGCGGAGCTGGTCGACAGGACGCCCGATCCCGGGGTCATGGTCGAGGTCGTCTGTTCGCTCTCCGCTGGCCTCCGCATCGACCAAGCGACCGTGCGTCGGCTGCATAAATCCTTTCTGGCGAAGGCGGGCGACGCTTCCTGGCATCCGGCGACACGCTCGCAAGCCCTGATGGGCGCGCTTGTCCTCTCAGGCGGTCGCCCCGGTCCGACGAGGCTGTTGCAAGCGCACCTGATCGACACCGGAACGGACGACGACGGCAATTACCTGAGACACGCGACCAAGGTCATGGGCCTTCTGCTGGCACAGGTCGACGACGGCGACCTGCGGCTTGCCCTCGCGAGCCTCCTCGACGTGCCGGAAGCCGAGGACGAGGCCTCGATGGCACTCGGGTTGCTGGCGCTGGCGCAGGGACTCGACGAGAGCGAACGGTCCGGTGCCGTCCGGAGGTTCGAGGAGGCCCGGTCATGGTTCCGGCGGTCGGCCGGCGCCGCCGAGGTAAGGCTGGATGCCGACCTGCACGCGCGTTGCCTCGATTTCCTCCTTGCGTTCGGAGAAGGCGGGAGTCCCGCGGAAATCCATGCGTCGATTGGCGAGATCCGCGCGTCGGCGTTCGCTTGGTCGGCCCATCTCGTTCCGTCCAACCGACCGCTGCCCCGCGACCCTTGGTCGGGCGCGGCGACCCTCAAGGGGGTGCACTGGGCGTCGCTCGCTTTCCGACTCGGCGCGCTGGAAACGAGCCTTGGCGAGGCGACATGGCTCAACGGGGCCATGGTCGTCGAGGAGGAGCTGCTCATGGTCTATACCGCCAGCCGATCCGTCTTCCGGCGCGACGCGGATGGTGGGCTCGAGGCGGTCGTGCGTCCGCGCATCGTCGGCGCGCTACAAAGGGAGCGTAGGCAGCTCGACGTCCTCGACGCCTGGATCGACCGCCGGGCGGTAGACGGCCCGGAAAGGCATGCGGCAATGGCCATGCGATCTGCCGTATTGGCGGCGATGGAGGCCAGCGTCACGCGAAACCCCACTGAGGCGTCGACCGCTCGTCCCACGGCCGTCGCCATCGTCAGGGACAGCGGCCTCGGACCGGCAGAGCAGCGCGAGGCCCTTGAACTTCTCCAGTCCACGCTTGCAAGCTTCGACATCGAGCTGGCGGAGCCCATCGTCGCGGAGTTGTGGATGGCCCTCCACGAACGGCTCCTGACGAACTTCGACTACCGCACGAAGCCACTCGCGCGCGCGTTCTTCGGCGTGATCCTGTTCCACACACTCGGGTTCCTGGCGTCGCGCGATAACCTCGGAACGACGTCGACGACCGGGACCGATTACCTGTTCGACCTCAGCGTGACGGCGCCGCCCGTCGAGGACGATCTGCACAGGGACTATTACGGCTTCCTCGAGGCGACCCGCCTGCGTCCGACCGACCAAAAGGAAGC
The DNA here is from genome assembly GCF_900104035.1 of Aureimonas jatrophae. GTDB lineage: Bacteria > Pseudomonadota > Alphaproteobacteria > Rhizobiales > Rhizobiaceae > Aureimonas > Aureimonas jatrophae. The sequence continues at coordinate 26,902 of NZ_FNIT01000010.1, read as the reverse complement.
CCAGGGCATCGGCCACGGCCGCGCGGACGTGCTGTTCGAGAAGGACGGCTTCAAGATCGTCGCCGAGTTGAAGAAGCATGACCGGGACTCCAACCTCGCGGAGCTCGTCCGAAAATTCGGTCTCCAAACGACGTCGTACCAGAGGACGAACGTCACGTTCTGCATCCTCATGGTGCTCGATCTCGTCGACCGGGGTGGCGGCGGGGGGCACATCCGCGAGAAGGTGGCGGTCGTCGAGAAGATTCCCGGCTCGGGCGCGACGACCTACTCGGTGGTGGTCTTTCGGATCCAAGGGCGCCAGCGGTCGCCGGCGAACGTTGTGGGTCCGTCGACCGCCGTACTCACGCCGTAGCACCCGCATGTCCGCATTGCCTTGAGCGACGATCCAGCATGATCGGCAACGCCCGACTAGCTTGCGACCAAGCGAACCGCCCTTGAGCGGACGCCTATGCATAGAATATCCAGAACCGCCAGCTCAGCCGGACGAAGTCCAAAGAAGCAGGCATGCAACATGACACATACAACCATGCCGTCCGCTTCATATGGACCTGTAAGGGACCTCTTGAGTGGGGTGACGTGGACAGCACAAGGGCGCGACTTCAAATTGTTGTCGTTCCACGCATGTCAGGGAAGGCGACAAGTCGCTCGAACGACAACTCGCGAGTCGCGAAAATCGGTTTGCGTCGACTCCGCTCGGTCACGACGTCATTCGGGCACAGGCTCACCCTTGAACCAGTAACCCTGGCCGACGTGGCGGTACTCATTCGACGCCCACACGATCTTGCCCACACGCTTGCCGGGGTCGGCGGCGGCGATCTCGATGCCCACGTGCCGAAGATGCGCGAGAATCTCCACCCGGTTCATGGGCCGTCCCTCGCGACGAATGAGTTCGCGCGTTGCACGGCGTACGGTTTCGGCCAAGCTCGCCTCCCGAACCCGTCGCGGGCGGGGAGAAGGCCGGGTCGACGACCGTAGCGTTTGCGACTCCACCGCAGTAGCGCCCGTTCGCGTGACGCTGCCCGCGATCAGGTCGCGCGCCTGCGTCAGCGCCGCGATTTCGCGTTCGCACTCCGCTATCAGGTCCCTGCGGGATGCCAGCTCGGCGTCAAGCTCCGCGAGGATCCCATCGATGCTCGAACCCCGTGCCATCCTATCGGAGATTTGAGGAAAGGGGTCCACTACAGGCTACCTCCAGCCGGACGACAAAATTTGGGATTCCCTTCTTGCGGGGCCCAAAATTGAAGTTATAACATTACCGAAAGGCACCTCGGAGGAGATGCCGCACCGAATTGGCGTCCTTTCGAAGCTTACCGTTCGAATCAGGCGAGGTCTATGGTGTCCGACCCTTACCTCATGAGTCCTATGATCCCTGTCATATGCGGCAACCGTCCCGTTCCCGCGAGACACCCTATTGCCAAAAGTGTCACGTGAACGAGCCCAGATCCCGGGCGGACGTAGATGACCCGGTCGATCTCCGCAGGGTGTTCGCCCGGATCGTGTCGTCCACGACGGGCGGCCCGCTCCGGACCATCCAAACCACTGGCGGCGGCAAGCCAACGGGCACGTTCGTCTCTCTGAAAGCCAAAGCAAGGGCGATGCCTTGGGAGTCGCGAGACTGTGAAAAACCCGTCATGCAGCTCGCGGAGTTCTGCGGTGCCGTCCACAGCCTGCTGTCGCAGCCCCACCGGCTGGAAATGACAGTCAGGGGCTCGTCCCGGCCCCTCGTCTACTTCCCGGACCTGATGCTAGTCGTCGACAGGGCATTCGAGCACAGCATTGTTTCAGGGATGCCATTCGCCACCGCGGCCCTCAACTGGGTCCCACCTATGGGTCCCGCTGCGACGCGAACGATGGTGATAGAGGTCAAGGAGGATCGGGACCCGAGGCTAGCGAATCGAGACTACGCCGAGAAGCTTGACCTTGCCGCCCAAGTCTACGAGCGGGTCGGAATGACGTTCGTCACCATTCTCAAGTCCAAGGACCTCGACTGCGTCGACATGGCTCCGATCCGCGACGTCCTCATGGATCGCTTCACCTCGATCCGAATGGCAGACGTCATCGCGGCCCGTGAAGCCGTCGGTCGGGCAGGCGCCGTGGCGACCGTGGACGTCGTTGCGAAGGCCCTCGGCGGCGGCGCCGCAGCACAATGCAAGGTCGCGGCGCTGACCGTTCGCCGGGTCCTATCGATCGGATTGGCCGGCGAGTGGTCGGGGGAGAGCCCCGTCCGTCTGATCAACGACGGGAAGGCCATCCTGGACCGGGGCCGATGACGAGCCAACCCGACGTCGATGCGGGACAAATCTTCCTTTACGGGACGGCGGACCGGCAGGTTGCCCTTGAGTTCACGCGCTTCCAGTTCGACGGGAAACTCGAATTCCGGAAGGCGGACGGCAGCGGCAAACGGACTATGTCTGCGGACGAGTACGAACGGGACCGCTCCGAAGGGCTGCTCGTGCGCGTCACTCGGCTTCTCGATGGTGACGGCGTCGACCATGACCTCGATCCGGCTTTCTTCGCGGACCCGGAAGAGGTCGGGATAAAACCGATCGAGAAAGCCCACAGGCAGGCGATGCGGCAGAGGCTGTCCAATGCGAGGACGCTTCGCTTCTTCTGCATGCGCCATGATGAAACCCCGGGCCTGACCCATGGCCGAGTCGATCTTCGCAACCTCATCGCGGAACACCGCGTAGCGGCAACCGAGGCAGGCTTCGACTGGTGCCCATCGCCGAGCGCGCTCAAGCGGGCGCTCGAGAACTATGGCACCCCCGGAAACCGGCCGCTCGGTCCATTCCTGACCCGAGGAACGAAGGGCAAGACCGAGCGCTGGGACCGGCGCATACTCGAGTTGCGGGACGCCATGATCGCGCACTATTGGTCCGCGAGGGGCGTCAGGAAGGGCGACGCGGTCAACAAGTTCATGACAGGAGCAAAAAGGCTCCGAGAAGCGTGCGAGCGTGAGTTCGAGGCAATACCGAAAAGTCCCAAACGCTCGATCCTCCACAAATGGGTCAACGACAGCGAGAACTACGAGAACTACAAATCAAAGTACGGAAAGAAGAGCGCCGACGCCCGGTTCCGAGGCCGTGGCCGGGGCATGGTCGCAGAGCGCATCCTCCAATATGTCCTCATTGACGACACGGAGGTGGACGCCTTGGCACTGTTCACGGACGCCGACGGCAACGTCGTTAATACGGCACGCCCGACCCTAACGCTCGCCATCGACCTGTACTCGCGCATGATACTGGGCGCGGTGCTGACCTACGACGGCCTCTCCTTGATAACCGTCATGGAATGCCTGCGGCAGGTAGTCCGGCGAAAGACTTTTTTGGAGAGTCGTTGGGGACCACACAAGGGCGCAACCGACGGATGGGGCAAGCCGGCCGAGATCATCGTCGACCGGGCATGGCAGAACGTCGGTATTTCGTTCAAGGCCATATGCGAGGCCGCAGGCATCGACGTCCATTGGGCTTCAGTCAAGACACCGACTTACAAACCCTACGTCGAACGCGCGATCTCAACGTTGAACCAGCACGTTTGGCATCGGCTGCCAGGCGGCATCCCCCACGACGGCCGGACGATGTCAAAAATGGGCATCAAGCCGCGCGAGGCCGCTGACCGCAACATCGAAGCCATGGCGGACGACATGTGGGGCGCCATCGTCACGATATACCACGTCGAACCGCACAGCGGCATCGGAATGGCCCCCGCACGCAAGTGGATGAAGGGTCCGAACCGCAAGCGTCCCACCATCGACGACCCGAAGTCGCTCGACAAGATGTTCGGCCGGACCCATCGGGTTACGCTGACCGCAGAGGGGATCTACTTCCGGGGCCATCGCTTCCACGACCAAGCAACGACGAGCAGGATGCTTGACAGCGTCCTGCGCTTCGCCTCCTCGCGAGCTCAGAGGAAGGGACCGCTGAGCACGGGAACCGCTAAGATTGTCATCGTTGCGGATGACAACGACTGTTCCGAAGTCGAAGCGTGGGATCCGCGGCGCCGAATCTCTGAACGCTTCCCTAACTGGCAGGCAGCTTACCATGGCCTCAGTTACAGCTACGCCGGAAAATTAAAATCGTTCGTGAAGCAGCAGAACCTCGCCTTCCACTCGAACGAAGAGGCACTTGCGGCCCGTACGGCCTACATGGCGACGCTCGGACCCAGGTTGAAGACCGCCGGGGCTCGTTCGCGCGGCCGGCGCCAAGCGGTGGCCACCCTGCACCGCGAGAACGCCAACCTCGGCTTGGGTGACGTCGTGGTGATGGCGACCGAGGAGCCCAGCCCCTCCGGCTTCGGCGATGGCTCCGTCCCGAACGCGTTGCCGGCCTTCGAGCGCGAGGATGACCGGATCCCACCGAAGGACGCAAGGCGAGGGGGCAAGAAGGCCACGACGAAGGCTGTGGCGACCCGAAACCGGAATAAGGCGGCGGCGAAGCAGGCGAGCGGGGCGAAACCGACAGCGCCTGCCGGAGGACCCATGAGCGCCGGCGAGACGCCGTCTTCCAAGCCTCTCAAGGCGCCCGTCCAAGTCACTGAGGAAAGTCTGGACTCACTGGCCGAACTGGAACGTCTCGAACTCGAGTTGGCACGGGAAAGAGCTTCGTGACAACCAGGGCCGACATATGGCCTGCGTTCAGGACAATGCGGATCCAGCATCCCCGGTTGCACGACGTCGCGGGGGTGATGTCCGACCTGCGCGAGTGCAGGCGCCGAACCCCTCATTCCGAGCAGGGGTGTGCGTCCCTGTTTGCCGATACGCAATCTGGCAAGTCCACCGCGGTCAAGCACTACATCGAGACCAAGGTCCTCGACGATGTCATCGCGGCCGGTGAACTCAAGGGAGATGGGCTCAATCGCGTCAAAGCGGCCACGTTGCAGAAGCGCGTGCTCCACGTGACGCTGACCGATAAAGCCACGCCCAAATCCCTTGCCTGCGACATACTGGACGTGTTGGGCGCGAAGTACTCCGCAGGCAGCAGTACGCCGTTGCTGATGCGGCAGGCGTATGTCCTGTTGAAGGGATGCAGAACAGAGCTTTTGGTCGTCGACGAGATCCAGCACCTCTCGCTCACCGCTCTTCGTCAAGGGACGAGGGCAAGCAGCAGCAACCAGTTCGAGACCAGCGCGACCAACACGCTCAAACTGATGATGATCCGTGGCTTGGTTCCCATACTGTTCGTCGGAAAGACCGAAGCCCGTCATCACCTCTTCAACGACGAGCAGCTCGCCGCGCGGTGTGTCAACGAGATCAACTACGGACGCCTTCGGCTGGAAATCGCCTCGGAATACAAATTTTCAAAGACTACCTCGGCAAGGTCGGATTGATGCTGCGCGAACACGGGCTGTTTCCGGAGCGTTCGAACTTTCTAAGCGGCGACATCCCCGCTTGCGTGTTCGAAGTCGCCGGCGGGAGGCTCGGAATGGCGTCGAGGTTGGTCGAGGCAGGTGCCGAGAGGTCCCTTGAGCGCAAAGGGACAATGGTCAACCGCGACGACCTCTCGCAAGCCACCGATGAGTGGGCGATACCAAAGGGTCACATCGACTACAATCCGTTCCGGGACGGTGTCCGGCGGGCCATCCTCAAGTGAACGCCCTTCCAGAATCCCTACCGTCGGCGACCAGCGTTCCGGCCCTGGTCATTCCGGTGCAGCCCATCCCAGGGGAGGGCATACCGGAACTGCTGCAACGGGCCGCCGCCGTGAACGGCTACCGGAATGTCGTCGACGTCATGCGCATCGCCGATCCGGGTTGGGGGGTGCCAGCAAGCGCAGGGACGAGCGTCATCGGGCGGGAGAGCATGCTGGCAAGGGCGCTCGGCATCGTCGGCGGCGTGGAAGAGATCGAACGCCTTGCCTATCGTTCCGTACCCGCCAGGACGGGTTGGCACGACTTCTTCGGCACGCCTCTCCGCAGGGTCCACCGGGAGGTGCGCTACCGCCGCGTGTCGCCACGGGCTCTGCGGGCGTCCCCCCACGGCCGGGCCGTTTGGTCGGTCAAGCTGCTCGGTTTCGATCCGTCCACGCGTGAGCGACTGCTCGAGGAGTGCCCCGGCTGCGGGCATCGCTTGACCTTCCGCACCACGCTAGGGATCGAGTACTGCGACTGTTGCCTGACGTCGGATCGATACGGGATGCCGATTGGCGCGGTAGATTTGAGGGATCTCACCCAACCTTTGGTGGAGGTTGGCGACGAGGAAGCGCTCGACTTCGCGGCCGCGTTGCTCGACCCCTTGCAGGATGCGCGTCGCTTCCTGCCTGCCGGCTCCCCGTTCGGGTCCGTCGAGCCGGGGGATATGTTCGAGTTCGTCTACGCGGTCGCTTGCACTATCGTCGCCGCCAACGCTGGAAGGTCATCGTCCTGGCGAGCGAAGTCGCACGCGGAGTTCTCCTCGGTTGGCCCCGACGTCCTGGCCGAAGCGGGTCGAGTGGCGCTAGGGTGGCCGTCCTCCTTTCACGACCTCGGCGAACGCCTGCGCGCCGCGCGCGTCGATCGTCCCCTCTATTTCGGCGTGGCAAAAGAACTCGGACCGATCACCGACTTGTCCGTGGATCCCAACCTGTCAAAGGAAATCCGTTACTTGGTGCAAACGGCGGTACGCGCCAATATGGCGGCGTCCGCCTTCGAGCCGGGGTTGGTCCGGAGGTCGGAGAACCGTCACCGTTCCGACCTCGTGACGATGCAGGAAGCCCACAAACGCTTCGGTTTCAACCGTCGGCGTTGGGCGGATTTGGCTGCCGACCCTCGGGCAGGCGTGGTTCGGGCGCCGGGGGCATCGAAAGCTCCCGTCCTGCTACCTTTGGAAAACGTCCGGACGATCGTCGAGGAGGCGCGCGACCTCCAATCGGCAAGCGATCTCGGTGCCCGTTGGGGCGTACCAACTTGGGAGGTCGAGCTCCTGTCCCGCCACGGTCACGTGACGGCGGCGCGCGGTCCGGGAGTGCTGCTTCTGGGGAAGGGGACCTTCTACACCGGAGCTAGCGTCCAGGCCGCCGAGACAGCCCTTTCGGCGCTCGTCATGGCTGGGATCCCGACAGCCGACACGGTCACGCTCGGCGCGGCGGCCGACGCATTCCGGCGTGAACTCGGCCAGCCTCTTATTTCGATCGCCAGCGCCGTCCTGTGCGGGGACATCGAGGCGTGGCAAGGCACCGATGGGGGCATCCTGTCTGGACTGCTCGTATCCGCGTCGCTCGCCCCGGCCAACATCAATGTCCGACATTCTCGAACGCGCGAGGTCGGGCTGACCCAAGGGGAGGCAGCGGCTCTGCTGCATGCGTCCGCCGTCACCGTCTCGGAGCTCGTCGCGGCGGGCCTGCTGGCTCCGCCCCTGACCCTGTCGGGTCTCGAGACCTTCTCGCGTCGCTTCGCTTTGACAACCGAGGTTCACATGATGGATGGCGCGCGGACTCGCGGCCTGCGGTTGCGCGATGTCCCTGGCTATCTCCAATCGCGCGGCATCGCGCCCTGCCATGAGTTCGGGTCTCGCGGCAAGCTGCTGTGGGAGAGGGAGACCGTCACGTGCGTGCTGGCAGCCGACCGGAACACTGCCGACCGAACCGCATCACATGCGGCCGACTAGCGGCCCGCAATTTTCTGACGAGCACGCTCATTTCCCACCTGGGACGTCGGGTTCAAACCGTTACGACGAATCTACGATACGCAGGTTTGTCTCCCAATTTTCCAACACCAGACAGGGGGTGCCGGGCAACTGTGACGATCAGGGTGTTGTACGGCTGGTCTCGATCCAGCGTGATCGCCTCGCCTCGGATGTCGCACCGCTTCAAACCTTGAACCGCTCGCAAGCCGTCAACCGTTGGACGTGCGCTCCTGTGAAGCCGCCATAGATCTCGTCGCGAAGAAACGTGTCCTCGTCGTCAAAGGCGTCCTCATCGATGTCCCGCCACCAAGCCTTTGCTTGGCCGCCCGAGCCGTCCGACCAGCGATAGCCGCGCGCCTTCAGGACGTCCTTCGTGTGAAAGGGCGAGCCGAGCGCGTGTATCCGCAAACGTGTGCGTCCGGCGGACGCTACCAACTGGGAGAAGGGGGCGGGAACGCCGGCGACCCGCGAGGCGCCGGCGAGCACCTCCAGCAGTGCGTGGCAGTCGTCGACGGCGCGGTGGCCGTTGTGGAAGTGGCCAGCCTGTCCGACGAGGTAGCCAAGCTTGGTTCCCTCGAAGCCGAGCGCCGTCCAGTCGACTTCGGACACCGAACAGGCCCACGGCTTCACGTCGAACCCGCGCGCCAGCTTCTCGCAGAACGGCCGGTCGAACTTCGCGTTGTGAGCGATCACGAGATCCGCCGGCTCGACGAGGCGCTCGACGGCGTCGAGGTCCAGGACCTGTCCCCGAACCATCTCGTTCGTGATGCCCGTGATCCGGGTGATGTCGGGCGTGATCGGCTGCTTCGGCTCGCGCAGGCCGGAGAATACGCCAACGACGTCATGGATCCTTCCGTCGTCGTAGGTGAAGGCGACCATGCCGATCTCGATGACCTCGTGCGTCGCATGGTCGAGACCCGTCGTCTCCGTATCAAGAATGATGCCGAGCTTCAGGTCCCGCGGCCACGGGGACGGTGTTGGCACCACGGGCCGAGGCACCAGTTGCCGAAGCACGCGGTAGCGCCCCGTTTCCTCGAGCTGCCTCGCCATGTCGTCCTCGGACGGACGCGTCGGGTGCGCGGCCTGTACGGATCGCCCTCTGGCGTTCGATCTGACGGTCGCGAGAAGCGCGCTGTCATCGTTGGCCGGGAAAGCAGCGAAGAGGTCGGCCTGCCGTTCAGAGTTCGTCGGCGAAGTCCTTCCCATCAAGCATCCCTTCCGGGACGGACCGGACGCAGGTCGCGAAGATCGAGTTGCGGACGGATGGGCTCCATGGCCCACACTATGGTTGGCGGGCCGGCAGGCACGCAATCCGTCGGTCCTGAGCTATCCCCCGGGCATCCACCCGCTGTGCATAACCGTGCGCCCGCCACCCTTGCGGCGCCTCCCGGTGATGCTAGCCTCGGCTCCTTCGTTCAGGGCCACCCATGCGCTCGATCCGAGTCCTCCTCGCCACCGCTTTCCTGGCAACTGCGCCTGCTTCGGCGATGACCTTCTCGCTGGACGGTGACACAGTGCGGGCCGCCGGACCGATCGGGCAGGGCGACGCTGAGCGGCTGCGGTCCTTCCTCGGCCGCCTCGAACGCGACGAGATGAACCACCTTTGGGTGACGGTCGCGCTCGACTCGCCCGGCGGCAACCTGATGGAGGGCATGCGCATCGGCATGGCGGTCCGCGAAGCAGGGGTGCCGACGCTGGTGCGACGGGGCGAGACATGCGCCAGCGCGTGCGCGGTCGCCTTTCTCGGCGGACAGGCGAGCGGGGTCACATCGGACGCGGTGTCCCGTAACCTCGAGCCCGGTGCCCTGCTTGGGTACCACGGGTTCTTCACCGGTGGCGACCAGGTCCGCGTCGTCGACGAGACGCTGAGCGAGGCGAGGGTCATCAACGCCATCCTGATCGAGTACGCGACACGGATGGGTACGGTCGATGTCGGCCTTCTGTCCCATCTCCTGACGACGCCTCCGGAACGGGTCGAGTCCATCGACACACCGCGGGAGATCGCTGGGCTCGGCATCCGGCTGGCGGGCGAAGCCATCAAGCCGCGCAAGGGATGGGCCCGGAATGCATGCCGACTGGCCGTCTCGGAGATGCTCAGTCCCCTCGACCCGGTCGGCATCGACGGGCGGGTCGGCGGCGAGCCCGAGCCGATGGCTGACCTCAACGCGTTCCGCACGCGGTTTCTCGACGACAAGTTCCCGAATGACATGAACGATCCGGCCATCCGGAAGGCACTGCTGGGATTAACGGCGTCGAGCGCCATCGACCTCTTGGCCGGGCAACCGATCGACACGCGGGCGCCGAAGGTCGGCGCTTGGCGTGTGGGCGTCGATCGGGGTGCGGGGTTCTACTACGACGCCCGCTACGCGGTGACGGACTTCACGACGATCTGGACGAGCGTCGTCGACGGGGTGTCGGGCAGCGCGGTTACCACGTCGCGCAACGCGCTTGCCGGATACGACCGCGACGCGCCGCTCTGGTGACCTATTCGGGTGGTTTCCAGTCGGTCTGCTTTTCGATGGCACGTTACAAAAGCGGACGTATTACGGGTTGGTGGTTGGGGATGCGGAAGACGGCCCAGACGGCGCGGTTCCAGTAGGGCGCGAGCAGCCCGGTGCCGGCCCTGGCATAGAGCACGGTCATAAAGACATCGGCGAGGAACACGAGGATGAGCGCCGCGCCTGCGACCTGTTCGAACGTTGCCGACATCGGCCTCCTCCTTACGCCTCGTTCAGGAGGTTTTCGCGGCCAGCGCCTCAGCGACCGTACCTCCGGCATGATAGTCCAGCGGGATCTTGAAGTCCTTGCGGGCGAGGCCGCGGGATGCCTGCACCCCCTTCGGCAGGCCGGCCCTGTCTGAGTAGTCGCGGTTGGAGCCGGGCGGGCGGCGGTGCGCCGCCCTAACGCCCGCGTAGGCCTGGAGGTCGAGAAGCGTGATTCCGACGACGAGGGCGGTGGCGATCATCGCGTTATCCCGCTTCGGGTTGCCGCGATGGAGCGCCGTGGAGAGCGTGCCGAGGTCGAGCGCGTCTCCGGCGATCCGTGCCGCCAACCCGATGGGCTTGTCGATGGAAAGGGTCGGGATCGCGCTGGCCAGTTCGCGGGCGCCATAGGCCCGGATCAGATGCTCGCGGCCTTCCAGACCCAGCGTGCGGGCGATGCGCCCGGGCGCCACGAGCTCGACGAAGCCGAGCCCGATCGAGAACCAGCCGAGCGCGCGCGCTAGCTTGTCAGCGCTCGACATAGAGCTTGGGCCCTTGCGCTGAACGCGGGGATCACCCTCGGAGCGCGCAATGCCGGAAAGATTGGTGAGCGGCATGATGGGCTTCCTTCACGGCTGGAGCATGACCTTGATGCAGCCGTCCGCTTTGTCGCGGAACTTGGCGTACATCTCCGGTCCTTGAGAGAGATCGGCCTTGTGGGTGATCACGAAGGACGGGTCGATCTGGCCGTCCTCGATCCGGCGCAGGAGATCGCCCGTCCAGCGCGGGACATGCGCCTGCGCCATGCGGAAGGTCAGGCCCTTGTTCATCGCTTGGCCCATCGGGATCTTGTCGACGAGGCCGAGATAGACGCCGATGATCGAGATGGTGCCGGCGGGACGGCAAACGTAGATCATCTCGCGCAGGACATGCGGGCGGTCGTTCTCCGCCATCAGCATCTGCTTGGCCCGGTCGATGGCGACGATCTGCTCGGCGCCCAGAAGAATGGCCGAGCGGATCGCCATCTGGCCGACGGGTCCGCAGCCCCAGATCGCGACCGTATCGCCGGGCTGGATGTCCGCCTGGACGGCCGCCTGCCAGCCGGTCGGCAGGATGTCCGAGAGGAAGAGGAGCTTCTCGTCGTCGATGCCGTCCGGCACCTTCACATGCGTCGTGTCGGCGAAGGGCACGCGGAGATATTCGGCCTGACCGCCGGGATAGCCGCCGGTGAGGTGCGTGTAGCCGAAGAGTCCCGCCGTCCGGTGACCGAAGGCCGCGTCTCCAAAGTTCGCCTTGCGGTTGGTCCGCTGGCAGACCGAGAAATTGCCTTTGCGGCACTGGTCGCACTCGCCGCACTGGATGGTGAAGGGGATGACGACGCGGTCGCCCTTCTTGAGCTTGCCCTTCGCCTCACTACCGACCTCCACGACTTCGCCCATCGTCTCATGGCCCATGATGTCGCCGGGCAGCATCGCGGGAACGAGGTTGTGGAAGAGATGGAGGTCGGAGCCGCAGATCGCGCAACTCGTGACCTTGATGATGGCATCGCGGGGATCCTCGACCTCGGGGTCGGACACCGTATCGCAACGGATGTCCTCCTTGCCGTGCCAGACGAGCGCTCTCATGCCGGTCTCCTCGGTTGACGATACGTCTACGTAAATCGACCTCTCACCACGCGGCATTCGGACGATACCTAGGGAACATTCCGAGGGCGCATCCAATCGCCTTCGTCTCGCCGACCTTTGGGCAGGGCGACGTCAGGACGGGGGCTCTTCGTTCTATGGAGGCTTCAAGCGATCGAAAGCGCGCTGCCGATGCGGCGCGAGCGAACCGAGCCCGCTTCTTGGAGGCGAACCTCTCAGCGATTCCGGACTACGTGTACGCCTTCGACCGGCAGCGACGCTTCGCCTATGCCAACCCGGCGATGCTCGGCCTCTTCGGTCTTTCGTCGTCGGAGATGCTGGGCAAGACCTTCTTGGACCTTGGCTATCCCGCCGATCTCGCCCGGCTTCTCAACGGTCATATAGACCGGATCTTTGCGGATGGCGTTACGGTCGAGGACGAAGTCTTCTACCGAACCCCCAGCGGTCACGCCGCCTACTTTGACTATCTCTGGGCGCCGGTCCGGGGCGAGGACGGGACGGTTGAGCTTGTCGTCGGCGTGTCCCGCGATACCAGCGAGCGACGCGCCATGGAGGAGGCCCTGCGGCGCAGCGAGGCGCGGCTCAGGGCTGCGACCGAGCTCGTCGGTATCGGGATTTATTCATGGGACCCGGTGACCGGCGCGCTCGACTGGGACGAGCGCCTTCGTGCGATGTGGGGGCTGTCGGCCGACGCTCCCGTCGATATCGGCGTCTACGAGGCGGGCATCCACCCGGACGATCTTCCTCGCGTGCGCGAGGCGATTGCCGCCTGTGCCGATCCGGCCGGCGACGGACGCTACAGCATTGAATATTGCGTCGTCGGCCGCGACGACGGCGTGACGCGCCATATCGTGACCGCCGGGCGGACGACGTTCGCCGATGGTCGCCCGGTCGGATTCATCGGCGCCGCGATAGATGTAACAAGCCAGCGCCGTGCCGAGGCCGCGATCCGCACGAGCGAAGCGCAGTTCCGAGGCTTCGCGGCCAACAGTAGTAACCTGATCTGGATCGGAGACCCCAAGGCGCAGAGGATCATCTATCGAAGTGCAGCGTTCGAGCGGATCTGGGGTATCCGCGCCGAAGACGCGGCGAACGACCTTTCCGACTGGATCAAGGACGTCCACCCCGACGATCAGCAACAGGTCGAGCATGCTCTCGCCTCCGTGGCCGCAGGCGAGGTGACGCAGTTCGAGTATCGACTTGTCCGCCCCGGCGACGGCGCGATCCGCTGGCTACGGGATACGAGTTTTCCGATCTTGGACGATGGCGGCGCCGTGGCGCGGATCGGAGGGATCGTCGAAGACCTGACGCGCGAGGATCTTCGCCATGTCTACGTCGTCAGCGGCGAGCCGGGCGAGGCGCGCAAGCTCGCCAACGTGGTTCGCGGGCTGGGCTTCCGGGCGCGGATCTTCGAGAGCGCCTCTGCCTTTCTCGACATGGCCGCGGTGCTGGCACCGGGCTCCGTCATCGTCGATCTGCGGTCGGGACGGGACGCCGGTCTGTCGGTCCCGCGCGAACTCAAGGCGCGGTCGATCACCTTGCCCACGATCGCGCTCGACGCCGCCGAGGCCGACGTCACCACGGCCGTCGCCGCCATGAAGGCCGGGGCTTTGGACTACATCATCACCGACGACGAGACATCACTTCCGACGGCGCTCGCGAACGCACTCGCCGAATGTCAGGGCGCGACGCGCGCGCCGGCCCGGGACGAGGGCGCTGCCGCCCGCATCGCCCGTCTGACGCCCCGGGAACGCGAGGTCTTGGGCGGCCTCATAGACGGCGGGACAAACAAAATCATCGGACTGAAGCTCGGCATCAGTCCGCGCACCGTGGAACTCCACCGCGCCCAGGTCATGAACCGCCTCGATGCGGGAAGCCTAACCGAGCTCCTCCAGATCGCCCTTGCCGCCGGCATCGCGCCGTCGCCGGACGAGAGCCGGGCGATGCGGAGGTCTACCTAGGGATCCTACGGGTGCCGGCGGTCGCTGGGCCGCCGCTACTGAAGACCCTGAAACGGGATCGGGGCGAGCAATGGCACCGCTGAGCGGAGCCCCTTCGGGCCACGATGGGACCGAACAAGGGTATGAGGTGGACCATGAGCACCACTGAGGCCGAAGCAGACACGGCGACCGCTGCTGCCATCACAATAGGTAAGCCTGCCGCTGACCTGCGATCGCTTTGGCTACAACTGGATACTCAGTCCCGGATATGGGGCCACTTCGCGGAAGTGACGCCTACGGGCGATCGGACCGCGGAATGGGTCGCGCGCGGGCCTGCGGGCGGCGAGTATCGCTGGCGGACCGCAGTCGTCGATGATGGACCGGCGACGGTTCGCTGGGCCAGCGAGGAAGGGGCCGACGTGCCGAATGTCGGCGCGCTGCGTTTCCGGCCCGCCCCGGGCGATCGGGGAACGGAACTGCACCTCGACGTGCGGTTCGATCCGCCGGGAGGAGCCATCGGAGAGGCGATAGCCAAGCTTTTCCACATCGCGCCGCGCGAGATCGTGCGCACCGCTCTCTACAGGTTCCGCGCGCTCGCGCTGACCGGCGAAATCCCCACCACCGAACCTCAGCCTGCCGCCCGCAGCGGCGGCGCGGACCGCTAGGAGAAACGCCCATGCGCGCGCTTTGCTGGAACGGCGTCAACGACCTTCGCGTCGAGACCGTGGCCGACCCCCAAATTCTCAACCCTAGCGACGTGATCCTCAAGGTCCGGCTCTCCACGACCTGCGGCTCAGACCTTCACCTCATCGACGGCCTCATCCCGACGATGCGGGCGGGCGATGTCCTCGGTCACGAGTTCATGGGCGAGATCGTCGATGTCGGCCGCAGCATCACCAAGGTAAGGAAGGGTGACCGGGTCGTCGTCCCGTCCTTCATCTCCTGCGGCCAGTGCTGGTACTGCCAGCACAACCTCTACTCGCTCTGCGACACGACCCATCCGAAGCCCGAATTGCAGGAACCGATGCTCGGCTATCCCACGGCTGGCATCTACGCCTATTCCCATGCCTTCGGCGGTTATGCCGGCGCGCATGCCGAATATGTGCGCGTGCCCTTCGCCGATACCGACTGCTTCAAGGTACCGGACGGCGTTGCCGACGAGGCGGCGCTCTTCATCTCGGACGCGGCGCCCACCGGCTTCATGGGTGCAGACTTTTGCAACATCCATCGGGGCGATGTGATCGCCGTCTGGGGCTGCGGCGGGGTCGGCCTGATGGCCCAGCAGAGTGCCATGATCCTCGGCGCCGAACGCGTCATTGCCATCGATCGATACCCCGAGCGCTTAGCGCAGGCGGAAGCATTCGGCGCGGTCCCACTCGATTATACCAAGGTCGATGTCGTCGAGGCGTTGAACGAGATGACGGGCGGACGCGGACCGGATGCCTGTATCGATGCCGTCGGAATGGAGGCGGGCGGCACCGGGCTCCAGCATGCCTACGATCGGGTCAAGCAAGCCCTCTATCTCGAAACCGATCGTGGAGCAGCACTCAGGCAGGCGATGCTGGCCGTGCGCAAGGGCGGAACGCTCTCGATTCTGGGGGTCTACGGCGTGATGGACAAGTTCCCGCTCGGCCTGTTGATGAACAAGGGCGTCACCGTCCGAACCGCCCAGCAGCACGGCCAGGCCTATGTTCCGCGCTTATTGGAGCACGCGCAGAGAGGTGAGCTGACACCGGCCGCGCTTGCGACGCATCACTTCTCCCTGGAGGACGCGCCGACGGGCTATCGCATGTTCAAGCACAAGGACGATAGGTGCCTGCGGGCGGTGTTCGTGCAGTAGGCGGGGACTGATCGAAGTTCGTTGAGATGACGCTCATGAGGACGATCGAGTAGCCTCCAGTCCGATCGCCCCAAGATATCTAGGTCCGCAGCGATGTCCGCTTTTGGGGAGTTCCCAAAGCGACGTGAATGGCTGTGAAGGGTCGATAGCGGATGGACCGCTTCCGGGCGTCCGCTTTGTAGGCGCCGACCGGCTCGACTGGGTGGTTTCCTGCCTGTCCGCTTTTGGACGTCATAAAGCGAAAGCGGACAGGATCAGTTGTGGTTGAGGAATGCCCGCATCCCGGGCGTCAGTTCATTTGGCACCTACTCAGCCTTGGGGTAGTTTCAGCGAAGGCTACGTCCCACAACATCGTCAGCCCAACCGCTCCACATGCCGAGACCGCCACGCGTGGGTGAGAGAAAAAGAGGCGGACAGGCTAGCATCCGACCTGTCACCCAACCCGCTTCGTACCGTTAGGCGGGGACCGCCTCGATCGTCGCCGGGCTCTCTTCCGGGATGCCATTCTCGCTGTGCCGGAACTCGGACAGCGCCTGGTACACCTGGAGCCGGGCCCGCATCACCGAGCCGAGCGGCCGGTGTGCTGCGAGACTGTGAGCCGGACGGAAGGTCATCGCCTCGTCGAAGTACCGCTGGCGTGTGGCGCTGTAAGCGTCCTGCGCTGGCAGGCGTATCCTCGCCACCGTGACGAAGGGGCTTGTGTCCTCCGACCATTCAACTGAAGCATCCTCGATAGGCTGGCTGTCTACGTCGCGCCAAAGCTGAACTCGCAGCTCGAACACGACCTCGTTGGTCCGGAAGTGGTCGACGGTGGCGTGGCGGAAGCCGTCCTCGTCCTCCTTTGGGTCGAGCCGCCAGTCCTGTAGGGCGTCTTGCGCCGGCGAGGCGGGGAAGGCGCCGAGCTTGGCGACGTAATCGCCGAAGCGGATCGGAGCCTGGCTGTAGTAGGGTTCGGCGAGCGGGTGCGAGAAGGGGTGGCCGAAGAAGTCCGCCTTCGGGCTTTCGGTGCCGAAGGCATGCAGCACGCGGTTGAAGTTGCGGGCCAGCGAGGCAACCGCGCTCTTGGCGCCTTCCGGCAACCCCGTGGTCTTGCCGATCACCGTGCCGTCGCGCAAGAAACCTTCCGCCGTCCCGGACGGAAAGGTCGTGCCGCTGGCCAGCACGAAATCCTGCGTGTCCGTTGTATGGCCTGGCAGCTTCACACCTGGCACGTCGAAGACCTTGATCGACATGCCACGATGGGTGGACACACGGTCGCCGAGCCGCTCGCCGGGTCCTTGCGCGAAGCGGACCGCGACGGGATGAATGCCGGGGCGCGCGAACAATCCCTGCGCCAATTCCGTTGGAAGCCCCTTTGGGATCTCCAGCGTTCCGACGGCAAGGGCCGTCGACTTCGCATGGCTGGCGCGTACGGCATGGTGCTCGCGCCTCTCCACCGTCTCGGACTGCTGGGTCATGCCCTGGATAATACCGTCGATCGTCTTCTGCTCGTCCTCGCTCGGCTGCTCGATGTCGGGGCTGTACGGCAAGGGTGTACGGTTCATCGCTTCATCTCCGGAATGTCACACCGTGGCAGTGCGCGAGGTGCAAGAGTGACAAGGGCGAGCCGCTCGCACCAAACAGGCACAAGCGGCTCGTCTTGCTACAAGCGCCTCTGGCTAGTCCCCGAACGCCTTCGTCAGTGTGGCGACCGCCATGTCCGTCGCCTCCTTGGCCTGCGGGACAACCGCGGCCATGCCGAAGAACTCGTGGGTCACCCCGTCATAGGTCTTCTGCTGCGTTGTGACGCCTGCCGCCTTCATCTTCTCGGCCAGCATCTCGCCTTCCGAGCGCAACGGATCAATCTGGGCGTTGATGATCGTGGTCGGCGGCAGGCCCGCCAGATCGGTCCGGTTGACGAGGTCGAGGCGCGGGTCGGCCGCTTGGTCCTTGCTCACGAAGACGTTCGAGACGAACCACTCCATCGCCTGCTTCGACAGCGGCATGGCATTGGCGTTCTCGACATAGGACGGCGTCGTCATGTCCTTGCCGGCAACGGGGTAGACGAGCACCTCCGCGAGCGGCGCGGTCAGCTTCTGGTCGCGGGCTGCGATGGCGACGTTGGCCGCCAAGTTGCCGCCGGCGCTCTCGCCGACGAGCGCGATCTTCGTGGCATCGCCGTTGAACGAGCCGGAGTTCTCGACGACCCACTTATAGGCCGCGTTCGCATCTTCGTGCGCGGCCGGGAACTTGTGCTCGGGCGCATGACGGTAGTCGGCCGAGACGACGATGGCCTTGGCTCCGGCCGCGATACCGCGGGCCGAGGCATCGTAGGTGTCGATGTCGGCGATCACCCAGCCGCCCCCATGGAAGTAGACGACGATCGGGAAGGGGCCCGTGCCCTCGGGTGTGTAGATCCGGATCGGGATCTCGCCCGCCGCACCCGGGATCATCATGTCCTTGGTCTTCACCGCCGCGACAGTAGCATCGGGCTGGATGCCCTTGTCCTTCATGACGGCTATGGCAGCGTCGGCTGGGGTCGGGCCTTTGCGCGTTTCTTCGACGGACTGGGTGCCGATCGGCTTGGCGCCGAGTTCGGTCAGCTTGTCGAGGACGGCCTTCATCTCAGGCGCGGGCTGCGCCATCGCAGGCTGCGCCGTCTCCGTCACTGGTGCGGGCGTTGGGGTCGCCGTCTGCGCGAGGGCTGCGGACGACAGAACGGTTGCGGCGGCCAAGGCCACGGCCAGTGAGGATACGGGCTTCATGGAAGATCCTTTGTACGAGATAGTTTCCTAAGCCACGAAGCTGGCGGATGTTCCGAGCGATCGTCTGGATGATCCCGTAGGTGGTGGCCGCTTTGGAGCTTGTGCGCAGTGGCGCTGGAGGTCTGAGTTGGGTCCATAGCGAATGGACCGCTCCCGGGCGTCCACCTCGACGGTTGACCGGCGCTGTCACTTGATCGCGAAATCAACGAGTGGGGTGCATCTCGCCGAATACACCCGGTGATACCGACTTGTCGTCACCTCTACGAACGATCCCTTGCCTGACCGAAAGTCGGCAATAGGTCGGAAAGGGACGGAAACGAGGCTTTCGTCGGCCTTGTATCGGGGATGAGGAAAACAAACTGGGATGGCTTCAGGTGTACCCTATTGCGGAGAGGCCCCGCGACCGAATGACCTTCTCCTGGCCTGGAATTTCGATCCCATTGTTGTGACGATGCTCAGCGGCGTTCTCATCGGTGGCCTTCTGCACCCTGCCTTGCGCCGTGACCGGTTCCGTCGGAACTCCTATCTCGGGGCTCTCGCCCTCCTGACGGTCGCCTTCGTGTCACCGCTCTGCGCGCTGTCCTCGGCGTTGTTCTCCGCACGCGTCACTCATCACCTTCTCTTGATCTCGGCTGCCGCACCGCTTCTAGCCGTCGCTTTCCCCGCTCACTTTCGGACGACTGGAACTCCGCTGACGCTTGCCATCCTCGCACATGTCGTCGCCGTCTGGTTCTGGCATGCACCCGTTCCGTATGCCTGGGCTCTCGGCAGCGACGGTCTCTACTGGGTGATGCAGGCGAGCCTACTGGGAACAGCCGTTCTCGTCTGGCGCGAGCTTCTGACGCCCGGCGTCCAGTTGCGCAGCTCGATCGGCCACGTGGTGCTGATCTCCCTGATGGGGCTCCTAGGCGCGTTGATCACCTTCGCGCCGGTTCCGCTCTACATGCCGCACCTCCTAACGACAGAACTCTACGGTCTCACGCCGCTCGAGGACCAGCAGTTGGCAGGGCTGATCATGTGGGTGCCTGCCATCGTTCCGAACCTCGTCGCGGCTCTCGTCTGCCTTCTTGGGCTCGCGGAGGCGGGCGGCGCGAAGACGGTGGGTCGGGCTTGATCGTCGTCTGGCTGAAGCTCCTCCACGTCACCGCCCTGTCGATCTGGGCCGGCGGCATTCTCCTAATGCCGGTGTTGCTCGGCCAGCGCGAGGCGGCGGGAGAGGGCAACGCGCTCCACCGTCTCCACGCCCTTTCGCGCTTCGCCTACATCACCGTCATCTCACCTGCCGCCTTCGTGGCGATCGGCTCCGGCATTGCGTTGACCTTCGCGCGCGAGGTGTTCACGGCGTGGTTTGCGGTGAAGCTCCTCTTCGTCGGCATCCTGGTTGCGCTGCATGTCTGGACCGGGTTGCTGGTGCTTTCGGTCTTCAACGAGGGCCAGCGCTTTGCGCCCTGGCGCGTCGGCCTTAGCCTCGGCGTGCTTTCCCTCGTCATGGGCGCGATCTTCTACGTCGTTCTCGACAAGCCCGAGATCGCGCTCGACGGCCTGCCCACCGCGCTCACCGAGCCCGGCGGGCTCCAAGCGCTGGCGGTGCGGTTCATTCCTGGTCTGACACCATGATGCCGACGCCATGATGGAGGATCAGCTTTCCGCCGTGCCAGCCCGCCAGACCCGTGAACACCGCGCCGAGCGCCGAGAGCACGAGGCCGAGCGGCAGAACCGCATTGGGCACCGCGAGCCGCACGCCCCAGTTCAGCCCGACGATCGAGACGAACATCATGGCGGCGATGGCGTGCGTCCAGCTCGCCGCACGCGCGCGGATGCCCGGCACCATCAGAAGCTCCATGGTCCCGACCAGCGAGGCCCCGACCGCGGTCGCGAAGGCGAAGCCCGCCGCCCAGAGACCGGCACGCTCCCAGAACGGATCGGCGCTCCACCAGTAGAAGACGTCGGCCCCGAGCGTCGCGACCGCGAGCGCGATCGGAAAATGCACCGCCATGGCATGGATTGGATGTCCGGCGATCGCCACCGCGGAGCTGACGTCCTTTTCCGTGACGGCGGCGATGATCGGGCTCTTGGAAGTCGCGGTATCGCTCATGCGGTGTCCTGTTCGGGCCGGGGGGCTCTGCTCTTCTTCATCGCATGTGGGCTGTACGGCTGCGCCGGCAACCTGTCGGTCCTCGACCCGGCCGGACCGTCCGCCGCAGCCACGGCGACGCTCGGAATCGTGATGTTTTCGGGCGCGACCCTGATCCTGCTCCTCGTCACCGCGCTCGTCCTTCTGGCGCTATGGAAGCCGGGTCTCGGCGCGCGCATTCCGCAGCGCGTCTGGCTTGTCTGGGGCGGGCTGGTCTTCACGGGCTCCGTGCTCGCCGCGCTCCTCGTCTTCGCGCTGGCGACCGGCGAGCGTCTCCTGCCCCACCGGGGAGAGGATGTTCTTGCCATCGAGGCTCGGCCCGAGCAATGGCGCTGGCACTTTCGCTACCCCGACGGGCGCGAGACCGAGGATGTGCTGCACCTGCCGGCCGGCCGCCCGATCGACATCCGCGTGGTCGGCGGCGACGTCATCCACTCGTTCTGGGTGCCGCGGCTCGCGGGCAAGATCGACGCCATCCCGGGTCACGTGAACACAATCCGCATCCTTGCCGACCGGCCCGGCACGTTCGGCGGGGTCTGCTCGGAATTCTGCGGGGTCGGCCACACCGACATGCGGTTCACGGCGATGGCGCACGCGGCGGAGGCATACCCAGCGGCGCTGGATGCCGCGACGGCCGGCGGGGTGCGGCTCGCGCAGGAGGGGACATGGTAGGCGACATCGCGCTGCGGCGCGCGCCCGGCAACATGGCGGGCGACGTCGGTGTGACGCTGCCGCCCGCGCTCACGCCGGCCCAGCGGGAGCTCGAGCGCATCTGGTCGACGCCGCTAGGCTGGGGGCGCCTGTCGGCGGTGAACCACACCGTTCTCGGGCGCCGCTTCATGATCGCGGCCTTCGGCTTCTTCGCGATCGGCGGCGTCCTCGCCATGCTGATCCGCGCGCAGCTCGCCTCACCGCGCTCGGCCTTCGTCGGGCCCGATCTCTACAACCAGATCTTCACCATGCACGGCACGGTGATGATGTTCCTCTTCGCCATCCCGATGTTCGAGGGGCTGGCGATCTACCTGCTGCCCAAGATGCTGGGCGCGCGCGACTTCGCCTTCCCGCGGATGACGGCGCTCGGCTTCTGGTGCTACGTCTTCGGCGGCTCGATCCTGATCGCGGCGCTGGTCGCCGGCTACGCGCCGGACAGCGGCTGGTTCATGTACACGCCGCTCTCGTCCTCAGCCCATTCGCCGGGCATCAACGCCGACGTCTGGCTCCTCGGCGTCACCTTCGTCGAGGTCTCGGCCATGGCGGCGGCGGTGGAGCTGACGGTTTCGATCCTGCGCTTCCGCGCGCCGGGCATGACGCTGTCCAAGATGCCGCTCTTTGCCTGGTACATCCTGGTGACGGCCGGCATGATGCTGCTCGGCTTCCCGCCGCTGATCCTCGGTTCGGTCCTGCTGGAAGCCGAGCGCGCCTTCGATCTGCCCTTCTTCGATCCGACGCGCGGCGGCGACGCGCTCCTGTGGCAGCACCTCTTCTGGCTGTTCGGTCACCCGGAGGTCTACATCATCTTCCTGCCGGCCGCCGGCATTATCACGACGATGATCCCGGTCCTCGCTCGGCGCGAGATCTACGGCTACTCGGCCATCGTCGTTTCGGTCGCGGCGACGGGCTTCCTCTCCTTCGGCCTTTGGGTCCACCACATGTTCGCGGTGGGCATTCCCCATCTGGCGCAGGCCTTCTTCTCGGCCGCAAGCATGCTCGTCGCCATTCCGACCGGCGTTCAGATCTTCCTCTGGATCGGCACGCTGATGGCCGGGCGGCCGCGCCTGACACTGCCCATGCTCTACCTGTTCGGCTTCTTCACGGTCTTCGTGTGCGGCGGGCTGACGGGCGTCATGGTTGCCGTCGTGCCCTTCGACTGGCAGGTCCACGACACGCACTTCGTGGTCGCGCACCTCCACTACGTCCTGGTCGGAGGCTTCGTCTTCCCAATGCTGGCGGCGGCCTACTACTACCTGCCGCACGTCACCGGCCGCGAGCCGCTCTACGGCGTCGGCAAGATCGCCTTCTGGCTGATCTTCGTCGGCTTCAACCTGACCTTCCTCGTCATGCACCTGACGGGGCTGCTCGGCATGCCGCGCCGCTTCGCGGTCGTCCTGGAAGGGGTGGGGTGGGAACTCCCGAACCTCGTCTCCTCGGTCGGCGGTTTCATCACGACCGCGGGCTTCGCCCTGTTCGCGATCGATATGCTCTTCCAGTTCCGCTACGGCCGCACCACCAAGCCGGACCCCTGGGGCGCCGAGACGCTGGAATGGGCCACCGCGACGCCGCCGCGACCCTATGGCTTCGCGGCGCTGCCGCATGTCGAGACGCGCACGCCGCTGCGCGACCGACCCACGCTGCGCGAGGATCTTGCGGCCGGGCGCGGCTATCTCGCGGCGCCGCGCAACGGCTGGCAGGAAACCCTGGTCGTCGACACCGCGACCGCAGAGCCCCGGCATATCGCGATCCTGCCCCGACCGACCTACCTGCCGCTCTGGAGCGCGCTCGCCATCGGCAGCTTCGTACTCTCGCTCCTGTTCAAGCAGTACTGGTTCTCGCCGCTCGCGATCGGCCTGATCGTCGTGTCCTTCCTGGCTTGGGCACCGTCTTCGGGCCAGCGCGAGAGCTTCGGGGAGCTCGATGCGGGCGGTGGGCTTCGGTTGCGCACCCATGCCGAAGTAGACCGCCCGCCAACCTGGTGGGGCGTCCTGTTCCTGCTGGTCGCCGACGGCACGATGCTGGCATCGCTTGTCTTTGGCGCCCTGTTCCTCTGGCTGGTCGCGCCGGGCTGGCCAGCGCCTATTGTGGTCGCGCTGCCTCTCATCAAGTCACTGGGGGTGGCAGTCGCCGTATCGGCTGCGGCCATCCTGTTGCGCATCGCGATCGCGAGGGCACGGCGCGCTGGGCCGGGGGCCGCACTGCCGCCGATGGCAGTTGCGGCCGGCGCCCAGGCGCTGGCCTGCGCGCTCGCTATCTGGCTGCTGGTCGCCGACGTGCCAGACCCGACGACTCATGCTTATCTCGCCGTGACCTTCGCCTTTCTCGCCTACATCGCCCTCCACTCCGCGATCGGGGCGGTGCTCGCCGCCTTCTCGCTCTGGCGGTGCCGGGAAGGCTTCGTAGCGCGCGACCGCGTGGGCGACCTCACGATTGGGTCGCTCTGGCATGACTACACGGCCTTTTCGTCCGTGTTTGTGCTGGCCTTCCTCAACGTCCTGCCCTGGTTGACGCCGCTGCGCACAGGCCTCCCCTTATGACACTACGCGGCTCAGGTGCCGACCTTCTCCTCCTTTGCGCCGGCCTCACCGTCTGGGCCTCCGCCTTTCTCAGCCTCTATGCGCTGCTGTCGCTTGGCTGCGCCTATGGCTGGGAGGACCGGGTGCTGGGGCCTATCAGCCTTCAACGCGCGGCTCTGGTGACCAACTGGTCACTACATCTTGCCCTCAATGCAGCCCTCGTCATCTGGGCGCGCCGTCGCGCTCGCCAGCGGGAAGGAGATCCCGAAGCGTTTCTTGCCAAAGTCTCCGTCGTCGCCAACATCGTCGCGTTACTTGCCACCTTCGTGAACTTCTCTCCCCTCTTGCCGCTCTCGACCTGCCTTTAGGTTTTTGATCCAGAGTTTGATGATGTGATCCTTTCCATGGAATGGAAGGAGGTTCTGGTGGGATAGGCTCGTCATGGCAGCGCCACGACCACGCACGCCATTCGCGCAGCAATACAGCAATTGCAAGCTTCGCTTGCGACGCTGAGCAAATAGGGAGTGTCTGCTCTCGGAGATCGAATGCGACTCGTTCAACGGCAACAAAGGGTCGATAGCGGATGAACCGCTTCCGGGCGTCCGCATTCTCAATGCCTACGGGCGTGCTCGGCTGGAGGCCGGTCAGTCCGCTCCGTCCGACCGCCGCGCCGCAACCGTTACGCACATGGCGCAGATCGAAGCGGTGAACCCGCCCGCGATGCAGAGATCGACCGTCATCGGCGCCGCCTCCAGGCACACATCGCACACGATCGTTCGACCGGGTGCTGCAACCTCGCGAACGATCAGTCGCTCCCGTAGTGGTGCGTCGGCCGTTGCCTGTTCCATGGCGGGCAAACTAGTCGCTTCCGATCCAATCGCCAATGCGACGACCAGATCATTCTGGCTTCACGGACGACCATCGTGGTCGGGCTCTCACGTCGTTTGGCTGCATTGCCTGGCCACGACCGGACTGGCATGAGCGCGGGGCCGGCGGTCTACTTCCCAGTGTCCCATCGGCAGGCCCAGCCGGAGCTACGGGATTAGCCTCCGGTTGGGCTTTGGTGCCTCTTCCGGTCGCTCAAATAACTTGATCGGCCAACTGCGCGACGAGCCGTATGCCGACAGCCCCTGCCATCGCTCTCGCTGACGACAGCGACCTGCTCGTTTCCCTCTTTTCCATCGTGCGCGCCCTTCGAGCATTGCACGGCCTGAAGCTGGCCGAGATCGGCCTTCAGGTCGGGCAAGACGACGTTCTCTTGGCCCTGCCGCAAGACGGAACGGTCACGGTCAGCCAGTTGGCAACCAACGCCTCGGTTCGGTCCTCCACCATATCGAAGATGCTGACGCGGCTGGAGCGAGACGGGTTCGTCGTACGCGAGCCCCACGCGTCGGATGCGCGCAAGTCGACGGTGCGCATCCTACCCAAAGGGGTCGAGATCCGAGAACAGGCGCTCGGTGTCCGGGCTGCGCTGGACGCGGAGTTGGCCAGGGACGTCGATGGCGTGGCGGTTCTAGCGCTTCTGAGAAGCCTCGATCGGGTGGCAAGCCAACGGCTGAGCCGCGTTCGGGTCTGACCCCTCGAGGCTACCACACGATCCCGTCGCACAACGGCAGGCGAAACAGGATGTGGCTGATCTTATCATCAATATGCAGGTAGCCGGGGGCGAGCGCGGTCGGACGAGTGTCCGCTTCCGGGTTTAATTCGAAGCGATATAAATGACCAAGAAGGGTCGGAAGCGGGCAGAACGCTTCCGGGCGTCCGCTTCGCTAGCGTTGATTGGCTCGCTTGGGTGGAGGCTGTGTGGAAACGGGTCTGCGACGAGGCTGACGGTGGCGTGGCAAAGCCGATCCGATTTCAGCCCCGCATGGCGGCCATGAGCCTTATCGTCCCAAGGAGGGCGATGGCCCGCTTCATGTTGTAGGCGAGGACGTGGAGGCTCATTTCCGTGCCGACGTTCGGCAATCTTCGCGTCTTGAAGTGGCTGCGGCCCATCCAGTCCTTGATCGTGCCGAACACGTGCTCGACCGTTCGTCGCCGGATGCGCATGGCGTTGGGCATACGGTCGAGCCGATGCCGCATGGCATCCAGAACGCGCTCATGCTCCCAGCGCCGGATGCGCCGGACAGCCTCCGGCGTGCATCGCGACCGTAGCGTGCAGACTTGGCACGCTTGCGAGTTCCGGTACGAGTAAATGTCCGTTCCACGGCCTGCCCGCGCCTTGGCCTGCGTCAGTTCATGGCCGGCCGGGCAGACGTAGAGATCGCGATCGGCTTCGTAGCGGAAGTCCTCTTTGACGAAGTATCCCAGCTTGCGCCCGCTCGATGTGAACGGCTTGGGACAGATCGGAACGACGTCCCGTGCCTCACAGGCGAGGACCTCTTCGCCCGAGAAGTAGCCTCGATCGGCCAGAACGGTAATGCTGGACGCCCCGGTCGCATCCTTCGCCTAGCGGCCCATGTTGGCAAGCTGGGTGCGGTCGTGGCCGAGGTTGGTGACCTCGTGCGCCACGACGATATGGCTGTCCGTATCGACGGCGGCCTGGACGTTGTAGCCGACAAGGCCGGTGCCCTTGCCGTGCGTGGCCATGGCCCGCGCATCGGGATCGGTCAGCGAGACCTGACGGTCGGGTGCCAACTCGACATTCTTGGCCATCGCCTGAAGGGAGCGCATCTGCTGGCGGAGCGCCTCGATCCGCTCGTTCAGACGCGATGTACGCATCTCGGCGACATCGTCTTCCTACCGGTCCGCCGTGTCGAGCTGGGCGAGGTAACGCTCGATCCCCCCTTCGATCTGTTCGATGCGCCGCTGGATCGCGCCGGGCGTATAATTCCTGTCGCGCGTGTTCACGGCTCGGAAGCGGCTGCCGTCCACTGCCACCGTACCGCTGGCGATCAGGCCGACCTCCCGGCAAAGGACAACGAACTGCCTGCATGTGGCACGGACCGCGTCGCCGTTGTTG
Source organism: Aureimonas jatrophae (assembly GCF_900104035.1). GTDB lineage: Bacteria > Pseudomonadota > Alphaproteobacteria > Rhizobiales > Rhizobiaceae > Aureimonas > Aureimonas jatrophae. Next base: position 113 of record NZ_FNIT01000010.1, on the reverse strand, counting down.
CGCCGGAAGTCGGCGATCGTCTTGAAGTCGGGAGCGAGTTTGCCCGTCAGCCACATGACCTCGACGTTGCGGCCCGCCTCGCGTTCCAGGCGCCGGCTCGACTGCACCTGGTT
>NZ_FNIT01000006.1 GCF_900104035.1 Aureimonas jatrophae | reverse complement strand
AAGCGCAGCTTTTCCTCCATCGCGATCGGAACGATCAGCTTGACGTCCATCGTCACGTTGTCGCCCGGCATCACCATCTCGGTGCCCTCGGGCAGCGTGACCACGCCCGTCACGTCCGTCGTGCGGAAGTAGAACTGCGGACGGTAGTTCGTGAAGAACGGCGTGTGGCGGCCGCCCTCCTCCTTGGTCAGGATGTAGGCCTCGGCCATGAAGCGCGTGTGCGGCTTCACCGAACCCGGCTTGCACAGAACCTGGCCGCGCTCCACGCCCTCGCGGTCCACGCCGCGAACGAGAGCCCCGATGTTGTCGCCCGCCTGGCCCTGGTCCAGCAGCTTGCGGAACATCTCGACGCCCGTCACCGTCGTCTTCTTCGAGTCGCGGATGCCCACGATCTCGACTTCCTCGCCGACCTTCACGATGCCGCGCTCCACGCGACCCGTCACCACCGTGCCGCGCCCCGAGATCGAGAACACGTCCTCGATCGGCATCAGGAACGGCTGGTCAACCGGACGCTCCGGCGTCGGGATGTAGGCGTCGACCTCCTTCATCAGCTGACGCACCGCGTCCTCGCCGATCTCCTTGTTCGAGTCCTCGAGCGCCGCCAGCGCCGAGCCCTTCACGATCGGAACGTCGTCGCCCGGGAACTCGTAGCTCGACAGAAGCTCGCGAACCTCGAGCTCCACCAGCTCCAGAAGCTCCGCGTCGTCGACCTGGTCCACCTTGTTCAGGAACACCACCAGCGCCGGAACGCCGACCTGGCGCGCCAGAAGGATGTGCTCGCGCGTCTGCGGCATCGGGCCGTCGGCTGCCGAGCACACCAGGATCGCGCCGTCCATCTGCGCCGCGCCCGTGATCATGTTCTTCACGTAGTCGGCGTGGCCGGGGCAGTCGACGTGCGCGTAGTGACGGTTCTCCGTCTCGTACTCCACGTGCGCCGTCGAGATCGTGATGCCGCGCGCCTTCTCCTCCGGCGCCGCGTCGATCTGGTCGTAGGCCCGGAACTCGCCAAAGTACTTCGTGATCGCCGCCGTCAGCGACGTCTTCCCATGGTCAACGTGACCAATCGTGCCGATGTTCACATGCGGCTTGTTACGCTCGAACTTGCTCTTGGCCATGTCGTTTCCTTGGGAGCTAGGCTGAACAGGGCCGCGACATAACGAGTGGCACAGCCAAAAACAAGCTTGCGACGACATCGTCCGTCGCAAGACGCCTTTCGCAACCGTCCCGCCGCGGTTTCCTACGGTCTCCTGTCGTCCCGTTGAGGAAGTTTGGAAAAGACCGTTGTCGCCTGCAGACGGTCGCTGCCGTCCGGCGCCCGCATGAGTTGGGTGATGTAGTTCGACCCGACCGGGAACGCTCCCCACGCATGGAACGGAATCTTCTCGGAGATCAGCGTATCCATGAATTGGTTCATGGTCGGCAACCAATCCGGCGTATTGGGCGCGCCGAACTCGCCGACGTGTCCCCTCCGTCCATGCTCGCGCAGCCATGTCGTGAAGTTGCCGAGAAACTTCAGGTCGTCCCCGAGATCGCCCCCTTCTCCCGCGAAGCTCCCGTCGCTGGAATTATAGGTTCCACGATGCTTGTTACCGGCATCGAAGTACTGATGCATGGAGATCACGAGTCGGTCAGCCGGATCGACGACCCTGTGGAGGTTCGGGTTTGTTGCAGCCCAGGTGAACGGGCTCGCATGCTGCCAACCTTCCACGAACACGAATGTCCGTTGATCGATCTCCCGGATCGCCTCGATTGCGCTTTGCGCCGCCTCGACCCATGCCGTTTCGGACGCAACGGTCTTCGCCGATGGCTCGTTCAGAAGATCGAAGCCCATGAGTGCATCGTGATGGTCGGACAACTCTCCTGCCAGCCTTCGCCACAGATCGGCCAGAGCTGAAGCAGGCAGCTCCGGTGTTCCGAGACGCTGCGGAGTTCCGTCCACGAGAATGGTCTCGTAGTTGTGCGGATCGAGCAGGAGCTTCTGCCGATTGCGTGCAGCATGAATCAAAGCTTCGCGCAAAGTCCCGAGGTAAGCACGGTCAAGCGGACCGAACATCTGCGGCTGAACGCGTTCCCACCGGAACGGCAGCCGTATCGATCTGATCCCGCGGCTCGCCAGGTAGTTGAGGCGATCCTGCGGAAGGAAATACTGGCGACCGGGGATACCCGGCAACGTGTCGGCCTTCGTTCCGTATTCGAGCCCGGCGATGCCGATACCAACCAGGAAGTCCCGCTGCAGGATCGCGAAATCCGCATCCGCGTCGCGAGAACTGGAAGCTGCAGGCGTCGCGTCCTGCGCGAGGCCCAAGGTGGTGGGTGCCCCACCTGCGGCAAGTCCGGTCAGCCCGGCCAGAAAACGTCGTCTGTCGAGACCCATCTGCTACCCGATCCGCCACTCAAACCACGCTGCTGCCACCGAACGTAAAACGGCGTGAGCGGATCCAATCTCTCGGTCTCGCATCGAACCGCGTTTTACGCATTGAGGATGCTTGCTCGGAAAAGGCGACGGGATCGCGACCGAGCCAACAAGTGCCCGCTGACAACCAGCGCAGACGGGTGCGTTCGACGTGGAAAGGGCCGACGAAAACGGGATCTCGGCTGGAGCGAACGCTTCCGGCTGGAGCGGGTAGCGGGAATCGAACCCGCGTATTCAGCTTGGAAGGCTGCTGCTCTACCATTGAGCTATACCCGCGCCGCGAGGCCCTGCCGGCAGTGGTGGAGGGAGTTGGATTTGAACCAACGTAGGCTAAGCCAACGGATTTACAGTCCGTCCCCTTTAACCACTCGGGCATCCCTCCGTACCTGCCGTAGGGCCGCTGACGCTTGTGGCGAAAGCGATAGGCCTTTCGGCCATTCGCTTCGTGCGGCGTTATGCAGAGGCAGGCCGGCCCTGTCAACACGAGTCGGTGCGATGTCCGGGCCCGTGTTCGCAGCTGCAGTTCCGGAACCGCTCACGATGGGATAGGAGGCATCATGAGCGACGACCGACCGACCCATACGCCCAAGGATTCCCACTACGCCCGGCTCCGCCGCGCCCATCGCGACGCGAAGGGAGACGGTGCTCCTCGCGCGGCGCGCGCAGACCGTGCGCCCCCCAAACCCGGACGTCCCGCGCCGGCCGACCGCGTCCGCCTGTACGGCCTTCACACGGTCGAGGCGGCGCTCGGAAACTCGAAGCGGACCTGTCACAAGCTATATGCCACCCGCAATGCACTCGCCCGTATGGATCTCGACGTCCAGCAGGTGCGGTGTCCGGTGGAGCTTGTCGAGCCTCGCTTCCTTGATACGGAACTCGGTAGCGAGGCGGTCCATCAAGGCGTGATGCTGGAGGCCTCGCCCCTTCCGTCCAGCGGTCTTGCCGCTATCGGCAATGCCCGCCTCGTCCTCGTCCTCGATCAGGTGACGGACCCGCACAATGTCGGCGCGATCCTGCGCTCCGCAGTCGCCTTCGGGGCCGGGGCCGTCGTGACCACCTCCCGGCACTCCCCTCAGGAGTCAGGCGTTCTCGCCAAGTCCGCGTCCGGTGCGATGGAGTACGTTCCCTATGTTCAGATCGGCAATTTGGCCGATGCACTGGATACGTTGACGAACTCAGGCTTCACGACCATCGGTCTGGACTCCGCCGGCGACGCGATTCTGGAGGAGACGTTCCGCGGAGATCGGATCGCGTTGGTATTGGGATCCGAGGGCAAAGGTCTGCGACAAAAGACCCGCGAGACGGTCCAGGCCCTGGCACGCTTGGAGGTACCGGGAGCGATCAGGTCGTTGAACGTGTCCAACGCCGCGGCCGTCGCACTCTATGCCGCTCGTCGCTTCATAGCGTGAGATCGCGACCGGCCGCGCGCAGAACCGCCGCCGCGTAGATTTCGGAAAGCGTCGGCTCGGGCACCGGCGATGACGGTCCGGGTTCGCCCGGCACCATGCGGTGGAGCAGCAGCAGCTCGAAGCGCAACTCGTTTGCCAGTTTCAGCACGGTTGCCGCTTGTTGCCGTCGAGCCCGTTCCCGCTTCACCGTCACGCTCGTCCGTAAGAAAACGCTGGTCATTCTTCCGTTAATTATCGTAGGGCCAACTCCTCGCTTTCGCCATGGCCCGTCCCGCTTTCGGACGCTCGGCGTATCGAATTGCATCGGACACTTGGAGGATCGGTGGCCTTTCTCCTTGCCTTCAGCCGCGCCGTCGACCGGCTCTCCGCCGGCTTTGCCGTACTGGCCGACTATCTCGTTCTGTTTGCGGTGTTGGTGAGTGCCGGAAACGCGATCGTCCGATACCTCTTCAACATGAGTTCCAACGGACTCCTCGAAGTCCAATGGTACATGTTCGCGGCGATCGTGCTTCTGGGCGCGTCCTATACTCTGCGCCTGAACGAACATGTGCGCGTCGATCTTCTCTACTCTGCGCTCACCCCACGCGGGCGCATACTGGTCGACATCTTCGGGTTCGTCGTCCTGTTCCTGCCGGTCATCGCCTACCTGCTGACGTTAACCTGGCCATTCTTCTGGCGGTCGTTCACGACCGGGGAAGTCTCGATGAATGCCGGGGGTCTGATCCTTTGGCCCGCCAAACTGACGCTCCCGCTAGGCTTCGGCCTCCTGTTCCTTCAGGGCGTCTCTGAACTCATCAAGCGTGTCGCCGCCCTGCGCGGCCTTCTCGAACTCGAGACGCGATACGAAAAGCCGGTGCAGTAAGCGCCGCTCCGGGGGAACCGCCGCATGTTCGAATACGGACCGATGCCGCCGCTGATGTTCGGCGGCATGATCTTGTTCCTGATCCTCGGGTTTCCCGTCGCCTTCTCGCTGGCGGCGGTGGGCATGCTGTTCGGCGTGCTCGGCATCCTGACCGAGCATTTCAGTCCGGCGCTCCTGAACGCTCTGCCGCTGCGCTTTTACGGCGTCATATCCAACGATCTCCTGCTCGCCATTCCCTTCTTCACCTTCATGGGAGCGATCCTCGAGCGGTGCGGTCTGGCTGAGGATCTCCTCGAAGGCTCCGGCCAGCTCTTCGGGCCGACGCCGGGCGGCTTGGCCTACGCGGTCATTCTCGTGGGCGCCGTCCTCGGCGCCATCACCGGCACGGTCGCGGCTTCGGTGATCGCCATGGGCGTCGTGTCGCTACCCGTGATGATGCGCTACGGCTACGACATGCGGCTGGCGACCGGCGTGATCGCTGCGTCGGGCACGATCACGCAGGTCATTCCGCCGTCGCTGGTCCTGATCATCCTCGCCGATCAGCTCGGGCGTTCGGTCGGCGACATGTATGCGGGTGCGATCGGCCCCTCGCTCCTTCAGATCGCGCTGTTCCTGCTGTTCATCTTCGTCGTTTCGAAGCTGCAGCCGCACAAGATGCCGCCGCTGCCGCCCGAAGCCCGAACCAAGTCGGACCGCGCTCTCCTCTGGCAGGTCGCCAAGGGAATGATCCCCTCGCTGGCGCTGATCTTTCTGGTGCTCGGCACGATGTTCCTCGGGTTGGCGACACCGACCGAGGCGGGCGCCATGGGCTCGGTCGGGGCCATCCTTCTCGCCGCTGCGCATCGTCGCCTCTCATGGCAGCTGACGCGTGAGGCCATGGCGATGACGATGCGCCTGACCTCCATGGTGGTCTTCATCCTGATCGGCTCGACCGTGTTCAGTCTCGTCTTCCAGGGAATGGATGGCGGTCACTGGATCGAGTACCTGCTGTCGCACATTCCCGGCGGCGTGGTCGGCTTCCTGATCTTCGTCAACATCTTCATCTTCTTCGTGGCATTCTTTCTCGATTTCTTCGAGATCGCGTTCATCATCGTGCCGTTGCTGGCACCGGCCGCAGATGCTCTCGGCATCGACCTCGTCTGGTTCGGCGTCCTGCTTTGCGTGAACATGCAGACGTCGTTCATGCATCCGCCCTTCGGCTTCGCACTGTTCTATCTTCGCGGCATCGCGCCGCCCTCGATCAAGAGCTCCGACATCTACCTCGGCGCGGTTCCGTGGCTCGGGCTCCAGCTGGTTCTCGTTGTGATCCTGATCGTTTGGCCGCAGTCGGTGACCTACTTCCTGAAGAAGGAAGCGGTGATCGATCCGGCTTCGATCCAGATCAACATCCCGATGCCGGGTGCGACGGGCACGGCCCCAGCCCCCTTCGGCGCACCCGCAGCGCCGACGTTCGGAACGCCAGCCGCTCCAAGCTTCGGGTCTCCCGCACCGGCCGCGCCCTCGTTCGGCGCTCCTCCCGCCCCGAGCTTCAACTAGAAAAAAAAGGGCCGGTCCGCGAAGGACCGGCCCTTTCAGTAATCCGTCGAGGCGGCGAGCTACTTGCCGGCCGCCTGCTGCGTGTAGCCGTACGTGTCGTAGGAGTACTCGGCGACACGGAACCACTCGTAGCTCTGCGAGCGGAACTGTTTCCAGGGCTCGTAAACGGCCTTCCACTTGGGGTTGGATCCCGCCAGGTCGTTGTAGAGCTTCATGGCGGAGTCGTAGGAGGCATCGAGAATGTCGCGCGGCAGCGGACGAAGCTGCACGCCCTTGCCGACCAGCGACCGGATCGCGCTCATGTTCTTCACGTCGTAGAGCGCGAGCATATTGACGTTGGCCGCCTTCGCAGCCGTATCCAGCGCAACCTTGTATTCGGCGGGCAAGGCCTCGTAGCGCTCCTTGTTAAACAGGAAATGGACCGTCAGTCCGCCTTCCCAGAAGGCTGGGTAATAGTAGAACGGCGCAACCTGATAGAAGCCGAGCTTCTCGTCGTCGTAGGGGCCGATCCATTCCGTTGCGTCGATCGTGCCGCGCTCCAGCGCGGGGTAGATATCGCCGCCCGCCAGCTGCTGCGGTACGACGCCAAGCGGCTCCAGGACCCGGCCAGCCAAGCCTGCGATACGCATCTTGAGCCCCCGGAGATCGGCGACCGAGTTGATCTCCTTGCGAAACCAGCCGCCCATCTGAACGCCGGTGTTACCGCCCGGAAGCGCCTTGACGTTGTAGTCGGCCAGGAACGTATCGAACAGCTCGTTGCCGCCACCGTGGTAGAGCCAGGCGTTCTGCTGACGGGCATTCAGGCCGAACGGAATGGTTGCGCCGATCGCGAAGGTCGGGTCCTTGCCGACATAGTAATAGCAGGCCGTATGGGCTGCCTCGACGGTCCCGTCCTGCACCGCATCGAGCGCCTGGAGACCCGGCACCAGTTCCCCGGCCGGAAAAACATCGATCGTGAAACGGCCACCCGTCATCTCGCTGATGGCCTTCGCCATGACCTCGGCGCCGCCGAAGATCGTGTCGAGCGTGTTCGGGAAACTCGATGTCAGCCGCCAGCGGACCTCTGGCGCAGCTTGTGCGAGCGCCGGCTTGGCCAGCGCGGCACCTGCGGCGCCGAACGCAGCGGTGCCGGTAATGAACTTACGTCGATCCACTGTCATGTCCTCCCATCCCCGACACATCCGGGGCGGGAGGCATGTGAGCGAAGCCGGTCAACCAGTGCAAGCGGCTCCCCAATCCTGCTGAGATCGGGGATGCCTCACGATTGCGTGAATGCGCCTACTTGCCCGACGCCTGCTGCGAGTACGCGAACGTATCGTTGGTGTATTCCGCGACGCGGAACCATTCGTAGATCTCGCCCCGGAACTGGTTCCACGGATCGTAGATCGCTTTCCACTTCGCATTCGAAGCCGACAGATCGGCGTAGATCTTTCGCGACGAGTCGTACGCCGCCGAAAGAACGTCCTGAGGCAGCGGTCGCAGCTTCACGCCCTTGCCGACCAGCGAGCGGATCGCCCGGCTGTTCTTGACATCGTAGTCGGCGAGCATCCGCGTGTTGCACAGCGCCGACGCCGTCCGGACCGCCGCCTGGTAGCTCGGCGGCAGGGTTTCCATCTGGGCCTTGTTGAAGACAAAGTGAACCGTCGGTCCCGCTTCCCAGAAGGCCGGATAATAGTAGTACGGCGCAACTTGGTAGAAGCCGAGCTTCTCGTCATCGTAGGGGCCGACGAACTCGGTCGCGTCCAGCGTGCCGCGCTCCAAGGCCGGGTACACGTCGCCGCCCGCCAGCTGCTGGCCGATCACGCCAAGCGGCGCCAACACCTGACCGGCGATGCCTGCGATGCGCATCTTGAGGCCCTGCAGGTCGGCGACCGAGTTGATCTCCTTGCGAAACCAACCCCCCATTTGCGTGCCGGTATTGCCCGCAGGAAAAGCGGTCACGCCATAGTCGGACAGGAACGCATCGATCGCCTCGTTGCCGCCGCCGTTGTACAGCCAGGCGTTCTGTTGACGCGCGTTGAGGCCGAAGGGGATCGACGAACCGATCGCAAAGGTCGGGTCCTTGCCGACGTAGTAGTAGAGAACCGTGTGTGCCGCTTCGACGGTTCCGTCCTGAACCGCATCAAACGCCTGCAGTCCTGGAACGAGTTCGCCGGCCGGAAAGACGTCGATCGTGAAGCGGCCATCGGTCAGATCCGAGATGGTCTGCGAGAACAGCTTCGAGGATCCGAACAGGGTGTCGAGCGTATTCGGAAAGCTCGACGTCATGCGCCAACGGAGCGTCGGCGCGGACTGAGCCAGCGCCGGCGCAGCGAGGGTGAGGCTGCTCGCAACCGCACTTCCCGAGACCGCGCCCGCGCGCGTGATGAATTGACGCCGATCCATGCCCGAAACCCTCCCGTACTGATGGTTACTCGGTATGCCTCGATTGCGTCGCCGCTCACAAGGGCCAACACGCTCCCCGGCCCGATCTTCCGTCGATTTGCGGCTGGCAACGTCGGGCTGCCGTGCTAAACACCACCCGCAGTGCCGGTTTAGCTCAGCGGTAGAGCAGCGGTTTTGTAAACCGAAGGTCGGGGGTTCAATCCCCTCAACCGGCACCAGAACGTTCCGTCTCAACAGTGCAATTTTGCTCGGCAGCACGATCCTACGTTTGCGCTGTATGGCGTCCGCGCTGCCGCGAAGCTTCCTAGGTTGTCGTTGCGCGGTGCTGGGCGATCGAGGCCGGCGACACGGGATGCGAGATTCTCAGGATGCTGCAAGCCGCGACATGCTGGGCTACTCGCTCTCTATCGCGATACGAGCGCTGTTTTCTCTTAGCGAGTGACGCGTGTTAGCCCGCGGCGTCGCGGCGATCATCGGTTCCCGATCCGAAAGAACGGCGCGCGCTATCCGAGCGGAGTGAGCAGGTTCAGGACATTCTTCCGGGATTCCGAGATGATCGAGAGCGACTGCCGCGCGAGTGCGATGCGTGCCTCGAGCGCTTCCTTCCGAGCCGTTTCCTTGTCCAGGTCGGTTTTGACCGAGCCGTTCATGCGGCCAATCTCGATCGTGCTGAGGCGAGCCGTATGGGCGCTCTGGATATCGAGCTGACGCGCAACCATCGACAGATGGCTGCCGGCCGATGCCACGGCGGCCGATATGGCGTCGAGATTGCGGATATAGCCGTCGATCAGGGCGGCACGTTCCCTGTCGGTCATGCGGGCTGTCGAGGATGCGGCGAGATCGAGGTTTTGCAGCGTCGTCGAAGACGACGATCCCGTTCCCGCAGCCGTCGAGACCACGTTGGCGAGATCGACTGAGCCCGAACCGGCTGCGCTTTTTCGCAGTTCGATGCGGTTGCCGACGGCCGCTACGTCGAGGCCCGAGACCCGCGCATCGTCCAGCGCCTTCCGGACCACGAGGGCCAGTTCGCTGGCGCTCGCGATCGTACCGGGCGTAGCAGCGCGACCCGGTACGGCGTTCAAGGCCGCCTCCACTGTCGACTGCAGGATTGTGATCCGCGTCGTCCCCTGGCCGTCCACCGTCACGTCAAAGCCGATCGACGCGCCGGCGTCGATCGTCACAGGACCTGCGAAGTCGGTTCCGGTGCGCAGCGTCGCCGTGCGGGCGGTCGAGGCAACGGTCTGGACGTTGCTGAGCGCGAGGCTCCCGGCGCCGGCATCGCGACTGAAGACTAGCCGGTTACCGGAGGTGCCGACCGAGACGTTGTTGATCCCGTCGCGCACCAGGATCGACCGGACGACCGTTGCCAATTCGTTCACGGTCTCGATCCGGCCCGTGCCGCCGGCACGTCCCGCAATGCTGGCGAGCGCGGCCTCGACGTCGTTTCGCGTGATGCGGATCGATTGCGTTGCATTACCGTCACGAGCAAGATCGAAACGGATTTCGGCGTTGTCCTGAAGTATGATCGGACTGGTGAAGTCCGTGCCTGTGGTCGCCGTCGCACTCAGAGCGGTTGAGCTGCCGACCACATCCGACAAACCGAGAGACAGCCTGCCTGCCTCATCCGCAGTGAACACGAGCCGGTTGCCACTTGTCGTCACCGTAGCACCGCGCAGGCCCTGCCGCTCCAGGGCTGCTTGCGTCACGAGCGCGAGATCGCCAATCGTGGCGATCGTTCCGCTTCCGCGTACGTAGCCGGACCGACCCGCCAGCGCAGCCTCCACGTCATCGTGGATGATCGAAACATCGATGAGGTTGCCGTTGGCAGTGAAGGTCGAATCGATCCGAGCATTGCGCGCCACGGTTATGGCGCCGTTGAAATCCGATCCCGTCGTGATGGTCGCTCGTGTCGCGGCAGCGCCGTTGCCCGTGGCGTTCGACACGCTGATGGTGTCGCCCGTCGCAGCCGTCTTGGTCAGAGTGAATTTGAGCTTGTCGTTCACAACCGTGACGCTGACACCCGACACGCCGGCGTCCGACAGCGCTCTTTGGGCGACCAATGCCAGCTGCGCACTGGTATTGATCTGGCCGCTTCCGCGCGAATAGCCGGCGACCGTACCATTCAACGCCCGATCGACCGTATCCGCGGTCATGGTGATCGTCCGCGCGGAAATGCCCGTCCCGCTGATGTCGAAGGTCAGGCTGGCCCCGGCCTCGATCGTGATTGCGCTTCCGAACGCGGTGCCCGCGGTCGTGCTGGCCTGCGTCTCGCTGGAGGCCACCCGCCCGTTTGCGGATCCGACAGTGAAGCCGAGGGTACCACCAGTTGTTGTCGTCAGATTTCCATCATACGGTGTGATCGCATGAACGCGAATTCGAGTGCTTTGCGACTTACTGTAGAATACGATCTCGCCGCCTCTCAGTTCTGCAGCAAGCGTATTAGAAAAGCCGTTCGCACCATTAATAGCGTTCACCAAGCTTTGCGCATCCGTCACATTCTGCAGATTGACGGTCACTTTCTTCTCTGTGTTGTCACCGTCGAGGTAGACGATGAAGTCTAACCGGTCCCCTTTCTCCATCCTTGAGAAATCTGGCGTTCCAACTGTCGTGTAATAAAGAGTTTGGTTTCCAAACTGGCCAGTCGTGCTGGCAAATGAAGAGCTCGAACGCAAGCCGAGATTAGACGTCGTGATGTCGTCGCCGTCTTGGAGTCTTATGTTGCTCAGCCTGATCGACTGGTTCGATCCGGATGCAGCAGTTGCCAGGGTGATCTGTCCGTTGGCACCAACGGTCGCTGTGACGTCGCTGCCAAATGCAGTCTGGATGACGGTACGAAGCGCGGCTTGCAACGTGGCATTGTCTTTCACGTCGCGTTGAAGGATCGTCAGAGTCCGGGTGGTCGACGTTCCGTTGATCGGCGCCGTCACATCGAAGCTCAACCGGTCGCCAAGCGAAGTCTTCGATAGATCGAGGGTGCCGACGTTCGCGACGGCCCGCCCATCCGTAGCGGCTACCCCCGCAACCGTCGCAGCAGTGCCCGAGAGCCCGGCAGCCGACGGTGCCGCAACGGCGTCCTTTCCGTCCACTGACGTTGCCGTTCCCGACAGGCCTGCGGTCCCGGGCGCGCTGGCATTGGCGGCCTCGCCCGCGGTCGTCATCGCCGTTCCCGACAAACCTTCCGTACCCGGCGTCGTGGAGTTCGCCCCGGTGATCTGCGACGCCACGCCTTCCAGACCGAGCGTGCTCGGTCCGCCGACCGAGATGCCAGACAGATCAAAAGAGCGCTGGAGAATGCCGCTGGCGCCAAACGGATCGATCAGACGCGTGCGGGCCAGGTCGACGCCGATCGCGTAGGTCTGGCCTTGTTCATCCGTCGGGGCCGCATCGAAGCTGGCGGATGCACCGGTCGCCAGCACATTCAAGCCGACGAACGCTGCGCCCGATACGGTTGACCGCAAGGTGTTGCCGAGTGCCGTGTACTGGGACTGCAACGCACGCAGATCGGCGCCGGAGTTCTTCGCGCTCACAAGAAGCGACCGCATGCTCGTGAGAATACCGCCGATATTGGTGGCGGCGCTCGACGCTGCGGCAACCGTTGCGATGCCGTTTTCGAGGCTTCCCTGCGTGTATGAGAGAGCGGTCGTGGTGCGCGTGAGCGATCGCGACCGCGTCAGAGCGTTGGTTGTGTCAGCACGGTCCGCAACGTTCAGTCCGCTTGTCACGCGTCGCGCGACCAACTGGCGGTCGCCTTCGACTGCGGCCATGCGACGGAGCGCGATCAACTGGCTCGTCAGCGAAACCATAAGCGGAACCCCCGGAAACCGCAGACCAGACCAGCCGGCCGAGTGAAACATCGTGAATGAAAATGACCGTGCCGGGACACCCCAAGCCCTGGCACGGGGCCTTGTACCGGCGACCGAACACCGACATGGCGATCAGCCGATGCCGCCTTGAGCGGCTGGGGTACTGGAGGGGTCGCGGCAACCGGCCGTCCCCGCAGGGGAAACCGCAGCGCCTACTGGAAGAGGCGCAAGATGTTGGCGCGCGCGGAGTTCGCGATCTGCAGCGCCGTGGTGGCCAGTTGCTGCTGAACCTGCAGGGCGGACAGGCGAGCCGACTCCTCGTCGAGGTCGGCATCCACCATGGAACTCAAAGCCCCTTCCTGAATGTCCGCGATCTTCGTCATGAAATCAGCCTGGGTCTCAAGCCGTTTGCTGTAGGCGGCAACACGGGCAGACACGCCATCGATCTTGGTAATGACGGTGTTGAGATCCGTCATCATGGCAGCCAATGTACCGACATTGCCGGTCCCGGCTGTGCTGACGTCGAAGGTGAACAACGCCGATTTGGTAAGCGCGCTCGTCGTGTCCGTGTCCCAGGTCAGGCCTGGGCCGTTGAGGATACCGTTGTCGACGCTTGATGCGTCCTTCGTGATCAGACCAAGATCAGTCGCGTCCAGCGTCATCGTCACGGCCGCGCCGTCCGTGTTCTTACCGATGATCACGGCAGACGGTGCGGTCCCGGTCAAAAGATTCGCCCCATCGAGAGATGCCGATGCGACGAGTGACTTGAGTTGGTCGATGTAGGCCGACATGTCCTTCTGCAGGATAGCCTTCTTTGCCGTGTCAGCGCTTCCAGCCGCTTCCACAACGCCCTTCATCTGGCCCAACACCTTGCGGATTGCGTCGACTGCCGCACCAGTCTTGTCGGCTTGGACCTGAGCAACCTTGATGGCGTCCTGTTGCGCCTTGATCGACGAGATATCGGATCGCAGGGCTTCCGAGGCCTTCCAAAGATAAGCGTTGTCCTTCGCACTATTGATCTTGAGACCCGTCGCGATGCGCGTCTGAGTCTCGGACATCGCCTGTGCCGTCGCCTGCAGCGAGCGGAGTGCCGATGCATTCGAAGCGCTGTAGTTGACGCTGACCATTTTCGCTCCCCGCTGTAGCAGATGTATCCATCTCTGCTGATGGGGCGGTTATTCAGCCTCACGCTTGAATTCTGTACTGACCGAATGACTCAAAATAGACGGAAACAGCCAATCGATCTATGGATGCATTACAAATCTTCTCCAGTATTTGACCCATCTATCTCAAATGCGTCGCTCATTTTCGAAGAAATGACTCCATTTTTTGAACTGATAGCCGAAAATTCAACCTCAGGGCGATATATTCATACCGACATTCACGGACGGAGCGTAATATTCTCTGTCTCGCTTACGAAAATCAGATCCGATCAGCGGATGTTGGCCGGATAGTCTACTGACCAGCCCGTTCCTACTTTACGAGCCGTCACATGAGACCGACTGAATGACCGATGGGTCAGGATTCCGGCACGACGTCAACTCCGGCAGAGAGAAACAGCGGTATCCGTTCTTCGGTAGCCACAGGGACGGCGACGCGCAACGACGTTCAGCCGGCCGGAAGCGAGCGCGGCTGGGAACAGGTCACCCATGGACGAACCGCCGAAGCGGATGCGTTCAAACGTCCGGCGCGAAGAGCTTCCATGAGCGTGGGCGCAGGTTCAGGACGTGGCCTTGCTCGCCGGACACGCTCGGCGACAGTTCCACTTCGATGCGTCCCTCGCCGCCGTCCAGATCGAGTTCGGCGATGCGGCTTCCGTGAGATCGGCGCGAAAGCGCTATCGTGCCTCGAACACCGGGTGCCTCTGCCGGGACCACATCGAGATCGTGCGGTCGCACGAAGAGCGTCCAACGACCATCCCGCTCGTCCGTCTGCCCGATGACCGAACCCCGGTACCCGATCTCGCCGCCCCGAACCTCGACCGGGAGCCGGTTGGATTGGCCGATGAACGAATAGACGAAGGGGCTTTCCGGCCGGTCGTAGATGTCGTCGGCACTGCCGACCTGTTCGATGCGCCCCTGGCTCATGACCACGACCCGATCGGCAAGCTCCACGGCCTCTTCCTGGTCGTGCGTCACGAAAACCGTCGTGTGCCCGGTGCGGTCGTGGAGCTCGCGCAACCAGCGGCGCAGGTCCTTTCGCACCTTGGCATCAAGGGCGCCGAAGGGTTCGTCGAGAAGGAGGACGCGCGGTTCGATCGCAAGAGCGCGCGCCAGGGCAACACGTTGCCGCTGGCCGCCGGAAAGCTGGGCCGGATAGCGGTTGGCGAGACCGGGGAGCTGTACGAGGTCGAGGAGTTCCTCGGCCCGGCGCCGGATCTCCGCCTTCGGCGGGCGGGTGTCGCCCTTCCGCACGCGTAGACCGAACCCGATGTTGTCGGCCACCGTCATGTGCCGGAACAGGGCATAGTGCTGGAACACGAAGCCGACGTTGCGCTCCTGGACGCTGCGGACGGAGGCGTCCTCCTCGCCGAACAGGATCTGTCCGCCGCTTGGAAATTCGAGGCCGGCAATGAGCCGCAGCAGCGTCGTCTTTCCCGAGCCCGATGGCCCAAGAAGCGCGATTAGTTCGCCCGAACGGATGTCCAGCGACACATCGTGCAACGCCGCGAAGCCATCGAACTCCTTGCGGATGTTGCGAACGCGAATGTCCATCGGAGCTGTTTCCTTAGTGTCCGCCGCGCGTCGCCTTGATCTCGCCGGCGTAGCGCCATTCGAGGAAGGTCTTCAGGCAAAGCGTGAGGAGAGCGAGGAGCGCAAGAAGGGTCGCCACCGCGAAGGCGGCGGAGAAGGCGTACTCGTTGTAGAGGATCTCGACTTGCAACGGCATCGTGTTGGTTTCGCCACGGATCTTGCCGGAAATCACCGCGACGGCGCCGAACTCGCCCATGGCGCGCGCGTTGCAGAGAAGCACGCCGTAGAGGAGTGCCCACTTCACGTTCGGCAACGTCACCAGGAAGAAGGTACGCCAGCCGTCGGCGCCGAGTGAGATCGCCGCCTCCTCGTCGCCGGTCCCCTGCTCCTGCATCAGCGGAATTAGCTCGCGCGCCACGAAGGGGAGCGTCACGAAAGTCGTGGCGAGAACCATGCCGGGCACCGCGAAGACGACCTTCAGGCCGATGGCCTGCGCAACCGGCGAAAGATACCCCTGAGCGCCAAAGAGCAGCACGAAAACCATGCCGGCGATGACGGGCGAGACCGAGAAAGGCAGATCGATCAGCGTGACCAGAAACGCCTTGCCGCGAAACTCGAACTTCGCGATCGCCCAGGCCGCGGCCACGCCGAAGACGAGATTGAGCGGGACGGCGAAGGCCGCGACCGTCAGCGTCAGCCGTACGGCCGCCTGAGTGTCCGGCTCGCGCAAAGCCTCGACATAGGTCGAGATGCCGTTGCGCAACGCCTCGGTAAAGACGGCGGCGAGCGGCAGGAAGAGCACCAGCAGAAGAAAGACAAGCGCGATAGCGATCAGGACGGCTCGCACGAACGGCCCTTCGCTCGTGACCTCGCGTCGAACGACGCGCGGTTTCACGTCCGCCTTCGCTTGGGTGAAAGCGGCGTCAAGCGCCATGTCCGGTCCTCCGGCGGCTCCAGGCCTGAACAAGATTGATCACAAGAAGCAGGGTGAACGAGATCAGGAGCATCATCATGGCGACCGCGGTCGCCCCGCCGTAGTTGAACTCCTCCAACCGGATCACGATCAGCAGAGGTGCGATCTCCGACACGAAGGGAATGTTGCCGGCGATGAAGATGACCGACCCGTATTCGCCGACCGAGCGGGCCAGTGCCAGTGCGAAGCCCGTGGTCAGCGCCGGGAGAACGGCTGGCAAAACCACCTGGAACACCGTCTGGAAGCGGTTCGCGCCGAGCGTCGCGGCGGCCTGCTCGATCTCGGGATCGATCTCCTCCAGCACCGGCTGGACGGTGCGCACCACGAAGGGCAACGAAACGAAGACGAGCGCGATCACGATGCCGATCGGCGTATAGGCGATCCGCAAGCCGCGCTCTCCGAAGAACGGCCCGAAGACGCCGCTCGGCGCAAAGAGTTGGCCGACCCAGCCGTTCGGTGCGTAGAGCGTCGTCAGCGCGATGCCGGCCACGGCGGTCGGAAGAGCGAACGGCAGGTCGATCGCGGCATCGACGAAGCGCCGGCCCGGGAAGCGATAGCGCACCAGAACCCAGGCGATCAGCAGACCGAACACGGCATTGACGCAGGCTGCCAGGAACGCGGTGCCGAAGGACAGTCGAAGCGCCGAAAGGACACGGCGGTCCGTCACGAGCGCCCAAAGCTCTTCGCGACCTATTCCAGCCGCGTTCAGCGCGAGAGCGCCGAGTGGCACGAGGACGAATACGCCGAGGTAGACAAGCGTGAAGCCGAGCGACAGGCCGAAGCCGGGCATGACGCTCGGTCGGCGAAACAGGATGCGCGGCCTCGCGGCGCTGACAGCCATTCGATGATCCCGTCTGTACGAATGGCCCGCGTCGAGCGCGAGCCACCAGGAAGCTAGCGCGCCGACACCGAAGCGTCGACGCGCGCACCGACAGTCTCCGCTACCCGCTCAGTTCGCCGGACGGTAGATTTCGTCGAAGATGCCGCCGTCGGCAAAGTGTTCAGGCTGGACCTTTGCCCACCCGCCGAACTGCGGATCGTCAATCGAGACTAGGTCGAGCTTGGGGAAGCGCTGCAGAAGCGTCGGGTCCGTCACGGATGCCGCATCGGCCGGTCGATAATAGTGCTTGGCCGCGATCGTCTGACCTTCGGGCGAGTAGAGGTACTGGAGGTAGGCAGTCGCGACCTCACGGGTCCCCTTGGCGTCGACATTGCCATCGACGAGGGCGACCGGCGGCTCGGCGAGAACTGAGAGCGAGGGTACCACGATCTCGAACTGGTCGGGCCCAAGTTCCTCGAGCGCCAGAAAAGCCTCGTTCTCCCAAGCCAGCAGCACGTCGCCGATGCCACGCTGGACGAAGGTCGTCGTGGAGCCCCGCGCGCCCGTATCCAGCACCGGCACGTGACTGTAGATTTGACGGACGAAGTCCTTGGTTCGAGCCTGGTCACCACCGAACTCTTTGTTGGCCCAAGCCCAGGCCGCGAGATAGTTCCAGCGCGCACCGCCCGAGGTCTTCGGGTTCGGTGTGATGACCTCGATCCCGTCTTTCACGAGGTCGCCCCAGTCCTTGATCGCCTTCGGGTTGTCCTTGCGGACGAGGAAGACGATGGTCGACGTATACGGTGCGGAGTTATGGGGAAGGCGTCCGCGCCAGTCCGCCGGAATCTTCCCCGTGCCCTTGGCGATCGCGTTGATGTCGGCCTCGAGGGCGAGTGTGACGACGTCGGCGTCGAGACCGTCGATGACCGTTCGCGCCTGAGCACCGGATCCACCGTGCGACATGCGCACGCTGACCGCGTCATGTCCTTCGGCTTGCCAGTGTTTGTCGAATGCCTGGTTGAAGTCGCGATACAGTTCCCGCGTCGGGTCGTAGGACACGTTGAGGAGCGTCTGCGCCGAGAGGGAACCGGCGGTTGCCAAAAAGGCTGCCAGACCGACCGCAAGGGTTGCGAACCTGCGCATGAAACATCTCCTAACCTGCCGAAGCGGCAGCCCGTGCCTCGATGAGACGACACTAGCGGCGCAGAGGACGATCAGGGAGAAACGATCCACTCAATCTATCACCGAACCAGACAGATCATTCCCGGTTCGCCAGCCGGCGGGGCATGGCGCGATGCCAGTTTGGCTCTTCGAGAAAACCGTTGAGCGAATCAGATGCGCAAGTCAGTGGCGCCGGTGTCGATGTGGGGCGCCCAGAAGGCGATGCTCTCGGCGATCTGCGGGATGACCTGCCGGTCGTTCGGCTCGCGCTCCTTGAACGACAACTCGAGACAGATCTCGTTGTCGCACGCCCCACCCTGCGCAAGCGCCCGCAGGAGCGGTTCGGGCTGGACACGTCCGTTCGCATTGTGCTCGGCCGTGAAAGGGCGATGCCCGCTCTTGTCCATCTTCGACTGCTTGATGTGGATGATGGGCGAGACGGGAGGCACAGCGCGTGCCCAGGCATAGGGGTCCGTGTCGTCGGGATCGACGGAGGTGACATCGCCGTGGTCGATGTCGGCCATCATCCACATGGGGATTGCCATGCCGGCCGCCGACAGGCGCTCCTGCAGGGCCATGGTCTCGCGGATCGTCGGCCCGAACTCGCGTCCGATCGACATGGGCTCCCAGAAGACCGAGGTCAGTCCGGCTCCGCGTCCGTGCTCGGCGACCTCTGCCCAACACTCGATCGCGATCCGCGTCAGTTCCTCCCGCCGTGCCTCGTCGTCGAAGTCGCGATAGGTGAGGATCGCGAACTGCGTGCCGACCGAGGTACCCCCGAGGTCGGCGATGATGTCGGCGAAGGTCTTGAACCAGTCGACGTAGTAGCGGCGCACGTCCCGGTCGGGATGACCGAAATGGTTGAGCCGGCCGTAGGGCCCCGTCATGCCCGAGGTTACGCGCACGCCGGTGCGCCCGAGCGCCGCCGCCATCTGCCGCGACAGGCGTCGGATCACGGACGCCGGCCACGACGGGTTGATGAACTCGTGGGTGAGTTGCAGATCGCGGATGCGCAGGTCTCGCGCCACCGTCTCCACGAGGTCGTCGGGATCGGCGAAGCGGTTGACCAGCGGATTGGTGTTCAGCGACAGCGTCAGGGGCATGGAATCGTGTCTTCCGGTCTCAGGCGGCGCGCGCAACGGCGATGTGATCGTCGAACCAGCGCGTGAACTCGGCGCGCTCGCGCGCCGTCATCTGCAACGCCTGCTTGGTGCGGCGGTAGAGGATGTCCTCGGCCGTCAGTGCCCATTCCCGTGCCACGAGGTAGCGTGCCTCACTCTCGGTGAGCCCGCCCCCGAAGTCGCGGCCAAGACCGTCCATTGAGGTCGCGGAGCCGATGATGTCACGCGCGATCGTGCCGTAGAGCCGCCCGAGCCGGTAGATGAAGGGGCGCGGCATCCAGGGATAGGCGGCACGCATGTCCTCGGCGAACTGAACGAAGTCGGCGTTCTCGATGTCGCCGCCCGGCAAGGGCGCATTGCCGGTCCAGGCCGGCTTCATCTGCGGGAAGACCTTGGCGATGCGCTCGATCGCGTGTTCGGACAGCTCCCGGAAGGTCGTGATCTTGCCGCCGTAGATGTTGAGCATCGGCGCGCCGTCGGCCTCGTCGAGGTCGAACGAGTAGTCGCGCGTCACGGCCGACGGGTTGCCCTTGCCGTCGTCGAAGAGCGGGCGCACCCCGGAGAAGGTCTCGAGCACGTCCTCGCGCCGAAGCTTCTCCTTGAAGTAGCGGTTCACCGCTGCGAGCAGGTAGCTGATCTCGCTTTCGTCGGCCGTCACCTCCTCGGGCCGTCCCTCGTAGGCGATGTCGGTCGTCCCGATCAGCGCCTTGTCGCCTTGGTAGGGGTTGATGAAGATGACGCGCTTGTCGTTGTTCTGGACGAGATAGGCGTGGTCGCCGTCCCAGAACTTCGGCACGATGATGTGGCTGCCCTTCACGAGGCGCACGTTGCGCCGCGAGTTGCGGCCGGCAACCCGTCCGACGATGTCGTTGACCCAGGGGCCGGCCGCGTTGACGATGCAACGCGCCCTCGCTTGCCGTCGCTCGCCGGTCGCCCGGTCGGTGAACTCCACGGCCCAGGCGCCGTTCTCGCGGCGAAGGCTCGTGCAGGCCGTGCGCGTCAGAACCTCGGCACCGTGCCGGGCGGCATCCACCGCGTTCAGCACCACGAGGCGCGCGTCGTCGACCCAGCAGTCGGAATATTCGAAGCCCTTGGAATAGGTGTCGAGGATCGGCGCCCCTTCCGGATCGCGCCGCAGGTCGAGCGTGCGCGTGCCCGGCAGGCGCTTGCGGCCGCCGAGATGGTCGTAGAGGAAGAGGCCGAGCCGCACGAGCCAGGCGGGGCGGTCGTCCGGCGAATGGGGCAGGACGAAACGCATGGGCCAGATGATGTGGCTGGCGTTGCGAAGCAGGACCTCGCGCTCGATCAGCGCCTCGCGCACGAGGCGGAACTCGTAATATTCGAGGTAGCGCAGGCCGCCGTGCACGAGCTTGCCGGAGCGCGACGAGGTGCCCTCGGCCAGATCGTCCTTCTCGCACAGGATCACGGACAGGCCACGACCGGCCGCATCGCGCGCGATCCCCGCCCCGTTGATGCCGCCGCCTACGACGACGAGATCGACCACTGCAGCGTCAGGCATGGCTTTGATTCCTCTTCGATCCGTCAGTTCGCGCCGAGCGCCATCTCCGCCGGCTCGCCGGCACTGCCGGTGCCGGGATCGGCGCGCCGCGTCGCCTGGCGATAGTCCGCCATCCGGGTCCAGACGGGCTCGAGTGCGCGGCGCGCGTCGGCATAGGCCCCGTAGAGCTGTTCGTATGTGCGATGGAGCTTGGCGTCGGGCGCTTCGGCCTTGCCGAGCAGCGGCACGACCCAGCGCGTGACGCATGCGTCCATCGACGGGAAGACGCCCGTCGCGACCGCCGCCATCATGGCCGCGCCCGCTGCGCCGGTCTCGTCGCGCGAGCAAACGCGCACCGGCGCGCCGGTGCTCGCCGAAAGGACGGCGCGCAGAGCCCGCGACCGAGCGGCGCCGCCCGTCAAGCGCAGCTCGGCCGGCATATCGCCCATGGCCGCGTAGCAGTCGCGCGTCGCCATGCCGAGCCCCTCGGCCACCGCTCGCACGAGGTCGGGGAACCGATGTCCGCTGGACAGGCCCTGAAAACCCGCTCGCGCGTCGGAGTTCACGAAGGGACCGCGCTCACCGGCCGAGATGTAGGGGTGGTAGAGGAGCGCGCCCGGCTCGCTCGCCGCCATCCAACCGTCGATCCGGCTCACAAGGTCGCCCTTCGACAAGCTCTGGCCGAACTCCGCGACGAGGTCGTGCGCGACGCCCAGGATCCAGTCGATGTTGAGCGTCGCGGCCATGTTGGTCTGGACCTGCGTGACGAGACCCGGGACGGGCAGCGCGATCACATAGCCTGTGCCGTCGGCATTCAGCACGACGTGGTCCGAGGTGACCGCGCGCATGTGGACGCCGGTCGAACCGACCGTCGAGCAGGCGACGCCCGGCTCGCCCGTGTGAACGCCGGCGCCGAGCGCCGTCATGACCATGTCGACATAGCCGAGGCTGACCGGCGTGCCGGGCCGCAGACCCGTCTCGCGCGCCGCCGCCTCGGACAGAGGGTGGGTCACCTGCGTGCCGTCGATGATCTCGGGCAGAAGGCGGCGTTCCTCGGACAGGCCAAGCGCCTCCAGCACGGTGTCGCTGTAGCGCCGCGAGCGGAAGTCGCCGAAGGTGAAGCTCGCCTCGGACGGGTCGGTCGCCCGCACGCCCGTGAGCTTCAGGTAGAGCCAGTCCTTGCAGTGGAGCGCGACCTCGGCCCGCGCCAGAAGCTCGGGCTGATGCGCCTTGATGTGGGCAAGCTGCGAGCCCTGCTGGCACGTGTTGAGGCCCGTGCCGGTCGCCTCAAAGCGGGCGCGGTCGAGCGGGTGCCCCCTCAGGCGGCGCACGGTCGGCGCCGAGCGGGTGTCGAGCCAGAGCCAGGCGTCGCCCACCGGTTCGTTGCCGGCGCCGGCAAGCCACGTGCCATCGCCCTGGCCCGTCACGGCCACCGCGAGAACACGTGCGGCCAAATCCTCGACTCGCTCGCCGAGCTCGCGCAGCGCCGCGGCGCAGTCGGCCCAGGTCTGCGCGAGCGACTGAACGGCCGAGCCGTCCGGCCCCTCGCGGTAGCGGTTGAGCACCGACGCGGCCGCGACCTGCCGACCGTCGAGGTCGAAGGCCACGGCCTTGATGACCGACGTGCCGGCGTCGATGCCGACCAGAAGATCGCCGCGTTCAGCCATGGCGTTCGGCCTCGGAGCCAGCGTGTGTCATCCGTTCCTCCCCGCGCCTGCTCTAGGGCGTCGTCTCGTTTGCAAGAGCTCGCGCTGTGCGCTCGTCGGTGACGAGACCGGTCAGGAGACCGCTTCGCAGCACCGAGCGCACGCCCTCGACCTTGTTCGGACCACCCGCCAGCGCAACGATCCTGCGACCGCGCAGATGCGTGACCTCGGGTGAGATCGTTCGGGCCGTCAGGAGCGTTTCGACGGGCTGGCCATCCGCGTCGAAGAAGTGGCCGAGCAACTCGCCGACACCGCCGCTCGCGCGCACATCCTCGATCTCTTCGGGCAAGATCATGCGCGTCGAGACGAGCTGCGTGTCTGGCTTCGCCGTGCCTATGCCGACCACCATCAGGTCGGAGCGCACCGCGAGTTCGAAGACCTCTCCGACGCCGCGTTGGTCGAGCAGCACCGCACGGTCGCCCACCGTGTTCGCGAAGAAGGGGATCGGCATCACGTAGGCCGCTGCGCTCGTCTTTTCGGCGAGACGATACATCACGTCGTGCGGGTTGGCGGCGTAGTTGCGCGTCAACCCACCCATCAGCGACACGAAGCGGACGTCCGGCGCTTCCAGCCTCGGTAGACTGGCGACGGCGGCCGCAAGCGTGCGTCCATGCCCGACCCCGACCACGCCTGATCCCAACGCCTCGATCTCGCGCTGAAGGAAATCGGCGCCTGCCAGACCCAGCGCGCGCAGCGGAAGCCCGTCCTCGTGGAGGTCCGGAACCACCTCGCAGTAGCCGAGGCCGAACCGCTCTGAGATCGCGGTCTCCAGCGTCACGCACTCGGCCACGGGACCGGAGACCGAAACCCTGACGACGCCGTTCTGGTAGGCCCAGGCGATGAGCCGGTGCGCCTTTGCGCTGGAAAGACCCAGCCGCTGCGCGACCTCGGCCTGCGTCATGCCGGCCGCGTAGTGCAGCCAGGCTGCGCGTACGGCCAAGCCATCGTCACCATCGCGCCTGACCTGGACTTTCGCCATCCGCTTCTCGCTCGCGATCTGCTGCGGTGCAGAATTTTTCACTGAAAGAAAAATATTGCACTTTGCGCGATTCTGTCAACAAGATGCGGCCGGAGAGAAGGACGTGGCGCCTCACAGGCCAACGTCGAAGACCCTGCCGCTTCCCGTACGCCACGACGCGTTCGGCGAGGACGGCCGGCACAGGTTCGGGAGGAGGTTGCATGACCATGGAGGCGGTTCCTCGCCGCGCGCCGCGAGGCGGGTTAGGACGCATCGTAGCCGGCGTCGCTGTCATCTCGGTCCTGGCGGCGATGGCCTACGACACGCGCGTCGTGCGCATCGGCTCAGACGAGCATGTCCAGGACGACGTCTTCTCGCCCGAGACCTTCGGCACGACGGAGTTCCCCAAGATCCAGACCAGCGTCGAGAGCCGCGCGGTCGACGCGGCGACGCTGGCACCGGCCGCGCTCGCCGATAAGGCGGCGGCCGGCAAGCAGTACGGCGTTCCGGCGGGCGCTGCGCCCGTCGTTCCCGTGAAGTTCACCGGCGTCGCCGGCGAGGCGCGATCCGGCGTCTATCCGATCACCGTCGATGGCGTTCCCTCCGACGTCACGATCCGCCTCCAGACGGGCCCCGCGATCAACGGCACGGATCTGCGCGACGCGACGGGCGAGATCGTCTTCGGCCAATTCCGCAACCAGATCGAATACCAGAACGCGGGTTCCGGTCTGAACAATGCGATGAAGGCGGCGGTCCTGCAGGGCGTCGACACGGCGAACCTGCAGGGCAAGACGGTCACGGCGGTCGGCGTCTTCAAGCTCATCAACCCGAAGAACTGGCTCGTGACGCCGGTGAGTCTGAGCGTCCAGTGAGCGCACCCGCCTCCCCCAACGGCGCGGTCGTCCTGTCGGCCCGCAACGTCGCCAAGTCCTACGGCAGCATCCACGCGCTGAAGGGCGTGAACTTCGACGTGCGGCGCGGCGAAGTGACAACGCTGTTCGGCGAGAACGGTGCCGGCAAGTCGACGCTGATGAAGATCCTGTCGGGGGTCGTGAAGCCGACGTCGGGCGAGATCGTGCTGGACGGCTCGCCCGTCAGCTTCTCGTCCTCCTCGCACGCCCGCGATCTCGGCATCTCGATCATCCACCAGGAACTTAGCCTCGCTCCCAACCTCTCGGTGCGCGACAACATCTTCATGGGCCGCGAGCTGCGCGGCGCGATGGGCGTTGACTTCGCGGAGGAAGAACGCCGCACCCGCACGTTGATGGCCGAGCTGGAAGAGGACATCGATCCCCTCACCCCGGTGGAGGACCTGCGCCTCGGCCAGCAGCAGATCGTCGAGATCGCGCGTGCGCTCTCGGTCAACTCGCGCATTCTCATCATGGACGAGCCGACTTCCGCGCTCAGCGCGTCCGAGGTCGAGGTGCTGTTCAAGGTCATCGGCGACCTGAAGAGCCGGGGCGTCTCGATCGTCTACATCTCGCACCACCTCGAAGAGGCTCTTCAGATCACGGACCACGCGGTCGTGCTGCGCGATGGGGCGATGACGGCCAGCGCGCCGCGCGGCGAGATCGATCTCGAATGGATCGTGCGCAACATGGTGGGCGAGAACTTCGATCTCGGCTCGCCACCGACCGGCTACACGATGGGCGAGGTCGCGCTATCGCTGCGAAACATCCGCGTCGCCGATCCCGGCCAGGGCGGGCGCTTCGTCGTGGATGGGCTGTCGCTCGACGTGCGCGCAGGCGAGATCGTCTGCATCTACGGCCTGATGGGCGCAGGGCGCACCGAGCTTCTGGAATGTGCGGCGGGACGCGTACCGGCCGCCAGCGGAGAGGTCCGCCTTGAAGGCGCGGAGGTCGGCCGGTTGTCGATCGCCCAGCGCATCGCGCGCGGCCTCGTGCTCGTTCCGGAAGACCGGCAGCGCGACGGTCTCGTGCAGACCATGTCGGTCGGCGAGAACCTGTCGCTCGCCAGCATCGGCGAGTTCACGCGCGGCCTCTTCACGTCGCGGCGGCGCGAGCGGGCGATCGTCGACGAGTCGATCCGCGACGTGCACATCAAGACCGACGGCGGCAGCGCCCCGATCGGCTCGCTCTCGGGCGGCAACCAGCAGAAGGTCGTGATCGGCAAGATGCTGGCGACCGACCCGCGCGTCGTGCTCCTCGACGAGCCGAGCCGCGGTATCGACATCGGAGCGAAGGCCGAGGTCTTCCGCCTCCTGGCAGAGGGCGCGACGCGGGGTCTGGCGGTCGTCTACTCGACCTCCGAGGTCGGCGAATGCCTGTCGATCGCCCATCGCATCGTCGTCATGCGGCGCGGCCGTATCTCGGCGGAGTTCGGATCAAGCGCCACCAAGGAAGAGATCATGGCCGCCTCTGGCGAGGCCGTGGTCGCCGAGACGCACTGAGGATCAGGGTGAGGACCATCGCATGACCGACATCAGCTCCACGACGGGACGGACCGGAGCGTCGAGCGGGTTCGACCTCGGCCGCATCCTCCTCGAAGGACGCGCCTTCTTCGCGCTGATCGCGATCATCGCGGTCTTCTCGTTCCTGTCGCCGGTCTACTTCTCGACCGCCAACTTCCTGATCATGGCGTCGCACGTCGCGATCTTCGGCCTGCTCGCGATCGGGATGCTTCTCGTCATCCTGACGGGTGGCATCGACCTGTCGGTCGGCTCGACGCTCGGCCTTGCGGGGGTCATCGCCGGGTTCCTGATGCAGGGCGTGACGCTGGAGCCGCTCGGCATCATTCTTTACCCGCCCGTCTGGGTCGTGGTGGTGCTGACCTGCCTCGTCGGCGCCTTCATCGGCCTTCTCAACGGCGTGCTCATCGCATTCTTCAAGGTGCCGGCCTTCGTCGCGACGCTGGGTCTTCTTTATGTCGCGCGCGGCGTCGCGTTGCTGATGACCAACGGCCTCACCTACAACAACCTCGGCGGTCGGCCGGAGCTAGGCAACACGGGCTTCCAGTGGCTAGGCTTCAACCGGCTCTTCAACGTGCCGATCGGCGTGCTCGTGCTCCTCGTCGTCGCGCTGATCGCCAGCGTCGTCCTGTCGCGCACCGCGTTCGGTCGCTGGATCTACTCGACCGGTGGCAACGCGCGCGCCGCTGAGCTGTCCGGTGTCCCGGTCCAGCGCGTGCAGGTCCTCGTCTACGTCCTGTCGGGCATCTGCGCGGCGATCGCCGGCCTCGTCCTTTCCTCGCAGCTCACCTCCGCCGGCCCGACCGCCGGCACGACCTACGAGCTGACGGCAATCGCAGCCGTCGTGATCGGTGGCGCGGCGCTGACCGGCGG
This sequence comes from Aureimonas jatrophae, assembly GCF_900104035.1. Lineage (GTDB taxonomy): Bacteria > Pseudomonadota > Alphaproteobacteria > Rhizobiales > Rhizobiaceae > Aureimonas > Aureimonas jatrophae. Next base: position 277,472 of record NZ_FNIT01000006.1, on the reverse strand, counting down.
GCGCGGCACGGTGCGCGGCACGATGCTCGGCGCCTTCGTGATCGGCTTCCTGTCGGACGGACTCGTGATCATCGGCGTGTCGTCCTACTGGCAGACCGTCTTCACCGGCGCGGTGATCGTCTTCGCCGTGCTTCTCAATTCGATCCAGTACGGCCGCCGTCCCACCAGGACGAAGGCCGTGCCGGCCCGCACTTCGCAGCCCGCACCCAAGGCCTGACGGCGGGGCGGACTGCCAAGCGGCGCCGGGGAGGCCGGCGTCTCGATCCTCGAACCGAAACAGGGAGATAGAACAGATGATGAAGACCCGCAGGACCCTTCTTCTGGCCGGAGCCACGGCCGCGATGATGAGCGTCTTCGGCGCGCCGGCCTTCGCGGCGGGTCAGATCTCGATCATCGTCAACGATCCCTCGAACCCCTACTGGTTCACGGAGGGCGAGGTCGCCAAGGCCGAGGCCGAGAAGCTCGGCTACACGGCCAGCGTCGGCGCCCACAAGGGCGACACGAACGCGGAGAGCAACCTGATCGACACCGCCATCACCAACAAGTCGGTCGCGATCATCCTCGACCCCGCCAATGCCGACGGTTCGGTCGGCGCCGTGCAGAAGGCGGTCAGCGCCGGCATTCCGGTAATCCTCGTCAATGCCGAGATCAACAAGGAGGGTCTTGCCAAGGCCCAGCTCGTCTCGAACAACGCCCAAGGCGCGGCGCTCGGTGCCCAGCAGTGGGTCGAGGACGTCGGCGACAAGGGCAAGTACGTCGAACTCTTCGGCGCGCCCTCCGACAACAACGCGCAGACCCGCTCGAACGGCTACGAGACCGTGCTCTCGCAGTACCCGGACCTCGTGAAGGCCGGCCAGGAGGTCGCCAACTGGGATCGTACCCAGGGCTACGCCAAGATGCAGAGCCTTCTGCAGGCCAACCCCGACATCACGGGCGTCATCAGCGGCAACGACGAGATGGCGCTCGGTGCGATCGCAGCTCTCAAGGAGGCCGGCAAGCTCGCGAACGTGAAGGTCGGCGGCTTCGACGGCTCGCCGGACGCGGTCGCCGCCGTCAAGGCGGGCGAGATGCAATATACTGTCCTTCAGCCGGTCGCGGTGTTCTCGAAGACCGCCGTCCAGCAGGCCGACAGCTTCATCAAGAACGGCAAGACCGGTGCCGACACGGAGAAGCAGCTCTTCGACTGCCTCCTGATCACGAAGGACAACGTCGACAAGTACACGGCTGCCTTCACGCTCTCGGAGTAAGCGAGAAGCGGACATTCGGGACGAAGGGAAGCGCCGACCGCCGGCGCTTCCCTTCGCGTCTTCAACGCGCGTTGTACTTGGCGTCCAGTGCGTCGATCGCCTTGACGTTGTCGGCCGAGCGGCCGTTCGGGTCGAACTCGACTGCGATGAAGGCGTCGGCGATGCTCTTGGCGAGTTCCGTGCCGATCACCCGCGCGCCCATCGTGATGATCTGCGCGTTGTTGGAAAGGGCGGCACGCTCGGCCGAGTAGGTGTCGTGCGTCTGGGCCGCCCGGATACCGGGGATCTTGTTGGCCGACAGCGCAACGCCGATGCCCGTGCCGCAGCACAGGATCGCCCGATCGTACGTGCCGTCAAGGATGCCCTGCGAGACGCGCTCGGACAGCCCCGCATAGAGCTCGCCCGAGCCCGCAAGTGGCGTCGAGACTTCCGAGACGTCCAGACCGTTGCGGGAGGACAGATGCTCCGCCAGAGCCTTGGCGAGCGGTGCGCCCGCGCTGTCGCCTGCGATCGCGATCTTCATGGGGCTGATCCTTTCAAAATCGGCCGGGTCCGACGACCCGCCGGAAAGCCGCGTGGATACACGGCAGATGGCCGGAAACCCGGCCGATGGCCACCGACGAGTTGCCGGCGGGAACGGAGATGGAATCGTTCACGGCACGACGTCCGCAACATGGACAGGTATGCCCTCCTCGCGCATCGCTTCCAATGACGACACGGGCAGAGCGCTTGAGGTGACAACGCCGTCGAAGGCGGACAGATCGGTCCAACGGTGCAGCGCCGTTCGACCGAACTTTTGATGATGCGCCATCAGGAATCGCCGACGTGCGACGCCGTGCATGTGCTGCTTCACCGCCAGCACCTCCTGGTCCTGATGGAAGGCGGTGCATCCCTCAATCGCGGAACTCGACATGATGGCGACATCGGCCCGCAAGGCTCCCAGCGCCGTCTCGGTGACGATGCCGAAAAAGCCGTCGAACCGAGGCGAATAGGTCCCGCCAAGCGAAAGCAGGCGAATTCTTGGGGCGAAGGTCAGGTCGGTGATCAAACCCATGTTGTTGGTGATGACGGTGAGCGGCGCCCGCTCGACGAGGAACGGGGCGAGACATCGGCCGGTGGAACCGTCATCCACCATGACGCTCATACCGGGCTCAACGAAACCGGCGGCCATCTGGGCCAATGCGCGCTTCTCGGTCGACGCGACATGGGAACGGTAACGCACGTCGCTTTCGAACAAGCCGCTGGCCTCGACGCTCGCGCCCCCTCGCACCCGACGCAGAAGACCCTCGCCCTCCATGTCTTCCAAATCGCGATGGATCGTCATCCGCGAGACCGCGAACTGCTGCGACAGCGTCTCGATGGTTGCGGATCCCTTCGCCACCAGTCGCTCGAAGATCGCCCGTCGCCGCTCCTGCTGCTTCATGCGTTGTCGATCGCTCCACACCCTGCATGTGATATGTAACATTGAACATGGGAGATACAACATACGGCTGGCGAGGCGGTTACGCCGTAGCCACCTTTCTCCTTCGAATTCCTTCGACCCTTCGCCTTGTGAAAACAAAGGAAGGTGATAGCCTTCGGTTGGGGAGATGACGCGATGACGGGCCAGGAACGGCGCGAAGCGATCCTGCGACATTTGGAAATGAACGAGCGGGCGCGCGTCGGCGACCTCGCGCGCTGCCTCGGCGTGTCCACGGTGACCATGCGCGGCGACTTGTCCATGCTGGAAAGCACGGGCTACGTCGTGCGCCTGCACGGTGCCGTTGTCCTGTCCCGCAACGCTGCGGCGGAGATCGCGTTCGCGGAGCGACGGCAGCGCCATGGCGGCATCAAGGAACGCATCGGCGAGGCGGCCGCCCTCCTGATCGCGGACGGCGATGCTGTGATCCTCGACGCTGGCACGACCACGCTCGAGATCGCCCGCTGCATCAAGGACCGCGAGAACCTTCTTGTCCTCACGAACGGGCTCGATATCGCGATGGAACTGTCGCACGCGCCGGGCATCGAGGTCGTGGTGCTGGGAGGGCGACTGCGCAAGACCGCCCTTTCGTTTTCCGGAGCGATTGCGGAAGAGATGCTCGCCGCCTATCGCTTCGACAAGCTCTTTCTCGGTGCCGACGCCATATCGATCGAGAACGGGATCGTCAGCGACAACGAGGGCGAGGCGCGCCTCAACCGGGCGATGGTGCAGATCGCCGCGCAGGTCGTCGCCGTCGCCGACTCCAGCAAGGCGGGACAGCGCGGGATCTACCATGTCGCGTCCTTCGACGAGATCGATCGGCTCGTCACCGACGATGCGTTGCCGGATGCCTTTCGAAGCGAGATGCGTCGGCGTCGTGTGGACCTGACGCTCGTATGAACTCTCGCACCGCCGCAAATCCCGCGAAGTCGCCTGCCCGAGGCAGGTTCACGGCAGCGCTCAAGCCGGGAACCATCGATGCTGCCACCCGCGCCAGAAGTTGACGACACTTCCCTTTCTCCGACCCTTGGAATTGTTCATGCCAACGTTCGACCTCCTTGTTCCTCCTGGCTCCGGCGGGGAGCACACGGCCCGTGAGATCGCGCAGCAGCCGTCAGTCTGGCGGACCGTCGCGGCGCAGTCGCGGGCCGACGAGGCAACGCGACGCTTCCTCGAGCTGCTGGTCGCCGATGCGTCGCGGCGGATCGTCCTGACCGGCGCGGGAACCTCGGCCTTTGGCGGCCGCATGGTTGCACCGTTGCTGGCGCGGGCGTTGGGGCGACCGGTCGAAGCGATCGCGACGACCGACATCGTCGCACGGCCGCGCGAGTTGATGGCAAGGGACGACAAGATCTTGCTCGTCTCGTTCGCACGCTCCGGCAACAGCCCCGAAAGCGTCGCCGCGGCGGAACTCGTCGAGGCCGTGACCACCGATTGCCGGCATCTCGTGGTGACGTGTGCCGAAGACGGGCAACTCGCGCGGCGCCACGCGGGCCGCAGCGACTCGCGCGTCGTTCTGATGCCGGCCGAGACGAACGATCAGGGTTTTGCGATGACATCGAGCATCACCTCGATGATGCTCGCGGTTCTGGGCGCCTTCGCACCGAGCTTTGTTGAAGACGGTTCGATCGACCAGTTGGCCCGTTCGACCGAAGAGGTACTGTCGCGACGTCCGGCTGAGGCGCAAAACCTCATGGCGCGTCGCTTCGATCGCATCGTCTATCTCGGCAGCGGCATCCTGCGCGCCATGGCAGAGGAAGCCGCACTCAAGATCCTTGAGCTGACCGGCGGACAGACGCTGAGCTACCATGATACCCCGCTCGGCTTCCGGCATGGTCCGAAATCCCTGCTGGACGATCGCACTCTCGTCGTCGTCCTCGTATCGAGCGATCCGTACGCTCGCCTCTATGATCTCGACATCCTGGCCGAGATGCGGGACCAGCTCGGTGACGATCGGGTCGTCGCCTTCTCGCCCGAGCCGCTCCCCCGCGTCACCTGTCCCGTTTGGGAGATCGCAGCCGGCAGCAGCCAAGCCGCTGGCGACTGGCCGCTCGTTCTTCCTTATCTGGCAGCGGCGCAGCTGATCGCTCTTCAAGCGTCCCTTGCCGCCGGTCGGACGCCCGACAATCCGTTCCCTTCCGGAGAGGTCAACCGCGTCGTCCAAGGCGTGACGATCCATCCCCTCGGCGACGGGACGCACTGACGTGGCGATGTTTCTCGGCGTCGACGGCGGCGGCACGAAGACCGCCTTCTGTATCCTGGACGAGACCGGGGCGGTTCGGGCCCGCACGGAGGGCGAGACCTGCTACTTCCTGCGGATCGGTCTCGACGAGGCCGAACGACGCGTCGCGAAGGGCGTCGAGGATGCCTGCCATGTCGCCGGCATCGCGCCCGACGAGCTCACCTACGCGTTCTTCGGGTTGCCGGCTTATGGCGAGGTTTCGAGCGTCATCGATCGGCTCAACCACTTTCCGCGCACTATTCTCGGCCACGACCGCTACGAGTGCGGCAACGATACGGTTTGCGGGTGGGCCGGATCGCTCGGCGCCGCCGACGGGATCAACATCGTCGCGGGTACGGGTTCCATCAGCTATGGCGTGAACGAGGGCGTCGGCCGACGTTGCGGGGGATGGGGCGAGATCTTCGGCGACGAGGGGTCCGCCTATTGGATCGGTCGGGCGGCGTTGCAGGCATTCTCGCGTATGAGCGATGGCCGCGAGCCGCCCTCGCCGCTTCTCGAACGCCTCAGCGCCTATCTCGCGCTGGGCGTCGAACTCGACATCGTCGATGTCGTGCTGAACCAGTGGGCCGGCGACCGGACGCGCATTGCCGGTCTGGCGCGCGTCGTCGACGACGCCGCAGCGTCCGGTGACCCGCAGTCGATCCGCATTCTCGACGAGGCGGCGCGCGAACTCGCACTCCTGTTGCGGGCAACGCGTGAGGCGCTGGACTTCGACGAGAACGCCGTGGTCGCCGTATCCTATTCCGGTGGCGTATTCCGATCCCGGCACGTGCTGGACGCTTTCCGGAGGGAACTCGCGGCCGGTCCGCACTTCGAGCTGCGTCAGCCGCTTTATGAGCCGGTCGTGGGCGCTGCGCTCTACGCAGCCCGTCTGGCGGGTACCGTACTCACACCTCGAACCGCCTGAGCAATGCTGGGAGGCACGACAATGCGCGACAAGGGATGGATCGCCTATACGGCGCTTCTGGTGCTGTTCTGGGGCGTATGGGGGGCCTTCTCGGCACTGCCGACACAGCTCTACGGTTACCCAGACCAGATGGTCTACATCGTCTGGGCCTTCACGATGCTGATCCCGTGCTGGTTCGGCCTGCGCCGGGACCGGTTCGATCGGCGTACGATCGCGGCCGTCTATGGTCTGGCGATCGGTCTAACCGGTGCGGGAGGGCAACTCCTTCTCTTCAAGGCCCTGACGATCGGACCCGCCTACCTCATCTTTCCCGTCATCTCGGTCTCTCCTGCCATAACCGTGCTGATGGCCTTTGTGCTCCTGCGTGAGAAGATCGCGGGCCTCGGTCTCGTCGGCGTCGTTATGGCGCTTGTCGCCGTCGTGATGTTCTCGGTGCCGACCGATACGGCGGGTGAGGCGAACTACGGGCCGTGGCTGCTTCTCGCGGTCGTCATCTGCATCTGCTGGGGGGTGCAGGCATTTTTGATGAAGCGCGCGGCTCTGGCTGGCGTCAACGACGGCACGACCTTTGCGTGGATGACGATCAGCGGTTTCCTTCTGGTCCCGATCGCCTTCTGGATGATGCAGGCCCCCGCGACCGGCTACCCCTGGGCCGCGCCCGGCCTGACGCTGGTGACACAGCTTCTGAACGCGATCGGCGCGCTCTTCCTCGTCATGGCGCTCAGCCGCGGCAAGGCGGTCATCGTGGCGCCTTGCACCAACGCGTTGGCTCCGGTTTTGACGATCATCCTGTCGTTGATCTTCTACGGCACGCTGCCGTCCCTACCAGCTTTCCTCGGCATTGTCCTGGCGATCGTTGGCTCGACGCTGATGGTCTACAGCGAGGAGCGCACGGCAGCGGCAACCGCGTAGCTGACTAAGCATAGTCCGCTACCAACTGAGCGGGCGACACGCAGGAACGGCACTGAAGACCTTCCGTTGGGCCTTGGCAACGGCATCCAACAGGAGATCGCCCCATGTTCATGCGCGTCGACCAGCTGCAGGCCAACCTGCCGCCTCCCAAGAAGGCCGACCCCAACGCGGCCTTCGCGCTGCAGGAACTGCTCGGGGGCAAGTACGGCGAGATGTCGACGCTTGGGAACTACATGTTCCAGAGCTTCAACTTCCGCTCCAAGGACAAGCTGCGCCCCTTCTATAGCCTCGTCGCCTCGATCACTGCCGAGGAACTCGGGCACGTCGAACTCGTGTCGAACGGCGTTGCGATGATCGCCAACGGGCCTGACAAGCCCAAGGGCGACCTTGGCGACGGCGGGGATATCTCGGACGCCCCGTTCTCCGACATGAAGGATATCCGGCTCGCGGCTGCGTTTCTTTCGAATGGCGGCGGCGTCATGCCCGCCAACTCCAACGGCGTGTCCTGGAACAACGACTTCATCACGTCCACGGGCAACGTGGTCGTCGATCTTCTGCATAACTTCCATCTCGAATGCGGAGCGCGGCTCCACAAGCTGCGCGTCTACGAGACGCTGTCGGATCCGACAGGTCGCGAGGTATGCGGCTACCTTCTCGTTCGCGGCTCCGTTCATGCGCATGCCTACGCGCTCGCTCTCAAGAAGATCACCGGCGTCGACCTCGACAAGTTCCTGCCGACGCCGAACATCAACCTCTCCAAGATCCCCGAGTGCCAGAAGTATCTCGACGAAGGCTCGCATCGGCGCCTCTACACGTTCAGCCCGAACGACTACCGCGAGATGGCCGGCATCTGGGGCAATGGCGAGACGGCGTTGCCGGGCGATCCACCGGGTGAACTCGAGGTCGTGGACGGCATGCCGGACGGCGGCAAGATCCATCAGTTGACGGGCGTGCCGTCCGCCTTCACGCCGGACTACGCGCCGGAAGAGATGTTCGAGATCGCTCAGAAGCTCTACAAGGCGTCGCGCTGACGACTAGTGGAACGTGCCGGGGGCGCATCCCGTCCCCGGCACGGGCTCACGCGCTCCGTAGCGCTGTTGTCGCGGCAATCCGCTCGTGTAGGGTGGTCCTGCAACGAATCCAGCATTGCGGGCCCTTTTGACCGATACCCTCCAGTCGCGCTTCGACGAAACGCTCGGGCCGGAAGGCGCTGCCGGCGACCCTTTCGCGGCGGCCGTTCGCGCGACGCGTATGCCCATGGTCATCACGGATCCTCGCCAGGCCGACAATCCGATCGTCTTCGCCAACCGTGCCTTCATGAAGCTGACGGGGTACGAGCGCGACGAGATCGTGGGCCGGAACTGTCGCTTCCTCCAGTGCATGGAAACGAACCGGGACGATGTCGGCCGGATCCGTGACGCGATCACACGTCGCGAGCCGATCGAGATCGAGATCCTGAACGCCAAGAGGTCCGGCGAGACGTTCTGGAACCGCGTTTACATCTCACCCGTCTTCGATGCCGGTGAAGTCATGTTCTTCTTCGCCTCGCAACTCGACGTCACGCAGCAGCGACGCACCCTGCAGATTCTGGAGAACGAGCGGGCGACCCTGGAACGGGAGGTCGACCGGCGGCTCGAAGAGCAGCGCCAGAACGAGGAGCGGCTTCGCTTCGCCCTTCGCGCCGGACGCCTGGGCGCGTGGACGCTCGATCTGCCGTCGGGCCGGTTGACGGTTTCCGAGGAAGCGCGCCGCATCTTCGGCGTCGCGGCCGACGCTCCCTTCGATGGTGCGAGCTTTCGCGACGCGCTGGTGCCGGCAGACCGGACCGATTGGGACGACGCTCTCGAACGATCGACCGCTCGAGGCGGCGACCTCGACATCGTTCTCTCGCTCCGACACCCGGACGGACGTAGACGGTGGATCGAGGTTCGGGGCCAACCCAGTCATCGCGCCGATGGCGAGGTCCTTGGATTCGCAGGTGTTCTTCAGGATGTGACGGAGCGCGTTCGGGCTGAGAGGCACGGCAAGCTCATGACCAAGGAGCTCAACCACCGGGTCAAGAATACGCTTGCGACCGTCATCTCGATCGTCGGGCAGACGCTGCGAGCGACCGAGGATCGCGACGAAGCGTTGGGCTTGGTCAATTCCCGTATCTTGGCCTTATCGAACGTTCACAATGTCTTGACGGATGAAAACTGGGAGGGTGTCGCCCTTTCCCAGGTTGTCGAGGTCACGACCAAGGCGTTCGGAGGAGGCCCTCGGAACCGGGTATCGATGTCCGGGCCCCCAGTTCGCCTGCGGCCTCGCTCAGCGCTCGCCATTGCCTTGGCGCTCCATGAGCTCGCAACCAACGCCGCGAAGTATGGAGCGCTGTCGCCGGCGGGTGGATCCGTCGCTGTCGCCTGGCACATCGTGGACGACGAAACGCTCCATCTGACCTGGCGCGAGAGTTCCAATGAGCCGGTGACCCCTCCAACCCGACGCGGGTTCGGTCTGCGACTCATCGAACGCGCTCTTGTGGCCGAGACGGAGGGGAGCGCCCATCTCGAATGGCCGGCGGAAGGCCTCGTGTTCGAGATGACGGCGCCGCTCTCGGTGGTGGCCGACCCCGACGACGCCTGACCTTCAGGCGTCGAGCGGAACCGGCTTCCCGCCGATCCAGACGCCGCGGACGTCGAGCTCGTCGCTGAGCCAAACGATGTCCGCCCGTGCTCCTCGACGCAGGCAACCGCGCTCGCCTTCTTGTCGCAGGAACTCCGCCGGATGACGGGACGACAGGCGAAGCGCCTCCTCCAAGGGGACATTCATCCGGTTCACGAGGAAGCGCACGACGTCGATCACCGCGACATCCGCCCCGGCCAGCGTACCATCGTCCAGGGTCAGGCGACCGTTCTCGCGGGTTGCCGTTCGTCCCGACAAGGTGAACACGGTATCGGCGACGCCGACCGTCGGCATGGCGTCGCTGATGGCGATCATGCGCCGCTCGCCCCGCTTTGCACGCAGCGCCAGCGCGACCATGGCGGGGTGGACGTGATGGCCATCCGGGATGATGCCGGCCCACACGCCGGGATGGTCGAGCGCCGCCGCGGCAAGGCCCGGATCACGATGACCGAGCTGGCTCATGGCGTTGAACAGGTGCGTGACGCAGTTCGCCCCGTTCTCGAAGGCCGCCATCGCCTCGTCGTAGCTCGCATCGCAATGTCCGATGGACACATGAAGGCCAGCCTCCGCGAGCCGTGCGATCTGCGCGTTCGTGACGCTTTCGGTTGCCACCGTGATCAACAGCGGCCGAACGGGAGACGCGACCAGTCGACGAAGATCCTCCTCGGTCATCGGCCGGATCAGCGAGGGGTCGTGGGCACCCTTGCGGGCCTTGGCGATGAAAGGCCCCTCGACATGGATGCCCGCACAGCCCGGCACGCCGCTAGCCAGGGCCTGGGCGACCGCGTCGAGAGCGGCAAAGGTCACCTCCGGCCTGTCGGTGATCACGGTCGGCAGAAGAGCGGTCGTGCCGAACCGAGCGTGCGTCTCGCAGATCGTGCGAACCCCGTCGACACTGGGGGTCTCGTTCAGCAGCACGCCGCCCCCGCCGTTCACCTGGATGTCGACGAAGCCCGGCGCGAGCAATCCGCCCGGTACGCGTACGATCTCGTCCGCATCGGTGCCACCCATCGGCTCGATCGCCACGACCCGTCCGTCGCGGACGCGCAAGTCGACCTCCGAACGGCGCCGCTCGCCGTCGAAGATGTCGCAGCCGGTAAAAAGGAGGTCGGTCATGGAATGCAGCCCGCGAGTCGGATCGATGGTCCGTCCATAAGTCAGATGCCGTTGTGCAACCAAGCTGTCTTTTAGGCTCGGATCGGGTCCTGCCCCCTGTGCGAAGCCTGCGTCAGTGCCTAGCTTCGCCTCGCCGCCGCCTTGTGCCGTGGACTGCCGACCGGGCCAAGGATGCCTATGATCCCGACGATCGCCATCATGGCCAGCGAAGCACCCGACGCCGAAGAAGCGGCGCAACGTCTTCGCGTCCTGTACGAGACCACCGACCCGGATCGAGCCGACGTCATCGTCGCCTTGGGCGGCGACGGGTTCATGCTTCAGGTCCTCCACCGCTTCATGGATACGGGCCGACCGATCTACGGCATGAACAAGGGGACGGTCGGCTTCCTGATGAACGACTACCGCGAGGGCGATCTCATCGCCCGCATCTCGCGCGCGGTCGAAAACGAAATCCGTCCCCTCCAGATGACGGCGATCGACGAGGACGGGCTGCCGCATTCCGCGCTCGCGATCAACGAGGTCGCCCTGTTTCGGCAATCCTATCAAGCGGCCCGGCTGAAGATCTCGATCAACGGCAAGACGCGCCTCGAGGAACTGGTCTGCGACGGTGTCCTCGTCGCGACGCCGACCGGATCGACGGCCTACAACCTGTCGGCGCAGGGTCCTATCATCCCGATCGACGCTCCGCTTCTAGCGCTTACACCCGTCAGCGCGTTTCGGCCCCGTCGATGGCGCGGTGCGCTTCTGAAAAGCCATCAGAGCGTCGACATCGAGGTTCTGGAAGCCGGCAAGCGACCGGTCAACGCCGTCGCGGATCACCGCGAGGTGAAGTCGGTCCAGCGCATCACCATCCGGCAATCCACCGAGTTGCGCAGCCTAATCCTGTTCGACCCCGAACATTCCTGGGACGAACGGATCCTCGCCGAGCAATTCCGCTACTAGGCGGCGAGATAGCGTTCGGCGCGCTTGCGCGCGGTGAAGCGCTGCGTTTCGCTGGCAAGGCGGTGGAGCAGGTCGCGCACCGCTTCCAGGTCGTCGCGGCCGCTTTCCTGCTTTCGGAATGCGATGACCACACGGTCCATGACGGTCGATGCGAGATCGACCGGATCGATCTCGTCGCCGCGAGAGACGTCCTTCCAGGCGCGAACGGCCGACAGCATCAACGGCACGACCGCAAAGGGTACGCCGGCGGCCCGCACGAGAGCGGTGAAGCTCGGCTCGCTGGCATCGACGATGAGACTACGGACCCGCGCTTCCGGCAGATGACTGAGACGCGCGAGGGCGGCCGCAAAAAGATCGACCCGGCCACAGCACACGGCGCGAACGAGCACCGCCGTCGTCAACTGCTGCGTCGTGCGCAGGTGTTCGGCAAAGGCCGCAACATCGGTCTTTTCCAAAAGGTCGATCAGCGCGGCGGTCGCCTGTTCCACCAGCTCTTGCGATAGCTGAGCCGCACGCTCGCTTCCGAGCACGCCTTGGACCAGCGACAGTTCGCACAGCGTCTCACCGAGGGCGCTCAGAAGCGAATGCCGCAAGTCCGCCGGGAGGTCCGTACGCAGGAGAAGAGCGTGTCGCACTTCGCCATCGGCCCGGAACATGTCTCCGATCCGTCGCAGCAGATCGGGGCTGATCGGGGCATCGTCGTTGCGCGCGAGTTCGAGGAGCGCATCACGGTCGCCGCTCGCCACAAGCGCCGCCATCACGTCGGGAAGCAGAAGCTCCCGGCTGGCGATCGCCAGACGGATCGCAGCGCTTCCGCTCTGCGCCAGTTCCACGAGATCCCCGCTGTTGAGCATCGGGGATCGCTCGACGACCCGGGTCGCGATCTCGTCCGTGTCCTTCGCCAGTCCCAGCACGAGTTGGCGCGCGACGCGGTCGGACCCCGCGACGATCCGGGCCATGGTCGCGCGAACGCGTGGCGACGGATCGTCGAGCGCGAACAGGAGAGCAGCCTCGGCCTCGCGTGTCTCGGCCGGCAGGAAGCGATTCTGGGTGACGGCTTCGGCTAGCAGGGCCACACCCGACGCCCGTTCCGCGCTGCCGGCTACCGCGCACCACGATACGAAATGCTGAGCAAGCATGGGGAACTCCAGATGCCGTCCGCTATGACACCGCCATTCCTGCTCGCAATCGGTTTATAAAACGTTCACCACGTCCGGTAGCAGGTCGCTAACGCTTCACACCCGGCGGCAACCCAGGTTCGACGGGTAGATCGGAGGCATCCGGTTGGCGGGGCCGCTTCATAGCGAAGACCTCGCGGGTCACCGCATAGTCGAGATAGCCGAGGCGCGAGAGCGGTTCGGCGAGGTCGACGGCGATCAGCCCGTCGCGCAAAATACGCTCGTCGATGTGGATGCCGACGACCTGTCCGACGACGATCACCGTCTCGGTCCCCTGCCCATCCAGCGTTTCCGGATGAAAGCTCTGCGTGACCCGACATTCGAGCGCGGCATAGGCCTCGTCGACGATCGGTGCGCTCACGAGCCGAGCCGGGCGCTCCGTCAGGCCGGCGATCTCGAACTCGCTGACACCGCGCGCGGCCGCAGCCGAGGTTCGCACCAACGCGTTGGCCAGGTGCGCGGAGGCGAAATTCGCGACGAATTCGCCGCTCTCGATCGCGAAGGCCGCGCTGTCCTTGGCGCCGGACGAGCCGAAGAGCACGAGCTTGGGGTCGTCCGAGACGGCCGAAAAGAAGCTGTAGGGCGCCAGATTCACCGCGCCGGCACGCGAACGGGTCGAGATCCAGCCAATGGGTCGTGGCGCGACGATCGCCTTGAACGGGTCGTGCGGCAGTCCGTGTCGGTTCCCGGCGGTTTCGTAGAACATCATGCTGCGCCGGCTTCCACGACGTGGTCGGTGATCGCCGGTCGGGGACGATCGCTCGGTCGCTCGCTCACCGTGCCGATGTAAACGAAGCCCGCGACCTTCTCGTCGGCCTTGATGCCCATGATCGCTTTCGCATCGTCGTCGTAGGCAACCCATTCGGTGATCCAGTTCGCGCCGTAACCGCGCGCGTGGGCCGCATGGATCAGGTTCATCGTCGCCGCGCCGACCGACAGGACCTGTTCCCATTCGGGGATCTTGAAGTGCGGCTTGGCCGTCGACACAACGCCAACAACCAATGGAGCGCGAGTGAAGCGCGTTTCCTCGTAGGCGCGGCGCCCCTCGCCGAGCGTCCCCTCGCGGCGTTCCGCCACGTCCGCGAGCTTCTGCCCCATCTTCCTGGCGCCATCGCCCCGGAAAAGGATGAAACGCCAAGGCGCGAGCTTGCCATGGTCGGGCACGCGCATCGCCTCCACGAGAATGTCATCAAGTTCGGCGCCTTCCGGTGCCGGGGCCCGAAGCGCCGGAATCGGGACGGAGCGGCGGGTCGAGAGCAGGGTCTGGGCGTCGATCACGACGGAATCCTCGAATGCGATGGGTTGCGGCCGGAGATAGATCGTTCCGCTTGTGAAATCCAACGCCGTTCGCATCGGTCCGCCTTTCGCCATGAAATCGTCTATGCGATGTCCTTCATGGGTCGCGGACAGGATGGGGAAGGCTCGCATTGAAGCAGGGCAGGCAAGCGACCGGCAAGCGAACGCGCCGCGTTCTGGAACTGTCCGTGGTCGTCGTCATGCTCGCGGTTGCACCCGTTCTGGCGCAGGGCGGCCCATCGGGTGGAGGATCGCGGGGCGCTGGAGGACCTGACGATCAGGTTCCGGGCGCCTATGCGTCGCCCTCGGCTATTCCCAAGGATCCGGCGGCATCCGATATCGGCATTCCGAAGATCGACCCCTTGAAGCGACTGGAGCCGATCGCCTTGCCGCAGCGCCAGGGCGATCTGCCTGCGCCAAAGCTCGATCTTCCCGCCCTGCCGGCTTACGCGCCGCAGCCGACCGAACCACGGCTCAATATCGGACGCCCGCCCAAGAGTCTTGTTCTGAACGCAACGCTCGGCGACGGCGGTCCCCGTATCCCGGATCAGTTGATTTGGCGTCTCTTCGCGCCTCTGCCGGGTCCGGACGGAAAGCTGCCGTTGGTCGCCGTGGCGCGCGGCGGCGAGGCTGTCTTCGACGTGCCGGCCGGGTCCTATCTGCTGCATCTTGGCTTCGGTCGAGCGGGCATGACGCGACGCATCGACTTTTCGGGCGAGCAAACGCGCGAGACCGTCGCGCTGGAGGCCGGAGGGCTCCGGTTGAACGCAACCGCAGCCAGCAAAAGGCCGATCCGTTCGGACGCTCTTCGCTTCGACATTTACAGCGCCGCGACGGACGATGCCGACCGGCGTCTCATCGCGTCCGACGTCAAGGCTGGCGTCGTGACCCGGCTCAACGCCGGCGACTACCATGTGGTATCGAACTACGGTTCGGTGAACGCGACGGTTCGCGCCGATCTCCGGGTGGAGCCGGGCCGCATCACCGACGCGACGCTTCAGCACCATGCCGCGCAGCTGACCATGAAGCTCGTGCGCGAGCCGGGCGGCGAGGCGATTGCCGACACGGCCTGGGTAATCACGACCGACCAGGGCGACCTCGTACGCGACAACATCGTGAGCGCGTTTCCCTCGATGGTTCTCGAGGAAGGCAACTACGTCATCTCGGCCCGCAACAAGGAGCGCGTGTTCCAGCGCCCCTTCTCGGTGAAAGCCGGCGAGAACACCGATGTCGAGGTTCTGACGTCCGATCTCATCGATCCGAACGATCCGGCGCTCGGCAGCGGAGACTGACGTCAAAAAAGGGGCACGCGGGCCCCTTTTTCGTCGTTGGCTCAGGCGGCCTCGGCAACCCCGACGGAACGCCGCTGCAGGTCCGGAGGCGTCGCCTCTCGCGTCAGAGCGGCGAGCGCACCGTCGAGCGACATAGCCTCCTGGTCGCGCGATCCCAGCCGGCGCACATTCACGGACCGCTCCTCGGCCTCGCGCTTGCCGCAGACCAAAATGACCGGCACCTTCGCGTGGCTGTGCTCACGGACCTTGTAGTTGATCTTCTCGTTGCGAAGATCGCTTTCGACGCGGAGGCCTGCCGCCCGAAAGATGTCGGCGACCTCCTGCGCGTAGGCGTCAGCCTCGGAGGTGATGGTCGCGACCACGACCTGCGTGGGCGAGAGCCAGAGCGGGAAATGACCCGCGAAATTCTCGATCAGGATGCCGAGGAAGCGCTCCATCGATCCGCAGATCGCGCGGTGGATCATCACCGGCACCTTCTTCTCGGACGAGGCGTCGATGTAGAAGGCACCGAAGCGCTCCGGCAGGTTGAAGTCCACCTGCGTCGTACCGCACTGCCACTCACGGCCGATCGCGTCGCGCAGCGTGTACTCGAACTTCGGACCGTAGAAGGCGCCCTCGCCCGGATTGATACCGGTCTTGATGCGCCCGCCCGACTCCCGCTCGATGCGCTCGAGAACCTGCGTCATCACCGTCTCGGCGTGATCCCAGAGCTCGTCCGAACCGACCCGCTTCTCGGGTCGCGTCGAGAGCTTCACGACCACCTCCTCGAAGCCGAAGTCGCGATACACGGAGAGGATCAGGTCGTTGATCTTCAGGCACTCGTCCGCCATCTGCTCCTCGGTGCAGAAGACGTGCGCGTCGTCCTGCGTGAAGCCGCGCACGCGCATCAGGCCGTGCATGGCGCCGGACGGTTCGTAGCGATGAACGGTACCGAATTCCGCATAACGGATCGGCAGATCGCGATAGCTCTTCAAACCGTGCTTGAAGATCATGACGTGGCCCGGACAATTCATGGGCTTCAGCGCGAAGATGCGCTTGTCCTCCGCCTCGTCGCCCGCCGACTGCACCTGGAACATGTTCTCGCGGTACCAGCCCCAGTGGCCGGACGTCTCCCAGAGCGACTTGTCGAGCACCTGAGGTGCGTTGACCTCGTCGTAGTCGCCCTTGAGGCGGCGGCGCATGTACGAGACGAGGTCCTGAAACAGCGACCAGCCCTTGGGATGCCAGAAGACGACGCCCGGGCCCTCCTCCTGGAAGTGGAAGAGATCCATCTCGCGTCCGAGACGTCGATGGTCGCGCTTCTCGGCCTCTTCCAGCACATGAAGGTAGTTCTTAAGCTGGTCGGGCGTCGCCCAGGCCGTGCCGTAGATGCGCGTCAGCATCGGGTTGTTCGAGTCGCCGCGCCAATAGGCGCCGGCGACCTTCATGAGCTTGAAGGCCTCGCCGACATGACCCGTCGAGGGCATGTGCGGGCCGCGGCATAGGTCGAACCAGTCGCCCTGGCGGTAGATCTTGAGATCCTGCCCTTCCGGGATCGCGTCGACGAGCTGGACCTTGTAGGTCTCGCCCTTCTCGCCGAACACGCGGCGCGCTTCCTCGCGTGGCCAGACCTCCTTGGTGAAGGGCGCGTTGCGACGGATGATCTCCGCCATCTTCTTCTCGATCACCGGCAGGTCGTCGGGCGTGAACGGCACGTCCCTGGCGAAGTCGTAGTAAAAGCCGTTCTCGATCACCGGACCGATCGTGACCTGCGTCCCGGGCCACAGCTCCTGCACCGCCTCGGCCAGAACGTGCGCCGCATCGTGACGGATGAGCTCCAACGCCCGCGGATCATCCCGCGTCACGATCTCGATCGAGCCGGACCGTTCGATCGGGTCGGACAAATCCCGCAACTCGCCGTCCAGCGCGTAGGCCAGCGCCTTCTTGGCGAGAGACTTGGAGATGCCCGTCGCAACAGCCAAGCCGTTCGTACCGGGCTCGACGGGGCGAACGGAGTTGTCGGGGAAACGCAGTTCGATCATGAGTCTTCCTTTCGCTCACCCCCGCCCACCATGCGGGAAAGCTTCGTCGATCGATAAGGTGCGGCCACAAACCGCGCGAGACGCGCGGCTTCTCACAACCCCAGCCGCCGAGCAAGCGTTTCGCGGCTCAACGACGCTCGGTCGGCACCGGGTCGTGCCCGGGATGGCCGAAGGGGCCGCAACGTGCGACCCGTCGCGCGGTCAGCCAACCGCCTCGCCATAAGCCATGTCTCGCGACGGCTTCGTAGCCGAATTCGGAACAGGTCGGAACGTGACGGCAATGACCGCCGACAAACGGTGAGAAAACGAGCTGGTAGAAACGAATGGCGCCGATCCCGAACAGGCGACCGGGCGTACGCCGCCACGGCCCGTCGTAGTTACGGCCACGGACGGATCGGCGCATCACGCCGCCTCGTGCTGTTTCGCCTCCGCCAAGTCGAGAGCCGAGACAACGGCATCGAAGGTCAGCAGCGTCGAGGCATGGCGGGCCTTGTGGGCGCGCACGGGCTCCAGGTAGCGGAGTTCCTCGAACCGGCCTACCGGCGGAGGACCGTCGCTCTTCAGCATCGCCGTCATGGTCTCGCGCAAGTGGCGCAACTCCTGCGCCGAGGCGCCGACCACGTGACGCGCCATGACGGACGACGAAGCCTGTCCGAGCGCGCAAGCCCGGACCTCGTGCGCAAAGTCGGTGACCACACCATCCTGCAGCTGAAGATCCACGGTCACCGTCGAGCCGCAGAGTTTCGAGTGCGCGGTCGCGGTGCCATCAGGCGCTTCCAGACGCCCGAGCCGTCCGATGTTGCCGGCCCAGTCGAGAATGCGAGCGTTGTAGAGGTCGTCGATCATGCTGCGCCTGCTGGACGGTTCGTCGCCCGGACGCGTCTTCAAACGGCGGGCGCGATCCGTATATAGGAGAAGCGGTCGCGGAATGCGACGCGCCGGCCGCCCGGGCGCGGCGTCCCGTTGACGGATGCCGGAGCTTGGATCATGACCCGCTCGCGGCCCGGGTGGGACGAACCCCGCGGATCGACTTCGACCGAGCCGGGGAATCGGAGTCCGGGAACAGCACGATGGATGCCATCGCCGACAAGACCACGAACCAGCCGGTGCTGGACGAGGCACGGCCGAGCCGCACCGAGGCGGAGGCCGCGGTCGAGGTTCTTTTGCGCTGGATCGGAGAGAATCCGAAGCGCGAGGGTCTGATCGACACACCCCGCCGCGTCGTGAAGGCCTTCGAAGAGATCTACGGCGGCTACCGCCAGGACCCGGCCGCGGTGCTCGAGCGGACCTTTGAGGAGGTCGCCGGTTACGATGAGATGGTGCTCGTGCGCGACATCGATTTCACCTCGCACTGCGAGCACCACATGGTCCCGATCATCGGGCGAGCCCACGTCGCCTACCTTCCCGAGGGACGGGTGTTGGGCCTGTCCAAGATCGCACGGATCGTCGACATCTACGCGCGTCGCCTGCAGACGCAGGAGGCGATGACCGAGCAGGTGGCAGCGATGATCGACGGCGCCCTGACACCGCGTGGGGTCGCGGTCATGATCGAGGCCGAGCACATGTGCATGTCGATGCGCGGCATCCGCACGAAGGGGTCGTCGACCGTCACCACCGCCTTCTACGGGGCGTTCCGCAACGACGCGGCCCAGCAGGCCCGCTTCACGACCCTGGCGCTGAAGCGATGAGCTCGGCCTTCGCATCGGCCGGCGACAAGCGGGACGCGGAGGAAGGCGATCAGCTGATGCCCCGCTTCGATGCCCAGGGTCTCGTCACCGCCGTCGTGACGGATGCCGGCTCGGGAAATCTGCTGATGGTCGCGCATATGGACGCCGAGGCTCTCGACCTGACGATCCGTACGGGCGTCGCGCACTACCGCTCCCGTTCCCGCAACGCGTTGTGGAAGAAAGGCGAAACGTCTGGCGCTCTGCAGAGCGTGCGCGAACTGCGCGTTGACTGCGACCAGGACGCCGTCTGGATCAAGGTCGACGTCGCGAAGCCGGACGATACATGCCACACGGGACGCGCTTCCTGTTTCTACCGGCGTCTCGATCTCGAACGGGACGGTGGACGGACGCTTGTCTTTGACGACAATCGGTCCCCCGTCCTTAGACCCTGAAGGTTCTGGAAAGAGCTTTCAGCGACCATAGCCACGAGCCGAGCTTGTCCCGAAGGCAGGCGGGTATAGTGGCTTGGCTGGTGGGGGGCGGAAACCGTACGCGATGCTGCAGCAAGTGTTCCGACGCACCGTTCCGACGATCAAATCCGCCGAACCACGCCCGACGCGCCGCCCGCCTCCACCGGGGCGAGGCGTCGCGCTAGCGCTCGGCGGCGGTGCCGCTCGCGGTTGGGCCCATATCGGCGTTCTGCGGGCCTTCGACGAACATCAGATCCCGATCTCGATGATCGCCGGCACATCGATCGGCGCGTTGGTAGGCGGCTGCTATCTGGCCGGTCGCATGAACGAGTTGGAGGCCTTCGCGCACTCCCTCACACGCACCGGAATGATGCGCTTTCTCGACTTTCGTTGGGGTGGATCGGGCTTCATCGGCGGCGAGCGGTTACATCGGCGCCTGATCGAACACCTCGCCGACGTTCGGATCGAAGACCTCGATCGGCCTCTGGTCTGCGTGGCGACCGAGGCCCGCTCCGGCCATGAGGTCTGGCTCGACCAGGGCTCGCTGGTCCTGGCGATGCGGGCGTCGTATGCCCTGCCCGGCATCTTTCAACCGGTGGACTGCGGTGGCCGGCAGCTCTTCGACGGCGCATTGGTCAACCCGGTTCCGGTCTCGGTCTGTCGCGTCTACGAGGCGCCGCTCGTGGTCGCCGTCAACCTGCACTACGACCTGTTCGGGCGCGCCGCCGTCCTGCGGATGCGGGCAGGCCATGGCGCGAGCACCGAGTCCGAGCCGCAGGCCGGCGAACCGCTCCTATCGGGACTTCAGGCTGTCGAGACGCGTCGCGAGAAGCTTGGTATCGCCCGGTCGATGGTAGACGCGTTCAACATTATTCAGGATCGCATCTCGCGCGCGCGTCTGGCGGGCGACCCGCCGGACCTGTCGCTGCATCCTCGCGTACGCGATATCGGCCTGTCGGAGTTCTTCCGCGCGAAGGAGTCGATCCGCTTCGGCTACGAGGAGGCGACGCGGGCCATGCCCGAAATTCGTCGCCTCTGCGAGGAACTCGGTACGGTCTGACGCGTCAGCCGGCGTGAATGTAGGTCCGCATCTGCTCGGCCTCCTCCTCGGCCGCCTCGATGCGACGCTTCACGACGTCGCCGATCGAGACGATGCCCACGAGGAGCGTGCCGTTCTCGCAAACCGGCAAGTGGCGGAAGCGGCCGCGCGTCATGATTTCCATCGCCTCGTCGATCGTCGTCTCCTCGTCGGAAACCGTAACCGTTGTGGTCATCACGGACGACACGGTGGCGTTCAGGGCGCCGGCCCCGTCACGCGCGATCGCCTTCACGACATCGCGCTCCGAAAGGATACCGATGACGTTCCCGGCCTCGCCGAGCGCGACAAGCGCGCCGATCTTGCGAGCCGCCAGAAGCTGGGCAGCCGACTCCAGCGACGCCGACGGATCGACGGTCGCGACCTCACGACCCTTGGTTTGCAGAATGGTGCGTATGGACATGCCTTCCTCCCACAGGAATGGACCAGACCATCCGCATCGTGGATCCGGTCTCGGCCGAACGCAACCTATCCGTCAGGGGCGAAGTCCCCGCTCCTCGCGATCCCACAGGTCCGGCCGCGGGGCGCGATCGAACAGGTCGAACGCGAGCAGGCCGAACAGGAACCCGCCGACATGGGCTTCCCAGGCAATGGCGCCGCCTTCCCCGAGAAGGAATGCCGCTCCCGACCCGAGCGCCACGTTGGTCACGAAGAAGATGACGATGAAGAAGAGCACGGTGCGATCCGTCAGGCTCTCGCGAAGCGTCAGCCGGGGCACATAGGCGGGCTCGCCCCAACGCTGGGCACCGCCCGACAGCGCGAAGCGCGCCGCCGCGCCCATCAGCGCGGACACGACGCCGGACGCACCGATCATCGGCTGCAGCAGCGCGGGATTGAGCAGGTCGAAGAGCAGCGCGCCCGCCGTAGCTCCGAGCGCACAGAAGATGAGAAAGCGTCCCGCCCCTATGCGCCGCGCCACAGGCGTGCCGAAGGCCAGCAGCCAAACGGCATTCGTCAGGAAATGTGTCCAATCGCCGTGAAGGAAGGCATGCGAGAGTGGCGAGACGGCGTTCGCCCAAGGCTCGCGCAGAACGCAGACCTCGTCGTTGGAACGGTAGCAGTCCGGGATCATCGACAGGTTGATCAGCGTCCAGATGTCCTGCGTCTCACTGAGAACCTGTGTGCGCAGCAGGTGGACGAACGCGAGAACCGCGATCGTGGCCAGAACCACGAAGGGCACGTTGATCGCCGGCGGGTCCCTGTGCCGAAGCGGTTCGCTGGGTTGAGGATCGATGGTCACGGACGCGCTACCTCCTGCTGTCGCCAGCGGTTCTACCGCTCGACGGCCATCCGACAACGCGACGGGAAGGCGATCCTACCTCTTTCTTACGCTGAGGCAGCGCCGGGAACCGGCCGTTAACCCTCCACGCCCTATCAAGAAATCCAACCCACAGGTGAACGGGCTTGGCGATGCTCAACGTTCTTCCCCCGATCCCGGCTGTCGCCGATGACCGGCGCGCGTTCAAGCGCGTGAACGTCGACCTGCTCGGACGGTTCATGCTCGAGAACCGAAGCGAATATCCCTGCCGCGTCGGCAACATGTCGCCGGGTGACGTGGGTGTGGTCACGCCGGTCGTTCCGCGGGTCGGCGAGCGAGTGATCCTTTACGCCGACCATGTCGGGCGGCTCGAGGGCAGCGTCACGCGCTTGTACAGCGGCGGGTTCGCGCTCGTGACGCAAGCCACAGAGCGCAAGCGCGAGAAACTGGCTGCCAAGCTCATGTGGTTGGCCAACCGCCACGAACTATCCCTGCCCGAAGACCGTCGCCACGAGCGCATCGAGCCGCGTAACCCGGTGATCGAGATGGTCCTCGAGGATGGTCGCCGCTACGACGTCCGCATCCAGGACCTGTCGCTTTCGGGTGCTGCCGTCCTGTGCGCGGTGCGTCCGGCCATTGGAGCCCGGCTGACGCTCGGAACCATGAAGGGACGGGTCGTCCGTCAGATCGAAGACGGCATCGCGATCGAGTTCGCCTCGCTTCAAACGCCCGAGTCGCTCGACCGCAGCTTCAGCTGACGATCCCGGAGGCCCCCTGACGGGGTTCCATCTGTGGATAACCCAACAGGCCTGTGGACAATGTCACAGCCCTCTTGCGTCCTGCGTTAATCGTCTGATCGCACCTCCTTAACCACGCAGGACAAGCCGCCGCGGGTAAGGCGGGTGTTGGTCTCTTCATGTCCATGAACACCAGCGCGCCCGCATCTTAACAGGTGCGGCGTACCCCCCGGCGTGCATGGGCTTCGCTTCGCCCCGTCGTTCAGAAAGATTGCCGGACCGGTTACATGCCTTCCAGATTGTAACCGTCCATCATGAGTTTTTAAGGCTGTTTATTGCGAACCAAGCAAGCATAGTGTCTGAACAGAAACGCGTTCATTCGTCTCAAATGCCGCTTTTCTGTTTGTTTCTGCAGTAAAACCGACCTGCGACTGTCACCTCATCGGACGAGGAGACAGTCGTGAAGCGCCTTTCCATCGCAGTCCTCATCGCAATCGTGGCCGGCTTCTCGACGGCCAACGCCGCGTCGGTGAGCATGACCGTGCGAGGCGCAACGTCGCAGCCGGTGGGCCACTACGATTTCTGCAAGCGCACGCCTCAGGAATGCACGGTCACCGAGCGAAGCGGCCCGATCGCCGTCACGGAGAAGGTCTGGGAGACGATTGTCGAGATCAACAACGCGGTGAATGTCGGCATCACGCCGCGCACGGACGAAGAGATCTACGGTGTGGCCGAGTATTGGGCCTACCCGACAACCGAGGGCGACTGCGAGGACTTCGCGCTCCTCAAGCAGTACATGCTGGAGCGTGAGGGCTTCCCGCGCTCGGCGATGGTGCTGACTGTGGTTCGTCAGCAGAACGGTGACGGTCACGCCGTGCTGACGCTGCGCACGGATCGGGGCGATCTCATTCTCGACAATCTGGATCGCCGCGTTCTCGACTGGACGCAGACGACGTATCACTACCTCAAGCGTCAATCGGAAACCGACGCATCGCGCTGGGTATCGATCGACGACGATCGCGATCTGCTGGTGGGAAGCGTTCAGCGCTGAAGGCACTCAGCCTTCGGCCGAAGGCCTGACTGGGCTTCGGCTCCCCGGCGGGATAGGTCGAAGCTGGTCCGCGAGTCTTCAGGGCCCCGGACCAGCTTCGTCATGGTCAGTCGAGGTCGATGTCCAGGATCGTCATCGTGAGATGATACGAGGTCTCGCCTTCGTCGGTATCCTTGGAAAGGAGACCAGCGAACTCGCCGCCGATGTAGAGCTCCGCCGTATCGTTCTTGCGCGGCATCGCCCGGACCTGAAGGTCGACCCCCTTGAAGGTGCGCTTCAGATAGGCCTCGAGCTTGCGTATTTCGTCGGGCTTCACGTGTACTGCTCCTGAGCATTGAGCGGATGGGGCGGCCCTTTCGGCGCGCCGTTGAATGGTTCGCGGACGGAACGGTCAGTCGTCGGTCCGGTCGAATTCCTGGTCCATGGATCGAGCGGGAACACTGCTTTCAGGCCGGCCGATCACGCGTGCGGGAATGCCCGCGACCGTGGAGTGAGGCGGCACCTCCTTGAGCACGACCGAGCCGGACGCGATCTTCGAACAATCTCCGACGCGGATGTTGCCGAGAATCTTGGCTCCCGCCCCGATCAGGACGCCGTTTCCGATCTTGGGATGCCGGTCGCCGAATTCCTTGCCTGTTCCACCAAGCGTCACGTCCTGCAGGATCGATACGTTGTCGCCGATCCGCGCGGTGAAGCCGACCACCAGGCCCGTAGCGTGGTCGAGAAAGATGCCGCGCCCCATGCTAGACGCCGGGTGGATATCCGTTTGGAAAACCGAGGACGAGCGCGACTGCAGATAGAGCGCGAAATCGGTTCGCTGACGCGCCCAGAGCCAGTGGGCGAGACGATGGGTCTGGATCGCGTGGAAGCCCTTGAAGTACAGGAGCGGCTCCAGATGGCGCTCGCAAGCCGGATCGCGGTCGAACACGGCCTGGAGGTCGGTCCGAAGGACGTTGCCCCATTCGGCGTCACCGGCCGCCATCTCGAGGAACGCCTGCTCGATATGACACGCGGGCAAGTCGGAATGGTCGAGGCGCTGGGAGATACGGTGCGCGACGCTCTCTTCGAGGGCATGGTGGTTCAGCACCGTGCCGTAAAGAAACGCGCTGAGAGCGGGTTCGCGCTCGGAAGCGGCCTGGGCCTCCTCGCGGATCTGGGCCCAGATCGGATCGACCAGTTGCAGGCGCTCCGCCGTCTTGTAGGCGATGGTCATCGGCTTCGCCCTTCGCGAGCTGCGGGTTCAGTGTCTCGGCGAGGCAGATAGGCCCTCGCGTCGTCGCCACCAGTGGAGAGCGCAACGGCGCTCACGGGGCGAAGCGCTCCTTGTGTCGCGAAAGGAACTCCACGACCGCCGCCTTGAACGTGCGGTCGCCGACCGCGAGCATGTGGTCACGCTTCTCGATCGCGAAGGCCTCGCCTGCCGGCAGAAGGTCCGCCAACTCGCCGGGCGATCCGGCGATGTCGTCGCGCGTTCCCACGCCGACCAGAACCGGCTGGGTGATCCGTGCCACCTCGTCGCGTGAGAGTTCGCGGCGCGAATGGGTGATGCAGGCGGCGAGCGCCTGTCGGTTCGAGTGGGTGCGATCGGCGAATGCCCGGAACATGCGGCCGCGCTCGTCCGAAACGTCGCCGAGCGCGGGTGCCAGAAGCGCTGTCACGATCGGGTCCCAGTCGCCAACCCCATGAACGAGTCCGATCCCAAGGCCGCCGAACACGAGAACCGGCCAGCGCTCGGCATGAGATAAGGCGGCAAAGGCGCTGACTCGCGCGCCCATGGAGTAGCCGAAGGCCGCCGCGCGCCGGACGCCACGCGCGTCCAGAAGGGCTCGCATGTCGTCCGCCATATGTTGCGGTGTGTACTGCTCGGGATCGAGCGGCTTGTCGCTGTCGCCATGACCGCGATGATCGAACGCAAGGACGCGGAAGCCCGCCGCCACCAATGTCGCAACCCAACTGGGGTCGACCCAATTGATGCGCAGGCTCGAGGCGAAACCGTGCACCAGCACGACGACCGGCGCGGTGCTCTCGCCCTCGTCGATAAAGGCAAGCTCGAAGCCGCCGCTGTGAAATCGATCCGTCATCCCGCCGCCTCGGTCGTTCATGCCGCTCGATAGCGCGAAGAACGGTGTCAGAACCACCCTGTTCTTTGCGCAGTCCCCGCCTTATGGTCCCGCGCGAACCGAACCGTCCGCTAGCGAGGAGCCGCCCCATGGCCAATCACGGCACCCCCCACTTCCAGAACGATGCCGGCTACGACGTGATTGCGATCGGCGTCACCGAGTTCATGTGCGTCGGCGCCAATCCTCCCTACGATCACCCTCACGTCTATCTCGACATGGGCGACGAGGGCGAGAAGGTATGCTCCTACTGCTCGACGCTGTACCGTCTGGACAAGACCCTGAAGACCTACGAGACGCGCCCGGCCGGCTGCCTCTACCGCGACCCACAGGCCGCCTGACAGGAACCGCGTGCGCATCGCGATTGCGGGAGCGGGTATCGGTGGACTGACCGCCGCGCTCGCGCTGGCACGAGCCGGGCGCGAGGTCACCGTCTTCGAACGCGCCACGGCTCTCACGCCCGTGGGAGCGGGACTCCAACTCTCGCCAAACGCCCTCGATGTGCTCGATCGGCTCGGCGTCGCGCGCGATCTGGAAGGGCGTGCGGTCCCGGCCGAGACCGTAACACTCCGACGTGGCTCGAGCGGGCGCGCGATCGCGCGTATTCCCGTCGGATCGCAAGACGGTCGCGGCTACCTGTCGCTTCTGCGTGCTGACCTTCAGGACGCGCTGCTTGCGGGCGCGCAGGCGGAGCCGCGGATCGAGCTTCGCTTCGGCCACGAAATCTTGGCGGCGCGACGCGAACCGGCCTGGGTTCTCCAATTCTCGCAAGATCATCCCGCTGCGCATTGTGATGTTCTTGTGGCCGCCGATGGCGTTCATTCCAGCATCGGCATGCTGCTCGGCGGCGCTCCCGCACGAAGCGAGGGCGTTGCGGCGGTTCGGCTACGGGTGCGGCAGCCGGCCTCGCCCGGCATCGAAGCGTGGCTCGGTGCGCGCGCCCACGCGGTCGCGTATCCCGTCGCGGCCGGACGCGAAACGAATCTTGTTCTGATCGGTCCGGACGCCGAGGTGGCGGAGGCTCCTGCCTCGTTCTTCGACGGATGGGACAAGCGGCTCCTCGGCTTGATCGAAGCCGGCGATACGCTGGGTGTCTGGCCGCTCCTCACCCGAACGCCGCGCTGGCGTGCGCCCGGCCTCGCCTATCTCGGCGACGCCGCCCACGCCATGTTGCCCTACGCCGCGCAGGGCGCTGCGATGGCGATCGAGGATGGATGGGTACTGGCCTCGTGCCTCGCGCGCTCGCCGGATGTCGAGAGGGCGCTGCACGACTACGAAGCGGCTCGCGCCACGCGCGTCGCGAGGGTGCTCTCGCGGGTCGCCTTCCATCGACGGGTATACCACCTGCCGGCCCCGACCTCCTTCGCTCGGGACCTCGTTCTCATGGCAACGCCCGCTAAGCGCCTGAATCGTCAGCTTGCCTGGCTTTACGATTGGCGCGCTCCGCCGATCGATTTCGCGACCGACTGAGGAGCGCCACGCGTTTCCTTTCGTGCGATCGAACCTATGTGTCGCGTCCCGCGGGCCATCTCGACTGGGATGGCCGGCGCGGCGTCGGTCCCTCGGGCCGCATCCGCGCCGACCCCGCGCACTGTAAGGGACAGATGCGACGAAAGGTCGACCGATGCTGAGACTACCCAAGGCGGGACGCATAATCTGCGTGACCGCGCTGGCCGCTTCCACCGCCCTCACCGGCCCGATGGCCGCCCTCGCCCAGGGCTCGGAAGCGCCGCCTCCCGCAATCGGCGAAGCACCTGCCGAGCGCGGCGCACCGGGCGGCGGCGACGCCCCGCAGGGCGGCGATCGTCCGGCGCCGCGCGAGCGTCGTGGAGCTCCCGAAGCGGCCGGCGAAGGCGCAGCGGCCGAAGAGCCCGCCCCGCGGCGGCGTCCCGCTCCCGCCGCTGAAGGCGAAGCACCGGCCCGCCGCGAAGCGCCGGCCCGCCGAGCAGCGCCGGAAGCCGAGCCTGCACAGGACGAGGCGCCGGCGACGCGCGAGCGCGCGCCCGGGCGTGAGCGTCCGGCGCCGGCCGCCGACGATGCCACGCCCCCGGCGGACGGCGAAGCACCTGCGCGCCGACGCCCTGCCGCCGAGGAACCGGAAACGCCGTCCCGCCGGGAAGCGCCCGAGCGTCCCGCAGCACCCGACAGCGGCGAAGCGCCGGCGCGGGATCGGGCACCGGATGAACCACGCCGCCCGGCGGCACCAGACAGCGAGGCGCCACGCGCCGGTGACAGACCCAATGCGGCCGCTCCCGACAGCGGCCCTCCCCCGGCCGACGCGCCGCAGGGCGATCCGTCCCGCTTGCCGGTGGACAACGGCACGCAGAACGACGTTCGCGAACCAGCGGCACCGGCGGCCGAACCTCGCGCTCCGGCCGGAGCGGGCGAGCGTCCTGACGCGCGCCAGCAACCGACCCCGCCCGCAGCATCAACGGAAACGCCCGCGGCACCCCGGGCTCCAGATGCCGCCGCGCCCGTTCCGCCAGCCGCGCCGGTGCTGGGCACCGAACCCGTGACCCCAGCAGCCCCGGCCAACCCGGCGACGCCGGCAACCCCGACCGCGCCGTCCACCGCACCGGTGGCTCCGGAGGCGGGTGCTCCGGTGGTTCCCGGCACCCCGCCGGCCCCGCAGGCACTGCCGCCCGGCACCCCGCCGAACGGGACGGTACCGGGAGCGCCGCCTGCGGCCTTGCCCGACCAGCCGGCACCCGGCGCTGCGACGACCCCGCAGGCGACGCTCCCTCCGACCCGCCCGCCGGAGCCCGTTGCGACAGATCTGCAGACCGCACCGGTCCCGGCCGGCCAGGTCGGCGCGGTCGACGCGCAGGTCCAGCGTCTGCAGGCACCCGTCGAGGTCCGTCCGGTCACCGCCGTCCAGGGCGAACGCATCGACCGTCGTCCCGACTTCGCGCTGCCGCCTCAGGCCCAGGTCGTGGAGCGGGTGGGCGACCGGGACATCCTCTCGATCGTGGGTGCAGGCGTCGCAGGCGCAGCAGCCGGCGCAGCCGCCGCCTACTTCATTCGGTCGGACGACAACGATCGCCTCTCGCGGGGCTCGCGCGACGTCTACTACGAACGGCTGCCGCGCGGCCTTTCGCGTGAGACGATCGTCCGCGAGAACGGAGTCCAGATCGTCACGATCGAGAACGAGTACGGCGACGTCATTCAGCGCTCGCGCATCGCGCCGGACGGTCGCGAGACCGTGCTGTTCTACGATCCCTACGCTGAGGACGACACGCGGCCGAACTACTATGCCGACGTCGGCGCGGACTTGCCGCCGCTCCGGCTCGAGATACCCGAGGATCGCTACATCGTCGACGTGAGGCAGCCGGACGAGGAACTCTACTACGAGACCCTCGTCGCTCCGCCGGTTGAGACGGTCGAGCGCATCTACTCCGTGGATGAAGTTCGCCGCTCGCCCCGCATTCGCGACAAGGTCCGGCGTATCGATCTGGCCACCATCAACTTCGCCTTCGGCTCCGACCAGATCGCACAGGATCAGGTCGAGAACCTGCAGGCGTTGGCGGACGCGGTGAAGCGGGTCATCGATGAGAACCCGGCGGAGGTCTTCCTCCTCGAAGGTCATACCGATGCTGTCGGCAGCAACGTCGCCAACCTGGCCTTGTCGGATCGACGTGCCGAGGCGGTGGCGACGGCACTGACGGAGTATTTCGAGATCCCCGCAGAAAACATCGTGACGCAAGGCTACGGCGAAGAAGACCTCAAGGTCGATGCACAAGGCCCGAATGCCGAGAACCGGCGCGTGACCCTGCGCCGCATCACGGCCCTCGTGAAGCCCGTGGAGACGGCCGGCGCGCCCCGCCAGTGAGCAACCTCCGGCCCGGCGGATACGCGTGACCGGACCCTGACGCAGAAAAAGGGCCGGGACTCCCAACGGAGTCCCGGCCCTTGCAATTCGTGTCGCGCGCGACGCGCCGTCGGCTACGGCGTATGGGATCCGTGTGTCGCGAACGCGCTCAGTGCAGGATCTGGCTGAGGAAGAGCTTGGTGCGCTCGTGCTGCGGGTTGGAGAAGAAGCTGTCGGGTTTGTTTTCTTCCACGATCTGGCCGGCATCCATGAAGATCACGCGGTCCGCCACCTGACGGGCAAAGCCCATCTCGTGCGTCACGCAGATCATGGTCATTCCCTCTTCGGCCAGCGACACCATCGTGTCGAGCACCTCCTTGACCATCTCGGGATCCAGAGCGGAGGTGGGCTCGTCGAACAGCATCACCTTCGGACGCATGCAGAGCGCGCGGGCGATCGCCACGCGCTGCTGCTGACCGCCCGAGAGCTGGCCGGGATACTTGTTGGCCTGTTCCGGGATGCGCACGCGCGTGAGGAAGTGCATCGCCACCTCCTCGGCCTGCTTCTTGGGCATCTTGCGAACCCAGATTGGGGCGAGCGTGCAGTTCTCGAGGATCGTGAGGTGCGGAAACAGGTTGAAGTGCTGGAACACCATGCCGACCTCCTGACGCACGAGGTCGATCTTCTTGAGATCGTTCGTCAGCTCGACGCCGTCGACGACGATCGTTCCCTTCTGGTGCTCCTCCAGTCGGTTGATGCACCGGATCATGGTCGACTTGCCGGATCCCGACGGTCCGCAGACCACGATGCGCTCGCCCCGCCGAACACGTAGGTTGATGTCGCGCAGCACGTGGAACTCGCCGTACCACTTGTTGACGTTGGTCAGCTCGATGGCGAGACCGTCACCGGAGGCAGCGACGGGACGCGTGGCTTGGGCGGACTGGAGGGTCATGGCGTGAGGGAACCTTCGAGACGGCAGGCTTGATGGAAATCGGCTAGTGCTTGCGACCGCGCGCGAGCCGACCCTCGATGAAGATCGAATAGCGGGACATGCTGAAGCAGAACAGCCAGAACGCGAAGGCTCCGAAGACGAGACCGGTCGCGGGCGTCGACGGGGTGATCCAGACCGGATCGTTGAAGCCGCGCCGGATCGTTCCGAGCAGATCGGCCAGGCCGATGATGTAGACGAGGCTCGTGTCCTTGAAGAGCCCGATGAACGTGTTCACGATACCCGGGATGACGAGGGTCAGAGCCTGCGGCAGGATGATCATGCGCATCTTCTGCCAATAGGTCAGGGCCATCGCGTCGGCGCCCTCGTATTGACCTTTCGGGATCGCCTGCAGCCCGCCTCGGATGACCTCAGCCATATAGGCTGCCGCAAACAACGAAACGCCGACGAGCACGCGAAGCAGCTGGTTGAAGCTCACGCCCTGCGGCAGGAGCAGCGGCAGCATGAAGTTCGCCATGAACAGAACGGTGATCAGCGGGACACCCCGCCAGAACTCGATGAAGACCACCGACAGGAAGCGCACGGCCGGCATGCTGGATTGACGACCGAGTGCCAGCAGGATGCCGAGCGGCAGCGAAAAGGCGATGCCGGTCAGAGCGACGACCAGGGTGACCAGAAGGCCACCCCAGAGGTTCGTCGGGACATGCGGGATGCCGAGCGGTGCGGTCAGGATCAGGACGAATGCGATGGCGACCGCGGTCGGCACGAGCAGGCGAACGGCGGCAAGCCGATCATCCGCCGTCGCAATGGTCGCGACGAGCGCCAGCACGATCGCCACGAGAGCCGCGTAGAAGGCGATCTGCGCGAACGTGTTGAAGCGGAACGTGAGGATGCTCTCGCTTCCACCAGGGGCGTAGTAGAAGGACACGACGCCGACGACGGCCGATAGAACGGTCAGCCAGAGCGCGATCTTCATCGGCAGTGTTCGGCTCACCGTGCTGCTGCGCCCGAAGGCCAGGAAGATGGTCGCTGCCGCCGCCAGCATGAAAACGATCGCGATGCCGGAACCCGACATGTCGAACTGACCGCCGGTCAGGAGCACCAGAACCACCAGCGGATAGACACCGAGCAGAAGCAGCGCGAACAGCTTCTTGAACGGAACGCGCGGAATGGCGACCAAGGCGATCAGAACCGCGCCCAGGCCGAAGACCCAATCCACGCGCCAACGCTGCTCAATGGGATAGAGACCGTAGATGAACTGGCTGAAGCGCGCTGCCACGAACGCCCAGCACGCACCGACCTCGCGCTCGGGCGTGTCGAGGCACGCGGTGCGATCGTTGCCCACGAAAACCGCGTCGACGATCGCCCACTGAACCAACGACCAGACGATATAGACAGCCAGCAGGCCGAACAGGATCGAGAGCGCCGCGTCGAGAGGCGTGGCGAAGAAGCGGGTGCGCAGGCGAGCAAAGGGACTCGTCGTGTCGACGGGTGGAGGCAACGCGGGCAGCCCGCCGCGCGGCGCATAGGAGGCGACTTGCTCTTCCATGGGGCCCTCTTAGCGCTCGACGAGTTTCATGCGGCGGTTGAACCAGTTCATCAGGAGCGACACGGCGACACTGATGGTCAGGTACACCGTCATCCAGATGACCACGACCTCGATCGACTGCCCGGACTGGTTCAGGACGGTCGATCCGACCGCGACGAGATCGGGATAGCCGATCGCGAGACCGAGCGATGAGTTCTTGGTCAGGTTGAGGTACTGCGAGGTCAGCGGCGGAATGATCACGCGGAAGGCTTGCGGCACGACGACCAGGCGCAGCGCGGTTCCACGGCGAAGACCGAGCGCCGCGGCCGCCTCGTTCTGGCCCTTCGACACCGACAGGATGCCCGCCCGGACGATCTCGGCGATGAAGGCAGCCGTGTAGACCGAAAGAGCCAGGAAGATCGACAGGAACTCGGGTTTGATCTGGAAGCCGCCGGTCAGGTTGAACGTTCCGCGCGTCACCAGATTGAGGCTGGCCGGGAAGCCGAGCGCGGCGAATACGACGATCGGCAGCAGGACGATGAGACCGAGGGCCGGAAGCAGGAGGCCGGGCCGCGATCCGGTTGCGACCTGCCGAGCCCGAAAGACGCGCGAGAGAATGATCGTGGCGACGATACCGACGAGGAAGGCCGCCAGAACCCAGACGCTACCGGGAAGCCAGGTTACGCTCGGTGTCTGGAGACCACGATTCGAGAGGAAGGCGTCGAAAGGCAGCTCGATCGCTTCGCGAGGTCCCGGCAGCACCGAAAGCACGCCGAAGTACCAGAACAGGATCACCAGCAACGGCGGGATGTTGCGGAAGGTCTCGACATAGATCGTGCACAGACCGCGCACGAGGAAGTTCTGGGACAGTCGACCGATGCCGACCAGAAAGCCGAGAATGGTTGCGAAGACGATGCCGGTCGCGGCGACGATCAACGTGTTGGCGATGCCGACCGCGATCGCCTGTCCGTAGGTCGCGTTGTTGGTGTAGGCGATCGGAACCTGCGAGATATCAAATCCCGCGCGGTTCTGCAGGAAGCCGAATCCCGACGCGATGTTGGCGTTGCGCAGGTTCTGCGCCGTATTGCCGACGAGCCACCATGCGAACGCGGCAAGGCCGACCACCAGCACGACCTGAATGACGATGCTGCGGATGGTCGGATTGGTCCAGACCGAATCACGGCGGGACTGGGCGCGCACCGCGCCGAGGTCTGCAGTCATGAATGTCCCTTGCGGCGCGTGGATGCGGGCGTCGCCGGACCCGACCGAGGTCCGGCGACGTCTCATGGCGTCAGATCAGCGGATCGGCGGGGCGTACTGCAGGCCGCCCTTCGTCCACAACGCGTTCTGTCCGCGCGCGATGCCGAGCGGCGAGCCGGTGCCGACGTTGCGCTCGAAGATCTCGCCGTAGTTGCCGACGGCCTTGACGATGTTGACCACGAAGTCGTTGGTCAGGCCGGCATCGGCGCCGAACGTGCCCTCGACGCCGAGCAGGCGGCGGATCTCGGGGTTGGCCGAGCCCTTCATCTCCTCGACGTTGGCCTGGGTCACGCCCAGTTCCTCGGCATCGAGCAGCGCGAAGTGGGTCCACTTCACGATGTTGAACCACTGGTCGTCGCCCTGGCGGACGGCGGGTCCAAGCGGCTCCTTGGAGATGATCTCGGGCAGAACGACGTGGTCGTTCGGCTGCGCAAGCTCGAGACGCGAGGCGTAGAGACCGGACTGGTCGGTCGTCAGGACGTCGCAGCGCCCGCTGTCGTAGGCGGCGTTCACGTCGGCCTGCGCCTCGATGACCACCGGATTGTACTGCATGTTGTTGGCCGCGAAGTAGTCGGCCAGGTTCAGCTCGGTCGTGGTGCCGCTCTGCACGCAGACGGTCGCTCCCGAAAGCTGCAGCGCCGAGTTCACGCCCAGCGACGACTTCACCATGAAGCCTTGGCCATCGTAGTAGTTGATACCGGCGAACTTCAGACCGAGCGACGTGTCGCGGCTCATGGTCCAGGTCGTGTTGCGGGCGAGGATGTCGACCTCGCTGTTCTGCAGCGCGGGGAAGCGCTGGACCGCCGAGAGCGGCGAATAAACGACCTTGGAGGGATCGTTGAAGATGGCGGCGGCGACGGCCTTGCAGTAGTCGACGTCCAGACCAGCCCATTGACCCTGGTCGTTCTGGAAGCCGAAGCCCGGAAGACCCGTATTGACGCCGCAGCGTACCGTGCCGCGAGCTTTCGTATCGTCGAGGGTCGCAGCCGACGCGCTGGTGGCGGCCAGGGTGATGGCCGACAATCCGAGGGCGGCGGTCACAAGCTTCAGGTTCATGGAAGGTCCTTGGGTTCGGAGCACAAATGAAGACGGAACGTCCCGCAAACGGGGAACGGCACGAAGACGTCACGCGCCCCGAACCAACGATCGTTCACGGTGCGTGATGTCATGCCATAAAAATTGGCAGGTCAAGTCTTGGCCCAAATTTTCCAATGATGAACAACGGCGTACTCCAAGTTACGCCATACGATAACGCAGGATGCATCTTCGGTGAGCAAATCCACTCCCTCAGCACCCATCTACGATTCTTCGACCCGACTTCTGCACGCCGGGCATGAGCCGAAGGAGTTTCACGGGTTCGTCAACCCAGCGGTGTTCCGGGGGTCGACGATTCTCTTTCCGAACGCCGCCGCCATGCGCAGCCGCGACCAGCGCTACACCTACGGCCTTCGCGGAACGCCGACGCTGGAATCACTGGAACGCGCGATCGACGAAATGGAAGGATCGGCCGGGACCATTCTGGTTCCATCCGGCCTCGCCGCGGTCAGTGTCCCGCTTCTCGCCTTCCTGTCGAGCGGCGACCATTGCCTGGCGATCGACAGCGTCTACGGCCCGACGCGGGTGTTCTGCGATACGGTGCTGAAGCGGTTGGGCGTCGAGACGGAGTATCTCGACCCGCACCTCGGCGCGGACGGCCTGCGCGCCCGGATGCGCGACAATACGCGCGTCGTCTTCCTGGAGGCGCCCGGCTCGAACACGTTCGAGATGATCGATGTCGCGGCGTTCTGCTCCGTCGCGCACGAGCGCGGCGCAGTCACCATGATGGACAATACCTGGGCCACCCCGCTCTTCTTCCGTCCACTCGAGCATGGTGTCGATCTTTCGATCCATGCCTTGACGAAGTATCCGGGCGGCCATTCCGATATCTTGATGGGTAGCGTCTCGGCGTCTGCGGGGTTCATCAAGACGTTGCGCGATACGCAGATGGCACTCGGCATCAACGTCTCGCCCGATGACGCCTACCTCGTTTATCGCGGCCTGAAGACGATGCCGGTTCGTCTGGCCGCCCATCAGTCGGCCGCGCTCCACCTAGCGCAATGGCTCGAGTCACGGTCGGAGGTCGCGCGCGTCCTTCACCCCGCCCTCCCCAGCTTCGAGGGTTTCGATCTGTGGAAGCGTCAGTTCAGCGGCGCGAGCGGCCTGTTCTCGATCGTGCTGAACGGCGGAGGCACGCCAGCGGCGGATGCCTTCCTCGACGCCCTGCGCATCTTCGGCCTTGGCTACTCCTGGGGTGGGTTCGAAAGCCTCGCGCTGGAGTCGCAACTCAACGACCGCCGAGAGGCGCGCGCTCCCGCTGAAGGCCCGGTGATCCGGCTTCAGATCGGCTTGGAAGACCCGGAGGATCTCATGCGGGACCTTGAGGCAGGCCTTGAAGCCGCCGCAAGCGTCCAATCGGCTGGACGGTAGAGCCTCCAGACGGGGCTGTCGGATCGATGGTCCCGTCGCTGAGCCGTGTCGCCATCCCGCCAACACCGCCGCCCCTAACCACCGGGACCATGCATCGACGCCACGAAAGGTGGCGACCCCGGCAGGATTCGAACCTGCGACCATCGGCTTAGAAGGCCGGTGCTCTATCCTCTGAGCTACGGGGCCGTCGGTGTCAGTGGGTCCAGGGTTGCTGCCGGTCGTATCGGAAATTGTCGGAATACGAGACGCGCGGGCGAACCGCGACATGCTCTTCCTCGACACGATACTCAATGCCGTTGCGGGTCGCGTACTCGATCGCCTGTTCCTTCGTTTCGAAGGACAGACGGACCTGAGCCTGCGTATCGCCCGACGAGATGTACCCCATCAGAGGATCAATCGACTTGGGCTCCGTCGGCTCGTAGAGAAACAGCCACTCCTTGGTCTTTCCCTTGCCGGACTGCATCGCGGTACGGGCGGGACGAAAGATGCGAGCGACCATGGCGGGCCTTCTCCGACAGGCTGGAACTGGTCGGAGCGGCAGGATTCGAACCTGCGACCCTCTGGTCCCAAACCAGATGCGCTACCAGACTGCGCTACGCTCCGTCCCCGGTGTCAGCCGGGATGGGGTGGAAGTGCCGCGCGACGGGCCGATAGTCAAGGGCCGCGACCCCTGGCCGCTTCGTTCTCCCAAGGAACGAACCCGCGCAGCGGTTCAGGTCGGTCTCAGGGAATGATCGGATGGCGCAGCCGGTCGCCAGCCTTGGCACCATAGCGCGACGCGGCGCCGCCGTTGAGTTCGAGAACGTACCGCACCGGTCCCGCCGATGGAATGACGTCGAGCGAGTAGGGTTTGGCGTTGGTCGCGATGTTCACGATCTTCCCGCGCTCATCCAGGAACAGCATGTCGAGCGGTATGATCGTATTCTTCATCCACATGGCGACGGGTCGCGTCTGCTTGAAATCGAACAGCATCCCGTGATCGGCCGGCATCGAGCTCCGGTTCATGAGACCGGTCTCGCGCGAGGCGTCGGTATCGGCGATCTCCACCTCGATCGCATGCTCGCCGCTGGCCGTCGTCAATGTCGCCGTCGCACCCTGCGAACCCGACGTGAATACGAAGTAGGCAGTCACGACCAGAACGGCGATGATCGCAAGGACCGCGCGGTTCCGCTTCAAAGAGGCCAGCATCAGTGCGTCGTCGCTCCCACGGCGCCGGAGGCGGGATGCACTTCGGCGGCCATCAGTCCCTTGGAGCCGTTTCCGAAACGGACGAGCACGTTCTGCCCGGGCCGCAGCTCGGTCATGCCGTAGCGGCGCAGCGTCTCCATATGCACGAAGATATCCTCGGTTCCCTCGCCGCGCGACAGGAAACCGTAACCCTTCGTGCGGTTGAACCACTTCACAACGGCGGGCTCCAGATCGCTCGTCGGCACGATCTGCGTATGGGTCCGCGCCGGCACGGTCTGCGCCGGATGCACCGCCGTCGATTGGTCCATCGACAGAACTCGGAACGCCTGAAGTCCTCGTTCCCCCTTCTGCACCTCGCAAACGATGCGTGCGCCCTCCAAGACCGTCGAGAAGCCGCCACGCCTCAAACAGGTCACATGCAGCAGGATGTCGCCGCCATCATCGTCGGGAACGATGAAACCGAACCCCTTGGCGACGTCGAACCACTTGATGCTGCCGGAAACGGTCCTGAGATTCACCGCGGCGTCGGCGTTCTCACGCGTCAGGGGCTCGGCCAGATCGCGCTCGCTCATCGCCGAAACCTCTCCTTCGGGGAGATCGGAGGAAGAGCCAGATCCGGCCCCGCAGTTTCCAGCGGTTGCCGGCTCAAACCGGATCGCGCTGTCATCACCGCCCCGCCGCCGTTCTTCACCATAGCTTGCAGAATAGAATGATCGGTGAGTTTGTGAATCCTCGTTCACGCTTTTTCCTGTGTGCTAGGCGCGAGGGCGCTCCAGTTCTGCACCATGCCGCTCGGGCATGAGACGCATCATGCGCGTCTGAGGTTCCCCGATCTTGGCGTGCTTGGCCGCAGCACTAGCTTGGCCGCAGCCCCTTCAGGAGTGTTCAAGCCGCCATGCGCTATCTTCACACCATGGTTCGCGTCGCCGACGTCGAGCGCGCCCTCGATTTCTACTGCAACAAGATGGGCATGGTCGAAGTGCGCCGGAGCGAGAGCCAGGCCGGTCGCTTCACGCTTATCTTCCTTGCGGCGTCCGAGGACGTCGAGGCTGGGCGCAGCCGAAGCGCTCCCCTCCTCGAACTCACCTACAACTGGGATCCGGAAGAGTACGGCAGCGGTCGCAACTTCGGTCATCTCGCCTACGAGGTCGACGACATCTATGCGTTCTGCCAGAAGCTCATGGACGCGGGGGTCGTGATCAATCGTCCGCCCCGTGACGGGCGGATGGCCTTCGTGAAGTCGCCAGACAACATCTCGATCGAGATCCTTCAGAAGGGTGACGCAAAGGCGCCAGCCGAGCCCTGGACGTCGATGCAGAACACCGGAACCTGGTGACAGGTGACAAGCTGGCCTTATTTGGGCCATACAAATGAACTGAGCGTCATATTTGTGGGAAGGCCTTCGGGCAAAAGGCGGATGGGGAACCGCCTCCCGCGAATCGCTGGTCGGGGATACGCCTTCCGCTCGAAGGCGATGCCGGCTGACATGCGTCGTTCGCGCTCTGCGCCGGCGCGTCGAGGGGGTGGACTTCCGATTGACTGATGCCAACGCGACTCTCCGCACCGCATCGAGCCGACGCCTTCTGACGTCGGTCCTCGCGGTATCGTCCTGCATCCTGTTCGGCGGATGCGTGTCCGCCGTCGACGAGAGTGCCAGCTTCGGCTTCTCGCCTCAGGGTGCGCCGGGATCCAGCGCAAGTCCTCCCGGATCCGACCAGGTGGCGGCTTTGATCGACGCCGATGCTTCGCAGACGGGACAACCCGAAGCCGAAGCTGTGGACCCGAAGCCAGCCGAAAGCGGCGCGTCATCCGATGCCGCATCGGATAAGGGTTCGCGCATCGCAGCAGCCGCTCGGGCGACCGTCGCCGAACGCATCGCGGCAGGCGGCGAAATGGCGGCTTCGACGAAAGCGGGAGCCGAGGTCGCAGCGCTTGCGAAAAGTAACGACGGCGGCATCGCACCGACCAGCCTGCTGCAGCGCACCTCGAACCCCGCGATCGCGGCCTATGCGGAGCGCGACGCTGGAGGCCGGCAGTCGGACCGGTCCCTTTACGCCTCGCTCTACAACGAATCGACGGCCCGCACTCCGATCAAGAACGCCGACGCGCAGAAGAGCCGCCGCGTCGTGGTGATCCAAACCGACGGCATCGACAAGAAGCCGGGAGACAACGCGCTTCCGGGGGTCGATCCGAAATCGTTGTTCGAGATCGGCCAGCGCGCGTCCGCGGACTCCGAGCTCCTGGACGATATCGGCGGATCCTACCAGATCGCATCGTTGTCCGGCATCGCGCGACTGGCGCCGTCCGGCCTGATGATCCAGCGGGACGACATCGTCACCAATTGTTTCCAGTCCGATCTCCTTGGCCTGATCTCGCAGATCGAGCAGCGCTTCAAGCAGAAGGTCGTCATCACGTCGGGCTACCGCTCGCCGTCGCATAACCGGCGCGTGAACGGCGCCAAGGCGTCCATGCACATGGCCTGCAAGGCGGCCGACCTTCATGTGCCCGGCGTGAACGGACAAACGGTGGCCGCGTTCGTCCGCGCGCTGCCCGGACGTGGCGGCGTGGGCACCTATTGCCACACGGCGGCGATCCACATCGACGTCGGACCGATG
Organism: Aureimonas jatrophae; assembly: GCF_900104035.1. Lineage (GTDB taxonomy): Bacteria > Pseudomonadota > Alphaproteobacteria > Rhizobiales > Rhizobiaceae > Aureimonas > Aureimonas jatrophae. The sequence goes on along the minus strand of NZ_FNIT01000006.1, from coordinate 237,989 downwards.
CGGGACTGGAATTGGGCGTGCCGTCAGCGTCGCGCAGGCTGACGAAAAACGCTGTCGGACGCTGCTTACGGGTTGCGCGCCGCCGGGTTCTTCCCTTATAGAGCGCCTTGTCCGCGCCCATCGTCTATCGGTTAGGACGCCACCCTTTCACGGTGGAGAGAGGGGTTCGATTCCCCTTGGGCGTACCATCACTACCCACGACAAAACCGCTTCGTGACTGCGAACGGCACCCTGCCGTTAGCGCGGTGGTTTCGCGACGTCGGAAACGCGTAGCGTGACGCTCTCGCGCCCCCCGTAGCGGTCGAGATCGAGGTGGCCGGCGACGTGCAGGAGTTCGTCGCGGCTGCGCGCCAGAAGGTCGCCGACCGGCGCCCCTTCCGCGCGAAATGCGATCGCGCTCGTGCTGGCGCCATCTGCGGCGCGCAAGGTCAGCCGCAGGTGTCCGCCGCGAACCGGTATAAGCGAGGTCAGGCGATGCCGCGGCAGCGCGAAGATCGGAGCGGGATGTCCGGCGCCGAACGGACCAGCCTGTTCGAGGGCATGGATCATCTGGGGCTTCAACGCGGAGGCGGTGACGGCGCCGTCGATGCGAAGCGTGTCCGCCGCGACCAACGCGTCGATCTTCTCTCGGGCGCGCGTCTCGGCCAACTCGCGAAAGTCGCCGAGCCGCGATCGTTCGATGGTCAGGCCGGCCGCCATGCGGTGGCCGCCGCCCTTCACGGCTATGCCCGCTGCCACCGCATCGCGCACAAAGGCGCCGATATCGAAGCCTTCGATCGAGCGACCCGACGCGGTGCCGCGCCCACCGGCGTCGAAGGCGATCGCAAACGCCGGGCGGTTGAAGCGTTCCTTGAGGCGGGCTGCGATCAGGCCGACGATGCCGGGGTGCCATGCCGTTCGACCCGCGACCAGAACGGCGGGCCCTGTCCCCTCACCCAGTTCCTCAACGACCTCCCGTTCGGCATCGACGAGCATCTCACGCTCCATCGCCTGCCGCTCCGCATTCAGGAGATGGAGTTCTTCTGCGATCTCGCGCGCGTCGTTGCCATCAACCGTACTCAGCAAGCGGCTTCCGAGGTCTGCGGCACCGATACGCCCGCCCGCATTGATGCGCGGCCCTAGGATGTAACCAAGATGGAAGGCCTCCACCCGTCCAGAGAGGCGCGCCACCTCCGCCAGCGCGCGCAAACCCGGGTTGAGCTGCAGCCGCATCCGCTCCAGGCCGCGCACGACGAGCGCCCGGTTGAAGCCCGTCAGCGGAACGACGTCGCATACGGTCGCGAGCGCCGCGAGGTCGAGGTCGTCGCGGATATCGGGAAGGTCGGTGCGACCGCGCCGGCGCAGCTCGCGCGAGATGGCAACGAGGGTCAGGAACACGACGCCAGCGGCGCAGAGCGCCCCCTGTCCCGACAGATCGTCCTGCCGGTTCGGATTCACCAGCGCGACCGCCTCGGGAAGTTCGGGACCGGTCTGGTGATGATCCAGAACGACGACGTCGACGCCTCGTGCCTTCGCGGCCGCCAGCGCCTCGAAACCGGCGGAGCCACAGTCTACGGTGACGATCAGCGTCGCGCCCTCGTCGGCGAGTTCGTTCATCGCCCGAACGCTTGGACCATACCCCTCCGTCAGCCGGTCGGGGATGCGGATCCGGCTTTCCAGGCCGAGTTCACGCAGATAACGGAACAGCAGCGCCGACGAGGCGGCCCCATCGACGTCGTAGTCCCCGAAGATCGCGATCCGCTCGCCACGCTCGACCGCATCCGCCAGCCGCGCGGCCGCCACGTCCATATCGCGCAGGCGCGACGGGTCCGGCATCAGATCGCGCAGTGTCGGATGCAGGAAGCGCTCGACGTCGTCGGCCGGCACGTTGCGCCCCGCCAGAACCCGCGCGACCAGATCCGGCAGCGCGGCAAGCTGAGAAATCCGGGCCGCGCTCGCCTCTTGCCGGGTGTCCAGCGCATGCACCCAGCGTCGGCCGTTGGCGGAGCGCTCGACGTCGAGGAAGGTTCGCGCGGCCTCGGTCATGCGGACTGCGGGCTCAGAGGCCGAACTTCTCGCGATCGTAGTGGCGCGCCCGGATGTCGCGCACGGTGCGGGTTCGCGACCGCATCACGACCGTATGGGTCTCGATCCGGTCAGCCTGGAAGCGAACGCCCTCGAGAAAGGTGCCACCCGTGACGCCTGTCGCGGCGAAGATCACATCGCCCATCACCATGTCGTCCAGGCGGAAAAGTCGGTCGGGATCCGTCAGACCCAGCTTCTCGGCGCGGATCCGTCGATCCATCGTGTTGAGCTGAAGGCGACCCTCGATCTGGCCGCCGCGGCAGCGCAGTGCGGCTGCTGCGAGCACACCCTCGGGCGCACCACCGATGCCAAGATAGATGTCGATGCCGGTGACGGCCGGATCCGTCGTGTGGATGACGCCCGCGACGTCGCCGTCGCCGATCAGCCGGATCGCGGCACCCGCCTGCCGGACCTCCTCGATCAAGCGGGCATGACGGGGCCGGTCCAGGATGCAGGCCGTGATCTCCTGCACGCGAACACCCTTGGCTCGCGCCAACGCCTCGATATTGTCGCGGGGCGAACGGTCGAGCCCGACGATACCGTCGGGATAGCCGGGGCCGACGGCGATCTTGTCCATGTAGACGTCGGGTGTCGTCAGCAACGCGCCGCGCGTCGCCACAGCGACGACCGAGATCGCGTTTGGAAGGTTCTTCGCACAGATCGTGGTTCCCTCCAGGGGATCCAGCGCGATGTCGACCCTCGGCCCCCCGCTGCCCAATTCCTCGCCGAGGTACAAGGACGGCGCGTCGTCGGCTTCGCCCTCGCCGATCACGACGGTGCCGCTGACAGCGAGGGTGTCCAGTTCCTCACGCATGGCCGCGATCGCCGCGCCATCGGCCGCTCGCTCGTCGCCCCGTCCGCGAAATGTCGCGGCCGCTACGGCGGCGCGTTCCGTCACGCGCGCGATCTCGATCGACAGGACGCGCTCCAGCGATGCCGCTTCGTCGATCTCCTCGACCTGTGTGTTCATGTCGTTCCCCCGGACGCCTGCCGGGCGCTTCTAATCGAGCGCCTCGATGCGGATCATGCGTGGCTCGCCGCTCAGGTGCCCGTCGCGCGACACGGCATCCAGCGCCCGACGGACGGCGGCCTCCGTGGTCTCGTGCGTGATCAGGATCACCGGCACGGTCTCCGCCGCCCGACCGCTTTCGGGCTTGCGTTGCACGATCGATTCCAGGGAGATGTCGTTCTCCGCCATGCGCCGCGCGATCGACGCGAAGGCGCCGACGCGATCCAGAACCGACAACCGGATATAGTAGCCGCCCTCATGCGCCCGCATCCGGGCCCGACGGTAAGGCGCGAGCTTGGACGGCTCGAGGCCGAAGGCCGGCATGCGGATGCCCTGCGCCGCGTCGATGACGTCGGATAGAACGGCCGATGCCGTGGCGTTGCCGCCTGCGCCCGGCCCCACCAGAAGCACGGAGCCCAGGAGATCGGTATCCACCGCGACCGCGTTCGTCACGCCGTCGACCTGTGCCAACGCCGAGTGCGCGGGGATCATGGTCGGGTGAACCCGTTGCTCGATGCCGGAGTCCGTGCGCTGGGCGACCGCGAGCAGCTTGATGCGGTAGCCGAGTTCGGCAGCGGCCTCGATATCGGCGTTCGTCACCGTCGAGATGCCCTCGATGAAGATCGCGTCGAGATCGATCTCGCAGCCGAAGGCGAGCGAGGTCAGGAGGGCCAGCTTGTGGGCAGCGTCGAAGCCGCCGATGTCGAAGGTCGGATCGGCCTCGGCGTAGCCCAAGCGCTGCGCATCGGCGAGGCAGGCATCGAACGCGATGCCCTCGCGCTCCATGCGCGTCAGCATGTAGTTGCAGGTGCCGTTGAGAATGCCGTAGACGCGCTCGACCGTGTTGCCGCGCAGAGCCTCGCGCATCGTCTTGATGATCGGGATGCCGCCAGCCGCGGCCGCCTCGAAGAAGATCGGGGCGCCGCGCTTATGAGCCAGACGGGCGAGCTGCAGGCCATGGTGAGCCAGGAGCGCCTTGTTGGCCGTCACGACGGGCAGGCCGCGGTTGAGGGCAGCCTTCACGCTCTCGAACGCCGCGCCATCCGCGCCGCCGACGAGTTCCACGAAGACGTCGATCTCGCCGTCACGGGCGAGCGCAACCGGATCGTCGAACCAGGTCGCGCCGGAAAGGTCGACGCCCCGGTCGCGCGTGCGGTCGCGCGCCGACACGGCCGCCACCTCGAGCGGCCGACCGGCCCGCATGCCATAGACATCCCGCTTGTCCGCGAGGAGACGGGCGAGCGAGGCGCCCACCGTTCCAAGCCCGGCGATGCCGAGCCTCATCGGGCGTTCCATGGAAAACCTTGCGTTGCGAGCGAACCGGGTACGGCGGAGCCGTCCGGCATCCCCGGCCGGGGATGGCCGCTACTGCGCCGCCGCGACCGCCTTTTGAACGGGATCGTTGCCCGATGCAAGAAAGCGGCGAATGTTGCGCGCGGCTTGCCGGATGCGGTGTTCGTTCTCGACCAGCGCGATGCGCACGTAGTCGTCACCGTACTCGCCGAAGCCAATGCCGGGTGCGACCGCGACGTCGGCCTTCTCGATCAGGAGCTTGGAGAACTCGAGCGAACCCATGTACCGGAAGCGTTCGGGGATCGGCGCCCAGGCGAACATCGTGGAGGACGGCGGCGGGACGTCGAAATGCGCGCGGCCGAAGCTCTCCACAAGGACGTCGCGCCGGTGGCGATAGATCGAGCGCACCTCCTCGATCGCGGCGTCGCCCGCGTTCAGGGCGGCGGTCGCCGCCACCTGGATCGGCGTGAAGGCGCCGTAGTCGAGATAGCTCTTCACGCGTGCCAGCGCCGCGATCAGTCGCTCGTTGCCCACCGCGAAGCCCACGCGCCAACCCGGCATCGAGAAGGTCTTGGACATGGAGGTGAACTCCACCGCGACATCCATCGCGCCGGGCACTTCCAGCACCGAAGGCGGCGGCGCACCGTCGAAGAAGATCTCGGAATAGGCCAGGTCCGACAGAACGATGATCTCGTTCTGCTTCGCGAACGCGACGACCTCCCTGTAGAAATCGAGATCCGCCTCGTAGGCCGTCGGGTTCGACGGATAGTTCAGGATGATGGCGATCGGCTTCGGGATCGAGTGGCGCACGGCGCGGTCGATCGCGCGCAGGAAGTCCTCGTCGGGCTTGGCCGGAATCGAGCGGATCGTCCCGCCCGTCATCAGGAAGCCGAAGGCGTGGATCGGATAGGTCGGATTGGGACAGAGAACGACGTCGCCGGGTGCCGTGATGGCCTGCGCCATGTTGGCGAAGCCTTCCTTCGATCCGAGCGTTGCGACGATCTGCGTGTCGGGATTGAGCTTCACGTTGAAGCGGCGCTCGTAGTAGGCCGCCTGCGCCCGCCGCAGGCCCGCAATGCCCTTGGACGCGGAGTAGCGATGCGTACGCGGATCCCGGATCGCCTCGCACAGCTTATCGACCACGAACTTCGGGGTCGGCAGATCGGGATTGCCCATCCCGAGGTCGATGATGTCGACCCCACGGGCACGGGCAGCCGCCTTCTTCTTGTTAACCTCCTCGAAGACGTAGGGAGGGAGACGGCGAACCTTGTGAAATTCTTCGGTCATGGCTGCGAGGCCTTCATGTTCGGCAGGACGGATAGGGCGCGCGTGCAAACGGCGCCGTGGCAAGCGTGGGATCGCGAGCGTCCGCTGAAGCCGGGTGCATCGGCGCCGGAGAGGCGCCGGCGGCGCTCTATTGCGCCCGGCTGCCGGCCTGCGCCGGCGCGGCTGCCGCCGGCAGATCCGCTGCGGCTTGCGCCTGCGAGGCAGCCAGGGCCTGCATCTCCGCGACCGTGCGGCGATATTGGGGCGCCGTCGACCCTGTGCCCCGTCGGCCGGCGCGGGCGTAACGCTCGCGCGTCTGGGCGACCGTCTCGTCGGAGACCTGCTTCGTCGCGGCCTTCGGATAGGCCCCGATCAGGGGGAAGCCGTTCTTGTCCTGCTGCTGCCCGGACGAGGTGACGGGCGGTGCGGCCGAGAGACGCGCCGGGATGACGGGCGTGTCGTCCTGCGGAAGAAACGCCTGGGGAACAAAGGACTGGCAGCCGGCGAGTGCGGCACCCGATGCCGCCACCATGGCCAGAACTGCCGGAAGTCTCATTCCCATGTCGCGACCGTTCCTTCGCCGTCGGGCGGACTTACCTGATCCGCTGGCCGTTGTCTTAGCTGAAGCAACGCCCGTTTGGAATGGCGTCGATGATGCTGCGCTGCGGCGACGAAACTGCGCGATGCATCATGCCCGGCGGCTGAACTCCGACCGCTTCTGTGCTTTCTAGGAGCGCTAGAGGAGGTCACGTCATGTCCGAGTCCGCGACCCGGCCCAGCCGCGACGATGCGGCCGATTTCGCGCCCTATGCGGTGCGGGATCCGGAAGCGTTCGCGCGCAACATGGCGCACATGCTGGAACACCTGGGAAAGGCTGCCTCGGCCTGGGTCGAGCCGCGCGAACGCGGCGAGGCCGTGGATGGACCGGTGAGCTACGGCGATGTCGTCTCGACGCTGTCGCGCGTCGCCGAGTACTGGCTGAACGATCCGGTGCGCGCGCTCGAGGCGCAGACGGGCCTGATGGCCGGCTTCTTCAATATCTGGATGCGATCGCTCCAGACGGTCTCGACCGAGCCGGCTGCGCCCCCCGTCCCGGGTTCGGCGCCGAACGACAAGCGGTTCGCGGACGAGGAGTGGCGACGCAACCTCTTCTTCAATTTCCTTCGCGAAGCCTACACCCTCGTCACGCAATGGGCGCAGGGTCTGGTGGACAGGGCCGAGGGCCTCGACCCCCATACGCGCCAGAAGGCGATCTTCTACGTACGCCAGATCACCAACGCCATCAGCCCCTCCAACTTCGTCCTGACGAATCCGGAGCTGTTTCGCGAGACGGTGGCGGAGAACGGCGCGAACCTAGCGCGTGGCATGAAGATGTTCGCCGAGGACCTCGCCAAGGGAGCCGGCACGCTGAAGCTGCGTCAGTCCGACGCCAGCCGCTTCCGTGTCGGCGACAACCTGGCAACGACCCCCGGCAAGGTCGTAGCGCAGAACGAACTGTGTCAGATCGTCCAATACGCGCCCCTGACCGAGACGGTGTACCGGCGGCCGATTCTGATCTCGCCGCCCTGGATCAACAAGTTCTACATTCTCGACCTGACGCCGGAGAAGAGCCTGATCCGCTGGCTGGTCGAGCAGGGTCGCACGGTGTTCGTCGTGTCCTGGATCAATCCGGACGAGCGGCATGCCGACAAGGACTGGCAAGCCTACATCGAGGAGGGCCTTGTCTTCGGTCTCGACACGGTGCGCGAGGCGACCGGCGAGACCGAGGTCGACGCGGTCGGCTACTGCGTCGGCGGCACGCTGCTGGCGGCCAGCCTCGCCTACCTGAAGGCGAAGGGAGATCACCGGATCCGCTCGGCGACGCTGTTGACGACACAGGTCGACTTCCGCCACGCCGGCGACCTCAAGGTCTTCGTCGATGAGGAACAGCTGGCGGAGATCGAGAAGGCGATGAGCCGCGGCTATCTCGACGGCACGAAGATGGCGACCGCCTTCAACCTCCTGCGTTCGGGCGATCTGATCTGGCCCTACTTCGTGAACAACTACCTGAAGGGCCGCGAGCCACTGCCCTTCGACCTGCTGTTCTGGAACGCCGATGCCACGCGGATGGCGAAGGCCAACCACCTCTTCTATCTGCGAAACTGCTATCTCGAGAATCGCCTGTCGCGCGGCCGGATGCGGTTGGGCGACGTGGATATCGATCTCTCGTCGATCGATACGCCGATCTACAACCTGGCCACGCGCGAGGACCACATCGCGCCCGCACTCAGCGTCTATGAGGGAAGCGGTGCGTTCGGCGGACCCGTGCGCTTCGTGGTCACGGGTTCCGGACATATCGCGGGTGTCGTGAACCCGCCCGCGCGCGGGAAGTACCAGTTCTGGACCGGTCCGCAGCCGCGCGAGGGCTTGAGCTTCGAGGCGTGGTGGACCGAGACAAACGAGACCAAGGGTTCCTGGTGGCCCGACTGGGAAGCCTGGCTGCGGGAGCAGTCGGGCGAGGAGCGCGTGGCGGCCCGCGAACCGGGCGGCGACAAGCTGGCGCCGATCGAGGATGCGCCCGGATCCTATGTGTGCAGTTGAGATGCCTGCCGGTCGGCATCGCCGATCTGCGGGGTTGAAGCGCGGCACGCGCAATGCGACATCGGTGCGGAAGACTTTCCCGCACACGATGAATGCCGTCCGATGACCGTCTATCTCGAAGCCGAAGCCCATCCGACCCGGAACACCGGCTCGATCCGCCTCTATGACGCCGAAGCGTTCGAGGGCATGCGGCGTGCGTGTCAGCTGACCGCGCGCTGCCTCGACGAGCTGACCGATCTCGTTCAGCCGGGCGTGACCACCCAGTTCATCGACGACCGGGTCTTCGAATTCGCGATGGACAACAAGGCGTTGCCGGCGACCCTCAACTATCGTGGCTACGGCAAAAGTACCTGCATCTCGATCAACCACGTCGTGTGCCACGGTATCCCGAACGACAAGCCGTTGCGCGAGGGCGACATCGCCAACATCGACGTCACGCTGATCGTCAACGGCTACTATGGCGACTCGTCACGCATGTATCCGGTCGGCAAGGTGAAGCGCGTTGCCGAGCGCCTGTGCGAGATCACCTATCGCTCGCTTCTTCTTGGTATCGAGGCGGTGAAGCCCGGCGGCCACGTCGGGGACATCGGTGCCGCGATCCAGGAATATGCGGAGGGCGAGCGCTGCTCGGTCGTGCGCGACTTCTGCGGCCACGGCGTCGGCCGCCTGTTTCACGACGCACCCAACATCCTGCACTACGGACGGCGTGGCGAAGGCGTCGAGATGCGCCCGGGCATGATCTTCACGATCGAGCCGATGATCAACACGGGCCGCCCCCATGTGAAGGTCTTGAACGATGGATGGACCGCGGTGACGCGCGACCGGTCCCTTTCCGCGCAATACGAGCACACGGTGGGCGTGACCGAAACAGGCTGCGAGGTCTTCACCTACTCGCCCGGCGGACGCGACATGCCGGGCTTCCCTCCCTCGACCTGGGCGCCCTGGACTTCCAACGCCGCATGAGCGACCGCCGGGGCGGCATCAGCGAGGCAGCGTCCGCCTTCGACGTGTCGGAGGCGTCCTCAGCGACGGCCGCCCCGAAGCATCACGACGGCCATCGCGACCGCCTGCGGGCCCGGTTCGTCGAGGCCGGCGCGGACGCGCTCGCCGATTACGAGATGCTGGAGCTCGTGCTGTTCCGCTCGATCCCCCGGCGCGACGTCAAGCCGCTCGCCAAGACGCTCTTGCGCCGGTTCGGAACGCTGGCCGACGTCGTCAACGCGCCACCGCGTCTCCTGGCGGAGGTCGAGGGCATGGGCCGATCGGCGATCGTCGATTTCCAGATCCTCGCGGCTCTGAACCAGCGCGTCATGCGCTCGGACCTGCGTCAGCGCGAAGTTCTGTCGTCCTGGAGCGCGGTGATTGCCTATTGCCACGCGGCCATGGCCTTCGAAACGCGCGAGCAGTTCCGCATCCTGTTTCTCGACAAGCGGAACGCCCTGATCGCGGACGAGGTACAGGGCACGGGCACGGTGGATCATACGCCCGCCTACCCTCGCGAGGTCGTGCGGCGCGCCCTGGAACTTTCGGCGACCGCCGTGATCCTCGTGCACAACCATCCATCGGGCGATCCGACACCGTCGGGCGCCGATATCGAGCTCACGCGCCAGATCGTGGCCGCTGCCAAGACGCTGTCGATCAGCGTGCACGATCACATCATCATAGGCCGCAATAGCCAGGCGAGCTTCCGAGGACTCGGACTGATCAGTTGAGGTAGCCGATCTCGGCGAGGCAGTGGATCTCCTGCGGCTTGATCAAGCGGGAATGCATCACCCGTACGGAGTGGATCTTGGCCTCGATCTCCCGCTCCCAGTAATCGAGGAAGCGGCGCAGGCGCGGATAGTTCGGCGCCGTATCCTCGAACTGCCAGGAGAAGGTCTGCAGCAGCGCGGGATGGTCCGGCATGCGGTAGAGAATTTCGGCGGTCGTCAGTCCGGCGCCGCGGAGTCGCTCGATGAAGGCTGGATCGGAAACGCGCGCATAGGGCATGTCGGCTCCTTGTGCTTCGTTCGGCGGGCGTATCGCCGCCTGCACCTTGAAGCGTGCGCCCGCATCATGAACGAGACGTTAACGGCGCACTTCGCATTGCCCCACATATGAGCATGCTCAATAGGAGGCACTCGCGGGAAGCGCATGCAGAAAGCGTCGCGCACTCTCGCGCATCTGATCAAGCCGCGCCGGATCGAGACGGTCGAGCGATGACACCGTGCGTGCGGTGCGATGGTTACGCGCAAGGCGTTCGCGATGCCGCGCCACGAAATCCCAGTAGAGATAGTTGAAGGGGCAAGCGTCCTCGCCTGTCCGCTGCTTCACATCGAACCGGCAGTGGTCGCAGTAGTCCGACATGCGATGAATGTAGTTGCCGGACGCCGCATAGGGTTTGGTCGCGAGCAGCCCGCCGTCGGCATGCAGGATCATGCCGACGACGTTCGGCATCTCGACCCATTCGTAGGCATCGTGGAACACGACGAGATACCACTCCTGCACCTCGCGTGGATCGATGCCGGCCAGCAGGCAGAAGTTGCCGAGCACCATCAACCTTTGGATATGATGCGCATAGGCATTGGCGGCCGTCTCGCGGATGGACTGGGCGAGGCAGTTGAGGTCCGTGTCGCCGGTCCAGAAGAAGTCGGGTAGCCGTCGCTCCGCTCGCAGGGCGTTGCGCCCGGCGTAGTCCGGCATCTCCCGCCAGTAGACACCGCGTACGAATTCACGCCAACCGATGATCTGACGCACGAAGCCTTCAGCGGCGTTGAGCGGCACGGCGCCCGTCCCGTGGGCAGCCACTGCCCGCTCGCAACATTCGCGAGGCAGAAGAAGACCGCAGTTGATAAGAGCCGACAAATGGGAATGAAACAGGAGCGGCTCGCCCTGTCGCATCGCGTCCTGGTAGGTTCCGAAGTTCGGAAGCGCGACTTCGGTGAACCAGTCTAGGTAGGCCAAGGCGTCGTGGCGCGTCACGGGATAGTCGAAGCCGTCGAGCGAACCGAAATGATTGCCGAAACGGCCCGATACGAGACCCAACACCTCCTGTGTCGTCTGGTCCGGTTCGAAGTGCGGGCGCTCGGGCGCCTGGACCCGTGCGGGAAGCGGCTCGCGGTTCTCGCTGTCGAGGTTCCAGCGTCCGCCGATCGGCCGCTCGCCCTCCATCAGGAAGCCGGTCCGGCGACGCATGCCACGGTAGAAGTCCTCCATGCGAAGCGATTTCGCTTCGCCGGCATAGGCGGCAAACTCGGCATGCGAGCAGAGAAAGCGGTCATCGGAGCGGATCTCGACCGGACGTCCGATGAAGGCTTCCCAGTCCTCCATCATCTCCAGAACACGCCATTCGCCGGGCTCGGTCACGACGACCCGATCGAGGTCGGGATGCCGCTCGAGGGCGCGTGCCAGTTCACCGGTGAAGCTTGCGGTGTTGGCGGGGTCATCGAGCACGACGTAGTCGACGCTCAGTCCCTCCGCGCGCAGATCGCCGGCGAAGTGACGCATGGCCGCAAACAGGAAGGCGATCTTGCGCTGGTGGTGGCGCACATAGGTCGCCTCGTCGCCGACCTCCGCCATCAGCACGACGTCGCCGTCGGCGCAGTCCCGCAGCGACGACAGCGACCGGCTCAGCTGATCGCCGAGGACGAACCGCAGCGTGCCGGCCATGCGGTCAGCTACGCGCGGTGCGCAGCGTCGAGCGTCCGCCGTCCACGCCGAACACCTGGCCCGTGATCCAGCCGGCGTCCGCCGACAGCAGAAAGGTGGTCAGGGCCGCGATCTCGTCGGGTTCGCCCAGCCGCGGGATCGGGTGGAGCTTCGCCAGGGCATCCTCGATCCGCTCGTTGCCGGCGACGCTGCGTCCGAGCGGCGAAAGGGTCAGCGAGGGTGCGATGGCGTTGACGCGCACCTTTGGCGCGAGCTCGGCGGCCAATGACAGCGCCAGCGCCTGGACCGCTCCTTTCGCCATGGCGATCGAGGCGTGGGACGCAAAGCCCTGCGCGACGGCCACGGTGGAATACAGAACGACGCTTGCGCCGTTCTCGGCTGCCGTCAGAGCGGGAAGGCAACGCTGAACCGCGATCATCGCGCCCAGCGCGTTGATGCGGAAGTCGCGCAACGCATCGTCGGGCGTCACCTTCGGGAACGGCTTCAGCGTGATGGTCCCCGCCGCGTAGACGAGCCCATCCAGACGCGGGCCTGCCTTCTCGCCGAGATCGGCGTAGGGGTCGCCGTCCTCGCTGTCGCCAAGGACCGGCTCCGCGTTTCCGAGCTCGGACGCGAGCGCGGAAACGGCTCCGCCATCCCGCCCCACCAGTACGAGGTCGTGGCCGGCTGCCGCCAAACGCCGTGCGGTGGCCTCGCCGATGCCCCCGTGTGCCCCGATCACGATGTAACGCCCCACGCCCGCACTCTCCTTGTTCATTGTGGCAGGCGAGATGTCGCGACACTTCGGCCGTTCAAGTGTGTCCTCAAAGCGCGGCCCGGAACCCGAGTGGGACATACGGCATTGGCGCGATCAAACGAGGAGTTGCGATGCCGAGGATGCGTCGAAAGGGCGAGCTTCCCACGAAGACCTGCGTCCAGTGCGGTCGCCCCATGACGTGGCGAAAGTCCTGGGCTCGCAACTGGGACAACGTTCTCTACTGTTCCGACCGCTGTCAGGCGGACGCCAAGAAAAATCACGCTCGCGCGAAGGGTTGACGCGAGCGCCTCAGAATCCTGGCGAAGCCACCGGCAGGATGCCACCGGCGCGGACCATGAGGTCGGGTGTATCGACATCGAAGGAGGCAGCCGGACCGAGGTCGACCTCGACAACCGCTGATCGATGAGCCTGCACGATGGATCTCGCGCCCACATCGCCGACGAGACGGCCGATCTCGTCCCGATAGAGCGCGGACAGAATTACGGGATTGGCCCGTTGCCCGGCATCGGAGGCGAGCACGATGGAGCCTTCGCCGGTCGGGCAAAAGCGGTCCATCAATTGCCGCAGATGCTGCGCGGTCAGGAGCGGCTGGTCGGCCAGCATGACCAGGACACCCGCCGCCGATCCCGCCGCCGCGAACCCAGCCTGAACGGATGTCGACAGTCCTTCGGCAAAGCGACCGTTGCGCACGATCTCGACCGGAAGCCCCGCCAGCGCCTCGACGATCTCCGCCTCCATGTGTCCCACGACCACGAGAACGCGCTCGGCTCCCGCAGCCAGCGCGGTCTCGGCCGATCGCCGCACGAGCGGCTTGCTGTCGATCGTCGCAAGCAGCTTGTTGGGTCCGCCCATACGACTCGATCGCCCGGCCGCGAGCAGGACGATCGACACGCCGTTCGATGCGCCGTCAACGACAGCCTCTCGAGGCTGCGGGCGGGAGGCGATCTCCATCAACAATCCGCCGACGCCCATGCCCGTCAGATCCTGAGGCGTGACGCGAAGTCCGGCCAGTATCCGGTTCAGCACCCAATCGAAACCGTTCTCACGCACACTGCGCGCACAGCCCGGTGCGCCGATCACGGTGCGCTCCCCAATGCGGCCGATCAGGAGCAGGTTCCCCGGGTCGACCGGCATGCCGAGGTGATCGACCGTCCCGCCGGCCTGCCGTACGGCGCTCGGCACGACGTCGTCCGGGTCGATCACGGCCGAGGCTCCGAAGATCACGGTCAGCTGCTCGCCGCCGGCCGGTGCGCTCAAAGCCTCGGCCAAAGCAGCGGCCTCATGGTCGCAGCGACGCTCGCGGACGAGGTGGGAGCCGCTCGGCCTCAGACGGACCTCGAATGCCCCGCGCGTCTTGTCGAGTACGCTTGCCTTGACGGACGGAAGTTGCGTCTGCACCAGCCCGACAGCCATCGAACGGAACGGCTGAAGTCGCCATGCCGGCGAGCGTTGCACCAACTCGACCGCCGCCTCGACGGCCGTGCGCGGCAAGGCCAGCGGTATGATCTTGACGGTCGCCACCATGCGGCCTGCCTCGACAGACGCGTGTTCCGGCAGCGTCGCGAGCGTGATCGCGGGATCGATGCGGTTGAGGTCGTCGACAACGGAACGCTGTGGCAGGAACAGGCCGGCCTTCTGCGCGAAGAGATTGCTCCGCCCGGTGGCCGGCGTTTCTGCCAGAACGTCCGTGCCGGCAAGCGCCGACGCGATCCATCCAGCGGCCTCGTCTTCGCCGATGTCGCCTGCGTCGAGCCGCGCGGCGATCACGTCGCGCTGACCGCCTGCCCGAAGGCGCTCGATATCATCCGTCGTCAGCTTCCGACCTTTGGGAAGGCGACCGTCCGGCAAGCGGACGGCATGGGCGAGCAGCGTACCCTCGGCTTCGTCGAGCGGCCATGTCCCGAACTTCATGCGGCCTGCGTCTCGCCTCGGCGCTCGGCATGCATGCGACGCTTCCGGAATGCCTCGATCACCGACGCGGTAATGGCCACCGCGATCTCGGCCGGCGTCGAGGCACCGATATCGGCGCCGATCGGGGCGTCGATCGTGTCGATGCGATGTTGGGGCAAGCCGGCGGCGAGAAGGCGTTCGACGCGCCGGGCGTGGGTCTTCCGGCTCCCGAGAGCCCCCACGTAGAAGCAGCCCGTGCGCAACGCCATCTCGAGCGGCAGGTCGTCGATCTTGGGATCATGCGTCACGGCGACCAGAGCCGTGTACGGATCCAGCGGCTGTTCGCGCAGCGCGATCTCGGGCCATGCCGCCGAGACCGGAACGTCGGGGAAACGCTCCGGGGTCGCGAAGGCGCCGCGCGGATCCACGATGCGCACGTCGAAGCCGCTGATACGGGCGATCGGCGCCAGCGCCTGCGAGATATGCACGGCACCGATCACCAGAATGCGGGCCGGCGGAAGGTAGGCGTTGATGAAACTCCTGCCGTCCTCGGTCAGCCGCGCGCGGCCCGTGCGAAGCGCGGCGACGATCTCGCTTGCCAGAGCGTCGCCTTCCAGTCCGGTCTCGCGAACGAGGCGCTGTTCGCCGCCGTCAAGCTGTGTGACGACCGCGCAGGCGCGACGCGCCGCACGTTCCGCGTTCAGATCATGAAGCAGCGTAGCGTCCATCAGACCAGCCGTTCAACGTAGACGCGAATGCGACCGCCGCAGGACAGGCCGACCTGCCAGGCCGTCTCGTCGGCGACGCCGAACTCGAGAACACGCGGCGCACCGGTCTCGATGACGTCGATCGCTTCCGTGATCACCGCGCCCTCGACGCAACCGCCCGATACGGACCCTTCGAAGTTGGCCTCGCTGTCCACCAGCAGATGGCTGCCGCTCGGGCGAGGGGCCGAGCCCCAGGTCTCGATCACCGTAGCGAGCGCCAGGCGCCGCCCTTCGGCGCTCCATCGCTCGGCAATCTCCAGAACGTCGTCCATGACCCACTCCCGGCGGCTGTCCGGCAGCGGCGGCCGCCGCCTCGAACCTATAGCGCGGGAAGAAAATGGTAGCGGCGTGCGCGATAAAGAAGGCTCGAGCCCGCGACCGGCTCGCTGACGGCGACGACCCGGCCCATCAGGACGCGATGGGTCGCGACGATGCGGCTGTCTTCCAACCGGCAGTCGAAGGCGACCAACGCGTTCTCGAGAATTGGTGCGCCCGTCCGTAACGTGCGCCAATGTCCGCGTCTGAAGCGTTCTTCCGGCTCCAGTTTCCCCTCGCCCGCGAAAGCACGAGCCACGCCCTCGTTGTGCTCGGCCAGGACGTTGACCGCAAACACGCCGTTCGTATCGAACAGCGCGTTGGCGGCGTTCGCATGATTGAGGCAAACGAGAAGCGTCGGCGGGTTGTCGGAAACCGAGCAGACCGCCGTGACCGTCACGCCGCGCCGTCCTGCCGCGCCGTCGGTCGTGACCAGACAGACCGCCGAGGCGACATGGCTCATCGCCTCGCGGAAGGCATCGCTCGCCGTATCGTTTTGGATGGTCAGCACGCTCGTCCTTCAGCCGTTACCGCCGGCTTGCCGGAGGTGTGCGGCCACACATAGCACTCGACCCGTTGATGAACACTGTAGGCGGGCGTCGGATGGCGGCATTTGCGTGCGCGAGCTTCCGCCTTTATGCAGCACGGCTTCGGTTGGCGGAGCATCGTCCGCCGAGCCGACCCCTGTTTCACCGTTCGACGAGGGCGATCCGCAAACGGCGGCTCGCGAAGGCATGACGAGCGATACCGCAAGCATCGAACTGCGCCCGGCCACAGAGGCCGACCGGGACCGGATCGCCGAGATCTGGCATGCCGGCGCTTGTCTTCCGGGCGTCGGTCCTGCGGCAGCGCCCCTGTTGGCCACGTTGCGACAGCGCGTGGATGCGGAGTTCGCGCAAGGCTGGCTCGCCCAGGTCGCGACGCGAGGCGACGAGGTTCTGGGCTTCGCGGCGGTGAAGCCGGCGGAACGGGTCCTGGCCGAACTTTTCGTCGCTCCCGAGGAGCTCGGGTCCGGGATTGGAACGCGTTTGTTCGGTTGGGTGCGGGGCGTCCTTCCGGATGGGTTCACGCTCTACACCCGACCAGGCAACGAGCGGGCCTGCCGCTTCTATGAGCGCGCCGGGCTGCACCGTCTGCGCACCGGCCTTCATCCGCGCTTTGGCGATCCGATCGTCTACTACGGGACCTGACCTCATGGACGCTATCATCGAGGTCGAGAACGTCTCGCGACGGTTCGGCGGCATCACGGCCGTGAACGATTGCTCGCTCCAGGTTCGGCGCGGCTCGATCACGGGTCTGATCGGGCCCAACGGCGCGGGCAAGACGACGCTCTTCAACATGGTGGCCGGGAATGTCGCCCCCTCGTCCGGCACGATCCGCTTCGATGGCCGAAAAACCGATGGACTGAAGCCGCATGAGCTTTTCGGACGCGGGCTCCTGCGCACCTTCCAGATCGCGCATGAGTTCTCGCGCCTGACGGTTCTCGAGAACCTGATGATGGTGCCAGCCGCGCAGCCTGGCGAGAACCTCGCCTCGGTATGGCTACAGGGAAGCCGAATGCGCGAGGGCGAGCGACGGGTGCGCGAGCGCGCCGAGGAGGTCGTTGACTTCCTGCGTCTCGGCCATGTCGCGCAGGAGTTGGCGGGCAACCTGTCCGGCGGCCAGAAGAAACTCCTCGAGCTCGGCCGCACCATGATGGTGGACGCCAAGGTCGTGCTGCTCGACGAAATCGCGGCGGGCGTGAACCGCACGCTTCTCGCCTCGCTCGCCGACAGCATCGAGCGCCTGAACCGCGAGCGCGGCTACACCTTCTTCGTGATCGAGCACGACATGGATCTGATCAGCCGCTTGTGCGATCCCGTTATCGTCATGGCGGCGGGCACGGTGATGCGCGAGGGCTCGTTTGGCGACCTGCGCAACGACGCGGCGGTCGTGGAAGCGTATTTCGGTGGGTCGCCCACGGGACACGCAACCGGAAGCGTTCGCTCATGAGCATCCTCAGCCTCCAGGGCGTCGTCGCCGGCTATGGTTCCGCCCCGATCCTCAATGGGCTCGACCTTGCGCTCGACGAGGGCGACATCGGCGTCATCGTCGGCCCGAACGGGGCCGGCAAATCGACCACGCTGAAGGCCGTGTTCGGGCTTCTCGCCGTATCGGACGGCTGCATCCTCCTGCGCGGAGAGGACATCGCGAACCGGCCGACCGAGTCGCATGCCGGACGCGGCCTCGCCTTCGTGCCGCAGGAGCACAATGTCTTCCGCACGCTCTCCGTGCAGGAGAACCTCGACATGGGTGCCTATGTCCGTCGAGGCGAGCGTGCCGCCTTGCTCGACCGCGTGTTCGAGATCTTCCCGCCGCTGAAAGCCAAGCGTGCGCAACCGGCGGGAGAGCTTTCGGGCGGCCAGCGCCAGATGGTCGCGGTCGGCCGGGCGCTGATGAGCGACCCGAGCGTCCTCCTGCTCGACGAGCCGACGGCCGGCCTGTCGCCGCTTTACATGAGCGAACTGTTCGACCGCGTCGTGGCGGTGAACCGGACCGGAGTCACGGTGGCGCTGGTCGAACAGAACGCTCGCCAAGCCCTCGGCATAGCGACGCGGGGTTTCGTCCTGGCCGGCGGGCGCATGCGCTTCACCGGCACGGGCGCCGAGCTTCTCGCCGACCCCGACGTCGCCCGATCCTTCCTCGGCGGCTGACGCCCCGCCTCGCTTCCGGAACGCCCCCTTGGACGATCTCGTCTTCTTCATCAATCGCGGCCTCGTCGGCGGCCTCGTGATCGGCTCGATCTATGCGCTCGGCGCCGTCGGCGTGACTCTGATCTTCGGCATCCTGCGGTTTGCCCACTTCGCCCATGGCGACATGATGACCGCAGGTGCCTTCGTCACGCTGATCCTGGCCGGCGTCGCATCCGGCCTCGGCATCGCCGCCCCGCTGCCGCTGGCGCTGCTCGTCCTTCCGCTTTCGATGATCGTCACGGCCGGGTTCGCGGTGGGGCTCGACCGCGTCTTCTACCGCCCGTTGCGCGAACGGGGTGCGCGGCCCGTCGTCATGGTCATGGCCTCGATCGGCGTCGCACTGATGCTGCAGGGGCTGATTCGTCTCTTTGCGGGCACCGGCTCCTGGAACCTCGCGCTCGGCGCGCCGAAGACGATCTTTCGCATTCCGACCGGCGGGCGGCCGATCGTCGTCACCGAACCGCAAGTGGCGTTGCTGCTGGCGACCGCCGTTCTCGTCACGGCATTGCATCTCTTCCTGACGCGCTCGCGCCTGGGCGTCGCGATGCGCGCGGTGGCCGACGATCCCGCTCTGGCGAGGGTGACCGGCATTCCGATCGAGCGGGTCGTGGCGGCGACCTGGATCATCGGCGGGGGCCTTGCAGCCGTCGCGGGAACGCTGCTCGCGCTCGACGTCGAACTCCGACCCGACCTCGCCTACAACCTTCTTCTGCCGATCTTCGCCGCCGCGATCCTCGGCGGCATCGGGCAGCCCTACGGAGCGGTCGCGGGCGGCTTCGTCGTCGGGTTCGCCGAGACGCTGGCGGTCTTCAACGTGGCGACGCTGCTGCGTCCGCTCGGCGCGGTTCTACCGGTCGGGTGGGAGTTGCCCGCGAACCTTGCCCTCGTGCCCAACGAGTACCGCCTCGTCGTGCCCTTCGTGATTCTCGTCGCGGTCTTGATCTACCGGCCGACCGGCATCTTCAAGGGAAGGGTCTTCGCATGAGCCGGGCCGTTTCGATCACGAACAAGCCGCGCTCGGAGCTGTGGATCGCAGCCGGCCTTGCCGCGATCCTCGCGGCTGTGTTCGCGCTCCAGGGACCGGAATACGCGGTACGCATGCTCGCCGAGGCCGCGGCCTACGCGCTGATCGCGGTCGGCCTCAATATCCAGTGGGGTTACGCCGGCCTCTTCAACGTCGGCATCATGGGCTTCATCGTGGCGGGCGCCTGCGCGTCGGTGCTTCTGACGATTCCGGTCAACGACGCCTTCTGGGCCGGCACCGGCGCGCCGCTGCTCGGCCAAGCGCTGCTGTGGCTGGGGGCCTGCGTGGCCGTCGTGGCCATGCTGGCACGCGCGCACCGCTGGGGGCTCAGCCGAGGCCAGACGTCGGCCTTGACCATCGTGGCCTCGCTCGTCGCCTTTGCCGTGGTCACGTCCCGCTTTGCTCCGGCTATCGAGGCGATCGAGCGGGAGGCGGGCTTCGTCGGAGGCTTCGGCCTGCCGGTCGCCGTCGGCTGGGCGGCGGCGGGCTTCGTCGCGGCCTTTCTCGCCTATGTCATCGGACGCATCTGCCTCGGGCTGCGGGCCGACTACCTCGCGATCGCGACGCTCGGCATCGCGCAGATCGTGAAGACCTTCCTGCGCAACGCCGACTGGCTGACGCGCGGTCCCCTGACGATCTCGCCCCTGCCCTGGCCCGTTCCGACGCCCGCGGATGTCGGTTTCCTCTGGGCGCGCGGCAGCTATCTCGCGCTCTCGGCCGTGATCCTGCTCGTGGTCTATCTCCTGATGGAGCGCGCCTATCATGCCCCTTGGGGCCGCATGATGCGGGCGATCCGGGACAACGAGATCGCCGCCTCGTCCATGGGCAAGAACGTCGACCGCCGCCGGCTGGAAATCTTCATGCTGGGGGCGGGCCTGATGGGTCTGGGCGGTGCGATCCTCGTCCACTTCACGACGATCTTCGACCCGGCCGGATTCGTAGACCTCAACCATACCTTCCTGATCTGGGTGATGGTGATCCTGGGCGGCGCCGGCAACAACCGCGGCGCGATCGTCGGAGCGGTCTTCGTCTACGTCGTCTGGACCATGTCGGAACCCGCAGCGCTCTGGCTCTTCGGTCTGGCTCGCGATCTCGGCTCGGCCTGGTTCGGCTGGCAGGCGCCGGCCGATCTCGACTCCCGTGCGCTCCAGATGCGCGTCTTCGTGA
The DNA here is from genome assembly GCF_900104035.1 of Aureimonas jatrophae. Classification (GTDB taxonomy): domain Bacteria; phylum Pseudomonadota; class Alphaproteobacteria; order Rhizobiales; family Rhizobiaceae; genus Aureimonas; species Aureimonas jatrophae. Next base: position 217,477 of record NZ_FNIT01000006.1, on the reverse strand, counting down.
TCGGATTGACGATCACGCTGGTCCTGCGCTTCGCGCCGAACGGGCTCCTGCCGGAGCGGCGTGCCGCGCCCTAGGCGGCTCCATGGAACGCGGCTGCCGATTCGCGGGTTCGACGAATCCACGAAGCCCGGAGACGGCCATGACGGCGAAGGATGACCACGAGGATACCTGGCGTGAGTTCCGCGACGGCGTGAACATGACGCCCAAGGAGATCGAGCACTGGTTGGAGAGTGACGAGTCCAAGGACGTCGGCCAGTCCAAGGATGGTGGCGAGTCGATCGGGCACGAATCGGGCCGCAAGATCATCGAGATCCAGCATACCAAGAAGGTCGACCTTACCGACGCGCAGTGGGCGCATATGAAGAAGGTTGTGAGCTACATCGCCCGCCATTCGAAGCAGCGCCCCAAGGGCGACGTCGAGGACACCAAGTGGCGCTACTCGCTGATGAACTGGGGACATGACCCCCTGAAATGACGAAGGTCCCGGACGCAGAGCGTTCGGGACCTTCGAAATGCGGCCGAGACGTCGATCAGGTCGCCGGACCGACGACCTTGATCTGCCCGTCCTCGATCGTGACTTCGTCGTAGGAACCGGGAACGTCTCCGTTCGCATCGAACTCCAGCGATCCGGATGCACCTTCGTAGTCGATGTCGGTGCCGGCCGCGATCAGCTTCTTGGCCTTGTCCCACTCGCCCGGCAGGATGCGTTCGCCGGGCGCCGACGAGACGTCGCGAAGCGCCGCCGAAAGGCGCTCGCGCTTGCCACCCGTCTTCTCCAGCGCGAGCAGGAGCGAGAAGGCGGCGTCGTAACTCGTCGCGGCATAGGTCGCCTCCGGGTCCAGGTTGGCTCCCTTTGCCGCCTCGGCGAAGCGCTCGGCTCCGCCGGCCGCCGTGCCGCCTGGACGCGTCAGGATCAACCGCTCGTCTCCGCCGGCCACGTTGGTGAGGTTGCCGCCCACCATGCCGTCACCACCGACGAAGGTCGAGAAGTCGCCGGTCTCGCGCGCCTGGCTGATGATGCGGCCGCCCGAACCATCGACATAGGCGAGCACCACAAGCGCATCGGCGCCGCTGGAGGCGAGCGCGCCGATCTCGGGACGGTAGTCGGCCTTGCCGTCCTCATGGGCCTGGGACAGCGTGACCTTTCCCCCGCCCGCCGTGAAGGCCGCCTCGAAGGCCTTCGCGAAGCCCGATCCGTAGTCGTTATTGACGTAGGTCACGGCGACCGTATCGATGTTGTTGCGTCGGGCGACACGCGCCAGAACCTCGCCCTGATAGGCATCCGAGGGCGCGGTGCGGAAGACCAGATCGTTGTCCTTCAGGTCCGTGACGGCCGGCGAGGTCGAGGAAGGCGAGACCATCACGACCTTCGCCGGGATCGCGGCCGAGTTGGCGGCGGCGATCGTCGCGCCGGAACACATGGCGCCGACGATGCCGGCTACGGTCTCCGAGTTCACCTGCCGGTCCGCCGCCGCCGAGGCACGTGCCGCGTCGATGCAGCCGTCGTCGCCGACCACCATCTCCACTTTCGCGCCCGCAGAACCCAGACCGCCGGCTACGTTCACCTGTCCCACCGCCATGCGGGCGGCCTCCGTGATGGGCGGCATGAGGCTTTCGATCGGTCCGGTGATGCCGCCGATCATGCCGATCCGGACGACGTCCTGGGCCTGGGCCAGGGAGGGCCCGAGGGCCAGGGCGGCCGTGGCGAGGAGAAGGCTGCGCAGCGTGCCGCCGGTTGTCATCGAGATGGGCTCCTGTGGGCAAGGCGCGGGACGCCGGTCCCGCACTCGGGCGCGAGTTAACGGAGCGCGCAAGCCGGAATCAAGCCGCCCTCGCAGCACAAGGTGAAAGGCACTAGACTACGGCCGCCATGACACTCGTTCGCGCCCTCTTCGTGTCCCTCGTTCTTGCCGGTCCCGCGTCCGCCCAGGACGGCGTTCCACCGCGCATCGGAATCGCCGCGCCGCTCAGCGGTCCCGAGGAGATCCTCGGTCGCCAGCTCGTTGCCGGCTCGCGCGCGGCGCTCGACCCGAAGCGTGCGCAACTCCAGGAGTTCGACGACGGCTGCTCCGCCGAGGGCGGCGCGCGCGTCGCAACGCAGATGCGCGACGCCGGCGTCCGCATCGCCGTTGGCTTTCTGTGCACCAGCGCGCTGGAGGCGGCGATGCCGATCCTGCGAGATGCGACGATACCGGTGATCGACGTCGGCGTACGGGCCGACCGCCTGCTGAAGCGTCGCGAGAGCGACAGCTGGCCGTTATGGCGCATCGCGCCGGGTTCGGACGACGAAGCCGAGGCGCTGGCGCGCTTTGTTCGGGAGCGTTGGCGAACGGAGTCCGTCGGTCTCGTCGAGGACGGTTCGGCGACGGGCCGCGACCTGGCGGATCGGATACGGGAGCGTCTGGAGGCCGACGGATACCGTTTTGCGCTGATCGACAACTTTCGACCCGCCGAGGAGAAGCAGTTCGCGTTGGCACGGCGGATCGCGCAAAGCGGCGTGACGCATGTCGTCATTCTGGGCAGTCGTTCTGATGTCGCGGTGATCGTGCGCGATGCCGCCGCGATCGGCCTCGACCTCTCGGTCGTCGGCGGCGAAGCGCTGCTCGACGAGACGCGCACGGAGCCGATGCTTCCGAACGGCATCGTTGCCGTGAGCGCCGCCCATGACGCGGCCTGGCCGCCATCGGAGGAGGCGCCGGTCGACGAAGGTTACGGGTGGCCGGCTCGCCTGGGCGTCGAGATCGCGCAGTCGGCTCTGGCATCCGGCCGACCACTCGCGGACACCCTTGCATCCGGGACGTTCGAAACCTCCGCCGGAACCGCCCGCTTCGGAACGGACGGGGCGGCCGACATCCTCCCCTTCCGTGCTTACCGATGGGAGGGCGACCGGTTTCTGCCCGAGGACGAGGGGTGAGCGAGCGCTGGCGGGCTGGACCCCGCAATCGTCTGACCGACGTCGCCGGGTTGCGCGTTGGCCACGCATCCAGCGAGCGGCTGCGGAGCGGCGTCACGGCGATACTGTGCGATCGGCCGACGCTGGCCTCGGTCGCCGTTCTGGGCGGTGCGCCCGGCACGCGCGAGACCGACCTCCTGGCACCCGACGCGACGGTCGCAGGCGTCGATGCGCTGGTCCTGTCCGGCGGCTCGGCCTTCGGCCTCGACGCCGCATCGGGCGTTCAGTCGGTGCTGCGCGGCTGGGGCCGAGGTTTTGCGGTAGGTGCCTTTCGCGTGCCCATCGTTCCGGCCGCGATCCTGTTCGATCTTGCGAATGGCGGCGACAAGGACTGGGGCGACCATTCGCCCTATCGCGATCTCGGGGTTGTCGCGGCCCAGGCGGCGGCGCTCGACTTCGAGCTCGGCGGCATCGGCGCCGGGCTGGGTGCGACCACGGCGGCGTGTCGCGGCGGCCTCGGCTCGGCGTCGGTGCAGCTCCCGAACGGCGCCACGATCGCAGCCCTCGTCGCGGTGAATGCCCTCGGCTCGCCGCTCGTCGGCTCGACGCGCCACTTCCGCGCCGCCCCGTTCGAGATCGGCGGCGAGTTCGGCGGCCTCGGATTGCCCCATCCCCTGCCCGACGACGTCGCGGTTCCGCGCTCGAAGATCGCCCTGCCGGGTACGGCGACCACGATCGCAGTGATCGCGACGGATCTGCATCTCGACAAGGCCTCTGCGCGCCGCCTCGCGCTGGCCGCCCACGACGGCTTCGCCCTGGCGCTCTGGCCCGTACATACGGACTACGACGGCGATCTCGTCTTCGCATTGGCGACCGGCGAGCGGGGACCGGTGCCGGATGGGGGCGCACGGGTGGAGGTTGCGGCGGCCGCCTCTTCGGTCATGGCACGCGCGGTGGCGCGCGCGGTGTTTGCGACCCTGCCGCTTCCCGGCGACACGCTGCCGGCCTGGACCTCGCTCGCCGGCTAGCGCGAGTTGAGGCGTGCGGGCGCGTCTGTTAAGGCCCGGCCACGCTCCTCCCCAGCCTGCCGCGAAAGGTCTCGACGATGATCCCCCGCTATTCCCGTGCCGAGATGGTCGCGATCTGGTCGCAGGAGACCAAGTACCGGATCTGGTTCGAGATCGAGGCCCATGCCTGCGATGCGCTGGCCGAGATCGGCGTCATCCCGCACGAGGCCGCAAAGACGATCTGGGAGCGGGGCGGCGCAGCCACCTTCGATGTCGAGCGCATCGACGAGATCGAGCGCGAGACCAAGCACGACGTCATCGCCTTCCTGACGCATCTGGCCGAGTTCGTCGGCCCGGACGCCCGCTTCATCCATCAGGGCATGACCTCGTCGGACGTTCTCGACACGTGCCTGAACGTCCAGCTGACGCGCGCGGCCGATCTGTTGCTGTCAGACCTCGACGCCCTGTTGGCCGCGCTGGAGCGTCGCGCGTTCGAGCACAAGGACACTGTCACGATCGGGCGCAGCCACGGCATTCATGCTGAGCCGACGACCTTCGGCGTCAAGCTGGCTCTCGCCCATGCCGAGTTCGCGCGTTGCCGCGAGCGGCTCGTCGCGGCGCGCGCGGAGGTCGCGACCTGCGCCATCTCGGGCGCCGTCGGCACCTTCGCCAACATCGACCCGCGCGTCGAGGAGCATGTCGCCAAGGCGCTGGGGCTCCAGCCGGAGCCCGTCTCGACCCAGGTCATCCCGCGCGATCGGCACGCCATGTTCTTCGCGACGCTCGGCGTCATCGCCTCCTGCGTGGAACGGCTGGCAACGGAGGTTCGCCACCTCCAGCGCACCGAGGTACTCGAGGCCGAGGAATACTTCTCGCCCGGTCAGAAGGGCTCCTCGGCCATGCCGCACAAGCGCAACCCGGTTCTGACCGAGAACCTGACGGGCCTGGCCCGCATGGTGCGCTCGTTCGCGATGCCTGCGATGGAGAACGTCGCGCTCTGGCATGAGCGGGACATCTCGCACTCCTCCGTGGAACGCTTCATCGGGCCGGACGCCACGATCACGCTCGACTTCGCTCTCGCGCGTCTCACCGGGGTCGTTGACAAGCTGCTGGTCTATCCCGAGCGAATGGAGCGCAACCTCAACCAGTTCCGGGGCCTCGTCCATTCGCAACGCGTGCTCCTGGCACTGACCCAGGCCGGCCTCTCGCGCGAGGAGAGCTATCGCCTCGTCCAGCGCAACGCGATGCGCGTGTGGGAACAGGGCGCGGACTTTCTGACCGAGCTTCTGGGCGACCCGGAGGTGACCCAGGCGTTGGGCGAGAGCGAGATCCGGGAGAAGTTCGACCTCGGTTATCATACCAAGCACGTCGACACGATCTTCCGGCGCGTCTTCGGTCGGGCCTGATCCGTCAAGCCTCCGACGGCAACTCCGCCGGGTCAACCGGATCGGCGACGAGAACCGCACGGCCGCTCGCCCCGCCATCGCCGCCGACACCCTCGATGTCGAGGCGGATCATCTGATGGTCCGAGAAGGGTTGATCGAGGATGCTGACGCGGCACGAGTCGATCAGGTCGCGGGACACGAGGCAGGTATCGAGCGTCGCCCGGTAGGGCCCGAGCCGAAAGGTCGGGCCGCTGTCGGCGTTGGCGTGAACGAGGCGACCCGAGCCGAGCAGCGGCGCGAGTTCGCTGGCGCCGCGAAACAGGTTGAAGTCGCCGACCACCACGGTCGGCCCTTCGCGTTCCGCCACCCATCTCGCCAGTTCCCCGATCTGGAGGCAGCGGATTCGATAGCGCAGCGACAGATGCGCGGCGAGGACGCGGACACCCTCGATCTCGATGTCGTAGACGAGCCGCTTCTTGCCGGCCGACAGATAGCGCGCCGCATAGCGGATCGGTCGGGTCGCGAGAAACGCATTGGACTTGCCGCGCGAGACCGACAGGCGCCGGAAGTGCTTGTCCGCTCCGTACTTGTTGTCGATGCGGACCGTCGTGTGGCGCTCGTCGGCCAGAATGCGCATCTGGTCGAGGAAGCCGTTGTTGAACGACCCCCGATCGATCTCCACGAAGCACGCGAGATCGGGCTGCAGCGCGTCGAGCCGCTCGCGCACCTGGTTCAGCGCCCGCCGCTGCACCCGTTCCGTCGTGAACAGGTGGCGGTGCGCCCGACGCACGTGGTGACCAAGCGACCCGTCGATCGCGCGGGAGTAGCCGAGATTGGCGTAGACGATGCGGATCATGCGACATCCCTCGACGCGCCGCCTCGGACACCGGGCGGCACGCGCGGGGGTCCATATAGGGTCCCGTCGTCGTCCGGAAGGTCGTCCGATCGGCCGATCCCGGCCGGGGCCTTGCGCCCGCCCGAATCCGCGGGCATGGCGGGACGCTTCATGGCCGGACCGCCGGCATCGCTCCGCATCTGACCGAATCGACGAGGCCCTATGATCGAATTTTTCGACGGGACGGTCTGGCCCCTTGCCGTGAGCGTGGCGGGCTGGAGCATCATCGTCGGAGCGCTCGTCTACATTCCCTTCCGGCGCAGTCCCGTGGCTGCGCAGGCCTGGCTGATGCTGTTCTTCTTCCTGCCCTGGATCGCCCTGCCCGTTTACCTGGCGGTCGGCAACGCGCGCCATCCGAAATGGCGTCGCGACCGGATCGAGCAGGTACCGTCGATCATCCGCAAGGCGATCGCCCATATCAAGCTGGACGGCGTGTCGGGGCTGCGCGCCCTGCCCCAGCGGCATCGCGCAACCTCCCACCTCGTCCAGCGTATCGGCAACTTCCCGTGCTTGGCGCACAACAAGATCACGCTGGACGCGGACTACAATCGCGTCGTCGACCGCATCGCGGCCGACATCGACAAGGCCAGGCACCATGCCCACGTCATGGTCTACATTCTCCAGAACGACCAGGCTGGCAACAAGATCCTGAGCGCGCTGGAGCGCGCGGCGCGGCGCGGCGTCAAATGTCGCCTGCTGATCGATGCGGTCGGCTCCTCGCGCGATCGACGCGCTATCGCCAAGCGCCTCACGGGCACGGGCGTCGAGCTACGCTTGATCCTTCCGCTGCGCTTCTGGAACCAGGCGACACGCCTGGACCTGCGCAACCATCGCAAGATCGTCGTCGTGGACGGGCTGATCGGATGGGTCGGCTCGCAGAACATGCACCGCATCGAGTACGAGCCGAAGACCTTCTACCGCGAGGTCATGGCGCGTGTGGAGGGACCCGTCGTCCTCGAGCTGCAGTCGATCTTCATCGGCGACTGGTATCTCGAGACGGACGAGGACATCGCCTCGCCGGACCTGATGCCGGAGCCGCCGCCGCCCACGGTGGAGCACAAGGCGATCGCGCAGGTCCTGCCGAGCGGCCCCGACTACCCCGAGGCCGGCGTCGACATTCTCTTCACCGACCTGATCTACGCCGCACGCCAGCGCGTGGTTCTCGCCACGCCCTACTTCATTCCGAACGAGCCGCTTCTCGTCGCGATGCGCACGGCGGTCGCCAAGGGCGTTCGCGTGACCCTGTTCGTAACCTCGACCACCAACAGCGTCCTGATCGATCACGCGCAGCAGAGCTACTACGACGAGCTTCTCGAGGCGGGCATTGAGGTCATGCTCTACCGCGAACGGTTCCTGCACGCGAAGCACCTGTCGATCGATGACGACATCGCGGTGGTGGGTTCGGCCAACATGGACCGGCGCTCCTTCGAGTTGAACTCTGAGGTGACACTGATCGCCTTCAACGAGGATCTCGTGCGCGACCTGCGCGTGATCGAGGACGACTATCGCGCCAAGAGCCACCGCCTTCAGATGGCGCAATGGCAGCGGCGCGGCTTCTGGCGCCAGCTCGCCGAGAACGTCACGCGCCTCATCAGCCCGCTTCTGTGACGCGCCCTTGACAGGACGCAGACCCGTCCGCATCTGCCCGCGATGCGCGTTTCAGAAGCCGACATCCTCATCATCCCCGGATATCAGAACTCCGACGAGCAGCACTGGCAGACGCGTTGGGAGCGCAAGCTCTCGACGGCCCGTCGTGTGGAGCAGGTGGCCTGGTCCAAGCCTGTCCGCGAGGAGTGGACGCAAGCCGTCGCCGAGGCCGTGAACGCGAGCGAACGACCGCCCGTGCTCGTTGCGCACTCGCTGGGCGTCGCGGCAGCGGTGCAGGCCGTGCCGTTGTTTCGCCGCCCGGTCGCCGGTGCATTTCTGGTCGCGCCTCCGGACGTCGACGACGAGCGCCTGCGTCCCAAGCACCTGCGCACGTTCGGCCCCTATACGCGCGAGCCGCTGCCGTTCCCGTCCGTTGTCGTGGCGAGTCGCAACGACCCGTTCTCGTCGTTCGAGGCTGCCGAGGACGCTGCGGGAGCCTGGGGCTCCCGGTTCGTGGATGCCGGCGAATCGGGTCACCTGAACGGCGAGAGCGGCCACGGTCCCTGGCCCGAAGGCTTGCTCACCTTCGGCAAGTTCCTGTCGTCGCTCCCGCTCGGCTGACGCTAGGGCGCGCGAATCGTCTCGACGATGCGGCGCGAGGCGTCCCTCAGAAGCGCGATGTCGCTCGCCACGCAGATGAGGTCGTACCCCATCGCAGCGTAGCGGCGCGCCGTCTCGGCCGTCGCGGCGTAGATGGCCGTCGCCTTGCCGGCCTGCGACGCCTTCTGCGCGATCGTGCGCACGGCGGACTCCGTCCGCTCGCCGTCCGGATCGAGCCGGCTCGAGTCGATGGCGAGCGACAGGTCGGACGGCCCCACAAAGACGCCGTGCAGTTCCTCCACCGCGAGGATGTCGTCGATCGCGGCCAAAGCGGCGGGCGTCTCGATCATGGCGAAGGTCATGATGGCGTCGTGCGCCGCCCGCATGTAATCGGGTCCCGACGGCATTTGATGAAGATCGGCGGCTCGCGCGGGACCATACGACCGTTGCCCACGCGGCGGATAGGACAATGCGCGAGCGAACCGCCGCGCGTCCTCGGCTCCCTCGACCATGGGAAGGATGACGCCGTGCGCGCCAAAGTCGAGCGCACGCGCGGCCAGCGACAGGTCGTCCACCGGCACTCGCACCAGCACGGGCCGCCCGGCCAGAACCACACGGGCGATACCGTCCCGGATCTCGTCGACGGATTGCAGCCCATGCTGAACATCGAGCGTCACCGCATCGAAGGTGCGCGCAAGAACCTCGTGGACCGTCGGATCGCCGAGGCTCGACCAGGCCGACAGGGCGCTTCCCTCGCGATCGAGAAGGCGGCGCAACGTGAGAAGAGAATCGCTCATTGGGCGCGGATCTGCCGTTCGGCCTCCAGGCGCGCGGCCCCGAGCTGGCGCACCACCTCTTCGCGCGACGCCTGCCCGGCCAGGTCGGCCGTCACCTTGTCCACGACGTCGTCCGATCCCGCCGCGCCGAGATCGTGGCGAACGAGGTCCGCGGCATAGGTCTCGGCCGGATCGCCCGAGCGCCCAAGCCGTCCTGCCGCCCAAAGTCCGAGAAGCTTGGTCGCGCGCGACTCGACGCGAAACCGCAAGTCCGCGTCGTGGGCGAAGCGTGCCTCGAAATCGTCTCCCCGGTCCCTCAGCGACATGGACGTCCTCCGTTGATCGTTGCGTCCGTCGCCTCGTGCGGGCGATGGATTCGCGCGCCATAGCCTATGCCATCGAGCCGTCTCGTCCAGCCGATCCCCAGGGAACGTGATCGTATCGTGTTGCTTCCACGGACCATTTGCGGGCGACCGATTGTTTCAGGCGACCCTATGGGCTATTGACCCGCACAAGACACAAGCTTTTCTTGCGGGTCGCCGTCGGCCTGCCTCGTCCACGATCAGGCATCACCCTATGACACGTCGCCGCCGTATCTACGAAGGCAAGGGCAAGATCCTCTACGAGGGGCCCGAGCCCGGCACCCTGGTTCAGTTCTTCAAGGACGACGCGACGGCCTTCAACAAGAAGAAGCACGAGGTCGTGGACGGCAAGGGCGTCCTGAACAACCGCATCTCGGAATACATCTTCTCGCACCTCAACCGGATCGGCATTCCGACGCACTTCATCCGTCGGCTGAACATGCGCGAGCAGCTGATCAAGGAAGTCGAAATCATTCCGCTCGAGGTCGTGGTGCGCAACGTCGCGGCCGGCTCGCTGGCCAAGCGCCTCGGCATCGAGGAGGGCACCGTGCTGCCCCGCTCGATCATTGAATTCTACTATAAGGCCGACCAGCTTGACGATCCGATGGTGTCGGAAGAGCACATCACGGCCTTCGGCTGGGCGAGCCCGCAGGAGATCGACGACATCATGGCGTTGGCGATCCGCGTCAACGACTTCCTGTCGGGCCTGTTTCTGGGCGTCGGCATCCAGCTCGTGGACTTCAAGATCGAGACCGGCCGCCTCTACGAGGGCGACATGATGCGCATCATCGTAGCCGACGAGATCTCGCCCGACTCGTGCCGTCTGTGGGACGTCCAAACCCAGGACAAGCTCGACAAGGATCGCTTCCGTCGCGACATGGGCGGTCTCGTCGAGGCCTACCAGGAAGTGGCCCGTCGTCTCGGCATCATGAACGAGAACGAACCACCCCGCCCTTCGGGGCCGGTGCTGGTGAAGTGACGCATCCGCCGGCGTCGCGACCCGCGCCGGCTTTGAGACTGGTTCATTCGCAGAACAGGCGGCAAACGTGATCAAGGCGCGCATCGTCGTCACGCTGAAGAACGGCGTGCTCGATCCTCAGGGCAAGGCGATCGAGGGTGCGCTCGGCACGCTCGGCTTCGAGGGCGTGGCGGGCGTGCGGCAGGGCAAGGTGTTCGACGTCGTGGTGGACGGCGACGACCGCGAGAAGGCGAAAGACCAGCTTTCCGCCATGTGCGAGAAGCTCCTCGCCAACACGGTGATAGAGAACTACGCGGTCGAGATCGCCTGACCGGCGCCCTGCCGACCCGTCGATCCGTGAGCGCCCGAGGAACTTCCCGATGAAAGCCGCCGTCGTCCTTCTGCCCGGCCTGAACCGCGACCGCGACATGATCGCGGCGCTGACCTCGATCAGCGGCTCGGCGCCCGCGACCGTCTGGCAGACCGAGACGACGATTCCCAAGGTCGACCTCATCGTCGTCCCGGGCGGCTTCTCGTTCGGCGACTACCTGCGCTGCGGCGCGATAGCCGCCCGCTCGCCCGTGATGCGCGCGGTGGCCGACGAGGCAGCGCGCGGCGTCGCGGTGCTGGGCGTGTGCAACGGCTTCCAGATCCTGTGCGAGGCCGGTCTCCTGCCGGGGGCCCTGATGCGCAACACGAGCCTCAAGTTCGTATGCCGCGAGGTGAAGCTGGAAGTCGCCAACGCCCAGACGCGCTTCACCACGGCCTATTCGCAAGGCCAGGTGATCCGCTGCCCGGTCGCCCACCACGACGGCAACTACTTCGCGGATGCGGAGACGCTGGCTCGTGTCGAGGGCGAGGGTCGTGTCGTCTTCCGCTACGCCGAAAGCACGAACCCGAACGGCGCGCTGAACGACATCGCGGCCGTGTTGAACGAGGGCGGCAACGTGCTTGGCATGATGCCCCATCCCGAGAATCTCGTGGAGCCCGAGCACGGGGGCACCGACGGACGCGGCATCTTCGAGTCCGCGCTCGGGCTCTCCGGTCGTTCGCTCGCCGCGTGATGCGTCTCAAGACCGCCCTTGCCCTGGCAGTCGTCGGCCTGGCACTTGCCGGTTGTGCGGGTTCGCCCGCGCCCGCTCCGTCGAAGTCCGCCGCGCCGCGCGCCGATACCGGGCTCGACCGAATGGAGCGTCTGGCGCTGACGGCGAATCGCTGCTGGTTCAAGTCGGGCGATCCGGCCTTTGCCGCCTATTCGCTCGCGCCCGAACTCTCCTCCTTCTCCGGCAAGCCGCGCTTCCTGCTCGTGCCGCGCGGGCGCATCGAGGCGCGCCCGCTCCTGGTCGTCGAGGGCTTCACGGGTTCGACGCGCGTGGATACCTACGGCCCGCTTCTGAACGGAGCGCTGCGTCCGCGTCTCGAAACGGATCTCTCACGGTGGCGGTCGGGGTCGACATCCTGCGATGCCTGACCGGCTGCGGTTCGCGCTTTCGCTCTCGATTTTCCTGGCGCTCGGCAGCGGCTGCGCCTCCGTGGCGGCGCCACCCCCGAACCTCGGCGGCCCGGCTCCCAACGCGGCGGAACTTCGCTACGCCGCCGAGACCGGACGCGCCATCTACCGTCGCCTTCCCGTCGAACAAACGCGCGGGTTCGTGTTCGCCGGCGACGGACGCGGCTACGGCCTGTGCGTGCGGGCGGTGCGCAACGGACGCCTCGACCATACGCTTCTCGTGCTCCAGCGCCGGATCGACGGTGCGGTGAGCCAGGTCGAGGACGACGCTGCAATCCTGCGCTCGGGTGCCGAGGTCGCCCCCTGCCGCAACCGCACCGACTGGACGCCGGTCCGGTGACGCACGAGTTCAACACCACGCCCGCCGGAGGTCCCATGCAGGACGTCGCCATCACGCCCGATCTTGTCGCCTCGCATGGGCTGAAGCCGGACGAGTATCAGCGCATCCTCGACCTCATCGGCCGCGAGCCCACGATCACCGAGCTCGGCATCTTCTCGGCCATGTGGAACGAGCATTGTTCCTACAAGTCGTCGAAGCGCTGGCTGCGCACGCTGCCCACCAAGGGCGAGCGCGTGATCCAGGGTCCGGGCGAGAATGCCGGCGTCGTCGACATCGGCGATGGCCTGTGCGTCGTCTTCAAGATGGAGTCGCACAACCACCCGTCCTTCATCGAGCCCTACCAGGGCGCGGCGACCGGCGTCGGCGGCATCCTGCGCGACGTCTTCACGATGGGCGCGCGCCCCATCGCGGCAATGAACGCGCTTCGCTTCGGGGCGCCCGACCACCCCCGCACGCGCCATCTGGTCTCGGGCGTCGTGGCGGGCGTCGGAGGCTACGGCAACGCCTTCGGTGTGCCGACGGTGGGCGGCGAGGTGAACTTCCACCCGCGCTATAACGGCAACTGCCTCGTCAACGCCTTCGCTGCGGGCTTGGCCAGGACCGATGCGATCTTCTACTCGGAAGCCAAGGGCGTCGGCCTGCCGGTAGTCTATCTCGGCGCCAAGACCGGCCGCGACGGAGTCGGCGGCGCCACCATGGCCTCGGCCGAATTCGACGAGGGCATCGAGGAGAAGCGCCCGACCGTGCAGGTCGGCGACCCATTCACCGAGAAGTGCCTTCTGGAGGCGTGCCTCGAGCTGATGCAGACCGGCGCGGTGATTGCGATCCAGGACATGGGCGCGGCCGGCCTGACGTGCTCGGCGGTCGAGATGGGCGCCAAGGGCGACCTCGGGATCGAGCTCGACCTCAACCGCGTCCCCGTGCGCGAAGAGCGCATGACCCCTTACGAGATGATGCTCTCGGAGAGCCAGGAGCGCATGCTCATGGTGCTCGAGCCCTCGAAGCAGGGCGAGGCCGAAGCCATCTTCCGTAAGTGGGGTCTCGACTTCGCCGTGGTTGGCCACACGACCGACGACCTGCGCTTCCGCATCCTCTTCGACGGACAGGAAGTCGCGAACCTGCCGATCAAGGAGCTCGGCGACGAGGCGCCGGAATACGACCGTCCGTGGGTCGCGCCAAAGGCAGCGGCCGTGGTTCGCGCCGAGGATCTGACCGTTCCCGCCGATCTCTCCGACACGCTCCTGCGCATGCTCGGCTCGCCCGACATCGCCTCGCGCCGCTGGGTGTTCGAGCAGTACGACACGCTGATCGGCGGCAACTCGCTGCAGCGACCCGGCGGCGACGCCGGCCTCGTGCGCGTCGACGGACACCCGACGAAGGCCCTCGCCTTCTCCTCCGACGTGACGCCGCGCTACTGCGAGGCCGACCCCTACCAGGGCGGTGCGCAGGCCGTGGCCGAGTGCTGGCGCAACCTCACGGCGGTCGGCGCCGAACCGCTCGCAGCCACCGACAACCTCAACTTCGGCAATCCCGAGAAGCCCGAGATCATGGGTCAGTTCGTGCGCGCCATCGAGGGCATCGGCGCGGCCTGCCGCGCGCTCGGCTTCCCGATCGTGTCGGGCAACGTCTCGCTCTACAACGAGACGCAAGGCACCGGTATCCTGCCCACACCCACCATCGGCGGTGTCGGCCTTGTCGAGGATCGCACGAAGACGGCGACGATCGGCGGGATGCGGGAGGACGACGTTCTCATCCTCGTCGGGTCGGAGGGCACGCATCTGGGCGCCACGATCTACCTGCGGGAGATCGAAGGGCGCGAGGACGGTGCGCCGCCGCCGGTCGACCTCGAGACCGAGAAGCGCAACGGCGACTTCGTGCGCACGCTGATCCGGTCGGGCCGCGTGACCGCCTGCCACGATTTGTCCGATGGCGGCCTCGCGGTCGCGCTGGCGGAGATGTGCATGGCTTCGGGCTTGGGTGCCGACGTCGAGCCCGGCGACGGCTCGCTTCACGCGCGCCTCTTCGGCGAGGACCAGGCGCGCTACGTCTTGGCGGTATCGTCGGCAGATGCCGAAGGCATTCTGTCGGCCGCCGATGGCGTGCCGGTTCGTCGTCTCGGGACGGTGGGCGGCAACACGCTGCGGGCCGGACCGCTGGTCGTCGAGGTTGCGGACATGACCATCGCGCACGAGTCGTGGTTCCCGCGTTTCATGGCCGGCACTGTGCCCGAGACCGCGGCGACCGCGGCCTGACCGGCGGTTGCCGCTCGCCGCGATGCCCCCTATCGTGAGCCGAAGCGACGCGCCGCAACGCGTTCGCGGTAGCCGAGGAGTTCAGCGATGCCCATGAATGCCCACGACATCGAGTCGCTGATCAAGCGGGGCATTCCCGACGCGACCGTGACGATCCGGGACCTCGCGGGCGACGGCGACCACTACGCCGCCGAGGTCGTCGCCGAAAGCTTCCGCGGTAAGTCGCGCGTGCAGCAGCATCAGATGGTCTACCAGGCGCTGCAGGGAAACATGGGAGGACCGCTTCACGCGCTCGCCCTCCAAACCAGCGCGCCCAAGTAGGGCGGCGTGGTGTCGGACTCCCTGCCGGACCTCAAGATCGCGAGCCATACGCTCGGCCTTCTGCGCGGCATCGACCAGCGCCAGCGGCAGATGATGGAGTTGATCCTTCGCCAGCAGGACCTCATCAACCGTCTGGAGCGCGATCTGCGCGACGGCTTCGCGCTGATCGATCGCGACCTGCGCGACGGTCTCTCCCGGTCGGATCGCGACCTGAAGGAGATCAAGAGCGACATCGTGCTGCTGGAAAGTCGCATCTCGCAGGAGATCGCGGATCTGCGCGACCGCGAACAACGCCTCGACGATCACGAGGAATGGCTTTCGCGACTGGAAACCGGTTCAGCGAACGGGCCGTCCAACGGGAGTGCCCTTTAAATCCGGCGTTCAAGACCGTATGTGGGATGGAGCTTTCCCGCATGGCGACTAGAAGCAGGGCCCATCATGAGCGGCATCATCGACTGGATCGACAACGAGGTGAAGACCAACGATATCGTGGTCTTCATGAAGGGCACGCCCGACTTCCCGCAATGCGGTTTCTCGGGTCAGGTGGTCCAGATTCTCAACTACCTTGGCGTGCCGTACAAGGGCGTCAACGTCCTGTCGTCGGACGAGCTGCGTACGGGCATCAAGGAATACGGCTCCTGGCCGACCATTCCCCAGGTCTACGTGAAGGGTGAGTTCGTCGGCGGCTGCGATATCCTGCGCGAGATGTTCCAGGCCGGCGAACTGCAGGATTTCCTGAGCGAGAAGGGCATCGCGGCACCGGCGCCGGCGAACTAGCCTCTCGTTCCTCTTTGTATCTCCGAAGGCCCGCTCGAAACCCGAGCGGGCCTTCTGCGTTTGGGACCACAGCGCGAACCCATGGCCTGCGAATTGTCAGGTACCCTTTGTTTCTGTCGCGCCGCGGTATAAGAAGGCCGCATCCTTCAGGAAGACCGTCTTATGCCGAACGTCCAGACCGGATCGCGCACGCTTCCCTATTGGGAACTCGTCACCCTGATCGCCTGCATCATGGCGCTCAACGCCGCCGCGATCGACGTCTTTATCCCCGCTCTCTCGAACATCTCGCAGTCGCTGCAACTCAGCGACCCCAACCGTGCGCCGTTCGTCATCACGGCCTACGTGCTCGGATTCGGCGCGGCGCAGATCGTCTACGGTACGTTGTCGGACCGCTTCGGACGGCGTCCCGTGTTGCTGATCGGGCTTGCGATCTACGTGGCCGCGTCGCTGGCGGCGGTCTTCTCGCCGACATTCGGCGTGCTTTTGTTCTGGCGTGCGGTTCAGGGCATCGGTGCGGCCGCGACCCGTGTCATCGCGGTCTCGATCGTTCGCGACTGCTTCGGCGGCGCCCGCATGGCCAGCGTCATGTCGTTGATCATGATGATCTTCATGGTCATCCCGGTGATCGCGCCCAACCTCGGGCAGCTGATCCTCCTGTTCGGCAACTGGCGTGAGATCTTCTACGCGATCGCCGCGTTCGGGACGCTGGTGACGCTCTGGACCTATTTCCGGCTGCCGGAGACGCAGCATCCGGAAGACCGCCTGCCGCTGACGGTCTCACGGGTCGCCGGCGCCTTCCGAACCGTGGTCACCAACCGCGTCGCGTTCTCCTACTCCTTCGGCACGATGCTGATGCTGGGCGTGCTCTTCGCCTTCATCAACCAGGCCGAGCAGGTCTACGCGCACACCTATGCGCTGGGTCCCGCCTTCACGCTCTACTTCTCGGCTGGCGCCATCTTCATGGCCTTCGCCTCGTTCTCGAACTCGCGCCTGGTGCAGCGCTTCGGCATGCGCCGGCTTTCGCATGGCGCCCTGGTTCTCTACGCGGCCTTGAGCAGCCTTCATCTCGTGATCGCGCTGGCGTCCGGCGGGGTGCCGCCGTTTGCGATCTTCATGCCGATGACGATCCTGACGCTGTGCATGTTCGGCTTCGTCGGCACGAACTTCAACGCGCTCGCGATGGACCCGTTGGGCCACGTCGCCGGTACGGCCTCGTCGGTGCTCGGCTTCATGCAGACGCTTGGCGGTGGCCTGATCGGCGCGACGATCGGCTACTTCTACGACGGGACGCTGATCCCGCTTCTGACGGGCTACGTCGTCCTCTCGCTGCTGTCGATCGGCTGCGTCCTGATCGCGGAGCGCGGCCAGCTCTTCCGGCGCGAACTCGCACCCGCCAAGGCAGGCGCGCCCGCGGTTCCCGTTGCGGCTGCCGCTTCCCCTGCGGAATAAGGCGTCAGGCGATATTCGGACCGAGAAGCGCGCGCATGGCAGCCCAGCTCTCGGCGTCCGGCGCGGTCAGCAAACCGCCCGCGACGTCGCTCGGCAGATAACGTCCGCCATCCAGCCTGCGCACGTATCCCCCGGCCTCCTCGACAAGGAGCGTGCCGGCGAGGTGATCCCAAGGCATGAGCTTCAGGTAGAACTGGAAGTGGATATGGCCTGACGCCATGAGCCGATATTCCTGCGCCGCCGTGCGGTAGTTCGCCAGGATGCGGAGCTCGGCCATTCGCGTCAGCACGTCCCGGCGCTGCGGCAGCGGAAGATAGCTCGTGCTGGCGACGGCGATGGAGTCGGTCAACGGCTGCGCCGATGCGACACGGAGGCGTTCGCGCTCGCCGTCGGGGCGAACCAGGAAGGCGCCGGCGCCGCGTTCCGCGATCATTGCGTCGTCGCCGAGCGGATCGTAGATGACGCCAGCCACCGTCTCGTTTCCGCGCACCACGGCCGCCATCATTCCGAACATGGGCGCGCCAGCGGCGAAGTTCGCGGTGCCGTCGATCGGGTCGACCACGATGGCCATCTCGGCATGCCGGATACGCGTCAGAAGCCCGGGATCGGCCGCCACGCCTTCCTCGCCGACGAACACCGCCGCCGGTTGCGAACGGGCACAGGCCGCCTGGATGAAACGCTCGGCGGCCTCGTCGGCCTCGGTCACAAGGTCGATGGCCGAGGTCTTTTCGCGCACGTCGCCTTGGGCAAGACGACGGAAGCGCGGTAGCACCTCAGATCTGGCGGCTTCGCGAAGCGTCTGGAACAGGAAGTCGGCGATGTCGCTCACAGGGCATCCGATCGAGGCTCGAGGCTGCGGAAGTCGAAGAGGCTGGTGTCGAGAAGGTGGCCCGGCCGCACGTTGGCGAGAGCGCGGGCGATCGTGTCGCGTCGCCCAGGGAAGCGCTGCTCCATGTCGGCGATCAGCGTCTTCAAAGCGCCGCGTTGCAGCCCCTCCTGACTGCCGCACAGGTCGCAGGGAATGATCGGGAAGCGCATCGCCGCCGAGAAGCGCGCGATGTCGGCTTCCGCGCATTGGATCAGCGGGCGAAGCACGAGAAGGTCGCCCTCGTCGTTCACCAGCTTCGCTGGCATGGCCGACAGCTTGCCGCCGAAGAACATGTTGAGGAAGAAGGTCTCGAGGCTGTCGTCGAGGTGGTGACCGAGCACCAGCGCCTCGCAGCCCTCCTCGCGCGCGATGCGATAAAGGTTGCCGCGACGAAGGCGCGAGCAGAGCGCGCAGGTCGTCGCGCCCTCCGGCACCTTCTCCTTCACCACCGAATAGGTATCGCGGTACTCGATCCGGTGGGCGATGCCGTGGCGTGTGAGGAACTCGGGCAGAATGTGCTTCGGGAAGCCCGGCTGTCCTTGGTCGAGGTTGCAGGCCAGAAGATCGACCGGCAAGAGCCCGCGCCAACGCAGGTCGAGCAGGAGAGCGAGCAGCGCGTAGGAGTCCTTGCCGCCGGAGATTCCAACCAGCCATCGCGCGCCGGGACGCGCCATCGCGTGGGTCTCGATCGTCTCACGCATCTGGCGCAGGAGACGCTTGCGTCCCTTCTTGAAGGAGACGCTCGCCGGCGCGTCCGCGAAGATCGGATGACTTCCGCCGGGTTCCTCGGCGGGAGCCGCCTCGAACGCGGCGGCCGCGGACTCGTCCTGATCGAGCATGGCGATTTCCCTCAGATCGGCTTCGCTTAACGCGGCGGGCCGAAAAACGAAAGGCCGCCCGAAGGGGCGGCCTTTCGCGAATGCGAGGCGATCCGGCTGAGGGATCAGCGCGAGTAGAACTCGACCACCAGGTTCGGCTCCATGACGACCGGATACGGAACGTCGGAGAGACCGGGAACGCGCTGAAGGGTCGCGACCATCTTGGAGTGGTCGACCTCGATGTAGTCCGGCACGTCGCGCTCGGCGAGCTGGGTCGCCTCGATGAGCACGGTCAGCTGCTTGGACTTCTGGCGGACCTCGATCACGTCGCCCTGCTTGCAGCGGTACGAACCGATGTTGGTCCGCACGCCGTTGACGCTGACGTGGCCGTGGTTGACGAACTGGCGGGCGGCGAAGATCGTCGCAACGAACTTCGCACGGTATACGATCGCGTCGAGGCGCGACTCGAGCAGACCGATCAGGTTCTCCGAGGTATCACCGCGACGACGGGCGGCTTCCTCGTAGGTCTTGCGGAACTGCTTCTCGGAGATGTCTCCGTAGTAGCCCTTGAGCTTCTGCTTGGCGCGCAGCTGCGTGCCGAAGTCGCTCATCTTGCCCTTGCGGCGCTGGCCATGCTGGCCCGGGCCGTACTGACGGCGGTTCACCGGGGACTTCGGGCGTCCCCAGATGTTCTCGCCCATACGGCGATCGATCTTGTACTTGGAAGCTTCGCGCTTCGACATCGCATTTCCCAAACGGTTGGCGGGCCAGCCCGGCGGATCCGGGGGCCCTTCGAGGAAACGCGCCCTCCTCTGCCCGCATGGAGCGGACTGACAGGACCACGGGCCGGCGATAGGCCACGGCGATCCACGGGACACGTAAAACGGCGGAACTCGCATTCCGCCGTTGCGTGTCGGTTAAGTGACAGGGCCGCCGAAGTCAAGCCGGCGGAAGTTTACCGCCGGGCGATCACCCAGACCGCATGAACGATACCCGGAATGTAGCCCAGCAGCGTCAGGATGATGTTGATCCAGAAGTGCTTGCCCAGGCCCACCTCCATGAACACGCCGAGCGGCGGCAAGATGATGGCGATGATGATCTTGATCAGGTCCATGAGGCATCCGCTGGAAACAGTGTCGCAGCGCATCGAACGAAACGGCGGCAGAGCCGTTCCCGAAGCCGAGCACACATTCGCCGGAGCGGCCGGACGCGTCGCATCCGCCATGAGGACGATCCGATGCGCCTGATCCCCACTGCCCTGATCGCTGCCGCTTTGCCCTTGGTCCTGGCAGGACCCAGCCACGCCGACACCAACTTCCTGTCCCGCTTCGAGGGGTCCTACAGCGGCTCGGGCACCGTGCAGCGGGAGCAGGACTCGTCACCGCGCAACGTCACGTGCCGCGTGACCGGCCGAACGCCGTCGAGCAACGACATCGAGATCGCAGGAAGCTGCCGCGCCGCGGTCATCGTCACACGTCAGATCGGCGCCTCGATCCGGTATGACCCCGACAGCCAGCGCTTCTCCGGCACCTATACCGGCGCCAGCCGGGGGCCGGCGCAACTGCGCAACGGTCGCCTGCAGGGCTCGACGCTGGTGTTCGATCTCGTCTATCCGCAGGTCGTTCATGGCGACCGCAATGCGGTGATGCGCATCACCAACAGCGGCAATGGCCAGTTCACGATGCAGGTGACTGATCAGGTCGACGGAAAGCCGCAGCAGACCTCGAACGTCACCCTGTCGCGCGGTTGATCGACCCTCAGGGCGTCTCGCACGAGAGGCCGAACCCATGGATCAGGCGGCGCGTCGGGTAGTCCGGTGCGCCCCCTGTGAAGACCGCCCGGTCGAAGCCCTCGGGCAGCGTCGAGGGTCGATCGGGCAGGAAGCGCGCCGCCTGACGGGCGATCGCCTCGGCGGGGTCGAGCCAGTCGACCGGCCAGGGCGCGACCTTCCGGAAGGCGTTGGCGAGAAACGGGTAGTGCGTGCAGGCGAGCGCGACGATATCGGTGCGCCGACCATCGCGCTCGCGAAAGCACGGCGCGATCTCGGCTTCGATCTCGTCGAGATCGATCCGCTCCCCTCGAATGTGCGATTCGGCCAACGTCGCAAGTCGCTGCGAGCCGACCAGTGCCACGTCCTTGCCTTGCGCAAACTCCGATACCAGGGCGCGCGTGTAGTCACGCTTCACGGTTCCCGGCGTGGCGAGCACGCTGACGAGGCCGGAGCGCGAGCGCTCGGCAGCCGGCTTCACGGCCGGTACGGTGCCGACGAAAGGCAGGCTGAAACGAGCGCGCAGCGCCGGAAGCACGAGCGTCGAGGCCGTGTTGCAGGCGATCACGGCCAGAAGCGGCCGATGATCCGCGACGAGGGTCTCGAACAGCGCGACGATCCGGTCGCGCAGTGCTGCCTCTTCCCAGCCGCCGTAGGGAAAGCCCGCGTCGTCGGCGACATAAAGGAAGCGTCGGTCGGGCATCACGGTGCGCAGCTCGCGCAGGACGCTGAGACCGCCGATGCCGGAATCGAAGACGAGGATCGGCGGCTCCGCGCTCATTCCTCCGCCCCGGCTCGCCCCATGCTCCGCTCGAAGGTGCGCACGACACCCCGCAGGGTCCGCACCTCGCCTTCCGAGAAACCGGGCCGCGTCAGCATTCCGCGCAGGATGTGAATCATCGCCTCGCGCTTGGCCGGTGGATGAAAGTAGTTCGCCTTGTCGAGCGCGCCTTCGAGATGATCGAACAGGCGGTAAAGTTCGTCCTTCTCGGCGGGAACCTGCTCGGGCGCCTGGAAGCGTGGAGCCGTCTCCCCGGTCGTGTTCATCCACTCGTAGCTCATCAGAAGCACGGCCTGGGCGAGATTGAGCGAGGCGAAGGCCGGGTTCACCGGAAAGGTCACGATCGTATCGGCGAGATCGACCTCGTGGTTCTCCAGACCGGTCCGCTCGCGCCCGAAGAGAATACCGGCGCCCTGCCCCACATCGATGCGCGCGCGAAGCGCTGCGGCCGCGTCACGCGGTCCGAGCACGGTCTTGTGGGAATCGCGCGCCCGCGCCGTGGTCGCGAGAAGAAAGGTGAGATCGGCCGCGGCCTCCTCGATCGTGTCGAAGAGGCGCGCCGCCTCGATCACGTGGTCCGCACGAGACGCGGCGGCGACCGCCCGCTCGTTCGGCCAGCCGTCGCGCGGGTTGACGAGACGAAGGTCCGACAGGCCGAAATTGGCCATGGCGCGAGCCACCATGCCGATGTTCTCGCCGAGCTGCGGCTCGACGAGGATGATGGCCGGTCCCCCGCGCATGATCTCGCCCGTTCGGTTCGTTCCCGCCACCACCGCCTCGTCCCTGAGTTTCGAAAGGAGAGCGGCTTAGCGCAAGGCGCGCCGCCCCGCAAAGCCTCAGGAGAAGCCGACGACGGCGTG
Organism: Aureimonas jatrophae; assembly: GCF_900104035.1. Lineage (GTDB taxonomy): Bacteria > Pseudomonadota > Alphaproteobacteria > Rhizobiales > Rhizobiaceae > Aureimonas > Aureimonas jatrophae. Next base: position 195,270 of record NZ_FNIT01000006.1, on the reverse strand, counting down.
GGGAACATAAGGGGCTTCGAGTTCCCGGATCTCATCGGGCGTCAGCTTGATCGCGAGCGCGGCGACCGCGTCGTCGAGGTGATGCGGCTTGGTGGCTCCGACGATCGGTGCCGTGATGCCTGGCACCTGGAGGACCCAGGCGAGCGCGACCTGAGCCCGTGGCACACCCCGCGCCTTCGCGATCTCGGCCACCGCCTCGACGACGCGCCGGTCCGCCTCGGCCGTGTGCTCGTAGAGCGTCCGCCCGAACGTGTCGCTCTGCGAGCGTTCGCTCGTCTCGTCCCAGTCACGCGTCAGGCGGCCTCGCGCGAGCGGGCTCCAGGGGATGACGCCGATCCCTTCCTCGCGGCAGAGCGGCAGCATCTCGCGCTCCTCCTCGCGATACAGAAGGTTGACGTAGTTCTGCATCGTGGCGAAGCGCGCCCAACCCTCGCGGTCGGAGACGGCCAGCGCCTTGGCGAACTGGGTGGCGCGCATCGAGGACGCGCCGATATGGAGCGCCTTGCCCGCCGCCACGACGTCGTTCAGCGCCTCCAGCGTCTCCTCGATCGGCACGGTCGGGTCCCAGCGGTGGATCTGGTAGAGGTCGACATAGTCCGTGCCGAGTCGCGTCAGGCTCGCGTCGATCTCGGCCATGATGTGCTTGCGCGACAGACCCGCACCGTTGGGGCCCGGCCGCATACGCCCGTGGACCTTGGTCGCGATCACGATCTCGTCACGCCGCGCGAAGTCGCGAAGGGCCCGGCCGACGATCTCCTCGCTCGTGCCGTCGGAATAGACGTTGGCCGTGTCGAAGAAGTTGATGCCGAGCTCCACCGCCTTTTGGATGAAGGGCCGGCTCTCCTCTTCCGGCAACGTCCAGGGATGGTTGCCGCGATCGGGTGTGCCGTAGCTCATGCAACCGAGGCAGAGGCGGGAGACGTCGAGGCCGGTGCGGCCGAGCTTCACGATATCCATGGGGATCGCATCCTGTGGCGGGCGCCCGAAACCGGCGCACGGCGGCAAAAACTAAGGCTTTCTTCGCGTTCGTCATCCCATGCCGCGCGCGTTGCCCGCCGCGCCGCTTGCGCCTATGTGCGGAGGCGAAACACCGCATGGGGGAGCGGATGGGGATTCGCATCGACCTGACGGAGGCGATGTTCGGCGAAACCGAACGCCGGCTTTGCGCCTTCGAGGGCATCAGCGTCACCACGTTCCGCTACGCGAGCGGCGTCGCCGGGCTGCGGATCGGAACGCGCCGCGGCGAGGTCGTGATCCTGCCGTTTCGCGGCCAGCAGATCTGGCGCGCGCGCTTCGACGGGCGCGAATTCGCCATGCGGTCCATGTTCGACGAGCCCGCGCGCTCGACGACCTATCTCGAGACCTACGGCGCCTTTCTGATCCATTGCGGGCTGACGGGCATCGGCGCGCCCGAGGCCGGCGATAGCCACCCGCTGCACGGCGAGCTGCCAAGCGCCCCGTTCGAGGATGCCTGGCTCGACCTCGATGAGGCGGCGGGCCGCGTCACGCTCGGCGGCGTGTTCCGCTATGCCGTTGCGTTCTCGACGCGATACACGCTGACGGCCACACTCGGCATCGGCCGTGACGAGACGCTGATCGACTGCCATCTGCGGCTACGCAACGACAAGCGCACGCCGATGGAGGTTCTCTACCTCGCCCACATCAACTTCCGCCCCTCGGACGGCGCGACCCTGCACTACACGGCGCCCTACACGCCGGAGGCGGTTCGCGTCCGCCGCAGCATCCCGGCCCATGTGCGGGCCGGTCCCGGCTACGCGGAGTTCCTGGAGGCGCTCGCCGCGGACCCGACGCTCCATCACCGGTTGGAGCCCGGTCTCGGCTTCGATCCGGAGGTCGTCTTCGCGATCGATGCCGTGGCCGACGAGGCGGGCTGGGCACACGCCGTGCAGCGACACGCCGACGGCTCGGCCGACTACGTGGCGCACCGGCCCGACCAGGCGCCGCGCCTCAACCGCTGGATCTGCCGCACGCCCGACCAGGACGCGATCGGCTTCTCCTTTCCCTCCACCTCCTCGACACTCGGACGCCGCAACGAGGTGGAAGCCGGGCGCTTCGTGCCGCTCGACGGCGAGCGGGAATGGCATCTCGACATGCGCTTTGGACGACTGTCCGCCGACGAGGCGGACCGCCGGATCGAGGCGATCGACAGGCTCATGGGCCGGACCACCGGCTGAACACGCAAGAGTTAAGGACGACGGATGCAAAAGCGCCCCTGGATCGGCACCAGCTGGAAGATGAACAAGACGCTGGCCGAGGCCGACCGTTTCGTCGCGACGCTCAAGGCATCCGACTACACGCACTGCGAGGAGGCGCAGCTCTTCGTTATCCCGCCCTTCACCGCGCTTCACCGCGTGGCGGATGCGCTGAACGAAACCGACATCATCGTCGGCGCGCAGAACGCCCACTGGAAGGATGCCGGCGCCTGGACCGGTGAGATTTCCCCGGTCCAGGTCAAGGACTGCGGCGCGAGCCTCGTCGAGATCGGACATTCCGAACGGCGCGAGCACTTCGGCGAGACCGACGAGACCGTGGGCCTTAAGGTCGCCGCCGCCGTGCGGCATGGCATGACGGCGCTGGTCTGCATCGGCGACACGCGCGAGGAATACGAGAGCGGGCGCACCGCCGAGGCGCTGGCGCGCCAGACCGAGGCCGCCGTGGCCCATGTCGACTGGAGCCGGCCCGCCCAGGTCCTCATCGCCTACGAGCCGGTCTGGTCGATCGGGGAAGGAGGCACCCCCGCCGATCCGGACTTCGCCAACGAACAGCACGTGCTCGTGAAGCGCCTCCTGCGCGAGCGGCTCGGCGCCGCCCTGCCCGTCCTCTACGGCGGCAGCGTCAATCCCGGCAACGCCGTGGAACTCGCGCGGCAAGCCGAGATTGACGGCCTCTTCATCGGTCGCTCCGCCTGGCAGGCCGAAGGCTATCTCGGCATCGTCACCGACGTCATCGCAGCGCTGCGCACGTAACGCCCCTCCCGGAAAGACAAAGCTCCATGGCCCTGATCACGCTTCGCCAGCTTCTCGACCATGCCGCCGAGCATGGCTACGGGGTGCCCGCCTTCAACATCAACAACATGGAGCAGGGTCTCGCGATCCTGGCTGCCGCAGCCCAGACCGACGCGCCCGTCATCCTGCAGGCAAGCCGGGGCGCGCGCGCCTACGCCAACGACCTGATCCTCGCGCGCCTGATCGAGGGGCTCGCCGAGATGCACCCCGACATCCCGCTCTGCATGCACCTCGACCACGGCAACAACGAAGCCACCTGCATCACCGCGATCCAGCACGGCTTCACCTCGGTGATGATGGACGGCTCGCTGAAGGAGGACGGCACGTCGCTGGCCGACTACGCCTACAACGCCGGCGTCACGCGTCGCGTCGCGGACATGGCCCATTGGTGCGGCGCCTCGGTGGAGGGCGAGATCGGCGTTCTCGGCTCGCTGGAGACCGGCGGCGGCGAGCAGGAGGACGGGCACGGCTTCGAGGGCACGCTCAGCCACGACCAGTTGCTTACAGACCCGGACGAGGCGGCGCGCTTCGTGGCCGACACGCATGTCGACGCGCTGGCGGTCGCAATGGGCACGAGCCACGGCGCCTACAAGTTCTCGCGCAAGCCCGATGGCGACGTGCTCGCGATGAACGTCATCGAGGCGATCCACCAGAAGCTGCCGAACACGCATCTCGTCATGCACGGCTCCTCGTCGGTGCCGGAAGACCTGCAGGAGATCGTCAATCGCTACGGCGGCGAGATCAAGCCGACCTGGGGCGTGCCCGTGGAGGAGATCCAGCGCGGCATCCGCCACGGCGTGCGCAAGATCAACATCGATACGGACTGCCGCCTCGCCATGACGGGTGCGATCCGCAAGGTGTTCTCGGAGAAGCCCGAGGAGTTCGATCCGCGCAAGTATCTCGGCCCCGCCATGGCGGCGGTGACGAAGCTCGCCGCCCAGCGCTTCGAGGAGTTCGGCACCGCCGGTCACGCCTCGTCGATCAAGCCGATCGCGCTCGCCGACATGGCGAAGCGCTATCGCTCGGGATCGCTCAAGACGGCCTGATGCCTCACGCCTCCGGCGCGTCGCGCCGGAGGCTCTCCAGCCAGGCGTTCGCCGTGTTGTCGGAGGGCGCCCGCCAGTCGCCGCGTGGGCTGAGCGCCCCGCCCGCCGAAACCTTCGGGCCGTTCGGGATGGCGGTGCGCTTGAACTGGCTGGTCTGGAAGAAGCGGAACAGGAAGCGCTCCAGCCAGAGGCGGATCGTCGCCAAATCGTACTGGCGGCGCTTCGCGTCCGGCATGTGCGCCGGCCAGACGCCGGCCGCCGCATCCCGCCATGCGTGCCATGCCATGAACAGCACCTTGGCCGGCGGCTGGCCGTAGCGCAGCGTGTGGAACAGGAAAAAGTCGTTGAGCTCGTAAGGGCCGATCTTCGACTCCGTCGACTGGATCAGGCCGTCCGCTCCCGCCGGCACGAGTTCGGGCGAGATCTCGGTTTCGAGGATCGCGGTGAGGATGCGGCCCGTCGCGTCGTCGAACTGCCCGCTCGCCACGGTCCAGCGGATGAGATGCTGAATCAGCGTCTTCGGCACACCCGCATTGACGGCGTAGTGGCTCATCTGATCCCCGACGCCATAGGTGCACCATCCGAGCGCCAGTTCCGACAGGTCGCCCGTACCGATCACGAAGGCGCCGCGCTGGTTGGCGAGGCGGAAGAGATAGTCCGTACGAAGACCCGCCTGCACGTTCTCGAAGGTGATGTCGTAGATCGGCTCGTCGTTCGAGAACGGGTGCTCCATGTCGCGCAGCATCTGGCGCGCGGCGGGGCGGATATCGATCTCCCCGGCTTCGGCACCGATCGCGCGCATGAGGGCCCAGGCGTTCGCCTTGGTGCTCTCGCCCGTGGCGAAGCCGGGCATGGTCCAGGCGAGGATCGAGGAGCGCGGCAGCCCGAGCCGGTCGCAGACCTTGGCGGCGACGATCAGGGCATGGGTCGAGTCCAATCCGCCCGAGACGCCGATCACCATCTTGTCGCCGGGCGTCGCAAGGAAACGTCGCTCCAGTGCGTGGACCTGGATCTCGAAGGCCTCGTAGCAGTCCTGGTCGAGATGGTGCGGGTTGTTGGGCACGAAGGGAAAGCGACGCTGCGGACGACGCAGTCCCTCGTCGGCGAAGACCGGCTCGTGCGGGAAGCGGACGCGCCGGAAGCGTGTCTCGGGGTGCCCCTCGGCGGCGGCCGCATCGTTGAAGGTCGGCGTGCGCATCCGCTCGAGGCGCAGCCGGCCGAGATCGACGTCGGCAACGACGAGCTGCGGCTCGCGCGAGAAGCGCTGCCCCTCCGCCAGAAGGTCGCCGGCCTCGTAGATCATGCCCTGCCCGTCCCAGGACATGTCGTTCGTGCTCTCGCCCGCGCCCGCCGCCGAATAAAGATAAGCGGCAATGCAGCGGGAGGCCTGCGAGGCGCAGAGGAGATGCCGCTCGGCTGCCTTGCCGACGAGGATATTGGAGGCCGACAGGTTGCAGAGCACGAGCGCGCCGGCAAGCGCACCGCGCGTCGAGGGTGGCAGCGGTGCCCAGAAGTCCTCGCAGACCTCGGCATGGAAGACGAAGTCCGCCAGATCGTCGGCCTCGAACAGGAGGTCGGTGCCGAACGGTGCCTCGCGGCCCGCGACGTGGATCGTGCCCCCGGCCGGCACGCCGGCACCGGCGGCGAACCAGCGCTTCTCGTAGTACTCGCGGTAGTTCGGCAGGAAGCTCTTCGGCACGACGCCCAGCACCTGGCCGCGCGCCAAGACGACGGCGCAGTTGTACAGCCGGCCGTTGCGCCGAAGCGGCGCGCCCACGAGCAGCACCGTGCGAAGCGCGGCCGTGTCCTCGATGAGTTGCGTCAGCGCTCGCTCAACGCCTTCGAGGAGCGCGTCCTGCAGATGCAGGTCGTCGATCGCGTAGCCCGACAGCGAGAGTTCCGGCAGGACCAGGAGATCGACGCCCTCGCCCGCTGCGCGCCGCGCGAGGTCGGCGATGGCTTGGCCATTCCGCGCGGGGTCGGCGCTCGCGACAACGGGCGTGCCCGTTCCCACTCGCAGGAAGCCGTGCGCGCGAGCCGAGGCGAAGCGGTCGGCGACGGGGTCGAGGGTATTGGGTTCGGTCGGCATGGTGCGGCGGTCCCGTCGGGTTGGGCCAGAGCTTCATAGAACGACCGCATCCCGGATGAAACGGTCCGGCCCGGCTGCGCGTTCGCACCGATCACGTTCGAAGGGAACACGCGATGGGCGAGACGATCGAGACGCTGGGCATGCGCCATGGGTTCAGCCGAGAGGCCGTGTCGGTTCTGGCCGACGCCCTGCGGCGCGGCGGCGGTACGCAGGCCCAGTTCAGCCACCCCGAGCTGGGCGGCATGGGGCAGTGGTCCAAGGGCGGCATGATCATGATCGGCGCCATGAACGACCATGGTCTCAAGGCGCGGGTCGCGGCTCTTGCGCAGGATCTCTCCGGGCAAGACCTCGGCAACGCCACGGCTCCCGACGATCGTGGCGATCGTGGCGATCGGGACGGAAGGGAACCACCGCACGCCTCTTGGTGGCCCAGCGATCTTGGCCGTGCCTCCTCCACCGGCGAGCAGAACGGCGTACGCTATGCGGTCTTTCCAGATACGCGGCGTCTCGCTATCGAGCGGGACGGCCGGACGACGGTCTACGACACGGGCGATCATGAGATCGTCGGTGCCGCCCAGTCGCAAGGTCACGACACCCGGCTCCGGCTCTCGTCGCGGAACGGCAACCTCGATATCGAAAGCCTTCCGGTCGTAAGGTAACGGTTGGAAGCGCGCCCAACGGCGCTCGGAGTCGGATCGCCGAGCGGTCTGCTCCGACTTTGCCTTCCCGCGCGGCAGGTTGCGGAATCTTTGCGCAACACTTTGCGCGCGATCGACCTTGGCCCCTCCAATCCGCCCTTATATCACTGGCGGGTATCGGTGGTCGGAGTGAGACGGGCATGAAGATTCGCGCAGGCTTCACGCTCGGCTACGACTGCTTCCAGCCGACGCCCATGCTGCTGGTCCTGAATATTCATCCGACGCGGCGCGTCGATCTTCTGACCGATCAAGTCCTGTCCTTCGACCGACCCATCGAGTCGTGGAACTATGTCGACGGGTTTGGCAACAGCTGCACCCGCATCGTCGCACCGCCCGGTCGCACGACGATCTCGACCGAGTTCGACATCTATGACACCGGCCTGCCGGACGTGACCAACTGGGACGCGCAGCAGCACGAGATTCAGGACCTGCCCGACGACGTGCTCGTCTATCTGCTCGGCAGTCGTTACTGCGATACCGACAAGCTGGCCGACTTCGCCTGGGGTCAGTTCGGCCACCTCGCCAAGGGTTGGGGCCTCGTTCAGGCGATCTGCGACTTCGCGCATGCGCGCATCGCGTTCAACTACCAGAACGCGCGCTCGACGCGCTCGGCCCATGACGGCTTCACGGAAATGACGGGCGTCTGCCGGGACTTCGCGCACCTTGCCATCACGCTCTGCCGCTGCATGAATATCCCGGCGCGCTATTGCACCGGCTATCTCGGCGATATCGGCGTGCCGAAGGTGCCCGATCCGATGGACTTCAGCGCCTGGTTCCAGGTCTATCTCGGGGGCCACTGGTACACGTTCGATGCGCGGCACAACAAACCGCGCATCGGTCGGATCCTCATGGCGACCGGGCGCGACGCGACCGACGTCGCCCTGTCCACGAACTTCGGCCCGGCCAACCTGTCCCACTTCGAGGTGGTGACCGACGAGATCTGACCGCCGAACTTTCGCTTTCGGCGGCAGCGGTTTCGTTTTACGGTTCCGCGCGTTTCTGGGGGAGGAACGCGTGACGACCGATCGGCAAACCGACATCCTCGCCATCGCGCGACGGCAGGGGCGCGTCCTCGTGGACGACCTGGCGCAGCGCTTCGAGGTCAGCGTTCAGACCATCCGCAAGGATCTCAACGAGCTTTGCGAGGCGCGGCTTCTGCAGCGTGTGCATGGCGGCGCGATGCTTGGCTCCGGCGTGGAGAACGTCGACTACGAGGCGCGACGCGCCATGGCCGCCTCGGAAAAGGCGCTGATCGGTCGCGCGGCGGCCGACCTCGTACCGGACGGCTCGTCGCTCTTCATCAATATCGGCACGACGACGGAAGCCGTAGCGCATGCGCTGCTGCGCCATTCGGGGCTCCTCGTCATCACCAACAACATCAACGTCGCCAATGTGATGCGGCCGTATCCTGAGATCGAGGTGATCGTGGCGGGTGGCGTGCTGCGCCGCTCCGACGGCGGCATCGTCGGCGAGGCGGCGACCGACTTCATCCGGCAGTTCAAGGTCGATCACGCGGTGATCGGCGTCTCCGCGATCGACGCGGACGGATCCCTCCTCGACTTCGACTATCGCGAGGTCCGCGTGGCACAGGCCATCATGGCCAACGCCCGGCACGTCATTCTCGTGTCGGACCGCTCGAAGTTCGATCGCGGCGCGCCGGTCCGGGTCGGCCACCTCTCGCAGATCCAGACCTTCGTCACCGACCACGTGCCGAACGACGACTTTCGTCGCCTGTGCCGGGAGACCGGAACGCGGTTGATCGAGACGGCGCCGGCCGAGCTGCCGACGCCCGAGCGCGTTTGACTTTCGTTTCTGTTTCGCCTTAACTCATATCGGTTTCGCAATGCAGCCGGATTCGCTGCACTGCGAAAGTCTCGGGGGAGGCTATGCGAGACGTCGATCTGTTCGTGATCGGTGGTGGCATCAACGGTTGCGGCATCGCGCGCGATGCAGCCGGCCGAGGCTATAGCGTGGCTCTGGCCGAGATGAAGGATCTCGGCAGCGGGACCTCGTCTTGGTCCACCAAGCTCATCCATGGCGGCCTGCGTTATCTCGAGCATTACGAATTCCGGCTCGTGCGCGAGGCGCTGATGGAGCGCGAGGTGCTCTGGCGTATCGCACCGCACGTGATCCGCCCGCTGCGCTTCGTCCTGCCGTTGCACAAGGGCTTGCGCCCGGCCTGGCTCCTGCGCACCGGCCTCTTTCTCTACGATCATCTCGGCGGCCGGAAGGAACTGGCCGCAACGCGCAGCGTCGACCTGACCACGGGCCCGCTCGCAGGCCCCCTCAAACCGGAATTCCGGCGCGGCTTCGAATATTCGGATGCGCGCGTCGACGACACGCGATTCGTGGTGCTCAACGCACTGGATGCGCAAGATCGCGGCGCCGAGATCCTGGTGCGCAGCGAGGTGAGCGAGGCGCGCCGCGAGGGTGATCGCTGGCACATCACGGTGCGATCGCGCGAGACCGGCGCGGTCTCGCACTACCGCTGCCGCTTCCTCGTGAACGCGGCGGGCCCCTGGGTCGACCGCGTTCTCGGCGGCGCGATGGGGTCGAACTCGGCGCGCAACATCCGTCTCGTGCAGGGCTCCCACATCGTCACGCGCAAGCTCTACGAGCACGACCGCGCCTATATCTTCCAGAATGCGGACGGGCGGATCATCTTCGCCATCCCCTACGAGGACGAGTTCACGCTGGTCGGCACGACCGACCGCGACTTCGAGGGCGATCCGGCGGCGGCCGCGATCACCCCGGAGGAAACCGACTACCTCCTGAAGGCCGCATCGGAGTACTTCGCCAAGCCCCTCGTCGAGAGCGACATCGTCTGGAGCTTCTCTGGCGTGCGCCCGCTCTACGACGATCACGCGACAAAGGCGCAGGAAGCGACGCGCGACTACGTCCTTCGCGTTGACGGTGAGGCCGGACAGGCGCCGGTCCTCAACATCTTCGGCGGAAAGATCACGACCTTCCGCAAGCTGGCCGAGGACGCCGTCGCACAGATCGGCGAGCGGATCGGTACGCGCGGGGCTGCCTGGACCGGCAAGGCCGCGCTTCCCGGCGGCGACTTCGCGACGGATGGCGCAGGCGCGCTGGAAGCGCGGCTCCGTGCCGCCGTCCCGACGCTGAGCGAGCGGACCGCGCGGCGCATGGTGCGCGCTTACGGCACGCGGGCGCTCACAATCGTCCAAGGCGGTCAGCTCGGCGACGACCTCGGTCACGGCCTCCGCGAGGCCGAGCTCGATTACCTGATCGACCACGAATGGGCCCGCAGCGCGGAGGACGTCCTGTGGCGCCGCTCGAAGCTCGGCCTGCACTTCACGAAGGCCGAGGCGGAACGACTCGATCAACGGATCGCCGAGCGACTGGAATTGCGACGGGGCGTGGCGGCGCAGTAGCGTCGGCGCGTCGGGGAGAACGACAAGGGTTGGCGCCTGAGCGGCGCCGGGAGGAGCCCATGCTGCAGTTGGAGAAGGTCGGCAAGACCGTCGGCCGCGACGTGCACGTCGCGGACGTGGACCTGCGCCTCGAGCGCGGCTCGCTGAACGTGCTGCTCGGCCCGACGCTGAGCGGCAAGACGACGCTGATGCGACTGATGGCCGGGCTCGACAGGCCGACCGAAGGCCGCATCCTGATGGACGGCCAGGACGTGACCGGTGTGCCGGTCGCCAAGCGCAACGTCGCGATGGTCTACCAGCAGTTCATCAACTACCCCGCGATGACGGTGCGCGAGAACATCGCCTCCCCGCTGCGCGTGGCCGGCAAGCCATCTGCCAAGATCGAAGAGGCCGTCGCGCGCGCCGCCAAGTTGATGAAGCTTGAACCCTATCTCGATCGCACGCCGCTCAACCTGTCGGGCGGCCAGCAGCAGCGCACGGCGCTGGCGCGGGCGATCGTCAAGGGCGCCGACCTCGTGCTGCTCGACGAGCCGCTCGCCAATCTCGACTACAAGCTGCGCGAGGAACTGCGCGAGGAACTGCCGCGCATCTTCGCCGCATCCGGCGCGATCTTCGTCTACGCCACGACCGAGCCGACCGAGGCGCTGCTGCTCGGCGGCAACACGGCGACGCTTCGCGAAGGGCGCATCACGCAGTTCGGGCCGACGCCCGCCGTCTACCGCACGCCCGCCGACCTCGCGACCGCGCGCATCGTGTCCGACCCCCCGCTCAACGTCCTGCCCTTCGAGGTGCAGAACGGAGGGGTGACGGGCTCGAACGGCCTCACGCTGCCGCAGGGTTTCGGCACCGGTCTCGCGCCCGGCCGCTACCAGCTCGGCATTCGCGCGCACAAGCTGCGTCTGGGCGACACCGAACCGGCTGCGGGAACGCTGGCCGCCGCCGTCCTGACCTCGGAGGTGACAGGCTCGCAGACCTTCGTCCATGCCGATGGCGGCGGGGCGCGGCTGGTGGCGCTCCTGCCGGGCGTGCGCCGCGTGGAGCGGGGCGAGGCACTTCGCTTCACCTTCGATTTAGCCTCGCTTCTCGTCTTCGATGCCGATGGGCGACGCGTCGATCATTCCACCCTGCCGCTCGCGGCCTGACCGGAGGTTCCCGATGGCTCGCATCCGGCTCGACCGCATCCGACACGCCTACACGCCCGAACTGGCCGCGCGCGGCAGTTTCGCGCTGCGCGGTGTCGACCACACGTTCGACGACGGCGGCGCCTACGCGCTGCTCGGCCCCTCGGGCTGTGGGAAGACGACGCTCCTCAACATCATGTCGGGCCTCGTCACGCCGAGCGAGGGACGCGTCCTCTTCGACGATGCGGACGTGACGCACCGCTCGACCGAGGCGCGCAACATCGCCCAGGTCTTCCAGTTCCCGGTCATCTACGACACGATGACCGTGGCCGAGAATCTCGCCTTCCCCTTGCGCAATCGGGGCGTCTCTGCGGCCGAGATCAAGCGGCACGTCCCGGAGATGCTGGAGCGCCTCGGGCTGGTGGCGGAGGCGAACCGCAAGGCGCGCGGTCTGACCGCCGACCAGAAGCAGAAGATCTCGCTGGGACGCGGTCTCATCCGCTCCGACGTCTCGGCCATCCTCTTCGACGAGCCGCTGACGGTGATCGATCCGCATATGAAGTGGATCCTGCGCTCGCAGCTGAAAGAACTCCACCGCGAGTTCCGCACCACGATGATCTACGTCACGCACGACCAGACCGAGGCGCTGACCTTCGCCGAGAAGGTCATGGTCATGTACGACGGCGAGGTCGTTCAGATCGGTACGCCCGAGGAGTTGTTCGAGCGGCCGCGCCACACGTTCGTCGGCTACTTCATCGGCTCGCCCGGCATGAACGTCCTCCCCTGCCGCATTGAGGGCGACGAGGCGGACCTCGGCGCCGGTCGTATCAGGCTGCCGTCGCCGCCGGCCAGCCGGCCGCAGGGGAAGCTGGAGCTCGGCATCCGCCCTGAGTTCGTGCGCGTGGTGCCCTCCGGCTCGCCGGGCGCGGTGCCGGTGACGATCGACAAGGTCGAGGATATCGGGTCCGAGCGCATCGTGCGCGCGCGCATCGGCGGCGAGAAGCTGGCGGCAGTCGTGGCCGAGGACGCCGCGCTTCCCGCGGACGCGGCCGTTCTCTTCGAACCCGGTGCCCTCAACCTCTATGCCGACTCCTGGCTGGTCGGCGGAAGGACCTGACGCGCGATGGAAAAGACCTGGAACAACCGGGCCTGGTTCATGGTCCTGCCGGTGCTGCTCTTGGTCGCCTTCTCGGCGGTGATCCCGTTGATGACGGTGGTCAACTACTCCGTGCAGGATACGTTCGGGCAGAACGAGTTCTTCTGGGCGGGGACGGAGTGGTTCACGGAGGTGCTGGAATCGCAGCGTTTCCACGATGCGCTTTGGCGCAATCTCGTCTTCTCCGGAATCATCCTGGCGATCGAGGTTCCACTCGGCATCCTCGTCGCGCTCGCCATGCCCAAGAAGGGTATCTGGGTGCCGGTCTGCCTCGTCCTGATGGCGCTGCCGCTCCTCATCCCGTGGAACGTCGTGGGTACGATTTGGCAGGTCTTCGGGCGCACCGACATCGGCCTGCTCGGCCACACGCTGGCGGCACTGGGGCTCGACTACAACTACGTGCAGGACCCGCTCGACGCCTGGATCACCATCATCGTGATGGACGTCTGGCACTGGACGAGCCTCGTCGTGCTCCTGTGCTACGCCGGCCTCGTGTCGATCCCCGACGCCTACTACCAGGCCGCCAAGATCGACGGCGCCTCGCGCTGGGCCGTGTTCCGCTACATTCAGCTACCGAAAATGGGGCGCGTGCTGCTGATCGCCGTGCTCCTGCGCTTCATGGATAGCTTCATGATCTACACCGAACCCTTCGTGCTGACGGGCGGCGGTCCCGGCAACTCAACCACCTTCCTGTCGATCGATCTCGTGAAGATGGCGGTGGGCCAGTTCGACCTCGGCCCGGCGGCTGCCATGAGCCTCGTCTACTTCCTGATCATCCTTCTCCTGTCCTGGGTCTTCTACACCGTGATGACGAATGCGGGCACCGACAGGCCGCGCCGGGGAGATGCCGCATGAGCACGACCACCGCACCGCGGCTCGTGGAAGCGCCGGGCGCCGGGCCGATCCCGCCCGCGCTCCATTCCGAGGACGCGCTGAAGGCCCGCTCGAGGATGGCCTCGGGCCGCTTCCGGCCCAAGGCCCTGATCCCGGCCCTCTACATCCTGTTCCTGCTGCTGCCGATCTACTGGCTCGTCAACATGAGCTTCAAGACGAACCAGGAGATCGTCGGAACCTTCACGCTCTGGCCGAGCGACCCAACGATCGCGAACTACCGCACGATCTTCACCGACCCGTCCTGGTACATGGGCTACGTCAACTCGATCATCTATGTCGTTTTGAACATGGTGATCTCGGTCGCGGTGGCGCTGCCGGCGGCCTATGCCTTCTCTCGCTACCGGTTCCTGGGCGACAAGCACCTGTTCTTTTGGCTTCTGACGAACCGCATGGCCCCGCCGGCGGTCTTCGCCCTGCCCTTCTTTCAGCTCTACTCCGCGTTCGGGCTGATCGACACGCATATTGCCGTGGCGTTGGCCCATTGCCTCTTCAACGTGCCGCTGGCGGTGTGGATTCTCGAAGGCTTCATGTCCGGCGTGCCGAAGGAGATCGACGAGACGGCCTATATCGACGGCTACTCGTTCCCGCGCTTCTTCTTCCGCATCTTCATGCCGCTGATCGCAAGCGGCATCGGTGTCGCGGCCTTCTTCTGCTTCATGTTCTCGTGGGTCGAACTCCTGATCGCCCGCACGCTGACGGTCACCGACGCCAAGCCCATCTCGGCCATCATGACGCGCACGGTCTCGGCGTCCGGCATGGACTGGGGTGTGCTCGCGGCCGCCGGCGTCCTCACCATCATTCCAGGCGCGATCGTGATCTGGTTCGTGCGCAACTACATCGCCAAGGGCTTCGCCCTGGGGAGGGTCTGATGAGCTTCGCCTGGATGGCCTGGACCTGGCCGACCGCCCTCTTCTTCGTGGTGATCGCGGCGCTGATCGGGCTGATGGGAGCATGGGAGATCGCCTCGCCCGGCGGCGGCCCGCGCTTCGGCATCCTGCGCTTCGAGACGACGCGGGGCGATCGGCTCTTCGTCTCGCTGCTCGGCTCTGCCTTCATCTGCTTGGCTTGGCTGGGTCTCGTCGACGCGCCGCTGTGGTGGGCGCTCGGCGTCTGCGCGATCTACGCCCTTTTCGTCTTTCGCTTCGTCTGAGCGGCGCGTTCGGACGGGCATCGGCATACCCTCGCGCGTCACCGGTCGCGCGGTCGGGCCATACGTTCACCGGATCAACCATGCCCTGGGGAGGGAAACATGAAGAAGCATTGGATGATGACGGCAGCGGGCCTTGCGCTCGCGCTCGGGTCCTCGCCGGCCTTCGCCGACATGGCCGCCGCCACCAAGTTCCTCGATGGCGAGATCAAGGATCTCTCCAGCCTGTCGCGCGCCGACCAGGAAAAGGAGATGCAGTGGTTCATCGATGCGGCGAAGCCCTTCGCCGGCATGGAAATCAAGGTCGTCTCCGAGAACATTACCACCCACGACTACGAGTCCAAGGTGCTGGCGAAAGCCTTCTCGGACATCACCGGCATCAAGCTGACGCATGACATCATCGGCGAGGGCGATGTCATCGAGAAGCTGCAGACGCAGATGCAGTCGGGCGAGAACATCTACGACGCCTACGTCAACGACAGCGACCTGATCGGCACGCACTGGCGCTACAACCAGGTCCGCAACCTGACCGACTGGATGTCCGGCGAGGGCAAGGACGTCACGAACCCCGGTCTGGATCTCGCCGACTTCATCGGCACGAGCTTCACCACCGCGCCGGACGGCAAGCTCTATCAGCTGCCCGACCAGCAGTTCGCCAACCTCTACTGGTTCCGCTACGACTGGTTCAACGACGAGAAGAACAAGGCCGACTTCAAGGCCAAGTACGGCTACGACCTCGGCGTTCCCGTTAACTGGTCGGCCTACGAGGACATCGCCGAGTTCTTCACGGGCCGCGAGATCGACGGCAAGAAGGTCTACGGCCATATGGACTATGGCAAGAAGGACCCCTCGCTCGGCTGGCGCTTCACGGACGCCTGGCTCTCCATGGCCGGCAACGGTGACAAGGGCCTGCCGAACGGCCTGCCGGTGGACGAGTGGGGCATCCGCGTCAACGACAAGTCGCAGCCGGTCGGCTCGTGCGTGGCGCGCGGTGGCGACACCAACGGGCCCGCGGCCGTCTACTCCATCGAGAAATACCTCGAGTGGCTCAAGAAGTACGCGCCTCCGGTCGCTCAGGGCATGAACTTCTCGGAGTCCGGTCCGGTGCCGGCGCAGGGCGAGGTCGCTCAGCAGATCTTCTGGTACACGGCCTTCACCGCAGACGCCGTGAAGCCCGGCCTGCCGGTGGTCAACGAGGACGGCACGCCGAAGTGGCGCATGGCCCCCTCGCCGCACGGCGTCTATTGGGTGGAGGGCATGAAGCTCGGCTATCAGGACGTCGGCTCCTGGCTGCTGATGCAGTCGACGCCGACTGATCGCGCCAAGGCGGCCTGGCTCTACGCGCAGTTCGTGTCGTCCAAGACCGTGGACGTGAAAAAGAGCCATGTGGGCCTGACCTTCGTCCGCGAATCGACGATCCGCGACAAGAGCTTCACGGAGCGTGCCAAGGACCTCGGTGGCTTGGTCGAGTTCTACCGCTCGCCGGCGCGCAAGCAGTGGTCGCCGACCGGCACCAACGTTCCGGACTACCCGAAGCTCGCGCAGCTCTGGTGGCAGGCGATCGGCGACGCGGCGGCCGGCAACAAGACGCCGCAGGAGGCGATGGACTCACTCTGCGAGGAGCAGGAGCGCGTCATGCAGCGCCTCGAGCGCGCCGGCGTCCAGGGCGACAAGGGGCCGAAGCTCAACGAAGAGCACGACATGGCCTACTGGGTCGAGCAGGCCAAGGCCAACGGCACGCTCGCGCCGCAGCCGAAGAAGGAGAACGAAAAGGAACAGGGCCAGACCGTCAGCTACGACGAGCTGGTGAAGAGCTGGGCCGACTCGAATGCCGGTGGTGCCGCCATGCCGGCCGCGACCCCGGTCTCCGCGCCCGCCAAGTAAGGCAGGTCGATCGACGACGAAGGGCCGGGAGCGATCCCGGCCCTTCTTGCATCCCACCCTTCACGGAGAACGCCCACCGATGTCCGGCTATGTCCTTGCGATCGACCAAGGCACGACGTCGACCCGTGCCATCGTCTTCGACGACAGCTTCCGCGTCGTCGGCGTCGCGCAACAGGAGTTCCCGCAGATCCTGCCACGATCCGGCTGGGTGGAACACGATCCGGAGGACATCTGGACGAGCGTCGTCGCCACCGTGAAGGCGGCCCTCGCCGACGCATCGCTTACGGCTGGCGACGTCAGCGCGCTTGGCATCACCAACCAGCGCGAGACGACCGTCATCTGGGACCGCGAGAGCGGAAAGCCGATCCACAACGCCATCGTCTGGCAGGATCGGCGCACCAGCGAGCGCTGTCGTGAACTGGTGCAGTATGGCGCGGAAGACCTGGTCGCCGAACGGACCGGACTCGTGATCGATCCCTATTTCGCCGGTACGAAGATCGCCTGGATCCTCGACGCCGTATCGGGCGCCCGGCAGCGGGCCGAGAGCGGTGCCCTCGCCTTCGGCACGATCGACAGCTTTCTGCTCTGGCGCCTGACGGGGGGCCGTGTCCACGCGACGGACGCCACCAACGCCGCGCGCACCATGCTCTTCGATACGGTCGCCAACGCGTGGGACGACGACCTCTGCGCGCTCCTGCGAGTACCGATGGCGCTTCTGCCGGAGGTGCGCGACTGCGCGGCCGACTTCGGCGAGACCGCGCCCGCCTTGTTCGGCGGCTCAATCCGCATCGGCGGCATGGCGGGCGATCAGCACGCCGCAACGCTTGGAAACGCGTGCTTCCAACCCGGCATGATGAAGTCCACCTACGGGACCGGGTGTTTCGCGATTCTGAACACGGGCTCGGAGCGCGTCCGCTCGGGCAATCGCCTCCTGTCCACCCTCGCCTATCGTCTCGACGGTCGCTCGACGTTCGCCTTGGAAGGTTCGATCTTCATCGCGGGCGCGGCCGTGCAATGGCTGCGCGACGGCCTTCGCATCGTCGAGCGCGCGGCCGAGACCGGTTCCATGGCAGCCCGCGCGGACGACACGCAGGACGTCTATCTCGTCCCGGCCTTCACCGGCCTCGGCGCGCCATGGTGGGATGCGGAGGCCCGCGGCGCGATGTTCGGGCTGACGCGCAATACGGGACCGGACGAGTTCGCCCGTGCGGCTCTGGAAGCCGTGTGCTTCCAGACGGCGGACCTTCTCGATGCCATGCGCCGCGACTGGCCGGCCGCCGGCGACACGGTGCTACGCGTTGACGGCGGCATGGTCGCGAGCGATTGGACGATGCAGCGCCTCGCCGACATTCTCGACGCACCGGTCGATCGCCCGACCGTTCTCGAGACGACGGCTCTCGGCGCGGCTTGGCTTGCCGGTCGTCAGGCCGGAGTTTGGCCGGATCAGGACGGCTTCTCGACACGGTGGCACCTGGAGCGACGCTTCGAGCCGACGCTGGACGCCGTCGAGCGGGGCCGCAAGCTCAGAGGCTGGAGCGACGCCGTTCGACGCACGCGAACCAACGGCTGAGTTCCGACGACGCGTCAGTCGACCCGCATCGCGAACGCTTCGCTTTCGGCCAGGAGATCGTCGCGACCGGACCTCGCGCCGTCCATGTGAAGGTAGTTCGCGCGAAAGCCGCAGAAGCGCTTCAGGCCATCGACGTCGCGAACACTGATCTGGCGTCCGGAGATCGCGATCAGGCTCATGTCGCGCAGATTGCGGATCATGCGGTTGACGTGCACGACGGTGAGGCCGAGCGTGTCCGCAAGCTCGCCCTGCGTAACCGGCAGCGTGAAAGTGTTGTCGGTCGACACGAGGCCGACATTGCGCAACCGCTCGAGGAGCTCACACAGGAGATGGGCCACGCGTTCGTCGGCCGAGCGGCGTCCGATGTTGAGAAGCCATTCGCGCAGGATCGCCTGATCGACCAGTGTCGACCACCATAAAGCCCGCGCGACGCGCGGCCGGCCGCAGAGCGCCGTGATGTCGTCGCGAGACAGGACCGCCAAGCGACAATCGGTCAGCGTCGCGATGTTGTGGTCGAGTTCGTCGAGGATGAAGACATGGAGGTCGCAGAAGTCCCCGGGAAGCAGGAACCCGACGATCTGGCGGCTTCCGTCGGCCAGGATCTTATAGCGACAGGCATAGCCCGACAGCACGAGATGCACGACCTGCGGGTCCGTTCCTTCCTGAACGATCTCTTCCTTGGCCCTGAGGGAAACCACACGCCTGCAACGGTCGCGAAGGAGGTCGCGATCACCCTCGTCGAGGGTCGCAAACGTCTCGAGTTTGAGGATGAAGGGATCGCGATCGGACATGAGGACCCTGTTATGGAAAGGCGTCGTCATGTGCCGGAGAGGTCGGGGGCGGACAAGTCGCCAAGCCCCTATCGGCGGCCTAAGAATCTTTGGCCGCCGACATATTACCGTCGCAGGGACCGTCAGCCTTTTCCGTAGCCGTCCACGACGTCGCGAACCGCTTCGCGCGAGACCCGCTGCTGGTCTGCCGGCACCGCTGTCGAGCCCCGCTCCCCAGTGCCGTCGACGGCTTGATTGAGACCTTCTTTCGAAGTCGGCGTCGGTGCGTCGCCGAGACGGGGCAGCTTCGGCTCGCCCTGGCTGTCGTCGCCCAAGACGCTGATATCGGCGTCGAGTTGGGCATCGTTCATGCGGTCGGGATGGCTGTTCGACATGACGCAGTTCCTTTCTCGTTCAAGGAGGAAGGTTACGGCGCTCGAAGTGGTTCCGCCGCCTACAGGATCGAGGCTATCCCGCTGCCGACCGAGGACGCACCGAAGAGCTGCAGGATCGGGTTCTGGGACGCATCGGTGTTCTGCGCGTCGTAGAGGGCGGCGAAGCGCGCGATGAACTTGTCCAACGACTTCGGATCGGCGAAATCCTTGACGTCGAGTTTCGCTTCCAGAACCCGCACCTGGGTCTCGATGTCGGCTGCGGCCATGCCCTCGGGCAGGCCAAGGGCCGTGCGCACGACCTGGAACAGCGCCTTGTCGGCCAAAATGCCGTAGGCGGATGTGATCGTGGGCGCGGTTCGCAACGCGTAGAGCGCAAGCCGCGTCCCCTCGCTGGTCTCGCCCGCCTTCTCTTCCAGCGATTGAAGAAGGTAGAGGTTGTCGGTCGCCAGCTTCGTCGCGCCAAACTGAATGCCCTGCCCGGCCTCGCGCACCGACCCGTCCGGCTCGAACTGGAACGCGGCCGCGAACTTCGCGATCGCCTTGTCCGCCTGCGTATTGGCGTAGCTCTTCGGATCCGACAGATCACTCGTCAGGATCTTGCGAAGCTCCGCCGTCGACAGGTTCGCGTTCTCCACACCGTAGGCCTTCAAGGCAAAGGCGACCGTGCGTTTGTCGGATAGCAGGGAGTCGAGCGAATAGGCCTTCGAGATGCCTGTGAGATACGACTCGGTCGCGGACTTGATGAGGGCCTTCTGGGCCGTCGAGACGTCGGCGCCGAACGACGCGGCGTAGAGCGTTCCGGTCTGCGTCTGCTGCGACGTCGTTTGGACGCCCTGTGCCGGTCCAGCCTTGCCATCCGCGCCGAAGTTGAAGGCGGCGGCCAGCTTCGAGAAGCGCTCGTCCTTCAGCTTCGAGACATAGCTCGCCGGATCGGACGGATCGCTGGTCAGCACCGCGCGAATCTTGTTCAACGACGTGGTGGCCGGGTCGATGTCGAACGCGCGCATCGCATAGCGCAGGCTGTCCACGGCTTGACCCGTCAGATCGGAGACCGAGTCGACGTTCTGCATCGCGGCGAGATAGACCTTGGCCGCCAGGTTGTCCTTGCCGGTCTGTGCCGTCGCGTAGTTCTGAAGATATCGCCCGGTCAGGGTTTGGAGCGAGCCCGATCCGCGGTTCGTCGCAGTGCCGTTCGCGTCGAAGCCCATGGTTTGGTTCAACTGACGGAAGCGGGCCTTGTCGGTATCGGACACGCCGACCAGACGATCGATCGCGGTGGCGTCCTTGAGAAGTGGCAGGACATAATCGGCCGAGTAGCTCGTCAGTTCGAAGCCGACCCCCGTCAGCGCGATCTGCAGGAGACGCGTGTCGGCGACGAACGCCGCAGCGGTCTGCGTCGGCTGAACCTTCTGAGTGAAGTAGTCGACGTTGGCCTGGGCGGCGCCCGGCGTCGAGCCGTTGCCGGTTTCGTTGTAGTAGTCGTAGACGAGCCGGGAGACGACGTCGGCGCGTCCGGCAGGCGTCGACGCCTGCGTCAGCCGCGTCCGCAGATCCGCCAGTCCGGCCGGGATCGGCGTGGCGGCCCGCCCTTCCAGAACCGAACGCACGTAGTCCGTCGGGAACAGCGACGGATCGTCGATCCCGACGGCCCGCAGCGCGAAGTCGACATTCGCTCGGTTGGCGAGAATATCGTCGAGGCTCGTGGCGCCTGCAACCGCAGCCGTGAAGCTTGCGGCGGCCTGAGCGGCCAGCGGTCCCGTCCGCGACAGTCTGTCCGTGTAGGCTTCCGTGACGAGCGCGCTTTGAGCTGTCGTCTGGGCTTGCGGATCCTTGGTGCCCGACGAGAAGTCGAACGCCTTCGCGAAGGCCTGGTAGCGCTTGTCGACCAGCTTGTTGGCAAAGCTGTTGCTGTCGGTGAGATCGCTTTCCAGGACCTTCCGCATGAGGCCCTTGGCGTTGATCTGGTCCTCCAGACCATAGGCCTTCATGGCGTAGGAGTAGAGCTTGTAGTCGTCGAGGAACTCGTCGACCGTCGCGACGCCCCCGATGTGGCTGTCGTAGTAGGCCTTCGCCCGCTCGGTCTGCGCCTGGCTCGCCACCTGCTCGAGCGTTCGAGCCATGTTGTTGGTGTAGAGCCGGTAGTTGAGAAGCGTCGAGATCATGAGCGCGCCATCAATAGGCGGACAGCTGTCCGGCGGGGCAAAGGCCTGCTCGCTGTTTACCAGCCTCCCGGTTGGGGAATGGTTAACCGGATGCTTAGGGAAGCTGCGCGGCCTTCACCTCGGCGAGCGGGCCGGTCGGCGATTTCGGAATGAAGTCGAACTGGTCCACCATGACGTCTTCGACGACGTCCCGGCCGTAGCGGGTGTTGACCGCGGATTTTACGGACGCGACCAGAGCGGCGAGATCGTATCGTTCGGGGTGTTCGAAGTCGAAGCCCGAGACGGAGTAGACGGCGCGGAAGGCCTCGTCGAGGATCACCGGATCCGGAGGCACGGACAGTGAGGCGGCGAGCTCGCCGTCGATCGTGTAGACGAAGCGCGCCAAGGCATATCCCCTGATCGCGTTATCGGCGATCAGCGGGACGGCGATGCTATCGGTCTTGCGGTAATCGAGCCCTTCGAAGAAGTCGGGCTTCTTCGGAGCCTCCGCACTCTCCCCGGCGCGCAGGTTCGCCGCGACCCAGCTCGACCCGAGCGTTGCCGCGCAGACCCAGAGGCCGATCGCCAGAACCTTGATCATTTGACCGCAACGCCCCGCGAGGTGACCGCGTAGGTCCCGTCCGATTCCGCATCGGCGATGCTCTGCGCGATCAGACCGGCGACCTCGGTGGTCGCCTCGATGTGGAGTTCCAGCAGGCGCCGGTTGTCGTCGAGGCGCGAGCGAAGGGTTCCGATACGGCCGCGCAGTCCATCGCTCATCGACGCGGCATCGAGACCGCGCGAGATGCGCGACAGTTCGAGGAGGCTTTGGTTCTTGCGGTTGGCGATGTCGCCGAGCCCGACGTGGTCGCCGGCCATCAGGGCCATGGTTTCGCCGGCGAGCACCGCTTCGAGGCGATTGATGGCTTGGGTAAGAACCGCTTCCAACTGCGTATGTCCTTCCTGTGCGGCCGAAGCCGACGTGGTCGAATGGGTATCGAGAGGCTTGCCGGATCAGTCGGGCTTGGCGGGTGCGTCGCGTGAGATCGTCTTCGCGATGCCGATGCCGCCGCCCGCCGCCATCTCGTCGGCGATGCGCTCCGCAAGCATCGAGCGCCAGATGTTACCGGCGGTACCCGAGCCGAAGACCGCCGTGTTCTCCTTCGGCAGCATCTCTTCGATGAAGGAACGCAGGACGAAACTCTCGAAGGCCTGTTCGGGCTTGAGTTCCCCGCTGCGCGAGGTCTGGTGGCGAAACGCGACGCTTGTGTCGGGCGCGGCGGATGTCGTCGCTCCCACTTCGTTCATCGCGGCGGCAAAGCCACGATCCGCGTCCACGCTCGCGACCGTCGTGCCGGTGCGCGTCAGCGAAGCCGATGCGGCAGCCTGGGTCGCGGTGGGTGCGGTCACGCTCGTCATCGGAAATCCTGCCCTCGGCGCGATCCGGACGATGCCGGACCTGTCGTGTTCATAGGGATACAGGTTTCCACTTATTCGAAGCTTGCGAGAGCATCAGAGGCGGCGCATCGCTTGCGCGGCCAGATGGTCGTCCAGAATGTCGAGAAGGCTCGCGCGCTCCTTCGCAGCGGCCTCGTCCACCCGAGCACGCGCTTCGGCGCGCTCGACCCGTTTCTGCGTGGCGCCGGCCTCACGCGCGGCTATGGTCGCCTTTTCGGATGCGATCCGTGCCGCGGCCAGTTCCGCGTCGTTGCGGCGAATGGCATTGGCCTTGGCTTCGAGAAACAGGCCCTGCATGAGCGACTGGTCGCCCAGCGTCTGGAGAAGCTCGACGCTCAGAGCATCACGCTCGGCCTCCTCGCGGCGACAGCGCGCCTGGTTCCATTCGGCGAGTTGCCGCTTCTGGTCCAGAACCGCCCGAACACGGGCCAGCCGATCGGCCCGCCCCGCGCTCATCCGAACAGGACCCAGGTGCGATAGGCTTCCACGAAGATCGTCAGGAACTCGCGGACCGAAAACCCAAGAAGCACCAGGCCGCCGGCGAGCGTGAAGGGCAGCGAGATGAAGTAGACCGGAAGTTGCGGCGTCATCTTGTTGGCCAGGCCGATCGCGAAGTTCACGACGACGGCATAGACGACGAAGGGGCTCGAGATGCGCAGGCACAGCCGAAAGGTCTCGTCGAGATTATCGACCAGCGAAGCCAGCGCCGCCCGGATGCCGAACCCGCGCTCCACCGGCATGGCGCCGTAGGAGGCCACGAGCGCCTTGACGATCTCGGCATGCAGGTTCAGCGAGAAGATCAGAACCGTCGCGGTCATCGTCACGAGCGTGACGAGGGCCGGAACGGCCTCGTGATCCTCGATCGGCACGCCCAGGGTCTGCCCCATGCCGATCGCGTTGGCGACAAGCGAGCCCGCAAATTGCAGCGCCGCCATGAAGACGCGGCCAAGGAGGCCGATCAGAAGTCCGGTTGCCAGTTCGCCCATCGCCATGGCGATCCGCATGTCGTCGGTCGCGCCCGCCACCATGGGGCGGATCGCGGGCATCAGTCCCGGAGAGATGGCGAGCGAGAGAGCGATGGCGATGAAGAGGCGAACCTGAGCCGGGATCCGCACGCTGGCGTAGCCGGGCAACAGCATCAGGCAGGCACCGACGCGACAGAAGATCAGGAAGGCGGCGATGATCGTCGCCTGCGTTTCCGCGGTCACGAGATCGAGCCCAGGGCCTTGATGTCGACACCGCGCGCGATCTCGAGATGCGACAGAACCGGCAGGTTCACGAAGATGCGCTCGATCATCATGCGGACGTAAGGACGGGCGTCGGGCGACGCGACCAGAACGAAGTTCTCGCCCTGCTCGGTCTTCTCGCGGATGATCTTCGACGCCTCGCCCGCGAACTGCTCCACCAGACGCGGATCGATGTCGAACTCGACGACATCGCCCTTCGGATCGCGCTTGAGCGCCTGATGGAAGGCAAGATCCCAGCGGTTGCCGAGCCGCAGCACCGACAGCTGACCGTTGTGCAGCAGATCGCCGCAGATCTGCTGCGCCATGCGCGTGCGCACATGCTCGACGATGCGCTCGGAGCGCCGCGCGTGAGGCGCGATCTCGGCCACGGCCTCGAGGATCAGGGTAAGATTGCGGACCGAAACGCGCTCCGCCAGCAGCAGCTTGAGAACGGCCTGCAGTCCGGAATAGCTCATGTGCGACGGGACGATCTCGTCGATCAAGCGCTTGTATTCCGGCTCGAGCCGGTCGAGCAGCGAGCGCATGTCCTTGTAGGACAGAAGCTGGGCCAGGTTGTTGCGCAGGACCTCGGACAGGTGCGTCAGCATGATCGACAGCGTGTCCACGGGCTCGAACCCCGCGCGCCGAGCGGCTGCCGAGAAGGTTTCCGAGATCCAGGCCGCCCGCAGACCGAACGCCGGCTCTCGCGTCAGGTCGTGCGGGATGTCGGGAGCCGCGCTTTCGCCAAGAACAATCAGCCGATCTCCCAGCCGCAGCGGTTGGGTCGCCACCGTCGTGCCGTGCACCTTAATCTCGTAGGATCGCGGATCGACGTTGAGGTCGTCCGACAGCTTGATCTCGGGAATCACGAAGCCGTAGCGCGACGCGAAACGGCGCCGCATCTTGCCGACGCGATTGGCCAGCTCGTCGCGCGAGAAGTTGAGGTGGGCGGCCAGCTGCTTGCCGAGCACGAGCTCCACCTCTATGATGCGCAGGCTTTCCTTGACCGACTGGCGCTCGGCCTCGATCGCCTTGGCCTCGCGCTCGGCCGTCTCTTCGTCCGCCCGGCGCTGCGTTTCGGCACGCTGGCGGGGAATGGCGTAGGCCAGCGCAGCCAGGCCGCCCGATACCGCGGCGAAAGGCAGGAACGGCAGACCGGGGAGAAGCGACAGGATGCCCAGCAGCGCGGCGGCGACCATCAGCGCGCGCGGGTAGTGCCCGAGCTGCGTCATGATCGCCTTTTCCGCCGCGCCGCGGGTTCCGCCCTTCGAGACCAGAAGACCGGCGGCCAGCGAGACGACAAGCGCGGGGATCTGCGTGACCAGACCGTCGCCGACGGAGAGTTTCACGAAGACGTCGGCCGCATGGCCGGCATCCATGCCGTGACGCGTGACGCCGATGATGATGCCGCCGAAGATGTTGACGGCGGTGATGATGAGACCGGCGATCGCATCGCCGCGCACGAACTTCGAGGCACCGTCCATGGAGCCGAAGAAGCTCGACTCCTCCTCCAGCTCGCGCCGACGCGTCTGTGCCTGCTTCTCGTCGATGAGACCCGCTGACAGGTCGGCGTCGATCGCCATCTGCTTGCCGGGGATGGCGTCGAGCGTGAAGCGGGCGCCGACCTCCGCGATACGGGTCGCGCCCTTCGTGATGACGAGGAAGTTCACCGTGATCAGGATGATGAAGACCACGATGCCGATCACGAAGTCGCCGCCCATGACGAACTGCGAGAAGCCGCCGATCACATAGCCGGCCGCGTTGTGCCCCTGGTCGCCATGACTGAGGATGACACGCGTCGTCGCGATGTTGAGGGACAGGCGCAACATCGTGGCGAGGAGAAGGACGGTCGGGAACGCCGAGAAGTCGAGCGGCTTCTCGATCCAAAGCGCCACCATCAGGATCAGGATCGACAGCGCGATCGACAGGACCAGGCCCATGTCGATCACGAAGGCGGGGATCGGCACGAAGAGAACGGCCAGGATCGCGACGATGCCGATCGCAAATCCGATATCGCGCGAGGAGCGGACCGCCGCTCCCTGCGTCGAGGCGGGCCCGGCAAGCTTCATCGTATCGGCAGTCATCGGCTCCTCGCGCAAAGGCGCGGCCGACGGGCGAACGGCGTATCCGGTCCGGGCCTTCGGCGCGAACCGGTTATCGCGCCGTTAACTTTTGCCGGGCTGGAGGGGGGCGGACGCCTTCGTGGGCAGGGGAAAGAAGGGTGGAAGCGCCTCGATCAGCCGACGATCGCCGGCCACGTGTAGCGAATGCGTGTTCTCCAAGTCCCGCAAGGGGATACCGCCGTAGATAAATGCGGCGATCGAAGCGGGTATCCCCTCCAAGGATGCGCCGGCCGTGCTCTCGTCGGCTTGGCGCTCGATACGCAGGGCGCGATGCCGGATCTCAAGGAGATAGCTTTCTTCGTTCATGCGCAGCCTCAGCCGTCCGTCATAGTCTTGCGCGCGTTCCGCATCGAACATGGTGCGCAGCGACAGGACCAGTGATGCGACGCTGATCGGCATGGTCGGGTCATGGCGCGGCGAACGCGCGGCCCAACGACCCATGACCTGCAGGATGGGCTCCGCTTCGAGGCCCCAATCGGTCAGGGCGTAGACCGCGACGTTGGCGGGCGGCGGCAGGCGTCGACGCACGAGGATCCCTGCTTGCTCCAGATCGCCCAGACGCTGGGTCAGAACGTTGGCGCTGAGGCCCGGCAGTCCCGCTCGTAGATCGGTGAAGCGACGCGGACCTAGCATGAGTTCGCGCATGACGAGAAGAGCCCACCGTTCGCCGACGAGGTCGAGCGCATGAGCGGCTGCGCAGGCGTCCTCGTAACGACGACGCGTCGTCTTGGTTATTTTATCTACCTTTTCCATTGTATTTGATAACTAGAAAGGCGACGCTCCGTTGGCAAGTCGATCAGCCAGCGGGAGGGGACCATGCCGCAACTCATCTTCATCAACCTGCCAGTGACCGATCTCGACAGGTCGATCCGCTTCTACGAGGCAACAGGCGCCCGCCGAAACCCGCAGTTCAGCGACGGGACGGCGGCCTGCATGGTTGTCTCCGAGACAATCCACGTGATGCTCCTGACGCACGACAAGTTCCGTCAGTTCACGACGCGTCGGATCATCGACGCGCATGCGGACGCTCAGGTCCTTCTCTGCGTTTCGCAGGAGGCGCGTGACGACGTCGATGCCATGGTCGAGCGAGCGACGGCGGCAGGTGGTCGAGCCGACCCGACGCCGACACAGGATTTCGGTTTCCTGTACGGTCGATCCTATGCCGACCCGGACGGCCATATCTGGGAGGTCATGTGGATGGATATGGCGGCCGCGGAGGCGGCGGCGGCCGCATGAGCACGACAAGGGAGCCGAGTGCGATGGGCTACATCGATGGCTTCGTGGTTGCCGTACCCCGGTCGAACCGGGACGCCTATCGCCAGCATGCGGAGCTTGCGCTGGCGATCTTTCTGGAACACGGAGCGCTGCGGGGCGTCGAGGGCTGGGGCGACGACGTGCCAGTCGGCCAGCGTACGGACTTCAGGCGCGCGGTTCAGGCCGAGGAGAACGAGGTCGTCCTCTTCTCGTGGATCGAGTGGCCGTCGAAATCCGTACGGGACGCAGCGATGCCGACGATCTTCGCGGATCCGCGACTCAAGGACGAGGCCATGCCGTTCGATGGTGCACGGATGATTGTCGGAGGCTTCGAGCCGATCGTCGACGCCAAGCGGTGACGTCAGGGCCGCCTGACAGAGCGGCCTTTCGCGTCAGTAGCCGTGCTCGATACGGGCGAAGGTCTCCTGCGTGAAGGCATAGACCTGCGCGCCCGTAAAGGTCGCCGTGAAGGCGATGATGACGAAGATGGCGAGAATCTTCGGCACGAAGGTCAGCGTCACCTCCTGGATCTGCGTCAGCGCCTGAAACAGGGCGATGACGATGCCCACCAGCATCGCCCCGCCGACGGCGGGACCGCTGGCGGCGACGACCGTCCAGATGGCGGACTGCACGATATCGAGAGCATCGGCCTCGTTCATGGCTACTCGACCTTCACACCCGAGCCCAGAACGATCGTCTTCCCGTCCGCAAGCGTGGCGACCGTTCCCTCGTTCGTGACCTGAAGCGACTTCACCGTGCCCGATACCGCACCGTCGCCGGACGTCAGCTTGCGCCCGATCAAGGCATCGGCCTGCGTCAGGGAGGTCAGCGTCGTCATCGCTTCCAGCTTCTGGTTGAGCTTGATCGACTGCTCGACGTTCGAGAACGAGGCGAGCTGGCTCATCTGCTGGGTCGGATCCGTCGGGTTTAGCGGATCCTGATTCTTCATCTGGGCGACGAGGAGCTGCAGGAAGGCGTTGTAGTCGAGACCGGTCTTGATCTCGCTCGACGTCGCCGACTGGACGGCGGCGGCTGCGGTCGAGCCGGCGGTGGCGCTGGTGACGTTGGACATCGGCTAACGGGCTCCGGCCAGGGCCGGCATGCGGCCGGCGGCGATGGCGATCGGCTCAGCGGCCTCGCGCGAGGGTTCGCCGAGGATCGCATCCTCGAGCGGGATCAGGGAGCGCAGGCGCTTGAGCGCCTCGAACGTGCGATCGCGCTCCAAGAGCTCGGCCGCGTCCTGGAGACCGTGACGGACATCCGCCGAGGAGAACGTCGCCATCAGCATGGGGTAGCTCCGATCGAAGGCGGCCCGCGCGTCGTCGGCCCCTGCGGGATCGATCAGCATCAGCTGGACGATGAAGTAGAGCTGCCGGACGGGCGTGGTGGCATCGCTTGCCTGCATGACGTGGCTTTCCAGGAGAAAGGTCACGTCGTTCAGGAACTCGAGATGGGTCTTCCGGTCGACGCGCATGACCGCGCCGTTGACGAAGATCCGCTCGCCGGCTCTCAGCGTGATGCGAAGCGTCGACATGGCTCAGGCTTCCAGTCCGTCGCGGATCATGGTCGTCACCTCGATCATCGCGTCGAAGCTGTCGACGCGTCCTAGACGGATCGCCTCGGCCTCGCGCATGACCCAGAGACCGATCGAGATCAGGCTGGCGCGCAGATCCTCGGGCAGCGCGTTCTCGGGGTTCGCGAGATCCTCGACCAGGATCGACCAGAGATTGCGCGTCGCGTAGATCGCCTCTGTCGCCTCGCGCGAGCGGGTTCCCGCCGCCTGGGCGCGCTCCAGCGAGGCGAGCATGTGGTCGAAGGCCTCGCGCTCGCGCTCGCGCGCCGACGCCGAGCTTTCCTGGGCAACCTCGGCATAGGAGAATTGATACATTCCAGGTCCTCGATGCGACAGGGCGTCATGCCCGTTGGGGATCATGGGAAGGCGGGATGGCCTTCGGTCAGAGGTAGTTGAGGAGGCTGAGGCCCTGCAGCTTGCCGGTGACCGCATAGGCGGTCTCAAGCTGGGTCTTGAGGCTATTCAACCGAAGAGCGGCTTCTGTCTCGTCGACGCCCTCGAGGCGCTGGAAAGCCGCCGAGACGACGTCCTTCTGCTGCGTGAGCGCGGTATTGGAGGCCTCGACCCGGCCGAGCCGCATGCCGACGTCGGCACGCAGGGCCACGATCTCGTCCATGCCCGCCTTCAGTCGCTTGGTCGCTTCGGTTGCGACCATCGCACGAACGCCCTCGCCCATCTTTTCGAGGCCGAGCGACGAGATCATCGCATAGGCCGATGCGACCTTCCGGAAAGCCGACTCGTTGGCACTAACGGAGGAAGCGATCGTTTCCGCCTTCGAGATGCGCGACTGAGCCGTGTCGCTCGTGGCGTTTGACCAGTTGTCCTTCCACGCGCCGCTTTCGAGGCCGTTTGCATCCACCTCGAGTTCGAAGAGGTCATCGAACTTGTAGGTAGTCGTACCATCGCTCCAGCCGGCGCCGAAGTAGTCCGAAAGCTTGTCGGGGTCGACGTTCTCGACACCGGTTGCGCCGCTGGCGGACAGGAAGGCCTGGAATTTCGTCCGGATATCTGCCGACCCATCCTTGGCCGGTACGACGTCGCTCATCGTGCCGGCCATGTAGTATTGGCCCTCGACGTTGAGGTTCAGCGATCCGATGAGTTGCTGGATGTTGCTCGCCGCATTCTGGACGAGTGCCGCGGTGCCGCTCGAGGTCGCCGCGCCGGTGATGAGTCCGGCGGAAAAGGTCTCGGCGCTCTTGTAGATCGACTCCATGGTGTCGTCGGTCAGTTCGAGCCGTGCGGTCACGAGCTTGTTGGACTCCAGCATGCGCGCGATGCTGGTTTCCTGCGTCCGATAGCTGACCGCATTGCCGGTCAGCTGGCCGAGCGTGCGCCCGACGTCGGCATGCCGCAGGCTGCCGGCCTCCGTGGTCGCGTCCTTCAGAGCGTTCTGGATCCGAAGGATCGACGCGCGGGACGCGTTGCCGAAGGAAAGGGAGGAGATGCTGCTCATGATCTGGCGTCCCGTCAGATGGCGGTCAGAAGGGCGTTCATCATCGCGTCCACGGTCGTGATGATCTTGGAAGACGCCTGATAGGACCGCTGCAGGTCGAGGAGCTTTGTCAGCTCCGTATCGAGGTTGATGCCGGTCGCGTTGCTCAAGGTCTCGTTGGTGCGGTCGAGCAGAGTCTTCTGGTAATCGACCTTGTCCATCGCATCGGAGCGCGCGCCCTGCAGCCAGGACAGCGACGACGCCGCGAAGCTGACGAGACTGCCCTCGACCGGACTGCCGTCGATCTGGCGAGGCAGGCTGGCGGCAAGGTTCGCGATGCGCGCGTTGAGGTTGGAGTTATCGCCTGAACCGCGAACGTCGGCTTCGAAGTTGGCGCCGTTGATACCGCCGTCGCGGATCGTGAACGGATCCGCCAAGGCCGCGGCCGCAACCGACAAGCTTCGCGCAGATCCCGCCTGGCCGAACTTGGTGGACTGGAACAGTCCCTGCTGCTTGTCGGCAGGGTTCGTTGCGTTCACCTCCTGGAACGCGGCGACGAGGCCATCGGCCATCGTATCCAGCTGGGCCTGATAGGTGACCGTGGTCTCGTCGCGCAGTTGCACGAGGCCCGCGACCTTGCCCGACGTCAGCGGCATGACGGAGCTCGCGCCCGTCACCGTCGTGCCATCGATCTTGAACGCATTGCCAGCCTTGCCGTCGGCGAGCGGGTAGGTTCGAGCGAACTCGATCTTGCGAGCGGTCCGGTCGAGAAGCGTCACGCCGGAGTCGGTGTAGAGCGCGACGTCGTCGTTCTCGCGGGTCTGGACCGAGACGCCGACATAGCCCGAAAGTTGGGTTATCAGGCGGTTGCGCTCGTCCACCTCGTCGGTGACGTCGGTCTTGCCAGCCGTGCCGGCGACGATGCGCACGTTCAGCTTCTCGATCTTGGCAAGGATCGCATTCATATCGTCGGCCGCAACGCTCAAGGCGTCGTCGGCGTCGCGGCGCAGCTGGTCGACGGCCCCGTAGGCGTCCGAAATGTTCGCTGCGACGTCGCGGGCCGCAAAGACCGCCGTACGGGCAACGGAGTCGCTGGCAGGCGTCGTCGCGAAGTCCTGCATCGCGTCCGACAGAGCCGCGATCTTCGCGGCGGGGGAGCCGTTCTTGTCGGTATCGCCGATCAGATCGTTGATTCGGGCCAGTCCGTCCGAGACGGCCGTGGACTTCGCCAGAACCGCGTTCGTATCGAGCGCGTTGCGAAACAGGGCCGTATTCTGCGACTGGGAGATCGAGCGGACCTCGACGCCGCCGTTCCCGCCGGTCACGACGTTGGCGTATTTCAGCGTCGCGCCCGGCGTGTTCACGTTCGAAATGTTGCGCGAGACGATCGCCGTCTGCGCCTGGCTGGCGGCCAGCGACTGCGTGGCGGTGTTGAGAGCCGACGAGAGCGACATGCGGGTGGATCCGAAGGTGAAGAATGGCGGATGGCTGGGAGGATCGCCCCGCCGCGAAGGGGGTTGACGAAAGGCGATGCGCCGCCCGTCAACCGGGTATCGGGATCGTCAGCGCTTCAGGTTGACGAGAACGTCCATGATCTCCGAACCGGTCTGGAAGACCTTGGAGTTGGCGGTGTAGGACCGCTGGGATTCGATCATGGTGGTGAGTTCGGACGCGAGATCGACGGTGGACTCCTCGAGCGCGCCCGAGATGAGGTCACCGAACCCGTTGTCGCCGCCAAAGCCCATCAGGATCGTGCCAGACTCCACACCGGCGGAGTAGGCGTTGCCCGACACGTGGATGAGGTTGTCCGGCGCCTGCACCATGGCGAGCGGAATCTTGTAGAGATCGCGTGTCGTTCCGGACGTGAAGGTCGCCGTGACCGTGCCGTCGGTTCCGATCGATACCTTGTCGATGACCTCGGCCGGGTTGCCGTCGACCTTCGCGACGAGCGGCGAATATTCCTTGGTGTACTGCGTGAAGTCGCTGATGTTGAGCGCGATCTTCTGGCCGTTTATTGTCGGATCCGAGAGATCAATGTTGAAAAAACCATTCTTGGACGCCGTGTCGACCGCATCGCCATCGATCTCCGTCAGCTTGCCGGTCGCCGGATCGAAGGTCAGCGTCGATGTCTGCAGGGGTGCCGTGCCCGTCCCGTTGGCCTTGCCGTAGGGGAAGGGCGCGGTGGTCGAGGCGTTCGTACCCGTCGAGGGAGACGCGTCGGCGGCGTTGAAGACCGACATCTCCCACGTGTTGTCGTCGGTCTTCGTATAATACACGTCGAGCTTCACCGCCTTGCCCGAGTTGTCGTAGACGGTGAGCGAGCTGGCGGACGTATACGTGATTTTGGCGTCAGCAGCGGTCGCGCTGGTGATCGCGGAGGGGATCACCACGCCGGCTGCCGTCGTATCGACCTTCTCGGCTCCCATATCCAGGTTGGCCGTGAGCTCGCCCTTGGTGGTCGGATTGGCGCTGAGGAGATTGGCGCCCATGTTGACCTCCTTGAGGCCCGCATAACCGTTCAGCGTGTAGTCCGTCCCACCCGCCGTCACGGGGTAGCCCATCAGCGTGTAACCGGCCGCGTTCACGAGCGTGCCGTCCGCCTGCTGCGTGAAGGCGCCCGCGCGCGTCAGGAAGCTGCCCCCCGCGCCGTCACCGACCACCAGGAAACCGTTGCCCTGGATCGCCAGATCGACCTTCTTGGAGTTGGTCGAGTTCGCCGTGTAGGTGATCCCGCCCTGCTGGCTCACCAAGGTCCGCACGTTGGCGTCGACCGCACCCGAATTGTACTGGCCTCCGCTATGGGCCAGGATCTGCGTCGAGAACTCGGTGGTCGCCTGCTTGTAGCCGTTGGTATTGGAGTTGGCGATGTTGTCCGAGACGGCGCTGAGGCGCGTCGCCTGAGCGTTCATACCGGAAACGCTGGTCCGCATTAGGCTGCCGATACTCATGGCGATCCGTCTCTCGTTCGTGGGAGTCAGGTTTGTCGCGAGAAGAATACGAGCCGAGGCTTGCGTCAGGCTGCAGCAGTACAAAGTTTAGTTTCTATCGCATTAACTATTCATTAACTATTCATCGGGCCGCATAAAAAAGGCCCGGCAATTGGCCGGGCCCGCAGATCAGTTCAATTGCGATTGTTACACGCCGATGCCGTAGCCGAGGTACCGCTTGGACGAGACCGGATCGTAGCCGAGGCGCATCTTGAGCTTCTTGCGCAGCTTCGAGATGTGGCTCTCGATGACGTTCTCTTCGACGTTCTCGTCGAAGATGCCGTAGATCGCCGAGAAGAGCTGCTGCTTGGAAACGCGACGGCCCTTGTTGGCCACCAGATATTCGAGGATGCGGCGTTCGCGGCGCGGCAACACCATCGGCTCGCCGCCCACCTCGGCGTCGCGGCCATCCGCAAACACCGCGATCTCGTCAACGACGTTGCGGGCCCGATCCAGCGTCACGTCGCGGCGGCGGATGGCGCCGACGCGAGCCAGGATCTCCTTCACGTGGACCGGCTTGGCGACCACATCGTCGATGCCGGCGGCAAAGAGATCGAGGGTCGAGTTGAGGGCCTTCGCCTCGGCCAGCGCGATCATCGGCGCGGCGGAACGCGAACGGACGAGGCGGGTGTAGGTGCTGCGCTCGGGAAACTCGCCGAGCAGGAAGGCTTCCACCGCGGAGATATCGGCGTCCGAAGCGGTCTCGACCCAGTCGCGGAACTCGTCGACGCCGAAGCCTGCCGACGACACGCCCTCGCTGCCGAAAAGCGACTTGTAGCCGCTCGTCACAAGCTCACGATTATCCACCACAACGATCATCTGAAACCCCTGCCGCCGGTCTGTTCTGATGGCTCAGAGATACCTTTCGGGGTCCGAATCGCACCATCCCTAAAAATCACTATAGGGTTAATGCTTAATTTACCTAGGACCGTTGGTTCCTGTTCGTTAACAGTTGGTTAGGCATAATTTCTCTGTTTTCGCACGAATGCCAAGCCACGACGATTCTACTTAACCGAGCGTCCTTTTGCCGGGCTTGCAACCGACGTGCCGAAGCGGCTGTGTCGGGTGCGCAACGGGCAAGTCTCAACCCGCGACGAAGCGCCGGAATTGGTGTTTCCGGCGAAAGCCAGAAGTCTGGCGTCGGTGCGATTTAGAGGTAGGTTTGCCCGGCCGCCCGCGCCGTCGCGGAGGCACCGGTGGAGGCCGCCGTCGGAGCCGTTTCGCCACCCGGCCTCTCGGCATGGCGGAGGCGACTCTCTTGTTGCTGCGGCTCGTCGCGTTGGCTCGACTGGCCGCCTGCGAAGGAGGATGCGCCCCGGTCGCTGCCCGAGCCGCTGTTCGAGCTGCCGGTGTCGTTGGCCCGAAGAGTGGGCGCGTCCCGCACCGTCACTGTCAGCGCCGCATCGTCGAGCGAGAAGCCGGCGCTCTCGAGGACCTTGCGAAGCGTATCGCGGTCCTGCGTCAAGGCAGCGGCGGCCTCCGGCTTGGAGGCGGCGAGCTCGATCGCGAGCTTGCCTTCGCGCAGGCGCATCGACACTTCCAGCGTGCCGAGATGTTCCGGCTGCAGCTGGATGGTCAGTGTCTTCAAAGCGGCGCCGCCGGCCCGCATCCGAAGATGCGCGTTCTCGGCGGGCTGGGAAGCGGTATCGCCAGGCGCCGAGCCGTTCGCGGCGGGAACGGACCCGAGCGCATCGGCGATCCGTGCCGCGACCTGCAACGCCAGTCCGGGAATGCTTCCGCCGCCGGACGATCCGTCGTCGGCCGTCCTCGCGGCGACGATATCGGCGCGCGTATCGAGGCGCGAAACGGCCGATGCCGGCTCGGCCCGATCGGATGCGGCGCGTCGCCCAGTTCCGTGCCCATCCTGGCGTGCATTCGAGCCCGCCCCTCCGCCGGTGTCGGAGCCGCCCTGTCCCAAACGTGCGACGGCCTCGTCGAAGCGAACCGGTACGGTCGGTCCGCGTGACGGTGCGGTCTCCCGCTCGCTTGCGCGCTCTCCGGCGGCCTGCGATCCAAGATGAGGGTGCAGTGTGTCTGGCGCTTTGCCGGCGACAGCGCCATCTTGGGTTTTGAGGACCTGAACAAGAGCGTCCGATAGATCTGCCTCGGAAGCGGAGGCCGAAGCCGAGGCGACCTCTGCCGCCTCGATGACGGCGCCTTCCAGGCGCGGCTCGAAATGCGTTTCCGTGCGCAGGACCTGAACGCGAGGCAGTCGCGACGCGGCGACATCGTCCCCGAGTTCCTCGCCCTCGTGCAATTGGGCCGCGCGCCCGAGTGCCGGATCCGTCTCGCCGTCCTTCTGTTCGCCCTCGGGTTCGGCCGTCGCGTCGGGCGCGACCAAGGCAGACACGAGCGCCATCAGATCCGCCGCAGGCGTCTGACCGGTGATCGCGGCATCGGCGACGGTGTCCTTGCGGTTGTCTGTATCCGCTACACCGTCATCGGCCGTTGACCGCGTCGGGGCGTTGCGTTCCTGATCCAGGGTTTCGCGCTTGGGGGCTGTGCCCTTCTCGCCGGCCTTGGCAACCGCGGCCCCAAACGCTTGGCCTGCACCCGCGTCGTCGCCGCCCGAGCGCGCACCGCGCGGTGCCGCATCCTTCTCGAGCGCCAGAAAAGGGGATGCGTCGATCTTCATGGGCGGGCGGACTCCAGTTCGCCGTTTGCGGCGGACAGCGCCTGTGCGGCGCGAGCGAGGACGGGCACGTCGGTGACGTCCGCTTCGGCGACCGCTGCGTCGGGCGCACCGATCCCGTCGAGGATGCGGTAGGCCGCGTCGAGCAGAAGGGCGTCTTCGGGGTGAAGCTGCGCGCGGTCGATCGCGGTCAGGCGCCGTCCCCCCTCGTCCGGCCCGAGCGCGGCGAGCGATGCGCCGGTCTGGTAGAGTTGAGCGCGGTTGCGATCCGGCCCCGACAGGTTTTCGGACAGAAGAACCCGCTCCGATGCGAGGCGAGCGAAGTCGAGGTCTCCCTCAACAAGCGACCGACGAGCGACCGATAGGAACAGGCGGTCCTGCCGGGCATCGGGAAGGCCCGCCACGACGTCGCTCATCGCCACCATCGCGGCCTGCGCTCCCTCGCGGACCCGGTCTGTCATGATGGCGGCGAAGCGTGCCTCGAAGTTCGCGGCATAGGTCGAGTCGGCGTAGCGGTCGAAGTAGCGGCGTGCCAGTCGATCGGCCTCGGCATGGCGGCCCTGTTCGTCGGAAAGCAGCGCCTGCAACCGCAAGGCGGCCTCCTCGATCAGGCCGCCGGGAGCGAGCAGGCGCGCCCGATCCAGATGCTGCAACGCCTCGACCGGCTTGGTGAACTGCTGGATCTGGCCGAGAACCAGACTGATTTGCCCGCCGAGCACCGGCTCCAGTTGCAGCGTATCGATGGTGGCGAGTTGCTTGTACGCGCCTTCGAGATCGTTGCGCACGTAGAGAAGCGAGCCCTCGACGAGCGCGTCGTAGTCCGGACCCAGGAGCTTTTCCCGATGCAGCCCCTCGAGAAGTTCCGGCGGTCCGCCACTCAGCGTGAAGAGTACCGCCGCTCGCTTGTTGCGGGCATCCTGCCAGACGGCGGGATCGGCCTGGAGAAACGACTGCGTGAACCGCCTCAACAGCATGGCCTGAACGCGGATCGCCGCCGAGTTGCCGCGGGCGACCTGATCCTGGAGCGCTTGCACGGAGCGCATGACGTCGAAGGGCATGGGCGAGCGCGTCGCGGGCCAGGCGGGGTGGTCACCCGCCGGCTGCGCCGCCGCCTCGACCGGTTCGGCGGCCGGGGCGGCATGAGGCGCGGACACGTCCGACGTTTCCTCGGCCCGCACCGGCGCGCAGAAGGCGGCCAGAAGCCACGTCACCGCCAACGCCATATGTCGCGAATGGGATGTCACGCCTTGGGCTCTTGAAGGAGGATCTCGATGCGTCGGTTGCTGGCCGCGTCGGGATCGGCCGCGTTGCTGGGCTGACGGTCGGCGACGCCCTCGATCGCCTCCACACGGCTGTCGTCGAGGCCGCCGCGCCGGAGCATGTAGTAGGCCATGTGCGCTCGGTCCGTCGAAAGGCGCCAGTTGTCGAGCGCCCCCGAGCCGCTGTAGGGGCGAGCGTCCGTATGGCCCCGGATCACGATGCGCCCGGACCGCTCCTTCAGGATCGCGGCGATGCGCTCCATGAGCAGGATGGCCTCGGCGGTCGGCTTGGCCGAGCCGATCTGGAACATGCCCGTGGCAAGCGTATCGGCAAGCGAGATGGTGACGGCGCCGCTTCCGGCCTCGCCCGGCTTGACCTCGATATCGGCGCCGGCGGGACCGCTCGCCTCGATCTCCTTCTCCAGCTTCGCCGCGTCGACGCCCTCGGCGCTCTGCACGGGCGCTGCCGGTGCCGGCGCGGGTTCGGCCGGCGTCACCACCGTCGCAAAGCTTTGAGCCGCATCGCCCACCGCCTGGTCGCCGGCCGCGCGCGTCGCGTTGGGCTCGAGCTGCCATGTCGTCGGGTCGAAGGGGTCGCGATACGCATCGCCGCCGTTCAGGCCCGGCAGGCCGGATCCGTTCGGCTTGGCCGCCGTCTCGCCTTCGCCCTTGCCGACGCCCGCTTCCGCGACGATCTCGGCGAGAACCGCGTAGGGATCGCGAAACAGCGCCTGGTCCTCGCCGCCCTTGGCGGCACCGCCCACCGGCTTTCCGCCGGGCTCGCCGGGCGCTTCCAGCTCACCGGACTGCGGCTTGCGGCTGGGGTCGGACGGCGCCGTGTCGGTCTGCTGAACGCCATCGGTCGGGGGAACCATGCTGTTCAGCTCGATCGGATTGAAATACTGGGCAATCTGCTTCTTGGTCGCGTCGTCCGACACCGACGTCAGCCACATCACGAGAAAGAACGCCATCATCGCCGTCATGAAGTCGGCGAAGGCGATCTTCCAGGCACCGCCGTGATGGCCGTCCTCGATCTCGCCGGAACGACGAACGATGACGATTTCGGAGTTGTGGGCGGGGGGGCCGGCCGCGCTCACGAGAGAGCCTCCTCCACGGCCTTGAGCCAGGAAGCGAGGCGCGTCTCGATCACGGTCTGGTCCGCATCGATGCGCACGTCGGTATGCGCCTCGTCGGCGTCGAACGAAACATGGCGGGCATGGTCGCCGAGCTTGGTTTCGAGGGCTTCCAAGAGATCGCTCGGGCCGCTGGCCGCGATCTTCACCGCATGGCCGTCGAACGCGATCGTCTTCACGGCACCGGCCAGCTCGTCCACGGTCTGGCGCTTGCGCGCGTCCAGAACGAGCGGGCGCAGGATGGCGTTCAGCGTCTGGCGCAGCGCGTCCTCGAAGACGGCCATCTGAAGAACGACGAGATCGGCGAGGCGCTCGCCTTCGCTCTCGATCCACGCGCGGCGAGCATCGGCAAGCGCCGCAGCGTGATCGGTCTCCAGCTGCCGGCGCAGTTCCGCGACGCGGGCTTCCGAGGCGGCTTCGAGGTCCTGCCGCACGGCATCGCCGCCTTCCTGCAGCGCGTCCTGCCGGGCACGCGCAACGGCCTGCCGCATCTCCTCGCGCAGGGCGTTCCGCTCCATCGCGAAGGCGATCCGCTCGGCCTCGACCTCGCGCGAGGCGACACGCGGATCAGGAATGGCGGGGCGTACGGCGGCGGGCGCTGCGACGGGGCGCGCTGCCGCGGTGAAGGCGGGGCGCATCGCGACCGGTGCCGCAGCGGGTGCGCGGGACGGCGTCGCGTCCAGGCTGCGCGCCGCGACTGGGGTTGGGCGGGGCGTCGCGCGCAGGGGCACGAACTCGTCGCCGCTGTCGTCGGCCAGGAACTGAGCGAGAGGGATCATCGGTTAGGCCGCTTCTTTCTGGTGAATCCACTGCTTCAGGATCGCCGCCGCCTGCGCCTCGTCGAAGTCGACAAGTTTTTCCAGCCGGACCTTGGGCGAGTTCGCGCGGTTGCGCGTCAGTTCGTCGAGGAGTTCGTCGGAGCCGACGCCATCCGTGCCGTAGCCGAGCGAGGCCGCTAGATCCTCGGAGAAGGTCATCGCACCCGGAATGCCGGTGATCTCCGGCGTGTCGAGCAGCGGGTTGCGCAACTCGATCGGGTCGCCGCCCAGCGCGAGGTTGTCGTTCGCCCCCTCGCCCGGTCCGGCGATGGCGCGGATCGCCGGCTTCAGGCCGAACCAGATCACGAGAACAGCCACGACCAGGATGGTGAGCGCGTTCACCAGCGTGCCGGACTGCTTCAGCAGCATCTCGGCCACGCCCGGCGCCGGCACCGGCTCGAGCTCCTGCCCATTGGACACGAAGTCGACCGCAGTGACCTCGAGCTGGTCGCCGCGCGCTTCGGTGATGCCGGCCGCCGAGGCGACCAGCGTGCGGACCTCGTTCAGGGCCTTGT
The DNA here is from genome assembly GCF_900104035.1 of Aureimonas jatrophae. GTDB lineage: Bacteria > Pseudomonadota > Alphaproteobacteria > Rhizobiales > Rhizobiaceae > Aureimonas > Aureimonas jatrophae. The sequence continues at coordinate 155,528 of NZ_FNIT01000006.1, read as the reverse complement.
CGATCGCCTCGGGCGCCGGGTTCTCGCCCAGAGTCGCCAGAAGGCGCGCCCGGTTCACGACCACGGCGACCGACAGCTTCTTGACGTCGTAGCCGTCCGACACCGTCTGCGTCGTGGTCTCGTTGATCTCGTAGTTGGTCAGCTCCTCACGGCGCTCGTTGGCCTCCGACGACGTGTTGCCGTTGGCGGCGGCTGCCGGTGCGGCCTGGGGCACGTTCTGTGCCGCCGTCGCCGCGTTCTGGTTGGCCTGGCTGTCGTTGGACTGGCCCGTCTCGCGAACCGTGCGCGTCGAACGCTCGACGCGGCCGTCCGGATCGAAGACGCGTGCGCTGGTCTGGCGACGATCGGTATCGAGGCGCGCGATGACGCTGGACTGGAAGTTGCCGACGCCGAGGTAAGGCGCGAGCGTGCGACGAATCGAGTCCTCGATCGAATGGGAGACGATGCCTTCCATGCCGAGCTGCTTCGTGGACGTGGCGGAAGCTGCGTCGTCACCCGAGGCGAGAAGCGTCCCGTCCGTGTTGAGCACCGTCACCTGATCAACCTTCATGCCGGGAATGGCGGAGGCGACGAGATGACGGATGGCCTGCGCGTTGGCGAAGTCCTCGGTGTTGTCGGTGCGAATCACGACCGACGCGGAGGGCGGCTGCTGGTCACGGCGGAACGAACCGGCCTCCGGCAGGACGATATGGACGCGGGCGGCGCGCACGTCCTTGAGCGTCTGAATGGTGCGGGACAGCTCGCCTTCCAGGGCGCGGACCTTCGTCACCTCCTGCATGAAGGTGGTCAGGCCCATTGAGCCCATCGTATCGAAGAGCTCGTAGCCCGCCTTGTCGGAGCGGGGCAGACCCTTCTCGGCGAGCAGCATGCGGGCGGGCGCGGTCTGCGAGACGGAGGTGGATACCGTATCGCCGGCTGCATTCACGTCGAACGGAATGCCGGCCTCCGTCAGCGCGGCGCCGATGCGGGTGACATCCTGACGGTCGAGACCGGAATACAGCGTCTCGGTCGTCGGGCGCGACAGCGCGTAGGCGCCGAGCGAGACGAGAGCCACCGCGACGAGGCCGACGATCGCCAGCGCACCGAGCTTTCGACCGCCAAGTGCCTGGAGGTTGGACAGGAGTTTTCGGGCCTCGGCCCGAGCGACCATCGCCATCGTATGTTCCGCTGCTGTCAGGGAGTGACGGGGCCACCATGGGGCGACAAGCTTGTGCGGGCGTGATGGAAGACGAAGGTTGGAGGACCGAGTCTGGATCAGCGCTCGGAAACATTCGTGCCAACCAGCGATCCGCACGGCGGTACGATCCGACCGGCGGCTCCATCGTTCCATGAACGGGGTGATCGACGTTCACGCAGGACGTGAGTCGAGGGCTCTCGCGTCGGGCCGGGTTACTCGAGGACACGAGATGGCGGGCGGCAAACGATCTGCGCCGTGCAAAGCCCAGCCGTAACGGAGATTAGGACAGCGACGCGCTGGTCGTGGGAACGCTCGACGTCAGGAGTTCGGTCTCAGCTCGCCGAACGAGGACGCCGGTCGATGTCGCTGACGTTTGGTCGGCTGCCGGTCGTCACCAGAGACCGGGCGACTTTGCGAGGCCGACGCGTCGGACCGAGCCCCAACCGCGCGCGGCCTGAGAGCACGACGCCCGGTCTTCGTGTTCGGGGTCCAGTTGATTCGCCAGTTTTTGTTGCCGGGTCGATGATGACGTCCGCCGTCTGGGAACGGCCGAGCCGTTACCCGCTCTCGTTTGGGTGCCAATACGAACGCCTGCCACGCAGAAGCCAGGGCTCCCGGCGATCGCGCTTGCGAACGAACGGGGAGCCCTGGCTTCGTGAGCGAGATGGGCGGCGGCGATCGGCGCGGGCCGGAGACCTACCGGCACGGTGGATCGCTACAGGAAGGACCGCACGAGCGATCCCGTCAGCATGTTCCAACCGTCGATCAGAACGAAGAACAAGATCTTGAAGGGCAAGGAGATGATCGTGGGGGGCAGCATCATCATGCCCATCGACATGGTGAGGGTCGCGACGATCAGGTCGATCACGAGAAACGGAAGAACGATCAGGAAGCCGATCTCGAAGCCGCGCCGCAGCTCGGAGATCATGAAGGCGGGCACGAGAACGCGGAAGTCGACGACCTGTCCATCCCCTGCCCCCTGCTCGACCTCGGGTAACCGGTCGCGGATCGAGGCCTGGTTGATGTTTTCGAACAAGGCCAGATCCGATTCGCGCACCTGATCGAGCATGAACTCGCGGAAGGGTTCGGCGATGCGCGGCAGCGCTTCCTGCTCCTGGATCTCGCCGCGCATCAGCGGCTGCAAGCCGTCGCGCCAGGCTTGATCGAAGGTCGGCATCATCACGAAGAAGGTGATGAAGAGCGAGAGCGAGATCAGGATGAGGTTGGCGGGCGTCGACTGGAGGCCCAACCCCGTGCGCAGGATCGACAGCGCGATCACGACGCGGGTGAAGGCCGTCACCATGACGAGGAGGCCTGGGGCGACCGAAAGCACGGTCACGATGCCGAACAGCTGGACGATGCGGCCCGAGACCGCCGCGTCACCCGCCGGAATCAGCGAGGCGAGATCGCCGGCGGCCTGCGCGACGGCGTCCTGCGCAAGCGCAGGGACCGTCAGGACCGGCAGAAGCGCCAGTCCCAGGAGGGTGGACCGCTTCACTTGACCACCAGCGTGTCGATCAGGATGTCCTCGACGTCGGCGGAGCGCAGCTTGGCACGCTCCAGGAGATCCTCCCGCAGGTGCAGAAGGCCGCGCGAGCCTTCGACCTGGGCGAGTTCCAGCGAGCGGGCGAACACCACCGTATCGGCCTGGACCTGAGCCGCGATCAGCGCCGTGTCCGCGGTGCTGCCGGCCTTCATGACGAGGCTTGCCCCCAGGCGCAGCTGCGTGCCGGGCGGCGACGAGATGTCGGCAGTGACCGGAGCCAACGGGACGATGGCGCTTTGAACGGTCTCGGCCGGCGTCGGCTCAGCCGCGGGCGCGGGCGTTGCCTCGGCGACGGGCGGCACCGCTTCCTTGGCGCCGAGCATGGTGCCGAGTGCCCAGCCACCGCCGGCCGCGACCAGCGTCAGGGCCGCGACGGTTCCGGCGGTCGCGATCCAGCCGCTACGCTTCGGGGGGGCGCCCGCGCCACTCAGAATGGCCAGCGCTTCGGGGGAGAGTTCGGTCATGGCGGGCGTTCCCGGCGTGTCGGATGCCAGGGATCTCCTGCCGCCGGACGGCGATCGGTGCCGCCCGGGCCAGAGCCCCGACAGCGCCGAGTGTTAAGAAAGTGTGCTGATGCGAGCCTTGCGGTTCCGTTAGTAGGGCAAGCCCCGATCCAGCACCTGCTGCCCCCAGGCCGGCTGTTGAACCTCGCTCAACCGCCCGCGTCCGCCGTAGGAGATGCGCGCTTCCGCGATCTTGTCGTAGGGGATCGTGTTGTTGGGCAGGATGTCGCCGGGCCGGATGATGCCGGCGACCGAGAGGACGCGGACCTCGAAGTTGACGCGCACCTCCTGCTGTCCGGCGATGTAAAGGTTGCCGTTCGGGAGAACCTGGGTGACGACGGCCGCGACGGAGACGTTGATCTCCTCCTTGCGGTCCACGGTTCCCTTGCCGGTGGTCTTGGTGCCGCCCTTCAGGCCCAGCGTGGTGCCGACGGTGGGCAGGTCCCAGGAGCCGAGCGCGCCCTTGAGATCGGCACCGACGTTCACGCCCGAGTCGCGCGAGCGCTTGGTGTTGTTGTCGAGCGTCGCCTTGTCGTCGATCTTGATCTTCACCGTGACGATGTCGCCGACGTTCAGGGCGCGCGTGTCGCGGAAGAAGTCGGCGTTGCGCCCGGTCCAGAGCGAGTTCACGTTGCGGGGCGGCTCGTAGGCGGTCGGTTCGGGCGCGACGACGGCGGGAAACTGGTTGAGACCGGTTCCCGGCGGGGTCAGGATCGGCTCGCGCATGAGCTCGTCGCGCGTCGCCGTCTGGCAGCCCGCGAGCATGAGCAGGGCGAGAAGCGAGGCGACCTGTCTCACGAGCGGTTCTCCGATCCGGCGCTGGGAGCCTCGGTGGCGGCGGTCGTGGCACCGCGATCGGTCTTGCGAACGATCAGATCGGCCAGTTCGGCCGCGACGGGCGCCGGCATCTCAGCGAGGATCGCGCTTGCCTGGCGCGACTTCAAGCGCGTCAGGAGCGAGGCCGCGACGGGGCGCTCGAGACCGGCGAGCTGGGCGGCCGCCGCGTCCGGCTTCATGGCCGAGTAGATGTCCGTCATGATCCCGGCGGTGGAGTCGAGAAAGGCCTTCCGCTCGGCGATCCAGCCTTGCACTTCCTGGCGCTTGGCCTCGAGCTGATCGATGCGCTCCGAAAGCTGCCCCTCGGCTTCCTGGACCTTCTTCAGCTGCAACGCGTTGCGGGCGTCGAGCGCGGGGTCCGCGATATTGGCGCAGTAGCGCTCGACGTCGCTCATGGGCGCGGGCTCCGCCGGAGCGACCGCCTGACCGTTGGGCCCGACGACGCGCACCTTGGCGGGCGCCGCAGGTGCGGCGGGCGCGGCCGCACCGCCGGACGCTTCTTCTGCGTGAGCCGGCACGGCCGCAAGGAAGGCGACGAGCGCCAGGTTGAGAGCGGTTCGGGTCATGTCACTGCACCACGAGATCGGCCTGCAGCGCGCCCGCTGTCTTGATGGCCTGGAGGATGGCGATGATGCCGGTGGGCTTCAGCCCTAGGCGGTTGAGGCCGCGCACGACCGCTTCGAGGTTCGCGCCCTGGACGATGGCGAGGTTGCCGCCGCCCTGCTCCGCGTTGACCACGGTATCCTTGGTGACCACCGTCTGGCCGTCGCTGAACGGCGCCGGTTGAGAAACGTTGGGGATGTCGGTGATGCGCACCGTCAGCGATCCGTGCGTGACGGCGACCGTCGAGATCTGGACGTCCTGCCCCATCACCACCGTCCCGGTCCGCTCGTCGATGACAACGCGGGCCGCTTGGTCGGGCGTGATCTGAAGGTCGCCGAGATCCGCGATGAAGCGGGTCGTCGAGATCTTGGTGGGCCGCGTCAGCTGGATCGTGCGGAAGTCCTGCTCGCGCGCCACGGGCTTGCCGTAGGTGGACACCGCGAAAGCGTTGACCGCGTCCACCACGCGAATCGCGGTGCGGTAGTCGGGATTGCGAAGTTCCATCGTCACGAGCGGCGTATCGACGGTCGCGCGCGGGACCTCGCGTTCGATCAGGGCGCCGCCGGCGATCCGGCCGGTGGTCGGCGTGCCCTGCGTCAGGCTCTCGTTGGTGCCCTCGGAAGAGAAGCCCGAGACGGCGAGCGCTCCCTGCCCGACCGCGTAGATCTCGCCGTCGGGCCCATAGAGCGGGGTCATCACCAGCGTGCCGCCCATGAGCGAGGACGCGTCGCCCAGCGACGACACCGATACGTCGATGCGCGAGCCAATTCCGGCAAAGGCCGGAAGGTCGGCCGTCACGACCACCGCGGCGACGTTGCGCGTGCGCGGGTTCGCCGAGCGGACGTTGACGCCCATGCGGTCCAGCATCGACTGCAGGGATTGTTCGGTGAACGGCGAGTTGCGAAGGGAGTCGCCCGTGCCCTGGAGGCCCACCACGAGGCCGTAGCCGACGAGCTGGTTGTCGCGCACGCCCTTGATCGTGGTGATGTCCTTGATGCGGACGCCGCCCGCCGGACGAACGCGCGGCACGACGGTCTGGAAGTTCTCGCGTGCGCCGATGCCGGCCTGCCCATAGGCCGGTCCGCCGACATAGTCGGCCGCCGACGCCGGGGCGGCGAGCGCGGCGCACAGAAGAAGCGTCGAGAAGCGCGACAGGGGGCGGGTCATCGGGAGGAGACCTCGATCGTACCGTCCTCCTGCGCGACGCCGCTGATCGTGACGCCGCTGTCGACGTTACGCACCCGCACCGCGTCGCCCGCGCCGGCCGACTGGAGCGGCGTGCCGAGGCCCGTGATCAGAAGACCGTCCTCCCGATAGATCAGCGTCGCCGCGACGCCAGCCGTGACCGCGTTGGGCGACTTGAGATCCGACAGGAGGATCGGCTGGTTGGGCAGGAGCGTGCGGCGCGCCACGCGGTCGCGCAGCATGCCTTGCTCCACGACATAGGACGACAGCCGCTCGCCGGGAACGTCGAAGCGCATCGCGATGACACCGCGGTCGAGCACGTTCTGGCCGGGATAAACGACGGCGGTCGGAACGAAGAGCGCGATGTCGGCCGCCGACGCCGGGCTCGCGCCGAGACAGGCGGCGAAGAGAAGGAGAAGGCGGCCGCGCATGGATCAGCGGATTCCCTTGGAGACGACGCCCGACATCTCGTCGGCGGCCTGGATGACCTTGGAGTTCATCTCGTAGGCGCGCTGCGCGGAGATGAGTTCGGAGATCTCCTTCACCGGGTCGACGTTGGAGTTTTCCAGATAACCCTGCTTGATGACGCCGTAGCCCGGATCACCCGGGACGCCGGCGATCGGCGCACCGGACGCCGCGGTCTCGCGGAAGAGGTTGCCGCCCTGCGCGGCGAGCCCGGGCTCGTTGGCGAAGTTGACCAGCGTCAGCTGGCCCAGGAGCTGGTCCTCGCCGTCCACGGTCGCATAGACCTGTCCGGAGTCGTTGACGGCGATCTTGGTGGTATTCTCGGGAACCGTGATGGCGGGATCCACCGTGAAGCCGTCCAGCGTCACGATCTGTCCGGTGTCGTTCTTGTTGAAGGCGCCGTCGCGCGTGTAGAGCGTCTCGCCGCCGGGACCCTGGATCTGGAAGTAGCCCTGCCCGTTGATCGCGACGTCGAGGTCGTTGCCGGTCTGCTCCAGCGCTCCCTGGAGGTGGATGTCGCGGATCGCGGCGGTTCGCACGCCGAGGCCGATCTGCGCGCCCTCCGGCACGAGGTTCTCGCCGCCGCGCGCGGGCACGCCGGCGGTGCGCTCGACCTGGTAGAGAAGGTCGGTGAACTCGGCGCGGGCGCGCTTGAAACCGGTCGTGTTGATGTTGGCGATGTTGTTGGCGATGACTTCCAGGTTGGTCTGCTGGGCGTTCATGCCGGTGGCGGCGATGGCAAGGGCGCGCATGGGTTCTGGCTTTCCGTTAGATCGACATGCGGGAGAGTTCGAGATAGGCCGAGACGACCTTGTCGCGCAGCGCGACCGCGGTCTGGAGGGTGCGCTCGGCCCCCATCACGGCGTCCACGACGGCCTGGGTCGAGGTCTGGCCATTGATGCCCTGGATCGAGGTCGTCTCGGCGCCCTTCAGCGAACGGCTCGCGTCCTGCATCACCTCCGCCATGGCGGCGGCAAAGCTCTGCTCGGGGGCTGCGGCGGCGGTCGCGGCCGCGTTCGGCGCGGACAGGCCGGGCGCGCGGACCGGCATTGAGTCCATGCGAGAGAAGCTGTTGGAAACGGCGGAAAGCATCGGTGTCAGCCCCTCATGAGGTCGATGGTGAGGTTGAGCAGTTCGCGGGTCTGCTTGATGACCTGGAGGTTCGCCTCGTAGGAGCGGTTGGCCTCGCGCATGTCGGCCATCTCGACCAGCGGCTGGACGTTCGGCATCTTCACGTAGCCGTCGGCATCAGCCGCCGGGTTGCCCGGATCGTATTCTTCCTTGAACTCCGACCGATCGAGGCCAACCGCATCCACCTTGACCATCGAGGCGCCGGTCAGCCGGTCGAGCTCGCCGGTGAAGGATACGGTCTTGCGACGATAGGGATCGCTGCCCGGGGTCTCACCCGTCGAGCGGGCGTTGGCGACGTTCTCGGAGACGATGCGAAGTCGGGTCGATTGGGCTTCGAGGCCGCTGGCCGCGACCTTCAAGGCGGAGGAGATGGCGTCGATCATGGCGGATCAGCCCTTCAGTGCGGTCAGGTACATGCGGTGGAAGGCTTTCGCGATCGACGTGTCGAGCGCGTAGTCGCGCTGGATCTCGCCCGACTTCAGCATCTCCTGCTCGAGGCTCACGGAGTTGCCGGAATGGGTCACGTCCCACGGCGTCTGCTGCTGCTCGTCGATGCCGAAGTCGCGCCCCGCCGAGGCTACGAGATGCGCGCCCGACGAACCCGACATCTGGAGGCTCGTGCGATCGAGCACGGTCGTGAAGGCCGAGATCTCCTTGGCCTTGAAGCCGGGCGTGTCGGCGTTGGCGACGTTCTCGGCCACGACGTTCTGGCGCTGGGTTAGCCATTCGGCGCGGCGGGACGACAATCCGAAGAGGTAGAACTCGCTCAAGGCGGTCGATCCGGTCGTAAGATGCGATACATTCGCTTCTAGGTTCGACCACTTGTCCGAAGCTGTTCGGAATTCAGATTTCTTATGATTTACTTTATGTTAACTAGTATTAACGAAGCATTAACGAGCCTGAAACGAAAGGGCCCCGACCGCTGACGCGATCGGGGCCCTGCCTGTCATGGCACTGGAACGGCTTTTAGGCTTTCAGGGAACGCGGAATGCGCGCGGCCTCCACGGCAGATGCCAGTCGCTCGGTGTTGATCGCAGGGTCGGCGTCCGGTTCGGCGAAGGCGATGTAGTTGATCTGGACCGCAGCCATGGTCGCCGACAGTTCCAGGCGGAAGTGGACCGTGACGCCCTCGCTTCGAAACTCCATGTCGAGATCGATGCGAGGAACCGAGCCCCAGCCAAGCTGGACGTCGCCGCCGTCGGCAAACCTCAAGGTGCCGGGTCGCAGGAAAAGCTGTGCGGACGAATCGACGATGTCCGCGATATTGCCAAGGAGATCGAGGCGCAGGAAGGCGACGTAGTCGACGACCTCCACCAGCCGCAGTTCGGCAACCACCTCCTTGATGCCGGCGGCCAGGATCTTCTCCCGCTCCACTGCATGCTGGTTGCGAACGTTGAGCATGACGTGAGAGCCCATGGGAACCTTCGAATGCGGATGCCGGAACGGCGGGACGCGAAGAACGCTTCGATCAGCTATGCTGCACCGATCTCCATGCGCGGAGCTTGGCGCGTGTGCAGGTAGTAGATGAGTTCGGCCACCGCCTTGAAGAACTGCGGCGGGATCATCTGATCGACTTCGACATGGTCGTACATCGACCTTGCCAAGAGCTTGTCTTCGATCACCGGAATGTCGTGCGTCTCGGCGATCTCGCGGATCTTGAGCGCGAGCACGTCGACGCCCTTGGCGACCACGAGCGGCGCGCCACCCTCCTCGCGAACGTACCGAAGCGCGATGGCGTAGTGCGTCGGGTTGGCGATCACGACGGTCGCCTTGGGCACGGCGGTCATCATGCGCCGCTTGGTCCGCTCGCGGGCGATCTGGCGCTGGCGCGCCTTGACCATAGGGTCGCCCTCGCTCTGCTTGAGCTCGTCCTTGATCTCCTGCTTGGACATGCGCAGGTCGCGCCGCCACAGGATGCGCGAGAACAGGAGGTCGGCCGCCACCAAGACGATGGTCGCAATCGTCACGGCCGCAAGCAGTCGCATCGACAGCTTCAGGATCGTCTCGGGAAGCAGGAGCGGATCGGAGAACATCGTCTGCAGCAGCGCCGTCAAATCTTCGGACAGGATCCATCCGACGATGATCGTAACCGCCGACGCCTTGAATAAGGCTTTACCGAACTCGGTGAATCCGCGCCGTCCGAACAAGCGTCCCCATCCCTGCACCGGCGAGATGTTCGAGTATTTCGGCCGGATGCGCTCGAGATTGATCTGCGGCGGATTCTGGAGGAGCGAGGCGAGGATGCCGGCCACGACGAACAAGCCGCAGGCCGGCAGGACTACGCGCGCACTCTGGACGCTCATGGCATGCAGGACGCTGAGGGCGTCGATCCCGTTTCCGAGCGGCCACTGCAGCGGGTTCTCGAAGGTGACGCGCAGGTCGTCGGTCAGCTGAGCCAGATTGTCGCGAAGCTGAAACACCGCGATCGCGATGGCCGCGAGAAGCGAGGCGAGGATCGGGGCTTCCCGCGAGACCGGAAGGTTGCCCTTCTCGACCGTGTCGCGGACGCGCTTCTCGGTCGCTTCCTCGGTTTTGGACTCCTTGTCCTCGCCTTCGGCCATCCGCGTGCCTCCTCAAGGCTTGGTCCCCGTCCCGCTCGGTGGACGGGGAACGATCAGCCCTCGGCCTTCTCGCTGAGGTCGATCCGGCCCTCGGCCGACAGGCGCAGCGCGCTGGCCGCGATCGTGCGACGCGCGGCTTGGACCGCGTCCGCGTTGCCCGCTTCGCCGCGTGACAGTTCGGCTTCGACCATGCGCCGGGCTCGTGCGCCGAGCGAGGACAGAACCGCCTCGCGCAGATCGGGCTCGGCGCCCGCCAGCGACAGCGTGACGGTTTCGGTGGGGATCGCGTCGAACAGGAGAAGACGCGACTTGCGGGGCAGAGCGAGGATGTCCTCGAAGGCGAAGAGCAGCTTGCGCAGCGCGACGGCTTCCTCGGGCTCCTCGACCTCGATGGCCTGGAGCAGTTCCTCGGTCTGCTGCTTCTCCATGCGGTTCACGATCTCGGCGAGCGTGGCATGGCGCGCGCGGCGCTCGGCGCCGTTGGAGCCCTGGACGAAAGCCTCGCGGAAACGCTGCTCGATCAGGCGTTGCATGGTTTCGGTTGGCGGCTTGGCCGACAGCATGCGCCGCACCACGTCGTTGCGCCGCTCGGACTCCATGGTCGCGACGATCGCGGCGGCCACTTCCGCCTTGATGCGCTGAAGCGCATAGGCCGCGACCTGCGGGTGCTCGCGCGACAGAAGCGTGCCGATCGCCTCGGCGCCCAGCTGCTCCAGCTCGTACCAAACCGGCAGTCCGGTGTCGGTCGCCGCTTCCTCGCCCTGGAACACCAGCGCCAGCTCGTCGCTCGACAACGAGCTGCGCAGGAGCTTGGACAGCTCGCCGTCGAGCCCAATCAGGCCCGGGCCGCTCCGGAACGCGTCCTGGAACTCGGAGACGATCTCCTCCAGCTCCAGGCTGCTGATCGGGCTCTGCGCGGCCGCGCCCTGGCGCAGCTGTCGCAGTTCCTCGGGGCTGAAATGCTTGAGAAGCTTGGCCGCGCCCTCCCCGCCCATGGCCAGGAGAAGGATCGCCGCCCGCGCGGCGCCCGACTTCGGGCTCCGCTCGGCTTCCAGCAAAGAGTAGGAGGCGCCTAACATCGGGATTCTGGGATCAGCTGTGCGACTTGGAGCGCGGTTGCGCGGCGCTGGCCGGCGTCACGATCTCGGTCAGCGTGATGCCGAACCGCGAATCCTCGTTGTCGAGGACCACGACCTCGCCGCGCGCCACGATCCGGCCGTTGACCATGAGGTCCACGGGGTCCGAGATGTTGGTGTCGAGCTTGACCACCGCGCCGCGGCCGAGCTTCATCAGGTTCGCCACCGGCATGACGGTCGAGCCGAGCACGACCTGCATCGTCACCGGGATGTTCATGATGACGTCGAGATTGGGCTGGCCGGGTCCGATCGAGGACACGATCTCGGCCTCTTCGACCCCGAACGACGCCTCGTCGGCGCCGAAGCCACCGGCCGCGAAGGCCGAGGGATCGAAGGCCGGGTTCGCCTCGAGATCCAGGGTGTCGTCCTGCATGGATGTCTTCCTTCAGAAAGCCGTGGGTGCGACGGACGTCCTGTCCGATGGTCGCGCGGGCTCTCGCCCAACGGTTCGTTAACGATTAGCTGACGGAACTGACGCGAGGCGGGAGCGGGTCTCCTCGGCTACGGCAGGTGCCGCATGGCGCGCGCGCTCGTAGCTTTCCAGAACGACCTCGAGCCGCTCGCCGAGCTCGTTCGCCTCGGCGATGCGCTCCTCCAGGGCACGTAGCGTCCGCAGACCCTCGCTCTTGAGAAGAACGACGGCGTTGGCGGCGCGGTTGATCGAGGCGTCGGCCTCCTCCAGCGCCACCTTGAAGCCCGCCTCGCCGGAGCGAAGACGCTGCAGTTCCTTGTACATCGCGCCGACGCGCCAGCTCGTGATGCAGAGCGCGGCGATCAGAACGAGATCAGTCAGCCAGGATGTCATCGATGAACTCCTCGGTGGGATCGATGGTCTCCTCGATGCGCACCATGTAGTTGTCGCGCGAGCGGCCCATGCGCCCGCGGAACATGCGCTGGCCCTCGCATTCCACGACCAGCAGGCTGTCGACGAGGACGTCGAGCGCGATGGTCTGGCCGACCTGGAACGAGGCGACGTCGCCGAGCGTGGTCTTGTGCTCGCCGAGGAACGCGCGCACCTGCATGTCGGCCTTCTGGACGCTCGCCTCGAGGCCCTTGGCCCAGGCCTCGTCGACGATCGAGGGCGCAGCCTCGGGCAGCGTCGCGAACTTGCGCTTGTGGGGCGCGAGCACCGCCTCGGGCAGGGCGACGCGCAGTGCGCCTTCGCACCGGCCGATGCTGATGCGGAAGCGGAACTCGACGAAGTTCCGGTTGTCGGGCGCCAGAAGCGCCTCGAGCTTCTCGCCCACACCCTCGGCGAGAAGGCGGTCCGGCACCATGCCGAGCGGCAGGACGTCCGCGAAGACGGTGTTCCCGCTTTCGGCAAAGGCCCGTAGCGCATTGTCGGAAAAGAACTTTCCGACGCTGGTCAGGGCGCGCTTGCCGTCCGACGGCGAGCGCCCGTCGCCGCCGAAGGCCGCCTCGCTCACGGTATCGGCAAAGCGCGCATCGGCCGTCAGAAGCGCCTGCTCGCGCCATTGGGGCGAGCGCATCACCAGCGCGACCTGGGTCTCGGCGACTTCCATCGCCTGGCCCGAGAAGACGAAGGTCGAAAGCGCGGCGAACTCGACCTGGACCGGCGAGGCATAGGTCGCGTTGAGCTTGGTGGCGGCGGCCTCCGCCCACTGGGTTCCCAGAACCTTGAGACGCGGGAAGCGGTCGGGCTCCAGGCGGGCCGCCGAGCGGAGCCGCTCGGAGATGCCGGGTTCGGTGATCATGTCCATCTCGGCCCCGCCTTATGCTGCAGCCGGAGCGGCGCCGCCGATCGTCTCGGCCTCGACCTGGTCGATGGTCGGACGGTCGTAGGCCGAGATCGCCTTGCGGCCGTACTCGAGGGCGACCTGCGGAAGCGCGCCGTTCATGTAGGCGATCAGCGTCTGCTTGATGATGACGTAGAGGCGCATCTTCTTCTCGCGCACGCTCTTCACCTTGTTGGCGAGCGGCGCGAACACGCCATAGGAGAAGAAGATACCGGCGAACGTTCCGACCAGCGCCGCGCCGACTAGGTGGCCGAGCACTTCCGGGCTCTGGTCGAGGGCGCCCATGGCGTGAACGATACCCAGAACCGCGGCGACGATGCCAAGCGCCGGCAGGCCGTCGGCGACGTCCTGGATGGCATGCTTGGGCTTCAGCTGGTCGCGCGCGACCGTCTGGATCTCCTCCTCCATCAACGCCTCGATCTCGTGCGGGCGGGCGTTGCCGATGATGATCAGGCGGCAGTAGTCGCAGATGAAGTTGGTCATCGCCTGGTTCTTCAGGATGTTCGGGAACGCACTGAAGATCGCGGACTCGGCCGGGTTGTCGACATGGGCCTCGACCTCGGAGCGCGACTTGGAGCGCATCTCTCGCATCAGCGAGTGAAGGAGGCTGAGGAGGTCGAGATAGTCGCGCTGCTTGGGCACGGAGTTCTTGAAGGCCTCGACGATGGCCTTGCCCGTGTCCTTCACGACTTTCATGCTGTTGGCGATCATGAACGTTCCGAGCGCCGCGCCGAGAATGATCACGAGTTCGTAGGGCTGCCACAGGACGTAGAGGTGTCCGCCAGCCGCAACGTAGCCGCCGAGCACGCAGCCGACCGTGATGATCAGGCCGAGAATAATACCCATCCGAAGTCCCTATCATGCGCAGGAGAACGGTAACGGATGTAGGGAGGTGCGCTTGCGCGAGACTGTGCGACGCAAGGGCCCGGGAGGGTCGTCGCGATGTCAGCCTCGATCCATCGGCGCGAGGCAATATCCCATCGACGCGGCGCCCGCCGTGGCGCGACGCGGGCCGGATCCCCAGCCTCCCGTGCCGCCCATCCCAGCCCGGACCCCTTCTCCCGATGCAGACCACGCTCCCCGTTGCCCTGTCCGCTCAGCTCGCGGCCGAAAAGCGCCTCGATACGATCGCCAACAACCTTGCCAACAGCCGCACGGCTGGCTTCCGGTCCGAGGAGGTGAAGTTCGAGCAACTCCTGTCCACCGCGAGCCAGCGCGAATCGGTTGCCTTCGCCTCGTCGGGCGAGACCTATCTGTCGACACGCTCGGGCGAGCTGACGCAGACCGGCAACGCGCTCGACGTCGCCGTCTCGGGCGAGGCCTTCCTGGCGATCCAGACGCCCCGCGGTCCGGTCTATACGCGCGACGGGCGCATGCAGATGCTCGACACGGGAGAGCTGCAGACCCTGAACGGCGAGTCGATCCTCGACGTCGGCGGCGCGCCGATCCTGCTCGATCCGGCCGGCGGCGCGCCATCGATCGCGCGCGACGGCATGATCACGCAGAACGGCGTCCAGCTCGGCGCGCTGGGCCTGTTCCAGATGGCGCCCGGCGCCAACCTGACGCGAGCCGGCACGTCCGGCGTCGTGCCCGATCGGGCGCCGGTGCCGGTCGTCGAGTTCGCCGACACGCAGGTCCTGCAGGGCTTCCAGGAAGGGTCCAACGTCAACCCGATCCTGGAGATGACGCGCATGATCGCGGTGCAGCGCGCCTTCGAGCAGGCTGCCAATCTCATTCAAACGTCGGAGTCGTCGCTGGGTAGCGCCATCTCCATGCTCGGCGCGCCGAAATGACGGGACCGGCCAGCGCCGCCCGCATACCCGGCGCGCGGACCGTCGAGGCCCTGTCCCAGGACCCCGTTCGCGTCAGCGGCCACATCGTCGACGTCTCGCCGCAGAGCTTTCGCGTGGCGGGCCTCAGCCCCTACGTGCGCTTGGGCGACTGCATCAGCTGCCAGGGGCCGAACGGGCCGGAGCTCGGCGAGGTCGTGCGGGTCGAGGAACACGCCGCGACCGTTAAGCCCTTCGCCGTACGCTTCCAGAGCGGCGTGCGCACGCTGGCCTGGAAAACCGGCCCCATCACGATTTCCCCCTCGCCGGCCTGGCGCGGCCGGACCGTGAACGCCTTCGGCCACCCTTGCGACGACAAGGGCCCGATCGAACCCGGCGAGTGGGCGCTGGCGACCGACACCATGCCCGACGCCGCGATGCGGCGCGGCCGGGTCAAGGATCCCGTGCCGACAGGCGTGTCGGCAATCGACCTGTTCACCCCTCTCGTGCGCGGACAGCGCATGGGCATCTTCGCGGGCTCCGGCGTCGGCAAGTCGACGTTGCTCGGCATGCTGGCTCGTTCCCAAGGCTTCGACACCGTGGTCGTGGCGCTGGTCGGCGAGCGCGGGCGCGAGGTGCGCGAGTTCCTGGAGGAAACCATGCAGGGCGACCTCGCCAAGGTCGTGACCGTGGTCGCAACCGGCGACGAGAGCGCCATGATGCGACGCCTGGCGCCTAAGACCGCGATGACGGTCGCCGAATACTTCCGCGATCGCGGCGACCATGTGCTTCTGATCGTCGATTCCATCACGCGCCTGGCCTTCGCCGCGCGCGACGTGGCGCTGGCCGCCGGCGAGCCGCCGGTGGCGCGCGGCTACCCGCCGAGCGTCTTCTCGGACCTGCCGCGCCTTCTGGAGCGTGCCGGACCGGGGGCGGAAGGCGGGGGCACGATCACCGGCCTATTTGCGGTCCTGGTCGATGGCGACGACCACAACGAGCCCGTGGCGGACGCGATACGCGGCACGCTGGACGGGCACATCGTTCTGGACCGCGCGATCGCGGCGGAGGGCCGCTTTCCCGCGGTCGACGTCCTGAAGTCGATCTCGCGTTTGGCGGACCTATGCTGGAGCGCGACCGAGCGCGATCTCATGGGTCGGCTCCGGGCGATGATCGCCCGTTTCGAGGACACGCGGGATCTTCGTCTTCTCGGGGGCTACCAGCGCGGTGCCGACCCGATCCTCGATCAGGCCGTGGACCTCGTGCCACGCATCTACGCCGCGCTCTCGCAGCATCCGCGCGACCCCGCCGTGCCCAAGCCCTTCGAGGAGCTGTCGCGCCACCTCAAGGCCGGGCTGACACCGGGCTAGCGGGAGCCGGCTCGGGGTTCCCCCCGAGCCCGGTCCGCCGCGCCTCACATGGACTTCATGCGATCTGTGACGGCGCTGGTCCAGGCACCCTCCGGCTTCTTGGTGATGACCGGATCGGACCCACCGCCCATCAGGACCGCGACCGTATTGTCGGCGGCCTGCGTGTCCAGCGTGCCGTCGGATTCGCCGACGAGCTTGATGACTTCACCCACCATGCGCTTCTGATGTTCCTCGGTCTGGGCACCGGTCGTGTCGTTGTCGAGCACGATCTGCGCCGCGGCGTCCGGGTCCTTGGCGGCCTCCTGCCAGCCGCGCATCGAGGCCTTCACGAAGCGGGCGAGCTTGTCGACCATCGCGGGGTCCTTGAGCTTCTCCTCGGTCGTGTACAGCCCGTCCTCGAGCGTCGCGACGCCCTGGTCCTCGTACTTGAAGACCGTCAGCTGATCGGCCGGGATGCCGGCGTCGATCACCTGCCAGTACTCGTTGTAGGTCATGGTCGAGATGCAGTCGGCCTGCTTCTGGATCAACGGATCGACGTTGAAGCCCTGCTTGATCACGGTCACGCCGTCGGCGCCTCCTTGGGTGGAGAGCTTCAGCTTCGACATCCAGGACAGGAACGGATATTCGTTGCCGGAGAACCAGACGCCCAGCGTCTTGCCCTTGAACTGCTCGGGCCCGGTAATGCCCGTATCCTTGCGGCAGGTGAGCTCCATGCCCGACGCCTTGAAGGGCTGGGCGATGTTGACGAGCGCCAACCCCTTCTCGCGCGCGGCGAGCGCCGCCGGCATCCAGTCCACGATCACGTCGGCGCCGCCGCCCGCGATCACCTGCTCGGGCGCCACGTCCGGTCCGCCCGGCTTGATCGTGACGTCGAGACCGGCCTCCTCGTAGTAGCCCTTCTCCTGGGCGACGTAGTAGCCGGCGAACTGGCCTTGCGTGACCCATTTCAGCTGGAGCGTCAGCGGATCGGCGGCGCTCGCCATCGCGGTCGACAGGCCGAGCGCTGCGAGCGCGGCGGCGAGCATGCTGGTGGTGGTCCTCATGCGCTGAATCTCCATCGGGGTTGAACTGGGCATCAGGCGCCCCGCATCGAGGGGTGCCAGAAGGTGACGAGGCGCTCGATCAGGGCGATCAGCGCATAGGAGAGCGAGCCGGCGAGCGCGGCGACGACGATTTCGGCCCACACCATGTCGGTGCTGAGCCGTCCGATCTCGGCCGAGATGCGAAAGCCCATGCCGACGATCGGCGTGCCGAAGAACTCGGCGACGATGGCGCCGATCAGCGCAAGCGTCGAGTTGATCTTGAGCGCGTTGAAGACGAACGGCATGGCGGCCGGCAGGCGCAGCTTCAGGAGCGTCTGCCCGGGGCTTGCGCCGTAGGTGCGCATGAGATCGCGCTCCATCGCACCGCTGGCGGCCAGACCCGCCACCGTGTTCACCAGCATCGGAAAGAAGGTCATGATCACCACGACGGCCGCCTTGGACGGCCAGTCGAAGCCGAACCACATGACCATGATCGGCGCGACGCCCACGATCGGCAACGCCGAAACGAGGTTCCCGATGGGCAGCAGGCCCCGCCGAAGAAAGGGCGAACGGTCGATCAGGATCGCGGCCACAAACCCCGTGCCGCAGCCGATCGCATAGCCTGCCAGCACCGAACGTAGGAACGTCTGCCGGAAGTCGGCCCAAAGGATCGGCAACGAACCGGCGATGCGCTGAGCGATCAGCGAGGGCGCCGGCAAGAGCACGACCGGGACATCCAACCCCCGAACCACCAGTTCCCAGAGTGCGACGAGCGTGAGGCCGAAGACGGCCGGCACGGCGACGCCGACGGCGCGCCGAGCCAGCGTCGTGGTCGGCTCCAGCGTCGCGAGACGCGCCGTCAACCGCCACGCCGCCAGCCAGAAGAGAACCACGAGGGGCCAGAAGACGAGTCCGGCCGGGCCCGCCTGCACGAGAACCAGCGCACCGGCCAGCGCGCCGAGCGCCACGCCAAGGGCGATGGAGATATCGAAGGCGCGGAGATCGCCATGCGGGGCGGCCAAAGCACTCATCGACCCCCCATCCGCTTCACCGCGATCGTCTCCGCTACGCCCACCAGGGCGACCAGCAGGCCAGCCAGAAGCGAAGCGGCGACCAGCGCCGACCAGATCTGGATGGTCTGTCCATAGTAGGATCCGGCCAGCAGGCGCGCACCCAGACCGGCTTGCGCGCCGGTGGGAAGCTCACCGACGATGGCGCCAACCAGCGCCGCCGCAACCGCGATCTTCATCGAGGCAAACAAAAACGGCAAGCTGGCCGGCGCACGCAGTTTCATGAGCGTTTGCAGGCGACTGGCGCCGTAGGTTCGCATGAGGTCGAGATGCATGCGATCCGGCGAGCGCAGGCCCTTCACCATGCCGACCGTGACCGGAAAGAACGAAAGGTAGGTGGAGATGATCGCCTTCGGCACGAGGCCCGTCACGCCGACCGAGTTGAGAACCACGATGATCATCGGTGCGACGGCGAGGATCGGGATGGTTTGCGACGCGATCACCCAGGGCATGAGCGAGCGGTCGAGCGTGCGCGAGTGAAGGATGCCGACCGCGATCAGGATGCCGAGCACCGAGCCCATGGCAAAGCCGAGCAGCGTCGAGGACAGCGTCACCTGCGCATGGAAGAGGAGCGAGCGCGGCGAGGTCGGCCGCACGTTCACGGTGGTGCGCCAGATTTCCGTGGCGATCTGGTGGGGCGCCGGCAGGACCGGACGCTCGGCGGACCAGGTCGCCAGCATGTGAGTCCATGGGGCCGGTGGCGTTCCGCCGTTGGCGGTAGCCAGCCGCGCGCCGACCGTCGGCCAGTTCATGGGAACCGCGGCGACGTACCAGACGGCGAGGATGGCAGCGATGACGGCGAGAACCGGACCGGTGCGTCCGGCCCTGGCGCGACGCGGCGCCGCGCGCAGGGGCGCCGAGGCACCGATGGCTGCGCCGGGTTCGGAGACGGGAGTCGCGGTGCTCATCGGTCGGGCCGCCATTCCAGAAGGATGTCCGGCAGGCTCTCCTCGTTGTCGCCGTCCGTCCGGCAAACTTCACACAGACCGTTCGCGGCATAGAAGCGTTGCGCCGCGGTGTTGCGCTGGAACGTCCAGAGTTGAAACCCGTCCGGGCATCGCTGCCGCGCCACAGCCAGCAGCCGCCTCCCGAGACCCACGTTTCTCCAGTCGTTCCGCACGTAGAGAGCGGCGACGTGGTCGTGACCTCGCTCGATGGCGATGAAGGCGACGACGCCTTCGTCCGCCCTCGCAACCGTCACGTCCCGTTCGGGCAGCATCACGGTCGAATAGAACCGGGCCACGTCGTCGCGATCGTGGACCCGCGGCATCCATTCCGTCTCGTCGACGAACCGGTTGAAGATGTCCGCGCAAGCCAGGGCGTCGCGGGCATGTGCGGGTTCGAGACGGATCGCCTTCACAGGGTCAGTCATAGGAATGCCCGGCCCGCAGGCCTTCGCGCACCCGGTGAGCGATCTCGAGGAACCGCGGCGTTTCTCGGATCTCCAGCGGGCGGTCGGGGCCGAGATCGCAGTCCACGATGTCGGTGATGCGGCCCGGCCGAGGGGTCATGACGACGATGCGCGTCGACAGAAACACGGCTTCCGGGATCGAGTGGGTGACGAAGACGACGGTTTTTCGCGTCTTCATCCAAAGCTTCAACAACTCCTCGTTAAGCCTGTCACGGACGATCTCATCGAGCGCGCCGAAGGGTTCATCCATCAGTAGAAGTTGAGGATCGAACGAGAGCGCACGGGCGATGGAGGCGCGCTGCTGCATGCCGCCCGAGAGCTGCCAGGGGAACTTGCGCTCGAAGCCCTTCAGCCCGACGAGTTCGAGATTGCGCGCGATGCGCCCGGCTCGCTCGCCCTTGGGCACACCCATCACCTCCAGCGGCAGGGCGACGTTGCGCTCGATCGTGCGCCAGGGGTAGAGCGCCGCGGCCTGAAAGACGTAGCCGTAGGCGCGCTTGAGGCGTGCCTCCTCCGCCGACGAACCATTCACGGCGATCGCTCCGGCCGAGGGCTGCTCGAGGTCGGCGATCACCCGCAGGAGCGTCGTCTTTCCGCAGCCCGACGGGCCGATGAAGGAGACGAACTCGCCGTGGCGAATGGAAAGATCGATATCCTTCAGGGCGTGAACCGGACCATCACCGGTCTCGAAGGTCAGCGACAGGTTTCGCGCGTCGACAGCCGGAGCGGCGCTCATGGACACCTCTTGGCGGGTCCGAACGCCGTTCCGTCGGCAAGCCGCACGGTCCAGGCGCCGTTCCGCAGCGATGCGGTCGCCGCCTCGTCGTCGCCGCTCTCCCCTTCGCTCTCGCACGAGAGAACGAGCTTGGCGGCGGATGCCCCCTCCATCGTGGCCTTCTTGATCTGACAAACGGCGACCGCCGTGGTGATCGCGTCGCGATCGATCAGAAGGAAATCGTCGGCGCCGCTGGACTCGCCGGTCTTGGCATAACGGCAGCCGTCCGCCTGACCGAACACGCCACCGGGAAAGCTGTCGGCTGCCCTGACACTCGTCACGACGAGCGCCAGGCCCAGGAAGAGGAACGTCCGCATCATCCTCATACGCCCGCCGGAATGCCGGAACGCTCGATACGGCGCGGCGCGGTCAGCTCCTTCCAGGTCGAGAGTGCCTGCGAGACCGGCGCATTGGCCGGGCGCTCGACGAAGCGCCCCTCGCCCGTCCCGGCCATGACCTCACCGTTGCGGTAGGCGACGCGGCCGCGCGACAGGGTCACGGCCGGCAGGCCGGTCAGCTCGAAACCCTCGAAAACGTTGTAGTCGATCGCCGACTTCTGGCTCGCGGCGCGAACCGTCTTGGTGGCGCCGGGGTCCCAGACGACGATATCGCCATCCGCGCCCACCAGAAGCGCGCCCTTGCGCGGGTAGACGTTCAGGATCTTGGCGATGTTGGTGGAGGTCGCGGCGACGAACTCGTTCATCGTCAACCGCCCCGTGCGCACGCCCTTCGTCCACAGCACCGCCATACGGTCCTCGAGGCCGCCCGTGCCGTTCGGGATCTTGGTGAAGTCACCGACGCCCGTGCGCTTTTGTTCGGTCGTGAAGGCGCAGTGGTCGGTCGCAACCACCTGCAGCGAGCCGGCCTGCAGGCCGGCCCAGAGCGAGTCCTGATGCTTCCGGTCACGGAAGGGCGGGCTCATGACGCGCCGTGCCGCATAGTCCCAGTCGGGGTTGCGATACTCGCCCTCGTCCAGCGTCAGGTGCTGGATCAGCGGCTCGCCGAAGACCCGCATGCCCTTCTGCCGGGCACGCCGGATAGCCTCGTGCGACTCCTCGCAGGACACGTGGACGACGTACAGCGGCACGCCGGCCTGGTCGGCGATCATGATCGCCCGGTTCGTCGCCTCGCCTTCCACCTCGGGCGGGCGGGAATAGGCATGCGCCTCGGGACCGTTGTTGCCCTCAGTCAGGAGCTTCTGCTGCAGGAAGGCGACGACATCGCCATTCTCGGCATGGACCAGCGGCAGCGCGCCGATCTCGGCGCAGCGCGAGAACGAGGCGAACATCTCGTCGTCGTTCACCATCAGGGCCCCCTTGTAGGCCATGAAGTGCTTGAACGTGTTGATGCCCTCCGCGACGACGCGGGGCATCTCGGCGAAGACCTGTTCGCCCCACCACGTGATCGCCATGTGGAAGCCGAAGTCGCAGCGCGCCTTGCCGGCCTTCTGGTGCCAGGCTTGGAGCGCGTCGATCAAACCCTGGTTGGGCGCCGGCAGGCAGAAGTCCACCACCATGGTCGTGCCGCCGGCCAGCGCGGCGGCGGTGCCCGTGTCGAAGTCGTCCGAGGAATGCGTGCCCATGAAGGGCATCTCGAGATGGGTATGCGGATCGATGCCGCCCGGCATCACATAGGCGCCCGACGCGTCGATCGTCTCGTCACCGGACAGGTTCGGTCCGATCTCGGCGATCCGCCCGTCCTCGACCCGGATGTCGGCCTTGGTGGTCAGATCGGCGGTGACGAGCGTTCCGCCCTTGATCACGATGCTCATAGGATGACGGCTCTCCGGTTACAAGACGGCGAAACGCGCGCGAGCGCGTCCGCAAGACGAGGCATGCGTGCGCGACGGCGCGTCACCGCACGACCGCGATGGCGGGAAGGCAGGGGGTTCACCGATCGAGCGAGGCGGCCTTGGCCGCGGGGATCGGTGGGCCGCATCGGATCAGCGGTCCGTCCGCTCGACGACGACGCTCGCCGCACTGCGGCGAACGGGGCCGTGCGTCACCGCTTCCACGTTGTTGCCGTCCGGGTCGAGAACGAAGGCGCCGTAGTAGCCGGGATGATAGTCGCGCTCGCCCGGCGGCCCGTTGTCCCGGCCGCCGTGGGCCAGGCCGGCCGCGTGGAAGGCCTGAACCGCGCTCCGATCGCTCGCCTGAAACGCAAGGTGCACGCGCGATACGGGCCCCGACGCCTGCAAGATCGCCAGCTCGTCGCAGAAGAGGTAGCGTCCCTCGCGCTCGATGCGGTGACCAAGCGTTTGCAGGACGGCGGCGTAGAAGCGGCGGCTCGCCTCCAGATCGGCGACGCGCAGCTCGACGTGATCGATCAGCCGGCCCAGATGCTCGGTCACCCCCGCGTCTCCGCGATCTCGGCCGTCTCGACAACGGCCTGCAGCAGGACGTCGGCTCCGGCCTTCGCCCACGGCTTGGTGATCCGCTCGGCCTCGTTGTGCGAGAGGCCACCCTCGCACGGGCAGAAGATCATCGACGTCGGCGCGACGCGGTTGATCCAACAGGCATCATGCCCCGCGCCCGAGACGATATCGCGATGCGAAAGCCCAAGATGCTCCGCCGCCGAGCGGACCGCGGAGATGCAGGTGGCATCGAAGGTGACGGGGTCGAAGTGCCCGACCGGCTCGACGCCGAACTCCAGTTGCAGATCGGCAGCGATCTCCGCGATGCCACGCTCGATCCGCTCGCGCATGGCGTCGAGCACCGTCTTGTCGGGCGATCGGATGTCGATCGTGAAGACCACGCGCCCGGGAATGATGTTGCGCGAGTTCGGATAAACCTCGACGTGACCGATTGCCCCGACCGCATCCGGCTGGTGGGCCATGGCGGTCTCGTGGACGAGTTCGGTGACGCGCGCGAGCCCGAGACCGGCATTGCGACGCTTGGGCATGGGGGTGGAGCCCGTATGGCTCTCGCGGCCGTTGAGCGTCACCTCCAGCCACCAGAGGCCCTGCCCGTGGGTGACGACGCCGATGTCGACGCCCTCGTCTTCGAGGATCGGGCCCTGTTCGATATGCAGCTCGAACATCGCGTGGATCGGCCGTGCGCCGACGCGCTCGTCGCCTTCCCAGCCGATGCGCCGGAGTTCCGAGCCGAAGCTCTTGCCCTCGCGGTCCACCCGCGCCTTGGCCCAGTCCTCCTCGTGAACGCCGGCGAAGACGCCGGAGGCCAGCATGGCGGGAGCGAAGCGCGTGCCCTCCTCGTTGGTCCAGTTCACGAGGACGATCGGCCGCCGCGTCCGGATATCGAGATCGTTCAGCGTGCGCATGACTTCTAGGCCGCCGAGGACGCCGAGCACGCCGTCGTAGCGCCCACCGGTCGGCTGGGTGTCGAGATGCGAGCCCATGTAGACGGGCTCGAGATCGGGCTCCGTTCCTTCTCGCCGGAAGAACATGTTGCCCATCGTGTCGAGCCCCATGGAAAGGCCTGCACGCTCGCACCAGCGCTTCAGAAGGTAGCGTCCCTCGCCGTCCGCATCGGTCAGGGTCTGCCGATTGTTGCCGCCCGCGACCCCGGGGCCGATGGCGGCCATCTCGTCGAGCGTCTGCCAGAGCCGGTCGCCGTCAGTCTGGATGTTCGTGGCCAAGCTCATGCTGTCGGTTGCCCTTCGGCTCGGCAAGTCTACTGGAGGCGGCGCAGGACGGCGCGCAGCGTGTCGACGATCTCGCCGATCTGCGCTTCGGACACGATCAGCGGCGGCGACATAGCGATGATGTCGCCGGTCGTGCGGATCATCAGCCCGTTCTCGAAGGCATCCAGGAAGGCCGCGAAAGCCCGCTTGGTCGGGGCGCCGGCGATGGGCTCGAGCTCGACGCCGCCGATCAAGCCGATCGTGCGGATATCGATGACGTGCGGTTCGCCCTTCAGCGAGTGGAGCGCGTCCGCCCAGACCGGCTCCAGCGCCTGCGCGCGCTCGAACAAGCCCTCCTCCTTGTAGGTGTCGAGCGTGGCAAGGCCGGCGGCCGCAGCGATCGGGCTGCCGGAATAGGTGTAGCCGTGAGCGAACTCGATGAGGTTCTCGCCGCCGCCCATGAAGGCGTCGTAGATTTCGTCGCGCACCAGAACCGCGCCCATCGGAATGACGCCGTTGGTCAGGCCCTTGGCCGTCACCATGATGTCGGGCGTCACGCCGAAATAGTCCGCCGCGAACGGCGTGCCCATGCGGCCGTAGCCCGTGATCACCTCGTCGAAGATGAGAAGGATGCCGTGCTGGTCGCAGATCTCGCGAAGGCGCTGGAGATAACCCTTCGGTGGCGGCAGAACGCCCGTGGAACCCGCCACCGGCTCGACGATCACGGCCGCGATCGTGGACGGGTCGTGGAGCGTCGCGATGCGCAGGAGATCGTCGGCGAGCTCGGCCCCGTGCTCGGTCGCACCCTTCGGGTAGGGGTTGCGCTCGGGGTCGTGCGTGTGTCGCATGTGATCGACGCCGGTGAGCAACGTCCCGAACATCTTCCGGTTGTTGACGATACCGCCGACCGAGATACCGCCGAAGTTGACGCCGTGATAGCCGCGCTCGCGACCGATCAGGCGGAAACGGGACCCCTCACCCCGCACGCGCTGATAGGCGAGCGCGATCTTGAGTGCGGTATCGACCGACTCGGAGCCCGAGTTGGTGAAGAACACGTGGTCGAGGCCGTCGGGCGCAATCGAGACGAGGCGCGCCGCCAGTTCGAACGCCTTGGGATGGCCCATCTGGAAGGCCGGCGCATAGTCGAGCTGTCCGGCCTGCGTGGCGATGGCTTCGGTGATCTTCGGGCGGCAGTGGCCGGCGTTCACGCACCAGAGCCCCGCCGTCGCGTCCAGAAGCTGGCGACCGTCGGCCGTCGTGTAGTGCATGTCCTTGGCGCCCACGAGCAGTCGGGGCGCCTTCTTGAACTGCCGGTTCGCGGTGAACGGCATCCAGAAGGCTTCCAGATTATTGGTCTGGATCGGGGCGTGCTCGTTCATGGCCGCGTCGCTTTCTGTCCCAAGTCGCATCGCTTCCGGCAGGGGCCGGCGCGTTCTTGACTGGCTGGTCAAAAGCGAGGCTATGGGGACATTTGGAACCGGTCAAGACGAGTTGCACGCTTGATCGGCACGATGCGGCAGCGCAACATTTCAGGGCATGCAGCGATGGACGCGACGGTCATCGAGGATGGGGAACGGCCGCCGACGCGCATCCAGCGCGAGAACCGCGAGGTAATCCTGGAAGCGGCTCTGACGGCCTTCTCCGGCCACGGGTTTCGCGGCACGACGATCGACGAGATCGCACGCCGCGCCGGCATGTCGAAGACGAACCTCCTCTATTATTTCCGTCGCAAGGAGGACGTGTATCGCGCGGTTCTGGAGCGCACGCTCGATGAATGGCTCGCCCCGTTGGAGGCCCTGAACTCGGACGGAGACCCGGTCGAGGAACTGCGAAGATACATCACGCTCAAGCTGCGCATGTCGCGGCGCACGCCCGAGGCGTCGCGCCTCTTCGCCAACGAGATCCTGGCCGGCGCGCCGGTGATCCGCTCCGCGCTGGAAACACGCCTGCGCGGCCTCGTGCAGGAAAAGGCAGCCGTGATCCGTGGCTGGGTCGGACAAAGGCGCCTCGCTCCCGTCGATCCCGTCCACCTCATCTTCCTGATCTGGGCGACCACCCAGCACTACGCCGACTTCGCGCCGCAGATCCGCGCCATCCTCGGCGATCAGGTGGATCAGCCGGGCTTCGACGACCAGGCGGCTCAGGCGGTTCTGACGATCGTCCTGAGCGGTATTCGGCCACGAACGGACGCGGGCTGAGCGCCCGACGCTACGCCCGGATCGCGTCGTTGTCGGCGCGCACCACGCCATAGCCGTTGGCGCGGAACCGGGAACGGATCTCCATCAGCATCTTGGGCAGATCGCCGGCAGGTCGGGGGCGGGAGAACAGGTAGCCCTGCATCTCGCGGCACCCCTCTCGCTCCAGCTGTTCCATCTGCTCGACGGTCTCGACGCCTTCCGCCACCACCGTCATGCGCATAGCGGAGCCCAGCCCCATGACGGCGCGCACAATCGCGATGTTCTCGGGCCGGGCCATGTCGCGCACGAATGACTGGTCGATCTTGATCTTGTCGAACGGGAAGCGGCTGAGGTAGCCGAGCGAGGAGTAGCCGGTGCCAAAATCGTCCATCGAGACGACAAGCCCCATCTGGCGCAGGCTCTGCAACGTCTGAAGCACCCCTTCCGCATCGTCGAGGAAGAGGGACTCGGTCACCTCCAGATGAAGCCGGTCCGGGGACAGGCCGCTCGACGACAGGGCGTTGCGCACGTCCGCCAGAAGCGTCGGGCTCTTGAACTGGAGCGGCGACAGGTTGAGCGAGATCGACAGATCGCTCGGCCAACGGGCCGCCTGCCGGCAGCCTTCGCGCAGGACGAACCGGCCGAGCGCGCCGATAATGCCGGCCTCCTCCATGACGGGGATGAACTCCGCCGGAGACACCATGCCGCGCTGCGGATGGGCCCAGCGCGCCAACGCCTCGAAGCCCGAGACGGTCTTGCGGCGGCAATCGACGATGGGCTGGAAGTAAAGCTCGAACTCGTTGCGTGCGAGCGCATCGTGCAGATCGGCAACGAGCCGGCGCCGGGCCTCCATCTCGGCACGAAGCTCCGGCGCGAAGACCTGGAGCTGCGCCGAACCGTCGGCCTTGGCACGATGCAGCGCGACCTCGCAGTCCTGCATCGCGCCATGCGCGTCGAGCGCCTCCGTCCGATCCGCTTCGGCCGCGACCGGCACGACGCCGGCGGCGATGCGCGCGGTCAGGGGACGGCCCGCCACCACGACCGGCTTGTCCTGGAGATCCGAGAGGATCGAGCGCATCAGTCGTTCCGCCGCGGCGGCGTCGGTCTGGCGCGCCAGAGCGATACCGAACTCGTCCGCTCCGAGGCGCGCCACGAAGGCGTCAGGTCCCGCGGCGGCAACAATACGGCGACCGACCTGGCGCAACACCTCGTCGCCCGCGCCATGGCCCAGCGTCGTGTTGATGTTGCGGAAACCCTCGATATCGAGCGCCACGAGCGTAAAGCGATCGCCGCTCGCGATGAGCTGCTCGACCCGGGCGATGAATGCCGGCCGGTTCGGCAGCGAGGTCAGCCCGTCCTCGCCTTCCAGACGCTCGATCGCCTCGCGCGCCGCCTCGCGGTCCGTCACGTCCTCGAAAACCAGGATCTCGTCGCCGGTCCGCGCGGCGCGGTGCCGGAGCAGAAAGACGCTGCGGCCACCAGCGAGCCGTCGCGGCGTCTCGCGACTCGCGGGTTCCGTCAGGAGCGGACCGAGATCGGGATCGGCCGCCAGAAGCGCGGCGGTCGCCCGGCGCGTCACGTGCGGGAACAGGCGATAGAAGGCCTCGTTCGCCGACTGGAGATCGCCGTCGCGGTCGAGCAGGCAGTAGGCCTGCGACATCCGATCGAGCGCGGCATCGAAGCGGCGACGCTGCGCCGCGATCTCGTGTTCGGCCCGTTCCTTCTGGTCCGTGTCGCGCTGTTGCGCCGCATCGGCGCGCTGGACCACCAGCGCCTCCACGAAGGCGACCGCGTTGGACAGGTCCTGCAGCGCGTTCCGGGAGCGACGCTTGGGTTGAGGCTCGTCGCCTCCGACGTCCCGAAGCGTCGAGGCCGCGCGACGGATCGGCCCTGATATGCTCCAGCCGAGGTAGACGATCAGCAGTCCCCCAGCCGCCAGCAAGACGGCCAGGGCGAGCCAGTTCATATCGGCCAACTGGCGACTTTGCGTCGAGGTATCGTCGCGCAGCCGCTGGATGCCGTGCTGCAGCTTCTGGGTCACGTCTTCGAGACCCGACAGCGTTTCCGACAGTTCGCGACGCAGGAAGCGGCGCGTGACGTCGCCTTCGGTGGCCCGGAGGCGCGAGATCGCGAAGTCAAGTTCCTGGAGCCGCTGCGTGAGACTGGGCTCGCCGATCCGTGTGCCCGCCTTGCGCAGGGCTGCGAGCGCGGCCGAAAGGTCGTCGAGAACGCGGGCCTGCATGTCGCCGTCGATCGCGAGCGGTCCGCCCGCATCCTGCGTGTCGACGATCCGGTCCTGCAGACGTTGCACCCGTGCCACCGCCGCATCGACGTCCCGAAGGGGATCGACGCCCGTGTCGAAGACGGATTGCACGGTCTGTCCGAGAACGCCCGCCCCTCGATACATCTGGAACGAGAAGGTCGATGCGATCGCTGCGAGGATGACGCCGCTGGCGATGAGTTTGGCGTTGATGGACAGTCGCACGGCGGGTACCCGATAAGGCTTGCGAGGCGCATGCGAGGGACGGTGATCGCTCCCGTCCACTCGCACCGCACCAATATTGCTCGCGCACCTTATTGTTCCGTTACAATCGCCGACCGGCGAAGCCCGGTTCTCGTCTTGCTATTCCGCCGCGTCGGGAAGACGAACGGGTTCGGGAGCGAACTGCATCGTCTCGCGCCGCATCGGGTTGTTGGGATGGATGGTCCAGTTCGAGTAACCGTCTGGTATCGGCTTGCCGGTTCGGGGGTCGACACCGGCAATACGCTCCATCGTGATGCAGTTCTCGACCGGGCAAACGTTGACGCAAAGATTGCAGCCGACGCATTCCTCGTCGATCACTTCGAAGCGGCGTCGACCGTCTACCATGTTGGTGATGGCCTGGTGGGACGTGTCCTCGCAGGCGATGTGGCAGCGCCCGCACGAGATGCAGAGGTCCTGGTCGATCCGCGCCTTGGTGACGTAGGCGAGATTGAGGTACTGCCAGTCCGTGACGTTGGGCGCCGCCCGGCCGCGGAAGTCCTCGATCGTCCGGTAGCCCTTCTCGTCCATCCACTCCGACAGTCCCGAGGTCATCTCGCGCACGACCTTGAACCCGTAGGTCATGGCGGCCGTGCAGACCTGCACCGTCCCGCAGCCGAGCGCGATGAACTCGGCCGCGTCGCGCCAGGTCGTGATGCCGCCGATGCCCGACATGGGCAGGCCCCAGGTCTCGGGGTCGCGTGCGATCTCCGCCACCATGTTGAGGGCGATCGGCTTCACGGCGGGCCCGCAATAGCCGCCATGGCTGCCCTTGCCGTCGATGGTGGGCGTCGGCGCGAAGTGGTCGAGATCGATCGAGACGATCGAGGAGATGGTGTTGATCAGCGACACGGCATCCGCGCCGCCCCGCTTGGCGGCGCGCGCGGGATAGCGGATGTCGGTGATGTTGGGCGTCAACTTGACGATCACCGGCAGGCGCGAGTGCTGCTTGCACCAGCGTGCGACCATCTCGATGTACTCGGGGACTTGGCCGACGGCCGATCCCATGCCGCGCTCCGACATGCCGTGCGGACAGCCGAAGTTGAGCTCGACGCCGTCCGCCCCCGTCTGGTCCACCATCTTCAGGATGCGCTGCCAGCTGTCCTCCTCGCAGGGCACCATCAGCGAAACGATCATGGCCCGGTCGGGCCAGTTGCGCTTGACCCGCGCGATCTCCTCGAGATTGGTGTCGAGCGAGCGGTCGGTGATGAGCTCGATGTTGTTGAGGCCCAACAGGCGCCGGTCGGGCCCGTGGATCGCGCCGTAGCGGGGGCCGTTGACGTTGACCACCGGGTCACCCTCGCCCAGCGTCTTCCAGACCACGCCGCCCCAGCCCTGCTCGAAGGCGCGCTGGACGTTGTACTCCTTGTCGGTGGGCGGCGCGGAGGCCAGCCAGAACGGGTTGGGCGATCGGATACCGAGGAAGCTCGTCGATAGGTCGGCCATGGATCGGTCTCCGTGTCAGCGCTCGGGGGCGTGAAGAGGGGTCGCGGCGTCGAGGAGGCGTCCGGCCAGGCCCGCGGGAATGGCGGCGGCGCGCAAGGCGGTGTCGATCGACAGGGCCGCGACCTTGCCATCTTCCACCGCGACGACGGTGAGGTCGGAGCCGCCGGTGACGCAGTCGCCGCCCGCCCAGACGCGCGACAGACTCGTACGCCGTTCGCCGTCGACCCGGATCCGGCCGCCATCCAGCGCAAGGCCGTCGGTCTCGTTCGACAGGCCATCCGCGACGAGTTGCTGGCCGATTGCCTTGAACACCTGGTCGGCCTCGATCACCAGGGTCTCGCCGGTGTAGCGGAGCGATCCGCCCTCCTCTCGCGTGCGCTCCAGCTCGATCCCGGTCACGTGGCCGTTCTCGGCCAGGATCCGGCGCGGCGCGAGGTTGCAGCGGATATGGACACCGCGGGTCTGGGCCAGTTCCTGCTCGTAGCGCGAGGCGTTCATCGCGGCGCGCCCGCGCCGGTAGACGAGCGTCACGTCCTCGGCGCCGAGAGCCTTGGCCTGCACGGCCGCGTCCACCGCCGTCATGCCGCCGCCCACCACCACGACGCGTCGCCCGACCGGCAGTTGCGCGAGGTCGACGGTCTGACGCAGATCGGCGATCCACGCGACCGCATCGTGCGACCCGGCGGCGGCCTCGCCTTCGGCGCCGAGCGCGTTGACGCCCGACAGACCGATGCCGAGGAACACCGCGTCGAAGTCGGCTCGCAAGTCCGCCAGATGAATGTCGCGACCGAGGACCTTGCCGGTCTCAAGCCGGATGCCGCCGATGCCGAGCACGAAGTCGACCTCGGCCTGCGCGAAGCCGTTGGTCGCCTTGTAGGCGGCGATACCGTACTCGTTGAGACCGCCGGCCTTGGGCCTGGCATCGAACAGCGTGACGTCGTGTCCGAGCATCGCAAGCCGATGGGCACAGGACAGCCCCGCCGGTCCCGCGCCGACGACGGCCACTCTGCAACCGGTCTCGGGCGCGCGATCGAACGGATGGTCGCCGGTCTCCAGCACCCGGTCCGTCGCGAAGCGCTGCAACATGCCGATCTTCACCGGCTTGCCCTCGGCCGCCTCGCGCACGCAGGCCTCCTCGCACAGCGTCTCGGTCGGGCAGACGCGGGCGCACATGCCGCCCAGGATATTGCTGTCGAGAATCGTGCGGCCCGCTGCCAGGGGCGTACCCGTCTGGATCTGCCGGATGAAGAGAGGCACGTCGATCGAGGTCGGGCAGGCCTGCATGCAGGGGGCATCGAAGCAGAAGTAGCAGCGATCGGCCTCCACCAACGCCTCATGCGCTTCCAGCGGCGGGTGAAGATCGGAGAAGCCGCTCGCGATGTCGGCGGCTTCGAGGCGCCCGTGGGCGATGTCGGGACCAAGCTGCTGCTGCATGAACGCGCCTCCATGGCCCGAAGCGCCGACCGACGCGAAGGGCGGATGATCCTCGCGGTTCGGAGCGATCCCCTGGAGAGCGGATCGTCTTGAACCGTTCCAGATGAGAATGATCCCAGAAACCGGGACGCGTCAAATTATTTTACCAACTGGTCAAATCCGTTGGATGCTAGGCCTCATGGCGGCATTGTCCTGTGTGCGTCGTCATGGAACCCTGACTCTTAACCGGGGGGTGTCTGACTCGATCGTCGCGAAAGTCTGACTCTGCGTTCGGAGGCAAAAAGAAGGGGCGCCACGTGCGCCCCTTCTTTTCGATCTGGTGACGTCTGTCAGGCGCGCTTCGAGCGCGACGATCTGCCAGCGACGTTCATTTGGACGTTCCGTCGCATGAGATCCAGCAGGTGGGTTCGCGCCGAACTGGCCGGAAGATCGCGAGCGAAGGTGTGCACTTCCCCGAATCGACTCATCGCGCCCGGCCGTTCGCCGCGGCGCGCTGCGATCCCAGCGATATGCCGCACGATCTCCGTCTCACCACCGCTCAAGGCTTCAAAGGCAGTGTTCCTCCGAGCGATCGGGTTCGATGAGGGCTGCGTGCCGGTGTCGGCAAAGACGCCGACCGCCCGGAGAGCGTCCGACAGCGGCAGATCGTCGAGGACACTCGAGCGGATGGGATCGGCGAAGCCCAACCGCCCGACGATGTAGCGATCGACGATCGAGGTGACCCGTTCGGTCGTCCTATCGCGATAGGAACCCCCGCACGGGCAGGTGCCGACGCTGCCGTGAGACCAGTCCGCAGGCCGACCACAACCGCATGTCGACGCCAGGAGACGGCGATGAACGTGACAGGTCATGATGTCCGTCACTCCCCACCAAACCCGGCTCCACATCACGGGTCGACTGAGGTCGCTTCGGTTCCGCATCACGTCGTCCCTGAAACACGACGGGCAGAAGCGACGGACCGTCGACGACCACTGGTAACGGTGGAGCTGCTGACCGGCGATCTGGACGCCGCTCCGTCGCCCTACCGCACTCTCCCGCCAGAGACCCCGTGGATCGCAGCGACCGATCCGCGCAAGCCTCGCGAACCCGGTGCCGGTCGACAGGTCCCCTCGCCGCAACCCTGCCTCGCCCATGAAACGACGAACGGACCCGAACCCATGCGTCTCCGTCAGTCGGAGGGTATAGGACGATGCGTCCTCGCCCGTGTTCCTCGACGTCGGAATCCACTGGTCAGATCTGGGCCTCGAGCCGCTGAGGGGACGATCTCTTGCCCTTAAGCTTCGTCTCGCGACTGTTGTCCGCGGCGACGATCCGCATGGCGAGGGAATGGTCGGTGCAGAGGAAGGGGTTCTTCTCGTCGCCAATATCATCCGTGCTCGCTCCGTAGAGGTCGTCATAGGCTTCCGCTAGGTCGCCGAGGGTGATGTGATCGCCGCCTGCGTCACTGGCGACCTCCAGAGCGTTCTTGAGGAGTTCGGCTACCTTTCCCAGGTATCCGCCGCTCGCCAGGTGGAAGCGGGGGGCGGCTTCGGCGAGATCGAAGTCGACGGCCGTTCCGAGCTTCTCGATCAGGATCTTGACGTGGGTCGCGATGGCGGCGTTTCCGACGTCGCCAGCGACGACGGGTCGGATCTCGATCTTCTTCGTCCGGCGATTGAGCTGACCGTTGCCTCGAAGGAACGGTAGGGACTCCGGCATTCCGGCGAGGATCAGGTAGACCTTCCAGTCCTTCATCTGCATCACGCGCTTGAAGGTCTCGGCGACCTTGCGATGCTCGATGACGCTCTTCGCCAACAGGACATGGTTCAGCTCGTCGATCATCAGGTACTTCACCTTCTGCGCGGCGAGCTGCGCACGCACCCGGTTCCATATCTCGTGTTCCTGGATATGCGAACGAAGATCGACGCCGGTCAGTTCTCTGTAGATCGTCGTGCCGAGCGTCTTCAGCGTGCAGGGAGCCGGCGCATCGACGCGTACCAACGTTCGAACGATGCCCATGTCGGTCTCGATCGGGACGAACGTCGGGGCGTTCTCCACGCGATCCAACACGTGCGATTTCCCCGATCCGGTCGGTCCACATAGCAGGATGGCCCGGCCTTCGCGTTCGGAGGCCTTCGCTCGCTTCCGCATCCTACGGAACGCCTCGGCGAACGTAAGCCAGGTCGCGTCATCGACGTGCGCTTCATCGATACCGGAGGTATCCAACTCGTCCCCTGCGGAATCGTCGAAGTCATCGTCGTCATCGTCTTCAACAGCCTCCTCCAACTCCCTCGAAACGATCTGCACGGTCTGTGCTTCTGGAAGGGGAATTGGAGCGGGGGATACGGCTTCATGCTTGGCCATGACGATCACTTCCAGTTCTTCGGGTCATTGGGGTCGATTCGCGGCCGCCGCCCGCCTGCGGCGGATGCCTTGGCCGGCGGAGCGACCTCGGTGGGACGCGGTGCCGGGAACAGGTGATGCAATTCGGAGGTACCGGTCTCGCCCGGCGGTGCCGGTACGACCTCGGTCGGGAGTGCGGTGCGTGCGCGATTGTCGGAACGGCGCCGGTCCGCCTTCGTAAGGCGACGACGACCGGCGCTGTCGGCGACGCGCACGATCGGACGGTCGATGTTCGTCCGGAACCACTGGACGTCGACATCGGTCGGGCGCGACGCAGCCCGGACGCCCTTCTCGCGGCCGATCTCCATCAGGATGCGACGGGCGTCCAGCAGGTTGGACACGGTGACCCGCGACCCGCCTTCCGCGAGCGCCTTGGCCTCGTCCAGGATCTCCTTGTACTGACGGATGTCCAGACCGTCCGTCAGATCGGGATCCACCGACGGGACCTTCAGCCAGCGGCTGCCGTCCTCGTCCAGGACGCTGATCTCCGACAGGTCGAACGGGTCGGCCTTCACCGTCCACTTGCGCTTGGCCTTGCCGGGAGCACGGCGGAGGAGCTGAAGCTCCTTGGATTGGTAGACGAGGCCCAGATACTCGACGCCGATCGAGCGGATCGAGCGATCGAGCACCAGTCCCATGAACGCCGTCAGGTCGGAGACGTCGGGCGTCACGCGGACGCCGTAGGCGGACAGGTCCTTCCAGCGCTGCGCCGGCGACGCCAGCGCCAGACCGCGATGCGGCTTGTTGTGATAGTAGTCCACCGTCCAGATCAGGAACGCCTGCGTCAGCTCGTGCAGCGACAGGCGCGCCGCCGCCGCGGCGTCGTAGTCGCCCCGTTCCTTGACGTTGGCGAAGGTCCGCCCCGGCAGGAAGGCGAGGAAGTTGCGGGCGATCTCGCCGAAGTAGCGCTCGACCTTTCCCTTGAGGTGCGGACGACGCGACGGGGTGTAGCGAAGCTCGAAGCCGAGTTGGCCGGCCGCCGCCTTCAGCGAGTTCGACTGGAAGTCCTTGCCGTTGTCGACCACCAGGACCTCGGGAAGACCGAACACCGACCATTCCGACCGGAAGTCGTAGCGCTCGTGCTTCCAGCGGACGAGCACCTCCTCCTTCGGCAGGGCGCCCATGTGCAGGCACGCCATGACCGAACTCCAGGACGGCGCCTCGAAGCCAAGGTGGAAGCCGTAGAGCATGCGCGTGGTCGCGCAGATCGCGGCGGTCAGCCACGGACGCGAGACGCCGGTCGACGACGTCGGGTCGATTACCATGATGTCCAGCAGGGTGTGGTCGACCTGGACGATCTGCAGCGGGCGGACCGATTGAGGGGCGCGACGGACACCACGGAACCGGCGCTCCGCCTCCTTGCGTCCGAGTCGGGCCAGGACCGCGTCGTACTCGTCGACGTTCTGGTCCACCCAGCGTGCGACGGTCGACAGGCTCGGCACGGGGATCGGCGTCGCCGGCTTCCCGCCGACCGACCCGAGGCTCGCGTTGAACAGATCGATCTCGGCGACGATGCTCTCGTGCACGACGGTCAGCGGCGGCTTCGTCGAGGTCAGCCACTCGTCCCGCACGTGACGCTCGATGACCGCGATGGCGGTGGCGTCGATCGAGGGCGTCTGGCAGCCCTTCATGTAGTCCAGGGGAACGAGCGCGTTCACGGAGCGTCCGGCATCGCGCCAGCGCCAGTGCCAACCCCTGATGGTCGATGCACCGAACTGCTCGAGCGGCAGCGTGCGGCGACGACAGCCGGCGACCGACGCGGCGCCGGCCCGGCGGAGCCAGGCCGCGACGCGCCCGATCCTCGCATACCCTTCAAGCGTCCTCGGAACGCGCTTCTCTCCGAGCATCCGCTCGCACAGGTTCACGTAGTCCAGACGCTGCATCGCGGCGGCGCGGCCCTTCGGCGAGAAGCAGTCCAGTGGCTTCTCCAGCGCGGCCTTGAGGCCATCGGGCAGCCTGGAGGCGGCCCCACGCTCGACGATCAGTCGCCGTTCGAAGTAGGCCTTCCTCAGTTCCGCCTGGCTTCGCACGAAGCGCTCGCGCTCCGCGTCGGTGCTGACGAACTCGACCTCGTCGACGCCGTCGCGCCGGACCTCAAGACGGCGCCCGTCCAGGACCACGATGTCGGTCTTACCGAAGCGCAGACGGGGCGCGCTCAAGAACGGACCTCCAGGCGGACGACCGAACGATCGTCGATCGGGCGATGCGGCTCCTCGAGACGGAAGACGTCCCTGGCGAGCGAGCGGACGACGGCCCAGAAGGCGTCGCGTCCGAGACCCGACGCATCGCGGAGATCGCCGAGCGTCGCCCGGCCCCCGAGACCACGAAGGGCCGAGACGATCGATACGGAGAAGGGCATCGGTTCGCGGTTCAGGCGACCGACGTTGCGCAGTTCGGCGTTGTAGAGCGGGATCGGATCCCTGATCTCGCGATCCGTCCAAATCTCGAACCTGGCGAAGCGACCGCTCCCGATGGCGTAGCGTTCGATCTGCTCGTAGTGGAGTAGCAGGTCGTGCTTGAGGATCCGGTCGAGCGGCTTCACCTCCACGCACGTCCGGAGATCGTCGCGACGCAGCACGTCGAAGTCGGGATAGTAACGGCGCGTGACGCCGTCCCGGTCGATCCAGACCACCGGCTCCGAACGATCGGCATAGGAGACGACATCGTGGTCGTCCTCCAGGAGTTGGATGAAGTCCCGTTCCAGCAGGCTCTCGTAGGCCACCACGCGGAAGTCGTTGCCCTCCTTGGCGGACGGCACGTACCCGGTGAACGTATGACGTCGTCCACTGACAACATTGCGGCCTAGGGATGGAAACGAGGATCTGACGGGCCTGACTGCGGACATGGAGCCTCCTTTCGCCGGCCTGCATTGGGGACGGTCGTCGGTTAAGGTTTCGCCGCTCGGTTGCGCCCGACGCCTGGTCGAATGAAGTCATGATGACCGAGCCGTTTCCAGGCACAGTCATCATGACGTCAGAGGACGGGTCAGATCACGACGCTGGTCGCGTAAGCGACTGGCGTATCGTCATGACAATGGTCGGGCTCTCGGCTCTGGTTGGGAACCGACAACCAAGCGCGGAACCGACCGTTCCGCTACAGTCAAGTAGTTTATCAGTTATCCACAGGCTTCATACTAGGGTCTGTCATCGCTTGATCCAATCGTGGACTGCCGCGAGGCAGAGGACGCCTAGGAAGCTTGCAGCGGTCTTCCCGTAACGGGTGGCCACGGCACGCCATTCCTTAAGCCGCGCCCACAGTCGTTCGACCCGATTGCGGTTGTTGTAGATCCAGTCCGGGCAGGCGACAGGCGCCTCGTGGCGAAGCGGCGGGATCGCCGGCCGGGCGCCCATGTCCCGGACGTGCTAGCGGAACGCATGACTGGTATAGCCGCGATCGGCGACCACCCATTTCGGAACGCCGGTCAGCCGATCCAAAAGCGGGACGGCGTGCGGCAGTTCGTGGGCCTGTCCCGGCGCGATGCGGAAGGCGATGGCACCGCCCGCACCGTCTGCGATCACGCAGGCCTTCGTTCCATACCCGCAGCGAAAGCGGCCAAGCGCTTCACGATGGTCTCGCTGGGCTTGAGATCCCCCCTTCGCGCGGCACCCGCTGCCTCTTGGTGCGCCCGCACGTTGGTCCCGTCCAGAAATACCATGCCGAGCCGCACGCCGCGCTCCTGAACAAGGCCGAGCAACCGCTCCCAAACACCAGCGCGGGCCCAGCGCATGAACACCTGCGCCGCTCGCCACCAAGGTCCAAGGTCGGCTGGGATGGCTCGCCACTTCGCTGCGTTCTGGTGCCGCCAGAGAATCGCGCTCAGCGTCCGGCGCAGATCCTGCGGCGGTGTCTTGCCGATCGGTCGGCACGCCTCAACCAACGGCTCCAGCACCGCCCATTGCTCGTCGCTTAGCATCACGTCTCCTCCTCCGAAGACGCAAACAACCGCCACGCTCAGACGTGGCGGACGACACGCCCCCTGAGACTCTGCCACCATTGACATCGGCGGGTTGAGCCGAGCGACGACACGACCCTGCTACTCGTCGGGCTTCGACGACATGGTCCTGGGACTCATGTTGCGAGTCCTTCATCGAGCGGATCTGCCGAGTCGCGGAGGCGAGGCTACGCTGACTGCCCGCGGACGGACAACTCCATCCCCATGCATCCTCGAAGACCGTCCGAGTCCGCGCGGGAGCCCGGACGCGGAACCTCTAAGTCCCTAGGTTGCGGGCTGGGTGACTGCCGATGTCGCGTTTTCCGTATCGGGCGACCCCAAGTGAAGGGCTTCAGGCATTCAGGAGGACCGACGGATGGGACAGGCAAAGGCCAAGCGGGCGCTCGGGTTTACGGACGCGGACGTCAGGCGCTGGGAGGCAGACGACTGCGTCAACTTCGCCATCGCGCTCGCCCGCCGGACCGAATGGCTTCTCCACGTCGATTGGCTGACCCCGAACGGCCGCAAAGAGCGGGAGGCCGGGGACGAAGCGGAGATGGTGCCGCTTCGGGTCTACGTCGGCGACGACTCCTCGACCGTCTTCGACGCGCGCGGCATCACCTCCATCTGGGAGTTCTCCCCGAAGACCGTCGCACGGCTGGCCAAGGAGAGGTCGCAGCCGACCTGGCGACAGCCGGGCGTCACCACAAGGACCTACGCCGAGGACCGCCTGTGGTCATTGCCGCTGCGCCGCGCTCCGGACATCGCGGAGATCGACCACGCGACAAAGGTCATCGATGCGCACCCGACGTTCCCGCAACGGATCCCACCACGGGCGACCCCGACCTTCCCGGCCAAGTTCGCCGCGAACTATCAGTGGGGCTTCTGCGCGATGTTCGCCGAGGCATTCGAAGACCTTACCGGGGAAGCCGCCACCGCGTTCTGCATCGACGAAATGGACGACGGATGGGCGAGCGGCGAAGTTGGTGCCGGCGGGTATGTCCACAGCTTCGTCCCCCACGCCGACGGAACCGCGACGGACTCGTGGGGTCGCCAGAGCACGGCCCGCATCGCGGAGCGGTTCGGCGCGCTCCGGTGGCACGAGGACCGCGAACTCCACCTGAGGGTCGTCGCCCGACTGCGCGGTAACAGCCCCGAACGCTATGCCGAGCGTTACGAGGCAGCCAGGGAGATGCTGGTTGCCCATGGGTTCGGTGCCGCCTCCAAGCCTTAACTTCCGCCAGGGGGCGCGATGCTGCTTGCCGCCCATCACTCCGGCATTCAGTAGCAAAGAGGACAAGTCGAGTTCGCTCTTCGCCTGATGCGCATGGGAGCGCGAATGGCTGCCTTGGGTGGAGGCTGTGTGGAAACGGGTCAGAGCTGAGACTGACGGTGAGGTTGCAAAGCCGATCCGCGTTTACCCCCGGATAGCGGCTATGAGCTTTGGTGCTCCGAGCAGGGCGATGGCTCGTTTGATGTTGTAGGCGAGGACATGGAGGCTCATCTCCGTGCCGACGTTCGGCAGCCTTCGCGTCTTGAAGTGGCTGCGTCCCATCCAGTCCTTGATGGTGCCGAAGACGTGTTCGACGGTTCGCCGCCGGATGCGCATGGCATCCGGCATGCGGTCCAGGCGATCCTGCATGGCTTCCACCACATGCTCGTGCTCCCACCGCGTCACGCGCCGTTCGTTGCCGGTGGTGCAACCCGGCTTCAGCGCGCATGATCGGCAGTTGCGCGACCAGTAGCGGTTCAGGACAAGGCCGTTCTCGATGGTGGTCGTGCGCTTGGGCAAGGTCTCGCCGGCGGGGCACCGATAGGTGTCGCTGGCCCCATCGTAGAGGAAGTCCGGCTTGCCGAACCGCCCCTCGGCTTTGGCACCCGAGGTCAGGGGCCTCGGGCAGATAGGCGTGATGTTTGCTTCTTGGCAGGCCAGGATCTCGGCCCCGGAGAAGGTGCCCCGATCGGCCAGGACCGTCAGATGTTCGGTGCCGATCGCGTCTTTCGCCCGCTGGCCCATGTTGGCGAGCTGGGTCCGGTCATGGCCGAGGTTGGTGACCTCGTGCGCTACGACGATATGGCTCTCGGCATCGACGGCAGCTTGGACGTTGAAGCCGACGAGGCCTGTGCCCTTGCCGTGCGTGGCCATCGCCCGCGCATCCGGATCGGTCAGCGAGATCTGACGATCGGGCGCCGTCTCGACCGCTTTGGCCATAGCCTGGAGTTCACGCATCTGCCGACGAAGCGCCTCGATCCGCTCGTTCAGGCGCGTCGTGCGCATCTCGGCGACGTCTGCCTCCTGCCGATCAGCGGTGTCGAGCTTGTCGAGATAGCGCTCGATGCTCGCCTCGACCTGCGCCAGTCGGAGGCGGATCGCACCGGGCGTATAGTTCTTGTCGCGCGTGTTCACGGCCTTGAACCGGCTGCCGTCCACCGCCACCGTGCCGCCTGCGATCAGACCGATCTCCCGGCACAGGACGACGAACTGCTTGCACGTGGCGCGGACCGCTTCGCCGTTGTCGCGGCGAAAGTCCGCGATCGTCTTGAAGTCGGGAGCGAGTTTGCCCGTCAGCCACATGACCTCGACGTTGCGGCCCGCCTCGCGTTCCAGGCGCCGGCTCGACTGCACCTGGTTTATGTAACCGTAGAGGTAGAGCTTCAGGAGCGTTGCCGGATGATAGCCGGGCCGACCCGTCGCGGCCGCACCTTCAAAACCGAGCGCTCCAAGGTCCAGTTCATCGACAAAGGCATCGATCACCCGGACCGGGTTCTCCGCGTCGACATAGTCGTCGACGCAATCCGCCAGAAGAAGCGTTTGACGTCGCTCGCAGCCTTCGATGAAACGGCCCACCCAACCCCTCCAGCGCTACCAAAAAGGTAGCACAAGACGCGGTTTCCACACAGCCTCGGTGGTTTCCTGCCGGTCCGCTTCGGAGCGCCATCTGAGATAAGCTGACATTGGGGATAAGGACACATGGCGCATTGATCCTGCGCATGGCGCTCCGGTTCGTGGACGCCGGCAAGTTCTACCCCGCCACCAACTGCGGGATGGCGCCTCTCTCGCGCGACTTGGCGAGAGGTAAGCTGAAGGCATTAGGTGCGGGCGCCGCGATCGTCCGGGAGGAGCTTGCGCGCTGAAGTCGACTAGCCTTCCTCAAGACAGGAAGGCCGGGCACCGGGCGAGTTCACCGCCCGGTGCCATGTCCGGAGATCAGAGCCAGCCAGCGAGGACGCCGACGCCGCCCAGCGCGAAGACGGCACCTGCGGCGCGGGCGACGGTCCGCCCGTAGCGGCCGATCAGCGAGGCGGCCCCGAACGCCAGCGCGATGCCCGCGGCGTGCAGGAGGGCTGTCGCCGCGATGAATCCGGCGGCGTAGGTCAGACCGCCCGCCGTCTCGGGCATCTCGGCCCCGTGGGCGTGGCCGTGGAAGACGGCGAACACCCCCACCAGCGCCATGGCGGCGCCGACGGGCATCGGACGGCCGAGGGCGGCGGCCCCGCCGATCACGACGCTGGAGAGGGCGATGCCGAGTTCGACAAACGGCACGTCGACCTGGGCTACCCCGAGCGCGAAGCCGACGACCATCATGCCGACGAAGGCTGCCGGGACGAGCCAGAGCGCGCGGCCGCTGAGAACGTAAGCGAACACGCCGACCGCGACCATCGCCAGAATGTGGTCGAGCCCGCCGATCGGGTGCTCGAAGCCGTGGAGGAAGCCGGCCGTGTCGCCGATCCCGGTATGGGCGAAGGCGACGGTCGGCAGGAGGGCGGCCGCAAGGGCAAGAAGGGGAAGCGCTCTGCGCATGGTGGGCTCCTTTAGGGGGACATGGCGTCCGGGAGGAATCGGTCGCGCGGACGGCAGGTCCCCGGCTGCGGCGTCGGTCCGTCGCCGACTTGCCACTTTCAGCCTTCGTCCGGACTGCGCACCATTCGCGTGCCGCATGCTTGCCATCACGGCGGCGTGAGGGCAACGGGGCCGGAACGGCCCGACCGGACGCTCCGTCGTGATGTCCCCATGACGCGGCACTACGCTTTGATGCCTCGCCTTCGCCTCCGATCGGCAACCGATCCATCGGGTCCACCGATCGGTTTGAACGGAACTTCGCGTTGGATCGCCGCTATCCCTGGGGGCATCTTTCCCGGAACCGGAAAGGCTTGCCACCCATGACCTTCGAACAGATGCGTGCCGTCTCCCTCGGCCTTCACCCCCTATCGCGCCTCGACAGTCCGCGCGAAGTCGTCCGCCAGTTCACCCCGAACTGGTTCGCCGCCACGATGGGCACGGGCATCCTCGCCATCGCGCTCGCCCAGTTCGGAACGACGGTCCCGGTCCTCCATGCGGTCGGGGAAGGCCTGTGGATGCTGAACATGGCGCTCTTCGCGCTGTTCACCGGGCTCTACGCCGCTCGCTGGATCTTCTTCTTCGACGGTGCCAAGCGCATCTTCGGCCATTCCGTCGTGTCGATGTTCTTCGGCTGCATCCCGATGGGGCTCGCCACCATCATCAACGGCTTCCTCCTGTTCGGCCTGCCGCGCTTCGGACCCGCCGCGATCGGCATTGCCGAGACGCTGTGGTGGATCGACGTCGCGATGGCCGCGGCCTGCGGGATCGCAATCCCCTACATGATGTTCACGCGCCAGAGCCATTCGATCGACCAGATGACGGCGGTGTGGCTCCTGCCGATGGTGGCGGCCGAGGTCGCCGCCGTGTCAGGCGGTCTGCTGGCGCCTCACCTTGCCGACCCGCAGAGCCAGCTCCTCGTTCTCACGCTGTCCTACGCGCTCTGGGCGCTCTCGGTGCCGATCGCGATGAGCGTTCTCGTCGTGCTCGTCCTGAGGCTCGCCGTCCACAAGCTGCCGCACGCCTCCATGGCCTCGTCAAGCTGGCTGGCGCTCGGGCCCATCGGCACCGGCGCGCTCGGCCTGATGACGCTGGGCGGGGCGGCCCCCGCGATCCTCGCCGCCAACGGGTTGGAGCGCTTCGGCCCGACGATGGAGGGTGTCGGTCTTCTCGGCGGACTGCTCTTGTGGGGCTACGGCTTGTGGTGGCTCGCGATCGCTGCGCTGGTGACGGTCCGCTACCTGCGTGAAGGCCTGCCGTTCAATCTTGGTTGGTGGGGCTATACCTTCCCGATCGGTGTCTACGCCGTGACGACGCTGAAGCTAGGCACGATCCTGCCCATCCCCGCGATCCACGGCTTCGGCGTGGCGCTGGTCGCGCTCCTTGCCGTGGTCTGGCTGATCGTGGCGGTACGGACGGTTCGGGGCGCTTGGCGCGGCGATCTCTTCATCGCTCCCTGCCTCAAGACCAACTGATCCGTCGGCCGGCTGACGCCGTCGTGATCCCCATTCGCCAGCACGGACGGGAATACAGCGATGCCGACGAGCGTCATCGTCCCGAGACCGGGTACACACCTGTCCCGGTCGATGTTCCCCAACACGCAAGGCCCCCGCATGACCCTATCGCACAGCTCGTCGCATCTCGATCGACGCCGCCTTCTGATCGGATCCGCCCTTGCCGGGTTGGGAGCGGTTCTACCCGGTTCCGTCCTGGCCAACGACGAAAGTCCGGTCGACCCTGCGGCGGTGCAGGCCTCAGGAGACTTGCCGGAGCTTGCCTATGGCGACCCCAGCGCTCCGGTGACGGTGGTCGAGTACACGTCGCTGACTTGCGGCTTCTGTGCCGAGTTCCACGTCGGCGTTCTGCCCGAGTTCAAGCGAACCCACATCGACACCGGCCGCGCCCGTCTGGTGCTGCGCGAGTTCCCACTCGACCCGCGTTCGCTCGCCGGGTTCATGCTGGCACGATGCCTGAACGGCGAGGCGACGCTCGCGATGATCGACGTCCTGTTCCGCCAGCAGAAGACGTGGGCTCGGGCGGAGAACGCCTCCGCAGCGCTTCTCGGCATTGCTCAGCTTTCGGGAATGGACCGCGACGCCTTCGCTTCATGCCTTTCGAACAAGGAGCTACAGGCTCAGGTCGTCGAGGTCCAGGAGCGTGGGCGTCGCGAGTTCGGGGTCAGCGGCACGCCGACCTTCTTCGTCGGCGGCCAGCGTCAGGTCGGCATGATCGCCGCCGCCGATCTTGGTGCCCTGGTGGACGCGCAGACATGAGCGGCCACCGCCCTCACGATGCGTCCCGACCGAACTCGGCGACCCCGGCGCGGAACTGAGCGGCGCCGCCTTGAGCGGGATGGCGAACGTAGGTGATCGGCACGTCATACCCAGCAGCCGCGCCTTCCGCCACACGCCCGATCGCGAGGATGCGCCGTGGCTGGATCGCTGCGATGAGGAGCGTCAGTGCCTCGCGGTGGCAGGTAATCTCGAACCGCGTCGGCGTTCGGTTGCGCAACGGGGTTCCGACCCGGTGCGGATGATGCATGACGGCGTTCCAGAACAGGGGCAACCGGGCCGGCAGCGCGCTCCAGATCTGTCGCGACGTGCCGGACGGCCGTGTGGCGAGAGCGTCAACCGTCGCGATCCCGAACGGTGCGATGGCAAGGCGTGAGGAGAGGTCGGCCAAGTAACCTTCGCCCGAGAAGGGCACGCCGGTGCGGCGGGCTCCGAACCTCGAAGGCGCTTCACCCAGCCAGAGGTCGATCTCGTCGCGGTCCGTGAAGGCCCGGAGATAGCGACCGAGGTTGCCGCGTCGGATCGCGGGTGCATCCGAACCGTCAACCGCGGGGTCCGTATCGGCGTAGGGGTTGAACAGCGTCGGCGTTCCCGCCAGCGCGGCGAGATGCAGGACGAGGTCATCAAGCCGCGCCCCGGGTTCGCGTGTCACGCGCTCGGGCCCGGATCGCCGTCGTGAACCTCGTGCAGGAACGCAGACGCCGCTCGGCCGAGGCTTCGATCCTTCATCTCCACCGCGTGGAAGCCGCGCGACGGC
The DNA here is from genome assembly GCF_900104035.1 of Aureimonas jatrophae. Lineage (GTDB taxonomy): Bacteria > Pseudomonadota > Alphaproteobacteria > Rhizobiales > Rhizobiaceae > Aureimonas > Aureimonas jatrophae. The sequence goes on along the minus strand of NZ_FNIT01000006.1, from coordinate 110,854 downwards.
AGGGGAAAGCCGATCTCGACCAGCGCGCCGGATGCGAGTCCCGGCTGGGCCACCGCCAGCGGCAGGACGCCCACGACGCCGCCGACTTCGATGGCCGCTCGTACGGCCTCGTTGGACGGAAGCTCTAGCTCGACAGACAACGTGGTGGGATCGATGCCGCCAACGCGCAGCGCGTCCTCCAGGATGTTGCGTGTGCCGGAACCGGGCTCGCGCATGATCCAAGTCGCCCGCGCCAGGTCGGAGACGCGTTGAAGGCCTGCCTCGGTCGAACCATGATCGGAGGAGGCGACGAGAATGAGCCGGTCGTGTGCGACGCGGGTCAAGCGCAGACGGGGATCGCCCAACTCGTCCTCGACGAAGCCGAGATCGACGTCTCCCGCGGCCACCGCCTCGCCCGCCTGCCGCGTGTTGGCGATGCGCAGGGACAGGGTAACGCCGGGATGGCGTTCCCGGAAGCGTCGCATGTGCGAGGGAAGCCAATGGTTGGCGACCGTCTGGCTGGCCACCAACGCGACATGGCCACGTCGCAGGTTCGTCAGATCGTCGAGCGCGCACGCCGCCTCCGCCGCCCGTGCCAGGACGGCGCGGGCCTCGGGGAGGAACAACCGTCCGGCCTCGGTCAGTTCGATGCCGCGCCCGACCCGGTCGAAGAGCCGGACGCCGTGCCGGGTCTCCAGCGCGGCCAGCGCCGAACTCGTGGCCGACTGCGTGAGATTCAAGGCCCTTGCAGCCTCGGTCACGTGGCTCCGTTCGGCGACCGCGACGAAGATGCGGAGCTGGTCAAGCGTCACGGGTCGTCCCTCAGAGTTGGTTCGCAGGCTTGGGCTCCGGTTGCCGCTCCAGTTCGTCGTAGACGAGCCGGGCGACCGGCATCAACGCCTCGCGGGACGTTCCTGCCGTCACCACGTAGCCAAGGCCCCGGTCGCGCCAGAGGAAGGCCGAGACGCCGTCCTCCTCCAGGAACTGGAAGGACGTCTCCTCGGTCTCGTCCGTCTTGACGTAGAGGGTCAGTCGCGACCCTGCGTCGTCGTCGTACATGAGCATGGCGGCCGGACCGGAACCACCCGGCAGGAGGCGGCCTCCCATCAGGCGGTAGCCGAGCGGAGTGAGGTCCGGGGCGGTGATCGGCGTGCGCAGCCGCTTCGACAGCCAGCCCACCAGATGGGCTTCCTCGTCCGCCCGCACCTCGACGGGGTGGACCACTTCCACCACAAAGGTGCGGTAGGCCGCCATCGCGTCCTCCGCTATGCGGGCGATACGGACGGGGGCAGGATCTGACGTCACCAGGAGGCCGTTCGCCATCCAGCCCCCCAGTCCGCCGACGGCGATCCAAGCGCAGACGGCGGCAACCGACCGCACGTTCGACCAACGCCGGCGTCGCACACCGGCACGGATGCTGGAGATGCGAAGGCGGGCTGGAATGGGCTCCGCAGCCTTGGAGCCGAGACGATCGCGCAACTCGCCGAGCAGCATCCGGTCCCGCTCCAGGTCGCCTGCGATGGCAGGGTGCTCCTCCAGGTAGCGCCGCACCGCCTCTAGGCGGTCGGGGCCGAGGCGTCCGTCGAGATAGGCCTGGAGATCGTCCTCGCCGACGGGAAGGTCGATACGGTTCATTTGACCCTCCTGAGGTTCGGCCTTGCGCCCTGGTCGAGATAGGCGCGCAGGCGCTCCCGGGCACGAGACAGCCGCGACATCACGGTTCCGGTCGGCAGGCCCACGATCTTCGCGGTCTCCTCGTAGCTGAGATCCTCGACGCCGACGAGAAGGAGGACCGTGCGGTGTTCCTCGCTCAAAGCCTCCAGGCCGCTCAGAACGTCGCGGAACTCGGCCCGCTCCATCTGACCGCCATCGACGCCGGGCGGCTCGGTCATGTCGTCGAGCCCGACGTGCTCTCCGCGACGGCGGCCTTGGCGCAGGGCCGATAGATGGAGGTTGCGCAGGATGGCATAGAGCCAGGCGCGCAGGTCGCCGTCGGAGCGGCGCAGGTGCCAGCGCCCGACCGCCCGCTCCAGGCAGTCCTGGACGAGATCGTCGGCGGCAGCGCTGTCCCGCACCAAGGCATAGGCATAGCGCCTCAGCCCCGGGATCATGGGTTCCACCAGCCGTGCGATCTCGTCCTCGCTCATGCCGGGTTTACTTCGCGAGCGCCGGGTCGACCTGCCAGATCTCGTCGGTCAGCTTGCCCTCGCGGAACAGCATGACGTAGCGCACCGGGATCTTGTCCTTACCCGCGAACACGACGTTGGCGGTGACCGTCGCGCCCTTCGGGTTCATCGCCTCCGAGACGTCCATCACGTTCGCGGTCAGGTTCGGCTGGGCCTTTGCGAACTTCTCCCAGACGGCCTTGATCTCAGCGCCCTCGTAGGTGCCGTCGAGCGGGCCGCCCACCCAATGAAGGACGGCGCCATCGCTGTAGGCTCCGGCGACGGCTGCGGTGTCCCCCTTGGCGATTGAGGCGATGCGGGCCTGCGCCATGTCGGCGGCGGGGCCGGCGTGGGCAATGGTTGTCGTGAATGCGGCGATGGCTGCGGCGGTGAGAAGGGTCTTCATGATTGCTCGTCCTCGGCGTTGAAGGGTCCTGACCATGCCGAGACGCCGCCGACGATCCCTTATTCCCGATGGCTCGGAAAAAACTTCTCTGTCCCGGACGGAATAAACGGCAAAGCGCGGCGTCTTTCCCGCAAGCCGGCCCGAGACAAGGGCCCCCGACCGATCGACGTGAACCGCCAGGAGTTCCGATGCTTCGCCTCCCGATCCTTGCCAGCGCCGCCCTTCTCCTCGCCTGCGCCACCGTGCAGGCGCAGGACACCGTGCTGTTCGACCCTGCCATCCGGCATGAGCCGAAGGACGGTGTCGTGCGTCTCTACGGCGCCGGTGGCCCCCACACCGCGTTCAAGAAGGTCGCCGACCTCTGGATGCGGCAGACCGGGAACACGGTTGAGATCACCGCGGGACCGGAGGGCACTTGGTCGAAGAAGGCGCAGGGTGATGCCGACATCATCTGGGGCACGTCCGAGCAGTCGATGACGGCCTTCCTCCAGACCTACAAGACCTTCTCCTCGACGGAGGTCGAGCCGATCTACGTCCGCCCCACCGTGATCGCGGTCAAGAAGGGCAACCCGAAGGGGATCCAGGGCTTCGAGGACCTCCTGAAGGACGGCGTGAAGATCGTCGTCACGGAAGGGTCGGGCGTTGCCAACACGTCGGGCACGGGGACCTGGGAGGACGTGGCGGGCCGCCTCGGCAGGCTGTCCGACATCGAGCGCTTCCGCCGCAACATCGTCAGCTTCTCGACGGGCTCGGGCGCCAGCTTCAAGGCGTTCAACGATCTCGACGCCGACGCCTGGATCACCTGGCCGGACTGGACGGTGACGAAGAGCGACGTTCTCGACGCCGTGCCGATCGATGCGGACCGCCGGATCTGGCGCGACCTGAACCTTGCGGTCGCCCCGGACGCCGATCCGCAGGCTCGCGAGTTCGCCGACTTCCTGATCACGCCTGAAGCGCAGGCCTTGATGCGCACGGAAGGCTGGGAGCGGTGACGCACGGCGCCGCTCGGATCGGTCGCGTCGTGAACGGCGTCGGCGAACGGAACGGTGGCTTCCCAACCTGCGAAAAGGGCGTTAGCGTCTGACCACGACGGGGATGGGGTTCCCCCGCAACCGCCCGCGTCGGGCTGATGACTCCTATCGAAACCACGGCGCATGCTCGGATCCTCTCCGAGGATGCGAACCCACGTCGATAGGAGACAGCCATGTCCTTCACCAGTTGCGCCATCGTCATGCTGGGCGGCGCTCTCGGCACGTTCCTGCGCTACGCCATCTCGGTTCTTGCCCTGCCGATCAGCCGCGACCTGCCTTGGGGCACGATCCTCATCAACATCGCGGGCTCGTTCGCGATCGGCCTGTTCGGGACGCTCACACTTGCCTCCGGTCGCTTCCCGGCCTCGGAGAACCTGCGTCTCTTCGTGATGATCGGGATCTGCGGCGGCTTCACGACCTTCTCCTCGTTCAGCCTTCAGACGCTCGATCTCCTGCGGGCGGGTGCCGTGCCGCGCGCCATGCTGAACGTCGCCCTGTCGGTGGTCCTATGCGTGGCGGCCGTCGCCCTCGGTCACTTCGTGGCATCCCGCTTCAACGACAGCGCCCAGCGCATCGCGCAGATCGACATCGAGGAGGAGGCATAGCTCGAAGGATGGTTGGCAATGTCCGCTTCAAAGGAGTTTCGAATGTTTTGGCTCATCGGGATCCAGCAGGCCCTGCTCGTCCCGGTCTTGACGACGGTGGCGGCGCGCCGGAAGCGCGACAGGTAGACGGCGGCCGTCCAGCCGGCGCGGCATGGCCGACATCGCCCGCAAGCACGGCTTCGACGTGACGGTCGAGGACCGCGAGGACATGACGGCGGTCAAACGCTCCCTCGGCGTGACGGAGGCGGTCGAGTCCTGCCACACGGCGAGGATCGGCGGCTACGTCGTCGAGGGCCACGTTCCGATGGAGGCCGTCGACAGGCTGCTCGCGGAACGGCCGCAGGTGGCGGGGATCGCCGCGCCCGGCATGCCCGCCGGCTCGCCGGGGATGGGCGACGACCTGGACGCCGAGTTCGACGTCCTCTCGTTCGGCGGCGCGTCCGCCGCGCCGGCAACGACTGACGGGCCGGCGGGCCCGAACGGGATGCGCCCTTCGCGGACCCGACTGGGTACCGCGGGGGCGAACGATCCGTACACGGCGTCGGTTGACGGAACCAACGTGGAGCCGCGAGGTTTCTCGCCATCGACCCATGGGAAGTTCGATGCTCGGAAAGTGCCTGCGCAGTCTCGTCGTCTTGCTGTCGCTGGTCGCGGTCGCCGCGTTCGCCGGCCACGGCACGGCGATGGCCATGCCCGGGCAGATGGGCATGCCGGGCCACCACGGTGCCGCCGGCCCCCATGCCGCGGCCCATGCTGACGGCCACGCGGACCATGCGGGCCAAGGCGCGGCGAAGGCGGGCGCCGACGGCATGTCCTGCTGCGGCAAGTCCTGCGCGAGCCTGCTGCCCTTCCCACAGCCCACGCAGGTTGCCGAGCGACTTCCTGTTTCCGACCCCGTCGCCGTCGTCACCGACGCACGCGCGGGCGTCCTCCCTCCCGGCTTGAAGCGGCCTCCCAAAGTCGCCTGAGCGGCCACGCGCCGCACCCGCGCCCGCGCCGGACCCCGCGTCCTCGCCGCGCGACCTGACCCAACCGACCAGAACTCGACGACGGGCTTCAGGCCCGCGCGTCGCCGCGCCGAGAGCTGCCAAGAGACGGCGGCCCCGAGGCGGCGGGCCCGACGACGGCCGCGGGAAGTCCCGCCGCCGACCCCGAACTCATGACGAATGGTCCCGACGGACCCCAAAAAGGAACCAACCCATGCGCAAGATCACGATCCTCTCCGCCGTCCTCGCCGCCTTCGCCGTCTCCCACGCGTCCGCGCAGGACAAGGGCGGGATGGCGATGTCGTCCGAGCAGGTGACGCTCCCCGCGGCCTGCGAAGCCGCCGCCGGATCCATGGACATGTCGTCCATGATGGGCGGCATGCAGAACATGATGTCCGGCGGACAGATGGACGCGGCCCAGAAGGGCAACATGGACGCCATGATGAAGATGCGCGGCCCGATGATGAAGGCCGCGATGATCAAGGACCCGGACCTCGCCTTCAACTGCGGGATGATCGCCCACCACCAGGGGGCCATCGCAATGGCCGAGGTCGAGCTGAAGGCCGGCAAGGACGAGAAGTCCAAGGAAATGGCCCGGATGATCATCGACGCGCAGAGACAAGAGATCGAGGAGATGACGGCCCGCGTCGAGGCCCTCGCCAAGTAAGCGCCGGACCAATGCCCCGGGCGCGGCCGCGCCCGGGGCGACCCGACCAAACAGAGAACGGGAGCAGGACCCATGGGCTACGGACGCTTCGCCGCGATGATCGCGACCTCGACGGTCGTGATGTTCGGCTTGATGTATTTGAACACCTACGCACTGGACCACGTCTTCTACAGCCAGACCCGGACGTGGATGGCCGTCGTCATGGGCGCCGTGATGGCGCTGATCATGATCGGCTTCATGTGGGGAATGTACCCCCGGCGCGGCGCGAACCTCGGCATCGTCGCAGCGAGCGTCGTCGTCTTCGCCGGCGCCCTCTGGCTTGTCCGCAGCCAGGAGACGGTCGGGGACGTGGCCTACATGAAGGCGATGATTCCTCATCACTCGATCGCCATCATGACCAGCGAGCGGGCGCACATCCGCGATCCGCGTGTGCGCGAGCTTGCCGACGGCATCGTCGAGGCGCAGGTCCGCGAGATCGGCGAGATGGAGCGCCTGATCGCCGACCTCGAGGCGAACCCGCCCGCCGCTGGCGCGCACGACCTCGCGCCGCGAATGTCCGAGGCCGCGATCGCGGCCGGCAACTGACCGGGAAAGGATACCGACATGTCCACGACCACCGCGGACGGGGCCGCAGCCCCGTCGACCGCGGCGAAGGCCAAGACGACGCCCGTCTACCGGATGGTCATGCCCAAGCACATCTGCCCGTAGGAGCTGCGCGCTGCCGACCTTCTGAAGCGGATGAGATTCTGGGGTCGACGACCGCTGACGCACGACCCCCGAGGCTCAGTACGGCATCGCGACGACGCCGCAGGCGTTCACCGACGGGAAGCGGGGCTTCGCGTAGACCGCAAGGCTAACCGCCGCGAAAAGGTAAAGATTGTTGGACAGGGAGGGCGACCGGGCCGGCGATGCAATCGCTTCCCATTCATCATGCGTTGCTCTGTTGATCTGGTCATGACCAAAAGAGAACCGGGAGTGTCGGCTGCGTGCGCTCGAAAAGCTCGCGGTGTGGGAGGAGCCTACAGTGACGAAAAAGGGTCTTTGCGACCGCGAGATGCGGGACGTATGAGCGACTGGCCCGGTGAACCGATACCGGCCCGACGTCGGCGACAGGGGCGCATGGTTCTGCGACGCCTAGCGTTTACCGTCGGCGCAACTGTTGTCGCGTGGGTTTGCACGGCGTATCTCATCCTGCCGTTCGCGCTGCGCCACTACGAGCATCAGATGGCGCTCGACGGCTTCGAGATGGTGACGCGTACGGCGGACGGGGAGGCGGGCGATCCCCTCAACGTCGGCGTCGTCGGATCCCGGGGCGAACTCGTTACGGCCATGGCAGCCGCGGGGTGGACGCCGGCCGACCCAGTGACGCTGCGTACCAGCATTGAGATCGTCGGTAGTGTGGTTCTCGACCGCGCCTACCGCGATGCCCCGGTCAGTCCGCTCTTCTACCAGGGACGGCAGCAAGACCTCGCCTTTGAGAAGGCGGTCGGACGTAGCGCAGACCGGCGTCAGCATGTGCGCTTCTGGAATGTCCTTCCAGTCGGGGCGGAGGGCCGACCCGTCTGGCTTGGATCCGCCTCTTTCGATGTCGGCGTTGGGCTCAGCCATTACACGGGTGCGATAACCCATGCCATCTCTCCAGACGTCGATGCCATGCGTGACGAGTTGGCCGCCGACCTTGCGAGCACCGGGCGTGTTGCCGAGGTCTACGAAGTGACCGGCGTCGGCCTGACCCTGAACGGTCGCAACGGAGAGGGAGACCGTTACTACACAGATGGCGAGGTCCGTTTCTCCATCCTATCGGTCCTAGGGGAGCCCGGTCGCCAGCCGCCTCCCGTCCTGCCCAACCCGCCGCTGATCGACCTCAAGAACGCGATGTGGAACGCCGCTTCCAACTGAGACGTGCAACGCCTTGGCGCAGCAGCCTAGGTGTTCAGTCCCGGCATTATATCGTCCGCTATGGAGCAGAGCCTGGAGCGGCGCTTACGGCGTGTGAGCAGCCCCCACTGGGTGGTCCGGGTAGATAGTTAGTGCATTGTCGTCTCCGCCGCCATTGCCGGGCGCAGGTGGAGCGAAGCGGAACCGGAGGCCGGCAATGGCGGTGTCGCCGCTTCTGGTGCGGGTGGGCGATAGCCCAGGCTGCTATGTGGCCGGATGGTGTTGTAGTGGCGCCGCCATGCCTCGATCAGCACTCTGGCCTCGGCGAGGCTGTAGAAGATCTCTCCGTTGAGCAGCTCGTCACGCAGCGAGCCATTGAAGCTCTCGTTGTAGCCGTTCTCCCATAGCGAGCCTTGCGTGATGTAGAGCGTGTTCACGCCGATCTGCCCAAGCCATTTCTGGACTGCGGTGGCGATGAACTCGCTGCCGTTGTCCGATCTGATACGGGCAGGCGGGCCCCGGTCAATGAACAGCTCGGCCAGGGCCGCCAGCACATCTTCGTGGCGAAGCTGACGGGCGACCACCAGCGCTAGGCACTCGCGGCTGGCCTCGTCGATGATCGTGAGGATGCGGAACTTGCGCCCGTCGTGCGTCCGTGCCTCGACAAAGTCGTACGCCCAGATGTGCCCGGGATATTCCGGCCGCAGCCGAATACACGAGCCATCGTTCAACCACAGCCGACCACGTTTCGGCTGTCGCTGAGGCACCTTCAGCCCCTCGCGTCGCCAGATCCGTTCCACCCGTTTGTGGTTCACCGACCAGCCGGCCGCATGCAGCTGCCCGCCTCGCCGGCTGGCGCGAGGGTGAAGGATGTCCGGTTGCCCCTTGCCGACGAGCGCTCGTAGGCGGCCCTCACCGTCCGGACGGTCGCCGCGACGGCCTCCGCCAGCTTCGCGTCCCCGAGTTCGGCCGGCCCGTTCCCGCAATCGATGCGGAGCACGCCGTCGACCCCGATGCCGACGACCGCGACGGCGCGACCCGAGGGCGGACGGACGGTCAGGTTGCCCGTCTTCGTCGAAAGCTCCAGCGTGTCCTCGCCCATCTTGGCGACGGCCTTGTCTGCCCCGGCCGAGAGGCGGAACGTCGCCTTGGCGGACTTGCCCCAGTCGGCAACCGCGGTCGCGACGGCGGTGGAAAAGGCTGCGGTGACGGACATGCGGCGCTCCCGGTTGATGTCCGAGACGACGCTTCGGGGCGGCAAACCACAATCGAACGCACTCAAGTCCTTAGTGCGGACGGATGCCTCACTCGATCAGGAGTGTCGGGAAGAAGCCCCCGGATCCCCTGTTCTGGTCGTAGATCCGCATCGGAAGGTCAGCCTTCGGCATCCACACCCGTCCGACGTCGACCGCGGCAGAGACGGGCAACGCTGGGAACACGTTGATCGTCGCTTGCTCGCCGTGGACCGCCTTGATGCGGTCCAGCAGGCGACGGACATGCTGCCGGAAGACGACTTGGTCGTCCTCCCTGCGCAGAATGTCGTTGTGCGGCGTGCCGTCGACCGTCACGGACCAGATGTTCGCGTCCTTACCCAAGACCGCATGGATCCGATCGTCCTTGACCTCAGCGCTCAGAGCGAGCTTGAGCGCAACGGGGCCGCCGGGGACACGGCCGCATTCGGTGATCGCGAACCGGATGGCCGGCTGGTCATCCTGCCACCGCCAAGTTTGCGGCTCGCGGTGCCGCTGGTGGATCCGCGCGGGAACGATGTCGCAGAGCAGGCGACCCAGCTCGATCAGGAGCGGTTGCGGGGCGATGGCGAAGACGCTGAGGTGCTGGATCTCCCCCCGCTCGATTCGTCCTCGGACTTGCGCGTCGAACTGGCGCCGAAGGTTCGCCCCTTGGAGCGTCCAGTATGCCTCCTCGTGATCCTGAAAGGTCACCCCCGTCATCTCGAGGTCGATTGTCCGCTCCGTGGCGGGGAAACGCTCCGGCCGCATGGCATCGAAGATGTCCTGCTTCGCGGCTGACGCCTCGTTCTTGCCGATGTTCGCGAGAAACCGGACCACGTGCGAGCCTCGGCTCCGGTCGATCCCGGTGAGGACGGCCATGCGCTCCTCGTGCTCGTGCTTCATCGAGAGGAGCATGTCCTCGTCGTGCTGGTCCTTCCCGTCGACGTCGATCTGCTTGTGGTGACGACCGCAGAGCAGCATCAGGTTCCCGATGTCCTTAGCCAGCTTCTTCGAGCGCACCGGGTCGCCGCGGGGACCGCCCGGCTCGTCCGCAACGATGTGGGCGACGAATCCGAACGTTCCGTCCTCGCGCCCCGCCACCAGGTCGCCGACGAGATCCTCGTTGCAACCGCGGTACTGGCACCGTCCCGCTGCACGTGCCCACAGCGCCGTCTTTGTTTTCTGGGGGATGGACGAGCTCGACATTTCGCCTCGCGTGGGAATTGCTGTAATGTGTTCCTGTTTTACCCCACCGGGTCCTGCCCGCCAAACACGGTGTGTCCTTGCAGCTCTCAGACGAATTCGCCCGCTTCCTCGCCGATGACGTAAACCTCAACAAGACGAGGATCGGCACCTTGGAAACGAGGGTGGAAACGATCGAGCGCTTCATCGAGTCTTCGACCTGGACGCCGAAGATCCGGGAGTTCAGTAGGCAGGGTTCCTGGGCGCACAAGACCATCATCAAGCCGCCGGGCAACCGCGGGTTCGATGCCGACCTCCTCGTCATGGTCGAGCCGGAGCCGGGCTGGTCGGCGGCGGACTACGTCGAGAAACTCTACGAGCCGTTCCGCGCGTCCGGCACCTACCGGGAAATGGTGTCGCGCAAGACGCGGTGCGTGGTGGTGACCTACGCGGGCGACTTCAGCCTCGACGTCGTCCCGTGCGTCGTCGGGCGCCAGACCTACTTCGGCAAGGAGATCTGCAACAGGTACGAGGATGCCTACGAGGGAACCGACGGCAAGGGCTACGCGGAGTGGTGGGACGGCCGCTGCCGCTACGCATCCGATGACTCGCTTCGCGAGGCAGTCCGCCTCCTGAAGTACCTTCGCGACATCAAGGGCACCTTCTCCGCCAAGTCGGTGCTGCTCACCACGATGGTCGGCGAACGGGTGAACGCGTTCGACTCCGTGCTCGGCACCCTGCCGGACGCGGTGACCACGCTGAAAGTCGTCGTTGGACGGCTCGACGACCACCTGAAGCAGAACCCGACCATGCCAGACGTGAGGAACCCCGCTTGGCCGGAAGAGAGCTTCACGAGGCACTGGGACGCCGACAAGTACGCGAACTTCAGGGCCAAGATCGCGACCTACAGGTCGTGGATCGACGACGCGTTCGATGAACCGGATCGCAACGAGAGCATCCGGAAGTGGCGCCGCGTCTTCGGCGAGGCGTTCGCCGCGCAGACGCTGATGGAGGAGGCCCGCGCGATCCGCGGCACCATGGCGACGCGGGCGGCGGTTCCGGTCGTCGGTGATGCGGTCGCGCTGGTGCGCGCGGCGGGCCGCGAGGTCCTGAGCCGGATCCCGGCGACCCTGCCTTGGGTCAAGAAGATACCGTGGCACATGGCACCGACGCTGACGGTGAACGTGCGCGCGGACGTCTACAACGCGCGGGTCGGCGGCAGGCGCCTCGGACCCCTCCAATCCGGAGAGATCGTCTCGAAGGGGCGCGAACTCCTGCTGAGTGCGGTGAACAACCTCGGCAACCCATTCCCCACCGACTACGATGTCAGGTGGCGCGTCGTGAACACGGACGAGGAGGCTGCTCGGCAGGTCAGCAACCTCCGTGGCGGCTTCTACAAGTCGGAGGCCGGCCACGGGCAGCGCTGGGAGGCGACCCTGTACCGCGGCCCGCATTGGGTCGAGGCGCTCTTGATCCGGCGACGGGACAAGGTCTGCGTCGGCCGCAGCGAGCGCTTCTTCGTTGTCGTGGAGTGAGGGAAAAGATGGTTTCGATCCGCATCGAGGACGCCAGCCTGTCCGAAGAAGAACTCGGTGACATAACGGGCGCGACGCTTGCGATGGTCGACGACCTGCGCCGCCGGCGCCTCATCTCCTCGGGGATGCCGGGGGATCCGGTTTCCTTCAAGGATGCCTGCTTCGTCCTCGCCTGGTGCAGGTTCACCGAAATGGGTGTCGGGGACGAACCCCAAGACGAGTTCACCACAAGGTCGGCGTGCGCAAGCTTGTCGATGATGCCGCTCCTGGCCTTCGCGTCCGAAGCGGCGCGGGCACGCTACGATATGAGCGGGCCGATGGTCAGGACCACGCATCCGGATCACGTCCCTGGACGATACGTCATCGTCAGCGGGGACAGGCTTGTCCGCGTCGATGCCCTCGCCGCCTTCGAGGAGGCCCGTCGCGACTGGTCCGACCGGGATGCGTCGGTACTCGTTTTCGACGCCAAGGTCGCGGCTGAACACCTGCTCGACTGCATGGGCAGGCCGCCCCAGCGGGAAGTTCACGTGTCCGACTGACCTCGGACTTCGGCCATCGGAGAGCACGGACGGCTGTCGCGGCTCGGCTGCACCCATCTGCGCGGAATGTCGAATCCTTGGCGAACCGGATCCGACCGGACTAGGACGCGGTTTCGAGAGGGCATGTAGCCGCGACCGAGTCGCAAAACCTGTCGTCCAGTCTCAAGGGGTCTGTCGTCGGCCAAGACGTTCAAGCGATGACAGCCCCTAACCCACAAGCGGACATTCAAATGCAGCAAACCTAACCGTAGTTCGCACTCAACAGGTTCCTGCGATCACAGGCGCTCGACGATCCGGTCCGCCACGCGCAGGGCGTTGGCGATGATGGTGAGCGTCGGGTTCACGGCGCCGATCGAGGGAAAGAAGCTCGCGTCCGTGACGTAGAGGTTGTCGATCCCATGCGCGCGGCAGTCGAGGTCGAGGACGTCGCGTGCCGGGTCCGGCCCGAAGCGCAGCGTGCCGGCCTGGTGAGCCGTGCCGCTGATCGGCGTGTCCTTCCCGAGGTAGAGCTTGCGGTCCATTAGGTGCGGATGGATTCCGCCCTTGCTGCAGATGGTTCTCAGCATCTCCCGAAGTGCGTGATGACCTTCCATGTTGGTCTGCGTCAGATCGAGATGCACCTGCCCGTTGCGGTAGAAGATGCGGTTCTCCGGCTTGGGCAGGTCCTCGGAGGTCACCCAGAAGTCGATCGAGTGCCGCGCGATCCAGTCGAACGGCTTCTCGGGCAGCCACTGGAGGAAGCCCGGCAGCCCTTCCGCCTCGATCTGCGTGCCGTCGGACTTGCCCACCATCTGGATATGGCCGAGCGGATACTCGAACGGGTTCCGCGGCGACTTCGCATGCCCGTGGTAGAAGTCGTTGAGGCCGAGCGTCTTCTGGAACTCGGTCGGGTTCGGGTCCTTCGAGATGGCGAGCACGGTCGCGTTGTTGTGGCGCATGTAGTTGCGCCCGACCTGGCCCGAGCCGTTGGCGAGTCCGTCCGGATGCCGGTCGTTGCCGGAGCGTAGAAACAAGAGGGCCGAGGAGAGCGAACCGCAGGCGACAACCACGATGTCGCCCCGGATCGTATGCGTCCGACCTTCGATGACGGTTTCGACGCCGACGACGCTCGTGCCCGCCTCGTTGGTCACGAGGCGCTCGACATAGGCGTTCTTCAGAAGCGTCAGGTTCGGGTGGTCGCGAAGCGCCGGATCGACGCAGATGACCTGGCTGTCCGACTTGCCGTTGGTGAGGCTGGGGTAGCCGTCGAACGGATCGCAGCGCAGAAGCGGCGAGTGCGGGGTCGCGGCGCCCGTCTCGTCCTGGTCGAGGAGCGCGCCCATCGGCAGGTGGAAGGGATGGAGCCCTTCGCGCGCCCAGTCGTCGGAGAGCTGCTGGATGCGCGGCTCGTGCCGGATCGCCTCGTGCTTGTAGCCTTTGCGCGCCGGCGGTTCCGTGGGGTCTTCGCCGCGTGCGCCGCGCACCTCGAAGAGTTCCTCGGCCGCCTGATAGTAGGGTTCGAACTCGTCGTACTTGATCGGCCATTCCGGGGCGATGCCATCGGGATGGCGCACGTCGTCGAAGTCCTCGGTGCGCAACCGGAACAGGACCGCACCGTAGACCTTGGAATTGCCGCCGACGAAGTAGTGGAGGCCCGGCTTGAACCGGTCGCCGTTCGACAAGACCCAGGTCTCATCGACCTGGTAGCGGCCTTTGGCGAAGACCTCCTCGGTGCTCCAGTTCTCGCGCTCGCGCTTCAGGTAGTCGCCGCGCTCGACAAGGAGGACGCGCTTGCCGGTCTGCGCCAGGCGCCAGGCCATGGTGCCCCCTCCCGGCCCCGAGCCGACGATCACGACGTCGTAGCGGTCCTCGGTCATATCCTGTGCTCCTGCCGGCTTCGAGTTGCGGCTAAAGACTAGGCGCCGCGGATCGTTCCTCCATCTTCGTCGTCGAAGGACGGGAACCCGACGGATCGGCATGCCGTCTCGAACCCTCGGAACCCGCAAACCGCAGCCAGGACCGCCTGCCACCATGACGTTCGAGATCCTCGTCGCCTTCCTGACGCGCTTGTCGCTGGTTCTCCTGTTCCTGCCGTTCAGCGCGCTCGACAAGGTGCTGAACTTCGCGGATGCGACGAAGCAGGCCGGGCAGGCCACGAGCAGCCATGGGGTTGCGAAGGCGCTGATCCTCACCGGTCTCTTTGTCGAGGTGGTGATGTCGCTCGGGGTCCTGACCGGCGTCGCCGACCGGCTCGCCGCCTTCATCCTGTCCGGCTACTGCGCGGTGACGGCCGTCCTGTTCAAGCAGTTCTGGCGCGCGCCGGACTTCCGGCTTCGCGGCCCGTCGACGGGGCGCGAGACCTTGTGGGACTTCCTCAAGAACTTCGCCGTCGCTGGCGGCTTCCTGCTCGTGACCTTCGGGCCGACGGCGGGAAGCGTCGACCGCTTCTTCGCCGACCCGTTCGGCTCGACCCATCCCTACAGCCTCACCGAGACGCAGCCATGAGCGACGACACCCCGCCCCGCGTGCCCTACTGGCACCTCTACGCCGACTCGGACGGCGTCAGCCGGCAGCGCCGGTGCGAGATGACGCAGTTCGAGCTGAAAAGCATGCAGCCGCCCGCCGCCCCGCAATGGCAAGGGGAGAAGCACCACGACGGCATGACCGTGATGGTGACGGTGCAGCCGGTGGGCTGGGAGGGCGCCTGGCACGAGAACCCCGCGCCGCAATGGATCATCCCGCTCTCCGGCCGCTGGTGGGTGGAATCCATGGACGGCACGCGCGTCGAGATGGGGCCGGGCGAGATTTCGTTCGGCGAGGACCAGGGCACGCGAGAGAAGGACGGTCGCAAGGGCCACATGTCGGGCACGGCGGGCGACGAGCCGGCCGTCCTCATGGTGGTTCAGTTCGATTCCAAGCGCGACCAGACGACGCCGTGCCGCTTCCGCTGAACCCCGGCGTGCCCGACGCGGGTCTGGCGATGGCGGACTTCCGTTTCGAAACGGTGGAGCCCGAATTCGACCAGCTGACGCTCTCGAACGCGCCGGTGGAGGTGCTGGCGACGGGCTTTCGCTGGATCGAGGGGCTGGTCTGGATGGGCGACTGGGCGACGTTTCTCTTCCAAGACCTGCCGCGCGGGCGCACCAGGAGCCATCGGGTAACGCCAGGGGGCAGACGTGGGACCGGAAACCGTTCGGAAGTCGATCCGGACGGGCACCGCTTCCGCTTCCAGCGCACCCGCTCTCCTTTACGCTACATCATCCGGTGATGGAGGTTCGCGAGGATCCAGATCGTTCCTCCCGCCATCAACGTGATGATCAGGGTCGTGAAGAGGATGAGTTGGAGGTCGTCGCGGGTCGAGCGCTGCCAACTGATATGGAGGAAGAACCGGAAGTGGACGACGACCTGCGCGAGCGCGGCGACGCCGATCACCGCATAGGCCGTCGGCGACGCCATTCCGGCCACCACGACTAGGAACGCGATGGCGGTCAGACCGACCGCCATGGCGAACCCGACGATGTAGGATCTCAACTCGCGCCGCTTCTCGTGCTCGTCGACGTCGACGCTCATGCCAGCCCTCCGAGGTAGACGACCGAGAAGATGAAGATCCAGACGACGTCCAGAAGATGCCAGAACAGTGCCAGGCGCATGATGCGCAGCTTGACCTCGGATCGCAGCCCGAACACCGCGAGCTGGATGATCGACAGGACGAGCCAGACGCATCCCGCCGTGACGTGGAGTCCGTGCGTCGACACGAGCGCGCAGAAGCTCGACAACCAGCCGCTACGCTGGAGCGTGGCCCCTTCCGAGGCCATCTTGACGAAGTCGCGTGCCTCCAGGCCGAGGAACACAAGACCGAGGACGAGCGTGGCGGCCAGCCATCCGTAAAGCCGATGCGGGGGCTCTTCGTACTTCATGGCGATGGACGCCATGCCCATGGTGAGGCTCGACAGGAGCAGGACCCCGGTCTCCAGCGCGGCCGATGACAGCTCGAACACGTCCCGCGGCCCGGGACCGCCATCGGTCGCCCCGATCATCGAGGCATAGGTGGCGAACAGGAGAGCGAACAGGACGAGATCGCTCATCAGGAAGACCCAGAAGCCGAAGAGGGTCTCCTCGGCCTGGCGATGGGTTTCCGGATCGGTGTGCCCGAGGTTGATGCCAGGATGGCGGTGCTGGGTCACGGAACTCATGCCGCAGCCGCCTCCGCCAAGCCCTGGTTCTCGGGCATCGTCTCGGCAGCACGGTCGGTGCAGGGAAGCGTGCGCACGAGAGCCAACCATGCCTGGTCCTGATGCCGGACCTCCTCGGCGGGAATGATGCGCATCGTGTCGAGCACGAAGGACCGTGCGACGACCGCACCCACGGCCGTTAGGACACCGAGGGCGGCCAGCCACCAGATGTACCAGACGAGTCCGAAGGCGGCCGCGGCCAGCGAGATACCGAAGACGACGCCGGTCATGGAGTTCTTCGGCACCTCGATGTCTGAGTAGAAGCGATGCGTAGGATAGGCGGTGCCGTTCTCCTTGGCTGCGTGGAAGGCATCGCGGGCATCGACGATCGGCAGGACCGCGAAGTTGTATTCAGGTGCCGGACACGGGATGCCCCATTCGAGCGTGCGCCCGTTCCAGGGATCGCCACCGGGAACGGCGAGCGACGCGCGCCGACGAATCGAGACGACGAGCTGAACGACGAGGCTCGCCAGGGCGGCCAGAAGAAACAGGGCGCCGATGCCGGCGACGATCGTGAACGGCAGATAGGCCGGCTCGAAGAACTCCTGCGTGCGCCGTGGCATCCCCATGAGGCCGAGAGGGTAGAGCGGCAGGAAGGCGAGGCAGAAGCCCGTGACCCAGCAACCGAAGGCAACGCGACCCCACCATTCGTCCAGGCGGAAGCCGAAGGCCTTGGGGAACCAGTAGGTGTAGGCCGCGATCATCCCGTAGAGGAGGCCGGGGATCAGCATGTTGTGGAAGTGGGCCACCAGGAACACGGAGTTGTGGACCTGGAAGTCGATAGCCGGATTGGCGAGGAGGATGCCCGTCAGCCCGCCGATCGTGAACAGCACCATGAAGGCCAGCGCGTAGAGCATCGGCACCGTGAAGCGCACGCGCCCCCAGGACATGGTCAGGATCCAGTCGAAGATCTTCACGCCCGTCGGGATGCCGATCGTCATCGTGGCGACGCCGAACACCGCGTTGAGATCCGCACTCTGCCCCATCGTGAAGAAGTGGTGCACCCAGACCGTGAACGAGAGGACGGCGATGCACATGGTCGCGATGATCAGCGAGTCGTAGCCGTAGAGGATCTTGGACGAGAAGTTCGAGATCACCTGCGAGTAGACGCCGAAGGCCGGCAGGATGAGGATGTAGACCTCCGGGTGGCCGAACAGCCAGAACAGGTTGGCGAAGTTCATCATGTTGCCACCGCCGTCGTTCGTGAAGAAGTGGGCGCCGAGGTAGCGGTCGAGGGCGAGAAGGCCGGTGGCCACGGTCAGCGGCGGCATGGCGAAGATCATCAGGACGGACGTGCACAGCGCCGTCCAGCAGAACAAGGGCATGCGGAACGGGTTCATGCCGCCGCACCGCTTCTTGTAGATCGTCACCGCGACGTTGATGCCGGTCATGGTCGAGGCGAGCGACCCCAGCGTCACCGCGAAGATCCAGTAGTCCGGACCGACGCCCGGATTGTAGGTCGCATCCGTGTAGGGTGGGTAACCGCTCCAGCCGCCGGTCGAGAACTTGCCGATGACGAGCGAGACCATCATCAGCCCGGCACCGCCGGCCGTCAGCCAGAGCGAGATGGAGTTCAGAAGCGGGAACGACACCTCGCGCGCGCCGATCTGCATCGGCAGGGCGAAGTTGATGATCCCGGTGAGGAACGGCATGGCCATGAAGAAGACCATGATCGAGCCATGCGTGGAGAAGAGCTGGGCAAAGTGCTCCGGCTCCAGGTACCCGGGATTGTCGAAGGCGATCGCCTGCTGGGCGCGCATCAGCGAGCCCTCGATGACGGCACGCGAGAGCATCACCATGGCGATCACGACGTACATGATGCCGATCTTCTTGTGATCGAGGCTGGTCAGCCATTCGCGCCAGAGCCAGCCCCAGCGGCCGAGCCAGGTCAGAAGCGCCGCGACCGTGATCGCGCCCACCACCACGAGCGAGGCGGCGGCCGTCGCGATCCCGCTGTAGAAGGGTAGCGCGTCGTAGGACAGCCGACCCAAGACGAGCGGCCACCAGCCCTCAGTGGTTGGCATGGGCGTGTCCCCCGTTCGAATGGTTGGCGGCTTCGTCGCTCTCGTGCCGGTGGGCGGCATCGGGCCGGTATCGGGCGACGACGGTCGTGAAGAGGGTCGGGTCGACGCTCGAGAAGATCAGGCCCTTGGCCGGGTCGAAGTCGAACCGCGATCGCAGGTCCGCCAGCTTGCCCTTCTGAGAGACGATCGCGTAGGCGCCCTCGTCGAGCGGACGCCCGACGCCCTTCGCGCTCGCGATCCAGCGGTCGAAGTCCCCCTCCGGCACGGCGAGGGCGTCGAACTTCTGGTTCTGGAAGCCGAAGCCGTTGAACTGCGTGTTCTGTCCCAAGAGGACCGCGGGCCGGTCGGCCAGAAGGTTGAGTTCCGTCACCATGCCGGCCATGGCGTAGATTTGGCTGCCGAGCGCCGGGATCATGAAGGATTGCATGACCGTGTCGCTTGTCAGCCGGAAGCGCACCGGGCGGTCGACGGGCAGCGCCAGGACGCCGACGCTCGCGACGTTCTGCTCGGGGTAGACGAACAGCCACTTGTAGTCGAGGCCGATGACCTCGACCTCGAGCGGCGCCTTGTCGGACGGGATCGCGGCATAGGGGTCGAGCGACCGGGCCTTGCCGACGATCAGCGTCGCCAGAATGCAGACGAGGATCACCGGCACGCCCCAGACAAGGATCTCCAGCGGCCAGGAAAAGCGCCAGTTCGGATGGTAGGCCGCGTTCTTGGCCGTGCGCCGGAAGCGCCAGGCGACGAAGGGGACGAGAAGGATTGCCGGCAGGACGACGACCATCATCCAGGCGGTGACCTCGAAGAAGAGGTCGCGCTGCGTCGCGGCGACGGGTCCGTGCGGATCGAGGAAGCTGATCCCAGAACCGCATCCCGCCAGGAGAACAAGCGGTGCCATGACCGCAAGACGCCTCCCCCAACGTCGGACGATGCGGCGGCATATCCCTTCATAGATCGGCATCGTCGCCTCGCTCGCCATCATCGAACCGCTTGAGGGCAAGAACGGCCTGGATCAGCGCGAGATGGCTGAGGGCCTGCGGATGGTTGCCCGCCAGGCGACGGGATCGCATGTCGTATTCCTCCGACAGGAGCCCGGTGCCGCCGGCGACACCGATCACCGCCTCGATCGTCCTCACCGCGTCCGCGCGGCGCCCGACGCCCAGGAGACACTCGGCCAGCCAGAACGAACAGGCCAGGAACGCGCCCTCCGGGACAAGGGCCTCCATGCGGTGACGCCGCACGAAGCCGTCCTCAACAAGTTGCGCCTCGATGGCCTGGAGCGTGCCCGCCATGCGCGCGTCGCTCATCGGCAGGAAGCCGATCTTGGGAAGAAGAAGCAGCGAGGCGTCGACCTGTGCCCCACCGTAGAAGGACGTGAAGCTGTTCAGTCCCGTGTCGAAACCTTCGGCGCAGATCGTGGCGTGCATATGCTTACGCAGGGTGTCCAGGTCCGAGCGGCGCTCGTCCGCCAGTTCCTGCGCGCCTCGGCCGTTCAGGAAACGATCCAGCACGACCCAGGCCATGGCCTTGGAGTAGACGTAGTGGCGCGGCTCGCCTCGGCTTTCCCACAGCCCCTGGTCGGGCTGGGTCCAGACCCTGGCGACATGGTCCACCACGGCATGCTCCATATGCCGGCCCTGGGTCGTCCGCTCCATGCCGGCGCCCTCCGCGATGTGGAGCGCGGACATCAGTTCACCCCAGACGTCGAGCTGGAGCTGTCCCGCGGCCGCATTGCCGACGCGCACGGGCTTGGCGAACCGATAGCCCGGCAGCCAATGAAGTTCCGCCTCGTCGAGCCGGCGCGACCCGTCGACCCGGTACATGATCTGCATCTTCTCCGGGGCGCCGGCGACCGCGCGCAGGATCCAGTCGCGCCAGTCGCGGGCCTCGTCGACGAAACCGCATTCGACGAACGCGTCCAGCGTGAAGGCGGCGTCGCGCAGCCAGCAGTAGCGGTAGTCCCAGTTCATGGTGCCGCCGGGCTGCTCGGGCAGCGAGGTCGTGGGCGCCGCGACGAGACCGCCCGTCGGGCGGTGGATGAGGGTCTTCAGCGTCAGCAGGGAACGGCGCACGGCCTCGGGATAGGCGAGGCCGTCGGTCGCGAGGCGTGCGATCCAGTCGCGACCCTCGCGCTCGGCCTCGCGCAGCGCGGCCTCGGCGTCGATCCCGTCGCCGACGATCTCGTTGGACCGTCCATAGACGAGAACGAAGGCACAGCTTTCGCCCTCGAGAAGAGTGATGCGTGAAACGACGGCGTCGTTCTCGACCGACATCGGCGCTTCGGTGTGGAGAGCGAGCTTGTCGGGACCGACATGCATGGCCAGCCCCGTGCCCTCCCGTACGATCCAGGGCGGCATGTTGCCGTAGTCGAAGCGGAAGGCCGCGCGCGAGACGAGTTCGACGCGTCCCTTCACGACCCGGGCGATGCGGATCAGGAGCGGGCGACCGTCCCGCTCGGGCATGAAGTCCGTGACGACGAGCGTGCCGCCCTCGCACCGGAACTCGGTGTCGAGGACCATCGTGTCGGGACGGTAGCCTTGGCAGGTTTCCAGCGCCTCGCCGTCCGGGGCAAGACTCCAGAACCCGTGGCGGCCGTCACCGAGCAATGCGGCGCAGCAGGCGGGCGAGTCGAACCGCGGCAGGCAGAGCCAGTCCACGGATCCGTGCTTCGAAACGAGGGCGACGGTCTCGCCGTCGCCGACCATAGCGTAGTCTTCGAGGGGAACGGTCAACGGCTCCGCCCGTCACACGTCGAAGCGACGCGCGAGGCGATGGAGGCCGAGGATCGCCAGAAGCCCGGCGAGACCCCAGAACGCCGTGCGGTGGCGGTCCGTGAACATCTGGATGCTGCGCGGCTTGGAGCGGCTGTCGAAGCGTCCGTGCGAGCCGTAGTCGCCTTTCACAGGCTCGAAGAGGTTGCTCGGCGCGTCCTCCGGCTTCGGCTCCTGCGTGAGCTGGCCGGAATAGCCGCTCCGGGCGAGGTAGCGGTCGAGAAGCCCCGGCGCGATCCGGTTCCCAAGGATCGCCTGGACGGTGGGGTAGCCGACCCAGACGTTGCGCCGGTCGTGCTCCGCGGCGAAACGGATGGCGCGGGCCGGGACCTCGGGCTCGAAGATCGGGGGAACGGGCTGGGGACGGCGCCCCATCTTGTTCAGCGCCCAGTCGAACTGCGGCGTGTTCACGGCGGGAAGGTCCACCATGGTGAGGCGGACGTTCAGCTTGTCGTGGATGATCTCGGACCGCAGCGAGTCCGTGAAGCCCCGGATGGCCGCCTTGGCGCCGCAGTAGACCGACTGGAGGGGAACGGAGCGATAGGCCAAGGCCGAGCCGACGTTCACGATGACGCCGCGGTCGCGAGTGCGCATCCGCTTGAGCGCCGACATCATGCCGTGGACCTGACCGAGATAGGTCACGCGCGTCCCTCGCTCGACCTCCTCGGGTGTCAGCTTCGATACGGGCGAGAACACCGTTGCCATGGCGACGTTGACCCATACGTCGATGGCGCCAAGTTCGCGTTCGGCCCGATCAGCGGCAGCTTCCACGGCCGCGGCGTCCGCCACGTCGGTCGGGATCGCGAGGGCTCGAACGCCTTGGCTCCGCGCGTAGCTTGCCGCGCGCTCCAACCGTTCGGGATCCCGCGACAGGAGAACCACGTCGTAGCCCGCACGGGCGAACTCGTCGGCCGTTGCACGCCCAACCCCGGCGCCAGCGCCCGTAATGACAGCAATCTTATTCAAGGGTTCCATCCAGCCACTCTTTGTGGACGACTAATTCGCCGGCTGAACCAAATGGGCAATGCCCCCTCTTGAAATTTAATGTTCCGTACATGGTCGTTTCATCGGTTGAAGAAACATCCGGCCGAATAGGCGGAAGCCCGAGATTTTAACTCAATAATGTATCACAAACAGTAGCTTACATAACTTATGACCGCACCCGATCATCAACCCGCAACATTAAATTGCGTGGCAACCTCTTGCGGCAATTCCGCTTGGACACATGTCCGCGACGTTAAATTCTCGTAAGGTTGGGACATATGGAAAGCACTGCCCTTTTGATCGGCTTCATCGTGATGTCGATCGCATCCATCGGGATCTACGTTACCGGCTCGAAGGCCAGTGCGATCCGACACCACACACAGATCCATGCGCTGGTGCCGTTCATCGCGGCCACCGCCTATCTGGCCATGTATCTCGGCACCTTCGTCATGGACCGGGGGGACGGGGTCACCCTCTACGTGCCACGCTACGGCGACTGGATCTTCACGACACCTCTGCTCCTGTCGAGCCTGGTTGCCCTCGCGCTCCACGAGCATCCTCGCCAGGGCGGCTACGTCGTCGCTATCGTCGGTCTCGACGCCCTCATGATCCTGACGGGTCTCCTGTCGGCCATGAGCCTCGACGGCTCGACCCGCCTCGTCTGGTTCTTGTGGTCCTGCGCGGCGTTCGCGGGCGTCTACTTCATGCTCTGGGGACCGCTGCGCGAGCGCTCGGCTAGCTACGGCGGTGCGCTCAACGAGGTCTACCGCAAGAACGCCCTTCAGCTCTCCGTGGTCTGGCTGATCTACCCGGTGGTGTTCGCGGTCGGTCCCGAGGGTCTCGGCATCATCTCCGGCGCTGCCAGCGTCTGGGCCATCCTGATCCTCGATATCATCGCCAAGGTCGTCTACGGCTTCACCGCTGGCGAGCGTCTCAAGAAGGCAGAGCCCGAACTCGTGAAGCGCGAAGAGCGTCGCCTCGCCTGACGGCAGGGACGCGATTTTCGATGACGCTCGTTCACCTGACCCCCGCGACGCTTCCATCCGGACGCGTCGCATCATCGAGGCGGCCCTCCAGCCGCCTTCTGTGGGCGGGCGGCTTCGCGCTCCTGGGACTGGCGGCCGATATCGCCGCCGGCCCCGTGCCTCTTGTGTTCGCTGCGATCCTGATCCTCGGTCTGGGTCTTCCACACGGGGCCAGCGACCATCTGGCGGCCATGGCGGGACGCCGGATGCGGGACGACCCCGTCCGCCTTCTCGCCTTTCTCGTTCTCTATCTCGGCGCCGTCGCCATCACGCTCGTCCTTTGGCATGCAGCACCCGGCGCGACGCTAGCGGCCTTCCTGGCCTTGTCCGCCGTGCACTTCGCGATCGACGACGTGTCGGATGGAATGCGCTGGGCCGAGCGCGTGGCTCGAGGCCTGATGCCGATCACGCTTCCCGCGCTGTTCCATGCCGAGGCGCTGGCGCAGCTCTTCGCGGCGCTCTCGACATCACCGGGAGGCGATGCGCTCGCAGGAGTGGCCTCGTTCCTCGCGCTGCCAGTGCTGGCCTTGGCGTCGCTAGCCGTCGTCTTACGTCTCCGGGACCGGGAACGCGCATCAGCGCTGGAACTGGTGCTAATTGCGGGAGCCCTCTTGACCTTCTCGCCGCTGGTCGGCTTTGCGCTGGTCTTCGCGCTCGTCCACAGCCGAGGCCAGACGCACGAACGCATGGCGACACTTCACCTGCCGACCCTTCGTGCGTATCTCCTGGCCTGCTCGCCGACGCTGGTCGGTGCCGCCATCCTGTTCGCGTCGCTAGCAGCTCTGTTCGCTAGCGGTCAGGCGCCTGCACTGAACGTTGTGTTCATCGGTCTTGCAGCCCTGACCGTGCCGCACATGCTGGTGACCCCGTTGTTTGAACGGCGGGCAGCGCCGTCTGAACGTTGAGTCTGACGACGACTTACCCGTGGCGGAGGACGCCTACCACGATCAGATACACTGCCTATCGAACGTTCTGCGATGAACTGTTTGTAGCGGTCTCATCCATATCTCTAACTACTTCGCCCCCGCACCGTATGTTCATTTCATGAGTCCAAATGACGATCGAGACCCTCGTCGCGCAGTACGGTCTTCCGGCCATCTTCCTCGGTGCCGGTTTTGAGGGGGAGACCGTTGCGGTTCTGGCTGGCGTCGCCGCCCATGCAGGAACGCTCGGCTTCTGGCCGACGGTCCTGGCGGCGGGCCTTGGCTCGTTCACGGCCGATCAGATCTTTTTCGTCTGCGGGCGCTTCTTTCGTAACGCACGCTTCGTCCGACGGATCAGCGCTAAACCGTTCTTTGCAAAGGCTTTGAACGCCTTCGAGAAACGCCCCCTCCTGTTCACCTTCGGCTTTCGGTTTGTCTACGGCTTCCGGACCGTTAGCCCGATCGCGATCGGAACCACACAACTTCCAGCACTGCGCTTCGTCGTCATCAATGCCGCTGCGGCTGCAACCTGGGCACTCGTCTTTGTCTCCGCCGGGTACTGGTTCGGACATGGCATCGAGACGATCTTCGGGCAGTTGCGTTCGCATCACCGCCTTCTCGTTTCCATCGTCGGTGCGCTTCTGTTCGTTGGCGCCCTAGCCCTGTGGACGCGACGCCGTTGGGCGCTGGTTCGTTCGTAGGCGCGGCAAGCCGTTCTCGAACACAGCTACGATCTCAAGCGTCACCGCGGAAAGCGTCTCGCAGTGCCGAATCTGGCACCAAAGGCAAGCAGGAGCTTGGTTTCGCCGCGATGACGATGGGTAGGTTCATTTCACCGGCTCCACTCTGTCGCTTCGCTGTGCGCTGTGGAAGCTCAGTCATGAGTAGAGTGGCGTTCCGAAATCGCGCGGCACTCACGTCTGATGCATCCAAGCCCAACAGTTTTGTCACCGACCTTTAGTCAGGCAATAACCTGACGCGCGATAGGTTGGGGCGCTGGCACCTCGAATCGCATTCGATTCTGTCCACGCTCCTCCTCGAGGCAAGATTTATCGTTCCAACATGATGACGGTCGTCGGATGTATCATTGAACACCACAATCTATGGCTTGTGCTCATGGCAGCCGTCATCTGCGGTTCCGGCTCCTGGGCCATGGTTCGCCTGTTTCTTCGAGCTGCGACAGCCGACTCGTTGGAGAAGCTGGCCTGGGTCGTACTGTCGGCCTTCGTCACCGGAGCCTCGATCTGGTGCACTCACTTCGTTGCAATGCTGGGCTATGAGCCCGGTCTACCGATCGGCTTCGATCCGGTTCTGACGATCGTCTCGCTGCTGGTGGCCATGACAGGCTCCGGCATCGGCTTCCTTATCGCCACCTCGAAACGACCGAGCGCACCAGCGATCGGGGGCGCCGTCGTTGGTCTTTCCATTGTGGTGATGCACTACACAGGAATGCTCGCCTACCGCGTCCAAGGTATCGTGAGTTGGGACCGGTCGTTCCTAGCCGCCTCGATCTTCATCTCCTGCGTGCTCTCTGCGGCGAGCTTGCATGCGGCACTCAGAGTTGGGGACGAGCACGTCCGCCCTCATCTGGCGACTTTTCTCTTCTTTCTTTCCATCATCGGTCTTCACTTCACAGGCATGACGGCGTTTCGTGTCTCGCCGATGCTGATCGATGGATCCTATTCCGATCCGGAGGCTTTGAACGCCCTTGCGTTTGCGGTTGCCTGCGTCGGCTCGTTTATCGTCGGATCGGGCTTCGCGAGTAGCTTTATCGATACGAAGGCCCGGGCAACGGCGTCTGACGCCCTCGCCAATATGTCGAACGGACTGACGATGCTCTCGTCCAGCGGGTTGGTGACGCTCGTCAATGAGCGAGTTCATGCCCTGTTTCACTTGGGCAAGGACGAGCTCAGGATCGGCATGACGCTGGAGAGCTACATAGCAGCCATCGGTCGTCGAGCCGGATGGGACAGCGAGCGCGTCAGGCGGGTTCTCGACAACCATCAGACCTGGATGCGGTCGATCACACCCACCCGTCTCGAACATCACTTCGACGACGGCACCATCCTCGCCGTCGCTTGCCAACCTGTCGCGCGAGGCGGAGCGATCCTGACATATGAGGACGTCACCGAAGCGCGAAACGGACAGAAGACGATCGCCCACATGGCATTCCACGATGCCCTGACGGGACTGAAGAACCGCCGGATGTTCGCGCAGTCGATGGAGGATCTCCTCTCTCAAGGCCGGGTGACGATGTTAATGATCGACCTCGATCGCTTCAAGAGCGTCAATGACCGTCTGGGGCATGCCGTCGGCGACGAACTCCTACGACACGTCACGGCCCGCATCTCGACACTCCTTCAACCGTCAGAACAAGCTTTCCGACTTGGCGGTGACGAGTTGGCCGTGCTCGTATCGGCACCCAGGGAACGGGCGATCGCTCTGGCCCAGGACATTACGACATCCATAGCCATCCCATTCGAGATCAATCCGCACGTCGTGGCGATCGGGTGCAGCATCGGGATCGCCGCGGCCGAGCCAGGCGATGATACCTCGATCGTTCAGCAGAAGGCGGATCTGGCGCTTTACGCCGCTAAGAACGGAGGTCGAAACCGGTTCGAGACATACCGGGACGGGATGTTGGAAGACGAGGCCAACAAGCGCCTTCTCGAACAGGATCTTTCCGAAGCTCTCGACGCCGATCAACTCGAACTTTGGTATCAACCTCTCTACAGTCTGCCCGGACGAACACTGACCGGGTTCGAGGCGCTTTTGCGCTGGCGTCATCCTCAACGCGGCATCGTTTCACCCGCCGAGTTTATCCCAATTGCCGAAAGCTCCGGGATGATCACCTCGATTGGTGCTTGGGTGATCGATGCCGCATGTCGGCAGGCCGCGTTGTGGCCAGATCACGTCTACATGTCGATCAATGTGTCGGCCATCCAGTTGCGATCGGCAGCGCTTGTCTCACAACTTGCGCAGACGCTTACGAAGCACTGCGTATCCCCAAAGCGGATCGAGATCGAGATCACGGAAACCGCCATGGTCGAGAATAGCGCTCAGATCGCTTTAACCCTCACAAGCCTGCGCGCGTTGGGCGTTCGCATCGCGATGGATGACTTTGGAACGGGCTATTCGTCGCTCGCTCATCTGCGTGCATTCAAGGTCGATCGCATCAAGATCGACCGAAGCTTCATCGCAGCATCCACAAGCGATCCAGGCGCCGCAGCCATCATACGTGCCGTCGTGTCCATGGCACGGGAGTTGAATATCGACACCACGGCTGAAGGCATCGAACAGGAAAGCCAGTTGCAGAACCTTCTGGAACTCGGCTGCGGGACAGCGCAAGGCTATCTGCTCGGCCGTCCGCTAGTGTGCGATGAAGCCGATGCCATCGCACGAACACAGATGCAGCTGAGACTTCGTTTGGCGCCAAACTGATTCTAGGTGCTCAGTCACGGCACATGATGGACCGGGGTTGAAGATCAACCGGTGTGGCCAAGACGTCCAGATTTGGAGATGTACCCTTAAGGGATAGGTTCACCGAGCATCTTTGGCGAGCAATGCCACAGCCACATGCGCCCACGGAAACCATCTGAACACGCACGATAACACCGCGTTCACCATGGTGGTCGGAAAATTGGGAAGCGCCTTCCCGTTATAACATTACGGGTATATCTTTCACATTGCCAACTACGGCAACGCAAAGCAGGCCAGAGAGCGGGTGCAACCACTCTCCGGCCTTGCCACAACCATAGCTGTTAAGGAGCTACAGGTAATGGGTAACCATCCATACGCCATGGCGGACCATGTCCGCAATGCAGAAGAGATCCACGATCGGATCGTGGTTAACGACGAGTTTCCGTACCGAGCACTCGCGCTCGGTCAGGTCGAACTCCTGAACCAGATCCCCGCCCCGGGCTCGTCGGTTCCGCTCGACGAGGCGCTCGCCATCGTCGGTCGCCACCACTGCAATCCCTACGTCCAGATCGTCGTCCTCATGAACCGGGGCCTGCTCGCCGCCGACTTCGAGGACGGATCCCACGCCGATCCGGAGATCGTCCTGCGGCGCGTCTGACGCTCGCCGACGCCTTCCATCGCGAACCTCGGAAACGGCCCGGAAGCGGCCAGGGATACGATCATGAGACATCAGAACAGGACGGCAGGACGCAGGTCCCCGCCCACACACACCCGCACGTCGGATACCAACGTCGTCGAGATGCCTTCGACCGTCGCCATCGGTGCGGCGATCCGCCATCGATCCCGTCGGCGTCGGGACAGGAGGGAATACGGGAGGATCCTCTGTGCCCTCCGGCGCCAGGCCGACGGCGGGAGCACGTCCTCCGGCCTCGCCCTCGCCATGCTGCAGCGCATGGATCTGCAGGAGGGACGGTCGTGAGCGTGTCGGACATCACCAACTTCGGGGGCGAGCCCCGCTCGACGGATCGGACGCAGGCGGACCGCGAGGCCCTAGTCGCCCATCTGCGCGCCCATCTCGACCCGACGCAGGTCGCGATCGAGCACGCCCTTCTGAGGCAGTACGATCCGACGACGCGAAAGGACATGCAGCACGTCCTTCGCGTCGTCGTCTCCAAGACCGACCGGAAGATCGTCGAGGCGACGATCGAGGCCGTGTTCGAGATCGCCGACGGAGGAAACCGTCGCACCTCCGTCGCCTTCGTGAGCGCCGCCGCCAGCCCGGTGGACAGGGATCTGGTCCGGCGTCTCGATCTAGAGTTCCTCGGCAGCCAGGTCGCAATCAACGAGATCGTCGTGGTGTTGGACGAGGTGACGGGGCCGGATCCAGCCCCGCTCTTCGATGCCCAAGTCGATCTGACCCGTCTGACCGGACCCGACGTGGCAGCGACGCTGCGTCACGTGTTCGGCGAAGAGGCGAAACTCGACCCGGGCTGGTCCTGGCCTACCGGAGCGCCGCTCTCGATGCTCGATCTCGTCTGCAAGAAGGCGACGACCGTCGAGACCGCCCTCGCCTTCCTGAATGACATCGCAGACACGGGAGCCGTCGGTCCGTCCGACTACGCGGCCCTCTCGGATCCGCTGGCCGACATGGTCGGGTACGGTGTGGCGAAGGTCTGGGCCCGGCGGTTCGTCGAGGACCTCGCTGCCTTCCGGTCCGGAGCGTTGCCCTGGCGCGAGGTCGACTCGACGCTCGTCCTCACCGGACCTCCTGGCACGGGCAAGACCGAGTTCGCCCGAAGGGTGGCACAGGCCGCTGGCATTCCGATCGTCGCCACGTCCTACTCGACGTGGCAGAGGTCGGAGGAAGGTCACCTGGGCGACGTGCTCCGGGCGATCCACAACGACTTCTCGCATGCCCGTTCCGTGGCACCCTCCATCCTCTTCGTCGACGAGATCGACTCGCTTCCGGTCCGGGGATCGGAAGGCCGGAACAGGTCGTGGTACTTCGCCGTGATCAACGCCCTGCTCGAGGAGATCGACGGGCTGTCGGGCCGTGACGGTGTCGCGGTCATGGCGGCCTGTAACCGGGGCGACCGTCTCGACCCGGCCCTGACGCGGGCCGGGCGGCTCAACCGGACCGTCCGGATCGACCTGCCCGACGCCACCGACCTGTCGCGCATCCTCGCCTCGAAGCTCGACGGCGCGGTCTCGCCCGAGAGCGTGCGTCCGTTCTGCGACGCGGTCGCGGGAAGGGCCACCGGCGCCGACATGGTCCAGGTCGCGAGGGAGGCTAGGCGGACGGCGCGCCAGGCCGGAAGGGCGGTCCGCGTCGCCGACGTCCAGGCGGCGATCCTCCCGCCCGACACCAGGTCGCAGGAGGTGCGTCGCGTGATCGCCATCCACGAGGCCGGGCACGTCGTCGCGGCGCTGGCGTCGGGCGTCGTCCCGTACGCGGTCAGCCTCGTCGATTCGATCACGGGGGGCGGCGCCGTCCGCTTCGACCCCGTCCCGGTCACGGAGATCTCGGCGGACACCGTCCGACGCGAGATCCTCGTCACTCTCTCGGGACGGGCCGCCGAGGAGATCGTTATCGGATCCGTGTCGGCGGGAGCCGGGGGTCACGACGACTCCGACCTTGCCAACGCGACGCGTCTGGCCACGGACTTCGAAGGCGCCTACGCCTTCGGGGCCTCGCTCGTCTTCCGTCCTCGACCGGAGCAGAACGCGGTCGAGGCGATCCTCAGGCGCGCATACTCCGATGCCCTCGCCCTGATGGTCCGCCACCAGTCCGCCGTCACCGCGCTGGCCGAACTCCTGATGTCTTCGGGATACATGAACAAGGACAGGATCACGAAGTTCGCCGCCCGTCACGACCTCCTCGGCGCAGTTGCCCAGGCACCGTCGGAGGGCGTGGCCCGATGAGCGGATCGAAGTCGAAGTCCAGATCGACCTCCGGCCCCGGTATGGGCGCAGTGTCGAACGAACCGGAGAACAAAGAGACGCCGAGCGGTCCGGTCGCCGGTCGAGGCGACGTTACCGCAGGCGACGAGGTTCGGCAGGCCTGCCCCGAAGGCGGCATCGCCTCACGGTGTGGAACGCCTCCTGGCCCGGACCGCCGCACGATGAATCTCCCTGTCCCGCGACCAAGAGGGCGAGCCCCTCTCGGCATCGCCGACCGAGCGATCCGGGCGGTACGATGCGACGTCGTTCCGTTTCCGCGCAGGCGCCACCCGGCCGGTCGTGGCGACGAACTCGAGACGACAGCCCGTCGCCTGGAGGCGTCCGGCCGGTACCGCGTCATGCGACGGCTTCCATCCCGGTCCGTGGAGCCGCGCCCCCTCGGCCCCGACGACCGACTGGTCCTGGTCGCTCATTCGAGACCGGGCGTCCCCAGACGGCGCGGATCGCAACTGGACAACGCGTCGGTCGTCCTCGCGAGCTACGACGATGCCGGTCTGAGGGACGTCGTCGCCGTCCTGGACGGGCAGTCGCAGGGCAGCCTCGCCTTCTCCGGATCGGTAAGGCCGGCGGCGACAGGCACACTGGAGGCGGGAGCCTTCGATGCGTTCGCGGGACGCATCCACCTCTGCGTGTCGCACGACGGCGGCTCCCTACCGGAGGCCCTGCGATCGCGCTTCCCGCTTCTCCGCGCTCTCCCCTGGGCCCGCACCCGGGAGGCCGTCGACTGGCGGCGTCTGGGCGTGGACGGGGACGGTCTGGCGTCCATCCTGGCACGCTTCGGGCTGTTCGCCGACGTGGAGACGCCCAGGGAAGGTTGCGAGGCCCTCGTCGTGGCCCTCTCGGCCGGTCGCTGGCTAATGACGGAGGATCCCCCCTTCGCGCAGATCCGTCACCGGATCGACGAGCGTCGCGTCGAGGTCGTGGCGACCGGGCCGACGTATGCGATCAGGGACGACCTGAAGGTCAGAGGTTACCGCTGGAACCATGGCGTCGGTGGTGCGGGCAAGTGCTGGACGCTCGTATGCCCCTACCGTTCGGCGCTCGTCGAGGTCGCCTGGCTACGCCATCGCCTTCATGCGCAAGGCGGGTCGGCGGAGATGCGCGAGTTGAGCTGACCGACGGATCCGGCCCGCATGTGGACTTCGCTGCCCTCGCATGGGTGGCGGAGTCCGGCGGATCGTCGGCGACCCGCCTCTGAGGCCTGTTTCTGAAAGGTCGACAAGCAAGACCGATCGACATCGATTACTGTTCACGCCATGATCTTCCGTGTACGCGCGTGTCGGTTGGCAGCGTTGCTTGTCGTCTCGATGTCGGGCAAAGTGATCTGCCGACAACGCCTCACGTCGGCTAGGAAGCCGACGGTTCGACATGTCTGCCGAGGATCGCCACGAGACGACGCTCCGCGATCTACGTATATTCAAGACAATCTGCGAGACTGGAAATCTGTCGAAGGCCGGTGACCGCCTCGGAATATCACAGCCTAGCCTCAGTCGGACCGTCAGGTATCTAGAAGAGGAATTCGGTCTCCGCCTCCTGGTGCGCAACGGACGCGGAGTTGACCCGACAGAGGCTGGCATCGTGCTACGTGACCATGCGATACGCATCTTGGCGGCCTCGGACGAACTTGACCGAAGAATGGCAGATCTGTCCAAACAATTACGGGGTACCGCGTAGCATCAGCGACAGAGTTTAATTGCTACCCTCCAAGGATATTTGCTGAATCGTCCAGAACGAGCGGACTAGGCTTCGCCTAACTGCCGACGCAGCGGCTTAATCCGCTCGTTCCAACGCGTTAGGTGTCACGCGGCGTTGGAATGGGACGTCAGATCGGCGTGCAAAAGAAGGTCAGACTCATATTCGGTGCATTTTGACGATGGAATTGGCAGTTTCTGTTGGGGAGTGGAAACCATTGGCATCTCACTACTTGTGATGCGCTTCGAAGCCCGAGGTAGCTTGGGTCCCAAGGCTGCGGAGGCGAAGCGCCCTACAGAGGCGTGGAATGCCCTGTCCGGGCTAGTCCAAGGCATTGTGATTCGGTTGTGCCAAGGGCCGCAGCCCATCGATATACTCCAGGCAGGGATGGAGGTCGTCTCGGACTTTAATCGAGCCTTCTAGAAGAATCGGCACCCTCCACTCGTGGAGGGACCGTGACGCGCATACCCATCCGAGTCGAACAATGGCCCGACGAGCCGGCCTGGAGCATCCTCCATCGGCTTGCCCGCCTATGCGCCGTGCCGAGCGCCCGCGAGTTCTGCAACGACTACGGACTGGACTACACGGCCATCACGCGTGGTCGCGACCTGGAGCACTTCGCCGAGGCGGGCGGCTACGACCTGGACCTCATGCGGCGAAACACGTTCCGGGTCGACGGAGAGAGGTTCGGGACCGGGCCGGATGGGCGGGAGACGCTCTTCAAGCAGAACGTCCAGAACGGCGTGCATCTCGTCTGCCCCGAGTGCCTGCGGGCCGATGCGGCGACAGGCACAAGCCATCCGCATCTGCGAGGTCACTGGCGGGAATGGTGGTTCCTGCGGACGATCGGCGTCTGTCCGGTCCATTCCGTCATGCTCGAGCGCGGCCGGAAAGGCTCGCAGATCTTCCGCGTCCACCCGCTCCACCTCGACCCCACGGACGGTGGCGATGGCGTCGGAAGCCTCATGGACGTCCCCTCGCGCCCCGTCGCCGACGTATCCTGCGAACGATACCTCCTGGGTCGAATGGGCTTCCTGGAGCCGACGTCCTCGTCCCTCCTGGACGAACTACCGCTCGGTCGCGCCATCGCGTTGATCCGACAGTTCGGTCTCGTCGGGGTGCTGGGCGTCGGTGATCATGGACGAGATCCGGACGTCGACATCCACGACGTCATGACGGCCGGCTTCCACGCCCTGAGCGATCCGGATGCGTTCTTCGACCGCATGCTTGAAAAGGCGGACCCGCCGAAGGGGAACTGGGGGCCCAACGTCGTCTATGGCGCGCTCTACACGTGGCTGAACCACGAGAGGAAGGCGACCCAGTCCGGCCCTGTCTACGACCGGGTCCGTGCCATGATCCGAGACCACGCGCTCGCATCGTTCCCGGTGAACCCGAAGGAGGAGTTCTTCGGCCGACTGATCGGGGAGCGGGCGATCTACACCCCGGCCCATATCCACACCGCCGCCAGGACGAGCCGGGAGCGGGTGATCCAGGTCCTCGTCCGCCTGGGGATCCTGGACGAACAGAACGCGCAGCGCGACGTCTGGAGGATCTTCGTGCCCGCGCCGCGGGCGAAGGAGGCCCTCGCCGCCATCCGGGACTCCATCAACCAGATCGAGTTGCTGGAGATCTACGGGATCCCGCGGGGGACGCTTCGACCGCTCATGGCGTCGAACACGCTGACGCCGTGGCTCGTGCCCGGCGAGCAGGAGGGCGGGATCCATCTCTACCGCCGAAGCGAACTCGACGCGTGGATAGGCCGGCTCCGTCGCGATGCGCCCGTGGTCGACGACGTGCCCGACGGGTGCGTCTCCCTGGTCGGCGCCAGCGCGGTCGGACAAGCCTCGATCGATCGCATCGTCGCGGCCCTCCTGGACGGCACACTCGCCTGCCGCGGCGTGCTCGCGAACGCGAAGCCATGGCCGAGCGTCCTCGTCGACGTCCGAGAGATGCGCCGCCTTCTCGACCGGGACATGGGCGAATGGTCGCCGATCATGGTGGCAATGAAGCGTCTCCGGACGACGATCTACGTTCTGCGGGAACTCGTCGACACAGGCGTGCTCCGGAGCGAGGTCAGGGCCGGCGTGCTCGAAGGACGACGTCCGGAATGCATCCGCGACGCGGACCTGGACGCCTTCGATCGCGACTACGTCTCGATGGCGGAGGCCGCGGACCACCTCGGGTGCCACGTCCGCGTGGTCGGGAGGAAGCTGGGCGAGGCAGGGCTGGCGGTCGCCGTCCCGATCCGGCCCTCGCCGAGAATCGGACGCGCCTCCTCGTTCTATCGGCGGGCCGAGGTCGAAGCGCTCGAGAAGGACGCGTTCAGGAGCGAGCGCAGCAGAGCGCAACTACGGCAGAAAGCCCGTGAACAAGCGTTAGTCTAGCCGAATTCGTGCCCGTTTACTCCGAATGGAGCCCTTTGGGTATGTCCTACTTCGAGACACCCGTTGCCGACGCCGGAACAGATCAGATGTAGTAGCGATAATCGCTCTGGTCTCTGTCCCCGTAGCTGACGTGTTTGAGGATCCGACCCACCTGTCGTGCCGCCCGGATGGGTATCGGCAAAGCTTGGTCGAACTGGGTCGAGTTCCAGTTCATCTTGGTCAACGCCAGGATCTCCTCGGCGATCTGCGCCAACGGCGTGTCACCTCCAGGGGCTGGACGTAGCTCCAACGGGCGGGGAACCCGTGCGCCAGGATAGGTGCCGTAGTAGGGAACGCTTCCACGACTATAGAGGATGGCGCTTCGTCCAAGATCGACGAAGCTCCCTCGAAGAGCCGGATAGTCCCCTTCCCGCATAAGGGCCAACGGCGTCGACTCCTGCACCCAGACCATATCTGAGATATCGACGCCTACCTCGTCGAGCGCCGCTTCGAAGCCGTCGACTTCGCTCGTCTCGAAGCGCGACGTCTTCAGGACGACGACTCTCGCTGGATAGTGCCGATGCTGCATCCGGTAGGCATCAGCCGATTTGCGGAGCAAGGCGTATGCGTCCTCACGAGTGAGATAGGGGTGGTTGCCGGGTCGGTCCGTATGGGCTCGCGCTCCGCGTAGGATGATTCCCTTCCCACGTTCGTCGAACATCTGGGCCGTGCTGGTCCAGAGTCGCTGCCCATCGAGGTCACGATAGAAGCCGATGCCAAGATAGCTCGTCCGATACTCGTCGTCCTTGACGGGGAGCCGCCAAGGAGCCTTGCCGGCTTTGTAGAACAGCGCGTTCAGGAGGTTCCAGGCTCGTACCGATGGTGCCTGCACGGTCCTCGTGCCTCTGAACTTCCGTCCTATGGTCGCATGGTCGTCCCATAGCGTCGGCCAGACGATCTGCGTCGGAACGTTGAGAGACAGTGCGCGTGCCTTGAAGAGGTCCCTGAAGTCGACGAGGGATGTCGCAGCCGGCTCGTCCTTATCGTCACCCTCATCCTCGTCGGCCGATCTCGCGTTGACGACCTTCTCGATGAGTTGCTTCGGTAGAGCGAGGACGATGACGTCCGGTCGACTCGATCCCTCGAGCAGTGAACGGGCTTGGTCGATGAAGACATCGACCGCAGATCTGACCGCATCGTCGTGGCGTGGCACCGCGAGAACGGTTTTGATGTCGCGGTTCGGAAGTACTCTTGACCCTTCCCTGTCCACCTCGAACGAGCACCGGAATGGGTTCCGATTCCCCAGTCCTGGAAAGCTCGGATTGAGATTGACGTAGCGGCTATCGTTCGGGATGCCGGCCATGGCACGTTCGAGGAAGGAGGAGAAACCATCCATCGTCTCCGCAGTGCCTATGACCCCAATTCGTACTCTGTCACCCAAAGCAGGTTGCAGGGGACCGAACTCAGTCAGTCCGTAGCGTGGATCGACGGAAGTCTGCTTGTCGCCGAACTCGAGCAGGGGTTCTTCAAGTACCTTCGAGCGGAAGTCCATCAGAACAGCCCCGGCTCGTTCGCCTTCAGTCTATCCGCGTTGGGGTCCTGGACCTTCCATGACTCCTCGGGAACCGACCTCTCCATCTCTATCGAGCGCACGGGAGCGAACCTCAGTCTTCCAGGCTCAATCTCACCTCCCATCCCGAAGAGGCTAGGTGCCGTCGGCTTTCCACTTTCCATCAGAAGGTGACGCCACATGACGAATTGCCCGCGGATCGCGTCGTTGCGTTCGAGCTTCTTCTTTCCGGTCAGCAGGGTCGAAGAGAACCTATGGGTCCTCGAACCATCCTCGGTGAAGACGAAGGTCGGACTGATCGACGCGAACCAGCGTCCATCGATCGGCAGGAAGCGTGGGACGAACGCGTGATGTCGGACGCTGCTGATCCGCGTCTTATCCTTCTTGTCCATGTACACTTTGACGACGTCGGCCTTGGCCTGATTTCTCGTCGCCGTGTAAGCGTAGGAACGGCCCTTCCGACGTTCGGGAGCACGGAAGTAGTAGCTGCGTCCGTCCTTGTCGAAACCGATGTCCGGTTCGAGCTGGCGTCCCATTGTCCGCCTGAGAAGCTCAATGAAAGCGATCTCGTCGTCCCGATCGTCGCTGTCGGCGATGATGGACGTCTCCACGGCCTCGACGCTTTCATCGTCAACGATACATGCTGCGGCATTGGTCCTAGGATCACGGAACGAAAGAAAACGCCCGCCACGAAGGACCCAGTCGAAGTCGCGATCGTCGTGACGAAGCATCTCGGCGATGGCAGCTCGGGCGTCCCTAAACGGAGAGGTTGCGACGAAGATCTCGGATGGGGGCAAAACCTCGACGAGGTTCAGATGGGCTTCCTCGCCGGACTGTAGCGGGGGCAGATGCGCTCCGTGCGTGGAACGATCGATCGACAGTTGGGCGATCCGGTCGACCGCGGACCTGTCGAAGAGATCCTGCTTCTTGTCGAACCGAAGCCGACGCTCCTCCCCGGCTACGCCCGCGTCCACGCTCTTCCAGAAGAAGCTTTCGTCCGCCCGACGCAGCAGAACGATGATGACCGGGACGTTCGTCGTTCTCCAGAACGCCAGATCGTCGGACTTCAGCAGATAGTCGAAGCCATGTTCCGTTTCACCGGAGTAGGTTCCTGCCGTCGTCGTTTTGACTTGAACGCCGATCATCTTGCCGAGCGCCATCCCGGTCTTCGGATCGCGCAGATGGATCATCCCGTCGATCCCCGTCTCCAGGCGGCCATTCTGTTCGAAGACCTGCCCCATCGACAGAACCCTTGTCCGAACCATCGACTCGCCGAATTCACCGTTGATCTGGTTATCGGTCACGGTCTTCATTCGACAGGCCCCTTGAGATCAAAACATGAACGTAGCGCACAAAGACTAACGGCACCATTCTGATCGGACCTGGGACGCTCCTGTGCCTAGTGGATCGTCGAAGACGCCCATCGCAGGTGACCTTTGGCCTACGGACGCAACCCGGAGGTGACCGAACCCCCAGGTTGCGTCTGCTGTCAGTAGCATTGGGAGCCGGGTTCAGGCCGTCTTGCCGAGTTTCTTCGCGACGTCCTTGGTCATCACGCCGACCGACTTCACGGCATCCCTAAGCTGCTGTTCCGTCACGCCCCACTTGTTGGTCCAGTAGTCGACCTCCCACTTCTCGTTGACGTTGACCTTCGTTGGATCCTCCGGCTGACGCCGCTTGAGATTGTCGGCCATGACCATTTCCTCCTGAAGCATAGCGGATCGACGTCCGCGTTTGGATGATGGGCAGGCCACAACAGGGACGAGTGTCCGCGACCAGCCGGACAACTAACAATCTCGCCATCTCGTTGGTTTCGCACCAACGCATGCGTCCGTTGGGATTGATTGGGGAGGCAGGGACACCTTCGGTCACCCTCGCGCTTCGATGCAGAGTCGGACTATCGCGACGAGGGTTGTCGCAGAGTCGGACTTCCACGATTTTCGAGTCGGAGTTCTCTGACCAACGAGCCGCAGATCGCCTGAATTCGAGTCAGGGTTCCGTGACGACGCACATCCTGTAGGCATTGTCAGGAAACCCCGCCTCTGAGCCGTGGGAAACTGACACGGTCGCCGCACATGCCTAACCCTGCGGTCGGCGATATAATGAGGAGCGCCACGTCCGCCCCGTCGTTTCGGTCCGGTACGGGCGGTCAGGATCGCTTCCGGCGCGCCAAGCGGAGCACGACGTCTAAACGGACGTTCGGCCGGGCGGCATCGAATGTGCCAAAGCAGACACCCATCCCAGCACGTTCCCTAACGGGATGGGTCGTTCGTCGTAGGTTGCCTTGGCGAATGACCTATCCCGATCGAGCGCAGGCCATAGGGTTAGATTCGAGCGACAACGATGAAACGAGAGCCGGGATGTCGCGACGGCCGGGTCGCTCCCGACGACCCAAACCCGTTTCATCCCGTCTCCCGGGTCAGCCTTGTCGTGACGACGCACGCTGACGTCCGGATATGGAGTCGGTACAGTCTGCGGTCTGCACGCGGTGGTCCGCGTCGGATTAAATTGCCGGAAGGTAAGGCACCTCCTCTTGTGTCGCCCGAACGTTTCGGTAGATGCGCCTGCGTCCGGTCCAGCAGGATCGCGCGCCCGTCCTCAACCACGGACTCATCTGGCCATGACAACTGGGGTCGAGCGGACCGAAGCGTCCCTGTCCGCACCGGGGCTTCCCAACGCTGAAGCCGCACCGGCGTGGAAGCGGTTTCTTCCGATCGTCATCGGAGTCGCGATCACGCTCGCGGCCTTCGTGGCGTTGGAGCGCATGGTGTCGGAGATCTCGCTCGCCGACGTGCGGGGTGCCCTCTCCGCCGTCAGCACCGCCGATCTCGTGATGGCCGTTCTTCTGACGGGGCTGAGCTTCGCCGCCGTCTCGCTCTACGACGTGGTCGCCGTCGATACGATCGCGCCGGGACGCGTCACCCGGCCGGTGGCCGCAGCGGTGGGCGCGGCCGGCTACGCGGTGTCGAACGCGCTCGGCTTCCCGCTTCTGACCGGTGGCGCCCTGCGCTACCACGTCTACAAGTCCGGCGGCATCGAGTTGGCCGACATCGGACGGATCGTCGGCACGTCCTGGTTCGCCCTCTGGTTCGCGCTCGCGCTCATGGTGGGCGCGGCGCTGCTGGTGGATCCGACCGAGGTGCCCGTCCTGCGCGATCTGGGCCTTGCCGCCGAGATCGCGCTGGGCGCCGCGCTGGTGATCGGTGTCGTCGGCTTCGTGGTCTGGCTGTCCTACGGAGACCGCCGCGCCAGCGTCGGCAAGCTGTCGCTGCCGCTGCCCTCGGGCAACGGCGCGCTGGTGCAGATCGCGGCCGGCATCGTCGACCTCGCGGCCGCGGCTGGCGTTCTCTACGTGCTCCTGCCCGAGAACAGCGTCGGCTCCTTCGTGCTCTTCGCCGTGGTGTTCGCGGTGGCGGTGGTGGTGGGTGTCGCCTCCAGCGCGCCGGGCGGTCTGGGTGCCTTCGAGGCGACGATCGTCATCAGCCTCGGCCTTCAGAATCGCGCCGATGTCGTCGCCGCGCTCCTGATCTATCGCCTGATCTACACGGTTCTGCCGCTCGTCCTCACGGTGGTCGCGCTTCTCGTGGTCGAGGCGGTGCGTCGGCGCGATGCGATCAAGGGACCGACGCGCGAGTTCGTACGGGTCTTCGAACCCATGGTGCCGCCGACCGTTGCCGTCCTCGCCTTTGCGGGCGGCATTGTGCTTCTCGCCTCGGGCTCGACGCCGGGCATCGCCGACCGGTTGACCGTCCTCAACGATTTCGTGCCGCTGCCCTTTATCGAGATGTCGCATCTGGCCGCGACCGTGGTCGGCGTTGCGTTGCTCGTCATCGCACGCGGTCTTGCCAAGCGTCTCTGGCGCGCGTGGCTCGTCTCGATCGGTCTGCTTGTGGCGGGCGCGCTCTTCTCGCTCCTCAAGGGCCTCGACTGGGAAGAAGCCGTCATTCTTCTCGTTCTCGCCGTCCTGCTGCTCGGCTTCCGCCATGCCTTCTACCGCCGCTCCGGCATCAATCCCTTTGCGATCACCTGGGGCTGGCTTGCCGCCGTCTGCGCGACCCTGATCGCCAGCGTCTGGCTGGGACTTCTGGCCTATCGCCACGTCGACTACGCCAACACGCTCTGGTTCGATTTCGCCACCGAGGCCAACGCGCCGCGCTTCCTGCGCGCCAGTGTCGTCGCCTTCGCGGTGCTGGCCGCGGTGGGTCTCGACGTCGCGATCCATCGGCGCACCGAACGCGTCCAGAAGCGCTCCGACGTGCCCCCGGAGGTGGCGCCGATCGTCGCCGCCTCGCCTCATACGGCATCGGCCCTTGCGCTCCTCGGCGACAAGCGTTTCCTGTTTTCACCCGACAAGCGCGGCTTCGTGATGTACGCGCGCTCGGGCGGCAGCCTGATCGCGCTCGGCGAGCCCGTCGCGCCGCCCGACATCATGGCGGACCTGGCCTGGAGCTTTCGCGACAAGGCCGATCGTGAAGCCGAGCGCCCGGTTTTCTACCAGGTGCGCCCCGAAAGCCTGCCCCTGTTTCTCGACATGGGTCT
Organism: Aureimonas jatrophae; assembly: GCF_900104035.1. GTDB lineage: Bacteria > Pseudomonadota > Alphaproteobacteria > Rhizobiales > Rhizobiaceae > Aureimonas > Aureimonas jatrophae. The sequence goes on along the minus strand of NZ_FNIT01000006.1, from coordinate 70,166 downwards.
CGTGGCCCTGAAGCTCGGCGAGGTCGCGCGCGTCGATCTGACGAAGTTCAACACGGACGGTCCGAAGCGTCAGGACCTACGCACGGCCGTGCGGCGCGCCGAGCGCGAGGGGCTGGAGTTCTCGATCATTAGCCGCGAGGAGGTCGTCGCTGCGATGGACGAGCTGCGCGCCGTCTCGGACGCCTGGCTTGCGATCAAGTCGGGCTCCGAGAAGGGGTTCTCGCTCGGCTACTTCGACCCCGCCTACCTCCAGCACTTCGACATGGCGGTGCTCCGGAAGGAGGGGCGGATCGTCGCCTTCGCGAACCTCTGGCGCGGAGCCGACAGGCACGAGATATCGATCGATCTCATGCGCTTCCTGCCCAACGTCTCGCGCATCATCATGGACGCGCTCTTCACGCGTCTGATGCTGCATGCCAAGGCCGAAGGGTACCAATGGTTCGATCTTGGAGCGGCACCGCTTTCGGGCCTCGTTGACCGGCGCGGCGCCTCGCGCTGGAACCGCTTCGGCTCGTTTCTTTACCGGCGCGGCGGATCCTTCTACCATTTCGACGGCCTGAAGGCGTTCAAGCAGAAGTTCGGGCCGGTCTGGACGCCGCACTACCTCGTTTGTCCCGGCGGCTTCGACACGGCCAAGGTCCTCGTCGACGTGACCACGCTCATCTCAGGACGCCCGAAGCTGCCATGAACCGCATCGCTCTCGTTCTCTCCGCCATCGGCGCGGTGGTCGTCGCGGGTGTCGCCACCGGCGCGCTCGTCATGCAGGCCGTCGGCACCGATACCGCCGAGGCCGTGCCGGCCACGACCGTCTCCTACGAAAACATGACCAACGTGCCGGTCCTGTCGCCCGATGGCGACGCGACGGGTCTTGCGGTCCTGATCTCCGACGGCGGCGGACTGACGGCCGCCGATCGATCGCTGGCGGCGGACCTCGTCGACAGCGGGCTGATCGTTCTCCCGGTCGACCTCGACCGGTGGCGCGCGGGCGTCGAGTCCGAGATCGAGACGGGCGACGACTGCATCTATCTCGGCTCCGACCTGGAAGGGATCGCAAAGGAAGCGTTGCGCGCGCTGCAGCTCGACACCTACTTCCATCCGGTCGTGATCGGACGGGGCGAAGGCGGCACCATGGCCTATGCCGCCGTGGCCGACGCACCGGCGGCGACGCTCGCGGGCGGCGTCGCGATCCAGCCCTCCGATACGGCGCGCTCGCGCCTGCCGGTCTGCGAAGGCGCCAAGGCGACGCCGGAAGGCCACAACACGTTCAGCTACGACCGCGCGGCGGAACTGCCCCAGCCCTTCACCTTCGTGCTGGATGCGGGCACGGCGGCACCGACACCGCTGACGGGAACGCTTCACGCGGGCACCGAGATCGGTGCGGCGGCCGATGAGCGACAGGACGCGGGCGTCGACGCCGCGGTGCGCATCGCCGAGGCCGACAACTCTGCGCTCCCGATCGTGGTCGGCAAACCCAAGGGCGATCCGGTCGCGACCGTGATCTTCTTTTCGGGCGACGGTGGCTGGCGCGATCTCGACAAGACGATCGGCGACTGGCTCACCGAGCACGGCGTCGAGGTGATCGGCGTCGATTCCCTGCGCTACTTCTGGAGCGAAAAGACGCCCGAGCAGATGGCCGCCGACATCGGCGACATGCTCGCCGATGCCAAGCCGCGGCCCGGCATCCCGGTCGCCCTGATGGGCTACTCCTTCGGCGCCGATACCCTGCCCTTCGCCTACGGTTTCCTGCCGCAGGCGCTGCAAGATCGGGTCACACTGGTGGGCCTGCTCGCACCCTCGCTCCAGACCGGCTTCCAGATCTCCGTCGGCGGCTGGCTCGGCATGTCCACGGGCGACCGGGGCGTCGTCGCCTCGGCGGCGTCGATCCCGGCCGCCAAGTTGCTCTGCGTCTACGGCACGGAGGAGACCGACACGGCCTGCTTGGATCCCAAGCTCGCCAGCGTGACGAAGCTGCCGATCGACGGTGGCCATCACTTCGACGGCAACTACGATGCGATGGCCGAGCGCATTCTCGCCGCCCTCAAGGGCGGACCGCCCGCGGCCGTGACGGCTGCCGTCACGGCGACCACGCCGTGAGGGTCGTCAGGCCATGAGCTGACCGCCGTTCACCTCGATCACCTGCCCCGTCAGGTAGCCGGACAGCGCAGGCGCAGCGAGGAAAAGATAAGCCGGGGCACAGTCTTCGGCCGTCCCGAGACGCTTCAGCGGAATGGTCTCGGCCGTCGCGCGCAGCTTCTCCTCGGAGGAGTAGCGCCGGTGGAAGTCGGTCATGATCGTACCGGGCGAGACCGCGTTGACGCGAATGCCGTCCGGCGCCAGCTCCTTGGCGAGCGACTTGCTCCAGGCGGCGACGAAGGCCTTGGTGCCCGAATACAGGGACGAACCCGCACTGCCGCCCTGCCGCGCCGAGATCGACACCGTGTTGACGATCGCCGCATCGCTCGCTCGCCGCAGCGCCGGCAACAACGCCGCCGTCAACGTCACGACCTGCCGGATGTTGAGGTCGAGCACCTCGTCGTAGAAGCCGGGTGTGGTGTCGCCCGCCAGGACGCGGCCGCCCATCGTCCCGGCGTTGTTGACGAGCACATCCACCGCATCGTCTGCCGCAGCCAGTACGGCGGCTGCCAGTTGCTCGCCGCCATCGGGCTTGGCAAGGTCGCCCGTTACGAGTTGAAGCCGTGCGCGCTCCCCATCCGACAATCGGGGCAGAAGGTCGGTCTCGGCATGGGTGAGATCACGCCCCGCATGAGCGACGACGCGCGCGCCGCAGGCCAGGAAGCCAGCCGTCACGGCGGCGCCAATGCCACGTCCGGCACCCGTCACCACCACGCTTCGCCCTTCGAACAGCGCCCTGTCGAACCCGGTCATCATCGTGCCCTTCCCGTTTGCGCTTCGCGTAGAAGCGGAAGGAGCGCCTGCGTCAAGCTCGGCGTGCGGGCAGAGCTGCCAGAACCACGAGCGACAGCCAGCCGAGGATCAGCAGCGTTCCGCCGGTCGGCGCCGCGTTCAGGAAAGCCCGGCCACCGAGCAGAGCGCGCGATGCGAGGTCACCGGAGAAGAGTAGCGTGCCCAGCGTCATCAACCCGATCGGAAGGGCTCGCGCCCGCAAGGCCGAGCCCGCGAGGCCCAGTGCCAGCAGCGCGGGCGCATGGACGAAGGCGACGGCGGCCGCGATCGCCAGGAACGACCCCTCCGTGCGCCCGTGAGCGGCCAGCGCCGCGCCTGCAGTCGCCAGCGCGCCGAGGAGGCCGGCCAGCGCGACGGCGAGCCGATCGAGGCGCCCCGGCCTCAACTCGGCGCCTCGGAACTCGGCGCCGATTCCACCCGGCCCGTTTCCTTGAGTTCCTGCATCTCGTTGCGCACGGACCCCTCCCACATGCGATAGCCCGCCGTGTAAGCAGATCGACCGAGAAGATGGGCGGAGATCGGCGCGGTCAGAAAGAAGAACACGATGGCGGCGATCGCGCGCAGCACCTCGGCGGACTCGTCGGATACGATGGCGAGCGCGAGCAGCGCCAGGACCGAACCAACCGTTCCCGCCTTCGAGGCCGCGTGGATGCGCGTGTAGAAATCAGGCAGGCGCAGGATACCGATCGCCGCGATCAGGGCGAAGCCCGCGCCCATGACCACGAAGATACCGGCGAGGATGTTGCCGATGCCGCTCATTCGTCCTCCTCGCGGCGGGCGCGCAAGTCGGCGGGTTCAGGCGCGCCATAGACCGGAGAGCGTTCCGTGTCGCCACGCGTCAGAATGAAGCGCGCGAACGAGATCGTGGCGAGGAAGCCGACGAGGCCGAGCGCGATGGCGATGTCGACATAGAGCGTGAAGCCCGTGTCGATGCCGATCACCGCGATGAAGCCGATGGCGGAGGACGTCAGGACATCGAGACCGAGGACCCGGTCCGGCAGGGTCGGTCCCTTCCAGATGCGGGCGACGGTCAGTAACAGGGCCAGGCACAAAAGCGCGAGCGCGATCGACAGGCAGACGTCGAGGAAGAGGTCGGAGAACTGAAGGAGGTTCATGCGAAGAGCTCCAAGATCCGGCGCTCGAATCCGTCGCGAATCTCGCGACGGCGGGCGTTGGGATCCGAACAATCGAGCGCGTGAATGAAAAGCGTTCGTTCGTCGTCAGAAATGTCGAAGATCAGGGTTCCCGGCGTCAGGCCGACGAGGTTCGACAGGAGCGCGATCTCGAACTCGGAGGAGACGCGGTGCCGATACAGGAACACGCCGGGCCGGACATCGAGCTTGGGGTTCAGCACGGTTCGCGCCACGCGCCAGGCCGAGATCGCCAGATCGTAGATCAGGAACAGGATGAGCGAGACGATCTTCTTGCCACGGCGGAAATAGGACACCGCGCCGATCTGCTCGCGGATCAGGAACAGGCTGCCGGCCCCCAAGACGAAACCGAAGATGAGGTTGCCGAGGCTGAAGGTGCCGGTCACCACCAGCCAGACCAGAGCGAGCAGAAGATTGGCGACGAAGGGATTCATGGCGCGGTTCCCAGGACCGAGGCGAGATAGGCGCTCGGCGAGAGCACCTGATGCGCGGCCTCGAAGCTCAACCGTCCCAGTCCCTCCGGCCAGATACCGATCGCGACCACGAACAGGCTGAGAGCGACGAGCGGCACGAGCGCGAGCGGGCGTCCGGGCGGCGGCGCACGGAAGCCGTCCTCGGAGTGGGGATGCGGCTCGTTCGCGTCGGCCAGCACAGGCAGCGGACGCCAGAAGGCGAGCGCGAAGATACGGGCGCTCGCGATCGTCAGAAGGAAGCCGGACACCAGGACGGTGGTCGCGAGCCAAGGCAGATCGGCTGCGATCGACGCGCGGACCAGAAGAAGCTTCGGCCAGAACCCCGAGAAGGGCGGCAACCCGGCAACGCCCAGAAGCAGCACCAGAAACAGAACCGAAAACAGCGGGTGGCGCCGCCACATGCCGCCCATCTCGTGCAGCGAGGACGTGCCGGTCCGGAAGGCGGCGACGCCGGCGGCGAGATACAGCGCCGTCATGACCACGATCGAGTGGACGGCGTAGAAGATCGCGCCGGACAAGCCCGTCGCGAGCGGGCCATCGCTGGAGACGCCGTTGTTGAAGGGCAACCCGGATTGCTCGCGCAGGACCGCCGCGGCGCCCGTGGTGATGGCGGCCGAGTTGCTTTCCAGAACGGGCGGAACCGCCAGACCCACCAGGATCGTACCGATGCCGGCGATCACGACATAGTTCAGGAGCCGGCGCAGGTCGCTTTGGGCGAGCGCACCCAGCGACCCGACGAGCATCGTGAGCGCCGCCATCCATGCCAGTATCAATCCGATGCCGCCGCGCTCCGGCGGGAACAGCATCAGGACGACGCGGATCAACGCGTAGATGCCGACCTTCGTGAGAAGACCCGCAAACAGGGCCGACACGACGAAACGAGGCGTGTGGTAGGAGGCCGGTAACCAGAAGTTCAACGGAAAGGCGGCGGCCTTCATCGAGAAGGCGACCAGAAAGAGCGAGGCGATCGTGAGCAGAACGCCGTTGCCCTCGAGGCTCGCCGACTTCAGCGCGATATCGGCCATGTTGAGCGTTCCGAACACGCCGTAACAATAGCCGATCGTCAGCAGGAAGAGCGTCGCGCCGAGAAGGTTCAGGAAACCGTACTTCGTCGCGCCGTCGAGCTGCTCGCGCTCCGACCCCAGGATCAGAAGCCCGAAGGACCCGATCAGCATCACCTCGAACCAGACGTAGAGGTTGAAGATGTCGCCGGTCAGGAAGGCGCCGGACACGCCGCCGAGAACCATGAACAGGAACGGAAAGAAGCCGTAGCGGCGTCCCTCCTCATCGATCGAGGCGACCGCATAGATGCCGCAGGCCAGGCCGGCGAAGCCCGCGACCGTGAGAAACAGCGCACTGAGAAGGTCGACGGTGAAGGAGATGCCGAAGGGCGGACGCCATCCGCCCATCGCCATCGACATCGGACCCCAGCCCGCGATGCGGGCGAGCAGCGCGAGGTCGGCGACCAGGAGAAGCGCCAGTCCCGTCACCGCGATCGGCGGATGCAGGTCCATACGGCGCCGCGCCATGAGAAGCACCGCGCCGAAGACGAAGCAGATCAGCACCGGAAAGACGACCAGAGCCTGATCCGACGTGTAGTCGCGCGTTACCATCGCGGCGTCGATCAGGGCCTGGGTCTCGTTCATCGTCCCGCCTTCCATCAGTATCCGAGGGGCGGCAGCCCCTCGTCCTCCGGCTCGGCGACCCGCATCTCGTGCGTGTCGTCGGTCTCCAGGTCCTGATAGGCGCGATAGGCCAGCACCAGCAAAAACACGAAGAACGAGAAAGAGATCACGATCGCGGTCAGCACCAGCGCCTGCGGCAGGGCGTTGGCGACATCCTGCGGCGGGGTCGTCAGTTGGGCCGGTATGAGGGGAGGCGCGATCGGATCGATGCGGCCGGCCACGAACAGCGTGAGGTTGACGCTGTTGCCGAGAAGCACGACGCCCAGCAGCATGCGGATGATGTAGCGCGACAGCAGCAGATAGATCGTGACCGAGAACATGATGCCGATCAGACCGACGAGCGCGACCTCCATGCCTCAGCCCGCCTGCGAGTCTTCGAGCGACAGCGCGATCGCGGAGATCGCGCCGACGATCACGAGAAACACCCCGATGTCGAAGAGGAGCGTCGTCGAAAGCGCAAGTTCGCTTCCCGACACGTTCAGGAACAGCCACAGGCCGGTCATGAACTGCTCGCCGCCCAGAAGCGGCATGAAGCCGGCGAACACGGCAAGGAGCAGGCCCAGACCCGCATAGGCGATCGGATGGAAATGGAGCGCGTTGCGAACCGCTTCCACCCCGCACGCCATGCCGTAGACCGCGATGGCCGAGGACGCGATGAGCCCGCCGATGAAGCCTCCACCGGGTTCGTTGTGTCCGCGCAGAAGCACGAACAACGAGAACAGGAGCATCAGCGCGGTAAGATAGGGGGCCGCGACGCGGAAGATCACGGTTCTCATGCCTGCAGCTCCCCTGCCCGGCGCCGCCGCTTGCGCGAATGACGCGCATCGGGTTTGGCCGCCCGTATGCGGACCAACGCGAGGATCGCCGCGCCCGTCGTGAGAACGACCGCGATCTCGCCCATCGTGTCGACGCCGCGGAAGTCGACGAGGATCACGTTCACGATGTTACGACCATGGGCGATCGTATAGCTGTAGCGCTCGTAGAAGTCGGTGACGGCGGTATCGAACGGGCGCTGGACGATCGCGAGCAGGAACAGGGCGAGACCCAGGCCGCCGGCGACCGAAAGCGCGGCCTCCGCGCCCATGTCGCGCCACGGGCGCTTGTCGGCCGGCATCAGGCGAAGACGCGTCATGACGAGCGCCAGGATCGAGACCGACAGAACCTCCACCATGAACTGGGTGAAGGACAGGTCCGGCGCGCCGAGCAGCATGAAGAGGAGCGCCACGGCCAGTCCCTGAATGCCGAGCGAGACGACCGCCGTCAGGCGGCTCGCCGCCAGGACCACGACGAGGACGCCGATCACGATGATGCCGATCACCGCCCATTCGTAGAAGAAGAGGTGCGGCATGCCCGGCCAGCTCGGCAGGCTGTTGGTCCAGACCATGGTAACCCAGACGGTGCCGACGATCACGGCGAGCGTCACGCGCATGTAGACGTCGAGAAGACCGGGCTGCAGGGCGATCGTCACCTTGTAGGAGACCTGAACGAGCCCGCGCATGAACTGGTCGAACCCCCGATCCGGCCCCCAGCCGATCCGGGTCAACCAGCCGGCGATCGTCGCCCGCGCCCGCGCCGCTCGCCAGAAAAGCACGGCGCCTAGAACAACCGTCGCGATCGAGAGAATGAGGGCCGGACCCCAATGGAAGCCGAGCGCGATATCGACCGCCAGCGCGCCGGACGGATCCGGCGGCGACATCGGGTTCGAGATGAACTGATGCGTGGTGACCGAGAAGATCGCGGCAAGCAGTCCGATGATGCCGAGCACGAGCGGCCCGATCCAGATGAGGACGTGGGTCTCGTGCGCACGCCGAAGACCCGAGGGCAACGGCCCGACGAAGGGGCGGATCGCGACCTGAAGGGCGACCGCGAACATCAGGGCGTTTCCGACCAGCGCGGCGGCGGTCGTGACAAATCCGATCGGATCGGCGGTCGCGGTCGCGGCGTAGACCTCTTCCTTGGCCAGGAAGCCGAAGAGCGGCGGCAGCCCACCCATGGCCGCGGCCCCCAGAAGGGCGCAGACGAAGGTGACCGGCATTTTGCCCGCAAGCCCGCCCAATGCGCGGATGTCGCGGGTTCCCGCGCCGTGATCGATCGAGCCTGCCACCATGAAGAGACAGGCCTTCGCCAGCGAATGGGCGAAGAGGTAGAGAACCGCCGCCTCGATCGCGAGAGGCGTTCCGATGCCGATCAGCATCACGAGCAGACCCAGCGAGGCGACCGTCGTATAGGCCAGCATCAGCTTGATGTCGCTTTGACGGAGCGCGAGCGTCGCCCCCACCACGAGCGTGATGCCGCCGAAGACCGGCAGAATCGTGCTCCAAAGATCGGTCCCGCCCAGCATCGGGAAGGTTCGCATCAGGAGATAGATGCCGGCCTTCACCATGGTCGCGGAGTGCAGATACGCCGAGACCGGCGTCGGCGCCTCCATGGCGTTGGGCAGCCAGACGTGCAGCGGCATCTGTGCCGACTTGGTGAAGGCGCCGGTCAGAACCAGAAGCAGGATGGGAACGTAGGACGTCCCCACGCGCAGCGCGTCCGGCGCGTCGATGAGCTGGGTCATCGAAGAGAGCCCGGTTGACTCGCGGATTAGAACGAGGCCGGCCAAGAGCGCCAAGCCGCCACCGCCCGTGATGACAAGCGCCTGGATCGCGCCGCGCCGTGCCGCCTCGCGCTCATGATCGAAGCCGATCAGAAGGAAGGACGCGATCGAGGTCAGCTCCCAGAACACGAACAGCGTGACGAGATCGTCCGCCAGAACGAGCCCGAGCATCGCGCCCATGAAGAGCATGATGAACAGGAGAAAGCGACCGCGCCGCGCGCCCTTGGGCATGTAGCCGCCCGAATACAGGACCACCAGCGCGCCGATAAAGAGGATCAGGAAGGCGAAGCCGAAGGACAGGCCATCCAGACGGAACGAGAAACGGACGCCGAAACTCGGGATCCAGTCGAAGCCGAAGAGGATCGCGACCCGGTCCTGCACCTGCGCGCTTTGCTGAAACAGGATCGCCAGAGCGGCAGCTGGAAACAGCGCGATCGCGATCGTTCCCCAGCGGTCGAGAAGGATGATGGAGAGCGGTGCGAGAACAGCACCGAGAAAGGGAAGCGCGACGACCAAAAACAGCAGGCTGTCCGAAAGCGTGTTCATCCGCGCGTGGTTTCCCCGTTTGCGTCAGGCCTCCGGCCATGTGTCCGATAGCTGTTAACATGCGCCGAAGTGGCGTCGTTTCAAGGCTTCCGCGTCATCCGATGGGTTGAACGCTTGTGGCAGGCGTTGCCTCTGCCTAGCTATCGGCGGCACGATTCGCGATGGCCGGGCCTGCACATGTTCGTGCGGTCGCAGACGTTCGCCCGGACCGTGTCCTGCTCCATCGCCCGGGCCGCCGTTTGCCGTCGGCCGGGGTGCTCCAGTAACACGCCGCGTCCGTAGAGATCATGTCCAACATCGATACCGCTTCGACCCGACCACCGCAGGCCGAGATCCGCCCGATCGAGAGTGAACTCCATGGCGAGCGACGGACGGACGACTACGGGTGGATGCGGGCGGACAACTGGCAGGAGATGTTCAAGGACACGAGCCTGCTCGACCCCGCGATCCGCCGGCACCTCGATGCCGAGAACACGTATGCGGACGCGATGCTGGGCGATCTCGAACCGCTGAAGGCGAAGCTAATCGCGGAGATGCGAGGCCGCATCAAGGAGGACGACTCCTCGGTGCCGGCCCCCGATGGCCCGTTCCGCTACGGCGTCGCCTACGAGACGGGCGCCGAGTATCCGCGCTTCGTGCGCGGCTCGCGCGAGGGCGGCGAGCTCACGGTGTATCTCGACGGCCAGATCGAGGCGGAAGGACGGGACTATTTCTCGCTCGGCGGCGTCGAGCACTCACCGGACCACCGTTGGCTCGCCTGGAGCTACGACGACAAGGGTTCGGAGTTCTATACGCTCGCGATCCGCGACCTAGAAAGCGGACAGGACCACGCCGAGCGTCTGGCCGATACCGGCGGAGGCGTTGCCTGGAACGGTCGCTCGAGCGGCTTCTTCTATACCCGCCTCGATGCCAATCACCGGCCGAGCCGCATCTTCCACCACACCGTTGGTTCGGACCCAGCCGACGATACGCTGGTCTACGAAGAGCTCGACGCGGGCTTCTTCATGGGCGTCGGCACCACGCAGTCGGGTGGCCACGTCGTCATCGACATCCACGACCACGAGACGTCCGAAGCCTGGCTCATTCCGACGGCGAACCCGGCCGCCGAGCCGCGTCTCGTCGCGCCGCGCGAGGTCGGCGTGGAGTACGACGTCGACGAGGGCGACGACGGTCTCTTCATTCTGACCAACGCGGACGGAGCGCGCGACTTCAAGATCGTGACGGCGCCCGCCAATGCCGCCTCGCGCGCCGAATGGACCGACTTCGTTCCGCACGAAGAGGGTCGCCTGATCCTCGATCATCTCGTTCTGAAGCGTCACCTCGTCTGGCTGGAGCGGCGCGACGGCCTGCCGCGCATCGTGGTGAAGCGCCTCGCCGATGGCGCCGAACATGTCATCAGCTTCGACGAGGAAGCCTACTCGCTCGGGCTGGCGGGCACCTACGAGTTCAACACTACGACGATCCGCTTCTCGTACTCGTCGCTGACGACGCCGAACCAGACCTTCGACTACGACGTGGAGACGCGCGAGCGGACATTGCTCAAGACGCAGGACGTGCCGAGCGGACATGATCCCGACGCGTACGTCACGCGGCGCATCATGGCACCGGCGGCCGACGGCGAGACCATTCCGATCTCGCTTCTCTACCGCCGCGACACGAAGCTCGACGGCTCGGCACCGCTGATGCTCTACGGCTACGGCTCCTACGGCATCACGATCCCGGCGTCGTTCAACACGAACTGCCTGTCCTTGGTGGATCGCGGCTTCGTTTGGGCGATCGCCCACATCCGGGGCGGCAAGGACAAGGGCTTCCGCTGGTACGAGGCGGGTCGCCGCGAGCACAAGCGCAACACCTTCACGGACTTCGTCGCCTGCGCCGACCATCTCGTCGCGGAAGGGTTCACGAGCCATGAGCGGATCGTCGCGCAGGGCGGCTCGGCGGGTGGCATGCTGATGGGCGCCGTCGCCAACATGGCGCCCGAGAAGTTCGGCGCGATGGTGGCCGTCGTCCCCTTTGTCGACGTGCTCAACACGATGCTCGATGACACGTTGCCGCTCACCCCGCCCGAATGGCCGGAATGGGGCAACCCCATCGTCTCGTCGGCCGACTATCGGACGATCGCGGACTACAGCCCCTACGACAACGTCCGCGCACAGGCCTACCCGCCGATCCTCGTGCTGGCCGGATTGACCGACCCGCGCGTCACCTACTGGGAGCCGGCGAAATGGGTCGCGCGGCTGCGCGAACGCAAGACGAACGACGCGCCGGTGGTTCTGCGCACCAACATGGGAGCGGGCCATGGAGGCGCGTCCGGTCGCTTCGCCAAACTCGATGAGGTCGCGATGATCTACTCGTTCTCGCTGAAGGCGATGGGGCTGGCGGAGGCCGAGCCGCGCCGGTAGGGGGCGGTCAGCGACCGCTTGCCGTGCCGGCGATCGCGGGCACGGCCTTCAGATAGGCCGCGATCGCATCCAGATCCGATCGCGGCAGATGGCTGAGGTTCGCCTGAACCTCGGCCATCGAGCCGCCGACGCTATCGAAGTCCGGCGTGAAGCCCGTGGCGAGATACTCCGCGATCTCGTCCTGCGACCACGCACCGATCGGTCCGCCCGGCGTGATGTTGGGTATGCTGCCCTTGCCGTCCGGCGCCGGACCGCCGGCCAGCCATTGGCTGCGGTCCACCGCCCCCAACCCGCCGAATGAGCGGGGCGTGTGGCATTCGCCGCAATGGCCGGGTCCTTCGACGAGATACTGACCGCGCTTCACCTCATCCGAGGCGTCGGGGGTCAACGCGGCCACGGGTTCAGGATCGAGGAAGACCTTCTGCCAGACGGCGACCGCGCGGCGGATGTTGAAGGGGAAGCGCAGGTCGTTGGGCGGCGCGACGCCCGAGACGCTCGGAAGCGACAGGAGATAGGCGTGGAGGTCCGCGACGTCCCCGGCGCTCATGCGGGCATAGGACGTGTAGGGAAACGCCGGGTAGAGCGGAGCGCCCGCTGGATCGACACCGCGCTGCATGGCATTCGCGAAGTCGGCCAGCGACCACGCGCCGATACCCGCCTCGCGGTCCGACGAGATGTTGGGCGCGTGAAACGTGCCGAACGGCGTCACCAGAGGTTCGCCGCCGCCCAGCTGCGTCGCCTCGCCTCCCGGCGTCGCATGGCAGGATGCGCAACCGCCAGCCCAGAACACCTGTTCGCCGCGCGCGGCATCGCCCGTCCCTTCCGCGGCGACCGCCGTGGCCGGCAGACGAGCCGGAACAAGGGCCCAGGTCGCCGCCCCGGCCAAGGCGAGTACGACAACCCCGGCGATCGCAGCTGCGCGACGCATGGCCGGGATGCGTCAGTTGCGCTGGCGGAACTGCTGGTGGCAGCTCTGGCAGTTGGCGGCGACGGTCTTGAAGGATGCCTCGAAGCTCGCGACGTCCTGCGGCTTGGCATCCACGGCGGCTTGCGTATCCGCGATGAACTTGTCGTTGGCCGCCTTGAACTCCGCCGGCTTTTCCCAGATCGCAGGCGAGGCTTCGGTGTTGCCGCCGGTCTTGGAATCGTCCGGGAAGAGCGTCGCAAACTTGCGCGCGTCGGCATTCAGCATGCGGAACAACTCGTCCGACTTCGCGGCGTCGAAGGGCGTCTCGCCCTTGATGATCGCGTTGGCCTGCTTGCCGGCCTGAGCGTTCATCTTCATGACCTGCTGACGCTCCTTGATGACGTCGGTGTTCTGCGCCAGTGCGCCGGAACCGATCAACAGGAACCCTGCGGCGACGCCGGCCAGAACCTTGTGGGTGCGCTTCATTCCGATCCTCCCCGGACAAACGTCCAGTCATGGTTTGGACGAATTCCAAACGGAGGGAAGCGCGTTTTCGATCCCGTGTCCATCATGCGCAAGGGCCCGCCGGTGAAACCCACCGGCGGGCCCTTGCATCGAAAAACGGGTCGGCAGCCTTAGCGCGCGGCCGCCTCGTAACGCTCCAGGACGTAGTCCCAGTTCACGAGGTTATCGACGAAGGCTTCGAGGTACTTCGGCCGGGCGTTGCGATAATCGATGTAGTAGGAGTGCTCCCACACGTCGACGCCCAGGATCGGCTCGGCGCCGTGCACCAACGGGTTCTCGCCGTTCGGCGTCTTCATGATGGCGAGCTTGCCGTCCTTGACCGCGACCCACGCCCAGCCCGAGCCGAACTGACCCTTGCCGGCCTCGATGAAGTCGTTGCGGAACTTGTCGTAGCCGCCGAGGTCGGAGTCGAATGCGGTCTGCAGCTTGCCGGGCAACGCCTTGCCGCCGCCGTTCGGCTTCATCCACTTCCAGAAGTGGATGTGGTTGTAGTGCTGGCCGGCGTTGTTGAAGAGGGGCTGGTTCTTGCCGAAGCTCTGCTTGACGATCTCCTCGAGCGAGGCATCGGCCATGCCGGCGTCGCCCGCCAGCTTGTTGCCCATGTCGACATAGGCCTGGTGGTGCTTGTCGTGATGGTACTCCAGCGTCTCCTTCGACATGTAGGGCTGAAGCGCGTCGTAGGCGTAGGGAAGCTCGGGAAGCGTGAAGGCCATCGGTTCGTCTCCTTGCGGTTTCTCGTTCGATTCCGCGTCGCGAGCCGGACCCGCGACGGGAACTTGAGGTTCGGGCCGGGCCTTAGCTAGGGCCGCGGCGCCGGGATGTCAGCGTCAGGCCGCGCTTGCGCGCGCGAAGCGCCAGTAGAGCTCGCGCGCCCGTTCAAAGACGCGTCCCGGCTGCACCGATCGGTCTTCGAAGCGCGTGACCGGCACGACCTTGGAATGGTTGCCGGTCGAGAAGATCTCGTCGGCCTGCGCGAAGTCCTGCGGCGTCAGCGTCGTTTCGTGGACCTCCACGCCGTCCTCGCGCAGAAGCTGGACGACGCGCTGGCGCGTGATGCCGTTCAGGAAGGATCCGTTGGGAACCGGCGTGAACACCGCGCCGTCCCGCGCGAGGAAGATGTTCGACGTGCCGGTCTCCGCGACGTTGCCGATCAGGTCGCGGACAAGAGCGTTATCGAAGCCGCGGCTTTTCGCCTCGAGAATGGCGCGGGCGTTGTTGGGATACAGGCATCCCGCCTTGGCGAGCGTGGGCATCGACTCGGGCGTCGGCCGACGGAAGGGCGATAGTCCCAGCGTGAAACCGGCGGACGGAATCATCGGCGATTCATAGAGGCACAGGCAGAAACGCGTCGAGGCCGGATCGGCGGGAACGCCCATGTAGCCGCCGTCCTCGGCCCAGTACATCGGGCGGATGTAGACCGCCGTCTCGCCGTCGAAGCGCTGGAGCCCTTCGCGGGTCAGACGAACGATGTCATCCGAGGCCATCGTGGGCGAAAGGCCGAGCGCTTCGGCGGAGCGGTTCACGCGGGCGGCGTGACGGTCGAGGTCGGGCGCCAGCCCTTCGAACCAGCGCGCGCCGTCGAAGACCGACGAGCCGAGCCAAAGAACATGCGAGCGCGGCCCCACGAGACCCGGATTGCCTTCCAGCCATTCTCCGTCGACGAAGGTCAGCGTGCGCGAGAGTTCGGATGCCATGAACGTGATGCCTTCCCACATGCCGGTCGGCGGCGCTCGCGAACGGTGCCACGCCCCCTGTTCTGGCTGCGCGTATAGGCGCCTGCCGGCGCGCTGTCACCGAGTCTTGACGGTACATTCACGCCCGAACCGGGGTTGCGTGGGAACGTAAGGGCCGTCCAAGTGTTGTGGCCCCAATGATCGGTCGCGACCGATGGTTAGAAGGCGGCACGGCAGGATGCCGCCCGCCATCGGATCGCGCTTTCCCATGGCTGGATGACGATGAACGACCCCAACACTCGCGGCCTTTCGCGCCGCTCGCTTCTTCTTGGCATCGGCGGCGTCGGTGCGGCCGCCCTTCTTTCGGGCTGCGCGAGCGTCTCGCGCCCGATCGC
Source organism: Aureimonas jatrophae (assembly GCF_900104035.1). GTDB lineage: Bacteria > Pseudomonadota > Alphaproteobacteria > Rhizobiales > Rhizobiaceae > Aureimonas > Aureimonas jatrophae. The sequence continues at coordinate 54,885 of NZ_FNIT01000006.1, read as the reverse complement.
CAACCTGACGGCCTTTTCGGGCAACGGTTTGCCCCCGGGCCTCGATGTCGACTATGCCACTGCCTACGGACCCATCTATGACGGCGGCTTCCAGATTCCCCCGATCGACCTGAACCGTATGGACCGGCGCTACCTGCGTCGCGAGGTCGAGTATCGCGGCCCGGAAGAACCCGGCACCGTGATCATCGATACGCCAACGCGCTACGCCTATCTGATCCAGGCGAACGGCACGGCCATGCGCTACGGCGTCGGCATCGGCCGCGAGGGTTTTGCCTGGGAGGGTCGCGCCAATATCCAGTACAAGCGCGAATGGCCCCGTTGGACACCGCCCAACGAGATGATCGACCGCCAGCCGGAGCTGGAATACCTGCGCGGCGTCGGCATGGATCCGGGCCTCAAGAACCCGCTCGGCGCGCGTGCGCTCTATCTGTTCCAGAACGGGCAGGACACGCTGTACCGTCTGCACGGCACGCCGGAGTGGTGGACCATCGGCAAGGCGGTGTCGTCGGGCTGCGTGCGCTTCATGAACCACGACATCATCGATCTCTACAACCGCGCCCAGTCGGGTGCCACGGTGATCGTCAACCAACCCGCCGGCGCGACGGTCTGACCGGGAACGGGTCGCGTCTACGAAAGTTGGGAAGGGCCGACCTCTTTGGAGCCCTTCCAATATGCGCCACGACCTCTGCGCCCTTTCCGACCTGCCGCCGAACGGGCTGAATGAGGTCGCCGTCGGCGACCTCAAGATCCTCGTAGCGAGGGACGGCGATCGCGTCTTCGCGACCGGGGCCACCTGTACCCACAAGGGTGCACCGCTGAAAAACGGGCAACGCGTCGGCAATCGGGTAATCTGCCCCTGGCACCACGCGATCTTCGACCTCGAGACGGGTGATCACAGGGAGCCGCCGGGGCAAGGTTGCCTCGCGCGGTTCACCGTGTCGGTCGAGAGTGGGCGCGTCCGTGTCGAGGTACCCGAGGGCGCCAAGCCGCATCGCCCCTCGGTGACACCGGCGGATCGGCGATCCGGCAGCCAGCGGATATTTGCGATCGTCGGGGCGGGTGCGGCAGGTCTGGCTTGCGCCAAGGAGTTGGTGCGAGGCGGGTTCGACGGTCGCATCGTTCTCTTTGCGCCCGAGGGCGAGCCGCCCTACGACCGCACCGACTTGTCCAAGACCTACCTGCAGGGAAAGAAGCAGGATGATGCGCTGCCGCTCATGGACGCTGACGAGATCGAGGCGCTAGGGATCGAATTGCGGCCCGTGCGCGTCGAAAGGATCGACAGCACCGCATCTCAACTCGTCTTGGACGGCGGCGAGCGCGTTACCTTCGATGGTTGCCTGGCAGCGCCCGGCAGCGACGCGTCGTCTCTCGACCTGGACGGTGCCGACGCCCCGAACGTTCTGACGCTTCGCAGCCATGGCGATGCGAAGACGCTGCTGGCGCACGTCCAATCCGCCCAACGCATCGTGATCGTCGGCTCCGGCTTCATCGGCATGGAAGCCGCCGCCAGCCTCGTATCGCTCGGCAAGGCCGTCTGCGTTCTGTCGCGCTCTGAACTCCCCTTCGCCAAGCAGTTCGGCGAGGAGGTTGCGACCCAGCTTCTGGCGACGCATCGCGAGAAGGGCATCGACGTGCGCACGGGTGTCGAGGTGGCCGCTCTGGACAGGCAGGACGGTCGCGTCAACGGCGTGCGCCTTGGCGACGGATCGGTGGTCCCGGCCGATGTTGTGATCGCAGCGACCGGCGCCCAGCCCAGGTCGCATCTGGTCGACGGCGCGGAACGCTCCGGCAAGGGTGTGAAGGTCGGCGCGGACCTCAGAGCGGCCGGCCAGGTTTTCGCTGCGGGCGACATTGCGCAGTTCACGCTGGAGAACCGCGAGCCCATGCGTATCGAGCATTGGCGCATCGCGGAGCAGCAAGGTCGACATGCGGCCCGCGTGTTCCTCGGCCAAGCCGGGCGGTTCGACGCGATCCCCTATTTCTGGTCGGCGCAGCATGGTCGCCTTAGCTATCTCGGGCACGCGGACGCCTTCGACGAGGTGCATATCGAGGGCGACCTCAAGGGCAACTCCTTCACGGCCTTCTACGTCAAGGATGGGCGCATCCTGGCGGCTCTCGGCCTGGGCAAGGGGGACCGGACCCCTGCCCTTCATGCCGTGATGCTCGAAGATCCGACGCCGTCGCGCGAAAGGCTCGCGTCGGTCGGCTGGGACCCGTCCCGACTTTTGCGGGCCGGTCTCCCGGTCTGAAACCCGGCGAGCGGCCCTTGCCATAGGCGGGGCCGCACCAATCTTCGCGATGCAATCCGCATCCTCGCCCTCGAAGGACGAAGCCCGCCATGAGCCAGCTCACCGACCGCGTCGCGGCCGCCGCAGACATCTCGCCCGATACCGCGAACCAGGCGATCGGCCATATCCTGGCCTTCATGCGCGAGGAAGGCGACAATCAGGCCGTGGGCGAGATGATCAGCAAGACGCCGGGCGCGCAGGACAGCATCGCGGCGGCCGGCGATCCAAGCTTCAACGGCGGCGGCATCATGGCGCTTGGCGGCAAGCTGATGGGTCTTGGCCTCGATATGGGTCAGATGCGGACGATCGCCGTCGAGATGGTGGCCGAGGCCAAGGCCGCGGTCGGCGAGGAGACGGTGGATCGCGCCATCTCCTCTGTGCCGGGTCTCGCCCAGTTCGTCTGAAGGCGCACAGATTCCGCTTGCCTTCGCGCGCGCGAAAGGTGTTCCCCTCTGCGCGCGGTAGGATGGGCACAGCGCCCGTCGAGAGAAAGGTGCGGCAGACCTGCCGCGCCGGAACGGCGACAGCATGATCGATGCCTATATCGCGTTCGGGGGTCAGGTCCGCAGGCAGACCGCGATCCGTCCGGACGAACTCCCGCCGGAAGCCATTTGGATCGACCTGCGCAACCCGACGCGCGAGGAGGAGAAGGCGGTCGAGCGATTGTGCGGCCTCGAGGTTCCGACCCGCGAAGAGATGCGCGAGATCGAGGTCTCGAGCCGCCTGTATTCGGAAGACGGCGGAGACTTCATGACGACGTCGATCGTCTACGGGCTCGACGAGGGCCGACCCGACTTCGGTCCCGTGACGTTCATTCTCGTCGAGAACCGCCTGATCACGCTTCGCTACACCGAGCCGCGATCGTTCGCGATCTACGCCAACAAGCTGTGTCGCGGCGAGGCGAACGGCGACGGCGAGCGGGCACTCCAGCTCCCCGGCTTCGACCTCTACGGCCCGCCCGCCGCGCCGCCCAAACCCTCGCGCGCCAAGGGTCCGACCGCGGACTCCATCGCGGTCGGTCTCCTGGAAACCGTGATCGATCGCGTCGCCGACCTTCTGGAAGCCATCGCGGCGGATCTCGACCGGATCGGTACGGACATCTTTCGCTCCTCGGCCGACAACACCCCGACGCCGACCAGCGACTTCAAACAGCTTCTGCGCCGCATCGGCGCGGCAGGCGATCTGTCGTCGCGAACGCGCGAGAGCCTCGCCACCATCGACCGCCTTCTTCCCTTCCTCCAGTTCGTGCTCGATCGGCGTAAGCCGCAGAAGGAACTCAAACTGCGGGTGAAGGCCATGGCCCGGGACATCCACTCGCTCAACGACTTCGTCTCGTTCCTGTCCAACAAGACGACCTTCCTGCTCGACACGACGGTCGGCATGATCTCGATCGAGCAGAATGCCATCATCAAGATCTTCTCGGTCGCGGCGGTGGGGTTCATGCCGCCGACGCTGGTCGCTTCGATCTACGGCATGAACTTCGTTCATATGCCTGAACTCAACTGGCCTCTGGGCTATCCCATGGCCCTTGGACTCATGGTTCTGTCGGCTGTCCTACCGCTCATGTTCTTCCGGCATAAGAAATGGCTGTGAACGATCCCTGGGGCGAGGAAGGCATGCCTGCCTTCCTGCGCGTCCTTCCCGCCGCTGCGGAATCGGCGCCCTCCGCGCCCGAGGTGCGCCAGCCGCAGCATCGTCGCGAAGCGCCCAAGTCGCCGCAAGCACCTCCAACGCCGAGCCCCGTCGCGGTCGCGGCGTCGCCCGCCAGCTACTCCTTTTCCCGCAGACCCGAGGCCGCCATGAGCGACGTCCGATCCCCTCGCCTCGCCGTCCTGATCGACGCCGACAACGCATCCGCCCGCATCGCCGACGGCCTGTTTCAGGAGATTGCGACGATCGGCGAGGCGAGCGTGCGACGCATCTACGGGGACTTCTCGTCCCCGCGCTCCAAGGGATGGGCCGACGTCCTGTCGCGGCACGCGATCCTGCCTCAGCAGCAGTTCGCCTATGTCACCGGCAAGAACGCCTCCGACATCGCGCTGGTGATCGACGCGATGGACCTCATGCATTCCGGCCGCTTCGACGGCTTCTGCCTGGTCTCGTCGGATTCCGACTTCACGCGCCTCGCCTCGCGGATCCGCGAGCACGGCGTCGACGTCTACGGCTTCGGCGAACAAAAGACGCCGGAAAGCTTCCGTCAGGCCTGCCGACGCTTCATCTACACCGAGAACCTCCTGCACGACCTCGGCGAGCGGGCCAAGGCCGAGGCGGCGGCGACGCCCGACCCTCTGCCCATGGTGCGCCAGGTCATGGAGCAGATGGAGAGCGATGATGGCTGGGTGCCGCTTGGCGCCTTTGGCCAGCAACTCCTCAACCGGTTTTCCGACTTCGATCCGCGCACCTACGGCCACAAGAAGCTGAGCGACTTCGTGCGTGCGGTCGGCATCTTCGACGTCGAGAAGACGCCCGGCGGCATGCTGCGTATCCGCCTCCAGCCGACGCCTCCTCCGGCCTCGGCACAGCCCGCCGCCAAGCCGCCTTCCCGTCGCCGGACACCGGCCAAGCCGAAGAGCTGACGCGCACGTCGTCTGCGTCAGCTTTGACGCGGACGAACCTCGCCGACCTTCGTGCCTTCCCAGTTTCGAAGGCTGTGGCGGGACAGTTCGTCGTAGCGTTCCGCGATCGCGCGGTCGGCGCCGCGCAAGATGTCGGCGATCAATCGGGCAACGGCGCTTTCGGCCGCGCGCGTGCCGCCGTCGTGAGCCTTCAGCGCGAAGCCGAAGCCGAGTTCTGGCACGGCACCGCAGAAGACGCCTTCGGCACCGGTCTTGGCAAAGACACGGCCCGGTGCCGCCTCCATCAGAGCGACGCAGGCCCGGTCCGTTCCGGCCATGAAGAAGGGCTCCGCCATACAGGCAGCCATGAGGCGCTGGCCCGCTCGCGCCCGCGTATCCGGAAGGGCGGTCCCGCTTGCCAGACGCGCGAAACCCAGTGCGAAGGCCTGAAGGGGCGCGGCATAGGTCGGGATCGAGCAGCCGTCGATACCGCTCGGGGTCGCGTCCCCGACTGCGGTATTCGTCAGATCGGCGATCGCCTGCCGCGCCCGGCGCTGCACCGGGTGATCTCCGGCGACGTAGCCGCGCGTCTCCTCACCAAGATGGACCGCGGTGCACAGGAAGCCCGCATGCTTGCCCGAGCAGTTGTTATGAAGCTGGGTCGGCGTTTCCCCACTTTGCGCCAATGCGATGGCGACCTTCTGGTCGAAGGGCCAGTGGCAACCGCACTCGAGATCGGCCTCGCCCAGCCCTGCGCGCTGAAGGATGTCGGCGGCCAGGCCGACATGCGATGACTCGCCGGAGTGCGAAGCGCAGGCGAGCGCCAGTTCCTTCGCGCCGAACCCGAAGCGATCGGCAGCGCCGCTCTCCACCAGCGGCAACGCCTGCATGACCTTGATGGCCGAGCGCGGATAGATCGGCGTTGCCACGTCGCCGTGCGTGGCGAGCGCCCGGCCGCTGCCGTCGACAACGGCGGCGCTGACGAGATGAACACTTTCCACGGCGTTGCCGCGGGTCGCTTCGATAACGATATGGGACACGAGCATGGGCCTTCCGGATGGATCGGTCGTGCCGCCCTACAGCACCGAGGGGATCGCGAAAATGCCTTTCCGCTCCACCGCTCCCCTTCGGAGATCGATAGCCGTCGTGCGCCTGCTCGCCCTTCTCTTTACCGTCGTCTACCTTCTGCCTCTCGTGTTGGCGGCTGGTCTATGGATCGCAGGGCGCCACCCCGCCTCCTGGCGCGACGCCGACTGGACCAGCGCGCGGATCCTTCCTGCGGCGGCCGGCAGTCCGGAGGCTGCCGCCTTGATCCTGTCCGCGCGCACGGGCGGCCTCAAGGGCGCGGTCTCCGAACATTCCTGGGTGGTGATCAAGGAGCGGAACGCACGCCGCTACGAGCGTTTCGACAAGGTCGGCTGGGGCTCGCCGATCCGGCGCGATGGATATGCAGCCGACGGGCGCTGGTACTCCAATGAACCGCGCGTCGTTGCAGCCCTCACCGGGGAGGCCGCGGAAGTGGCGATCCCGCGCATACGTGCTGCGATCGCCGACTATCCGTTCGCGGCGCGCGGCGGCTACCGCATCTTCCCCGGGCCCAATTCCAACAGCTTCACGGCCCATGTCATGCGAGCGGTTCCCGAGTTCGGCGCCGTGCTGCCGCCCGCCGCCGTCGGTCGCGACTTTCCGGTCGACGGGCGCCTCGTTCATCTGGGTCGGGACGGTTTCCGGGCTTCGTTCTTCGGCTATGCGGGCGTGGCACTCGGCACATCCGCAGGTCTCGAGATCAACATTCTCGGACTGGTGGCCGGGATCGACCCCTTCCGTTGGACGATCAAGATACCGGCACTCGGCTCGTTCTCGTTCGCTAACTGAGATGGTCCGGTGTCTTCTTTGGCACCTCGAACGAACAAACAGTCGATCGGCCCGCATTCAGCATTCGACAGACAGCAACGTTTTGTTGTTCATAGAATTTTAACCATTAAGCATAGATCGATCCTACGCCAACGAATGTCCTAACGAAACGTTAATCTCCGCATCAGCAACTCTGATTCGGAAGAACCGATGAAAACCGCTATCGTGACTGCGAGCTACAGCGGCGACTTCGAGCGATGCCGCCTCCTGTGCGAGAGCATCGACCGTCGCGTCAGCGGCTACACGTTCCACTACATTCTCGTCGAGCCAGCCGACGTCGAGCTGTTCCGGCAGCTGGCAGGCCCCAAGCGCGTCATTCTCGACGAGCGCGAGCTCCTTCCCTCGTGGCTGCGCGTCGTCCCCGATCCGACACGTCTGGGACGGCGACGGCTGTGGATCTCGACACGAGGACTTCCGTTGCGCGGTTGGCATGTCCAGCAGCTTCGCAAGATCGCCTTCGCGGCCCGGATGGAAGAGGATGGCGCGCTGTTCTGCGACTCCGATACCGTTCTTGTGCGCGAGACTGACGTCAGCGAACAATGGGACACTGAGGGTCGCCTGGCTTTCTATCGCAAGCCGCGCGGCATCTCGCTCGACATGGCCGAGCATCGCATCTGGGCATCGCGTGCCGGAGCGCTTCTCGGGATCGACCCCCAGCAGGTATCGGATACCGACTACATCGCTCAGTCGGTCTCCTGGCGCAGCGATACGGCACGCGAGATGGTGGGCCGGATCGAGGACACGATGGGCCGCTCCTGGGTTTCGGCCGTCGCCGCGCGCCGTCGCTTCTCGGAGTGCTTGATCTACGGTCGCTTCGTGGACGAAGTCGAGAACCGGCCCGATCGCCACCTCAAGGTGGAGACCTCGGTCTGCCACAGCTACTGGATGGGGTCCGCGCTCGATGCGCAGCACCTTCGCAGCTTCATTCAGACCGCGAGCCCGCAGCAACCCATGGTCGGCATCCAGTCCTTTATCGGGACCGACGTCGCACTGATCCGGCAGTTGACCGGTCTCGCCTGACGACGACCGCCTGCCGGCGCACGTCGATTTCTCGCGACTGAACAGGTCCATGCAGTCGATTACGATCGCGCGCGGATCTCGCGCGATACAGCGCCTTGCATGACGGGTTTACGGCAGCCCGTACCTTGTTCCCGCGATGGCTCCTGATACACGGGATGGAACGGGCATGGTCGTTGGCGCGAAGGCGCAGCGACCATCCCCCATCGACCGGTCATCAGGGGAGACATTCGGCATGTTCATGAGTTGCGGCGACGCCCTGTTCGATATGTTCGCCGGCGGAAACGAGGCGGACGTCTCCAGCATCTCGCTGGCAGGTCGTATCGGCGGTTCGGCCTTGAACGTGGCGTTGGGCCTGGCACGGCTGGAACATCGTTCCGCGTTCTTCACCAAGATGTCGGGCGATCTGTTCGGACGGCGCATCCGCGCCTTCATGCAGCAGGAAGCCATCGACGACCGCTTCCTGATCGACACCACGCGCAACACGACTCTCGCGATGGTCTCGCTGTCGCCGCAGGGAACGCCGCGCTACGACTTCTACATCGAGGGCACGGCAGATCGATCCGTCGAGCCAAACGAGGTCCCGTCGCATCTTCCGGCCGATCTCGCCGCCATTCATCTGGCCGGTTCCTACTCCACCGTCAGCGAACCGACGGCGTCGGCCCTTGCCAAGCTCGTGGCGCAGGAACATCAGAGCCGCTTCATATCCTACGATCCCAACATCCGGTCCTCGGTTCAACCAGACCTGGATATCTGGCGCTCCCGCATCGGCGCGACGGTTCCCTTCGCGACCCTCGTCAAGGCGAGCGACGAGGACGTCGAACAGGTCTTTCCCGGCCGCAATCATGAGACCGTCCTGGCGGACTGGATCGCGGCCGGCGTGGGGATGGCGATCATCACGCTCGGGGAGAAGGGAGCCCTGGCGATGAGCAGCGGCGGCGCGACCGCCCGCGTTCCCGGCCGTTCGGTCGTGGTGGCCGACACGGTGGGCGCCGGAGATACGTTTCAGGCGGCAACGCTCAGCCGGCTGGCCGAGACAAACCGACTGTCGCGCGCGGCGTTGGACGGGATGTCAGCGCAGGATCTCGGCGAACTTCTGGACTTCGCGGTTCGGGCGGCAGCCGTCACCTGCACTCGTCGCGGTGCCGATCTGCCCCGTCGGGCCGATCTCGGCCTACCACCGCTATCGCGCTAGGCGCGGTCGTTCACGAGCGTCCGGGGAGCGCTGCGTCGCTCCTTTTCGCATGGGGACCGAACAACAAAAAACCCGCCGCGACAATCGTCGCGACGGGTTCGAAGTGTGGCGTCCGGGTCCCGTTGCCGGAACCCGGAAACCGGTCCGCTTAGTTGAAGCGGAACGAAGCCTTGGCCCACACCGTGTGGAAGTCGAGGTCCGAGTTGGAGTTCGACGTGAAGGACTGCTGGTCCGTCTGGAGAGCGGTGCCGACAGCCGTGTAGGTGATGTTGGCGTCCGACGAGCCAAGGTCGGTGTAGAGGTACTCGAGGCCGAGCGAGAGGTTCGGCGTCACGAGGTAGTCGACACCACCGCCAACGGCGTAGCCGATGTCGTCCGAGTCCTGGTTGGCAGCGACCGTGTAGATGGTGCCCGAGCGCGAACGGAAGCTCGACGCGCCGTTGTACTCGTTGTCGAAGTCGGCGTAGGCGAGACCGCCCGTGGCGTAGATCGCGAAGCGATCGGCAGCGAAGCCGACCTTACCGCGAACGGTGCCGACGAAGTTGATGTCGTTCACGACGCCGAACGAGTCGAAGCCGCCGCCGAAGCTCGGGATCGTGTAGCTCGTGGCCGACGAAGCGTCGATGTAGTTGATGTCGGCGATCGCACCGACGATCAGGTTGTTGATCTGGTAGTCGTAGCCGACGTGCACGCCGCCGATGAAGGCCGCGTCATCGCTGTTGTCCGAACCGCCGATGAACGAGGTGTTGTCCGACGAGAACGCACCCGAGTCGCGGTTGAACGCGGCGCCAGCCTGGCCACCGACGTAGAAGCCGGTCCAGCTGTAGGCCGGGGGCAGAGCGACGACCGGAGCCGCAGGCTCCTCGTACACGACGTCAGCGGCGAGAGCCGGGGTGACGAAAGCGGCCGAAGCCAGCAGGAGGGCGAAACGCTTCATGGTGATACTCCAGTGTCGCTTCTGCGACGTTGTTCTGTCGGCCCCTTGCGAGACCGAAAGCGGGGACCCGATTGGCTCGGGGTTAGGTCGATTTAGGGTCGGCACCCCGGTCCGAGCAATGGCCCGAAATGCGTTCCCGACCGCTGTGTGGCTGAGGGGCAACAAGGCCGTCCGGCACCCACCGCGTTCGAACCAAGGGATACCCGCGCAAGCTTAATCGCGACTTAACGATACCGGGCCGGACCGACCAGCTAAGCCATTGTTTTCGTTGCGATGCAGGAGTTCCGCGAGAGGATCTCACGCAATCTGGCACTTGGACGCAACAGTTGATCGCCGCGGTGCTCCGTGAGCAGCCCGACGACCCCTTTTTCAGGCGACCGGTCGAACCGGACGATCGCCAGCTCGGCTTTATGGCGTCTCAACGATTCGCCCGGCTGCGGAAATCTCAGGTCAGGGCATTGCCTTCTGCGCGCCACAATTCGTAGTGTCCGCGGCCGCGTGGCAAAGGTCGCAAAGCCCTCGCACTTCGACAGCCGCGTCCTGCGCGAGAAAGCCACGCTGGACGGCGGCTTCCCGTAGAAGCCGATCCAGCCCCTGGTCCGTGAACTCGCTGACGCGTCCGCAGTTCGTGCAGATCATGAAGACGAGCGTCTTGGCATCGTGCTCATGGTGGTGGGCGCAGGCGACGAAGGCATTCAGGCTGTCGAGGCGGTGCACCAGGTGGCGGGCACCCAGCGAGCGTAGCGCTCGGTAGATCTGCGGGGGCGCCTTCAAGCCGTCGTCCCGAAGGGCGTCCAGAAGCTGATAGGCCGTTTGGGGTGCGTCGGCACGCTTGAGCGCGGCCAGGACGAGTTCCTCGTTTCGCGTCACGGGACGGTCGTCGGAAGCCGTTGCGGTCACCCTTGCCTCGAAGCTGACCGCGAGGGTCGCGGCAACCGGCTGCCGCTCGGCGGCGGACAGCCCATCCGCTAGGTAGCGAGCGGGCTGGTACGGAACAAGACCGACCAGCCCCTCTCGCCGCTGTCAGGCGTAGATGTCCATGACCTCCGACAGGAGCTTCAAGGCATCTTCGCGCGAGCGCTGGAACGAGTTGCGGCCGATGATCGAGCCGTTGCCGCCGCCGTCGCGGATGGCGCGGACCTCGTCCAGCAGTTCCGTGGTGTTCTTCGCGGCGCCCCCTGAGAACACGACGATGCGCTTGCCGGCGAACGACGCCTGCATGATGTGGCGCACGCGTTCGGCCTGGCTCGGGCCGACCGGGTATTTGTCGTAGGTCGAGCGCGCGTCCGCGAGGTCGATATAGTCCGTCGGCAGCTTCACCTTGATGATCGTCGCGCCCGACAAGGCGGCCATGTGCGCGGCATAGGCGATGATGTCGAGGCCGGTCTCGCCCTGCTTGGTCACCTTGCCGCCGCGCGGATAGGACCAGACGACCGTCATCAACCCGCGCGACTTGGCCTGAAGGGTGATCTCCCGCAGTTCCTCGAGCATGGCGTAGGCATGGTCGGAGCCGGGGTAGATCGTGAAGCCGACACCGACGCAGCCGAGCCGGAGCGCATCCTCGACCGTGCCGGTCAAGGCTTGGTCGCCGGCTCCTGCCGCCAGCGAGTTGCCGGAGTTCAGCTTCAGGATCAGCGGGACCTCGCCGGCGAACGTATCGGCCCCCTGCTCCAGCAGGCCCAGCGGCGCGGCATAGCCGGATACGCCCGACTCGATCGCCAGTTCATAGAGGTAGTGCGGGTCGTAGGCGGCCGGGTTGGGAGCGAACGAGCGGGCGGGACCATGCTCGAAGCCCTGGTCGACCGGAAGGATCACGACCCGGCCCGTTCCCGCCAGGCGACCGTGCATCAACAGGCGCGACAGGTTGGACTTGAGGCCCGGGGTCTCGCCCTCGTACCAGCGCAGGATTTCTCGAACGGTCTCGGTTCTCAGCATCGGTTTCCCCCAAAAGCGTATCGGATCGGCCGCTCGCGCCGGCCTCGGCGCCTTTCTGGGCAGGCGCGGAATGGGGGTAAAGAGGCCGAGACACCGGAGCCCATATTAAAATCGGTTAGATGACATCCGTCCTGACCGCGGATCGCTCGATGCCTCCTCGCCCGGCCAGATCACGCGAAAAAGCCGGCGCGATGCGCCGGCTTTTCCCAACCGATTCGATGGTTTGCGCGTCTGAAGATCAGTCGCGGTAGTAGCCGACCGTGCGGGCCGGACGGCCGACCATGCCACCGAGCGCTGCGACGATCATGCCAAGCACGAGGCCGACAAAGGCGACGAAGGCGGTCGTGCTGGCGACCTTGGCAGCCTGATCCGCGGCCTGGCGGGCCTGTTCGACCGCCTGGTCGTACTGACCCTGGAACTGCGTCAGGCGCTGCTCGGCTTCCTGCTGGCTGATGCCGGCTTGGCTGGAGATGGCCTGGACCGCCGCCTGGCGCTCTTCCGGAGTGGCGTTCTGGCCGAGACCCTTCACGACCTCGCCCAGCGCAGCGCCGAGATCCTGTGTGCCGGCGGCCTGACGAACGTTGTTGGCGGCCTGCTGGGCCTCGTTCTGAACCGTGTTGGCAGCCTGCTGGGCCTCGTTCTGGCCGCGCTGAAGGAGCTGCTCGGCTTGGGTGCGGAGCTGCGGCGGCAGGGCGTCGAGCGAGCCGGGCACAAGCGAGGTCACCGTCGAGCCGAGCGACGAAACCGTCGAGCCGAGAGCGCCGAAGGCGGTGGACACGAGACCGGTCGCGCTGGTGCTGAGCACGTAGACCGCGACGAGGGTCGCCGTCGCCCAGGTCGTGATGCCGTGAAGCGCACCGTCGCGGCGCGACGGCGTGCCGGCGAAGCGGGCCGCAGCGTAGGCACCGGCGAACGTGGCCAGAAGAACCGTGATCAGCGCCCAGATGCCGCTGGCCGAGCCGAAGGTCGCGAGCGAAGGCGTGTCGCTGCTGGCCGGATCGACCGTCGCCAGGCCGATGCCCAGGCCCAGGAGAGCGAGCAGGATCTGGAAGACGAGGATCAGAATCGTTCCGGCGATGATCGCACCCCAAGAGATGCGGCGCAGCCCGCCACCAGCGACGGCGACGGGGCGATCGGTATAGTCGGCCATGAGACACTCCAAACTGGCAAGGCGACATGAAGGTTTGACGCAAGACATCGCCCCGAAAGGCACATGTCTTGTTCTACGGTGAGATAGATGGCCGCAGTTTTGCCATATCCAGTGCGTGCAAAAGATTTTTGTACACCAGCCACCGGGATTTTCTTCTTGGCTGATGGCTTGCTACGAGCCGGCCAACCTGACCGAGCATGGCTTCATCTTCGATGACCGATCCCAGACCGGCCCACCCTTCCCCGCTCGGCCGTCCGCCGCCCGGTCCCGCACAGCGGGGAACCGTCTCGATCACGCCGTTCCTGCGCTGGCTGGAAGACGGTGATCCTGCGCTGATCCGGCTGCGGCTCGGCCTGCGCGTGACGCTGACGCTGGCGTTGGTGACACTGGCGCTTCTCGCGTCGCATCGCTTCATCGCGCTTCCGCAGGTTGCCTACGCCGTTGCGCTCGCGCTTGCGCTGCAGGGTGCGGTCGCGATCAAGGACACGACGGTCTCTCAGCGTGTGCGCAGCCGGTTGTGGAGCGCTGCCGTCGGCTTTGCGGCCTTGTGCGCGGCCGCCGCCCTGTCCGGCGTTCCGCCCGTACGGGATGGCCTGTTTCTTGCCGTCGCCTTCGCGGCGGTTCTGGCCCGGCGCTGGGGACCTCGCTGGAACGCCGCCGGCATGTTCGGCTTCAATGCCTACTTCATGGCGGCCTACTTTGCGCCGGGAGTGAAGGATCTTCCGGCGATCGCGCTCGCGCTGCTGTTGTGCGTGCTCGTCGCGCACTGGGTTCGGGACCGTCTCCTGCCGGATCATCCGGCGGATGACTTGCGTCGCACGATGCGGGTCGTGGATGGCCGGATCGGCCTTGTCGCCTCGCAGTTGCGAGCCGGCATCAGGGAGGAATGGCCCGCCGGCTCGCGAGACCGCGTTCTGTATGCCGAGCAACGGGTACGCGATGGCCTGATCATCGCGGAAGGCCTGCTTCCGGCAACGGACGGTGCCGGCGCCTCACCGCCCTCAGCGTCGATGCAGGCGTCGATCCAGCTGTTCGACCTGCACCTCGCTTTGGAAACGGCGATCGGAGCCGCGTTTGCGGCGGAGCATGAGAACGACCCGGCGTTTCGATCGACGCTGGAGCGGCTCGCGCGGCTGCGCTCGGACGTGCGCAGAACCGTTGCGGCCCTCACCGACGGGATGCTCGATCCGATCGCCGCCCCGCCCGGACCAACCAGCGCGCTGACGCTGCAGGGCTTGTCTGCCGACCCTTTCACGCGCACCGCGTTCCAGGTCACCTTGGCCTGCGCGATCGCCATGGCCGGCGGCTACGCCCTATCGGAACAACGCTGGTTCTGGGCGGTCCTGACGGCTTTCCTGGTCTTCGTGAACACGCAATCGCGTGGCGACGCGCTCCTGCGAGGTCTCGATCGTTCGCTCGGAACGGCCGCGGGCGTCGTGCTCGGCATCGGCCTGGCGACCCTCCTGCATGGGTCGTTTGCGCTTTCGCTCGGCTTGATCGCGGCCTGCGTCTTTCTGGGCTTCTATCTGCTTCAGCTGAGCTACGGGGCCCTCAGCTTCTTCGTGACGGTCGCGCTCTCGCTGATCTACGGGCTTCTCGGGAATTTCTCGCCCGAGCTCCTTCTGCTGCGTCTCGAGGAAACGCTGATCGGTGCGGCCTCGGGCATGTTCGTCTCGTTTTTCGTTCTGCCACGCCCGACGCTGGATGCGGTCCGCAAGGCGGTGGACGGCTTCCTGTCGGAACTCGACCGCTTGATCGAGGCCTTTGGCGATCGGCGCGGTGGCAACGCGTCGGATTGGCGCCTCGTGGCGGTGACGCGCAGTCTCGACCGCCGCCATGCCGAGATCGCGGCTGCCCTGCGCCCGCTGGAAAGCGGCTGGCTGGCGGGTGGACGCCGGCGGGACTTCGAGGTCGGCCTGCTGCGTTTCACCGTGCTCAGCTATTGGGCGCATCTTCTGGCGGGTTCGCAGGGGCCCGGACCCGCCAGCCTGAACGATGCCCTGGCCGCCTGCCGCGACGAGATCGGCGTTGTGCGCACGGTGCCGGACCGGTTCTTCGAGCGTGGGCAAGCGGTCAGCTTGCGTCCACCTCCCCAGTCGCCTCGTCAAACGAAGGAGGGTGATCCGGTGATCGCGCTGCATGCGATCCGACATGTTCTCGCGCAGGTCGCGCAGACCCGCGAAACGGACGGCAAGCGCGTCTCGACAGGTCATGGGGCATCTGATAAGGAGCCCGCCGATCCTGGGCCGGCCACGACCTAGGCAACCGACTCACCGCACCGAACCAACGGAAACACCTCCCTTGCAGGTACTCGTTCGCGACAACAACGTCGATCAGGCCCTTCGCGCGCTCAAGAAGAAGCTGCAGCGCGAAGGGGTCTTCCGCGAGATGAAGATGCGCACCGCCTTCGAGAAGCCTTCGGAGCGCCGCGTGCGCGAGAAGGCGGAGGCCGTCCGCCGCGCCCGCAAGCAGGCCCGCAAGCAGGCCCAGCGCGAGGGTCTGCTTCCGGCCTCGAAGCCGCGCACAGCCGCGCGCTGAGCCGTACCAGTCCCGGGGTCGCTCTGCGCGACCCCAAAAAGGCCATGTTACGAGCGTTGCGGTTTCGCGCAAGCCAGTCACGATAGTTTCTGCGGTTCGGGCACGAAGCCCGCGTCGTCCGGTGGCGGCAGTCCAGATCGTCGCCCCGCGAAAGGAAGCTGAAGCATCGTGTTCCGAAGCCCCGTTGCCCTGACCGCCCTTCGCCGATCGGCGATCCTGTCCGTCCTTCTAGTCGTCGCCGGCTGCCAGAGCGGCCCGACGCTGCAGTCCATCAGCATCGACCAGGCGCAAGGATCGGCCCAGAACATCCAGTCGCTCACGGCGGCGGTCAACGCAGACCCGCGCAATCCGGAAGCCTACAACGTGCGCGGCATCGCCTACGGGCGGTCGGGCGAGAACGACCGGGCGATCCAGGACTTCACGACCGCCATCCAGCTCGACCCGAACTTCTACCAGGCCTATGCCAACCGGGCGCTGGTGCTGCGGCAGACCAACGACAACGCCCAGGCGGTCGCGGACTACAATCGCGCCCTGAAGATCAATCCGAACTACGACTCGGCCTATATCGGTCGCGGCAACATCTACCGCGTGGCCGGACGCAACCGCGAGGCGCTGGGCGACTTCCAGCGCGCGATCGATCTGAACACGACGGATCCCCGCGCCTACCACAACCGGGGCCTTCTCTATCAGATCGACGGCCAGCACCGTCAGGCGATCGAGGATTTCGCGACGGCGATCTCGATGGATGCCAACGCGCCGGAGCCCTATGCCGGTCGCGCCGTGTCCTATCTCGCTCTCAACAACGTCGAGGACGCGTCGGACGACATCAACCGCGCGATCCAGCTCGACGGGAATCGCGCCGAGTTCTGGGCGACGCAGGGTCTCGTGCTGGAAGCGCGTGGCGACAAGGGCAAGGCCTATCGTTCCTTCGCGCACGCCTCGCAGCTCGACCCGAGCTACCAACCGGCGAAGGACGGAGTCTCGCGGACGCGCGGCTCGGCCCCCTCGGCCTGAGCGGTGGCCAAGCGGCGTTTCGGATCGTCACGCAATGTGATGATCCGGACGCCCGAGCATGAAACCCATCGGGGCCACGCGCGGTTGACGGACCAGAGTATCCGTTAACATCGAGTCACCCCATGAAGACCAAACTCGCTCTCGCCGCCCTTCTTGCTGCCGGTGCGGCCGCCCTCGCCCCCGTCTCCGCCCAGGCCGGTGCCAAGGTCGGAACCCTCGTGTGCCGCAGCCAGGGCACCGTCAATCAGATCATCACGTCGTCCGAAACGGTGCTGTGCCGCTACACGCCGTTCGGGCGCCTCAACGCGACCGAGACCTATGTCGGCACGCTCGACACCTATGGCGTCGACCTCGGCATTACGGGCAAGACGATCAGCACGTGGTCTGTCCTGGCGGCCAGCTTCCAGCGCGGCGAGCCGATGTCGCTCGCGGGCCGTTACTACGGAGCCAGCGTCGACGCCGGTTATGCGGTGAGCGTGGGCGCCAAGGCGCTGATCGGGGGGCCCGATCGCGGCTTCACCTTGCAGCCGACGAGCCTTCAGATCGGCGAGGGCGTGAACGCGACGGTCGGCGTCGCGCGGCTGACGCTGCAGGAAGCCGAGCCGGTCGCCGTCGTCTACAAGCCCTGATCTCTCGACCGTACTTGTGAAGAGGCCCGCGACGCCGGTCGCGGGCCTCTTCGTTTGCCCGAACCCATCGTGCGCTAGTGCGCCAGCGCCTTGACGATGTCCTCGACCATCTTCTTGGCGTCGGCAAAGAGCATCATCGTGTTGTCCTTGTAGAACAGCGTGTTGTCGATGCCGGCATAGCCGGAGCCGAGCGAGCGCTTGATGAAGAGGCAGGTCTGCGCCTGGTCCACGTTCAGGATCGGCATGCCGTAGATCGGCGAGGCCTTGTCATCCCGCGCCGCCGGGTTGGTCACGTCGTTCGCGCCGATCACGAAGGCGACGTCGGTCTGGGCGAATTCGGAGTTGATGTCCTCCAGTTCGAAGACCTCGTCATAGGGCACGTTCGCCTCGGCCAGCAGCACGTTCATGTGGCCGGGCATGCGACCCGCGACCGGATGGATCGCGTACTTCACCTCGACGCCCTCGCGCTTCAACGTGTCGGCCATCTCGCGCAGCGCGTGCTGAGCCTGTGCGACGGCCATGCCGTAGCCCGGCACGATGATGACGCGGCTGGCGTTCTTCATCAGGTAGGCGGCGTCATCGGCCGAGCCCTGCTTGACGGTACGCTCGGCACCGTCCGGTCCGGAAGCTCCCGCCGCCTCCCCGCCGAAGCCGCCCAGAATCACGGACACGAACGAGCGGTTCATGCCCTTGCACATGATGTAGGACAGGATCGCGCCGCTCGATCCAACCAGCGCGCCGGTGATGATCAGCGCAAGGTTTTGCAGCGTGAAGCCGATGCCCGCCGCCGCCCAGCCCGAATAACTGTTCAGCATCGACACGACGACCGGCATGTCCGCGCCGCCGATCGGCACGATCAGGAGTCCGCCCAGCGCAAGGGCCACCAGCACGACCAGCCAGAACAGCGTGTGGCTTTCCGTGGACGCGAAGGCGATCACGAGGATGACCAGGAGCGCGGCCAGCGCGATGTTGATGAGGTGCCGGTTCGGCAGGAGGATAGGCTTGCCGCTCATGCGGCCGTCGAGCTTCAGGAAGGCGATCACCGAGCCGGTGAAGGTGATGGCGCCGATCGCCACGCCGATCGACATCTCGACCAGGGCCTGCGTGTGGATCGAACCGACCGCGCCGATCCCGATCGACTCCGGCGCATAAAGAGCCGCGGCCGCCACCATGACGGCAGCAAGGCCCACCAGCGAGTGGAAGGCCGCGACCAACTGCGGCATGGCCGTCATCGCAATGCGACGCGCGATGACGGCTCCGGCGCCGCCGCCGAGGCCCAGACCCAGCGCGATCAGGACGAGACCGCCGAAGCTGGGCCGCGCCAGGAACAGCGTCGTGACGATGGCGAGCGCCATGCCGACCATGCCGTACAGATTGCCCTGCCGGCTGGTGGACGGGTGCGACAGGCCGCGCAGCGCGAGGATGAAGAGAACGCCGGAGACGAGATACAGGAAGGATGCGAAGGAGGCCGACATCGGGGTCTACCGGTCCTTGCGCTTGTACATCGCAAGCATGCGCTGTGTGACCAGGAAGCCGCCGACGATGTTGACCGCGGCCAGCACCAGCGCGACGAAGCCGAAGAAGGTGGCGGCCCCGGATGCCGCTAGGCCAACGGACAGGAGCGCCCCGACCACGATCACCGACGAGATGGCGTTGGTCACGCTCATCAGCGGCGTATGCAGAGCCGGGGTGACGGACCAGACGACGTAGTAGCCGACGAAGATCGCCAGCACGAAGATCGCTAGGTGAAAGACGAAGGGATCCTGGGCGCTGCCGTGCTCGACGACCTGTACCACGGTCGGATGGGCCGCCATCTGGTCGACGCCGGCCCTCGCGGCTCGGATCGCGGCCTCCGCGTTGTCGAGAACCTGACGGGTGAAGGTATGGATCGGCTCGTCCATCAGTGGGTCCCCTTCTCGGGTTCGGTCACGGCTCCGGCAGCGGCGGCGTCCATGGCAGGTGTCGCGCTTTCGGCCGGGTTCGGATCGCCCGTCGGCGCGTCCGGAGCGGGCGGCGCGAAGTTGGGATGAACCACGCGGCCCTCGTGCGTCAGCATGGTGGCGCGCTGGAGTTCGTCGGTCGGGTCGAGGCGGAGCGTCTTCGTTTCCTTGTCGACCAGCGTCTCGACAAAGGCCGCAAGGTTGCGCGCATAGAGAAGCGAGGCGGTCGCCGCGATGCGACCCGGCATGTTGAGATAGCCGACGACGCGCGCCGGTCCGACCTCGGCGACCTCACCCGGCACGGCACCCTCGACATTGCCGCCGCGCTCGACAGCCAAGTCCACGAGAACCGAGCCGGGCTTCATGGATTCCACCATCGCCCGCGTCACGAGACGGGGCGCCGGGCGGCCTGGAATCAACGCCGTCGTGATGACGATGTCCTGCTTGGCGATATGGGACGCGGTGAGTTCGGCCTGCCGTCGGCGGTAGCTCTCCGACATCTCCTTGGCGTAGCCGCCGGCGGTCTCGGCCGCGCGGAACTCGTCGTCTTCGACCGCGATGAACTTCGCCCCGAGCGATTCGACCTGCTCCTTGGCGGCGGGTCGCACGTCGGTCGCGGTGACCACCGCACCGAGGCGGCGAGCGGTCGCGATCGCCTGGAGCCCGGCGACCCCCGCGCCCATCACGAAGACGCGGGCAGCCGGCACGGTGCCGGCGGCGGTCATCATCATCGGAAAGGCGCGGTCGTAGATCGCGGCGGCATCCATGACCGCCTGATAGCCCGCCAGGTTCGCCTGGCTCGACAGGACGTCCATCACCTGCGCACGGGTGATGCGCGGCATGAGTTCCATGGCGAAGCTCGTCAGGCCTGCCTCGGCCATCGCGCGCAGCGCGTCGTCGTGGCCATAGGGATCCTGGATCGCGACGACCACGGCGCCGCGCCTGTAGTTCGGGATCTCGTCCGCCGACGGCCGCCGCACCTTGAGGACGATGTCCGCATCGCGTCCGCCTTCCTGGTCCGCCAGATGGGCGCCGACCGCCTCGAAGTCCCGGTCGGGAATCCGCGAGCCCTCGCCCGCGCCGCGCTCCACCCAGACCTCGGTACCGAGGCCGATCAATCGACGAACCGTGTCGGGCGACGCCGCGACACGCGGCTCGCCCATCTCGTGCTCGCGCGGCACGAACAGTCTGACCATTCCATTCCTCCCGCGCCCGACCGGGCTGGGGCGACCGATGGCCGGAACGTTTCCTCCCGTCCGGCCCGACCGCCCGCCTCCGTCAGTGCTTCATCGACTTCTGGTCGCCGGTCGCCATCAGGAAGCTCGCGACGCCGCCGAAGACCAGCGCCGACAGGAAGCTCGTGATGACGCCGGCCGCGGCGATGAAATACATCAGCATGAAGACGAGGATCGCGACCACGACGATCGTTCCGTACTTCACCAGCCCCAGGAAGCGGCCATAGGTGCGCTCGTGCTCGGGATAGTCCATGACGCCCCGCGCGCCGGGTTCGAAGCCTGCATCCTCGGCCATGATCGATCGCCTCATTCGAGTGGGATAGTGCTTCGCTGATATACAAAGCCCCGGCGCGGAGCAATCAGCCACCGTCCGCTTGCGACCGGACGCGAAAAAGGGCGCCGCCGGGGCGCCCTTTCGCGTGGAATGTCGATGATGTCCGGTCTCAGGCGGCCTGACGCTTCTCGTGACGGCCTTCCTCGACCTCCTCGATGATCTTGGCGATGAAGGCCGGCAGATCGTTCGGGTTGCGCGAGGTGATCAGCGCCTGGTCGGTCACGACCTCCTCGTCGTGCCAGCGACCGCCCGCATTCACGACATCGGTCTTGATCGAGTTGAAGGATGTGACGTCGCGGTCCTTGATGACGCCCGCCTCGATCAGGAGCCAAGGCGCGTGGCAGATCGCGGCCAGCGTCTTCTTGCTGTTGTAGAAGTCACGCACAAAGCCGACCGCCTTCTCCTCGGCGCGCAGCTTGTCTGGGTTGATCTGGCCGCCCGGCAGGACGAGCGCGTCATAGTCGGAGACCGATACCTCGCCGAGGGTCTTGTCGACGGTGACGCTGTCGCCCCAGTGATCCTTGTCCCATCCCTTGATCTCGCCTTTTTCCAGCGACACGACATGCACGGTCGCGCCAGCCTCGCGCAGCTTCTTCAAGGGTTCGGTCAGTTCGAGCTGCTCGTAGCCGTCGGTGGCGAGGATGGCGATGCGGGCCTGGTTGATGTTGGGCATGTCGGTGACGTCCTCTTGGCGCATGCCTGCAACCGCCCACGATGGGGCGCGAATGCAGGCGCGAAAGTTGAGTGTTCGTCGCACCAACGCCCTGTTCGAGCCTCAGGTTCCCAGCACCCCCTCCTCGGCCTCGCCGTCGACAGCGGCCACCGCATCCCGAAAGGAAAAGCCGGCCCGCATCACGGCGGCGATGTCGCGGTCGCGACGCTCGGCACGCTCACGGGTACGATACGGGCCCAGCCGGCGGCGGCGCACGAGGCGCTGGGCGGCCTCGGCTTCGGGCGTCTCGTCCCGGCCGAGCGCGGCCTGCGCGGTCTCGGCGTCGACACCCTTCTCGATCAGCTTCATGCGGGTGCGGCTCAGCGACGTGCCCTTGCGGCGAAGCGTGGCGACACGGGACTCCGCGTAGGCCTTATCGTCGAGAAGGCGCAGTTCCACGAAATGCGCGACCGTCTCGTCGATCAGACCCTGGAAGTCGCCGGCCTCCTCGCCGCGCTCGCGCGTCCGCTTCAGCACCTTGCGCTGCAGGACGCGGCGCAGGTTTCCGGACGAGGAACTGTAGCGCTCGAGGTAGTAGGCTGCCGCGCGAAAGAGCCACTCGCGCGACACGGGGCGCGGCGGCTTTCGCGGCGGCTGGGTAGCGGAAACAAACTCGCTCATCGCCCCCGCCATATAGGTTGCGCGGGGGCCGAACGGGAGGGCGTCAGGCGGCGATCGCGCGAGCGGCCTGCCGCGCGCGGGGCGTTTCCACGGCCTCGCCGAGAATGCCGACCTCATAGGCCATCATCGCGGCCTCGGCGCGCGCCCGATCAAGGCCCGGCGCGATCGCGTCGTCGATCGTGAAGAGCGTGCCCCCGTTCAGGAACGGAGCCTCGTAGGCGGCGCGCTGCACGAGGCCGATCTCAAGGCGCGGCGTCGCCGTGCGCTCGATCATGGTTTCGATCGTGCGCGCGACGCGGCTGGGAATCGTGGTGACGGCGCTCGCGACAAAGGCCCAGTCGCGACCCCGGCGGCCCTTCATGCTTTCGGCGGCGATCAACCGGTCGGTCGCCAACGCCGCGTAGGCCGAGAGCGGCGAGAAGCGAACCGGGATCAGCGCGCGGTCGGCCAAGCGGGCGCCCGCGCGGATCAGCTCGGCATTGTCGCCGGCATCCACGATGCAAAGGTCGCCGCGGCGACGGGCGGCCCGAACCAGGCGCTCCAGCGTGATCTCGTCGTCCGCGGTCTCCACCATCAGGCAGTCCGGCCGACCGGGCTTCTCGGCCCACTCCACCAGATCCTTGTCGCGAGCGCCGTCGATCAGGACCACGGGAATATCGGCCGCCGCCGCGACGCCTGCGAGCGACAGGGCGAGGGTCGAACAGCCGGAGGTCTTGAGGGAGCCAACCGAGATCACTGGCATCATGGATGCGAACCTTTCCGGCGCCCCGAAGGAGCGCCGCCGTTGACGCGCGCGGCCAAGAACCGGCCTGTCGCGCGGGGGGCGATCGCATCGCCCGATGTTGGAACCTGCGGCCCCTAACCGCCGCGGCAAGAGAGTGCCGAGCGAGGCTGGGGCCGCGTGGAATGCGACACGCGCACTGCAACACCGCGCCGCTTTCGCCGGGCTTGCGCCTGCGCGCGGTGCGGCGCATGGATCGCGCCGGACGCCACCCCTTCCCGAGACGAGCATGACGACGAACGGCCTTCTGATCGCGGTTCCGGCGGATACGCGCCAGTTCGAATCCTATCTCTGGCACGCGGCGCCCAGCACCTATCTCGACGCCCTGGCCCGGATCGGCGCACTTCCCGTGATCGTTCCGGCGCTCGATGGCGTGGATCTCGACCCGGCGCTTGATCGGGTCGACGGCGTTCTCTTGACCGGATCGGCCTCGAACGTTCACCCGGAACGCTACGGCGAAGCGCCCACCCCCGGTCACGAGCCCTACGACACGCGGCGTGACGCCCTGACCGCCCGCCTGATCGAAGGAGCGCTCTCGCGGGGGTTGCCGCTGCTCGCCATCTGCCGGGGGCATCAGGAGCTCAACGTCGCGCTCGGCGGCTCGCTCGGCACCGAGATCCAAGAGATCGAGGGTCGCATGGACCATCGCGCTCCCGTGCATCCCGAGCAGGACCAGCGCTTCGCGCTGCGCCATCCGGTCCGTCTGACGAACGGCGGGCGTCTTGCCACCCTTCTCGGCACGGACGAGGTCGAGGTGAACTCGCTTCATCGACAGGCGGTGCGGGATCTGGCGCCCCGCCTTTCGGTCGAGGCCAGCGCGCCGGACGGAACGGTGGAGGCGGTGTCGGTGCGCGACGCGCCGGGCTTCGCATTCGGCGTGCAGTGGCATCCGGAATACTGGTCCGGGAGCGATGGTCCGTCGAAGCGTCTGTTCGAGGCCTTTGCGGACGCCTGTCGCGCCTACCGCGATCTCAAAGCGTAGCCCATAACAACCCCGCGCCGAGCGCCAGAAGCACCACCGCTCCGCCGGTCTCCAGAACGAGACGCAGCACCGCGCTGCCGCGGCCGGCGCGCAGCATCATTCCCTTCGAGCCGACCGCGATCGCCGCCAGCAGCGAGACCGTGATCGCCGTGCCGAGCGCCATGGCGGCAACGGCCAGCCCGCCGCCGAGCCAGAGCCCGTTCAGAAGCGCGAAGGTCAGCACCACGATCGCGCCCGAGCATGGACGCAGGCCGATCGCCAGAACCGTCGCCGCGTCGCCGCGCCACCCCGGCCCGCTAGAAGACGGGGGCGGCATGTGAGGCACGGCGCAGTCGCACGCCGCCTCGCCCCGACAATCCCCCGCGCCGAGGAAGCCGGAGGCGGCAAACCGGCCGCCGCCGCCGCCCGGCGTGGAACCGGGCGCGCTGAAGGCGAGCCCGCCGGTCGTGCGCGACGACACGAGCATCAGCGGCAACCGGCCGGCGAGCGCCGCGCCCTTGCGCAGGAGAAGCCAGGCGCCGAGCGCCGCGATCATGGCGTAGGATCCGAGCTCCAAAACGTTCGCCGCTTCGGTCATCGTGACCGCGCTGCCACGCAGCCACCACCAGCCGGCCGCCGTGATGGCGACAGCCGACAGGCCCTGAACGGCGGCGGAGGCGAAGGAAAGCGCGACGCCCCGGCGCAAGGCCCGCCCGTCGGCCATCAGGTAGGAGGCGATCACCGCCTTACCGTGCCCCGGGCCGGCGGCATGGAAGATGCCGTAGACGAAGGACAACCCGACCAGCCAGCCCAGGCCGCCGCTTCCGCCGTCCCGGATCGCCACCAGCGCCTCGCGCAGGTCCACGAAGAACAGGCGCTGGATGCGCATGATCTCCATGAACGGCCCGGCGAGGATACCGCTCGGCGCCGCCGTCACCTCGGCATTGCCGATGCCGAGCGACGAGTTGGCGTGGGCAAGCCCCGCCCCCGCCAGGAAAAGGGCGAGCGCGCCGAGCCCGGTCAGGGCGCGCATGTGACGTCGACCTTGGTCGCCAGGGCTTCCGCGAAGTTCACGCCGTCGCTTGGCAGCTGCTGGTTGGGCTTCAGCATCGAGACCTGGGCCATCCAGTCTTCCGCATCGGCATCGGGATCGGGCCGCGAAAAGTCCTGCCGGCAGGATGCCGGCAGGTCCAGAAGCTGGAAGTGCTGGGCGTCCGGGAAGTCGAAGGCGACGAAGTAGCTCTCGTCGAAGACCGAGAACGTCACCTTGTCCCGGGCGAGATCCACCGGCTCCGCGGGCTTCATCTCGAAGAACAGCGTGATCTGCCCATGGTCGTAGAGGCCGCGGATCGTGGCCGGCGGCGCAAGCTTCACGTCCCGCCCACCGGTGGTGAGAAACGTGTAGTAGCTCCATTCCGCGATCGAGCCACGCACCGTCTCGCCCACCGCCTCCAGCTCGTCGGGATCGAGCGTGCCGTTGCCGTTCTTGTCGAAGTCCACCACCACGGACGACGAGAACAGCTCGTCGAAGCGCCAGATGTTGCGAATCGAGGCGAGCTCCGCTCCGGTGCCGCCGACGATCTCCATCCGGGCGTCGACGAAGACGTGCGGATGGGCCAGCGCCACGGTGGGCGCCAGTCCGAGGGCCAGCGCGGCGCCCCGCGCGGCAAGGTTCTTGGATATCGGCATGCGGTTCCCCCGAGCGACGCCGCTCCTTGGAGCGGGGGTTCGGGGCGAAATTACGGTGTCCGGCTGGCGCCGGCCCTATTGCAGCACGACGACCTGGGCGCCGACGTGGACGCGGTCGAAGAGGTCCACCACATCGGCGTTG
This sequence comes from Aureimonas jatrophae, assembly GCF_900104035.1. Classification (GTDB taxonomy): domain Bacteria; phylum Pseudomonadota; class Alphaproteobacteria; order Rhizobiales; family Rhizobiaceae; genus Aureimonas; species Aureimonas jatrophae. The sequence continues at coordinate 29,298 of NZ_FNIT01000006.1, read as the reverse complement.
CGCATGCGGAAGCAGCCGGCCGAGGCCGCCGAGCCGATGGAGTTGGGCGAGTTCGTCCCGTGGATCCGGTAGGTGCCCCAGCCGAGGTTCATCGCGCGCTGCCCGAGCGGATTCTTCGGGCCCGGCCCGACCGACGCCGGCAGCGAGGGCTTGGCCTTGCGCATCGAGTCGGTCGGCACCCAGGTCGGGTTGAGGCGCTTCTTGGACACCCAGCTCGTGCCGAACCACTGCTCGCTCGGCTTGCCGACAGCGATGTCGTACTGCAGCGCCGAGTTCCTGTCGGTCACGAGAAAGAGCTGCCGCGCCCCGGTCATGACGACGATCGTGCCGGGCTCGTAGTCGCCGACGAAGACCGTCTCGCGGGCGCGAGAACCGGTGCCCGGCGCGGCCTCGGCCAAGCCCGGAAGAAGGAGCAGAAGGGAAAGCGAAAGGGCAGCGCGCAGCATGGGACAGGCCATTCCTTGTCGGCGCCTGCGAGACGACCCGATCAGGCCGCCGCCGCCAGGCGCTCCGCCTCATACTTGCGGAACCAGGTTGCCAGAAAGTCAACAAAGACACGCGTGCGCGCCGGCAGATGACGGCGATGCGGGAACACGGCGTAGATGCCCGCATCCTTGGGCACGAAGTCGTCGAGCAGCGCGACGAGGCGACCCTGCGCGATGTCCTCGCGCACGATGAACTCCGGTATCAGCGCGACGCCGAGGCCCGCCAGCGTCGCGGCCCGCACCGTATAGGGAGAGTTGGCCGAGAAGCGTCCCGACACGTTGATCGGAATGGGTGATCCGCTGCGCGGATCCTGGAAGGTCCAGTTGTAGAGGGCCTTGGCGTTGGAATCGATCACCGCCGGCATGTGGGCGATGTCGTGCGGATGGGCGGGCGTGCCGTGGCGGGCGAGAAAGTCCGGCGTCGCGCAGATCGCGAACTCCAGTGAGCCGAGCCGCCGCGCGATCATCGCAGAATCGGTCAGGCGCGTCATGCGGATGGCGACGTCGAACCCTTCCTCGACGAGGTTCACGAAGCTGTCGTTGAGATGAAGATCGAGCGAGATCGCGGGATAGGCCGCGGAGAACTCCACCAAGCTGAGGCCGAGCTCTGCGTCGCCGAAGGTGCGCGCGGCGGTCACGCGCAGCGAACCCTTGGCCTCGCCGGTCGCCTCCCGCGCCTCCTCGTTCAGGGCCTCGAGATCGCTCAGGATCGCCGAGGCTCGCGAGACGTAGACCTCGCCGGCGGCCGTCAGCGCGACCTGGCGGGTCGTTCGATTGATCAGGAGGACGCCGAGTTCGTCCTCCAGCTCGCGCACGTATTTCGACAGGAGCGCCTTGGAGCGTCCCGTCTTGCGCGACGCCGCCGAGAATCCCTCCGCGTCCACGACGGAAAGAAAGGCGCGCATGCGGGTCAGCGTATCCATGAAGCTGTTTCCTCGGGCACAAATGGCTTGAGCGAGACCGACCGCTGTTGCGCTTTGACGACAATGGTTTGCCGTGTCCAGCGTGACGACGAATTTTGCATCCGACCTGTCAAAATCCGGTTGTTTGTGACGAAACTCGCTTCTATATGCGTCCTTGCCCAATGTCGCACGTGCCTGTGGGCGTCCCCCGGTCCTCGAATGCGAGGGTTGCCGGGACGGTACCTGGAGTGAACCTCCGGTCGGTTCCGCTGCTGGCGGAATCGTGGACGCCTTGAAGCAACGACGGTGCGGGCCTTTCTGGTCTCTCCCGGTCTCCATAGCCGGGAATACTGCAGAGGCACACCATCCTTGCCTGAAGTGCGGCGGGTCTCCACCCTCCAAGCCATGGCACACTTCTCTGTCTGAACGTCCGGTTCGCGCCGGCGTTCGAATGGAGCATGTCGCGTTTCGCGTCGACTCTTCGAGCGGGGTCTCCACCGGCTGCTCGTGGGCTCGTGCGCGTGCGCTCTCTTTGACCTCTGGTTCTTGGGAGCCCCACATGGCCACGCAGCGTATCCTCGACTTCATCGCCACCCGACGTCCCACCGGCCCTTGCCTCGTGGTGGACCTCGACATCGTGGAAGACAACTTCCGCGCCTTCCGGCGCGCGCTTCCCGACTCGGCGATCTTCTACGCGGTGAAGGCCAATCCCGCGCCCGAGATCCTGCGTCTGCTCGCCTCGCTCGGCTCCTCGTTCGACTGCGCCTCGGTGGCCGAGATCGAGATGGCGCTTGACGCCGGCGCGACCCCGGATCGCATCAGCTACGGCAACACGATCAAGAAGGAGCGCGACATCGCGGCCGCGCACGCCCATGGCGTGTCGCTCTTCGCCGTCGACTGCGTCGAGGAGGTCGAGAAGGTCTCGCGCGCCGCACCCGGCGCTCGCGTCTTCTGCCGCGTCCTGACCTCCGGCGAGGGCGCCGAGTGGCCGCTGTCGCGCAAGTTCGGCTGCGTGCCCGCCATGGCGATCGATGTCCTGACCCATGCGGCGACCCTTGGCCTCGTGCCGACCGGCGTGTCGTTCCACGTCGGCTCGCAGCAGTGCGACACGGGCGCTTGGGACGGCGCGCTGGCCGATGCCGCGCATGTCTTCGGCGAGCTCGCCGAGCGCGGCATCCAGCTGACGCTCGTCAACATGGGCGGCGGCTTTCCAACGCGCTACCTCAAGGACGTGCCGAGCGCGCAGGCCTACGGCCGTTCGATCTTCGACGCGCTTCGTCGCCACTTCGGCAACAAGCTGCCCGAGACGATCATCGAGCCCGGTCGCGGCATGGTGGGCGATGCGGGCGTGATCAAGGCCGAGGTGGTCCTGGTGTCGCGCAAGTCGGCATCCGACGAGAACCGCTGGGTCTATCTCGACATCGGCAAGTTCGGCGGTCTCGCCGAGACGATGGACGAGGCGATCCGTTACCCGATCCGCACGGCGCGCGACGCGGACCGGATGGAGCCCTGCGTGCTCGCCGGCCCGACCTGCGACTCGGCCGACGTTCTCTACGAGAAGACCCCCTACCCGCTCCCGATCTCGCTGACGGTGGGCGACGAGGTCCTGATCGAGGGAACCGGAGCCTATACGACGACGTATAGCGCCGTCGCCTTCAACGGTTTCGAGCCGCTCCGCTCCTACGTGATCTGAGTCGAGTCGGGCGCGTCCTGCGCCCAAGCCTCGCTCTTTCTCCAAAATGCGACAGGCCCGGCACGTCCTCGTGCCGGGCGGTCTTCGCCCGTGCTCGTGCGCCCGAAAGGTGCCCGGCCGATCCGTCGTTCGACTTCGCTGTCCGGTGGTTCCGCCCATGTCCGCTCTCGCCCTTCCCCTCGACGTCTCCCTCCAGCCCTTCCACACGCTCATCCGCACCGAGCGCGCGGAGGACGTGGCCGCACGTGAAGCATTGCTCGACGCCGCGATGGGCCCGGGCCGCACCCGCAAGTCGTCGGAAGCGATCCGCCGTGGTCGCTTGCCCGCCGATGGCCTGGCGCTCGTCAGCGAGACCACGGATGGCGTCCTCGCGGGTTCGGTGCGCCTGTGGCACGTCGCGGCGGGTGAGCGGGACGGCGCGCCGGTCGACGCCCTGCTTCTCGGACCGCTTGCGGTTGCCGGTCGCTTCGAGGGCCTCGGCATCGGATCTCAGCTCATGCGCCGGGCGATTGCGGAAGCAGCCTGGCGCGGCCACCGGGCGATCGTGCTGGTGGGAGATGCGCCCTATTACGAGCGCTTCGGCTTCCGCGCGGAACCTGCCGCCGACCTCGTCATGCCCGGCCCCTTCGAGCGTCACCGCCTGCTCGCGCTCGAGCTGGCGACGGATGCCCTGCGTGGCGCGCGGGGTCTGATCCGCGCCAGCGGACAGGTGGCCGTCGTCTGACGTGTAGCCAGCTACGTGTCTGCGCGCCGCGCTCGCTTTGCTTGCATGGCGAAACATGCTTGTCGTCGCACCGGGACATATCGGTGCGGCGCCCGCTCCAGCGCCTGCCGCAGGGAAAGGGAGCCTCGGACGGATGACCGCTGATCTGGAGCGACAGCTCGCGCAGGCGCGCGAGGAAATCCGGCAGCTCCAGGCGACGACGGCGGAACTGGAATCGCGTCTCAGCGCCCGGCCCCACCAGGACGATCTGCGGCTCGCGCTCGATGCCGCCGCCCTGGTCGGTACCTGGGATTGGGATATGCGCCACGACCGCATCTTCGCCGATGCCCGGTTCGCCGCGCTCTACGGTCTCGATCCGGAGGACGGCCCGCGTGGCCTTCCGATCGAACGCTACACGCAAGGCGTCCACGAAGCCGATCGGCCAGCGCTGATCCAAGCTATCGACGAGGCCATCCGGACCGGCGATATCTTCGCCCACCAGTACCGCACGCGAAACCGCGACGGTGAGACGCGATGGGTCTTTGCACGCGGTCGCGTCTTCTTCGATCCGACGAATCAGCCCGTCCGCTTCCCCGGTGCGGTGGTGGACGTGACGCGCGAGAAGCGCCGCGCCGAACGGCAGGACGCTCTCCTGCGGTTGGGCGATCTCGTGCAGCAGGACGGCTCCGACGCGGATCTCACGGCGCAGGCGCTTGCGCTTCTGGGTGAAGCGCTGGACATCCAGCGCGTCGGCTACGCCACGGTGGACGCGGCGCAACACCTTGCGACCATCGCTGCGGAATGGTGCGCGCCCGGCGTCGTCCCCTTGTCCGGACCGCTACCGATCGCACGCTTCGGAGCCCACCTCCTGGAGGCGTTGCGCGGAGGTCTGGTGCGGATCGAGGACGTCGAGGACGATCCCCTGACGCGCAAGCAGGCGGACGCGTGGGAGCATATCGGAAGCCGCTCGCTCCTCAACCTGACGGTCGTGCGGGACGATCGCGTCGAGGTCATCCTGTTCCTGCATGCGCGCGAGCGGCGTGCGTGGCCGGACGACGATGTGGCCTTTGTTCGGGACGTTCTCAACCGGACCTGGATATCGAGCCAGCGCCGGCAGGCCCAGTTGCAATTGGTCGACGCCGAGCGTCGGCTGCGCAATGCCCATGAGGCGGCGGCCCTGGGCGTTTTCGAGCTGAATCTCGCGACGGGAGCCCTCACCTGGGATCGACGCTGCCGCGAGGTGTTCGGCATCGCGGACGGGGCGATCGTCACCTATCCCGAGACGGTTCTCGCCGTCGCCCATCCCGACGATCGGGACGCCCTGAAGGACGCATCGGCACGCGCCTTCACGGACATGAGTGATCCGCTCGACCTCGTCTACCGGATCATCCGTCCCTTGGACGGGCAGATGCGTCACGTTCACGCGACGGCGCAGGTCAACCGAAACGACCGGGGAGAGCCGATCTTCGTCGGGCTCCTGCGCGACGTCACGACGGAGAAGGAGGGCGAGAACCGGCAGCGCCTTCTGGCGCGGGAGCTGCAGCACCGGGTGAAGAACACCCTTGCGATCGTCAAGGCGCTGGCGAACCAGACTCTGCGGCGCGCGCCCTCGACCGCGGAGGGTCTTGCCAACTTCGCCGCCCGCCTTGATGCCCTGTCCCAAGCCCATGACGTGCTCACCGCCACGAACTGGACCGGCGCTGCGATGCACGAGGTGGTGGCGGGCGCCCTGGCGACCCACGAGACCGGCGACGGGGACGCACGCCGCATCCGCTTTGGAGGTCCCGACATCGCGCTCGACGCGCGCCAGAGCCTCGCCTTGTCCCTGGCACTGCACGAGCTGGCCACCAACGCCGTCAAGTATGGCGCGCTATCGGCCGATACGGGGCGGGTCGACCTGCATTGGTGGATCGAGAGCGGCGACACGGAGCCCGTTCTTCGCATCGAGTGGCGCGAAAGCGATGGGCCCGCGGTCGCCGTGCCCGAAGGGCGGGGTTTCGGCTCGCGGCTGATCGAGCAGTCGCTCGCCTCCGACTTCGGCGGAACGGTCGCCCTTCGCTTCGAGCCCGGCGGCCTTGTGGCGGAGGTTCGCGCGCCCGTTCCGGACGGCCGAATCGCGCAAGATCATCGGTCCGCCTGATCGTTCGTCAGGTCGAGATGTCGACCACACCGGCCTCGCCGCCCTCCGTGCCGAAGGCCAGGAAGCGGCCCGCGCCGTCCCAGCCCATGGTCCGGATCGCGCCCGTGCCGCCCCGGCGCAGAAGCGCTTCGCGCCCGTCGGCGATCCGAACCGCCAGCACCATACCGTCGGCATAGCCGATCGCCAGGATCTCGTCGGATGGATGGCAGCTGACGGCGGTGACCATCGTGTCGCCGCGCGTGCCGAGCTCCAGCGGCGACTTGCCCATCGGTCCGTCGCGTCCCGAGAAGGGCCACAGGATCGCCGCCGGCGCGCCCGACGTCGCGAGGTATTTGGCCTTGACCGACCAGCTCCACGACCGGATCTTGGCCGGATAGCCGGTCATGCGCATGTGCTTGCCGTCCTCGAGACGCCAGCCGTGCAGGGCGTTTTCCTGCATGATCGTGACGAGGAAACGGTTGTCGGGCGAGAAGACCACGCCCGTATGGGCGCCCTTCCACTCCAGCTCCTGCGGCTTGGCGTCGGTCGCGGGAAAGAAGAGCGAGGCGCCGTCGTAGCGCGCGGTGGCCAGCCTCAAGCCCTTCGGCGCAAAGGCAACGTCCTCGACCGTGCGGGCGTGCGGCAGCTCCTTGGTCTCGCCCTTGGCCTCCCGCACATAGGCGGTTCGGCCCGACGCCCAGGCGACCGCGCCGTTCGGCCCGCCCGCCACCGCGGACACCCAGCGACGTCCGGCCGAGCCGACCTCGCTGAGCGTGCCGTCCGCCGTTGTCGCGACGACCCGTCCGTCCTCGCCGCCCGACAGGAGGCGGCGCCCGGACGCGTCGAGACGCGCCACGAGAAGGCCGCCGGCATGCGCCCTGAGGGAACGCTCGCCGCCGGCCGGGAAGCGGATCGTGCCATCGGAGAGGGCAAAGACGGGCTCGTCGCCGAGAAAGACGGCGGCCTCGACCGGGCCGCCGAAGCTATAGGGTGCGATCTGCGGCATCAGGCAGCGGCGTTCGCACCGCCGCGCGCCGCGCACGCCAGGAACTCTCGCTCCAGTCGCGCCGCGTCGAGCTGGCGTCCGATGAAGACGAGCCGGCTTTCGCGTGCTTCTCCTTCGCGCCAGGCTCGCTGGTGGTCGCCCTCGATGATCATGTGGACGCCTTGGACGACATAGCGGTCGTTGTCGCCCGCAAACGCCAGGATGCCCTTCAGCCGCAGGATATTGGGCCCCTCGGTCTGCGTCAGGTTCTGGATCCAGCTGAAGAAGCGCTGCTGGTCCATCTCGCCGGCACGCAGCGAGACCGAGGTGACTGTGACGTCGTGGATGGGTGCCACGGCCCCATGCGGGTGCGTGTGAACGTCGTGATGGTGACCCTCGTGGCCATGGTCGTGGCCATGATGGTCATGATCGTGGCCGTGGTGGTGATGATGGTGGTGATCGTGATCGCAGTCCGGGCCGCAGACGTGCTCGTCGTGGGCGTGCTGCGCCTCGTGCAGGAACTCGGGGTCCTCGTCCAGAACGCGCGTCAGATCGAAGGCACCCTGGTCGAGAACGCGGCGCAGGTCGATGTCGGCCCGCTCGGCCCGATGCATCACGGCATGCGGGTTGATCGCGCGTACGGTCGCCTCGATCTGCGCAAGCTCCACCGGACTGACGAGATCGGTCTTGTTGACGATCACGACGTCGGCAAAGGCGATCTGGTCCTCGGCCTCGCGCGAATCCTTCAGGCGCTGCGGCAGGTGCTTGGCATCCACCAGCGCGACCACGGCGTCGAGCCGGGTCTTGGCGCGCACGTCCTCGTCCATGAAGAAGGTCTGGGCGACCGGAACGGGGTCGGCAAGACCCGTCGTCTCCACCACGATCGCGTCGAAGCGGCCCTGCCGGCGCGTCAGCCCCTCCACCACGCGTACGAGGTCGCCGCGCACGGTGCAGCAGACGCAACCGTTGTTCATCTCGTAGATCTCTTCGTCGGTCTCGACGATGAGGTCGTTGTCGATGCCGATCTCGCCGAACTCGTTGACGATCACGGCATAGCGCTTGCCGTGGTTCTCGGTGAGAATGCGGTTGAGGAGCGTGGTCTTGCCCGCGCCGAGATAGCCGGTGAGGACGGTGACGGGGATCGGCGCGGCGGTGGTGGCGTCGGACATGGGGAAGCCTCCTTCAAGGTTCGGAGCGCGATATAGGGGTGGGTGCGTCGGTTTGCACGAGGCGCGAGAGGTCAAAGCGCGCGATCTCAAGCACGAACTCGGCGCAGCGCGAGGCCTGGTGATTGGCGATCCGGGCGCCGATCTCCGCGGTCGCGAGACGGGCGTCGCCGACCGTACCGATGGGGTTGAGGTCGCCGGCCAGCCAGCCGAAGCCGAGGCGTCCATGCGCGCGAAGGTGCCGGTTCCCGCGTTCGAGCTCCGCCTGCAGAGACGTGCACTCCCCCACCTGATCGAGCCGCACGAGGCTGGGATGCAAGTGCAGCATCAGCGCCGTTTCCACCGCGCCGCCGTGCACGCCGTGGCTGATCTCGTGGGCCGGCCAACCGGTTTCCGGCAGGCCGAAGCGGTTCCAGGAGGCGGTCGCGCACAGCATCCCCCTTCGGCGCAGCGCAAGGGCGGCGATGTCCACGGCCGCCGAGTTGCCTCCATGGGACGAGATCACCGCAAGGCGGCGAAAGCCGCTCGCGATCAGACCGGTGCCGATCGCCTCGATCAATGAACTCATGGCACGGCTGCCGAGCGACAGCGTGCCGGGGAAGCCCAGATGCTCGTCGGACGCGCCGATGCGCTGGACCGGAAGGAGCGTCGCGGCGAGATCCGACGGCAGCAGCGCCATCATGCGTTCGCCCATCGCCTCGCCGATCAGGGCGTCGGTCCCGATCGGCAGGTGGGCGCCATGCTGCTCGATCGCCGCAACCGGCAGGATCGCGACCGCTGCAGCCAGGTCGTCCCGCAGTCGAGCGAGTTCGGCGCTGGTATTGTCCTCGAAGTGTCGGCGAAGCGGCATAGGGGCATTCCGAGTCGGTGCGCCCTTCTCGTAGTCCCCTTCCCGATCACGCGAAACCCACGCACCCGCAGGTCCCGGTGGACAGTCGCGCCGCGCTTCGCCAAGTTCCCCGCGACCGGAACGGAGTGCGGCGAATCGATGGACGGGGCGAAACGCAAGAAGCAGGGCGCGCTCGGACAGTTAATGGTCTCCTCGCGCCTCGTGCGCACGGCCCTGTCGACCAAGCTGGCGGCCCATGGCCTGTATTCGGGTCAGGACGCAGTGCTGCTGGCGATCGCCGAGGATCTTGTTCCGCTCCGGGAGCTTGCGGAGCGCCTGCAGGTCAAGCCGCCGACCGTCACCAAGACGGTCGCCCGCCTGTCGGCGCAAGGGATACTGGCCCGCGAGCAGTTGACGGGCGAGACCCGCCAGGGCGCGGTGCGGCTGACCGAGCGCGGCTTGGCGTTGCTGAGCGAGATCCGCCACGCGCAGAAGGAAACCGAGCGAGAGGCCTTCGCGGACCTGTCGGGCAAGCAGCGACGGACGCTGCGCAAGTTGCTGCGCCGGGTCGAGCGCAGTCTTGCGGCGCGCGGCACGCAGGCTCCCGCCGTCGAGGACTGAGCGCGCGGGCTCGCGGTTGCGCGAGGCGGACCCGATCCGCTACACCCGAGCGACCTGACAACCGGCAAGGACGCGGATCGACGAAACGGTGGGGCAAAAGGTCAAACTTTCGACGATCGCCGAGAAGCTCGGATTGTCCACCGCTACGGTGTCCCTCGCCCTTCGCGACAGTCCGCTCGTGGCGGAAGTCACCCGCGAGCGGATCAAGGAGGAGGCCCGCTCCTCGGGCTACATCTACAACCGGCGCGCGGCGAGCCTTCGTACCTCGAAGTCAGGCATCGTCGGTGTCTGCGTCCACGACATCATGAACCCGTTCTACGGCGAGATCCTGAAGTCGGTCGAGAACGAGCTGGACCGTCAGCGCCAGACCTTCGTTCTCTGCAACCACTATGACGACCTGTCCAAGCAGCGCGCCTTCGTCGACACGATGCTGCAGCTGGGCGCCGACGGGCTGATCATGTCGCCCGCGATCGGGACGCCCGCCTCCGATATTCATCTCGCCGAGGAGAACGACCTGCCCGTGACGCTGATCGCACGCACCGTGGCAGGTGCGGGCGTGCGCTCCTTCCAGGGCGACGACGTCTACGGCATGCGGCTCGTCACGCGCCATCTGATCGAGGAAGGGCATCAGCGCATTGCGCTGATCGGCGGAACCGACCTGACCTCCACCGGGCGCGACCGCGAGGAAGGCTATCGCCGAGCGCTGGCCGAGGCGGGCATCGCCTACCGCGAGGAATGGCGCATCAAGGGTCCGCGCTCGCGCCACTCGGGCTTCGACGCCGCCGCCACCTTCATGACGCTGCCGGACCGGCCGAGCGCCATCGTCTGCTTCTCCGATCTCGTGGCCCTCGGCCTCATGTACGGCCTGTCGCGCGCGGGTCTTCGGCCCGGCGTCGATATCGCGGTATGCGGCTACGACGACATCGACGAGGCGGCCATCGCCATGCCGCCGCTCACCACGGTCTCGAACGGCCAGGGCGAGGTCGGGCAGCGCGCCGCCGACGCGCTTCTCGCGCGCCTTCGCGGGGAGCGGGCGGAAGAGCGCGTCGAACTGATCCGACCCGAGCTCAAGGTGCGGCGCTCCAGCCTCATCCACGCTAACTGACAGAAGCAGCCCGAAAGGCCCGTCATGACCGATCTTCGCACCGTGCCGCTCCTTGTGTTCGGCCCCTACAACGAGGACGGGCTGGCGGGCCTTCGCGAGGTGTTCGACGTGCGCCAGCTGGAGCGGCGCGACATCGCCCTTCTGCCCGAAGGCGAACGTCCCGTGATCCGGGCGCTGGCGCTCGGCGGCCATCTGCCGAACGAGGCGATGGATCTCCTGCCGAACCTCGAGATCATCGGCCATTTCGGCGTCGGCTACGATGGCGTCGACGCGGCCCATGCGGCGTCGCGCGGCATCGCCGTGACCAACACGCCGGACGTTCTCACGGACGAGGTGGCCGACACGGCGTTGGCGCTCGTCCTGATGACGGTGCGCGACCTCGTTCGCGCCGAAAACCATGCGCGTTCCGGCGAGTGGGAGCGCTCGGGTCCCTTTCCGCTCACCCCGCTGTCGCTGCGCGGTCGCCGGCTCGGCATCATGGGGCTCGGACGCATCGGCCTCGCGATCGCCCAGCGGGCCGAAAGCTTCGGCCTCGCGATCGAGTACCACAACCGGACGCGGCGCTCCGACGTCGATTACGGCTACCACGCGAGCCTGCGCGAACTGGCGGAGGCGGTCGACATCCTCCTTGTCGCCGCGCCCGGAGGGGCGGGAACCGAACGGGCGGTAAACGCCGAGGTTCTGCGCGCGCTCGGACCAAAAGGTGTCTTCATCAATATCGGTCGCGGCTCCACCGTGGACGAGCCGGCGCTGATCGAGGCTCTGCAGAACGGAACGATTGCCGCCGCCGGTCTCGACGTCTTCGCGGACGAGCCGCGCATTCCCGACCCACTGCGCGCGCTGCAGAACGTCGTGCTCTTGCCCCACGTCGCCTCGGCCTCGCGCGACACGCGCATCGCCATGGGCAACCTCGTCACCGAGAACCTGACGCGCTGGTTCTTGGGGGAGACCCTCGCCTCGCCCGTTCCCGAAAGCGAGAACGCGGGCCTGGTTCGACGATCCGACCGAGCGCGTTAACCTTCGGGTAAGATTAACAAGGTCATACTGGCGCTTCGTATTCAGGAGTTCCGGTCATGAGATTCGCGGCTGTCACGCTCGGCGTCGGCTTCGTCGGCACGATCCTCGCCTCCTACCTCCAGTCGCCCTCGGTCGCGTCGGCCGAGAGCCTGGTGGCGCGCATGAGCCCGCCTGCCCATCTGATCGCCGCCGAAACGGCGGTGCCCGCCGCGCCGGCCGCCATGCGTCTTATCGACATGCGCAACGGCGCGAACTGCAAGGTGCCGAGCCCTGCGGACGGCGACGGCGCCCTGCAGCCGCTGCCGATCGGTGGTGAATGCTCGGCCTCGCCCGAGCTTTCGCGCGTCGCCTACTGGCAGACCCGCGAGGATGGCTCGCTGGTGATGGCCGACAATGGCGGGCGCACCGTCCTGGAGTTCATTCCCGGCGACGGCGTTCTCTACGAGTCGATCTACCCCACGAACGCCCTGATCACGATCGTCGCCGCGCGCGGCTGACGTCTCAGCGGCAGCGCGCCAGCGAGCGGCGCTGCCGTCCGTTGTCGTCGAAGTTGTCGTCCGCGAGCCATAGCTCGAAGCCCTGGCGCACCCGCGGCCAGTCGCGATCGATGATCGAGAACCAGGCCGTATCGCGGTTGTGGTGCTTTACCACCATGTGCTGACGGAAGATGCCCTCGAACACGAAGCCGAGCCGCTCGGCCGCCCGGCGCGAGGGGGCGTTGCGGTTGTCGCATTTCCATTCGAGCCGGCGATAGCCGAGTTCGTCGAAGACGCGGGCGAACAGCAACAGGAAGGCCTCCGTCGCGACGCGCGTGCGCTGAAGCGCCGGCGACAGGCAGATGTGCCCGATCTCGGCGACGCCGTTGGCGGGATCGAGGCGCATGAGCGCCGCCACGCCGGCCGCCTCGCCCGTGTCGACCGGCACGATGGCGTGAAACAACGGATCGGAGCCGAGATAGGTTTGACGCGCGAAGCGGTCGAACTCGTGCTCGCCGAGAAAGGGACCGTACGCGAGATAATCCCAGAGCCGGTCAGCCCCTCCGAAGGCACGCCACAGTTCCGCGAAGCGCGCCTCGTCGACGATCGGCTCGACCAGGACGTGACGCCCCTGCAGCGGCAGCTGTCCGGGTAGCGGGCGCGGTGTCCAATCGGTGAGGTCGTTCATGGACGGCGTGCTCCTGTGATACGTCCGAGAAAATCGAGAAGGTCCGCGCGCAGCTGACGCTGACCGAGCGGCAACGCGGTCGCAAGCGACGACACGGCGCCGATATGGTCGAGATCGGGATACAGGCGCTCCTCCACCCGGCCGCCGACGGCACGGATGCGCGCGGCCATGGAGCGGGTGTTCTTCGGATCGACGGTGGTGTCCGAGAGACCGGCGGCCAGAAAGGCGGGTGGCTCGCCCGGAGCACCGTCCACGAAGCGGATCGGCTGGCTCGCTTCCCGGGTCGATAAGGGGAAGATGCGCTTGTAGCGCTCCTCGCGCAGCGGCAGGAAGTTATAGGGTCCGGCCAATCCGACAAAGCCCGCAAGACGCTCCCGCGCGCCTGCGGCCCGTCGATAGCGCTCGTCGAACGCCAGAAGCGCCGCGATCTGGGCTCCGGCCGAATGACCCATCAGCACGATCGGATGCCGGCCCGCCGGCAGGCCGTCGCCGCCCTCTCGCGCGAGCCTCTCCACCGCGGCAACCGCCTTGGCGCCGTCCTCCACGAAGTCCGGGAACCGCACCTCCGGGTAGACGCGGTAGTCGGGCACGGCGACCGCGTAACCCTGACTGGCGAGCGACTGGCCAACGAAGCGATAGAGGCTCTTCGAACCGGAATCCCAGCTTCCACCGTAGAAGAAGACGACAACCGGGGTCCGCGGTCCAGCATCGTCCGGTACGTAGAGGTCAAGCGTTCCGCGCGGGCCGGGCGCATAGCGGACCGAACGCGCCGTCTCGTATCCGGCGCGGCTTGTGAGCGCGTTGAGCACCGCTGCCCCGGAGCAGGCGGACAGAAGCGCGGCCAGCCCCAGAAGGGCTGCCGCGCGCAAAAGGAATGACAGCAAGACGACCTCGGAGACAGTCCCGGCGGGCCGTAGAAGATGGAGCGCGCGACCGCGCCGGCGAGGTCGATTGACCTCAGCCCCTGGCGAGCGCCGCAGCCTCGCGGGCGAGATCCGTGATGCGGGTCCAGTCCCCCGCCGCCACGGCCTCTTTCGGTGCAACCCAGGATCCGCCGACGCAGACGACGTTGGGCAGGGCCAGATAGTCGCGGACGTTCGCGGTCGAGACGCCGCCGGTCGGACAGAAGCGGATGCCTTGGAAGACCGGTGCCAGGGCCTTCAGGTAGGGCACGCCGCCGAGCTGCTCGGCCGGGAAGAACTTGAGGACCTCGTAGCCCTCCTCGATCATGGCCATCAGCTCGCTCGGCGTCGCGGCACCCGGCAGGAGCGGAACGTCCGAAGTCTTGGCGGCGTCCAGGACCTCGTGGGTCGTGCCGGGCGAAACGATGAATTGCGCGCCCGCTTCCACCGCTTCGTCGAACTGGCGGGGGCTCAGGATCGTGCCCGCGCCGCAGATCGCTTCCGGCACCTCGGCCCGGATGGCGCGGATCGCACCCAAAGCCGCAGGCGTGCGCAGCGTCACCTCGATCGCGCCCAGGCCGCCAGCCGCCAGCGCACGCGCCAGTTCCACGCCCTCGCGCTCGCTGGACACGGCGACAACGGGCATGACCGGCTGGCGCTGGAGGATCTCCATGAGAGCGTGGGTCTTCTGGGTCATGGTGTCGTCCTCGCAGCCTTAGGGTTCGCCGATGCCGGTCGGTGCGCCTTCTATCGGGTTCGACGGCGCAAACAAAGCGGTTCGGCTAGGCGCCGAACCCCCAGCGGTGCCACCATGATCGCGGCTGCAGATCCCGCTCGGTCGGCGCGTCCAGGACCGCGAGGAAGGTTTCGCACCAATTGTGCGCCGTGTTGCCGAACACACGGGCGCGCATGGCCTCGTGCCGCTCGCGCCGCTCGTCCAGCGGCATCTCCAGCGCCTTCTTGAGGGCACGCGCGAGATCGTCCGTCGAGTACGGGTTGACGATCAGCGCTTCGGGCATCTCCGCTCTCGCACCGGCAAAGCGCGATAGGATCAGGACACCGGGATCGGCGGGGTCCTGGGCTGCGACGTACTCCTTGGCGACGAGATTCATGCCGTCGCGCAGCGGCGTCACCATGCACACGCGGGCTGCCCGGTAGATGCCCGCCAGCGCACGGCGCGTGAAGCCGTTGACCATGATCTGGATCGGGGTCCAGTCCAGCGTCGCGAAGCGGCCGTTGATGTTTCCGGCCAGCCCTTCCAGCTCCGTGCGAAGGTCCGCGTAGGCCTCCAGCTCCGAACGGGACAGGGGTGCGACCTGCAGGAACTGGACCTGTCCCCGAAACGCCGGCTCGTCCTCGAGAAGTTGCTCGAAACCCCGGAAACGCTCGACGATGCCCTTGGAGTAGTCCATCCGGTCGACGCCGACGATCTGGTGGCGGCCGTGCGAGATGTCGCGCACCATCGCCTCGTGCTCACGTGCTTCGTCGGATTGCGCGAACTCGGCAAAGCCCTCCGCATCGATGCCGATCGGAAAGGCGGAGGCGCGCACGATACGCCCGTCCGCCGTGCGCACCCGGTCGCCGTCGATGTCTTCAGCGCCGAACTCCTGGACGCAGAAGGCCACGAAGTTGCGCCGGTCGCCGTCGGTCTGGAAGCCGATCACGTCGTAGTCGAGCATGGCGCGCACGAGATCGTGGCTCGCCGGCAGGGCCGTCAGCATCTCGGGCGGGCAGAAGGGAATGTGGAGGAAGTAGCCGAGACGCCCATCGAAGCCGGCCCGGCGCAGTTCGGACCCGAGATAGAAGAAGTGGTAGTCGTGCACCCAGACCAGATCGTCAGGAGACAGAAGCGGCGCAAGACGCTCGGCGAAGCGCCGGTTCACGTCGCGATAGGTGCGATCCGATGCCCGATCGAAGGACGCGATATCCAGCCGGTAGTGCAGGAGCGGCCAAAGCGAACGGTTGGCATAGCCGAAGTAGAAGCCCTCGATCTCGTCCTTCGTCATGTCGATCGTGACGAGCGAGGTGTCGCCATGCTCCTCGCGCTTCAGCTGCGAACCGGTGCCCGCCTCGGACACCTCGCCGCTCCAGCCGAACCAGAGGCCACCGCGGCGACGCAGAGCGTCCGCCAGACCGACGGCCAGGCCGCCGGCCTTGCCCTCGTCGCTCAACGGCCCGACGCGGTTCGATACGACGACGAGACGTCCGCCCCGCTCCGCCATCAGTTCGCTCCCCCGTCTGCGTCGGGCTCGAGCGCCAGCCAGCGGTGAACGGAGTCAACCGCCGCCAGTCGGTGGGAGGCCACGCTTTCGCCCGGTCCCACCTTCACACCGATGCCGCCGAGCCGTGCGACCTCCGCGAACGCGAACTCGTCGGTCGTGTCGTCGCCGAGATAGACGGGGACACGCTCGCGGAACGGATCCTGCGTCATGAAGCTGGCAAGGGCACGCCCCTTGTCCATGCCCGCGATGTGGATCTCGACGATATCGTGACCGCGCATCACGGACAGGTCCGCGACGCCGCGCACGGCCTCGTCCGCCACGCGATCAGCCATGACCTTCAGCTCCGGCCGTCCGCGATAATGAACGACCAGCGCCGTTCCCTTGTCCTCCAGACGCAGTCCCGGCTCGGCCGCAAGCGGCATGCGGAGCGCCTCGCGCACGGGATCGAGCATCGAAGGTCCGGCCAGATGAACGGTTTCCGCCCCTGCCGCCTCGCGACGCTCCAGACCGTGGACGCCGGCGGCCGCAAAACGAAGCGGCGAAAGAAAGCGGTCGAGATCGGCGATGCGCCGGCCGCTGAGAACCGCGAAGGCATTGTTGAGCCGCGACTGCAACTCGATCAACCGGTCGAGGTCCTCGGTCGCGACGCGGACGGCCTGCGGATCGTCCTGCAGCTCCACCAAGGTCCCGTCGAAGTCGAGAAACAGGGCGTGACGGGCGGGGTCGAGCATGGGGGGCATGGTCATGGCCGGAAACATAGGCCGATCGACGGTCAGGGAACACCTTTCGGACTCACATCAGCCGCAAACGGATGCGCGAGCGCGGCCTTGGCCTCGCTCCACGCGGCCGCGATCTTCGTGTCGTAGCGGTTCCGGCGAAAGTTCGGCCCGTTGTATCGGCGGGCGAAGCTCGTCGTGTCGCCTCTGGCGAGAAGCGCATCCAGGCGACCCAACTTCAGAAAGCGGGCGACTAGCTGCAACTGCCCTGCGATCGAAGCGCGGGCACACGTTGCCATGGCCTCGGCGGAAGCGAAGCCGAGCGCCTGCCAGTGCGCTCCCATGACCTGGCCGAGGCCCCACGAGACGGATGCGAAGGCCGCTTCCCGCTGGATGGCGATGGCTCGGTCCAGAAGCCGCCAACGAGCTTCCTGGGCTGCCGGATTGCGTACGCGCCCGGCCTTCGGGTGCGCGAGGCCGGCCAGTCGCGCGATCTCGCGCGGCCGGCCGCTGAGAAGTCGATCGAAGTAGTGTCCCTCGAAGCGGATCAGGGGTTCGAACCGGTCTCCGACCGCCGCCAGCGACCGTCCGTCCGTCTCAACCAGCGCGACGGCGACCAGCGCCTCGGCTGCGACGCCCTCGCCTTTCTCGACCGAGCGCGCCGCATCGAGCACTCGCTGCGTGATCTGTCCCATCTCGCCGTCCTTCCTGTCATCGATCCGGAAGCGATCATGCGGCCGCACAGGCGAGCGGACAGAAAGAACGGGGGATTTTCCCGGACGACGGATCGTCCGGGGCGCTGCGTCAGGCGGCTTCGGTCAGGCGCTCGGCCTCGTGGCGCACCTCGTCCACAGGCTTCAGGTCGCCGCGAACGGGAACGCGTGTTCCCGCGTAATCGCCGGCCACCTCGGCCGCGATCGTGTCGGCGGTGATGGCCGACAGCGTCCAGCCGAGATGGCCGTGACCCGTGTTGTAGTAGACACCCTTCGCCTTGCCCCGGCCGACGCGCGGCATCATGTCGGGCATCATGGGGCGCAAGCCCGCCCAGGGCACGACCGACGAGGTGCCGACGCCGGGGAAGCGATAGCGGCACCACTCGATCAGCGGCTTGATGCGCGCCATGCGGATGTCGCGGTTCTCGCCGGCAAACTCGGCCGTGCCGGCAATGCGCAGGCGACCCTCGCCGAGCCGGCTCGTGACGATCTTGGCCTTGTCGTCGAGTAGCGAGACGTACGGTGCGCCCTGGCGGCTCGCCTCGTCCTCGAGGTTCACGGTGATCGAGTAGCCCTTGACGGGGTAGACGTTGACGCGGTCGCCGAGTTGCGCGGCAAGCTTGCGCGAGACGACGCCTGCACAGACCACGACGGCGTCGAAGTCCTGGCGCTCGGGCTCGCCCGCCGCCCCGACCTTGCGCGAGAAGACCGCAACGCCGCCCTCGTCACGCGTCGCCAGCCGGTCGACGTCGCGGTCGTAGAGGATCGTCGCGCCGCGACGCACGCACGCCTCCGACAGGCGACGCGTGTACTTGTGGATGTCGCCGGTGAAGTCGCTCTCGGTGAAGAAGCCGCCGTGAAAGCGGCCGCTCAGCGCCGGCTCGATCTCGTGGATGCCGGCGTCGTCGAGCACGCGGCGCTCGAGCCCGCCCTTGCGATACATCTCGTTGACGCGCAGCGCGTGGTCGAACTCCGACTTCGTCTCGTAGACGTGGAGGATGCCGCGCTTCTCCAGGTCGAAGTCGATGCCTTCCGCATCGGCCATCTCGATGAGGTGACGGCGCGCGGCGATCGCAAGCTTCACGGTCGCGATCGTGTTCTCCTCGTAGGAGCGCGCGGCCATGACGAACTCGGCCATCCAGGAAATCTTGTGCCAGGAGGGCGTGGGGTGCACGAGGAGCGGCGCGTCCTTCTTCAGCATCCACTTGATGCCCTTGAGGAAGGTCGCCGGATTGTTCCAGACCTCGGCATTGGAGGCCGAGAGCTGTCCGCCGTTCGCGAACGAGGTCTCCATGGCCGAGAACGCGTTGCGGTCGAAGACCGTCACGTCCAGGCCCTGCGACAGAAGCTTGTAGGCGGTGGTGATGCCGGTGATGCCGGCGCCGATCACGGCGACTTGGGTCACGATGCTCCTTCGCCCGAACGCGTCGGGTCTCAGCTCGTGCCCCTCCGTCAC
The DNA here is from genome assembly GCF_900104035.1 of Aureimonas jatrophae. Taxonomy (GTDB): domain Bacteria; phylum Pseudomonadota; class Alphaproteobacteria; order Rhizobiales; family Rhizobiaceae; genus Aureimonas; species Aureimonas jatrophae. The sequence continues at coordinate 10,500 of NZ_FNIT01000006.1, read as the reverse complement.
TGGCCTGAGAGTTTCACGGAGGGGACGTCAGGTCCCTTTCCGCTTTCTCCTTCGGCGGGCGGCATGAGGCCGCCACTCTCCGGATGCTCGATCGCGCCGCGCGGTCCTTTTGCCTGAGAGTTTCCGGGGCGGTTGCTCCTTCGGCGCCGGCCTTTCGGCCGGTCTCTCCCGCAAGCGGCGATGTCCTTCGTACTTACGCCCGGTCCAGTCGGGCGGCAAGGCCAGCGCTTAGGCAATCCCCGCCCATCTTCGCGCCATCTGCTCAGGTGGCGCTCACTCGCCGCGCGGAAAGCGCTGCGCCTCCTCCAGGACGTTGAGGTCCATATGGTTGCGCATGTAGCGCTCCGAGGCCTGGCGCAGCGGCTGGTAGTCCCAGGGGTAGTAGGCGCCGTTGCGCAGCGCCGCGTAGGTGACGTGGCGGCGCGCTTGGCTCTGGCGCACCTCGGCGTCGATGCGCGCAAGGTCCCATTGCCGGGATGCCAGCGCATCGAAATGGGCGAGCGTTCCGGCATGGGCCGGGTCGGCGGCGAGGTCGCGCAGCTCGGACGGATCGTCCGAGAGATCGAAGAGCTGGTCCGGGTCGGCCGGGCAGCGGTTGAATTTCCATCGCCCCTCGCGGATCGACACCATCGGCGCGACCGAGCCTTCCGCCATGTACTCCATGAGAACGGGCTCGGGAGCTGCGGTCCCGTTCGCGAGCGGCTTGAGGGAGCGCCCGTCCAGCCACTGTGCGCCTGCGCCAGCGTCGAGCCCGGCGATGTCGAGAAGCGTCGGCAGAACGTCCAGCGTCGACACCGGTGCCTCGACGGGACCGGGACGCACGTCCGGCGCGCAGACCATGAGCGGCACGCGCGCCGAGCCCTCGAAGAAGTTCATCTTGAACCACAGGCCGCGCTCGCCGAGCATGTCGCCGTGGTCCGAGGCGAACACGATCGCGGTGTCGGCGAGTTGCCGCGTGGTCGCGAGGACATGGAGGATCTCGCCGATCTTCTCGTCGATATAGGAGATGTTAGCGAAGTAGGCGCGGCGCGAGCGGGTCACCATCTCGTCGGTGATCGCGTATTCGTGGTCGTTGCAGGCCATCATCAGGCGCTGCGAATGCGGATCCTGTTCGCCGAAGGGCAGGCGCGGCACGCTGGGATGCAGTTCCGCGAAATCCTCGCGGTAGAGGTCGAAGAAGCGCCGCCGCGCGACATAGGGGTCGTGCGGGTGGGTGAAGGAAACCGTCAGGCAGAAGGGCCGCTCGTCGTGGCCCCGGCTGAGATCGTAGAGCTTCGAGACCGCGTGGTAGGCGACCTCGTCATCGTACTCGAGCTGGTTGGTGATCTCGGCGACGCCCGCCCCCGTGACCGAGCCGAGATTGTGGTACCACCAGTCGATGCGCTCGCCAGGCTTGGTCCAGTCCGGCGTCCAGCCGAAGTCGGCGGGATAGACGTCGGTCGTCAACCGCTCCTCGAAGCCGTGCAACTGGTCGGGCCCGACGAAGTGCATCTTGCCCGACAGAATGGTGCGATAGCCCGCGCGCCGCAGGTGGTGCGCGAAGGTCGGGATGTCGGAGCCGAACTCCGCGGCGTTGTCGTAGACGCGCGTCCGGGACGGCAGCTGTCCGCTCATGAACGAGGCGCGCGCCGGCGCGCAGAGCGGGCTCGCCGTATAGGTGTTGACGAAGCGCGCCGAGCGCGCGGCCAGCGCCTTCAGGTTCGGCGCATGAAGGAAGCCCGCCGGTCCATCAGGGAACAGCGTCCCGTTGAGCTGATCCACCATGATGACGAGGATGTTCGGCCGAGGGCCCATCGCGATGCCTTCCCAACGCACAACCGCCGCGGATGGAACCGCGGCGGCGTGGCATAGCACGAGTTCGAGGGCTTGGGGTCAGGCGCCGATCTTGGCCTTCACCGCGTCCAGGCCCGGCTGGCCGTCGAGCGTCGTGACACCCGCGAGCCACGTGTCGAGGACGGTGGGGTTAGCCTTCAGCCAAGCCTTCGCGGCATCCTCGGCGTCTTCGCCGTCGGCGAGCTTGGCCATCATCTGGTTCTCCATCTCGACCGTGAAGGTGACTTGAGAGAAGAGCTTGGCGACGTTCGGGCACTCGGTCGCATACCCGGCGCGTGCCAGCGTGAAGACCTCGGCACCGCCGTAGTTCGGGCCGAAGAATTCGTCTGCGCCCGAGAGATAGGTCAGGCCCATGTTGTTCATCGGGTGCGGCGCCCAGCCGAGAAACACGATCCAGTCCTTGGAGCGCTCGGCGCGGCTGACCTGGCTAAGCATGCCCTGCTCGGACGAGTCGACCAGCTTCCAGCCCTTGAGGTTGTAGGCCGGGGCATCGATCATCGACTGGATGTTGGTGTTGGCGGGCGCGCCGGGCTCGATGCCGTAGATCTCGTTCTTGAACTTGTCGGCGTTGGCGGCGAGATCCTTCACGTCCTTGACGCCGGCCTCGGCCACGTAGTTCGGAACGGCCAGCGTGAACTTCGCGCCTTCCAGGTTCTTCGTCAGCACCTCGGCCGACTTGTTGGCGTCGAGCTCCTGGCGAAATTTCGCCTGGGCCGGCATCCAGTTGCCGAGAAAGACGTCGATCTGCTTGTTGGCGAGCGACTGGTAGCCGATCGGCACGGCCAGGGTCTCGACGTCGGCCTTGTAGCCAAGCCCGTCGAGGACGACCGAGGCGAGTGCGTTGGTCGAGGTGATGTCGCTCCAGCCCGGGTCCGACATGCGCACGGTCGCGCAGGACGCGGCGTCGGCGGCCAGCGCGGCGCCTCCGAGCGAGAGGCTGGCGATAAGCCCGAGGAGGACGGAGGCGGAGCGGATCATGGCGGCATCCCAGCGCGGTGGATCGACAGCCGCCATCCGATGCGATGCCCGCGTTCTGCGCAAGGCAAATTCTTGCGCAGGTCGGGTCGGCAGCGACCGATTCGTTGCTTGGCTCTATTCGGCTGCCGCACGGCCCGCCTCGCCCTCGCTCGCCGAGCGCGGCAGGTAGGGGCGGATGCGGCGCCCGAAGCCGTCGAGATAGGTCAACACCACCGGCACGAAGACGAGCGTCAGCACGGTCGAGGAGATCAACCCGCCGATGACGGCATGCGCCATGGGTGCGCGTTGCTCGCCGCCCTCGCCCAGGCCCAGGGCCAGAGGCAGCATGCCGAAGATCATGGCGAGCGTCGTCATCACGATCGGTCGGAGGCGCACGGCTCCGGCTTCGGCCAAGCTGTCGCGCAGCGAGAGCCCGCGCGCGCGGGCCTGGTTGGAGTAGTCGACGAGCAGGATCGCGTTCTTGGTGACCAGACCCATCAGCATGATGAAGCCGATCACCGAGAAGATGTTGAGCGTCGAGCCCATCGCGAGAAGTCCGACCAGCACGCCGATCAGCGACAGCGGCAGCGTCGACATGATCGCCACAGGCTGCAGGAAGGAGCCGAACTGCGAGGCGAGGATGAGGTAGATGAAGATCACCGCCAGAGCCAGCGCCTGCACGGCGTAGCCGAGGCTTTCCGCCATGTTCTGCGCGTCGCCGCCGAACGAGACGCGGTAACCCGGCGGCAGTTGCAGGGTCTGCGTGACGCGCTGAAGGTCGGCCGTCACCTCGCCGAGCGGTCGTCCCTCGACGTTGGCCGAGATGCGCACCTCGCGCTGCAGATCGCGGCGGTTGACCGAGTCCGGCGCGACGCTTTCGACGACGTCCGCCACCTGATCCAGCGCGACGGTGACGGGGCGTCCGTCGGCATCCGTGCGCCCGGTCGCGATGGTCAGGCGGCGCAGCTGTTCGGCGCGCTCTCGCCCCTGCGCGGGCAGGCGCAACGTCACGTCGTAGGTCTGGCCGTCGGGTGCATTCCACACCGAGATCGAATCACCAGCGACCAGCGGGCGCAGCGTGTCGCCGACCTGCGACAGGGTGATGCCGAGATCGCTCGCCGCCTCCGAGCGAACGCGCACGGCAAGGGTCGGCGTCTCGGCCTCGATCGTCGACTCCACCTCGACGGCGCCGGGAATGGCGCGCAGCGCACCCGTCACCTGGTCCGACAGACGCCGCAACTCACCCTCGCCTTCGCCCAAGATCGACAGCTGGAGGGGCTTCGCAGCCGCGCCACCGCCTCCTCCGCCTCCGAGCGAGGGAAGGTTGATGGACAGCTTCAGCCCGGCGATGCGCGCAAGCTCGGGCCGCAGAACGGTTGTCACCTCGTCCAGGGATCGAGTGCGTTCGGCGCGCGGTGCCAGCGTGACGGCGACGTTGGCCTCCTCGAAGCCGCGCGCGCCGGCCGTATTGATGGTCGAATAGGTGGACGCGACCTCGGGATAGGCACGCAGGATGCGCTCGACTTGGCCGACCTTCATCGCGGTGTAGTCCAGCGAGGAGCCCTGCGGGGCCTCTAGAGAAACCGTGAACTCGCCCTGGTCGCCGGACGGCACGAACTCGGCGCCGACGCGCGGCACCAGCATCAGGCTTCCCACGAAGAGCGCGACCGCCCCCAGCAGGATCCAGATGCGGTGGCCGAAGCTCCAGCGTATCAGGCGTCCGTAGCCGGCCGCCGCCCGCTCGAAGCCCCGATCGAAGCGCGCGACGAGCCGCCCGAGGGGTCCGCGGCGCGCGTCCCGCTCCGAATGGGGATCGTACCAGACCGAAGACAGCATGGGGTCGAGCGTGAAGGAAACGAAAAGCGAGATCAGGACGGCGACCGATACGGTGACGCCGAACTGAAGGAAGAAGCGGCCGATGATGCCGCCCATGAAGGCGACCGGCAGGAAGACCGCGACGATCGACAGCGTGGTGGCCAAGACGGCGAGGCCGATCTCGTTCGTGCCGTCGAGTGCGGCGCGCACGTGCCCCTTCCCCATGGCGAGGTGGCGCGTGATGTTCTCGCGCACCACGATCGCGTCGTCGATCAAGATACCGATCGCCAGCGACAGCGCCAGGAGCGTCATCGTGTTGAGCGTGAAGCCGAGGAAGTGGATCACCGCGAAGGTGCCGATCACCGAGATCGGCAGTGTCAGGCCCGTGATCACGGTCGAGCGCCAGGAGTTCAGGAACAGGAAGACGATCGCGATCGTCAGCGCAGCGCCCTCGATCAGCGTGCGCTGCACCTCCCGCACCTGCAGCGTGATCGCCCTCGAATTGTCGCGCGAGATTTCGAGGTCGAGCCCGAGCGGGGCCAGCTCGCCGCGCAAGCGCCCGATCTCCGCCCGAAGCGCGTCGGCGACCGCGACCGTGTTCGCCCCTTGCACCTTGACGACGTCGATGCCGAGCGCGGTGACGCCGTTGAACTGCGCGCGGCTCGTCAGCTCCGCGCCCTCCTCGCGCACGCTCGCGACATCCGACAGATAGACCGGGGCGCCGCCCGCGTTCGAGACAATGATGCGCTCGAAACCCGCGATGTCGCTCACGCGGCCCTCGACGGTGACGTTGCGTTGCCCGTTGCCGCTGGTGAGCGATCCGGCCGCGACATCCTGGTTCTCGCGGCGGATGGCGGCGATGACGTCGCCGACGCCGATCCCGAAACCCTCCAGCCGGTCGGGGTCCAGCTGGGCCTGGACCTGGCGCTTCGAGCCGCCGACGATCGAGGTCTGGCCGACACCGTCGACGACGTTCAGCCGCTTGGTGATGACCTGGTCCGCGATCGTCGTGATCTCGGGCAAGGTGCGCGTCTGCGACGACACGGCCACCGACAGGATCGGCGCATCGTCCGGGTTGAAGCGCGTGACCTGGGGCGTGTCGACGCCGTCCGCAAAACCGGCCTCCAGACGCGAGACGCGGTCGCGAACCTCCTGTGCGGCGACGCGCGAGTCCGTTTCCAGCGTGAACTGGATGATGACGAGCGATCTGCCCTCGAAGCTCTGCGACGAGATCTCGTCGATGCCGCCGATCGTGTTGACGGCCTCCTCGACGCGGCGCGTGATCTCGCTCTCCACGGTCTCGGGCGAGGCGCCCTCGTAGGTCGTCGCCACGACGACGACCGGCAGGTCGATGTCGGGAAACTGGTCGACGCCGAGGCGCGAGTAGCTGAAGAGGCCGATCACCAGGATCGCCGCCATCATCATGGTGGCGAAGACCGGGTGGGCGACACTGATCCGGGTCAGAAACAAAGCGGCTCAGCTCGCATCCGCAATGGTGATGTCGGTGTCGGGCTTCAGGTCCGGCAGCGGTGCCGTGACCACCGTGTCGCCGGCGCGCAGACCGCTGCGCACGACGACGACATCGGCCTCCTCGAAGCGTTCGCCGAGCTCGACCGCCTGGCGCGACAGACGGTTTCCTTCCGCCTTGAGGACGAACGTGCCCCGCTCGTCGTGGCGCACCGCATCGGGCGGCAGCGCGATCCGCGCCTCCAGCCGCTCGACCTCGATCTCGCCGATCGCGAACATGCCGCCACGCAGCGCGCCGTCGCCATTGTCGACGCTGAGAAACACGCGCACGGCGCGCGAGCCGGCGATCGCGACCGGGGCGACGCGATCCACACGCGCCTCGAACGACCGGTCGCCGTAGCCCTCGACGCGGATGCGCGCCGTCTGGCCGGAGCGGATTTCCGCGATGCGGCTGGTCGGCACGAGGGCCTCGACCTCCATTCGACCGAGATCGACGACGGTCAGGAGATCGGCGTTGGACGGAACACTTTGACCGACCTCGACCATGCGCTCCGACACGGTTCCCGCAAAGGGCGCGGCAAGGGTCGCATCGGCGAGGTTGCGCCGCGCGTCCGCCACCTCGGCTTCCAGTGCGCGCATCTGGGCTTCGAGGTTTAGAACATCGGCCTCGGCGGAAAGGCGGGTCGCCTCGGACGCGATGCCGGCGGTGCCGAGGCGCTCGTTGCGCTCCAGCACTGAGCGGGCAAGGCGTAACTGAGCCGCACGCGCATCGAGCGTCGCCGTCTTGGCATCGAGCGCGGAGCGAAGCGGCTCCTCGTCGAACCGCGCAAGCACGGCGCCGGCCTCGACCGCATCGCCGACATCGGCCGGGAGAGCCGCGATCTGGCCGGACACGCGTGCCGTCAGAACCGCCCGGCGCGCGGGCGCCGTCGACCCGGAAATGCGCACGATGCGGCTGAGATCCTGCGGCTGCAGGTTCGTTACTTCGGGTGCCGCAAGCTCGACCGGTTGGGCCGGCGCGGACGCGGCAAGCGGAGCGGCAACGTCCGATGCCTTGGTGCCCTGGCTGTAGACGCGCGCGCCTGCGGCAAGCAGTACCGCCACGGCTACGACGCCGCCTACCTTGGCTATCCGGCCTGCCATTACCATCCTTCTTGTTCGCCGCGCTGTTCTGCGCAATCGTTGCGGTTGCAGCCTGCATCAAGGCCGATACGCCCAGACCGGTGCCGCTGGGCCGAATATGTCGCGGCCGCCTTCCGGCTTTCGCAGCCGTGCAAGGCGAAACGATGAAGCTTGCGGACTCACCATCGGGCCTCACGCCCCTATAATTTGTTGCGCGGCGGTCCTTAACGATCGGCGCGACCGGGCAGCGCTCCGAAGCGTTGCGTACGGTCGGATGATGGGATCCCCGCCCACCAGGGTGCGGGACGGCCTTGCGGTCGGAGTTTGGTGTCGCGTCGGATCGACCTCTTGGGACTCGTGCTGTCGGCCTCGTCGGCGGTCGCGCTCCTTGCCTTGCCCTTCGCGATTCTGCGCGCCAATCGCATCGTGCCGGGCGTCGGCAAACCCATGCTCGAAGCGCTGTCACCGGGGTTTGCCGGAACGCTCGCGGTTGTCGTTGCAGCCTGCGTTGGGATCAGTGCGCTCTCGCAAAACCGTTGGCTGCGACTGGCGGCAGCGGCCGGAAGCCTTGCGGCGTTGGTGATCGCGCTGGGCGCGGCGCCGGGTCACCTCTTGGACCCGACGTCCCCGAACCGTTATGCGCGCGTGGCGCCGGGTTCGGGCTTCTGGGTCGCCTTTTGCACCCTGTCCCTTCTTCTGACCGATGCCCTGACACGCCTTCGCCCCTCTCCGGCCCTGCGCCTTGCGGCGCTTGCGAGCGCTTGCCTCCTGGTAGCTCTTCTTCTTCTCTCTGGCTGGCTCGACGGGCTGTCCGTCTTTCGGGAATACGACACGCGGGCCGACAGCTTCTGGCGTGAGGCGCGGCATCATCTCACGCTCGTGCTCGGCTCGCTGGCGGCAGCCTGCGTTGCAGGTATCCCACTCGGCATTCTTTGCCATCGCGTCGCCGCCCTGCGCAGACCGATCCTCGGCGTTCTCGACGTCGTCCAGACCATTCCGGCCATCGCATTGTTCGGCCTTTTGATCGCGCCTCTGGCCTACGTCGCAGCACACATGCCCGGCGCGGCGGCACTAGGCTTTGGCGGCATCGGGACCGCGCCCGCCTTCGTCGCGCTCTTCCTCTACTCTCTGCTGCCGATGACCGCGAACACGGTGGCCGGTCTCGCGGGCGTCCCGGCAGAGGCCGAGGACGCCGCGCGCGGCGCCGGGATGACGGCGCGCCAGCGCCTCTTTCACGTCGGGCTGCCGCTGGCCTTCCCGGTGATTCTGGCGGGCGTGCGCATCGTGCTCGTCCAGAACGTCGGACTTGCGACGGTTGCAGCATTGATCGGCGGCGGCGGTCTCGGCGTCTTCGTGTTCCAGGGTATCGGGCAGACAGCCGCGGACCTCGTGCTTCTCGGGGCGATCCCGACAGTCGCGCTTGCGTTTGGCTGCGCGGTGCTTCTCGACGCCCTTATAGACCTGTCGCGCCGCGAGCGGAGTTTGGCTGCATGATCGAGATCCGCAACGTCGGCAAATCATTCAACGGCGTGCCCGTTCTTCAGGGCATCAATCTCGAAATACCCACCGGCAGCCTGACGGCGATCGTCGGAACGTCCGGCTCGGGCAAGACCACCCTTCTGCGCACGATCAACAGAATGATCGACGCGACCGAGGGAACGATCCGGATCGACGGCGTCGACAACCGGACGCTGGTCGGCCACGAGTTGCGGCGGCGTATCGGCTACGTCATCCAGAACCACGGACTGTTCCCGCATCGAACGGTGTTTCAGAACATCGCGACGGTTCCGGGTCTGCTCGGCTGGGCGCGCCAACGTATCAGCGAGCGCGTCGACGAACTGCTCGATCTGTTTTCGCTCGCGCCTGCGCGCTATCGGCCGCGCTATCCGTCCGAGCTCTCAGGGGGCGAGCAGCAACGAGTCGGCGTCGCGCGGGCGCTGGCCGCCGAGCCCAAACTCCTTCTGATGGACGAACCCTTCGGCGCGTTGGATCCGATCATCCGTGCCAAGGCGCAGGACGACCTGATGGCCGTGCGCGCGCGTCTCGGCACGACCGTCGTGATGGTGACCCACGACATGAGCGAAGCGCTGCGGCTGGCCGATCGTCTCGTCGTCATGGGTGAAGGACGCATCCTGCGGGCGGGAAGCCCGGCGGACATCCTGTCCGATCCGGGCAGCGCCTTCGTGGCGGCGATGGTGGGCGCCGACGAGCGTTCCTTCCGCCTTCTTTCTCTTCGGCGGGTCGGCGACGCGCTTGAACCGGGTACGGCGCAGGGCGAGCCGTTGGACGCCAACATGGACGCGCGAGCCGCGCTCGGAGCGCTCCTGTGGTCGGGTCGGCCGGTCGCGCCGGTCACGGTCGAAGGGCGGACCGTCGGCATCGTGCGAAGCGAACGCTTGGCAGCCTTGGCGCGGAACCCGAACGCTTGACGATCTCCCATGCGCGGCAAGGCCGATGATCTGGCGAAGCCTTCTGCGATTCCTCCCCTTCGCCCTGCTGGTCGGCTTCCTCTCCTTCCCACAGGTCGCCGCCCCCTTCTTTCAGGCAGTCGCGGGCGCAGGAAAGCCCGCTCTCTATGACGTGTCGCCCCTGTGGTGGCTTACGTTGCTCCACCTGCGACTCGTGCTCGTATCGATCGGCGCCGCATCCGTGACCGCCCTTCTCTTGGCGATCTGGGTGACGCGCCCTGGCCATGCGCAGGGTCTCGCGTTGGCACGATCGGTCGTGTCCGCGGCGCAGACCTTTCCTCCGGTTGCGGTTCTGGCGCTTCTCGTTCCGGTGATCGGTTTTGGGGACGGCGCTGTCGTGGTTGCGCTTTTCCTCTACGGCCTTCTTCCGGTTTTTGAGACGGCGTTGGCGGAGCTGACGCGCGTGTCACCTTCGGTTTTGGAGGCGGCGCGGGGCTGCGGTCTGACGGGGTTTCAGCGTCTTGTGCGGGTTGAGCTGGCTTTGTCGCTTCCGGGTTTAGTGACGGGTTTACGTTTGTCGCTGGTGACGGGTTTGGGACTGGGAGCGATTGGTTCGACGGTGGGTTCGCGGACGCTGGGGGAGGTGATTGTGGCGGGTTTGCTATCGGGCAATGCGGCGTTTGTGTTGGAGGGTGCGGTGTTGATCGGGCTTTTGGCGCTGGTGGTATCGGGTGCGATGGAGGGAGTAGGGAGATGGGTGGGCGCGGGGCGACGATAGGGGGTATTGCGCGCTGTGTTGCGCGCCGATCGGTTGCCGGCGCACAGCAAAGCGCCCGCCCGAGTTTCCCCGGGCGGGCGCTTTGGTGATGAGGTGAGAGAGGATGCGATGGGCGAACCT
>NZ_FNIT01000007.1 GCF_900104035.1 Aureimonas jatrophae | reverse complement strand
GTCGTGGCCGAGATCACGGCCGGTGGCGGCGAGGCGATCGCCGTGCGGGCCAGCGTTGCGAATGGCGAGGATGTAAAGCGCCTGTTCGCACGGGCGATAGCCGCCTACGGCTCGCTCGACATTCTTGTAAACAACGCGGCCGTCTACGGCCCGACGCCGCTCGGCAACATCACGCCGGACGAGTTCCACCGCCACTTCGACACCAACGTCCTTGGCGTCATCCAGACCATTCAGGAGGCGGCACGGCACTTTGGACCGGCGGGCGGCAGCATCGTCAACATCGGCTCGATCGACAGCGTCCGTGCGGTTCCGGGCATGGCGGTCTATTCGGCTACGAAGGGTGCGCTGGACTGCCTGACGCGGGCGTTCGCCGCCGAGTTGGGTCCCCGCGGCATCCGCGTCAACACGCTTGCCCCAGGCGGCACGCACACCGAGGGCATCGAGAGCGCGGGCTTCATCGGCAGCCCGTTCGAGACCGAGATGGTCGGCCGGACGCCGCTCGGGCGGCTTGGGCAACCCGCGGACATCGCTCGGGCGGTCGCGTTCCTCGCCTCTGACGATGCCTCCTGGATCACCGGCGACCGCATCGTGGCTTCGGGCGGGTTTACCGGCTGAGGCTTGATCCCGCACCATTCGGCATGGGACGATGTCTGCTTTCTTCCGGACACCGCTCCGAAGCGGACTGGCAGGTTTCCACACGACACTGCCGACCGGCACCGCGGAAGCGGAGGCTTGGAAGCACTCTTTCTGCAACAGACGCTTCTCAGGTATCTACCGCGCGATTGCGTCTCTCGGAAACCACCGTCGTCGGACGTCGATTGCAGAACGGCGTGGGGCGCGGGCGCGACCAGAATGTAGTGCCATTCGCTTCTAGTGGATGGCAGCCTGCAGAACCCGCTCCGCATTGGCCTCAGCGCGCGAGAACTCGGCTGCGATGGTACCGCTCTTCGCCACTAGGATGCGGTCGGACAGGTCTAGGATCTCCGGCAGGTAGGACGAGATCAGAACGACGCCCGCGCCGCTGTCGGCGATGTCGCGGATGATCTGACGGATGCCGGCGATGGCACCGACGTCGACGCCACGCGTCGGCTCGTCGAAGATCACGAGGCGCGGCTCCTGTACCAGCGACTTTGCGATGACCACCTTCTGCTGGTTACCTCCCGACAGCTGCATCACCGACTGATGTTCGCCAAGACGCCGGATGGCGAGGCGCTGTTCCCAGTCCTTGGCGATCGCCTTGAGGCGGCCGAGCGGCGCGATCGGCTGTCGCCGTCCGAACTTGGCGATCCAACCGAGACCGATATTGTCGGCGACCGACATCGTGTCGAAGAAGCCGTCGAGCTTCCGATCCTCGCTGACGTAGGCAATGCCGTCCGCTACGGCTTCCGACGGCAGCGCGTAACGTACCTCGCGCCCGTCCAGCCAGATCCGGCCGCCGTCGAAATTGCGCTTGGTGTGTCCGGCGATGACCTTGGCGACCTCGCTGCGGCCGGAGCCGATGAGTCCTGCGATGCCGGTGATCTCGCCCGGAAAGACCGAGAAGGACATGTTGTTGACCATGGCGCCCATGCGCACGTTCTCGACGCGCAGCACCGGTAGGGCCGAGCGGGGTCGGCGCACCTCGCTCGGCGCTCCGCTGCGCTCGTTGAGCTCCTCGCCGATCATGTGGCGGATGAGTCGGGCACGGTCGAAGTCGGCCGCCGGCCCCGAGACCATCATCCGCCCGTTGCGCAGGACCGAGATGCGATCGGCATAGGTCAGCGCCTCCTCCAGCGCATGCGAGATGAAGATCATCGCGACACCCGAGCGCTGGAGCGAGCGCATCAGGTCGAAGAGGTGGTCCGTCTCCTCCGGAGTCAGGGCGGCCGTGGGTTCGTCGAAGATGATGACACGGGCCTCGTTGAAGACCGCACGGGCGATCTCCACCATTTGCCGCTTGGCCGCCGAGAGCGAGCCGGCAAGCTGCGACGGCTCGACCTTGAAGTTGAGGCGTTGCAGGACCTGGCGTGCCGCGTTCTGGACCTTGCGGACCGAGTTGAACGCACCTTCGCGGCCGAGCACGATGTTCTGGGCGACGGTGAGTTGCGGCACCAGGCTGGTCTCCTGATAGACCATCGAGATGCCTCGCCGGCTGGCGTCCTTGGGAGCGCCGAAGACGGCCGCCTCGCCGTCGATTAGGATCGTGCCGGTGGTAGGCGAGACGACACCGGCGATCAGCTTGCAGAGCGTCGACTTGCCCGCGCCGTTCTCGCCGACCAGCGCGTGGATCTCGCCGGGACGCAGCTCGAAGCTCGCCTCGTCCAGCGCCGCGACGCCGCCGTAGATCTTGCTGACCGCATCGAGCTGGACGACGGGGCGCGTGTCGGAACCGGTCATAGGTCGTCTCCGATCTTGAGGATCTCGCCGCTCGCGCGGCTCGTCGCCAATAGGCTACCGCCCCAGGACGCCACGTCGCCGATCGCATGGCGCCGGCCGTCGGCACGCGACTGCGCCGAGCCCGTCGGCATGAGCGCGTCGTCGAGCGTGACGAGAAGGCCGTAGGAGAAGGACGGCGCCCAGGGCTTGACCTCGCCATAGAGACGCGTCGCGCCGAGCTCGATGGGTAGATCGTGCGAGAACGCCGCGTCGAGACGAGGACCGATCCAATGTCTGGGCGCGATCGTCGCCTTCATCTCCGCGACGAAGGCGGGCTCGCTTTTCAGGAACTCGACCAGCGGATCCCGGCGCGACAGGCAGGCGAGGACGTAGCCGTCGCGATGGCGCCGCAGCCGGCCCGCATAGCCCGGATAGCCGGCCTGGAGCACCCGCCCCGTCTCGTCGACGATCGCGGCACGTTCCAGAAGCGAGACGAGAAGGCCGCCCTTGGCATCGAGGCATACGCCCATCGGATAGTGCAGACCGGGCAGGATCACGCGCAGCTCGCCCGAGTGGCGCAGCGAGACCACCTGCCCACGCGCCTCGTCGTCCCATGCGGCGGCGGAAAGAAGGTCGTCCGTGTCGCTCCGACCGCAATCGACGAGAATGAGTTCGTCGTCGGTACGGAAGACGAGGTCGATGACGGAGGCGAGTTGTCCTATCGGGTGCGACCAGCCTGCGACGGGCCGCCCGTCCGCGTCCAACACCGCCAGACCGCCTGCGCCGAGGCCCACGGCCACCCGTCCGCCAGGGCTCTGGGCGAGCGCGGTGACGGGCGCGGCGAAGGCTGCCCAGAATTCCGGCTCCCCGCCCCACGCATTGAGCGCCAGCACCTGGCGCCCGGAGGAGAGGAGAAGCCGGCCATCGTGGAGCGGGCAGAGCGTGTCGGGCGACTGGACCGATACGGCGTCGGCCTGGTCGAGGCGCTGGTTCGGACCGACGACGCCCTCCAGCGTCATGAAGGGCGCGGCCTGCCGCTTGCGAGCGAGAAAGTTCATCGTGCCGCTCCCCAGTAGCTGTCCGGCCCCCGCCAACAGGCGTCGGCGCCGGCGACGCCGAGGCGCCCGATCTTGTTGTTGGTCACGCCGCCGAGATAGAGCGCGCCCTCGTGCTCCCGCATGGAGGTGATCATGTAGAGGGGGCCGTCCGGTGCATCCCACAGCGCGTCCGCGACCTGACCCTTCGCATCCACCTTGAGGACGCCGCCGACGTTGAGGTTGCCGAAGAGCCAGTTGGTCGGCGGCACGCTCCTGGCCATGCGGCGACGCATGTCGGGATGGCGCATGGCGAGGTCGAAGACCGGGTTGCGCATGCCCGCCAGTGCCACCCAGTAGCTGCCGTCCAAGGCCCGGTTCACGTTGTCGGGGTATCCCGGCAGGCCGTCGGCGAAGACGCGCGGTCCGTCCGAGAGCCGGTCGAGATCGAAGATCAGGATCGAACACTCCCAGGTGCTGGCGACCAGGAGATGCTTGCCGTCGTGGGTCAGGCAGACGCCGTTCGGGAAGCGTAGGTTGTCGCAGACGGTGCGGGTCCTGCGCGTCTTCGGATCGTAGGACAGGAGGCGGCCGTTCGGGCGCCCTTCCAGGAGATCGAGGCCCCAGTCGTCGATGTCGTAGCGCTTGGTGGCGTCGGTGAAGAAGATCGTACCGTCCGGCGCGATGTCGAGGTCGTCTGCCATGCGGATGGCGGTGTCGTCGCGCAGGCTGAACAGGCTGCGCTCGGTCTCGTAGGTCAGGAGCTCGACCTCGCCCGCCATCGTGACCCGCACGAGACCCATGCCGGCGACGCAGACGACGATCCGGTTCTCGGCGTCGAGCGCCAGCCCGAGCGGACGGCCGCCGATCTTGGCGAGCACCTCGGCGCTGTCGTGGTCGGGGCCCGGGATCCGATAGAGATAGCCGTCGCGGCTACCGCAGTAGATGTTGCCGTCGCGGTCGAGAAGGACGTCCTCCGGCCCGTCGACCTGTCCGGCTACGAGAATATCGGCTCTCGCGAGCTTGGGCACGGTCTCGTCCGGCATCAGGCCGTCCATGCCCTTGACAGGTCCCGGATCGTAGGTGGCGGGATCGAGATAGGACGAGGCGAGGAGCCGATGGCGGTTCTTGCGGAACTTCACGTCGATCGCGAGGATCGCGAGGATGATCGCGCCGAGGCTGAACTGGACGAAGTCGCCACGGAAGCCGCCGTTCACCATCGCGTTGTTGAGGATATAGATCGTCGCGAAGCCGATCAGCACCGACATCACGGCGCCACGCCCCGGCACGAAGCCGCCGAGACCCACCACGAGGGCGGTCAGGGCGAACAGCTCGAGGCCGATGCCGGTATCGGAGCCGATGCTGTTCTGTCGGGCGGCGAAGAAGAAGCCAGCGAGCCCGACGAGGAATCCGGCGCAGACATAGGCGAGGAACACCGTCGTCCTGACGCGGATGCCGCCGTGGCGCGCCGCCTTGCGGTTTCCGCCGACGGCCAGCACGTGCCAGCCGAAGCGGCTCTGGCGGAACATGACGAAGACGATGGCGACGACTGCCACCAGTGCCCAGAAGCCGACGGGCAGCGTCAGCACCTTCTCGAAACCGATGAAGTCCCAGAGGTCGTCCATGCGGGCGGAGCCGGAGATTTCGACGAGCCATGCCTGCGAACCCAGGGTGTAGAGGCCCCTCATCGTGATCATGGTGCCGAGCGTCGTCAGCAGCGCGCCACAGCCCATGAGCCCCGCGACGACGCCGTTGACCACGCCGACGAGGGCACCGGAGGCTAGCGCTGCCAGGAGCACCACGGGTACCGGGAGCTGGAGGATGTGGAAGCAGAAGAGCGCGACGAAGGCCGACATCGCGAAGTTGGAGCCGACCGACAGGTCGATGCCGCCGACCGCCACGACGATCAGCAGCGCCAGGACCACGAGGCCACCGTCGGTCGCGTACTGCGCGAGGTTGCGCAGGTTCGAGGCCGCGAAGTAGCCGTCCGTCGTCAACAGCACGCCGGCTGCGACGCAGACGAGCGCGACGAAGGGGATCAGGCTCTCGATCCACCCCTTGGACAGCATGTCGGACAGGATGCGTCTCGGCGACAGGACGAGCCGCGGGACGGGCTGCCTGCGCAACGCGGAGAATGGGACGTCGAGGCTCATGGCAGCGTTCCCTCCGGGGCGTTCGTCGCCGTGCGTCCGGACGGACGCCTGTGGGTGGTCTGGGACCGATCGGAAGCCGCTCCGGACATCACGGGGCTACCCGGAGCGAAGGGGATGCGCCTCAGCGCTTCCAGCACAGCGACGGATCGTAGCTCGCGCCCGCCTTGATGATCTTAAGCTTCGACTCGACCTGCAGCGGCGAGCCGTCGCCGGTCGCTCCCTGGAGGAGACGGTCGACGATCTCGCCCGCGTCCTGTCCCTGCCCGTCCGCGTCGTAGCTCCAGACCCGGTCGAGCACTCCGTCCTCGACAGCCTTGCAGGTCACGTCGTCGCCCCCGCCAGTGGCGTACACCAGGACGTCGTCGGTCTTGCCCGCGTCCTTCACGGCATTGCCCGCGCCCATGGTATGGACGTCCCAATGGCCGAAGATGGCACAGAGGTCGGGGCTCTGCTGGAGCACGGTCGTCGTGATCTGGCGGGCCTTCTCGGGCTCCCAGTCGGACGCCTGGTTGGAGACGACCTCGATCTCGGGATGCTCGGCGAAGACCTTCATCGCCGCTTCGTTCATCATCACGCTGTCGGCCGCCGTCAGCTGGCCGGGAATGATGGCGACCTTGCCCGACTTGCCGCTGCCCGTGCCGCATTCCTTGACGATGTCCTCGGCGATCTCGTGTCCGATCCGCTCCCAGTTCGCGCCGACGAAGGCGGTGGAGGGCTGGCTGGACTGGAGGTTGATCTGGAGGACCTTGATCCCCTGCGCCTCCGCCTGGCGGATCTGGCGCGCCAGGAGCTGGACGGTCGGGTTGTGGACGACGAGCACGTCCGGCTTCTCGCTGATGGCCTTGGCCAGAAGCTCCGACATCACGCCGGTGTTGAAGGCCGGGTCGCGGATGTCAAGCGTGTAGCCGTTAGCGGTCGCGTGTTCCTTCATGCGGCGCGCCCAGCCCTCGGTGAGCGAGATGCCCATGGCGATGGGCACGAAGATGACCTTCTTGCCCGCCATCGCGCCTTCGGCCTGGGCGCTCGCGCCCGTGGTCGCGAAAGCGACGGCGCCTATCATGAGGCCGGCAGCCGTGCGGCGCATCAGACTCTTCACTGTCTTCGTCATGGTGTTCCTCCCGTTTCTGCGGTTCGGTCAGAGGTCGCCGACGGTGTCCGTTTCGGCGTCCCTGGGGTTGAAGTGGTTGTCGACGACGATCGCGGAGAGCAGGACGACGCCCTTCAGCATGTCCTGGGTCTGCGTCGTGAAATCCATCAGCGTCATGCCGTTGCGCAGTACGGCGATGAGGGCGACGCCGACGACGATGTTGCGCACGCCGCCCCGCCCGCCTCGCAGGGGGATGCCGCCGAGCACGACAGCCAGGATGACGTCGAAGATCAGCGTTCCGTTGGTGACGGTGCGGAAGTCGACGGCACCGCTGGCCGAGGCCGTGACGAGGCCGGCGACGAGCGCAGTGAGACCTGCGAAGACGTAGACCACGATGGTCGTGCGGCGGACCGGGAGTCCGGTCAGGCGTGCCGCCTGGAAGTTGTCGCCCATCGCGTAGGTGATCCGTCCCGCCGTCGAGCGGGCGAGTAGGAACCAGGTGGCGGCGACGGTCGCGAGCATCAGGAGGACGGGGACCGACAGGCCAATCGGTAGGCTGCTGGCGAGGAAGGCGACCGTCGGATCGGACTTGGGCAAAAGCAGGAGGAACTCGCCGCGCAGCACCGCGAAGCGCAGGAAGCCGACCATGAACATGGATGAAGCGAGAGTCGCCAGCATGGCCGGGATCTCGACATAGGCGATTAGCCAGGCGTTGAGGAAGCCGATCAGGACGATCGCCGCGAGCGATGCGCCGACCGCCACGGGTGCCGCGACGCCGTTGGCGAGAAGGATGCCGAACACGGTCGCGCCGGCGGTCATCTGCGCGACCAGCGAGAGGTCCAGCCCGCGCGAGATCACGACGACCGCCATGCCGCAGCTCAGGATGGCGAGCGAAGCGGAGTTGGACAGGATGACCTGGAGGTTGCCGAGGCTGAGGAAGCCGTCGATCGAAACCGAGAAGACGAGGACCAGTGCGGTGAGCACGCCGGTGACGATCCGCTCGAGCTGGTTGCCCGAGCGCTTGGCCTTGGTCGGCATGGGCGAAGCCGACGCGGCGAGGCGGCCGGCCGCTGCGAACGGATGCATGTCGTTCCTCCCCGTGCTGGCCGATCGAGCGGCCCCTGTCCGATGCTCGCCCTCCGCCGCGCCGCCCTTCTCCGGGATCGTGCGCGAGCAGGCATTCCTAGGCTACGGCGCGACCTACGTCGGCTGCGTCGTCCCACGCGTCTTCGGCCTCTCTGGCGCTCGACAGTTCCCGTTCCATCTGCGCGAGGCCGTAGGTTGGCACTCCGTCGCCCTCGCGGGCCCCGATCGCATCCCAACGCTCGGCGACGCCAACGGCATCGCCGGCGAAGGCACCGTGCGTCAGCGTGACGTAGGCACGGGCGAAGTGGCCAGCACCGGCGCATAGGATCGCCCGCGTCGGCGCCGCCTCGCCGACGAGGGCCGGCAGGCCCTGACTGACGAGCCCGGGCGAGAAAAGATCGGACGCCTCGGGCGAAAGGATGCCGTCGGTCATCGCCGTCGAGGCGGTCGGGGCCAGGCAGTTGACGCGGATGTCGTACTTCTCGCCCTCGAGGGCCAGGGTCTGCATCAGGCCGACCAACGCCATCTTGGCGGCGCCGTAGTTGGCCTGGCCGAAGCTGCCGAAGAGCCCGGAGGAAGACGTCGTCATCACCACGCGGCCGTAGGACTGCGCCCGCATGATGGCCCATACTGCCTTGGTGCAGATCGCGGAGCCCATGAGGTGCACGTCCACCACCTCGCGGAACTCGGTCATGGTCATCTTGGCGAAGGAGCGGTCGCGCAGGATCCCGGCGTTGTTGACCAGTATGTCGACGCGGCCCCAGGCCTGCATCGCGCTGGCCACCATCGCGTCGATAAGCGGCTCGTCCGTCACCGAGGCCGCGAACGGCATGGCGGAGCCGCCGGCGGCGGCGATCTCGTGCGAGACCGCCTCGGCCGCCGCGACGTTCGTGTCGTTGACGACGACGCGGGCACCGAGATGGCCTAGTAGCATGGCATGGGACCGACCGAGCCCGCCGCCCGCCCCCGTCACGATCGCGACGCGCCCCTCGAGTTTCGTCACCGATCCCTCCCAAGCTCAGTTACTAACTCACTAGTGAATGAACCAGAGTTTTGCAAGGGGTTTATCCGCCGCCCCGACGCTACGCACCCCTGCGGAACATGGTCGGGCGACGGTCTCAGCTCTCCGAGCGGGACCGGCAGATTTCAGTGAAACCGGCCGCCATGAAGGTCGCCATGCGCTCCTTCACCGCGACGAAGTCGTCGGACCGGCATAGCCCACCGGACAGCTTGTCGATGCGGCCCGTGCGCGCCAGGGTCAGCATCAGCGCCCCCGTGGTGAAGTGGTATCCCCAGAAGATGTCCTCCTCCGGGCAGCCCGGCATGGCGGCCTTCAGGAGTTCTATGAGCTTCAGGACCACGGGGTCGAAATGCCGATCCATCAGCTCGGCCCCCCAGAGCGGCGTGTTCGCGACCTGGGCGCCGAGTGCCGCATAGTTCTTCCAGCCCTCGCCACCCTCGATGTAGAGGTCGAGGTCGGTATCGAGAAACGCGCGCAACGCGCCCTCGACCGTCGGACGGCCCTTCGACGCGGCCTCGTATTCCTCGAGCATGCGCATGCGCCGCTCGCTCGTCACCACCGCCCGGCGGGTGAACACGGCGTCGAAGAGCGCCTTCTTGTCCGCGAAGTAGTAGTTGATCAGCGTGTGATGAGAGCCGACCATCTTGGCGACGTCCTTCAGCGTGACGCCGTAGAGACCATGCCGCGAGAACAGGAACTCGGCGGCGTCCAGGATCTGCTCGGTCATCTCGGCGCGCTGGGCGGCCTTCGTCCCCTGGCGGCGGCGCTTCGGCGGGACGGCCGGTTCGATGGTAGGGGTGTGCTTGTTCATGGCCGATCTATAGGTTCAACCGAATACCTCGAACAGGCCCGCGGCCCCCATCCCGCCTCCGACGCACATGGTCACGACGACGAATTTCGCGCCGCGCCGGCGGCCTTCGATCAGCGCGTGACCGACGAGCCGCGCTCCCGTCATCCCGTACGGGTGGCCGATCGAGATGCCACCGCCGTTCACGTTGTAGACGTCGGGATCGATGCCGAGCTGGTCGCGGCAGTAGAGCGCCTGCACCGCGAAGGCCTCGTTGAGCTCCCAGAGACCGATGTCGCCGACCGCGAGGCCGTGTCGGGACAGGAGCTTCGGCACGGCGTGGAGCGGCCCTACGCCCATCTCCTCCGGCGCGCATCCGGCGACCGCCATTCCTCGATAGGCGCCGAGCGGCGTCAGCCCCCGTCGCTCGACGCTAGCCCCGTCCATGAGGATGCAGGCGGACGCGCCATCCGACAGCTGACTGGCGTTTCCGACCGTGATCGAGCCGCCCTCCACGACCGGCTTCAGCGCGGACAGGGATTCCCAAGTCGTGTCCGGCCGGTTTCCCTCGTCCCTATCGATCACGACCCTTCGCTCGGAGACGTCGCCCGTCTCCCTGTCCTTGACGCGCATCACGGTCTGGAAGGGAACGATCTCCGCATCGAAGCGGCCGGCGACCTGCGCGGCTGCCGTGCGCCGCTGGGACTCGGCGGCGTATGCGTCCTGGGCGTCGCGACCGACGCCGTAACGCTCGGCGACACGCTCGGCCGTGCGCAGCATCGGCATGTAGGCCGAAGGCACGTTGGCGGTGACGTTCGGATCGGCGTCCTCGGCGACCCAGGCGAAGTAGCGGTCCTGGACGGCGGAGATGTTCTCCTGCCCCCCGGCGGCGACGACTTCCATGCCGTCGACCACGATCTGCTTGGCAGCCGTGGCGATGGCCATGAGACCCGACGCGCACTGCCGGTCGACCGTCTGGGCGGCGACGCCGACTGGCACCCCGGCGGCGAAGAGCGAGTTGCGGGCGACGTTGGAGCCGGCGGTGCCCGCGCCGAGCACCGTACCGAGCACGAAGTCCTCCACCTCGCCTGGCTCGATTCCGGCACGCGCGATCGCATGGGTGAGCGCATGGGCAGCGAGGGTCGGCGACTTCGTGGCGTTGAAGGCGCCACGATACGCCTTGCCGATGCCGGTGCGGGCGGTGCTGACGACGAAGGCTTCACGCATGGACGGATGTCTCGGGCTCAGCCGGCGGCTTGGCTGTAGAGGGTGCGGAGACGCATCTTGTCGATCTTCCCCGTCGCGGCCTTCGGCATCTCCGGAAGACGGATCACCGTCTCGGGGATCCACCACGATGCGACCTGACCGCGTAGGGAACCGAGAAGATCGAGGTCGTCGATGTCGGCGCCCTTGCGCATCTCGACGAGCAGGATGGGCCGTTCGCCCCACTTGGGGTCGGTGCGCCCGACCACGGCAGCCATCGAGACCTCCGGCAAGGCTCCGACGATCTCCTCGATGTGGGCGGGATTGATCCACTCGCCCCCGGACTTGATCAGGTCCTTCGCCCGGCCGGTGATCGTGAGATTGCCCTCGGCGTCGAGGCGTGCGAGATCGCCGGTGGCGAACCAACCGTCCGCATCCGTCACGGGCTCGTCCTGTCCGAAATACCGCTCCACCACGGCGGGGCCCCGTACGCGCAGGTGCCCTTCGACGCCGCGTTGCTCGGGCAGCGGTCGGCCGGCGGCGTCGGTCAGCAGAAGGTCGATGCCGACGCTCGGCCGGCCCGACACGCCCGCATCCCTTCGGGAGGTGGCCGGGGAGGCCATGGTACCGAGGGGCGACAGTTCCGTCATGCCCCAGCTCGTCTGCACCACGATGCCGAGCACGCGCTCCAGCCGCTCCATCAGGGCGGCCGGCATCGACGATCCCCCGACGACGATGCGCTCCAACGAGGGTAGCGTCTCGCCGTGGGTCTCCACGTGTTCGAGCAGTCCGATCCAGACGGTCGGCACGCCGACCGCGACCGTCACGCCTTCGTCCGCGATGAGGGTGGCGAGGCTACGCCCATCGGCATGGCGGCCAGGCAGCACGAGCCTGGCGCCCACGGCGGGCGCGGCGAAGGGCAGGCCCCAGGCATTGGCATGGAACATCGGCACCGCCGCGAGCACCGTGTCGCGGGCCGTGAAGCCCATGACGTCGGCTTGCAGCAGTCGCAACGTGTGGAGATAGCTGGAGCGGTGGGTGTAGGCGACGCCCTTCGGCGCCCCGGTCGTGCCGGACGTGAAGCAGAGGCCGCTCGGGGCGTCCTCCCCGACGTCGGCCCAACGGGCGGCGGGCCGCCTCGTGGCGACCAGCGTCTCCAGGGACGCGACGCCCTCCCCGACTTCCTCGACTCCGCCGTCGATCACGAGGATCGATCGCAACGGGATCCGTGCCGCGACCTGTCGCGCGAGCGGCAGGAGGTCGGCGCTGACGATCGCGACCCGCGCCTGCGACTGGCGCAGCATGGCGGCGAGCTGGTCCGCCGTCAGCCGCGGATTGAGCGTATGGCAGGCGGCGCCGAGCCCCATGATACCGTACCAGACTTCCATGTGCGTCTGGCTGTTCCAGGCGAGCGTGGCGACATGGTCACCCGGCTCGACGCCGAGCTCCGTCAGAAGGGCGAGGACCCGCAGCGCGCCTTCGCGCAGGTCCGCATAGCCGATCCGTCGCGAGGTCTCGCCCTGGCGTGCGGTCACCACCTCGGTCTGAGGGTGCCACCTGGCTGCGTGATCGAGAAACGTGTTCAGAGTGAGTTCGAAGGGCTGCATCGGACCGTCACTGTTGAGGCTGGACGCACCGCGATGGGTACGGCGTCGGCTGCATGAACTCGGTCTGCGGTAGGCGCCGGAGACCGGCGCCGCCGGATTCAGACCATCCAGAAGTCGGCGACGGCTATCGTCCGGTCGGCGAACTCGAAGAACTCGACCCCGTTGAGATGGTCGGACACGCCACCGTTCGTGACGGTGATCGTGGAGCCGTTCTGGCCGAATCCGTATTGAGACATGACGCCCTGGAAGACGGCCGTATCGACCCCGTCGCCGCCGAGGACGACGTTGCGTCCGGTGCCTGCGTCCAGCCGGTCGTCACCACTTCCGCCATGAAGCGTATCGTCGCCGGTTCCCCCCGCCAGCGTGTCGTTGCCCGCCAGACCGAAGAGGGCGTCCGTGCCGACGGTACCGACCATGCTGTCGGCGCTCGTGGTTCCTTCCGTGTGCGCCGAGAAGGTCAGAAGCGAGGTCGAGACCGCGAGCGTCGCGTCGTTGGCGGCGTGGAGCGGACCTTCCACGGCGATCTTCTCGACGCCGACGAGTTCCTTCGCGCCTAGGGCCAACGTCTTGTCGTTGAGGACCAGCGTGCCGTCCGCCAGCCTGAAGGCCTTGTAGTCGGACCATCCGCCGAGCAGGAACACGGTGTCGGTGCCCGCTCCTCCGGCGACGACGTCGTGCCCACCCGACAGGCGCACCAGATCGTCCCCGGCAAGCGCGTCGACATGGTCGTCGCGCTTGCCGTCCTCGAGCCAGTCGACGGTGCCTGCCCCGACCAGAAAGGTGGACACGGCGACGTCGCCACCCTTGATCCAGACGTTGGGGGGCGGGTTCATGCCGGAAAAGTCCCAGCCCGGCCATTCGCCGGACTTCAGCGCGTCGGTCTGGTACTGCGTCAGGACGACGTGACTGTCCTCGTCCATCAGGTCGTAGAAGCTGGAGGTCGCGATCCGCTCGACCTGGTTCTGCATGATGCCGGACAGATGGGCCGACCAGCCGAAGATGTTGTCCAGCTGGAACCCGTAGGCCTTCACGTACGGGAAATCGGCGGCAGCACCGACATGGTTCTGATCCCAGCCATAGGCCCTGATCGTATCGAAGAGCAGCACGTTGTCGGTCGACGACGCGAAGGATCCATCGTTGCCCGGCACCGGGGGGACGTAGGTTTCGTCCGTCGCGAGCCGGTTCCAGTCGACGAGCGGCGAGTCGAGATCGACACGGAAGATGACGTCGTTCTCGTATCCGAAATTGAAGATGCCGTCGTCCGCATCGGCGCTCTGAAGTCCGGCGAAGGCTACGAAGTCCGCATCGGCGTAGAAGCCGTTCCAAGCCGTCTCGCGAACCTCGTACATGTTGTTGGCCGCGCCGCCGCCCAGACTGTAGCCGGTCACGAGCACGTCCGATCCGTCCAGGCCCCGCGCCGTCGCGTAGGTCTCGACCGCGTCGAGCACGTAGTCGAAGTTGCGGATGTAGGACGCGTCGACGAGCTTGTGCCACTCTGCCTTGTCCGCCTGCGAGTTGGTGCCCGCGATCGAGAACGCGATCTCGGTCAGGATGCCTCCGGCATCGTACTTGCCGAGAACGTAGGACTGCGCCGCATCCTCGCGCGTCCCGAGCTCACTCTCACCCTTGAAGGCACCACGCGCGTCCACGTTCGAAGCCGATATGCCGAGCTCATCCGCCGACAGCCGGCTCCAACCGGCCGGCAACGGCTTGGCGATGTCGTAGCCGGCGAGCGTAGTGCTCGTCGCGATCGTGTAGGCATCCATCACCAGGGCCGACGCGTCGTGCCCCTTGTAGGCGAACATCCCCATGCCGTCCTCCCGACGCGCCCTCCCGAGGCGACGCCGGAATGATGGCACGGGCCGACAGACCACGCAACACAAACTCTCAAGCGAGTGAACGTTTAATCGAACTAGAAGCTGTCTGACTCCTGGCACGGTTCGCTATCGACGCACCGCAGTCGGCAGGACGGCACCGAACACTGGCTGGCGCGCCTCGCTCGCCGCCATCCAGGGGACCAGCCGCTAGAACCGGAGGTCCCACTTCCACCGCTCGTGCAGGGGTAAACCCTTCCGGGCCGCGGCACGCCTGGCTCGCAAACTCTCCACCCGAGCTTTCGAGGCTTCCGCCGCCTCGACCGGAATGTCGGACGGCCTGGCGACGGTCGCGTCGGACACCGGGTCGTCGCCGGCGTTCTCGGCATGGTCGAACTCGTCGTGATCATGGGTCGGGCGAAGGCGGGTCTGTCGAACGCGTCGCGTTCCAGGATCGACGACGCCCGGGACGCGTGCTGGTTCGTCGCCCGTAGGGACGGAGGGTCTCGCTTCCAGGATGCGGGGACGTGCGGGTGCGGCAGCGACCGGACGGTCGTCGCCGGGCTCCCGGACCTGGTCCTCGACCTGCTTCCCGTCCCGATCCCGGTCGCGAACCATCTGGCGAAGCGCTCGTCCCGTCGCATCGGACCAGAGGCCGGGAGGCTCGCCGGCCCCACCGCGCACGCGGCGCCTATGTTCCACGACGAACGGCTTGACGGGTCGCTTCATCGAACGTCTCGAACTCCGGCTTGATTCATGGAAGAGCGTCCTGGTCTGGATGACGGCGTCGGCATCCGGATCGGCTACCGATCGGGAGCCCGCTCCGCGAGAGCGCTCCGCTTGCGTTCGATCTCGGCATCCAGCAACGCCTGCCAGGACCGCGCCGCAGCCAGATGCCGCGCCTTCATCTGCGAAAGCGGTTCGGCGTCCGCGGCCTTCAGGCACGCGGCGATCCGGGCGCGGTAGACGTCTTCGCCGTCCATCATGCCGGTGCCCCTCCCTCGCGCCGACGGCGACCGCCGAGCGTGTGCTTCGATGGCGAACAGAGGTGAACGCTTCCGCTCAACCGGCGTCCGTGTCTCTGTCCATCTTCGGCTTGCGGCCCAGACCCATGTCGCGTGCCAACTGCGAACGCTGCGCCGCGTAGTTCGCCGCTATCATCGGATAGTCGGGAGGCAGGCCCCACTTGGCACGGTACTCGGCAGGCGTCAGATCGTAGTGCGCCGCCAGATGACGCTTGAGCGACTTGAACGACCGTCCGTCCTCCAGGCAGATCAGGTAGTCGGCCGTCACCGATTTGCGGATCGGAACCGCGGGCTCCTGCGCTGCCGGCCCGGCCACGGCAGATGGCGAGGCATCCAGCGTCACCAGGGCCGCGAACACGGCTTCGATGAGGCCGGCGACATCGTCCCGGGGGACATGGTTGTGCGCGACATAGCTCTTCACGATCTGCGCCGTCTCGACGACGAGGACCTCGCGGTCGGCGGGGTTGTCGGCCATGGTGTCCTCGCTCGGTGACATGGCCCCGTCTCGCACGGCTGGGCTTCTACCGCAAACCGCGCCGCACGGCGGATGACGAGCCTCCGGATCCACGGACCGGGCTTCGTCGGCTCACGACCGAGACCGCTCGGTCGCCGTCGCCCACTGCAGGTAGAAATCATTCCCGCTACCCGGCAGCCTGGATCGCCGGAAGTCCGCTGCCCGGAAGCGGACGCCATCCGTTCATCGCCACGGTGAAACGATTCCGTTCCAGTGCGGACGAAGCATGCAACCGGGCGACGACGCCGATCGCACGGATCGCGACCGACAACGCTTCAATTTTGTTCTACGACGTTCAGTCTTCCTACAATTGCAGCGCGTAGGACGGTGCGGTTCGCAAAGGGACTTGCCATGCTTCGATACGTGCTCGCCGCCTCCGTATGCTTCTCGTTCGCGATGGATGCCGAAGCGCGTGGCGGGCGTGGAGGTGGAAAGTCGTCCTCCTGGTCGAGGTCGTCCAGCTCATCCTGGTCGGCTCCTTCCCGACGTCCATACACACCCCGCTCGTCCGGGCGGTCGTCGAGCCCATACGACCTCGGTCCCTGGAGCGGTGGCCCGCAACTCACCGCCGACGACGAGGTTCTCCTCGAACCCGTCGAGACCCCGATCGCAGACGAGGACTTTCCGCCGGAGTCACCATCGGCCGAGCGCGGAGAGGTGCCGGGCGATGTCGCTCCAGACGCCGATGCCTTCACGCCGTCCATCGAAGGCGACATGGTCGGATCGTCCCCGTCCGCGCTGGCGACGGTCGAACTCGTCGGACGTGCTAGAACTCCCGAGGACGTGGGCCATTGCGTCAGCCGAGGGTCGCTGGTGTGCATATGGGACGGCGAAGACGTCGACGCCTGGCCCGTGGCCGTCGACGAGAGAGGCATCCGAAGCCGGACCGGCACACCCATCGCATTCTTCATCGAAGAACGGCGCCGCCCGCCGCTGGACGAGATCAGGGCGGCGGTAGGCTATAGGCCGGTGTCCATGCTGGAAGTCGCAGCGGAAGCGAAGCCGAAGTAGTCCCCGACCCGTCGCGCCCTCGAACGTTCGATCCCGTCGACGACCGGAGCGTCTTGGTCTTGCGCTCCCGCGGAAGGCTCGGACACTCGGGCCCACGACAACCGGCAGTTCCTCAATGGCATGCCGTTCGTGCTGCGAACTGGGTGCATGGCCGACCTTGGCCGAGGTCTTTTCGGAGACAGGTGCAGAGAAGGCGTCTCCGATGTCCTCCTGTAGGATGTCCTCCTGTAGGACCGGTCGACCAGCAGGATATGACGTTTTCGAGATGTCGGAGGAATGGAAGCGGAGATCCCTTCCCGTGCTGGTGCGATCGCGATCCTTCCGGAGATTCTGACCCGATGGATATCGGTCCGAAACCCGGCACTCGTCCCCCTGCACGCATGGACCACTCGTCCCGTGGGGATACGGAGGTGTCCGGCGGGTATCCGATGACATGCCAGCGAGACCGATGTCCGCCGGTCGCACGGGACGTCATTCGCCGGATTAGTGATCGCGTGGTTTCCCGAGCAAGCGGAGTGCCAAGGTGACCTCTATCAGGAAGCACAGAAGGCCAGCCATCAGCAGCAGCATCGATACGATGAAGGCGAGAGCGACGGCGATGTCGATGTGAAGGCCGACGAGGGTCGAGACGAACAAAAGCGCGATGACGAGGCAGACCACGAATACGGAAACGACGGAGAGGAGAACCGCAAGCTTGATGAGCTTCATTCTCGTGTAGGTGAGGTCCATCTCCAGGCGTCGATTGCCTGACGTTGGATCCGGATCGTTTTCGAGCTGGTGCGCTCGATCCATTATGCGGGAAAGCCGACCCGTCATGACGCCGAGGAGTGCACCGATCCCGGTGAGCAGGAAGACTGGCGTGACGGCGATACGGATCGTCTCGACCACGTTCGAAACGGATGCGGCGTCGATCATCTCGTCGTCCTCCCCGAGGCACCGGCAGGATTGCTTGGCGTTTCCTTAGAGTCCGTCGATCTCGGGCGGTAGCCCCGCGATCGCCGCTTCCGCCACCTCGACGTCCTGCCGGACGGTACCGGCGCTGGCACCGATCGCGCCGACCACGGTCCCGTTCCGGAACACGGGCAGACCACCGCCGATCAGCATCACTTCGCCGCCATTGCTATGCTGGATGCCGTAGAGGTCCGCTCCCGGCTGGGCCATTCGACTCAACTCCGCGGTCCGGTTGTCGAACAGACGTGCGGTACGCGCCTTCTGGATGGCGAGGTCGATGCAGCCGATCAGGGCACCGTCCTGACGTGCGAAGGCCAGAAGATGCCCACCCGCGTCAACGACGGCGATGCAGTACGGTATGTTCAGAGCGTCCGCAGCGACCTCGGCGGCAGCGATCATGTGCTGGGCATCGGCATATTCGAGCGTGAGATAGGTACGTGGCATGACTGTTCTCCCGGTGAACGATGCTTGACGCCTGGATCGCGGTGCCGGCGCCAAGCATTTCCCCGAACTACTGCTTCGATCCGTCGGCGCTCTCGATGAACGCCGCGACTTCGTCCGGACGAGACATCATCACGGCATGGCTGCTTGCGATTTCCTGGGTCTTGCCGTCAGCACGCTTGGCCATCGTGCGTTGGGCGGTCGGTGGCACCATGCGATCTTGCGTGGTCACCATGAAGTAGCTCGGCTTCGATTTCCATGCCGCGTGGGTGATCACCCCGCCCACGGCGTCCAGTCCCCATGGAACCTGCGCCCTCGCCATGAAGGCGGTCGTCCCCGGGTCGACGTCGGCTGCGAAGGCGGCCGGGAACTTGGCGGGATCCACGATCAGGAAGCCGTCGGCCGGGGGCAGCAACGGCGCGCCTGGCTCGCCCGGTACCGGCGTCTCCGCCAGCTTGGCAACAGACTCTCCGACATCGGGTGCGAACGCAGCGAGATACACGAGGCTGCGGACCTTGGGATCGTTGCCCGCTTCGGTGATGACCGAGCCGCCGTAGGAGTGGCCCACCAGGATGACGGGATGTTTGGCCTTGGCGATGGCCTTCTGCGTGATCGCCACGTCGTCCTCGAGCGTGATCGTGGGGTTCTGAACGACTAGAACTTCGTAACCGTCCTCGGTCAGGCGGTCATGGACCGCACGCCAGCCCGAAGCGTCGACGAAGGCGCCATGGACGAGAACGACGGAGAATGGCTTGTCTGCGGCGTGCGCCGGCAGGATGGGCGCGGCGACGGTTGCGAGGGCGAGCAGCCCGGTCAGCTTGCGGATCATGACGAATCTCCAGGATTGGGTCGAGGTCTTGGGTCAGGCCACTGCGACTGGATCGAGCGTCACGGCGGTGCGCTCGGCGAGGCTGCCGATGACCGAGGCATAGGCCTGGAAGTGCGGCGTCGCACGGTGGGCGGCGACCGCTTCGCCATCGACGTAGAGTTCGTCGAGCACGAAGCGATCCGGATTGGTCTGGTCCTGCCAGAGGTCGTAGCGCAGGTTGCCCGTCTCCGCGCGGCTCGGCGCGATCATGCCGTCGAGCAGGGTTCGCAGGTCCCCTGCCTTGCCTGGCAGCGCGACGAAGATCGCGACGGTTTTCGCATGGTTGGACATTTCGTTGTTCCCTTGCCGATGGACCGATGCGGCGGGCCACGTTCGAAGCGCCCCGCCGGTCATGCGGGTGCTCATGCGTTCGCGTTCGCGGCGTTGAGTGCTTCGATCAGCTTGGTGGCGATCAGGCGATCGGAGCCCATGTTCTGGCCGGTGATCAGCTCGCGATCGATCACCACGTTCGGCGCCCAGTCGACGGCGCCGGTGGTGACCGTTGCGCCTGCCAGCCGCAGCGCGTCGGGCATGTAGAAGGGCAGCCGGGCGTGGAAGAGATTGTCCTCGGCCCACTTCTCCTCGCTGGTCGAGAAGACGGTCATGCGATACCCCGCATACGGCCAATCCCTGGCGATGTCGCTGGCTCTCGTCGTTTCGCCGTTCACGAGCGCCGCTCGGAATTCCGCGGCACGGGTCATGGCGGCGGCGATCGCCACCGGGCCATGGCAGAGGAGCGCCGTCGGCTTTCCGGTATCGTGGAAGTGCCGCAGGATCGCTCCCATGTCGGCGTCCTGCATCAGGTCGACCACCGGCGCATGTCCGCCGGGTACGAACACACCCGCATAGCCGTCCAGCCCATCCTCCAGAACGGAGCGCAGCGGACGCACCTGGTTCATCGAGGGGGCCTCGTCGAAGAAGCTCTTCCCCCTCGCATAGGCCGCCTCGTCGTCTCCGAAGTGCCTCGCGGAATCGGAGAACTCGTCGATATGCGGCTTGGTGCCGTCAGGCGTCGCGAGGACGATCTCGTAACCCGCCTCGATCAGCGCCATCGACGGCACGACCGTCTCGTTGAGGTACTGCCCGATCGCGGCCGAGCCGCCACCCTTGAGTTCGATACGCGTGGCGTTGGAACCGAGTACCAGGATTTTCGCGTCGGCCATGTGAAGCTCCGTTGTGAATTGCGAGGCCCGTGGGGCACGAGAACAACATGGCCTCGGGGAACATATTCCGGAAATTCATTTCTCGGATGCCTGATATGCTGCTATCGGCATAACCATGCGATACGACCTCAACCTGCTGCCGATCTTCGTCGCCCTGATGGAGGAGCGCAGCGTCACGCGTGCCGCGGAACGGGTCGGCATGACCCAGCCGGCCCTGTCCAACGCGCTCGCCCGTCTGCGCACCATGCTGCAGGACCCGCTCTTCGTCCGGGAGCGCTACGGCATCCAGCCGACGCCGATCGCCCTGGAACTCGCGCCCGTCATTGCCGAGGCCTTGGCGAAGCTCGACGACGCCGTGCTCGGGCAACAGGAGTTCGACCCTGCGACGGCGGAGCGCGTATTGACCATCGCCCCTAACGGCTATGTCGAGTTCGTGCTCATGCCCGCGATCGTGGCGAAGCTCCGCGAGGTCGCTCCCGGTATCAAGCTGCACCTCACTCCGTACGGCAACGATCTGGTCGAGACGGGCGTCATTTCCGGCACCACCGCACTGGTGCTGGGCCGGATAGTCGATCCTCCCGACAACCTGGTCGTGCAGCACGTGATGGACGAAGGGCTTTCCTGCATCGTACGAGCGGACCATCCGCAGATCGGCGACAGCATGACCCGCGATCAGTTCGAGCGGCTCAAGCACGTGAACGTCGTACCGCCCGGGCGGATGCGGGCTGGCTTGTTCCAGGCCATGGCGCAACGGCAGCTGAAACGCGACGTCGCGATATCGGTCACCAATTTCTTCGCGGTCGCGGAGATGGTCGCCGTCACCGACTACTGCGCGACACTGCCGAACTTGATCTGCCGCAGACTGGCGCACGATCCACGGCTCAGGGTTCTCGCAGCGCCGGTCGATCTTGGAACCTTCCCGATCGAGATGGCCTGGCACCTGCGCTACCGTCACGACCCGTCCCATCGCTGGCTGCGGTCGCTGATCGGCGAAGTGGCGGCCTCGCTGAGGGTCGAGCGGGATCGACATTCCTGACCTGCCGCTTCGGTCGAAGCGCTGCTTGGTTCCCATGAATCCCGACGCTTCGGTCGGGCGGACACTCCCAAGGGCCGTAGACCTCGATCGACGACCCCCGGGTGGTCCTTCGCAGCTTGTCGCTCGGCAACCTGTCTGTCGTCCTGGGAACCCGGAACGACCTCGATAGCCGAACGCCCGGAGCGACGGCTGACCTCAGTTGGCCACGAAGGCAAGGAGATCTTCGTTCAGCACGTCGGCGTTCAAAGTCAGCATGCCATGAGAGAAGGTGGGATAGGTCTTCAGCGTGCCGTTCGGAAGCAGTTCGATGGACTTCCGCGCCGAAGCGGCTATCGGGACAACCTGGTCGTCCTCGCCATGCATGACGAGCGTGGGGACCGTCATCGCCTTCAGATCCTCGGTCTGGTCGGTTTCGGAGAAGGCTCCGATGCCGTCGTGATGCGCCTTCGCGCTTCCCATCATGCCCTGGCGCCACCAGTTCAAAATCATTCCCTGATGCACCACGGCTCCCTCTCGGTTGAAGCCGAAGAACGGGCCCGTAGGAACATCGAGAAAGAACTGGGCGCGGTTGGCGGCGAGTGCGGACCGGAAGCCGTCGAACACCTGCAACGGCGTGCCTTCCGGGTTTTCGACGGTCTTCAACATCAACGGCGGAACGGCCGAGACGAGAACCGCTTTCGCCACGCGGCCGGACGGTCCGCCGTGTCGGGCGACGTATCGCGCGACCTCTCCGCCTCCCGTGGAATGGCCGACGTGCACGGCGTTTCTCAGGTCGAGCGCCTCGACGACGGCGAAGGCGTCGGCCGCGTAGTGGTCCATGTCGTGACCGTGGTCGACCTGACTAGAGCGTCCGTGGCCACGTCGGTCATGCGCGACGACACGGTAGCCCTTCGCCAGGAAGAACAGCATCTGCGCGTCCCAGTCGTCGGAGGAGAGAGGCCAGCCGTGGTGGAACATGATCGGCTGGGCGTCCTTCCGTCCCCAGTCCTTGTAGAAAATGTCGACGCCATCGGTGGTGGTGACAAAGGCCATCGTCTCATCTCTCCTTCGTGGATCTGCGCCGTTACTGACCGCTCGGACCGGCGGGTGACACTGCGGCTTTCAAAGCCGAGATCGCGTCGCCGATCTCGACACCTCCACCCGTTGCTTCGAGGATCAGCCGTTTGAGTTCGGGCGTTCTCAGAAGAGCGATGGCGGTCGCCGCCACGTCGTCCCGGGTGATCTCGACGTGGACCTTCGCGAGCCCGAGATCGACCCGCCCGGTGCCTGGATCCTCGGTCAGGGCCGAAGGTCGCAGGATGATCCAGTCCAGATCCGTAAGGACCAGCTGGGTCTCGGCCCTCTTCTTTTCGACCATGTAGTGTTCGAAGGACGCGTCCATGCGGCGCTCGCGCCATGCCTCGGGGAACACCGAGACGAGGAGGAAGCGGCGTATCCCCGCGAGCTTGGCTGCCGCAGCCAGTTTCCCCGGTCCGTCGCCGTCGATGGATGTGGTTCCGGCATCGCTGTCCTTCCCCCCGGCACCGGCGGTGAAGACCACGGCGTCGCTACCACGCATCGCGGCAGCGAGGTCGCCTACCGACATCGCGACGAGGTCTCCATGGACGGTTTGTATGCTTCTCGCCGCCAGCGCGGCCACCTGCTCGGACTTCCGCACCAGGCCGGTCGGCTCGTCGCCCGCCTCGGCGAGCTGTGCCGCGACCCGGCTTCCCACGCCGCCGGCAATACCGACTATGAAGACCTTCATTTGTTCCCCGCGTCGAGATGGAATGAAGCTACGTCTGTGGATCCACTGGCGGCAGCCGAGCGAGAACGAGGAACGGTCCGATGCGGCTTCCACGTTTTGCGACGCCCCGCTCCCGCGTCGGCTCTCTCGGCTCCCACGAGTTCCTGACGGCCTGGAACCCGGGCGCAGAGGTCTCCGGTCGCGGATGGTTTGCCTGTCAAACCGACGTACCGCTTCGGTCGGGCATCGTTCGAGCTCATGGAAAAACGGGGCCGCCCATCGCCATGTCGTGAATGCACCATTGCCAGGACGGCTTACAGCAGTGACCGGCTGTCGCGTTGTGTCGATTTATTTCGTTTTATGTCGACGAGGCGCGGTTCGGTATCGACGCTCTTGTGCAGACCGAACCCCTACTGTCGAACTCCGACGCCAGGTCGGAACTTGCGTTCGAGCACGGAAACGGCAGGCGTCGCGAACCGTTCGCTGAAGTGGTTTGGGTCAGCCCCTGTCATCCACTGGAGCTGTATCGTCACGCAGACGAAGCGCTGGACGGAAGGCATCGGCCTGAATCGAAGAAGTACGCACGTTCAAGGCGCGCAGACCAACGGTGTGTCCCGGGCCATGACCTACGCGATCGAAAGCGACCACCTTCGTCTTCTGTGCCTTTCAAGCAAGACAACGCGGTCCATGTCCACGGCAGTTCGGAGAACCGTCACCGCGCGAGTCCAACTGGCAGTACCAGCTCTCCCAGGTCGTTCCCTTTATTTCGAAGGCGGCCGAGATTTCACAGACAGAATGCAGCGGCGCATCCGTCCGCTTTCCGATCAAGTTGCCGGTCTCAGATCCCCGAGCAGCGTCGGGATCAGTTCGGAGACGGTCGGATGGATCGGGACGGCGCGCTGGACTGTCGTGTACGACAGGTCGGCGTTCATCGCGAGCAGCAGGCCATGGATCGCCTCGTCGCCTTCCACGCCCAGTATAGCCGCACCCATGATGCGCTGGGTGTCGGCGTCGACGACGGCTTTCATGAAGCCGGCGGTCTCCCCCTTCTCTACCGCACGCCCCACACGCGCCATCGGACGCGTAGCGATCAGGATCCGCCGCCCGCTGGCCCGCGCTTCACGCTCCGTCATGCCGACCCGCCCAAGGGGCGGATCGGTGTATAAGGCATAGGCTGGAACGCGGTCGCTCACGCGACGACGTTCGCCGTCGAGAAGGTTCGCGGCGACGATCTCGTAGTCGTTGTAGCTGGTATGAGTGAAGGCGCCGCGCCCGTTGCAGTCGCCAAGCGCAAAGACTCCGGGCACGATCGTCTGAAGATCGTCGCCGACCGGAATGTAGCCGTGCTTGTCGGTTTCGATCCCGACGGTCGCGAGACCGAGATCGTCCGTGTTCGGACGCCTCCCGACGGCCATCAGAACATGGCTGGCGATGATCTCTGGTGCTCCTTGCGCACAGGATAGGCGCACTTTCGTGCCGTCCACGTGGGGTGCGAAGCCGATGCAATCGGCATCGGTGCGCACGACGATGCCCTCGCCTTCCAGCAGCCCGCGGATCGCGTCCGACACGTCCTCGTCCTCGCGAGACACGAGACGGGGACCACGCTCGACCACCGTCACCTCGGCCCCGAAGCGCCGATACATCTGCGCGAACTCCAGTCCGATATAGCTCCCGCCGATCACCACCAGATGGCGCGGCAGCTCGTCCAGTGCCACCATGTCCGTATGGGTCATGACGACCACGTCGCGGACCCCAGGCATGTCGGGGACCACGGCGCGCCCGCCGACATTGAGGAACACGAGCGGCGCGCTCAGGCGTTCGTCGCCGACGCGGATCGTCTGGGCATCCTCAAAGCGGGCATGTCCGCGAAGCAGCGTGACGCCACTCGTTGCCTCCAGCCAGTTCTCGTTGCCGATCCTTGCCTTGCGCGACACGCCTTCCGCCCGCGCCTTCACGGCGCGCATGTCGACCTCGATCGGTCCCGACAGGCGAACGCCATAATCAACGGCGCGGCGGGCGACATGCGCTGCCCGGGCGCTCGCGACCAGGGTCTTCGTCGGCATGCAGCCGGTGTTGACGCAGGTGCCGCCGACGAGATGCCTTTCCACGACGGCAACCTGCCGCCCGGCCTGTGCGAGCCTCACCGCCAGGGATGGACCTGCCTGGCCGGCGCCGATCACGATCGCGTCGAAACGTTTGGTCATGGGAGACAAGCTTTGGGACCGTGCAAAGGAGACATGGTGGACATCGAAATCCCTTCCCGATCGCTCGCTGGAAGCAGGTTCACCATCGGGCAGTAGGTTGTTCCTGTTGGCCAGCCTAGCTGACTTTCGTCATGCGGCAATGCAGGTTGGCACCTCGCAGCGACGCAACGAAGGCGTTGCGATTGCAGACGGTACGGTCGATGTCGGCATATCCGTCCCAGAGCCGGACCAGGGTTCGGACAGCGACTCAAACAGCGCTCTTCGTTTGCTGATCGGCACCCGCGAGCGACAGCACGGTTCAGCCCGTCGGTCCCTTGGTCCTCGCGTCGTACTCGGACCGGCTCGCTCCGATCGCGGCCCGATTGTGGATTGCCCACTCGGCCAGCTCACGGATCGGGCCGGATAGGGATCGTCCCAACGGAGTGAGAGCATACTCGACTTGCGGTGGCGTGGTCTGATGCACCGTCCGTTGCACCAGACCGTCTCTTTCCAGAGCTTTCAGCGCGGACGCCAGCGCTTGCTGGGAGACGCCGGGTACCAGCCGTTTGAGGCTGTTGAAACGCTCGCCACGGCGATGCAGCACCACCACGATCTGAACGGACCACTTGTCGCCCACTCGCGACAGCACGTTTCCGACGCCGGTGCAGTCGGGCAGCGGAGATGGGTCGGCAGTCATGTCCGGGTGACCTCGTCCTGTACGAATGCGTTCTTGCGCCGTCTCGTCGGTCGTATACCTGGTGCAGGTCCAAATGAATGACCGCCTTTCGTGAGGCATTCCAACGCCTAGTGGGATGGTCCAACAGGGAGACCTTCGATGCCAGGTGCTTGGATCCCCAGAGACGCCAACATGGATGCGCCCGTACCGACGTTGTCGGCCAGGGCGATCAGGCTGCCAGATCCAGAGCGTGGAGAGGATATCCAGGTCCGCGTGTCCGCGCCGGTTACCGGACGCGCGTTGCCAGTCATCCTCTTCTCTCACGGCCATGGGTCCTCCATGGATGGCTACGCGCCGCTCGTCGACTTCTGGTCTGCACGCGGCTTCGTGGTCGTACAGCCGACCTACCTCGACGCACGCCGGCTGGGTCTCCACGAGAACGACACGCGCCGCCCTTCGATCTGGCGGACGCGGATAGCCGATGCGAAGCGCGTCATCGACGAGCTGGATCAGGTGCTCAAGCCGGTCCCGGGACTTCGCGAACGCATCGATCCCACGCGGATCGCGGCGGTCGGTCACTCGTTCGGCGGTCAGACGACCAGCATGCTATTGGGCGCGCGAATGATCGCCGGCGACGAAGACGAGGACTTCGCCGATCGACGCGTCAAGGCGGGCATACTCCTGGCCTCGGGCGGCAGAGGTGGCGACGATCTCAGTGACCTCGGCCGCCGGATCACCCCCTATCTCGACACGTCCTTCGACGGAATGACGACGCCGGCGCTGATCGTCGCCGGGGATGCGGACCGCTCGCCTCTGACGGTACGTGGACCGGACTGGTTCCAGGATCCATTCCATCTCTCCCCCGGTCCCAAGGCCCTTCTCACCCTGCGCGGCGGCGAGCACATGTTGGGGGGCATCTCCGGCTACGAGGTGACCGAGACCACAGACGAGAACGCTGACCGCGTCAGGCTCATTCAGGAAGCGACGCTCGCCTACCTCAGGAACGAGCTGAACGGCGATCGGGCCGGTTGGACGGAGATCGCCACTCGACTATCGAACGGAGCCGAGGCAACGATCGAGACGAAGCAGGCGAGTTGCTGATGATACGGGAGCCAAAGCCTTCATTCACGCTGCTCGATACGGTACTCAAGGCCCATAGATCCTGCATCGGCGGGAGCAGCCCGATATCGTGGTGTCCTCGGCGACGATCATGTGATCGTGTCGGTTCCCGACTGATCTCTGACGAGAAGCAGGATGGTAGCTTTCCAACCATCCTCGACGCTATCGCGCAGCTTCCTCGGTGCTGCCGTCGACATAGATGTGCGCGAAGCGCCCGTAGTCGCGCCATCGCTCCATGTTGTCGTTGGAATATCTCGCACCGATTGCGATGGCGCTGGCATCTGACGAACTGCTGGCGATAGGAGCAAGGTAGTGGCCGGGCACCTTGCGCGGCGCCTCCTCGCGGGAGGCGGCGATGCGATCCTTCCCATGAAGGGGCGCGGCATGGTCGTCGGTCATGCCGCCACCTTCGGGAACACCCGCGACCGATGGATGGCCAGCGCGGCCATGACACCGTCTGCGCAAGCGAAGGTGACGGTATGACCCATGCGGGTCACGTCGCCTGCCGCAAAGACCCCAGCAACGCTGGTGGCCTTCATCTCGTCCACCTTGAGGACCGGGCCCAGCGGCCCCGCTTCGATTGCGCATCCGAGACGCTCCGCGATGTCGCTGGAGAAGCGGTAGCGGGGTCCGATGTAGAGCGCATCGATCGGGATGGATCGTCCGTCCGCAAGGCGGACGGCGGACAGGAGCGGTCCGTTCCCCTCAAGGCCGACGACCCTTTCGCGCTCGACCGACACACCCCGCGCCGTCAGCGCCTCGATCGCGTCGGGCTCGACCGTCTGCCCGTCCGTGAAGAACGTCGTCGGACCCCATTCGGGGATCAACTGCGCCTGGTGGACCGACAGCGGCGACGAGGCGAGAACACCGAGGTTGCGGTCCGCGAATTCGTAGCCATGGCAGTACGGACAGTGAATCACGGACCGACCCCAGCGTTCGGCTACGCCCGGAAGGTCGGGCAGGATATCGGTGATGCCGGAGGCCAGAAGGAGCTGCAGGCCCTTCACCGTTCGACCATCGGCAAGTCGGACGACGAAGGCGCCTCGCTCGCGCCCGACATCGACGGCGGCCCCATCCACAAGCTGGACGGTCGGATAAGCCGAAAGCTGCTTGCGCATCGTACCCAGCATCGAAGCGGGGTCGCTTCCGTCGTGCCCGAACAGACCGTGGGAGTGGTTCGTGAAGCGGTTGCGCGGCGCCCCTGTGTCGAGGACGCAGACGTGGACCCTGGCGCGCCCGAGGTAGAGCGCAGCCGAGAGGCCGGCGAAGCTGCCGCCGATGACGATGGCGTCGTATGGCATGATGGGGTCACTCCTGGCGATTGACGTCGCTTCATGTAGCATCAAAAGCTACATAATGACCTCTGTACCCGTCAACCCGCCTCGCCATACTAAGCGGGGGTCAGCCAACCGCGACTGAACGAGGATCTGCCGTGCAAAGAGACACCCGCTTGTCCGACGTCCTGCACGTGCTGCTGCACATGTCGCAGACGGACACGCCGCTGACGTCGGAGGTCCTGGCGCAGAGCATGGGCACCAACCCGGCCGTGTTCCGGCGCACGATGGCGGGGCTGCGGCAAGCCGGGATCGTGGCTTCCGGCAAAGGGCATGGCGGCGGCTGGCGCCTGTCGAGGCCGCTTCGCGAGATCACCCTCCTGGCGGTCTACGAGGCCCTCGGACGCCCGACGCTGTTCGCCTTCGGCAACCGCAGTCGCCACCCTGACTGTCTTGTCGAGCGAGGCGTCAATGCCGTGATGGAAACGACGATGACCGATGCGACGGCCCTGTTCTCCCGGCGTTTCGGTGAGATCACCCTCGACCAGATCCTGCCAGACGTGGCTACCCCTCTGGCGGTCCATGCCGTTTCCGCCAATGCGAAGGTGGGCGTCTGAGTGCGCACGGCGGCGCGCGTCCTTCCGTAAGGCGATCGGTTTCCGGGAGTTGCCTCCTAAATGGGTTGGTCCGCTTTCGACCCTTTCGAGCCACAGTCTCCCGGCTTAGGGTTCCCCGGAAGCGGACACACCGTTCGGGGCGAAGCAAAACCGTGTGTTCGCGACTGAACTCCGTCAGCCAGAATGGGACCATGATCAAAACCGACCGCGAAGTGATCACCGAGCTTCAAGCGGTCATGCAAAACATGCGCGAACTGGGACTGACGACCGCTCGAATGCAGCACTTCTTCGATGTCGGAGAATGGTTGATCTGCTTCGAGGGAGCTTGGATGCTTGTCCAAGACGATCCTGATCACGCCTTGAAGTTGAATGCCTCGTATCTGGCGTTGGAGGCGTACTTCGCGGACGAGTTGGGTTGACGAGATGCCCGATCGCTGACGACCGGGACCGGTCCATCCGCTACCGACCCGGTCGCGCCGATCGGTATGGACGAAGCGGACGCTCGGAAGCGGTCCAGCCGCTTTCGACCCTTCCAAGACATTCCAGGTTGTCGAACGCCTTCCCAAGAGCGGACATTCCGACATCTGACTTCATCCCCACCTAGGAACAGCTCATCCGCTTGCTCGGTCACATGGACCAGTCAGCTCCTCTTGCGTTGCCACCTACGCGGTCCGATCGGTCGTTCTTCCACGAGCTACCGATCGGACCGGAACCAGCCGCCTTCCGATCCGGTTCGCCTGCCGATCTGTGTTGGAGACTTTCATGGCGTTGCGGGTTCTGATCGTCGAGGACGAAGTCCTGATCGCCCTCCATCTCGAGGGTATCCTTGAGGACGCCGGTCACGAGGTCGTCGGAACAGCCGCCAGTTCCAGCGCGGCCCTGGATCTCGCAAGGCGTTCGGTCCCGTTCGACCTCGCCATCATGGACGTCGACCTCCTGGACGGGCCGAACGGCGTCGAAACGGCGCGGCGGCTCCGGGAGGAGCACGGTGTGGCCTCGCTGTTTGTGAGCGGGCGCCTGGAAGAGGAGGTTCAGGCGATGGGGCTCGCATGGAAGCCGCTCGGGTTCATCGGCAAACCCTTCATGGAGGCGCAGATCATCGAAGCGCTGGAGCGGATTGCGGCGCAGCCACAGGACGCCTGAGTGATGCGCTTCAGGGAAGCCTGGGACGTCAGGAGCGCTGAACGTCCAGGCGTGCCGTGCGTCCTCAGCTCTGGATCTGAGCCGAGATGTCGTTCAGCGCCCGCAAGATGTCGTCCGGCGGGTAGGGCTTGGCGAAGAACAGCCCGTTCTCGGGCATCTGCTCCTTGGTCACCTGCACTCGTCCGGAGGTGACGAGAATGGCGACCGGCGGCCAACGGTCGCGCACGGCACGCGCCAGTTTCAGCCCGTCCATCGAGCCCCCCATCTCGACGTCGGTGAACAGGACGCGGATCTCCGAGTGCCGTTCGAGCTGCCGGATCGCTTGGGCCGCGTTCTTGGCTTCGTAGACCGTGAAGCCCGCCTCAAAGCACAGGTCCACGGCCTCCGTGCGCACAAGCGCGTCGTCTTCCACGACAAGGACCGCATATCGTGCGGGATCGAAGGACTGTCCCATGCGGCGCGACGCGACCCTTACGCTGCGACCGGGGTGCCGTGGGCCGCCCCTGTCAACGTGAACCTGACACCGGACGGATCGAACTCGATATGACCCTCGCCGTCGAAGTACGAACCGACGATCCGCTCGATCAACCTAGAGCCGAAGCCGCGCCTGTCAGGTGCGACAACTGCGGGGCCACCGGTTTCGATCCAGCGAAAGCAAAACGTGCCGTCCACGACGTCCCATGACATGGCGACCCGACCCGTCTCGTTCGACAGGGCACCGTACTTGGCCGCGTTGGTCGCCAGTTCGTGGACCGCAAGGCTGAGGCCGAGCGCCTGCTGCGAGGTCAGT
Organism: Aureimonas jatrophae; assembly: GCF_900104035.1. Taxonomy (GTDB): domain Bacteria; phylum Pseudomonadota; class Alphaproteobacteria; order Rhizobiales; family Rhizobiaceae; genus Aureimonas; species Aureimonas jatrophae. Next base: position 189,813 of record NZ_FNIT01000007.1, on the reverse strand, counting down.
GCGAAGCGAGGTCCTTCCCAAGTGATGCGGTCTGGCGTGAGGTGATGGGGCGCGATCGCAGCGGACACGACCTCGCCGACGTCGGCCGAGGTGAAGTTCGTCCTCGTGAGAATGTCCTGCGCCCGGCCCAGCGCCGACAGACGCTGCGCGACCGCTGTGCGGCCCTCGTCCATCGTGCGCGCTTGGCGCAGGGTCTGCGTGGTGATCGCCTGCACCATGGCAAGCGTGTTCTTCATGCGGTGCGCCAGCTCGGCGTTCAGGACGGCACGCGCCTCTTCTGATGCCTTGAGCGCCGAGATGTCCCGCGACACAGACAGGATGCGCTCGGGCTTCCCGTTCGCCCCGAAGATCGGCGACACCTGGACGTCCCAGTAGAGGTGGTTGCCCTTCAGGGTGTCGGCGTAGCCCTGGAAGCTGGCGGACACACCGGCTCGCGCCGAGACGAGGGCCTCGCGTGCGGCCAGGCTGTCGTCGGCGGTGTAGAAGTCCGGCCAGGGGCAGCCCGCGATGTCGTTGAAGTCCGACACCTCCATGACCTTCATGCCCCCCTCGCTCATGAAGACGAGGTTGCCGTCGAGGTCCAGCACCTTGATGCAGTCGCTCGACGAGGTCAGGACGCTGCGCAGGAAGCTCTCGCTGTCACGCAGTTCCTCCTCGGCGCGCCGCCGCTCGACGGCGTTGCGCATGCGGTCCGCCGCGTCCGCGATGAACGCCAACTTTTCGGGACGCCAGTCGCGGACCTCGTCATCGTTGACGTAGAGAACGGCCACCGTGCGCCCGTTCTCGACGATCGGAAGGTTCACGAGCGACCGGACGCAGACGCGTTCCAAGGGACCGATGTCCCCCGCCGTGCGCGGATCCATCCAGATGTCGGGGATGACGACGGTGCGGCCCTGTCGCAGGTCCTCGGCGTAGCCGCCGTAGTCGTCCATGCGGTACACGCCGGCCAGACTCGGATAGCCCTCCGCCGTCCAGTCGCTGGGAACGGTGAAGGTCTCGCCGTCACCAGCAACCGTGCCGTAGCCGACGCGACCCACGCCTAGGGTCTGGCCGATGATGCGGGCAGCCGTTGCCGCCATGTCGTTGGGCGCAGTGAGGTCAGACAAGGCCAGGGCCAGCTCGGCGATCGCCTCCCGCCGCGCTTCGGCCTGGATGCGGTCCGTGACATCGAGGAAGATGACGGTGAACCGGTCGTCCCCGATCGCATGGCACACACCGTCGTACCAACGACCGAGCGTGCCGACCTGGCGTGTGAAGCGGATCGTCTCGCCGGTCTCGACGACGTCGGCGAACTCGTTCACCCACGCGTCCTCGATGCCGGGAAAGACTTGGCGGATCGTGCGGCCGGCCGCGTCCGTGGACGGGATACCGACGAGTTCGCCCCAGGCCCGGTTGACCTCCTCGTAGCGCCAGTCCGTGACCCGCCCTTCCGCGTCGCGCAGGACGCGCCCGAGGATGAAGCCTTCATGAAGGTTCTCGAACAGGCTGCGCCACTTGCGCTCGCTGTTGGCCAGATCTGTGACGGCTCGGCGGCGATCCGTCACATCCGTGAACAAGATCGCGACATGGTGACGGTCCGGGTCGCCGACACGGTGCGCCTCGACCTCGAACATCCGGTTGCCGAGCCCCGTCGCTCCCAGCTCGAAACGAGCGGGTTCACCGGTCAAAGCGACGTGGCCGTAAGTGTCGAACCAGTGCCGTTCGAGACCGGGTGCGATCTCGCTGACCCATTTGCCCACTGAGCCATAGAGCCCTGTGTGCCGCTCATAGGCGGGGTTGCCGTCGACGATACGATAGTCGACCGCCTTCCCGTCCCCATCGAACTTCATCTCGATGACGCACATGCCGACGTCAACGTTCTCGGCAAGCGCCCGATACCTGTCCTCGGCCTCCCGGAGACGGCGGGCACCGGCAACCCGTTCGGTGACGTCGACGCCTTCCACGAAGATACCGACGACCGACCCGTCCGCGTCGCGGATCGGCTGGTAAACGAAGTCGAGAAAGAGGTGCTCGGCCGGGACGTCGGGGCTGGCTTGGAGCGTGATCGGCGTCTCCGTCGCGTGGTGAGGCTGGCCGCGTCGGTACACATCGTCCAAGAGGTCGATGAATCCCTGTGCCACCGCCTCGGGCAATGCCTCAGCAACCGTTCGTCCCACGACGTCACGCCCGCCGACAAGCTTCACGTAGCCCGGATTGGCGCGTTCGAACCGATGCTCTGGCCCACGCAGAAGGGCCATGAAGGACGGCGACTGCGAGAAGATCGCCTCGAGCTGCTCCTGGTCATCGCGGCGCGCCCGTTGTGCGACGGCATAGTCTGTCCGGTCTCGCAGAACCTTCACGAAGCCGATGTGCCGATCATCATCATCGCGAAGCGGCATCATCTCGCCACTGGCCCAGAAGCGGCTTCCATCACTCTTGAGATGCCAGCGTTCGTCGAGGGCACGCCCCGTTTCCAGCGCGATGGTCATCTCCTTGAACGCGCGTCCGCCCTTGCGATCCTCAGGCGTGAAGAAGAGTTCCGCAGTGCGTCCAACCATCTCCCGGGCCGACCATCCAAGGATCTGCTCGGCACCCGCGTTCCAATCGGTGACGATGCCCTCGCGATCTGTAGCGATGATTGCGAACTCGGTGATGCTCTGGATGATCTGCCGGTCGCGGGCCGGACTGTAGGCGGGTTCGTCGCGTCTCATTTCCAGGCGTCCAAAGTCGCAGCTTGATCGCTCGCGGACAGTTGATCTCGTACGACCTTTGCTTCGTCGACGCTCCGTATTCAAGCGAGCAGTGTGGTCAGCGGCAAGGGTTCGGCACGCCTGCTTCCGGGCGGGGCCAAGCCCACGTGTTCAATCCGTGGCCAACGTCCGCTTCGACTGGACCGCGTTCCAAAGCGGACTAGCAGGAAACCACCCGGTCTCGCCGATCAGCTCCACGAAAGCGGACGCCCGGAAGCGGTCTGCCCGCCATCGACCCTTCCAAAACATCCATCGTTGCCGGCATCCCTCCCGATAGCAGATATGGCCCAACACCCTTGAACACTACAACGATGTTTGCAATATCGCAGGGATGAACGACGCCACAGCCGTTGCGGCCCTGTCCGCCCTTGCCCATGCCGACCGTCTCGCGGCCTTCCGGATGCTCGTCCGGGCCGGCCCGAACGGAATGCCGTCCGGAGAGATCGCCGAGGCGCTATCCATCCCGCCGACGCGGATGAGCTTCCACCTCGCCACGCTGGAGCGCGCCAAGCTCCTGCGCTCGTGGCGCGACGGCCGCCGCATCCTTTACGCGGCGAGCTACGACGACATGCGCCAGCTCCTCGCCTTCCTGACCGAGGACTGCTGTTCGGGGAACCCGGAGATTTGCGGGAGCCTCGGCGCCGACCTTCTCGCCCCGTCCTGCTCGTCGGAGATCTGCTCGTGACCGTCACCATCTACCACAACCCCGCCTGCGGCACGTCGCGCAACACGCTGGAGATGATCCGGCAGTCCGGCGAGGATCCGCAGGTGATCGAGTACCTGAAGGACCCGCCGAGCCGCGAGGTCCTCGCCGAACTCCTCGACATGATGGGCCTGAAGCCGCGGGACATCCTGCGGGAGAAGGGGACGCCCTATGCCGAGCTTGGCCTCGCCGACACGGAGCTGACGGACGAAGAACTTTTGGCCGCGATGATCGAGCACCCGATCCTGATCAACCGTCCGATCGTCGTGACCGGCAAGGCCGCCGCGCTCTGCCGCCCGTCGGAGAAGGTGCTGTCGCTCCTTTCCAACCCCGTCGCCACCTTCACGAAGGAGGACGGGGAGGTCGTGGCCCCATCCGGAGCGGCAGCGTGACGGATACCGGCGCCATCGACCTGCCGAGCATCGACCTCGACCAGCTTCGCCCGATCGACGTCGATGCGCTGGTCGGCCCGGGTGCCCCGACGCATCCGCCGCGCATCCTTGTCCTCTACGGCTCGATCCGTGAGCGGTCCTACTCCCGCCTCCTGTCCGAGGAGGCCGGCCGCCTGCTGAGCTGGTTCGGCTGCGACGTGCGCACCTTCGACCCCCGCGGCCTGCCGCTCCCCGACGGGGCGGAGCCCGACCATCCGAAGGTCGCGGAACTGCGCGACCTCGCCGACTGGTCCGAGGGCATGGTCTGGGTCAGCCCGGAGCGGCATGGCGCGATGACCGGGATCATGAAGGCGCAGATCGACTGGATACCCCTGGCGCTCGGCGCCAAGCGTCCGACGCAGGGCAAGACGCTGGCCGTCATGGAGGTATCGGGCGGCTCGCAGTCCTTCAACGCCGTGAACCAGATGCGCATCCTCGGCCGCTGGATGCGCATGGTGACGATCCCCAACCAGTCGTCGGTCCCGAAGGCGTTCCTCGAGTTCGATGAGGCGGGACGCATGAAGCCGTCCGCCCTCTACCAGCGCGTCGTCGACGTCTGCGAAGAACTGGTGAAGTTCACTTGGCTGGTGCGCGGACGGTCGGACTACCTCACGGACCGCTACTCCGAGCGCGTCGAGAGCGCGGAGAAGCTATCCGAGCGCGTGAACCAGCGCACCCTCTGATCCTCCTGTCCCCGGACCGTCCATGCTCGCCCTCGCGATCTTCGTCGCCACCCTCGTCCTCGTCATCTGGCAGCCCCGGGGCCTCGGCATCGGATGGTCGGCGCTGGCCGGCGCCGCAGTCGCCCTGGCGAGCGGCGTCGTCGGCTGGGGCGATGTCGGGTTGGTCTGGGAGATCGTCTGGGACGCGACGTTCACCTTCGTCGCGCTGATCGTCATCTCGCTGGTCCTCGACGAGGCCGGGTTCTTCGCCTGGGCCGCACTCCACGTCGCCCGCTGGGGCGGGGGCAACGGGCGGCGGCTGTTCCCGCTCGTCGTCGTGCTCGGTGCCGCCATCGCCGCCGTCTTCGCCAACGACGGGGCCGCGCTGCTCCTCACCCCGATCGTGCTCGCCATCCTCCTGCGCCTCGACTTCCCGCCGGCCGGGGCGCTCGCCTTCGTCGTAGCCTGCGGGTTCGTCGCCGACACGACCAGCCTGCCGCTCGTGGTGTCGAACCTCGTGAACATCGTCACCGCGAACTTCTTCGACGTGTCCTTCGGCCGCTACGCCGCGGTCATGGCGCCGGTAAACCTCGTCTCGCTGGCCGCGACGCTCCTCGTCCTATGGGCCTACTTCCGGAAGGACATCCCGGCGACCTACGACATCGGACGGCTCGAGGCTCCCGGCAGCGCGATCCGCGATCCGGCAGTCTTCCACGCCGCGTTCCCGCTCCTCGGGCTCCTGCTCGTCGCCTACTTCGTGACGGGGCCGCTCGGCGTGCCGATTGCCTTCGTCACCAGCGCCGCCGCCCTCGTGCTCATGGCGGTCGCGGGACGATGGCTCTCCGGCGGACGCGGTGCGGTGGTCGACTTGGCCAAGGTCCTGCGCGGCGCGCCATGGCAGATCGTCCTCTTCTCGATCGGCATGTACCTCGTCGTCTACGGCCTCGGGAACGCCGGTCTGACCGACATCGCGGCGGGTGTCCTGCGCTGGCTTGGCGAGCAAGGGACGTTTATCGCCACCGTCGGCACGGGATTCGTCGTGGCGGCGCTCGCCTCCGTCATGAACAACATGCCCGCGACCCTCGTCGGGGCGCTCGCCATCGACCGGGCGGACGTGGCGCCGCTCACCCGCGAGCTCATGGTCTACGCCAACGTCGTCGGGAACGACCTCGGCCCGAAGCTCACGCCGATCGGATCGCTCGCGACCCTCCTGTGGCTTCACGTCCTCTCGGGCAAGGGGCAGCGGATCACCTGGGGGCAGTACATGCGGGTCGGCCTCGTCCTGACGCCGCCCGTGCTGCTGGCGACGCTCGTCGCCCTCTGGGTGTGGCTCCCGATCGTGTCGTCCCCATGAAGGACGCGCGCGGCGCCTGGGCGGACATCGCTGCCCTCGGGGTCAGCCAGATCGTCGGCTACGGGACCCTCTACTACAGCTTCGGCATTCTCGCCCCGGCGATGGCGCAAGACATCGGGTGGCCGACCGAGTGGGTGTTCGGCGCCCTCACCGTCGCACTGCTCACGGGCGGGCTGGTCGCGCCTTGGACGGGGCGCTGGCTTGACCGCTTCGGCGCCGGTCGCGTCATGGCCGCGGGGTCCGTCGCGGCCGCCGTTGCGCTGGCCGCCGCCGCCCTCGCTCCGGACGCCCCCGCCTTCGTCCTCGCCCTCATCGCGATCGAGGTCGCGTCCACCTTCGTCCAGTACGGGGCGGCCTTCCCCCTGCTGGTCCAGCGTCACCCGGGGACGGCGCAGCGGAACATCTTGTACCTCACCTTGATCGCCGGGTTCGCCTCGACCCTGTTCTGGCCCCTCACGACATGGCTGCACGAGACGATGGCGTGGCGCGAGGTCTACCTCGTCTTCGCGGCTATGAACGTTGCGGTATGCCTGCCTATCCACTTATGGCTGGCCCGCCGGCCGGAGGCCCGGCCGCTCGCAGCGGCTGAGGCTGAACCCGTTGCCCGCGTCGTCCCCGCGAGGGGCCTCGTGCCGCTGTCCCTTCGGTCCCGGGCCTTCCTCCTGATGGGCGTCGCCTTCGCCTTCCAGAGCCTCGTGGTCTCGTCCGTGCTGGTCCACATGCTGCCAATCATCTCAGCGCTTGGGCTGGGGCTCGCGGGCGTGATGGTCAGCGCGGTGTTCGGGCCGGCGCAGGTCGCGGGCCGATTCACCCTCATGGTGTTCGGGCGGGACCTGTCCCCGCTGGCGCTTGCGGTGATCTCCGCCGCCCTTCTGCCCGTCTCCCTGGTCCTCCTCGCGGCCACCGCGCCATCCACCGCTGGGGCCGCCGTCTTCGCTGCTCTGTTCGGCCTCGGAAACGGTCTCTACAGCATCGTTGGGGGCACCCTGCCGCTCGCGCTCTTCGGCCCCGAGGGGTACGGCGCGTTGCAGGGGCGCGTCACGTCCATTCGGCTGATCGTCGGCTCGGCGGCGCCGTTCGCCTTCGCCCTGGCGACGGACTGGATGGGCGTCACCGGCGGTCTGCTGGTCACGTCGCTCCTCGGGTGCGGGGCGGTCCTCGCCTTCACCACCGTCGGGCTCCTGTTGCGCCGAAGGTCCGATCGTCACTTGCCGCCGACGGTGACGAACGTCCGCTCAAATGCGTGATCGGATCCAAGGCGGACCGACCGCTTTCGACCCTTCTGAGACGCTCAAGGGGCGCTCATTTCTATCGAAAGCGGACGCATTTCGCATTCGAGGGAGAAAGGTCACGCTCTTCGCGGTGGCACTGAACGACGAACATTCTGTAGGTTCGCCGCGACCTAACATCTACTTCGAGACACGGAGGTTGCGGTTTGCCACATGTGATCATGCAGGCTGTAAGTGCGATCGCGTTCGGCGTATCGTTCTTTCTGCTTTGGTTGGCGTTTTTCGGCTTTTGGTTGGGAATTGTAACTAGGCTCTACAGGAATGGCAATTTCGAAGATGTTTTCGCGATAAAGAGGAAATCGAACCCAAAATCGATAGACGCAGCCACAAGAGATATGAGGGACTACTCGAGATCTAAATTTGGCCGATTGCACGGTATCGCTCTTGGTACTTTGGTGATCACGACGCTCGCATTCGGGTTGTGGGCAGCCATTGAGAATAAAAAACCGAGCATCCCGACGCATTCGGACCGATCAACAGTCCAAGTTTCACGCTGACCGATCTTGGTTCCCACCAGAAGGCAGGCGAAAGCATACCGATCGGAAACCACCGGGCTCAGTCGATCTGAGCCGTGGAGTGGACGCATGGGAGCGATCCGTTCGCAATCGACCCTTCCAAGCCATCCAACGCGACGAACCTACGTTCCGAAAGCGGACGCCTTTCATGCCTTCGCATCATGGGTCGAGTGCGGTCTTGGTCGAATAAGCCATGCCACAGGGCGAGAGTAGGCGATGGCATGAACGGCGGCGAAGAGGCTGATTCCCACTAGAATGTACAGGAACCATGTGCCGACGTCCGGCAGGCCGTCGAAACGGTAGTAGTCGATTACCAGCTTGGCGACGAACTCGAAGACCGTTGCGAAGACCGCGCTTGTAAAGACGAGAAGCCAATACTCCGACCGGGTCGGCCGGCGGCCAAGATGCCTGACGACGTAAGCGAAGGCGCAGATCGCCGCGATGATCATCACTGCGAGCGACAGTGCCCATTCACCCGTGAAGTCCCTTGTGATCGAAACCCACTCAGTAAGTGCATAAAGGGGGATGTAGACGGCGAAGTAGCGGACGAGAAACGGTCCCATGCCGCCGAACGTCATCCTATTGGACGGCGGTTCAGGGGGTGGGCCACGCAGCGCCTGCTTCGCTTTGATCCACTCCAAACTGCGCTCGGCGAAGCGGCCCCCTCGGAAAAAGAGCATATTGCCGAGAACGCCTTTGAAGAGAGGAAAACCGATGAGGATCAGTAACACTAATCTATCGATGCCGGCTCGCTGCGTGGATTGGATCACAAGAGCGTTGAGCGTAACGTCAACAACCAGCACGATGATGGAACCGACAGCGACAAGCGACCAGTATTCGCGGGGTGTTGGAAGGCGGAGCTTGTCTTCGAGGAATCGAAGGTAGGTGAACCCTGCGGCACCGATGAGCGCGCCGATACTCATATGGGATGATCGGAACTCAAAAAACAACGTGGCGATCGTAGCTCCTACGAAGATGACGCCCAACACGCCAACATAGATGAGAGCGTAGTAGATACCGTATCGCAGAATTTCTTTCGTGGGCATGTCGTTCAGCGCCCCAACGCATCTCTGACAACGCGGAAAGAGCACACCTCGAGGTCAACCGTCGAGGGCATACCGATCTCTAACGTCCGCTATGGTTGTTTTCGATGGTAAAAGCCGATCATCGCATTTCGAGCCGGTCGTGCCGATCGCCACATGGAAAGCTGACGCCCAACATAGTCAGATGGGTTTCGACCCTTCCAAGACATCTCCCGCCATGTTCCATACTTCCCGAAAGCGGATGTCGATAGACAGATGACCGAACGTGGTGATGCTACAGGCGTGGGATGACCAATCTAAGGGAAGGCACTTGCCTGCTGCGCATCGTCCTCGGAGGTCTGACAGCGCTCTGCGTCACGCTCGCAGTGGTCGCGGTCTACCGGACTGTGGACGCAGCTCGATACGCGATGTCGCCCGAGGAGACGACCCTCTACCTCATCTACGCCATTCCGCCACGCAGCGTCCCGAGAACTGCCGGGATGTACATCATACGCTGGGAGGCGAAGACGCAATCCGAGCAGCTCAATCCTACGTTGATGACCGTCAGGCGAAACGTCGGGTGTCGGGTCGAGCTTGTGAGCAGGACCGTCGACGAGGGCGATCCGACGGTCACGAAGGTTGAGCGGCGAATCTACGACTGGAGCCACGTCCGCGCCGACGACATCACCGTCGAAAAGGTCCTCGTTCCCGGCCAGGGATACGAAGCGTACTACATAAACGTGGAGGTGCCGGGTGAGATGATGAGGCATCAGGCATTCCGCGAGACTCGCCAAGGTACGGACACGGTTACATCCGAGGTGTTTTCTGGGTCTCTTCGCTTCGAGTGGCCATATGCACCCGGACAAGACAGCGTGTATGCGCGGAACCGGGAGCCGTTTCTTGAACTCATGCAGCGATGCACTGGCAAGACGCCGAAGCTTCCGGAACTGCGAGAGCCGCTAGTCCCAGAGGGCGGGATCGCGACATGATCGGAAAAGCCGGCCTCGCCCTGGCCGTGGGGCTAGCCGCATCCCCCGCCCTCGCCTCCGCCGCGGAACCGGTGCGGTACACCGTTCGATACGGGCTGACCCTCGGTACGTTCGAGCCCGTGGCTGGGGAAGCCTTGTGCATCGCCGATGCGGACTGCGTGATCCCGCTTTCGCTGTCGCCTGCAATCGAGATCAGATTGCGAGGCCATCCCGAGAACCCAAGCTGGGGAACGGCCTTCGTCTTCTGCGCAGGGATGGAATGCGGCTTCGGCAACGGTCGACGCACGACCGGGTACGGCGGACGGGTGAACCGCCTCCTCATCTACGATGGTGTTGCTCAAGAAGGCGGGATAGAGATACTCGGCCTGAGGCGTCTACCGCTGCTCGGTCAGTTCGATTTCGCGATCAACCGGTAGGTCGCCTCATCGCGACCGGCAGCTTACCGCCAACCTCGTTCAGAAGCGGACTGTCGCCTTTCCACCCAGCATCGCCATCTGAACCGTCAGGTGCTGGCCGGCAACTCGATCTTGCTCAACGTGACGTTGAGGTTCGCTCATCGAGCATCCCGCGAGTTTGCGCTTGCCGTATTGATCATCTGGGCGAAAGCTTTCGCACGGAACGATCGGATCAAAAACACGCCTCGGTCGCTGCCTATATCTACAATGCCCGAAAGCCATCCGAACCGGTATGTGACGGATGTTATCTCCCGCAACGGTATCTCAAAGCGGAGTTGATCTCCGTCAACGTGCGCCAGCCGGTTCACTCTGTTCGCTTTGAAGACGAAGGCGCTACGCGTCACCACCGCGCGACCGCCGACCCATAAACCACCTTGCGTACTGCTGAACCTGTCTAAGGCCGACGCTACGATCTTCGGATCAACGCCTCCGAAGCTGATACCCCGTTCGGCCATCTGTGACATACGTGCATCCGCGAAGAGAGCGTTCGCTGCCCGACTGTCGATCACCTCCTCGGTCGTGATGTTGTTCATCGGCCTTCTGCCCCAACAAGCCGTCCAACGCTTCGTTTTCGATTGCCTGTGATGACGCCGGTGCTCATGGAGGCGCCAACAGCGCCCTGAGCTGCACGTCGGCTGATCATACGGGTTCTACCTTCTGTCCCTCACGACGGGGCGCCGCCTCGTCGAGCGCGTCCAGCAGGTCGCCGATGCGTGCGGGGATCCGGCGGTCGATGCGATGGGAAGGGGAGCAGCGCATCGCCTGGCGAACGAGAGACGTAATCGCCGGCGACGGGAGGACTCTGAGGCGATCGGTCATTCACATGCCCTCCTGCGCTGCTCCTAACGCAATCATGGGGCGTGATGGTGAATGAAGCGTGTGCGGTGTCCGCGGTCGTTCGGTTCAAGGAAGTTGCAGCAAGGGGAGTTCGGGCATGGTCGCCTGGACCCAACCAAGACTCCTGACGAGCGGAATGATGGCCAGCATGACGCAGCCGTCAAGAACGGTGCGGGTCCAGCGCCCCGGTGCGACCGACAGAACGTCGACGCTGCGCCAAAGGGAGGGTCTGGGAATGAAGCGCGGGACGGCGTCGCGGTACGCGTCGAACCGTTTTCCATGGAGACGAGCGAGCGCCGTCTCCTCCTCCCGGACCACGGGAACGAAAAGGGCGGCGGCGATCAGGGTCACAAGAAGGGTCACGGTGAGGCTTCCGGTCTGTGCCGCGAGCCCGCCGACGCCCAGGAACGAGAAGACGTACAGGGGATTGCGGACGATCGAATAGGGACCGACCGTCACGAGGTCGCGGACCTTCCGTCCGCCGATAAAGAGCGTGCACCAGGACCGTCCCAGGACCGCCGCGACGACCATCGCGACGCCGACGCCGGCAACGAGGCCGTGCGTCCAGGAACCGGGCTCCGCCGACGAACGCGTGAAGAAGAACGCCGGTGCCAGTGCGAGAACCGTCGTCCAGACGGCTAGCTTCCTGCGTGACTGGATCTCGTCCAGGCCGGCAAGGACAGTCGATAGATCAAACGTCATCTCGAACTCGCAGTTATGAGGGCGCGTCGGGATCAGAATGGAATGTCGGCGCGATGCCCGACGCTTCATTCGGTTACGGAATGTTGCGGCCTCCGAAGGCTCGCGCTCCGGAACGAGGCCGGGGTGCGTTCGAGGCCACTCGTTCACGGATGTCGGGACCGGAGTGTCGCTCGGAGGCTGGCAGACCCGGGAGCCGAGGCTTCCCGAGTGCATGTCTCAGGACGGCCCGATGCCCTTAGAACCGGTAGCCGACGAGCAGCAGACCGGACGGCTGGATCTCGTCCTGAACGATCGGGCTGTCGGCGGCATCGCCGATCAGAACGCCCACACCCGCCTCACCCCGTGCGAACCAGTTCTCGTTGAAGGCGAACGTGGCGGTGGCAGCGAGATCGACGCGCTTGATGCCGGCGTCCGGCTCGTATGCCGCGTAGCCGGAACGGACGGATTGCACGGCGTCGATCCCGAAGTAGGCCTGCATGTGCTTCTCATCGGCAAAGGTCGCCGAACCCTTCAGGCCGAGAAACAGTGACTGCGAGACGGCATACTCGACCTCGGCTCCCGCTTCGGCGACGAAGCCGTCGCTTCCGCCGATGGTCTTCTGGGCGCTGACAAAGAGTTCTGCCGGTCCAACCTCTAGGGCGGCCAGCGCTCCGACGTTCACGCCGAAGTCGACGTCGCCCAGACCCCGGAGCCTGTCGGAGTCGTCTTCCGAGCGTCCCGTCTCGTAGCCGAGCAGCCCGTCCAGGCGGATCGCATCGGTCCGGTAGACGGTAGCGGCTGCACCCGTCGGATCGATCTTCAGCCAGTCACCGTAGGTTGCGGAGACGAAGGGGACGGGGGTGACTTCGAACTCGTCCGATCCTTCGTACTCGGGCTCGATCAGCGCACCGCCCCCAACCACGACCTCCCATTCGCCCAGGCGCTCGACGATCCGCCCGAAACGGGAGGGGTCAGGCTGCGACGAGACGGATGGAACCTCGCCGCTGCGCATCTCGTCGACGGACGCATCGGCCGCCACGGCCTCGGACGCGGAGGTCACGGAGGCGGTCATCGATAGCCCGGCGAGGAGTAGACGCTTGAGAAATCTTGCAGTTGTACGGCGGGACGACGGCGAGATGGACGAACGCGACATGGGAACTCCGGTACTCTGGGTCCCGGAGAGGCGAATGAACTCGACCGGGAAGCGTTTGGACGTTCCAGGGGTAGCCGCTCGACGGTGCGAACGAGATTTTGAAGTGTTGCCATGTGTTGCGACGAGGTGATCGTCGCCTCACGTCCCTGAACCCAATTCTCGATGGTCCGGGAGCCGCCGGCTGACGTCCGGTCCGTACAGATGGCAGGGAAGCGATAACTTCAGGATATCTACGGTGGCCCTCCCTCGTCCTGAGGTTCCATGGACAGAACGTGCAGACCGTCTCGAACGCGGTCGTTGAAGGGCGCTCGATCGATGTCGCCGCGAAGCTCGTCGACACAAACCGAAACATTTCCACACAAGCCGGCGGTGGAGCATGTCGTAGAAGCCGGTTCCACGACGCTCGCGGGCGAGTCGTCACCTTCGACTTCGAGGACCTACAACCGTGAACATCGTGCCGCCGAGCGGTGCCGTCCGTCTGTCCCTGATGGCCAAAGGGATGTTCTCCCGGCAAGCCACGGGAGGTAACGCCTTCGCCTACCGACGGAAGTGCGAAGCCATGCTTCCCGTGGTGTTCGATGGAAAGACGTCGGACTATTCGAAAACCGGTACCGGCCGGGCGTTCTCGCCCCGCAAGCGGCACCCGAGCGACGAGATGTCGGTCCGCAAGGGACTGTCCCGGCTTCGCTTCGCGGCTTTCCATACGAGTTCGCGACCGGCCTCGTGCCCCGATCGAACGTGCCTCTGCTCACGTGTTCGCGCGCCGTGGTCGCCGTGCGTTCCGACTTCGGTGGGTTCGGGGCTCGGTCTGGACTACGATCGGACGAGCGCACGATACCGAGCGGCTCCCCTGGTTCGGCATGAACGACCCCGTCCGAGGTGAAGTCCGTGAACGTGGTCTTGAAACGTCTTTATCCTTCGACACTGCGCGGCCAGATCATCCTGATGATCCTGGTTGCCGTGATCTCCGTCATCGTCGTGGGACGTATAATCGAGCCGCTACGCGAGACGGGACCTCTCGCGTCCGCCGATCTCGACCTGATGGTCGACCGCGTGTCGCTGATCGCGCAGGTCATGGCGCGGTCCGACGAAGCGGAACGGTCTTGGCTGCTGGAGAGATTCGCCGTCACCGGGCTGGAACTGCGGGTCGTCGACCGACCCGCTCTCGCGACCATGCGGGCGATGTCGGCCGATGGGTACGCGTTCGAGAGATGGGTTTTCTGGCTGTTCCCGCCAGATGCCTATCCGGCGTCCGGCGGTGGGTGGGATATCGTCGATGGTCGTCCGTTCTTCTGGTGCCCGATCGACGGCTCGACCTTTCTGGTCGCGCGCAATCTGCCGAGCATGGTATCGACGACGGACTTTTCCGGGCCCCTGACCTACTACCTTCTTGCCTTCGCAACGCTTCTGGTCCTGTTCACCGTCTACGCGGCTCAGGCGCTCGCCAACCCGCTGGCACGGATCGTCGACGAACTCGATCGAAGCGACGGCGTCTCGAAGGACACGCCGATCGCCGAGCGCGGCACCGTCGAGATCGTTCGGTTGGCCAAGGCGCTGAATGGGATGCGGACCCGCATCCGCAGTATGGTCGATATGCGCATGCGCATGCTGCGCAGCGTCAGTCACGACCTGCGAACGCCCCTGACGCGCCTGCGGCTGCGCGCCGAGCGCCTGGACGACGTCACCACCCGTCAGTCGATGCTGGGAGACATCGAGCAGATCGACGCCTTGATCGGGGAGACGCTCGCCTACCTGCGCACGGACGCGTTGGGCGAGGAGGCCGAGAAGCTCGACGTCGCCAGCCTTCTCCAGACCATTCAATGCGAGTTCGCCGATGTCGGCTTCCCCGTTCGCTACGAGGGACCGGATCGGTTGTCGGCGGTCTGTCGCCCGAATGCCCTGACCCGCGCCGTCAACAATCTCTGCGACAACGCTCTCAAGTTCGGCCAGGAGGCCGTGGTTTCCCTGGTGCCGAACGGGAGCGAGTACTGGATCGAAGTCGCCGACGACGGTCCCGGTATCCCCGCCGACAAGCGCGAGCTGGTTCTGGAGCCCTTCTACAAGCTCGATGCGTCGCGCGGCCCGAACTCCCCGAAGGGCTTCGGGCTGGGCCTGTCGATCGTCGCGGACATCGTGCGAGCCCATGGTGGCACGCTGGAGCTGCACGATCGCCAGCCGCACGGCCTTGTGGTTCGCCTGCGTCTACCCTCGCTCGGCAACGCTTCTCCGCCGAACTCCTGAAGCGGATGACGTCCGTTCACCCTTGGTTGCAACCGTTGCAGAGTACCATGATGTCCACATTCTCACGCTCCGATCGCGAGCAACCGATGATCCTCGTGGTGGAGGACGATCCGGTTATCGCTTCCCTCCTGGCGAAGACGCTGGATGAAGCGGGCATGACGGCCCGCACCGCCGGAAGCGGTATCGAGATGGACGTGCAGATGCGGCGTGAGACCTTCGACCTGATCGTCCTCGACCTGATGCTGCCCGGCGAGGACGGGTTCCAGATATGCCGCAGGCTTCGCGCCCAGAGCACGATCCCGATCCTGATGCTGACCGCCCAGCACGAGGAGATCGACCGGATCGTCGGGCTCGAGCTCGGCGCCGACGACTACGTGACGAAGCCGTTCTCGACCCGTGAGGTCATGGCCCGCATCCGAAGCCTGCTGCGTCGCGCCTCCTATGCGCCGGAGGAAGGCGACACGTCGCGCCCGCTTCGCTTCGACGACTGGACGATCGATCCCAAGCGACGGCAGGTGCGCAACCCGAGCGGGGCACGCGTGTCGTTGACCACGACCGAGTTCGATCTTCTGCTGGCCCTGTGCCGCAACCCGAACCGCGTCCTGTCGCGGGAGCAGCTGCTGACGATGACCCACGCTGGCCTGGCCGGTCCCGTCGAGCGCTCGATCGACGTCCATATCAGTCGGCTACGCGCCAAGATCGAGCCGGACCCAGCGCAGCCCACCTTGCTGACCACGGTGCGGCTCGCGGGCTACATGTTCACTGCCAGCGTCGAGTCCGCTTGAACGCGAATGCGATCAACCTTGTTGGTCCACACCCAGACAATCGCTACAAAAAGCGAGAACGTGGCGGAGAACGCTCACCGGCGACACAAAACTCAACAACGCGCAAACCTGCTTCCTTCCCTCATCGATAGGTTGATGTCGGACCAAGTCACCGTAGCGGTCGATCTTGCGGATCACCATGCGAATGGAGCGACGAGGCCACAAGCCCTCTGGTTCGATCTACGACCAAGCGTTCGGGAAGTCATTCATGACAGTCGATGCCTTCAGCCTGCACCATTCGCGGCGGATGTTCTGGCCTTATCGGCCAGTCCAGCCTGCTGCAGCCCCCATGACAGTTGCCGAGACGCAAACGGGACATCTGATAAGCGCGGCCCTGCTCTACGACTTTGGGTCGGAGTACGGAGACGACTGGGTCTTGGCCGCCAACATCATGCGCTGGCTAAAGGTGGAAGCGGAGTCGAAATCGTCCTGACGTCGGCATGCCCGGTGTCAGGGCCCCATGCTTCGCAACGTATCGCAACACGATGACATCCGGCACGTACGGCCAGCATCCTACGGTTTGAGGATCGGCGGTCGGACGGTTCGACGTCCGCCGCGAACCCGACCGGAGCGACGCCGTGGCGACCATGCACCAGAACCACCCGATCCGAACCCTGCCGTCCCGGCGACCACGATTGCGACCCATCGTCGGAGTGCTCGGGCTGGTGTCGTCGTGCCTGGCCTCCCCCCTCGCCGCGCAGATGCCCGAAGGGGCCCAATCCATCAGCGTCGTGGTCGCGCGAACGGGCGAGGTGGTGCAGACGGTTCGCGCGACCGGGACCGTCGTGCCGCGGGACGCGATCATGCTCCGGGCGGATCTCGACGGCCTGCGCCTCACGGCCGTCGAGGTCGAGGCTGGCGATCTCGTGCGGGCCGGCGACGTCCTCGCCCGACTGGACGACACGATGATGCGGGCGGACGAGCGCGAACTGTCCGCTCGTCTCCTGCGTACCGAGGGGACCATCAACCAGGCCCGCAACGGGCTGGAAGACGCCGAGATCGCTCTGGCGCAGGCCGAGAGCGACATGCGGCGTGGCGGCTCCCTCCAGAAGCGGGGCTTTACGTCCTCACAGGCGGCCGAGACGCTGGAGACCGCACTGAAGCGAGCGGGTGCCGCCCGAGCCATCGCGGCGCAGACGTTGCAGCTCGCCGTGATCGATCGACAGGTGATCGAGGCCGAGGCGGCCCGGTTGGCAACTCGCCTCGAGAAGACGCTGGTACGCGCCCCCGTCGCCGGGCGCGTCCAGAAGCGCGGCGCCACCGTCGGCATGCTGGTCGCGAGTGCGGGTGAACCGCTGTTCATCCTGTCGGAGAACGCCGTTCTCGAGGTTGAGGTGGAACTGGCGGAACGGGACTTCGCCCTGGTCCGGGTCGGACAGGGCGTCGAACTCCGGATCTCCGGACAGAACGCGCCCGTGCGCGGCACGGTGAGGCTCGTCCTGCCAGAGTTGACGGAGGTGACCCGCCTTGGCCGGGCCCGCATTGCCCTGTCCGCCACCGCCGGTCTTCCCGCGGGCGCCTTCGTGAGAGGCGAAGTCGAAGTCTCCCGTCACCAGGGCGTCGTCGTTCCCGCATCCGCCGTCTCGATCGATGGCGCCGTGAGTTCGCTGTGGCAGGAGCGGGAGGGCGTCGTGGAGCGCGTCCGGGTCAAGACGGGTGCTCGCGTCGGCGATGTCGTCCATGTCACCTCCGGTCTCGCGGAGGACACCCATGTCGTCCTGAAGGCAGGCAGCCTGCTCACGGAAGGAGACCGGATCGCGCCCGTCGAGGTCGCCTACGACATCCCGTCCCAGCCCTCGCCCACTTTGCAGAGCGCGAGGGCGGATCGATGAACGTCTCCGCCTGGGCGATCCGTCATCCGCTGCCGACCACGGTCCTCTTCGTGGTTCTGACCGCACTGGGGCTTCTCTCCTTCCGCTCGCTGCCGATCACGTACTTCCCGACGATCGACGTTCCCCTCGTCACGGTCACGATCGGCGATCCGGGCGCCGCACCCGAAGACATCGAGACGGCGATCACGCAGCGCGTCGAGGACGCCGTCGCCAGCCTGACCGGCATCGAGGAGCTCGAGTCCGTTGTCGAGATGGGCCGCTCCGTCACCACCGTCGAGTTCGAGTTGAGCGTTCCGATCGACCGAGCCGTCGCCGACGTACGCGACGCCGTCGCCTCCGTGCGCAGCGACTTTCCTTCCGGCATCGACGAGCCGGTCGTCGCCCGCGTCGAGGCCGAGAGCGGACCGGTCGTCACCTACGCGGTGGCCGACCCTTCGCTGACCCGCGAGGAGCTGTCCTTCTTCGTGGACGACGTCGTGACCCGCGAGTTGCGCTCGCGAGCCGGCATTGGCCGTGTGGAGCGGATCGGCGGGGTGGACCGCGAGATCCAGATCCGTCTCGATCCCGATCGGCTCCTGGCGCTCGACGTCACCGCCTCGCAGGTCAACGCCGAGCTTGGTCGCCTTGCGTTCGATGCGGGTGGAGGCACGATGCGAACGGGTGATGTCGACCGCATGGTCTCGACGGTCGCGACGCTGCGCTCGCTGGAGGATCTCGAAGCCACCGCGATCCGGCTTCCCAACGGATCCTCGGCGACGCTCGGAAGCCTCGGCACGGTGATCGACACCTATGCCGAGCCCGACGGGTTCGGCGTCCTGGACGGGACGGAGGTGGTCGGCTTCAGCGTGCTGCGAGCCCGCGGCGCCAGCGACGTCGGCGTGGCGGATGTCGTCGACGAGGCGATCGGCGAACTGCTGACGGCGCATCCCACCGTCCGCTTCAGCCGGATCGACGACAGCGTCACCTACACGCTCGGCAACTACCACTCGGCCCTCAAGACGCTGGCGGAAGGGTCCCTCCTCGCCATGGTCGTGGTATTCTTGTTCCTGCGCGACTGGCGGGCCACCGCGGTCGCGGCCGTCGCCCTGCCGCTCGCCATCGTCCCGACCTTCTGGGCGATGCAGCTTCTCGGCTTCTCGCTCAACATCATCAGCCTTCTCGGGATCACGTTGGTCGCGGGCATTCTGGTCGACGACGCGATCGTCGAGATCGAGAACATCGAGCGGCACGGCCGCATGGGCAAACCGGCCCGTCAGGCCGCGATCGACGCTTCGGCGCAGATCGGCCTCACCGTCACCGCTATCGCGGCCACCATCATCGCCGTGTTCATGCCGGTCGGCTTCATGAGCGGGGTGGTCGGGCAGTACTTCCGCGAGTTCGGCCTGACGGTCGCGATTGCCGTGTTCTTCTCGCTGCTGGTGGCACGCCTCGTCACTCCCCTCCTCGCGGTCCACCTGATGCGCTTCCACGCCGAGATTCGCAGGGCTCCTGGCATGGTCGAGCGCGCCTATGCTTCGCTTCTGCGCATCGCGGTCACTTGGCGCGGTACGACGGTCGCGGTCGCCGTTCTCCTGTTCGCCGGCTCGCTCGCGCTCGCCATCCGCCTGCCCACGGCCTTCCTGCCGGACGAGGACAACGGCAAGATCCAGGTCTCGGTGGAACTACCCGCTGGATCGTCCCTCGACGACACCCGGTCCACGGCCGAGACGATCCGCAATGAGTTGAAGAACTTGGACGGGGTCGGCGGCATCTTCATTCGAGGGGGCACGAACGCCTCGGGTCAACGGGGGCTCAACCTCGCATCCCTGTTGGTGATCCTCGAACCAAAGACCGAACGCGCCCTATCCGCCCAGGCGTTGACTCCGCTCGTCGCGGACGCGTTGCGCCGCGTCCCCGACATCGGCTTTGAGCCGCTGAACAGTTCAGGCGAGCGCGACGTGTCGGTCTCGATCCTGTCGCGTGATGGTACGGCGGCGAGCGAGGCGGCCGACGCGATGCTTCGCGATCTCGCCATGGCTCCCTTCGCGGTCGCCCCTGCCTCCAGCGAGACGGCCCGCACGCCCGAGATCCGCATCCGTCCCGACATCGAGCGGATGGCCAATGCGGGCGTGACCACCACGGCGCTGGCCGACACGGTCCGTGTCGCGACCGTTGGGGCCTACGACGACGATCTGGCCGAGTTCATCGATCGCGACCGCCGCATTCCGATCCGGCTTCAACTCGAGCGATCCGCCCGTGACGATCTGGAGACTCTGCGGACCCAGCGCGTTCCTGCCGACGACGGGCGGCTCGTACCCCTGGCGCAGCTCGCCGACGTCGACTTCGCCGAGCGTGTGTCGCGTATCGAGCGCCGCGACCGGGAACGGCGGATCGACGTTGCCTTCGACACGCCGGAGGGCATGGCCTCGGGCCCGGGCATGAACGAGTTGCGAGCCCTGGTCGCGGTGCGCGGTCTGCCGGCGGGCGTTCGCCTGGAGGCGAGCGGTGACTCCGACACGCAAGGGAACGTGTTCTCCGGCTTCGCCTCGGCCATGGGGCTCGGTATCGGCCTCGTCTTCGTGGTGCTCGTGCTCCTGTTCGGCAGCGTCGTGACGCCGGTCACCATCCTCGTCACGCTACCCCTCTCGCTGGCCGGCGTCGTCGCCGCACTGATGCTGACGGGAACGGCGGTCTCGCTGCCCGTCGTCATCGGCATCCTGATGCTGATGGGCATCGTCACCAAGAACGCCATCATGCTTCTCGACTTCGCCCAGGAAGGCGAGCGTGAGGGACTGTCGCGGGCCGAGGCATCGGTCGCCGCAGGCCGCGAGCGGGCCCGTCCCATCGTCATGACGACGCTCGCGATGGTCGCCGGTATGGTGCCGGCGGCGCTGGCTCTTGGCGAGGGCGGCGACTTCCGTGCACCCATGGCGATCGCGGTGATCGGCGGCCTCGTCGTCTCGACGCTCCTGTCGCTGGTCGTCGTGCCGGCCTTGCATACGCTGATGGGTGACGCATCGAACGCGCTTCGGCGCGTTCTGTCGCGCATCGGCTCCGGTGGACGGGCCGAAGCGTCCGTCACGTGAGACCGATGCGTCTCGTGCCGGTGCCCGAAGCGGCACCGGCAACTCGAAACCCATCCATTCGCACGATGAGATCGCCGTTCGTCCGCGCCGCATGCCGAGGTCTCGGCATACGGCGGCCTCGAACGCAACAAACCGCAACAAACCTAAGCCCATCTCCTGTCGGTGCCAAGCTAGGTTCCCAATGGCCACAGTAGAGGGCTTGGCCCAGGTCAGAAAGGAACAAGCAATGTCGACCCCGGTCACAGACCATGTCCACATGATCTCGCACGGCGGAGCGAACGCGTTTCTCTTGGAGGATGGCGACAGCGTGACGTTGATCGATAGCGGCATCCCGGGACACGCAACCGCTATCTTGAA
This sequence comes from Aureimonas jatrophae, assembly GCF_900104035.1. Lineage (GTDB taxonomy): Bacteria > Pseudomonadota > Alphaproteobacteria > Rhizobiales > Rhizobiaceae > Aureimonas > Aureimonas jatrophae. The sequence continues at coordinate 168,674 of NZ_FNIT01000007.1, read as the reverse complement.
TGCGATCGTCGACCTCGGCCGCCCGGTCTCCCACCTCAAGCACATCGTCCTGACGCATGCCCATCCCGACCGCATCGGCAACGCTGCCGCGTTGGTCCGGCAGACCGGAGCGAAGGTCCTGATCCACGCTGCGGATCGTGCGATCGCCGAGCGCGGCGGCAAGTTCCGTCCGATGCGCGCAGCTCCAGGTCTTCTGCCCAGTACCTTGTTTCGAATGTTCGGACCGAAGCCTTCCACAACCGTCGAGCCGGTGGCGATCGACGCCACGATCGCCGACGGCGAAGTGCTGCGGATCGCCGGCGGCCTGCAGGTCGTGCACGTTCCCGGCCACTGCGCCGGTCAGGTCGCCCTTCTCTGGCGTCCTCGCGGCGTCCTGTTCGCGGGCGACGCCTGCGCGAACGTCTTCGGGTTGGGCGATCCCATCGCCTTCGAGGATCTTGAGACAGGTCGGCGCAGTCAGTGGCGGCTGGCGAGACTGTCGTTCGAGACGGCCTGCTTCGGACGCGGAAGGCCCATCGTCGGAAACGCTTCCGCGCGTTTCCGACGCAAGTGGTGGCACGTCGAACGATCGCCGGCCGCATCGCGTCTCGGGCGTGGGAAACTGGCGTGAGGAGGCGGGTATGGATGGTCGCGGCCCTGGCGACGATATCGGCGGCGATCGGGGTGGCCTATTCCCTCCAGGAGCCGCCCTATGCCCCACCCGTCGCGGGACGGCTCCCGGACGGTGGGGCCCGAGGCGTATCCATCGCTCCGACGGTCGATGCCTTGACCTTCGCCCGCTACCGGGACGGTGAGCGGTTGCGTCTCCTGCGCGTCGAGAGCTACGACGACGGCATCGTTCGCGGCATCGCGCTCGACGCGCTGACCGCAGACGACGCCAGAGCCGATCCCGTGACGCTCATGGGCCACGCCTCGTTCGCGGAGGTGATGGACGCTATCGGGAACCCCGTCACCGTGGAGGAAGGGGCGCTCGTCGTTCCTTTCGATGGGCGCAACGTGCAGATCGCCATCGGCGGGAACTATCCTTCGCACATGGCGGAAACGACCTTGGAGGAGTCCTTTCTCTTTCCGAAGATGAGACCGCCAGAGCGCTTCGACGCGGCCGTTTCCGTCGGTGGCGGACTTCTCGACTACGAGATGGAGCTCGGCTTCGTCCCGCTGCCACCCGGCGGCGTGGATACCCCGACCATGGGCCTCGTGCTCGCCACCGACTACACGGATCGCGAAATCCTTCTGAGACGGAGCCAATTCACCGACATCGAGTCGGGGATAGGCTTCACCGATGCCAAGAGCCGCAGGGGCTACATGCCGGTCGGCAACCTCTTCGTCGTTCCACGCGACACCGATCGGTTCTATCGGACACTGGAACTGCGGCTCTACGTCAACGGTACCTTGCGTCAGGTCGCGCTGCCCGGCGAGATGGTCTGGGACATGGGCGAGATCGTCCGACAGAGCGTCGCTGCACGCGATCGGCAATGGGAATGGCAGGGCGGTCTGGCCTCGCTTCCGATCGCCGGGCGAGCCATCCTTCCGCGCACGGTCATCCTGTCGGGCACGACGGACGGTGTCGTGTTCAGGCCGCCGAGCGTCCGACAGGTCGCGCTCGGCATTCTGGAAGGGCTTTCCGATCCCAGGCGGATGCGGGACGCGATGGTGGGCCCGGCGATCCGCGAGGCGAAGCGCGATAGACGCTACCTCCAGCCCGACGACGAGGTGGTCGGGATCGCGGACCGTCTCGGCATCGTGCGCAACCGGATCGTCCCGTGATGCCGGTCGAAGCAACCGTCGACGTCGCGGGCCGTTCGGCTCCGGTGGATGAGAAGCGATGGACGAGCTGGTGGCGGGTCACCGGTTCTCGGATCCGGACCGGCGTTGCGAGTGCGGAGCAGGTGACGCAGGACGCGTTGGTTCTGCAAGACGTCGTCGCGGGATATGGCCGCTCGACGGTGCTGCAGGATCTGAACCTGCGCGTCTCGGCAGGCGAGGTCGTGGCTCTCGTAGGTCGAAACGGCGCAGGCAAGTCCACCACCGCGCAGGTCGCCTGCGGTCTCCTGAACCCGAGGTCGGGAACGGTTCTCGTTGCGGGTCGCGCTCCAGGCACGCGTCGGGGAAGATTCCGTGACGTCGGTCACTGTCCACAGGACTGTGCCCTGTTTCCCGCCCTCACGATCCACGAGAACCTGTCCGTGTTCGCATCCCTCCAGTTGGGGGATCGACAGTCTCGTGCCCGCAGGATCGATCGCTTGCTTTCCGACCTCGATCTGTTCGAACGAGCCGATCAGATCGTAGGCTCCCTGTCCGGCGGTTGGAAGAAGCGTGTCAACCTCGCCGTCGCTCTGATGGGCGATGCCCGTCTGCTCGTCCTGGACGAGCCGACCGAAGCGGTCGACGAGGATACGCGCCTCCTGATCGGCGACGCGGTCCGCAACGCGGCTTCGGACGGAACCGGTTGTCTGCTGGTCAGTCACGATGACCGGTTCGTCGATCGGGTCGCCGATCGCATCGCGCTCATCGAGGACGGGTGCGTCGCGCTTGAGGGTTGCGGCAAGGATCTGGTGTCTCAGACCTTCGGATCGTCGCAGTTCCTTGAGTTGCGCTTCGATGCGCCGGTCGGATGGGAGGACGCCGGACGCCTTCGAGACGTGGCGTTCGCTCCAGCCGACAACGGCACCTGCTGGCGGTTCGTCGGCTGCGATCCCATCGCCCAGGCACGCCTGGTAGAACGCCTCGTCGAACGCAACGCAGGATCGATGACCGTGCGCCGACCTGTTCTTTCCGACCTTGCCAAATCCGACGGAAGAGCGTCCCCATGATCGCCATCGTCCTCGCCTACGCTCGGAGTTTCCTGCGTGACCGGACGGGCTGTGTCATGACGCTCGTCCTGCCGCCACTGCTCTACCTCGTGTTCGGCATGATTTTCACCGCCGATATCCAAAAGGAGATTCGTTCGACGGTGCATGTTCTTGACACCGTTCGCAACGACCGTAGCGCTGCCGTCGTGAAAGGACTCGGCGCGATCTACGGTGATGGGCTTCATGCCGCCCGCGACACACGGGATATCGAAGAATCCGTCGGGTCTGGTTTGTCGGACGCAGGTCTCGTCATCAGGGGGACGCCGGACGCCCCGCTATCGTTCGACATCGTCAGGGGAGCCGAGGATCCGCTCACCGTCATGACGCTCGCAGGCCAGGCGAGCGGGATCGTCGATCGAATGCACGACCGGAAGTTCGAGGCTGCACGGGTGAGCCATCGTCTGGTCGGTCCGGAAGGCGACTACCAGCGAACCTATCTCGCCGGAACGGTGAGCACGCTGTTCGTCTTCTTCGCTGCCATGCATGGTGCGATGATCGGACTCGACGATCGCCGCTCCGGGCTACAGGCGCGTCTGGTCCTTGCTGCCGGCGGGATGGGTCGCATCGTCGGGGCACGGATCGTCTGGTTGACCATCGTAGGGCTGCTTCAGACCCTATGCGTGTTCGCGGTCGCCTATCGCTACGTGCCGGTCGCGGACCACCTGTCGGGTTTGGCTTGGCTCGTGACGGCAACCGCAGTCGCCTTCGCGGCCGGCGGCATCGCCATGGCCCTCTGCGCGATCTGTCGGTCGCGTGAGCAGGCCCAGCCGTTTTCGACCGCCTTGTTCCTCCTCTTGGCAGCGTTGGGCGGAACGATGTTCCCGAGCTATCTCATGCCAAGCGACATTCAGGAATGGAGCTGGGTGACACCCCATGCGTGGGCAGTCGAATGCTACCGCCTAGTCGTCTGGCAGGGAGATATCTCCAGAAACGTGTTCGTCGGATGGGCCGTCCTCGCAACCGTTGGCTTCGGCGGCACCGTTTTCGCTATGGTATCCGAGGGTTATAAAGGCTCTTGGTCTGCCCCCTGAAAAGCGGTCCTTCCTGAAGTAGGCTTTCGAGCCTTTGGAGGATGCCAGGAATGCCGCAGAAGAAGCGCAAGCCCGAGGAGATCCTCGCCAAGCTTCGGCAGGTCGACGTGTTGCTGTCGCAGGGCCGCCCGGTGGCGGAGGCGGTCCGCACGATCAGCGTGACGCCGTTCACCTACTACCGGTGGCGAAAGGAGTTCGGTGGACTGAAGTCCGACCAGGTCAAACGGCTGAAGGACCTCGAGAAGGAGAACGAGCGCCTTCGCAAGGCCGTGTCGGACCTGACGCTGGAGAAGCTGATCTTGACATGTGAGGCTTTGCCGAACGCATCGGGAAACCGGTGATGCCCTTCGAAGAGGCGCGTGACTCTTCGAACCGGCGGCGGCGCTGCATCGACCATACCGTGCGCAAGTTCGGCGTGTCGGAGCGGCTGGCGTGCCGGGTTCTGGGGCAGCACCGATCGACACAGCGCAAGGCACCCAAGGGGCGAGCCGACGATGCGGCGCTGACGGCCGACATCATCGAACTGGCAACACGCTACGGGCGCTATGGGTACAGGCGCATCGCGGCTTTGCTGCGGGATGCCGGCTGGCTCGTGAACGTGAAGCGGGTTGAGCGCATCTGGCGGCAGGAAGGGCTGAAGGTGCCAGCTAGGCAGCCCAAGAAGGGTCGGCTCTGGTCGAACGACGGGTCCTGCGTTCGGCTTCGGCCCGAGCGCCCCAATCATGTCTGGTACTATGACTTCGTCGAGGGCCGAACCCACAACGGGCGCAAGTTCCGCATGCTCAATCTGATCGATCAGTTCACCCGCGAATGCCTTGCCATACGGATCGACCGGAAGCTCAAATCCACCGACGTCATCGACGTGTTGTCCGAGCTCTTCATCCTGCACGGGGTGCCGGGACACATCCGTACCAAGTTCAGAGGGTCAGCCATCGATCCAGTATCGATGGCCCGAAGAACGGTCCGGAGTTCATCGCCAAGGCGGTGCGCGACTGGATCACGGCGATAGGCGCCAGGACCGCCTTCATCGAGCGCGGCAGCCCATGGGAGAACGGCACCTGCAAGAGCTTCAATTCGAAGCTCCGGGACGAACTCCTGAACGGCGAGATCGTCTACAGCGTTGGCCTCGGCCCGCATCGTCATCGAGATCTGGCGACAGCACTACAACACGGTGCGCCCGCACTCCTCGCTGGGCTAACCTCCGCCAGCACCCGGCGCCGTACCGTGGCCGCCTGCGCTACCCAACCCCGCTCGGCCGGCCACCTCGAACGTCGCCAACAAGCCTACCATGCATTAGTTTTGAACCGGGCCACCTAATGGGGGCAGACCATCACGCGCGATAAGGTTACGAAAGTAGTCGCTTCTCCGCACCGTTCTACACACCAGAATGTGTAAGATAAAATGTCATATGCAACCTTAACGAGATCGCGAGAAGGGGCTGTTTTTGATCCGTATCCTGATTGGCCTCAGTCTGATCACCTACGTTTCGTTGGCAATTTCTGGCTTCTGCTTTCGCGAATTTCGTTGGTTCTCTGGGTCAGAAATCGTTTCGAAGGCGCTTGAGTTCGAACTGAGCATAGATGGGCAGCATGACGACGCTGTAGCATTTAACTTACTTCGTGGTAGCTGCTGCCAAATATACCGTGGAGCTGGGTTCACATCCGAGAGTGATTTTGCCGCGATATTCTTCGGAAAGAAAATTCCTGTGCTAGTTAGCTATGGTGAACGCAGATCATCACTTGATAAGCGTGGGCAGAACGCTGTCTACATAATGGACTGCTGCGGTCGAGTCTTGGATATTGAAGGTGGTCGTCGCTAAGGTCATGACCCATTGATTTGAGGCGTCCCGTTTTATTCAGGCTCCGGCCCGGGGACTGGATATGAGCGACCTGCTTTGGCTGGCGGACGAACAGATGGGGCGGTTGCGGCCGTTCTTTCCCGGAAGTCACGGCAGGCCACGGATCGATGATCGGCGCGTATTGAGCGAGATCGTGTTCATCAACCGCAACGGTCTGCGCTGATGGGGTGGAGCGCACCCCGTTCCAACCAGACAGGCTGCAGAGCCTACAAGGCATAGGCAGCCGCGAACGAGTACGGCTATCTGGCCGAGCACGCCCCTCGAAGCGATATTCGACGTCGGAAGCCATGGCGGCCGATGAAGTCGGGAGCGCTCTTGCTCGCTGGATCAGTTGCGGATGCCTACCGGCGCGACGGGGACGAGGACCCGGACGATCGACCCTCGATCCGTCGTAGCACCGATCCGATGCTCCGCGCCGCTGCGATGTGCCTGCGCTGCCGCGCGAAGGGAACGGAATCGCCGGAAGTTTCCCGGTCCGCGTTGGTGATGGCGGGGCGGACGACCAACAGTTCGCGATGGGACGGGCCAGGCGTTCCAAGTGGTTTGGGTCGACAAGTCGAGGTGAGTTGCCTCCGCCGGGACGGATGATCGCGGATCGTACGAGGAGCGATCGAAGTCAAGGCGACAGTGCCGCCGTTGCGGACCAGCTGCATTCCCCGTCTTCTTCCGGCTCCACCGCGGCCATCGCACATGGCTCTGGTGGCATGTTGAGGCAGCGTTCGAGGTCTCGAACGAAATCGATCATGTCCTGTACCGGTGCCTCGACTGCAACGACGACCGCCTCGCCGGAAGGGCCGAACGCAACTGTCGTACGCAGCGGCTCGTCCTCGTCCGGGGTTCGGAAGGTCAGCATCATCGCTTTCCGACCGGACGGTACGTCCCCCGCCGCATCGCCTATGCCTAGGTCGACGTTCACGTCGGCCACCTTCCAGAACCGGCCGTCTGCCTCCCAGCACCTGCCGCCGAAAATGTCGCTGTACCGCACGTCCGTACCCGGTCCACCGAACCCGGTGTCCGTCCTTGCGGCTCGGCGATGCAGCTCGTGCGCGACGGTGTCGCCCAGGGCGACGACCGGGAACCGGGCTCGACGAAGGTTCGCAGTCACGACGTCGATCGCCACCGACCCTGTCGCGCGTCCCGTCGCAGGATCGACCTCGACGACGCGGGCCGTTCCGCCAGCCACCGAAAGCCATCGCAGGATCGCTCCCGGAAGTGCGGCATCCGATGTCGCCGTCGACGAGCATGCCAGGAAGACGCTTTCGCCGCTTCGGATCGGCCGGTCATCCAGTGCAGGCACGCAGGCGAGCGCCATGCAGCAGTTGCGCCAATGCACGGCCGAGGCGGCGCGCGGCGGCGACAGCATGTCGAGGAGGCGGATCGGGTAGGACGTCGCGTAGGGACGCTCGGCCTCCGAGATCACCTTCGTCTCAAGCCACGTACCGTCTGCTTCCCGTACACGGTCGTACAAGCAGACTGCGGCGGATACCACGTCCCCGTCCTCAATCGCCAGATGGACGAGGCCGCTCCAGTCGTCTCCCTCCACGTGGCGACCGACGATCCGGCGATGGCCCAACTGGCGAGCTAGTTCCCGGTCGAGAAGCCACGACGTCGGGGTACGTTCGCTCGCAATGCGGATGCTGCTGCGCATGTTCGTCTCCATGGTTGGCAGCGGAGACGATGTGTCCTACCGAAGAAAGTCACGAGCATCGGAGGCTATCGTCTCCGGAACGGTCGGGACCGATCCGACCGGAGACTATCGCGCCCTCTGAGCCAATTAGGCCAGGAGGAATGTGCATGAAGTGTCGATCACGGCAATAAAACGCAGTCCAATCAACGGGCTATCCAATCGAACGCTTTTGACCCAAAACTAGTTTAGTTTTGTTTATTGGTGGATTTTCACAAACTATTGGTGCTCTCGACAAAAGGCAGGATAGCGGGATCATCGGCTGGCTTTTCCGTTCAGTGGCGGAAGTGGCGCATGCCTGTGAACACCATGGCAATGTCGTTCTCGTCGGCCGCCGCGATCACCTCGTTGTCGCGCATGGAGCCGCCCGGCTGGATCACCGCCGTCGCGCCCGCCTCGACCGCCGACAGGAGGCCGTCGGCGAACGGGAAGAAGGCGTCCGACGCCACGGCCGAGCCGTGCGTCAGCGGCGTGCCGCCCGCCGCCTTGGCCGCGTCCTCGGCCTTGCGCGCGGCGATGCGCGCCGAGTCGACGCGGCTCATCTGCCCCGCGCCGATGCCCACCGTCGCCAGGTCCTTGGCATAGACGATGGCGTTGGACTTCACGTGCTTGGCGATGCGGAAGGCAAAGCGAAGGTCCGCCATCTCGGCCGCCGTAGGCTGGCGCTTGGTGACGACGCGAAGCTCTAGGTCGTCGACCACGCCGTTGTCGCGCGTCTGGGCGAGGAAGCCGCCGGCCACCGAGCGGATCACGGTGCCGCCGGTGCGCGGGTCCGGCAGGCCGCCGGTCAGGAGCAGGCGAAGGTTCCGCTTGGCCGCGACGATCTGAATGGCCTCCTCGTCGGCGTCGGGCGCGATGATCACCTCGGTGAAGACCTCGGTGATGGCGCGGGCCGAGACGGCGTCGAGCCGCCGGTTCAGGGCGACGATGCCGCCGAAGGCCGACACGGGGTCGCAGGCGAGCGCCCGCCCGTAGGCGTCGATCAGCGAGGCGCCCTCCGCCACGCCGCAGGGGTTGGCGTGCTTGATGATGGCGACCGCCGCGGTGCGCTCGGGATCGAACTCGGCCACGAGCTCGAAGGCGGCATCGGTGTCGTTGATGTTGTTGTAGGACAGTTCCTTGCCCTGCACCTGCCGCGCGGTCGCGACGCCGAAGCGCTGCGTGCCGTCGAGATAGAAGCTCGCGCGCTGGTGCGGGTTCTCACCGTAGCGAAGCTGACCGGCCGAGACGCCGGCGACCGCGAGGCGCTTAGGCGCGCCCTCCTCGCCTTCCGCGAACCAGGCCGACACGGCGGCGTCGTAGGCGGCGGTCTGGGCAAACGCCGCGCCGGCCCAGCGGCGCCGGGCGCGAAGCGTCGTTTCGCCCCCGTTCCGATCGAGCTCGTCGAGCAGCGCCGCGTAGTCGGCCGGGTCTGTGAGGACGCTGACATAGCTGTGGTTCTTGGCGCCCGCGCGGATCATGGCGGGACCGCCGATGTCGATGTTCTCGAGGATCGTGGCGAACGGCGCGCCCGAGCGCCGCGTCTCGTTGAACGGGTAGAGGTTGACGACGAGAAGGTCGATCGCGGCGATGCCGTGCGCGCGCATCGCCTCGGCATGGGTGGCGTCGTCGCGGATGCCCAAAAGCCCGCCGTGCACCAGCGGGTGGAGCGTCTTCACGCGCCCGTCCATGATCTCGGGAAAGCCGGTCAGCTCGCCGACGTCCTTGACCGGCAGGCCGGCCTCGGTGAGCGCGCGGTGCGTGCCCCCCGTCGAGACGAGTTCCACGCCGCGCTCGTGCAGCGCGCGCGCCAGATCCACGACGCCGGTCTTGTCGAAGACGGACAGAAGCGCGCGGCGCAGCGGCACGCGATCGGGAACGGGCGTGGTGTTGGCGGCCACAGTCATGGGCGGAGCCTTCCTCGGGTCGGGCTGAAGGGAGTCGCCCTCCCCTTAGCGGCGCCGCGTCACCGAGACAACAAAGGCGGGCGCCCTTAGAGCGGCCGGTTGGCGTCGCGCAGCGCCCGGTCGCCGGGTTGCTCGGCGCCGCGCAAGGGGGCGGTGTCGCGCTGGAGGTTGTCAAGCGTGTTGGGCAGGACGCCGACCGCGCGGTTCATGCCGCCGCAGCCCGAAAGGGTCGCCGCCACCAGCAGCGCGCCGAGAAGCCGTGTCGTCATGTCGTTCGCTCCGATCCGTTCCGCGGCCAGATAAGGCGAGCGGAGCGCGAAGCGAGCGGTGGAACCCTTAGCCGCGCTCCAGGCGCCACGCGAGCTCGGGCTGCTCCAGGCAATCCAGCGCCACGGTGATCTGGCGCGTGCGCCGCATGCCGCCGCTATCGGCGAAGAAGATCGAGTCCTCGATCTCGGGAACGGTGTCGGCGGTGAACCACCAGATCTCCTCGCCCGCCACGAGGCGCACCGCCTCGCCGATGCGCTCCGCCTTCACGTCGGGATGGAGATGGAAGCGCACGAGCCCGATGGGTTCCTGCGCCTCGAGCTTGGCGCCGCGCCCGGCCGAGGGGAAGAGCCGGTCCACGCCGTCCAAGACCGTGCCCCCTTCCGAGAGCGTCATCTGCCGCTCGTGAACGAAGCCGAACGTGGCGCGATAGCCGTCGTGGGCGGCGACCAGGGTCTGGCCGTGCGAGCCGTCGTCGCGCGTGAGGGGCACGCGCGTCGGGCCGGGCAGAAGCGGGCCGCCCAGGAAGCGGTCCAGCGCCTCGGAGCGCGAGAAGCGCGACGAGGAATGGTCGTTCAGCGTCAGGGTCGAGTGGGCAGCCGTGGTGCGCGACAGGCGGCGCCAGCCCCCGTCGAGGCGCTGCGGCGCACCGCAGTTGACCACGAGGCGACGGCCCGCCGACGAGAACTCGAAGGACAGGGTGCCGGCATGGGCCTCGGAGGAGACGCCGGGCTCGGGCGGCAGGCCGGTGTCGGCGATCAGGACCGAGCGGCCGGCGGCCAGGCGCTGGTAGCCGGTCTGGCGCATCTGGCTGATTGGCTCGCCGAGGCTCTCGTCGTGGCGCAGGATCGCGGCGACGAGGTGGTTGTCGGGCGCGCCCGCCCCGTTGAACAGGGCCAGCGCCCCGTCGGCGTGACGAAAGAAGCGCAGCGCCGGCAGCATGCGGTCGAGCGCCGAGAACACGCCGCGCGGCACGATCTGGTTGCGCGTCTGCAGAAGCTGCACGAGCGGCAGGAGGTCGGCGAGGATCGCGACCAGGACGCCGGGATTGCGCGAAACGTGGCCGCCGTCGGGATGGATCTGGCGGTCGAGTTCCTCGGCGAGGCGCGCGGTGGCCTGGCGCACCGAGGCGCGCCGTTCGGGCTGGCAGACGGTGCCGAGCGCCACGGCGATCGCGGCGCGAAGGCGCGGCAGGCCGTCGGGCGCGGAGCGTGCGGTGCGGCGCAGCCAGCGCAGCTCGGCCCCGAGCGCCTGCGAGAAGCGGCGCGCAAACAGGGTGTCGGCGCCCGACAGGACGATCGGCGCATGGGTCATCCACGAGATGGCGCGCCGCGCCACGGTCTCGTGCTCGCGCGACACGCGCGCCCGGCGGCGGCGCGGCAGGGCGAGCCAGTCGCCGACCAGCGCCCGGGCATGCTCGGCCGACAGCGCGTCGCCGCTCTGGGTGAAATGGCGCAGCCACGCGAAGGAATGGAGTTCGGCCAGCCAGTTGGCGGGCTCGTCGCTGACCTGGAACAGGGGGCGGCCGTGCAGCTCCACGACATGACCGCCGAGCGCGACGTGGCCGACATAGAAGGCGCGGGCGACCGAGGCGTCGGCGCGGCGGTAGTCGCGCGGACCCGCCAGCAGCGGTTCGGCGGTGGCGGGCATGCGGACAAGGGCACGCAGGGCCGCCGTCGCGCGGCGCGCCGTCTCGCGTAGCATCAACCCCGCAAGGCGGGGTTCGTCCACAAAACCCGTGGTCATGCCGCCCAAACCTCTCCATCGGCGGTCCCCGCCTTTGGTTGGCGGGCCGTCGCAGGGGCATGAAACGAAGTCTTATCCTTATGCTGCCCCGGCGAGGACTTTCCTCGATCAGGGTTAACGGAAGCTTAAGCCGCGGTCTTGCTTTGCGTGACGCGACGGAAGCGAGCCGCGAAGAACCCGTCGAGGCCGGACAGTTCCGCCGTGTCCCGGCGCAGCATGGCGGGCGTCGTGCGCAGGAAACCCTCCCGGGTCACCGCGTCCTCGATGCCCGGCACCTCGGCGGCGGCGACCGGCACGAGCTGGAACTCGCCGCGCTCGGCCAGGAAGCGCCGGGCCGTGTCCTCGCCCTCGCGCGGGTCGAGCGAGCAGTTGGAAAAGACGAGAAGCCCGCCCGGCCGCACGTGATCGGCCGCGGCGCGCAGAAGGCGCTCCTGGACGCCGGCGAGCTTCTCGACCTCCTCCGCCGTCTTGGTGAAGGGCACGTCGGGATGGCGGCGGATCGTGCCGGTGGAGGAGCAGGGCGCATCGAGCAGCACGGCGTCGAAGCCTTCCGCGTCCCGGAAGTCCTCGATCGAGCCCTCGTGCGTGTCCGCCTCCAGCCGGAGCCGCTCCAGGTTGCCGCGCAGGCGGCGAAGGCGCGAGGCGGAGATGTCGAGCGCGGTGACGCGGGCCCCGGCCGCGGCGAGCTGCGCGGTCTTGCCGCCGGGCGCAGCGCAGGCGTCCAGTGCGCGCAGGCCCGACAGGTCGCCGAAGAGGCGCGCGGGCAGCGCGGCGGCGGCATCCTGCACCCACCATGCCCCGTCGGCGAAACCCGGCATCTGATCGACGGCCCCGGTCTCGCGCGCCCCCAGACGCACCGTGCCGGTGGGCAGGAGCGACCCGCCGAGCCGCTCGGCCCAGAGCGAGGGATCCTCGCGACAGGTGAGGTCGAGCGGCGCGGGCACGCGCTGCGCATGAAGGATCGCGCGGGCGCCCGCCGCGCCGTAGGCCGCCTCGAGGCGGTCGAGCAGCCAGCGCGGGGCGTCCAGCGCGGGGTCGTCGAAGCGGGCGAGAAAGCCCGCCTTGTCGCGTGCGATGCGGCGCAGAACCGCATTGGTGAGGTTGGCAAAGCGCGCCGAGCGCGGGTCGGCCTGCGCGCTGGCGACCGCCAGGTCCACCGCCGCCGAGTCCGGCACGTCGAGAAACAGGATCTGCGCCGAGGCGACGTGGAGGATGTGGCGCAGCGCACTCGCGCCGGAGGGCAGGGCCTTTTCCAGGCAGTCGGCGAGGATCGCGTCGATCGTGCCGCGCCGGCGCAGGGCGGCCAGGAGGATCGCGCGCACCAGGGCCTGGTCGCGGCCCTCCAGCTTGCGGAACTCGGGGTGCCCGTTGCCCCGGTCGGTCAGCCCGTCGAGCGAGGTGCGCGCGTCCACCACGGCGGCGAGCAGGCGCGCGGCGACGCGGCGGGCGCCAAGGCCCGGCCGCTGCGCGTCGTCGGCCAGGCTCGGGCGCTCGGCGGCGGGAGCCGTCTTGGATGGGACGGGACGCCGGAGGCGCTGCGGGGAGACGGGGGGACGATCCATCCCGTTCCTATGGTCCCCTTGTGGTCGGGCGGCAAGGGCGCGGGCGGACCCGCCGGCGGATCAGCCCCAGGGGCCGCGCGAGCGCGGACGGCTGGCGGGAACCGAGCCGCCGGGCCGCTGCAGGCCCCGCGCACCCGCCGCATGATCGAGCCCGGCGCCGAAGGGCGAGCGCGCCACGGAGCCGCCGTCGCCGATTGCGCCCTCCATGCCCAGCAGGGCGTCGATGCGGTTCTGCGTATCGGGATGGGTCGAGAACAGCCCGTCCATGCGCTGGCCGCTCAAGGGATTGATGATGAACATGTGCGCGGTTGCGGGATTGCGCTCGGCGTCGTAGTTCACCGTGCGCCCGGCGCTCTCAGCGATCTTGGCGAGCGCGGAGGCGAGCGCGCGCGGGTTGCCCGAGATCTCGGCGCCGCGCCGGTCGGCCGAGTATTCGCGCGTGCGCGACACCGCCATCTGCACGATCATGGCCGCGAGCGGGGCGACGATCATCGCCAGAAGCACGCCGACGAAGCCGAGCGGGTTGCGGTTGTCGCTCGACGAGCCGCCGAAGAAGAAGGCGAAGTTGCCGAGCATCGAGATCGCGCCGGCCAGCGTCGCGGTGACGGTCATGGTCAGCGTGTCGCGGTTCTGGACGTGGGCGAGCTCGTGCGCCATCACGCCGGCGATCTCCTCGCGGCTGAGCCGCGCGAGCAGGCCGGTGGTGGCGGCCACCGCCGCGTTCTCGGGGTTGCGCCCCGTCGCAAAGGCGTTGGGCTGGTCGTTCTCGATGATGAAGACGCGCGGCATCGGCAGGCCGGCGCGCGCGGCAAGGTCCGCGACGAGGCCGTGAAAGTCCGGCGCGCTCGCGGCGTCCACCTCGCGCGCATGGTGCATGCGCAGCACCATCTTGTCGGCGTTCCAGTAGGCGAAGAGGTTGGTGGCGACCGCAATGGCGAGCGCCACCAACATGCCGCGCGGGCCGCCGATCAGGAGCCCGACGCCCATGAACAAGGCGGTCATGCCGGCGATCAGCATGGCGGTCTTGACGGTGTTCATGGATGTCCTGCCTCTGCCTCGGATGCCTGGTTGCGGATGCGCGCCGGCATCCCGATGTTCGTGACGGAGATTTGGGAACAGGAGCGGAACGCTTCAACCGAGCCATGGTTGAGAGACGTGCCGTCCCGCATCACGATCGCGAAAGGCTTGGCCCATGACAGAGCCCCTGACAGACACGCCCGAGAGGTCCGCGAATGCCGACGCCACCGAGCCCCGACGCGCGCTGTCGCCGGCCGCGCAACGGGCCCTGGCCGAGGCCGAGGCGCGCCGCGCGGCCGGGCGCGACATGGTGGTGCGCCCCGGCGAGCTGCCGCCCGAGGTGAACGGCCGCAAGGGACCCGAGCCGGTGCGCTTCGGCGACTGGGAGAAGAACGGCATCATCAGCGACTTCTGACGCGCTTTCCCCCCTCACCGGAACCGGAGCCATGCGCCGCCCCCTTCTCGCCCTTGTCCTGGTCCTGACGGCCCTTGCGCCGGCCGCGCGGGCGGCGGACGATCCGAGCCCGCCGCGCGAGATTGCCGGCCCGGTCGAGGCGCGGGTGGTGCGGGTGCGTGACGGCGACACGGTGGAGGTCGAGGCCTTCGTCTGGCCGATGCAGAGCGTGTCGGTGGCGGTGCGCCTGCGCAACGTCGACGCGCCGGAGCTGCGCGCCAAGTGCGACTCCGAGCGCCGGTCGGCGGAAGCGGCGCGCGAACGCTTCCGCCAGCTGGTGGGCCAGGGCCCCGTGTTTCTCTCGCAGGTCTCGGGCGACAAGTATTTCGGCCGCGTGCTGGCCCGTCTCGGCACCCGGGACACGCCCGACATCGGCGCGGTGCTTCTGCGCGAGGGCCTGGTGGACGCCTATGACGGCGGGCGGCGGCGCGACTGGTGCAACGCGGTGGGCGCCGCGTTGCCCGAGCGCCCGAAGACGCCGGAGCGCCCGGCTGCGACCACCCAGCCGGGCCTGTTCTGGCGCGGCTGAGATGATGGCTTGAACGGGGAGCCAGCGGTCCCATCTCTCAAAGCGAGGGACGACCCTCGCGCCTTTCCGCACCCCCGCCGGGACGACCCGGTCGTCCGCACCCACGCGGCTCATCGGAAGACGCATCCTATGCCCTGGCTCCTGCTTCTCATTGCCGGCCTTCTCGAGGTCGGCTGGGCCTTTTCCCTGAAAAACTCCGCCGGCTTCACGCGGCTTGGGCCCAGCCTTGTCACGTTCGTCCTGATGGCGGGCAGCTTTGCGCTGCTGGCGATCGCCATGCGCACGCTGCCGCTCGGCACGGCCTACGCGGTGTGGACCGGCATCGGCGCGCTCGGCGCCTTTACGGTCGGCATCCTCGTCCTCGGCGAGTCCGCCGATCCGCTGCGGCTCCTGGCCGCCGCCCTGATCCTGACCGGCATCGTCCTCATGAAGGTCGCCTCGCCGGCCTGACGGACGCTCGGGCCAGCTGCGGGACGCTCGGCGCAGCTGCCGGACGCTTGGACGAGCGACCGGACGCTCGGCCGGACCGGGCGGGTGGCGCGGGCGGACCGGCATCGCTAGAAGCGTTTCACGTGAAACCGGATGCCCGCCCCATGTCCTCGTCGTCCGACGCCGCCCGGATCGAAACGCTCGTGCGCAAGGCGGTGGACGCCTTCCGACCCGACCTCGGCGTGCGGCTGTGGACCGGCGAGCGCCTGGGGCCGCAGGAGGGTCCGTGCATCGCGATCCGCGACGTGGCGGCGCTGGCCGAACTCGCGCTCGCGCCCCGCATCGACACCGCCGTGCAGCTCTGGACGAGCGGTCGGCTCGACATCGAGGACGGCTCGATCTTCGACATCGCCGACCGGCGCTCTCCCGTGAAGCCGAAGGACGCCCTGCGCCGTCTCGGCAAGCGCCGCATCGCGGCGGCCCTGCCCGCGCTCTGGCGCATCCGCCGCGCGGCCAAGCGCGAGGCGCTGGCGCAGACGGGGGCGGACGCGGGCGCCAGCGGCTCGACCAAGGCCGCGATCCAGTTCCACTACGACGTGTCGAACGATTTCTACCGGCTCTTCCTCGACGAGCGGATGGTCTACAGCTGCGCCTACTTCACCGAGTGGCACGACGACATCGACCGCGCGCAACGCGACAAGCTGGAGATGATCTGCCGCAAGCTGCGGCTGCAAAGCGGAGACCGGATGCTCGACATCGGCTGCGGCTGGGGCGCGCTCCTGATCCACGCCGCGACCCATCACGGCGTCACCGGCCACGGCGTGACGCTGAGCCAGGCGCAGTTCGATCTGGCGCAGGAGCGCATTCGTGCCGCGGGTCTCGAGGATCGCATCACGATCGAGCTGAAGCCCTTCCAGGAGCTGACCGGCACCTTCGACAAGATCTCCTCGATCGGCATGTTCGAGCACGTGGGCTTCGCCAACCACGACGCGTATTTCGCGACCGTGAAGCGCCTGCTGCGCCCGCGCGGCCTCTACCTCCACCACACGATCGCCCGGCCCGCCAAGAAGTCGCTGAAGGCCTTCATGCGCGGCGGCTCGGAGTACCGCGCGATCACGCGCTACATCTTTCCGGGTGGCGAGCTCGACTATATCGGCCACTCCCTCCAGAAGCTGGAAGCAAACCGCTTCGAGGTGCACGACGTCGAGAACTGGCGCGAGCACTACGGGCGCACCTGCCGCCTCTGGGCCGAGCGGCTGCGCCTCAACTTCGCCGAGGCCGCCGCCGAGGTCGGCGAGCCGCGCGCCCGGCTCTGGCTCCTGTATCTGGCGGGCTGCGCGCTGGCCTTCGAGCGCGGCACGGTGATGATCAACCAGACGCTCGCCTCGCGGCGCGACAAGGGTCCCTCCGGCCTGCCGCCGACGCGCGCCGACCTCTACCGCTAGGGTTAATCGTTCACGCCTGCTGAACGCACCCTCTTGCCGCAGCGCGGAACACATTTCCGTGCGCCCCGTTTGATCCGCACCTCTCGGGCCGACTGGCCCGGCTGTCCGGATCACGCGCCATGCTCGAAGAATCCCGCTTTCCCTGGACCCACGGCGATGCCGACGGCACCGTCGCGATTGATCCCGAAGCTCGCTCGGGCGAGAGCCACGAGACGACGCACGAGCCGGAAGCGCGCGAGACGAAGCGCGAGCCGCGCCGCGACGAACCCGAGAAGGGCCGGACCGAGGGCGAGAACGAGAACGCGTCCGACGCCAAGGGCGAGGACGACGGGACGGGCGACCAGAACAAGGAGAAGCGCCCCTCGATCCTGCGCCGCCACCCGTTCATCGTTCTCCTGGTGCTGGTCGCGATCGTCGCGGCGGGGGTCGGCGGCTATTTCTACTGGCTCAGCGCGATCCACCCCTACGAGTCCACCGACGACGCCTTTGTGGACTCGCGCCAGTTCGCGGTCTCGCCCCAGGTCGCGGGCTATGTCTCGGAGGTGCTGGTCTCCGACAACCAGCACGTGAACGCGGGCGAGGTGATCCTGCGCATCGATCCGCGCGACTACCAGGCGGCCGTCGACGAGGCGGACGCGCGCGTCGCCGCCGCGCAGGCCGCGATCAACGGTGCCGACGCCCAGATCGCCGCGCAAGGTGCCCAGGTCACCGAGGCGCAGGCTGCGGTCGCGCAGAACGAGGCGAGCGTCCAGTTCGCCCAAGAGGAGGCCGCACGCGCCCAGACCCTGGCGCGCTCGGGCGCCGGCACGGTCCAGACCGCGCAGCAGCAGACCTCGGCGCTGCGGCAGGCCGAGGCCGAGCTGAACCGCTCGCGCGCCGCCGTCACCGCCGCGCAGAAGCAGGTCGGCTCGCTCCAGGCCCAGCGTGCGACCTCGGTCGCCGACCTTCGCGAGGCCAACGCCCAGGCCGCGCAGGCCCGGCTCAACCTGTCCTATGTCACGGTCACCGCCGCGCAGCCGGGCCGCGTCGTTCAGCTGACGGGCGCCGTCGGCCAGTACGTCCAGGCGGGGCAGAGCGTCGCCATGTTCGTGCCCGACGACATCTGGGTGACCGCCAACTTCAAGGAAACGCAGATCACCGACATGCGGCCCGGACAGGCGGTCGACATCCGCATCGACGCCTATCCCGACCACGAGATCAAGGGACGGGTCGACTCCGTGCAGCCGGGCTCGGGCACCGCCTTCTCGCTGCTGCCGGCCGAGAACGCCACGGGCAACTACGTGAAGGTCGTCCAGCGCGTGCCCGTGAAGATCGTCGCCGACTCTTGGCCGCGCGACGTCTCGATCGGCCCGGGCATGTCGGTCGTGCCTACCGTCACCGTCCGCCCGAAGGACTGATCCCATGTCCGCTGTGGCCGCGTCGGCCGCCCCGGCCCGGCGCTCGGGCGCGCCCAACCCGTGGGTGATCGCGATCGTGGTGTCGATCGCGACCTTCATGGAGGTGCTCGACACCACGATCGCCAACGTCGCGCTGCGCTACATCTCGGGGGGCCTCGGCGTTTCCTCGGACGAGGCGTCCTGGGTGGTGACGACCTATCTCGTGTCCAACGCCATCACGCTGACGGCCTCGTCGTTCATCGCCAAGCGCTACGGGCGCAAGCGCTTCTATCTCGCCTGCCTTGCGCTGTTCACGATCTCGTCGGTCCTGTGCGGGTTCGCCTGGAACATCGAGTCCCTGATCTTCTTCCGCATCCTGCAGGGGTTCGCGGGCGGCGGTATGGTGCCGATCTCGCAGTCGATCCTCGCCGACAGCTTCCCGCCCGAAAAGCGCGGCCAGGCCTTCGCGCTGTTCGGCGTGGCGGTGGTGGTCGCGCCCGTGGTCGGCCCGACGCTCGGCGGCTGGCTGTCCGACAACGTGTCCTGGCACTGGTGCTTCCTGATCAACGGGCCGGTGGGCGTGCTCGCCTTCGCGCTGGTCTGGTTCCTGGTCACCGAGTCCGACGAGGCCAAGCGCGAGCGCGAGCAGATCAAGCGCCGGGGCGTGCGCTTCGACCTCATCGGCTTCCTCGCCGTCGCGACCTTCCTCGGCGCGCTGGAGCTCGTGCTCGACCGCGGCCAGACCGAGGACTGGTTCGCATCCAACTTCATCATCGTCTCGGCCACCGTCTGCCTGCTCGCCTTCCTGTTCATGATCCCGTGGGAGCTCAAGCACGACAATCCGGTGGTGGACCTGCGCATGATCTGGAGCCGGCAGTTCGGGTCCTGCTTCCTCGTGATGATGGCGACCGGCGCGATCCTGATCGCGACCACGCAGTTCCTGCCCGAGCTTCTCCAGAGCTTCTACGGCTACACCGCCACCTGGGCGGGCCTGGCGCTCTCGCCGGGCGGCATCGTCACCATGACCATGATGTTCGTGGTGGGGCGCGTCACGAACGTCGTGCAGCCGAAATACCTGATCGCGCTCGGCGCGGCGATCGTGGCGTTCGCCATGTGGGACCTCACGCGCCTCTCGCCCGACGTCAACTTCGGCTACTTCGTCTGGTCGCGCGTCTTCGTCGGCCTCGGCCTGCCGCTGATCTTCATCCCGATCACCACGGCCTCCTACGACGGCATCCCGAAGAACAAGACCGACCAGGCTTCGGCGCTGATCAACGTCGCGCGCAACGTCGGCGGCTCGATCGGCGTGTCGATCGCGCAGAACACGCTGGCCTTCCGCGAGCAGTTCCACCAGAGCCGCCTCGTGGAGCACATCACGCCCACCAGCCCCGCCTACCACCAGACGCTGGAGGCGACCGTCACGGCGCTGAAGGCACGCGGCCTGTCGGCGACCCAGGCTGAACAGGGCGCGATCGCGGTGATCGGCCAGACCCTGGAAAAGCAGGTCGGCTACCTCGCCTATATCGACGTCTTCCACGTGCTGATGCTGATCTCGCTCTCGGCCGTGCCGCTGGCGCTGATCCTGCGCAACGTGAAGACGGGCGGCGGGGCGCCGGCGGGCGCCCACTGAACCGCCCTCAGGCGGCCAGCGCCTCGTCCTCGGCGTTCTCGACGCGCAGCACGTCGCGGGCCCAGCGTTGGAGCGCGGCTCGGTCCGTGCCCGGCACGGCGCGTTCCAGATGCACGGTTCGCCCGTCGCGCGGGTCGATGCGGTAGAGGTGCGCCCAGCCCGCCGCACGGCCGCCGGCGTGCCAGACGAGCCAGACCTCGCCGCGATCGCGCATCGGGCGCCCCGATGCCGCGCCCACCATGCCCATGCGCATCGCACGGTCGCCGGGGCGAACCAGGAGCGCTGCGGGAAGGGGCGGCGATAGCGGGATCATGCGTCGGCTCCGACAAGGAATGCCGGACCGACGCTAACCGAAAGGGGTCGAGGTGGCGGGTCCGCTTGGTTGCCGGGTCGGCCACATCTCCCGTTTCGGGACGCCACCTTGCCCGGACGGGCAGGTTGGCGTCGGGCGTCGGCCCGACTCTGGATGCGGGGCGACCCCTATCGCGTCGCGGCCGCGCGATCAAGGGCCGCGGGCCGCAAGGGAACGGCGCTCGGGCGCGCGCGGTGCTAGCCGAGCGACACGGTTCCGTCGGCGATCAGGGCCTGCACGCTCTGGTGCACGGCCTCGAGGCTCGAGTAGCGCGGATTGTATCCCAGGCGCTGCCGGCTCTTCTCGATGGAATGGCACGAGCTGCGGATCACATGGCCGCGCGTGCTCTCGGCCCAGTCTCCCAGTTCCGCGATCCAGGTCTCGTACGGCGCAAAGGAGATGCGCGGCTCCTGCCCGAACCAGCGATAAACGGCTTCCGCATAGCCGCGCAGCGTCAGCGCCTGGGCCGAGACCGTGTTGAAGACCTCGCCGATCGTCGCCGCGCGGTTCTCGATCGCGCAGACGATCCACTGCGCGACGTCGTCGGCGTGGACATGGTGGACCATCTCCAGCCCGAGGTTCGGCAGCACCAGCTCCTCGCCCCTCGCGATCCGCGTGAAGGTCTCCGGGTTGGTGTTGCCCTGAGGCGTGATCGGGTGCCAGCCCTCGCCGACGATATGCCCCGGGCGGAAGCAGGTGGCCGGAAACCCCGAGCGGCGGGCCTCGTGCACGAGCCAGGCCTCGCTCTCGGCCTTGCCGCGCCCGTAGCTGTCGATCGGGTTGGGCGGATCGGTCTCGGTGGAGGGAACCGCGAACAGGCGCCCGTAGACCCAGATCGAGCTGCAGAACAGGTAGTGCTCGACCTGTCCGCGCAGCGCCTCGACGAGGTGCCGCGTGCTCCCCGGATCGAAGGCGATCATGTCCACGACGATGTCGGGCCGAAGCCCCGCGATCGCGGGGCCGAACCGGCCGCGGCTCTCCTCCGCGATGCGGTCGAGCGTGACGGTCTCGACCGCGCTCCAGGCCTGATGCGGGCGGTAGGGTCGGGCCTCGCCCCGGCTGACGTTCACGACGTCATGGCCGAGCTCCACGAGCCGGGGCACGAGATAGGTGCCCACATGGCCGCTCCCGCCGATCACCACGATACGCGCCATCGCCGTCCCTCCCCGCCCGCACGAGTCATGCCGGTGAGGTAACCCGGCAGGCGGCGGAGGCAAGCGGCTGTGCCGGCGCCGCCGCACAGGTTGCTCACGCGTGCGGCGGATATCCCGACAGGTCGGGCGTCGTCCTGTCGCCGCCCGCAAACAGCTTGGCGGCCAGATCGCGCACGCTCGGGCGGCTCGCCAGACCCAGCGCGCCGTGCAGGAGGCGGACGCCCAGGCGGCTGCGCGGATGCAGGAGGCGCGGGCCGATCTTCGGCACGCCCTGCCCGTCCTCGACCATGGGGCGCATCGCGGCCTCGTATCGCTCCAGGGCGGCCGGCACGTCGTCGCCCGCCCCGATCTCTCCCGCCAGGACATAGGCGCCGGTTACCGCCAGCGTCGTGCCGATGCCGGCGAGCGGCGTCGCGCACCAGGCGGCATCGCCGGTCAAAACGACGCGCCCCTTCCGCCAGCGCTTCAGGCGGACCTGGCGCAGGACGTCGAAGTAGAAGTCCGGCGTCTCGTCCATTCCGTTCAGGACCCGCTCGGCCTGCCATCCCGCATCCGCAAAACGCTCGCGCAGGTAGCGCTTCTGCCGGTCCTCGTCCCAGGTGTCCTCGCCGCCCGGCGGCTGCTGCAGGGTCAGGCTGGCGCGCGTCGTGCCGTGGTTGTCGGGGCGCAGCGAGATGCTCCGGCCGCCGGTCGCGGCGTACCAGCGCCACATGCGGTTGTCGTCGGGCACGCGCGGGATCGTGAAGTAGGCGATGGTCAGGTCCATCCAGCGCGGATCGTTCTCGCCGGGAAACACGAGCTCGCGCGTGTGCGACCCGACGCCTTCCGCGACCACCACGAGGTCGAAGCTCTCGCGGGCGCCGCTGCCGAAGGTGACCAAGGCCTGGCGTCCGTCGTCGTCGATGCGCTCGATCCGGTCGCCGAAGCGGAACGTCGCCCGTTCGCGCGCGGGCTCGAACAGAAGGCGCGCAAGATCGCCGCGCAGGATCTCCATCTCGGCGGTCGGACCGTCGCCGGGCAGCTCGTCCGTGACGAACGCCGCCACGACCTCGCCGTGCTCGTCGATCCAGGTCGTGCCCTCCTCGCCGGTGCCGCGCTCCAGTGCGACCCGCTCCAGCCCCATGCGGCGCAGCACCTCGCGCCCGACGCCGCGCACGTCGACGTTCTGTCCGCCGTCGCGAAATTCCGGCGCGCGTTCCACCACGGTGACGTCGTGGCCGAGCCGACCGAGCCACCAGGCGGCGGTGTTGCCGGCGACGCTGGCACCGGAGACGAGGATGCGTCGGGACACGGGCGTGATCCTCCTTGGACCCAGAATATCACGCCTGATGTATATTCCGGTTAAGCCCGGTCAAGGTTGCCGATCAGCCGTTGCAGGAGCCCGACCAGCTGGCCGGTTTCCTGGGGCGAGAACCCTTCGAGACCCAGCCTGTTGCCCTCCACCAGCGCCTCGCGGCCGATGCGCGCGGCATCGCGCCCCCGGTCCGTCAGGTCGACGAGCGAGGCCCGCCGGTCGCTCGGCGAGGGCGTTCGCCCGATCAGTCCCGTCGCCTCCAGGCGGTCGAGCAGCGCCGCCATGGCGGGTTGCCGGACCGCCGACCAGCGCACGATATCGCGCTGCAGGAGAGGTCCCTTCCAGGACAGGAGCAGGAGCGGCCCGATCAGCGCCATGGTCAGCCCGTGCGGCTTCAGGGCGGCGTCCACGCGGCGGTTGAAGGCGCGGGCGGCGTGGTTGGCGAGGTAGCCGGGTGCCACCGCCGCTTCGGGGTGGATGTCGTCCTGGTCCTGCATCAGAATATCCGGCGCTCGCAGAACCCGCTAACCCGGTCCCGCATTCCGGGATACGGCGCGCCGCCCGTGGCGGCAAGGCGGCGAGACGGACGGGCGACCGGGCCGGTCGCCGGCGCGGCCCGCGGTGCCTCAGAACGCTTCCATCAGCGCCGCGCCCAGCATCGCGGACAGCGCGACCGCGCCGGTGGCGGCGATCGGCGCGCGCAGCGAGCGGCGGCGCTCCTCGATCGTGAAGAGGTTCAGCGGAAACAGGTGCTGGTGCGGCCCACCCCCACCCGCGCTAGCGGCCGGCCGGGGCGCCTCCATGTAGCACTCCTCGTCGAAGAAGCTCCAATCGTCGCTCCAGGTCCAGCAGTCGTGCCGGCGGTAGACGTCCGCGATCGCGCCCGACAGCGCCTTGTCGGTGCGTAGGCGCAGGTAGGGGCCGGGCGCGGACCGGAAGTAGCGCATGGCGAGCGGCAGCGAGCGCTCGGTCGCGTAGTTCGACATCCAGAGCCGGAAGCCGATCCGCTCGCGCAGGGCCGCCAGCACGGCGAAGACCTGCACATGGTCCTCGTGCCCGTATTCGCCCCAGGGATTGTGGGTGAAGACGTTCATGCCCGGTCGCAGCCGCGGCTTGAGGGCGCGGGTGATGCGGTCGAAGTTCTCGCGGTAGTGCGCGGCGACGCGGGCCGGCGAGGCGTTCAGCGAGACCGGGAGCACCGAGCCGGCCGAGCGCTTGGCGAGCCGCGTCATCTCGCGCCGGGTTTCCTCCAGCCCGAGCTTCAGGCCGTGCTCGCCCAGCACCGGCTCTGCCCAGTTGGCGCAGCCGTAGGTGCCGGCCTCCGCGATGTCGAGATGGGTGACGCGGCGCAGCGGAAGCTCGGCCACCGCGCGGCGGCGGCGCTCGCCCAGACCCGGCTGCGCCCAGTAGTCGCCATACACGATCACCACCTCGTCGACCCGCCCGACGATGGCGTTGAACCACAACATCTCGTCGTCGGGATGGGCGCCGACGATCAGGGAGTCGGTGAGCATGCGGTCTGCGGCAGCGGTCATGCGGGTCTCCTCCGGCAGGGCGGGCGTCGTCGGGCGGCCGGCGCGGCCCTTCGAGCCGGTACGGAAGGGGCCGAGCCGTGACGGATCAGCCTAGACACGCGATGGTTGATGCTCCGGTCGCGGCCGGAAACACGTTTCCGGCATCGGCGCATGAAAAAGGCCGCCTCCCCGATCGGGAAGGCGGCCCCGTGATGTCATTGATGCCGGGGGTCGTCGAGACCGCTCCCGGATCGACTCACCTATCAGGCGAACGAAAGAGGCTGCCCCTTCGTGCCCTCGAGATGCATGGACCCAACCGGCATCAGATAATCACTCGACATTGGATCACCTCCTTTCGCTTTGTTGAACATGACGGGAATATGGGCTTGGGCTGGGGGCGACGCAACCCCGAACCGGAAACCCGTGTCCGATGGCCGCAGACGGCACCTCTTCAGTCGCCGACCCGGACGCCGTTTCGTCCGCCGCGCCGGTCGGGCGCGCCGGCGAGGTCTTCCGCGCCTTTCTCGTTCTCGGCTGCACGAGCTTCGGCGGGCCGACCGCCCACCTGTCCTACTTTCGCGAGAGCTTCGTGGCGCGCCGGCGCTGGCTCGCCGACGAGACCTATGCCGATCTCGTGGCGCTCGCGCAGTTCCTGCCCGGTCCCGCTTCCAGCCAGGTCGGCATGGGGATCGGCTGGATGCGCGCGGGCTGGGCGGGCCTCCTGGCCGCCTTTGTCGGCTTCACGTTGCCGTCCGCGCTTCTGATGGCGGGGGCGGCCCTTGGGCTCACCGCGCTTCTGGGTCCGGAAGCGACGGGCCTTCTGGCGGGCCTCAAGGCCGCGGCGGTGGCGGTGGTGGCGCAGGCGCTCGCCGCCATGGCCAGCAGTCTGGCCAGCGGCGGGCGGCGCGCGGCGATCGCGCTCGTCTGCGGCGCGCTCGCGCTTCTGGTCGCCGGCCCCGCCGGTCAGGTCGGCGCGATCGCGCTCGGTGCCGGTCTTGGTCTTCTGCTCGAGCCGGCGAGCGGCGCCCTGGCATCGCGAGACCCCCTGCCCGCGCCGCGCCGACGCACCGGGTTCGCCCTGCTCGCCGTTTTGGCGCTGGTGCTCGTGCTGCCGGGCCCGCTCGCCGCGCTCTTTGACTGGCCGGCGCTGGATCTGGCGGGTCGCTTCGCGCGGGCGGGCGCCCTCGTGTTCGGCGGCGGCCATGTGGTCCTGCCGCTTCTGGAGGCGGAAACCGTGGGGCGCGGCCTCGTGTCCGAAACCGGTTTTCTCGCGGGCTACGGCCTGGCCCAGGCCGTGCCCGGGCCGCTCTTCACCTTTGCCACCTATCTCGGCGCGCTCGCGCCGCCCGGCGGGTGGGGCGGCGCGCTTCTGGCGACGCTCGCGATCTTCCTGCCGGCGGGGCTCCTGATCGCCGGCGCGCTGCCCTTCTGGTCGCGCCTCCGCGCCCTGCCGGGCGCCCGGCGGGCGCTGGCCGGCGTCAACGCCGCCGTTGTCGGGCTGCTCGGCGCGGCGTTTCTGGATCCCGTGCTGCCGGCCGGCGTCACCTCCGGCGCGACGGCGCTCGTGGCGCTTCTCGCCCTGGCGCTGCTTCTGGCGGGCACGCCCGCCCCGCTCGTGGTGCTCGGCGCGGGCGCGCTCGGCTGGCTCGGGCTCTAGCGCGCTGCTAGCCGCGCAGGGCGGCCTCGATGTCGTCGAGAACCTTGTCGCGGCCGATGCCGGTCAGGAACGGCAGGCCCTTGAAGGTCGGCTTGCCGAGATCGTCGGGCACCGGCGTGGTGGCCACCACCACATCGGCGTCGGCGGCGAGCCCGCGCACCTCGGTCGCCTTGCACTGGCGCACGTCCACCGGGATGCCGCGCTCGCGCATGGCCTCCTCGATCGCCACCGCCACCACGGTGGAGGTGGCGACGGCGGTGCCGCAGGCGATCAGAACGGTCTTGCGTTGCATCGTGTCTCCTCCTGTCAGGTGTCCAGCGCCGCCAGCGCCTCGTCGGCGTCGCGGGCCGCCGCCAGGCGCGCCAGCCGCTCGGCGTCGGCCAGCGTTCCGATCACGGCCTGCAGCATGGGGATCTGCGCGCCCTTCTCGCGGACCGCGAGCGCGAACACGACGCGCACGTCGACCCGCTCGTCGGGATCCTCCATCGAGCGGAACGCGACGGGTTCGCCCAGAATGGCGAGCGCCACCGCCGCCTCGCGCACGTGCTCGGGATCGGTATGGGGAATAGCCGCGTTGAGCGCGCCGAGCGGCAGGCCGGTCGGCATGGTCGCCTCGCGCCGGCGCGCGGCCGGACCCCAGGAGGGATGAACGCGGCCGAGCGCCTCGAGCCGCGCCGCCAGAAGGTCGATCGCCTCGTCGCTCGAGGCCACTCGGGCGCCCACCAGGATCGCGCGCGGGTCGAGATGGCGCCGCAGGAGCTCGCTCACGGGCGCCCCGCGAGCGGGCGGCCGGGAGCGACCGTTGCGGGCAGCGCGGCCTCCGGCGCGGGCTCGTCCGCTCCCGCCAGGCGCTCCATCGCGCGCGGCGCCCGGCGCCAGGCGAGAAGCAGCGCGGCGACGCCCCCCAGCACGAGAAGGAGGCCGACGAGGCCGAGCCCCTGCGTGAGGCGGATCACGACCCACGGGATATACAGGAACCCGTCCACCACGCTGGTGATGCCGGTGGCGTTGGCGGGAATCGCGAAGCCCGAGCTGGCGGCCGTGGTGGTCATCAGCGGCGACAGCGCCATGCCGACATAGAAGCCCACGACCAGCGTGACCGTGCCGATCACCACCATGCGGAAGACGTTGCCGTTGACGATCGGCGCGGCCATGGCGACCACGAAGGGAATGACGGCAAGGTCCGCGAACAGGATGATGCGGTTGCCCGGCAGGACCAGCGACAGGAGGATCGCGATCGGCACGAGGATCAGCGACGAGGCGATCGCGGCCGGATGCCCGATCAGGATCGCCGAGTCGAGGCCGACATGGATCTCGCGGTCGCCGGCGCGCTTCTGGACGAAGTCGCGGGCCGCCTCCGAGACCGGGATCAGGCCCTCCATCAGGATGCGCACCATGCGCGGCAGGAGCAGCATCACGGCGGCGAGGTTCATGCCGGTCTGGAGGCTCTTGGTCACAACCGTCCCCGCATCCGCCGAGCCGGCATAGGCGACGAGGCCGAGCACGAGCCCGATCGCGAGGCCCATGACGATCGGCTCGCCGAAGACGCCGAGCCGGCGCTGCACGGTCTCGGTGTCGACGCGGATGCGGTTGACGCCGGGGATGCGGTCCAGGATCCAGTTCAGGAGGATCGCGAGCGGCACGATCTGGGCCGAGGCGAGGTGCGGCACCGAGACGCCCGGCACGCCGTAGAAGCGCTGGACGCCCTTGGCGGTCCAGTCCGCCAGCACCAGCGAGAGCGCCGCCATCAGCGCGGCGGCGAGGAGCCCCATGCCGAGGCTTCCCGTGGCCGCCACCACCAGCGAGCCGACGAAGGCGAAGTGCCAGAAGTTCCAGACGTCGACGTTGAGCGTGCGCGTGAGGCCGGAGAACAGGAGCGCGACGTTGACGAGGATGCCGAGCGGAATGACCCAGAGGCCGACCGAGGAGCCGAAGGCGATCGCGGCCGCCGAGGGCCATCCGACATCCACGATGTCGCGCTGCATGCCGGTGTTGGTGACGATGGCCTGCGCGACCTCGCCGAGCGTCGTCAGCATGAGCCCGAGCACGAGGTTGATGCCGATAAAGGCGATGCCGATCGTGAGGCCCGCCCGAAAGGCGCGGCCGGGCCTGGCGCCCAGCACCAACGCGATCACGAAGATGATGATGGGCAGAAGCACGGTCGCGCCCAGGGCGTCGACCACACTCTTCAGGGCGGCCAGGATCTCGGCCATGGTGTTCCTCCCGGACAACGGGCGGGTCCGGGTCTCGAGCCGCCCGGGTTCACCGCCGGCCCGAGTATGAGCACCTGCCTACGCGCTGCGCAACGGGATCCGGTCGCCTCAGGCGGCCGGCGCCTTGCGGTTCTGGCGGTTCTCCACGAGGTCGTCGACCACGGCCGGGTCGGCCAGCGTCGAGGTGTCGCCGAGCGCGCCGAAGTCGTCCTCGGCGATCTTGCGCAGGATGCGGCGCATGATCTTGCCCGAGCGCGTCTTGGGCAGGCCCGGGGCCCACTGGATCTTGTCGGGCGAGGCGATCGGGCCGATCTCGTTTCGCACGTGCCGGACGAGTTCCTGCTTCAGGTCGTCGGACGGCGCTTCCCCGTTCATGAGCGTGACGTAGCAGTAGATGCCCTGCCCCTTCACGTCGTGCGGGTAGCCGACCACCGCGGCCTCGGAGACCTTGGGGTGCGAGACGAGGGCCGATTCCACCTCGGCCGTGCCCATGCGGTGGCCCGACACGTTGATCACGTCGTCGACGCGGCCCGTGATCCACCAGTAGCCGTCCTCGTCGCGACGCGCGCCGTCGCCCGTGAAGTACTTGCCGGGATAGGTCGAGAAGTAGGTCTGCTCGAAGCGCTCGTGGTCGCCGTAGACCGTGCGCATCTGGCCGGGCCACGAGTCGGTGATGCACAGGTTCCCGTCCGCCGCGCCGTAGAGCGTCTTGCCCTCGCCGTCGACGAGCTCGGGCTTCACCGAGAAGAAGGGGATGGCGGCCGAGCCGGGCTTCAGGTCGGTCGCGCCCGGCAGCGGCGTCATCAGGATGCCGCCGGTCTCGGTCTGCCACCACGTGTCGACGATCGGCAGGCGCTCCTCGCCCACGGTGCGGTAGTACCAGTTCCAGGCTTCCGGGTTGATCGGCTCGCCGACCGAGCCCAGCAGCCGCAGGGACTTTCGCGAGGCGCGTGCGACGAAGCCGTCGCCCGCCCCCATCAGGGCGCGGATCGCGGTCGGCGCGGTGTAGAAGATGTTGACGGCGTGCTTGTCGACCACCTCCCACATGCGACCCGCATCGGGATAGTTCGGCACGCCCTCGAACATCACCGTCGTGCCGCCGTTCGCCAGCGGCCCGTAGACGGAATAGGTGTGGCCGGTCACCCAGCCGACATCCGCCGTGCACCAGAAGACCTCGCCCTCGCGGTAGTCGAAGACGTACTGGTGCGTCATCGAGGCCCAGACGAGGTAGCCGCCGGTGGTGTGGAGGACGCCCTTCGGCTTGCCGGTGGAACCCGACGTGTAGAGGATGAAGAGCGGGTCCTCGGCGCCCATCTCCTCGGGCTCGCTCACCGTGGACACGCGCTCGCGCTCCTCGTGCCACCAGTGGTCGCGCCCCTCCACCATGGGAACGTCGGCCCCGGTGCGGCGCACGACCAGCACCTTTTCCACCTGATGCCCGGCCTTGGCTGAAATTTCGATCGCGCGGTCGCCGTTCGCCTTCAACGGAACCTTGCGTCCCGCGCGCAGGCCCTCGTCGGCGGTGACGAGGAGCTTCGAGGTCGAGCCCTCCATGCGGCCCGCCAGCGCGTCAGGCGAGAAGCCGCCGAACACCACGGAATGGATCGCGCCGACGCGCGCCGAGGCCAGCATCGCGACCGCCGCTTCCGGGATCATCGGCATGTAGATCGAGATGCGGTCGCCGCGCCCCACGCCCAGCGACTTGTACACGTTGGCCATGCGGCAGACGTCGGCGTGGAGTTCGCGATAGGTGATGCGGCGCGAGTCCTCCGGATCGTCGCCTTCCCAGATGATCGCGGTCTGGTCGCCGCGCGTCTCGAGGTGCCGGTCGAGGCAGTTGGCCGAGAGGTTGAGCGTGCCGTCCTCGAACCACTTGATCGACACGGCGCCGGGCTGGAACGAGGTGTTCTTGACCACCGTGTAGGGCTTGATCCAGCTGATCCGGCGGCCGTGCTCGCGCCAGAAGCCCTCCACGTCCTCGACCGAGCGGCGATACCAGTCGAGATAGCGCTCGCGCGTCAGGAGCGTGCCGTTCTTCCAGCTGTCCTTGACGGGTACGATGGTCATGGCGGCGCTCTCCTCCCGATGCGACGTTCGATCCGCCCTCCCGAGGCGGCCGGCGCGCAAGCTAAAGCGTGGCGGGCGGCTTGGACAGACACCAAAACCGGCTCGATCCCGAATTTGCGTATCGCACGATGATTTATCGTGGCTCGACGGGTCCGCCGAGGACGTCCTTGACGTAGAGCTCGCGCACCAGTGTCACCACCACGGCGACGATCGGGACCGCCAGAACGAAGCCCAGCACGCCGAACAGGATGCCGAACACGATCTGGACGCTGAGCGTGAGCGCCGGCGGCAGCGAGGAGGTCCATCGCTGGGCGATGGGCTGGGCGACGTTGGACTCCACGCCCTGGATCAGGAGGTAGACCCCAAGCGCCCAGAGCGCCATCTCTCCTCCTTGCGCCAAGCCCGCCAGCACGATGATGACGCCCGCCACGAAGGGCCCGAGCGTCGGGATGAAGGCGAGCAGCCCCGCCTGGAGCGCCAGAAGGAAGCTGTTGTTCATGCCGATCAGCGACAGGCCGAGCCAGGACACGCTGAAGATGATCGTCATGGAGATGGCATCGCCCAAGACCCAGAGGATCAGCGAATGGGCGCTCTGGTCGAGCACCTCGGCGACGCGCCGCCGCTTGTCGCGCGGGAGGAGCGAAACGAGGCCGTCGCGATAGATCTCCGGCTGCCAGGAGATGAAGACGGCGAGGAACAGGACCACGAAGACGTTTCCGATGCCGCCGAGCAGCGCGAACAGGGCGGTTCCCGCCTGGCTGACGAGGCCGCCGGAGTTGGGCAGGAGGCTCTGGATCGCCTCGCCCTCCGATGCTCCTTGCGTCAGGCGCTCCACCGGCAGGCCCGCGTCGCCCGCCCGGGCCAGGAGCGAGCCGGCCTGGTCGCGCACGGCGGTCAGGAGGTCGCTGAACTGCTGCACCAGCGCCACCCCGCCCCAGGCGACCGGCGCGATCAGGAGCACGAAGGTGAAGAGGTAGACCAGAAGCAGCGAGAGCCAGCGCGGCAGTCCGAGACGCTGCAGGAGCCGCGCGAGGCCGCAGAAGATCGCGGCGATCAGGAGGGCGGCGAAGATCAGCAGCAGCGCCGAGGCGGCGGCGTAGGCGAGAAGCGTCAGCAGCACCAGGGCGCCCACCACCGCGGTGACGAGAACCGTGCGTCGCGCGAGCTGCGCCGACCCCTCGCCCCGCGTCGGCTGCGGCTCGTTCGGCTGGATCAGGGTCATCGCGCTCGGCTCCGCTGGGCGTTCCGCCCGGCGGCGGTCCAGCGCTATATCGAGCCGCCCCGCCGAAAGGCGAGCGCGACCGCGATCCGGTCGCCTCAGGCCGGGCGGGGCCGCGTGCCGAAGATCGCCGAGCCGACGCGCACGCTGGTCGCGCCGAACGGGATGGCGCGCTCGAAGTCGCCCGACATGCCCATGGAGAGCTTCTCCACCCCCGCCTCTCCGGCGATCGTCTGCAGCAGCGCGAAGAAGGGTCCGGGTGCCTCGTCCACGGGCGGGATGCACATCAGGCCCTCGATGCTCAGGCCGTGCCCGTCGCGACAATGCTGCACGAAGGCGACGGCCTCGTTGGGCGCGATGCCGGCCTTCTGCGCTTCCTCGCCGATGTCGACCTGGACGAAGAGACGGGGGCGCCGGTTCTGCCGCGCCATCTCCTTGGCGAGGGCGGCGGCGATCTTCTCGCGGTCCACGGTCTCGATCACGTCGAACAGCGCCACGGCCTCGGCGGCCTTGTTGCTCTGGAGCGGCCCGATGAGATGCAGCTCGATGTCGGGATAGCTGTCGCGCAGGGCCGGCCATTTCGCCATCGCCTCCTGCACGCGGTTCTCGCCGAAGACGCGCTGGCCGGCCTCCAGCACAGGCCGGATCTCGTGCGCCTCGAACGTCTTCGACACGGCGACGAGCTCCACCGAGCCGGCCGGCCGACCGGCCTCGCGCGTGGCGGCGAGGACGCGCGCACAGATATCCTGAAGGCGTTCGACGGCGGTGTCGGAAGTGGTCATGCGGCCTGCCGATTTCACGTGAAACACAAGCGCGCTTCTTAAGGCGGGACGCGCCGCTTGGGGAGGGCTCCCGTCCCGGCCGGACCCGCGCAGACCGCCGCATGGGGCGACGCCATTTTATCGCGTGCGAGCTAAAATCGGGGAACAGGCGTTCGAACCAGTCGTTAGCTGGCACCAAGCCCCTGGCGGAGAGCCTTGTGCCGGGGCTGGCGACATAGGGAGAATCCCATGAGCGACTACAGGAACTCGAACGGCTACGGCCGATACAACGACGACCGCGACGATCGCTTCGGTCGCACCGACGAGCGCACCGCCCGCCGCGACGCCTATGGCGACGACCGCTACCGCTCCGAGTCCGGCGCCTTCGGCCGCGACGACGCGAGCCGCTATGGCTCGCGCGACACCGAGCGCGGCGAAACCGGCTACGGACGCGGCTCCTCGGGCGACTACCTGTCGTCGGCCACGCGCGGCTACGGTCGCTCGTCCTACGGTGGCAGCGACTTCGACCGCAGCTACAACAACAATCGTGGCTACAACGATCGCGGCTACGGCTCCAACAGCCCGGGCTACGGCTACAATACTGGCGGCAACATGGGCGGCGACCGCTATCGCGACGCCTTCGGCACCGGCTACGACCGCCGCAACGAGGGCTACGGCTACGGCTCCAACGCGGACTACCGCAACTCGCAGTCCGGCGAGCGCTCCTTTATCGATCGCGCGAGCGACGAGATCTCGTCCTGGTTCGGCGACCGCGACGCCGAGCGCCGTCGCGAGGCCGACCACCAGTACGGCGGTCGCGGCCCGAAGAACTACACGCGTTCGGATTCGCGCATCCAGGACGACGTCAACGACCGCCTGACCGACGATCATTACATCGACGCCTCGGACATCGAGGTGAGCGTCAAGGACCGCGAGGTCACCCTGACGGGCCACGTCGCCAACCGCGACCAGAAGCGCCGCGCCGAGGATCTGGCCGAGCGCATCTCTGGCGTCAGCCACGTCCAGAACAACCTGCGCGTCAAGAACGACGGCGACAGCCTGTTCGGCACGACGAAGACGACCACGGGCTCGTCTTCGAGCTCGGGTTCGAGCATCCTCTAAGCACAACCTCGTCCCAGCGCCGCGCGGCGCCGGGACGAGGATCCCCCTGGATCCCGACGCGCGGGTCCGTTCGTTGGTCCACCGCGCCGGGAGCCGAGCCGCTTGAACGACACCAGCCGTTCCCACACGCCCGAGGGGGTCGGTGCCGTCCTCGACCAGTTGGCCGACGCCGCGCGCGATACCGATGCGGTACGCGTCGGCGAGATCGCCGACCGCTTCGGCGGACGCGGCTTCGGGCCCTTCCTGCTTCTGCCGGCGCTGATCGAGATTTCCCCGATCGGCGGCATTCCCGGCCTACCGACGGTGCTGGCCCTGATCATCGCCGTGTTCGCGGTGCAGATCCTTCTGGGACGCGAACGGCTATGGCTGCCGCGCTTCATCAAGGAGCGCACCCTTTCGGCGCGCCGCGTCGCGGAGGCCGTGGCCAAGCTGCGTCCCCTCGCCCTCTGGCTCGACCGCTGGTTCCACGGCCGGCTGGAACTCCTCGTCACGGCGCCCTTCGTGAAGGGCGCCGCGGTGATCGTGATCCTGGCCTGCCTGTCGGTGCCGTTTCTGGAACTTCTGCCCTTTGCCTCCACGATCCCGATGGCGGTGGTAATCGTCTTCGGCCTCGCCATGACGGTGCGCGACGGGCTCCTGATGGCGCTGGGCTATGCGGCGACGCTTCTCGGCGCCTTCGGCCTTTGGGCGATCGCCGGCTCGGGCAGCTGAAAGGCCGGGCGGAAATTGACTTGTTTCGCCGAACGGGGTTGATGCCGGATCGATCCTTGCGGTTGCGTCGCGGCCGCCCTCCCCGTTCGCATCCGAGACGAAGTCCGCCGCCCATGCCCGTCGAGCGCTACAACCCCAAGGCCGCCGAACCCCGCTGGCAGGAGCGCTGGAACGCGGCCAAGCTGTTCGAGGCCGACACGTCCGCGCCGGGCGAGACCTACTACGTCCTCGAGATGTTCCCCTACCCCTCGGGGCGCATCCACATGGGGCACGTGCGCAACTACGCGATGGGCGACGTGGTGGCGCGCTTCAAGCGCGCGCGGGGGATGAACGTCCTTCATCCCATGGGCTGGGACGCCTTCGGCATGCCGGCCGAGAACGCGGCCATGCAGAACAAGGTCCATCCCGCCAAGTGGACCTACGAGAACATCGCGGCGATGCGGGCGCAGCTGAAAAGCATGGGCCTGTCGCTCGACTGGTCGAGAGAGTTCGCGACCTGCGACGTCGAGTACTACCACCGCCAGCAGATGCTGTTCCTGGACATGCTGGACAAGGACCTCGCCTATCGCCGCTCGGCCAAGGTGAACTGGGACCCGGTCGACATGACCGTGCTCGCCAACGAGCAGGTGATCGACGGCCGCGGCTGGCGCTCGGGTGCCCTGGTGGAGCAGCGCGAGCTGACCCAGTGGTTCTTCCGCATCACGCGCTACGCAGATGATCTTTTGGCCGCGCTCGACGATCTGCCCGGCTGGCCCGAGAAGGTGCGCGTCATGCAGCGCAACTGGATCGGCCGCTCGGACGGCCTCTCGTTCAGCTTCGGCCTGAAGGGCGCCCCGGAGGGTTTCACCGCCCTTCCCGTCTTCACGACGCGCGCCGACACCATGTACGGCCCGACCTTTGCGGCCGTCTCGCCCGACCATCCGCTCGCCAAGCGGCTGGCGGAAGACGACTCGAAGGTCGCCGCCTTCATCGAGGAGTGCCATCGCCTCGGCACGAGCCAGGCCGAGATCGATACCGCCGAGAAGCTCGGGTACGACACCGGCATCAAGGCGCTGCACCCGGCCGACCCCTCCTGGGAGCTGCCGCTCTTCATCGCCAACTTCGTGCTCATGGACTACGGCACGGGCGCCATCATCGGCTGCCCCGCCCATGACAGCCGCGACTTCGAGTTCGCCCAGAAATACGATCTGCCGATCCTCGACGTCTTCGTGCCGGACGACACGGGCGCGGGCGTCGCGGACGAGGTCTTCTCGCCGCCCAAGACCGAGCGCGTGCGCTACGTGCGCTGGGCGGGCGAGCCGGGCACGGTGATCACCGTCCAGGAGGCGATGGACCGCTCGCTCGCGCAGTTCGAGGCGGCCGGCTGGGGCCGTCGCGAGACGCAGTTCCGCCTGCGCGACTGGGGCGTGTCGCGCCAGCGCTACTGGGGCTGCCCGATCCCGGTACTCCATTGCGAGGCCTGCGGCGTCGTGCCCGAAAGCCGCGCGAACCTGCCGGTGCGCCTGCCCGAGGACATCGACTTCGACAAGCCCGGCAACCCGCTCGACCGCCATCCGACTTGGGGCGCGGCGACCTGCCCGCAGTGCGGCGGCCCCGCGCGGCGCGAGACCGACACGATGGACACGTTCGTGGACTCGTCGTGGTACTTCGCGCGCTTCACGGCGCCCCACGCCAACGAGCCGACCGACCCGCAGGCCGCCAACCGCTGGCTGCCGGTGGACCAGTATATCGGCGGCATCGAGCACGCGATCCTGCATCTCCTCTACTCCCGCTTCTTCACGCGGGCGATGCGCGACACCGGCCATCTCGACCTTGCCGAGCCCTTCCGGGGCCTGTTCACGCAAGGCATGGTGGTGCACGAGACCTATCGCGAGGGCACCGAGTGGGTGCCGCCCGCCGACGTGCGCATCACCGGCGAAGGCGCGAGCCGGCAGGCGACGCGCCTGTCGACCGGCGCGCCGGTGGCCATCGGCTCGATCGAGAAGATGTCGAAGTCGAAGCGCAACGTCGTCGACCCCGACGACATCATCGCCTCGTTCGGTGCCGACACGGCGCGCTGGTTCATGCTGTCGGACTCGCCGCCCGACCGCGATGTGATCTGGACCGAGGCCGGCGTCGAGGGCGCCCATCGTTTCGTGCAGCGCCTGTGGCGTCTGGTGGGTGACACGGCGGAAACACTGGATCGTTTCGGCGGCGAAACGGCTCAGGGCGAGGCGTCCGACGCTGCCCTCGCCGTGCGCCGTGCGGCGCACCGGGCCGCCAGCGGTGTCACCGACGACATCGAGCGCCTAGCCTTCAACAAGGCGGTCGCGCGTCTCTACGAACTCGTGAACACGCTGCAGGCGATCCTCGCGCCGGAGGCCCTAGAGCGCGATGCCGCGCTGCGCACGGCCGCGCGCGAGGGACTGTCGATACTGGTGCGCCTCAGCGCGCCGATGATGCCGCATCTGGCGGAGGAATGCTGGGCAAAGCTGGGCGAGGAGGGCTTGTGCGCCGCCGCCCGATGGCCGACCGTGGACCCGGCTCTCCTGGTGGACAACGAGATCACGCTGCCGGTCCAGATCAACGGCAAGAAGCGCGGCGACATCACCGTGCCCGCCGAGGCCGACAAGGGCGAGGTGGAGCGGCTGACGCGCCTCCTGCCCTTCGTGGTCGAGGCGCTCGGCGGCGCGGAGCCCAAGCGTCTGGTGGTGGTGCCCGGAAGGATCGTGAATGTCGTCGTCTAAGCTCCTCCTGGTGGCCGCCGTTTCGGCTCTCGCCGCGCTGTCGGCCTGTACCAGCGGTCCGCTCTACGGCACGACCGATGTCGATCCGGGTACGGGCGCGCGTTCCTCGGTGCTGACCGAGCTGCGCGGCCGCATCGCGGTGCAGGGCGCCGACACGCGCACCGCGCAGATCTTCCGCAACGCCATGCTGTTCGAGCTGAACGGCGCCGAGCCGGTACGCGGCGCGCTCTACGAGCTGCGCTACACCGTGACGTCGACCGACCAGGTCTCGTCGCTGGAGACCGGCACCGGCGTTCCCACGGCCAGCCTCTACCGCATGACGGTGGGCTTCGATCTCGTGCGCCTCGCCGACAACACGTCGGTGGCCAAGGGCTCGCGTTTCGCGATGATACCCTACGACCGCACCAATCAGGTCTTCGCCGCGACGCGGGCCGTGGTGGACGCGCAGAACCAGGCGGGCGAGACGGTGGCGCGGCGCATTCTCTTTGCGATCGGCCCGGCGCTGCAGCGCGACGCCATGGCGGGCGTTCCCACGCCGGCCACCGCCAAGCCGTAAGGGGTCCGCGCCGGTGGCCCAGCGCAAGGCCGGCGAGGTGGAAGCCTTTCTGTCGCGGCCCGACACCTCGTTTCCCGTGGTCGTGCTCTACGGGCCCGATCCCGGCCTCGTGTCGGAGCGCGCCGACAAGGTGGCGCAGCTGTCCGGCGTCGATCCGTCCGACCCGTTCAGTTCCGTGACGCTGCAGGCCGACGAGCTCGAACGCGACATCGGCCGCCTGTTCGACGAGGCGCGCACGGTCTCGATGTTCGGTGGCCGGCGCCTGATCCGCGTCAAGGGCGCGGGAAACGGGCGCAACCTGTCGGATGCGGTGGCGGACCTCGCCGACAACCCGCCCGAGGGCGCGACGGTCGTGATCGAGGCGGGCGATCTCAAGAAGAGCGCCGGGCTCCGGCTCAACGCCGAGCGCGGGCGCGGTGCCATGGCGCTGCCCTGCTACCAGGACGAGGGTCGCTCGCTCGACCGGATGATCGACGAGGAGCTCGGCGAGGCCGGCCTCTCGATCGACCGCGCCGCGCGCGAAACCCTGCGGGCCCGGCTCGGCGCCAACCGGCTCGCCTCGCGCGGCGAGGTGAGGAAGCTCGCCCTCTACGCGCTCGGGCGCCGCACCGTGACGGAAGAGGATGTCGAGGCGATCGTCGGCGACGTGTCGGCGGATACGGTGGACGAGACCGTGGATGCGGCCGCCAGCGGCGAGGTGCGCCTCCTGCCGGGCCTCGTGGAGCGCCTGACCGGTGCGGGCACATCGATCTTTCAGCTCCAGGGCGCGCTGCTGCGCCACTTCCAGACGCTGCAGGCGATGCGCGCCGAGGTCGAGCGCGGCACGCCGGTTCCAGCGGTCGTCGAGCGCCGCCGCGTCCACTTCCGCCGCAAGGGCGCCTTCGAGGCGGCGCTTGCCGCCTGGGACGGGGCTGGGATCGCCCGCGCGCTGCGCCGTATCGAGGCCGACATCCTCCTTTCGCGGAAAGAGAGCGCGCTGGCCGACACGATCATGCGCCGCATGCTCACCGAGATCGGCGTGGAGGCCGCCCGGCGCAGGCGGGCGCGGCGCTAGCCGCGGCGCATTCCCATCGGCTTGGGTTCCGGACCTCCGATGCCGCGACCCGATCTGGGAAAAAACGCTAGAGAATGCGGTCCCGATAGGTCGCAGGCGCGACCCAGCAGCTCGTCCGGCGCCCGAACAAGCGGTAGCGATTGCGCGCGACAAGGCGGTAGACGGGATCGCGAAGCGCAGCGGGCACGATGCGAAGGACCGTCAGGAGCTTCCAGGGGTAGCCGAGACGCTCGTAGATGCTGAGAACGGCGTCGCTGTCGCGCCGCATCCGCTCGCCCTCGATCACCAGCATCGTCGCCGGGTCCGCCGGATCCATGCCATGTCGCCGGTACAGTCTTTGTCCGA
Source organism: Aureimonas jatrophae (assembly GCF_900104035.1). GTDB lineage: Bacteria > Pseudomonadota > Alphaproteobacteria > Rhizobiales > Rhizobiaceae > Aureimonas > Aureimonas jatrophae. The sequence continues at coordinate 130,163 of NZ_FNIT01000007.1, read as the reverse complement.
CCTCACCCTGCATGGACGCAAGACGAAAGACCGCCGCATGATCGCGTTCGAGGATGAAGCGCGCATTGGCGGAGCACAGCACGCATTCCGCATCGAACAGGATCACGGGCCGGTCGATGGGAAAAGGTGCGTTCTCCAATGGACGTGCACCCTGTTCCGTGCCGTCTCCGCAGCTGGCATAAGCCGGCTTATCGAGCATTCTATGTCTTACAGCGAGCGAACGCGCGGTCCCGTATCCTCGTCGCGCCGGGGTGCAGCCTGCAGGCGGCGGCAGAGGTCATCGAGCTGGGACAGGGAGCGGAAGTCGAGCTGGAGCCGTCCGCCCTCCGCGCCGAGCTCGATCGTCACGGGATAGCCGAGCGTTTCCGACAGGAGACCTTCGAGCGCGCGCACGTCGCCGCGCTTCTCGGGAATCGGTGCCGGCGTGGCCGGGGCAGGGGCCTTGCCGGCGGCGCTGGAGCGGCGTGAGCGGGCAGGGGGCGGCGCGGGCGTCTCGCCGCGCGCGATGGTCTCGGCGGCGCGAACGGAGTGGCCCTCCTCCACGATGCGACGGGCGAAGGCTTCGGGATCGTCCTGCGTGACGGCGGTGCGTGCGGCGCTGGCCGACAGGCGCCCGTCCGACACCATGGCCTTGACGCTGTCCGGCAGCTTCAGGAGGCGCAGCGTGTTGGCGACGTGGGAGCGGCTCTTGCCCAGGACCTCGGCGAGCTCCCCTTGCGTGTAGCCGTGCTCGCGGATCAGCTGGTCGTAGCCGAGCGCCTCCTCCACCGCATCGAGATCGGCGCGCTGGACGTTCTCGATGATCGCGATCTCGAGCGACTGGCGGTCGTCGATCTCGCGCACCACGACGGGCACGTCCTTGAGCCCTGCGGCCTTGGCCGCGCGCCAGCGCCGCTCGCCCGCCACGATCTCCAGGCGCCCCTCGACGCGGCGCGCCAGGATCGGCTGGACGACGCCGTGGCGCCGCACCGAATCCGTGAGCTCGGCAAGGTCCGCCTCGTGGAAGGTCTTGCGCGGATTGCGCGGGTTGGGGTCGAGGTCGGCGGTGGACACGCGCCGCTCGCCCGGCGGCAGGCTGCCGCGCAGCGAGGGCAGGGCCGGGGCACCCGTGCGGGGCGGGGCGGCCGAGGTCGGCGCGCCGCCGATCAGGGAGGCGAGGCCCCGTCCGAGGCGCTGTCGGCCCTTGTCGTCGTTCATGGGGACTGGTCCTGCTTCTGGTCGACGCGTCACGCCGCGTCCGCCAGGAGGCGTTCGCGCTGGATCACCTCGGAGGCGAGGCGGATATAGGCTTGGCTGCCCGGGCACTTCATGTCGTAGAGGATGGCGGGCTTGCCGAAGGAGGGGGCTTCCGAAACGCGCACGTTGCGCGGGATGATGGTCTCGTAGACGTGCTCGCCCATGTAGGAGCGCACGTCGCGCACGACCTGGGCAGCGAGGTTGTTGCGCCCGTCATACATGGTGAGAACGATGCCGTGCAGCGACAGCGCCGGGTTCAGCGAGTCGCGCACCTGTTCCACCGTCTCCAGAAGCTGGCTGAGGCCTTCCAGCGCGAAGAACTCGCACTGGAGCGGCACGAGGATCGCGTCCGCCGCCGCCATGGCGTTGATCGTGAGAAGGTTCAGCGAGGGCGGACAGTCCACCAGCACGAAGTCGAACAGCGCGTGCTCCACGCCATGGAAGTGCAGCGCGTCGCGCAGGCGGTAGGCGCGCCCGCTCGCGCTGGAGATCTCCATCTCGAGACCGAGGAGGTCGAGCGTCGAGGGCACGAGCCAGAGGTCGGGCACCGCCGTCTCCATGGCCGCCTCGGTCACGCTCGCGCGCTCCGTGAGGAGATCGTAGGAGGAGGTGCCGCGCTCCTCGCGGTCGATGCCGAGACCCGTCGAGGCATTGCCCTGCGGGTCGAGGTCGATCAGGAGCGTGCGCTTGCCGATCGCCGCCAGCGCGGTCGCCAGATTGATCGCGGTCGTGGTCTTGCCGACGCCGCCCTTCTGGTTCGCGATCGTGATGACGCGCATGGGATGGGCGGGGGACATGGTATCCATGGGTCTTCGCGCGCTGCCTCGGGGCCGGGCCCCGAGGGGACCGGCGAACTCCGTCAGGAAAGGGGGGCCGGGGAGGGCGAGGCGCCCGCGCCGAGCGGTTCGGCCGAGCGGATCTCGAGGATCACCGACCCGTCCTCGACTAACGGATGCTTTACCATGTCGAGCCGCCATTGGGCAGCGGCTTTCGCGATCTCGTCCTCGTGCGTGCGCCCCTTCAGGAACCAGCGTGCGGCACCCGGTGCCAGATGCGGCGCGGTCATCGCGAGAAGCTCGTCCAGCGGGGCCAGCGCCCGGGCCGACACGGCGTCGACCTTGGCCAGCACCGCGCCGCAGCTTTCGATGCGGGCGGCATGCACGGTCGCGGGGAGCTGGAGCTCGCGCTGGACGGTGCGCAGGAAGGCGGCCTTCTTGGCGTTCGCCTCGATGAGGTCGACATGCCCGCCCTCGCGCTCGGCCATGAGGATCGCAAGGACGAGGCCCGGCAGGCCGGCGCCCGAGCCGATGTCGGCCCAGCGCAGGTGGCGTCGGGCCAACTGTCCGAGGATCAGCCCATCCTCGACATGGCGCGTCCAGATCTCGGGGACGGTCGCGGGCGAGACGAGGTTGATGCGCGCCTGCCACTGCCGCAGAAGCGCGACGAAGCGATCCAGCCGCTCCACGGTTTCACGTGAAACACCGTGCCGCGACAGGACGAGGGCACGCTCCTCCGTGAGCTTCGCCTCGGTCGCGGCCCGACCCATGCGCGGCTTGGAGGGCGCGGGCTTCTTCGCTTGCGCCTTCGAGGCGGGGGAGCGGTCGGCGAAGGGCTTGCGGCGTTCAGGCGGCCTGGACATGCGGCTCCGCTGGGGTCGGGCGCCCGAGGGCGACGAGGATCAGGGCAAGGGCTGCGGGCGTCATGCCGTCGATGCGCTCGGCCTCGGCCAGCGTCGCGGGACGGCGCGCCTCGAGCTTCTGGCGCAGCTCGTTGGACAGACCCTTGAGCGTTTCGAACGAGAAGCCCTCGGGGATGCGCCGGGCCTCGCCCTGCCGCAGCCGCGCCTCGTCGCGCCGCTGGCGTTCGAGATAGACGTCGTAGCCCGCCTCGATCGCGGTGCGCTCGCGCGTCTTCGCATCCACCGCACCCAGCTCCGGCCAGATCGCGACGAGGCGATCCCAACCGATGTCCGGCTGGGCGAGGAACAGCCAGGCCGAGCGGCGGCGTCCGTCCTGATTGACCGGCAGGCCGTGGCGCGCGGCCTCCGCCGGAGTGACGGTCAGGCTCTCCAGCAGCGCGCGCGCCTCGCGCAACCGGCTCTCGCTCGCCCCGAACACGGCGCGGCGGCGCGCATCGACGAGGCCCCATTCGAGGCCCATCGGCGTCAGGCGGCGGTCGGCATTGTCGGCGCGAAGCGACAGGCGGAACTCGGCGCGGCTCGTGAACATGCGATAGGGCTCGGTGACGCCGGTGCGCGTCAGGTCGTCCACCATCACGCCGAGATAGCCGTCGGCCCGGCCGATCACGGTCGGCTCGGCGCCGGAGGCCCGGCGCGCCGCGTTCAGTCCCGCGAGCAACCCCTGCGCCGCGGCCTCCTCGTAGCCCGTCGTGCCGTTGATCTGACCGGCAAGGAACAGACCCTGCGCCGCCCGCACCTCCAGCGAGCGCGAGAGCTCGCGCGGGTCGACATGGTCGTACTCGATCGCGTAGCCCGGCTGGAGGATGCGGACCTTGGCGAGGCCCGGCAGCGAACGCAGGAAGGCGTTCTGCACGTCGGCCGGCAGCGAGGTCGACAGGCCGTTCGGATAGACCGTCGCATCGTCCAGGCCTTCCGGCTCCAGGAAGACCTGGTGGCCGTCGCGGTCGCCGAACTTGACGATCTTATCCTCGATCGAGGGACAGTAGCGCGGACCCACCCCCTCGATCATGCCGCCGTAGAGGGCCGAGCGATGAAGGTTGTCGCGGATGATGCGGTGCGTCTCCGGCGTCGTGCGCGTGATGCCGCAGTCGATCTGCGGGTTGGAGATGGCATCGGTCAGGTAGGAGAAGGGCACCGGCTCGTCGTCGGGGCGCTGGCGCTCGAGGCTCGCCCAGTCGATCGTCGCTCCGTCGAGCCGGGCGGGCGTTCCGGTCTTGAGACGGCCGAGGCGCAGTCCCAGGCGCTCGAAGGTTTGCGACAGCCCGATCGAAGGCGCCTCATCGACCCGTCCTGCCGGGATCGTTTCGGAGCCGATATGGATCAGGCCGCGCAGGAATGTTCCGGTGGTGACCACGACGGCGCCACAAACAATGCGCCGACCATCGGCCAGAACAACACCCTCGACGCGGTGGTCCGCGCCCAGCACGAGATCGAAGGCATCGCCCTCGACGATCGCAAGGCCGGCCTGCGCGCGCACCGCCGCCTGGACGGCGGCGCGGTAGAGCTTGCGGTCGGCCTGCGTGCGGGGACCGTGGACGGCGGGACCCTTGGAGCGGTTGAGAAGGCGGAACTGGATGCCGCCGCGGTCGGCCGCCTCGCCCATGATGCCACCGAGCGCATCGATCTCGCGAACGAGGTGACCCTTGCCGATGCCGCCGATCGCCGGGTTGCAGCTCATGGCGCCGACGGTGGCGAAGCGGTGGGTGAGAAGGATCGTCCGTGCGCCCGTGCGGGCCGCGGCGCAGGCCGCCTCCACGCCCGCATGGCCGCCGCCGATCACCACGACGTCGGCGCGAGAAGCTGAATTGTCCGGTGTCATGGAACGGGGTTAAGCCGCAGCGGGCCGTCGGTGTCAATCGAGCGGCGTGCGGCTTTGCGGAATGCCTGGGCGGGGCGGCTCGCGCAGGCGCGCCATCGTGTAGGCGTCGACGAGTTCGCCGGCGCGCAGGATCGAGCGACGCTCGCAGCCTTCGGTCTCGAAGCCGCAGCTCTCGTAGAGGCGGATGGCGGGCGCGTTGTCGACGTTCACCGAGAGTTCGAGGCGCAGGAGGCCGAGCCAGTCGTCGGCGACCTCGATCGCGGCCATGAGCAGCTGGCGGCCGATGCCGCGCCCGGTGAAGTCATCGTGGACGCCCATGCCGATGCGCCCGACATGCGAGCGCCGACCCTGCTGTCGCCACAGGCCGAGATTGCCGACGATGCGCCCGTCCCATTCGGCGACCAGCGAGGTGATGTCGGCGCTGCCGTTGAAGATCCGCTTCCCGGCGGCGTCCACGCTCTCGAAGGGCAGGCGCAGCGTTCCGTGGCGGTAGCCCGGCAGGTTCATGAGGGCGGTGAGCTGCGCGACGTCGGCGGGCTCGGCGGCACGGACGAGGATGGGTAGATGTTCGCTCATTTGCCGACGCAGAATTCCGAGAAGATGACGCCGAGGAGATCCTCGACGCCGGTGCGACCCGTCAAGCTGCCAAGCCGATCGGCGGCGAGCCGCAGCGTCTCGGCGGCGACCTCGGGCGGCTGGTGCTCGGGATCGTAGGCGGCGAGGATCGCGGCGGTTTCGGCGAGCACGAGGCGGTGGCGCTCGCGCGTCGGCACGACCTCGGCGGGGTCGCCCGCCGCCTCGCGCGCAGCGTTCGAGATCCGTTCGAGAAGCGTGTCGAGCCCAAGGCCGGTGGCGGTCGACAGCGCGGGTTCGCCATGCGGGAGAGCCAGATCCGCCTTGGTGCGCAGGGGCCAGACCGGAGCCTGCGTATCCAATGCCTCGAAGGCGTGGCCGGGCTCGGCCAGCGACAGGACGAGATCGGCCTCGCCGATCGCCGCGCGTGCCCGCTCGATGCCGATGCGCTCCACCAGGCCGTCGGTCTCGCGCAGGCCGGCCGTGTCGGTGAGGATCACGACGGCGCCGCCGAGATCGAGACGCACCTCCACCAGATCGCGCGTCGTGCCCGCTTCCGGTGAGACGATCGCCGCCTCGCGCGCGCTGAGCGCATTCAGAAGGCTCGACTTGCCGGCGTTGGGCGCGCCGGCGATCGCCACGCGAAACCCCTCGCGCCCGATCTCGCCGCGCCGCGCGCCCCTGAGACGCCTTTCGATGTCGACGCGCAACGCCTCCACCTCGGACCGGACGCCCCGCGCCGCGCTTTCGCCGACATCCCCCTCGTCGGAGAAGTCGAACTCGGCCTCGATCAGGGCGCGGGCGCGCAAGAGGCGGCGGGCCCAGCCTTCCGCCAGATCGCGGAACTCGCCCGCACTCTGCCGGAAGGCGCGGCGGCGCTGCGTCTCGGTCTCGGCGGCCAGGAGATCGGCAAGCCCCTCGGCTTCCGTCAGGTCGATACGCCCGTTCGCAAAGGCGCGGCGCGTGAACTCGCCGGCTTCCGCCAGACGGATATCCGGCAGCGCCGTCAGGGCACTCAGCATGGCAGCCACCACGGCACGCCCGCCATGGAGGTGGAACTCGGCCAGGTCCTCGCCCGTGACGCTCGTGGGACCGGGAAAGAACAAAAGGAGACCGCGATCGATCGGCTCGCCCGCAACGTCGCGAAAGGTGCGCAGGGTCGCCCGGCGCGCCTCGGGCACCCCGCCCGCCAGTTGCTCCAGCGCCGCGCGCACGCGCCCGCCCGACAGGCGCAGAACGGCGATGCCGGCGGGAAGCGGACCCGACGAGAGCGCCGCGATCGTGTCGTCCAACGTCACGGCGCCTCGATGCGGATCGCCTTGGCGCCCGTCTGCAGGGTCTCGCGCCCGAGCGCCGCGAGCGTGTCAAGGTCGCCGAGGATGCGCAGGAACGGGTTGCCCGCGAGCGGGCCGGCCTTGGAGGCGAAGCTGACCGCGCCGTAGCCGAGCAGGATTTCGGTCTCCGACACGCCGCCGGGGTAGAGGATCATCTCGCCGGGCGCCGGGTGGGAGGTGGCGTCCTCGTAGCCGAGGCCGAAGTCGTGCGCGCCGAGCGGGATCCACACCGCCTCGCCCGACCAGCGCACGTGGATGACGCGCTCCCGATAGGGGAGCACCGCGCGCATCGCGGCGACCGTTCGCGGCGCGCGCTCGGGCGTGAAGCGGGCGGGAAAGGGCGTCTCGTCGATCACGACGCGGCAGTCGGGCTGAAGGAGCATCGGGGCGCTTTCGAACAGGTCCGGGCCCCGTTAGAGACCATTTCAAAAGCCCACCGGGTCGGCTCGCCGGGTCTCTCCGCCGTCCACCTCGTTGCCGAGCCTCACAGATGCCGCCGGCATCCGCTGCGTTCGGCGCCTCGTGGAGCGACCGAGATCCCTCGCCGATCCTCCGCGGGGACTTCAGAAACAGTCTCCTAGCACGGCTCAGCTCAAGGCGACGACATCGGCGTCGGTCGCGATGCGCAAGGCGTCGGGCACGGTCTCGAAGACGTGGAACGGCGTGCCGGCCGCCGCCCAGACGACGTCGAAGCCCATGAGCGTCCGGTCCATGTAGACGGGCAGGGGATGGGTGGAGCCCAAGGGCGCGACGCCGCCGATCGCAAAGCCCGTGCGCTCGCGCACGAAGTCGGCGTCGGGGCGCTCCACCGGCTCGCCAAGAAGCGCGGCGAGCTTCTTGGTATCCACCCGGTTCGCGCCCGACACGAGCAGCAGCACCGCGCGGTCGGTCTCGCTTGCGCGGAACACGAGGCTTTTCACGATCTGGCCGACCTCGACGTTGACGGCCTCGGCCGCCTCCTCCGCCGTGCGGGCGATCGTGGCGGTGCGAACGACGCGAAACGGCAGGGTGCGCGACAGGGCGGCGATCTCGACGCGGCGCACGGCGTCGGGCAGGTCTTCGGGCTCGCCGCTCATGCCGCCACCGCCTCGCCCGCCCACAGCCGCGCGACGGGCCCAACCGCGTTGTCGGGCTTGCTGTCGCCGATGAAGATCACGACCGGGCCGGGATCGCTTTTTGCGGGATCGTAGAAGTCGAGAAGCCTGGGGTAGCGCGTCTGCAGGAAGTCCGGCACGAGGCCGCGCTCGCGCAGCCAATGGTCGATCACCACCTGGTCGCCGTGGACCGAGTTCGGCACCGGCCCGCAGGAGCCCGGCTCCATCCAGCGCATCGGGTCGGCGGCGAAGCGCTCGTACAGGAAGGCGAGCTCGTCGCCCTGCCAGCGCAGGAGCGCACTCGACACACGGCCCTTCAGGAAATGGTCCTCCATCGCGGCGAGACCCGGCTCGGCGAGGGCCGAGGCGTCGCCCGCGAACACGGTGTCGAGGTCGCAGAGCAGCGTCGTGCCGGTCGTGAGACCCGGCCGGAAGGCCTCGAACTTCGCCCACCAGCGCGGCCAGTCGTGCCGCAGCACAACGGTTTCCACGCCCTCCACGGCCATGTCGAGGTCGGTGAGGCAGCGGATGCGGCCAAGACCGCGGATATGCGCCCGCGCGCCCCGCGCCAGCCGCTCCATCCACGAGGCGTCGTAGCGCCCCCCCGAACGCAGAACGGCGAGAAGCGTCAGCCCCTCGCCGTCATGTCTCGTCTCGTCCATGCCCAAACCCCGATCCCGTTGCGCCAGACATGGCGCGCCGAGGCCGAGGGGCGAGGGATCAGGTGTTCATCGAGTCGAAGAAGTCGCCGTTCGACTTGGTCTGCTTGAGCTTGTCGTTCAGGAACTCGATCGCATCGGTCGTGCCCATGGGCGCGAGGATGCGGCGCAGCACGAAGATCTTCTGCAGGTCCTGGCGCGGCACCAAGAGGTCCTCCTTGCGCGTGCCGCTCTTGAGGATATCCATCGCCGGGAAGATGCGCTTGTCGGCCACCTTGCGGTCGAGCACGAGCTCGGAGTTGCCGGTGCCCTTGAACTCCTCGAAGATCACTTCGTCCATACGCGAGCCCGTGTCGATCAGCGCGGTCGCGATGATGGTGAGCGAGCCGCCCTCCTCGATGTTGCGCGCCGCGCCGAAGAAGCGCTTGGGGCGCTGGAGCGCGTTGGCGTCGACACCGCCCGTCAGCACCTTGCCGCTCGAGGGCACGGTCGTGTTGTAGGCGCGGCCCAAGCGCGTGATGGAGTCCAGGAGGATCACGACGTCGCGGCCGTGCTCCACCAGGCGCTTGGCCTTTTCGATCACCATCTCGGCGACCTGCACGTGGCGCGTCGCCGGCTCGTCGAAGGTCGAGGAGACGACCTCGCCCTTCACCGAGCGCTGCATGTCGGTCACCTCCTCGGGGCGCTCGTCGATGAGCAGCACGATGAGGTAGCACTCGGGGTGGTTGGCGGTGATCGAGTGGGCGATGTTCTGGAGGAGAACCGTCTTGCCGGTGCGCGGCGGGGCGACGATCAGCGCGCGCTGGCCCTTTCCGAGCGGGGCGACGAGGTCGATCACGCGCGCCGACAGGTCCTTCTTCGTCGCGTCGAGATGCTCCATCTTGAAGCGCTCGTTCGGGTAGAGCGGCGTCAGGTTGTCGAAGTGGCTCTTGTGCCGGATCTTCTCGGGGTCGTCGAAGTTGATCGTGTTGACCTTGAGCAGCGCGAAGTAGCGCTCGCCGTCCTTCGGCCCGCGGATCGTGCCCTCCACCGTGTCGCCGGTCTTCAAAGAGAAGCGGCGGATCTGCGAGGGGCTGATGTAGATGTCGTCGGGACCGGGCAGGTAGTTGGCCTCCGGCGAGCGCAGGAAGCCGAAGCCGTCCTGCAGCACCTCGACCACGCCCTCGCCGATGATCTCGATCTCCTGCGCCGCCAGGCGCTTCAGGATCGCGAACAGAAGCTCCTGCTTGCGCAGGACGCTGGCGTTCTCGACCTCGTTCTCCTCCGCGAAGGCGACGAGGTCGGCCGGCGTCTTGTGCTTCAGGTCCTGGAGCTTGATCTCAGGCATTCGGATACTCCAACCCATCGTCCGCGCGAGGAGGAGACAGCGCGAAACAGGGACATGTCAGCGGGAAAGCAATCGGGCCGGTACGAACGCGTCAGACGGCTGCGATGAAGGTGGCCGGGCGGTCGCAGCGCAAGGCCGGACCAGACCCCAGCCGAAAGGCGGGATACGCCCCGACATATAGCCGCAGCCGCGCCGCGGCGCAAGCGGCGGCGCGCGGGGCCCTTGCGGGCCGTGGCGGGGCTACCGCCCCTCCAGGGCGAGCCACGGGTCTCGCCCGTCCTAACGGACCCGTCCGGGAATGACTTCCCAGACCCTTCATTCCTCTTGGACACTTTTCCAGCCTGCGGAAGGCCGCCGGCCCTCCGCAGGCTGGAACACTCGTCGGGAGAAGGGGGTGCAGGGGAATCATTCCCCTGCCGGGTCGAGGGCGGAGCCCCGTCTTGATCCGCGCCGTCCCGCTGCCTCAGACGCGCGCGCCGGCGGGGTGGATCTCGAGGCGGCGAAGCGCGTCGGCGACGATGTCGTCGGGGGCGCGCTCCACGGAGGCCTGAACGCCGTCCTCGTCGGCCGCCAGCGGCTCGAGCGTCGCGTACTGCGAGGTGAGAAGCGAGGCGGGCATGTAGGCGTGGGAGCGACCGGCGATGCGCTGGCCCACGAGGTCGGGCGTGCCGGACAGTTCCACGAAGCGCACCTGCGCCTCTGCCTCGCGCAGGATGTCGCGGTAGCGGCGCTTCAGGGCGGAGCAGGTCACGACGCAGTTCTCGCCCGAGGCGGCCTGCTCGGTGATCCAGTCGCGCATGAGGCGCAGCCAGGGCCAGCGGTCCTCGTCGGTGAGCGGCACGCCGGCGCGCATCTTCTCGACGTTGGCGGCGGGATGGAAGTCGTCGGCCTCGGCGAAGTGCCATCCGAGTTGCTGCGACAGGAGCTTGGCGATCGTGGTCTTGCCGACGCCGGAGGGTCCCATCACCACGAGACATACGGGACGCTTGGGCTGGGACGACGGCATCGGGAACTCCGGAGCGAAGAACGGGAGGGACGCCGCCTCCGGGCGGCATGGGCCAGAAGATCGCCCATCCCCGCCCGAAGTCCAGCGCAAGCGTCAGAACGGCTTCACGATCACCAGGATCACGATCAGCACCATGAGAACGGCGGGTACCTCGTTGACGATGCGCCAGTGACGCGACGATCGGGTGATCTCGCCGCGCTCGAAGCGCTTGCGCGAGGCCGACAGGTAGCCGTGCAGCCCGGTCATCAGCACCACGAGCGCGATCTTGGCGTGCAGCCAGCCGCCCTGGAAGCCGTAGACCTGGGACGCGAGCCACAGCCCGGCGACCCAGGTCAGCACCATGGCGGGGTTGATGATGCCGCGCATCAGGCGGCGCTCCATCACCGTGAAGGTGCGGGCCTCCGGCGCGTCGGCGCCAGCCTCGGTGTGGTAGACGAAGAGGCGCGGCAGGTAGAGCATGCCCGCCATCCAGGAGATCACCGCCACGACGTGCAGCGCGGTGATCCAGAGCTGAGCCTCGAGGGGCACGAACAGGAACAGAACCAGCGCCAGCGCGAGGCCGGCAAGCAGGACGACCGGGACCGAGCGATCCTTGGCGACGGCGGGTGAGGTGGCGGACATCGGGAACGCTTCCGAAGGAGACGGGAAGCTCTGCCCCTAGTCGAGAACCGCAGCGGGCGGCAAGACGGACAAAGGGACCGGGGGCGCTATTGGCGTTTGGTGGTGACGCGATCGAGTTCGTCGAGCTTGGAGCGCAGGAACTCCGGCAGATCGTCGTCGGTGCGGAAGCTGTGCGTATGGCTCAAGGCCTGTCGCACCTTGCCCTGCAGGCTCTGGTTGGTCAGCGTTCCGGAAAGCTCGCGCACGGCCCGTTCCTGCTTCTGTCTGGTCTGATCGTGCGGGTGTCTGGTCACGGCTAGACGCCTCCATCGCACCGGGATAGCGCACGGGACGCCTCTTGGTTCCCCCGTGCGACGACAAGTTGTCCCATGCTGTTGCGATCCAGCCTCACGCCAGCCTGTCGTGCCGCACGAGCTGGAGGAGGCGCTCCACATGCGCGATCGGCGCCTCGGGCGTGATGCCGTGGCCGAGGTTGAACACCAGCGGCCCGGCGCCGAGATGGTGGAGGATCGCCCGCACGCCGTCGTCCAGCGCCTGGCCGCCCGCGATCAGGCGCAAGGGGTCGAGATTGCCCTGGACGGCGCCGCCGCGCTGCAGCTCGCGCGCCTGCGCGAACGGGACGCCCCAGTCGAGGCCGAGCGCGTCGACGCCGGTTCCCTCGCGGTAGGCTTCGAGCATCGCGCCCGCGCCCTTGGGAAAGCCGATGATGCGCGCGCCGGGAACGCTGGCGCGCACGCGCTCCACGATGCGCCGCGTGGGGGCGATGCTCCAGCGCCGGAAGCTCGCGTCGTCGAGGACGCCGGCCCAGCTGTCGAAGATCTGGACGCAGTCGGCGCCCGCCTGGAGCTGGCGCACGAGATAGTCGGCGCTCATCTCGGCCAGAAGCGCGAGCAGCTCGTCCATGGCGTCCGGGTGTTCGTAGCCGAACAAGCGGGCGGGCGCCTGCGTGGGCGTGCCGTGCCCGGCGATCATGTAGGTCGCAACCGTCCAGGGCGCGCCGCAGAAGCCGATCAGCGCGGTCTCGGCCGGCAGCTCGGCGCGCAGGCGCGCGACCGTCGCGATCACGGGCGCCAGATGCGCGTCGGCGTGGCTCGGGTCGAGGTCGCGGATCTCGTGGACGGAGATGGGGTCCATCTGCGGACCCTCGCCCTGCACGAAGCGCACGTTGCGGTGCAGCGCGTCGGGGATGACGAGGATGTCGGAGAACAGGATCGAGGCGTCGAAACCGAAGCGCCGGATCGGCTGCAGCGTCACCTCGGTGGCGAGCGCCGGGTCGTAGCACAGGTCCAGGAACGATCCGGCCCGCGCCCGCGTCTCCCGGTATTCCGGGAGGTAGCGCCCGGCCTGACGCATCAGCCAGACCGGCGGAGGAAAGACGCTCTCGCCGCCCAGGACGCGCAGAAGGGCTCGTTCGGTCATCGCGGGTCCTCGAAGATTGGGAACGGCGCGAGGTCCGCTCGGCCCGGCGCCGCCGTTATCCCGGGGCGCCTCTTCAAAAAAGAAATCCCTTTAAAGAGGGATTCTGATTCTTAGAGTCGGTGGATAGCCGGAATTCACCGGCTCGATCAAACAAGGGCGCCGGCGCGCCGCGGCAACCCCTGCAGCCACCGCCGTTTTCCGCCGCTGTGCCCGTTGTCCACAAGCGTGCCCCCACAAGCCGTGGCGTCACGCATTTGGGGATGAATCGTCACGGACGCACAGGGCTGCCGCGACCCCCTGGGACAAGTCCCCCCTTTGTCCGCCTTCGCCCACAGGGGGGCCGGAATCACGGGCACAACAGGGGCCCGCGCTTGCGCTGGACCCCCGAATCGAGTCCGTGCGAGAGGAGCGGTCGAGCCGAACCCGTGGGAGGAATGACCCCTTGGCATCCGAGATCGTCCTGGCATCGGGCAGCGTCCATCGCCGTCACATGCTCGAAAACGCGGGTCTGCGCTTTTCGGTTCACGCCTCGCAGCTCGATGAGCGTGCGCTGGAGGCGCCGCTCAAGGACAGCGGCGCCACGCCCGACGCGGTGGCCGAGGTTCTCGCCGAGGCGAAGGCCGGCGAGGTGTCGGAGCGCTTTCCCCGGGCGCTCGTGATCGGCGCCGACCAGACGCTGGCGCTCGGCGACCAGACGCTGCACAAGCCCGCCGACATGGAGGCGGCGCGCCGCGCGCTTCTCCAGCTGCAGGGCCGCACGCACGAGCTCCACAGCGCGGTGGCGCTGGTGCGGGGCGGACAAACGCTGTGGCGCCACGTTTCCACCGCGCGCCTCACGATGCGCGAGCTGACGCCGGCCGAGATCGGACGCTACCTCGCGCTCGCGGGCGAGGCGGCGCTCGGCTCGGTCGGCGCCTATCAGATCGAGGGGCCGGGCATCCGCCTGATGAGCCGCGTCGAGGGCGACCTCTTCACGATCATCGGCCTGCCGCTGCTGCCGCTTCTGGCGGAGCTGCGCGCGATGGGCGAGATCGATGTCTGAGAGGCTCGCGGAGAGCCCGCGCGCCTTTGTGTGCGGCTGGCCGATCCACCATTCGCGCTCGCCGCTGATCCACGGCACCTGGCTGCGCGAGATGGGGCTCGGCGGCACCTACGAGCGCGTCGCGGTCGAGCCGGAGCGGGCGAACCTCTTCTTTCGCGAGCTGGCGGTTCGTGGCTGGGCGGGCGGCAACGTGACGATCCCGCACAAGGAGGCTGCGTTTGCCGCCGCCGACCGATGCGATGGCGCGGCCGAGGCCATCGGTGCCGTCAACACGCTCTGGTTCGAGGGCGGACGGCTCATCGGCGGCAACACCGATGCCTACGGCTTTTCGGCCAATCTCGACGAACGCCTGGCGGGCTGGCGCGATGCGACCCACGCGCTGGTTCTGGGCGCGGGCGGCGCGGCGCGGGGCGTCGTCCACGCGCTTCTGGACGCGGGGATCGGCCGCGTCACGGTGTCGAACCGCACGCCGCGCCGCGCCGAGGCGCTGGCGGACAGCTTCGGCGAGCGGGTGCGTGGGATCGGGCAGGAGGCGGAGGGCGCCGTTCTTTCCGCCGCGGACCTTCTCGTCAACACGCGGCCCGCCGCGCCGGACGAGGCCAATCCCGACCTCTCCGCCCTGCCCGACGGCGCGCTGGTCACCGACATCGTCTATGTGCCGCTGGAAACGCCGGTGCTGCGCGCGGCGCGCGCACGCGGGCTGCGCTGCGCCGACGGGCTCGGCATGCTTCTTCACCAGGCGGTGCCGGGCTTCGAGCGGTGGTTCGGGCGGCGTCCCGTCGTGACGGAAGCGCTGCGCGATCTCGTTCTCGCCGATATCGCCCGGCCATGATCCGCCTCGGTCTCACCGGCTCGATCGGCATGGGCAAGTCCACCACGGCCGCGATGTTTCGCGACGAGGGCCTGCCGGTCCACGATGCGGACGCCGCCGTCCACCAGCTCTACCGGGGCCGCGCGGCGCCACGGGTGGAGGCGCTGTTTCCAGGAGTTCTGGACGGGGACGGCGCGGTGGACCGGGCGCGGCTCGGCGCGCGCGTCCTCGGCGACCCGGCCGCGCTGAAGCGGCTCGAGGCGCTGGTTCACCCCATGGTGCGCGAGGAGGAGGCCGCCTTCCTGGCCGAGGCGGAGGCCGCCGGGGCGCCCGCCGCCGTTCTCGACATTCCGCTCCTGTTCGAAACCGGGGGCGAGAGCCGCGTCGACCGCGTCGTGGTGGTGTCGGCACCCGCAAGCGTCCAGCGCGAGCGCGTCCTGGCGCGTCCCGGCATGACCGTGGACCGCTTCGAGGCCATCCTCGCCCAGCAGATGCCGGACGCCGAGAAGCAGCGGCGCGCGGACTTCGTGGTGGAAACGGGCGAGGGGCTCGCCCACGCCCGCCGGCAGGTCGCCGCGATCGTGCGGCAGCTGCGCGGGGAAGGCGGGGCCGCCCTCAGCTCGTGAGGGCGGGCGTGCGGCGCTTGGCGGCCAGCACCCGGTCGAGATGGCCGAACATCCAGGCGCCCACCTGCGCCGACACGATCCGGTCCTGCGCGAGCGTCACGCTGGTGCGGCTGGAGTAGCGGTGGATCTCGTTGAGGGCGGCGAACGGCAGGCCCGGCAGGCCGGCGCCGCGCACGATGCGCCCCGACAGGGTGCGGTCCGTGGCCGCCTCGTTGATGACGCCGTCCGAGTCCGCCACTGTCCACGGCACGCCGCCCATGCCGCCGTGGGTGCAACGGAAGAAGTGCTCGACGTAGCGCGTGCGCGAGGCGTCCTCGGCGCCGCGCCCGCAATTGTCCCAGAAGGAGCGCGACAAGGAGGCCGGGTCGCGACGGGCGTGGAAGCAGGTGCGCACGTTGGCGGGCACGAGGTCGGCGGCCACCGTCAGTGACATGTCCACCGCGTCGAACAGGAGCAGCGCGTCGACGGCGTGTCCGTGGCGCCCGAGCTCGCGGCACAGGCGGATCGCCGCCGCGCCGCCCCGGCTGTAGCCCGCCACGACCACGCGCTCCACGCGTCGCGCCGTGGTGCGGTGAAGGTCGCCCTCCACCTCGCGTAGGATCTGCCGCGACAGCTGCCGCGTTTCCTGCCCGTCCATCGTGGGGCCGCGCAGGTAGTAGCTCTTGCCCCAGGAGCGCTCCCGCTGGAGGCGGCTGACGAAGCTTCTGGCGAACTGCGTGCGGTAGCTCGCGTTGTCGAGCGGTCCGGTCCCGTCGATTCCGGCATAAACGTCCAAGTCGGTTCTCCCGCTGGTTGCAGCTTGGCGGCGGGACAGGAACAGGACCGTGTGGCGATCCTGCGGCAGGCTTACGAATGGGCCGCAATCAGGCGAGGCCGTGGGCCGACACCATCCACACCGCCATGCCGACCATCATGACGTTTTCCAGAAGCGACACGAAGCCGAGCGGCACGTTCGAGTCGCCGCCCACGCAGGCGCACTTGAGCTCGCGCCGGTCGACGTAAACCGCCTTGAACACCGACACCGCGCCCACCGTGCCGATCGTCAGGGCGATCGGGACCGACAGCCAGTTCAACACGCCCGCCACCATCAGGACGCCCGCCAGCGCTTCCGCATAGGGGTAGATCCGCCCATAGGGCACCCAGCGCTGCGCCAGGAGGTCGTAGCCGAGGAACATCGTGGCGAAGCTGTCGACGTCGCGCAGCTTCTGGAGCGCGAGCAGCACCATCGCGAAGCCGACCGTCCATTCGGCGGCGCGCCCCGTGAGCGCCGTGCCGAAGGCCGAGACGCTCGCGGCCAGCGCCAGGGCGAGGCTGGCCGCAAACAGCCAGGCGACCGGGGCGTAGGTCACGGCCTTGGGGTCGCGCACCTTGAGCCCGAGATAGCGGCGCAGGTCGTCGTGGCCGCCGATCCGCGCGCCGTCGACGAAGATCTGCGGCGTCGTCTTCACGCCCTGCTCGTTCTTGAAGCGGTCGACCTCCTCGCGCGTGCGCAAGGGGCGGTCCTCCACCTCGAAGCCGTGCGAGCGCAGGAGATGCAGCGCTCGCAGGCCCCAAGGGCACACGTGCTTGTCCATGACCATGCGGTGGATCACGGCGTGGCGTCGGGTCGTGGCGGCGGCCTTCGGGGCGGAAGCGTCCAGCGTGGCGCTCATGGGACGGAGCCTTTCGCGGAGTGAACGGGAAGCGGCCGCACGGACCGGCGGGCGAGACATCCTCCAGCTTCATATGGTTTAGAAGGGGACCCGTTCCAATGCGAAGGCTTCGGGACGGACCGGAAAAGGGGTGCTCCCATGCGCGAGATCGTCTTCGACACCGAGACCACGGGCCTCGACTTCGAGGAGGACCGCGTCATCGAGATCGGCGGGGTGGAGTTGTGGAACCACATCCCGACCGGCCGGGAGTACCACTGGTTCGTGCGGCCGGCGGGCCGGCGCGTCGATCCGGCGGCGTTCGACATCCACGGCATCTCCGACGACTTCCTGAAGGACAAGCCGCTCTTTTCGGAGGTCGTCGAGGAGTTCGCGGCGGCCTTCGACGGGGCGACCCTGATCGCGCACAACGCGGCCTTCGACATCCGCTTCCTGAACGCCGAACTCGCCCGTCTCGGCCGACCCGCCATTCCGCCGGGCCTTGTGATCGACACGCTGCCGATGGCGCGGCGCAAGTTCCCGATGGCGCCCGCGACCCTCGACGCGCTCTGCTCGCGATTCCAGATCGACACCACCAAGCGCGACAAGCACGGGGCGCTCGTGGACTCCGAGCTTCTGGCGCAGGTTTATATCGAGCTGATCGGCGGGCGGCAGTCGGCGCTGCGCCTCGTGGCGGCAGGCGAGGACGACGACCGGGCCGCCGATCTCGGCGGGCACCGCGCCGCGCGCCGGCCGCAAGCCCTGCCCTCGCGCCTGACCGCCGAGGAGGACGCGGCCCATCGCCGCTTCGTGGAGAGCCTGGGCGAGGCCGCGCTCTGGCGCGCCCATCTGCCCGACCAGAACAACTGACGAGACGGGCGGGAACGCCGGTTCCCTAAGGGGGTGGAGCCACGCCCGCCGCGCTCGCTGCGCCTTCCCGCGCAGCCCGCGATCGTTTTGCGCGGTGCCTCGTGCCGGTGGTCATCGTCGCCACGACGACGCAGCGTCGAAGGGGAGGCCGCAGGGCGGACCGGTGCGGCCTCCGGCGGAAAGCGGCCGGCCCGTCACCGGCCGCCGCGATCGGCATCCGGGCGCGCGCGAAACCTCGAGCGGGCCCCGCGCGCGCGCCACCTGTCAGGCGTTGGTGACCGGCTGGACCTGCTGGCGCGCGCGCTCCTCGGCGACGCGCTGCTGGAACAGGGCGGCGAAGTCGATCGGGTCGATCATCAGCGGCGGGAAGCCCGCGTTGCGCGTGACGTCCGCCACGATCTGGCGCGCGAACGGGAACAGAAGACGCGGGCACTCGATGAACAGGAGCGGCAGCATGTGCTCCTGGGGAAAGTGCTCGAGACGGAACACGCCGCCATACTCGAGTTCCACGTGAAACAGCGTGTCGGCGCCCTCGCCGGCGCGCGCGTTCAGCGTCAGGCGCACGTCGTACTCGTTGTCGCCGCCCTGCACCGCGTTGGCGCCGACGTTGACGCCGATGTTGATGCCGGGCGCGCGGGTCTGGCCGCGCAACGAGGCGGGCGCCTTCGGGCTCTCGAACGAGAGATCCTTGATGTACTGGGCGAGGATGTTGAGGCTCGGGGCCGCGCCGTTGGCGGCGGTGGCGCCGTTGGCACCGTTGGGTTCGGTCTGCGACATGGGGGACTCCCGCTGTTGGCAAGCGCTAGCGACGCAGCGGCCCGGCGCCCGTTTCAAGAGGCTGCCGGGCTATCACGCAAGAGCGGGACCGGGCAAGCGAAGGCCCGAGGCATTTCGGGACGAAGCCTCGCCGGCGCCGCGAGGCCGCCTGCGTGCCGCCGTCCGAAACCCTCAGTGCCGGGTCGGCCCGTCACCGGTTTCGGGATCGCGCCAGGGCGAGCGCGGATCGCCTCCGAGCTCGCGTCGCTCGAAGTCCACCTCGGCCAGTTCGATGATCTCGGGGCCGCGGGCCGGCTGGGCCGGGCGAAAGCCCGAGCCGCGCACCACGACACGGCGGCGCAGGCTGCGCCAGATCGCGTCGCGCACCGGCGGCAGAAACAGGAGCAGGCCGGCGATGTCGGTCAGGAAGCCGGGAACCACCAGAAGAACGCCGGCCAGCGCGATCAGGGCACCGTGCACGATCTCGCGCTCCGGCACGCGGCCGGCTCGCGCTTCCGCCCGGGCGCGCCGGAGCGTCGAGAGCGTCTGCCGCTTCAGGAGCAGGAGACCCACCACGACGGAGGCGATCACGAGAAGCAGGGTCCAGCCGACGCCGATATGGCCGCCCACCCAGATGAACGTGCCGATCTCGGCCAGCGGCAGGATCAGGAAAAGGAAAGGCAGGAAGCGCAGCGGCATCGGGTCGCGAAGCTCGGTCGGCCGGGACAGGCTCCGTTTCCGGCCGCGTCCCGGCATTCCCGCGGCCAACTGGCAGATAGGACGCGCGTTCGTGAATTTGAATGCTGATGCGGCGCCCTCTATATGTCGAACGGATCATATCTTCTTGTAGGACGCTTGCAGGCTTCATGGGTTTTGGGACGATCTTCTTCATCGTGGTGGCGGCGATCGTCCTTTACCAGCTGCGCTCGGTTCTGGGCCGCCGGACCGGCAACGAGCGTCCGCCCTTCGATCCCTACTCGCGGCCGACCGAGGCGCAGCCGCCCGGCAACGTCGTGACGCTGCCCTCGCGCCGCGTGAATGGCCCGGAAGAGGCCGCGCCCGCGCCGGCCGCCTACGAGGCGATCGACGCCGTGTCGCCCGCTGGCACGCCGCTCAACACCGAGCTGCGCCGCATCCGCGACGCCGATCCCGCGTTCGATCCCCGCCAGTTCCTGGACGGCGCCAAGATCGCCTACGAGATGGTGGTCACCGCCTTTGCGGACGGCGACCGCAAGCTTCTCAAGAACCTCCTGTCGCCGGAGGTTTTCCAGGGCTTCGACCAATCGATCGCGGAACGCGAAGGCCGTTCGGAGCGCATGCAGTCCTCGTTCATCGGCATCAACGACGCGCGCATCGTCGCGGCCGAGCTGAAGGAGCGCGAGGCGCTGGTGACCGTGCGCATCGTGTCGCAGCTCATCTCCGCGACGCTGAAGGCCGACGGAACCGTGGTGGACGGCGATCCCGAGACCGTGGTCGAGGTGAAGGACGTCTGGACCTTCGGCCGCGACACGCGCTCGCGCGACCCGAACTGGCGCCTGGTGGAGACCGAGTCCGAGGACTGACCGTCCCGTGAGCGCCGTCCCGTTCCCGCCCGGCTGGGACCGGGGCGACCTGCGCCCGGCGCTGCGCGCGTTCCGCGTGGGCCCGGCGCTGCGCGGTGACGCGGAGGCCCGCCAGGCGGCGCAAGCGCTGGCCCCCGATCCCTCGCCGGGCGAGGCGCGCCGCTTCTTCGAGTGCTTCTTTCAGCCGGCCGCCACCGTGCCGGACGGTTTTCTCACCGGCTACTACGAACCCGAGCTTCCCGCCTCGCTGCGCCGCGAGGGTCCGTTCCGGTGGCCGCTCTACGCCCCGCCGGCCGATCTCGTGCGCCTGGAGGCGAGCGCGCCGGGCCTCGATCCGGATGCGCGCTTCGCCCGCCGCCGCCCGGACGGCGCCCTGGAGCCCTATCCCGACCGCGCCGCGATCGAGGCGGAACTGCTGGACGGCCGGGGCCTTGAGATCGCCTGGCTGCGTTCGCCGGTCGACCGCTTCTTCGTGCACGTCCAGGGCTCGGCGCGCCTCGTGCTGCCGGACGGCGCGGCCCTCAGGGTCGGGTTCGCCGCCAAGAACGGGCACCGCTTCACCGCGATCGGGCGCGTCCTCGTGGCGCGCGGCGAGCTGGCCCTGCCGGAGGCCGACATGGCCGGCATCCGGCGCTGGCTGGCGAGCCGGCCGCTGGAGGACGGCCTCGCGTTGATGCGCGAGAACCGGTCGTTCATCTTCTTTCGCGTGGTGGACGACATCGGCGACCGGGACGGGCCGGTCGGCGCGGCCGGCCTGCCGCTGACGCCGTTCGGCTCGCTCGCGGTGGACCCGCGCCACCACGCCTACGGCTCGCTTCTGTTTGTTCACGCGCCGACGCTGCGGATCGGGGCGCGCCCGTTCGGCCAGCTCCTGGTCGCGCAGGACACGGGCTCGGCGATCGTCGGCCCCGGCCGGGGCGACCTGTTCACCGGGTCGGGCGAGGCGGCCGGAACCCTGGCCGGCACCATCCGCCACCCTTGCGCGTTCACCGCGCTGCTGCCACGGGGAAGCGAGCGGAACGGGGACGACGGGTGAGAAAGCGGCGCGCGCTGACGGGCGAGGAGAAGCGGCTGTGGCGGGCGATCGCGCTCACCGCCAAGCCCATGCGCGGCCGCGCGCTGCCCGAAGCCGAGCCGGAGCCGGACGCCCCTGCCGCCATGACCGCGCCGCCGCCGGCACCCGCGCCCGCCAGCCCCGCCGCGCTGCGCGCGCTTCTGGCCGGTACGACCGCTTCCGCCCCCGCGCGCGGGTCCGCTTCGCCGCCCGCGCTTCACCCGATCGAGCGTCCGGTGCGCCGCAAGATCGGGCGCGGGCGCATTCCGCTGGAGGACCGGATCGACCTCCACGGCCAGACCGAGGCGAGCGCGCACGGCACGCTTCTGTTCTTTCTGCGCCGGGCGCAAGCCAACGGTCTGCGCATCGTTCTCGTGATCACGGGTCGCGGCGCCTCGCTCGGCTCCACCGGTTCGCTGAAGCGCGCGCTGCCGCACTGGTTCGCGACCGCCGACTTCCGTTCGCTCGTGTCGGGCTTCGAGCCGGCCGAGCGCGGCCATGGCGGCGAGGGCGCCTTTTACGTGCGCGTGCGCAAGCGCCCGGGCACGCCGTGACCCCGTTCGGCGAGAAGGTGCGCGAGCTGCGCCGCCAGAAGGGCGTGACGCAGAGCGAGATGGCGCAGGCGCTCGGCGTGTCGGGCGCCTACCTGTCGGCGCTGGAGCATGGCCGGCGCGGGCGCCCGACCTGGCAGCTCCTGCAGCGCATCATCGGCTATCTCAACGTCATCTGGGACGATGCCGAGGAGCTGGAGCGTCTCGCCGAGCTTTCGCATCCCAAGGTCAGCGTCGCCACGGGGGGCCTGCGACCCGACGCCACGGCGCTCGCCAATCGATTAGCCGAGACCATCGCGATCCTGTCCGAGGCGGACGTGCGCATGCTTCTGGAAACCCTGGAGGAGATGGCGACCCGCGCCGAGCGCGAACAGGCCGCGCGCCGCCGCCGATAGGGGTGGAAGGGGGCGGCGCCCGGCCGGCGCTCGCAGAGCCCGAAGCCCTCCGTTCGATGCACGGTCGAGGACTTTCCGGAGCGATGCCGCCGCCGCTCACGCGAGCGTGACCGGCCAGCGGATCGCTCCTGCCCCTCGCCGTGGGTTCGGAGCCGACTAATTTCCGCTGTCGATCCTTTGATGTCCTTCGGCCCCGGCCCGAGGCGACCCGGACTTCGGCCATGACCCGACACCTCTTCCAGCGCCGCCGCGACTGGGCCGCGCTTTCCCTCGTTCTCGCGCTCGGCGCCGCCGCGCCCGCCCATGCCCAGAGCGGCGGCAGCGGGGGCGGGTCCGGCGGCGGGCAGCAGGCCGAGGGCGAACAGGGACGCGAACAAGCGGGCGAGCGCAAGAGCGGCATCGACCTGCCGCTGATCGGCCACGTCCCGCTGCCGGGTTTCCTGGCCGGCCTCTTCGGAGGCGGCGAGGAGGGTGAGACGAGCGCCGAGGGCGGAAGCGGCGAGGGGGGCCAGGGCGGCCAGAACGGCGAAACCAACGGCGAGCCGGCCGCGGTGATCGTCCAGACGGTCGCCACGCAGTCGGTCGGCGACTCGTTCAGCTTCATCGGCACGATCCAGCCCATCGAGCAGGTCTCGATCCGGGCGCGCGTCGATGGCTACATCCAGGAGGTGTTCTTCACCGGCGGTCAGAAGGTGAAGCAGGGCGATCTCCTGTTCCAGATCGAGCCCGCCCAGTACGAGGCCTCGGTGCGGGCGGCGGAAGCCCAGCTCTCGGGCGCGCAGGCCACCGTCAACCAGGCCCAGCGCGACTACAACCGGCAGGAGGAGCTGGCGTCCTCGGGCGTCACGGCGCGCGCGACGCTCGACACCGCCACCGCCAACCTCGAGAACGCGCAGGCCGCCCTTCTCCAGGCGCAGGCGGCCCTCACCCAAGCCCAGCTCAACCTCAGCTACACGCGCATCACGGCGGCCATCGACGGCGAGATGAGCCAGCCGCTGATCACGCGCGGCAACTACGTCTCCACCACCACCACGACCGACCTCGCCACGCTCACGCAGCTGGACCCGATCTGGGGCGTCTTCCCGATCGCCGAGGACCAGCTCGTCACCTGGCAGCGCGTGGGCGTGGGCGCCGGCGAGGAGGCCCCGATCGAGACCGCGCAGAACGGGCGCACCGGCGGGGCCGGCGGAAGCGGCGGCGATGGGGAAGGCGAGGGCGACGCCTCGGTTCCCGACCAGGCGCCGGCCGAGACGACGCCCCCCACCGAGGCCGGCACGCGTATCGCCTCGGCCGACGGCACGGGCGCGGCCGGAGCGCCGCCGCCGCCCGAGGGCGCCGCCGTCGATGCTTCGGCCTCGGCCGACGACCGGCAGATCGGCGCGGACTACAATCTCAACCTGCGCCTGCCCAACGGGGCGGACTACCAGCCGGCCGGCGACTTCGACTTCGTCGGCAACACGGTGAACTCAGCCACCGGCACGGTGGAGGCGCGCATCAGCTTTCCCAATCCCGGCGGCTTCCTTCTTGCCAACCAGAACGTGACGCTGGTGGCGAGCCAGAAGAACCCGCCCATGCGACCCGTCGTGCCGCAGGCCGCGATCCAGCTCTCGCGCGAGGGCCGCTCGGTGCTGGTGGTCGGCGAGGGCGACAAGATCGAGCGGCGCGCGATCGAGGTCTCCGCCGAGGCGGTGGGCAACAACATGGCCGCCGTCACCTCCGGCCTTCAGAGCGGCGAGCGCGTCGTGGTGCGCGGCTCGGCCAACGTGAAGGAAGGCACCGTCGTCCGACCGCTGACGCAGGAACAGGCCGACGCCGAGGCGCAGCAGCGCCGCGCCCAGCGGCCCGAGGGCGGAAACAACGCGGAGGGCGGGGACGGCGCGCAGGAAGGATCCACGCAGGGCGAGGGCGCGCAGGCCCCCGAGGGCGGCGGCTCCCAGAACAACGGCCAGGGCAGCGGCTCGGGGGGCGCCCGGTGATCTCCGACATCTTCATCCGCCGGCCGCGACTGGCCGGCGTCGTCTCGATCGTTGTGGTGCTGGCGGGGCTCCTCGCCATCCTCGTCCTGCCGATCTCGCAATATCCCGAGATCACGCCGCCCACGGTCTCGGTGTCGGCGACCTATCCCGGCGCCGACTCGACCGTCCTGGCCCAGGCCGTCGGCGATCCGCTGGAGCGCGCCATCAACGGCGTCGAGGACATGATCTACATGTCCTCGACCTCCACGGACTCGGGCACCTACTCGCTTTCGATCACGTTCGCGATCGGCACCGACCCCGACATCGCGCAGGTCAACGTGTCGAACCGCGTCCAGCTCGCCACCGCGCAGCTTCCCGAGGCGGTGACGCGGCAGGGCGTGACGGTGCGCTCGCGCTCGCCGAACTTCCTGATGGCGGTGGCCTTCTCGTCGGAAGGCGGCCAGGTGTCGACCATCGACATCGGCGCCTACCTGTCGTCCTCGGTGGTCACCGCGCTGCAGCGCGTGGAGGGCGTGGGCGACGCCAACGTTCTCGGCAACGCCGACTACGCCATGCGCATCTGGACCGATCCCGTGCGCATGGCCGCGCTCTCCATCTCGCCGGCCGAGGTGACCGCGGCGATCACCGCCGAGAACCTGCCCGCCTCCACCGGCCAGATCGGCGGCTCGCCGGCGCCCGAGGGCCAGGCGACGGTCTACACGATCACCGCGCAGGGGCAGCTCAACACGCCCGAACAGTTCCAGAACATCGTGGTGCGCGCCGAGCCGAACGGCGCGATCGTGCGCCTCAAGGACGTGGCGCGCGTCGAGCTCGGCTCGGAAAGCTACGCGGTCAACACCTATGTCGGGACGAACCCCGGCAAGACCATCCAGATCAACCAGGCGCCCGGCGCCAACGCGCTGCAGACGGTCACGGCGGTGCGCGCCGAGCTGGAGCGCCTGCGGCCCGAGTTCCCGCAGGGGCTCGACTACCAGATCATCTACGACTCCACGCAGTTCGTGGACGCGACGATCCACGAGATCGTGCTGACGCTCGGCATCACCGCGGCGATCATCGTGGTGGTGGTGTTCCTGTTCCTGCAGGACTGGCGCTCGACGCTGATCCCCGCGCTCGCCATCCCCGTGTCGCTGATCGGCACGTTCGCGGTGCTGCTCGCCATCGGCTTCACGATCAACGTCATCACGCTGCTCGCGCTGATCCTGGCCATCGGCCTCGTGGTGGACGACGCGATCCTGGTGGTCGAGAACGTCCAGCGCGTGATGACCGAGCGGAACGTCGACCGCGTGGAGGCGACGCGGATCGCCATGCGCGAGATCACCGGCCCGATCATCTCGACGACGCTGGTGCTGCTCGCCGTGTTCCTGCCGACCACCTTCCTGCCCGGCCTGTCAGGCCAGCTCTACCGGCAGTTCGGCCTGGCGCTGTCGATCTCGATGCTGCTGTCCTCGGTGGTGGCGCTGACGCTCACCCCCGCGCTCGCCGCCGCCATGCTGCGCCCGCCGACCGCCGCCTGGGGTCCCTTGCGCTGGTTCAACAAGGGTCTCGACAAGACGCGCAACGCCTATGCCGGTGCCGTCACCTTCCTGGTGAAGCGCGTCCTCGTGGCGCTCGGCGTCCTGGCCGTCGGCTTCGCGGTAGCCGCCATCTCGCTCGTGTCGCTGCCCTCGACGCTCTTGCCCGACGAGGACCAGGGCGCGATCCTGTTCGACGTGTCGCTGCCCGACGGCGCCTCGCTCCAGCGCACCACGGAGGCGATGCTGGAGATCGGCGACATCCTCAGCGAGACCGAGGGCGTGAACGCCTACGTGCTGAACGCGGGCTACTCGCTTCTCCAGTCGTCGCAGCGCACCTCCGGCGGGCTCGGCATCGTGACGCTGAAGCCCTGGGGCGAGCGGCCCGACCTGTTCCAGATCCTCGGCGAGCTGCGGGGCAAGTTCGCGGCCATTCCGGGCGTCCAGGTCGCGGCCTTCCCGCCGCCGCCCATTCCGGGCCTCGGCTCGGTCGGCGGCTTCACCTTCCAGCTCCTCGCCCAGCAGGGCCAGGACCCGGCCGAGATCGCCCAGGTCGCCGACGCCTTCGTGTCGGCCGCCAACGAGCGGCCCGAGATCGAGGGCGCGCGCACGACCTTCTCGGCCGACGTGCCGCGCCTCTACATGAACATCGACCGCGACCGCGCCGAGACGCTGGGCCTCACGGTCCAGGACATCTACGACACGGTCGGCTCCACCATGGGCGAGACCTACGTCAACCAGTTCATCTACGACGGCATCATCTACCAGGTGCGCCTCCAGGCGGAGGCCGGCGCGCGCGCCGTCACCACCGACATCGGCGACCTCTACGCCAAGAACGCGAGCGGCCAGATGGTGCCGCTGCGATCGCTGGTGAAGGTGGACACGACCTTCGGCCCCTATGCGGTGCCGCGCTTCAACCTCTTCACCGCGCCCGAGATCACGGGCCAGCCCGCAAGCGGCTACTCGTCGGGCGCGGCTCTCCAGGCGCTGCAGGAGGTGGCGGCCGAGACGCTGCCGCCGGGCTACTCCTACCAGTTCTCCGGCACGAGCTTCCAAGAGCAGCAGGCGGGCTCGGTGACCTACATCGCCTTCGCGCTCGCCTTCGTCTTCGCCTACCTGTTCCTGGTCGGTCAGTACGAAAGCTGGCTGCAGCCGCTCGCCGTGATGCTGTCGATCGCGATCGCGGCCGCGGGTGCGGCGGGCTCGCTCGCGCTCTTCGGCTACTCCTCCAACATCTACTCGCAGATCGGCATGGTGATGCTGATCGGTCTCGCCGCTAAGAACGCCATCCTGATCGTGGAGTTCGCCAAGGAGCGGCGCGAGGTGGACGGGATGGAGATCACCGAGAGCGCGGTTATGGGGGCGCGCCAGCGCTTCCGCGCCGTTCTGATGACGGCGCTCGCCTTCATCCTCGGCCTGATCCCGCTGGTGACGACGAGCGGGGCGGGCGCGGCCTCGCGCAACGCCATCGGCACGGCGGCGATCGGCGGCATGCTGGCGGCGACCTTCATCGGCATCTTCATCGTGCCGGCGCTGTTCGCCTTGTTCGAGCGCATGGGCGAGCGTCGCAAGGGGCTGTTCTGGGGCCGCGAGACGCGGCGCGGCAAACGCCGTCCGGAGGAGCGCACCAAGGACGAGATCGAGCGCGACGGTCGCTTCCCCTGGCGCTTCGAGCCCAAGGGACCCGCACCGGATGCGACGCCCGCCGAGTAGCCGGGGGCGGCTTCGGGGCGCCGAGGGATCGGCCCCCGAAACACCACCTCAGCGCGGGAAGATGGCCCTCAGGTCGGCGAGCTTCGCGTTGACGAGCCAGCCGTAGTAGTTCTCCTCGGGCCAGCGCGGCCCAAGCCCTCCGGCCCCGCGCTGCCGGTTCTCGCTCGCCAGCTGGCCGGCCCGGCCGATCGGGTCGCCCACATTGTAGAGCGTCGCCGTCAGGCCGGGATTGCCGGAGATGTCGAAGCCGGCGATGTCGCGATAGGCCTCGATCTCGGCCGCGATCACCGCCGCGACGTAGTCCAGCGACTGGTCGGGGTTCATGATCGCGGCGTAGACCTCGCCGGCCTTTCGCATGTCCAGCGCCGGGAAGCCCGAGACGCGCTCCACCCGGTCCGAGACCGACAGGGCCGTGAGCGGGTTGAGCTGGCCGAGGCCGAAGGTCTGGCCGGCATAGTAGGGCTGGAAGAACACGGCGCCGAAGCGGTTGTCGGGATAGCGCACGCCGTCCACGGTGCGGCCCCGGAAGCGCCGCTCGAAGACGCGCTCGCGGCAGCTCCACACGGCGGCGTCGCTGGCGCCCCGGCAGTCGGCGAACTCGGGCCGCGCCACGAACTCGGCGATGCCGACCCCGCCATGGCTGAAGTCGAGGCCGGAGTTCAGGTAGCTCATCGCCTTGACGTAGTAGGTCTGGAGGCGGTCCATCGCGTCGACGTTGTAGGTGTGCTCTCCCACCAGCGCGCCGGCGATGTGGACGGGATCGATGCGGTAGCGCCGGGCGCTCGCGCGGATCTTCTCCTGCAGGTCGCGGCTCGTGGCGAGAAGCTGGTGGATGCGCTCGTACTTGGCCTCGAAGGTGGAGCGCGTGGCGGCCGTGCGCCGGCCCGACGCGCCGGGCACGGCGGGCTGCTCGGCGTGGCGGTTTCCGGGCGGGACGGGCGTTGCGGCCGCGGCCGGCGCGGCCAGGAGAAGCGCCGCCAGAAGCGGCGCGGCAAGGCGGACCATGAGCCGTCTTTCGGTGGGTCGGGAGCGTCGGACCAGCGAAAAACCGACGAATGCGGTCACGTTAGGGCAGGGAGCACCCGGCCCGGTAGTCCCGGTTTCACGTGAAACAGCGCCTGTGGCTCTGCGGACACGGTCCGTCAGCGCGCATAGCGGGTCGGCAGGCGCGTCTCGTGCTTCACGGTCTCCATCGAGATGTAGGCCGACATCTCGAACAGCGTCACGCGCGAGACGAGGCGCTTGTAGATCGCGTCGTAGGTCTCGACGTCGGGCAGCACCACCTTCAGGATGTAGTCGAAGTTGCCGGTGAGCCGGTGCACCTCGACGATCTCGGGGATCGCCTGGACGGCGGCGCGGAACTCCTCCAGCCAGCCCGCCTCATGGCTCGACGTCTTCACGATCACGAAGACCGTGGTGGGCAGGTTGACGCTGCGCCGGTCGAGCACGGCCGTGCGGCGCGCGATCACGCCGTCGGCCTCGAGCCGCGCGATGCGGCGCGAGCAGGCCGAGGGCGACAGGTTCACCCGCTCGGCCAGCACCGAGACGGGAATGGCGGCATCCTCCTGCAGGAGCGCCAGAAGATGGTGGTCGCGATCGTCGAGCATGAAGCATCCGTGCAGGGTTTCACCGCTCGATGCAAGAACCGTGCGTCGAACTCCTGAATGGCGCCGAGCGCGTGCACGCGTTCCCGTTCCCTTCGCTGGAAAACGCGCCCTGCGGCGTGCCATCCGACCGCATCATCATGGGCGACAGGAACGCGGACACGAGGAGCGGGCGATGAAGCGGATCGGGCTGATCGGGGGCATGAGCTGGGAGTCGACCGCGGTCTACTACCGTCTTCTCAACGAGGCCGTGCGCGCGCGCCTCGGCGGCCTCGCCTCGGCCGACGTCCTCGTCCACTCGCTCGACTTCTCGGCCGTGGTCGCGCTCCAGAAGGCGGGGCGCTGGGACGAGGCGGCGCGGATGCTGGCCGAGAGCGCGCAAGGGCTGGAGCGGGCCGGCGCCGACTGCGTCCTGATCTGCACCAACACGATGCACCTCGTCGCCGATGCCGTGCAGGCCGCCGTCGGCGTGCCGCTCATCGACATCGTCGCCGAGACCGGGCGCCGGATCGCGGCGGCCGGCCACCGCCGCCCGCTGCTTCTGGCCACGCGCTACACGATGGAGCACGGCTTCTACCATGCGCGCATGGAGGCGGGCGCCGGCATCCGTCCGCTGGTGCCGAACGAGGCCGACCGCGCCTTGGTGCACCGCGTCATCTTCGAGGAACTGTGCGCCGGCCGCGTCCTCGACGCCTCGCGCCGGGCGATGGAAGAGGTCGTGCAGCGCGGCCGCGACGCGGGCGCCGACAGCGTCATCCTCGGCTGCACCGAGATCTGCCTTCTGATCGACCCCGCCGCCCAGGTGCTGCCCGGCTTCGACTCCACCACGATCCACGCCGAAGCGGCGATCCGGTTTGCGCTGGACAAGAGCCGTTTCGCGCTGGACAACGGTCTCTTGGCCTCGCGCCAGCTTGGGGAACGCATCGCAGCATAGGATCGGGCGACGCACCGAACCCCAGCAGAGCCTGCCCCCAGCATGTGCCGCCTCCTTGCCTATTCCGGCTCGCCGATCTTTCTGGAGGATCTCCTGATCCATCCGGCCGGCTCGCTGGTCTCCCAGTCCATGGCCGCGCGCGAAGCGCGCACCGTCGTCAACGGCGACGGCTGCGGCCTCGGCTGGTACGCCGAGCGTCCCGAGCCAGGCCTCTACCGCGGCATCCTGCCGGCCTGGAGCGACCGCAACCTCGTCTCGCTCTGCCGGCAGATCCGCTCCGGCCTGTTTCTCGCCCACGTGCGGGCGGCGACCTCGGGCGAGGTGTCCACCGGCAACTGCCACCCCTTCGCGCACGGGCGGCAACTCTTCATGCACAACGGGCAGATCGGCGACTATCCGCGCCTGCGCCGCGAGGTCGAGGCGATGATCCCCGACGCGCTGTATGGCGAGCGGCGCGGCACCTGCGATTCGGAGGCGATCTTCCTGGCCGCGCTCGGCCGCGGCTCGGAGATCGATCCGGCCGGCGCCTATGCCGCGACCCTCCGCGACATCCTCGCGCTCAACGGCGGGCCCGACGAGGCGCTGCGCTTTGCGGCCGTGCATTCCGACGGCGAGCGGCTCTTCGCCTTCCGCTGGGCGAGCGACGGCCAGCCGCCCTCGCTCTATGCCAAGCTCGACGGGTCGTCCGTCTTGGTCGCTTCGGAGCCCTGCGGCTGCGATCCGTCGGGCTGGCAGCCGATCCCGCCGGGATCGGTGCTGGAGGTGGCGGACGGCGAGGCGCGGCTGCGCCGCTTCGACCCGCTTGGCGCGCACGCTCAGCCCAGCGCCGCGCCCCGCGTCTCGGCCCTGAGGGACACGGTCGCCACCGCCGCCGCCACGAGAAACGCCGCGTAGAGCGCGAGCGCGCCCGCAAAGCTCTGGGCGGCGAGCGGGGCGAGAAGGCTCGGCGCGGCGAGGCCGCCGAGCCGCGCGACGGCGCCCGCCGCGCCCATGCCGGTCGCCCGCAACTGCGTGGGATAAAGCTCCGGCGTCCAGGCGTAGAGCGCCCCCCAGGTGCCGAGCAGCGCGAAGCTCATCAGAAGCGTCGAGCCGGCGACGAGCGCGGGCGAGGGGTCGAGCCCGTAGAGAACGCAGCCCGCCGCGCTGAGAACCAGGAAGCCCGCCAGCGTCGGCCGCCGTCCCCAGCGCTCGACGCCATAGGCCGCCAGCGCGTAGCCCGGCAGCTGCGCCAGCGCCACCAGGAGAAGAAAGAGTTCGCCGCGCAGGAAGCCGAAGCCCTGCGCCGCCAGTTGCACCGGCAGCCAGACGAACACCCCGTAGTAGCTCATCGAGACCAGAAGCCAGACGAGAAGGATCAGGAGCGTGCGCCGCCGCAGGTTCGGCCCGAGGATCGAGCCGCCGGCCGCGGTCGGCGGGGCGGGCGCGATGGCGGGCAGTTCGTCCTGGTAGCGGTTGATGCGGGCCAGCCGTTCGAGGACGGCGCGCGCGTCCCGCTCGCGACCTTGGCGCAGAAGATAGAGCGGCGATTCCGGAACGAAGAGGCGCGCGGCCAGGCCCACCAGCGCGGGCAGGGCGGTGAGCAGGAACAGCGTCCGCCAGGCCGGCCCGTCCGACAGCCGGGGCGCAGCCAGCGCGGCAAGCGCCAGCGCGATCGTGCCCACGGCCCAGAACCCCTCCAGCATCACCAGCCAGCGGCCCCGGCCGCGCGGGGGCAGGAACTCCGCCATCAGCGCGTAGTCGACCGGCAGCGTGCCGCCGACGCCGAGCCCGGTGAGGAAGCGGAACGCCAGAAGCCACGCGAAATCCGGCGCAAAGGCCGAGGCGAGCCCGAAGACGGCGTCGATCGCGATCGTCAGAAGCAAGACGCGCCGCCGCCCGATCCGGTCGGCGAGCCGCCCGAAGGCACTCGCCCCGACCAGCATGCCGGCGAAGAAGGCGGTGCCGACCTGCAGCGCCTGCGGCACGTTCAGGCCGAACTCGGCGGCGATCGAGGGCGCGGCGAAGCCGACGCTCAGCACCTGCATCGCATCCGCCGCCCAGACCAAACCGAACACGAGAAGCAGACGTCTCTGGAAGGTCCCCGTACCGATGCGGGCCAAAGCATCCTCGAAGGATATGGTTGCGCTCATGAGCCGCTCCCGTCCGGTGGAGCCTGGTGCCGGGCCCCGGGACCGATCCCTCGGCGCAAGCGCGCCGTTTGTCAAAGCGGGCCAGCCGGTGGTCCATCAGGCGGAAGGACAGCGCGGGAGGCGAAAGGCCTGCGCGGACCTTGGGGTCGATCGCACCCTTGCGGCGATGTCGGACGGGGGCTCGCTGTATCGGGTTCCCGGTCGCGGGGGTGCCGACCGGCGCGCGTCGGGACGACCCCGCATCGCCTGTCCGCGTCGCCTATCGTGCGCTT
Organism: Aureimonas jatrophae; assembly: GCF_900104035.1. Classification (GTDB taxonomy): domain Bacteria; phylum Pseudomonadota; class Alphaproteobacteria; order Rhizobiales; family Rhizobiaceae; genus Aureimonas; species Aureimonas jatrophae. Next base: position 97,942 of record NZ_FNIT01000007.1, on the reverse strand, counting down.
CGCCTGTCGCTGCAGCCTCGATCGCGGCGCTCGGACGCTCCGGCCGCGGGGGGGTCCCTGTCGCCCTGAGCGTCTCCCGGGAATGGGCACGAGCGGAAGGCTTGGCGGGTCCCCTCACCGCGAGGCCGGGCATCTGCGACGCCGGCCGAAGCTGAACCGGGTGTTCGTGGCCACGCAAGCGCTTTGGCCTCGCGCCATCGAACCGAACGAGGTGTCGCTTGGCGATCCCAGCTACCGTCCGCGAAATTCTCCGCACGATCGATTACCGTCGCAAGTTCCACCATGACGCGGCGCCGCAAAACCACTAAAAGCGGCGCAAGGGAGCGCGAAGCGGTCCCCATCGACCACCAAGGAGAAACACGCGTGCCCGATGCGCCAGCCCGAGACGTTCGGGAGAGCCTTCGCGCGGCGGGCGACTGCGGCGCACGGATCGCCTCGCGCGATTGGAGCACGACCGCTCTCGGAACCATCGAGAGCTGGCCGGCGAGCCTGCGCACCACGCTTCTCCTGCTGCTCGCCTCGCCGGCGCCGATCGCGTTGCTATGGGGCCTTCCGAGCATCGTCTTCTACAACGACGCCTATGCGCGCCTCGCGGGCGAGCGCCATCCCGCGCTTCTCGGCTCGCAGCTGGACGAGAACGGACCGGCGGTCGCGCCTGTCGGCTCCGACGTCGTGCGCGAGGTGCTGGGGGGCCGCACACGGCTCGTTCGCAGCCAAGAGATCACGCCGCCGCGCGGCGGCGGACACGAGCCGGCCTGGGTCGACATCGACTGCTCGCCCGTCCCGGGCGAGGACGGCCGGCCGGCCGGCGTCTTCTGCCTCGTGACCGAGGCGACCGGGCGCGTGGCGGCCGAGCGGGCCCGCGAGGCGGCGGAGGCGGCGCTGGCCGACAGCGAGGCGCAGTTCCGCCTGATGGTCGACACGGTTCCCCAGATCATCTGGATCACGGATGGCGACGGGCGGATGGAGTTCCTGAACCGGCAGTTCTCGCTCTATACCGGCGCCCCGTTCAGCTCCATGTCGCCGGGCGAGATCGCCGGGGCCTTCATTCATCCTGGCGATGCGCCCCATGTGGTGGCGACCTTTCAGGCCGCGCGGGACAAGGGCACGACGCACGCCTGCGAGCATCGCATCCGCTCGGCCGACGGCACCTACCGCTGGTTCCTCGACCGGGCCGAGCCCTATCGCGATCCGCAGACCGGCGAGATCACCCGCTGGTTCGGGACCTCGGTCGACATCCACGATCGCCGGGCGGCCGAGGACCGGCTGCGGGAGCTGAACGCGACGCTGGAGGAGCGGGTCGCCGAGAGCACGGTCGAGCGCAACATGCTGGCGACGATCGTCGAAGGCACCGACATCATGGTGATGGCGTTGGACCTCGACTACACCATCCTCGCCCTCAACCAGGCCAATGCCGACGAGTTCGAGCGCGTCTTCGGGGTGCGACCGCAGGCGGGCGACAACATCCTCGAGCTTCTCGCCCCCTGGCCGCACCACCAGGACGAGGTGCGCGCTGGCTGGGCCCGGGGCATGACCGGCGAGAACGTCACCTTTGTCGAGGAGTTCGGCGACCCGGCGCGGGCGCGTCCCTCCTACGAGATCAACTTTCGCCCGCTCCGCGATGAGGCGGGCCGCCAGATCGGTGTCTACCAGTTCGTGATCGACGTGACGGAGCGGCTGCGCGGCCAGGCCCAGCTTCTGGAAGCGCAGGAGGCGCTGCGCCAGTCGCAGAAGATGGAGGCGATGGGCCAGCTGACGGGCGGCGTCGCGCACGACTTCAACAACCTCCTGACCCCGATCGTCGCCACGCTCGATCTTCTGCAGCGCCAGGGCGTGGGCAGCGAGCGCGAGCAGCGGCTGATCACGGGCGCCGCGCAGTCGGCCGCGCGCGCGAGCCTCCTGGTGCAGCGTCTCCTCGCCTTCGCGCGGCGCCAGCCGCTCCAGCCGCTCGCGCTCGATCTCGGCGACCTCGTCGCCGGCATGGCGGACCTCGTTTCCAGCACCACCGGACCGCGGATCGAGATCGCGGTCGAGGCGCCGCCGGGCCTCGCCATGGCGCGGGGCGACCCGAACCAGATCGAGATGGCGCTCCTGAACCTGGCGGTCAACGCGCGCGACGCGATGCCGGACGGCGGCACGCTGCGCATCGCCCTCAGCGAGGAGCGCATCGACGCGGATCATCCCGCGCGGCTGCCCGAGGGCACCTATCTGCGGCTCGGCGTGGCCGATACCGGTCACGGCATGGACGAGGCGACGCTGGCGCGCGCGGTCGAGCCCTTCTTCTCGACCAAGGGGATCGGCAAGGGTACGGGCCTCGGCCTGTCCATGGTGCACGGGCTCGCCTCGCAGCTCGGCGGGGCCATGACGATCGAGAGCCAGGTCGGGGTGGGAACCGAGGTCGTGCTCTGGCTGCCGCGCGCCGCCGTCTCGCCCCAGGCCATCGCGGCGCCGAGCCTCGTGGGTCCCGCGGCCTCCGCGCCGGGCGGGCGGGTCTTGCTGGTGGACGACGAGATCTTCGTGCGCATGAGCACGGCGGACATGCTGGACGAGCTCGGCTACGAGATCGTGGAGGCCGCCTCGGCGGAGGAGGCGGCCCGCCTCGTCGAGGCGGGCGTGCCCTTCGATCTGCTGGTCACCGACCACCTGATGCCGGGCATGACCGGGGTCGAGCTCGCCGCGCTCGCGCGGCGCCACCGTCCCGATGCGGCCGTCCTGATCGTGTCGGGCTATGCCGAGATCGACGGGATCGACAGCAGCATCTCGCGCCTCACCAAGCCGTTCCGCAAGGAGGAGCTGGCCGCGAGCCTGGAGCGGCTCGCCCAGGCGCGCCCGGCGGAGCGGGCCTGAGCGCGACGTCCCGGCCCAGTCGCGCCAGGACCCCGCCGGTCACAGGATGAAGCGCGACAGGTCGGTGTTGCCGGCGATGCCGTCCAGCGCCTTGTGCACATAGGCGGCGTCGACGCGGAAGCTCTGCCCGGCCTTGTCGGGCGCCTCGAACGAGATCTCGTCGAGGACGCGCTCCATCACGGTCTGGAGGCGGCGCGCGCCGATGTTCTCGACCGAGCCGTTGAGCTGGACCGCCAGGTCCGCGATCGCGTCGATCGCGTCCTCGGTGATCTCGAGCTCGACCTTTTCCGTCGCGAGCAGCGCCACGTACTGCTTGATCAGCGAGGCCTCGGTCTCGGTCAGGATGCGGCGGAAGTCGTCGCGCTCCAGCGCGCGCAGCTCGACGCGGATCGGCAGGCGGCCCTGAAGCTCGGGCAAAAGGTCAGAGGGCTTGGCGACGTGGAAGGCGCCCGATGCGATGAACAGGATGTGATCGGTCTTCACCGGCCCGTGCTTGGTGGCGACCGTCGTGCCCTCCACGAGCGGCAGGAGATCGCGCTGCACGCCCTCGCGCGACACGCCCGCCCCGCCCCGGCCGTCGCCGTTGTTGGCGACCTTGTCGATCTCGTCCAGGAACACGATGCCGTTGTTCTCGACCGCATGGATCGCGTCGGCCACCAGGGCCTCGTTGTCGAGGAGCTTGTCGGACTCCTCGTTGATCAGGAGGTCGTAGCTTTCCTTGACCGTGGTGCGCCGCGTCTTGGTGCGCCCGCCCATCGCCTTGCCGAACATCTCGGACAGGTTGAGGACGCCGATGTTGGCGCCGGGCATGCCAGGAATGTCCATGCCGCCGAGCGGGTTGGCGGTGTCGGCCACCTCAACCTCGATCTCCTTGTCGTCGAGCTCACCGGCGCGCAGGCGCTTGCGGAACGCGTCGCGCGTGGCCGGCGAGGCGGTCTTGCCGACCAGCGCGTCGAGCACGCGGTCCTCGGCGCCGGCATGGGCGCGCGCCTTCACCTCCTCGCGCTTCCTTTCGCGCACGAGGCCGATGCCGATCTCCACGAGGTCGCGCACGATCTGCTCGACGTCGCGGCCGACATAGCCGACCTCGGTGAACTTGGTGGCCTCGACCTTGAGGAAGGGCGCGCCCGCGAGCTTGGCAAGGCGGCGCGAGATCTCGGTCTTGCCGACGCCGGTGGGACCGATCATCAGGATGTTCTTGGGCGACACCTCCTCGCGAAGGCTCCCTTCCAGCTGCTGACGGCGCCAGCGGTTGCGCAGCGCCACCGCGACGGCGCGCTTGGCATCGCGCTGGCCGATGATGTGGCGGTCCAGCTCGGAAACGATCTCGCGGGGGGAAAAGTCGGTCATGCCTCGTGCCGTCCAATGGAGGGCCCGCCAGGTGCGGCGCCCGTCGGCCCCGAACATGGGAATGCCGGGCGCGCCGTGCCAGGGTTTCCGGATAGCACCGCCCGATAGGAAGGAATCCTGACGATCTGCGCGAAAAGCCGGGTCGAAATGCGGCGGTTTCGCGTTAAGATGGGGTCACGCACCGTCCGCTCCTCCAGATGACAGGGAACCGATCATGAGTTGCCCGGCCCCCGTCCCGCCAACCGGCTCCCGCGCCTGATGGGTCTGCAGACGCATCTGGCCGCGCTTCCCCGACCCTGGACGGAAGAAACGCTGTTTCAGGCGCTCGCCGAGGGCGCGCGGTCGGAGGGTTTCACGCGCTACGCCCTGATGACGATCCCATCCACGGACGAGGCGGGGTCGGAGATGCGGCTTCTCGCCTCGAACTGGAGCGAGGAGTTCCGGCGCGGCTTCGAGCGACTGGGGCTGAACCGCTTCTCGCCGGTTCTGCGCGCCCTGCGCTCGGGCGCGGTGCCCTTCGTATGGGATGCCGAGACGCTGTACGGCTATGATCCGGCCGACCCCGACATGAGCCCGCAGGCCCGCTTCCTGGCGAACCAGGACTGCCTGCAGGGCGTCTACTGCCCTGTGCACGGCCTGACCGGCTTCACCGGCGTCCTGTCGCTGTCGGGACCCGGCGACCCGGTGAGCGACGAGACCGCGGACGATCTCCACATCGCGACGTTCACGACCTTCGGCATCCTGACCGTCTGCCGCTTCCAGGAAAACCAGCGCAACAACCCGCTGACGGGGCGCGAGCGCGACTGCCTGCGGCTCGCCATGCTCGGCAAGACGAGCTCCGAGATCGGCCTGATCCTCAAGGTCTCCGAGCACACGGTCTCGCAGCACATGACGTCCTCGACCCGCAAGCTCAACGCCTCGAACCGCACCCATGCGGTCGCGCTCGCCGCGCAGCTCGGCTACCTCTCCTGATGCAAGAACGGGCGCTCGCATCGGGCGCCCGTTCTCGTTTCGCAGGCGAAACGACCGCCGGTCAGGCAGGGCGCGGTAGCGGCAGGAACTGGTAGGCCCAGGTCTCGGTCAGCACCGTGTCGCCCTGGCGCAGGTAACAGCGCAACTCCACGGGATCGGTGCCCTCCGCCGTGATGTCGAACGTCGTGCGCCAGGCGGTGCCGACCTTGACGGAGTAGGCATCGGCCTTGCCGAGCGTGCCGCGCGAGGTCGAGACCACCGCCTCGACGCCTTTGGCGTCGCGGGGCAGGGCGCCCACCAGGCCGCCGTCGAAGTCCACCACGACCTTGGTGACGCCGGCGGGACGGGGCTGGCCCGCGATGCCGCCGCGCCCGAGCCGCGTCGCCACGACCTCGCCGACGCGGGGCGGGTAGGGCTCGCGGTTCGCCCAATGCAGGACGTAGTCGAGCGCGATCGCGTCGCCCCGGCGCACCGACTGGTCGGCGAGCCAGTAGGCGGCGATGTTGTCGTGGATCTCGTCGTCGGTCGGGATCTCGACGAGCTGCACGGCGCCCCGGCCCCAATTACCTTTGGGCTCCACCCAGACGCTGGCGCGCTTCTCGTAGAAGACGCCGTCGTCCTCGTAGTTGTCGAAGAGACGGTCGCGCTGAAGAAGACCGAAGCCGCGCGGGTTCTCGTCCGTGAAGCTCGAGGTCATCACGTTCACGGGATTGTTGAGCGGGCGCCAGATGCGCTCGCCCGCGCCCGTCCAGAGAGCGAGGCCGTCGGAGTCGTGCACCTCGGGCCGCCAGTCGACGCGCCGCCCCCGGTCGGTCTCGGAATACCAGAACATCGAAGTCAGCGCCGCGATGCCGAAGCGCTGGATGTCGTCGCGCGCGAAGTAGCGCGCCTGGATGTCCATGACGATCGGCCCGCCCTTCCGGACGTCCATGCGCAGGACGCCCGCGACGCGGGGGCTGTTGAGGAGGCAGGAGATCGCGAGCCGTCCGTCGGCGGAGGGCTCGAGGAAGAAGTCCGTGAAGCGGGGAAACTCTTCCGGCGTCGGCATGGCGACGTCGATGGCGAGCGCGCGCGCCGACATGCCGAACTGGTTGTCCTCGCCGGACGTGCGGAAGTAGGCCGCGCCCAGAAACGCCAGCCAGTCCGTCTCGGTACCGGGCTCCAGCACGCGGAAGCCGGCGAAGCCGATATCGTCGGGAAGCTCCTTGGCAGGGCTGTCGGCGGGTATGTCGAAGAGCTTGGGGTCGTAGCGCAGCGTGCGCGCCTGCCCGTTCTCCACCACGTGGATGCCCACGGGCAGCTTGAAGTAGCGACCGAGGTGGAAGAAGCGGATCGGCGCGCGGCCGTCGTTCAGTTCCAGCGTCTGGTCGGCGCGGTAGCGGATGCGCCAGTGCTGGTCGAAGTCGATGCGCTCCAGCGTGTCGGACGCGGCGGGCACCTCGGGCACATAGGGCGCGGCCGCCATGGCGCGGGCGCGCTCCACCAGCGCGTCGAAGGAGAAGGGCTGCGGCTCGCCGAACCGAAGGGCGTCGCCCTCGGCGGCCAGGGCCTGTCCGGTCACGCCCGACAGCCCGAGAAGGCCGAGGCCGAGCATCAGTTCGCGGCGGTTGAGATCGATCGTCATGGCGCCTTCCTGTCCCCAAAGTCGGGCGGCAGTAAGGGCGTTGCGCGGCCCGTGTCAACGGCGCCGCGCGGGACCGGAGGTCGGCGGGACCCGGCGTCAGGCGCTCATGCGCTCGAAGCCGCCCTCGTTGTCGAGGTCGAGCGCGATGCCCCTGGGAGCCGACCTGGAGGGTGCGGTGACCGGGCGGCGCAGCGGGATCGGCGCGGCCGACGGGGCGGGCCTCGTCGCCATCGCCGGCTCCGCCTTGCGGGCCGGCGCCGCGGCCTCGGCCTCGCCGGTGCGGAAGAAGCTCGTGCGCTCGTCGAGATCGCGCGCCTCGGCCGACAGCGTCTCGGCGGTGGCCGCCATCTGGTTGGCGGCGCTGGCATTGGCCTGCGTGACCTGATCGAGCTGGACGATGGCCTGGTTGATCTGCTCGATGCCCACTGACTGCTCGCGGCAGGCCGCTGAGATCTCGCCCACCAGTTCCGCCGTGCGATGGATGTCGGGCACGAGCTGGCCGAGTCGGTCGCCCGCGGCCTCGCAGGCGCGCATCGTCTCGGCCGACAACTCGCCGATCCGCGCGGCCGCCTCGCCGGAGCGCTCGGCGAGCTTTCGCACCTCGCTCGCCACCACCGCGAACCCCTTGCCGTGCGAGCCCGCGCGCGCCGCCTCGATCGCCGCGTTCAAGGCCAGAAGGTCGGTCTGGCGCGCGATCTCCTGCACCACGACGATGTTGTCGGCGATCTGGCGCATGGCCGCGACCGACTGGCGAACCGCTTCGCCCGAGGCTTCGGCATTGGCCGAGGCCTGGGCCGCCATCTTCTCGGTCTGCGACGCGTTGTCGGCGTTCTGGCGCACGTTGGCGGTCATCTGCTCGACCGCCGCGGAAGCCTCTTCCGAGGCCGAGGCCTGCTCGGTGGAGCCCGAGGACAGCTGCTCGGCGGTCGCCGCCGACTGCGTTGAACCGGACGCCACCTGCGCGGCCGAAGCGCCGACCGCGCCCAGGACCTCGCGCAACCGAGCGGTCATCTCGCCCATCGCCCGCTGCAGGTCGCCGATCTCGTCGCGGGCCGGACCCTCGCCGGCGCGTGCCGTCAGGTCGCCCTCGCCGATCCGCCGGGCGAGCGCCACCGAGCGGCCGAGGCCGCGGCCGACCGAGGTGGCGATCCAGGCCGCGGCGCCGGCCGCCAGCACGACCGCAAGGCCAAGCGTTCCGAGGAACAGGAGGCGGGTGCGGTCGAAGGCGGCGGCGTTGCCGGCCAGAAGCTCCGCGGTGCGGGCGGTCTCGCGGTCGCGCGCCTCGGCGAGGCTGTCCACCATCTTGGACATGAGCGGGCGCATGCCGGTGTTGGAAAGCGCGGCGGCCTCGGCGGCCGCGCCCGCACCGTTGGCACGGTCGCCATTGGCCTTGGTCAGGAGCGCGATGACGTCGGCGGCGATCGTCTCGTACTGCTTCGCATCCGCCTCGAGGCCGTCCAGCGAGGCGCGTTCGGCATCCGGCGCCCCGGCGCGGTAGTCGGCCAGAAGCGCCTGCGCCTTGCGGCTGCGCTCGATCGCGGTGTCCGACAGGTCCTGGAAGACGGCCGGGTCGGTCACGGTATCCAACGTGTTGGCGAGACGGCCGACGTCGGAGATATAGGCGCGCACCGTCAGAAGGCGCTCGCTCTGCTTCATGGGACCGGCAACGGTCGCCTCGAGTGCGGCCTTGGACGCTTCCAGAGCGCGCAAGCCCACGAAGCCGAGCGCGCCCATGAGAACGAGAACCAGGGTGAAGGAGGCGACGAGCCGTGCCTTGATGGTGATGCGCATGCCGGCCGAACTCCCAACGGACCGATGACGGTCGAAGGGTAGGGGGGAGGCGGCTTCCGATCGCTTAAGGCGACGGGCTCGCGGCTGCTGATCGGGCCAATCCGCGAATCGCGGTAAAGCTTTCGCTAACCGCCCGCCGCCGGCTCAGATCTTGCGCAACGCGACCTCTTCCACGAGATGGTCGCCGCCCTTGCGCAGGATGAGGTCCGCGCGGGGCCGCGTCGGCAGGATGTTCTCGTAGAGGTTCCGGGCGTTGATCGTCGTCCACAAGCGCTCGGCGATGGTCAGCGCCTCGTCCTCCGAGATCGCGGAATAGCGATGGAAGAAGGAGGCCTCGTCGCGGAACGCCGTCTCGCGCAGGCGCATGAAGCGTGCGACGTACCAGCGGTGCAGGTCGCGCTCGTCGGCATCGATATAGATCGAGTGGTCGAAGAAGTCCGACACGAAGGGCACGAAGCGGCCGCCCGGCGGCATGTCGCGCACCTGCAGGACGTTGAGCCCCTCGAAGATCAGGATGTCGGGCTGGTCAACCTCGACGCTCTCGCCCGGCACGACGTCGTAGAAGAAGTGCGAGTAGACCGGCGCGCGCACGTGGCGGGCGCCGGCCTTGATGTCGCTAAGGAAGCGCAGGATCGCCGCGACGTCGTAGCTTTCCGGAAAGCCCTTGCGCTGCATCAGGCCGTTGGCCTCCAGCACCGCGTTCGGAAACAGGAACCCGTCGGTCGTGACGAGGTCAACCTTGGGCGTGCCCGGCCAGCGGGCGAGAAGCTCCTTCAGGATGCGCGCGGTGGTCGACTTGCCGGCCGCCACCGAGCCGGCGATGCCGATGATGAAGGGCGTGCGCGCCTGGTCGGAGCCGCGCAGGAAGCGCTTGCGCTGGCGAAACAGCGCCTGGCTGGACTCCACGTGGGAGTAGAGGAGGCGCGAGACGGCGAGATAGATGCGCTCGACCTCGTCGACGTCGATCTGGTCGCCGAGCGAGCGCAGGCGGCGCACCTCGTCGGCGGTGAGCGTCAGCGCCTCGCGGCCGCGGAAGGTCGCCCAGGTCTCGGCCGGAAAGAAGTGGTAGGGCGACAGCGCCTCGCCGCCGAGCGGCGAGGGTCGAAGGGTGAAGGGGTCCACGGCGGCGCTCATCCGGCGTCGGGCACCCGCGACGCCTTCTCCTGAAGGCCGGTCTGCGCCGTGCGCCGCTCGAGCTCGGCGAGCACCGCACTGAGCGGAACGTCGCGCAGCCGCAGCACCACGAGGAGATGGTAGAGGAGGTCGGCCGCCTCGCCGGTCAACGCCGCCTCGTCCTCGGCGATCGCCGCCACGACGAGCTCCACCGCCTCCTCGCCGAGCTTGCGGGCGGCATAGAGCGTGCCGCGCGCGACGAGCTTGGCGGTGTAGGAGCCATCGTCGCCGGATGCGGCGCGCTGCGCCACGATGCGCTCGAGGCTGGTCAGCGTGAAGCCGTGGGTGCTCATGGCTCAGTGCGCTCCGTCGAGGCGCATGGGGATGCCGGCCGCCGTCATGTGGTGCTTGGCCTCCATCACCGTGTGGGTGCCGAAATGGAAGATCGAGGCGGCGAGCACGGCGCCCGCGCCGCCTTCCCGCACGCCCGCCACCAGATGGTCGAGCGTGCCGACGCCTCCGCTCGCGATCACCGGCACGGTGACGGCGTCGGCGATGGCGCGGGTGAGCGGCAGGTCGAAGCCGGCCTTGGTGCCGTCGCGGTCCATGGAGGTGAGAAGGATTTCGCCCGCGCCGAGCGACACGACGCGCCGGGCGAACTGCACGGCGTCGATGCCGGTTCGGTTTCGCCCGCCATGGGTGAAGATCTCCCAGCGCGGTGCCTCGCCCTCGGTCGCGACGCTTTTCGCGTCGATCGCCACCACGATGCACTGGTTGCCGAACTTGTCGGCCGCTTCCGCCACGAATTCGGGCTTTACCACCGCCGCCGTGTTGATCGACACCTTGTCGGCGCCCGCGAGCAGGAGGCGGCGGATGTCGGCGACCGTGCGCACGCCCCCGCCGACGGTGACGGGCATGAAGCAGGCCTCGGCCGTTCGCGCCACGACGTCGAAGATCGTGTCGCGATTGTCGGAGGACGCGGTGATGTCGAGGAAGCAGAGCTCGTCGGCGCCGGCCGCGTCGTAGCGACGGGCGGCTTCCACGGGATCGCCGGCGTCGCGCAGGCCCTCGAAGTTCACGCCCTTCACGACGCGCCCGTCCTTCACGTCGAGGCAGGGGATGATGCGGGCTTTGAGGGTCACGGGAAAACGGCCTGTCGAAGGGGGCGACGCCGGGGGCGCCTGTGGCGCGGCTTATGCGATGCCGCGATAGAGCTCGGCAAGGGACAGGGTCAGCGCGAAGCCGTCGAGGGTGACGCTTTCGTCCGCGCCCGCCACCATCTCGGGCGAACCGAAGGCTTGCGTCTCGTCGCGCCGCCAGAGCCAGGCGCGCGGCTCGTCCTGCGACAGGACGAGATAGTGGAGGAGGGTGGGAAGCGCGGTGTACTCCGCAGCCTTCTCTCCAAAATCCGTCGCCAGCGTCGAGGGCGACAGGATCTCGGCGATGAACAGGGGCTCGCCGGTCGCAAGGTCTCGGCCGTCGCCCTCGTCCCGGTGAACCAGAACGTCGGGATAGCGGATGCCGACCGGCGTACGAACGGCATAGTCGGCTGCGGTGATGCGAAGCGAGGGATCGGTCAGGTCTCGTTTCAGGAGAAAGGCCAGCTGCAGGAAAAGCTCGGCGTGACGCCTCGAGCCGCCTGTCATCATGCCGGTGATCCTTCCCCGTACGAACTCGAGCTTACCCGCGCGGCCCTCGTTCCAGCGCAGGAAGTCGTCGGCAGTCCGGATGGTCGGCGTCTGGACGTTCATGTCACCCAACATAGCGCCGCCATTCCTGCCCCGAAAGGGCAGGGCGGTTTCACGTGAAACAGCGCTTCAGGCGGCCGCCAGCACGCGCAAGGCCTCGGCCGGGTCGAGGCGGCCGTCGTAGAGCGCGCGGCCGGTGATGGCGCCTTCCAGATGCGCGGCATCAGGCGCGGCGAGGCGGTGGATGTCCTCGATCGAGGCGAGGCCCCCGCTCGCGATCACCGGGATCGGCACGGCAGACCCGAGCGCGATCGTGGCGTCCCAGTTGACGCCCGCCAGAATCCCGTCGCGGTCGATGTCGGTGTAGACGATCGCCGCCACCCCAGCATCGGCGAAGCGGAGCGCCAGCTCGGTCGCGGTGAGTTCCGAGGCTTCCGCCCAGCCCTCCACGGCGACCCGCCCACCCTTGGCGTCGATGCCGACCACGATCTGGCCGGGAAAGCGCCGGGCGGCCTCGCGCACGAGCGCGGGATCGCGCACCGCCACGGTGCCGAGGATGACGCGCGACAGGCCGAGCGAGAGCCAGCGCTCGACGTCCTCCAGCGTGCGGATGCCGCCGCCGAGCTGGACGCGCATCTCGTCGCCGACTTCACGCACGATCGCCTCCACCGCCGCGCCGTTCACCGCGCGGCCTGCGAACGCGCCGTCGAGGTCGACGACGTGGAGATGCGTGAAACCCTGCCGGGCAAACGCGCGCGCCTGCGCGGCCGGGTCCTCGTTGTAGACCGTCGCCTCGTCCATCAGGCCGAGCTTCAGGCGCACGCAGGCGCCATTCTTGAGGTCGATCGCGGGAAAGAGGATCGGCATCACGGTCTCCAGCGCAGGAAGTTCGCGATCAGCGCCAAACCCAGCGTCTGGCTCTTCTCGGGGTGAAACTGGGTGCCGGCGCGGTTGTCGCGCGCCACGATCGCGGTGACCGCGCCGCCGTAGTCGACGCTCGCCACCACCTCCTCGGGCCGCGTCGCCACGAGATGGTAGGAATGGACGAAGTAGGCGTGGAGGCCCGTCTCGCCGGTCGCGATGCCGTCCAGCAGCGCATGGTCGCGATGCTGGCGGATCGTGTTCCAGCCGATCTGCGGAACCTTCAGCGCCGGGTCGCTCGGCACGATCGGCTCGACGTCGCCGCCGATCCAGCCGAGCCCCTGCGTCACGGTCTTCTCCAGGCCCCGGTCCGACATGAGCTGCATGCCGACGCAGATGCCGAGGAACGGCACGCCGCGCCCCTCCACCGCCTCGCGCAGCGCCGTTTCCATGCCCGGCACCGCGGCCAGCCCCGCGCGGCAGTCCGCATAGGCGCCGACGCCCGGCAGCACCACGCGGTCCGCCCGGCGCACCGCGTCCGGATCCTCGGTAACGAGAACCCGCACGCCGGTCCCGGCCTCGGCGACCGCCCGCTCGAAGGCTTTCGCGGCCGAGCGCAGGTTGCCCGAGCCGTAGTCGATGATGGCGACCGTCTCGCTCATGCACGCAGTCCCGAAGAAGGGGGATCGAAGAGGGTGCGGGCCGGGCGCGGCGGCAGCGCCACGATGGGCACCACGGCCTGCGGCGCCACAAAGCGCCGCTCGCGCCCGTAGTAGAGGATTTCCGCCTCCGGCAGATCGCGCGCCTCGAACGCCGCACGCTCGCGCCAGCCCTGCCGCTCCAGCCGCCGCGCCCGAAGGCTCGGGCCCTCCAGCGCGACGAGGACGCCGAGCAGCAGCGACAGGAGGCCGCCGATGCCGGGCGCGGCCGACAGGGCGCCGAGCAGGGGAAACGCGATCTCCAGCACCAGGGCGCCCACCGCCCACCACCAGAGGCGGTGGCTCGCGAGCCAGACCGGCGGCAGCACCAGCGCTGCCCAAGCGAACCGCTCCGGCACGAAGCGCGCCGCCTCGCTCGGCTCCGCGGCTGCCTCCCGCTCGAAGACGCGCCAGCGCGTCGTCACGCCAGCATGCCCTTGGTGGACGGCACGAGATCGGCTTGGCGCGGGTCGATTGACAGCGCCTCGCCGAGCACCCGCGCCACCGCCTTGAAGCAGGTCTCCGCGATGTGGTGCGAGTTCTCGCCGTAGAGCGTCTCGATATGCAGCGTCAGCCCCGCGTTGATCGCGAGCGCCTGGAAGAACTCGCGCACCAGCTCCGTGTCGAACGTCCCGATCTTCTCCGCCGTGAAGCGCGTGCGGAACACGAGAAACGGACGCCCCGAGACATCAATCGCCGCGCGCGTCAGGCACTCGTCCATCGCCAGATCCAGCGATGCATAGCGCCGGATGCCCCGCCGCTCGCCCATCGCCCGGCGGATCGCCTGCCCCAGCGCGATGCCGACGTCCTCCACCGTGTGGTGGTCGTCGATGTGAAGGTCGCCCTTCGCCTCGACGTCGATGTCGATCAGCGAATGGCGCGAGAGATGATCCAGCATATGGTCGAAGAAGCCGACGCCCGTCGCGACGCGCGCCCGGCCCTGCCCGTCGAGATCCACCCGAACCCGGATCTGCGTCTCCTTGGTCGCGCGCTCCACGCTCGCATCCCGCCGACCCGCCGTCTCACCCATCATCCGTCTCCACAACGCTTCGCCCCCCCATAGCGCGCAGCGGCGCGGACCAAAAGGGCGCGGGCGTTCAAGGTCGTAGCGGGGCTATCGCCCCGACCCCCATCCGGGAAAGAATTCCCGGACCCTTCTTTTCGTTTGGCGACATGTCCCGATCCGGGAGGGGTCTGCGACCCCTCCCGGATCGGGACACCTCTTCAAGAGAAGAGGGTGCAGGGACATCATGTCCCTGCCGGGTCGAGGGCGGAGCCCCGTCTTGGACCCCGAACGCCCCGCCCTTGGGGTCGCCGCGCCGCGCGCCCATATGGGCGGCGAGCGGGCGTTGGGCCCGGCGTGGATGGGTGTGATGATGGACAGGCATGATCCGGCGATGATGTACGGGACGACGATCGTCACGGTGCGCAAGGGCGGGCGTGTCGTGGTGGCGGGCGACGGGCAGGTGTCGCTGGGCAACACGGTGATGAAGGGGAACGCGAAGAAGGTCCGGCGGCTCGGCAAGAACGGCCAGGTGATCGCGGGCTTCGCGGGCGCGACGGCGGACGCGTTCACGCTGCTGGAGCGGCTGGAGGCCAAGCTCGAGCAGTATCCCGACCAGCTGACGCGCGCCTGCGTGGAGCTGGCCAAGGATTGGCGCACGGACCGCTATCTGCGGCGCCTCGAGGCGATGATGATCGTGGCGGACCGGAACGTGACGCTGACGCTGACCGGCAACGGCGACGTGCTCGAGCCCGAGAACGGGGTGATCGCGATCGGCTCGGGCGGCAACTACGCTCTGGCGGCGGCGCGCGCGCTCGCGGACACGGATCTCGAAGCCGAGGAGATCGCGCGGCGCGCCATGCGGATCGCGGCCGAGATCTGCATCTACACCAACGACAACGTCGTCCTGGAGGCGATGGACGCGGTGTGACGCGGCACTACTGAAGCGGCGAGACGCCGATCAGCCACTGGTGCAGGCCGAGGAGGAAGGCCAGGGCGAGGCCGAGGCCGACCACCATGGCGATGGCGTCGCCCTTGGTCGAGACGGGACCGGCGACGGGCTGGGGCGCACGGCGGAGCGAGGCGGCATAGTCCGCCGCCGCCCACAGGAGAAAGGCGCCGAACAGGACGACGTTGGCGGTCTCGCCGTTGGCCAGGAGGTGGCCGAGCGCCCAGATGCCGATGCCGAGCACCATTGGGTGGCGGGCGGCGCGCTTGATGCGGCCCGCCGGCGCATAGGCGCTGACGACGAGCACGAAGCCGATCGGCACGAGCAGCAGCGTGAGGTGGCGCAGGCCCGTGGGCGGGATCCAGACCATGCCGGACGCGGCCAGGGCGTCGCCGTAGCCCTGGCCGATCAGGATGAGGCCGGCAAGCGAGACCGCGGAATAGAGCCCCTTGTAGGGACCCTCGCCGAGCCGCGCGAGCAGCGCGGCGCGCGGCGCCTCGCCCGCGATGCGCAGCGAATGGGCGCCGACGAACAGCACGAGACCGAGAACGAGAAGAAGCATGAACCGACCCTGCCGCGTTGCGCCGCGCGGCGAGAATGGTTCCAAATCGGGAAACCGGCAAGCGGGCGGGTGCGCAAGGGACGGTTCGGGCGGCTCGCGGTTCGGGGCGGATGCCCTAGCTTTTTCCGCGCATGACGAAGATCGCCGCCGAACCCGCCGAGTCCCGCTTTCGCCGCCTGCGGCGCCGGCTCGACGCCCTCTACAACTCCGACCACCCGAAGGCCCTCCGGTTCCAGGCGGCGATGGCGGCGATCGATGTCCTGATCATCGCCTTCTTCATCCTGAGCCCCCTGATCGAGAACCGGCGCACCTTCCTGTGGCTGGACTACGCGGCGGCGCTCGTGGTGGGGCTCGACCTTCTGGCGCGGGCGCTGGTCGCGCCGCGCCTGTCGCGCTGGCTGCGGCGACCGACGGTCTGGATCGATCTTCTCGTGCTTCTGACGCTGGTGGCGCCGAGCTACTTCTTCAGCCTCGGCTTCCTGCGGGTCCTGAAAATCTGGACGCTGTCGCACAAGGAGGTGCTGTGGCGCCCGGTGCGCCGCAGCCGGTGGCGCGCCTACGAGGATGCGGCGCGCGCCCTGATCAACCTCGTCACCTGCCTCTTCGTGATCACCGGCTTTGTGTACACGGCGTTCGCGCGGCCGGGCTCGGGCGTCGAAGGCTATGTGGACGCGCTCTACTTCACGGTGGCGACGGTGACGACCACGGGCTTCGGCGACATCACGCTGCCGGGGGTGGCCGGCAAGCTGACCTCGATCGTGACCATGATCGTCGGCATCTCGCTCTTCGTGCGTCTCGCGCAGGCCGTGTTCCGCCCCTACAAGGTCTTCTTCCGCTGCCCGCGCTGCGCGCTCGAGCGCCACGAGCCGGATGCCGTCCACTGCAAGGCCTGCGGCCATCTGCTGGCGATCCCCGACGACGGCGATTGACCGCTGGCACCCGTCGGATCCGAGGCGAGCGCGCAAGCCCGGCGCCTCGAAACGGGGCATACCCTGGCGCGAGAGCAGGCATCGCGCCGTGTTCTGCCGCTCGCGCAGGCCGATCGGAACATTCTGCCTTCGCGCTCGGTCTTGGCGCTTGTATCCCTCCGCCGGCTCGGTTCTTTCCCGCCTGTTGTATCGACAAAGGAAGGAAGCCGTATGAAACGGACCTGGATGATGGCCGCCCTGCTGGCGGCGACCGCGATGACCGTCACGCCGGGCGCGGCCCAGGATGGCGCGCCGATGGCGCCCAAGGTCTTCGTGATCACGATGTTCGGCGACGAGGCCAAGCCCTGGCTCGCCAACGAGAACCTGACGGATGTCATCAAGGTGCCGGGTCTGTCGGCCGAGTATCCCGAGGTCCACTGCGGCACCGAGGGCCTGTGCCACATGACCACGGCGATGGGTTTCGCGAACGCGGCGAGCTCGGTCTCGGCGCTGGTCTACAGCGGCCGGTTCGACCTGTCGCAGACCTATTTCCTGATCGCCGGCATCGCGGGCGTCGATCCCGACGATGGCACGCTCGGCTCGGCGCACTGGGCACGCTATGCGGTGGATGGCGGTCTGCGGCACGACATCGATGCGCGCCAGATTCCGGCGGGCTGGAGTTCGGGCGCGCTGGCGCTGGGGGCGAAGGCGCCAGGTGAAAAGGCGACCTGGGGTTCCAAGACCGAGCTGTTCCAGTTGAACGAACCGCTTCTCCAACGCGCCTACGCGCTGTCGAAGGATGTCGAGCTTCTCGACGGCGACGCCGCCAAGACCTATCGCGCGACCTACGGCAAGGGTCCGGGAAGCGCGGCGCCCGCCGTCTCGATCTGCGATACCCTGTCCAGCGACACCTACTGGCACGGCCAGCGCCTGGCCGATGCGATGGCGGAGCTGGTGAAGACCGCGACCGACGGCCAGGGCAACTACTGCACGACGCAGATGGAGGACAACGCCACGCTGACCGCGCTCCAGCGCGGCGAGCAGGCGGGGCTGCTCCGGTTCGACCGGGTGGCGCTTCTACGCACCGCCTCCAACTTCGATCGCGAGCCGGAGGGCGGCGATGCCTACACGTCGCTCAAGGCCCGCTCGGGCGGCTTCCCGCTCGCCACCGAGAACGCCTATCGCGTGGGTCACGCGCTGACCGCCGATATCCTGGCGAACTGGGACCGCTGGTCCGCTGGCGTTCCCGCGCAGTAAACGTTGGAAACAAGCGCCCCGGCTTCGGCGCGGGGCGCAGCCGGGCCCCTAGATCCGGAACGGGCGCATCAGGAGACGCCAGGGGCCGAGCACGAAGCGCGCGACGTTGTTCTGGCGCGTCCAGCGGTTGAAGCGCATGTTGCGCTTGGTGGCGAGAAGCATCTGCATCTTGCGCCGGTGGTTGGGCGGCAGGAGCGGCAGGACCTCCTCGAGGTCGGCCAGGGTCTGCCGGTGCAGCGCCTCGTTGTTGGTGCGGGCCGCGCGGTCGAGCTCGCCGCGAAGCAGCCGCAGGAAGCGCGGCGCGATGAGGTGGCTCACCGGGTTCGTGTCCCAGCTCTCGTCGGCGCCGAAGGTTTCCACGAGCTTGCGCATGTAGATGAGGCGCGAGCGCGCCATGCGCGGCGTGAACGAGGTGGAGCCGGGATAGATGCACCAGAACGACAGGGCCTTGGGCACGAACTCGTTGCGCCAGCCCGCATGGAACAGGCGCAGGAACAGGTCGTCGTCCTCGTAGCCCGACAGGCGCTCGTCGAAGCCGCCCACCGCCTCGAAGGCGCGGCGCCGGATCAGGCTGGAGGAGGGCAGGATGAACATGTCGTCCGCCAGCGCCTCGGCGAGGCGCGTCTTGGGGTGCTCGTGGTGCAGCTTGGCGAGAAGCTCGCGCGTCTTCAGCCGGGCGTGGCGGTCGCAATGGTCGAGGTCGCTGTAGACCCAGCCGAGCCGCTCCAGCCGGTCCGCCTCGAAGGGCTTGCGCAACTCCTCCAGGTGGTCGGGATGCCAGCCGTCGTCCTGGTCGAGAAGCGCGATCAGGGCGGAGCGCGACTCCCGGACGCCGAGGTTGCGCGCCGAGGATTGTCCGCCGTTCTCCTTGCGCACGAGCCGGATCAGCGGGAACTCGGCCGCCAGCCGCTCCACGATCGCGGCGCCCCCGTCGCTCGAGCCGTCGTCCACCACCAGGAACTCGTCGGGCAGAAGCGTCTGGGCCAGCACCGTGCGCACCGAGCGCTCGATGAACTCGGCGCCGTTGTAGAGCGGGATGATCGCAACGATCGACAAGTCGGGGGACGCCGGATCGGAAGGCGACAGATCGGTGGGCATGGGAACTCCGTTCACGCAACGACGCCCACCGCCGGTTCCGGGACGAACGCGCAGGGGACCCCGGAAAACCGCCGGCGGGCCGGTGCTCGAACCGCAACAGGGGGGAACGCGGATCGGCGCCCCTTTCCGCCATCCCTACCGGGACGCCCGGCCCGCGGCAAGGGTCGGACCGGCGGCCCGAACCGGCACCCCGACGCAAAAAAGACCGACATCCGGTCTGGGATATCGGTCTTTTCTGAAATCATGGTGGAGCCAATCGGGATCGAACCGACGACCTCTTGAATGCCATTCAAGCGCTCTCCCAACTGAGCTATGGCCCCGTTGCCGCCCCTGGTGCGGCATCCGACGAAGGCCCTTGGGTGCGGCCCCGTCGTCGTGTGGCGGCTAGG
Source organism: Aureimonas jatrophae (assembly GCF_900104035.1). Taxonomy (GTDB): domain Bacteria; phylum Pseudomonadota; class Alphaproteobacteria; order Rhizobiales; family Rhizobiaceae; genus Aureimonas; species Aureimonas jatrophae. The sequence continues at coordinate 78,832 of NZ_FNIT01000007.1, read as the reverse complement.
TATGCGATGCCGGGGGGAAGCGCAAGCTAAAAAATCCGGCCCGCGCGTCCCCCCGTCGGATCAGGCGTCGTCGTCCTCGCGGCCGCCGCCGATGATGTCGGTCATGTCGCCGTCCTCGTCCTCGTCGGTCTCGAGGAACGTGTCGTCGTCGTCGCTATCGTCGTCCGCCACGTCGTCGTCCTCGTCGCCGTCGACGTTCGGCAGGTCGGAGCCCTTGGCGTTCGCGTCCTCGTCGTCCTCGACCTCCGACAGCGAGACGGTCTCCTCGTCGCCGTCGGCGACCTCCGTGGTCTCCTCGGTCTCTTCCTCCTCGCGCTCCTCGGCGCGCGACACGCGCGAGGCCGTCGCCTTCACGGTCTCGAAGTACGAGAGCGGATACTCCTTGCCCGTGAAGGGCGAGACGATCGGGTCCTTGTTGAGGTCGTAGAACTTGCGGCCCGTTTCCGGGTCGACGCGCTTGGTGCCGAGTTCGGGTTTTGCCATTCGTGTGTCGCCTTCGTGGGGGTCGCCTGGGAGAGTTTCGCGCGGCCAAGACCCGAGGCCAAGCCCATCGCGGTGGGTGCCGGGCCCTTCGCGGGAGGGGACGCGCAGGCACGCAGAGGACTCGATCAGGATCGGTCGGGTCCCATACGGCGTCGGCCAGGGCTTGTCAAAAGACGCTTTGGCCGGCCCGGCGTCCATGATAGGCGGGCGCCGAACCCCCTGGCGCACGGGGCCCGCCCCGGCTCCGCGCGCCCCGTCCGACCCCGTCCGGGAGCCCGCCCATGACCGCCGACCACGAGAGCCCGCCCCGTCCGCTTGCCGCCCGCCGAACCGGCGCGCTCCAGGGGACGGTGACGGTTCCGGGCGACAAGTCCATCTCGCACCGCGCCTTTCTGTTCGGCGGACTGGCGGCCGGGCGCACCCGCGTCACGGGGCTGCTCGAGGGCGAGGACGTCCTGGCGACGGGCCGCGCGATGCGCCAGATGGGCGCCCGGATCGAGCGCGACGGCGAAGCCTGGGTGATCGACGGGGTTGGCAACGGCTGCCTGCTCGAGCCCGAGGGCGTGCTCGACTTCGGCAACGCGGGCACCGGATCGCGCCTCACCATGGGTTTGGTGGGCACCTACAACTTCTCCGCCACGTTCGTGGGCGACGCCTCGCTGTCGGGCCGGCCCATGGGCCGCGTGCTCGACCCGCTCCGCGAGATGGGCACCCAGGTCCTGGCCCGCTCGCGCGACCGCCTGCCGCTGACCCTGCAGGGGCCGCCGGTGGCCGCCCCGATCCGCTACCGCGTGCCCATGGCCTCGGCGCAGGTGAAGTCCGCCGTCCTGCTCGCGGGCCTCAACGCGCCCGGCATCACCACGGTGGTGGAGCCGGTGATGACGCGCGACCACACGGAGCGGATGCTGGAGGGCTTCGGCGCGCGCGTCGAGGTCGATACGGACGCGGCGGGCGTTCGCACGATCCGTCTCCACGGACAGGGCGAGTTGCGCGGCGTGCCGGACTTCGTGGTGCCGGGCGATCCGTCCTCGGCGGCCTTCCTCGTGGTGGCGGCCCTGATCACCCCGGGCTCCGACGTCACGATCCGCAACGCGCTCATGAACCCGACGCGCACCGGGCTCATCCAGACGCTGCGCGAGATGGGCGCCGCGATCGAGATCCTCGACCCGCGCGTGTCGGGCGGCGAGGAGGTCGCGGACCTGCGCGTGCACCACTCCGCTCTGCGGGGCGTCGACGTGCCGGCCGGTCGCGCGCCCTCGATGATCGACGAATACCCCGTTCTCGCCGTGGCCAGCGCCTTTGCGGACGGCACGACGCGGATGAACGGGCTGGAGGAGCTGCGCGTCAAGGAGAGCGACCGTCTGGCGGCGGTCGCGGCGGGGCTCGAGGCGAACGGCGTCCGGCACCAGGAGGGGCCGGACTGGCTCACTGTGACGGGCCGACCGGACGGCTCCGGCCTCGGCGGCGGGCGGGTTCTGACCCATCTCGACCACCGCATCGCCATGAGCTTCCTGGTGATGGGGCTGGCCACCGAGAAGCCCGTGGCGGTGGACGACGCGCGCATGATCGCGACGAGCTTTCCGGAGTTCGAGGGGCTGGTCGCGACGCTCGGCGGTACGCTGGAGCCGGTGGGGTGACGACGCCGCTGGCGGGCGCACTGCTTCTTCTGTTCTTCGCGCCGCTCGCCTTCATCTACGGCCGGAGCCTCGCGGGCCGGCTTCACGCGCAGGCCGCCGTGCAGCAGCGGTCCGCGCTCGTGCTCATGCTCCCGAAGCTTGTGCTGCCGACGCTGGTGGCGGCAGCGCTCGCGGTCCGCTTCTCCGGCACCCTTCCCGAGAACTGGCCCGTCACCGTGCCGAGCCCGACGCTTCGCGCCGCCTTGAGCGCGCTGTGGACGCTGGGCTCGGTGGCGGGCATCCTGTTCTTTCTCGCGATCCCCTTCGTCCTCGGGCGGCTCGTCGCGCTGGTCGCCGTGGCATCGGGATGGTTCACCGGAGTGCGCGACGAGCCGTTGCGCTTCGGCACGAGCGGCTACAAGAACGAGGACGAGCCGGGCGAGACGGGTTTTCGCCAGGCGAGCCGCAGGGGCGTGGACGAGGGGAGCGGACCGAATGACTGATCCTTACGTGATCGCGATCGACGGACCGGCCGCCGCCGGCAAGGGCACGCTCGCCAAGCGCCTCGCCGAGCACTACGGCCTCGGCTATCTCGACACGGGGCTCCTCTACCGCGCGGTGGGACGGCTTGCGCGCGAGCGCGGCGTCGACCCAGACGACGCCGAGGCCGCGGGCCGGCTCGCGCGCGAGCTCGTGCCGAGCCATCTCGACGACGGATCCTTGCGCGGCCACGAGGCGGGCGAGTGGGCGAGCCGCGTGGCCGCGCACCCGTCCGTGCGCACGGCGCTCACCGACTTTCAGCGCGACTTCGCCCGCCGCCCCGGCGGCGCCGTGCTGGACGGCCGCGACATCGGCACCGTGATCTGCCCGCAGGCACCGGTGAAGATCTTCGTCACCGCGAGCGCGGAGGTGCGCGCGCGCCGGCGCACCGACGAGCTCCTGGCCAAGGGGCGGGGCGTCGACTACGCGCAGATTCTCGATGAGGTCCGCCAGCGCGACGCGCGCGATTCCGGCCGCAGCACCGCGCCGCTGCGCCCCGCCAGCGACGCACGCTTGCTGGACACCAGCGACTTGGATATAGAAGCGGCGTTCCGGGCGGCTTGCGCGATCGTCGACGCATCGCCACCTAGGATCCCGTAAGGCTCGACGGCCGGCTTCGCACAGGAGCGGGCGGCCGGGCCGCATTCGCATGACACCGCCGCCGGCCGGTCCTCGCGCCGAGTGCGGACGATCTTCCCGATGGAGGCCTCGTCCGCTTGTTCCCGCCCTTCCGGCCGGAACGGGACCGCCGATCCGGCATCCGCAACACGAACCGAAGGCGCCCGTCCCCCGATCCGCGCCCGGCGCGTCCTGGGGACCTTTAGGAGAACGAATGTCCAACGCAGCAGTTTCGCGCGACGATTTCGCCGCGCTTCTCGAAGCCTCGTTCCACGAGCAGGATGTCGCCGAAGGCGCCGTCGTCAAGGGAACCGTGGTCGCGATCGAGAAGGACATGGCGGTTATCGACGCCGGTCTGAAGGTCGAGGGCCGCGTGGCCCTCAAGGAGTTCGGCGGCCGCGCCACCGAGCTTCAGGTCGGCGACACCGTCGAGGTGTATGTCGAGCGCATCGAGAACGCGCTGGGCGAGGCCGTCCTGTCGCGCGACAAGGCGCGCCGCGAGGAGAGCTGGGTCAAGCTCGAGGTCAAGTTCAACGCCGGCGAGAAGGTCGAAGGCCAGATCTTCAACCAGGTCAAGGGCGGCTTCACGGTCGACCTCGACGGCGCCGTGGCCTTCCTCCCGCGCTCCCAGGTCGACATCCGCCCGATCCGCGACGTCGGCCCGCTGATGAACACGCCGCAGCCGTTCCAGATCCTCAAGATGGACAAGCGCCGCGGCAACATCGTCGTGTCGCGCCGCACGGTCCTCGAAGAGTCGCGCGCCGAGCAGCGCTCCGAGATCGTCCAGAACCTCGAAGAGGGTCAGGTCGTCGAGGGCGTGGTCAAGAACATCACCGACTACGGTGCGTTCGTCGACCTCGGCGGCATCGACGGTCTGCTCCACGTCACCGACATGGCGTGGCGCCGCGTGAACCATCCGACCGAGATCCTGCAGATCGGCCAGACGGTGCGCGTCCAGATCATCCGCATCAACCAGGAGACGCACCGCATCTCGCTGGGCATGAAGCAGCTGGAAGCCGATCCTTGGGAAGGCATCGGGGTCAAGTACCCGATGGGCGTCAAGGTCACGGGTCGCGTCACCAACATCACCGACTACGGCGCCTTCGTGGAACTGGAGCCGGGGATCGAGGGCCTGATCCACGTTTCCGAGATGTCGTGGACCAAGAAGAACGTCCATCCCGGCAAGATCCTGTCGACCTCGCAGGAAGTCGAAGTGGTTGTGCTCGAGGTGGATCCGGTCAAGCGCCGCATCTCGCTCGGCCTCAAGCAGACGCTCCAGAACCCCTGGGAAGCGTTCCGCGACCAGTTCCCGGTCGGCACGATCGTCGAGGGCGAGGTCAAGAACAAGACCGAGTTCGGTCTGTTCGTCGGTCTCGAGAACGACGTCGACGGCATGGTGCACCTCTCCGACCTCGACTGGAACCGTCCGGGCGAGCAGGTCATCGAGGAGTACAACAAGGGCGACATGGTGCGGGCCCAGGTTCTCGACGTCGACGTCGAGAAGGAGCGGATTTCGCTCGGCATCAAGCAGGTCGGCGGCGACAGCTTCGCCACCGCGGCCGAGAGCGGCGAGATGCGCCGCGGCTCGATCGTCACCTGCGAGGTCACGAGCGTGAACGAGGGCGGCATTGAGGTCCAGATCGTGGACACCGACCTGTCGGCCTTCATCCGTCGCTCCGACCTCGGCCGCGACCGCGACGACCAGCGCCCGGAGAAGTTCCAGGTCGGTCAGAAGGTCGATGCGCGCATCACGCAGTTCGACAAGAAGGCGCGTCGCGTCGGCGTGTCGATCAAGGCGCTGCAGATCGCCGAGGAGAAGGAAGCCGTCGCGCAGTACGGTTCCACCGACTCCGGCGCCTCGCTCGGCGACATCCTCGCCGCCGCGATGAACAAGCGCGACACCGAGTAAACCGCGCGACGCCCTCGGGCGTCCGGGTTTCACGTGAAACACGAGCCCGCGCCGGGAGACCGGCGCGGGCTTTTTCATGACAAGGCCGGTGCGCACCGGACGCTGCGGCGACCGCAAACATCGGCACTCCCGCGATCGACGGTTGACAGATTGGCATCACCCGCCGACCCGCGACCGTTCGGATTGTCTCGAAGTCTGGTAGCCGGGAAAGATCCTCGTTAGGAAACATATGGCACGATAAGAGATGCGGCGACACCAAACGGGCGGGACAGATGGGTCTGATGCGCCATGACCTGAGCGAAACGCTGGACCTGATCGGCGAGGCCAGCGTCGACGGCACGCTCTGGCGCGAGGTGACCGAGCGGGTTCTTGAACACACGCGCGCCGCTGCGGGCGCGATCTACGTGCAAAGCCGCCAGCCGGAGACACCGAGCTTGCCGCCGACCGAGTTCGGTCACATGCTGAACTACGGCGCCGGCTGGATCGAGAGCTACTTCCAGCACTATGCCGCCGGCAATCCCTACCTGAACCGTCCCGAATTGCGGGAACCCGGCCGCATCATTACGGAGGCGGACTGCCGTGGCCCCCTCGCCGTCGGGGAACGCGAGTTAGTCGCCGACTGGCAGGAGGCGCAGGGCTTCCACCACGTGATTGCCCAGTTCCTGCAGGACCGCGACGACGGCACGTTGACCTTCGTGTTCTGGCGAGACCGCGCGGCGGGCGCGGCGTCCTCTCGCGAGCAGGCGGAGTTCGACCTACTGGCGCGCGCCGTCAACCGGGCCGTTCGCGCCGGCGACCGGCTCCGGCAGGCGACCGCCGAGCTGCGGGCCACGACCAGCGCGCTCGACCAGCTGGACGTCGCGGTCATCACGCTCGGGCCCGACGGGAGGGTTCGCGGCACGAACGGGGCGGCGGACGCCCTGCTGGCGGCGCGCGATGGTCTGGTTGCGCGCTGGGGGCGGCTCGAAGCCGCCCATGCGCAGGACCAGGGGAGCTTCGAGCGGTTCGTCGCAGACGCCCTTGCCGCCCGCGTGCGGCCCGGATCCGACGATCCGACGATCCGCCTGCGACGGGTGGGCGGTCGTCCCCCGTGGCGTTTGAGTGCCGTCGCCGTGCAACGCGGCCTTCCGACCTTCAACCTGGATCGAGGGGTGGCGGTGGTCCTGACGCTGCGGACGGACGCCGGCCCGCAGGGCGCCCAGGCGCTGGCGCGGACCTTCGATCTCACGCCCGCCGAAACGCGCCTCGCGCTGCTCCTGGTCCAGCCGCTGTCATTGGCCGAGGCCGCCTCGCAACTCGGCATCCGCCACGAAACCGCGCGTTCCCATCTGAAGTCCCTGTTCAACAAGACCGGGACGCATGGCCAGACCGAACTCGTCGTGCGTCTCCTGTCTGGGACAAAATGACACGACCTCGCGTTTTATCACGTTCACGTGATTAACCACCGTTCGGTATATCCCCCGAACGGGGGATGAAGCGAGTCTCCCTTCATGCGTGTATAGGTAAGACTTCATTATCCAGTTTTTGCGTCGAAGGGTCGCTTCCGGAGGGATGCAGGAAAGCCAGAGGAGATCGGAGGTCGAACTTCCGACAGTGGAGGACATGCGGACGGCCTGGGGCATGACCCCGGCCGAGTCGCGGCTCGCCGTGCTGATGCTTAAGCCCATGAGTTTGCAGGACGCTTCGCGTCATCTCGGCATCAGCATCGAAACGGCCCGTACGCACCTCAAGGCGCTCTTCGCCAAGACCCAGACGAACCGCCAAGCCGAGCTCGTGATCCGCCTTCTGGCGACCGCCCGGCAGTAACCTTGACGAAAAATCCCACCTCGCTTCACCCGAACGGGTGATGACGAAACACCCCTTAGTTGTGCAAGTGCGAAGGGACCGCGGATGTCCCGCCTGCCCTTGAAACCGGACTAGGATCATGAGCCAGGACTCGACCAGCCTTGTGACCGAACCAAGTCGCGCCCGCTTCCATGCGGTCGCCGACCGTTCGTCCGCAGGACGCCCCGTCCATGTCGTGACGCTTCTCGTCGCCATGCCGGTGATCGGCGCCCTGGCGGCCGCAACGGCCTGGGCGCTCGGCGGGACGGGGTGGCAGATGGGCCTGTCGGTTCTGGCGTCCTGGTTCCTGATCCAGCTGATCTACGCCGCGCAGATCGCCTTCTACGCGACCAAGTCGCGCTACATCCAGTCCGTGGAGCGGATCGAGTCCTGGTGCCACAATCTCAGCGACGAGGGCATCGCGTCGCCGGAATTCGACCGCGACGCGGACTACCGGCGTCCGCGCCGCTGAGATCGCGACGGCCCGGCTAGAGGTCGTCTCGCGCTTCCGCTTCCCCGCCCGGGCGCAGGGGGGACACGGCATCGGAGGCCGGAGACGGATCGCGCCGCTCCGGCGGGCCCGGCGGAGACCGGTGGAACGGCCCGGTGTTCTGGGCCTCGGCAGGTGAGATATCCTCCTCGCGTCGTCGGCTCATGCGACACCTCCCAGGTTTTTGTCACCAACATGCCGCTCGGCTTCGGGGTTCCCCCGTTTGCCGTCCCATGCCATGGGCAGGACGGGACAGGCAGCGGGGGGTACGCATGAACGCCACACAAACGCCGGCTCGCTTCCAACCGGTGGAGCGCGGCATGATCGCGGCGGTCGCGACGACGCTGGAGTGCCGAACGCGACCCGCGCCTCGACCCGAACCGTTGGACCTTGCAGGCTCGGTCGAGCGGCGTCCGGGCATCGACGTCGATGCCTATCTTCGTCTTTATCGGCACGTAGGCGCCGACCACCTTTGGTTCTCGCGCCTCTACATGAGCCGCGAGGAGCTCGCCGCGATCCTCGCCTCGCCCCTGACCGAGGTGCATGCCTACCGGCTGGACGACCGCGACGAGGGCATTCTGGAGCTCGACTTCACGCAGGACGGTGCGTGCGAGATCAAGTATTTCGGCGTCGCGCGCGATCTGCAGGGGACCGGCGCCGCGCGCCGCCTGATGAACGTCGCGCTGGACCGTGCCTTCGCGCACGAGGGCGTCCGACGCGTCTGGCTCCACACCAACACGATCGACCACCCGCGCGCGCTGGACTTCTATCGCCGCACCGGGTTCCAGCCGGTCGCGCAGGAGATCGAGATCGCGCCCGATCCGCGCCTCAACGGCGCGCTGCCGCGCGAGACCGCGCCGCACGTGCCGATCTTCGAGTAGTCCCCGGCCGGGTCGACATCTCGGCCCGGGAACGAGCCGTGGGACGCGGACCGCGCGTGCGCCCCCACAGGGACCGGTCTGGGCGGCCGGCGGGCGCGTCGGCCCGCGGGGCGGGATCCATCGTCCTCGGTTGGCGTCAGCGCGCGACGGAGTGGGAGAAGATGTCCTCCTCGTCCCAGCCGAGAAGATCCAGCCTGGCGCGCGTCGGGAGATAGCGGAAGCTGGCCTCGGCCAGTTCCAGCCGGTCCTCGCGCTCCAGCCGCTGGCGCAGCACCGCCATGAGGTCGTGGAGATACAGGACGTCGGAGGCGGCATAATCGAGCTGGGCCGGCGTCAGCGTCTCGGCCGCCCAGTCCGAGCTCTGCTGCTGCTTGGAGAGATCGACGCCGATCAGTTCCTTGGCCAGATCCTTCAGCCCGTGCCGATCCGTATAGGTGCGCACGAGGCGCGAGGCGATCTTGGTGCAGAAGACCGGTTCCGTCATGACGCCGAAGGCATGGTAAAGCGCGGCGATGTCGAAGCGGGCGTAGTGGAAGATCTTGCGCTTGTCCGGGTCGGCCAGGAGCCGGCACAGGTTGGGCGCCTCGCGCTGCCCCTTGGCGATCTGCACGACATCGGCGGTGCCGTCGCCCGGCGACAGCTGCACCACGCAAAGCCGGTCGCGGCGCGTATCGAGGCCGAGCGTCTCGGTGTCGATCGCGACCGCTCCCGTGTAGCGGGCGAGATCGGGCAGGTCGCCCTTGTGGACGCGGATCGTCATGGGTGTCTCGTTCGTCGGGAAGAGGAAGACGGTCTCTTACGCAAGGAAACCGGCCGGGGAAACCGTTTCCGGCGCATTTCACCGGAGCGGGCGCCACGAAACCTTTCGCGACATCGCCCCGAAACGGCGTGGGCGCACAAGAGCGACAGACCAACGCTTCCAGGACAAGCCCGATGCGCTCTTCGCTTCCCACACCCCGCAACCACCCCGCTGACGCTCTGCGGCCCCGCTGTCCCGATCCGGTGCGTTGGGGCGCCGCCTTCGGTTCCGCCGCCGGGCAGGGCTTCTCGTTCGGCGCGCCGGTCGGCCGACCGAAGGCTTCGGATTGGGGATAAGCCGGCTTATCCGTACGGGACGGTTTCGGGCAGGGCCCTGGCCTTGCCGCTCAACCGCGCCCCGAACGACAGGAGCACCGGCGCACGCACGAGAAGCGGCGCCAAGGCGCGGTGGGCCGACGGGCGGCGCGCCAGCGCCGCAAAGAGACCGGCCGCGCGGATGCGCCCCGCGAACTGCCGGCGATAGGCCCGCGCATAGCGCTCGGCTGCCGCCTCATGGCCGGACGCCGCGTCGAGGTCGGCCTCGAGAAGAACGCGCGCCAGGAGCCATCCCGACTGAAGCGCCATGGAGATGCCTTCCGCCACGACCGGATGGGCCTCGCCCGCCAGGTTGCCGGCGCGAAAGACGCCGTCCGCATGGACGGGGCGCAGGCCCGGCCGGATCGGTCCGGCGGCAAGCCAGGCACCGGCGGGTTCCGCCCCTGCCAGCGTCTCCGCAATGCCCCGCGTCGTCGCCCGGAGGTGGCGCTCGACCGCGACGCCGGCGCTTTCGCCCTCCCGGCGGATATGATCCAGCGCATCGCGGCGGATGCAGCACGACACCGACAAGCGACCGTCGTCCACGCGCACCATGCCGCCGTATCCGCCCGGGAACGCGAGAAGCGGCATGTCGCCCGCCGGCAGGCGATCGCCGCGAAAATGCGCCTTGAAGCCGAGTTCGTCGCGCGCCTCATGCCGGCGCGGCAGGTCGGTCGGCAGGTTCGAGCGCTCCCATGACCCGTTGGCCGCGATCGCGACGCGCGCCGTGATGCTGGCCTCATGCCCGGCCGCGCCCTCGAGCCGGATGCGGGTCGAGGTTCCCCGAGCGTCCGTCTCGATGCCGGTCGCCCGCATGGGTTGGAACAGCGTGACGCCGAGGCTGGCCGCGCGCTCGGCGAGGAGAAGGTCCAGCCGGTCGCGGCCCAGCGCGCGGCCGAGACCGGCGCCCGCCGGCATGGGGGCGGCCACGACGTGCCGGCCGGCCATCAGGACGACGCGGCGCACCGGAGGGCCCGCCTCGCGGTCGAACGCGGCTTCCAGCCCGAGCGCGCGCAGGACGGGGCGGCTCGTGCCCGATACGAACTCGCCGCAGACCTTGCGCCGGGGAAAGCGCGCACGCTCCACCAAGGCAACGCGCCAGCCGGCCTCCGCCAGAAGGATCGCGCTCGCCGAGCCGGCGGGGCCCGCGCCGATCACCACCGCGTCGAAGGTCGACGTGTCCCCGATCCCGGTCGTCTCGTTCGAACCGTGTCGCGTCATCGTCTGCCCTCCCGAACCGCCGCAAACCCTTGCGTGAAGGCGCCGTGCCGCCCCTCGTGGAGCGTGAAGCCCGCTGCCTCCCAATGCGCGGAGAGTTCGCGTCCGCAAAACCCGGCCCGCACGCTGGCCGGTGCATCGTGGCGCGTCACCGCGTTGGCGCCGAGCGCGCCCAGGAGGTGCGAGGCGAAAAGCGAGGCGCGGTCGCGATGGGGCTCGGTCGCGACCGTGACGGGTGCCAGCGACGACAGGAGGCCGAGAAGGCGGCGCAGCGTCTCGCCCTCGAAGTGATGCAGAAACAGGTTCGCGCAGACGCAATCGAAGCCGGCATCCTCCCGGCCCAGCGCGCCGGGCAGCGCGAAGACGTCGGCCGGAAGCGGGCGCGCGAGCCAGCCGAGCGCGACGAAGGCACGACGCGTTTCGGCGGTGACCAGATCCTGCCGGTCGAGGAGCACGATCTCGACGCCCGGCCAGCGTTTCGCCAGGCGACGCGCCAGCTGGAGCGCGAAGCGACCGTCGCCCGCGCCGACTTCGAGGATGCGGCGTGGCGGCCGTGCGACGTGCCGCTGCAGGAGGCGGGCGGCAATGGGGACGGCGAACATCAGACGGTTGACCAGCACCAGATCGCGCCGCGATCCCACCGCCAGCGGATCGGCCGGATCGAGAATATCGAGCTGCTCGGTCACGAGCCGGCGCGGCAACGGGGCCATGCGGCGCGCCTCAGGCCGCCTCGAAGCGGAAGGTCTCGGCCGTGAGGCCCGGACCGAAGGCCATGCCGCAGCCGCGCTCGCCCGGACGCGCCCGCCGCAACATGCGCTCCAGGACGAACATCACGGTCGCCGAGGACATGTTGCCGGTGTCCTGAAGAACGGCGCGCGAGTCGTCGAGCGCATCCGGCGGCAGGTGGAGCGCGCGCTCCACCGCATCCAGCACGGATCGCCCGCCCGGATGCACGGCCCACAGGTCGATGCGCTCGGGCGCGACCTCGCCCAGCACCTCGCCGCCGCGCGTTTCCAGCACCTCGGCGATGGCGGCGGGCACGGCGCCCGAGAGCACCATGTCGAATCCGTCGTCGCGCACCGCCCAGCTCATCAGCTCGCGGCTGTTGTCGGCCAGAAGCGCCCGGAAGCTGTCGAGCCGGAAGCCGGTCGGCTCGGCCGAGACGAGCGCCGCCGAGCAGCCGTCGCCCCAGAGGCAGAAGGTCAGGAGCTGTTCGAGATCGGCGGTTTCCTTGAGGTGCAGCGTGCAGAGCTCGAGGTTGACCACCAGCACGCGAGAACCGGGCTCGGAGCGCACGATATGGCGCGCGAGCTTCAGGGCGTTCACCGCCGCGTAGCACCCCATGAAGCCGATCTGGGTCCGCTCGACGGAGGGGTCGAGCCCGGCCCGCGTGACGATCTCGAGGTCGAGCCCGGGCGCCGAGAAGCCGGTGCAGCTGGTGACGACAAGATGGGTGACGGTGGACCGGCCCTCGCCGAGATCCAGGCCGTCGACGGCCCGCGCGGCAAGTTCGGGGGCGGTGCGCTCGAAGAGGTCCATGCGCCGCGCGGTCGAGGGAAAGGCGCCACGCCGGAACAGGCCGTCGCGATCGATCACAGGACCTTCGGGATCCTCGGTCGCGGGGATCACGGAGTAGCGGTGCCGGATGCCGGCACGGTCGGCCATGCGCCGGAACACCGCCTGCCGGCGCGGATCGTCCCGCAGCTTGGAGGCGGCAAAGCGCAGAAAGAAGTCGTGCACCTCGAAAGGGGGGACCGCGGTGGCGATCCGGTTCAGATAGGCGTCGGTCATCGGTCGTGCCGTTTGGGCTGCGGCGGACCGGAAAGGTCGGAAACGCCTCGGGATGTCGCATCGGGCCGAAGGACCCGGTCTCCGCCAGCGCGGATACCCCGTGATCCTAGGGCCGCGCCGATCCGGCGGCGAGGGCCGCGCGCCGGAGACCTTTGGCCGCACGAGGCGCCGCCATCGCGATCCCAGCGTTTGCGGGGTTCGACGGATAGCCGGATGCGAAGATCGCCCGCGTCGGCCCATGCCTCGATCCTGCGGGGACGGGTTTGGCGTGCCGCCGGTGTCGTCATCGATCCGGCTGCGCGAGTGGACACCACCGGCGCGCTGCCGGACCGAGGCCTGTGCCGCGAGGGGACGAAGGATCCGAGTCCGCTAAGATGACTTGCGGCACAGGCTGCGCGCGGCACGCGAAGCGACTCTCGGCCGATCGAGAGTAAGCGGGCGGAGCTTGCCCGGTGGTGCAGGGCGTGAGTGACCTAGGGTGGGCCGACGACCCAGCTACGGGCTCGGCGGTCCGTCCACGACCGATCGGTGTCTAGCGGCGACGCTCCATCGCATCCGACATGACCTGGATCGCGGCGGGCGAATAGATGTGGCCGCTGGGCGTGCGGATCCAGGGGTGAAGCCCCTGCGGCTCGCGGTCCGGCATCATGCCGATCGCGTAGTTGATCGCCTGGTTGAGATTGGCCCAGAGCGCGGCTGAGCGGGTATCGCTCGTATCGACGCGCCAAGCGGCCGGTTCAGGCTTGGCGTCGCGTGCGCCCCAGACGAGCGTCGCTCGCCCCTCGTCCATATCCAGCACCCCAGTTCTACCAAAGGGCTGTAACGGCGTCCCGGACGGTTTGTTGCAGGCAGACGAAAAAGGGCCGGCCCCGCCGGTGAGCGGAGCCGGCCGGGCCGGATGGGGGGACGACAACCGTCCGACCCGAAACCAACGACGGAGCCCCCGACGGGGCGCCGCCGGCGTGCGTCAGTTGAAGCGGTAGGACAGCTTCGCGGTGACGGTGTGGAAGTCGAACGTGTCGGTCGTGCCGAAGTCGGTGAAGCCGCCGGTCGAGCCCGCGCCGTTGGACGCGTTGCCGTCGAAGGGGCCGCCGTCGAGACGCGCCACGAGGTTGCGGTCGCCCAGGTCGGTGTAGAGGTATTCGGCGCCGAACGAGATGTTCTGCGTGATCTTGACCTCGACGCCGCCGCCGACCGAGTAGCCGATCTCGTTGCCGGCATCGAACAGGGCGCCGGGGCGCGCCGTCGCCGTGGAGCGGCCGTTGCCGGCGACCGCCGGGCTGTCGGTCGAGAAGCCGTAGTCGACCTCGCCGTACGCGATACCGCCCGTGGCGTAGGCGAGCGCGGTCGGCGTCAGGAGGTAGCCCGCGCGCAGGCGGCCGGTCGCCAGGTAGTCCAGCGAGCGCTCGGCCGTGTAGAAGGCCGGCGTGTTGGAGAAGGCGCTGTCGCGACGCTTGATGTCGACCGCGTTGATGTCGGCCAGGACGCCGATCACGAAGTTGCCGGCCTGGTAGTCGTAGCCGATATGGGCGCCGCCGATGAAGCTCGAGTCGAACTCCGATGAGAAGCTGTTGCCGAAGGCCGCGCCGATCGTGTTGGCGGCAAACCCGTTGTTGGCGGCGGCCGTCAGGCCCGGCACGGCGGTGTTGGCGCCGAAGCTCGGCGCGATCACGAGGCCGTCGCCCTCGTCGGGTTGGAAGGCGCCGCCGCCCTGGATGCCGAGGTAGAGGCCCGTCCAGGTCGGGGCGGCCTCGATCGCGATCGGAGCGGCCGGCTCCTCGTAGACCACGTCGGCAGCGAGCACCGGGGTGACGAAGGCGGCGCTGAGGCCGAGGGCGAGAAGAAGGCGCTGCATGGCGGACGGTCTCTCTAAAAGGGATCCGCCAGGCCGGCGGACGGAAACGACTGTGGTCCTTATGGTCCCGTTCCACGCGGGATCCGCAAGGCGGCCCCGGGCGAGCGCGGCCGTGCTGTGTCGAATCGGACACGCCGCCGTTGCGCCGCTACCACGAGTGTCGAACCCGCCGACGCCCGATGCCGTAGGGGCCGGCGCGGTCGTGGCTATCGTCCGGGCCTGGTTCTCACGATTCGGTGAACGTTGGCTCGCGATCGGTTGGGGCGCGTCCAATTTACCCTCCCGCTGACGGATCGAGCGGCCGCTCCAGTTGTTGACCTCGACCGGACACGGGAGGGAGCCATCATGATCCATGCAACGCGCCGCCATGTTCTGGCCGGTCTCGCGGTCGGGCTCGTGCTGAGCCGACGGGCGCTGGCTGCGCCATCGGGCGACCTGTCCGCCGTTCTGGCCCCCGGCGCGCGGCTTCGGACCCTGTATTCCGGCGGCCGGTGGTGCGAGGGCCTGTGCTGGGCACCGGCGCTGGGCGGCCTCGTGTTCAGCGACGTGCGACGCAACACCCTGAACGTGCTGGGGGAGGACGGCTGGGTGCAGACCCTGCGCGACCCTTCCAACAACGCGAACGGCAACGCCCTGGATGGCGAGGGCCGGCTCGTGACCTGCGAGCACCGGACCCGCCGCGTGGTGCGCAGGGAACCGGACGGTCAGCTCGCGACGCTGGCGGAGCGGTTCGAGGACCGGCCGCTCAACTCGCCCAACGACGTGGTGCTCGCGCCCGACGGCGCGCTCTGGTTCACCGATCCCGTCTTCGGTATCCGCCAGCCCGACGAGGGCCTGATGGCCGAGCCCGAACAGCGGGCGCGGCGCGTCTACCGGATCGCCCCCGGCGGTGAGCCGGAGGCGATGATCGACACGATCGATCAGCCCAACGGCCTGGCCTTCTCGCCGGACGGGGGCATCCTCTACGTGTCGGACGCGGGCGCCGCCTTGAACCCGGAAGCGGGCCGCGCGATCCACGCCTTCGCGCTCGCATCCGACGGACGGCCGGACAAGGGCCGGCGCTTCGCCGAACCCGAGAACGGCGCCACGCCGGACGGCCTGCGGGTGGACGCGCAGGGCCGCGTCTTCGCCGCCTGCACGGACGGCGTCCAGATCTGGCAGCCGGACGGACGCCGGCTCGGCCGCATTCCGACCGCCGGGCCGAGCGCGAACCTTGCCTTCGGCGGCGCGAACGGGCGGCAGCTCTTCATCGCGCAGGGGCCGCATATCCACGCGATCGATCTCGCCGCCGCGTGAGGCGTTCCGCTTCCCTTTTCGCTTGTTCGAGGTTCTCCCCATGATCCGACGCCGTTTTCTTGCCCTGTCCGCCGCCGCGGCGGCCGCTCCCCTGGCCGCCCGCGCGCAGACGAACCCGCCCGCGCCGGGCGCCGTGCAGGGCGCGCAGGCGAGCCCCGCACGCCCCGCGGGCGAGATGGAACTCGCCTATCTCGCCGATGCGCCCTCGACGCCGACGGGGCTCGCGGTCAGCGCGCAAGGCCGAGTCTTCCTGATGATGCCCCGCTTCACGGGACGCGAGCCGATCACGGTGGGCGAAGTTCTGGAGGGCGGGCGCGTCGTCGCCTATCCCAGCGAGGCACTGAACCGGGTCGATCGTGATGAGCCGCAGCGCTCGATGTTCCATGTGCCCAACGGTGTATTCGGCGCGAACGAGAGCCTGTGGCTGCTGGACGCCGGCCTGCCGGAGGGCAAGGGCGTTCCCGTGAAGGGCGGCGCCAAGCTGATCGAGGTCGATCTCGGCACCAACGAGGTCCGGCGCGTCCTGCCGCTCGATCCGGCCATCGAGCCGACCTCCTCGCTCAACGACCTGCGCGTGGATGCGCAACGCAACCGCGCCTTCATCACCGACCAAGGGCAGGACGGGCAGGGCGCCATCCTGGCGGTGGACCTCGAGACGGGCCGCTGCGTCCGGCGCCTGGCCGAGCACCCGAGCACGAAGTCGCAGGAGAAGGTGGTGAAGTTCGTCGAGGCGCGGCCCGTGATGCAGCGCCCGACCCCGGACGCCGAGCCGAAGAGCCCGCAGGGCGGCGCCAACGGCATCGCGCTCTCGCCGGACGGCGCACGCCTCTACTACGCGCCGCTCATGGCGCGCCGGCTCTACGCGGTGGACGCCGCGCTGTTGCTCGACGAGAACGCCACCGACGGCGATGTCGCGGCGAGCGTCGAGGACCTCGGCGAGAAGGGCATGACCGGCGGGCTGTCGACCGACAGCCAGGACCGCGTCTACCTGACGCTGCAGGAGCAGAACGCGCTCGCCCGCCGCCATCCCGACGGGCGGATCGAGGTCCTGGGCTCCGACCCGCGCCTCGTGTGGGCCGACACGATCTCGATCACGCCCGACCGCTGGCTCTACGTCTCGGGCGCGCAGGTGAACCGGCGGCCCGAGTACAACGGCGGCGAGGACCTGCAGAAGCCGCCCTACGCCATCCTGCGCGTGCGGATCGACGCCGATCCGGCCTGAGACAAGCGAAACGCCGGTCCTCGCGCGGACCGGCGTTTCCCGGTCAGATGCCGGTGCGCTTGGCCACGAGGTGAGCGACGCCCGCGGCCAGAAGCGCCAGACCGCCCAGCACCACCGCGTCGCGCTGCCGGCTCGTGACGTAAGTGTGACGCGACGACAGCGTCCGGTCGCCGCTCGGCCCGTCGATGCGGGCAGGACCCTCGGCCGGCTTGAAGAGGTTGCCCTCGATCTCGGCCATCGGCTCGCCGAGCTGACCGTCCCAGCCGCTCTTGGCCACCATGTCGCCGCCCTTGGGCCACAGGCGCTGGACGATCGCGCCCAGGATCGTGGTGCGTCCGACCCAGATGTCGCGGCGCGGGTTCTCGGCGGCAAAGAAGATGGCGTTGGCGGCCAGGCGCGGATCGTAGACCGGATCGGGCGCGATCTGGCGCTGGCCGGTGCGATTGCGCGCCCAGCTGTCGAACTGCGTCGAGTTCACCGCCGGCAGGTAGACCGTGGAGATCTCGATGCCCGCCCGCTCGTGCTCCAGTTCGGCACGCAGGCCGTTGGTCCAATTCATCGCCGCGCCCTTGGCGCCGGCATAGGGCGTCTGGAGCGGGAAGGCGCGGATGCCGATCACGGAGTTGATCTGGATCACCGTGCCACGCCGGCGCGGACGCATGTACTGCAGCGCCGCCAGCGTGCCGAAGACCTGTCCGAGATAGGTGACCTCGGTGACGCGCCTGTACTCGTCGCCCGTCACGTCCCACGACGGGGCGACGATCGAGGCCATGGCGTTGTTGACCCAGACGTCGATCGGGCCCAGCTCGCGCTCGACGCGCCCCGCTGCCTCGAACAGCGCCTTCTCGTCGGCGACGTCGGCCTCGATCGCCAGCGCCTTGACGCCCATGGCGCGCAGCCGCGCCTCGGTTTCCTTGAGCCGCCCCTCGTGGCGCGCCACCACGGCCACCTGCCAGCCCTCGCGCGCGAAGCGCTCGGACGTGGCGAGCCCGATGCCGGCCGAACCGCCGGTGATCACAACCGTTTTCGTCATTCGCTGATCCATGTCCCGTTCTGAGCATTCGTTCCGGGGCGGGAAGCCTGGAAGGCTCGCGAAGGTTGCATCGCCACAAACAGCCGGGATCGTGAGGCGATGCGGCAACTTGTTGCGCTGCGTTGTCGTTGGAGCGGTTCCAACCAGATAGCCGGCCAACTGTTGTGCCGCATGGACCATCTCCGATGAACGAACATTTCCGTCCGGCCTCCGAGGCCCTTCCCGGCGTGCCGGCCGCCTACGCCGAGCTGATCCGCTCGCCGGAGCGCGTCAGCGAGCGGCTGCGCGAGGCGCTGGTGACGCGGGCCCGGCCCGACGACCCGCATTACCGGCCGCAGACGATGAGCGAGGCGCAGCTCGGCACCCTGCGCGCCGCCCTCGCGCGGATCATCCCGCAGGACGGCCGGGCGCCGATCGACCTGGCCGCGCGCATCGACACGATGATGGCGGAGGCGACCGGCAACGGCTGGCGCTACGAGGCGCTGCCGACCGACCCCGAGGCCTACCGGATCGGCGTCGACACGCTGGAGGCGCTGGCCCGGGATCGCCACGCACGCGCCTTCGCCGAGCTCGGTCCGCAGGAGATCGACGCGCTTCTGCAGGCGATCGCCAAGGGCGAGGCCGGCATCGAGGCATCGGACCGCTTTTCGCCGAAGCAGATGACGCTCTGGTTCGAGGAACTGCGCTCCGACGCCGTGCGCATCTTCGTCGCCCACCCGGCGGTCATGGCGCGCATCGGCTATTCCGGCATCGCCAACGGCGGACCGGGCGGCGCGGCCTTCGCCGGCTTCCAGCAGATCGGAATCAACGAACGCGAGGCCTTCGAGCCGCACGCAACGGCTGGGGAGACCGTACGATGAACCTGTCCGGCATGAAGCGCTATTCGGCGAGCGAGACCGTGGACGCGGTGGTGATCGGCACGGGCGCGGGCGGCTCGCCGCTGCTCGCGCGGCTGGCCGCCAAGGGGCTCAGCGTCGTGGCGCTGGAGGCGGGCCGCAACCGCGACCCGGAGGAGTTCGCGGCCGACGAGACCCTGTCCTCCGACCTCTACTGGATGAACGAGCGCGTCAGCGGCGGGCGCACGCCCGAGGCCTTCGGCGCCAACAACAGCGGCATCGGCGTCGGCGGCTCGATGCTGCACTGGGGCGCCTACGTGCCGCGCGCCGACCCGCGCGACCTGAAGCTGCGCACCGAGACCGGCCTTGGCGAGGACTGGCCGATCGAGCATCGCGAGCTCGTGCCCTACTACGAGGAGGTCGAGGACTTCATCGGCGTCTCGGGCCCCGCGCGCTACGTCTTCGACGAGACGCGTCGCTACAAGCTGCCGCCGGTCAAGCGCAACGCGCCGGCTGAGGCCATGGCGGAGGGCTGCGCCAAGCTCGGCCTCAGGCTCGACGACGGGCCGATCGCCGCCGTCTCGCAGGACTTCCAACAGCAGGAAGGGCCGCTGCGAAACGCCTGCGTCAACTGCGGCTACTGCCACCAGGGCTGCCGCAACGGCGCCAAGGCCTCGATGGACGTGACCTACCTGCCGATGGCGGTGCGGCGCGGCGCCGAGATCCGGCCGGAATGCTTCGCCACCGGCTTCGAGCGCGACCGCGAGGGCCGCATCACGGCCGTCGTCTACCGCCACGGCGACCAGGAGATGCGCCAGCCCTGCCGCGCCGTGTTCCTGTGCGCGGGCGCTGTGGAAACGCCGCGCCTTCTTCTCAACGCAGAGATCGCCAACCGCAACGGGCAGGTGGGCCAGCACTACACCGCGCATGTCGCCACGCAGGTCTGGGGCACGTTCGAGCGCGAGATGCGCATGAACAAGGGCTATCCCTCGGCCATGATCACCGAGGACATGCTGCGGCCCAAGGACGCGAACTTCGCCGGCGGCTACCTCGTGCAGAGCCTAGGCGTCGTGCTCGGCACCTGGGCCGACCAGGTGGCGCGCGGGCGCGGCCTGTGGGGCGAGAACCTCGTGCGCTATCTCGACCGCTACAACCACACGGCCGGCATCGGCATCAACGGCGAGGGCCTGCCGCACGAGGACAACTATCTCACGCTCTCCGACGAGCGCGACGCGACGGGGCTGCGCAAGCCGCTGATCCGCTACAGCTACCAGGAGAACGAGCGGGCCATCCGCGACCACTCGGTCCGTTTCATGCGCTCGATCTGGGAGGCGGCGGGCGCGACCGACATCTGGGAGCTGGAGCGCACCGCCCACACGATCGGCACCTGCCGCATGGGGACCGACCCCGAGCGCTCGGTGGTGAATGACGCGGGTCGCTCGCACGAGATCGAGAATCTCTGGATCTGCGACAACTCCGTCTTCCCGTCCTCGCTCGCGGCCAACCCCGCGCTCACCATCATGGCGCTGTCGCTGCGGACCGCCGACCGGTTCCTGGCGGACGGCGGGGCGCGTTGACGGCCCGAACTGACCCGAAGCCTGCGCGGCGCGTGGCGAAAGTGTCGCGCCGAGCCTGACAAACCCCGCCGCCGCGCCACTTCGGTCCGGCCATGTTTCACGACCCCGACCTCCGAGACCGGATGACCCTCCGCTTCGACCTTGTTCTGCGTCCCTCGCCCTGCGAGATCGCGCGATTTCGCGACGCCGTGCGCGAGCTGACGATCGTGGGCGGCACGCGCGAGGCGGCCGAACGCGCGGCGGCCGAGCGCGTCTTCCTGGTCCGGCAGACGGCGCCGGCCGCATGAGGGACGACGGCCCCTCCGCCGGCGCGCTGTGCGAGGAGACGGCGAGCGAGAACCCCGCCGCCGACCGCCGGCGCGACGGGTTCCTGCCGCTCGAGTCCTATGCCGCGATCGGCGACGGGCGCACCGTCGCGCTGGTCGGCATCGACGGCTCGATCGACTGGATGTGCGTGCCCAACCTCGACACGCCGCCGCTCTTCGACCGTCTGCTCGACGAGAAACGGGGCGGCTGCTTCGTCCTGGCGCCCGACGAGCCGTTCACGGCGACGCGGCGCTACCGCGAGGACAGCAACGTCCTGGAAACCGAGTACACGACCATGAGCGGGCGCGTGCGCCTCGTCGAGGCGCTGAACTCGTCGAGCGCGGGACGCCTGCCCTGGGTGGAGCTGGCACGGCGCGTGGAAGGGGTGGCGGGCCACGTGCGGCTGCGCTTCCACCTGCGGTTCGGCACGCGCGCCGACTCCATCTGTCCCTTCATCCAGACCAACTCCAACGCCACGACCTTTCACGCCGGCGAGGTCATGGGCCTCCTGCGCGTGAGCGAGGGTGTCGAGCTCGAGGAGGAGGCCGACGACGGCGTGCGCGGCACGCTGACCGTGGCGGCGGGCGGGCGAGAGCTCGTCGCGATCCTGGCGGGCGAGAACGAGCCGCTCGTGGTGGAACCCGTCGAGACCATCGACGCGCGGCTCGACACGACCCACGACGAGTGGTGCGAGTGGTCGCGCGGCATCCGCTACGACGGGATGTACCGCCCGCTCGTCCTGCGCTCGGCGCTGGCGTTGAAGCTGCTTCTCTACAGCCCCACCGGGGCGATCGTGGCGGCCGCCACCAACTCGCTGCCCGAGGGCATCGGCGGCTCCAAGAACTACGACTACCGCTACGCCTGGGTGCGCGACGCCTCGTACACGATCAAGGCCTTCATGCGCATCGGCGCCATGAGCGAGGCCAAGGCCGCCCTGTCCTGGCTGATCAAGCGTCTCGACGAGCACGGGCCGAAGGTGTGCTACCGCCTCGATGGGCGTCTGCTCGACGAGATGCGCGAGATCGACCTGCCGGGCTACCGGAACTCGCGCCCGGTCCACAGCGGCAATCAGGCCGCCGGCCAGCTTCAGCTTGGCGTCTACGGCGACATCCTCGAGACCGCCGCGCGCTTCGTGGCGGCGGGGCACGTGCTCGACCCCAACTCGGCGCGCGTCCTGGCCGAGACCGCGGACCTGTGCGCCGAGCAGTGGCGCCAGAAGGATGCCGGCATCTGGGAGCTCGAGGAGCTCGAGCACTACACGATGTCGAAGATCAGCGCCTGGCAGGCGCTGGCGCGCGCGGTGGAGCTCGCCGACGGCGGACACATCCCGGCCACGTGCCGCCCGCGCTGGGAGCGCGCGCGCGACCGCATCTTCGCGTGGATCGAGGAGAACTGCTGGTCCGAGGCGTTGCAGGCCTACACAATGTATCCCGGCACCGAGAAGCTCGACGCCAGCCTCGCGCTCGCGGTGCGCTTCGGCTTCGACGGGCGGGACCGCCTGGAAAAGACGATCCGCGCCATCGACGCCAAGCTGCGGCGCGGCGAGCTCCACTACCGCTACAACGGGGTGGAGCGGGACGAGGGCTGCTTCATCGCCTGCTCGTTCTGGGTGATCGAGGCGCTGGCCCTGCTCGGGCACGACCGGGAGGCGCAGGGGCGCTTCGAGGCGCTCGCCAAGGTGCTCGATCACGGCAAGGGCGCGGGAACCCTGCCCGAGATGATGGATCCGCGCACTCATGCCTTTCTCGGCAACATGCCGCAGGGCCTGACGCACCTTGCCCTGATCCAGGCCGCCGCGACCCTGTCGGGCCACGCGGTCTAGCGCGACCCGGCCGGGTCGGGCGGCGTCGACCCAATGCCCAAAAGGTCTTCAGGGCGTCGGCGCGGCTTCCGCCCGAACGCGCCATCGGCTCGCGAGATCGTGCCCGAGCGACCATGTCTCGAGCGCGTCCCCGGTTGCGTCGCAGTCGGTCTCCAGCGCGTCGCGGTCCATGGCGAACTCGCCGTCCGCGACCACCGCGAAGCGGAAGCAGTGTTCCGCATAGGCGCCGCGCTCGCGGCTGCGGGTCCGCACGCGCGTTTCCAGGGCGACGGCCTCGACGGCGCGACCCTCCCAGCGCGCCATGCCGTAGTCGACCAGGATGCTCGACGTCTCCACCGGCTCCCAGGCATCGGCGGCCAAACCTTCGCGCCAGCTGGCGAAGCGCGGGAACAGCCCGGCCAGGTGCTGTCGCTCGGCGGACGTGGCGTCGCCGCGCACGAAACGCTCGATCAGGGGCGCGAATCGGTTGAGAAGCGTCGCCGCCTCGGTTCCGTGCCGGGCGCGAAGTTCGCGCTCGCGCGCCTGCGCGGTTTCGGCCTGCCGTTGGCGCGTGCGCTCGGCGTCGGCCCGCTCCCCGTCGGCGGCGAGACGCCGCGCCTCGGCGCTGGCCCGTTGCGCCGCGTCCGCGCTGGCCAGCGCGGCGCGTCGCTGCTCGATCACCGCCGGTGCAAGCCAGACCGGAGCCACCGCTACCGTCTCGCCCTCGCGGCGCAGCGCGTCCCGCACCGAGGCGAGCGTCGGCCCCTCGGCGTAGATCGCACCGCATTCGCCGCGCCGAGCGGCCTGAAAGGCATCCTCGGCCGTCATCGAGCGGATCCGCGGTTCCTCGCTCTCGCCGCGGCGCGCCATCCGCGCGACCTCCCGCAGGGTCGGCTCGTGCAGGGCGCGCGGCTCGGCATCCACCGCGCAGACCGCGCCGCGCCTCGCGAGCACGGAGCCGAAGCCGGCGCGCCCGCGTCCCGTCAGGTCGCGCTCGATCTCGCCCGCCAGCGCCTCGTCGGCCTCGACACGCCGGCGAAGGTCCGCAAAGCCGAGCGCGGGATAAGGGCGAAGGCGCCCCGCCTCCAGCGCTTCCAGCACCGGCACGGCGAAGGCGGTCGGCGCGTCGAGGAAGCGACCGCGCTCCAGGATCAACAGATCACGGTCCGCCAGATCGCGGCTCGCGCAGTCCGCTTCCGCCAAGTTGAGGGTCCGCGCGCCGCTGGGCGCCAGCGCGGTCTCCAGCGCGCCGCGCAGCGCCGCCGTGCGGTCCACGCCGAGCGTGCAAAGAGCGGCCGCGCCGGTGCGGAAGGAAAAGTCGCCGCGCAGGTTGCGGCTGAGCGAGGGCGCGCGCGGATCGGCGTTGTAGAGAACCACCACCTCGTCGCGCGCGCCGTCGAGCAGAACCGCATTGAGCGGCGTGCGAACCGTGGCCCTGGCGAGCACCGCGGCATCGGGTTCGACGGCGGCCGGTTCGTTTGCC
Source organism: Aureimonas jatrophae (assembly GCF_900104035.1). Lineage (GTDB taxonomy): Bacteria > Pseudomonadota > Alphaproteobacteria > Rhizobiales > Rhizobiaceae > Aureimonas > Aureimonas jatrophae. The sequence goes on along the minus strand of NZ_FNIT01000007.1, from coordinate 54,940 downwards.
GGACGCTGGAGCCGTTCGACCTGGGCTTCCAGGCCCTTCTCGCGCAGGAGCGCCGCGACGCGCCGGTGCGCCTCGTCCAGCGCCGCGATGTCGGCGCTGTTCCGGTCCCGGCCGAGCCGGTCGAGTTCGGCCACCACATCGGGAAGCGCGGGCGCCGTGAGGTTGGCGGCGATCCAGGCCGACAGGCCCGCCCGATCGCGGTCGAGCGCCGCGCGCAGCTCGTCGCGCCGCGCGCCCTCGGCCGCCGCCCGCTCGGCCGAACGCCGGGCCGCAAAGGCCGCAAAGCCGCCTTCCGCTGCCAGCGCGTCGCCCAGACGAGCGGTCGCGGCCGCGACGGCGTCGGGGTCGCTCGTGCCGCTCGCGCCCTTCAGGTCGGCTGCGGCCTTGGCGATCTGCAGGAGGTTCGGGCTCGTGGGGTTGAGGCGCAAAAAGGCATCGGCGTCGGAAAGCTGGGCGTCGGCCGCCTCGCGCGCGTCCTTCAGCGCCTTGGCCCGGGCCGCCCGCCAGCTGGCCTCGTCGCCGAAGCCCGCGCGCGCCGCCTCACGGAAGGCGGGGGCGTCGCGGAAGCCCGAGGCGCGAAACGCCGCGAACTCGCGGGCCGTGTCGAAGCCGGCGCGCCGCGCCTCGGAAAAGGCGCTGGCGCTCTGGAAGCCGCCGGCGCGGGCGCGGACGAACTCGTCGCTCGAGCGAAAACCGCCGGCCAGCGCGTCGTCGAAGTCGCGGCGCGTGCGAAAGCCCATGGAGCGTGCTTCGTTGAAGCTCGTGGCCGACGGGAATCCGCCGGCCCGCGCCTCGCCGAAGCTGGCGGCGTCCGCGAAGCCGCCGGCCTGCGCGGCCATGCGCTCGGCGGGCGAGCCGAACCCGTCCACCGCGGTTTCCTCGATTCGGGCCAGCGCGTCATCGTCCAGCCGCTCGCCGCCGGGCGTGCCGAAGCGCGTCTCGAAACGCGCGAAGGCGTCCGCCGTCGAAAGGCCGATCAGACCGTCCACCGGCCCATCGTAGAGGCCCAGTCGCTGGAACGAGGCCTGAAGGCGCCGCACCGATTGCCGATAGGCCGGGCGCGTCATCAGGTCGAGCGAGCTGTTCTCGGGAAACGCGTGCCACACCACGCGCTCGAGGTTGCGCCCGTCCGACAGGAAGCTGTCCTGGGGAATGAGCCGGATGGCCTTGAGCGTCTCGAGGTTGATCTTCGCGCGGTCCCTCGCCAGGGTTCCCGCCAGAACGGCGTAGCGCCCGTTGCGGCTGAGCATGACGAGCGTGGGTCCGAGCGTCGGGCCGTAGCTTTCGGCCAGGGCCACCGCCTCCTCCGGTCCCTCGCGGCTGGCGATCACCAGCCAGCGCTTGTCGCTGATCGGCACGCGCTGCCGGGCGGCGGTGCCGCGGCGGGGCGCCGGCCGCGGCTCGTTCTCCGCCGCCATCTCCCGCAGAACCGCGCCGATGAAGCCGGCGAAGTGACCCTCGGCCCGGACCGGAAGCACTGCCGCGCCCGCGACAAGCCACGCCAGAAGACCTGCCCCGACCACCGTGCGCACCGTCGAACCTCATGAATTGTGGCAGACCCGAGGCGAGAGTAGCAGCTTTGACACAATCTCCAAGCGCGCAAGTGGTCGAAAGTTCAACCGACCGATGGGATCGGTCGCCTGCCTGCGACCCTGTATGTCTCCACCGGAAATTCCCCTGCCTTTGTGCCGTCGGCAGGCGGAAGCCGTCGCGATATTTCGTCCAATAAATAATGCGTCGATATTCGATACTACCGACAATGCGTAGGATTCGTTCAAGGTGTTGGTAACGCGCCGAACCCTATCTGAACGCATGACGACGCATTCACCGACACGCACGGGCATCCTGCAAGGCTTTGCAGCGCATCGGGGCGGAGCGGCGGCGATCGAGTTCGCGTTGATCGCCCTTCCGTTCTTCTTCGTGCTGTTCGCCTCGATCGAGACGGCGATCGTGGCGGGCGCGAACGTCGTCCTGCGCAATGCGGTGGACCACGCGGCGCGCGAGGTGATGACGGGCCAGATCCAGACCCGCGACGTCACGGCGGCGACCTTCCGGTCGGAGATGTGCGCCGACGTGTCGTTTCTCCTGTCCTGCGACCGGTTGAAGATCGACATGCGGACCTACCCGACCTTCAACGCCATTCCGACCGACGTGAGCTTCAAGCTCGGCGACGTCGACGACACCGGCTTCTGCTTCGACCCCGGCGCGCAGGACACCATCACCGTCGTGCGGGCCTTCTACGCCTGGCCCTGGGTCACCGGCTTCCTTCAGGAGCTGGCGGAGGACACCAACGGCAACGCCACGATCTTCGCGATGGCCGCCTTCATGAACGAGCCGTTCGGCACCGCCGCCTCGACGCGGTCGACATGCTGAGCGCGCGCCGCCTCGCTCGAGCCGCGCGGCGCTTCGGACCCGACCGCCGGGCCGTCGCAGCGGTGGAGTTCGCGCTGATCCTACCCGTGATGCTGGTCTTCTATCTCGGTACCGCCGAGCTGACGCAGTTCCTGAACGCCAACGCCAAGGTCGCCGCCACCGCCGATACGGTGGGAAACCTCGTGACGCGGATGAAGACCATCGACGGCACCTCGATGGGCAACGTCTTCGCGATCTCGTCGGCGGTGATGAACCCGTTCGCGATCGGCTCGCTGTCCCTGAAGGTTACCGCGGTGCGGGTCGACGCGAGGGGCCGAGGCACGGTGCACTGGTCGAGGGTGCGCGGCGCCGCCACGGCCGATACGGCCGGGGCGCCGTTCACGGTTCCCGCCGACCTGGCGGCCGTCACCGACAGCTACTTCGTCGCCTCCACCGCGACCTACGCCTATCGCCCGGTCATCGGCTACGGCGGCATCGTGGGTCCGGTCACGCTCGAGAAGACCGCGATCTACCGTCCGCGCAAGAGTTCGGAGGTCACCCCGCAATGAGCGTTCCGGCGCCTCACCGCTCGCGCGGGCTTCGGCCGCTGCGCGGCCTGCTGGCCGACCGGCGCGGCAACGTCGCGCTGATCTTCGCGATCGCCGCGCCGGTGCTGGTCGCCGCCACGGGTGTGGCGATCGACATGACGAACCTGCAGGCGCAAGGGGTGGCGCTGCAGAACGCGCTCGACGCCGGCGCGCTCTCGGCCGCCAAGGAGTACGGCCATACGCAGGACAAGAACGAGCTGAAGCGGATCGCCGAGGCTTATTTCACGGCCAATCTCGGCACCAGCGCCGTCATGCCGACGACGTTCCACTTCGACGGCGTGGTGCTGGAGAACGGCAACAACGTGCTGAAGGTGTCGGCCGAGCGCGTGGTGCCGCAGTATTTCGGGCCCGCGATCCAGCGTCTGATCGGGGGCGACGCCCCGAGTTCGCGCACGCTGCAGCGCGCCAGCCAGATCGTGATCCAGAACCGCTCGATCGAGCTGGCGCTGGTTCTCGACAACTCGGGCTCGATGAACGATCCCCCGGCGGGCGGCGGGGCGAGCAAGATCTCGACGCTGAAGACCGCGACCACCAACCTCGTCAACCAGATGCTGACGGCCAGCACCTCCAACGTCCAGTATCCGGTCTCGATCTCGGTGGTGCCGTTCTCGGGTGCGGTGAAGGTCGGCACGACCTATGCCAACGCATCCTGGATGGACACGAAGGGCATCTCGCCCGAGCATCACGACGACTTCGACTGGTCGACATGGAAGGTGGGCCCTGTCCGCCAGGCCGTTCAGGTCTTCGACCTCTACGGCTCGCCCTACTGGGTCAAAGCCATTCCCAGTGGCGTGACGGTCCTTCCCGGCACCGAGGCGCTGACACGCTTCTATCTCTACAAGCACGCAGTGGGAGCGGGCAGCTGGGCCGGGTGCGTCATGTCGCGACCCAACGGCTATGCCGTGACCGACGACGCGCCGACCGAGAGCAACCCCTCCACCCTTTTCGTCCCGACCTTCGCGCCGGCGGAAGCGTACTGGAAGGAGATGAACCGGAATCTCGGAAACGACTGGATCACCGCCGACGGCACCGCGCGGAGCGACAAGGATGCCATCGTCGCTCAGCGCGACATGAACCGCTACTTCAACGGAAAGAAGAATCCGGCCAACTACGCCACCGGCCCCAACTTCGTCTGCAACACCCAGCCGATCACGCCGCTCACCAAGACCAAGTCCACGATCCTGTCCTCGGTATCCGGGATGGTCGCCTCGGGCGGCACGAACATCATGGAGGGACTGGCCTGGGGCTGGCGCACGCTGACCTCGCGCGAGCCCTTCCCGGAAGGCAAGCCGGCCCGGACGCGGGACAATCTCAAGGTCATCGTCCTGATGACCGACGGCGAGAACACCTACAACGCATCGAACAGTCTGACGGGTCAGCAGGTCGAGATGGCCAGCCCGGGGCACTCGCTCTACGGCACCTACGGCTATGCCCAGATCCTCCAGAGCGACCCGAAGCTGCCGAACGCCGGCCAGCTGCGGCCCGGCCGCATGTTCGATTCCGTGAAGACCACCAGCAAGCAGGCCAACATCACGCAGGTCACCGCGGCGATGAACGAGAACATGTCCCTGGTCTGTGAGAACGCCAAGTCCGACGGGCGCAACGAGGATGGCAGCGACGGCATCGTGATCTTCACGATCGCCTTCGACCTGAAGGACGGAAGCCCGGTCAAGGACCGCCTGCGGGCCTGCGCGTCGAACGGCATCAGCGGCCGGGGCGCCAAGCTCTACTACGACGCCCGGTCCTCGGCCGACCTCAACCGCGCCTTTGCCGACATCACCGAGGAAATCTCGAGCCTGCGCATCGCGCGATAGGCGCGGACCGCTCAACCATCGAGGACGCCGGAGCGCGCCACCGCGCGGGGAAACAGGCGGGCGCAGAGCGCGGCCCATTCCGCCTGGCCCCCGTCGGTCGCGATCAGGTCCTGCCGGATCTCGATCTCGGCATAGGGAAGCCCGGCGCCTTCCGCATGGGTGGTGATCGTATAGTCGCTGAGCGCGCTCGCGACATAGGGCTCGTTGCGCCCGACCGTGAAGGCGGTCTCCTCGCGCAGGATCTCGATCAGCGCGTCGCCGACGCGCCAGTCGCGATCCGCCAGGATGCCGATCTCCCAGGGACGGTGGACGCCGTCGGCGCGCAACGCGTCGGTGCAGGAGTGCATGGCGAAGACCACGGTCGGAAGGGTCCGCGCGCGCCGCGCCGCCAAAAGCTCCGCCACCGCGTCCTGGTAGGGATGGAACACCTCGCGCTCGCGCGCCGCGCGCGCCTCGTCCGACACCACGAGGTTGCCCGGCACCTCGGTCGTGTCGCTGATCGGGGCGATGGACTGCGGGTGTCCGGGGCGGCGGTTGCAGTCGATCACGAGACGCGAATAGCGCTGAAAGACGTAAGGGGCGCCCAGCGCCTCGGACAAGCGCGTCGAGACGCCGTGGATGCCGATGTCCCAGCCGATATGACGGTTCAGCTCCGCGTCCGGCAGGCCGAGCGTGCCGAGGCTCTGCGGGACGGCCCGGCCCGCGTGGTCGCCGAGCAGCACGATCGAACCGGCAGCATCGGGACGAAGCCGGCCGACCGGTTCGGGATCGCCGGGCTGCAGGAGGGAGGTCATGGGCGGCTCGCGGGGACGGGGAGGGACGGGTGGTTGATGCCCCGCGCCCGTCCGCTTGTCCACCGCCGTCCGGCGCGTCGCCCGCGCCGGCTACCAGCGTGCGTGGACGTGGGGCGCGACGATCCGGTCGTAGATCTCGCGCGCCGCCGCCATGGTTTCGGCGGGAAGCGCGGCCAGATCGCCGGCCGCCGCGTTGCCGCGGGCCTGCTCCGCGCGTCGCCCGCCCGGGATCACGACGCTGACGGCGTCCTCCATCAGGATCCAGCGCAACGCGAAGGCGGCCATGCCGCCGGCGTTGCCGGGCACGAGCGGCCGCAACGCCTCGACCGCTTCCAGCGCCGCCTCGAACGGTACGCCCGAAAAGGTCTCGCCGACGTCGAAGGACTCGCCGTGCCGGTTGAAGTTGCGGTGGTCGTCGCTCGCGAACTGCGTGGAGCGGTCGATGCGGCCGGTCAAAAGGCCGCTCGCCAGCGGGACGCGCACGATCACCGCCGTGTTGGCCGCACGCGCCGCCGGGAAGAAGTCGTCGGCGGGGCGCTGGCGGAAGAGGTTGTAGATGATCTGGACGCTCACGACGCCCGGCTGGCGGATCGCCCTGAGCGCCTCGTCGACGCGCTCCACCGAGACGCCGTGAAAGCGGATCTTGCCCTTCTCCACGAGCCGATCCATCGCGCCGAACACCTCGGGCCGGTCGTAGACCTCGGTCGGCGGGCAGTGGAGCTGGACGAGGTCGAGCGTCTCGACCTCGAGGTTCGACAAGCTCCGGTCGACGAAGCGCTCGAGGTTCTCCAGCGTGTAGCCGTCCGCCGCATGCGGCTGGAGGCGGCGTCCCGCCTTGGTGGCGACAAGCGGGCGCTCGGCATCGCCGCGCTCCCTCAGGACGCGCGCGATCAAACGCTCGGAGCGCCCGTCGCCGTAGACATCGGCCGTGTCGAGAAAGGTGACGCCGCTGTCCAAGGCGGCATGCAGCGTCGCCACCGCGTCGTCTTCCGAAACGTCGCCCCAGGAGCCGCCGATCGCCCAGGCGCCGAAGCCGATCTCACCGACGCGCCAGCCGGTGCGCCCGAAGTCGCGCTGTTTCATGGATAGCCCTCCCGTTCGCCGTAGCGGATGCAGGCGGCTCCAACTGGCGCGGGCGGCCGGCCTGTCGAGGGTGTTTCACGGGAAACACCCCGTGGCCGCCTCTCGATGCCGAACGCGTCAGCCGCGAGCGGCCGGGTCCACCGAGGCCGCAAAGAGCGCGTGCAGGCGTTCCAGGTCCGCCTCCTCCAGAAGCAGCACCTCGGGCGTGCCGAGCCGACCGCTCGGGTCCACCAGAACCAGGCCGCGCCCCGGCCCCTCGCCCAGAACCACGTCGAGCGAGGCGCGGCTCGTGCGCCGCGCGATGCCCGGCTCCAGCAGAAGCGCGGCGGCCAGCGGGTCCACGAAGCGGAAGACGTCGCCCGCCCCGTAGGATGCGTTGGTGCGCCGGGCATGCCGGGCGAGCGCCTCGGAGAAGCGGCGCCCTTCGCTGTCGGGCGCGCTCGCGAAGACAGCGTCGATCTCGTCGCCGGTCATCACATGGCGGCGGCACGGCTCCCACGGCACGAGCTCGATCGGCAGACCCGAGGTGAGCACGATGCGGGCCGCCTCGGGGTCGGACAGGATGTTGAACTCGGCGGCCGGCGTGGTGTTGCCGCGACCCTCCAGCGTGCCGCCCATGATCACGAGGCGCCGCACGGCGACGGCGACGCCGGGATCCAGCGACAGGAGGATGGCAAGGTTGGTGAGCGGGCCGAGAAACAGGAGATCGACGCTGGCGGGAGCGGCTGCCCGCAGAAGCCCGCGCAGCGCATCCACCGCGCCCTCCTCTCGCGCCGCTGCCAGGCCGGCGGGACGCGGCGCGCCGCCGAGCCCGTCCTCGCCGTGGATGTGCCGCGCCTCGATGCGGGGCGCCAGCAGCGGGCGCGCCGCGCCGGGATGCACCGGCACGTCGCCCGCGCCGCCGCTGGCGAGCGTCGCCAGGACGTTGCGCGTCGCCGCCTCGAGCGCGACGTTGCCGAAGACCGTCGTCACCAGCGCCGGCACGCGCCCCGCGCCGAGCAGCATCAGGAGCGCCTGCGCGTCGTCGACGCCGCCGTCGGTATCGACCACGAGAACGGGGGAAGCGGTGTCGGGCATGGCGAGGCGGGTCCTTCCGAAAATGGCGCGTCGGCTTATGGCTTGCGCGGGGCGCGTTGGGTAGCCCCGCGAACCCGTACCCGCGCCGCGCCCGCCTTACCGATCCGTATAGGCAAGGAGCCGCGCGGTGCCTTCCCAAACCGCCCGTTTCGGGCGCAGGAAGGCACCGCTCGCCCCCTTGCCCAAGCGGCGCGCGTCAGACGAGGCGAGTACCATCATGAACGGCATCCTGGCTGCGATCTCGCGTGTGGTCGTTTGGGTGATCTCGGCCGGGGGCCTGCCGGCTCTCGCGCTTCTGATGGCGCTGGAGTCCGCCTGCATTCCGATCCCTTCCGAGATCGTTCTGCCGTTTGCCGGCTATCTCGTCGGCGAGGGACGCTTCACCTTGCTGGGCGTCGCGACCGCCGGAGCGATCGGCTGCAACCTCGGCTCGGCGGTGGCCTATCTCGCGGGCTCGCGCGGCGGACGCGCGAGCGTGGAACGGTTCAGCCGGCATTCCGTGTTCGGTCGAGCCGAACTCGCCATGGCGGACCGCTTCTTTGCCCGCTTCGGTTCGGCTGCGGTCTTTGCGGGCCGTCTTCTGCCGGTGGTGCGCACCTTCGTGGCCCTGCCGGCCGGCATCGCGCGGATGAACGTCTGGACCTTCCACGCTTTCACCTTCGCGGGGTCGTGGATCTGGTGCTATGTGCTTGCCCGTATCGGCCTGTCGCTGGGCCATGGCTGGGCCAGCGACCCGCGCCTGAAGACCGCCTTCCATGCGGCCGACATCCTGGTGGTCGTGGCGCTGGCGGCCGGGCTCGGCTGGTTTCTCGTCAGCCGCCGCCGCCGCTCGCGTCCGCGATGAGGTCCGACCCGGCGCCAGTTGTCGCAGCCGCCCGGGCTTCGACCACGCCGCACTGGCCGCCGATCGTTGGCTGCCTAACTGATGCGTGCCGAACCCTTCCCGCCTCACCATCATGCCGCCGGCCGCGACACGGCGCGGCGCGCGGGAGGGCGGCCTTCGACGCGCGAGGATGACATGGATACGAGACTGGACGACGTGGGCACGGGCATGTGCCCGTTCGGCGGCACGCGCATCAGCGGCGCGGCCGGCACCGGGCCTCAGATCGACCATTGGTGGCCGAACCGCCTGAAGGTCGAGCTTCTCCACCAGAACCCGCCCGCGGCCAACCCCTTGCGCGACCACGACTACGCCCGGGCCTTCGAGGCGCTCGACCTCGAGGCGGTGAAGGGCGACATCAAGAGCTTCTTGACGAGCTCGGTTTCCTGGTGGCCCTCGGACTACGGCAACTACGGGCCGCAGATGATCCGCATGGCCTGGCACTCGGCCGGCACCTACCGCATCGCCGACGGGCGCGGCGGCGCGGGTCAGGGCATGCAGCGCTTCGCGCCGATCAACTCGTGGTGGGACAACGGCAACACCGACAAGTCGCGCCGTCTCCTGTGGCCGATCAAGCAGCGGTACGGCGCGGCTCTCTCCTGGGCCGATCTCATGGTGCTGACCGGCAACTGCGCGCTGGAGATCATGGGGTTCCGGACGTTCGGCTTCGGCGGCGGGCGCATCGATGCCTGGGAGCCGGACCGTTCCACCTACTGGGGGCCGGAAGGCTGGGACGGCAAGCCGGTCGACGAGGCCCCCCACGGGCCCAAGGCCGGCCACCCCGAGGAGATGGTGAACCGGGGCCTGCGCTGGCAGGGCGGACCGAAGGACGCGACCTACGAGCTCGACAGTCCGCTGGGCGCCACGCACCAGTCGCTGATCTACGTCGACCCGGAGGGGCCGAACGGCAACGGCGACCCGCTGGATTCGGCGCGCGACATCCGCTTGTCCTTCGGCCGCATGGCGATGAATGACGAGGAGACCGTGGCGCTGATCGCGGGCGGCCACGCCTTCGGCAAGTCGCACGGCATGGTGAAGGCCGACCGCATCGGCGGGGCGCCGGAGAACTCGCCGATCGAGGCGATGGGTCTGGGCTGGCACAATCCGGAAGGGTCGGGCAACGCCGAGTTCACGATGACCAACGGCATCGAGGGCTCCTGGACGCAGGACCCGACGAAGTGGGACAACAGCTATCTCGAGAACCTCTTCCGCTTCGAGTGGCGCAAGACCAAGAGCCCGGCCGGTTCGATCCAGTGGACGCCGGTCGACCCCGACGCCCCCAAGACGCCGGATGCGCACGTGAAGGGGCGGATGAACCCGCTCATGATGATGACCTCCGACATCGCGTTGAAGGAGGATCCGGCCTATCGCGCCGTGTGCGAGCGCTTCCTTCACGACTTCGACGCCTTCTCCGACGCTTTCGCGCGCGCCTGGTTCAAGCTGACCCATCGCGACATGGGCCCGAAGGTGCGCTACCTCGGACCCGAGGTGCCGGCCGAGGACCTGATCTGGCAGGACCCGATCCCGCCGCTCGACTTCACGCCGATCAACGACGACGACGCCGCGCGCCTCAAGACGGAGGTTCTGGCGAGCGGCCTGACGGTGACCGACCTCGTGACGGTCGCCTGGGCGGCGGCCTCGACGCATCGCGTCTCCGACAAGCGCGGCGGGGCGAACGGCGGGCGCATCCGCCTCCAGCCGCAGCGCGGCTGGGCGGTGAACGAGCCCGAGCGCCTGGAGCGCGTCATCCCGAAGCTCGAGGAGATCGCGGAGCGCTTCAACGCCGCCGGCAACGGGCGCCACGTCTCGTTTGCCGACATGGTGGTCCTGGCTGGTTGCGCGGCCGTGGAACAGGCGGCGCGCGACGCCGGAACGCCGGTCGCGGTGCCCTTCGTGGCGGGCCGGCGCGACACGACGCAGGAGCTGACCGACGTCGAGCAGTTCAACTGGCTGCAGCCCGTCTCCGACGGGTTCCGCAACTACCAGGACGACACGATCGACATTCGCGTCTCGCCGGAGGAGCTGTATCTCGACCGAGCGATGCTGCTGTCCTTGAGCGCGCCGGAATGGACCGTCCTGCACGGCGGCCTCAAGGCGCTCGGCCTGGCCTATGGCGGGTCCCGTCATGGCATCCTGACGGACCGTCCCGGGGTGCTGACCAACGACGTGTTCCGAAACCTCACCTCGATGGACACGGTCTGGTCGCCGGTGGACGGCGCAAGCCGCATCTTCGAGGGTCGCGAGCGCGAGGGCGGCGCGCCGCGCTTCACGGCCACGCGCTGCGACCTCGTGTTCGGCTCGAACTCGCAGCTGCGCGAGATCGCGGAGGTCTACGCCTCGGACGACGCGGGCGAGCGCTTCGTGCGGGACTTCGTGGCCGCCTGGCACAAGGTGATGATGCTGGACCGCTACGACGTCGCAAAGTAGCCCGAGCCCTGAGAAACCGGCCCGCCCGCGCGGGCGGGCCGGTTCCCTTCAGCGCCGGATGCGGTTGCCGAGCACGAAGCCGAAGAGCCCCATCAGGATGATGCCGACCGCGCCCTGCAGGCCGACCAGGATGTTGGTCCAGCGACCGACGGGATCGAGGCCGATCGCGGGCGGGTTGGCGGTCATCATGTTGAGCGCGCTGTAGCTCATGAGATCCACGACATGGCGGGTGCCCTGCGCCGCGCCGGTCGGAACCAGCCCGGCCGACAGGCCGTAGAGCGCGGCGAAGACGACGATCAGGAGCGCGAAGGCGCGCACGATGCGCGACATGCTTTCCCCGTAGTCGCAAAGCCATTCCACGGAGCGGTCGGCGGCCCAGCGGTAGCCGGCCGCCAGCGCCTCGCGCCGCCGCCCGGCGCGCCAGCTGGCGACCGCCTTCTGGCCGGCGGCGCGCCGGCCCATGAGGCGCGAGCGCTTGTAGGCCCAGCTCGCCTCGTCCTTGGCGCCGATGCTGGACAGGTTCGTCTCCAGCGCGCGGTAGCTTTGCGCCGCGGCCTCGAAGTCGCCGGCCCGCTCCTCGCCCACCATGCCGCCGAGCTGCTCGACGCTCATGCGGCTGCCCTCGATCCAGGCGCCGGCGAGGCGCACATGGGTGAGGTCGCAGCTCGACAGGTTGAGGCGCACGAGCGTGGTGTTGGAGAGATCCGCCCCGCGCAGCTTCGCCCCGTCGAGCCGGGCGCCCGCGAACTGCGCGCCGCGCAGGCGCGAGCCCGACAGGTCGGCGAGCTTGAGGCTGGCGCCGGTGAAGTCGGCATGGGTGAGGTTGACGTCGGCCAGCCGGGCCTCGTCGAGGCGGGCCCCGCGAAACACGGTGTTGTCGGCGTCGGCGCCGTTGAAGTCCGCCCCCCAGAGGTCGGCCTCCGCGAAGTCCGCCCCGTCGAGCAGCGCGCCGGGGAGCTTGGCGAAGCGCATCGCGGCGCGGGCGAAGGTCGCGTCCTCCAGCATGGCCTGGGCCAACACGGCCTGGCCGGCGACCGCACCCGCGAACGAGGCGCCCGATAGGTCGGCACCCGTGAAGTCGGTTTCCTCGATCAAGGCGCCGTCGAGGCGCATGCCGCGCCCGACCGCACCGGCCAGTCGCGCCGCGCCGAGATCGGCGCCGGACAGATCGGCTCCGTCGAGCTGGGCGCGTTGAAGCTCCGCGCCCCGCAGCGCCAGGCGCGCCTCGCGCTCGTCCCACCAGACGGGGGGAGGGGCGTTCGCGCCGAGCGCTTCCCGCAGCGCGGCCGTTCGGCTCGCCATCGCCTCGCGGCCCAGCGCGGCGCGGCGCAGATCGAGACGCTCGCCCGCGCGCTCCAGGCCGCAATCGGCGAGAAGCGCACCGAGCGGAGCGTCGGCGCGAGGAGGAGCATGCTGGTTCATGGAAGGGGGCTCGCCGGCGTCCGGCGCCCGGCAAGAGACCGGACGCTGGATGATGCTCACGAACGGGTGAGGAGCCCGCGCGGTTCCGCCCGTCAGATGCCGCGAACGAGCCCGCCGTCGCAGCGCACCGTCGTGCCGGTGACGTAGGCGGCCGGTCCCGACAGGAGGAACGTGGCGACCGCCGCGAACTCTTCCGGCGTGCCGTAGCGCCCGGCCGGAATGCCGGCGCGCGCCGACTCCCGAACCTCCTCCACGGCCTTGCCCGTGCGCTTGGCGGCGGCCTGGTCGAGCTCCTCCAGGCGGTCCGTCGCGATGCGGCCGGGCAGGAGCATGTTGACGGTGATGCCATCGCCCGCGACCTCGGCCGCCAGCGTCTTCGACCAGCCCTGAAGCGCGGCGCGCAGCGTGTTGGACAGGGCAAGGTTCGGGATCGGCTGCTGCACGCCCGACGAGGCGATGGTGAGGATGCGCCCGAAGTCGCGCTCGCGCATGGCGGGCAGGAAGCGGTTCGTCAGAGCGATCAACGGGAAGACCATCGTGTCGGCCTGACGCTGGAGCAGCTCGGCGGTCATCTGGCTGGTGGTGCCCGGAGGCGGGCCGCCGGAATTGTTGACCAGAAGATCCACGGGTCCCAGCCGCTCGGCGGCCTCGGCGATCGTGTCCACGGCGCCGGGCTGACCGAGGTCGGCGACGACGAACGAGGCGTGACCCGCACCGTGGGCGGTGATGCGCTCGGCCTCATGGCGCAGGCGGTTCTCGTCGCGGCCGACGAGGAGCGGATGGGCGCCCTCGGCGGCGAGCTGGCGCGCGATCGCAAGGCCGAGGCCCTTCGAGGAGGCGAGAACCACCGCGCGGCGGCCGGCGAGTTGAAGGTCCATGAACGAGAACTCCCTTGGTCTGTCTGGATCAATCCACCGACGCGTCGCCGGCGGGTGGCGGATAGGGGTGGAGGGTGCCCTGCGGGTCCTCGACGCGCCATGCCTCGCCGTCTCGTTCGAGATAGGCGGGGCCGACCGGCACCTTGCCGTGGCCGCCAGGGATGTCGAGGACGTAGGTCGGCTGCGCGAGACCCGACAGCTGGCCGCGCAGCCGGCGCATCAGGGCGCGGCCCTCGGCCAGCGGCACGCGCAGGTGCGAGGTGCCCGGCGCGAGGTCGCCCTGGTGGAGGTAGTAGGGCTTCACGCGGTTCTCGGTGAAGCGGCGCATCAGCGCCTCCATGGCCTCCGCCGTGTCGTTGACGCCGCGCAGGAGCACGCTCTGGCTGACCATCGGCACGCCCGCATCCACGAGCCGCGCGATGGCGGCCTCGGCTTGCGGGGTGAACTCGCGCGCGTGGTTGGCGTGTAGCGCGACGAACGCGGCTCCGCCGAAGGCGCGCAGCGCCGCCGCGAGCTCCGGCGTGACGAGCGCGGGTGAGACCACGGGCACGCGCGTGTGGACGCGCAGGACGCGCACGTGCGGAATGGCGGCGAGCGCTTCCGCGATCGCGCGAAGCCGGCGCGGCGACAAAAGGAAGGGGTCGCCGCCCGTGACCACCACCTCCCAGATTGCCGGGTGGTCGCGGACGTAGTCGAGGGCCGTATCGAATTCCGCCGCCGAAAGCGTCCCGAGACCGTCCGGTCCCACCATCTCGCGCCGGAAGCAGAAGCGGCAGTAGACCGGGCAGACGTGGAGCGGCTTCAGGAGCACGCGGTCGGGATAGCGATGGACGATGCCGGGAACGGGCGCATGCGCCGCGTCGCCGATCGGGTCGGCACGCTCCTCGGCTTCTGTTTCCAGCTCTTCGGCGCGCGGCACGAACTGGAGGCCCATCGGATCGTCGGGATGCTCGATCAAGGCCGCGACGTCGCCGGTCACGCCGACGGCGTAGCGCTCCGCCACGCGCCGGATCGCATCCAGACGCTCGGGTGCGACGAGGCCGGCACGGGCGAGCGCGTCGGCGTCGCGGATCGGGACGGGCACGCCGCTCACCAGTCGCCCCCCGGCACCGGCGTCCAGACGACGTCCTCGACGCGCGAAGCGCCGGTCGCGAGCATGGCGAGACGATCGAAGCCGAGCGCGGCGCCGGACGCCTCGGGCATGTGGGCGAGGGCCGCGAGAAAGTCCTCGTCGAGCGGATAGCGCTGGCCGAAGCGGCGCTCGCGCTCGCTCATCTCCGCCTCGAAGCGCCGGCGCTGCTCGGCCGGATCGGTCAGCTCGCCGAAGCAGTTGGCGAGCTCGACGCCGCAGGCGAACAGCTCGAAACGCTCCGCGACGCGCCCGTCATGGGCCGAGCGGCGCGCGAGCGCGGCCTCGGGCGTGGGGTACTCGCAGAGGATCGTCGCCCGCCCATTGCCGATCGCGGGCTCGACGCGCTCCACGAGGAGGCGCGTGAAGAGATCGCCCCAGGTGTCATCAACGGCCTGGCGGATGCCGGCGCGCGTCAGGGCGGCCGCCAGCGCCTCGCGGTCGGTCTCGCCCTGCGCCGAGACGGTGGCGAGGAGGTCGATCCCGGCGAAGCGCTCGCAGGCCTCGGCCACCGTCAGGCGCTCGGGCTCGGCGAAGGGGTCGACCTCGCGGCCCCGGAAGCAAAAGCGCGTCGCGCCGGTTGTTTCGGCCGCGAGCTGCAGGAGCGCGGCGCAGTCGCGCATCAGCTGCTCGTAGGGCTCGCCCGCGCGGTACCATTCCAGCATGGTGAACTCGGGCGCATGGAGCGCGCCGCGCTCGCCGTTGCGCCACACGGGACCCAGCACCACGAGGCGCCGCTCGCCGGCGGCCAGGAGCTTCTTGGCGGCAAATTCCGGCGAGGTATGGAGGTAGAGCGGCTCTTGCTCCCCGTCGGCGGTGTGGAGCACGGTCGAGAAGGCCGACAGCCCCATCTCGTTGCCGGGCGAGCGCTGGAGCGCCGCGGTCTCGACCTCCAGGAAGTCGCGATCCTCGAACCAGCGGCGCACCGCCGAGCGCAGGCGGTTGCGCTGGACGAGGTGCGGGCGCCGGTCGGCGTGGACATGGGGCGTCCACCAGGGAGAACGGGAAGCGGAGGTCATCGCGTGCCCTTTAGAGCCTCGGGACGGCGCGCGCAAAGCGCCCGAAGCTGGCGCTGCGGGGCGAGATGGGCTAGGCGAGGCGCCACGCATCCTCCGGCGGGCTCTCGTGTCCGCCTTCCCCATCCCTCTTCGATACAAGGTTTTCGCCCGTGGTGAAGGTCATCGCCAGCTCGCTCCGCAAGGGTAACGTCGTGGAGCGCGAGGACGGCAAGCTCTACGTGATCCTGTCGGCCGAGAACATCCATCCCGGCAAGGGTACGCCGGTCACCCAGCTCGACATGCGCCGCATCTCGGACGGCACCAAGGTGTCGGAGCGCTACCGCACCACCGAGCAGGTCGAGCGCGCCTTCGTGGAGGACCGCGAGCACACGTTCCTCTACAGCGACGGCGAGGGCTTCCACTTCATGAACCCCGAGACCTACGATCAGGTCGCGGTGCCCGAAAGCGTCGTCAGCGACGCCGCGCCCTACCTCATCGAGGGCATGGCGGTGATGGTCTCGCAGCACAACGGCGTGCCGCTCTCGATCGAGCTGCCGCAGCGCGCGACCTTCGAGGTCGCCGAGACCGAGCCTACCACCAAGGGGCAGACGGCCTCGTCGTCCTACAAGCCGGCGGTGCTGTCGAACGGCGTGCGCACCCTCGTGCCGCCGCATATCCAGGCTGGCACGCGCATCGTCGTGATGACCGCCGACGGCTCCTATGTCGAGCGTGCCAAGGACTGAGGCGGTCCGGAACGGACATATTGCATTGCACGCATGGGTGCCATGCAGCATGAGCAATTCTCAGGCAAGGGTCCGCATGGCATAAGGGAGAGGCATTGTTCCTCCCAGATTGATGCATAAACTCAACCCGCTCCGGTCCTCCCACCGAGCGGGTTTTTTCTTGTCCGCCGGTCAGCGGGCGGCCCGCGTCGGAGCATGGAAGTCCGGCGGCTTGCCCTCGATCCAGCTGAGATAGCGTCCGAGGCGGGGATCGTCGGACGGCTTCTCGCCGCGGGCCGCGATGTCGGCGAGCTCGCGGTTGGTGAAGTTCGCGTGCATGGCGCGATGGCAGATCGGGTGGACCGGTACGGTCTCGCGCCCGCCGCGGCTCTTGGGCAGCGGATGATGCCACTCGACGCGCGCGCCGAGGGTGCGGCCGCAGAGCCAGCAGTTGCCGGGCCCGACCGACACCTCCTCGCCTTCCACCCAACGGTTGTCCTTGTGCGGTCTCGCCTTGCGCTGTCGTGCCATGCGGCGGGATCTAGGAACAACGCCCCCGGGCGGCCAGCCGCGCGCGCCGTCCGGCCCCGCGTTGCGGCGCGAGGTCGCGCCAGCCCGTCGCCGACCGAAGACTTGAGGATCGATCCGCTTTCGCGTTAGTCATCACGCCAGCGTGATGAAAGGGTGTCCCGATGACGCGCAAGACGAGAAAGGCGCTGCGCCGCACCGCGATCGCGGTGCCGCTGGCAGCGCTGCTCCTGTGGTTCCTGTTCTGGCCGACCGTGGTGTGGATCGTCGCGGGCCTCGTGGACCTGTCGCGCAACAAGGCCAAGACGCGGCTCATGGTGGGGCGCTACTTCACGGGCAACGGCATTCCGACCTGGCTCCTGTCGCCCTTCAACCTCCTGGTCGACGCACTGAGCTACCGCAATCCCGGCATCTACCGCCTGGAGGACTTCCCACCGGCCTGGCGCGAGGAGATCGAGACGGTGCTCGACACGTTCCGCACGCGCCGCGAGGAGATCACCGCCGAGATCGACGCCAAGTTCCACGACGGGCGGCGCGGCATGTACGTCTACCGCTGGTACGGCAAGCAGCACATCCGCACGGTGCCCGAGTTCGAGCGCGACTTCCGCTACGTGAAGACCATCGCGGTCTCGGTCTTCTCGGGCAAGGAGTCGACCACTTGGCACTACGGGCCGCTGCGCCTGACCTTGCGCGTCCTCCTCAACCTGAAGCCCGCCGACAGCGACCGCGTCTTCATCGAGTGCCAGGGCCGCCGGCACCTGTGGCGCGACGACCCGCTCTACATCTTCGACGACACGCTGTTTCACCGCTCGGTGAACGAGGTCGACGCGCGGCGCTACAACGTCTTCATGGACGTGATCCGGCCGAGCCCGGTGCCGGGCGTGCTGAGCGTCCTCCTGCGCGGCGTCTCGGCGATCGCCGACCAGATGAAGGCGATGTTCTACAAGAACTGGCGCATGATCGGCGCGCCGAAGGCCAAGGCCCCGGCCGGCGACGCCGCCGCCTGACGCAGCGCCCGCATGACCGCATGAGACAGGCCCGACGGGGAAACCCGGCGGGCCTTTTCGTTATGGCCCCGGGTGATGGCATCGACGGCGGTGCAATCTTGACGCCGGGCTCCCGGATGCTGCTCGCCAGACGGTTCGTCGGCGATCGCGCTCGCTGCGCACACGGCGATCTGTCCGGTCCTCGGTAGGGCCTGCGCGTCGCGCAAGCTCGGCGCTCGTAACGCCGTCCTCGCACCGCCGGGTGCCGCGCGAGAGCGGCGAGCGGGGCCGGGTGACCGAGGCGCTTGTCCCCGGCCGGTCCAAGGTCGGTCCAGGGGTGTGCGATCGGCGCTGCGTGCGGCGATCGCGACCCGGACGCCGAGGCTGGCGTTGGCGATGACCCGCCTGTGGTTCGTCCCGAGCGCGAGAAGCCCGGAGACGGCGGTCGAGGTCATGACCTGGGCCGCAGTCGCCCCATGTGCCGGCGCCGCCTCATACCACCACATCGGGACCGGTGCCGCGCGAGAGCCTATCGGGCCGGACTGCCCGGGAACTGGGACACCGGCCGGAGAGACGCGCCCGACGCGTCCGCGCGCAGGATCGCGGTGCGCCTGGGTTGGCCTCGTGCCAAGTGGCGGAAGGCAAGGGTGCGGTCTCCACCGGGCAACCGCGCGGAGTTCGGCTCAAAGGCCGGATGGTCGTCGCACCACAACCCTCATCAGGTGTCGAATGCCCGAAGCGTTTGCGCCGAGAACCGGCGTATAATGCGGCTCTAGGTTGCAGATAATTTCGACGAGTTGGGCTGCCGTCTAAGCGCTCGCGCCAACGAGGCACGCACCCTAAGCCGCTACAAAGGTTATAGTCCGTATCTTTTCCGAAGCGAAACCACTCTGTGTCGGTTTGGCATCACACGCAACCAAGGGATGCAAAATACCAGACTCGCTGTCTTGTCTCGCGACGCGCATCGATCCATACAACTCGCCGTATGGTTGCATTACCGGGTTGTAATGACGCCTGCGACGGGAGGGTGCGCGGTGTGCACGCCCGCCCCCTCATCGAACCCTTGGGGCTCCAGGAGAGACAATGGCCGAATTTCTTTACGAGGGTCTGGCGACCCGGTCGATCGACACGTTCGATCCGGCCGCGGACACGCTGACGCTGAACCTCACCACCGCTCAGATCTTCGACATCCGCGAGACCGACGGGTCGACGCAGATCGTCACCACCGCCGGCACCGTGCTCACGCTGACCGGCGTCACCTACGCCGAGCTCGCCGCCAACGCGGATGCCATCGTCCTGGCGGCGGGCGGCGACTTCACGGTCCTGTCGGCGGGCGGCTCCGCAACCGGCACGGCGGACAACGACGTCATCGTGGGCGGCGAGGGCGCCAACACGATCGATGCGGGCGGCGGCGACAACGTCGTCTTCGGCGGCGGCTCCTACACGCAGCCCGACGACGGCAACGATTCCATCACCGCAGGTGCCGGCAACGATACGCTCTACGGCAACGGCGGCAACGACACGATCGACTCGGGCACCGGCAACGACCTCGTCTACGGCGGCCTGGGCGAGGATTCGATCACCGCGCGGGCCGACGCCGGCCAGACCGCGACGGTCTACGGCGGCGGCGCGCTCAACGACTCGGTGGACGGCGGCGACGAGATCACCGTCAGCGAGGGCGCCGGCTCGGCTCTCGTCTACGGCAACGGCGGCGACGACGACATCTTCGTGGGGGCGAATGCCGGCGCGACCGTTTACGGCGGGTTCGGCGACGACGACATCGTCATCGTCGGTAACGGCGACAACCTCGTGGTTGGCGGCGTCGACGACAGCGACCTCGTCTTCATCGACGGCGATGGCGACAACACCGTCTACGGCGGCAACGGCGTGACCGCCGAGGCGGATGGCGACGACCTCATTTTGATCGACGGTAGCGGGGCCAACCTCGTCTACGGCAACGGCGGCATCGACGGCATCGCCATTCGTGGCGACGGCGCGAACACGGTCTACGGCGGCGTGGGCGACGATGTGGTCGGCATCATCGGCGAAGGTGCGAACCTCGTCGTGGGTGGCCGCGCCGACAACGACGTCGCGCTGGTTATCGGCGGGGGCGACAACACGCTCTACGGCGGCAATGCCATCAACAGCGTTGATGACGGCAGCGACATTCTCGGCGTCATCGGGGACGGCGATAACCTGATCTACGGCAACGGCGGCGACGACTTGCTGGGTGTGATCGGCGACGGCGACAACACGATCTACGGTGGGCTCGGCAACGACACGATCGTGGTCGGTTTCAACACCACCGATCTTGGCGACGCTCTGAATGTCCTGCCCGAGCAGTCGATCCAGAATGGCATCGTGCTCGCGCAGATTGCGGCCAACGTGTTCGATCTGACGATCGACGATGTCTTCAACGCTACCAGCGACGAGGTTGCCGACGGCAACAACCTGATCGTCGGCGGTACCGGCGAGAACGTCATCAACCTCCTCGGCTCCGGCGACAACACCGTCTATGGCGGCAACGGCGTCACGGATGCGGCCGACGGCGCGACCACGGTCAACGCCGCGCTCTTCGGCGGCGAGTCCGTCTTCTACACCAATGCCGGCGACGACTCCGTCACCGCGGGCCTGGGTGCGGACGCAAGCCTCACCGTCTACGGCGGCCTGGGCGACGACACGATCAATGTGTTCAGCCTCGACGACAGCGATGACACCTCGGTGGTGGTCTACGGCGGTTCCGGCGAGGACCAGATCGACCTCTCGGACTTCGATGGCTCGGCCACGATCTACGGCGGCAACGGTGCGAACGACTCCGCCGACGGCGCCGACACGATCATCGGCGGCAACGGCGACGACGTGATCTACGGCAACGGCGGCGACGACTCGATCGAGGGTGGCGACGGCGACGACAGCCTCTTCGGCGGAGCCGGCGACGACACGCTGATCGGCGGTGCGGGCGACGACACGCTGACGGGCGGTCCGGGAAGCGACACGTTCGTGGTCGGCGACGGCGACACGATCACCGACTTCGACGGTGACGAGGATACGGTCGTGGTCGTTGGACTGAATGGTCAAGAGCAACTCATCGACCTTGATGTGCTCGTGAATCTCGAACCACTTACGCAAATTCCGGTCGTCGGTGACTTGGTTGGAGGTCTCCTTGGTACTCTGGTCGGCGAAGGAACTGTTGCCGTCGTGAACGCGACGGTCGGCAACGTTCTGGGCACCTATCTTGTGGTTAACAACACCGGAACCGACAACGACGCCGTCATCGATATCACCGGCGCCATCAACCTGCCGGCAGTGACAACGGACCCGGTCTGATCGCCGATCGGCCCCTGACGACCAACAAGGAGGCGGCCTCAGGCCGCCTTTTTGTTTGCGCGCGGCAAGCCATGGTTTCGACGAACCCGGGCGGAAGCGCCCCTGTCCGCCCGTCCTGCGGACCGGCGATCCGCCTGATCGCGATGAAACCATCGACAGTCTCCGGTTGTCCCGCCAGGGCTCTTCACGGCGGCAAGCTCGGTTTCACGGTGCTGGGCATGGGCTCAGGCCGCTGGAGAGAAGGGGTCGGGATGGCAGCGGCTTACACAGGCACGAGATGGGGAGCCTCGGACGCGGCCGGAACACCGGGCGGCGTCGTGACGTGGAGCTTCAACCTCCTGGGGGCGGAGTTCTTCGGCTTCGATGAATCGATCCTGTCCGCACCCTTCCAGGCTGCGGTCCGGGCGGCCTTCGACGTGTGGGAAAGCCTTGCCAACATCGATTTCCAGGAAGTCGCGACCGCGTCCGCCCAGATCCAGCTCGGCTGGGACACGTTCGATGGCGCGGGCGGAACCCTGGCCCTGGCCTACTGGCAGTATCAGGGCGCAAAGACCCTTCAAGCCGAGGTCGCCTTCGATATCGCCGAGAACTGGAACCCGACCGCCGGCGGCGCGTCCTTCCAGGCGGTTGCCATCCATGAGATCGGCCACGCGATCGGACTTGCCCATACGGATGATCCGACCTCGATCATGTATCCCTACCTCAGCGCGCAGACCCTGCCGTCCGCCTCCGACATCGCGGCGATCCAGGGCCTCTACGGTCCATCGGACCGCGGCTTCTCCCTGCCTGGTACGGCCGGCAACGACATCCTGACGGGAGGTCGCGGCAACGACGTGATCTCGGGTCTCGAGGGCGCCGATACGTTGCAGGGCGGGCTCGGTCGCGACGTCCTCCAGGGCAACCAGGGCGACGACCTCGTCCAGGGCGGCCACGACGGCGACGAGGTCTCTGGTGGTCAGGGCAACGACTGGGTCTACGGGAACCTAGGCAACGACACGCTGTCGGGCAATCTCGGCAACGACGTCCTGTCGGGCGGGGCGGGCGCCGACACGTTCGTCTTCATGCCCGGCAGCGGTGCCGACATCGTCACCGACTACGCCTTTGCGGAAGGGGATCGGTTGAACGTCGGCGGCCGGACCTATGCGGTCGCCACCGCCTCCGACGGCTCGGCGCTGCTGCAGCTCGCCGATGGCGACATCATCATCCTGCAGGGCGTGACGCAGGGCGAGTTCTCGCAAAGCTACGTCGCCTGATCCGAGGGAACCAACCGGGGCGGCGTCCGTCCTCCTCCGATACGAAGGAGGACGTCCATGTCGAACCCGCTCAACCAGCCCGGTCAGGATCTGCCCGAGCCCGTTCTGCCCGGCCAAGGTGACGATGCGATCGGCCGGCCGGGCATCGGTTCCGGCATCGGCAACGACACACCGACCAAGCCGGCCGAGAGCAATCCGGCCGGCGAGCCCGATCCGACGCGTCCGGGGCCTGCCGTGCCGGGCATGCCCGGCGGCCTGTAGGTTCCAGGCCGGGCGAACCGGATCGCGGCCGCTCCCCCGGCTCGATCCGCGCGACAAGGCGGGCGCACCCGCTATGATCCTTCCGCGGCGTGTCGCAGCGGTGTTCGACGCGCTCGGCGCTTCGCGGGGCGAAAGCCAGGCCGATGCCACTCGTCGGGCTGGGGCTGATCCGCTCGCGCGCCACACCAGCGAGCCGACCTGACCGGCCATGGTGATCGCTCGCGTCGGCTGGCGAGCGCGCGGAACGGAGCCCCGAAACCCATGCGCGGGCCCGGGTCCTGGCGGGAGCCGAACCGTCGACGGTCCGGGTTTCCGCCCGCGGCGGCTACCCGCACCCGTCGGGGCGCGGGTGCCCTGATGAGGCCGGCAGCCCGCGTCAGCCCATCTTGGACTGCAGGTCTTCCAGAAGCGCGATGTGCTCGCGGACCTGGCCGCGCGCCAGCTTGGCGACCGAGAGATGCTCGCGGTTCTTGCCCGCCTTCAGGTAGTCCTCCTGGATGGTGAGGAGCTTCCGGTGTCCGTCGAGCTGAGCCATGACGTACATCTTGTCGAACTCGGCGCCCGACAGGCCGCGCAGCTTCTCGAGGCTTTCCTTGCCGGCGGGATCGATCATCGCCTCGACCTCGGCCTCGCTCGGCTTCTTGAGGGCGCCCTCGGCCTGCATCGGGTCGGCCTTCATCGACATGAGGATGTCGGCGATCGTTTCCTGCTCGGCGACCTCGAAGCCGGCGAACTGCTTCACCATGGCGTCGGTCGCCTTCTCCTCGGCGACGCGGCTGGTGGCGAGCGACAGGGCGCCCACCATTCCGGTCTCCTTGGCATGCTTCATCTCGGCCTCGCCCATCGCCGCCTCGCCGGGCATGGCGGACTGGGCGAGGACGGATGTCGCCATCAGGGCGACGGAGGCGGCGGCGGCGCTGGCCAGCATCTGGCGGCGGTGCATCATGGTTTGTCTCCAAGAGGGGTGGATCCCTCCCGGGTTGTAAGGCGAGCGAACGTCGTGACCGCTCCGCCGGCGATCTATTCGGGTGGCTGACTATTCAAACGTCGCGAGAAGCCATCCGGCATGGGCATCGCGCTGGCGCGGCGTGCGCTTTCGTCGCTGCCGACACGGGTTCGCTTCGAGGCTCGGCACGCCAAGGGGCGTCCGCAGGCGGCGGATCCGGCGCCGATCGGGGCCGGGGTCAGGGAACCGGTACGCGCCGGACGGGCTTGCGGTCAGGTGATCCGTGCCAACGGAGGGAGATCATCATGCGACCCCGGACCGCTGCGAAGAAGACCGCGCGCTACACGCTGCTCGCCGCCTCGCTCGTGCTCCTGTTCGGTCTCGGCTTCCTGTTCCTGCAGGATCTGGGACGCGGCCGCGAGGCCCGGCAGATCGAGACGATCCAGAACGCGCAGGAGCGCGGCCGGCAGGTGACGCCCGCGCCCGTGCCCGCCGCACCGCCGCCCTAGGGTCGGGCGACAGGGCGGTCCCGGGCGCTGGCGAATCTTGAACCGGTGCGGGCGATCTCAGGCTCCGGTGCGCGGACCCGGCGCGGCGATCCCGCCCTCGTGCTCGGCGTCCTCGTATTCCGGCGACACGCCGCCGTTCGGCAGCCGGCTTTCCTCGCGCCGGACCTTTTCGGTCTCGGTTTCGCCGGACGGGTTGTCCTGCGTGGCGACCTTCGAGCCGTCGTCGCGGAACTCGGTGCCGTCCGGTGCGGTCTTGCTGATCTGGGACATCTGCACTTCCTCCTGGGTTGGACCATCGGGGGAAGGCTCGTCGAGGCGGAGGGTTCCGCCCCGACGTCGGCGACGCCGCAGCGTGTCTGGCCGACGCTCGGAGCGCAGCGCAGGCGTCACGCTTGCGACGATCCCGTCACATCGGCGGTACGACACCTTGGTTCCCGACCACCACGAAGGCGGTCGTGAGCGAGCCGTCGGCCGCCTTTGTCGCGGGCACGAAGACCGGGGCGCCGGGCTTGAGGTCGGCCTTCGTCGCCTCGGCGAAGGTGACTACGGGAACGTTCGCCGGCAGGGTGATCTGCTTGGAGCCGGTCGGGTAGGTCAGCGTCAGCTCGCGGCCCGACACGCTTTCCACCGCGTTCGAGACCGTGGCGTTGGTCATCGTCGAGCCGGGCTGGAGGTCCCACGGAAAGCTGCCCTCGTTGGCGCCCTTCATCGCGGCCGGGAAGATCAGCACCTCGAGCGCCCCGGCCCGGCCGCCCTCGCCCGGGAGCGTCGCCGCTCCCACGTAGTCGCCCGGCTTGATGTCGCCGGCCGAGGCGGCCGTCACGCCGCGCACGCCGACATCGGGGGCCATGGTGATCGTGACCACCGGCCCTTCGCGCGAGGTGACCGACAAGGTGTTGCCGTCCACGGCGGCGATCGTGCCGCGAACGCGGCTCGGCTGGCCGTCCTGCGCGGCGGCGAGCGACGTCGAGACAGCCAAGGATCCCAGAAGCACCAGCGCGGTTCGAACTGAGCGATGCATGCGATCAACCTTTCGCTACGGCGCGCCCGTGCCGGGCGCGACCGGAAGCGCGACACGTGGCCCGGATCGCGGTGGATTCAAGGCGACGCGGCCGGACCGATGCGTCAACGGCCCGTCGCGCGTCCGAGGCACCGCAAGGTCTCAGTCCTCGCGGCGCCGGTCGCCGTCCCGGTTCCCTTCGAAGCTGCGCGCGAGCGGAAAGGACGGCAACCAGCTTTCGCGGCGGACGGTCCACAGCTCGTAGGTCGGCGCGAACTGGTCGGGCGCATCCAGGGTCCCGAGACCCAGTTCGATCTCGTCGCCGGAGCGACCGAAGACCGTGGATCCGCAGCGCGCGCAGAAGAAGCGGCCCGCGTAGTCGCGCGTGGCTCCCTCGATCGTCACCGCGTCCTGCGGAAAGATCGCCGTGGCGTGAAACAACGATCCCGTATGCTTGCGACAGTCGAGGCAATGGCAGAGGCCGACCCGGTTCGGCGCGCCCGCCGCTGCGATGCGCACGTCGCCGCACAGGCACCCACCCAGAACGCGATCCATGATGTCTTCCTTCCTGATGCAGGCTGTTGCGCACCATCATGCCCCGGCATCGATCCATCGAATACGCCGGACCGCTCAGCGATGTCGGGTGACAGGCTCGGTGCGAGGAGCCGGACCGCACGCGAAGACGTTGCACGGCCGCCCCGATCGGGCGGGCTGGGTCCATGAGATCGACAGGGCGTGCCCCGACGAAGCGGAACGCGGCCGTCGAGCCGAAAGCCGGTAGGACTAGAATGATGATCTGGAAGGAAATTGGAGCGGGCGAAGGGATTCGAACCCTCGACCCCAACCTTGGCAAGGTTGTGCTCTACCCCTGAGCTACACCCGCCCGCTCCCCGCCAAAGCGCCGTTGGCGCCGCGGATGACGGCCTTATGACGTATCGCGGCCGGGGATGCAACAGGGAAAATTGCAGCCCGCGCGGCGATGTCGGCCGGTGCCCCGGCCAGCGGACGCTTGACGCCCGCCGCGGCCGCTTCGATAGGAGGCGGACCCGGGAGGCGCGATCCGCGCCCTGATAGTGTTTGCGAGGGCCCTTGAGCGCCGACGCCGATTTTCCTCCGTCCGATCCGGTGCTGGAGCGTCTCGCCCCCGAGCTGGCCCGGGCGCTCGCGCAGGCGAAGGTCCCGACGCGCACCGTGGAGCACGAGGCCGTCTTCACGGTGGACGAGTCGCAGGCTCTGCGCGGCACGATTCCTGGCGTCCACACCAAGAACCTCTTCGTGAAGGACAAGAAGGGCCGCCACTTCCTGGTGACCGCCGCCGAGGATACGCCGGTCGATCTGAAAACGCTGCACGGGCGGATCGGCGCCTCGGGCCGCCTGTCGTTTTCGGACGCCGAACGCATGGGACGCATGCTCGGCGTCGAGCCGGGCTCGGTCACCGTGCTCGGCCTCGTGAACGACCGCGCGGGGGAGGTGACGCTGGTTCTGGACGAGCGCCTCCTGCGACACGATATCCTGAACGCCCACCCGCTGACCAACCGGGCGACCACGTCGCTCCCGCTTGCCGATCTTCTCCGCTTCCTCGGTGCCACCGGCCACGAGCCGATCGTGACGCCTCTCAGCGAAGCCTCCAACGACGGAGCCCCCTCATGAGCAATCCCTACGGTTCCGGCTTCGGCGGCGGCTACGGGCGCCAGACCACGGCCCCCGCATCCGCTGCGCCGGCGCGCGCTCCCGCTCCGGCGGCGGGCGGCGTCCCGACGGCGTCGGGCGATCTGGTGAAGGACACGACCACCGCCGCCTTTTCGACGGATGTGATCCGCGAGTCGCGCAACCAGCCGGTGCTGGTGGACTTCTGGGCGCCCTGGTGCGGACCCTGCAAGCAGCTGACGCCGATCCTGGAGCGGGTGGTCCAGGCCGCCGGCGGGCGCGTCAAGCTCGTGAAGATGAACATCGACGAGCACCCCTCGATCGCGGGCCAGCTCGGCGTCCAGTCGATTCCGGCGGTCTTCGCCTTCGTGAACGGCCAGCCCGTGGACGGCTTCATGGGCGCCCTGCCCGAGAGCGAGGTGCGCGCCTTCGTGGACCGGCTCGCCGGACCCGGCGGGGCGGGCGCGGGCGATCCCGTGGCCGAGGCGCTGAAGGAGGCGGGCGAACTCCTGAAGGCGGGCGATGCCGCCAGCGCCGCGCAGGTCTTTGCTGCGGTCCTGCAGCACGATCCCGAGAACGCCGCGGCCGCGGCCGGCCTGGCGGAATGCTATCTGGCGGCGGGCGACACCGCGCGCGCCCGGGCCGTGGTCGACCAGTTGCCGCCGGCCATGCTCGACGATCCCGCCTTTGCGACCGTGAAGACCAAGCTGAAGCTCGCCGACGAGATCGGCCAGCTCGGCGACGCCGCGACGCTGCAGGCCCGCCTGGAAGGCGATCCCGACGACCACCAGGCGCGCTTCGACCTCGCTCTCATCGCCCAGGCCAAGGGCGACCGCGAGGCGGCGGCGGGACATCTTCTGGAAATCATCCGCCGCGACCGCAGCTTCGACGACGACGGCGCGCGCCGCAAGCTCCTGGAGTTCTTCGAGGTCTGGGGCCCGACCGATCCGGCCACCAAGGAGGGTCGTCGCAAGCTGTCCTCGCTCCTGTTCCGCTGAGGCGGACCGCGGGCTGTCGCTTCGCGTCGCGCCCTCTTGAGTTCGGGGGCGGGCGCGCCAGTTGGGGTCGCTCAAAGGGAGGCGCCACTTGGTTCAGGCGGGCAACCAGACCTATCGCTCGAGCGCGGATCTGCCGGAAACGGTCGCCGTGTTTCCCCTGTCGGGCGCCCTGCTCCTGCCGGGCGGCCAGATGCCGCTCAACATCTTCGAGCCGCGCTACATCGCGATGATCGACGATGCCATGCAGGGCGCACGCGTCATCGGCATCATCCAGCCGCGCCTCGACGGGGCGGTGAACGAGGCGGGCGAGCCCGAGCTGTGCGCCGTGGGGTGCCTGGGGCGCATCACGTCGCTGACGGAGTCGGGCGACGGACGCTATCTCCTCAACCTGCAGGGCATCGTGCGCTTTCGCGTCGCCGAGGAGGCGCCCGCGCGCGGCCTGCCTTACCGCCTGTGCCGCGTGACGCCCTTTCTGGTCGACTTCGACGCGGCGGCGGGCGCCGACGAGGTCGATCGCGAGGAGTTGCTGCGCGCCTTTCGCGCCTATCTCCAGGCCAACCAGCTGGAAGCGGACTGGGACAGCGTCACGCGCGCCTCCAACGAGACGCTGGTGAACGCCCTGTCCATGATGAGCCCCTACGGCCCGGCCGAGAAGCAGGCGCTTCTGGAGGCACCCGACCTTCGCACGCGCGCCGAAACGCTGGTCGCGATCGTGGAGATCGCGCTGGCCCGCGAGGGGCGCGAGGACGGCGGGCCGACGGTGCTCCAGTGATCGCGGTTTTCCGGTCGGCCGCGCTGCGCTAAGGACCATTCATGACCGCCGAAACGCCGCAGCCCGACCCCAAGCTCCTGGAACTCCTCGTCTGCCCCCTGACCAAGGGACCGCTGCGCTACGACCGCGAGCGGGCCGAGCTCGTGTCGGAGAGCGCGCGCCTCGCCTATCCGATCCGCAACGGCATTCCGATCATGCTGCCCGCCGAGGCGCGCCGCCTCGACTAGCCGCTCGCCGTCACGCGCGCCGTGCCTCGAAGGCGACGCGCACGGCCCGCGATACCGAGACCGGCAGCATCGTCATGTGCGTCTCGCCGGGATAGATCTCGCATGTCGCCTGCAGGCCGGGGACCCTCGCCAGGCGCGCCGCCATCGCCTGCGTCAGATCCAGCGTGCGCACGGAGCGCGCCGCCGCGCGTCGCTTGTCGGTATCCTCGCGCCCGTACTGGAAGGGGGCGAGCGCATCGCCCTCGTATTGCCCGGCCGACAGGTGGACCAGCGTGCCGGGCCGCGCGCCGCGCGCTCGAAACCGCTCCTCCGCGTCGAGAAGGACGCCGTCCTCCCAGTAGATCGTCGGGCTCGCGGCCACGAAGCGGCTGAACGCATCGCTTCCCGAAAACAGCGCGTAGAGCGCGAAGAGGCCGCCGAAGGAATGGCCGAACAGCGTGCGCCGCGCAGCGTCCACGGGCGCGAGCCGCCCTACGGCCGCCAGGACGTCGGTCTCGACAAAGCGCAGAAACGGGTCCGCGCCGCCGGTCCGCACCTGCGGCCCGTTCTCGGTGAAGGGCGGATAGGTGCGGCCCGGCGGAGGCGACAGATCCAGCGAGCGGCGCAGCGAGTCGTAGGCCGCGTCGGTCGGATAGCCGACCGCCACGACGACGCCGGGCTCGACGTTGGTGCTGTCGGGATAGGCCCCTTGGACGCGCACGGTGTCCACGGCGGTCGCGATCATCGCATTGCCGTCGGTGATCGCGAGAAGCGGCCAGCCGGCCGCCGGTGCTGGGCCCGGCGGCACGTAGACGAAGAGGCGCCAGGGCTCGCTCGCGCCCTCCGGGGCGAGGTCGAGGACCACCGTATCGGGCAGGCCCGCCGGCCGCGGCGTCGTTTGTAACGGGTCCAAAACGCGTGTCCTTTTTACGGCAGTCGGCGGCGATCCGGCTCGGGGACGGGCGGAATCCGCCGCAACGGGGGATGGAGGCCGGCTCGAATGTTGACTCTACTGTTCAACTTTCCTTAGCCGAGTGGACCGCACTCCTCCAGAGCATCCGGATCCTGCCATGCCCCCTCGTCCCGTCCTTCACCTCTCGCGTCTTCTGGGCGTCTCGCTCCTGACGCTGGCCTCGGCCCAGGCCGCCCGTGCGCAGGACAGCGTCACGCTCGATACGGTCGTGGTGGACGGCAACGGGCGCGAGGCGGGCACCGGCGAGGGCGGTGGCCTGGAAACCGAGGGCTACGTCGCCAGCGAGGTGCGCGCCGGCACCAAGACCGACACGGCGATCGAGCGCGTGCCCCAATCGATCGCGGTGGTCTCGCGCGAGCAGATCGAGGACCGCAAGGTCCAGACGCTGACCGAGGCCGTGAACTACACGGCGGGCGTCACCACCAGCGTGTTCGGCTTCGACCCGCGCTTCGACAGCTTCTACATCCGCGGCTTCAACGTCCAGGAGACGGGTGTCTACCGCGACGGCCTGCGCGAGCTCGGCGCGGGCTTCGCCTTTCCCCGGACCGAGCCCTACACGCTGGGGGGCATCACGATCCTGAAGGGCCCGAGCTCGGTTCTCTACGGCGGCGGCTCGCCGGGCGGCATCGTGAACCTCACCTCCAAGCGCCCGACCGAGGACCCGTTCTACGAGGTCGAGGCGCAGATCGGCACGCAGAGCCGGCGCCAGCTGAACTTCGACGCCTCGGGCCCGATGGGCGAGGGCGACAACTTCCTCTACCGCCTCACCGGCGTCGCCCGCGACGCCGACACCGACTATATCGGTGTCGCGGACGACCGGGGGGTGATCGCGCCCGCCTTCACGTTCCGCTCCGACGACCGCAACACGCACCTGACCATCCTCGGCGAGTACGGCGATCTCACCACGGGCGGCGGCGTCGGCTACTTCACCGAGAACGGCCGGCCGACGCCCTACCAGCTCACCGACCCGGCCTATGCCGACTTCGACCAGGAGCAGTGGCGCATCGGCTACGAGTTCGAGCACCGCTTCAACGAGACCGTCACGGTGCGCCAGAACCTGCGCACGGCGCATGTCGACGCCGACGTGAAGTACACGCAGATCGATGCGATCTCGCCCGACCGCCTGACGGCCACGCGCTCGGCCTGGCGCATCCCGAGCACCGCCAGCACGTTCCAGGTCGACAACCAGGCCCAGTTCGACTTCGACACGGGCGAGGTGAAGCACCAGGTCCTCGGCGGCATCGACTACAGCTATATCGACGCCAGCACTGCCTACGGCTTCACGGCCGCGCCCGATCTCGACCTCGTCCGGCTGAACTACGGTCAGCAGCGCATCGACGGCCCGAGCGCGATCGATGCCTACCGCCTCGACACGCTGCAGAACCAGACCGGCGTCTACCTGCAGGATCAGGCGGAATACCGGCGCTTCGTCCTGACGCTGGGCGGGCGCTACGACTGGCTGACCACCAAGACGTTCAACATCCTGCCCTCGACCGCGAGCAACGAGCAGGACGACACGAACTTCTCGGGGCGCGTCGGGCTCGCCTATCTCTTCGACAACGGGCTCTCGCCCTATGTCAGCTACTCGACCTCGTTCGCCCCGACCGTCGGCTCCACGTTCTCGGGCTCGGCCTTCAGCCCGTCCAAAGGCGAGCAGGAGGAGGTCGGCATCAAGTACAAGCCCGCCGACCTCAACCTTCTCGCCACGGCCGCGCTGTTCCGCATCCGACAGACCAACGTCCTGTCGACCGATCCCGTCAACAACGGCTTCCAGATCCAGCAGGGAGAGGTCACCTCGCAGGGCTTCGAGCTGGAGCTGACCGCGAGCGTCGTGGAAGGGCTGAACGTGACCGGCGCCTACACCTATCTCGACCTCGAGAACACGGGCGGCGACAACCTCGGCTTCGTTCCGCTCGGCATCCCGCGCCAACAGTTCTCGCTCTGGACCGACTACACGGTGCAGGACGGCATCGCCGAGGGCTTGAGCTTCGGTGCGGGCACGCGGTTCCTGGGGCCGACCTGGGCGGACGCGCGCAACACGCGCGAGAACGACAGCCGCGTCATGATCGACGCGATGGTGGCCTACGACTTCGGCGCGGCCAACGAGAAGCTGGAAGGCGTCAAGGCGCAGATCAACGCCAAGAACCTGTTCGACGAGGACGACACGACCTGCAACGGCGGCTTCTGCTACCGCGACCAGGGGCGGCAGGTCATCGGTTCGCTGCGCTATCGCTTCTGACGCGAAACGGGGCGGCCGTCGGCGCCGCCCCGCCGGCTCCTACAAACGGGGATCGATGATCGTGATCCCGTCCGGCGCCTGGCTGCCCATGGCCGTGAGCGCCGGAACGGCCGCGGCGAGCGGGATCGTCTCGCCGATCAGCCGGTCGGGCCGCAGCGTTCCGGCGGAGATCATCGCCAGCATCGCATCGTAGCGCCAGCTCTGCATGCCGTGGCTGCCGTAGATCTCCAGCTCAAACGCGATCACCCGGTCCATGGGGATCGTCGGGCGCGCATGCTCGGCGAGCAGGAGGCCGACCTGGACGTGGCGACCGCGCCGGCGCAGGCCGGCGATGGAGTTGAAGCAGGTTTCGGGGTGGCCGAGCGCGTCGAGCGAGACATGCGCACCGCCGCCCGTCGTCTCGCGCACGGCCTCCACCACGGAGGCGACCTCGCGCGCGTTCACAACCGCTTCCGCGCCCATCGCACGAGCCAGATCGAGCTTTCGCGCTTCGACGTCCACCGCCACCACGCGCGCGCCGAGCGCGCGGGCGATCATGATCGCCGACAGGCCGACGCCGCCCGCCCCGTGCACCGCGACCCACTCGCCGCCGCGCACGCGCCCCTGGTCCACCACGGCGCGAAACGAGGTGGCGAAGCGGCAGCCGAGGCTCGCGGCGGTGGCAAACTCCATGGATTCGGGAAGGGCGACGAGGTTGTGGTCGGCGCGGTCGATCGCGACGAAGCGCGCGAACGAGCCCCAATGCGTGAAGCCCGGCTGGAACTGCTGTTCGCAGACCTGCTGGTGGCCGGCATGACACTCGGCGCAGCGCCCGCAGGCGGCGATGAAGGGCACGGTCACCCGCTCGCCCGCGTGGAAGCGCCGCACGTCCCGCCCCACCGCCGCGATCGTGCCGGCGAACTCGTGACCCGGCACGTGCGGCAGGCGGATGTCGGTGTCGTGGCCCATCCAGCCATGCCAGTCGCTGCGGCACAGGCCCGTCGCCACGACCTCGATCACGACGCCGTCCGGCGCGGGCGCGGGATCCGGCACGTCGCGGATCTCCGGCGTCTGGCCGAAGCGCTCGAAGAGCATGGCTTTCATGGGAGGCTCCTCGGCGATGGGGCGGTCCGACGCTTGTCGGACGCGCCCCTCCGCCCCGTCAAGCCGGGGCGCCGGCGCTCCAGGGCTCGACGCGGCAGCCGCCGAACAGCATCTCGCGCGGCAGGCCGAAGATGAAGTAGGGGCTGAGCATCGGCAACGCGCTCGCCGCTTCCAGCCGCGTGCGCTGGTCGGCGGTCAGCTCGAAGCCGAGCGAGGCCACGTTCTGGCGCATCTGCTCGGGTCGGCTCGCGCCCACCAGAACCGTCGAGACGCCCGGTCGCCCGGCCACCCAGTTGAGCGCGACCTGCGCCATGGGGCGTCCGATCTCGTCGGCGACCGCGCGCAGGGCGTCCACCACCGCGAAGTTGCGCTCGGTGAAGAGCATGCCGCCGAACGGGTTGTCGCCCGCCAGCCGTCCCTCGTCGCCGGCCGCCTCCTCGCCGGCGCGGTTGGGGACCGCACCCGCCGGTCCCGCCTTCGCCAGCATCTCGCGCCCGTACTTGCCGGTCAGGAGGCCCGCGGCGAGCGGGCTCCAGGGCACGAGGCCGAGACCCAGCTCCCGGCCCATCGGCACGACGTCGAGCTCGGCGCCGCGATCCGCCAGCGAGTAGCTGTACTGGAGACCGATCGGGCGGGGCAGGCCGTGGGCCTCGGCCAGCGTCGCGAGACGCGCGACGTACCAGGCCGGCGTGTTGGAGAAGCCGTAGTGGAGGATGTCGCCCCGGTGCATGGCGGCGGCGAGGGTCTGCAGAACCTCTTCCACCGGCGTGGTGCGGTCCCAGACGTGGACCCAGTAGAGGTCGATATGGTCCGTGCCGAGCCGGCGCAGCGATCCCTCGAGGCCGAGGCGGATGTTCTTGGCGCCGTTGCCGCCGGCCATCGGCGTGCCCTCCGCGCGCGGGAAGCCCGACTTGGTGGCGATCACCACGCGGTCGCGCACGCCCGCCTCGCGCACGAAGCGGCCGACCATCTCCTCGGACCGGCCGCCCGAATAGACGTCCGCCGTGTCGAGGACGTTGCCGCCGGTTTCCAAGTAGCTGTCGAACACGGCGCGCGAGACCGCCTCGTCGGAGCCCCAACGTCCCGCGCCGAAGGTCATGGTGCCGAGCGCGAGCGGACTGACCACGAGGCCGGAGCGGCCGAGCGTGCGAAAGGATGGATCGTTCATGGACGGAAAACCCTCAAGACAGGCCGCACCGGGCGGCGTCGGGCCAGATCTACGGCGGATGCCCGGCTGGCATTAGGGCTTGCGACCGGCATGGGCTTGTGAGCGAGATGCAGCAATGCGGCGCAGCAACCTCGACGATCTTCATCTTTTCGCGGCGGTCGCACGGGAGAGGTCCTTCACCCGCGCCGCCGCCCGGCTCGGCCTGTCGCCGTCCGCCCTCAGCCACGCGATGCGCGGGTTGGAGGAGCGGCTCGGCGTCCGCCTTCTCCAGCGCACGACGCGCTCGGTCGCCCCGACCGTGGCCGGCGAGCGTCTGCTCGCCCGGCTCGCACCGGCGCTCCACGAGATCGACGCCGGGCTGGCGGACCTGGCCGAAGCGCGCGCGGAGCCGTCCGGCACGGTCCGCGTGACCACGTTCGGCTATATCGCGCAGACGATCCTGGAGCCTCGCCTGCCGCGCTTCCTCCTGGACCATCCCGCGATCGAGGTGGAGATCCACATCGCTCAGGAGCTGACCGACATCGTGGCGTCGGGGTTCGATGCCGGCATCCGCTTCGGCGACACTGTGGAGCGCGACATGGTGGCGGTGCGCGTCGGGCCGGATCTGCGCACCGTGGTGGTCGGCACGCCCGGCTATTTCGAGCGCTTCGCGCCGCCCGAGACGCCGGCCGATCTCGCGCGCCACCGCTGCCTCTGCCATCGCCTGGCCTCGGCGGGCGGGCTCCTGCCCTGGGAGTTCGAGCGCGACGGTCGCGAGGTCCAGGTCCGCGTCACCGGTCCGTTGATCGCCGACGACGACGGCGGCCTGGCGCTCGCCGCCGTGCGCGCGGGCGCGGGGCTCGGCTACATGATGGAGGAAAGCGTCGCCAGCGACATCGCGAGCGGTCGCCTCGTGCAGGTCCTGGACGACTGGTGCCCGCCCTTCTCGGGTTGCCACCTCTACCATCCGAGCCGGCGCCAGACGCCGCCGGCCCTGCGTGCGCTGATCGACGCGCTGCGCTGGCGCGGGCCCTTGCGCTAGCGGGCCGTCAGGCCGTCGCGCGGGCGCGGACGGGGATCCGGAGGCGCCAGCGGATGCCGCCGGGATGGCGTTCCATGCGGGCTTCGCCGCCGAGTTCGCCCTCGATGCTGCGGCCGATGATGCGAAGGCCGAGACCCGGTTCCCGGGGCGCCGGTGTCTCGCTCGCAAGGCCGAGCTCGTGCCAGTCGAGGTGGAGGGCTTCGCCGTCCGCACCCTGCTCCAGGCGCCAGCGCACCTCGATCCGCCCCTCTGGGCCCGCCAGCGCGCCGTGCCGGGCGGCATTGGTCGCCATCTCGTGAAACACCATGCCGATCGCCAGCGCCTCGCGGGTATCGAGCGTCACGCTTCCCCCGCCCAGCACGACCCGCTCGGGCGGATGGGACGCCAGCGTGCCCGTCAAAATCTCGGCGAGATCGGCGCCCTCCCATCCCCGCTGCGTCAGGACGTTGTGGGTCGAGGACAGCGCCAGGATGCGTCCCTCCAGGTCGCGGTGGAAGCTCGCCACCGAAGGGGCGCCGGACGCCATGTGCCGCGACAGGGACTGGATCGTCGAAAGCGTGTTCTTGACGCGGTGGTTCAGCTCGTCGACCAGGAGGCGCTGCCGCCGCTCGCTGACGACGATGCGCTCCAGCGCGCGGCGCCGCTCGGTGACGTCGATCACGACCCCGACCATGCGCGTCGCCCGCCCGTTGCCGTCCGCCATGGTGCGGCCCCGCGCGTTGACCCAGCGCCCGCCGTCGAGCAGCGGATACTCGACGTCGTAGTCGGCGCCGGTGGCGATCGCCTGGGCGAGCTCGCGCTCGCGCTCGGCCCGGCTGCCGGGTGCGATCCGGTTCAGCGCCTCGGCATAGCTCAGCCGCTCGTCGGCGGCCAGGCCGTACAGCGCCTTGCCCTTGGGCGAGATATGGAGGTGGCAGTTGCGCAGGTCGAGTTCCCAGTAGCCGACGCCCCCCGCCTCGAGGGCGGCCAGGATGTTGGCCCGCTGATCGTAGAGCGAGGCCATCAGCGCCAGAAACAGGATCAGAATCGTCGTCCCGGCGACGCCGAACGCGAGTGGGTAGGCCGGCGCCGCGCCGGCGCCCATGGCATGGCCGCCGACCGGCATGAGGCTCAGCGCCGCCATGGCCGTGTAGTGCATGCCCACGACAGCCAGGCCGAGCGCGACGGTGGCGGCGATCCGCGTCGCGGTTCCCTTCTCGCCGCGCGCGACGAACAGCGCCGCGGTCGCGGCCACGATCGCGATCAGGAGCGACAGCGCGACGAGCGGCATGTCGTAGCCCATCGGAACCGCCGTCTCGAGCGCGGCCATCCCGACATAGTGCATGAGGCAGATGCCGATGCCCATCAGGGTCCCGGCCGCCACGAGAGGGGCGCGGCCCGCCCGGTCGGACGCGGCCACGACGAAGGCGACCGCCGTGGCCCCCACCGCCAGCACCAGCGACAGGAGGGTCAGCGCCGGATCGTAGCTGACCGGCGCGCCGGGATCGAAGCCCAGCATCGCCACGAAGTGCATCGACCAGATGCCGAGGCCCATCGCGCAGGCCGCGGATCCCAGCCAGATGCCGCGCTCGCGCCCCGCCTTGCCCTCGACGCGGCGGAACAGGTCCAGCGCGGTCCAGGCCCCCAGCATCGCGACCGCGAGCGACAGGCCGAGGAAGACGAGGTCATGATGGCCATGGAACATGCGAAACGGGTTCCTGCGGGCGCGACCGGCTCGGGTCGCATGGCATTGCCACAGGTCGCCCTCGCGAGCGACGGGTCGGCGCAAAAATTCGCAGCCCCGTCGCAGCGTTCCCGCGGCGCGTTCGCGCCGGGGTCTTTTTTACGGGAACCGGCTAGATGCCCGCGCCGTCCCGCACGTCGCTCGGGTCGGGTCGGGGCACCTCGGTCTCGCGCGGAACCATGAGGCGGCGCAGCAGCGGGCGAAGCCCGAAGTCGAGCGCGCCGACCAGGATCGCCTGCCAGAGATGCAGGCCCATCACGAGCACCAGGAGACCAACCAGGATCGCCGACGCCGCCCGGAACAGCGTGACGCCGCGCGCCCTCGACGGG
Organism: Aureimonas jatrophae; assembly: GCF_900104035.1. Taxonomy (GTDB): domain Bacteria; phylum Pseudomonadota; class Alphaproteobacteria; order Rhizobiales; family Rhizobiaceae; genus Aureimonas; species Aureimonas jatrophae. Next base: position 17,787 of record NZ_FNIT01000007.1, on the reverse strand, counting down.
TCGGCGGCGAGCGCCGAGCCGAGCCACAGGCGCCGGAAGGTTTCCCACCGCGTGGCGGCCGGCAGCGTGTCCTCGACATGGGGCGGCGGCGCGAGGCGGGGGGCGGCGGTCGCCTCCTCGCCGCGGTCGGGCGTCGAGCGGACGACGCCGAGCGCGACCGTCTCGTTGGTCAGCTGGTCGACGAGGATAAAGGCGCCGAGCGCGCGGCTTTCCTCGTACGGCGCGGCGACGACGGGCCGGTCGAGCGCGATCGTGACGCGCCCGATCTCGTTCATCAGGAGCGCGTTGGCGCGGCGCGGCTCGTAGGAATGGATGTCGATCGCCTCGTCGAGCGAGCGCACGTTGGCGGGCGTCTGGGCGGAGGCGAGGCGCAGGATGAAGCGCCCGCCGGGGATCAGCGGCCGGTCCACCATCCAGAGCATCTCGGCCTGGAGGAGCCGGTGCGCGCGGATCGGATCGTCGGCATGAACGAGGACGTCGCCGCGCGAGGCGTCGATCTCGTCGTGCAGCGTCAGCGTGACGGCCTCGCCGACATGGGCCTCCGCCTTCGCGCCGTCCGGCCCCAGCACCTCGCGCACCGTGGAGCGGCGGCGGCTGGGCAGCGAGAGCACGGCGTCGCCGGGCTTCACGGCACCGCCCGCGACCTGGCCGCAGAAGCCGCGGAAGTCGAGGTTCGGCCGGTTCACCCACTGCACCGGCAGGCGGAAGCGCGCCGACGTGCCGCCGGTCTCGGGCGGTTGCGCCCGCTCTAGGGCTTCAAGCAGCGTCGGTCCCTCGTACCAAGGCGAGGCTGCTGAGCGCGAGGCGAGGTTGTCGCCGTTCTTGGCCGACAGCGGCACGTAGGTGACGCTGGTGAAGCCGAGCTGCGGGCGGATCGCCTCGTAGGCGGCGCGGATCTCGTCGAAGACCGTTTGGTCGAAGCCGACGAGGTCCATCTTGTTGACCGCCACGATCACCGACTTGATGCCGACCATCGAGGTGATGAAGGAGTGGCGCCGCGTCTGGGGCAGGATGCCCTTGCGGGCGTCCACGAGAATCACGGCGAGCTCGGCCTGGGAGGCGCCGGTCGCCATGTTGCGCGTGTACTGCTCGTGGCCCGGCGTGTCGGCGATGATGAACGCGCGGGATGCGGTGGAGAAGTAGCGATAGGCGACGTCGATCGTGATGCCCTGCTCGCGCTCGGCCGACAGGCCGTCGACGAGAAGCGCGAAGTCGAGGTCCTCGCCGGTCGTGCCGAACTTCTTCGAGTCGCGCTTGAGCGCGTCCATCTGGTCGTCGAAGACCGAGTCCGTGTCGAACAGGAGGCGACCGATCAGGGTCGACTTGCCGTCGTCCACCGAGCCGCAGGTGATGAAGCGCAGGAGAGACGCCTTGGCGCCCGCGCGGGCGAGCGCCGCCGCGCGCCCCTCGGGGTCGGCGAGCGCATCGGGCGCGGGACCGGCATAGCTATCCATCTCGGCGACGGCGGCGGTGTTGCTGGCCGCTTCCAGCACGGCGTCGCCTTCGGTCTTGTGCAGCGCGCTCGACATCAGAAGTAGCCTTCCTGCTTCTTTTCTTCCATCGAGGCGCCGCCGTCGCGATCGATCACCCGGCCCTCACGCTCCGACGAGCGGGACGCGCGCATCTCGGCGATGACCTCCTCCAGCGTCGAGGCCGTGGAGGGCACCGCGCCGGTCAGGGGATAGTCGCCGAGCGTGCGGAAGCGCACCGTCATCATCTCCTCGGTCTCGCCGGGCAGAAGCTTCATGCGATCGTCGTCGCGCATGATCAGCGTCCCGTCGCGCCGGAGGATGGGGCGCGGCTTGGCGAAGTAGAGCGGCACCACCTCGATCCCCTCGATCGCGATGTAGTCCCAGACGTCGCCTTCCGTCCAATTCGACAGCGGAAAGACGCGGAAGCTCTCGCCCTGGCGCTTGCGCGTGTTGAAGAGGTTCCAGGGCTCGGGGCGCTGGGACTTGGGGTCCCAGCGATGCTCGGCGGTGCGCAGCGAGAAGACGCGCTCCTTGGCCCTCGACTTCTCCTCGTCGCGGCGCGCGCCGCCGAAGGCCGCATCGAACTTGTACTTGTTGAGCGCCTGCTTCAGCGCCTCGGTCTTCATGATGTCGGTATGGGTGCGCGAGCCGGAGTCGAAGGGGTTCACGCCGGCGGCCAGACCCTCCTGGTTGGTATGGACGATGAGGTCCAAACCCTTCTCGCGCGCCGTGCGGTCGCGAAACTCGATCATCTCGCGGAACTTCCAGGTCGTGTCGACGTGGAGCACGGGGAAGGGGAGGCGCCCCGGCGCGAAGGCCTTCAGCGCCAGATGCAGCATGACCGCCGAGTCCTTGCCGATGGAATACATCATCACGGGGTTCTCGGCGGTGGCCGCCACCTCGCGGATGATGAAGATCGACTCGGCCTCCAGGCGCTGGAGATGGGTCATCGGGGTCATGGATCGGGAAACCTTGGAACTCGGGAGCGCCGGGGCGCCGAAGACGTCAGGACGGAATGGTCTCGAAGGCGCTGTCGCCGGGAGCCGGCTTGCCGTCGCGGGCGCGCACGGACCGGCCGCTCGCGTCCATGTGGAGGCCGCACTCGCGCAGCGTCTCCTCCTCCCACCACCAGCGGCCGGCACGCTCCACCTCGCCGGGGCGGATGGCGCGCGTGCAGGGAGCGCAGCCGATCGACAGGAAGCCCTTGTCGTGGAGCTCGTTCACCGGCACGCCGTTCTCGGCCGTGAAGACGCGGATCTCCTCGCGCGTCCAGTCGAAGAGCGGGTTGGCCTTGACCATCCCCCGCGCCTCGTCGAACTCCACGAAGTCGAGCTTCTCGCGGTTGGGTGACTGGTCGCGGCGCAGGCCCGTGACCCAGCCGCTGGCGCCCGCCAAGGCGCGTCCCAGCGGCTCCACCTTGCGCACGCCGCAGCAGGCTTTTCGCATCTCCGGCGCGAAGTAGAAGCCGTTGATGCCCTGGTCGTCGATCAGAGCCTCCAGCGCGTCCGCCTGCGGGTATTTCGCCTTGATGCGCCGGCCGTACTGCTCCTCGGTGCGTTGCCAGAGCGCGTAGGTCTCGGGAAAGAGGCGGCCCGTATCCAGCGTCACGACCTCGATGGGGAGCTTGGCGCGGAACACGAGATGCGTCAGCATCTGGTCCTCGATCCCGAGCGAGGTGGTGAACACGGTGCGGCCCGGTACGCGCTCGGCCAGAAGCCGAAGGCGCCCTTCCGGGTCGAGCGTGGCGAAGGCCGCGTCGAGCTCGAGGCTGAGGGCGCGCAACGCGTCCGTCCCCTCGATCGCCGCGGCAGCCGGCGCGCTCACGCCGCGCTCCCGCGCGCGGCCAGGCGCTTCTGGAGGATGCTTTCCCCCTCGCCGTAGCCGGTCTGGTAATGCTCGCGCACCGCATGGAGCGCGGCACCCCATTGCTCGGCCGGCTGGCGGGCGGCACTCGCCTCGGGCAGCGCCACCTCATCGAAGCCGCAGGCGAGGGCCTCGGCGAACTGGTCCGAGATCAGCGGGCCGCTCGCGCGCAAGGTGCCGGCAAAGCCCGCCCGGCGCAGGCGCTTGGCGAGCGACAGGCCGCGCCCGTCGGAAAAGCTCGGAAACACCACCGAGATGAGATCGATCTGCCCGAGATAGGCTTCCACCGCGGAAAGCGGCGTGTTGTTGCCGATCTCGAGCCCCAGGCGCTCGTTGCGCCGGTCGCTGAGCGCCTGGTCGATGGTCTCCAGGGTGACGATCACCGGGCCGCCGTTGAGCGAGAGCTCCGCGACGTCGGCGACGCGCGCGTACTCGTCGGCGACGGGCCCTTCCGGGCGCAGAAGGAGGGCGGCGCTCACGCCGGCTCTCCTACGCGCGCCACATAGGCCGTGAAGCCCTGCTTGAAGGGCTCGAGCCCGGCGCGCTTCACGGTGTCGATGAAGCGCTCGTCGCCCTGCCGCTCCGCCATGTAGACGTCCACCAGCGCCTCGATCGCGCCGGGCACCTGGTCACCGTCGATGCCGGGGCCGACGCGCTCGCCCAGGCTCGCGTCCTCGGACGCGTCGCCGCCCACCGTGATCTGGTAGTTCTCGCGGCCCGACTTCTCGAGGCCGAGAATGCCGATATGGCCGACATGGTGGTGGCCGCAGGCGTTGATGCAGCCCGAGATCTTGATCTGGATCTCGCCGAGCGCACGCGAGCGCGCCTCGTCGGCGAAGAGGTTGGAGATGTCCTGCGCGATGGGGATCGAGCGGGCGGTGGCGAGCGCGCAGTAGTCGAGGCCGGGGCAGGCGATGATGTCGGTGACAAGGCCCGCGTTGGCGGTGGCGAGCCCCGCCGCCTTCAGCGCGGCGAAGACCGCCGGCACGTCGTCCTGTCGCACGTGCGGCAGGACGAGGTTCTGGACGTGGGTGACGCGCAGCTCGTCGAACGAGTAGCGCTCCGCGATGTCGGCAAAGGCGCGCATCTGCGCGTCCGACATGTCGCCCGGCACGCCGCCGATGGGCTTCAGCGAGACGGTGAGCGTGATGTAGCCGGGCTGGCGGTGCGGGAAGCCGTTCTGGCTGACGAAGCGGTCGAGCTCGGGGTCGCCGGCACGGGCGGCCCGCAGCGTCTCGGACTCGGGCGGCAGCGTCTCGTAGGCGGGCGGGGCGAAGTAGCGCGCGATGCGCTCGATCTCGTCCTCGGGCGCGTTCACGGTCGGCCCGTCGAGAAGCGCGTACTCGGCCTCGACGCGCTCGCGGAACTCCTCGGTGCCGATCTCGTGGACGAGGATCTTCACGCGCGCCTTGTACTTGTTGTCGCGCCGCCCTTCCGCGTTGTAGACGCGCATCACGGCTTCCAGATAGGCGAGGAGCTCGCCCTTGGGCAGGAAGTCGCGGATCACCTTGCCCACGAAGGGCGTTCGGCCGAGCCCGCCGCCCACGATCACCTCGTAGCCGACCTCGCCCGTTTCGGGGTGCCGCAGGATGCGCAGGCCGATGTCGTGCACCTTCACGGCGGCCCGGTCATGCTCGGCGCCGGTGACGGCGATCTTGAACTTGCGCGGCAGCCACGAGAACTCGGGATGGAGGCTCGACCACTGGCGGATCAGCTCGCCGGTCGGGCGCGGATCCTCGACCTCGTCGGCGGCGACGCCCGCGAACTGGTCGGCGGTCACGTTGCGGATGCAGTTGCCGGAGGTCTGGATGCAGTGCATCTCGACATCGGCGAGCAGGTCCATGATCGCCGGCACGTCGCGCAGCTTCGGCCAGTTGAACTGGAGGTTCTGGCGCGTCGTGAAGTGACCGTAGCCCTTGTCGTATACTTCGGCGATATGGGCGAGCTGGCGCAGCTGCCTGGAGTTCAGCGTGCCGTAGGGCACGGCGATGCGCAGCATGTAGGCGTGGAGCTGAAGGTACAGCCCGTTCTTCAGGCGCAGCGGCTTGAACTCGTCGTCGGTCAGCGAGCCGTCGAGGCGGCGTTCCACCTGGCTCCGGAACTGGTTGACGCGGTCGCGCACGAAGCTCTCATCGAATTCATCGTAGCGGTACATGCGGGCGGGTCCTTGGCGATATCTCGAGGCGGCCGGGCAGGTGTCTAGGCGGGGAAGTCGGCCTGCTTGCCGAACTGCGTGAGCATGGTGGGGCCGCGCTGACGGATCGCCTCGCGGAAATGCTTGGCCCGAGGAAGGCCGTCGACCACGTCGACCTCGACGAGGTAGGCGTCGACCACGCGGTTCTCGGCAAAGGCGCGTCGTCCTTCCGCTTCCATCCAGCCGGCGGTCTCGGCGTCCCCGGCCACCAGCGCGTCCTTGGGGTCGAAGCTCCAGCCGTCGCGTGTCAGGAACACGACCTCGCCGTCCAGGAGATCGTTCGCGGTCATGATCACCGGGAGCTTGGGCCCCTTCGGCGTCTTGGCCGTCTTGGCGTTCGTCTTGACGTCGTCGACCATGCGGTTCTTCCCGTTTCGGACCATCGCGCCCGGCCCCTGACGCGCGCGTCCACAGGGTCCCGTAATCTAGGGTGCCGCCGCGACGCGCGCCCGGACGGGCGTACCAAAGCCGGCGCCGGAGAGAAACGAAATTTCCTCGAACGGTTCCAAGTCGAGGCCGCGCATGCTGCGGCGCGGGGAACAGCGCCCCCGCACGCCATCAATACAGAATAATAGTAGATTTAACAGGGACTTGCCGCCGGCTGCCCTGTTCGCCGCCTCAGATCGCCTCGCCCTGAAGGAGGCGCGGCACCGCGCCGCCGGTCAGACCCGAGGCCTGACGCACGAAGCCGTTCTTGGCGAACGGCAGCCGGTCCACCACCGACAGGCCGAAGGAGCGCACGGCCCGCAACGCGCCGTTGTCGTTCGAGAACAGGCGATTGAGGACGTCGGTGGTCAGCCCCATGCGCAGCGTGTCGAAGCGCCGCCAGCGCTGGTAGCGCTCCAGCGTGTCGAGCGCGCCGATGTCGCGCCCGAGCCTTGCTGCGTCCACCACGGTCTCGGCCAGCGCCGCCGCGTCCTTGAAGCCGAGGTTGAGGCCCTGGCCCGCGATCGGGTGAATGCCGTGCGCCGCGTCGCCGGCGAGCGCCAGGCGCGGACGCACGAAGTCGCGCGCGAGCGTCAGGCCGAGCGGAAAGGCGCGCGGACGGTCCTCCACGGTGATGGCGCCGAGCTTCAGGCCGAAGCGCCGCTCCAGTTCCAGCTCGAACACCATCTCGTCGGCACGCACGAGGCGGTCGGCCTCGGCCGCGCTCTCGGTCCAGACCAGCGAGGACCGGTTGTTCTTGAGCGGCAGGATGGCGAAGGGCCCGGCCGGCAGGAAGTGCTCCTCGGCGCGGCCGTTGTGCGGACGCTCGTGGCGCACCGTGCACACGATGCCCTTCTGCCCGTAGTCCTGATGCACGGTGCGGATGCCGGACAGCCGGCGGATCGTGGAATGAACACCGTCGGCGGCCACCAGAAGGCGCGTCTCGATCGAGGCTCCCTCGGCAAAGCGCACCGTGGTGAAGGCGGGACCCTCCTCGATGCCGTCCACCGCATGGCCGGCGCGGATCTCGAGGCCGAGCTCGGCCGCGCGCGCCCGCAGCGCCCCGTTCAGGGCCGTGTTGGGCACCATGTGCGCGAAGGGCTCGCCCGGGCCCGCTTCGCCGCCGAAGGTGAGAAGCGTCGGGCGCACGACGTCGCCGGCGCGCGAGTCCGTGACGATCATGTCGCGGATCGGTTCGGCCTCGCCCTGGATCGCGTGCCAGACGCCGAGCCGCTCCAGCATGCGCACCGCGGCGGCGGCCACGGCCGAGGCGCGGCCGTCGCGCCGCCAGACCTCGGCCGGCGCGGCGTCCACCACGAGAACGCGAAGCGCGGGCGCCGACGCCTTGATCGACACGGCGACCGACAGGCCGACATAGCCGGCCCCCGCCACCACGACGTCGAAGCGCTCCAGGTTCCGGCTCGTATCCTCGGCCATCGCGGCTCCTTTGAGCTTCTGCCGTTACCACACGGTGCGGACGGCGTTGGGGAACCTCAGATAGGCGCCGGGGTGAGATGCAGCAACCGCGCCTCGTCACCCCGGCGCTATCAGTGCCAAACAGCACATCGGCCAGCGCGCACAGGGTGCTAGAGCCTGTTCCAGGACGAGCGGTTCCCATGTTGCGTCCGAGCTGTGCCGAAACGCTAAGAGTCGGCGTGCCGACAAGAGGACGAGAGACGATGAGAGATGTTTATCACGCCCTAGAGCGCTTGCGCGACATGAGCGGCCTCTCGAAGTTGGAATTCAGTCGCAATGGCCATGTCGAGCTGGTCTTCGACCGGTCGATCTCGGTTTATGTCGTGAAGATTGATGAGACGGTGCTCGAATTCGTGTCTTATCTCGACCTTGCCTCTTTCGACGCCGGTGACACGAGCCTTAAGGCGCTGTTGAGGGCCAATCACTTCGGTGACGGAACAGGGCCGGCACGCCTTGCGCTCGATCCGGCCGATGACCAGCCGCTGCTGTGCCTGCGCGTTGATGTCCAGCTTTACGACGACAAGGCGTTTGAAGCCATGCTTCTCGATTTTATCAAGCACGTCTCGTTCTGGAAGAGCGAGGAGGCTGATGCCCTCCTCGGTTCGTCGGTCTCCGATGCCGAAGGCGCGGATCCAAGCGCCTTCCCTTACCTACTTCGCGTCTGATCCCCAGCATTCCGTTCGAGAAAGGGTCGAGCACATGAGCAAGATTTCAAATCAGGGCGGAAACGTCGGCCAGATCGACTCAATGCGTGGCGCCCAAGGCGTCGAGCGCGCCAACGTCGGCTCCGTCAACGGCATGCGAGTGGAGGTGGGCGAGGGGACCCGTCAGCCTTCGCGCGCCGGCGAAACGCTGAACGCCGTCAAGAACTTCTTTAAGGATCTGCGCAGCGGCTTCCACGATGCCTTCGCGACGCTGAAGGATAAGGTCAGGACGGCCTATCAGGACTTCCAGGGCTGGCGCGCCGCCGGTGGGGGCGGAGCCGGCGCGGCTCAGCAGGCCCAGGCTCCGGCGAACGTGCAGGCTGTGCAGGCGCCACTCGTCCAGACCTTCGACGAGAAGCGCGCCGCGCTTTTGGAAGGCCTGCCCTCCGGCGTCGCGATCGATAACCAAGGCGTGATTTCCGGCAGCCACGTCGTCCAGGCCTTTCCGAACGACCCTTTGCTCGGCTCGCAGGCCGGCCAATCCCTGGACGATACCCTCGAGGAGACAGGGAACTCCCAGCTCAATCCGGTCAACAAGCAAGGCCAGCCGGTGTCATTGGCGACGATCGCGGGCATCCCGGTTTCGTCGCAGTCGGTGAAGGATTTTTACCGGCTCGATCTGACGCTCGGCACGGGCAACGGCGCCTACAAGTCGGCAAGCGACCCGACCACGAACAACGACCGCAACGAGAGCGTGGTGCGGAACCTCAAGAACTTTACCGGAAGCGACGAGGCGGTGACCGTCCTGTCCAGCGTCGTGAACCAGCAGTTCTCGCGCCTCTTCACCGACAGCTGGTCGAAGAGCGACGGCTCGCGTTCGGTCTGTCAGGTCGAGCAAGGCAAGCTCGGCCCCGTGAACTACCGGGCGCCGGACGGCTCGGAGTCCATGGTCCAGCCGGGCGGGATCGGCACCGCGCCGGTCCACATCACGCAGACCCAGAACGGCGACTTCAAGGTCGAGATCAGTTGGGACATGTACTATAGCGGTCTGGGCCGCGGCCACGGCAAGACCGATTTTCCGGGCATGGACGGCAGCGTGATGAAGGCGAGTGGCCACATCGAGTTCGTGGTGGACGGCGCGGCCGCGCGCGCCGGCCAGTTGGACGTCACGGTGACGCAGCCCGCGACGATCACCTTCGAGGGCAAGATGGCCGCCTGACGGCAGGCCGACTTTTCTCGACGATGCGTCAGCCGATCAGGGCGAGGCCTACGCCGAGGCCGCTGTTGACGTGCGCGGCCCTGTCCTGCTCAAAGCCCGTGCTGCCGCTTACGTAAGTGGCAGCATGGGGGAGGGTCAGGCTGCACAAATATGACGGTTCGAACGCCTCTCCTCGATACCCTCGACCTCGAACGGCTCGACGACGATCTGTTTCGCGGCACGAGCCCGGACGTCGGCTGGCAACGCATCTTCGGCGGCCAGGTGATCGCGCAGTCGCTCGTCGCCGCCCAGCGCACCGTGCCGCCCGAGCGCCCGGTCCACTCGCTGCACGGCTACTTCGTGCGGCCGGGCGATCCGAGCATCCCCGTGATCTACAGGGTCGGCCGCGTGCGCGACGGCGGCTCGTTCACCACGCGCACCGTGTCCGGGATTCAGCACGGTGCGGCGATCTTCACGCTGATGGCCTCGTTTCAGCGCCACGAGAACGGGCTCGACCACCAGATCCGGATGCCCGACGTGCCGGGCCCGGACGACCTGCCGACGGGCGAGGCGCTCGGCCGCGAGATCCTGGCCCGCGCGCCGGACGCGATCCGCCGCTACTGGGATCGGCCCCGGCCCGTGGAGTTCCGGCCCGTTTCGACGGACCACTACTTCACCGACGCCAAGCTGCCGCCCGAGCAGCGCATCTGGGTGCGCGTCGTGGAGGACATCGGCGACGACCCGGCGCTCAACGCCGCGGCGCTCGCCTACCTGTCCGACATGACGCTGCTCGACACCTCGCTCTTCGCCCACGGCCTGTCGGTGTTCGATGCGCGCATCCAGGCCGCCAGCCTCGACCACGCCATGTGGTTTCATCGTCCCTTGCGCGTGTCGGACTGGCTCCTCTACGCGCAGGACAGCCCGAGCTCGTCGGGCGCGCGCGGCCTGACTCGCGGTTCGTTGTTCGACCGGGACGGGCATCTCGTGGCCTCGGTAGCGCAGGAGGGGCTGATCCGTCCCAAACGCAGGGATCGCGAGGCCTAAGCGCCCTCTTCTTGGTCAACTGCCCGCAAAAGCATCACCAAGGTCGCGCGCTGGGCAAGGGCGCTGCCTCGCCGGGTGGCAGACTCAGCACGCGTTCAGCCTGAATTGCGGCCGAAACCGGGCCTCTGCGCAGTTGGCACGCATCTTGGATAGCTCTTCGGCGATCCCGTCCCGTTCCGGGGCTCGGGAGCCGCCATTTCGCGGACCGCCGCCTCTCCCAGGGCGCGGGCCGCATCCCCGAAGGGTTCGAGGTGCAAATGAAAATCGTGATGGCGATCATCAAGCCATTCAAGCTCGACGAGGTGCGCGAGGCGCTGACCTCGGTCGGGATCCAGGGTCTGACCGTCACCGAGGTGAAGGGCTACGGACGCCAGAAGGGACACACCGAAATCTATCGCGGCACCGAATACGCCGTCAGCTTCCTGCCCAAGCTCAAGATCGAGGTCGCCGTGCCCGCCGACATGGTGGACCGCACGGTGGATGTGATCGCCGCGGCCGCCAAGACCGGCCAGATCGGCGACGGCAAGATCTTCGTGTTCGGCATCGAGCAGGCCGTGCGCATCCGCACCGGCGAGACCGACACGAACGCGCTCTGAGGGGACCCGTGATGCGACTTCTGAAGACCCTTTCCGCCGCGGCCCTCCTGAGCCCGCTCGCAACGCTCGCCGCCTTCGCGCAGGACGCCGCCACGACGGGCATCGCGCCGGCGCCCGAGACCGTGTCGCCGGACGCGGCCGCCGCCGTGGTCGACACGATGAACAAGGGCGACGTCGCCTGGATGCTCGTCTCGACCGTGCTCGTCCTGTTCATGATCCTGCCAGGCCTCGGCCTGTTCTACGGCGGCCTCGTGCGCGCCAAGAACATGCTCTCGGTGCTCATGCAGTGCGTCACGATCACCGCCGTGGTGGTCGTCATCTACGTTCTCTACGGCTACTCCTTCGCCTTCGGCGGCTCGACCAGCCCCTACTGGGGCGGCACCGGCAAGCTGTTCCTGGCCGGCATCACCAAGGACACGATGGCCGCGACCTTCACCAAGGGCGTCGTGATCCCGGAATACGTGTTCATCGCCTTCCAGATGACCTTCGCCTGCATCACGCCGGCCCTGATCGTCGGCGCCTTCGCCGAGCGCATCAAGTTCTCGGCTGTGGTGCTGTTCACGATCCTCTGGGTCACGATCGTCTACTTCCCGATCGCCCACATGGTGTGGGACGCCAACGGCCTGATCTTCCTCGGCCAGCACGCGGGCGGCGTCGCCGCGCTCGACTTTGCGGGCGGCACGGTGGTCCACATCAATGCCGGCATCGCGGCGCTGGTCGGCTCGTTCCTGGTCGGCAAGCGCGCAGGGCTCGGCCGCGACAACATGGCCCCGCACTCGATGACGCTGACCATGGTCGGCGCCTCGATCCTGTGGGTGGGCTGGTTCGGCTTCAACGCCGGCTCCAACCTCGAGGCCAACGGCGGCGCGGCGCTCGCCATGATCAACACCTTCACGGCCACGGCGGGCGCAGCGATCGCCTGGGTGATCATCGAGGCGATGGCGCGCGGCAAGGCCTCTATGCTGGGCGCGGTGTCGGGTATCATCGCGGGCCTCGTGGCGGTCACGCCAGCGGCCGGCGCGGTGGGTCCGGTCGGCGCCATCGCGCTCGGCGCGATCGCCTCGGCGCTCTGCTACGTCTTCGTGGCGGTGATCAAGCCCAAGGCCGGCTACGACGACTCGCTCGACGTGTTCGGCATCCACGGCGTCGGCGGCATCGTGGGCGCCATCGGCACCGGCATCTTCGCCTCCACCTCGCTCGGCGGCGGCGGCTACCTCGAGGGCGTCACCATGGGCTCCCAGGTCTATTCCCAGGTCGTCGCGGTGCTGATCACCGTGGTCTACAGCGGCGTCGTCTCGGCGATCCTCTACAAGATCGTCGACGTCGTGGTGGGCCTGCGCCCGACCATGGAGGCCGAGCGCGAAGGCCTCGACCTCACGAGCCACGGCGAGGTCGCCTACCACTCCTGATCCTCACCCGCCGGGACGTCAGGTCCCGGCGCATCGGAACACGACCCGAAGGGCTGGCGGAGCGATCCGCCGGCCCTTCGGCGTCTCACGCCGCCCGTGCGTCGACGTCGGCGTAGCGCTCCGGCGAGCGGTCGAAGACGCGCGCCACATAGGAGCAGGCCGGAACGACGCGCAGCGTCCGCTCGCGCGCATGGGCCACCGCCCGCTCCAGCAGCGCCTCGGCGATGCCTCGGCCGCGCAGGTGGCGCGGCACGAACGTGTGGTCGAACACCACGGTGTCGGCGCGCGCCGACGGCCCGTAGGTGAGCTCCGCCCGATCCGCGCCCTCGCCCATCACGAAGGCCCCGCCCGCGCCCCGCGTCTCGTGCTGGATGTCCATGGCTTCCGGCTCCCTGTCACTGGTGGGGAGGGGACGCTCGAGGGCGTATCGCGGTTCCCGGAACCGTCCCGGCGCCCCGACCTCGCCGTCTCGGTTAAAGGGGCCTTAACCGCCTTTGTTTACCTTGGAAGGCGACGACGGCGCACCCCCGCGCGAGGGGGCGCACCGCAAAGGCAGACAGGCGGCCGGGCCCCGCGCGCCCGAACCGCGAAGGCAGGATTCCGGGAACATGACCATGGCGGCAGCGGAGATCGGGGAAGCCACCGGCCACTTGCAGCGACCGGCCCGAGTGGCGGGCGGCGTGGCGCTTCTGGCGCTCGCGGGCTGGATGGCGGTGAGTCTGGCGAGCTGGAACGTCGACGACCCCTCCTTGAGCTATGCCAACGGCAATGCGGTGCGGAACTGGGCCGGCGGCTCGGGCGCAGTGGCCGCCGACCTCGCCATGCAGGTCTTCGGCCTCGCCAGCATCCTTCTGCCGGTGCTGCTCGTGGTGCGCTCGGCCCTGATGCTGGCGGGCCGTCGCGCCGGCCGCGCGGGCGCGCGCGCCTGGTGGGCGCTGGCCGGCGTCGCGCTGGCGAGCGCGGCGCTCGGCTCGATCGAGCAGCCCGCCGGCTGGCCGCTGCCGACCGGGCTCGGCGGCGTCGTGGGCGACCTCGTGCTGCGTGTTCCCGCGCTTCTGACGGGCGGCTATCCTAGCGGGGCCGGAAGCTGGCTCTTCGCGCTTCTGTTCGCGCTGCCCGCGCTCTGGTGCCTGGCGGACGGGGCAGGGCTGGTCGGGTCGGGGCGCGGCAAGGCTGCCGCGCAGACCGCGCGTCCGGCCGCGAACGCGGGCGCCCGCCTGGAGGACGACGACGAGGACGAGGGGCGCGCCGCGCTTCTCAAGGGTCTGGCCGCGCACTGGATGGTCTCGGCGCGCTCGGCGCTGGGACGCGGCATCGGCGCGCTGCGCCGGCGCGAGGACGACCCGTTCGGTCATCGCCAGTGGGATGCCGACCTGCCGCTCATGCCACCGGCCCCGGCGCCGCGCCTGCGCGAGCCGAGCGCGGCGCCCGCCCGCGCGGCCCGCGTCGTGGTGCCCGAGCCGAGCTACGCCTTCGAGGAGCCCGAGGACGAGTATGTCGATGAGGACGGCGTCGTTCACGACGCCGCGCCAGCCGCCTTCGCGCCGCCGCCCGTTGCGCGCCAGCCTGCGCCCGTCCGCCAGCCCGTGGCGCCGCCGCCCGTGCCGGCCGAGACGGACGTCTTTGCCGCGCCGCGCCGCACCGTGGATACGAGCCGCGCGACCGTGCGCCACGGCCGCTCCGACTGGAACGGCACCTACAAGCTGAACCCGCGCCCGGCGGCCGCGGCATCCGGTCACGACGAGGCGGAGGACATCGAGGCGCTGCGCGCCGACGAGCGTCCCGAGACGCACGATCGCTTCGCGGACGATCGGGACGGCTATGCCTACGACGAAGGCTACGAGGACGAGGCGGCGGAGCTTGCCGAGGACCGGGCCGACGAGCGTCGCTACGAGATCGAGGACGAAGAGGACGACGACGACCGCCGCTTCGGCGACGAGGAGGCGTTCCTGTCGCTGGAGGAGCGCATCGCGATCGAGGAGGCGGAAGCCGGCCTGCGGCTCGACGCCGACGAGCGCCGCGCACCCGTTGCCGAGGAGGCCGAGGAGGCCGGCGGCTGGCGCGGCTTCATCGCCAACAACATCGTCGCGTTTCCGGGTCTGAAGCGGGCCGCCCCGAAGGCCGAGCCCGCCGCAGCGCCCGCGCTGACGCGGCCGCCGGTCTCGCCGGTGCCCGCGCGCGCGCCGGGCGTGCCCGTCCAGCGTCCCGCCGCGCCCCCGCTCGATCGGGCGCCCGCGCGCGTCGTCGCCGGCTCGATGCCGGTGTCGGAGACGACCTCGGCGCAGTCCTCCCGCGCGCGCCTGGCCGAGCTCGGCTCGGGCGGCGCGAACCCGGAGTTCATCCTGCCGCCGATCGAGCTCCTGTCGCCGCCCAAGCCCCGCACGCGCGACAACTCGCTGACGCCCGAGATCCTGCAGGACAACGCGCGCCTTCTGGAAGGCGTCCTCGACGACTTCGGCGTGAAAGGCGAGATCATCGAGGTGCGCCCCGGTCCGGTCGTCACCCTCTACGAGCTGGAGCCCGCGCCCGGCATCAAGTCGAGCCGCGTGATCGGCCTGGCCGACGACATCGCCCGCTCGATGTCGGCGATCGCGGCGCGCGTCGCCGTCATTCCCGGCAAGAACGCGATCGGCATCGAGCTGCCCAACCAGCGGCGCGAGACGGTGTACTTCCGCGAGATGATCGGCGCCGAGAGCTTCTCGGCCAACAAGGGCAAGCTTCCCCTGGCGCTCGGCAAGACGATCGGCGGCGAGGCGGTGATCGCGGACCTTGCCAAGATGCCCCACTTGCTTGTGGCCGGCACCACGGGCTCGGGCAAGTCGGTGTCGATCAACACCATGATCCTGAGCCTCCTCTACCGGATGAGCCCGGCCGAGTGCCGCATGATCATGATCGACCCGAAGATGCTGGAGCTGTCGATCTACGACGGCATCCCGCACCTTCTGGCCCCGGTCGTCACCGACCCGAAGAAGGCGGTGGTGGCGCTGAAGTGGACCGTCAAGGAGATGGAGGACCGCTACCGCAAGATGTCGAAGGTGGGCGTTCGCAACATCGACGGCTTCAACACGCGCGTGGCCTCCGCCATCGAGCGCGGCGAAACCATCTCGCGCACCGTGCAGACGGGCTTCGACCGCGAAACGGGTGAGCCGATCTTCGAGTCGGAGGAGTTCGACCTCCAGCCGCTGCCCTACATCGTGGTCATCATCGACGAGATGGCCGACCTGATGATGGTGGCCGGCAAGGACATCGAGGGCACGGTGCAGCGCCTGGCCCAGATGGCGCGCGCCGCCGGCATCCACGTCATCATGGCGACGCAGCGCCCCTCGGTCGACGTCATCACCGGCACGATCAAGGCGAACTTCCCGACCCGCATCTCCTTCCAGGTGACGAGCAAGATCGACAGCCGCACCATCCTGCAGGAGCAGGGCGCCGAGCAGCTGCTGGGCATGGGCGACATGCTGTTCATGGCGGGCGGCGGGCGCATCCAGCGCGTCCACGGGCCCTTCGTGGACGACGCCGAGGTCGAGCAGGTCGTGCGCCACCTGAAGAGCCAGGGCGTGCCGGACTATCTCGACGCGGTGCTGATCGACGAGGACGAGGAGGGCGCGGCGCCCGCCGCCGGCGGCGGCTCGGGCGGGGGAGCGGCCGGCGGCGACGAGGCGGCCGACCTCTACGACCAGGCGGTGGCCGTGGTGCTGCGCGACGGCAAGGCCTCCACCTCCTATGTGCAGCGCCGGCTCCAGATCGGCTACAACCGGGCGGCCTCGATCATCGAGCGCATGGAGCGCGAGGGCATCGTCGGCCCCGCCAACCACGCCGGCAAGCGCGAGATCCTCGTGCCCACCGACAACGCCTGAGAGAGGGCGTCGATCTGCGGGCCTGGCCCGAGGGACGGGGCCCGGTGTCCCGCCCCGTCGGCGGTGGCGATCCGGATGATCCGGTTCGGCGGATGAGGCCGCGGCCACGCGGCTGGCCTCGTCGACCGGACGATCCGGCCCCCGGACGACCCGGCCAGGCCGCTTGCATCGTCCCCGCGGCGATCCCGCAATGGCGACCTCGTGTCTCGTCTGGACGCCGTGGGGGGGCGAGGTCCATCCTGCGCGTTCGAGCGGGGGGACGCTCCGAATGGCGGACCGCGGTGGAGGGCTTGCGTGCAGACGGATCCTGGTCCCGCCTACCGCTACACCGCGATGGTCGTCGCGCATCACGGAAGCTCTCATGGGGTCGAAACGGCCTTTGCGATCGAGAGCCGGGGTCTTTCGGTGATGCAAGGGCGGTCCGTCAGGCTGATTCCATGGAACCGTCTTCGGTTCCTGCAACTCCACGTCACGAGCGGGGTCGGCACCACCGGCTTTCCCGTCTACAGCGCGCGTATCCGAACGCGCTTCGTGTCGCGGGAGATATCCTCGCTGGATTGGCAGGGGGAGAAAGGCGTCGATCGCTCCGCCGACTACGTTCGCTTCATGGAAGCTCTGATCCCATTCGCCGCCGAGCGGAACCCGCATCTGCGCTTGCGACGCGGCGGCGATCCCCTGCTGGAGGCGTCGATCCCGATGGTGCTGAGCCTTCTTGTCCTGCCGCTTCTCTTCATCCCGCTTTTCGCCCTCAAGGTGCCGCTCGGCTTTCTCGCCGTCCTGGGGAAGAAGTCCGGCGCGAAGATCGCGCCGTGGTTGCTCAGCCTGGGGTTCGGCGCGGCGCTGAACGCCTTTCCCTGGTCCAGCGGAACGCGGTTCGAGGCCAATGATGTCCCGGTCGCCGAACTCCCGCCCCGCTATCGCGACGGCGGTGTCGGGACGACGGATGGCCCTGCTCGACCGGCCGGGATCGGATGGAGCGACCCTTCGCGAGGCCCGCCGGGCCAGGGGTGAGACACACGGCGGTCCTGATCGGCATCCGTGGTCGCCGTTCGATTCCGGCCCGCAAGGGCACCGGTTTGCGAACTGCGAGCGATCGCTGGTCGCGCCAGGGCCATACCCGTTGGAGCTGACCGACCTTCAGAGCCAGGCCGCTCGCGGGAAGCCGCCGGCCCGCGTCCAGACCGCCTTCGACCGCCGCGAAACAAACCGGGCGGTTGCTGCCTGCAACCCGCCCGGCTCGAGCGGTTCGCAAAAGGGGTCGCCGGCGACCCGGCTTGTGCGGAGACCGCCCGTCGAAGGGGTCGAGCCTCATCCCGTCCGGCGGGTTGCGCCGCCAG
The DNA here is from genome assembly GCF_900104035.1 of Aureimonas jatrophae. Taxonomy (GTDB): domain Bacteria; phylum Pseudomonadota; class Alphaproteobacteria; order Rhizobiales; family Rhizobiaceae; genus Aureimonas; species Aureimonas jatrophae. The sequence goes on along the minus strand of NZ_FNIT01000007.1, from coordinate 271 downwards.
GCTGGCTGGCGTTGGTCTCGGAGACGGACCCGACGGATTGCGGCGTGCGTCTTGAAGGCTGGATGCCCTCTACAAACTCGGCGGCGCGGGCTCGAAGCGCCCGGACGTCGAGCGGGCGGGCGCGCTCCACCGGCGCATCGCCCCCGGTCCCGGATGCGCCCGCGTCCCGGGCCTCGAGTTGAAAGAAGGCGGTTCGCTGGTTGAGGCTGCTGGCCTCGCCCGACAGGGCTTCGGCGGTGGCGGTCATCTCGGTGGCGGCGCCGGCGTTGGC
>NZ_FNIT01000023.1 GCF_900104035.1 Aureimonas jatrophae | reverse complement strand
GCCCAGAAGATCTCGGTGATCCAGGAGATCGCCCGCCAGACCGACCTTCTGGCCTTGAACGCGGCGATCGAGGCGGCGCGCGCGGGCTCGCACGGCAAGGGCTTTGCGGTGGTGGCGAGCGAGGTGCGAAAGCTGGCCGAGCGCAGCCAGGGGGCGGCGGCCGAGATCGGGCTCCTGTCGGCCGAGACGCTGCGCGCGTCCGAGCTGGCGGGCGAGCGCCTCGAGCAACTTGTGCCCGACATCCGGCGCACGGCGGAGCTGGTGTCGGAGATCACGGCGGCGTGCCGCGAGCAGTCGGTGGGCATCGAGCAGATCAACCAGGCCATCGTCCAGCTCGACCAGGTCACGCAGGCCAACGCCGGCGCCGCCAGCGAGATGGCCGCGACCGCCGAACAGTTGTCGGCGGAAGCGCAGCGGCTCAACGATCGCACGAGCTTCTTCCGGCTCGTGGCCGCGAACGGGATGCCCGCTGCGCGTCCCTCGGCGCCGGCGCCGGTCAGCGAGCCGGTCGCGGCACACACCGTCGCGGCGTTGCCTGCCGGGCGTCGACCCGCAAGCGGTCTCGCGCTCGAACTCGGCGACGACCGGTTCGAGCGCCTGAGCGCCTAGTTGAAGCGGATCGGCACCGTGACCGATACGGGGTTGCCGGATGGCGACCCCGGATAGGGCGCGGCGCGCCGTACAAGGGCGAGGGCGGCCTCGTCCAGAACCGCTCCGCCCGAACGGGAGACGCGAGCTCCGCCGACGCTTCCCGAACCGTCGATCGTGAACGTGACGACCACGGTTCCCTCGCTTCCCCCGCGCGGTGTCCGCTTGTACCGGTTCAGGCGCGCCTGGATCCGGCTTTGCCAGCGCTCGCGGCTCGCCGCCGATACCGGGGCGCCCTGTGAGGCCTGTCGCTCCGGAGCGCCGCGTGAAGCCACCGAGGCCGGCGGTTGCGGCGCTTGGCGCCGGGGCGTCTGCCGAGCCGGCGTCTCGCGGCGCTCGCGCCGCTCCACCCGCTCGGGCGGCGGTCGGGAGCGCTCGACCCGGCGCTCCGGCTCGGGGCGGGGCGGAGCGGGCCGCACGGTCGGCAACGGCACGTTGCCGGGAACGGGGGCGATCTCCTCGGCGACCGGGATTTCGGGTGGTGGTTCCTCGACCACGGGCTCGGGCGGCAAGGGCTCGGGCAGCGGCTCCACGACGGGCTCCGGCGGAACCTCTGGTGGGACAGGTTCCGGCAATGGCTCGATGACCGGCTCCGGCTCCGGCTCGGGTGGCGGGGGCTCCGGTATCGGCTCGGCCACGGGCTCCGGCGGAGGCGGCTCGGATACGGGTTCGGGCAGCGTCGCTTCCGGCGGGGGCGGCGCTTCGGCCGACTCCGCCGGCGGGGCCAGATCGATCAGGATCGCCGCCTCCGGCGCCCCCTGCGGCGGCGCATCGAGCGGCGCAGGATTCAAGAGCGCATAGGCGGCGGCACCATGAAGCGCGAGCACGAGCGAACCCGCCACGCCCCATCGCAACAGCATCGGCCACGAGCCGTGCTCGGCTTCGAACCGTCCCTCGAAGGTCGTCATGGGGCGGGCGCGGCGCCCGACTGGACGCCCGGTGTCGGCGCCGCCTCAATGCCCACCAGGGCGATCTTCAGGTAGCCGGCCGAACGCAGCGCGTTCATGGTCTCCATCAGGTCGCCGTAGGCCACCGCCTCGTCGGCCCGCAGGTAGACCCGTTCCTCGCGATTGCCGCCGGTTTGCCGGTCGAGCGACGTGGCAAGTGCCTCGGACGCCACGGTTTCCTCGCCCAGCGCCAACGACAGGTCGCGCTTCAGCGTGAGATAGACCGGCTCGCCCTGCCGCTCGGCCGGCGGCGCGTTGGAACTCGGCAGATCCACGGCGACGTCGACCGTCGAAAGCGGGGCGGCCACCATGAAGATGATCAGCAGCACGAGCACCACGTCGATGAACGGCGTGACGTTGATGTCGGACACCTCGCCGAGGTCGTCGTCGCCCTCGCCGGATTTCAGGGACATGCCCATCGCGGCTACTCCGCCGCCTGCAGGCGGCCACGCGCCGCAGGCTCGCGCAGTGCGGCGCTGTCGCGCCGATCGAGCTCGCGCGACAGGTGGCGCATCGCCGTTGCCGTCGCATCGGCCAGGATCGTCCGGTAGCCCGTGATCTGCCGGGCCAGGAGGTTGTAGATCACGACCGCCGGGATCGCCGCCACCAAGCCGATCGCGGTGGCGAGCAGGGCTTCGGCGATGCCCGGCGCGACGACCGCCAGGTTCGTGGTGTTGCTTTCGGAGATGCCGATAAACGAGTTCATGATGCCCCAGACCGTGCCGAACAGGCCGACAAAGGGCGCGGTCGATCCGATCGTCGCCAGGATGCCGGTGCCGCGCGCGATGCGCCGGCCCGCGCGCGCCTCGATGCGCTGCAACGCCACCGCGGCGCGCTCCTTCGTTCCGTCGGCCGACAGGCCTTCCGAGCGGGCCCGCTCCTCTTCGGCGGCCTCGACAAGCGCGCCGACCGGCCCGCGCCATGTGCCGCCCTTCGCTCCCATCGCGTCGCGCAGCGTCACTGCCTTGGCGAGCCGTGCGATGCCGCGCCGGGCGCGGGCGCGGGCTCCCGCCATCTCCAGAAGCTTGGCTAGCGCGATCGTCCAGGTCACCAGCGAGGCGAAGGCGAGGCCGATCATGACGCCCTTCACCACCCAGTCGGCCGCCATGAACATGCCCCACGGCGACAGGTCGTGCGGCAACTCGGTGGCCTCGATCTCCACCGCCTCCGGTGCGCCGGCCGCCGGCACGTCTTGCGGAACGGCCGGTGCGGTCGGGTTTGCTGCGACGCCGGAAGCAATGCTCTCGCTCGTTGCGGGCGCCGGCTGGGGCGAAGAGGTCGAGTCGGCTGCCGGACCCGCCGGCGCCGGCGCCAACGGAGACGGAGCCGCTACACCGGCCGGCGCAGGCGTTTCCGCTGGGACCTCCTGCGCTGCGGCGGGCAGGGTGCCGGCGAGCGCGAGAAGAACGGCGAGACGATGCGCATGACGTCGGATCGGTCGGGCGGGCGGCGTGCGGGGCATCGGTGAACCTCGATGGGCAGCATGGCGACGGGCGTCCGCTGGCGACAGGCATGCCGGCCGGGCGCCTCGCCGGGCGAGGGCGGTACGGCGGCTACGCGTCGGGCGGGACGAGATGGGCTCCCTAGAATTTACATGAGGAACCGAGTCAAGAATTTTCAAGCCGCCGAAGGAAGATTGGAACGGTTCTAAGTCATTCTAAACAGTGGAGAATTCGTCGGAGCGCTCTGCCGAACGGGATCGTGTGGCCCCCTTTCGCCGATCGCGTGCGGCGTCGACATGGGACCGTGCCAGGGGACGGACGCCCTTCGGATCGTCGCCGAGCGGGGCGTCAGCCGGTCAGGCTGCGCATGGCGTGTTCCAGAAGGTCCACGCCGCTTCCGATGAGGGCATCCGGGAAGTCGTAGTCCGGATCGTGCAGAGCCGGATGTGTTGCGCCGGCGCCCAGAAACAGCATGGCCGACCGGGCGTCCGCGCCGAAGCGGCCGAAATCCTCGGACGCGCGCAAGGGCGGTCCGGGATGCCATCGCAAACCCGTGGCTTCGGCCGCTCGGCGCAGGATCGCAGCGGCATCCGCGTGGTTGGTGCAGGCTCGAAAGGTGTCGTGTTCCTCGATGCCCAGTTCCAGCTGGTGACGCTCAGTGAGGTGCCGGGCGAGGGCTTCGACCTCTGCGCGCAGCGCCGCCATCTCGGGATCGCGCAACGTACGAAGCGTGACGAACAGCTCAGCCTCGCCCGGCGCGATGCCGAACGTCGGCTCGCCCAGCCGGGCATGGGTGACCGTGCACATGGCGAACGCGTCGGGCAGCGTTCCGTCGGCGCGGGCGCCGGGTGCGCCCATCGCGTTCAGTCGCGACAGAAGTTCGGCCAGGACCGGTGTCGGCGCCAGCCCCGTTTCCGGGCTGCCGGCATGCGCGGTCCGCCCCTTGAAGCGCAGCCGAAGACCCGCCGAGGCGCAGTTCGCCGGGCCGACCGGCACGATCGCCTCGCCGAGCGGGACGCCCGGCAGGTTGTGAAGCGCGAACGCGTAGTGCGGCGCGATCTGCGAACGATAGCGAGGATCCTCGATCACCGCCGCGGCACCGGCCCCGGTTTCCTCGGCCGGCTGGAAGAGCAGCCAGACCCGGCCGCGCAGAGGCGGTTGGGAACGGAGCCGCCGGGCAAGCCCCATCAGCGTCGCCATGTGGCCATCGTGGCCGCACAGGTGGGCGCGGCCGATGACGCGCGAGCGATGGGCAGCCGATCCCCGCTCCTCGATCGGCAGGGCATCGAGTTCCGCCCGCACCATCACGCACGGACCCGGCTCCGCACCCTCGAACAGGGCGGCGACACCCCAACCGCCGAGCCGATCGATCACCCGTGCTGGCCGTGCGCCGCGAAGGGCGTCTTGGACGCGGGCCGCCGTTTCACGCTCCTCGTCCGAGATCTCGGGCGCGGCATGCAGAAGCCGGCGCCACTGGGCGAGTTCCGTCAGGTCCTGTTCGGACAGGGCGCTCACCGTCGCGCCTCCCGGTTCAGCAGCCGCAGCGTCTCGCCGTCCCGTTCGCCCGCGAAGACGTGATCGAGCGCCTGAGCGAAGACGCGGTTCGGCTCGACCATGTCGAACAGCGTCAGCGACGACCGGAGCTTCAGGTCGTCGGGAAAGCCGAACACGTCGCGGGCCGACCGGTTCGGGAGGTCGGCGACGGCGCGGGCGATCTCGCGCAGTCTGGCGCCGAGAGTCGGATGGGCCAGAAAGGCACGGGCCTCGTCGAGCGACGCGATGGCATAGTGGCGGGCGGTCTCGGAGCGCCCCAGACCCGCGATCTGCGGGAAGACGTACCACATCCAGTGGCTCCTCTTGCGACCGGCGCGGATCTCGAGGAGCGGGCCGGGCCAGATCGGGTCCTGCGCCGCCACGAAGCGTGTCAGGCGGAAGGGATCGTCGGGCGGGTGCGTATTCGGCATGCGGGAGTTACAGACGACCCGCCGCGTCGATGCAAGTCCGAGGCGCACGGCGCCATGTCTGGCTTGCGATCATCTGCTTTGCAACTTGTCGTGTTCGCATCGCCACACGTCGCCGCTTCTCTTTTGCAATGCGGCTTTTTGCGGGCGGAATCGCTTGCGTCAGTTCCGCGTATGCTGTCGCATCGTAAGTATGGCATCCGATCGCCGGCCCCTGTCCTTGCTCGGGCCGGTCCGATGCGTTGCGGCGCCCGGGGGACATGGGCGCTCGAAGTTTCGAGGGGATCTTCCATGACCATCAAGACGTGGCTTCTGGGCTCGGCGGCCTTGCTGTCGACCCTGCCCGGTGCCCGGGCCGCCGATGCCGTGATCGCGCCCGAACCCGAGCCGGTCGACTACGTCCGCGCCTGCGATGTCTACGGCGAGGGCTTCCACTACATTCCGGGAACCGAGAGCTGCTTCTCATTCAACGGCTATGTCCGCTTCGATACGATCGTGGCCGGCAACCCGGCGACGAACCTCGAGGGCGACGAGTACCAGGTCTCGACCGCCGTGCGCTCGCGTTTGAACTTCGATGTGCGCGAGGAGACCGATCTCGGGACGCTGCGCTCCTTCATCCGCCTTCAGAACACCAATCTGTCGGGCTCCGACAACGAAGTCGAGATCGACCAGGCCTTCCTGCAACTCGGCGGCCTGCTCGCCGGCTATCGCGACACGATGTGGTCGTCGGGCATCGGCGACATCGAGGACGGCCTTCTGACCGATACCGATCTCGTGGTCGGTGACTTCAACACCAACCAGATCAACTACACCTTCGCCGCCAGCGGCTTCTCGCTCACCGTCGGCCTGGAAGACGACGGCACCGGCGACGTGGTGCCGGACGTGCACGGCAAGCTCGTGTACCTCGGCGATTGGGGCGGTGCGTACCTGTCGGCGGTGTACGACGAGACCTTCAACTTCGAGGACGCGCGCGACGCGATCGGCACCGATCCGTTCGACTTCAATGGCGTCGAGACCTTTCCGATCTCGCTGCCGGGTCTTCCACGCGTCCTGAACGACGGCAACAACGACGCCTTCGCGCTGAAGGGCGGCGTGTATCTCAAGGACGTTCTGCTGCCCGAGTCGCAGCTGAAGGTGGAAGGCCACTACGCCTTCGACCCAACCGTCTACGCCTCGATCGCAGGTCTGGCGACGACCTCGGCCTTCACGGCCGACAACCCGAACGTCCTGAACCCGACGCCGGGCGCGGTGCCGATCTTCCTGGAGTGGGCAGCCGGCGCCGGCTATGCGCAGGGCATCGGCAAGCTGGGTATCGCGGTCGCCGGCCAGTACGGCAAGACCTTCGACACGCAGTTCTTCGGAGCCTTGCCGAACGGCCAGTTCGGCACCTTCTCGACGACGGGCGACTACTACGCCTTCGTCGGCAACCTCGGCTACAAGTTCACCCCGAACTTCGCCTCGCTAGCCGAGGTCGTCTACCGCAACGTCGACTTCGACCGTATCGGCGACACCGACCAGGTCACCGGCTTCCTGCGCTTCCAGCGCGACTTCTGATCGGAAGCCGCCCACACAGAAAAAAGGCCGCTCCGGTTTTCCAGAGCGGCCTTTTTGTTCGAGCCGAGATAGAGCGTGGGCCGCTACCAGCTGATATGGGCCTTGGCGATCACCTCGCGTCCCTGGCCGTAGCCGCAGTTCAGCAAGCCCTGGCAGCCGGCCACGTAGCGCTTGTCGAAGAGGTTGTTCGCGTTGAGCGAGACGCCCCAGTCGGCCTGCTCGTAGCGGATCGCGGCATCCACCAGCGTCGCGTCCGGAACCTTCCGGGTGTTCTCGTTGTCGGCATAGGACTCGCCGAGGTAGCGAACGCCCAAGCCGAAGGAGACACCCTCCAGCGCGCCGCTGAGAACCGTATAGTCCGCCCAGGCCGAAGCCGTGACCTCGGGGATCAGATAGGGCCGGTTGCCGATCAGGTCGGGATCGACGTCGTCTCGGATCTCGAGGTCGATGTAGCTGAACGAGCCGATCAGCTTCAGCGCATCGGTCACGTTCGCCTTGCCCTCGAATTCGACGCCGCGCGAGCGCACCTCGCCGAGCGGGACCGGAAGGAAGGTGAGGGGATCGCTCTGGACGACGTTGCGGCGCGTCAGGTCGAAGACCGACGCGGTGAACGTGCCGTCGAAGTCGGTGGGCGACCACTTCACGCCGCCCTCGAACTGCTCGCCGTCCTCCGACTCCACGGCCCGGCCATCCCCGGTCGTGCCGATCTGCGGGTTGAAGAAGCTCGCGACGGAGATGTAGGGCGTCACGCCGTTCGCGAACTCAAAGCCGAGGCCAGCCCGGCCGCTCAGCGCCCCCTCGTTCCCGTCGTAGTCGTTGTCGGCCGCGAGCTGGTCGTCGCGATCGATCCAGACGCGATCGTACCGGCCGCTCAGCGTCGTGATCCATCCGCCGCCGAAGCGGATCTGGTCCTGCGCGTAGAAGCCGAGCTGGTTGAGGTCGATCCGCTCGTCGATGTAGGGCGCACCCAGCGGCGGCAGGATGTTGGTGTAGCGCGGGCGGATCGGGTCGATCGCCGATGCCGTGCCGGAGGCCTGTTCCTGGTCGATGCGGTAGAACTTGTAGTCGATGCCGGCGAGGAGGGTGTGGTCGAGCGCGCCCGTGTCGAACAGGAACGTCGCGTTGTTGTCGGTTGTGAGCGAGTCGGCCGCTGTATCGTGCCCGAAGTTCAGCCGCGTCAGGAGCGAGTTGGCATCGACCGCCTCGGCCAGGAAGCTGCCGCCCGTCGCAGGGTCCGTGAAGCCGAACGTGTAGGGGAAGAGCTCCTCGCGCTCGGTGCGCGACACGCGCGTGTTGGAGCGCAACGTCACGCCGCTATCGAGCGTCGTCTCGGCGTCGACACCCGCCAGCATCTGCCGCGACAGGTAGCGGTCGAGGTCGGGCTCGGCCGTGTAGAGCGAGCGCGGGATGCGCCCGAACGGGGCATCCACCACCGTGCCCTCGAAGGGCAGGAAGTTGGTCGAGTGGCGCAGGTTGTCGTACTGGAAGAAGCCATAGACGTCGACGCGCGTCTGGGCATCCGGCTCGTAGCGGAGGCTGGGCGCGATCATGCCGCGGAACGTGTCGGCATAGTCGGTTTGCGTGTCGCCGCCCTGGACGCGTCCGAGGACGCGATAGCTCCAGGGGCTGTCCGGCGAGGCGCGGTCGCCCATGTCGAACGCCGCCCAGCCGTTCGGCTCGTCGCCGATCGCCCCTTCCACATAGCGCAGGCGCTCGCCGGTTGGGCGCTTGGACACGAGGTTGACGACGCCGCCCGGATTGCCGCCGCCGTACAGCGCCGAGGAGGGGCCGCGCAGAACCTCGACCCGCTCCAGGAAGAAGGGGTCGATCGTGTATCCGGCAAACGCGTACTGGTAGAGGTTCAGTCCGTCGAGATAGACGCCGGTCTGGGTGGCCTGAAAGCCGCGCACGAAGAACCAGTCCGTGTCGGAATCGAAGCCGAAGGGCTGCGTGACGATGCCCGGCGTATAGCGAAGCGCATCGGTCACGGTCTGCACCGCCCGATCGTCGAGCTCCTCGCGACCGATCACCGAGATCGACTGCGGGATCGCCTCGACCGCCGTGTTGGTCTTGGCGCCGGTCAGCGTGCGCTTGGCGACGTACCCGTCCACGGGGCCGGTCGCCCCTGCGGTGCCGCCCTCGGCGCCGCCGTCGCCGTCGACCACGACCGTATCGAGCGTGACGCTTTCCACGCCTTGCGCCAGGGCCGGCGCGAGCGTGGCGACGAAGGTGAGCGCCGTGGCGCCGAGAAGGCAGGTATCGAGCCGCATGAGCTGATCGGTCCGCAAGAGAAGGGCATCAGCGTCATGCCACCGTCATTCCTGACTCGCGAGGTCAAGATTGAGGAGTTGCCACAATGCGGCCATATCTGTGACCCGCGCGCCACGGTTTTTAGAACGGTTTCAGGATGTTGGCCCGATCCGACACAGGGCCGCAAAACCCGCCACGGCGGTCGTGACGCCGTCTTCCGCTCGGCCACCTTTGAGGCAAGAATGGTCGCGAGACCGAAACGGGGGTTGGCTGTGCGGCAGGCGGCGGTGATGGGCGGGCGACGGCGATGGTTCGAGGTGAGGGACCGGTCGCCCGTCCGCCACGACCGCTGGCTCGGGCGCGACCGCGCATGAGCGACGCCGACGAAAGGATCGAGCAGCGACCACCGACGCTCAGCGACGTCGCCCAACAGGCCGGGGTCTCGCTCGCCACGGCGGATCGCGTGGTCAACAAGCGTCCCGGCGTTCGGGCCGAAACCATCCGCCGCGTCGAGCAGGCGGTCGCCGACCTCGGCTTCGAGCGCAATCTCGGCGCGGCCCAACTGGCGCGGCGCGTGCGGCACCGCGTGATGGGCCTGCTGCCGGAAGCGGGCGGCAATCCCTTCATGGCACGGCTGCGCCAGGCGCTCGAAGAAGCGTCGCACACCGGCGCCGGCCGGCATCTCGATCTGACGATCCAGGCCGCCGACACGTTCCAGGCCGAACCCCTGGCGGCAGCGATCCTCGAGGCCGGGACCGTGGCCGATGCGATCGTCGCGGTCGGGCTCGACCATCCGGCCGTGCGCGAGGCGATCGATGCCGTGGTCGCGCGTGGGGTCCCCGTGGCGACGCTGGTCTCCGACGTGCCGGGCTCGGCACGGCTGCGCTATGTCGGCATCGACAACCGCGCGGCCGGACGCGTCGCCGCCCATCTTCTCGGTCGCTTCGCGGGCGGGGCGGCGGGCGAGATCCTGGTGGTACTGGGATCGCGCGACCTGCGCGACCACCGCGACCGGCTCGACGGCTTTCGCGAAGCGCTGGCCGAGCGTTTCCCCCTGATCGACGTGACCGGCGTCGTGGAGGGGCAGGACGAGCCGGCCGCGACGCGTCAGGCTGTCGCGCGCATTCTCCAGCGCCAGCCGCGCCCGCTCGCCATCTATAGCGCGGGCGCCGGCAATGCCGGTCTGTGCGAGGCGCTGGCCGAGCGTGACCTGAAGCCCGTGGTGGTCGCGCACGAGCTGACGCCCGAGACCCGGCCGCTTCTCGTGTCCGGTCGCATCGACGCCCTGATCGTGCAGGACCCCGGCCACGAGGCGCGCTCGGCGCTGCGCGTCGTCGAGGCGGCCCTGTCGGGCGCGCGGATCGACGAGCGACAGGAACGCATCCGCGTCGAGATCCTCCTGCCCGACAACCTGCCGGACTAGCGGCGTCTGCTCTCCCGCGAGCCCGTGCCTTACTCCGAGGCGAACTTGCCGAGGCCCGCCAGGAAGCTGCGCACGGCCGCGTCGGGGATGCGCAGCTTCAGGTGCCCGGCCTCCTTGCTGCCCATCAGGCCCGTATTGAGCTGCTGGTTCTCGAATTGGCCGGAGCTGGCCGCGACCACGTAGTAGTTGTCCTGGTCGTCGCCCGCGAGACGCGCATCGGGAACGACGATGCCGCCCATCTCCTCCGTGATCAGCTTGTGCTTGATCTCGACATCCGTCACGCCGCCGCGATCCTTGTCGCTCTTGCATCCCTTCGACATGGTGGCGGCCTGATCGTCGACCTTCATGACGGAAAGCGCTTCTTCGGCCAGCGACTGCAGCGCCAGGATCTCGCGGCTCATCTTGGCGGGATCGCCCCGGCCCCGGCGGAAGTCCTCCGACACGAACAGATCGCGGACGATATTGGTCTGGCGACGCAGGCGCGACGCGAGCTCGACCTGGGCAGGATCGCTCGGGTCGACCCGGCTGTAGATCGATCCGATGAAGCCACCCGGCCGTGCACCCTCGCTGCCGACCCCGGTTTCGCGCGATCCGAGATCACCGATGAAGCGCTCCATGGCGCCGCGGTTATCCTCGTAGACCTTGCCCCAGCCGCTCACGACGTCGAAAGCGCCGCCTGTTCCGGTTGCCAGGCTGTTGATCGCAAAGGAGAAGGCGATCGTGTCGACGCGCGCCGCGACCGCGACGTCGCGGTTCGGATCATCCGGATCCGCGACCAAAACCTCGCGTGCCGCGCCGGCCGCTCCGGTGCTGACGGCCTCGAACGCGCGGAACTGTTCCTTGGTATAGGTCAGCTCCTGATAGTCCGTCATGTCTTTGCGGAAGGCGAGGCCGACGAGCGGACGGGTCACCGTGTACTCGCGGATCGGGGACGGCGTCACGAGGTTCACGCTGACATGCGTCAGAAGGATCGGCTGGACGGGCCCGCCTGCCGCGTCGCGGCGCCGGGCATGAGCCGTTGCCAGAACGCGGTCGTTGGTGGCCAGCGCCGCCTCGATCACCTCCGCGGCGCCACGCTCGTTGGCTTCCTTGCGCAGATCGGCGTCCGCGATGTCCCACATGTCGAGGACACCGTGTCCGATCATCTTCGTGACGTGGCCGGTTCCGTCGGCCCGATGAAGTTCGCTGACCTTGAGGTTGCGAGCGTGATAATGGTTGCCCTTCGTCGCGGAACTGACCCCACCCGGGAGCCGACCCGTCGGCGCGCCGTCCGTGGCGTAGGTCGTGCGGTCGTAGCTACGCTCGAAGCGCGGGCTGATGTTGCGTGCCGGGGTGATCACGCTTTGGTAGGTGCGCGTCACCCCGTTCTTCTGCACGACCATGTCGCGCTGCACCGGCGCCCAGGCCTGGTTTTCGTTGAGGGCCCGACGGCGGGCGTCGCCGACGCTCCGGTCGCCGGTCAGCCGGTCCACCTCGGCGGCGGGAAGACCCGCCTGTTCCAGTTCCGTGCGCAGAGTCTCCAGGATGCGGGACTTGGCCTGGAGCGCCGGGTGTTCGGGACCGGCCGGTCGAAGATTTGTCCGCGTGCCACGTGTTTCGATGACCTCGCGATCGGCGACGCTGACGACCCGCAGTGCGTTCAACCTATTGTGCTCGGCGTTGAGGTTCGGGTCGCGCGGATTACGAGCGAGATCGCGCCGCAACCGCTGGACGTCGCTCTGGCTGACGGTTGCCAGCTCCTCCCATGCATGGCTGATGTTTTGGTCGGTGCGCTCCATCCGGTTCAGGCGCTGCGCGGCGCTCGTCGTCATCTGCGTGGCCACCTGAGCGAGGCGAGCAGCGGCTTGCGGGTTGGACGTTGCGATCGTGTCGCGAACGTCGCGCAGAATATGAGCGCCCGCTTCTGCCCAGAGCCGGTCGCTGTAGGCGATCGCCGCCTCCGAGGACGGGTTGGTTTCCGCCACCTTGTTGACGAAGGCGAGTTTGCCCTTCAGCAACTCCTCCTGGTGGCGCAGGTCGATCACCAGCCCCTCCTGCAGGAGCTTGCCTTCCGTGGTGGCGGGAGGGTTCGGCAGCGCCTCGAGGGCTGCGACCGCATCCTGCATATCGTGAATACGCCCGCTCAGCCGGATGGCCAGATCCTGCCAACCCGCCGAGGTGAACGTCATCTCGCGCAGGATCTCGGCGTTCGAGGAACAGGCGTTGAGAGCCTCGCGCGCGGCGGTACGGAACTCGGCGTTCTCGGCTGGGAGGCCGTCGCTCGTCGCATCCGTTGTGTTCAGGCGGATGCGAACGGCATTGACGACATCCTGCGTGTCGGGCCGGCACACGTCGGAGAGAAGCAGCCCATGAAAGGCTTCGAGACCCGGATGCGATTCCGCAAGTCGACCGGCCGCCCGCTCGTTGTAGAGCTTGACCGTGTTCTGGGCGATCCGCGTGAGATCCGCCGCTCCCAGCGGCCGCGTTCCGTAGAGCGGATCACGCTTCACCTCGTGAAGGAACAACGCCTTGAGATCGGCTGCAGCATGCGTGCGCGGCTCGCCGCCGCCGTCGTGCCGATCCATCGCGTTCAGCATCGTCGCGAGCGAGTGGACACGACCCTCCACGCCGCCGGTTGAGCTGATCAGGCCATTCGTCGCGGTCGAACCGGGCGCGCCGGCGAAGCTCTCGGCTGCCGCATCGGCCTGCCGCATCGCGTAGCTGCGCAGATGCTCGGCCGTGTTCATGATCTGGCGGCACGTCTTGGCGCTCATGGCGTCGGGCTTCGAGGCCCAGTCCGTAGGCAGGCCGTGCGCGGCCGCGGCGCAACGGGCCACGTGCAGACCTTCCGACTTCACTAGGGCGGCGAAGAAGGCCTGCTTGAACTGGATGCTTCCGTGCTGCTGCGCATCGGAGCCGTGGCGCAGCCGGTTCCACACGTGGTCCGTATCGCGAGCGGCCGCCCGCAAGCGGCCAAACAACGACAAGCCCTTGTTCTGAGCCGTCGACTGACCGTCTTCGAGCGTCAGGCGACCACCGGTGGCATGGCGAATGCTGTCGAGCGCGATGGACATGACTGGATTCTCCCGGATTGGTTGGATCAGGCGCGGATGAAGCTTTGCGCGTAGGCGGTGTCGCGTGCCTCGTCCGGCGCATCGATCTCGGCTTCGTGCGCGAGACCGGTGGGGCCGCCGCGATTCGCATCTGCGATCTGCGTCCCCCAATGGGTGGCGACCTCATGGAAGCGCTCGATCCAGCGGACGGCGTCTTCGGTTCTGAGATGCTCCAGCGCCCGCCGATCCGCCAGAAAGACATGGCCCGTCGCGGGTTCGATGCTGAACGTTGCACCCTTGGTGCCCTGCCAGAACAGGTTCGCACCGAGAAGCATCACCGCGATGTCCTCGGTCCGGTCGCCTTCCACGGCGCCGAGGCGCGTGAACAGAACGACCTCGCCCGCTTCGTCCTCGTATTGAAGGTGCAGGTCCACCTCGTCGAAGCGAAGAGCGAGATATCCCTCCTCGTCGGCTTCCAGCGGCGAGACACCGGTCGTCTCGCCGATCGTGCGAACGAAGGTCTGGAATTGGCTGATCGTCATGGGGGCAGTCTCCAGCGCTCGTCGTTCCGATGGTGCGCCGGCAACCTAGCGGGCCGTCGCTCGAACCACTGTCGCGAACGGCACAACCGGACGGGTATGAGCGGAAAAGCGGCGGCGGGATTGCTGCCCGACTATGCTTGAGGTACGTAGCTCACGGGTGCCCGGCGAAGGACCGGCGACCCCGACAGGGAGGCATTGCCGCATGTCCGCCAACAACTTCTTCGGCCTCGCCGAGCCGGTCCGCTTTGCGGGCGAGGGGAGCCACGATCCGCTGGCCTTCCGTTACTACGATCCTCAGCGGCAGGTCATGGGCCGCACCATGGAGGAGCAGCTGCGCTTCGCGGTCTGCTACTGGCACTCGTTCACCTGGCCGGGCGGCGATCCCTTCGGCGGCGCCACCTTCAATCGGCCCTGGATGGAGCCGGGCGACGCGCTGCAGCGGGCCCGCGAGAAGGCCGAGGTCGCCTTCGACCTGTTCCGCCTTCTGGATGCCCCGTTCTTCACGTTCCACGACGTCGACGTCGCACCCGAGGCGGACACGCTTCAGGGGTCGATCGACAATCTGAAGAGCATCACCGATCTCTTCGCCCAGAAGATGGAAGGCTCCAAGGTCCGTCTTCTCTGGGGCACGGCCAACCTCTTCTCGCACCGCCGCTACATGGCGGGCGCGGCGACCAACCCCGACCCGGACGTGTTCGCCTACGCCTGCGGGCAGGTGAAGGCCGCGATCGACGCGACCCATGCCTTGAAGGGCGAGAACTACGTCTGCTGGGGCGGACGCGAGGGCTACGAGACGCTGCTCAACACGGACATGAAGCGCGAGCTCGACCAGCTCGGGCGCTTCCTGTCGATGCTCGTCGACTACAAGCACAAGATCGGCTTCCAGGGTCCGATCCTGATCGAGCCCAAGCCCAAGGAGCCGACCAAGCACCAGTACGACTACGACACGGCGACCGTGTTCGGCTTCCTCCAGAAGTACGACCTGGTCGACGATGTGAAGCTCAACCTCGAGCAGAACCACGCGATCCTGGCCGGTCACTCGTTCGACCACGAGGTCAAGCTCGCCTACGCCAGCGGCTTGTTCGGCTCGCTGGACATCAACCGCGGCGACGACCTTCTGGGTTGGGACACGGACCAGTTCGCGATGAACGTGTCCGAGATGACCCTGGTCTTCCACGAGATGCTGAAGCACGGCGGCTTCACGACGGGCGGCCTCAACTTCGACGCCAAGATCCGTCGCCAGTCGATCGATCCGCAGGATCTCGTGATCGCGCACGTCGCGTCCATGGACGCCTGCGCCCGCGCCCTGCTGGCGGCCGAGCGCATGCTGGCCGACGGCGCGCTGGAGAAGCCCCTGGCCGAGCGCTACGCTGGCTGGGACAGCGCCGAGAACCAGGCCATCCTCAAGGGCGAGCGCTCGCTGGAGCAGGTGGCCGAGCATGGCCGCACGCTCAACCCGCAGCCGCGCTCGGGCGGGCAGGAGCGCCTCGAGGCGGTTCTCAACCGCTACGTCTGAGCCAGGAAACGGGCGGCGCCGAGCCGAAAGGCGGCGGCGCCCCCTTGCGCGGGATGACGGACCGGCACGCGCGGCAGCTCGAGATGGGCGGCCGCGCGTTCCGCGATCCGGCCGACGCACAGGATGCGCCGAACGCCCGCCAACTCGACCAACGCCGCGAGGAGGGGGCGCGCCGCCTCGATCTCCCGCACGCCCGGCGTGCGGTTGCGCCGAGGCTCGCCGAGCGGATGCGGATGGAACGGCACGGCGTTCCAGAACAGCGGCATCGGCGCCGCCTCCAGCGCCCGCCAAATCTCGCGCGCCGTCTGGGTGGACCGGGCCGGTTCGGCGGTGCGGGTCGCGCGCCGCAGCGGTGGGTCGAGACCGAGCCGGCCGGAAAGAAGCGGCAGGGCATATTCGCCGACGAACGGGACGCCGCTCTGGCGCGTGCCGGACCAGGCCGGCGCCTCGCCGAGCCACAGATCGGTCGCCGCGCGCGAGCCGTGCCACGCAAGAACCCGGCGGAGATTGTCGCGCCGGATGCTGGGCGCGTCCGCGTTCTCAACCGTCGGGTCGTGATCGCGGTAGAAGTTGAACAGCCGATCGCTGCCCGGCAGCGCGACGAGGGCGTCCAGAAACGCGTCGACCGCCGCATCGGGTGCGGCGGTCGAAAGGGTCGGCTCCCGCTGGCTCATGGCGGGAAGGCTAGGCGAAGCGGGGCGCTCGTCCAGCTTGAGATGGGGGCTTCAGCGGCTCATCCGCTCGAAGCCGTCGTCCGACAGGTCCAGTGCGAAGCCCTCGTCCTTGGTCGCGGGACGGAAGCGACTGGCGCGGTCCTGCAGGTCGCGAATGCTGCCCTGCGCCGGCGCAGGCTCGGGTGAGGCCACCGGGGCTGCCTTCGCCCGCACCGGCGCCCGGCTCGGCTGCGGGGAACGAGCCGGCTCGGAGGCCGCGGGAGCCGCAACCGTGGCCGGCGCCGCCGCCTCGGCCACCTCGCCGGAGCGGAAGAAGGCCGCGCGCTCCATCAGGCCTGCGGCCTCGCCGGACAGCTCGTCCGAGGTCGCGGCCATTTCGCTGGCGGCGCCGGCGTTGGCCTGCGTGACCTGGTCGAGCTGGACGATGGCCTGGTTGATCTGCTCGATGCCCACCGACTGCTCGCGGCACGCCGCCGTGATCTCCGACACCAGCTCCGCCGTGCGCCGGATATCGGGCACAAGCTGCTCGAGGCGCTCGCCCGCCAGCTCGGACGCGCGCAGCGTCTCGGCCGACAGGAGCCCGATCTCGGCCGCCGCCCCCTGGCTGCGCTCGGCCAGCTTTCGCACCTCGCTCGCCACCACCGCAAAGCCCTTGCCGTGCGAGCCCGCGCGCGCCGCCTCGATCGCCGCGTTCAAGGCCAGAAGGTCGGTCTGGCGGGCGATCTCCTGGATCACCGAGATCTTCTGGGC
>NZ_FNIT01000024.1 GCF_900104035.1 Aureimonas jatrophae | reverse complement strand
AGGTCGTTGTTCTGGATGCTGACGCGGTCCGAACCCGTCACCTGGATGCCGAAGTTGTAGTGCGACACCTCGTTGTTCGTGAACGTGAAACCATCTGTCCCCTTGATCCGAACCGCGTTCGAGGCGACCGTGACCGTGCCGTCGTTGAACTGGGTCGCGCCCCCCGTCATGACGGAGTTCAGCACCGCGATATTCTTCGAGTTTTCGACGAAGACGTCGGTCATCCAGGTCGGCCGCGTCGCGCCGACGGAGTTGAACTCGACACCGTCGACGGTCAGGTTCGAGACGTTGGCGAGCTTCAGCGATTCAAAGACAGCCTTGTCCGCACCGTCGGCCGACTTGAGCGTGACCGCGCTCGTATAGCTCGTGTTGTTCAAGGAGACAGTATAGTTCTCGCTTCCGCCCTTCAGATAGATCGTCTCGCCACCCTTCGCCGTACGCAGAGCGGTCGCAAGTTCGATCGAGTTGGAAACGGTGATGGATTGTGCCGACATTTCGTTCTCCGTGGCCGCGCCTGATCGCGACTTTCCTTGAGAATGCTTTGCGCGGCTTAAAATCGGGACAAGCAACACGAACAATATATTCGGAATGACTGCTCGTGAATTTTCCTAAAATTGATATGATGGGATGCACCTTACGCTCAGCAAGGCTGGTTCAGCCGAGGCGGCTCCGCACGCGCGACGCTTGCGGCAGAACCACGATGCGGGCGCGCAGTTGGACGCGTTCGTAGAGATCGATGACATCCGCGTTCAAAAGGCGAATGCAACCCGACGATCCGCTTTGGCCGATCGTCCACCATTCGCTGGTGCCGTGCAGGCGGTAAAGCGTGTCGTGACCGTTCTGGTACACGTACAGGGCGCGCGCGCCGAGCGGATTGATGCCGCCCCCCGCCATGCCGCCTTGGTAGCGCGATAGCTGCGGAGCGCGCGCAACCATCTCCGCTGGTGGGGTCCATCGGGGCCATGCCTGCTTCCGCTCGATCGTCCCTTCGCCGGACCATGCGAAACCTCCGATGCCGATCCCGACGCCGTAGCGCAGGGCACGACCATTGGGCTCGATCAGGTAGAGAAAGCGATTCGTGCTGTCGACGACGAGTGTTCCCGGTGCATAGGCAGACGGGTAGGTGACCGACTGACGACGGAAGCGGGGCGGGACGCGCGACGGCGCACTTTGCGCGATGGCGTCCCGGTCTCGCGGCGACGAATCGCGGGGCGCGACGACGGACGGGCCAGCCGTACTGCAGCCCGTCAGGATCAGGCTGCCCACAAGCATCGCCCCGGCAGAACGACGCCGCCTTCCCATTTCAATCATCAGAATGCTTCGTTTTCAGGGTTTCGGCGTCACCGGATCGGCGTCGCATCGTATCATACCGCGATATCCGCTGCCGACGATGGCATGTCGGGAGTTCGCTGAGCGAAACGGAGCGGAGAGTTCCCTTCCGCGTCTTCCGCCGAACCGCTAAGGGGCTAAGGGGCTAAGGGGCTAAGGGCTGCAACATGAGCCGGCAGGAAAGACGCGATGTTCCGAAAGATCGTCTGGAAGGTCTCGACCATCTGTGCCCGCGCCATCCTCCGGCAACGGAACGCAAGGCTCGGTCGGGACGTGCGTTTCTACGGCCTACCGATCACGAGCGGTGATCTCAGACGGCTGACGCTCGGCGATCGCGTGGTGCTGATCAATCGTCCCGAGGGCACGGCGCTCGGCGTCCGCGCGCCGTCGATCCTTCGTATCCTGAGTGACACGGGGCGCATCGAGATCGGGGCCGATACGGGTATCAGCGGTGGGACGATCTGCTCGGCCGCCTCGGTGACGATCGGTGAGCGGTGTCTGCTCGGAGCCGACGTGATGGTGTTCGACACGGACTTTCACAATCGCCCGGCCGAGGGACGTCGCTACGCTCGACCGGACTGGCCTGCGATCAGCCGCCCCGTCGTCATTGAGGACGACGTCTTCATCGGCACCGGCTCCAAGGTCATGAAGGGTGCCCGGATCGGTCGGGGATCGATCGTGGGGGCGGGTAGCGTGGTCACCGGTACGATCCCGCCCTTCTCGATCGCGAGCGGGGTTCCGGCTCGCGTGATCGGGACCGTGGAACAGGCTCCGACCGTCCAGTAAGGTCCGCAGGAAGCGGATCGGATACCCAGATCGAGTGCGCTTTGACGGTTGCTGATCGGCCGGATTATCACAGGATCTGCGGCGGCAACCCGTGAGGATTGGAACGGGCGCGTCGCTGAACTATAGACGACGATGTCTGCCTTGCAGAGGCGGTTCGGCTCAACGGGATGTCGTCGATCATGAGTTCCCCCGACGTGGGCGGTTCCGCCCTGACGCTTGAACGGAAGATGCGCCTTGCCGAAAATCGGCCGGCCGGGTTCGACTACATGCGGCTGGGTCTGGCCGCGGCTGTGATCCTGCAGCATACGATCAACGTCAGCTACGGCCAGTCCGCGGCGGTCGCGTTCTTCTCGACGCCCGCCCGCGGCATCGCCGCCTTGATCCTGCCGATGTTCTTCGCGCTGAGCGGCTTCCTGGTCGCTGGCAGTCTCGTTCGCTCGGCGACCTTGATCAGCTTCGGCGGTCTACGCATCCTCCGAATCGTGCCAGCACTGGCCGTCGAGGTGACCCTTTCGGCCCTGCTGCTCGGCCCGTATTTTACCGCCTTGCCGCTGTCGGAGTATTTCTCGTCTCCGATCTTCTACGCTTATTTTCTCAACATCATCGGCGAGATCCACTTCGTGCTTCCGGGTGTTTTCCTCGACAACCCGGTGCCGTCCACCGTCAACGGACAGTTGTGGACCATTCCGTACGAGTTGAAGTGCTACGTCATTCTCGCGGCTCTTGCGCTGTTCGGCGCCTGCACGCGACGGGGCCTTCTCCTGATCGCGCTGTTTGTCGGTCAGGTCGCCATGCTGCTCTGGGCGATGATCGCCGATCCAGCCTGGACGCCGATCGTGCCGGGAATGATCCTCGTCGCAAGCTTCCTCGCCGGCATTCTCTTGTTTCAGTTCCGAGCGCGCGTGGCCTGGAGTCCCGCTCTGTTCGCGGTCGCGCTCATTGCGACGGTCGCACTGCTGCTGATCCCGAAAGGGGATTATCTCGTCGCCCTTCCGCTTGCCTACGTCACCGCCTTCCTCGGACTGTGTCATCCGCCTCGCCTGAAACTCCTCCTCAGCGGCGACTATTCGTACGGCCTGTTCCTTTATGGCTTCCCGATCCAACAAGCGGTCGCCGCGCTTCTGGGCGACCATCAGAACTGGCTTCTCAACTTTCTGCTGACGATGCCCTTCGCGATTGCCATCGCCGTATTCTCTTGGTGGTGCGTCGAGAAGCCATCGCTGAAGGCCAAGCCCGCGCTCGTACGCTTCGAATCCTGGGTATGCCGTCTGCTGCCGTCACGGCTGGCTCGCCTGATCACGCCTGACGGCATCTCCGTCCTATGGGCGCCACCCACGCGCGATCCGCGTCATCCGCCGGAGATCACGGACTTTCGCGGATATGTCCCCGATCTTCAGCTTCAGAGGACCCGTCTGGGGGATCTGAAGACGCGGCTGCGCGCCATCATGTCCTGACGGGGCAGGGCTCACTCGATCGTCGGGGAGCCTTCGAACCATCGAAGGGGCAGGGCGACATCCTGATCGTCGCGAAGGATCCGACCGGGTTCGGTGCCGGTCAGCGCACCGTATCCATAAAACAGCATCTCGGTGCCGCGTGGCCGTGATCGCGGCAGCTTGAATCGAACCTCCGTCGGCCCGGTAAGCTGGACATCGCTGATGGGAATGTCTGTCCCCGCGATGCGGTAGCGGAAGCCGTCGATGGCTCCGGCGGCTCGTAGCGTGGTGCCCCCGTCGAGCTCGATCGAAACCGTGACTTGGTCTGCGCGTCGGCGTACCCGGACGATGCGCGGTCCGTCGACGCCGCCGTGTATGGGTGCACCCAAGGTCTGTGCGATCTTGCGGGTCTGGCGAGGCGCCGCGAGAACGTAACCGTTCGGCTCTTCCTTCGTGCGTAGGTGGGCGCCGCCGTCGGTCGGGATATCGTAGGTTTCCGGCAGCAGATGGAGCCAATCTCGGGTTGCGACGAGCTTGTTCTGGATGCGCCGGATGGACTGGACACCGTCCGAAAACCGGTAGTCCGGCTCACCCCGTCGACCGATTGGCGAGATGAAGACCGGCGGCGGCTGCAGTCCGGCTTCCGCGACGATGGACCGGGCCTTCTCGAAGACCCACGCCTGCGCAAGCTCATATCTCAGCTGATCAACGGAGCTGTTGAGTTTGCCGGCCTCGCTCTCGTGGCCCGCTCCGACAAATGCGCAGATCTCACGTCCTTGCCGCAACTCCTCGCGGATCGCTGCCTCGAAGAATATGCCGGCCGGGCCGAACCGATCCTGGCCTGTCCTTTGATCGACCCAGTAGCTGTCGCCGTCGCGTGCGCTAGAGCCTCGCAGGAAGCTGCCGGCCGTCGCGCCTTGGACGATCCGGACGTCGCTGCCGGAGATGAGTTGCGCCATTGCGCGATCCCATGGCTCAGCCGCGAAGTTAACGATGTAGGAACCGTTTGATTGGCCCCACGTGACGATCGAGCGCGGCTTCTTTACATCGGGGCGCTGGGACGATGCTGCTGCAAACTTCGTTATGGCCGCCAATCCGAACGCGACCGTCGCTGCGCTGGTCAGCACTTGGCGTCGCGTCGGCATGTCAAACAGGACGGACATGCATGATCATGAATGCTTCATCGTATCGTCCGACGTCGGGTTGCGATGGTGTCGTCGCATTGCGGTCGCAGGCGAGTGTCATACGTCGCAATCGGCGGTGATTCCATGTCGGCAGGCACGCTGGCATGAAGTCCGGAGTTTGGTCCCGAGCGCCTTGCATTTCTTCGCAAGTGCGAAGACAGACGCTGCGGCGGGGTTGACGCACCTGACCCACTCATAGATCGTCAATGCCGAAAATCGATAACATTCAAAGGAATGCATTCGTGACTGGTTGGATGGCATTCTCATCGCTGCGGTCGGGGGTGCTGGCGGTTGCCGGTCTCGCCGTCACGCTGGGCGCTGCAGTTGCGCAGGACTACCGGCTTCAACCGGGTGATGTCGTCGATTTCCGAATCGTCGGCAACGAGTCCCTGAGCCAGCGCGCCGCCGTTACGTCGGATGGGACCGTTCGCATCCCGCTGGCGGGACAGTTCAAGGCCGCCGGTCAGACGATCGACGGCCTGCGCGATGAGATCGTCGCCGCTTTGCGCAACACCTCTTATCCATCCGGGGTCGACGCTCAAGGCGGTGCGATCTGGAACGTCATTTACCCGGAGGGCGTGCTCGTCGATGTTGCCGAGTACCAACCGGTTTACATCTCGGGCGACGTGCTGACACCCGGCGCGCAGCCGTTCCGGTTCGGTATGACCGTCCGGCAAGCGGTCGCTCTGGCGGGCGGCTACAGCGCCTTCCGGAGCCGACAGGACCCGAGCCTCGACTTGGCCGGATCTCAGGATGCCTATCTCGACGCGCTTTCGCGTGTGACGGAGGCACAGGTCGACATTCTGCGGATCCAGTCGGAACTTGCGAACGCCTTGGAGCCGGACTTTGCCGGTCTCGCGGTCGGTGATCTTGATGCTCCGACGGTGGACCGGATCAAGCAGACCGCGCAGCAGCGTTTCCAAGCCGATGTGGATGACCGCGTACGGGCCAAGGCTGCCATCAGCGAGGCGATTCAGTCTGCAGAGACGCGCGCGCAGCTGCTGACGCAATCGCAGAAGAACCTTGAAGCGGAAACCCGCAACTACGAAGAGGAGTTGCGACGCGTCGAGGAACTCCTTCGCAAGGGGCTGACGCAGGTTGCACGTTTGAACGATGCGCAACGTGCGGTCTTCCTCGTCTCGACGCGTTCACTGGAAACCTCGGCAGAGGTTGCACGCCTTCAGCGAGAACTGGTCGACCTTCGCCGCTCGCTGGAAAAAGTCGACACGGACGGCCGGATGACGAATCTCGCCGCCCTTCAGGAAGCGCGTGTGACGTTGTCCAAGGCCCAGGCCGATCTCGGGAAGGCTATGGAGCGCCGCAATATGCAGTCGGCTTCGAGCCTGACCGGCGATCAGCGTCCGTCCCTGATGCTGGTGCGCCGGAACGGCGATGACTTCACCCGGAGCGACGTCGGCGAGGACGTGCCGCTCATGCCCGGCGATACGATCGAGATCCGCTTGAAGCCTCAAAGCGTGCGTGCCGCGTCGTCGAGCGACGCGCCGGCGACCGACGGTGCGCGCGAGGCATCGGCGCGCTGACAACCGGTGTCACGCGGGAACGCGTGACGCATCACTTCGACAAGACGTTGCGCCCGCGGTCAGCGGTCGGGGCGTGGACGGACGCAGGCATCACCATGACAACAGACGCGAGTGTTTCGAGCATGAGCAACGTTTCCAAGATCGCACCCGAGTTGCCGCGTGTCGCCGTTGTCGGCACCGGCTACGTCGGGCTCGTGAGCGGCGCTTGCCTTGCGGATGTCGGTTGTCACGTCACCTGCATCGACAAGGCGACCGCAAAGATCGAGGCGCTGCGCCGTGGCGAGATACCGATCTACGAGCCAGGATTGGACGAGGTCGTTCTGCGTAACGTCGAAGCCGGGCGGCTGCGGTTCACGACGGAGATCGCCGAGGGCGTTGCGGATGCCGACGTCGTCCTGATCGCCGTCGGGACGCCGACCCGCAAGCTCGATGGAAACGCCGATCTTCAGTATGTCTACGCCGCCAGCGAGGAGATCGCACGGGCTCTCGATCACTACGCCGTCGTGGTCACCAAATCGACCGTGCCGGCCGGAACGGGTTTCGAGATCCGCCGCATCATCGAGGGTGCCAATCCGACCCTGGATTTCGACGTCGCGTCGAACCCGGAATTTCTGCGGGAAGGCAACGCGATCGGCGACTTCATGAAGCCGGACCGCATCGTGATCGGGACCGACAGCGAGCGTGCCCGCCAGACGCTGGAAGCCCTCTACTCGCCCTTCACATCCCAGGGGTTCGAACTGATCTCGACCGACATCATCTCGTCGGAACTGATCAAGTACGCCGCCAACACGTTCCTCGCGACCAAGGTTAGCTTCATCAACGAGATGGCGGATCTGTGCGAGAAGGTCGGTGGCAACATCAGCGACATATCTCGCGGAATGGGCAGCGACCGGCGGATCGGGCGCGCCTTCCTGCAGCCGGGGCCGGGCTACGGGGGATCCTGCTTCCCGAAGGACACACTTGCCATGGTCCATATCGGTGAGAAGGCTCTAAGTCCGGCAACGATCGTCGAGGCCGTCATCTCCGTGAACCGGATGAGGCCTCATCGCATGGTCGCCAAGGTCGTGGAGGCGGCCGGTGGGGACGTCCGCAACAAGACGATCGCCCTTCTGGGCCTGACCTTCAAACCGGATACGGACGACGTGCGCGACAGCGTCGCGATCCTGGTCGCCGAACATTTGTCGCAACAGGGCGCGCATGTCCGGGCGTTCGATCCGCAGGGGGCGGCGCATGCGAAATCCATACTCGGAGACGCCATCCGCTACAGCGGATCCGTAGACGAGGCGCTGCGCGGTGCCGATCTGTGCGTGATCGCAACGGAGTGGCGGCAATTCGCCGACAAGCCGATCGAAGAGTACAAGCGTTTGCTGGCCGATCCGGTGATTGTCGACTTCCGCAACATCTTCTCGCCGGATGCGATGAGGGATGCCGGTATCAGCTACTATTCGATCGGACGGACCAAGGTCGTCGTCCCCGCCGTCCGTTTGGCAAGCGCCAGCTGAATGCCTGGTGACTTGATGGGTTTGAACGGTGCTCCGGCGGCGCGATCCGCGGAAGCAGATTTGGTTCAAATTTAGCAGTAACTTGCGGAAAATTGCACGTCCGGATTGAACCGGGACGTAGCGCGCGACGTGTTTCATGAAGCTGTTCGAAATGTGGACAGCAACATGCGATCGATCGGTCTGATTTTCGGAATGATGCTTTGCGCCGTAGCTCCGCTCGATAGCGCATACGCCGGGCCTGTCCTGATGGCGTCGGTTTCGGCCAGTCCACCTCATTCAGCCTTGCGCATGAGTGGCACGCGGGAAACGCTGCCGCCGTTTGCCTTTTCGCGCTTCTGCGTGACCAATCCTGACGATTGTCGTCGCTACCCTGAAGCCGAGGTGAACTGGTCCGGCGCGGACCGTGCGCTTGTGACCCGCATCAACACGGGTATCAATCGATCAATCACGCCGCGCAACGATATCGGAGACGATTGGGAAGCGGATGTCGCTGCAGGGGATTGTGAGGATTTCGCTCTCACCAAGCGGCGTGCGCTCATTGCGTCAGGCATACCGGCATCGGCCCTGCGCATCGCCGTAGCCCGAACCGCAGCCGGTGAAGGGCACGCCGTCCTCGTCATTCGCACCACGTCCGGGGATCTCGTGCTCGACAACCGAACCAACCGGATCACGCCTTGGCGGCAAACCGATCTCACATGGCTCAAGGTCTCGTCCGCCGAGGATCCCCGCATCTGGCTTGTGGTCAGATAAGGCTCGCTGGGATCGCTGCCGACGCGCGGCTGCTCGCAGCAAGATGGTCGCTTCAGGCCGCGTGCGCGAGGCACGACTTGTCGAGAAAGGGCTCGACGGAGAGAATAGGCGATCCGTCGTTCGGTTGATTGGTCAGCAGAACGAAGCCGCGACGCCCGTCCGGCCATGCTTCCGGAATGACCATCAGAAGATGGCGTCCCATGCTCTCGCGTGCGCCCGGCATATGCTCTGCGAGAAGTTGCAGGGGGTTTTTCACGGCAAGGTCTGTTCCGTCGACGCGCATCGCCCAAAGGCGCCGGCCCTGCATCGTTTGCCCCATCGCCGTGAAGCGTTCGGATGAGATCCTCGGCAGGTCGTCGGCCAATCGTTGCAGGCTGCGCGGCTCAAGACACGCTAGGTGGATGTGAAATCGATCTTGGGACCGGGCGTATTGCGGATTGATAGCCAGTACGAAACCGGCAGGCTCCCCGGAGCGGGAGCCTCCCAGAAAACGGGCCCTTTCGTTCCACGCGTCGGCAAAAAAGTTCGGGGCACGC
The DNA here is from genome assembly GCF_900104035.1 of Aureimonas jatrophae. Lineage (GTDB taxonomy): Bacteria > Pseudomonadota > Alphaproteobacteria > Rhizobiales > Rhizobiaceae > Aureimonas > Aureimonas jatrophae. The sequence goes on along the minus strand of NZ_FNIT01000024.1, from coordinate 2,398 downwards.
GCATCAAGTAGCATCGGGTCTTCGATGCCGGGAATCGCGGCCAACGACGTGAGGACCGTTCGCTTCTTGTGGATAGGTTCTCGCACGACGGCGTAGCCATCCTGCCGTTGCATGCGCCGATCGACGGAGAGACACGGCATCGGCGAGTCGGTCACGGTCGCGTTCGCTTGGCACAGCCCAACGACATAGCCCAAGGCCGCCCGCTCGGAGACTTGTGTCCCGGCGAGGCCCAACGCCGCGCTGCCACCGATGAGGAGAAGGGCAAGGAGGCGCATCAATCGATGCCCGCGGTCGGTTTGAGAAGCACAACCAGCATAGCCTGATTCCATGCGAAGTCCCGGGCCATACTATACCTGTCGCAGTTCGTGAAACTGTTCCCGCGCCCGACCGTGGCGCCAAGCATGACCTGCTCGTCGTTGTAACGTGGTGCATCGCGCTGGAGCTTTGCGTCACAGGCGCGACAGGAATGCAAACGCGACATGACGAGGGACATCATTCGACAACGTATGGGTCGGTTGACAGCGTCCCGTCCTCACGCCAACAAACCGTCGACGCTGTGCCCGAATGCGAGGCTCGTCGAGGAGAGTTCCGATCAGTCGTATCTTGATCACCGGGGCCGCGGGCTTCGTCGGCTACCATCTGGCGTCCCGTCTTCTATCGATCGGGCACGACGTTCTGGGTCTCGACGACCTGAACCCCTATTACTCCGTCGTTTTGAAGGAAGCACGGCTTCAACGCCTGCTGTCTGCGCCACGCTTCACGTTCGAGTCCGTGGACGTTGCAAACGCTGCGAGGCTTTACGAACTGGCGGCGCCATTCCGACCAGACGTCGTCGTCCATCTTGCGGCCCGCGCCGGCGTTCGCAATCCCGGTGGGGATCCCTGGAGCTATGCGCACTCGAACCTGACCGGCTTCGTGTCGGCACTCGACTGCTGTCGCAGAATCATGCCCCGTCATTTCATCTACGCGTCTTCCAGCTCGGTCTACGGCTCGGACGCAATAGCGCCTTACGGCGAGGGGGAGCGCGCCGACACGCCGATGTCGTTCTACGCGGCGACGAAGCGGGCCAACGAACTGATGGCCCATGCCTCGGCGGGGCTGCATGACCTCCATTCCACGGGTCTGCGTTTCTTCACGCTGTACGGACCTTGGGGGCGGCCGGATATGGCCTACTACAAGTTCTCGCTGGAGATCGTGCAGGGGAAACCGATCACGCTGCACGATCCCGGCAGGATGTGGCGCGACTTCACGTTCATCGACGATGCGATCGAGGCGATTACCCGTCTCGTGGAGATCGAGCCGGACCGCCTGCCTGCGGCAGATCGGACGCCGCATCGGGTGTTCAACGTCGGTAACGCGCAGCCCGTGCGCCTGATCGAGTTTGTCGCGGAACTCGAGCGCGTGCTCGGCCGCAAGGCGCAAACGCTCCTGATTGACGCCTTGCCCGGGGAAGTCCTTGTGACGAGCGCTGATACGTCGAGACTGCGCGACGCCATCGGTTTTGCGCCGAACACGCCGGTGTCGGAGGGATTGAGACACTTCGCGTCTTGGTTCCGATCCTATCACGACGTGTGAGTTCGGAGCGACCGCATCGCCCGATTGTTAGCTACACGCATAACCTAATACACGGCGTCAGCGCAGGCGATTAGCCGAACAGCCAGTGGATCGCATCGTCGTGCGCATTTACGACGCGAAACACGGCGCTGTCGTGGTCCGCATCTGTGATGCGGTAGACGCTGCCGTAGAGATGGGTGACGACGGGATCGTCGAAGCCCTGAAACTGGATCGCGTCGCCGGCCGAATAGTCGTTGATTCGATCGTCGGCGATTTCACCTTTTACGAGAACGAAGACGTCGTTCCCAGCGCCTCCGTGATAGTTGTCGAGGCCGGTTCCGCCGTCCAACGTATCGTTTCCGGCGTCGCCCCACAGCATGTCTCGTCCGCCGCCGCCCCGGACGATATCGTTGCCAGCTTCACCGCGTAGACCGTCGTTGCCACTTCCCCCCAACACGGTGTCGTCGCCGTCTCCCGACCGCACGAGGTCGTTTCCATCACCGCCGCGAATGAGGTCGTGCCCCGAACCGCCGTTGAGCTTGTCGTTGCCGCCGCCGCCGTCCAGCGTGTCGTCTCCGTCTTGGCCATACAACGTATCGCCTCCACCGCCACCGTAGAGCGTGTCGTCCCCGTCGGATCCCATGATGCGGTCGTTTCCGGGGCCGCCGACGTGCGTGTCGCCGGTATCATCGTCCGGCTCAGGTGACGTCGGACGGGTGAGTGTGGAGCCGCCATGAACGCCGGCTGCCAGCTTCACGCCTGTGACGTGGGCTTTATCGAGTTGCTGGGAGGTATCGAGCAGGTTTCCGACGTAGTTGGCGGCGTTGGGGTTCTTGTAGTCCAG
>NZ_FNIT01000025.1 GCF_900104035.1 Aureimonas jatrophae | reverse complement strand
CGTTTGTCGCTGGTGACGGGTTTGGGACTGGGAGCGATTGGTTCGACGGTGGGTTCGCGGACGCTGGGGGAGGTGATTGTGGCGGGTTTGCTATCGGGCAATGCGGCGTTTGTGTTGGAGGGTGCGGTGTTGATCGGGCTTTTGGCGCTGGTGGTATCGGGTGCGATGGAGGGAGTAGGGAGATGGGTGGGCGCGGGGCGACGATAGGGGGTATTGCGCGCTGTGTTGCGCGCCGATCGGTTGCCGGCGCACAGCAAAGCGCCCGCCCGAGTTTCCCCGGGCGGGCGCTTTGGTGATGAGGTGAGAGAGGATGCGATGGGCGAACCTGGCGGCGACCGACTTTCCCGCGTCTTGAGACGAAGTATCATGGGCGCTGGGGCGTTTCACGGCCGAGTTCGGAATGGGATCGGGTGCGGCCACCCCGCAGAAGCCACCAGGTCGGCGCATCGCATCTGGGCTGGAAGCTGGTTTTTCAGGAGAACCTTGCCGGTTGGCCACCGTCCGAGCGCTCAGGAGAGCGAGGACAGCCCCGACCCCTCGTGGGTCGGCGGAACAGGTCTGTTCCGGCCCGCCGCAGACAACCGGCCACAGCCGGTTGGCGCAAGGCGAGAGAAGAGACCCATGACATTGCTGCGCAATGGTCATGGGCGAATGAGAGCGATCAAGCCGATCGGGCGATTAGTAAGGCTCAGCTTCACGCGTTGCCGCGCTTCCACATGCCTCCTATCAACGTGGTGGTCTTCCACGGCCCTGATAGGGAATACTCGTTTCCAGGTGGGTTTCCCGCTTAGATGCCTTCAGCGGTTATCCCGACCGTACATAGCTACCCTGCACTGCGGCTGGCGCCACAACAGGTCCACCAGAGGTACGTCCATCCCGGTCCTCTCGTACTAGGGACAGATCCTGTCAATATTCCTACACCCACGGCAGATAGGGACCGAACTGTCTCACGACGTTCTGAACCCAGCTCACGTACCGCTTTAATTGGCGAACAGCCAAACCCTTGGGACCTGCTCCAGCCCCAGGATGCGATGAGCCGACATCGAGGTGCCAAACAACCCCGTCGATATGGACTCTTGGGGGTCATCAGCCTGTTATCCCCGGCGTACCTTTTATCCGTTGAGCGATGGCCCTTCCACGCGGGACCACCGGATCACTATGACCGACTTTCGTCTCTGCTCGACTTGTCTGTCTCGCAGTCAGGCGGGCTTATGCCATTGCACTCGACGACCGATTTCCGACCGGTCTGAGCCCACCATCGCGCGCCTCCGTTACTCTTTGGGAGGCGACCGCCCCAGTCAAACTACCCACCATACACTGTTCCGGATCCGGATAACGGACCGCGGTTAGACATCCATGACGATAAGGGTGGTATTTCAAGGGTGGCTCCACGCGAGCTGGCGCCCACGCTTCAAAGCCTACCACCTATCCTACACATGCCGACACGAATGCCAGTGTAAAGCTATAGTAAAGGTGCACGGGGTCTTTCCGTCTGACCGCAGGAACCCCGCATCTTCACGGGGAATTCAATTTCACTGAGTCTCTGCTGGAGACAGCGGGGAAGTCGTTACGCCATTCGTGCAGGTCGGAACTTACCCGACAAGGAATTTCGCTACCTTAGGACCGTTATAGTTACGGCCGCCGTTTACTGGGGCTTCGATTCAGAGCTTGCACCCCTCCTCTTAACCTTCCAGCACCGGGCAGGCGTCAGACCCTATACGTCGTCTTGCGACTTCGCAGAGCCCTGTGTTTTTGATAAACAGTCGCTACCCCCTGGTCTGTGCCACCTCGCAACACTTGCGTGCGACGAGGCCACGCTTCTTCCGAAGTTACGCGTGCAATTTGCCGAGTTCCTTCAGCAGAGTTCTCTCAAGCGCCTGGGTATGCTCTACCAGTCCACCTGTGTCGGTTTCGGGTACGGTCTATACGGTGGGGCTCTTTCCTGGAACCGCTTCGAAGCCCAACCAATCCGATAAGGTTGAACAACACACGCGATCCGTCACTCTCCACCAGGCCCACGATTATTAACGTGGTTCCCATCACCTACGCCTTTCGGCCTCGGCTTAGGGGCCGGCTCACCCTGCTCAGATTAACTTTAAGCAGGAACCCTTGGACTTTCGGCGAGGGTGTCTCTCACACCCTTTATCGTTACTCATGTCAGCATTCGCACTTCCCATACCTCCACGGGCCCTCACGGGTCCCGCTTCATCAGCCTAGGGAACGCTCCGCTACCACTGCGTCTCGCAAGGAGATCGCAATCCACAGCTTCGGTGCATGGCTTCAGCCCCGTTACATTTTCGGCGCAAGAACCCTTAATTCTAGACCAGTGAGCTGTTACGCTTTCTTTAAATGATGGCTGCTTCTAAGCCAACATCCTGGTTGTTTTGGGATTCTCACATCCTTTCACACTTAGCCATGACTTGGGGACCTTAGCTGGTGGTCAGGGTTGTTTCCCTCTCCACGACGGACGTTAGCACCCGCCGTGTGTCTGCCGACTAGTACTCCCAGGTATTCGGAGTTTGATTGGGTTTGGTAAGACGGTGAGTCCCCCTAGCCCATTCAGTGCTCTACCCCCTGGGGTATTCGGTCGACGCTCTACCTAAATAGATTTCGCGGAGAACCAGCTATTTCCGAGTTTGATTGGCCTTTCACCCCTAGCCACAAGTCATCCCAATCTATTGCAACAGATGCGGGTTCGGTCCTCCAGTGCGTGTTACCGCACCTTCAACCTGCTCATGGCTAGATCACTCGGTTTCGGGTCTAATCCGACGAACTGAACGCCCCGTTCAGACTCGCTTTCGCTGCGCCTCCACCTATCGGCTTAAGCTCGCTCGCCAGACTAAGTCGCTGACCCATTATACAAAAGGTACGCAGTCACCCAGGACAAACCTTGGGCTCCTACTGTTTGTAGGCATCCGGTTTCAGGTTCTCTTTCACTCCCCTTGTCGGGGTGCTTTTCACCTTTCCCTCACGGTACTGGTTCGCTATCGGTCATGCACGAGTACTTAGGCTTGGAGGGTGGTCCCCCCAATTTCAGACAGGATTTCACGTGTCCCGCCCTACTCGAGTACCTTGTCAGACATTGCGCCTACGGGACTGTCACCCATCATGTCGCGCTTTCCAACGCGTTCGGCTTCTTCTCAACAAGGTCACTGGCCTGGTCCGCGTTCGCTCGCCGCTACTGACGGAGTCTCGGTTGATGTCCTTTCCTCCAGGTACTGAGATGTTTCAGTTCCCCGGGTTCGCTTCTAACCCCTATGTATTCGAAGGTTAGATACCTCGCTGTTGAACCTTGGTCACCGCAACGCCACCGGCACGTTCCCGTACCAGCGTCGTTCCGATCTGACCAAGGCTCGGAGGTGGGTTGCCCCATTCGGATATCCACGGATCAAAGCTCGTTCGCAGCTCCCCATGGCTTTTCGCAGCGTACCACGTCCTTCATCGCCTGTGCATGCCAAGGCATTCACCAGATGCCCTTCAGACACTTGATCGCTCTCATCGCCCATGACCATCGGATCCACCCAAAGGCGGACCCAAGAGAGAGGTCACGGACAGAGTCTCTTCATTCTTCTCTTGGCACCATGCAACACCCCTCCCGCGTGCAACGTCGGGGGTGCCTGCAGCATGGCGCCTGCCAACCCGCCGCGCGATCAAGCTACGGCGAGCTGGCGAAAGACCAGCTTCCAGAGACGAACCCCAAGGGCGGCGGTCAGGCACACCCATCCATCGGGAAGGCCACCGGTAACCCGGACGGGCGATGAACCCTTCCGGCGGCGACCCTCGGACCAGGCCCCCCCTCGCCCGACCAGCTGCGCCGGTGGCTTGGTGGAACCCGTCAGGATCCGTCTTCTCTTCACATGTTCAACAACAGGCGAACCGAACCAAAAGGTCACGGCCGCAAACTTGGCTTCCTTCTTGGATATCCCACTCCACCGCTCCGAAGCGCAAGGCGCGCCTCAAGGAAGGGTGGTGGAGCTTGTCGGGATCGAACCGACGACCCCCTGCTTGCAAAGCAGGTGCTCTCCCAGCTGAGCTAAAGCCCCGATATGGTGGGCCCGGGTAGATTCGAACTACCGACCTCACCCTTATCAGGGGTGCGCTCTAACCAACTGAGCTACGGGCCCGATCTCTTCCGATCCCAGCCCGGCCGATGTCGTCAGCTGGCGAGGTCGTCGTCTATCCAAGGAAGAAAGAGAAACGTGGACGGCGATGCCGTGCCATCACCCCAATCCCACAACCGAAGTCATGTGGACAGGGCACTTGTCTGCGCGACCGTGCCTGACTGGCACCGTCTTGTTCTAAAACCCGTCGATACGGTGGTCCAAGGGACCGGGCTTGCACCCGATGGCCTGGAGGCCGTCAAAGACAGATCCTTAGAAAGGAGGTGATCCAGCCGCAGGTTCCCCTACGGCTACCTTGTTACGACTTCACCCCAGTCGCTGAGCCTACCGTGGCCGGCTGCCTCCCTTGCGGGTTAGCGCACCGTCGTCGGGTAGACCCAACTCCCATGGTGTGACGGGCGGTGTGTACAAGGCCCGGGAACGTATTCACCGTGGCATGCTGATCCACGATTACTAGCGATTCCAACTTCATGCACCCGAGTTGCAGAGTGCAATCCGAACTGAGACGGCTTTTGGGGATTGGCTCGGCGTCGCCGCCTGGCATCCCACTGTCACCGCCATTGTAGCACGTGTGTAGCCCAGCCCGTAAGGGCCATGAGGACTTGACGTCATCCCCACCTTCCTCTCGGCTTATCACCGGCAGTCCCCCTAGAGTGCCCAACTGAATGCTGGCAACTAAGGGCGAGGGTTGCGCTCGTTGCGGGACTTAACCCAACATCTCACGACACGAGCTGACGACAGCCATGCAGCACCTGTGTCCCCGTCCCGAAGGAATGGACCCATCTCTGGGACCGTCGAGGCATGTCAAGGGCTGGTAAGGTTCTGCGCGTTGCTTCGAATTAAACCACATGCTCCACCGCTTGTGCGGGCCCCCGTCAATTCCTTTGAGTTTTAATCTTGCGACCGTACTCCCCAGGCGGGAAGCTTAATGCGTTGGCTGCGCCACCGAAGGGTAA